>NZ_CP033866.1:0-3952018 GCF_003812225.1 Acinetobacter sp. FDAARGOS_494
AATTAGGACCCAAATTAGATCGCTCTATAGATCCGTTATGGATTTCACGCCAGTCTTTAGAAGCAGAACCTAATGCGTTTAAACCCGGTTGTGGTTGGTTACCAAATGATTGGATGCCACTTGAAAGTATCCGCAAAGCATTAAGATCAGCCACACGTAGCGAAGACGATAGTTTATTGGGTTATTCTTCACCGTTAGGGCTGCCCGCATTAAGAGATCTACTGGCTAGACGGGCACAAAGTAAAGGTATAGAGGCAAACCTTAATCAAGTTCTTCTAACCGATTCAGGCACTCAAGCTATTGATCTGGTTTGTCGTTTTTTACTTAAACCAGATGATGTAGTCCTAATTGATGACCCTTGCTACTTTAACTTTCATGCTCTACTTAAAGTTCATCAAGTTAAAGTTGTTGGTATTCCCTACACTCCAAATGGCCCGGACTTAGAGGCATTTAAAGAAGCTATCGAGAGCTATAACCCTCGGCTTTATATTACAAATTCCGGAATACACAACCCAACTGGTGCAACACTCTCACTCTCGACAGCTCATCAATTATTAAAGTTGATTGATCAGTCTAATTTAATTGTGATTGAAGACGATATCTTCTCAGATTTTGAATATACTCCCGCTCCACGACTTGCAGCCCTAGACAACCTTTCACGCGTGATTTTTATTGGAAGTTTCTCTAAAACGCTCTCTGCTTCTATTCGCTGCGGCTATATTATTGCGAAACCAGAATGGATTGATCAAATTACCGATTTAAAAATAGCCACCAGCTTTTCTCACAATGGACTCTCAGCCAAGATTTTACACACAGCTTTAACCGATGGTTCATACCGTAAGCATCTAGATTTATTAAAAGTTCGTTTAGCTCAAGCCATGCAAGAAACAATCGCGAAGCTTAAATCGATTGGGATAGAACCGTGGATTGAGCCCAAGGCCGGAATTTTTGTGTGGTGTCGTCTACCGGAAGGTGTAGATGCAGCGAAGATTGCCCGTTTTTGCCTGAATCGGCAAGTGATTCTCGCCCCGGGTAATGCCTTTAGCCAAGCACAATCGGCAGGTCAATTTATCCGTTTTAATATTACACAATCAAATCATGATTATATTTATAAGACTCTTGCAGAAGCGCTTCTACAAGAGTCATTAGAGAAACAAGTTTAAGCCTGTTTTTGCTTTTGTTCCATATAAGCAAAATAGCCCGGCCCAGCCGAAACCTGAACTTGTTTTGCATGTAATGGTTCACGACATACTGAACACACCATAACAGGTTCAAACTTATGTCCACATGCTTTGTGACGATATTCCAAAGGTTTACCTAAACCTTGGTCCATCCATTTATCTGCCCAGTTCGCCATAGATAAGATAATTGGATAAAGCTCAAAGCCTTTATCCGTGAGACGATATTCAAAGCGTTCCTGACGGTCAAAATAAGGCGCTTTCACTAAAATTTCGTATTCAACCAACCGTTTTAAGCGATCGGAAAGGACATGACGAGTGACACCTAATGATTTTTGAAAGTCATCAAAACGACGAATTCCCATAAAAGCATTACGTAATATTAGCATCGTCCATCGATCACCAATCACTGATAGCATACGGGCAACAGAACAAGGCTGATCACCGATGTCATCCCATTTCATCTTTATGCTTTCCTCAATATAAAACTGGCCTACTTGCCTTATTATTTATACCCTAAACCACTTAATATGTTATATGCAATATTCAGCTTAGAAATAAGTTTTTAGTATATTTATAAAGCTTATTTTTTAAAATAACAGTCACTAAAAATAGTTATAAAATATAATTAATCCATCAGTATGGATTAATTATATACAGCTTATTTATAAGTTAATTTGAAATAAAGATTCCCTTTAGCACAGTTCCTGATGCTAGTTTTGTACTCGCAGGAATACGGACTAAACAATTGGCTTGCATAAGGTTACTCAGCATATGAGACTGCTGCTTGGCCAAACTTTTCACCCTAAGTTGTCCTGCATCAAAATAAGCATACATTCGTAAAAAACGCTCACGTGCATCTTCTTTTAAATCATGCTCTAAAATTGCGGTAAACCATTCTGGTCCATGTCTATTGCCCTGCAATGCATCAAGCAAAGATTTACCGTAAACTTGCATTGCGACATATACCGCAGCCGGATTGCCCGGTAAGCCTAACAAATAACAGGAATGGCTAGCTTGTGAATTATGGTATTCGGCAAAGAATAAAGGTTTACCCGGCTTTTGTTTAACTTTCCAAAAGATTTGTTCAAACCCAACTTCGAAAGCACAGGGCCGAACAAAGTCGTAGTCTCCTACCGAAACTCCGCCAGTCGTTATAACAACATCATGGCTGTCTTTTAGCTGGTTAAAGTAATGGGTGACCTGATCTGCTTCATCTGCCACATGAATGAGTTCAACATCTAAACCATAATCTTCAAACCAAGCTTTTAGTAATGGACCATTTGCATCAAAGACTTTTCCATCGATTAAATCTTCTGCCGTTTGAGCAACTTCATCACCTGTGACTAAAACTGCAACTTTTGGTCTACGATATACAGTAAGTTCTTGTACACCTGCCATACTTAAAGCAGCCAAGCTTCCAATATTTAGAAACTGTCCTACTTGAGCAAGTAACTGCCCTTGCTGGATTTCTTCTCCGGTAAAGCGGATATCGGCTTGAGGGCGTATATATTCCGTTAAACAAATTTCTTGAGCCGAAATAACCGATACGATTTCTTGCCGTGCTACATGCGTTGTCCCTTCAGGAATTTTGCCGCCCGTAAATATACGAATTGCCTGACCTTCACCGAGTATGTCGTGACTCTCACTTCCGGCACGAATCTCACCTGTGACTTGGAACTTTTGATTATTTAAATCTTCTGTATGGCTACAAAGTGCATAACCGTCTACCGCACTTTGAGAAAAGCTAGGTAGATTAATTTCAGAGTAAATCTCTTTGGCAAGATAACTACTTAGGCTATTTTTTAGAGTCTTTTGTATAGAGCTTAAGTTTTTAGGCTTATTAATAACTAAATCTAGCGCTTCATCTATACTGATTAATCCATGCTCAGCACCACAACCTGACATTATTCATAGCCTCCCGGATGCGGTAAATCACGGCAAACATCAAAAATATGGACTAAGGCAGGTAAAATAGCAGCCATTGATTCACTTGCTCCACCACGGCTTCCCGGTAACGTCACTACTAACGAACGGTCAATAAACCCTGCTACTCCGCGTGACATAGCAGCGTATGGCGTGCGTTTTTGTCCAAATGAGCGAGCAGCTTCCATTAAGCCATCTAATTTACGTTCTAAAAGAGGCTCTAGCGTATCAACTGTAATGTCACGCTTACCAATTCCTGTCCCACCCACGGTCATAATACAAGCATACGATTTGGTGAGTTCTAGGACCAATTCTTTGAGATCATCTGCTTCATCAGGCAAAATTTGGTAATGGATCGGATCAAATCCAGCTTCAGTTAAAGTTTCAACTACAGATTTTCCGGCCGTATCCGGCTTTCTACCCGCTGCTACGGTATCTGACAATACAATAACCGCAGCCGAAACAGGCTGACGCAATACCCGTTTAAAATGGGATTTTCCGCCTTTTTTCTTAAGTAGTTTACATTGATCCATCCAGAGTTCTTCTGGTTCACAATGGGGCTTTAACATGTCGTAAATGGTTAAACCTGCAAGGCTTGCCGCCGTTAAAGCTTCCATTTCTACGCCAGTTGGCCCAATGGTCTCAACGACAGCAATAATTTTTACAAAGTCATGTTCCAATTCATATTCTACATCTGCCCGATAAATCGGTAGCGGATGACATAGTGGAATCAGCTCATCAGTTCGTTTTGCTGCCAAAATTCCTGCAACACGTGCTGTTTTTAATGCATCACCTTTTTCCGTGTTTCCTTGTCTTAATAGTTCAATACAGTGCGGTGGTGCATATAAAATCGCTTGTGCTTCAGCAACACGATAACTTTCCGGCTTCATTCCTACGTTTTTCATTATTTATCCTAGTATTACATATTTCAGTGTGAGTGCTCATGGCCGGCATGATGATGGTGTTTGTGGTCGTGCGGTGCATCCTTACGAATACAGCAGCCTTCTACATAGTGACTTGTACCATCTGTAAAGAACTCTTCTTTAAATACAGGTACTTCATGCTTTACTCGCTCAACTGCTTCTTCGCATGCTTGAAAAGCTTCACGGCGATGGGCTGCATAAGCAATTGCAATGATTGCTGTTTCACCGACATCTAAATATCCAATCCGATGAACCACTCGCACATAAGATACCTGATACTTTTTCTCAATTTCTAGTTCAATTTCACGTATCATTTTTTCTGCAAGCGGTTTATACGATGTATATTTCAGCGCCTTTACCGCTTTACCTTCGTGATGATTACGAACCGTACCCATAAAAATATCGATACCGCCACATTCAGGAAAAGACTGAATCGGATCAAAAGTATCCAAGCTTAAAGCCTGCTCTTGTATTCTTGCGAACTCTTTCATGACTCATCCTCCGGCAACGGGTGATAATAAAACCAAAGTGCATGGCTCACTTAAGACAGTTTGTCTGGTTATGACATTATCACTAATCGCACATGCACATTTTTCCATGGCTTTTGTAGATTCCGGATGCAATAAAACAATTTCATCTAATACATCTTTAACTAGACTATGGCTAGGACAAACTAACAAAAGATTTTCAGGAAGCAATTTTTCAATTGCACCAAATGCTTCGACTTTAATTTGGATAGATTGTTGCATTTATCCCCCAAGCATATGCATGCTGATTTTACGGGTTTGTTGATGTTGTAAGGCATGGAAACCTTTGGCTTTATGCCAGATATAAGGATGAACCAAATTCTTTAATTTTTGGATATACATACCGTATTCTGGAGTATGTTGTTTGCTTACCAGCGTTTGAAGCTGAGGCTTAATATTTAAGCCTTCTGGCGCAAATAAACAGTTATATAGTTCGCCTTTTGCGGTAAGCCGTATACGGTCACATTGGTGGCAAAATGAATGTGTAATTGTGGAAATAATTCCTAAATGGTAGCTACCGTTAATTAGATATTGACGCGCTGGCTCATGTTGCTGCTCGATGACTTGTACCGAATAATACGGTTGCAATACCTGTAAAATTTCAGCCTCACTTACCACATCTTTATTTGACCAAAGTGCATCACCATCAAGCGGCATAAACTCGATAAAACGCAAAGGAATATGATGAGCAATTGACCATTTCACCATAGGTAAGATTTGATCATCATTTCTATCTTTCATTAACACGCAGTTAATTTTAAAAGGTAATCCTACTTCTTTTGCAGCTTGTATCCCCTCTAAAACAGGTTCCAATTTTTTCTTGGTCAACTCTTTAAACTGAACAGGATCTAAACTATCTAAACTAATGTTTAAATCATCTAATCCAGCGTCTTTTAGCTGCTTGGCATGTTTAGCAAGGTAATGACCATTGGTAGTCATCGATATACGTTTTAAACCTAAACTTTTTAAAGACTGTAGATCTCGAATGAAATGAACAATACCTTGACGCATTAATGGTTCACCACCCGTAATGCGAATACTTTGGATACCTTGCTGCACCATAAAATGACAAAATTGAAAGAGCGCTTCAAAACTAAGCAAGTCTTGTTTATTTAACCATTCTGGATGCTCAGGCATGCAATATACACACTTAAAATTACAGCGATCAGTTACAGAAATTCGTAACTTACGCTTGATACGCCCATATTGATCTTGCAGAAGGCTTGGCGCAGTTTCAGAGTGATATTGTTTCATCATTTGCACTCATATCGAGAACAGTTCAAATATTGCGAGCACCGATTATGAACAATCAAATAGAAAAATTGCGCCTAAATAGTGCTTTGCTTTTTATGCAAAATTTGTTCCAGCTCTACTTATCTTCCATAATATTTAACTTTTTATAGGTTTTTCACCGCACCGTCTAGAGAACAATTTAAAAATAAATCTCGGGTTAGCGCGGTAAAATCTATGTTTTACTTGATTCTATTTCTAACACTTTTCTAAACGGATGGGTACATATTTATGGTATGGCGTTTTCGACAATGGATCACAATGTTCAGCAGAAATAAGTAAGTTTAATTGTGGCCCAATCGGTTCTCCATTTTGAAATCGCATACCATAGCCATGTGGAAGTGATACGACACCTCTTCTCATCCCATCATCCAACTCAATAGCTACCTGAATTTCTCCATGCGCTGAGATACATTTAAGCTGCCCTCCTGCATCTACATTTAAGTGTCTTGCGTCTTCGGGATGAATACGCAATGCACCCTCTGCATCTACTTTTCGCCAAGCAGGGTCACGGTAAATTTGGTTGGCATTGTAACTACGGCGTTCACCTGACAAAAGGATGAAAGGAAACTCTTCAACATTAACGTTATGGCTTTTCAAGCTTGCGAGTTCACTTAACATCTCGGGAATTGCAAGACGTATTTTCTTATCTTTATAAGCTACCAGTTTCCAGACTTCGTCATATTCATGTTGCGATAAAACCATACCTGAACGTTGCTTTAATATCTGCTCAAATAGTTTGACACCTTGTGTTAATGGATTACCTTTATAACCTGCACGGCGTACTGCTTTGGTATGTAAAACAGCATATTGAATAGATAGCGGCAATAAAAAAGCAACTGAATCTGCTGAATTGCCAAGTCGTTTGCCAAGAGTTCGATAAATAATAGAGGCAGCAAAAGGGATATATTTTTTATGTCGTGCCAAGGTAATTCCTAACGCCGACAAGTAGGGTAAGTAGGCAGTTTTTTTCGAGTCGACCGCAGCTATTTTTTCTAAAACTGGGAAACTCTTCGGAATAGCATTCATAGCTTCCAGTAATCGAGTATAAATTTCGGCTTCCGGTAAAGTGTTTGCTTGAGCAGCCAATACGGGATGACGCAGGTGAAAACCATTCTTAGGAAATTCCAAGTTAAAACCAGTAAATTCCCATTTTTCAAACTGAGTATGAGCAGGCAAAATATAGTCGGCGAGTCTCGCGGTTTCTGTCATCGCAACATCAACTACCACCAACAAATCTAAGGCTTTAAATGCTTCCTCAAAAGCTGGTGTATCAGGATAGGTTAATAGTGGATTACAACTATCTACAAACACAGCACGAATTCGCTTTTCCCCTGCTTTTAGGATTTCATCGGGTAAAATATTAGGCGGGAAAAACCCGGAAATCGGGAACATTTTATGATAAACGCTACGTCGATATTTTGGTTTTCTTTCATCCGTATCGGTCAAAATTGGAATAAACATGGTATGCAAATTATTGGTACCCTGTTTTCCAAAGTTCCCTGTCAGCAAGTATAAAAGCTTTTCTAAATAACCATTTAATGTTGTATTCAAAGTATGTTGAATACCTAAATCGATACGTACACAGCCTCTTTTTGCCTTTGAAAAATCTCGAACAACGTGATAAATCAAATCGACAGGTACATCAGCTTTAGCAATATAGTCTTCAATCGGGACATGGTTAAATGCAGCTTTTACTTCTTCAAACCCATGTGTATGCTGCTCAATAAACGCTGCATCATAAAGCTTTTCTTTAATAATGATCGCAATCATGGCCGACATTAAAAAAGCATCAGTTCCCGGTTTTAGCTGCACGTGAATGTCTGCTTGTTTTGCCGTTTCGGTAACACGCGGGTCGAACACCACCATGGTTCGGTTCGGATCTTTCTTAATATGTTTTAGCGTGTCTCGTGCGTTGGGAATACCATGTGCCTGAAACGGGTTCGTTCCAATAAAAAGTACGTAATCTGCATGTTCAACATCTTCTGTAGTATGGCAAGCCTGACTACCGAATAAACGTCCATTGAGCCAGAAATCACCTGTTTTTTCTTGGGCAAGTGAGTTATATGCATAATAACTTTTCATAGCCAATAAAAGTTGTCGGCCATAAGCTGCACCGAGGTGGTTACCCTGTCCACCGCCCCCAACCGAAGCAAAAGCAGTACCGCCAAATTTATCTCTAATCTGAACCAATTGATCGGCAATTTCTTGTATCGCTACATCCCAACTAATTTCTTTAAATGAACCATCTGGTTGGCGTTTTAAAGGTGCGGTCAAACGGTCTGCATGTTTCTGGTAATGCTGTAATCTTGCGGCTTTTTGGCAAATGTAACCTTGAGAAAATGGATGCTCAGGATTACCTTTAATTTTGACAAATTGGTTATCTTTAATTTCTACGCTCAAACCGCAGTTTCTTGAACATAAAATACATGCGGTCACATCTGTTTTACTTTGCTGAGCTGCATCCATCATTTTTCTGGCTCCGTTTATTTTTATACATCTGCTAGAATGAAAATAACAAGTTCCAAAATAGAACTTAAATTCTAAACAGTCAATAACTCAAAATTTAAAAAATGATTTCAGATTATCAATGTAAATTTTAAATCGATATGATTGAAG
Organism: Acinetobacter sp. FDAARGOS_494; assembly: GCF_003812225.1. Taxonomy (NCBI): domain Bacteria; kingdom Pseudomonadati; phylum Pseudomonadota; class Gammaproteobacteria; order Moraxellales; family Moraxellaceae; genus Acinetobacter; species Acinetobacter sp. FDAARGOS_494. The sequence goes on from NZ_CP033866.1 coordinate 8,464, forward strand.
TTCTAATTTGTCGAAAAAATCTCTTTAAATGCTTTAATTTGTTTGTATTGTTGAAGTTCATCTAAAGAATTAATGCTATGGAAAAATAAGTTCTGCTTTTGAAAAATGGCTACTTGTGCATGTAAAAGTTTAAAGCAATTTTTTAAACTCAATTGTTGCTTATCAATTTGCTGCTCTAAAACTTCTAGACTTTCACGTTTTAACAAACAAAATGGGTATAAAGCATCTCCGTTAATTGAAACGTAAGCAGCCTGAGCCTGTTTATTTTTGCGAAGTGCGCTGTGTAATTTCGCAACGACTTGCGTAGGTATGTAGGTCACATCACAAGGAATAAACAAAACATAATCTGCTCGTACATGAGACCATGCACTTTTCATCCCCATAAGCGGGCCGAAAAAACCGGAAGCATCATCTTGAAAACATTTAATATCAGGCACAATACTTTGATAGATTGAATAGTCTCGATGACTATTTACCCAAATTTCAGATACTGAAGATTTTAGCTTTTGGTGAATCTTAAGAAGTTGCGTATCGCCATCGAATTGCTGCAACAGCTTATTTAAACCATTCATACGGCGGGCTTGTCCACCCGCCAGAATGACCAGATCAGTTATGGGATATCCCTTATTCACACTTCTACCTCTTGCTGGCAAGCTTTAATTAAGCCACGGATTTCAGGTAAACATGATCCACAATTGCCACCAGCTTTTAAACAAGCAGTGACCTGTTTTTCATGGGTAATGTTTTGTGTTTTTATTGCTTCGATAATTTTATTCTTACCTACTTTAAAACAACTACACACCAAAGGCCCATCATTATTGGTAGCCGACATTGGCATACCTGCTAGTAAAGCTTTACGGTGCAAGGCGCTCAAACGTTCTCGTTTAAACAGACTTGCTACCCAGTCACGGTCTGGCAATAAATCTGGCGGTGCAATATATAGACTTGCAATTACAATGCCATCTTTCAAAATAATACTATGGCTCAGTTGTGAAGAAATATCTTCTATGCTTAACCATTCAAAGGTTTCATCGGCAAATGGCAAAAAGCTTTTCAGATTCTTTTGAGTATCATGAAAAGTTTGGCGGTCTGCAAGTTCATAGCGATTGGTTTTCACCATTTTAACTTTAGTCCACCATGCACAGTGATGTAGCGATTCTTGAATATGCGAATCGTATCCTTCACGAATATAGAGCACACCTTGCCAAGTGGTATAGAACGGCTGAATAGTTACAGGCGTATGTTTGAACTCGGGCTCACCTGAAATTGCATCAACTTCCGGATTAACGACTTTACCAATACGCGCGTCGGATGCGACCTGTTCAGTCCAGTGAATCGGTGCAAAAATTTGCCCACGACGGACACCTGATGAGAATGTCACGCGCAGTACACAACTGCCCCATTTCGAACGAACTTCTACCAGGCCTTGATCACGTACACCAAACTTTAATGCATCACTTGGATGAATCTCACAGAATGGTTCAGCACGGTGACTGGTTAAATTTGGCGACAAACCAGTACGGGTCATGGTATGCCATTGATCACGAATACGCCCCGTATTTAAAATGAGCGGATAATCTTCTGAAATTGCATGTACCGGATTAATAGCAACAGTCGGAATTAGTTTTGCCTTAGCATTTTTATGGCTAAACTGGCCCTTGCAAAACAGTTGGTGAACGGCTTTAGCGTCTTGTTTTTTATCCCATACTGGCCATTGCACTGGTTGTAGAGCGTCATACTCAGCAGTACTTAGGTTCATTAAACCTTTTAAGTTGAAATAACGGAACGTATCAGTTTGCTCACGTGCTTCAATGTCCGCATTATCTTGTGCTGACAAAGCAGCATGTTCATTGAAGATATCAACAGCATTATTAAAGTCAAAACCTTTAAAGCCTAATTTTTTCGCAACTTGACTCATTGCCCACCAATCCGCTTTTGCTTCACCCGGCGCAGGTAAAAAAGCACGTTGACGTGAAATACGACGCTCAGAGTTAGTAACGGTTCCATCTTTTTCACCCCAACCTAAAGCTGGAAGCAAAATATCGGCGTAAGCCGTAGTATCGGTATCGACACAGATATCTGACACAACGACCAATTCGCATTTCTCTAAAGCACGTTTCACCTGATCGGCATCTGGTAAACTTACCACTGGATTGGTTGCCATAATCCAGATGGCTTTAATTTTCCCAGCTTCAACAGCATGGAACAAATCAACAGCTTTTAAGCCAGCTTGAGTTGCAATAAATGGGCTGTCCCAAAAGGTTTGCACTACTTTTTGGTGCAAGGGATTATCTAAATCCATATGGGCAGCCAACATATTAGCTAAGCCACCCACTTCTCGACCACCCATAGCATTGGGCTGGCCTGTCATTGAAAATGGTGCAGCGCCGAGCTTTCCAATTTTGCCTGTTAATAAATGACAGTTAATAATGCTGTTGGCCTTATTCACACCCTGACTTGATTGATTCACACCCATTGAAAATAGCGTGATTACCTTTTCAGTCTGCGCAAACTTCTCAAAGAACTGCTGTAATTTGTCTAAAGAAATACCACTGCGTTTGGCAACATAGGCAATATCCGTTTCTTGCTGACTACTTGCCAAAACCTCTTGCAAACCTTCAGTATAGGCATCCACAAAAACCTGATCGGCATGACCATTTTGATATAAATATTGGAATAGACCATTAAACAATGCGACATCTTGGCCCGGTAAAATCGGTAAATGTAAATCCGCTTGCTCACAAGTACTGGTAAAACGTGGGTCAATCACCACAACAAACATATCTGGATTGTGGCTTTTAGCCTGCATAATCCGCTGATACAGCACAGGATGGCACCATGCGGTATTGGAACCAACCAAAACCACCATATCTGCATGTTCAAAATCTTCATAACTTGCAGGCACAATATCTTCACCGAAACTACGTTTGTGACCTGCCACTGCAGATGACATGCAAAGGCGTGAGTTGGTATCGATATTTGCAGTGCCCAAATAGCCTTTTACAAACTTGTTCACCACATAATAGTCTTCAGTCAAAAGCTGACCTGAAACATAAAATGCAATGCTGTCACGACCATATTTGTCGATACAAGACTGGAATTTATCGGCAATTTTATTGATTGCTGCATCCCATGTGGTTACAGTCCGAAGTGGCTTACGACCAAACATCGGTTGAAGTAAACGTGTTTCTAACCCCAAAGTATCCGCAAGTCGGCTACCTTTAATACATAAGCGCCCAAAGTTGGAAGGGTGCTCAGCATCCCCCTCAACTTGCACCACAGGTCCTTGAGGTTTTTGTTGAACGTTTACACTAACACCACAACCTACACCGCAATATGGACATGTTGTTTTAGTGATTTTTGCAACATGGTCGGAGCTATCGATTTCAACGCTTGGAATACTATTCATAACTGCTCCTTTCCCTATTTAGCCTGCATTTTTTAATGCAAAATCTCGACCAAATAGCAGCTTATTTCTAAATGAAGAAACAGGAGTTTGATCTGCAATTAACTCTGCATACCACATGCCATCTTCAGTATCACCGAACAATACTGCACCGATTACCCGATCGTTTTGAATGATAATGCGTTTATAAATCTGGCGTTTTTCATCGTTCAGAATAATGTCTTCATAATCATCTTTCGGTTCAAAATTGCCCGCAGAGAATACATCGACTCCACTCACCTTTAACTGAGTCGGCACAGTTGGTGCTTTAAAAGTTAAGCTGCCGTGCTCTGCTAAATGGGTCGCGCAAATAAAAGCTTGGCCCCACAGTGGTTCAACCAAACCAAAAGTTTGACCACGGTGTTCGATACACTCACCCACGGCATAAATACTTGGGTCAAATGTTTGCATGGTGTCATTCACCAATACACCACGGTTACAACGTAATCCTGCACTTTGCGCCAAAGCAATATTCGGACGGATACCTACAGCAAACACCACAAGGTCCGCATCTAACACTGTGCCATCTTTCAAACGGATTTGTTTGACATGACCGTTTTCATCACCAATTAACGCTTCTGTATTGGCTTCGGTAATGATTTGAATGCCTTTTTGCTCAATGCTATGACGAAGTAATTGACTCGCACGCCCATCAAGTTGACGTTCCATAATACGGTCCATCAAATGTAGAACTGTGACATTCATACCACGTTGCTTTAATCCATAGGCAGCTTCTAAACCCAGCAAACCGCCACCAATCACGACTGCATTAGTTTTTGAACCACAGTATTCAATCATGGTGTTAACGTCATAAATATCACGGAAAGTTAACACCCCTTTTAGGTCAACACCTTGAACTGGTGGAATAAATGGTGCCGAGCCTGTTGCCAGAATCAAACGGTCATAATCAACTGTCTGGCCTTTTTCGGTGTAAACCACTTTACGCGGACGATCAATTTTTACGGCTTTATCACCAGCAATAAATTTAATGCCTTTATCGTCGTACCACTTCGGTGGATGCAACATAATGTCTTCAATGGTTTTCTCACCCGATAAAACCGGAGACAACATAATACGGTTATAGTTACCCCATGGTTCTTCACCAATCACCGTAACTTCATAACGGTCTGGTGCCATATCAAGCAAATCTTCCAGACAACGCATCCCTGCCAAACCATTCCCGATCAGCACCAGTCTAAGTTTGTCTTGTGATACACCTGTATTGGTAATATAAGTTTTTTGCGGCACCGCATTGACCCAAACACGACCATCAACAATTTTGCTCGGATAAACCGCCAATTTTTGGTCTTTATCTTCTAAACAACGGCCCGTAGCTAAACTGAAATGTTGTTTATAAATTGGTGATGCAACGACGCGTTCGCCTTGTAAATCACCAATAATCCCGCGGCTCATCACATTCGCTTGGCTAAACGGATCTTTATTGCTCAGTACATAAACACGTTTTTCATGCCCCACACGGAAGATTGCAACCGCTTGGCCGCCCACTAGCGCTCCCGCACCCGTGTTTGGGGTTAAATCATCGAGTGCACAAACGTCAATCCATTGATCATCAGGAAGCATATTTTTGTCTTGTACAATATTCATAGAAACTCTCCTTTATGCTTCAACCATTGGAATACGGTCTTCTGAACGTTCAGCTTCAGTTAATGGGCGGATTTGACCACGTTCAGTTGTAAATTGAATGTGCGGATCAGCTTGTTCATTTGCTCCTGCATTGATATAAGTCTGGAAGCGTTTACGAACTTCTGGGTTTTCGACAGCTGTACGCCACTCGTCTTGATATGTACCAATAATGTGTTCCATACGGCGCTCAAGCTCGGCCGCTAAACCAAGAGAGTCATCAACGATCACAGATTTAAGGTAGTCTAGACCGCCTTCCATGTTGTCACGCCATACACTGGTACGTTGTAAACGGTCTGCCGTTTGAATGTAGAACATAAAGAAACGGTCGATATAACGAATAAGTGTTTCTTTATCGAGGTCAGATGCAAGTAATTCTGCATGACGCGGTTTCATACCACCGTTACCACATACATAAAGGTTCCAACCCTTTTCAGTGGCAATCACGCCTACATCTTTACCTTGCGCTTCCGCACACTCACGTGTACAGCCAGACACTGCCATTTTCAATTTATGTGGTGAACGCAAACCTTTGTAGCGGTTTTCAAGTTCAATCGCCAAACCAACCGAGTTATCTACCCCGTAACGGCACCAAGTGCTACCTACACAAGATTTCACTGTACGTAACGACTTACCATAGGCATGACCAGACTCGAAGCCCGCAGCATTTAACTCTTCCCAAATAAATGGAAGCTCATGAACTTGCGCACCAAACATATCAACACGTTGACCACCAGTAATTTTGGTGTACAAGTTATATTTCTTCGCAATTTGGCCAATCGCAATTAAGCCATCCGGAGTGACTTCCCCGCCTGCCATACGCGGTACAATGGAGTAAGAGCCATCTTTTTGAATGTTACCTAGGTAGTAGTCGTTACTGTCTTGCAGACCTGCATGACTTGGCTTAAGTACGAAATCATTCCAGCAAGATGCCAGAATATTTGCTGCTGCCGGTTTACAAATATCACAACCTAAACCATGACCATGTTGATGAATTAAATCATCAAATGTCTTGATTTCATTGACACGAACCAAGTGATACAACTCTTGACGCGAGTACGGGAAATGTTCGCAAATGTGATTGTTAACAGTCACACCTTGACGTTGTAACTCTGACTTCAATACTTGAGTTACTAATGGTGCACAACCACCACATGCTGTTGCTGCTTTGGTGCATTTCTTTAATGCACCTAAAGAGGTCGAACCATCACTAATTGCTTGGCAGATGTCTGCTTTTGATACGTTATTACATGAGCAGATTGTTGCGCTGTCTGGCAGTAAATCGACTCCGCTACCACCAGATTTTGCTGCTGATTGCTCAAAACCCGGCATGATTAAACTTTCAGGCACTTCCGGTAAAGCCAGACCATTCAACATCATTTGTAAAAGGTCGTTGTATTCTTTGGCATCACCCACTAAAACCGCGCCAAGCAATTTGGTTTTGTCGGCATTTACAACAATCTTTTTATAAACCAGTGCATGTTCATCTGCATAGAAATAGCTTAATGCACCTGGGGTCATAGCATGTGCATCACCAACAGAAGCAACATCAACGCCCATCAACTTCAACTTGGTGCTCATGTCTGCGCCAGCGAAGCAATGACACTCTTCATCTAAAATGTGTTTTGCTGCAATACGCGCCATGTCATAGCCCGGTGCAACCAAGCCATAAATTTTATTTTGCCAAAGCGCACATTCACCAATGGCATAAATGTTTTGATCTGATGTTTGGCAATAATCATTAATTACAATACCGCCACGCTCACCAATCGCAAGTCCGCTATTACGCGCTAATTCATCCCGTGGGCGGATCCCCGCAGAGAATAAAATCACATCAGTTTCGAGTTCACTACCGTCGGCAAACTTCATCACATGAGTGGTATTTACACCAGACTCAATAGACTGAGTCGCTTTTTGTGTATGGACTTTTACACCTAAATCTTCAATTTTACGGCGTAAAACCTTGCCCCCTAAATCATCAATTTGAACTGCCATTAAACGTGGTGCAAACTCAACAACGTGTGTTTCTAAATCTAAATCACGTAATGCTTTGGCTGCCTCAAGTCCAAGTAAACCACCGCCAATTACTACGCCTGTTTTAGCCTTTAAACTTGCTGCACGAATGGCATCTAGATCTTCAATGGTACGGTAAACAAAACAGTTCTCGCGGTCATTACCCGGAATTGGCGGAACAAATGCATATGAACCAGTCGCCAGCACCAACTTGTCATAGCTAATCACATCACCATGATTGGTTGTTACGGTTTGTGCAGCTGTATCAATCGCCTCTGCTTTAGTATTTAAACGCAGGTCAATGCCATACGCATCGGCAAAATCAAAGCGTGCTAAAGATAAATCTTTTGCCGATTTCCCTGAGAAGTATTCAGTCAAATGCACGCGGTCATATGCGATACGAGGTTCTTCTGCAAGAATCGTGATTTCCAGTTCATCATCTGCTTTTTCTAAAATGGCTTCGATGAATTTGTGGCCCACCATACCATGACCAATCATTACCAATTTCATAGTGTTTCTCCTCAAATCACGTTGCTTTTAAGCTGCGTTCTTGCGTTCTCAAATAGACATTGTTGTTTTGCCTTGTGCTCTACCGAGAAACGTATCAACATCACAAAGCGTATAGCTGCTTGGAACCCATTTTTTCCACTCGTTGACGACACCCAATGCATAGCAAAGTCATAAAAACAAATAAAAAAAGCGAGCCCCCTCATACGGAAGGCTCGCATCGCTGAAACTGAAAAATTAGTTAATTCAGATGTAACTTTTTTATGCAATAAAAATAAAGACATAACCTTCACTCCGACTGAACGTAAATTTTCTGTGTGTACAGTTGCACTCACAAATTCGATCAGAACGGACATCGTTGGCCGTCTTTAAAACTTATGGTCGTCTTCGACCTGTAATTAACTAAGCATTTTGCATGCCAATTCTTTTTAAAATTAATATTAATAATTTTTTATTTTTATTTTCAACCACTTAATATAAAACCCATTTTTATCCAAAAAGAATATTTAATTTTCCCTGCACTATTGCAGCTCGTCTATATGGTTTAAACAAAAATAAGTCTTGCCACAAAATGAATCGCTTTTTTGCACCAATATTGGTCAAAACAATACTTTGGCATAGTAAAGGACCACTCATGCCTGATTTTTTGTTTAATTTTGGATGGCACTAATCTTGCTTAAAACTTAATAACAAAAAACGCGTCGAATTGGCGCATTTTCTTAGCCTGATTTTCTGAACTTATGCCAAAACTCAAAATAGCTCTTATCGATGATGATCATGCGCGGGCCGACTATATAAAAAATAGTCTGCTTGAAAATGACTTTGAAGTGGTTGCCTGCCTTACTTTGGACCACTTAAATATTTTTCGTCTTGAAGATTTACAAGCCGATGTCATCTTGCTCGATATGGATCATCCCCATCGTGACATTATTGAAAGTTGTGTGAGTAGCTATGACCTACCAACTGTTCTATTCACTAAAAATTCAGATAAAGACACCATCAAACAAGCTATAGATGCAGGCGTAACGGCTTATATTGTAGATGGCATAGACCCCACCCGCTTACATACCATTTTAGAGATTTCAATTGAGCAATATAAAAAACATAAAAAGCTCGAAGGTGACTTAAAAGAAGCTCAAACCAAACTGGCAGACCGTAAAGATGTTGAAAAGGCCAAAGTGCTACTCATGCAACTGCATGGCTTACCTGAAGACACAGCTTTTCAATTACTCAGAAAAAATGCCATGAGTCACCGTATAACGATTGGAGAAATGGCACGGCGTTTACTTGACGCTCAAAAATTACTAAATGATCAACTAAAGGATGAATAAATGAGCAAATTAGAAAAGACTCAATTGCAACTCGGCTATATTCCTTTACTTGATTGCATCGCTTTACTTTGGGCAAAGCAGCAAGGTTTCTTCGAAGAAGTCGATTTAGATGTTACCTTAGTCAAAGAAGCATCATGGACAAGTCTACGCGACCGTTTAGCTTTTGGTTTATTAGATGCTGCACATTGTTTATCTGCGATGCTCCCTGCAGCAGCAATGGGTGCAGACCAAATTGGTATTGCACTGCAAACCCCGCTCGTTTTAAGTAAAAACCGTGCTTTTATCAGCTTAAGCCAAAAATTAATTTATCAACTGGCTATTCAAGAAAGCGATAATGCACAAACTACCGCCCAAAAAGTTATTCAATACATTGAACAAGATCATACTCTTTCTCTAGCCCATGTATTTAAACATTCAATCCATCATTATTGTTTAAGAGAATGGCTTGCCTTGGCAGACTCTAGAATAGCTCAAACGCTCAAACTCAAAGCACTTCCGCCACCGTATATGGTCGAAGCTTTAGATAACCATGTGATTGATGGTTTTTGTGTGGGAGAGCCTTGGAATACTCAAGGTGAACTTTTAGGTTTAAGTAAAATCGTCTGCTCAAGTCAAGACATTATTCCCAATGTGGCAGATAAAGTTCTCGCAGTAACTCAAGAATGGGCTGAACAACATCCTCAAACCTTAGTTGCCCTTACAACGGCAATTATGAAAGCTCAAAAAGAATTGAGTAATTTAAAAGATTTTGCACCTATCTTAAAGTTATTGGTCGAGTTTGGGATTGTCCGATTTCACTGCTCTGAAGAAGTACATGTCGATAAATATTATATGATTCAAAATATTGTAAAGTACTTGGTTAAAGAAAATGCGGCTCCCCAACCTGAAGATTTCCATTGGTTATTTCAGCAAATGCAAAAATGGGAAAAACTTCAATTAGCCCCTGATCAAATCATAGAACTGAGTGCACAATGCATTAATCTCGATTGCTACAATCAAGCCAAACTCTAAAAAATACTTAAGCACATTATAAAAAAAAGCTGTCTTTATTAACAAAGACAGCTTGAAAGACCCATAAGACAAATGCGTTATACGCATTACTACATTTAAAAGACTCAACTCATCCATTAAATATAGCTCTTATGTTTCCGATCATAACCAATTAAAACTTATCATTTTCAGTCATTTCCATATCAATAACTGACATTTCATAGACTTTATCTCCTACCTATAATTTCGACGAACAACCGAAACTCCCCTAGATATCAGTCTGTAATTTTGTTAACTTGATTATGTTACAAATTCAAAATGCAGATTTCAATTAATGAGTAAGGGAATGAAATCATGAAAGATATCTCACACCGTGAAGTTTATGCACTGGTTGATATTAATAATTGCTATGTCAGCTGTGAGCGTCTTTTCAACCCTAAACTCAATGATAAACCTGTAGTTGTTTTATCTAATAACGATGGATGTGTGGTCTCACGTAGTGAAGAGGCAAAACTTTTAGGAATAAAAATGGGAGTACCTTGGTTCCAAATTGAAAAAGATGCTTTACAAGCAGGCGTTCAAGTCTATTCAAGCAACTACACTTTATATGCCGAGATGTCCCGCCGTTTTTTTGCTGTTCTCGGTGAGTTTTTCTCTCCAGATGATTTAGAAGCCTACTCTATAGATGAATGCTTTATTCATCTCACCCCTTACCTCCAATCTATCGATATCTCTGACTACTGCAATAAAGTGAGAAGCACTCTCCTAAAATGGTTAGGCTTACCTTGTTGCATTGGAATTGGATATTCAAAGACACAAGCAAAACTTGCCAATCACTATGCTAAGAAAATTAAAAGTTTTAAAGGAGTATGTAATTTCATCACCTTAGATCCATTAATTATGGAAGACCTCATGCAACAGACATCAGTCAAAGAGGTATGGGGAATCGGCTATCAATTAGTCAAACAGCTACAAAGTTATGAGGTGTACACATGCCTAGACTTAACTTTTGCCAATGAACACCATATGGCAAAGGCATTTTCTGTGGTCATGGCACGCACCATTCGTGAGCTAAAAGGCCAATCCTGTATTCAACTTGATGATCCAGCTATTCCAACGAAACGGATTTTAGCATCACGAAGTTTTGCTCAAGCTTTATCCAGTATTGAGATTATTAAACAAGCACTTATCTTTCACCTTAACCGGGCACATCGCCGTTTAATGAAACAAGAACAACTTTGTGCCTGTGTTCAAGTTATGCTTTATGAAAAAACCGACAAACCGCCCTATAAAAAAGCCACATCTCAAGCAATTGGTCTTCATTATGCAACAGATGATTTATGCATACTTACTAAAGCAGCTATGCAGCAAATTGATGTTTTATATAAAGAAAATAAAAGTTACATAAAAATTGGAGTATTATTTTGTGCTCTACACGCACGTCAGCAACATATTGATGATTTATGGCAGCCTCTGGAACTTATTCATCAAAGACAACAATTGATGGAAACTTTAGGTACAGTCCGTAAGCGCTTTGGTAGCCACTATTTACAAGTTGGATATCACTCACGTAATCCATCTTGGCAAATGAAACAATGTCATCGCTCAAAAAATTACCTAACTCGCTGGAATGAAATGTTAACGATTGAAGATGCTTATACCCCCGTTACACAAAATACATGAACTGTTTTTGTCAATTCGGTTTAAAATAAGCTCCGTTAAATTACTTGAAATTTTGTCATTTTTTAACATTGCTAATTCGTCGCAAAATTTACAATATATAAGCCGAATTTGGTGTACCCTTTCTGCGACAATTAAAAGAAATTATAAAAAACTTGTAGAAACATATGCCATAATAAGCAAACTTTGCAGACATCTTGCAAAGATTATTTGCAACTTTAGAGCTGGAGCAATCTGAATGAGTTCGACCATTTTGGTAATTCATGGACCGAATTTGAATTTGCTGGGAAAACGCGAACCAGAAGTATATGGTCATCTTACCCTAGACAATATCAACCAACAACTTATTGCTCAAGCTGAACAAGCCTCAATTACACTAGATACTTTTCAAAGCAACTGGGAAGGTGCCATTGTTGACCGTATTCATCAGGCACAAACAGAAGGCGTAAAACTAATTATTATTAACCCTGCTGCCCTCACTCACACTTCAGTTGCTTTACGCGATGCCTTACTTGGCGTTGCCATTCCCTTTATTGAAGTACATTTATCAAATGTTCACGCACGTGAAGCTTTCAGACATCACTCTTATTTATCAGACAAAGCAATTGGCGTGATTTGTGGTCTAGGTGCAAAAGGTTATAGCTTTGCTCTCGATTACGCTATTGAAAAAATTCAACCATCTAACCCAAACTAGTTCAGGAATAGTCGCCCATGGATATCCGCAAAATTAAGAAACTCATCGATTTAATGATTGAGTCTGACTTGCAAGCGATTGAAGTTAAAGAAGGTGATCAATCGATCGCTTTAACTCGTCGCAATCCTGTCGTTGCTGCGGCTGGTGTAGCACTTCCGGCAGCTCCTGTTGCTGAAGCACCTGTTGCAAAAACACCACGTGGAGCAGTTGAAACTTCTCCTATGGTTGGTGTGTTCTATGCTGCTCCAAGCCCAGGCGAAGCACCATTTGTTAAAGTAGGTCAAACAGTATCTGCTGGTGAGACTTTGGGTATTATTGAAGCAATGAAAATCATGAACCCGATTGAAGCAACTCAAAGCGGTGTGATTGAAGAAATTTTAGTGAAAAATGGTGAAGTGATCCAATTCGGTCAACCTTTATTCCGTTATCGCGCGTAATACCCCGGGGACATCTATGTTGCAAAAAGTTTTAATTGCAAACCGTGGTGAAATCGCTTTACGAATTACCCGGGCTTGCAAAACATTAGGAATCAAAACTGTTGGTATCTATTCAGATGCCGATAAAGATTTGATGCATTTACGTTTCGTTGATGAAGCAGTATGTATTGGTCCGGGTGCAAGTAGTGACAGCTATTTAAACATCCCGGCAATTATTACTGCTGCAGAAATTACTGGTGCCGATGCAATTCATCCAGGTTATGGCTTCCTTTCGGAAAATGCCGAGTTTGCTGAAATTGTAGAAAGCTCAGGTTTCACATTTATTGGCCCTCGCCCAGAACATATTCGTTTAATGGGTAACAAGGTTTCTGCAATTGTTGCAATGAAAAAAGCTGGCGTACCTACGGTACCTGGCTGCGACCATGCTGTAACTATCCATAACGCATTAGCTGAAGCGAAAGAAATCGGTTTCCCGCTTATTGTTAAAGCGGCAGCTGGTGGTGGTGGCCGTGGTATGCGTATTGTTGAACGTGTAGACACACTACTTGAGTCAGTTCAAGCGGCTCAACGTGATGCAGAAATGTGGTTCGGCGATGATACCGTGTATATGGAACGCTTCTTACAAAAACCTCGCCATGTCGAAGTTCAAGTTTTGGGTGATGGTAATGGCCACGCGATTCATTTATATGACCGTGACTGTTCATTACAACGTCGTCACCAAAAAGTGTTAGAAGAAGCTCCTGCTCCAAATCTACCGGAACAAGCACGTGCTGATATTTTACAAGCCTGTGTACACGCATGTCAGTTAATGCAATATCGTGGTGCTGGTACGTTTGAATTCTTATTTGAAGATGGTGAATTCTTCTTCATTGAAATGAATACTCGTGTTCAGGTTGAGCACCCTGTAACTGAAATGGTAACTGGGGTTGACATTATTGAACAGCAATTACGTATTGCAGCTGGTTTAGGCTTAGAGCTTCAACAAGAAGATATTGAAGTTCGTGGTCATGCCATTGAATGTCGTATCAATGCCGAAGATCCAACAACATTCTTACCTTCACCAGGTAAAATTGAAAGTTTCTATGCACCAGGTGGTGCGGGTATTCGTTTAGATTCTCATATCTATCCTGGATATAGCATTCCGCCATATTACGATTCAATGATTGCAAAATTGATTGCTCATGGTAAAGATCGTGAAACTTCACTTGCCCGCATGCGTCAAGCGTTAGATGAAATGATTCTTACAGGAATTAAAACCAATATTCCTTTACATAAAGATCTTATTTTGCAGGATAAAAACTTCTGTTCTCAAGCAATGGACATCCATTACCTTGAAAAACACTTGTTAAAGCAAGTGGAAGAAGAAAAGAAAGCTGAAACTGCTTAATCTGCTTCATATAAAAAAGCCTCTTAAATAAGAGGCTTTTTTATATCTACTTGTTTATGGCAACATTCGGCGTAAAGTTGCGAAACATTGCTCACCCTTAGCCGTTGAGCAGAAATTAATAGTATGGTCATTTTTCCATTGCACGAAATATTGAGAAATATCACCTGTCTGATCTTGCTTCTGACCAGAACAATCTACTTTATTATTATCAAACTTAATTTGCATTACTAAAGCCGATAGCTGCTCTTTAGGGTCATCAGATGGCTGATATTCATAAATACCGTATGACCACTCTTCACCACTTTTAATCACCACATCGTTACTACTGCGGAAATTATAATACTCTACACATTTTTTATTATTTGGAATCTCCATTCCCCATAATCCCATAATTTCAGGACGCGTAACAATACGTATAGCATTAGGATTACTTGCAGTGCGAACAGGTTGTTCTGTTGGCTGTTGAGTCACTGTCTCAGCCATAGCAAAACCAGAACAAGCCAATAATAATCCCATAATATAAATATTTTTCATAGATTTATTAATCATTAAACGCATGGGTTTAAGTTAGCACATTTTTTTAGAAAAACATTGTTTCATAACCATATAAAAACAATATTTTTCAACCGTAACGAACCGATACTTCTCATCAAACAATTTCTATCTTTAACTCTGTATTCCTAACAATTTTTATCACTATTTAATCTAAGAAACTGACTTTTCGATTTGTTTAGGTAACCAATAGACAAAGCACATACCAAATAGAACCACTAAAGCAGCGATCATAAAAATATGCTCGCCCGTAAGAATTTTCCAGTAATGACCAGCCAAAATGCTCCCAAACGCCACTCCAAGCCCCCACATGGTGCTATAAAAAGCCTGACCTCGACCTTGTTGCCCTATTGAAAAGTTTTGAAAGATAAGCCTCATTGCGATGAGATGAAATAAGCCAAAACTAAAAGCGTGTAGGCACTGTGCAAATAACTGACCTATGAAATAGTGAGAGAAAATAGCAACTAATAACCAGCGTATACTTGTCAAAATCAAACATACTGCTACAAGGCTACGCCAAGAAAAATATTTAAAAAACGTAGTTGCATATGCA
Organism: Acinetobacter sp. FDAARGOS_494; assembly: GCF_003812225.1. Classification (NCBI taxonomy): domain Bacteria; kingdom Pseudomonadati; phylum Pseudomonadota; class Gammaproteobacteria; order Moraxellales; family Moraxellaceae; genus Acinetobacter; species Acinetobacter sp. FDAARGOS_494. The sequence goes on from NZ_CP033866.1 coordinate 23,694, forward strand.
AACATCACAATTTCAGAAACCACGCCCATAGCCCATAAAAAACCAATTTCCGTTGTACTAAAATTTAACGATTTCAGAAAATTGCTATAGAAGCTATAAAAAGGTGCATGTGAAAAAAGAAGAATAAACTCAATTGTGAAAAAAGCAGCAACTTCAGGACGTTTCAGCACAGGCAATAAAGGTTCTAAATGCTTTTGTGAAGTTGGGGCCCCTTCTGGTTCACGTATCGTAAATGCCCAAATAAATGCTAATGAGGCAATGATAAGCAATAATATAGGCAACATTGAAATCGGAATGATTTCTAAAATTGCCCCTATTGTAAATACACCTACAATAAACCCAACTGATCCCCATTTTCGAATCTTGCCATAAAGTTTCGCCCTTTGGTCTCCTAACCAAAATAAAGTTACTCCTTCAAATTGAGCTAAAATAGCATTTTGAAAAAAACTAAAAATAAGCATCAATAAAGCAACTGACTGAAAAGTATTAGGAATTATAAAAATAGCCAACCATATACATGCCTCCATCCATGTGGCAATCCGCACTAATAGCATTCTTTTACTGGATTTATCGGCGATCCAGCCCCAAACTAAAGGGGCAAAGAAGCGCGTCACAATAGCAATAGAAGATAAAATACCTATCTCTTGATAATTAAATCCCTGATCTTGGAGATATAAGTTCCAATACGGCATAAATGTGCCAACAATGGAATAATAAAAGAAGTAGAATCCTGACAGTCTAGCTGTAATTGTTAATGGTTGCATTCGGTTGCTTTATCTTGCATTTTCAAATAGTTAATCATAATTAAAGTTGCATCCGCTTGTACCACAATGCTGTATTTTGCAATTCAACAGTCTACAAATCAGTCTACAAATTTAATTTTCAATTAATTTAAAAAAATTTGTAGACTGCATGCTTTTTAAGCAAAACATATCCAACTTTCAAACCTGAGTAATTCTATCATTTTGAATAGTTTATAAATGAATTATTATCGATTCTTAGTTGATAGTTGTTTTTTATTAAGAATGAGTGAAGAACTTATGAAAGATTGGGTTTACTTCTACATTGAGCATACTATTAAATATGGTAAGCCGTATCGACAAAGAAGGAATTAAATATAAGAAGTGCGGTGTAGTGCTGACCTGTTTAGAGCCAAAGTATGGACATACTTATGATGTGTGCTGAAAAAACAGGAGGTTTTAACTTGGTAAACTAAACACACTCATCAGGAGTTTACCATGAGCAAGAAACACAAGACTTACACCACAGAATTTAAAGCTGAAGCCATCAAATTAATTGAAGCCAATCAAGGCAATGTCTCGGAAACAGCCAGACAACTTAGCATTTCAATGCAAACTCTTTCAAATTGGAATACCAAAGCAAAGGCTGGAACTTTAGCAGGTACAAAACAGTATTCACCTGATCTAAACGCTCTACTCGAAGAAAATAAAAAACTCAAACAACAGCTCAAAATAGCTGAAATGGAACGTGAATTTTTAAAAAAGGCAGCAGCGTACTTTGCCAAAGAAAGTCAGTAAGGTACGCCTATATGAAACAAAAAAGATATTCTTTTCCAATTACCTTAATGGCTCGATTACTTCATGTTTCAGTTTCATGTTTTTATGATTGGCTCAAGAGAGGCGTGAGCAAAAGAACGATTCAACGAAATCAACAGACGATATTGGTGAAAATAGCCCATGAGGAGACAAAGCAGAGCTATGGTTATATTCGATTAACCAAATACTTACAAGCTCAGGGCATAAAAATGAGTATGTACGCTGTACGTCAGATAAAAGCGCTGAACCACCTGTATTGTAAGCGACACAAGCGTTTTAAAAGGACTACGAATAGTGACCATAATCGAGCGATCTATGAAAACCTGCTGGAGCAACAATTCTCAATGACTAGACCAAATCAAGCATGGTCAAGTGATATTACGTACATATGGACTGTTGAAGGATGGCTGTACTTAGCAGCGGTAAAAGACCTTTACACGAAGCAAGTGGTTGGCTATAGCTTAAATGAGCGCATGACAACACAGCTTGTTTGTAATGCGCTAAATATGGCTATTCACAATCAAAAACCAACCAAAGAACTGATTGTGCATTCAGACAGAGGAAGTCAATATTGCAGCCATGAATATCGAAATATACTTGAGCAATATGGTTTTCAAGGTTCAATGAGCAAGCGCGGAGACTGTTACGATAATGCACCGATTGAAAGCTTTTGGGGAATACTGAAAAATGAGTTAGTGCATCATTACAACTATCAAACCAGAGAAGAAGCCAAAGCAGATATTATAAAATACATTGAATTATTTTATAATCATCGAAGAATTCAAAAGGGTTTGGGTTTTAAGACACCAAATCAAATGGCCGAAGACTTTTATAAGTTGGCTGCCTAGAATCTCCCAAGGGAAAGTCTCCTGATAATTCAGCGTATATCATTATGACCTATTAACTGACTTTAAACAAATAGAGAAAAAGGAATGTTTAATGCAGGCTATGGATGGTATCCATAGTAAGTTTGGAAAGAAAAAATTAGGTGTCGGACCATGTTTTGTTCCTGGTCGGAACTGGTCGATGAGTAGAGATAAACTTAGCAGGAATCCTTTTAAGTGGGATGAATTATTAACTATAAAATAAAAAATTAAACTTTTACAAATTCGCCGTTTTCCTGTTTAATAAGTGCATTACCATTTTGATCTAAAACTGGCAAACCTAATTTAGATTGTAGTGAAGGATGTAATAATTTTTGGTCAACTATACCTTCATTAATAGCCTTTAAAAGCATATCTTTTAATTTTCTTTCATTATAAGTTCTGACACTTTCAGATCGTAAGGAAGAAATAATCAATTGAGATACTTTTCCCAATTTTTCATAATTTAAATCAACTAAATCATTATGTAATTTAGACAAAGATTCAATAATTGTATCTCCTTCCGTTACTGCAATCGGCAACCCTAAACTATCTACATCTTCTTTTGAAAAATAAACAATTTGAATTCGATTAAGTCTTTCTAATTTCGTATTGGTAATCAAAGCAAGAATAGCTTTCTCTATTTCAGCATCAGTACAATTTTCAACTGCCCAAACAGATAAAGTATTTTGAGAAGTTTTTAAACAAGTAGTTAAGGCATCGGCTCTGACAAAAGGTATAATTTCTGAATCCAGTGCTTTTTCTGCAATTTCCTCTTCAGAAGGCCATTTTGCTTTACTTATCTTTCTTACAAAAATAGTCATATTAAATTAACTACCTTTATTATCTTCTTCATACAATTCAACCAATTCTTTTCTATAGTCATCAATCCATTTTGGAGTTAACTTAGAGTGCTTCAGTACATTATTATATGATGGAAGCATTAATTTCTCTTGAATTCTTAATGCATATTCTTTGATTTCAGTATCTTTATGATTAAGAACGATAAGAAAATTAGTTAAAAATTGATGATCAATAAAATCAGGAGCAATATTACCTAAAATTTTTAAAATATTAAGAAGAACCTTTGTGTTATCAAAAGAATCAATAATCCATTGGCTAATTTGTTCTTGAACTTCAACTTTACTATGTTTATAAAAGTTGATTAATTCATTTTCAATAGGTGAAACATAATCGACTGGCACATCTTCATATCTCAGAAAATTATCAAATTTATTCTTAAAAATATCAAATTCTCTTTTAATTTGCTTTAAGCTCTCTTCCCCTATCTTTTGTTCTATAACAGTGGGGTCAGTAATACTAACTACGTCTGTATTTAAGTAATCTTTTAAAAAAGACTGTATCTTATCGGTTTGCCAAACCGTTTTTATTGTTTCAATCTCGTACTTAGTGATTATCTTTTTATGATTACCACTTTCATACATAGTATTATTAGATAAATTATTTGAATAGTTCATATAAAAAATCTTACATTGATTCTAAAATAAATTTCTTTGAAGCATTTATAAACTTTACTACATCCTTACTTGTAAATCTAAAAACATCCTTAGTAGATAACGTATTAACATCATAAACACTTGCTAGAGTATTTCGAGAAACTCCTGATTCATGAGTTACATAATCTTTTGAAACAGATAAATTTACCATTTCATTTAGTTCCGCCATAGCAAAACGAGTAACTTTTCTCGATCTATTCTCAATAACATTTCGATCTAATTCTTCTGAAGTACAATACTCGCGTAATGTAACCTCATTATAATCCTCCCTAATAAGAACTAGCCCCAATCTTTTTGATTGTTTATAGTTTATATATGGGGTCAGATCCGAAAACGATTTAAAAAACTTTTCAAATATACTTTCTAATTCCTCTATTTTCTCAAAGGAATTTAAAAATACAAGTGAATCATTTCTAATTTGGTAGGTACATTTTTGATTGCTACTAACCAAATCAATAAATTTAGTTATCTTTTTTGTTTGAGAACCATCCTGAGAATTAATCTCAATTAATTGTTCAGTTATTTCTTTTGGAAACAACAAATGATTTATAGCAAATTCTTTTACTAATTTATCAAGTGTTTCTGGCTTAGATTGAATGGGGGTTAAACCTCCATTTATAACAATTTGTAATTGGAAAACTTGATCGTTCATTGTATTGAAAGCAAAATATAATTAAGTTTTATTTTACAGAATACACTACATCTGAACAATCCCCCCCTAAAATTTAAAGATTATTACCAATCAATCCTATAACTTACCTATAAACTTTTACAACTACCTCACTATACGTCGAAGTAACTGTGCAGTCTTGAGTAGAATGCACAGTAAAATTAGGTACTTCACATTGATACTCGATTAGCAATCCAGCCATAGAAAAATTGTTCTTGGCTTGGATTGCGCTCACAGATTTCAATGTAACGCTGACCTTGCATAATATTCAGAACTCGAACTAAAACTTTTTCTCCTTCTTTCCCGCGTTTGACCAAATAAGTTTTGAGTGCATTAAGAGTTGCCGGACCATATATCCCATCTACTGATAAATCTGGCCACCCTGCTTTACCATTGTTATTTAGGAGATTCAAAGCACGTTGTAAAAGAGGTTTTGCAAATCCGGTACCGCAATTCACACCAGTGTCTAGAAGCTCTTCAGCTACAGCAGAAGAAATGATATTCACCTGATCAAAACGTGGGGCTGTCCAATAGTTTTTGCGATAAATTGCTTTGGCCACTTCAAGAGGCAAATCTTTCATATTGCCCTTAAAACCATTTGTACGTGCTACAGCTTGAGTAATACCGTATTTGGTTGCACCGCCCCGATCAGCTGGGTTATTTACATACCCGCCTTCACGCTTAATTAATTCATCAAGATATTGTTCAATGTTCATTTCACTTTCCTTTAGATAATAAAAAACCGCCCGAAGGCGGCATTAACTGTTTTCGATATCTCTTTTAGCTTTCTTAACTTCTTTAAGTACTTCAATAATCGTCTTACCTTCCTGTTTGTTAATGAAGTTAAAGATCCAGCGGACTAAAGCCCAGCCAGGTAAACCACAAACAAAGAAGAATCCTCCAAGAGCAATCATCCCCCATATATCAGTAACCCATTCATGAAGCCCCCATTTCACGATAATGAATGAGCCGCCAGCGAGGCTTGATACAACCGTACAAATCAAGCCCACTGCCCACTCTTGTGGTGAGCGTGGCATACGTGTCATTAATACAACTGCTACAACCAAGCTGGCCGCCAAAGCCACCACAATTGCAAACCCATAAAATTTTAATAGTGCTGTAAAGCCACTAGTGGAAACTGGTTCCATTTATTTCTCCAGATTTTTTGGCATTAAAAAAGCCCTAACTTATTTAAAGCTAGGGCTTGTGTGGTTTTGCTGTGTAGTTACGATGCTTTTTTAATTACAAGCTTATATCTACTACCAATAAAATCAGGATCATCTTCAATTGATACTTCCGCATTGAAGCCTTTTTCACGAAGTAGATCTGAAATGGCCGTTGTTGTTTCTTCATTTAAAGTCATCTTTGAATAAAGAGTACATACTCCGTTTTGTGCAATGTCTGCTTCAATCTTTGGTAAAGCACCTTCTACATACATTTCTGCGTAGTTCATATTAAATTCCTGATTCTAATGTGAATGAAACTGAGAAGCGCATCGGGTCAACTAACGCACCTGACAAATTTTTAAAAAATAACTTAACTCCAGCCGCGACTCTATAAGCTGACCAACTACCATCGTATGCTTCAATTGCTTGAAGCGTTGGTGGCAAAATAACATCCCCACTACCCAGACCTGTGCCAGCAAAAATGCCAGAAACTTCAATGTGAGGATTCGCTAATTCAGTAGTTACTCCTGAATCTCGTTGCAATCTATAGACCCCCGTTGATTCTTTTGAAATCGACCAACCTGCATTGTTTTGTTGGGTAGTAAAAGTGACATCATAAGTCAGCATCATCGGTGCGATAAAACGACCCACTTTTGAAACTTCGTGATTGTATGTATTCCACTTACGAATTTTTTTAGTCCATGAATCAGATGCAACATACGGTGCATTTGCAGCAGTAGCGCCAATTACTCGCTTAAATACAACACTTGAAACTGATGTTTCATCCTGATTTGCGAAATACAATTCACCATTCGGTGCATTAATATAAATCGGTGTTTTATAGTTTGAGTCTGTTGCAGTTGGTTGAGTAGTAATTAATAATCTTCGATTAGTACCACCATACCAATTAGCAAAAAGTGTTGCTAAACCAGATGGAGAAAGTTGTATTTTCGCACCCGTCGCACCGCCCAAGGTAATGCGGCTCTTATCGATAACAACACCACCAATATTATCTGATACAGCCAAAGCAGTTGTGTCAGCTCGATTTAGCCAAGGCGTTCTAATGTATAGATTATTAGTGATGCAATTAAATGTTTGTTGATAAGAAGTATTTACAAGCCAGTCACGAGCTACACCATCTCTTGTTTGCTCTGCCCAAATTGCATTGAATGAGCAATTCGACCAAATTCCTGCCGTGAGGCCAAACTGCATATATTCAAGAATAATATTATTAAAGACGCACTGATAAGCTTCTTTAGCAAACAGCACAGGGTATTTACCCCATTGCCATGAGCAGTTGTCAAAATATGCAGTAGTACTTTGTTTAGAATCAACATCAGCAATATAAAACCCTGCATTTGATGCACTAATTGACATCAAATTTTGGACACGGAACGAGACCGTTGCATTCGATAAATATACTTGATTGTAAAAGCCTGAAATATTTGCATTTGAAAGTGTGAAGTTATAACCATCAACTTTTAAACCCGAAATATTTTCTGAAACACCCTCACTTACTAATTGCAAATCTCTTACTTCGGCGCCCACGTTAATAAATGCCACATTATTAAGAAGGGTATTTGAATTTGAATAATCACCTGGTCTTACCTTTAGAGAGTTCATTGCATACGCAGTGGCATTTTGTCTACTAAATCCACCTCCAACAATCCCTTTACCCTTGCAATCAACTTGTTTATTGATGCGATATTCAACTTGTCTGTTAGCAAGATAAATATTCGAACCTGTGTATGGACTCAACGCACATCGAATAAATGCGTCCGCATCGTCATAATTTGGGTCGTCACCCAGACCGCCAAAATCATCAATTGTTGGAAAAGCAACTGTGATTTTCACCCAATTCCCGCCATTTGCAGCAACAACAATATAACCGTCTGGAACTTTTGAACTATCAGCACTAAATACAAAAGTTCCTCCACCTAAATGTTTATCTTTTATCACAGATCGTACATTTACGGTGCGGCCTGGCCATGGCAATGTAGTAGCTAAATCATCAATACAATCTAAAGTACTGATAGTTTTTTTATTAAATTCCCTGAGATTTTCTCCAGTTAAAGTAAGTACCAGTGTATCTATCCACCCGTTTTCGCCTGCTCCGGCTGCACTAGCAACTTCAATTGCTTCTTTGAGATCCTTAAAAGCCTGAATTTGTTTTTCATTAAAATCAGCAACCGATGAGTTAATAATCTCATCAATACGTAAAAGAACCTCTGATGAATCAAGAGTAGATAAATCGCCCATGAGTGCTAGCAGTTTTTTTAAAATTGCCAATACATCATTGAAGTTATTTGTGTTGTTTAAAACCGCATTCCAGTTTGTTGCCATCTTTTTGGATCTCCATGCAACAAAAAACCGCCAGAAGGCGGTCATAAAATTTAAAAAATCAGTTTAGTAATAGACGACTACAGTGCAGATCTTGGGAGTATATGAGCCTTGAGTGTTATCACCACCAAATGCTCCCATCAGACGGAATTTGGTGTTTGTCCGGGCAAAGTCTTCACGCTCTTGCAAGCTAACTGCATCAGCTCGATTGCTTGTTCCAGTACATACGATGCCATAATCTGTATCAGGTGCACCCTCACTCAAAGTAAATTCGATTTGGCCGCCACCTTTATTTTCAACTGAAGCAAAGCCACGGCTTTTGACTAAATCGAACGTTGAGCCGTTGAGGCGAATAATAGCGATAGCTTTTTCACCTATGGTTCCACCGTCGACCGTATCGATAGTAATATCTTTAGAGCCATCAAATGTGCCACTACCCTGGATTACACCAGTGAAATTTATCTTTCGTCCCTTTTCTAACTTTGCTGCAGAAACAGCATTAGCACCTGCATCCAGCTTGCCATCAATGATTTCATTAATCTTTTTGGTTATTGAATTAAATAACCAGTTAAACCATTGACGAGCGGGTTTCTGATTTGATGGAAAGCCACTTAATAAAGTTAGTCCATCGGTATTTTTTGGCCCGTTCAGGCTAAATTCTTCTAACTTATCCATCTACTTCATCCGAAAAAATTAGCTCAACTCCACTTGGTAAAGGAAATAACAAGCGGACTAGTTCTTTATCTATAGGTTGAAACTCTGCAAGAAATTCAAAAGTAACGGTCATGTCTCTGTTGTCCTTTAGCTTGAAAGGCACATCAGTTAATAGCTTGCAGATTTCAAATGCTTCATCGAGAGTGCAATCACAGTTGTTTAACAAGATTTTAGCTTTAACAACTGAGGGTAATTTTTGAGGGGGGGTGCTCTGGCCACGATAACTACTGACACCTGATTCGCGCCAAAAACCACCAATATCTGGGTTATCCGTTTCACCGAAGGTTAATGCCTCAGGCTGCCCCTCGAAACCAAAGAACGGTAAAGGAATAATATTAGGAACAACCAGTGGCGCACCCACCCACTCGGCAAGAATGTGAAGCTGATCGCCAGTGGCTGTATCTAAGTCAAACTTCTCATTTATGCTTTGCAGCACGTTTATACAATCAAGAATAGGTTCTATTGATTCTTTGACTGTCTGTTTAAACTTAGGCTTAGATCGGTGCTCATTAATGATCAGATTCAAGTAATCATCTGTTTGCATTAACCACCTCCAGCAACACTGATCTCGATATTGTCTGAATCACAATAGGCCACGGCGTTAAAAGCCAAGGTGTAATCACCCTCAACTGGTACGCCGTCTACAGTCAATTGAAGGCTTTCAATTTCATAAGACCTGGCATCCAATGCACCGTATAAACCTGCTGGTACATACAGCTTATTAATTGCAATACGGTCACCAATATCGAGCTGATTAATGTAATCGGCTGAAGCGCTCTTTATTTGCTCACCAATATCTACCGTGTAATCAGAATTAGTCGTTAATTCAAAACGGATACCAATAGACTTCTGAATAGGTCGCCAATATTGAATTTCTACAGGATCACCGTAAACCGTTGGGCGAATCACAGTTGTATTTCCATATAGATCACAACCAGGCGCTTTCTTTACCCGAATGGTTTCAGCAATCAATTGATCATTTCCACCCGCAACAACTACCGCTAAAGATTTTGGTGGTAGCCCTAAAGGATCTACGAATGACTTTTTATTTTCATAAACCTTACAACGGCTTACCCCATCAAGGCTAAACAACGCACCTAAAATACCTTCAGTATAAGAACGCGATGGAATAGCAGTCGATAGTGCCTGGCGTTGCCGTAATTTAGCATTGCTTTCAACTGGCGCACCTAATGTGGAAGCCTGAGGATTATTAACTGATTGCCAACCACGTGTAGGTGTTGAAATGGTCGTAACTGAATTTGGTAAAGCCAAAATTGCTCCAGGCTTTTCAGCTATTGCCGTAGTAACTATTTCACCTTCTGAAGGAATAACAACTTGTGCCGGCAACAACCACCGGTTATTGTTTTTGTCACTCACAATACCGTTATTAATGATTGTGCCGGCAACGCCCACCAAAACCACTGATACAGTTGATTTTGTGGCCACTGCACGGCGAATGCCATTGATTTTGACATTGCGTGAAAGCGCATCAGTATCGGCAGTACTTGGCGACATAGAGTTGTAAACGTCGGAAACAACCGCATTACAGTCAGCAATTACACGAGCAATTACACCAATCCATTGTCCATCTTGACTATCATTTTCTAAGTAAACATCTTGGCCATAAATTTCTCGATATTTTTCTTTAAGGTGCTCAACAATTTCACTGTATGTTGAAACTGTTACGCCATATTGGTTAATTACTGGGGCTATGCTAGTTAGTGCCATATTTAAATATCCCCTTGCAGATCGGCAGGACCATAGATCGTGGTGATGGATGATTGAATGGATAACGTGCGTGTTTCTCCATTAAATTGACTATCGAATGAATCAATCCGGAGTACACCTTGAGTCTCTAAAATGCGCTGGCGAATCATCAATTCAAAAAGATGATCTGTGTATTTCCCCAGCACGTCTGTTGTCCACCCCGTACCATCTGAAGTATCAGCAAACCATTCACCTACCCAAAACTTAAGACGCGTCATAACCGCCTGCGCTACACCCTCAGGTGTATTACTATGGAAATTATTTTGACCTTGGCCAAAGCTATAATCCCCATCTTCATCTAGCTTTCTATAGCGCATAAAAAAAGCCGCCTTTCAGCGACCCCTCATTCATTTATGGTTTCGGTGGACCAGACTCACCATTACCCGGCTGTACTTTCGTATGGCCATGGCTAGATCCAACATCCACATCGTTATTTTTTAATGCCCCTAAGACGCCTAACCCATCTTTCATTTCAACCGGGCAATTAAAAGTAGCTTTGGTACCTAAAAACTCCAACTCTCCAGCATCATTAATCCGGATCTTGGCATTGCCTCCATCATTTCTTAACTCAACTGCATCGGTGGCTACATTCTTTAATCGCTTAGGTTGAGATTGCGGCGCAAATGTTGCGAAACCATCGGATAAGTCATGCTTACGGTTTTCAAACGGTGGTTGAATGCCTCCGTTTTGCCACCACAAATCAATGCACCTAGAGGAGAAATGTACTAGGCACTCATCACCCCGCTTAACTGGAAATGTTAAAGCAAAGCCTCCAGCTTTAGGCCAGCATACCGGCACGTCTGGTATTAATGGTAGATCCACTAACTCCATTGACCCATCTTCACGCATTACCGGTATCTGAATAGCTGGTGTAACTGATACTGTTTGCTTATCTGGATCATAAGAATCAACGATACAAGGCAAATTAGTCCACAGTACTGCTAGAGCAGATTTAATCGCATCGTTGATTGTATTAAGCAAATGGGGCGATCTTTCGTTATTACTTAAAGCCATAATCAATCCACCGCCGTAATTGTAATACCAGATTTAGGAACTACAGCACCCTGACCAACTGAAACTGTGCTTGTATACCAGTCATCACCACGTGTATCTCCGTAGTGCTCAACTGCCTTGATGATGTAAATACCATTAATACCACCAGCCGTTTTTAGATCCTTTTGTGGTTGATCAACGCCCTGGCTTTGGTAATCAATATCAAAAGCTTGTGTCTGGATACTTGAAGTATCGACATGTATGCGTCTACCACGGCGTAATTGAGGATTAAGGAGGCAATTCACCATTAAGCCTTCAGTAGTTAGCTGAGGCATTCCGACCATCCCAGTATTTGCATTCATTTCAAATACAGAGTCCAGCAAATAACTACTAATTCCGACCATGTAGAGGTATTCATCATCAATGAAGTACTCCGTATTTGTGTCTTTGCAAAACTGGCGGATCTGATCGTCTAGTGAACCAAACATGACTTTGCCGCGAACATATGTTTGATCACTAAGCTGTGGCAATTCACCGGTTTCTACACCATTAGCCTGATACTCTTTGGCGATTTCATTTTTTACCTGATCTACTGTCGTGCCGGCAGCAATAGTTTTATTCACTAAAGCATAGTTTTTAGCTTTATCTCCAGATTGGGCCAGAATGCATAAAAACTTATCCGTAGGGCTTTCACGCTCACGCCGGTATTGAAAAGTTGAACCTTTAAAAATGGTTGATAATTCATCACCGTACCCTACTTCAAAAGTGACCATAGCACCGACATTTGAGTTGTCTTCACCAGCCAAACGATTCATTGTGTCTTCAGATAGGTTGTAGATATAAAACTCTGCTGCCTTAGGCGTTTCGGCCGTAGGTTGATTAATTCGAAATACAATTCGCATTTCAGATAAATCTAATGCCTCAGGCTCACCATATTTAAGTTGAACGGTTAGCCGGCAATTACGCTTCCATTGTTCACTCATTCCGGATCCTGCCAAAATAGTTTTATGTTGGTACCTAAATCACCAAATGATTGGCTCTCATCTTCATTGAGGTTTTGAACGTACATAGAGCCGCTAATTACATGGCTAAAAGGGCTCAAAATATCGACACCTGAGACTAAGGGAATACCTAAGGCAACAGGCTCTGAATTAGTTTGAAAAATATCTAGATACCAGCGCTTTAGAAAAATCAGTTTGAGCTGATAATTCACTTTATTTAGTTTGATAAAAAACTTCTGATTCCGATCGAGCAAAGGGATTTCATACAAAGCCATATTTACTTACCACTCATTAATGAACTAAAAGCATCTACAGCTGGTCCTAAAACAGTATTCAATACTGAAGAGTTAACTTGTTTCAGCTGTTTGGTACCAGAATCAACAACATCAGAAGTTACTTCAGGATTCTTTTGATCAGCGATAGAAACCAGCGTTTCTTTTGTGGAAACAATAAAAACTTTCTTAAATACAATATCGATCATCAAAGCATTTTCGGAAGTTTCATCAGTGACATTCTTTAATGACTTAATCAACATGTCTGTATAAAGGCGTTTACCAGTAGAAATAATAAGTCGTTGACCTTGTAAGGCCTGCAACCCCTGATAAATACCAAGAAGTGACAAATCTGACCCAATAAATGTATTACCAATAAGACCATTCATCCTTCCAGCACTTTCAGACCACCCGATTTTCATGGTGACCTCTGGCGGTGCTTTATAGCAGTGGTCAGAAATAGGTGAACCTTTTTCAACGGGATGCTCTGTTATTACAAGCTCATCAGAATGATTCTCTTCAATAACTACATCTGCAAATAAACCCATTATTGAACGATGACCACCAAACAATAGTGAGCCAACTGTTTCAGTGATAGCCATGCTTTCCTCCGGGCAATAAAAAACCCACCAAGTGGTGGGTTTAAATATTTTCAAAAAATGTTGCTTCTCAATGCTTGAACTAAACCTATATAATTTTTGATTAAAGATAAATCACTTTAAAATAAAGGTTAATTCTTGTGAGCACATCATCAAGACCAATTTGTCCCTACTGTAATAGTAAGCAGACACGATTTGCTTCAAGCAAATCAAATATACTTAAATCACAATACACTTGTAAAAATTGTGGCCAAAGCTTTTCAGTTAAAAATGAACTGTATGAATCAAAAGGCGGTTGCTTTAAGTTCTTTTTCAAACTGATATTTTGGGTAGTAATTGTAGCTATTGGCTTTGCCATTTACTTGGCAAAATTTGATAACACCCCTAATAAATCGCAATCTTCTACACAATTAACTGAAAAGAAAAATTCAGATAGTAGTGATAAGGAGGAATTTTCACCAGAAGCTGAAAAAGCTGCTCACGAATACATCCCCACTGAAGAAGATTATAAAAAACATGAAAGTATTGCTGATAGTAAAGATCAAAGTGATACTTTAAATATCTCTACAACTATTCGGAATAAAGATTAATGAAGAGAATCTTATTGTTGGCAACAGCATCATTATTAAGTTTCGGCACTTTTGCTAACTGCGAAATTTACTTTAATGACCCTACTGATGTAGCGAAATGTTATGAAGACGAATCCTTTGCGAAAGTCACCTCTAATCTTAAAAAGTTAAAAGAAATTTCCAAGGAACAGTTAACTTATAATCCTAATGTCATAAATGATTTAAATAAATCACAAAAAGCATGGTTGCTTTACCGTGACAGCTATTGCACAACTTATAGTTTCTATCACGGTGAAAGAAACGCACATGCGAACTGTATCGTCCAGTTAAATAATGATCGTGCAAAACAGCTAAAAACAGATATTGATGCCAATTAACCAATTAAACTTTTAGTGTTACGAGCCAAAAGAATCATCGTATTTTCTTGCTGTTTTTTTACAGCGTTCGCTGATTCTACTGGCTCTCTTGCACCATTGATTACCATATCAGTTTTATAGCTTTGATGTATTACTACTGATTTAGCAGACATATTTGAAGAATTATTAACTTGGGCTTTGTCTGGATTGCCATTTGGTGGACCAAAATTATTAATCTTAGTCTCACCATTATTAATGATCTTTTCGCCAACATTTGCTGAGTTGTAATGCTTCTTAAACCGTCCTTTTTGATATTGAACAAACTGTACAGGAGTTTGACCTTTAATTGGGGTATTTACTCTTATTGCTTCCAGAGTTTTAGCAGACACCTTATTAGAACCCTTTAAAGCAGGAATAATTCCCGGTCCAATATTATGGAGTAAATAAAGATTCTCCCCCGTAACTGCTAATCCATTTTTAGTAAGAATATCTGCATTCTGTTTAGCCAAAAGACCTGTTGCTAAAGTATTAATATGCTTGTCATAACGAGGATCGTTTTTAGTACGAAATCTCTTCCCGATCTTTGTCATACCAATTGCTTTACCCTCAGCGGTTTTTGCCAGATTATCCCAAGTAGACTGAATAAACTGACCGGTACCAATCGCTCCTGTAGGTGACATTTTCCCAGTCCAACCATCCTCCATTTTAACGAAGCCACGTAAAACCTTCTCATCAAGACCATATTTTGTAGCAGCTTCATGAATGTATCTATCAACATCTTTACCAAAGCTAAAACCATAACTCTTAGAAACACTTTTCTTAATAGTACTTACGGTTGTCTTAGCTACATTCGCAACTACTGCTGCACCCGTTTTAGCAGCTTGGGTAGCTGCTTCTGCTGTCTCTTTCGCGGTTCCTGCTGGATCATCAATTGCCTTGGTAACAAACTCTACAGTTTTATCCTTAAGGCTTTTAATTAATTCGGCCAACTGCTTAATACGGCTAATTGCGGTTTCAATTCCGTTTTCCCACTTAGACCAGTCAATAAGGCTTTCACCGCCATTTTTCCAAGTTTGGTAGTCATCCCATAAAGCAGCAATAGCAGCGGCAAGCGCTAATACAATACCGATAGGTGAAGCCAAAAAAGCTAAACGTAACGACTTGATCAGGAAAAGAAGCCCTTTCAACATTGGCAGTACTGAGGCCAATTTAGCAATCGTTCCAATAAAACCACCAAAGATCACGGCGAGCAAAGCAAACTTTAATCCAGTGGCCAGAATTGCTTTAAACCTTGGATCTAGTTCAGCGAACCAAGCAATAGCACTTCGCAAAAAGTTATTAATCATCTTGAGGATGGGTATAAGTGCCTGCCCTGCGGTCATTACAACAACTTCAGTAATAGCTTTGGTCGTCATGGTGATGTCACGGAATTCAACCATGAAATCGGTACCAGACTTGGTAAGCTCATCAGTTAAGCCAACACTTTGACGTAATTTCTGGTACTTCTCCATGTTGTCGATGAACTTATCATCACGCATGGCCATAAGGGTATTTTCATCAATACCTAAAGAACTGGCATAAGCATTTGCCTGGTAGTAATCCATCCCTTTCATTGTTTTTGAAAGGTCTTTCATTACTTCTACACGGTCACGCAACTGACCATTACCATCCCGTGTAGCAACACCCATGCCAGTTAACATACCTTCGTAACCAGGCGAGTTACGCATCTTCTGCGCCACATTCTCAAGTGACTGTAATGCATTTTGAGCATTACCACCCATTTGTGAGATTGCATCACCATAAGCACGAATATTTGAAGCAGATGCGCCAATACGTTGAGATGAGTAATACAGCTTATCGAGTTCACTTGCTGTCTTTGTTACGGCAACAACTGCGCCAGTTGCAAGAAGCAATAAAGTCTTATGCAGCAAAGCCGCTTTTAGCTCTACCCCTTTAAGGGTATCAGCCATTTTTCTAGCACCTTCATTGTCCGTAGAGAAACCTAAGGACACAAAGAAGTCACGAATAACTGTATCACTCATGTCTAACTCAACCTTTGTTTTGTTCGTGGTATCGTTCGAGTAAAAGCTGGTTATCTGCCTGCACATCTAATGCATCATTCATCAATGCAATATCTGCAAGGTCTAAAGTTCCATCTTTTAAAGATTCAAAACGACAAAGGCCACGAATAGCGGGTCTTAAAACCCAATCCTCGTGGCCTGGTAAATGCTTAAATGTTAAGTGGGCTGTTTCGTGCTCAATGCCTTCGTAAGCAGCCCTTGAATAAAATTTCCCAAGTTCGTACGAATGACGGCGATAGTTAGCGGCAAGATATGCTCCATGCCTAAATCATCAAACATGATTGCATCACGGACCACTACTTTTGCACCATTGCGGGAAACCACTGTTAGACACTTCTTAATGACATAATCAACATCATCCTCAGGCATCTTGGCGAAGGCATCCATAAGTGGTTGTAATGCTGAGCCAAGGCTTTCGAGATTTGCCTCAGCCAAGCCACTCACATCGTTTTCTTCAGCGCTTTC
Organism: Acinetobacter sp. FDAARGOS_494; assembly: GCF_003812225.1. Taxonomy (NCBI): domain Bacteria; kingdom Pseudomonadati; phylum Pseudomonadota; class Gammaproteobacteria; order Moraxellales; family Moraxellaceae; genus Acinetobacter; species Acinetobacter sp. FDAARGOS_494. The sequence continues at coordinate 40,623 of NZ_CP033866.1, forward strand.
TAACTTCTCAATGGTTTTTTGAAGCTCACCTTTTGCCAACTCCGTAAGAATTGGCATGATCGTAGGAATAATTGGTGCAATTTTTCGGGATACATGGAACTGGTCAATTGCATTTAAGCGACCAATTTCGTAATCATAATTACCAATCTGCATTACTCATACGCTCCTAGTTTTTGATCAATTTTGATTGCATCGAATACCCATTCGTTGAAGTCACCAACTGACTTGTAAGCCAAGTCCGTATGCTTCTTGAATGCGCATTTTGATGCCGTAGCGTTATCACCAGATCCAGCGTGATTTAGTGTGATAGTGTTCTTTCCCCACTTCTTAGTACTTGAGCGCTGAATGTGATAAAGATTAGAAAGCTTGGCGTTAATAGGTGATGTTTTTAATAGGCGAACTGTCACCGTACCTGACTTATTAGCGCTCAGAGAGTGCATACCCTCACCATCTGCCCCAATCGTCATAGTGTTCGCATCACCAGCCATTGCAATGGTAATGCCTTCATCTGCAACGCCCGCACCGTAACCTAGGTCAATTACCCCGTCATCACTGGCGAGGGTACATTGAGTATCCATAAATGAATATGTAGACATATTTCTTATCCTTATTAGCGGTTAACAGAAACAAGCACATCGGAGAAATGTGTTGCACCTGCCATCTTGATAGCAATTTGGAAAACCGGAGATTTACGCGCTTCACGTTCTGATTGAGCTTGATCATCTAGACTGTTCGCAAAAACGTAAAAACCTTTAGAAAGGTAATCACCTGTTTCTACTGCTCCAAAAGAATCACCATTCCACTGACCAGGACCAATAAGGCCATTTGTTACTGCCTGCTCCAATGCCCGTTCAAGCATAGTACTTTGGCGATTTACGCCGCCTTCCGTTTGCGGGACCTTAGTTGGCGTGGTATAGAAAAGATTCCACAGTGCCGTCTCTAAATGGTTTTGCAACCAGTCGAGACCATGACGCTCATCGATGAATGAACCATCACACATGACACCTTCTTGAAGAATTGCGGTGTCATTGTTGTAGCCGGCAAAAACATTACAGTTTTTATCTTTTAGGGCTTTTGCTTGGGAAACTTGTAGATCTTCAGCGGCTACACCCGGAAGCTGCTTAAACTTCAATGTAATGGTCGTGTTGGTACCATTGAAATTAACGCTAAATGCTCGCCCAAATACTGAAGCTGCTGCATGTGCCGTATCACCCGAAAAAATCGAAAATACGCGACCGTTATTTAATTTACTGAGCTTGTAGGCTAGATCGGCTGTACTGGTACCATCCAAAGCCAATGAGTTAGTAATTGTCTGGCCATAAATGCGAGATGGTGAAGTCGCATTAATGAATGCTGCCACTTCTAACACATCTGCATCAGAAATTGGCTCAGCGATATCTAACCCATACCACTTAAGTGACTTGTCCGCTAAATGTGTAATTGCATCCATCAATGGCTCAGCAGCATAGCCATTTACTGGTACCGAAGCATGACCAACGGTTAAACCCATCAATGAAGAAACGTCTGTACCAGTTGCATTGGCAATAGCATAGGAAATTGTCGAAGTGGTACCGGTGGTTAATGACGTAATTTCAAAACGGTTATAAACATCATTCCAAGTTACTGAAGCGGTACCCAGCTTGGCTGTTAGGGCAGATGCCACACCATTTAAATTGGTGACAGCTGATAAGTTCAGGGCAGTTACAACCTTTTCAGAACCATCAATGGTGATTTTCATCGAACCATCTGAAATAGCTGTGAAGTTTGAAATATCACGTTGATCTGCAGATAAAACCGCACCTTTTAAAACCGCTGAACTTGCCGATTTAACCCAACGGCCAATATATAAAGTTCGTGGTTTTGGGGATTGGCTAAAGTACAATTCAGCAGCTTTATATTCTGGCGCATCGGTACCATAATCTAATGCTACAGGTGTAAGACCCGAGTATTCGCGTAAACGTTCAACTGGATCTACAACACCATCCGTGGCACCAAGAATAAGTAAATTACCGAAGCTACGTGGCCCTGCTGCTAATGCCGCCAAACTAATGGAGACATTAACAACGTCTGAAACAGGCAATGTCATGGATTAACTCCTAGGAAATTCTATCGGCCCAGCATCTACAAATGACTTAACAGCAAACGTGCGTAATGTTTGCCGCTTAAAGACAGCGGTTAGGTCATATCGATGTACATACTGATTATTGAGAAAGTCAGGCGCGGTGATGATCTCACCCACCTTGATAAATTTGATTTTTTGCGCTTTGAGTTGCGCGATGTTTTGCGGAATGCCTAGACCATCCTTTAGGACGTTTGCAATTGATTGGCCGTGGTCGCCGTAGAACGATAAAAACAGCGTCAATTCTTCATGTCGAATTGAATCCATTGTTTCGTCTTTCTGGTCGAAGTAAGGCCCATCATCAGGAATTATTGACTTTACGGCGAAGGCGCACCAATCCTCACCAATTTCAGGAAAAGGCGGTGGTTCTCTTTGGAAACGTGGACGAACCATATCACCTGGTAAGGATGTAATCCCGACAATGAAGGCTTGAAAGATGTCCTCTAGGTCTTGGTCATAAGCAGATCCGCCACTAGGGGTAATATATCCCCCTGAAGCAGAATCACCCATGATTACCCCAGTGGTTTAAGCTCACAAATTGCTTTTATGAAACCTTGGCCATAATGTAGATTGTCCAGCACTTGAGCCACAATGTAGGTTTTACCCTTCCACGTAATCTCATCTGCTTTGGTATTTTTATCGCCTGAAGTTAAAGCAAACTGCGTGTGAATGTTGATTGCGCCTTTAATCAATGTGCCATCTGCTCGACGGTCCATATTGAGGCCATTATTTGTAGTAACTACGCCATCAAAGGGTGTTGATGTAGTCGTTTCTTGAGATCGTCCATTGTTTCCTACGATGACCTCTGTGCGCTTACAAATAATGCCTGTGTCCATGAAGTCTGGATCTAGCAAAACGTCTGAAACATCAAGTTGAGCCACGCTTTACCTCCTTTTCCTTTTTCATGATCACGTAAGTAACCAACTTTCTAAGCTCTCCAGTATCAATCAACGGCCGAACTAGGCCAGACTCAGCTGGACCAGTTTCAAGCTGTTTAAGATACTGTTTAGCGCCTTTACGGCCACGCCGTGCTCGAGCACGGATTGTGGCCAAAGATAGAGGGGCAAATTCACCATTAACGAAATAAGCCCGAACTGAATTCATTGCAATCATTCCAGCGGACTCAAGCAATTTCATCATTTTCTGACTATTACCATCTAAAGCAGCGTCAACCGCTTTAACCAGCTTATCGCCTACCGGTTCTTGAACTTCTTCAACACCCGGCACCAGGAAAGGTCGCTCAGGAATGTTTTGAGAAGGTGAGCCGCCTTCCATGAGGTAACCAATCTGCGCATTGGTAAGGCCGTCACCATCGGTTCGAGCCTCCCCATGTGGAATACCTACCAAAACATCCATTTGAGAAAGTTCAGCTACAGCTTGGAAAATGTCAGCTAAACCATTACCAGAAGATTTAACACCACTGCTCATAATTGGATGCCTCCCATGCCAGCCATCAGTAATAACTGATAAAACTGGACGCCCCAAGTCGTTTGGTTCCAATGACCAGCATCAGTAATGAGAACGCCGGAAACATCCATAGATTTTGAAACGCCATCAACGGATTTAGACGTCTCATTACCTACGATTTTGCCAGCATCAGCACCAATGCTTGCAGCACTCATCGTACGCCGGTAAAGCGTAAGATAATGAGCTATGAACAGTGTTAAACCATAATCGAGCATATCCTCCCAACGTTCCTCACGAAGCAGCTTCTTCCCAAGGTTTAAGTAGAAATTAAACTGAAATGATGGATATTGCGTTGTATCAGCAAATGCCGGCATTTCTTCACGAAAAGAGGATTCACTGATCATGTGTTAGGTTTCCTTTGGTGTGGCCTTTTCTTTTGCCGGTGTAGCTTTAGTTAATTCAGCCTTCAACTTTGCAATTTCAGCGTCACGGTCTTGAAGTTCTTTTGCTGACTGAATTTTAAGATCACTAAGTTCTTTATCCTTAGCCTTCATTTCTTCGTCATGCTTAAGAATTTGTTTTGCTGCTTCATCAATCTGGATTTGCATTGCTGCAATTTCCTGATCTTTCTGCTCAAGGACTTGTTCAAGCTCATTGGTATATGCTGAATGTGCTGGAATTTCCTGTGAATGAGCTTTCACGAACCAATGTTTGGCCACGTCTTCTTCAACTTCTTGAATTCCAGCTTGCAAAACGATTGTTTTTGCTTCCCCTTGTTCATCACGACCAAGGTTAACGGTTAGCGGCTTACTTAGAAGAATTTGTACTAACTTAGACATGCTCACCCCTTATAGGCCATCAGCGTAATAAGCTGTTTCTGGATATACCCATTCAACAACACCTAAACGGCCGAAATAGGTAGTAATTTGTCGAATACCACGATATTCGATCGGTGTACGTTGCAACGGTACAAGCGGGAAGCGCACACGATCTTCAGACTGTGTATACGTCAACATACGATCCGTACCACCCGCACCACGTTTTACACACCACTTAGAAGGCTGGATATTTAGAGGTCGGCCATTCACTGAATTACTTAAGCTATTGAGCTTCAAGAACTCAAGAATAGAGATATTCCCTGCTTCGCTGACAATACGCGAAGTTAAGAGACTAAATTGAACTGGTGGCAATAAAAGCTTGTCCGGGCAAACCGCAAAACCAGAAGCCACCCAAGCGTTATTTAAGACAAGGTTTACATCGTCTAAAATTTCTTGTGGGGTTGCTAGTTTCCAGTTTTTATTAACGTTGGTCGCACCCACTTTAGAAGAGTTTAAAAGCCCTTCTACACCAAGCGTGTCATCGCCGATATATACCTGCTCGTCAATATCCATTTGATATTTCAGATTCATACCTTTAAATTTCTGGTCATCCACTGGACGGCCTACAGCTCGTGCAGACTCCAATTCTGGAATGGTATAACCAATTTCCATACCCCATAAGCTAAGAGGTTGGGCAGTCTTGCCGATATCCAACGCAATTCCTGCAATAGCATCGGTATTTTTACCAATCCAAGATTTCCCGGTAGGTGATGGACCACCAGCTGCAGCAAATGTAGAGTTTGTGAATGAAGATACTTCATCTGCAATTGATACATCAGAGCGCAAGTCAATATCACGACCCCATGTAATATTTGCTAATGGCTCATGTAGAGTTTGGTCGAGGCGTTCCAATTCACCTAATAGGAATGCACCAGTACTATCAATCGTACGGGCATCAAAGGTATGCATTGTTCCAGAATCACGGGTACGCGCTCGAATTGGTCGACCCATTGCTACGGCTTGAGTCATGGTCGAAGCTAAGAGTAATTTACTCATATTTTCATTTTCTCCAGGCGTAAAAAAAGACGCATATAGCGCCGTGATTTACGTCAAAAATATTTTAGATGTTGTAAGAGATTTCTACGTTGCCCTGAGCATCAGCATCATGCATAAACATTGCATTCTTGATCTCGATGGTATTCACACCATCTGCAACCGCTTCAATCCCACCGATCGGTTTTAGTTCTGTTCCTGTAGCTACACGCACATAAACTTTCCCGGCTTTTTTCGCTGTACCAGCGTTACATTTTACTGTCATGTAACCACGGCGCATGATGTCATTCACAATTCCTGATTGAGGAACAGCTGCACCAATTCCATTTAAAGCTGATTGTGTAGGATAAGAACGCACAATTAAGCCGTATACATCGGTATCAGCCGCTTCAAGCGGTACGATTCCATCTGCTGTTAGCTTTCCGAAAATACCAAAGGCGCCAAAATTACCTTTAAGGATGTGTGCTTCAACTGTGGAGTGTGCTTTTCGTGAAATATCACCTGGAATGCCTGACGGCATACGATATAGATATGCATTACCCATTTATTAATTTCCTTTGTTTGCCCAATATTCACGGTTACGTTTATTCATTTCAGCCGGTGTCATTGGCGCTCGGCCAAAATCACGAGTAGAAATGCCAGAACGTACACCAGCGGCGTTATTTTGTTGTTTGATGAGTTCCGATGCCCCAATAAATGCAGCATCGACTGTATAGGCTGGCATGGTGTCAAAGTTCGGAGTAGCACCTACAAACGGCTTCAAGGCTTTTTGGCCATCTTCCGTAGCATAAGCCTGTTTTAATACATTGCGCTTGGTATTTAAAACAGCTTGGCCATTGTTGGCACTATCGAAAGTTGGCATCTTAAAGCCCGGTACCAAAACCTCTGCACGTGATAAAACTTCTTGAAGTGAATCACCGGTATGGTTTTGAATACCTTGTTCAGATAATTTTTGAGCTTGTTCAGCTTCCAAAATATCGTCTTCGGTTTCTTTCCCCTTACCATCGTCTTCTTCATCATCATCTTCAGTTTCCGATTCAGAATCTTTGGTTTTTTTCTTTTCCAGATTTGAGAGTCGCTCATCAAATGTTTGGACTGTTGTTTGAACTGTTTTGAGGGTTTTTAAAAGTTCACGATTGATTGCAGCATCAGTTGTTTTGCCATCATCATCCTCATCGTCATCTTCGGTTTCGACATCCTCCTCATCAGTGCTCTTGGCTTTTTCCAAAGCCTCATCAATTGTACGTTTAGCTTTGCGCAAGCTTTCCAGCCAGCCTTTACTCTGTTTAGGCATAAAACTATCTCCGATTTTACAACGCGACCCACAACGCCCCTTTTTAACCAGAGCAATGTGATTTCCAAAAATATTTGTTTGAATCCCTTTTCCTACGCTAATTTCCGTGTAATCAGCGTCATACCCTAGAGAGATTTCAACCTTTCCTTTCATCACAGCATCAATCATGTCTTTGTCTGTAATGAGCAGATCCGCCACTAAACAATCAGAATCTTCATCCTCACCACGGCGTACATCATGTGCAGTTCCGTTTGAAAGTTTCTTCCAATTCTCCGGGGTTACCCAACCCTTGGGATGATCATCTGTAACAGGCTTCCCTTCAAAACTGGCGATCGTACGTGGATCAAATAAAACATCTTCACCACGCTCAATGATGATTAGACCGGAGTTGTCAGCAGTAACTGGCACTTCACCATCGGCATAAAGCAATTTACCAATCCGAGCTAATGGAACATCTCGGCAAAGCAAATAACCTTCAGGCGTTGTTTCCCGTGTTCTACCAAGTTGGCCAGTAGTGTAGAAATTAGATCTATCTACCGTGGCCTTTGATTTCGGTTTCTTTTTAAACATGGATCACCTTTTTTGCAGGCATAAAAAAACCACCCGAGGGTGGTTTTAAGATATTTAGACCTTATTGAACAACGGTTAATGCTTCTAGTGCGAAGTCATAGGACTTTATTTCTCCATCAACAAACCACACACATGTTGCCTTACCATTGTCTTTGCGAATTTTTTTCTACAGTCATTGCATAACCGCCTGAATTTAGTTGTACAACATCTCCAGCTTTAATACTCATATTTATTCTCCAGAATTTGGAATATTCAAATATAGCAGCAATTTAGCTTTGCACAATAGGCTCAAAAGTTTGGGATTACCGGTTCCGTATAACAACGACAATTAGGCAAACATCCGGCATGACCTTTTAAATTATCCAAAGTTGGCGGACTGTTCCAAGCAACAAATTTCCCATTCATTGCCTTATGGCTTGGCCTTACATCACCATCTTCACTAGTTCGCCAGATATAACCCTCGGATCCAAGATTTTCGGCTCTCGCTTGAGTAAATACGCATGATGCTCGGCTAACCTCAGTCCGGGCAATTGTATTTGCTCTGGATCTTGTCACACGGCCAGTTGCCATAATCAAGCCAGCAATCTCACTTGAACGGTTGCCTTCAATTAGCGATCGAGTAGACAGGTCATGAATACGCTGTGCTGCATCAAGTGGTAAAGACTTAATAAGCCTTACTTGGTCATTTAAAAGCTGCTGATATACGGCTCCAGTGTCCGTATTCCTGATTTGCTCACGTACACCACGTGATAAATCCTTTGCATAAATGAGCCAAGTTTTCTCATCCCTTAAAGCGACATCAGTAATGATTCGACCAGCTGCATTTTGCGCCCAAAACTGAAGCGTGTTTGCATACTCGTTTAATGACGCAATCATCAGTGGGTATGACTTTGGATCATTTACATCAAAGCCTTTAACGATCATATCAATGTATCCCGCAATCTTTCTAAGCTGCTGGCTGTACCGTATCTCGGTCTTCCTCGCCAGGTGCGGTGATATCCGACTTATTTGACTCTTCATCGTCATAACCTTCTTTTGGCGGCGGTGGATCATCTTCAGCCTGGTTAATTTCCTCATCAGAAATATGAGAGAAAATACCGGTAGATTCGCTTGATTGACGCAATTCTTTTAACGCCGTCTGACGTGAGATGATTCCAGCCTCTTCAACCTTAGTAACTGCCTCGGCAACTTTGGCCGCAATCTCTGCCTTTTTCTCGTCATCGATCTGCCACAATGAAGCGAAATCAAACTTAAATGAATCAGGTAGAGGTTTACCTAGTTTTGACCGCGAAACAATTTCAAGCAACTTATGTAAAGGCGTACGCATACGGCCTTCTTGCTGCTGGTTGATATTGTCGTAATAGTTTGATAAGTCAGACTCACCAGTTGCACTAAACCCCGCTGGAGACTGCCCAAATAAACGAACTAATGGAATACCCAAAGCACCAGCAATTTGCTGGCCAAACTGCATCAGAATATTATCAAGCCCGGCAAAGCTATATTGATGGGCTTCATAAGTATCTTCAGCATCCATCAGCGTTAGGCCTTCATTAGATTGCCATAGACGAATTTGATTGATCTGCTCAACCAAAGCGTCATACATTCGCCCACCGGCTGCAATAAGACTACGCAAGCCTTTTACCTTGTATGTGCGTAAGTGTGCTTTATAGATAAGCTGGCCAGCACCTAATGTGGCGCTATCAAAAATAGTTAAACGATCCTCTAAGCGCTCAATAACTGATTGGCCCCATAAATTTTCCGCTATAGCCTGCCAGTAAGGTAGTTTAATCCCATCCATTCTGAAAACACGTGAATAATGAATGCGCTGATTACATAAGCCTACTGAGTCAGTAATGACATCATAGTATTTAGGCATTCCATAATCTGGACCATACTCGGTGACTAGATCTTGCAAGTCAGGTAAAACCATCCAGCGATCTAAAACAAGCAACCCTTTGAACTGATCTTTACCAATAGTATTTACATTAAGTGGGGTAGATACATTTTGACCGTCAATTAACATTACAGCGATAGCCCCACCGTAAAGTCGGGACCAGCGGATTGTCTCATTGATCTTATCCCACACTTGCAGGCTATCTAGTTCCTGGTTAATTGCCTCCACATCTTCTGGATCATCCATGCCACGGATGTTAATTCCTTCACGCGTCATGTCATCCGCTACAACATCGACCGCTTGCCCAACCACCCAACTTGATCGATACATCGCTTCAAGCTTCAATCGATTTCGGCTTGTGAAGTTAAAACCATAAGTCGATTGATCGTGTTGACTTCCAGAACCCAACCCAACTCGAGCTGCAAAGTTCTGGAACGAATCTCTTGTAAATTTAATTAAGCCCATAACTTTCTCTTTATAGCTTGCCCCAAATATTGAGCTCAGCAATTTGCGGGTTAAAGCAAATCATCACGCTATCTGCCCGGTTCGGTGAAGCTGTGCCATCAGGTTGTTTGTTGACTAGGATTTTCCCAACACCGTTTTTTGTGTACGTTGGTTGAGATAGCTCAGTAGTGAGTAGTGCTAATTCCTTGGCATCGATATCTTCACTTGATAGTGAAATGATCATGTCTGGATCATAATCACGCCCATCAAGTGCTCTAAAAGTTTCTTGGAAGCGTAAACGTAATGACCACCAAGACTGAGCTTTCAAATTGGCAAAAAAGTCTTTATTAAGACGTTTCTCTACCATTTCCCCTTCAGGGTCATGAACTGAACCGGATCCGCGGAATGACTCCACATTAATCTCGGATAAGCCCAGCTCTCTGCGCTTTTCATTAATCACACGGGCATCACCACGGCACCCAGCGCCAAGGCCATCGGCATCGTAAAACAGCGTATCGATGGATTTCTCGAAGCAGAAATCCATAGCTTTTTGAGTCGTTCCAAAAATGTCATCGCCTTTACCAGACCATGTGGCCAAGTAAGTCATGACAACGCCGTGACGTGCTGCAAAAGAGTTTTTATCCTTACCTTCATCTGCAACGTCTAAGCCGCCAATACGGTCACCAGTCGGCTCAATCTGAAGCTTCTTATGCGCATCGATAGCAGCTTGAACCCAAGTACTAGGAATTAAGACGCCTTCTACAGAAGCGGCATAGTTAATATCAACCTCTTGAGCAAGAACCACATCATCAAGTGTGGCCAGCTGCTTTTCATACCATGGGTAAATAACTTTGCCGTTATAGGTAACGGTCCAGTTCTTATCCGGGTTAGCTCGCCAAGGCATGGTAAAGACGGCGTAACGACCACTAAATCTATCCTGGTGAAATCGATCACCAATACCGTTAGGTGTGGATCCTTTAATATGAACGTTGGTGTTTTGAGAAATGGCAGCATCTACAGCTTCTTGCCGTTCTACGAATGCCCATTCGTCCAAAAAATACATCGTAGTACGTCCACCACGCCCGATGTTGTCACCCGCTTCACCAGTAATAGTTGCGCCGTTATCTGGGTTAATGATTCGCATGTAGTTATCATGCACTTTCTCGACAAAGCCCTTAGGTTTTAACCATTGGGGCATTTTGCTGAACATATCGCGGAATTTATGAAATAGGGTTTTAGGGTCGCCCTTCTTATCTACCAACTCTTCCTTACGGCTACCAACACCACCTGCAAAACCTTCAACGAATAACCAACGATGCAAGAAAAAACCCAGCACAACGTAGCTCATGCCCTCATCACGGGATTTTTCAATTAGACCGTGTGTTTGGGTGCTTTCACGTTCCTCTAGCCACTCCACAAGCTCAACTTGTTTAGGCCGTAATACAAAAGGAATATTGGCAGGTAAACCAAAAGCCATACCGCGCGGATCATATGTCCATATCCAATTGTTAAACCAATGGACTGGATCCTTACTGCACTTGTATAGCTCTGCTTGAATGCTAAGTTCGTTTTGCTCAATTGCAGCCTTGTAGTAATAACGCCGTGTCATCTCAGTCATTACTTCAGGCAGGCGTACGTTAATAGTCCACTCTTTAATTAAAGGGGCTATTTCATCTAATGCGTATGTCATAGCTTTCCATTAATCACTAAGCGAGAAAGTTCCTGAGGCGAGAGTTTCGAAAGCTCTTCAGGTTTATATGCTGGTTGAGGTGGCTTTTCTGTATTTTCCGTTTTAACTGGCCCACCACCAGCCCCTGTTATTTCCTTACGGTTGGTATATAAGCCGCCAACCTCTTTAGCTGCCTGCTCTAAAAGGCTCGGCACAATGACAGGGTTTTCTTTGAATTGTTCATGATCGATGAACCGTTGTAGACGCTTGAGGCGGTAGGCAATGTTTGCGATTGGAATTGCGCTAAGGTTGTCGTTCATTTCCTTTCGCACTCTGTAGAACTCAGTTTTAAATTCTTCGCTTAAGTCCTGTCCTGTTTTTTTTGTTGGGTCGTATGCTTCACATTGCTGTTTGGTTACGGTGATACCAAATTCTTCTTGGACGCCTCTTGCTGTTTCACTAGGTGTCTCATAGGTAGCAAGTGACCGTACTATATAGAGTTTCACCCGTTTATTAAGCCTTGCCATTTATCTCTATCCGTCCAAGTACGTCCAAGTAGAGTGGCAAAAAAAATTTAAACCACCTTCAAGTTACAAGTGCCGCAAGCGTAATGAACATCTGCCCGTGACAGCTGCGGTCTTTTATTAGCTGCTTCAACCATCCGCATAACATCCTCACTAGCTCCATATCGACGAACAACACCTGTAAATTCTTCAACATCGTGACCTTGAATAGCTAACTTAGGCATACCAGTTTCTCTGTTATAAGCTGGTGTTCCGTATTGGTCCTTCTTATGTGCAATGTGATAAAGCTCGTGTTCAACCAAAGCACAAAAGTTCACATCACTTGCTATACGTGAATATGAAGCATCAAAAGTAATTAAGTATTCAGGTAAATAATTGAACCATTGGATGTATTGTTCTTCTTGTCGTTCTTTCTTCCAGCCACCAGCATTGATCATGACTTTTTCAGTAGTCCCAATGACCTGACGGCCTTGCTTTTTAAAGCCAGATCTAGCCCACATCACAGCAATATCTGGATATCGAAATGACCGTAAATGCATATGATCAGGGTTAAATAATTTAGATTTAGGGTCTAGAAAAACCTTTCTTATCCATTCCCATAATTCTGGCGCTGGAACAAAGTTAGGTGTATCCATTTCAAAAAGCCATTCTGGAGGCATTGGACGAACAGGAACATGAAAGCCAACTTCGTTTTTCATAAATTAGTTCCATTAAAAAGTCCCTATTCGGGACTTGGTAATTTAAAACTTAAGTAAAAGTGATTTTTCTTTAAATCTCTAAACTATTAATAGTTTAGTTACTATTTTGCGCCTCAAGCATATCTAACAGACTTTTTCGAAACTCAGGAATTGAAAAAACATCAATATATGGCATTCTAAGTATTCGTTTATTTTTCTTAAGAACTCCTAAACTAGAAACGGACTGAGATGAATCCGTATAGTAAAAAAATTCAAAACAGTATCCCTCAAAAATAGTTAAAAAACGAATTCGTTCATTATTATCAATACTACAATGAATATCAGTTATAAAATCTAACTCTTCATTCTTAAAAGAAGTTATCGTGCTTACTAATTTTGAAATTCTGACATCGTAACATTCTGTTAGAACTACACGATCATTCTTAATACATTCTTTTAAAAAATTTTTTGCAACTGGCGATTCATCAAAAAATTTCAATTTATTAAAAACTTCATGACTAGATTCAATTCCTCTCCATATAATAGAAATTAAATATAAAATTAGTTTTTTTTGATTAACACCCTGAATTTCATAGTGATTATCTCTTTTTTTATGTTTTACAGATTTCTTTTTATTTCTTAAAATATCTAGAGAATAGCCTTCATATTTTGTATTTAAATCATGCTCGCAATCTCCACATAGCATATATGTGGCCCACTGATCTTGATCTTTAATCACTTTTTTATGCTGTTTATCAAGTCTTAAAGCGTAATTTGCACCATTTAAAGCCTTTTTAAAAACTGCTCTCCCAATAACATGAGAGCGCTTCAATTCTTTTTCTAGGTCGCATAGTTTACAAATTCCTTTTTTCATATTTTTTCTGCATATAGCTTTTGAGGTTTAATTTATATTTTATCAATAAAATTAAAGTAATAAAAATTTTATGATTATTTATTAAATAAAAAGCCCCGCCAATAATCGATATTTAGCAGAGCTTCTTGTGCCATACTATGCTCGGCAACTTTTCTATAGAATCGTAAAGGTAAAAGTTTAAAAATCCTTTCATTGGAGATTATTAATTAAAATAATATCGTTTAAATTCATCTTATTAAGCAATAAAAAATCAATATCACCCTACTGTTCAACTTCTTTAAATAAAATATACAAAGCTGCATAGTTATCTATAGCTGTAACAATTTCCTGCTTTTTTTGATCAAATGGTATAACAGGTGTCCGTTTTTGATGAACTTTATCAATAATCTCATCTTTCAACTCGATATAAAAAACCGTAGATTTAGGGAATTCATCGCTATCATTGAATTGTTTGCCATAAAATAAAGGATAAAATTTATTTAATTGATCAATTAACAACCTTGTTAATTGAACTTTTATTTCAGACTTAAGATCATTGAAACAATCCGATTGTTTAATTTCATTGATGAGTGAAAAAAAATATTCTGCTCTACTATCCACTAAATGGCTGCTTCCAAAAACACCTGAAAAATGTAAACTTTTCAAAAGTAACATCCGATATGTTGAAACTTTAATTGACTTTAATTGATCTATTGTTACTTGTAACTCCTTTTTTGCTTCTTTTAGTTTAACGATATTGCCTCCAATAGATAGCTCTTGAACCTCATCAAAATATGCAATTATTGCGGATACAATTGCAGAAAATATTATCAAAATGACGAAGTGGTTTGGCTCAATATATTTATTCCTTAAAAGGATAAAGGAAATAAATGAAAATAAGACAAACGTAATTAAAGAAAATATGATTCTCATGCAGTTTTTTTAGCAAAGAAAATTTTATTATCAACGATTTAAATATCGTTGCAATAAATTTTTCGATATTTTCATTTAAAGATAGTTTATTCATTCTGATAAAATAAAAGCCCATCATTTGATGAGCTTTAATACCAGTGATTTACTTACACTTCCAACACTGTATCACAAATATGCCATACCCCGTGCGCACACTCAAGCGGTTTTTTCAAAAGTTTCAAATCTGAAATGCGGATTTCGACTTTTGATATAAGCCATACCACATTTTAAATCCTGTCTGATTTGATTAACTGAAGTGTCATTACTTTGAGCAATATCACGTAATGAATTGCCCATAACATGATGTGACCAAATTGCTGAGATCCATTCTTGTAAAATATGGTCTTCAATTAATTTAATATCAATAATCAATCTATGGATTGCACGTGCCTCATTGTCATTTAACTCACAGCAAGTACCCTTACGGCGAATGCATAAACGATCTTTTAGATTTTCATCGCTCATATACATAGCTATTAATTTTTCTCTTTGTTTTTGAGTGATGCGTTTTGTTGGCATCGTCTTAACAATTTTGACCATTGTTTCGGTATCGCCGTTTAGCCAAGCTCCAAGCTGGCGACACCACTCTTCAAAACTAAATCTAGACCAATCGACCGCTTGTAAAATGTGTTGTTGTACTGGCATATTCATTTTCATCCCACCAATTGCTCAATTTGTTTAATCGCCACGCCTGCTTTCACTTGCTCTGTGCTGAACCGTAAAACTGTAAAACCCATCATTGCTGCGGAGTTGTATTTCTCCATATCCCCTAAATAGCCCTTACCTCTTGTGTGACGGCCTCCGCTCCAGATCCCGCCTTCTACCTCAATCAAAATCTTTGAACCCTTTATTAAAAAATCTGCTCTCCATTTGCGTTCAGGATGGAACTTATATTCCTGTTCAAAACCAATCTTGCATGCTCTTAAATGCGTTGCCAGAACCACTTCACCCACACTTGGTTGTCTGGCAACTTGCTTTGCTGAACGGCGCTTTTTATTTTTCTTTATGGGAAATAACTTGCGGTATTCAGCAATGCTGACTGATGACATCAAGCACCACCTTTGAGCACTTGCTCTATAGCTTTAAGGGTTCGAATCATTGCCATTTGTAGAAATTCATGATTGCCGCGCATGTCTTCTTCAACATACTGCAAAGCATATTGAGTCTCTTTTAATGCCCCATCTAAACGCTTTTGCAGCTCCTCCACTTTCGCTTGTTGTTCTTTTTGAATCTCCCAAGCCCACTTTCCAGATTTACCCTCAAACTCACTCATGGCTGGCTCCTTTTTCTGCATCACACATTTCACATTTATCTATATGCCCCCACCCATCATCTCGAATGAAGCCAAACCCCTTACAAGCCTTACATTTGACTTTCTTTTTCTCACCCACCAAGAAATATCGATCTTTCTGGTTGTAGGTAATATCAATAGAACCTGAGTAATAGCGCCTTAACGCCCCATCAATATGAAATTCGTGTGGACCTACACAAAACATCCACCCCGAATCCCCGCCGCACTTTGTAAACCATGTGAAATATGCTTCTCTCCATTTCACATAACGGCCAGACAGATGAGGAGTCAACAATTCAATTAAACGTGCTCTAAGCATCTCCATGCTTGCTGACATATCTCCATAGTGATATTCAAGATCGTAGCTATACTCGCCTGTGTTATATCTAGTTGGCATGAGATTCACCGCCTCCGTATATTGATTCGTGGTCGCGGATAGCAGTCATCACACGCTTAATTGAAATGGAACCATCTGGAATGAAGTCGCAAAAATCATCAAGAAAGCTCAATCTCCCATTTCCCACCATGCGAACATGCGTGTAACCAACATGCTTATCTGTCGTAATGAATGCAGGCGTTAGCTTCTCAACTCCACCTAAATCGCTGATGATTTTCAAAGACTCCACCAGACGTTTAAGCTCAACCAAATCTACAAAATACTTCTCACGATCTGCTGGGCTGATTTCTACACTTTGACCACATTGGAACTCATAACCCTCGTTCCATTCAGTTGCGTTATCGGGTGCTGAATCTACGATTTCCTTCGCGTATTGCAGTCCTTTATCTCTAATCAATTTAGATGCTTTCATGCATTCGCCCCATCAATTAGCTGAAGAATATTTCTAGGTATTGGCATACCTTCACGGCGGCACATCTCAGCGTATTCGTGCGGATTGTCGAAAGGATCTGGACCTAATTCTTTTGCAAGCTCAGGCTCTTTTTCTTTTGCCTCAAGTTTTTGAACTGGTGCAGGTTTACGACCATTGATTTTTAATCTTTCCATCAATGATTTGAGATGCTTTTGAGCCTCGTCATTGCTCACAGGAACGTGTTTAGGTTCTTTGTGTTCTAGTTGTAGCGGTGGAGCGTAAAACTCTTGCTGACGACCTTTCAATTGAGCTTTAGCCACCATCACGTTATAGGTTCCGAAGAAATTATCTTGAGCTGCTCGCATTTGGCCGGCTTCGATCAAATACATCACTTCGTCTAATGCATATTTTGTAATTTGTGTAATAACCACGGTACTGTCAGTCGTAAACTTACATGCACGTGACCAAGCTTCCTCTGGAGACATCCAACTTTCACCAATACACCAGGTGCGAAACTCAGCAAATGACGGCATAAAACGTCCACCTGCTGTAAGTAATCGAGCAAGTGCGTTGTTAAATTGGTTTTGTTGAACGCCAACCAGTGTTTTAAGTGCGATTTGCTCAACCACTGACAGAGGAATTGCGCTTTCGCCTGTTGCTGGAAATTGCTTATTGAACTGAGCAGCGTAAACAGTGCGAAGAGATGCGATTAATTGACGCACTTCGTTCAAGGTAATCTCATGCATGACCTACCTCCTCAATCATTGGAAACTTTTTTGCTGGGGTTACATCCACGATTTGAGATTCGCTCTGTTCTTCAAAAAGATTAGCGAAGTAACCCGACTCTTGTGGTTTTTGACCAGCTGAATTGATTTGCTCTTGTTTCTTGCGGTTAGCAGCAACTTGTTTCTCGTTGTTTTGAACCCAAGAGAACCACTTAACCAACCAGATGCTTGGTGTATTCAATGAACTAGATTCGTTTGCAAAGTACCAGTCACCGAAATTTTGAATCATGGTTCTCAAGTCGATTTCAGGTACAGAAACAAATCTTTGTTGAGCAAGTGAGATGAAATCGTATTGAAACTCGCTGTATTCAGAAATGAATTCACGCATTGAGTAACGCTTGTGATCATCGATCTGATACTGAGCAAATTGGATTGGTGTAAATTGCGAATTTTCTTCACGCGCATTACTACTACTATCTATATATTGGTTATCGGTTAACGGTTTATGGTTAAGGTTTTTTTGGCTTTCACTTTCAGAACCCAAAATTAACCCACTGGGTTTTTGTGGGTTTTCAGAATTAACCGAGTCGCCTTCACTTTGGTTTTCTTTTGGTTTTTCCTTACGTGGACGCCCACCTTTCTTACCATTTTCACGATTTTTATCCCCTACTTTTTGATAAGCGGCGATTTCTGAATCACAACGTTTGTTGTGAAACCCGTCTTCCTCTTCCACAAAAAACTCTTGCAGCACAATTAATACTGCATCCCTTTCTTCTTGGGTATTTGCACGTAACCGACGAAAAACCGACTGGGTTTCTTTGGGTAATGGTTTTTCATTCAAATAATAGAAATCGAGAGCACGGCGATAAAAGCACTCTTCAACTGGGCTAAGGTGCGCTGTAGCAACCATAAAGTCGCTGATATGGTGGAGATATTTATACATCAGTGACTGCTCCTAATTTTACAAGACCGCGCATTTCCAACTGACGAATAATTCTTGGAGGAATAAATTCGTTGTTGATTTTGTAGCGAGTACGAGACTTTTCTTTCACCTGAATTAGTTTGTGCCCATCCTCCATGAGACGGCGAACTGCTATAGCCTGCCCCCCCCCATATGAGTTAATTCTTCAAGTTGATAAAATCTTTCCTGAGCCTCAATTGCGGCATTCATGACTGAAAGTGGCATGGCTGCTAATTCTTTAGCCGTATAGATCTTTACTGGTTGCTCCAGTGGAATTACCACCTCTAGCGGTGTGGTGGAAACGGAAATATCCTGTTTTCTTCTTGCTGCATATCTCACTTTTCACCACCCTTTGGCTTAACATAGCCTCCAAAAGAATCAACCAAACACGCCTTGGTTAAGCTGGTTACAATCTGCTGTGCTAACCACTGCGTTATGCGAAATTGACGAGCCATAGCCTCTGAAAATTCAATCTTTGTTACCGCTGCATTATTTTCGTCATAACCTTTGTTACGTAAATTTTGCTTTTTCACCTCAAATAGGTGCCCAAGTACTCGTAATGCAGGCTCATAGAAAGATTGGATTTCACTTTGCTGGCGAGAATCTTTGATTTGCTGTGTAAAGCTGTTCATGACACCTCCGCTAATGCTTGCTCAGCGCTTGTTAGTCGGCGTTTGGCGTTAAGTTCAGCAACTGTTGCTGTGCGGATTTCTTTTGAAGAAACTAGAATCAAATGATTCTCTGATTTGATGGTCCATAAACTAGTCAAAGTTTTGTTTTTAACTTCAAACAAATCATTTGATTTGAAAGTACGGCACTCTTTAGTAAGCACTACAACGTCACCTATTAAAAAATCAGGTGAGTTGAGTTCGATTGGTTGTTCTGATAAATTGTTTGTGTTCATTTGATCCACCTCAATTGAATGCCTATAAACCACTCTCTACCTGGATGGGGAGTGGTTTTTTATTTGAATAAAATCCGCATGTATTCAGGTGAAGTGAATGCATGTGCTAAATAAACTCGCGTTGCTTCTGCAATTTCAGGTGAGCAATACACATCACTTTCTTGCACAACCTTCAAACCAATGGCTGTCAACAAAAAGCTAATAAACTCAATCTCAGTCCATCCATTTGATTTCTTTTCTGTTTTCATCCGTGAAAGGATGCTTGCATCGACATTTATCATCTCTGCTACTTGTCTTTGATTGCTAGCGTTAAGTGCTTGCAATATGAGCGATTCGTTATTGCTAGCGCTTGCAGGCAATTCATTTAATACTTTGCTCATGGTTTAGTTCCTAAGCGGTTAATGATCCAAGGTTTTTGCTTTTTGTCGTCTGGGGACGAAGTTCAATCCAAATATCTTGATAGTTATCAGGGAAAAGCTCTTTTCGCGTTGTTAAACCAAGATCTTCAGCAATAACTGCTAGCCTGATTTTTCTATCAAGGGGGATAGCTTTCCATCCACTAACTGATGACGGAGCAATCCCCAAAAGTCTTGCTACCGCTGTGACACCACCTAGCTTGTCTATAAGTTGTGCGTCATTCATAACGTGCTCCTAATTTTTCTTTAATTATTAGGCATTCCTTATATTAAATCAATAGGAATACCTAATTTTATTTATGTTAGGATTTCCTAACATTCTGAGGATAGTTGTATGAATACTCTTGCTGAACGACTTAGGTATGCCATGGAAGTTTTGCCACCTAAAAAGATTAAAGGTGTTGAGCTTGCTCGTGCAGTAGGAGTTAAACCTCCTTCTGTGAGTGATTGGCTGTCTGGAAAATCCAAAACAATGGAAGGTGAAAATTTATTACGTGCCTCAAAATTTTTGAATGTAAATCCTTCATGGCTTGCATCTGGCACGGGAGAGATTCAATCAAGCACGAGAGATAAATTTAAACAACTGGATATCGAAGAGTTCAAAAAGAAATACAACATTAGTGATAGTGATGAAGCTCTTTTATTTTCAACAATTATCGAAAAACCGTTTATCCCATCATCTAAGCGTTGGGTTCCTGTTAAGGCTTACTCCAAGATGGGCATGGATGGCTATTTCACAGATATGGGTTATGAAGGCAATGCTGGAGATGGGTATGTTCCAACTCACTCAGCAGGACCAAGAGCCTATGGCATTAAAGGAACTGGCGACTCAATGTTTCCAGCAATTCGTAATGGCTGGTATGTTGTATGCGACCCTGATGCAGATCTTGTGCCGAATGAGTTTGTTCAGGTGTGCTTGAAGGATGGAAGATGCACAATTAAAGAATTTGTCGGCATCAATGGTGGGGTTTTAAGTTTGCTTTCTGTGAATGGTGGTGAGCGATTTTTCTTTGAAATGGACGAAGTTGAAAGTATTACCGCTATTACAGATATCGTGCCGCCAAGTCAGCATAGACAAGAACATCCTTATTCGCATTAATCACAGGAAGACTTATGGACAATTCAAAACGACCAATCAACCAGATTATTGCTCGCATCAATGATGCTGCAAAACATGGTGAAGCTTTGGTGTTGACTGCTGAAGAAGTAAAGATTCTTTCTAAAGATATTGGCGACAAAGTCTTTATTCCTGTGCTTACTAATGAGCAGGTCGTGCAGTTGGTAAAAGAAGGAAAGCTAGGTCAGAAAATTAATAACATAAAAGATTAATAAACTGTGAACCCGACACAGTCTTAACAACAGATCGGGTGGAGAATAAAATGACATTAGAAAATGTTTTTAAACAAGCAATTGATTCAAAAAAGAAAGTAAAACTATCTTTTTTTTCAAAAGAAGATAATCGAGAATTAGTTAGAAAATGCGCCCCTATGGACTTTGGCCCAAGTAGACGAGCGCACAATAAAGATGATCGATTTCATTTATGGGATTATGAAAGTGATTCAAGGGTTCATACCTTGAGCCTATTGCCTAATCAAATATCAAATATAGAAGTAATTGATGAGGAATTTTGTCCCAGTGAGTTTATCACCTGGAACATCAGCAAATCTCCTTGGTTTTATAAAAGAGATTGGGGTCAATATTCATAATTTTATCGAATAACCAAAAACACTGTTCTTTGGTCAATTCAATAGCGTCATTTTCATCTGGATTCGACCCATTAAAAGACAACATCCAAACCGTTCCTTCTGCTTCAATCGACTCAATAACTAATGGTGGTGATGAATTTTTTATTGTTCCTGTCATCATAACAAACTCCAAACAACCCATCCCTGTGATGGGTTTTCTTTTGTCTATTAAAGCACAAAAATTAGGTATTTCTAATTTTATTAGGAATACCTATTGACTTAATAATTAGGTTTACCTAATATCTATCTCACAGACAACAAAAAAGCACACCGCCCCTCCCCAGGTCCGATGTGCTTTTGCAAAACTGCGAGATCAATTATGAACGTAAAAGTTAACTCATTCAACTCATTTGCATTTGTCAGCATGGCTGCTGTTGCAATCTCAGGTGGTTCTTTAGTTGCTTGTCAGCTACAACCAGCTTTCCAAACAAAAGAAGCTCCTTCTCTATTTACTCCAAAAACGCAACCAAGTACTTACGGGGTTTTAACCGCAAAAATAACAGGTAAACATTCTGGCGTTGCTGTAATTAAATTAGATAGCTTCCGTTTAAACGTTAGCTTTGATTTTGAAGCTCATCCAGACAGCTACGGCGTTCCGGGTTCTGAATTCACCGCTGTCGATATTACCCAACTCACTGTGAATGAAATCACTGACATTAACGGTAAGTCATATAACGATTTCACCGAATTTGAAGACATCCGCAACATCAATGACCTTCTAAAAGGCTTCATCGAACGTAACAAGTTGGTGGAGGCTTAAAGATGACTAATTTCAAAAAACACCCTGACGGCTATATGTCATTTTTAGGCCGTGATGATAAGGGCCTCTACTCTGTCCGCATTGGCTGGCAAGTGTACGCATCTAATGCTAATGGCTCAGTTCTTTACAAGGTGAAGGACTCAGTTAAGACACCTTTGGACGTTGAAAAGTTCCAAACTGACTATCCAAAAGTTTGGAATGAACTCACACAAGAAATCGACTTCCAACGCAGAAAGCAGCTCGCAATAAAGCTACGTGAAACAAACATCCCTACACGTGACCGCAAAGCTTATAAAACTAAGCGCGGCTTCACTGGCTCAAGATAAGGATAATAAAATGGCTCTACCGATTATTACTGCTGACCAAACTTTATTGGTTCAAGCAATTATTGTGTACCTATACGCGGATCCGGGTTTAGGTAAATCATCGATGGGCTTTACTGCGGAAAAAGCAATTTCTTTTGACTTTGACCGTGGTGCTCACCGTACTGGTGAATTACGTCGAGGTGCGGTTGTACAGGTTCAACAATGGAGTGATGTTGCAAACCTTACTCCGCAGGACTTAGCACCATATAAAACCGTAGTCATTGATACCGTGGGTGCAATGCTTGAATGCATTAAAACCCATCTATTGCTAACTGCTAATAACCGTCAAAAAGATGGCTCTTTAAAGTTAAAGGCTCAAGGTTTAGCGAACCAAACTTTTAAGCAATACATCAATACTTTGATCAGTTTAGGTAAAGATGTTGTTTTCATTGCACACGCATCAGAAGATCAAAACGGTGATCAAATTATTTACCGACCAGATCTAGGTGGTAAAAACCGTAACGAGCTTTACCGTATTGCAGATGTCATGGGTTATCTAACAACTGTTACTACTGGTGAAGGTAAAAATGCCCGCGTTATTAATTTCAAACCTTCGCCTACACATCATGCGAAAAACTCAGGTGCTTTAGGCGGTGAAACCGGTGAAGTATGGGTGCCTGATCTTAAAGCACACCCTACTTTCTTGGCTGACCTGATTACTCAAGCTAAAGATCACATTAACACCTTAACGCCTGCACAACTTGCAGCAGCTAAAGCCCAAGAAGAGCTAGAAAACTGGAAACAAAGCTGTGAAGAAGCTGAGCATGCAGGTGACCTTAATCAATTAACTGAGTCGCTTGATAAAGAACACATGTATTACCAGAACATGCGCCAAACAATGTTAATGAGAGCTAAAGCATTGAATTGCACGTTTGATAAGCAACGTGGCACTTGGATTAGTCCACCAGAATTTAACGGTATCTCAGATCAACAAAGAGATGAACTTCAAAACTTCATAGCTGAACGCGGCCTAGACGTGAAAACAGTTTGTGAACACTTCGGCATAGATGCCCTTATCCAAATTGAAGAGGCAAAACTACCAGCAGTTAAACAAGACATTGAAACATTAGCTAAAACGGGGATGACAGCATGAAAATACTAAATAAAGTTGAAGCTAAACTTGCTTGGGCCAACGGTGAATTACTTTTAGTAAATAATACTGAGCGTAATGGCTGGGAGCCATTTAACCCTTATGACTTTGGCTTTGATGTTTTTGATAAATTCGAATTTCAATTAAAGCCTAGAACTATTTTTATTGGCGAATTTGAGGTACCTGAACCATTAAAAGAAGCGCCTGCTAAAGGTTCTACTTGCTCTTACCCAAGTCCAACTGTTGAATTAGGTGTGCAGCAGTTTAAGTGGAATGGTTCAAAAGGACAATTACGCATGCTTCAGCATGGCCAAGTCCACTCAAGTTTTGATAATGCTTTTGCTCATTGCTGCGCGATTATTAAAGTCAGTGGTGGTGAGTTTGCTGAAGATATGCTCAAACTTCTGAACAAGCCAACTGATGAAGTTGAAGAAGAAAAGCCTTTAGAAAATGAAGTTGAGAAATCACCTCAGGTTAATACTGAAAAAACAGTAATTGAAGAGCCTACTAAAGATTTAAAAGAGGATCTCGATAGTGCAATTGTTGTTACTGAGGGGCCTTATGTTTCATCATCCGAGGATCTATTAGTTCCAGAAACTAACGAGCCTAAAGTAGATCCAGAATATCAGCAAACCCTAGATACTCTTCTACAGCGTGTAAAAGAGTCAAAAACACCTGCAGAAGTAAATGCGGTTTATCGTTATACCCGCAAATGGGATGACGAACAAATGAAGCCTATCCTTCTCGCCACTCACAAACGTCTTGAAGAGCTAGAAAAAGAACAGGCATCTGCGAATGAGCCACCCTCTTTAATGGTTCAGATCCAGAACGCACCAGACCTTACAACGCTAGATGCTTTGGAAATAGACGTGGCTGCACGAGATCCGCAGATTCAACCGAAGCTAATGGGGTATGTGAGAAAACGCCGCTATGAATTAGAGAATCCTACACCTACCCAACCTGAAGCTGATCCTGATTATCTATTAGTGGACGGTTACTAGAATGAAAGACCAATTCAAGAAAGTGAATAACAAGCACTTACTTGGTTTTACTAATTACTTGCACTTGCTGGGCTTTGTAATAGTCCAGCAAGGGTTAAACCAAGCAATGCTTTTAACGAAACATTATGCCGTACCAGTAGCTTGGCGCCGCATAACAATAGACTACAACAACCGGTTAAATAAACCCGCTCAGCAGCTTTATAAAGAGTTTGTTGAGTGGACTAAAGAAGAATATTTGAGGGCTCAAAAATGGAAGTAAGAATTAAGTCTGTAAATGGCCCCAGCCCTTTACCAGCAAATTTACAAATGGATGTTGTTTATAAAGCTGTTCGCATAGATGCCAATCGAATGAAAGTAACTTGTGATGATGGTCAAGTGATTACAACAAGCATTTCAAAATCTGGTTATTTGGGCGATTGGGGTGAATGGGAAATTTTAAGTGAGGATTCTCAACAATGAGCAAAGTTATTGGTGAAGTTAATTTGAGCCCTAGCAGTATTGAAGGTACTCCGGATCAGGTAGCTGTTCATATTTTTGAAAAAATCATTTGTCCAAGTACTGAAGAGCTTCTCAAAAACAATCCGGAAGCTGCAAAAGTTTTTGCATATCACATTTTTGGTTTAGCACTGTCTCAACTAGCAGAGTTTCATTCAACCAAAAGTCTAGATAAAGCTGTAACCGTTACTCTTCACAACCTTTTGCGTCAATTGAAGAAAGAACGTAATGAGTTGAGGAGCTAATGGATGAGTGAAGTAAAAGTTAAAACATGTGATTTTTGTGATGATGGAAATGGTGAATGCATTTTCCCCTATTACGGCCTTGCCCCTCATATTCACACAAAGCCAATTGGCGGCACTGTATTTCTAGACGGGTCATTACCTGAAAACTTCTGTCCTGATGGGGATGGTTTAGGCATGTATACACATTGTCTGAATTGCGGGGGTGACGGCACCTATGAGGGTACTCAATTAGAAGTTAAAGCGGAAAGTAAGGAGGAGTAAATGTTAAAAGATCTGAGAAATCTATCTGATGCAGAGCAACAAGAATATTTGGATCGCTTCATAATGGCTAATGAAGAACAGAAGTTCCCTCAAGAGGTTGTGGCACTTTATTTAGATTGCTCGCCTTGGACATTAGCTAGAATGCGTTGTGATCAATCATCACTGCCTTTCTCGAAAATTGGAAGACGTGTTTCATATAAAAAGAAGGACGTTTTGAAGTATGAGCAAAGCAAGACTGTGCTTAATACAGCACAGCTTGCAACAGTTTAAGGCGGTTAGACCGCCTTTATTTCTTTTAATCTTTCTGCCCATACAGATTGGTAATTAAAGCAATCAATCTTACCTTGATACACCGCTTCAATCATGTTCATTGAAGCTCTTAATTCCTCATCTGGAATTTGAACATAACCACCTGTCACATCAATTCTTGGTTTAGCCGTGTGATTAAGAAGTCTTTTTGTCACATAAATATTAAATCTTAAAAGGTTGCATATAGTGGCAAATGTACGACGGAAATCATGCATTGAAACGTAATAGTCAACTTCCTTACCCACTCTATTCAATAATGTATCTACCTTAGTTGCATGCATATTCCACGAAGTAGGCATCTTAGTAGCTGGGAAAACCCAATCGTTTTCTCTTAATAACCAACGTTCACGCAAAATACTGTGTAGATGATCACCAATAGGAAAAGTATGATCTGAACCATTTTTGGTATCTCTAAAAGTTAAGGTACCATTTTTAATATCTACATCAGACCACTTTAAACAACATGCCTCCTGTTTACGGCATCCCGTATACATGCACATCAATACAATATCCCGATGCGTGTTAGACCTAGCAGTATTTTCCAGATTTAACTCATCTTCATAATGAAGCACTGCATTGTAATATTTGTGAATGATGTCTTTATGGAGATGTCTATCCCTACTTTCTATTTTATTCCAACCTCTTGTTACGGAAATAATGTCAACTGGATTACTTTTAAGAATCGGGTTCTCATCTGTTGAATAAAGAACATGAATATACTTCCATAAGGTACCTAAAAGAGATACAGCACCATTTGCTGACGACTCACTTACTTCTGATACCTCAATAAATCGATCCAGTACTTCTTGCTTAGATATCTGGAAAAGCTTTTTGTTGCCCCACCCCAAATATAAATCAAAATACTTACGGTACTGCCTAATTGTTTTTGGTCTAAAGTCATTTCTATCAATATAAATTTGAAGAGCTTCATTCACGGTAATATCTAAAGGATTAGCAACCTTCTTTAATTTGATAGGCTTTTCATATTCATTGTTTGAAATTTTCGCCAGAATCATCTGAGCTTTTGCTCGAGCATTTGTTGCAGGAATATCGGTAGTTTTGCCAATTGTCACTCGATAGAGTTCACCTTCATGCCTCCTTTCAACAATATAGGTTTTACTTTTATTAGTTACCCGAACAGCAAAACCGATCAGTTCTGCATCTCTATATATTTTTTGACCTTTTTCAGTTAATGGAATAGCATCAACAGTAGATTTGTTGAGTTTCATGTCTTAAACCTGTTTTAGCGAACTTTGATTTAACCATGTTTCTCAACAGTCTACAAATAGTCTACAAGCGTTTTTAGTTAACAATAAAATACGTCATTTTATGGTTATAAGTTCTTGTTTTAATTTACTTTAATAAAAATACAAAAACCACAGGTATATTATAAAAGAAGTAGAATCCGCCTAATCTGGTTTGGATTGTAAATGGTTGGAACAAGACTTAAACCTTTGTACTTTCAATAGGTTAAAAATTTCAGATAGCTGTATATGAATGTATTCATTTGCTCACACTTATAGGATGCATGTTTTTAAGCCCCATACATATCAACTTACTGACTTTCGTAATTCTATCATTTCCCACAGATGCAAATAATGTATTAAATGAAATACTTCAGGTTATTAGTTTATAGATGGGCTGGATTTAAAGTATTAAAAAAGCCTATTCATATATATGAATAGGCTTTTTAGTTTTTATCAATTATTCGTCTTACTATGGATACAAGTTATGCTAACTTCTTTGCTTCTAAGTAGTGAATATCAGCAATTTGTGCATCCCAAAACTCATTCCATAAAGCACAATAATCCATACAAAGCGTTGTTAAGCTCTCATAGTCTTCTTTAGTTATTGCTTGCGCTAACGCAAACCAGAGATCATCTTCATGATCATCATCTGCTGCTTCTGAGGTTTCGTCAGTAGATACCCCATGAACATGGTAATAGCCGCCACCTTCAACATCTACACCAATAGCCTTAGTCGCTTCACGAAGTGGTGGGCTAAAAAGAATCACTTCTTCTTCGGCCACTGCAAGTAAAGCAACTACTTTAATATAACTATCATAAGATGATTCTAGAAAATTTCTTACCTGATCTGCAATTTTTGAAGGTTGATACCCTCTACGGTCCTTCTCACTCAAACCATAATCATTCAATAAATCTTCATATAAAGGATAATGTGCATACTCCGGATTACCTAGATAATAATTGTCCAGGTCTGTTCCGGGTCTAAAACCAAATTCATCAAGTACATTTAAACTTAATAAAACACGTGGAAACATTTTAGCTCCAGAATGGAGTTTAGGCTCCAATTGTTTTGTCTGGAACTGGGCCATTAATAAGGCATCAGTAAAGATCTGAACAATCGCATGACGATATTCTAAATGAATTCTTGTTAAAGTGAATTTATCAAGCAATCCATTATTTAAAACTTCGATCGCCGGATGTTTACATACTGGTAATTCAGCAATTCTCGCTCTTAATTGTTTGAGAAATTTTAGATTTTCTTCCCACTGTTCTGTAGGAATACTATTCTTCATCCCCAGTAATGCCTTTTGTCTTGGATTATCGAAATCTTCAAATTTTTTTGACATAATCATTCTCAATAACAAATTAATTCTTATAGTTAGGTTATGAGTTCCCCATTATTTTAATCGTGCATTCATTTGCTACTAAATAAAATTGTATACTCATCCCTAAACAATTTGATATTAGGTTTATTATTACTACAAATCAATGGATAATTTAATGAATTTTTTTAATGAATCACATAACAATTAATATCGAAAAATACTATTTTTTTAGGCTCTCACATGTTGTATTACATTAGCGTTTTCAATATGATTAAACTGACTTTTGCCAGAGCACTAGCCTTAAAAAAGAAACGGATTTCAAAAGATTTACTACGGGGAAATCGATGTCAAAAAGAGACACTATTATAAAAACAGCAACTGCCCTTTTTAATGAAAAAAGCTATAACTCTATTGGAGTGGACAGAATTATTGCTGAATCTAATGTTGCAAAGATGACATTCTACAAGTATTTTCCTTCAAAGGAAAAGCTAATAGAATCATGCCTTTACAAAAGGAATTCTGATATACAGTCTGCTATATTAGAAAGAATCAATACCAATGACCTACCTTTAGTTCAACTCAGAAGCTTATTTAATTGGTATATTGACTGGATTTACACAGAAGAATTTAATGGATGCTTATTTAAAAAGGCAACTATGGAAGTAGTACAACTTTACCCATCCGTTAAAAATCCTATTAATGAATATAGAGAATGGCTCTATGAGCTTGTTTTTTCTATCTTAATTAAAATTCAGGTAGAGGACGCCGCTGCATTAACCAATCTATTTCTTAATATCCTCGATGGGGTTATTAATGATGGAACAATTGATAAAAATTTAATTAATGCTGAAAAAACTTGGTCTTATATTAAAAAAATAATCGATCTTGAGAAAATTGAGGAATTAGTCGCTATTTAATTTAATAATATTGAAATACTAGACTAAAAAGCAAGTGAGTATACTTTTGTTTTTTAGTCTAGAAGTTTCATTTAAAAATTTTATTAAGCACTAAATATTATAAAAATTAATAAGATAATTTTTCTTAAAATATTAACCAATAGAATTAGTAACAATATAAAATTTTATTAAAAAGCTTATACATACACTCTTAATATCTCTAAAAGAGTTCTTACTCATTAGCTGTACTCATTCAAACCAACATCATAAATCTATTGGTACTAGAATAAATTACGGAATTATAATACTAACAAATAAATCATAGATAATTTAGTTTCTCTAGATAAATTAAAAGAATAATATTTAAAACAAACTTAACAATAAAAATTTTTCTATAAAGTGCTTTTTCATAAATATCTATACTAAATATTGTATTGATCATATGAGCTGTGTATTTAGAGAGCAAAATTTACGAAATATTTCATAACACCAAGCAACAGCATTGCTAGTAATTCAGCACAATGATACTTTAGAAAATCTACAATCAAGCTAACCAATGAAAAGTGCAATTTCAAAATACAATTTAAAGTAGATATACTTCACGACAAAGTTTGCTCGATATCACTTTAAAATGTCCCCTACTTCTAGCTTTTGGCGTAGTCTCTTCCGTCTCATACATATTTATGCCGGTATTTTTATTGCCCCATTTATATTTGTTGCCGCATTTACTGGCTTACTATATGCAATTACGCCTCAGTTAGAGCAATTCATCTATAAAGATGTATTAAATGTTCAGCCTTTAAATCAGATATATCCTCTAAGCCAGCAGATTGAAAGCGCAAGAAAAGTCATGCCTGCAACTGCAAAAATTACAGAAGTCAGACCATCACCAAGCCCTGTGCAAACTACGCGGGTTATTTTTTCCGATCATACACACCATCTAAATAATGAAGCCATTTTTATTGATCCTTATACGCTTTCTGTAAAAGGACAACTTGCTGTGTATGGAACCAGTGGCGTATTACCGTTACGTACATTCTTAGATCAATTACACAGCAATTTATTATTAGGAAAATGGGGACGTTTTTATAGTGAACTTGCTGCAAGTTGGCTTGGTTTTTTAACTTTAAGTGGGCTATACAGTTGGTGGAAGCGTCGCTCAAACTTCAAAAACAGACAAACAAATAAAAATCACTTATTAAAATGGCATAGTTCTATTGGGTTAGCTTTACTACCACTTTTATTCTTCATTGCGATTACTGGTCTTACATGGTCTCAATGGGCTGGTGATAATATTCGTATTGCCCGTCAATGGTTAAACTGGCAAACACCAATATTGACCACCTCACTAAATCAGATTTCATTGCCAGAAATGGCTCATCATGAACATCACGAAATGATCATGGAAACGCCAAATTTAGACATCATGCCAGCTGAATTCGATTCTGTATTAGCAATTGCTCGAGCAAATGGGATTAATTCAACAGAAATACAAATCAAACCGCCAGTTGCTGCGAACCAAGCTTGGACTGTTGCGGAAATACAGCGCAAATGGCCCACACAAGCAGATAGTATTGCGATTGATATGCATGAACACAAGGTAATCGATAAACTCGCTTTTAAAGATTATTCATTAGTTGCAAAACTTACACGCTGGGGAGTTGATGCACATATTGGGGTACTATTCGGTTGGGTCAATCAATTAATTCTGGTTCTGTATGCGCTCGGGCTATGTATAATGATTGTTTATGCGTATAAAGCTTGGTTTAAAACCTCCAATGTAAAGCTTACGACCCATCATTTTATTAACCAAACTTTGTTCGTATGGAAACATGCAACTACACAACAAAGAATAATTACGACATTAATGCTTGCTATTCTAGGGCTGAGTTTACCTATTTTTGGATTTAGCTTAGTCATCACCTTATTTATTTTGCTCATAAAAAAACAGCTCCCTCTTAAAGCTTAATAAAGCTCTGGTCTTTGCCAACTCATCAGCTTCTCGTATTAGGGAGATGATCAGTTGGTAAAAGATTAAATGAATAAAATACTGGTTAAACAATTCCCTACTTGTAGTTTTGGCTGCTTCTTGGCAAGGTATGTGCCAGTAAAACATTAGGAATTTGTTCACATATGGCGAGTCCGGCACAAATCATTCGACATAAATTTCTCAATACATTCTTTTCACGCCACTCTATTTGGTTCTTGTGTATTTTTACTGTACTCACAATCACGTGGTTTAGAACCGTATATACACCTCATAGTATTTATTATTTTATTTCGGATACTTTACTCAACGGTTTATGGGTCGTCAGTGGCGCATTAAGCTTATTAGGTCTATATGATGTCTTACAAAATAGACATTCAATCTTAAGAAATTACCCGATTATGGGCCATTTCCGTTTTTTATTTGAAGATATACGCCCTGAAATTCGCCAATACTTTATTGAAGCGGATCAAGATGCCCTTCCTTTCTCGCGTATGCAAAGAAGTTTGGTTTATCAACGTGCTAAAAATGAGAATGCAGATAAACCTTTTGGATCAATTATTGATGTCTATCAAGAAGATTATCGCTTTATTGTTCATTCCATTAGTCCATGTCCACCAGCGGATCCTAAGAGTTTCCGTATTCAAATTGGTAATACCCAATGCCTTCAACCTTATAGTGCATCCATTATGAATATCTCTGCCATGAGCTTTGGTAGTTTAAGTGCGAATGCAATACGTGCATTAAACAAAGGAGCACAATTAGGCGGTTTTTATCACGATACCGGTGAAGGTAGTCTCAGCCCTTATCATTTAGAAAATGGTGGTGATATTGTTTGGCAAATTGCCAGTGGATATTTTGGCTGCCGAACTTTAGACGGAAAATTTGATGAACAGAAGTTTGCTAAGCAGTCTCAATTGCCACAAATCAAAATGATTGAGCTTAAGCTTTCGCAAGGGGCTAAACCGGGCCATGGCGGTATTTTACCTAAACATAAGATTACTGCTGAAATTGCCGAGATCCGTGGTGTTTCCCGTGACCATGATTGTATCTCTCCTGCGAAGCATTCAAGCTTTTCGACACCAATTGAAATGATGCATTTCTTACAGAAGTTACGGACTTTATCTGGTGGTAAACCGGTAGGTTTCAAACTGTGTATTGGTCAACCTTGGCAATTTATGAGTATTGTAAAAGCAATGCTTGAAACAAAAATTGTGCCTGATTTTATTGTAGTTGATGGTTCTGAAGGTGGCACTGGCGCAGCCCCTATTGAGTTTAGTGACTATATCGGAACACCATTACGTGAAGGCCTACGTTTTGTTCATAACACACTTGTAGGTGCTGGCCTAAGAGATCAAGTTAAAATTGGTGCAAGCGGTAAAATTATTAGTGCATTTGATATTGCCAGCACATTTGCTCTCGGTGCAGATTGGGTGAACTCAGCACGTGGCTTTATGTTTGCAGTTGGATGTATTCAAGCGCAAAGTTGCCATACAAACCAATGTCCTGTAGGCGTTGCAACCCAAGATAAAGATCGCCAGAAAGCACTCCATGTACCGACCAAAGCAGAACGTGTATTTAATTTCCACAAAAATACATTACATGCATTATCAGAAATGATTGCTGCGGCAGGTTTACGTCATCCATCGGATATTAAAGCTCATCATTTAGCTCAACGGATTAATGACCGTGAAATTAAAAACTATGCTCAATTACACTTCTTCTTAAAAGAAGGTGAGCTTTTACAATCTGAACTGAAAAATGATGATGATAATTTCTATTATCGTATGTGGAATATGGCTGACGCCAATCATTTTTAAATAGTTAAAACTGGAGCTGCCTATAGAGGCAGCTTCAAACTTTAATAATAAAAATGTTTCGGCTTTGCATGCAAAAAGGCTGGAATTAAACCTGTTAAAGCCGCACGAATATCTGCACGTTCGTTAATTAATTGATGAGAACCCTCTTCTAGCATCAATAATGTTTGAAGCCTAAACTTACGGCGAATAAACTCGATGTTGTAACGCCAGTCTACTGTTTGATCTAATGCCCCTTGTGCAAGCCAGACAGGAATACGACAAGCAGGTCGCTCTTCCATTTCCTGCATCCATTTTGACATTGCCAAAATCCAATCCATGCCCATCATGCGTGGCTGCAATGGATCTTTTAAACGAATAAATCTTAAAAATTCAGGATTATGGTTATTCCGTCTAAAGTGTCGAGGCACTTGACGCTTAATACGACGAATAATGCCTAGACCTACCGGATTATGCCACCATGCTGTTTTAGCAGGTCGAATTAATGGTGAAAGCAATAAAACCCTATCGACGATTGGGTCTTGTCTTTTTTCTGCATACTCAAGCAAGTGATGCATCCAGATTGCCCCACCCGTACTTTGACCAATACCTACCCATGGTTTCGGTAATTGATCAGCATGTTTGACATATTGATAAACCGCCATCAGAACTTGTTGATAATGGTCAAAATTTTGAATACTTGCAGGTGAACCATTACTCAAACCATGACCAGGTAAATCGTAGGTAATAACACTAAAGCCTTGTTCAAGTATTTCGCGAATAATGGGCTGATAAATTCCGCTATGCTCCAGATAACCATGCAATAAACATACGGTTCCTTGGATTTTGTCTAATTTAGGTTTAAAAACTTGGACATGCAGACGAAATAAAGGCATTTGGACATAGCCTTGCCAATGCTCACAGTCCAGTAAATGTAAACCGTATAATTTACGGTATGCTAAAAGCTCACGAGAAGGTTCTTCTAAGGTATTTAAATTGAGTGGGCTTAAAACTTGCGGAGTGAGTTCACGGTTCGGAACCGGTAAATCTAATTGTTTTAATACGGCAGGATTGAGAAATGGAATCTCAGACATTAAGGCACCTCTCGACAATCACTTGAACCAAATAACATGTCACGAATTGTCGCAAGTAATTCATAATTTGCACGACGACTATGATCGTAGTTTTGTGTACTCGGTTGCCAACGTGTAAGCGGGGTTGGCATTGGAGCAGTAACAGGAATAGTTTCTATCCCATTTAAAGCAAATAAACGGCGCGTACGTGGCATATGATATTCATCTGTGACCAACATAACTGTAGGCGCACCACCTTTCTTTTGAAGTAACAATGAACTAAAGCGAGTATTCTCACAGGTATTCATACTGCGCTTTTCTAATAATTTTGCATCTACTCCACGTGCTTTCAACCATGCTTGCATATAAGGAGCTTCAACTCCACTTAGTACGATAGGTAGATGGTTTTTCTTTTCAACTTCTAAGGTTTTTTCTAGTCTTAACCGCGTATAGCTGTTAACTACAATATCTTTGCCATTTTTATCTAAAGTTAAACCACCGCCCAATACTACAATCGCATAAGGTTCTGATAACTTTTTAGGTTGAGCAGGCAGAGGGTTTTTACGAACATATTCAACTTTCTGCTCAGGCTCACTCGCCGCTTTTTGATGCTCTGGCACTACAGGTTTTCTTGCTAAAAACTCCGTATATTGCTCTGTAAGGGCTTTATTTTCAGAACTATTAATAGAAAGTGCTGCATCGATAGGGCTACTTGCTTCATCGGCCGCATCAATTTCAGAGTTTTTCGCAACCAAAGGAACACTCACAGCTGTCGTTTCTTTCTCTTCCTGTAGTTCTTGTTCTTTTTCTTCTAAAAGAATAATTTGCTGCAAAGCTTTATAGTTTTCTTGTATGTAACCCAAATCTGCAGTCTTATTTTCACGTAAAGCATCTTCTGTTAACTTCAAATAAGCCTGACGAGCAATCCATAAATTTGACCCCGGTTCTAAGTTGTCATGTTCACTTAATGCTGCTTTTCGCTGGCTTTCCGCAGCCACTTCATTAACATCTACCGGAACAAAATAGTTAAGTCCAGCTACAATAAGTTTTGAATAAAACGGCGAATATAAAAAAATCACGAAACAGCCTAATAGTACAAATAGTACAGTAACTACTTGTACAAAACGTACCATCAAGTGTACTTTTGGCATAAAACTATTCCGTATGATTTTCAATTAAACCTAAATTGTTATAAAGCACAGGCTCTGGTTCTAACATAATTTGGAAACGCTGTTCAACATCATGTTGTACAGCTTGATAAGTTTTCTTTACATCCGCAAGAGATGCATTGGCATAATTCACCAAAACCAAGGCTTGCTTATGGAACATTCCCACTACACCAAGCTGTTTACCTTTCCATCCAGCCTGATCAATTAACCAACCAGCAGCAATTTTAACGTTACCATTCGCTTGAGGATAATGTGGAATTGTTGAGAATTGTGCGATTAATCGTTCAAATTCTTGAGTATTTACAATCGGATTTTTAAAGAAACTTCCTACATTCGGATATTCTTTTGGATCAGGTAATTTACTTTGACGAATATGAATGACCTGATTTTGTAAATTTTCAGCAGTCAGGTTATCTCCTACTGCCTGTTTTAAATCACCGTAATTTAGCTTTAGATTGGCTTGTTTAAGCAGCTTAAAGGTGACATGAGTAATGATGTAACGAGCTGGGTCATCTTTAAAAATGCTATGTCGATAAGAAAAATGACAATCTGCTGCCGAAATTGATCCGGTTTGTTTTAATAGACGGTCATAGACTTGTACCGACTCAATAAACTCACCAACCTCAACACCATAAGCACCAATATTTTGCACTGGTGAAGCACCAACCAAGCCCGGAATAAGTGCCAAGTTCTGCAAGCCAAACCAATTTTGCTTTGTACTATATAAAACGAAATCGTGCCAAACCTGCCCTGCACCGACTTTAACTCGAATAAAATCCTGATCTTCAGATAAAACGTCTATACCCTGAATATCAAGATGAATAACTAAAGCATTAATTTGTTGCGGTAATAGCATGTTACTACCGCCAGATAATACAAGTACATTTAGCTCATGCTCTTTAGCAAAAGCTAAAGCTTCTTCAATATCTTCAATAGATTTGACCTTAGTGTAATGAGAAGCTGTAACATCTAAACTTAAAGTATTGAATGGCTTAAGCTGTACTTGATTTTGAATTTGCATTGTATTGAAAAACCTGTTTTTAAACATTCAATTGTTTTTTTAGGATATTAATCCACGCCAACGCACTTGATTCACATTGGTCGAGTACACGTTCAAAGCCCTCATCTCCACCATAGTAAGGGTCAGGCAGAGCTTGTTGTGGATATTGAGGATCATGTTCACTCATTAATGCCACTTTTGCTCGAATTTGATGACTGCCAAATTGGAAGATAGCTCTTTGTAGCAAGTCGTGGATATCATCAAAGTTTTGATGATCCATTGCCAAAATCAAATCAAAATCTAAAAAGTCTTGAGTTGAAAGTTGTCTTGCCCGCAAAGAAGATAAGTCATAGCCTCTTTTTTTTGCATGCAATTGGCTACGCTGATCAGGTGCTTTATTTGGATGATAGTTACTTGTTCCAGCTGAATCGACAATGATATTGAGTTGATGCTGATCACAATAATGTCTAAAAACCACTTCAGCCGTGGGAGAACGGCAAATATTTCCTAAACAGACACATAACACCTTATACTGTGCTTCCATTAGAAATTTATTCCAACCACTTAAACTAAAAAATAAATAAGTATTTTACACGCAAAAATCTGCAAAAACCCGACAAAATTATTCATTATTATCAGGTTTGAATTGACCATTGTGACAAGCTCTCATTTTCTCAAAACTCACGCGGCTTGAAAAGTAAAATGAGAGATTTTAAAGGAATTTTCTATGTACTCAATCCTCAACTCAATCTTGATTGTCTTTCAAGATTGAGTATCTGTAGCAATGAACACTGAAAAATCTAATAGCTTATAAATATTGCAGGATCAGTGTGAGAAAAAATTATTAAAAGAATTTGATATCAGTTGGAGTCGATATTTTAGCTGCATCGCCTAAAGGTTTTAATGAGCCATTTTTGGTATCAAAACGGAATAAGCTAATGTTATTACTATAAACATTCGTCACATACAGATATTTACCTGACTCATCAAATGAAAAAGCACGTGGTTCAATTCCATTGGCCTTATAAACTTGCGGTTGACCTAACAGCCCATTCTGTTGGATTTTAAATACCAAAAGTTTGTTGTCCGCACCACGATTTGCAGCGATCACATACTTACCATTTGGACTAAGAATAATTCCACTTGCACTCTTGAATTCAGGTGTTTTGTCTTCGTGAACTAGTTTTAGCTCAGCGACTTTTTTCAAATGGCCATCTTGTACGTTAAACGTCACAATTTCACTTCGCATTTCCGCGGTAATGTATGCCTGTTTACCATTTGGTGAAAAGACCATATGACGTGGACCAGAACCATGCTTAAAACTCACATCTCGGCTCTTATCCGCTTCAAGTGGTTGAGGCTTACTTGGGTTGTAACGAAAAGCATAGACTTTGTCATTTCCAAGATCACTTGCATATAAATACTTACCATCTGGGCTAAAAGTTGTCGAATGGGCATGGCCACTATCCTGACGCCCTTTAACATGACCAGAACCCTCCGCAAAAACAATATTTTGTACCATTTCACCCAAATGTCCATTTGGTAAAATTGGCAAAACAGCGACACCGCCACGTCCTTTATCAAATGCAGAATAATTCGACACAAATAGGAATTTACCATCTAAACTGATGGATGCATGTGTTGGATGCCCGCCATGACTATTTACCGTGTTCAATACCTCTACCTTTCCGTTTTGAACCGATAATGCCGTTACCGCCCCTTCATTTTCTTCATTAGTGGTATATGCAAAACGGCCATCTTTCGATTTTACAACCCAAGATGGACTTTTCATTTGCAATACCTTAACAGGAGTTAAGGTCCCGTCAGCATTAACTTGTAGCTGGTACAGACCTTCACTGGCTTTTTCTGGTTTTTGCACAAGCGGTGCATCTGGGATAGATGTCCAGGTTCCTACTAAAGCGATTTGTTGTTGTGCTGCGTTTACTGTAGAGCCCCATCCAAATGACAAAAGCGTCAATGATAATGTTGCTGTTAATTTTTGAATTAGCTCACGATACTTAATATTTGCATATCCATTTTTGTCGGTATCCTTGCCGTATCCAGTATTGACATCAGTATCTATTTTCACATGCATATCCTTAAAAAAATTTACCTTATTTGCATTTACCAATAAGGTATTCACAATCTAATTTCATTTAATGATTTTGAAAATTAGTTTATAAAATGCCAATTTTCAAGTGAATTTTCTTTAACTAAATGCAGCTTAAAAGCACAGCTACTTTTAAGAGAATTTGCAGAATGAATCCTATAGAATGCATCTATAATAATTTTCAAAAATAAGGAAATAATGTATATGAGCCATTTTCAGTTTCAGACCGTTCCCAACATTATTTCAGGACTCGGTTCTATACAAGAATTACAGAATGTGTTGGCATCAAAAACTTACCGAAAGTTATTACTGGTAACTGATGCGGGTATGATTAAAAATCAGTTACACCTGCCTATTCTTCAAATTTTAGATACTCTTAAAATTGAACATGTCATTTATGCTGATGTTCAGGCCGACCCACCAGAGCAAGTGGTATTAGATGCAGCGAATTATGCTAAACAGCAAAATGTAGATGTTATTGTCGGCTTTGGAGGCGGAAGTTCTTTAGATGTAGCCAAAGTGATTGCCTTACTCGCACATCCCAACCAAACTCAAAACCTACAAGAAATGTATGGGGTAAATCAGGTCAAAACAGCCCGACTTCCACTTATTTTAATTCCCACTACAGCCGGTACTGGCTCGGAAGTGACGCCCATATCAATAGTGACTACAGGTGAAACGACAAAAATGGGAATTGTCTCTCCGGTACTCTATGCCGATACAGCAATTCTTGATGCAACTTTTACTCAAAATCTACCTGCCCATATTACGGCTGCTACAGGTATTGATGCGATGGTCCATGCCATTGAGGCATATACCTCTAAACATAAGAAAAATATTTATACCGATATTTTAGCGAAGCACGCTTTAAAGCTGCTAAACCATAACTTACCGAAAGTTCTTAAAAACGGTAATGATTTAGAGGCACGTCAGAACATGCTGTTCGGCTCAATGCTTGCGGGTCAGGCATTTGCAAACTCACCTGTTGCTGCCGTGCATGCTTTAGCCTATCCATTGGGTGGGCATTTTCATTTGTCGCATGGACATACCAATGCTTTGGTGCTCGTTGAAGTACTGAAATTTAATGCGCCTTATGCCAAACAATACTATGCAGAACTTATGCAATGGCTAGACCCATATAGTAACGGTAGCACCGATGGGTTATGTGATCTGTTTATTGACCATATGCAAAATCACTTAGACCGTAGTGGTTTGACTTTAAAACTTAGCGATTTGGGTATTGAAGAGTCTAGCTTACCAAGACTTGCTCAAGATGCCATGTTGCAAACTCGATTACTGCAAAATAATCCACGTGACATGACAGAAGCAGCTGCTTTAGCAATTTATCAGGCGATTTATTAATGACTAAACCCGTTTTAAAAACTCGTGATCAATTTAAGTTCTTTTTAGATATTCAAACTCGCTGGGCAGATAACGATATTTACGGTCATGTGAATAATGTGACTTACTATAGCTATTTTGATACGGCAGCCAATGCTTTGCTCATCCAGAAAACAGGTTTTGATATTCATGAAGCAAAATCAATTGGTTTAGTCGTCGACTCAGCTTGTAGCTTTTTTCAAGAGTTATCATTTCCAGAAGTTATTCAGGTAGGTGTTGCGATTGGTAAAATTGGTACAACATCTTTACGCTATGAATTGGCAATCTTTAAACAAGGTCAAGACCAAGCATCAGCTCAAGGACATTTTGTGCATGTGTTTGTTGACCGTGAAACACGCAAGACTGTTCCAATATCCGAGTCAGTCCGTGAAGTTTTAGAGAATTTTTTATTATAAAAAATGAGGCAAAAAGAAAATAAGTTCCTCTTTTTGCCTCATCCTAACTTAGATCATTGCAGGATCACTAAAGGAGTCCTCACCTGTTTCGACTCGGCCAGCAAAACGTCGGTAATAATACGGATCACTCTCGCTCGTAACTTCAAAATCATACCAATGCCCAACATCAGCCAACGACCAATGTTGCTTAACAACTTGTCCCGCTTTTACGGTCAGTTGCAATGGCGCATCTTGTCGATATGCACAAGGTTTTACTGTCAATATTGTATCCTTGGTTCCCTCATTCATGAGTTCGACATAAACATCACCATTAGCAATGTCATAGCACACTCGAATTTCAGGTTTAACACCACTATCGATAATACGTTGAGCATCCCCTTTAAAATGACGATGGTAGCCATTTGGACCAAGTACCCATAGGTCATAACGGCCTAAGTTATCGTTTAAAGCATCCCACTCATCATCTAAAGTTTTATTCGGCTCGACAATATAACGCTTTGGAATACGGTCTAAATTGAGCTTGTCATATACATGGAAAACCGCTGCCTGCTTACCCGTATTAGAAAAAATCAATTGCACCTTACCATCTGCTTTACAACGCGCACTGGTATGCAACTCATAAGGTAGCGCCCGTGATAGACGGATCCCACTTTGCTGAATGGGTAACTTAATATCCGTGGGTACAGGAACAGCTGGCAAAGCTTCTTGGTTTTCCCTTAGCGCATCTGCCTGCAGACGTGTTTGTTTACCACTCAGCTGCGGTAAAACATCTGCATTTGGTGTTTTAAAGTTAAATGCACTTGTTAAATCACCACACACTGCACGGCGGTATGGACTGATATTCGGCTCTTTTACACCAAAACGTTTTTCTAAAAACATGAGCACGGAAGTATGGTCAAACACTTGTGAGTTGACCCAACCGCCACGACTCCATGGAGAAATCACATATAAAGGAACACGAGGACCCGGACCATAAACTCGTCCATCAGGTGTAGGCTGTGAATGGCTCCCCTCAGGTGCAGCATGATCAAAATATTCATCTTGCATATCAGCATTGCTTAGTGTCGATTTACCTGCGTACTGGCCATTTTTGAGTCGAGATGGTGCTGATGGCGATGGCATATGGTCAAAGTAACCATCATTTTCATCAAAGTTGATGAGCAGAGCCGTTTTACTCCACACCTCTGGCACAGCAGTTAATGCATCAATAATTTCTTGAATAAACCAAGCTCCTTGAACCGGACTTGAAGGGTCTGGATGTTCGCAGTATATCGATGGCGCGTTAATCCAAGAAACTTGAGGTAACTTCCCTTCACGAATGTCTCTTTTAAAAGCGTCGAGATACTCTTCTGGTTTATTGCCCGGTAGCGTATTTGCAATGCCTTTATAGAGTGGATTTTTGGCATTATCAGTAGCCGCATCATAGGCTTTATACGGTAGTTTTTGACCCGTATCGGCATACGGTTTATTCGGCTCTCCACCGCTTGAAACGGGATAACCGGATGCAATGTTGGCCTTTCTAAAAGAACGGAATGCACCCAACATATTATCGCCCCATTCATCTGGCATATTCTGATAACAAATCCAGCTTATCCCTGCTTCTTCTAATCTTTCGGCATAGGTTTTCCAAGTGTAACCACGGTCTGCCGTTGCTGGGTTACCATCAATCCAGTCCCATTCATTATTTACAAATGAACGCTTGGTCGGTGTTGCACCATTGGTACCAGTTAAATGAAAAGAGCGGTTCGCA
Organism: Acinetobacter sp. FDAARGOS_494; assembly: GCF_003812225.1. Taxonomy (NCBI): domain Bacteria; kingdom Pseudomonadati; phylum Pseudomonadota; class Gammaproteobacteria; order Moraxellales; family Moraxellaceae; genus Acinetobacter; species Acinetobacter sp. FDAARGOS_494. The sequence goes on from NZ_CP033866.1 coordinate 82,443, forward strand.
TCTGTTCCGGTGTGCATAGAACAATGGTAGGCATCACAAATCGTAAAGGCATTGGCAAGTGCAAACTGATATGGGATTTCTTTTTCTTTAAAATAGCCCATAGATATATCGGTTTTATGAGTTGGCCAGTTTGCCATACGTCCATTGTCCCACGCCAACTGACTGTCATCCCACGTATGAGGCGTGCCATCTGCACGCTGTGCATTATTGGCTGTTCCATCTAAGTGAAATGGGGTTAAAACCTGACCATTACTTCTCAGCTGTTCCCAGACACGGCGACCATTTGGCAGAGGGATTGTAAAACGGTCAGCAAAGCCTCGAACGCCCTTTAACGTACCAAAATAATGGTCAAAAGATCGGTTTTCCTGCATTAAGATGATGACATGTTCAACATCCTGAATAGTGCCCGTTTTATTATTTGCAGGAATTGCTAGAGCTTTTTGAATACTCGATGGGAAAGCCGCTAACGCTGCAGCGCCAAAGCCCATATTTAAAGAGTAATTTAAAAATTTACGACGTGTAATCATGATCAAATTCTTTTTATTATTTAAGTTTATGGAGCACAGCGCATGACAGGCTTTTTACCTGTGTCGGGTGTATTCGAATTATCATTTGCCGAGTCGTTACAGCCACTCAGCAGAATGGCGCCGATTAATAAAAAATAAGAATATTTAAAGGAAGTTGTTCCTGTGCATTGCCTTTTCATGACGATATATAGTCCATTTAAAATCTAAAATGGCTAACATAGAAAAGTACAATGACAGTGGCGTGACCTGAATATTTCAATCCAGTGAAAACTATGAAAATTCTATTTTTTCAAGTTTCTCACCAGATCAAAACTCAATTGAACTTAAGGTTTTAATTGAATATTTTGCAGCTCACCATCAAAAGTCTCTATGAGGCTTTTAATAACGGGTTGTTGCTGTAATAGTTCTGTAGCCCGATGGAAAGCTTTTTCTTTACGAACGCTTTGCATAACATACGGTGTAGCAGTATTGACTGCACCATACTCGACCGTAAATTGTGTATTTGGCCACTGCTGCTTTAAAGCTTCAATTAAGGCTTGTTGTAGCTGAGTCAACATATTTTCATATTCTTGAGGAATATGGAAAACCGTGTTGCCACCAATTTCCCCAGTCATCACACCATGTTGAGCAAGTTCTTGAACGGCTGGAGAAAGCTGGCTATTTCTAAACCAAAACTCCCACTTTTCAAGTGTCCACTCACCTTCCAAAGTTTGTGATGGCAACTTTAAAATATCTTGTGGCATCAGCTGGCTGTTATCTGTTGCGTTAGGCTCTTTTACCACCACAACTGTTTCAACAATTTCAACTTGCACCAATGACTGTTGTTCAATAACAGGTTCAGAAACCAAGTCATAAGCTGACGTATCTTGAGCAAGTGAAAATTCAGCACTCGATGCTTCAAATAAACCTATAGGCTCAGCAGTAGAAGCTGGTTCAGGTTCGATTTGTTTGACTTGGGTTTCAGCCTGAACTTGTACTAACTTTTGTTCTGGTACCGGAATGAAATCTTCCTCAAGAACACTAACAGTCTCTTGAACAACTGCTGACTCAAGTCCAATCAACTCATGATGATTTGGGTCAAATACCATTAAGTCCTGATCAGGTTCAGGTTCAGGTTCAGGTTCAGGTTCAGGTTCAGGTTCAGGTTCAGGTTCAGGTTCAGGTTCAGGTTCAGGTTCAGGTTCAGGTTCAGGTTCAGGTTCAGGTTCAGGTTCAGGTTCAGGTTCAGGTTCAGGTTCAACCATAGCGGGTTGGCTAATAACTTCAACAGGCTGAACAGCACTTACAGGAGCAATCACTTGGGCTGTTTGAGCTTGTGAATTTAGGCCTACTTCTGCTTGCCCATTTTGTTGAACAGGCTCTGAAACTAAAATTTCATTTGGTGCTAAAGGACGGAATGCCAATAATCGTAAAACGCACATTTCAAAACCTTGCTCTTGCGTTACGGCAAGCTGCAAGTCTGAACGGCCTTTACATGCGATTTGGTAGTAAAGCTGCAAATCTTGAGCAGAAATCAGTTTAGAAAGCTGAAGAATTTTGGCATTAATTTCTTCACTATACTTTAAGCCGAGCTCTGGTAAATATTGTAATAAAGCCAACTCATGCAATGTTGAAATGAGCTGATCCAGTACTAACGAGACATCTAAGGCTTGATATCTAAATTGGAGTAATAACTGGCTCACTTTTTCACGTTGGTTTTGATGAACCGCTAAAATCAAATCATATATGATCGTACGGTCAATCAAGCCAAGCATTTCTTTAACATCTTGATGATGTACAGCACCCTGCCCATAAGCAATCGCTTGGTCAGTTAAAGATAATGCATCACGTAATGAACCTTGAGCAGATTCAGCAATTTGCCAGATTGCATCTTGGTCAGCAGCGATCTGTTCTTTTTCAAGAATAGCACCGAGGTGCTTGGTAATTTCATCTACAGCTAAAGGTCTTAGAGTAAATTGCAAACAACGTGAAATAACCGTAATCGGTAGCTTTTGTGGGTCTGTCGTTGCAAACAAAAACTTAACGTGTTCTGGTGGTTCTTCTAGTGTTTTTAATAACGCATTAAAAGAATGCGTAGAGAGCATATGTACTTCATCAATCAGATAAACTTTAAAACGACCTTGCGTTGGTGCATAAGGAACGTTGTCTAAAAGTTCACGCGTATCTTCTACTTTTGTTCTTGAAGCAGCATCGATTTCGATTAGGTCAATAAAACGGCCTTCATTTACCGCCTTACAAGTGGCACAAACTTCACATGGCGTAGAAGTCACACCTGTTTCACAGTTCAAACACTTGGCTAAAATACGTGCAATTGTAGTTTTACCTACACCACGCGTTCCTGTAAATAAATAAGCATGGTGAAGACGACCGCGTTCCAATGCACTACTTAATGCACGAGAAACATGGTTTTGTCCCACTAACTCATTGAAATTACGTGGACGGTATTTTCTAGCAAGTACTTGATACATGTATGCTCCTTGTTACAGGCATAAGCATACTTTGTTTTTAAAAGAGTGTGAACGTATAAAGCTCATATCCGTACAGATAAACTGCGAACTACATCATTTGTCTGGACTATCAGTGAATTTTAAAGTTTCGAAGAAAAAGTTTTCTACCGAAACTTTAAATACTGTGAAAAATATTAATTTACTTTCTTCGGAAAACTAAACCAGACAAATACAGTTAAAAGGAAGAAACAGATCGCTGAGATGGTAAGTACCCAACTATGTGCATAGCTAAAAGCTTGCTGCGCCACTACAACTAATTGCCCTCCTAAAGGATTTTCAAGATTAGAGGCTAATTGCATGGTTTCTCCAATCGAGATACTCGCTTTTTCAATTAAGTTTGACGGAAGCTCGGCTGGCAAAATAATTGAGCGGCTATAAAACCAAGACAACATTAACCCAAATATAGCAACGCCCAAACCAGCGCCAAGTTCATAGGCCATTCCCTCAATAGCACCTGCTGCACTCGCCTTTTGAGGGGGCACAGATGACATAATGGCAGCAGTTGAGGCCAGTAAGGCAATCTCAATACTAAAGCCCAAAAAGACCATACACGTCCATGCTAAAAAGTGGTCGGTTGAAAAGTTGAGCTGAGCAAGCCCCCATAAACTGAGCGCGCTCACTAAAATACCTAGGCTCGATACTCTACGTAAACCCCATTTATTTAAACAAATACCTGCTAATGGACCACCTAAACTAATTGCAATCATAAATGGAATAATAAACATCGCCGCCTGTAATGGAGAAAACCCGTGTACAAACTGCAACTCTTGAGACAGTAATAATTCAAAGCCAACCAAAGCAATCATGGACACAACTGCCATAACAATACTGGTAGAAATCACAGGATGTTTAAACAATTCCAGATCAATCATTGGTGTCGTAGCTCTTTTTTGGCTTCGAATGAAGTGAATTAATGTGCTTATACCCACCACAAACATCACAACCGTGAGCACCGAGAAGTTATACATAGCCGATTTGATTGAATAGATGAGGCTTAAAATTGCTACAACCAAAACTAAAGCTTGCCCTAAGTTAATTGGCTGATCAGTTTTCTCTTGTTGTTTAGGAATGATCATCACGATCATAACTAGAACCACTAAAATGATCGGGATATTAATGAGGAATACAGCTCCCCAGTGGAAATGCTCTAATACAAAACCACCAACTAGTGGACCAAAAGCTGCTCCACCTCCACCTACTGTAGACCAAAGACCAAGTGCAAAATTTCTCTGTTTTTCTTCGGTAAAAGCATTACGGATACCTGATAAAGTGGCAGGAATAAGCATAGCTGCCCCTAGACCTAAGACAGCACGAGAAGCAATTAAGGCATAGGCAGTTGGAGAAAAAGCCGCAGCTAAAGAACCAACACCAAAAACTGCGGTTCCAATAAATAATAATTTTTTAAAGCCAATACGATCACCGAGTGCACCCATCGGTAAAATCAAACCCGCCATAATCAGCGAATAAATATCAATAATCCATAAAAGCTGATTGGCAGTTAAATTCAATGCTGCACTTAAAGATGGTGTTGCAACATGCATCACCGTTGCATCAATCGTAACAGGTAAATAAATGAGGACGATAATTGTGAGGATTAACCATTTTTTTTGCATAACGCTCTTCGATATCCAAAACTTGGACATGTGTTCAAATTGCGGTTATTATATACACAATTGGACACTTGTCCAACTTTAAATTTTAATGTAGTTTGTGTCGAATTCAGTCAGGTGTAAGAAACATGGCCTATCTTAATCGCGATCAACGCAGAGAAATGATTCTGCAAGCTGCCATGCAAATTGCTTTGGCTGAAGGTTTTACAGCCATGACGGTACGTCGAATCGCAACAGAAGCACAAACCTCTACCGGACAAGTCCATCATCATTTTTCTTCGGCATCTCATTTAAAAGCTGAAGCTTTTTTAAAGCTGATGGAACAGCTTGATGAAATTGAACAAACTCTCCAAACAACTAGCCAATTTCAAAGACTCTTCATCTTATTAGGTGCAGAAAATATAGACAGGCTTCAGCCCTACTTACGTTTATGGAATGAAGCTGAACTCTTAATTGAACAAGATATTGAAATACAAAAAGCGTATAACCTCGCCATGCAAAGTTGGCATCAAGCTATTGTGCAATCGATTGAATGCGGTCAAAAAGAAGGCGAATTTAAAAATAGGTCTAATTCCACAGATATTGCGTGGCGACTCATTGCCTTTGTGTGTGGATTAGAAGGGATTTATAAACTTGGTTTACAAGGTTTAGTTGAAGAAGATTTTAAGCGTCATACCGAAGCAATTATTCGCCTAGAATTATTATAAATGTTGAGCTGGCATTGCTTAAAAATACCAGCTTTAAAATACTAAAATTAGAACCAGCCTTTACGGCCTTTTAAAATTTGGTCTGTGCAACGTAAAGCTTCTTGGGTCAGCCCCCACAAACGATAATCGCCTGTGATTGAACCAATCTGGAAGTTATGAGTATAAGCAAAGCTGAGGTCACGCTCAGGATCACACCACGCTCCTGAACCATTGTAACCAATATGTCCAAAGCCATTTTTTGCACGTTTACCCATAGTAATAATGCGGTGATATCCTAAGCGCCAATTCATCGGTATTGGCATGACACGATCACGTGCATAACTTTGAATAGTACTAAGTTCTTTAAATATTTCTGGGCGAATCAATTGCTGTCCATCCCATTCACCTTGATTTGCTAGCATCGCATAAATTTTAGCAAGGCTATTTGCAGTAAATGTCCCGTTCGCTGCCGGAATGACTGCTTGTAACCCTTCATCACTAAAGAAACTAAAATGCTTCATTCCTTTTGGAATCATGGCATCCTGAAAATCTTGCGGGTCTTGTCCAGTCCACGTAATCATTTTTTCAGAGAGTGAACTCTTGCGTGCTTGAGGCTTTTTAGGTTTTTCAACTTGGGGAGCCGCTGGTTTTTCAGGTTTTGGTTGAATAATTAAACGTGCTACACGGTCTAGCTCACTTGCAGGTGTACCAAAATAAGCACCGTCTAACTGCAAAGGCTCAACGAGATATTTTTGCATGAGCTGATCTAAAGATTGACCAGTTGCTTTTTCAAGTACTCCACCGACAAGCCAGCCAAATGTTAAAGCTTGATAAGCATTGCCCTCTCCGGCAAGGAATCTAGGCTTAGTCGCTGCAATCACATTTAACATATGTGACCAGTCGAACATTTCCCTCGCACTTTCGATAATATTTCGAACATCAAACATACCACTTTGATGACTTAGCACATGACGTAAAGTCATTTGCTCTTTACCATTTTGAGCAAATTCAGGCCAATAAGTCGCAATCGGTTTATCGTATTCTAAAAAACCTTCACTTACTAAAATATGCGCTAAGGTTGCAAGTACGCCTTTACCTGTAGAATAGCAAACTGCCAAAGTATCGGGTTGCCAAGCTTCAGTTTGTGATTTGAGACCTGTATAAATATCTACAACTTTCTGGCCTCTAAAATAAACCGCTAATGCAGCTCCACCTTGTCCAGTTCTAGCATCTTGAAGACGGCTGAACTGGTGAGCTAAATCAATAAAACGTTCATCTAAAATACCGTGATAGTTATGGGTATCGGCCAGTAAAATTTCTTTAATCACATGAAGTTCCTTGCATTTTTTGTTATTTTGCTCAAAAGCAGCCCAAACCTCTGTTCAGGCTGCTGCTATTTTTATAATGCTTTTACAGTTCCTGCAACATGCGGTTTTTGTGATTTGGCATTACGAATCAAGAAATCTGTCTTTTTATCTGCATTTGCAGTTAAAAACTCAACTTTTGATGGCAAGAACATTGGTAGCTTAAACCACACATCTGCTTCATAAGCATTTGGCAACTCAAGGTTCGCTAAAGCTTTTGCTTTGCTCCACATGCCATGCGCAATGGCTTGCTTAAAACCAAATGCTTTTGCAGTAATGGCATGAATGTGAATTAAGTTAAAATCACCAGACACTTTCGCATAACGGCGGCCTGTGTTTTCTAAAATATTCCACTCTGCCTTTGGAACATAAGATGGCGCTTGTTCTTCTTTGGCTTTCTCACCTACTCTTTTCTCAACTTTTTGGCGAGATAAATAAGTTGTTAAGCCTTCCATCACCACTTCGTTGCCAACTTTTGCCGTGGTAATAAAGTCAAACTGAACACCTTTATCATGTGGTTTTAGTTCCCCAAATTTACATGACAGAGTGAGTTTTTCAGTTACGCCAATCGGTCTGGTCTGTTTAATCTGGTTACGGATATGCACTAAACCTAAAATTGGAAATGGAAAGGCTTCTGCTGTCATCATGTGCATTTGCAAGCTTTGAGAAAGCACAGCCAAATAAATTGCTGGTACAAAGCCATTATTTTGAAAGCCACATACTTCGTTATAAGCTTTGAGATGGTTCTGATCAATTTCTAAAGTATCTACCACATATTCAACTTGCGGTAAGATTTTTGGGCCTTTAGGTTTTTTAAAAATTAAACCTTGCACTACTTTTGGATAAGCCAATGCCGCTTTTGGTAGCTGGCTAAAATGACGAGTATTCATACCTAACCTTTTATAATTTATAAATTCTTGAATAAAAAAGGGATGCACAAGCACCCCTATTTAGCTAAAAGTGCTTAAGCGCCCAACAAGCTTTGACCGCACACGCGTACAACGTTGCCATTTACACCTGTAGAAGCAGTTGATGCAAACCATGCAATCGTTTCTGCTACATCAACAGGTAAACCACCTTGTTGCATTGAGTTCATACGGCGACCAGCTTCACGAATCGCAAATGGAATCGCAGCAGTCATTTGGGTCTCGATAAAGCCAGGTGCTACTGCGTTAATGGTAATACCATTTTTTAGAATAGGCGCAGTAAATTTCACTAGACCAATTACACCTGCTTTAGATGCAGCATAGTTGGTTTGACCAAGGTTACCAGCAATACCACTAATTGATGATACACAAACAATGCGGCCATTTGCATTTAGACCATCGTTTTCTAACAAGTAGTCGTTTACGCGTTCAGCAGCAGACAAGTTAATGTTAATTACCAAGTCCCAAAGCTCTGGCTTCATGTTTGCCAAAGTTTTGTCGCGTGTAATACCTGCGTTATGAACAATAATATCTAAACCGCCTTGTTTTGCCGCAGCAGCTTTAATTTTTTCGCCCGCATCAGCAGCTGTAATGTCAATTGCCAATGTAGAACCGCCAATGTCAGCTGCTACACGGTCAAGGTCAGCTTGTTGTTGTGGTACGTCTAAACAAATAACATGCGCGCCGTCTCGAGCCAATACATGTGCAATTGCCTCACCAATACCACGGCTTGCACCAGTTACTAATGCAGTTTTTCCAGCAAGTGGTTTTGCCCAATCAACATCAACCACATCTGCTTTAGAAACACGAATCACTTGACCAGATACATAAGCTGAACGTGGAGAAAGCAAGAAACGTAATGTTGATTCAAGGTTTGCAGCAGCACCTTCGTCTACATACACAACTTGAGCAGTAATACCCTTTTTAAATTCTTTACCTACAGATTTGATAAAACCTTCAAGTGCACGCTGAGCAATCGCTTGTTTTACAGTTTTCGCAGTTTCAGGCGTTGTACCAATAACAATCACTCGACCAGAAGTCGCAACTTGACGTGCAATCGGATTAAAGAATTTATAAAGTTCGTTTAACTGTTCTGAGTTTTGAATACCAGATGCATCAAATACAACAGCCTTAAATTTTGATTCTTTATCGCCTGCATTGAATGGACGTAAATTTAAACCAACTTTTGCAGCTTCTTGTTGTAATGCAACATTATTGCCTACATAGCTATCTGTATGAATATTGCTAAGTACTTGTGCAATCGCACCAGACAAAACGCTTGATGGCGCCGCGCCAACCAATACTGCACCTTTCACTACTGGCTGAGCACTTTCAAAACGCTCTAATACAACAGGCGAAGGTAAACCCAGATTTTTAACAACGAATTTACCAATAGGAGATTGCGTAAATGCTTGGTATTGATCAGTCATGATTATTATCTCTCAAAGAAATGAATTTTCTACGACAGGCTTCATTATGTTATGAGATGGATAGAAACAATATGAAAGCAGTCGTTCATTAGAGTTACTCCAAATCATACTTGAGTTCATCTTTGGATGTCTTGACCTGAATGCTATCTACAATGTCATTCTAGTCAATACAGGTCTATTTGAATTGTGTTAAGGTAGCTAACAAGAATATCGTTATTATGCTTGGAAAAGCCTTATGAGCAAAACAACTCAAGAAAATCCAGCAGTCGAGAATTCTGCTCAGGAAAAAGTGTCAAATACATCAAAGTCGGCTTCTAACACGGCTAAGCATAACAGCACTACTCCTAAAGCAGCAACTAATACACCAAAAACGACACGTACTCGTTCAACGACTGCACCTGCACGTAGCCCTCGTAGTAAGAGCGCTGCTTCAGCAACCCCGTCTACATCTTCAAATGTAGCTGCAGCACCAAAAGCAACAAAAACCAAAACTTCTGTTCAACAGGATAAAACCATGAGTCAAAACACTGTTCGCCGCGTTGCAATCCTTGGTGGCAACCGTATTCCATTTGCACGTTCAAATACTGCCTACTTTAAAGCGTCTAATTCTGACATGCTGACAGCAGCATTGAATGGTTTGGTTGAGCGCTTTAACTTACAAGGTAAACGTATTGGCGAAGTTGTTGCGGGCGCTGTTTTAAAACATAGCCGTGACTTCAACATGACTCGTGAAGTTGTATTGAGCACAGATCTTGCTCCTGAAACTCCTGCTTACGACATCCAAATTGCATGTGGTACAGGTTTACAAGCAGCATTTGTTGTTGCTAACAAAATTGCGCTTGGTCAAATCGACGTAGGTATTGCAGGTGGCGTAGATACAACTTCTGACGCACCGATTGCTGTAGGTGATGGTTTACGTAAAGTTTTACTTGAGCTTAATGTTGCTAAAACAGGTAAAGACCGTCTTAAAGCTCTAACAAAGATTGATTTTAAAAAGCTTCTTGATGCACCAAGCAATGGTGAACCACGTACTGGCCTTTCAATGGGTGAGCACCAAGCAATCACTGCATTAGAATGGGGTATCACTCGTGAAGCACAAGACGAGCTAGCTGCAAGCAGCCATCAAAAACTTGCTGCTGCTTATGAGCGTGGTTTTTTTGATGACTTAATGACTCCATTCTTAGGTCTTAACCGTGACAACAACTTACGTCCTGACAGTACAGTTGAAAAACTTGCTAAGTTAAAACCAGTTTTCGGTAAAGGCGAAACTGCAACAATGACAGCGGGTAACTCAACTCCGTTGACTGATGGTGCTTCTGTGGTATTGCTTGCTTCTGAAGAATGGGCAAAAGAAAACGGACATGAAGTTTTAGCTTATCTTTCTTTCTCTGAAACAGCAGCTGTTGACTTCATTGGTAAGAGCGGGCCTAAAGAAGGCTTATTGATGGCTCCTGCTTATGCAGTACCTCGTATGCTTAAGCGTGCTAACCTTAAGCTTCAAGACTTCGATTTCTACGAAATCCATGAAGCATTTGCATCTCAAGTACTCTCTACCTTAAAAGCTTGGGAAGATGAAAAATTCTGTAAAGAACGTCTTGGCTTAGATGCACCATTGGGTTCAATTGACCGCTCTAAACTGAACGTAAATGGTTCATCTTTAGGTGCAGGTCACCCATTTGCTGCAACTGGTGGTCGTATCTTGGCTACTGCAGCTAAATTAATTAATGAAAAAGGTTCAGGCCGCGCATTAATCTCGATCTGTACAGCAGGCGGTGAAGGTGTGGTTGCGATTGTAGAAAAATAATTTCTATTTATCGACCAAAAAATAAGCACCCATCTGGGTGCTTATTTCATTTCAATCTATGTGAATTAATGAAGTGATGCTGCTTTAGCATTTGGGAAAAACTTATCTTCAATATGGTCATAGCACCACTGGAAAATAAAGGTATAAACCAAAATACATAAGGTCAAACCTATATCTAAAATAAATGCATCAATCACTGTCATCTGCATCATATATGCAATCATTGGAACAGTCGCAATCAGCAAACCACCCTCAAAACCAATCGCATGTAAAATCCGCACAGAGATCGTTCTTTCCCAATTAAATTTATGTTCTACTTTTTCGAAATAGTGGTTAAAAATCATATTCCAGAAAACTGAAACCACTGCCATAAACACACCAAGTGTTCCGGTCACTTCCATCGGCATGTCAAAAATAAAACTTAATGCAATCGCAATGATGACCAACAAAATTCCTTCATAACTGATTGCATGAATGAGTCTTCTCTTGGAAATCAACATTTTTAAATACTCAATAATAACTTGGATAATGTGCATTTTATTTTTATAATTTTGATTAATCCAATCAGGTTCTTTCATTTTTTTTGACAGATGAATATTAATCAAGAACAACTACTCATGTTCCAAGCCGTTATGGAAACAGGTTCATTTTCAGCAGCAGCAAGGAAACTCGGTAAAGTCCCCTCTGCTGTGAGTATGTCGATTGCTAATTTAGAAATCGATTTGAACCTGACTTTATTTGAGCGTAAAGGCCGTGAACCTACCCCAACAGCCGAAGCAAGAGTGCTATATGAAAAAACGGCGCAACTATTGATTGAAATGAATCAATGGAAACAGCACGCGCATGCATTAAGTACTGGGCTGGAACCTAATCTTACTATTGTTGTGGTGTCTGAGCTGCTACATACCAATTGGACCGACTATGTTTGCCTGCTAGAAAGTCGCTTTCCCGATCTACAAATTAATATTGTGTCTGCCCCTCAAGAAGATGCGCTTCAAATGTTGTTAGATGGATCTGCCCAACTGGCCCTTATGTTTGAACGTGAGCATTTAGACAATAGAGAACAGTTTGTTGAACTCAAACGTGAAGCCTTAATTCCTGTTATTTCAAAAACCCATCCGCTCGCAAGCCAAGAGCATGTTTCATATGAGCAGATTTTAGGTACAAGACAAATTGTGGTGGCAAGTCGAGATGAAACATTAAAACCCGAATTATTATTTTCAAAACATTACTGGCGTACAGACAACCACCACTCTGCTTGCTTAATGATTTTACGTAATTTAGGTTGGGGCGTACTTCCGCAAGAGATGTTTAAAGAAAATCCTGAGTTAAACAATAAACTTAAAGCATTAGATGTATTTGATTTTACACCTCGATTTGAATATTACGTTGATTTGGTCTGGAGCCGCGAAAGTGAACTCGGTGCTGCTGCACGGTTTTTGATTGACTATATTCGTAATAAGCGAATGCAACCGACTCCCTAAAATCATTTCAATTTAGATGCAGAACCTAAACGTTTTTCTTTGAAACATAACAATTGATATATCGACAGTATGGATAGAGTTTGTGCTATAAAGAAAACATAAGATTTTTTATTGAAGATGTTGAATATCAATGACTCATACAGCACTTGACCAATTAAAAACATTAACGACCGTTGTTGCTGACAGTAGCGACCTTGAAGCAATTCGTAAATTTCGTCCCTTAGATGCTACGACGAATCCTTCGTTAATTACCGCTGCAGCAGAGCAACCAGAAAGTAAAGAGCTCATTGAAGATGCTTATTATCAAGCCAAAGAAGAAGGCTATAAAAATGATGAACTGATTGAAAGAACCATTGATATTTTAACCGTAAAATTTGGTGTAGAAATTTTAAAACTCATTGAAGGCCGTGTTTCTACAGAAGTCGATGCTGCACTTTCATATGACACCGAAGCGACCATTCAAAAAGCACATGAATTATGTGAGCTTTATAAAGGTTATGGGATTGATCAGTCACGTATTCTGATTAAAATTGCATCGACTTGGGAAGGTATTCAAGCGGCTAAAGTGTTAGAAGCTGAAGGTATTGCTTGTAACCTCACTCTCCTTTTCGGTTTACATCAAGCCCAAGCGTGTGCAGATGCCAAAGTTACTTTAATCTCACCTTTTGTAGGCCGTATTTTAGACTGGTACAAAAAAGCTGAAGGTGTAGATTCTTACCCAATCGAGAAAGATCCAGGTGTGGTTTCAGTTAAGAAAATCTACACTTATTACAAGCAGCAAAATATTCCAACTCAAGTCATGGGTGCGAGCTTCCGTAGCATCGACCAGGTGCTTGGCCTTGCAGGATGTGATTTGCTTACGATCTCTCCAAGCTTGCTAACGCAGCTTGAACAAGATACGCGTACAGTCGATGCAGCACTTGATGCAAACAAAGCAAAACAGGCAGAAGCGATTGTTAGACCAGCTCAAGATGAGCAAAGTTTTAAAGATGAACTTAACCATGACTTAATGGCATTCCAACTTTTACAAGGTGGTGTTGATGGCTTTATTAAAGCGCGAGATCAATTAAGTCTTTTATTACGTCAATCTTTTGGAATTGATGCAGAAATTAAATCTTAAAAACTGCACTTTTCATACAAAATTACCGATTTTTGTTATCATGACAAAAATCGGTTTTTTATTGGGTTTATCGTGTTCGGCATAACAGACTTAACAACATATATTATTGGTACATTCCTAATTGTGTTATTGCCAGGGCCCAATTCTCTTTATGTGATGTCTATTGCTTCACGCTATGGTATTAAAACCGGATATATGGGTGCACTTGGTATTTTTACTGGTGACTTAATTTTAATGCTCTGTACTGTACTTGGTGCGGCTTCTTTACTAAAAGCATTCCCTTGGGTTTTTATCGTACTCAAACTCGTCGGCGCACTTTACTTGTCTTATTTAGGTTTTAAGCTTTTACAAGGCAGCATTCAGCGCTGGAAATTACGTAATCAACCCCAAGCAGAAATGGCTGATTTACCTGCTTTAGATAAAGTTCACCCTTATAAAACAGCCTTAAGTATTAGTTTACTCAACCCTAAAGCGATTTTATTTTTCCTGTCTTTCTTTGTGCAGTTCGTTGAACCGGATTATGCCTATCCAGCTTTAAGCTTTTTAATTTTAGCGGTGATTTTACAAATTATTAGCTTTAGTTATTTAACTGCGCTTATTTTCTCTGGAATTAAACTTTCAACTTTTTTCAAACAAAACCATAAAATTGCAGCAAGCGGAATTTTCTTAGTTGGCATTTTATTTTTCGGATTTGGTTTAAAGCTGGCAACTTCAACAATGTAAGCTGCCGAGTCAAGGAAGTCAGAATCTATTAGGTTGTTAAAATGCCAGCATGCCATCTGTTTTAACTTCATTGAGCACAAAAAATGTTCTTACCTGTCTTACCCCAGGTAAGGCAATAATTTTTTCACTATGAAAACGGTTAAAAGCAGCCAAATCTTTAACACGAATTTTTAGAAAGTAATCGACTTCTCCAGCAACCAAGTAACATTCTAGAACATTCTCCAAATCACCTGCTGCTTGTTCAAATGCCTGAAAGCTATCAGGTGTCGAGCGATCCAGCACTACTCCGACCAAAACAATAGTCTCACGTTGCACCATACCCGGATTAATTCGAGCACGCACATCCAAGATGGCCCCAATCTTAAAAAGACGCTGAGTATGGTTCCAACATGACGAAGTACTAATGCCAACAAGTTTTGCCAGTTCAGCATTACTTAAACGTCCATTCTCTTGTAAACAGCGCATAATTTTCAATTCAAGAGGTGTTAAATTTTCAGCCTGCTCATCCATAAAACAATATCCCAAATTCACCGTTTGTTATGAAATAAATAATATCATTAATGGCTATTTAAAAAATATTCTTTCATTTTAAAGTCAAAAATAGAAAGCACCTTCTTAAAAAAAATTGTTAGATTTACCTAGCTGAAAACATAGGCAGAAACATATTAATTTTTCAGGGACTTAGAACATTTAGCTATGCAAAAGATTCTTCAAGATTTCTCAATACCAGCCGTATTTGCTGGTTTTATTACCTTTCTTATTGGTATTAGTGTTTCAGCTATTTTAGTGATTCAGGCTGCTCAAGCTTTAGGTGCGTCATCTGAACAAATCACCTCATGGTTTTGGGCTTTAGGCTTAGGTATTGGTTTATCAGGACTCATCCTTTCTCGGAAATTTAAATATCCCGTAGCAACAGCTTGGTCAACTGCGGGCCTCGCTTTAATTATGGCAACAGGTAGTGGCTATAGTTTAAATGAAGCAATTGGCGCTTTTTTAGTAGGTGGTTTACTTACTGCGATTTTAGGCTTTTCAGGTATATTCCAAAAAGCGCTTTCCTATATACCACAAAGCTTAACCAGTGCCATGCTTGCCGGAGTTTTGCTTAAGTTTGGGATTTCGCTTTTCGCGAGCTTGCAAAATGATTGGATATTTGTTTTATCTTTACTCGCTATTTATGTCATTACAAAAAGATTATGGCCGCGTTACAGCATTGTATTTACCGCCTTGGCAGGTATTGCCCTCTGCCCTGTCTTTTTAAACTTTCATATGCCTACTCTTGAGTGGTCCTTGGCTAAACCCGTTTGGATTAGTCCTGAATTTAGCTGGTCAGCACTTTTAGGCTTAGCATTACCACTTTTTGTGATTAGCATGGTGTCGCAATATTTACCTGGTATAGCCATGATCAAGAGTTATGGCTATAAACCACATGTTAATCAACTGATTGGTTGGACTGGTTTAACTCAAGTTGTGCTCGCACCTTTTGGATGTTACAGCGTTAATATTGCTGCGATAAGTGCTGCCGTAAGCTTAGATGACCAAGTTCATCCTGATCCAAGCAAACGTTATATTGCGGGTATAAGCTGTGGCTTTTTTTATGTGTTGATGGGGCTATTTGCTGCAACCCTCACAAGCTTGCTGATGTCTTTTCCTCATATTTTTATTGTAGCGTTAGCAGGCATTGCCTTACTTGGTACCATTAGCCATAACATTGCACTAGCGTTTGGTCCAGTTGAAGACCGCGAAGCGGCATTATTTACTTTTTTATGTAGTGCATCAGGTATCCAATTTTTCGGTGTTGGTTCAGCTTTCTGGGGACTGATTGTCGGTATTGTTGTATTTATAGTCCTTAAATTTAAAGCTAAAAAATAAGGCTTAAACGAAAGAGTTTGCGCTTCATCATTTAGAGAAATTCATAAAAAATTAAGCGCAAACTCTCGTTAAATTAATTAATTGTGTTTTTATCCCAAAATGCTTGCCGTATTTGCGGCATTGCATTTAAGTGATTAATGATGTGTTGTGCTTCTTCTGCTTCAATTGAAGTTGCAATTAGCGTTACTTCTATCTCAACCTCTTTTTCTCCAAAAGGTGTGACATCAATATCTTTAGCAGGATAATTATGATGCTTTAAGGTTAGGTTTAATTCATCCATAACGACCTTGCTCTGACTTCGGTCACATATAATGTAAATTACATGTAAAACTTCTGTGTCATCGTCTAACGGACGACGGTCAATGATATGGACAATCGGTCTTAATAGTGTATTGGCAGATAAAATAAAGGCTGTCGCCAATATTGCTTCAATAATTAAATCAGCACCTGCGGCAGCACCTACTGCCGCAGAACACCATAAAGTCGCTGCGGTATTTAAACCGTGGATGTTGCCTTCTTGGCGCATAATGACACCCGCACCCAAAAAACCAATACCCGAAACAACATAGGCAATTACCCGAACAGCTCCATCTGCTCCAGTAAGATTAATTGCAATATCTACAAAAATTGCTGCACCTACCGCAACTAGAACATTTGTTCGAAGACCAGCTGTACGTTGCCTATACTGACGTTCGAACCCAATTAACGCCCCTAAAATAAAAGCAGCCGAGAGACTAATTAAAGTATCAATAATATTTGATAAGTCTGTATGTTGTAGAAATTGCAATTTCATTTTGCACCTATTGTTTTATTGCCAGCCATAACGGCGGATATAGATTTTCTTTACCCATTGAGTAACACACATATAAGCACCTAAAATTACAGGTAAATATAAGAAATAACTTAAAGGTAAAGCTTGTAGTTTTAAATAGCTTGCTAAAGGACCCATTGGTAAGAAAATCCCGATACACATAATCACCGCTGTCATTATTAATAATGGAGTCGCGGCACGACTCTGAATAAATGGAATTTGAGCTGTACGGATCATATGGACAATTAATGTCTGGGTAAGTAAACCCACCATAAACCAGCCTGATTGGAATAGCGTCTGATGTTCAGGAGTATTTGCTGAAAATACAAACCACATTAACCCAAAAGTAATCATGTCAAAAATGGAGCTAATCGGTCCAAACACCACCATAAAGCGGCCAACTTCTTCAGGTTGCCAACGCTGTGGTTTTGCAATTAACTCTTCATCCACATTGTCAAAAGGAATCACAATTTGTGAAACATCATAAAGTAAGTTTTGAATGAGTAAGTGAATAGGCAGCATTGGTAAAAATGGAATAAAAGCACTCGCAATAAGTACCGAAAAAACGTTACCAAAATTTGAACTCGCTGTCATTTTGATATATTTCAGCATATTGGCAAAAGTTCTACGGCCTTCAATCACACCTTTTTCAAGAACCATCAGGCTTTTTTCAAGCAAGATTAAATCTGCAGACTCTTTAGCGATATCTACTGCGGTATCTACTGAAATACCAATATCGGCAGCACGTATAGCAGCGGCATCGTTAATACCGTCTCCTAAGAAACCAACCACGTGACCATTTGCTTTTAACTGCTCAACAATACGTTCTTTGTGAACCGGACTTAATTTCGCAAAAATGTGGTATTGCTCTACTGCTCTTTTGAGTTGTTGATCAGTTAAGGTTTCAATTACACCGCCCAATAAAACTTGATCATAATTCAGGCTAATTTCTCGGCACACTTTTTGGGTGACAAACTCATTATCCCCAGTCAGCACTTTTACCGTTACACCATGGGCATGTAAACTCTGTACAGCTTCTTTGGCAGACTCTTTAGGCGGATCAAGAAAAGTAATATAACCTATTAAAATCAGATCACTTTCGTCAACAACTGAATAATTTTCCTGATGATTTTTAAACTCACGATACGCTACTGCCACCACTCTTAAACCATCTCGGTTATAGCGTTGAGTTAATGCCTCAATTGCTACTTCACATTGCTTTGTTAAAGGCTCTACTTTGCCATTTACCTCGACATAACGGCAAACCTTTAACATTTCCTCAACTGCGCCTTTGGTAATCATACGGGCTTTTTGTTGAGGCGTTTGTACCACGACTGACATACGGCGGCGATCAAAATCAAAAGGAACTTCATCTAACTTCTTGTAACGTAACTTCTGTATTTTGATCTGATCATCAACAGCTTCTAAAACAGCCACATCAAGCAAATTTTTTAGGCCTGTTTGATAATAACTATTTAAAAATGCCTGCATGAGTACAAAGTCTGATTTCCCGCCTTGAACATCAATATGTTGGGATAAAAAGATTTTGTCTTGAGTCAGAGTTCCAGTTTTATCGGTACATAGAACATCCATGGCACCAAAGTTCTGTATCGCATCTAGACGTTTAACAATCACTTTCTTTTTAGATAAGAAAACCGCGCCCTTTGCCAAAGTTGAAGTCACAATCATCGGTAGCATTTCTGGAGTAAGACCGACAGCTACAGATAATGCGAATAAAAATGCTTCGGCCCAATCGCCTTTGGTGAAGCCATTAATGAAAAGTACAACAGGTGCCATCACCAACATAAAGCGAATGAGCAACCAACTTACTTTGTTGACACCCATTTGAAATGCAGTCGTGCTCCGATCAGTAGCCGTAACTCGATGAGCCAATGCACCGAAATATGTTTGAATACCCGTACTTAAAACCACTGCCTGAGCTGAACCAGAAACAATATTGGTCCCCATGAATACAATATTATCTAGCTCTAAAGCGCTGGTTTCTTCAAGATTTTTCTGCAACGGAAATTTCTCGACAGGCATTGATTCACCAGTCATTGCAGCTTGAGAGACAAACAAATCTTTAGCAGACAAAATTCTACAATCCGCAGGAATCATGTCACCCGCAGATAATAAAATCACATCACCCGGCACTAAATACTGAATTGGTATTTCAAATTGGTGAGTGGTTTGGTTTTTAGTATCAATGCCATAACGCTCATGCATAAGTTCTAAATCTTCTGCACTGACTTGATGGCGCAATACAGTAGCAGTATTACTCACCATTACCTTTAAGGCATCCGCAGCTTGATTTGACTTTGCTTCTTGCCAGTAACGAAGTAGTGTTGAAAGAATTACCATCACACTAATAATGGTTGAACCCGTTAGATCATCGGTAAAGAAAGCAATCAATGCCAACAGGCTAAGTAAAATATTGAACGGATTACGGTAGCAATACCAAAGGTGTTGCCACCAAGTTAATGGCTTTTCATGAGTAACTTCATTAAGCCCCACCGTCATTTGTTGGGTATGCGCTTGCTCTTCTGTAAGCCCCGTCAAATGAGTATCGAATTGTTTTAATAGATCATTCGTTTGAGCCCTTGATGCATTAAGCAAACGTTTAGATAAATTTTTGCTAATTTCTTGAGCATAACTAGATTGATGTAGCTCTTTAAAAGATCGATTACGACCGAAAAAACGCATCAAATGAAATCTTTGTAAAAATGATGTGAAGAGTCGTTGCCAGAATTTCATCACGAAATCCTCCATTTTTTAGGCGTACAAAGCTCTCGACCTTATTGAAAATAAAGTCTTTTAAATTTTTTAATTTAGAAAGGAATAGGAGATCGTAGACTTACGATGAAGAAGAGAAAATTAGCCCAAAGCCAGACCAACGTTGACGGAATGTCACATAACTGAACATGGTCCGAATGCTTTGAATCGCATGAGACGAATTGTTTACCAAGATTAAAATCTGGTAGATATAACGGTCGTGTATGGAAGCGTATAAAAACATTGGCTTCTCCCCATTTCTAGCGAGAAACTAAACAGATAAATGCTGAAGTGAATGATTACAAATCAAGTAATTTGTATAGGTTTAATCTAATTTTTAACAAAGCTATCTCATTGCAAGATAGCCTCTCCTAAAGGTTACCTTGCTCAGTATTGGCTTTGGTTTAATTGATAATTAAACTCGAACCTCGAACAACTACCCATTTAGGATCTCCGTTAAATAAACTCGCGGCAAGTATAGGTTTTACTCTACAAGGCACAAGATTTTTTTTGTAATTTTTTATTAATTCATCAGTGACTATAACTCATAGTTCTCTAACCACCACTGTTTTCGCCATCTTGTCATGCCATCCTTGTTTTTTAGCATCAAATGCGACCCAAATAAGACCAATACAAAACACTAAAATAGATGGAATATATCCGATATAGCGAATGAGAGATTGTATGAAAGTTAACTTATTACCTGTCTTTTCATCGAGAACTTTTAAACGCATTAGACGTTTTCCTGGTGTCCCTGCAAAGTAGATCCAACACAAAACAGTATATAAAAATGGAAATGCATAATTTACGATCATATCAAACCAATAGTTTTGCGGTTTACTACTCATACCTGTAGCAAATATCAGATCGTAATCTCCATGATAAAAGATCCATGCGGCTGGAATAATTGCTAAAAAAAGAATAAGAGTATCAATGATCATTGCGCCAAATCTTAACCAAAACCCTGCATATTCATATTTATAGGTCATGTGTTCACCTCGCTTTTGTTATTTTTTACCTAATGCCACAGTAACTAATTTATTGGTCTTTCATCGTAATTGAAATCTTTTTATTTTTAAATACTTAATGTATTTTTTAATTTCCGGTTTTATTTAGAATTGTAATAAGATTTTTGCAAAATAAAAGCCAGATCAATTTAAGTTAAAATAATATATATCATATTAAAATATTTAAATTACACCTCATTTGTATGAGGTGAGAACTAATTATATTTATTAATTTAATCATTTATAACCAATGATTATTTCCAGAATAAAACATCAATTTTAAATTCTTTTTTTAGCAAAAAAGCTGCACAAATAAGCCCAATACCGATGATGATTAAAAACATGCTTAAACTTAATAATCCTCCCACAGCAGAGCAAAAGCCTAAAATAGCTAAAATATAAAATAAAATTACACTAATACTTGGCATTCAATTTATTCCACTACTTAAAAATAAAAGCAATTTATTCTATCGAGTCTGTAAAGGAATGCTGTTTTCAAATGTTGATTACACCCCATATTTGTATCAACTTAAAAACAATATGTTAATAATTCCTACTAAATGTAAACAACAAAAATATAAATGTGATAAATATCACATTTATATTTTATTTAACTTCAAAATAATGTTTTTCAGTAATAAGTTTTATTTTTAGATTTTTATATAATCGATCTTTTGAGTTTTCTAACGAAGGAACAACTTTTTCTGCAAACTTATCATCTGCCATGAGTCTTGCATAAGTTTTATATCCAATTACTAGCTTTTCCGGCTCTTTACCAGTTTGGCGAAATTCCTCGATAAGTTTACTGACTTTCTTTGCTGTTAAATCGGCCATATTTTACTACTTCCCCCTTACATATGATTCGGTTATACGATTTCTGTGTGACAAAAATATGAAAGGTAATTTATTGTAAAGTTCTTCTAAAAAATTAAATTTGGCATAGTCTCAACTCCCTCTTAAACAACCTCTAATAAAATCATTAAAAATCAAATATATAATTAAATACCATTTAATTTAACTACAAGTGAATTGAATTGATTTCTACCTTTAAACAAATGTGTTAATCTTTAAGTAAGAAAAGCTTCATACATATAACAACTTGTAAATAAGAGGAATAACATTATGAATTACCGACATATTATTGTACCTGTAGATGGTTCTGAGATTTCTTTGGCAGCAGCACGACAAGCCGCCCATATCGCTAAAGCTTTTGGTAGTAAACTTACAGCAATTAGTCTAGTTGCAGTGGACCCGTTTAGTGGTGTTGATTTCTATTACATCTCTCCTGTTGTAAAAGATTATTTTGTTGAAGCGCGTGCTAATGCAGAAAAAACACTTGCGAAAGTAAAAGCCCTATGTGCTGAAGAAGGTGTTGATATTGAAACACAAATTATTCAAGGTGAAATCTCATCTGATGGCATCCTTAAAGCTGTAGAAGAGTTGGGTTCAGACCTGATTGTTATTGGTTCACATGGTCGTAAAGGTTTCCAAAAACTTATTTTGGGTAGTTTTGCGCAAGATGTTCTAAACAGCACTAAAATCCAAGTTTTGGTGGTAAAAGAATAATTGCTGAGTCGACTAAAAGCCTAATCCATTGATTAGGCTTTTTATCATAAAAAATGCATAAGTTTTACACAGCTTAAAAACCGTTATACACTATTGTTCTCTTTCCCTCTATTTTGTGAGTCACGCCAATGAAGTAAGTCTTTTTTCTCATCAATTTTCTCTTTTTTGATGTGCAAAATAGACTATTCTTTAGTGACTTAGCGTCTTTATTTAAAGCTTTAAACTCCTATTTTGTACATCCTGTATTTATGAGGTTCTTATGACTCAGCAGGCATGTGTAATATCACAACTCACTTTGGAGTTTCCTTCAAAAGTGATGTTTAAAGAATTGAATTTCTCACTTGAGCATCATCAAGTATCAGCCTTAATTGGCCGCAATGGTCAAGGTAAGTCTTTACTTATGCAATTGCTTCACAAGATTTCACCCACTACAGAAATGCATATAAGTGGTCAAATAAACTGGCAAACAAACCATGCATATTTATCTCAGCTCACTCGTCTCCAATCAGACACAATTGCAGAAGCTTTAGAGGTCAACCATCTTTACAACGCTTTTCAAAGAGTGGAACAAGGTGAAGCTCGATACGATGATTATGATTTGTTAGAAGGACATTGGGATCTTCCTAATATTTGGGAAGCTTTACTACGATCTGCTCAGCTACCAACCGATTTAGACTTTCCTGTTAAGCAGTTGAGCGAAGGCCAAAAAACCAAGTTAGCCTTATCCGCATTATTTTTAAAAACTGATCATTACCTATTACTTGATGAGCCAAGCAACCATCTTGATCAAGAAGCTAGACAGTGGTTAATTGCTCAGTTAAAGAAACATCCAGTAGGCGCTCTTATTATTAGTCATGATCTGACTTTGTTAAATGAAGTCGACCATATTTATCACTTAAATGAGCATGGCCTACAGCACACTACAGGAAATTATGAAAAATTTTATGCGCAATATCAGTCCCAAATCGAGGCTTTAGAACAGTCAGTACATCAGCATCAACGTGAAGTTAAGCACATGAAGCAAAAGCAGCATGAAGTTTTAATGAAAGCTCAAAAACGTGAGCGTGCTGGCAACAAACTTCGTGACTCAAACTCGCAAGCTAAAATTTTGCTCGATTTTAAAAAAGAACAGGCTGGGCAAAGCCTAGGAGCAATTCATTCTCAACATCAGCGTCAAATCGATCAAAGCCAGCAAGACTTTAATAGTAAAAAAGTACTTCTAGAAACTGTTAAGCCCCAACAATTTATATTTCCCTCTTTTAACAAAAGAACAGGAGAAATTCTTAGAATTGATAACTTAAAACTCAACTATGGGACACAACAACCAATTCATCTCGCGTTAAGAGCTTGTCAAAAGATTCATTTGGTTGGCCGAAATGGTATTGGGAAATCAACTTTGCTGAAACAGATTGATCAATCTGCTGTAACTGCTACAGATGAAATTAAACTGTTTGCAAATTGCTTCTATCTCGATCAGAACTTTAGCTTTTTATTAGACCATCTCTCTGCTGTTGAAAACTTAAGAAATATTAACCCAAATATTTCTGAGTTAGAGTGGAGAAATTTATTAGGTCAACTTCGGATTCGTGGTGATAAAAGCACATATCCCTTAGCTCAACTCAGTGGTGGTGAGAAGTTAAAAGTTGCTTTACTAGGTTTGAGCCATGCTCAGCCTATGCCTGAACTTTTATTACTTGATGAACCAGAAAACCACTTAGATATCGAGTCAAGAGAGTTATTTGCAAATGCTATTTCTAGTTATGAAGGTTCTGTGCTATTAGTTTCACATGATTTAAGTTTTGTTGAAAAATGCGGGATTGTTGATTCAATTTATTTAAATTAACACTACGCTATTTTTATGCCTATATAAAAGCTCTAACTATTAGAGCTTTTATATAAATCTTTTAATTATCATTTTATTTTTTATTATCTAATATTTGTAGATCTAGATTAAAAGAAACTGCTCTATTTCTTTGTGCGCTTTTTTTCATTTGATAAACTTGAACAATATAATCACCATCGACAGGTAGCGTTACTTCACCTGAAAAACCTACAGTCGAACCCACGAATAATGGCTTATCTTTACCAGGCTTTTGACCTGGAGCGAAAATATTAATATAAGCTAAATTACCATAACTATTAATATTAAATTTTAAAATCTGTCCACTTTTTGCAAAAACTCGATATCTTACATCATCATAACCTTGAAACTTTCCGGTTAATGTAGTTTGAGAAGAACCTTTTAAAAAGCTTACTTTAGTCTCAACATTTTTAGCAATTACAGATAATGGTATAGATGAAATCAAACTAGATAATAATAAAATTTTAATGCTTTTTTTCATTTTTAGTCCTCAAAATTATTTTTAAATTATTATAAGAAAGATAATTTTTATTAAATTTAACTTTATGTATAGATTTGATGAGTAGCGTTTGGATTTGTAAGTTATTTCATCGCTATTCAAAAATGAGTGTCATTAAAATTAACTTATCAGCCTTTAAATTTTACAACCGAAATTTATGGTAATGGCCATAATGAGTCATTTTATCAAAGTGGCTTTAAGTACATGTCCTATAAAAACCGTATTTAATTCAATGCAAGTTATGGAAACCAACTGGCACATATAAAAGAAGATTCATATTTTTTCTGTAGGGCTGTCTTATTAACGCAAGATTAGTTTGA
Organism: Acinetobacter sp. FDAARGOS_494; assembly: GCF_003812225.1. NCBI lineage: Bacteria > Pseudomonadati > Pseudomonadota > Gammaproteobacteria > Moraxellales > Moraxellaceae > Acinetobacter > Acinetobacter sp. FDAARGOS_494. Next base: position 107,329 of record NZ_CP033866.1, read on the forward strand.
TCCCTAACAATAGCTAGGAATAGCAAGACACAGCAAAGTTATTTTAAAGCCCATCTAACGATAGGCTTTAAAATTTATAAGAATTAGGAGTCTTTATCCATTGAGTGTGGAGTCGTGGTTTTATCTTGCTGTTTAGTATCATTCTCACCTTGGCAAGCCGCTACAGAAAGCGAAACGATTGCTGCTAAACCTAGGGTAGCGATAATTTTAGTCATATCTCACCTCATACAGTTTTAATTGATTAGCTTATAAATACTGGCTATCAATATTACGATCAGCATAGATTTATAGACTTTTTTGTAGTGTTCACAAAGAAATGTAAAATGAAAAAGTATCCCAAAGATTTTAGTTTATTGAATTCATCTTCAGGATACTGCTTCAAATGATTAAAAAATTAAAATCTGTAGCCCACCCCTAAATATGTAATGATCGGATCAATATCAACTTTAGTTGACCCATGAATTAAGCGAGCGCCCGTATTTTGGTTAATGACATCAATTTTTGTTCGATTATTTAGTTTTGCATAAGATACTGAGGCAACTGTATACCAAGAATCATTAAAATCATAAGTAAAGCCGGCAGTAAATATAGGTGCAATCGCATCATCTGCATCTACTTTAACCACCATATTTCCACTCGACTCTTTACGATCCAAGGCAGCCCCAGCCTTACCATCTAACACATTTTGAATCATATGACCTGCAGAGATCAGGTCAGAACGAATTTCGTCATTTAGCTTAATATCATTAAAATGAGCATACATTAAACCCACACCTAAATAAGGTCTAAACTTGTTCACCCCACTCTTCCCAAATTGATATTGTGCTTCAATTGCAGGGGTCCAGGCACGAACACTAGCTGCTTTAGGTTTATTGCCTAAATTGGTAATCGGGACTGCTTGACCTAAGGTAATGCCGTTCGGAAAAAGAATTTTAACTAATTCATGTGGTGACAACGCGACACCGCTTAATGGTGCCAAGATTTCACCTTGGCCTTTAATATCGACTTTAGGGGGAATGCCTCCAATAAATTGTAAAGACACATTGTCATTGAGGTAATAGTTAAACATAAGCCCTAATGTGTCTGTGTCATCTACTTCAAGGCCAGCATCATTTTGATGCCACTGCTCTAACCCTTGAATCGTTGCCTCACCTGCTACCTCAGGTTTTATATTGCCTTCTTCATCAAGTAAGAGCCCTTTTAAAAAGTCATCATTTAAAGCGAGTTCAAGAAACTCTTTTTGATTAAAAGGTTCACCGCCTACATCTACCTCTGTAGCATTAGGATCAACGGAGTTTAAGAAACTGGTCGGCGAAATGCTTCCAACTTTAGCAACTGTTCCATTTTTAACACTTGTATTGATATTAAATGGATTAGCTTTACCTTGAGGCATTACATGTAACCAACCTGCCGAGACAGAAAACCGTTTTACTCCCTCTGCATAACTCATATTTGTAAATATCAATAATGAGCTGGCTATTACTATTTTCGATAATTTTATTTTCATTTTTATTCCATCCTAGAAATGCATATTGCTAACTCTGCAATATGTTCTTGGAATATAGCCAAGTTATATTTTTTATCAATTAGTATAATTTTTAAGCAAATAAATTTAAGTTAAATCCATCACATTTTTATATATAAATTCATGACTTAGTTATCTTAATTAGCAGACGAACGGTAAAATTTTAGTTAAAAAAATTTTATCAAATGGTAAAAAATAGAGGTGAAAACCAGTGCTATTTTGATACTTAGCTCTTTTTTAGAATTATAAAAAAAGCACCCGTAGGTGCTCTTAAAAAATAACTTCATTAAAACTTATATTGTAGTGTTAGCGCCGCATTTCGAGGGGCACCTAAAGTAATTTGGCCATACGCCGGGAAAACACCGTAATATTTTTTATCAAATACGTTATTAATATTAAGCTGAGCCGAAAAATCTTTTGTAATTTGATAACGAGCCATAAGGTTTACAAGTGCATAATCTCCTTGCTCGACTTTCTCAATAACTTCTTTGGGATTTTCGGCATTAATATAGGTACTGCTTTGCCAATTCACCCCGCCACCCACGGTTATGTTTTCTAATTTGCCCGATAATTTATAGGTGGTAAATGTCTGAATCATCTTGCGAGGAAGTTGGGTATTAACATCGACATCATTTGTATCTTTGGCAGAGAACTGGCTATAACCTGCTGTAATATTCCAGTCTGGTGTGATTTGTCCACTTACTTCAACTTCAAAACCTTCACTCGTCGCACCTTTTGCTGCCCGATAATAGATTTCTTTTACCCCGTTACGAGTGACGTCCCCTGCTTCCTGAGCTAAATTATCTTGCTTAATATGATAAAGTGCTAAAGTACCATTCAAACGTCCATCAAACCATGCGGATTTTAGGCCTACTTCAGTACTGTTTCCTTCAACCGGGTCTAAATAGTTACCATCAAAGTCTTTTTTATCTTGGGGCTGAAAAATACTGGTATAACTTGCATATGCAGTATAGACATCATTGAAATCATAGATAATACCTGCATAAGGAACAAATTCGTGGTCATATTTTATGGATGAACTACGACCATATATATTCTTTTCATAATTTGTAAAACGCCCACCTAAAATAAATTTTAGAGGCTCAATCGGATTTAAATAAGTCGCAGCGAATAGTGCATTTTGTTCAATATTATATTTTTCATTGAGTGTAGGTGCATTCCACACTGGCTCAGGCATGCTGCCGTTCCATTCAAAGAAATTGCCAATTTCCATTTTTGTATCAGTTGAACGAGCATACGCTGTAAAGTCCTGATTGGAATATTGATAACCCAAAACAACCTTTTGCTCTAAGCCCCACAAATCAAAACTACCATTGAGCTGCAAAGAAGCATTATCTTGCTCTACCTCAAGGTCATACGCTGATGCATAAGGAGATAGCCCTAGACCAGTATTTTTATCTACACTACCTGAAACATATAAAAGCTTAGAATTAGCATCACGCTTACCATGAGAATAAGACAGTTTAGCTGACCAGTTGTCATTAAATTTATGAGTTAAATCTGCAAATAGGTTGGTATATTTAACATTCCAGCGTGTCCAGTCAGCACTTGTAGTGATATTTTTAGACCAGTTCGTTTTTGTGCCATCACTAAACCAGACAGGTAAACCTCCCCACATTGGTCCACGCGGATCATCTTCCTGATAAGTTACCCCACCCGATAAAAGGGTATTTTCAGATAAATCTGCTTCAGCACTTAACAATAAAGATAGCTTTTCTTTAGACAACAAGTCGGTATAGCTGTCGCCTTGTTCATATTGGGCCACTGCTCGTCCACGTACTGTTCCTGATTGATTAAGGGAGTTGGCAATATCGCCCATAACACGGTAATTATCCCAACTACCTGCACTCACTTCTACGTTAGCTGTTGGCTCTGTACTCGTAGCACGCTTACGAACCATATTAATTGCAGCAGATGGATTTCCAGCACCAAATGTAAGACCTGTTGCCCCTCGAACTACATCAATATGATCATATAAGGCCATACTTGAGAAAATTTCACCTGAAGACCAAGGCAAGCTATATGTGGTGGGAATACCATCAATAATATAGTTATCTACTACAAAACCACGTGAATAGATTCCACCTCGGTTGGTTTCATAACGGTTGACACTTACCCCTGTAACATTTTCGGCGACCTCAACTAAAGTTGACAATTGCTGGTCTTGTAAACGCTGTTGAGTAATGACAGAAACAGATTGTGGAACCTCACGAACAGATAAACCCAGTGGAACCGCTGTATCTGTTTTCCCTGCTATATAACTTTTTTCATTTTCTTGGCCACTTCCAGCTTTTACTTTAATGGTAGGAAGAGTTCCATATTCCGAAGTCTGCTGATCAGTCTCTGCATGCGCTGAAATTGTGCTCATTGCTATAGCAAGTGCTAATGCATTAATTTGAAAGTGTTTCGTAGTCCTTTGCATAATCTTTAAGTAGCTTTAAAAAATTACATGAATAATACAAAGAATAATTATCATTTGATACTGATTATCAATATTACTTTCATTTATTTTATTTATGAATTATACAAGTTTTTATGATTGAAATTTATTCCTAACTAAGCCTATTGATGCTAAAAATAAAAGAGTAGCTGAGAAAAACGGATCAAACTTAAGATGAATATTTTTATTCGCGATGAGCGAGAAGAAGATATTAAAGAAATTGAAGAATTGACTAAAGCGGCATTTCTAAATGCTGAACATACGAGCCATACTGAACACTTTATTGTTAATAGTTTAAGAAAGCACAAACAACTTACAGTCTCTTTAGTTGCGGTTGAAGATAATACTATTGTTGGGCATGTGGCAATTTCACCAGTGCAAATTTCATCAGGTGAAAAGAATTGGTATGGCTTAGGACCTATTTCTGTCGCGCCGAATAAGCAAGGACAAGGCATTGGATCATTGCTTATGAATAGCTCTTTAGAAAAATTAAAAAAATCAGGCGCAAAAGGTTGTGTTTTATTAGGTGATCCAAAGTATTACAGTCGCTTTGGTTTTAAGGCATACCCTGACCTAAAACTACCTGGAGTGCCCCCTGAATACTTCCAAGCCTTAAGTTTTCAAAATTATGTTCCTAAAGGTGATGTAAGCTACCATGAAGCATTTAATGCCCAAGACTAATTTAGAATTTTCTTTATTAAAATTAGATTTTATTAATTATAAGAAATACAAAAGTCTAATTTATCAATTGGTTGCTTAAAACAGGTCCATGAATCTTTTTCCGGTTTTTCAATAATTTTTTTAGTCTTTAAATCACGATAATAAATAGTCGCATCTTTTAAATTCGACAAATTACTTCCTACAGAAACACATGAATCGTTATTTGAACAAATATTTGATTCTTTAATAAAAACTTTTGTATTAGCAAAAGTTAATCTTTCAAAGTTAGATGTCGAGTTATTTGTAGAAGAAAGTAAGCAAGGCTCAGTAATATTTCTACCATTCACTACAAAACAACTTTTACTGACTTCGAATGGCACTTGAGCAAAGGAGCTTGTAGCATAAGCTAATAGAAATAATATAATAAGGCGCTTCATGTTCTTTCTCTCTATATAATCAACATCTAGTCTAAAACTGCCTATAAATATTTAGACTATATTTTCAGTTCGCTATTTATAATACCTGTATTAAGATAAGTTAAATATTTACTATTCGATAAATTTTACAAAATATTAAAGCTCTAGCTTATAGGCTACCTAACAATCGCAAAGTTATTCATTAAGCACTTTCCAATCGGTTCCAATTTGGGCCAAAGCCGGTAGCTCATCACTATTAAAAACATTGTAATTAGCATCTACAGCGAATCGATAGAGTGGTATTGAATCTGCCTCTGTTTTCTTAAAAAAACTAAAATCTTCAGTGATATGTATTAAGTCTTCTGCCCTATTATCTATTCCCAATTTATTTCCACTGGCACCTGACGGTATATGTATATAACTTTCACATGTTAATTCGACTATATTTCCATCTAGATCTTGATATGAACATTTCATGTTTAAACCCTTCCGTAATTTTTATAGATGTGTAGAAAAACTTAACATGCTATACAGATAAGTTATGGAATTTTTTATGATGTAATTGTTTAAGTATGTATATGGCAAAAGAAAACCGCCCCAGAAGGCGGTTGCTGAAATTTTCCAGCGATTATAAAAGTGCGGTGGACACACACTTTTATATGGTTTTAAACCAGATTTATTTTTTTATTATTTTTCTGATATTCTTCAGAATTAAAATAATTCACAATCATCTTTGCATTTTCTTCCGATACTGATTTTTTATTTTCAACTATCGTCTGAGCTTCTTTTTTTACGTTAAAGTCGGCTGGCACAATACTTGAAAGTGGTGGTAATTTTGGCTGCCCGCCAACCGTGATTCTTTCAATAAAGCTCGCTAGCCACATAATATATTCACCCTTATTCTTATATTTAGGCATTAAACTCATGTCGAGTTTAATCGTGCATTCACTTAAGGGTTTACTTAGGCATTCTTCAAAATCGATAAAATTGTATTTGAGTTTACAGGGAGTTCCCTTTATCTCTTTACGAATAATACTGACCAAGTTATTTAGTTGTTCGATCAGGTTATCTGAAAACAATTTATCTTCTTCTAGTTTTTTATAAACCTTCTCGGCAATTATTAGAAATTTTGGCATATTTCCTTCCCTCTTATATTGACCATCGCGATTGATCAGACTTTTAGGGAAGTATGATGAATATATTATTGCAATATGTAAGTGTTGAAATACCAAATGTAATCTATAAGAGTGTTCTGAAACTGACTTCCATAACGAACCACAGCAATGAATAAAAATGTAAAATCCATCACATTTTAACTCCGAAAAATTTTTATAGTTAGTAATAATTTTCTAAAAAAATTAAGCTCATCAATAATATTATTTGACCGGTATTTTTTTGGTTTTTTTGAGTAAAAAATAGAATATAGAAATATTTGAATTATTTTTATTTTACTGCCTTGCTGAATAACCAAGTTGCCTAGTCAAGGGGCTAGAACGTTAACCGTGTTTCAGCAAGGTCTTTTATGATTATGTTTTAGTTTGATGCTGCTCACGCACCGCTTAAAGCTGCTTCAAACATTTCAATAATTGCTTTGGCTCCTTCTGCCTTTTGCCTTGCGTCCTGATCGTCAAAGATAACCGTTTCGTCATTTAGTTCACTCACATATCGCCGGGCTTCGTCTAGAGCTCTCCTTATTTTTTGTACTTTATGTTTGTTTACGTCTTTGGCAATGGTTGGCGCATATCCTCCACGTTTAGCGTTTTTAAGTTGTCTAGCTCTGTTCTCAATTGCTGTAGCCATTCAAACACTCCAACTCACCTAACAAATCTTAGTAAAGCAACTTTATTGTTTGTTATTTTTAAACATTTAGTATTTTCTTTGTTCAAAGTGTCAAATTTGTTACTTAAGCCTTACTCCTGCAAGTTTTAGATTGAGTTTGCTTAAAATCTTTTAAGCTACAATGTGCATGTAGCTTTCAAAGTCAACTTATACAGCTATTTAATAATAATTTTCTAAGAATAGTTATAAATTAATGTATAAAATTATTAAAAAGATGCTATCTATTTGAAAATAAAATAGATAGCACGCTAACAGTTGTTTATTCTACTGTTAATTTCTGAAAATCATGGCCTGAAGGTGCCTGATACACTCTTAAGCCAAACTCAGGCAAAATCGCAATCAGATGATCAAAAATATCGGACTGAATTGCTTCATAAGAAACCCATGCAGTGGTATTGGTAAATGCATAGATTTCTAATGGTAGACCTTCACTCGTTGGTTGTAGTTGGCGAACAATAAGCGTTTGATTTTGAGCAATCCCCTTATGCTGGCGCAAATAGAATTCAACATATGCTCTAAATGTTCCAATATTGGTTAAGCGTCTTTTGTTATAACGTGACTGACTACCTAAATGCTTATTAAATTCGTCAATCTCAGATTGCTTGGCATTGAGGTATTGATCTAGCAATAAAAAATCTTTGAGTTTTTGTTGCTCTTCTTCGGTCATGAAGTGCACGCTAGTTTGATCGATATAAAGAGAACGCTTCATACGGCGACAGCCCGCATTACTCATACCACGCCAGTTTTTAAAAGTGTCTGTCACTAGTTTATTGGTTGGAATCGTGGTGTATGTTTTATCAAAGTTTTGAACGGTCACCGTGTGCAATGAAATATCAATGACATCACCATCAGCATTGAGCGATGGCATTTCAATCCAGTCCCCAATACGTACCATGTCATAAGAGGCAATTTGTACACTCGCGACCAATGACAAAATCGTATTTTGGAAAACTAACATTAATACGGCTGCCATTGCACCGAAGCCAGCCAACAACGTAAATACATCCTTTTTCAGGAATGTACCCAAAATCATTAATCCGCAAACAACAAAAATAATGAGTTTAACGAGTTGCAAATAACCTTTAATCGGCTTGTTTCTAGATTTTGGATTACGCTGATAGATTAAATTAAATATATTTAATAATTCACTAATGGTGAGCGCAATCGTGAGGAAAATGAATGCTTGTGCGCCCATCTGTACCAAAGCAACCGCTTTTTCCGACAAATGCGGAACGGTAGTAATACCATTCATAATAACAATGGCCGGCACAATATTGGCAAATCGCTTAATGACACTATGCTGGGCAAAAACTGACTGGTTGAGTGACTTAATTTTAGTCACTAAATGACGTATTCCCCGAACAATAATTCTTTTGGCAATGAAATTTGCTAATGCAGCAAAAAGGATCAAAAGTGTGAGCGAAACTAGCATTTCTAGCCAAGGATAGTTGCTTAACTCAGCTTGAAGATCACGATAAAAATTAAAAAAATCCAAAACCTACACCTTAAAACTTTATTTTCAATAATTTTAAAGTGTTCATGTGTTATAGATTAAGACTTGTTTACATATGTCGTCATAAATACAACAAGGAAGTAATATTCAATCGTAAATTTAGATAAAACCTGATCACTACTATTCGACTAGACAATAAATAGATTAATAAGTATGGAATAGGTGGAAAAATATTTATCTCAAGTCACTGCTTCTCTTTGTACCTATATAAAAAAAGATTTTGACTCCTTAAGAATGCTGCATATGAAAAAGTTTAAGGCTTTTCAAATATATTAAATTAATCAAAACTCTTAACTCTCTTAGAAGATCTTTGTTATTTATGTTTATTTAAGAGCCACAAATACTTCTATTATATAGATTAATAATATTATTAATTAAAATCATTCTCATTTATAATTCGACGAATTTACAATCACTCTCAGGGCGAGAAAATGGGAAATAAGATAAAAAGTAATAAACTTTTTACTAGGAAGTCTGAAGCAAAAAATATCATTCCACTTCTATCACTTGGTGGAGCCATCTTTCTCTCAAACTCGGCCTTTGCAGCCTCGCCTTCTGAGACAACAGATGCTGAAAAAAAGCCTGAAGCACTCCCTACAATTACAATCAACGCTTCACGTGCAGATGAACTTTCTACATCTGCCAAACAAGTGACCAAGCTAGATGAAAAACAAATTGAACTTTTAAGAAATGGTTCATCTGGAAATATTGCAACTGTTTTAGCTAAAGCCGTACCGGGCCTTTCCGACTCAAGCCGAACCATTACCGATTATGGTCAAACTTTACGGGGCCGTAATGCCCTCATCTTGGTCGATGGTGTTCCAATGAACCTGACACGTGACACATCAAGAGGTCTTTCAGCTATCGACCCTGAAAGTATTGCTAACATTGAAGTCATTCGCGGTAGTAACGCAATTTATGGCGGTGGCGCTTCTGGCGGTATTATTTCAATTACCACAAAAGCGGCTGGTAGCGAACCTACAGCTAAAACAGTCGTTGGACTTCAAACACCTTTAACAAATTTCCGTTCTAATGCTTTAAGTGGCGATATTCATCAATATTTCACAGGCAGCTTTAACGCTTTTGACTATGCACTCGACTTTGGTTATCAGCGTATTGGTAGCCCGTACGATGCAAGTGGCGACCGTGTTGCTCCAGAACCAAGTCAGGGCGATTTATATGATTCTGACGGCTATAGCATCGGCGGTAAGCTTGGTTATCATATTGATGACAACCAATATGTCCAGTTTGCTGCAAACTACTATAATGCCGAGCAAGATTCAGATTATGCATCTGACCCAAGTGTGAAGAATGCCCCTGCCGGAACCGTACCAGCCAAAGCCATTAAAGGCTTAAAGCTCAAAGACCAAAATAAAAACGAAAACCAGATCTACAATTTAACCTATAACCATAAAGACTTTTTTGGCAATAAGGTTGATGCTCAAATTTATTACCGCGACTTCTTTACCCGTTTTTCACCATTTGATGCACGTAAAAATCCGAATCGGGGTGGAAACGTAGACCAGATCTATCAAGAAAATAACATACTCGGTAGCCGTTTAACTGTTACCACACCGCTTGAGTTTTTAGGTGACACCTCACTGGTTTGGGGTGGTGACTTTAGCCGTGAAAAAAGCGAAATGCCTTTAGATACTTTCAATCCTGATATTTATGACCAATCTGGTGGCCTAGATTTTGTAAAAACTGGTAAGCTCATTTATTTACCTGAACTTACCACACAAAGTGTTGGTGGCTTTGTACAGCTAAAACATCGCTTTAATGACCAATGGTCGGCTGAAGCAGGTACACGCTATGAAGATAGCTATGCCCAAATTGATAGTTTTATTCCATTATCACAATTTGATCCTAAGACACAATCATATAAGCCAAACCCTTATGTATATCAAGGTGGAAAAGTAAAAGCTGATGCATGGTTGTACAATGCTAATGTAACTTTCTCTCCAAATGACCAGCACTCGATTTATGCATCGTTTAACCAAGGTTTTCAATTACCCGATGTTGGTGTAATTATTCGTAATGCAGATAATACTGATAAGGAAAAAAATTATGAATTATCATCTTCATTTTTAGAACCTGTAAAAGTTGATAACTATGAGTTGGGCTGGAAAGGGAACTTCAATAACTTTTCATCAAGCTTAGCAGTCTTCCACTCTACTTCTGATCTAGGCGCTGTGCAGTCTTTCAGCAATGGTCTGGCACTTACTAGAACCAAAGAGAAAGTCACTGGTCTTGAAGCAACTTTTGACTATCTTGACGATGCCAATGTTTGGGGAACTGGTGGTAGCGTTACGTGGATGAAAGGCCGTGAAAAACCGCAAAATGGTGCTGAGCAAGACATGACAGGCTTCCGTATTCCGCCATTAAAACTCACAGGTTATATTTCTTATAGCCCAACAGAAACTTGGACAAACCGTTTACAAGCCACTTACTTCGGTTCAGAAGATTACCGCCTAAACGGCAAGAATAGTTTTGGTCGCTACGATGTAAAATCTTATACAACAGCAGATTTAATCAGTAGCTTTGCACTTAATAAAAAAGACACCATGACGATTGGTTTAGAGAATATGTTTAACCGCAAGTACTATCCTCTATATAGCCAATTATTAAGAACAAGCGATAATACCAGTCACTTAGTTGCAAATGGTGTGACGTTAAAAGTGACTTATAGCCATAAGTGGTAATTGAGATTTTAGTTAGTAACTAACATTATAAAAGCCCCATTATCGGGGCTTTTATTTTTAGTCTAGGACATCATTATTAAAAAATAATCTAATAATTTATCTCGTTCATCTATTCTATCTTTACTCAAAAGCTGGACCATTGCCCCATCAATCACAAACAAAAACATATAGGCATCTTCGAGTGTAGCTGTGGCTTTAATGGTTAAAAGTAATTGATGTATTTGGATCACCAACCAGTTTCTATAATCAACCACCACCTTGTAGGCAGTTGGATAAAACTTTTCGATTTCAAAAATGGCCTGTAAAGGTAAACGGTACAGCCCTTCGAGGTTGGCATGCAGAAAAAAGATTTTCTTGAGCTTATCAAATACCATAAGTTCACGGTATGAATAAATAATAGAAAATACTTCTTCTTTTAGCCCGTCCTTTTGAAAGGTTAAGCACATTTCAATGAGTCTTTCTTTAGAGTGGAAATAGTTGTAAAAGGTGGCTTTGGTAATTTTAGACTCAGCAATAATTCGGTCGACACCAACCTTGTGAAATCCGTATTGTTTAAATAAATCTCTTGCTGTGTGAAGCACTCTAAGTGCTCTAAATGAAGCTTCTAAATTTGGCATAGTTATACCGCTTAAAATAATTTTTTGTTGTATATAAAAGAGATAGACATGCCGTCACTCTTAAATTGAGCGCTAAAAACAGACATGCAAAAGCCGCACAATAAAGATGTGCTCGCCTATCTCGGGTTTATTGTTGCTATGATTTTTGAGTCGTAACGATTTTTAAGGTGCAAAAACCTAAAGTCGATTCAACCGCTTTATAGACTGTTTAAGTGGTATAGACAGAAAGACTTTGGCAAAAACCAATAAATGAGAAGAATTAGTACGCATAGCGAACTCCTTTGGCTATAAAGAAGTTTCACCACATTACTGCTAAATAATGGTGGCGAAACGAAAGAGGGTTAGCAGACTGGAGCCAAAGAATCCAGCACACCCGAAGGTGTCCCCCTCCCGTTCCGCCGCAGAGGGGGCACGCAGGGATTCCCACAAAAAAGTGATTACTTTTTCGTGTTCTTTGGCTAATGGTCTGCTAAAACCAACTGGCAATGTAGGCCAGCAGGCAAAGGATAATCGGAGGGGTTTTAGGTGTCAATGTGATATTGGCTAGAAATAAAGCTTTAAAAACTCTATAAAATAACTTTACTTAAGATTTAGTCATCCATTCTAGAATCTTTTATTTTTGAAATTTAAAAATATAAGTAAACTTAAAATGTACTCCGCTATATTAATTAAGACTTTGAATGCCGACTTATGCTTATTTTTCCTCCATAATACATAACGAACGGCTAATCCAAGGAAGGAAATGTTATTTTTATGGTTACAATAAGGGATTCAAACTAAAAAATGATTGTTGTTAGATCTAAAACAAGGTGAAGTTTTATATTAGCTAATTTTTTAAGAATTATTTTCTAATTTAACTAGTAAATTTATAGACCGATAAAATGAATAATTAAATCCATCTTATCGGCTTGCTAGAAGAGGTTTTTAATACCTTATTTTTTATTGTTTAATATATTTTGGAAATTCTTTTAAAACCTTATGACAAAAGTGGCCTTGTGTATCCTCTTTCTTCCGCTCTTCAAATTCCTTCATCCCAAATTTCATAACCTCTCTACCATATTTTTCGCCGAGATCATGTTTAGTACATTTTGCGGCAGCCTCTTTTAACTCTTCTGAATAATAGTGATAGTTACAGTCAAGTTGAGCTCGGCTTAAAAAACCATGAAGCTCTACTGCTTTTTCGCATTGTGTTTGCTCTAGAAGATTTCTAGATTCTTGACTCGCATAAATTGATGTTCCTACTAATAAAGTGAAAATCGTTACTAAAAAATTACGCATTATTTCCCCGACAAAGTTATTAAAAGTATTAGTCATAATATTGCGGGCGTATTAAATAATAATTATCACTAAGTGTCTATTAATAATAAAGAAAATAGGATAACCTTCTTCTCTTTCGAATATTTAATCACCTTATTAAAATTAGGTGATTAAGTTTTAACAAATAAATAATCTTTATTTTACTTCCCTATTTAATTGTTAAATTAGTACTTTGGTTAGGGATTAAAGTATGTGCTTTTATAAATTTCAATAATAATATTTAGCCATTTAGGATATTTAATAAGATTTTTGGAAAGATGAGCGCTATGACCAATAAGAATATATTTATGATTATTATTGAACCAATATTTGATGATTCTAAAGTATGAATCAAAAATTCCTAATATTTGATTTTTGGGTAAAATCCGCAAAGAGCACTGTTTAGTCACCCTTACTGAAACAGTGCTCTTTGCTTCATCACAACTCCTATCCAGTAGAGTCCGATGCATAGAAATAGTGTATGGCTGTGTCGCTCAAAATGTTTACTGAATTTTCAGTTTTTTTAAATGATATCAGCATAAAAATCACGTATATTTAAAATTAACAGAAGAATCTTCTTTGGTTTATATTTTGAACAGCACAGAATACGCACTAGATCGCATAGATCGGAAAATATTATCTGCCCTACGTAGAAATGGCCGTTTAACGGTTGCACAGCTCGCCGAAGAAGTCGGGCTTTCATCTTCGCCTTGCTGGACTCGACTCAAACGTTTAGAAAGTCTAAAAATTATTGAAGGCTATACCGTAAACGTAAACCCCAAAGCGATTGGCATTCATGAGTTGTTTTTTATTGAAATTACCCTAGAACGCCACGATGATGAAATGTTAGAAAACTTTAGCGAGGCTTTGGCAGACATTCCAGAAGTGGTCGAAGCGCATTTAGTTACGGGCGACTATGATTATTTGGTGAAAGTGGCCGTAAAAGATGCCGAGCATTACGAACGTTTTTTACGTAAAAAGCTCTACTCGATTAAAGGAATCCGCCACACGCGTTCAACCTTTGCTTTACGACCACTTAAATCTGCCAATACTGCCGATTTAATGTTGATTGAATAATTTACTTATAGGGAGGGCTTTGGGTGGTTCATTGTTTTAATTTGATTTTATTCAATGTTACACATAAAGCCCTCTTGTCAGCTTCTTTAAGTTGAGGATGCTGAACAGGCCACATATAGCTACAGCCATGAGGCGCTTTGTTATTATTTTTCTTAAGTTCATAGGCGATATTTTTTAGCAGCTCTGTGTTTAAAGCGCTAATTTTTAAGCGTACTTCACTTAAGTCTTGAGGCTTCCAGTTGGTTTCCGGACTCGACAACCAGTCGGCGCGATAACGGTACTGGATTGCTTTAGCCACATCCATTTGCACCACTATAAATGGCTTTACTGTTTCGCTGTTAAGCCCAAAAGAGTCAGCTTCAGAAAGCGATTGATCGAGTACTTTCTTTTCTTGTGTTAAATCTTCAATCGGTAAATGCTGCTCTGCCTTATAGCCTGCAACATCTTTCATATAAGATAAACGTTCGTTAATTAAGCGCGCGGTTTGCTCATATTGATATGCTTGTGCCAGTGAAGAAAAGCACATCAAAGCTGCCACTGTAGTCGCTACTTTAACCGTTTGTTGAATATTCTTAATATTTAACATTTAAGTACCTTCAAAATTATTGTTCTGTTGTCATTCCAAAGCAGTACTCTATTTTAAGAACACTCGAAAGTAAAATCTCAAGACACGCTAAGCTCTTGACTCCATGCAGTGTTAGGTTGTTGATAGATGTGCTGACAGACTTGTTTAACAGATGAAATAAAGTGCTGGTTTTGCCCATCCCATTTTTCCACCATGCAATATGTCACGTGTATTCCTTTAGGCTGAAACTCTCTTGCCAATGACTGTGATAACGCTCGAATACTCGCAAACATGCTTTGGCTTAACACATCGTAGTGAGCCGAGTTATTAGATGGCGCTCCAAGAAAAATAACAGTGCCTCGCTGCTGCTTTAGCATTGGTTTAATCACTGCTTGTGACACGCTCACTGCGCTTAAACCCGTTGTTTGCCAACTGTGCTCAATTTCTTCTAAAGATAAAGCTTCAATATTTGGCGCAGATGAAAAATTTGGCTGAAACACGCATAACTCAATGTTATGACTATGGCTGGCAATATATTTTAGTAAGCTTTTTAAATGCTCAGTATTCACCAAGTTTAAACGGACACTCGTTATGCCATCATTTCCACGGTTTACTTGTATATTCTGAACGCTAGAATCATGCACAGCTTGATAGACATGCAATGGAGATTGCTCATTTTTGTCTAAAATTACAAAGTTCTGGTCAAGTAGTTCTATATCATGACCTGCAATAACTACACAGCCCTGCTTTTTTTGAAACTTCTGAAATATTGTTTTTAGCATATGAGTCTCTCAAAATTTTTCTTGGTATGGGCGTAAATCTAGCTCGTGTGTCCAAAGCTCAGGGCTTTGCTGGTAGAGCATCCAATAGTTGTCGGCTATGGCATTAATATTGAGTCCACCCGTTCCCCGTGTGAGTCGAATGAAACGTCCTAGACCAAATAAAGCTTTATTAATTCTGTCGCCATCCACCATTCCATCAATAATGACATGAGCAATATGAATGCCTTGAGTTTTATAAATTTGAGCTAAGTTTAATGCATAAGTCCGCAAGGCAGATTTCCCCATAGTGAAAGCTGCAAAAAAAGGCTTTCCACGCAACGAAGCACTGGCTCCGGTAAAAATAAGCGTACCGTGGTTTTGTTCTTTAAATATTTTTAAACAGCTTTGAGAAACTAAATAGGCTGATAAAAAAGTGGATTGCCACATTTGAGTAAAAAACGATAACGGACTGCGTAAAAAAATTGAGGGAATATTCCCCCCAACATTATGAATAACTGCAGTAATGCGTTCATTCTGACTTATGATGGTGTCAAACAATGCCTGTACTTGATTGATATCTTCTGCATCTAGACGAAATGCCACAGCTTCACCTGCATTGGCATGGATTTTGGCAGCTACTGTTTCAATTTTTTGGAAAGTACGTCCAGCAACGTAAACTTTTAAGCCCTCTTTTGCAAAGCGATGACAGACAGCAGCACCGATGCCCTGTGATGCCCCAACGCCAATAACAACTGCACAATCTCGTATTTTATCTGGTGTTGCTGATGCCATAGTCGTCTCAACCTGTTTGTTTTTTATACCATTCTGCCATAAATGGACGATCCAAGATTTCCTTACCAAACTTCTTACTTGTACGAATGACTTCACCAAGTTGAGCAACTACAGCTATGTCTGCAATCGTTTGATTCTCACCCACTAACCATTCACTTTGTGATAAAACCTGCTCAACACGGTCGAGGTGTCGTATAAATTCTTCTTCAACATTTTCAGCCTTCATTCTGCCCAAGCCTTGAAAGAAAAGCTGTGTTTTTAGTTCAGCTAAAATAAAACCCTTCACCATAGGTTTTTCATATGCAGGACGGCCAATACTGCTAATACGAATTGCTTCTTCTAAAGCTTCCGAATCATTTACTCTTAAATATACTTCATAAAAATAGAGTGATTCATCTGCCCAGTCTTCCCAAAGTTCTGCAAGTGCTTTTTGATTTGCGTCTTCGGGATAAAGTCGAGGTGTATCCGGAAAAGTTTCGTCTAGGTAGCGAGCGATACGGGTACTGTCTTGTATACGCTGCCCTTTATGGTCAATAACAGGTACTTTGCCCACTTTACTGAGCAAAGGAACTTTCGCTCCAAGAATGCCGTTGTAATTAATCGTTTCGTATGGGATTCCCTTAAATTTCAAAGCTCTTGCAACTTTTTGGCAAAATGGAGAAATTTCCCATTGATGCAAAATAATATCCGACATTTATTCACCTTTATTTTTAATTGCCTGTTTTGCTCTCAGTTCCTTTTTGGAACTAATTATTAAATATACAGAATGTCTTTTTAAGTCAAACTATTTTTGATGACGACCAAGTTTCAAAATATAAAAAAAAAGCGCTACCCCTTTTAAAGAAATAGCGCTTTGAAAACATGAATAATTCAGAAAATCTAATTAAACGCTCAGCATACTATTTAAAGTTTCAGAAACGTTTTTAGATTTCACTTTAGGCTGCAACGCTTGTAAAGCCTGTTGCACTTGAGTGCGCTGAGGTTCGGCAAGTGTATACCAGCGAGATAACACCTGTAATAAGCGTGAACCTAAAATCGGGTTTTTCTCGTCCAGATATTCTGCAAGATTAATAAAGTGAGCTACACCAAAGCCCCATGTATTTTCAGGGTTATTTGACAAACCACCACTCACGGCGCGAATACGGTTTGGTGTGGTTAATTCATAATCAGGATGCTGAGTTAGATATTCAATTGTCTCAACTGTGGCATTTGGGTTTGCTGCCTGTATCATAAACCATTGGTCCAAAGACAATGCTTCGTCTTTAAAGCGGTTATAGAAATCAGCTAGGGCTTCTTGTGCTTGAGGCGCACTTTGCCACACTAGTACACGCAGCGCGCCTAAACGTTCAGACATATTCCCTGTGCTTTGATATTGATCGTAAGCCAATTCAAATGCACTTTGATCACCCTGACGCGCCATCATCATGAGCATAATGTTCTTTAATGCACGTACACCCATCGCTAAAGAAAATTCTTTTTGCAAGTCAGGGTCCAATGTAAGGTACGTATCTTTCCAGAACGAACCCAACTCTTGTGCCAAACGATTGAGTAAGGCTTCACGTTTTACATGAATATCGGCTGGTGCATAGTTTTGATCAATACGGCTACCCAAATAACCTTCAGTCGGTACATCAAACAAACGCGATGCTAAAAGTGGATCACGACCAACTAATTCAGGCAATGTACTTTGAATAGCTTGAATATAGGTATCCGCAGAGTGATCTTCTAACAAAATACGTTCAAGCAAGGTTTGTGTTGCTTGCCATTGGTTAAAACCATTTGTTTCATGTTGAATTAAGAATGCTAATTCTTCATCACTGTAATCAAATACCAGATTTACAGGTGCAGAGAAATTACGTAGTAGTGAAACAACAGGTTGCTCAGTTACCCCTGTAAACTCAATAGTTGCTTCATCTTGATCAAATAAGTACACACCATCTTTAACACCATTTACAAATAGGCTTTCGTTTTGGAGCGTATATTGTTCACCTGTTTTAGCATTAAATAATGCCAACGCTACAGGAATTGGGACAGCTTTTAAGTTTGGATATTTCGGATGCGCTTTTAGGCTTTGTTTAAAGCTTAGACGATAAGTTTGCGCTGCTGCATCATATTCACCTTTCGCTTCAAGCTTTGGTGTGCCTGGTTGGTTATACCAAGTTAAGAATGCAGATAAATCAACACCTGAACCCGCAGAGAGTGCAGCAACCCAGTCTTCAACAGTTACGGCTTGTCCATCATGACGACGGAAATATTCATCCGTTCCCTGACGGAATTTTTCTTTACCCAGTAATGTCGACATCATGCGGTTAATTTCCGCACCTTTTTCATAAACAGTCGCTGTATAGAAGTTATTAATTTCGACAAAGTGGTCTGGGCGTGGAGGGTGCGACAATGGACCTGCATCTTCTGGGAATTGATGCGATTTAAGAACAGCGACATCGTCAATACGTTGAACCGCAGCAGATTGTAAATCTTCCGAGAAAGATTGATCACGGAATACCGTTAAGCCTTCTTTTAAGCACAACTGGAACCAGTCACGACAAGTAATACGGTTCCCTGTCCAGTTATGGAAATATTCATGGGCAATCACAGACTGTACACGCATAATCGCTGCGTCAGTTGTGTATTCTTCATCGGCAAGTACGCATGAGGTGTTAAAGATATTTAAACCTTTATTTTCCATGGCACCCATGTTGAACTGGCTCACCGCAACAATCATATAGTTGTCGAGATCATAGGCACGGCCATAGTGCTCTTCATCCCAGCGCATAGAATGTTTTAAAGCTTCCATTGCGATATGGCATTTTGGAATGTCTTTCTCAATGGCATAGATTTCTAAAGCAACATCACGTCCTTCCGAAGTCGTATAGCGGTCTTTCAATACAGCTAAATCACCAATCACACAAGCAAACAAATAGCTTGGCTTTTTAGTTGGATCTTGCCAGATCGCAAAGTGACGGTTTTCACCAACTTCACCTGTTTCAAGCAAGTTACCATTCGCAAGTAAAACCGGATATTTTTTGTCTGCTTCTACACGTGTAGTAAAAACTGAAAGTACGTCTGGACGGTCTGGATAGAACGTAATTTTACGGAAACCTTCAGGCTCATTTTGCGTTACAAATAAGTCGCCAGCTTTATATAAACCTTCAAGCTGAGTGTTGGTTTCAGGGTGAATAATCACTTGAGTTTGTAAAATGACTTCATCTGGTGCATCAGTGATCACCAGTTGTTCACTATCGAGTGAATATTGTGCAGGAGTAAGATCTTGGCCATTGAGCTGAATAGATTGCAACTCAAGATCACGGCCCAGTAGCACTAAGTCTCCAGCAGTTTGACGCTTCATGACCAATGTTGAATCAACAATTGTTTTATCGTCATAGACTTGAATATCAAGATTAATTGATTCAACCAAGAACGCAGGTTTTTGATAATCTTTTAAATAAACTGTTTGATCTGCCTGAACTGGAGGCTGCGCCGCAATATTCATCTTTATTCCTTATATACTTTTGGAAACCGTAGTACGAATTTTATGAACTTGATCATACACATTCATACATACTGTGTTTGTTTACCTTTATAAAATTAATGGGACTTCATTTATACATTTCAAATTAGAATCGTCTTTTATTAGCACAGATTAGACCAAAATTACGATAATCGCTGTTTATATAATCAATCTATACAATAAAAATAAAACTCCTTTCGCTTTTAACATTTTTGAGGAGCTGCTTACATTTTGGGCATGGTTCTTGCCTTATCCAATATACCAGTATAAGTATTTCAATCAGAACAAGAGGAACTCACTATGGAATTAAAAGCTTATTTACATCGACTAGAAAACATTAAAGCGATTCATGATCTAGATGCAGCAGGACTCAACCACCATGTAATTGCCGTGTTCTTGTCTGCCGAAGGTATTTCAATGACTGCTCAGGAGGTAACCACTATCGTTAATACGTATGACGCCTTAGGTAAAGTGAAATTACCAAATAAAAAAGTGCAGGCACTGATCAATGCCAAAAAACTTGGACAAAATGATGAGACCTTGCCGTGCCCTGTTTAATCTTAACTTTTAACCTCTTATAAAAACCTAAAGTCAAAACAAAGACTTTAGGTTTTCTATTTTTGCATCAAACAAAAAGACAATCTCATCTATCGGCAATGCGGCTGTGTATAATAGGTCAGTCATGATTAATTCAAACGTTCGGAGCGAAATGGCCTTACAAATTCTACAAAAACAGCTAGATGAAAGTAGCCATTGCCCTCTCTGCCAAGCGTCGATGTACTGGGTAGATGCCGAACAATTTGAGCAAGACGTTCAATTTCATGAATGTAGCCATTGCCAACACCGTGTATTTAAAGACACAAAAATGACTTGTCATTGTGAAACATGCACTAAACAACGGAAAAAACTTTTACAACAAACTCGTTTACAAGAACAACGCCAGTTTAAGTCAAAAGACCAACCTCAGCGCAGTCTGGAACAACTAAGTTTTTTACATAAACTTTTTTTACTCAGCCTACTTGATGACTATGCTCGTGATGACATTGCACATGATGAATACATTCATTGGGACCAGATAAAATATCAGCCGATTACCCCTAACTGGATGTTCCAGAACCATCTCATTAAACAGCTTCATAAAGATGGGATTTTAAATGCACAAGATCAAACCGATGAACCACAGTGCTTTTATTTAAATATTCGTCTAGATGGTTATAGCGACCCGAGTTTATTTAGTGTAGCTCAGCAACTACGCCACTGGTTCTATGAAAACCTAAGTCTTGGTATTCCATTTCGTAGTGCCGATGAAGTGAAAGACGTGCTGTTTCAGGTGCTCTATCAAGAAATTATTCAGTTCTCTCAGTTCTATTGCCGAACTTGGGGTATCCAAATTGCAGGAAGCTCTAATTTTCAAGCCTTTTGCTACCGTTTAATGGACTCATTGGCGATTGGTCAAATTTATTATCTTATTCAGACTGCACTTGAATATCTTTATAAACAAAAGGCACTACAGCCACGAAATGAAAAGTTTATTAATACCAATCTATTAAAGAAAACTTTAGAGCAATATCGGGAACGAGCTTTGACTGAAAAGTGGGAAACTTCGATGTTGCCCCGCCCTTACAATATTCCTTACAGTAAAATGAGCCATATATTATTTAACCGCTTTTTAGGTTATGACGAACAGATATTTGTACAACCTGTATGGAAAGCATGGCGAAAAATCGAACCTCGTTTAAACTTTTACTCGGTTAAACGTTGTATGTACTGTGGTTCAAATGATCTAAGTGTTGACTATGATGCAGCAGATTATGTGTCGTTGATTTGCCAAAATTGCAAACATCAAGATCACTATTTTACCCGTTAACTTTCTTATCTCTGGCTTAATAAGGATTATCAGATGACTTCGACATCCAACCTCATTGAACAGGTGATTGAAGCTTGGCAAAACATGCAGGCAAAAACGCCGCTGGTACAATGTATTACCAACAGCGTTGCTGCCAACTATACAGCCAATGTATTACTTGCTTCCGGTGCTTCACCTGCCATGATTGATAATCCTTATGAAGCAGAAAGCTTTACCAAAATTTCATCGGCTTTAAGCATTAATTTGGGTACACCGACTTCAGAGCAAATGCAAGCCATGCAAATCTCTGCCAAAACAGCACAGCTTAACAATATTCCTTGGGTACTTGATCCGGTAGGCTATGGCCCAATTTTAGCTTGGCGCAGTCAAATGACAGACGAGCTTTTACAATTCAAGCCAAGTGTTATTCGTGGTAATGCTTCAGAAATCAGTACGCTTGCAGGCAATCAAGTTCAATCTAAAGGTGTGGATAGTACCTTAAGTAGTGATCAGGCCTATCAACAGGCTTATGCACTATTAGCACATGCAGACTGTATCGCTATTTCAGGTGAGTCAGATTATATATTGTCTAATGAAATAGATGCTGTGATTCAAGTAAACGGCGGAAGTCCTTTACAACCTAAAATTACTGCAACAGGCTGTGCTTTGGGTGCATTAATTGCAGCATATAGCGCTGTGGCAACACCAACCATTGCGGCTCTTTCAGCTCATGTTCATTTTGCAATTGCAGGTAAACTTGCAGCAAATCAGGCGCAAACTATGGGAAGCTTTAGTAGCATCTTTATGGATTATATCCATATGTTAGATGACAACCTGATTGAACAATATGCAGATATCAAACTTTTAAACATACAGGCATAACCTAAGCTATGTCTGTATCACCCTAGACTCACTTTAAAAGTAAGTAAATGTCGGTAATAAGGTCGCACTCGTTCACTTCATGCACAAAGTTGTGATAGTGAAAGAAAACCGGATAATCCCCTGCTTCTTCTGGTTGCTCAGGTAACCAGTTTCTAAAGATGTAATAGACGCTATCTTTAATCTGGTCATGGCTACCAAAATGTCTTACGGTTGCATAACGCCCCGCAGGAATTTCACCTGTTTGTACGCCGTAACTATTTTCAGGTACCGCCTTTTCAATTGAACCTGCTATATCAAACCGAAACTCGTCAGCTGGTGTCTGATCGGGGTCAGCAAAAGGAATACCATAAGTTTTAGACTTAGTTACAGGCGATAAGCCAGTTTCTTTACGCCAAGCAATAAACTGCGCAGCAGTTTCCAAAACTTTATCGGGACTTCCTAAATGTGATAGATAGGCAATCTTTTCAGCAGGTCGCTCAACAATATTTACATTCATTTTTAGCTCACTTTTTGGAATCGTAAAAACAAACTTCTGGTGCCAAGATTCCCAGTCTGGTTTATCTCTAAAAGCCCGAGGAGTTTGATCAAATGAACGCTTAAATGCACGAGTAAATGCCTCGGGACTGTCAAACCCTGCTTGCAAGGCAATCTCAATAATTTTGAGATCGGGTTCAAAAGCCAATTGAAAAGAGGCCCGCTTTAAACGAGAAAGTTGGATAAACTTCATCACATTTAAACCAACGTGAATGGCAAAAATACGATGAAAATGAAACTTAGATAAGGCCGCAATCTGGCTCAACCGATCGACATCTAGGTCTTCATCTAAATGTCTTTGAATATAATCGCAAACCAGTTGCAGCTTTTGAGTATATACAGCCATACATTTATGTCTGTTCATTCGATAGCACTACTTTTACATAGTGCTCATTGCTATTCTTGATCGAAATTGCGTTTTTTAGAGTTATACAACTTGCTTAAAATAATCGTCTCTTGGCATGTCGATAAGCTCAACACACAATTGAATTTCTTTATTAAACTCTTGTGGTAGATATTTTTTGTTGCTGAGCGCCGCTAATAATTGCTCACCCACAAGCTGTTTTTGTTCAGCAGTTCTTCCCGACAAAATATAGGCTTTTACATGGATATAGGCTTGATCAACCCCTAAGCCAATCAGAAAAACCTCATCTCTACGCGCACGACTTTTAATGTCTTCTGGACTAAACAACTCTGTTTCAATGAGCGTGGTATTAATTTCTTCAAGTAATTGTTTTGCATTTAGTCCAGTTAAGTTATCTGAATAATCAACTACAACGTGCGGCATAGCCACCTCAATTTATATAATAAGTCATTAAGCCAATTAAACTTTATTCAATAAATAATAAAGCTAATCGAACCTGATCATATCCCATTCGAGGGCTGGTTGCTTCAACAATTGGTCTTAGTTTGATCGAACCATCATCAGAAAAATGATCCGGATTTTGGCGTTTTTTCAACTTCTTATAAATTTTACGCACTTCTTCGACCACTTCTTCACCAGGATGGGCAACCGAAATATCTAGCTTTTGTTCTTTATGCAGTCGAGCCAAGTGATTAATAATGGTTGCAGGTGTTAGACCACGTTCATGTGCAATATCTTCAATTTCGTAGCCTTCTTCAAACAATGCACGAGTTTCGTCCAAAGTCGCTGAGGCGTAATTTTGCTTCTCGCCTCTCGCTAGTTTTTTCTCATTTCTTGAAATTTCAGTTTCATTTAAGGTTCCACCACAATGACGAATAAAGGCTTTATGTTGAGCCGTTAAATCGACGTCAGCAAAATTATCTTCGGCTTCTTTAGAAAGTTCTTGAAAACGGCGATCAGCTTTTACCGCCAGACTATCTAACTCCAAAGCTTGTTCATTAAAACCTAATAATTTTAACCCTGTTAAAGACTTCAAACGTGAGAGCGCAACATAACCTTGCCCTTTTTCAAAGGTATGCATCAGGTTAATTTCAGCAGCTTCCAAAGTCATACCTTGGCTTTTATGAATGGTAATCGCCCACGCCAAACGAAGTGGAATTTGCTGGAAACTTGCAATGACTTTTCCTGCTTCATTTTCAATTGACCATGTTTCAGGTGCTACCAGCAAAGTTGTACCGTCAGTTAATTTTACTTTTGGCAATAACCCATTTTCGTCATCTTCTTCAAAACCGATCACCTCACCTAAACTTCCGTTGATATAACCCATATCAAAGTTGTTTTTTACAAACATCACTTTGGCATGTTTTTTAAGTGTGAGTTCTTCCGGAGCACGAACTGAAGACTTTAAAGTTTCTAATAATTTTTCATTACCGTCTAAAACGGCATTAAATTGATGCCCTTCATTATCAATTTCGTTTAAGTGCTGATAATTGATATTGTCGACATCCATGTTATGCGTATAAAGACGAGTAAAGGTTTCGCCAATGTCATGAGTACGGGATTGATGCAAAGCTTGCAAATGCTCGGTTTGAATACTTTGCGCACGAATCGCATTTAATATCTGATTCAGAATTTCATCATCTTGGCGGTGTTGTTCTGTTAAATAACATACCCGAAATTTGGCTTCGACCCATGCATCAGACATAAAACAGAACTTGTCACGATTGGCTTCACCATTACGGCCTACGGGTGGCAACTGGAAGAAATCACCAGCTACAATCACTTGAATGCCACCGAATGCTTCATCACTTTCTTTAAAATATTTTAAAACCTGATTGACCAGATTAAGTTGCTTCGCATGGAGCATTGAGATTTCATCAATCACAAGAACTTGCGCGTTTTCAAGGTGTTCCTTGAGATATTTACGCTCTTTCATGCGTTTCAAGTCATCGTCAGTTAGATGATCTTTGATGCCAATACCAGCCCATGTATGAATGGTCATGCCATTCATATGCGTTGCAGCAATACCGGTAGACGCTGTAATCGCTACAGGTACTTTACGCGCTTTTAGGTAATGGATGTACTGATTGAGTGTATAGGTTTTCCCTGCACCAGCCGAACCGGTTAAAAAAACATTTTCACCTGCTTTTAGCAGTTTAAGTGCAGTTTCCTGTTTCATAATCTCATATGTACATCTTCAACAGCCCATAGCTTAACGATTTTCCCGAAAAATTTAAATGAATGAGCCAAATTTTCTATAAAAACAATATAAATCAATAACTAATATCAAGTTGGTATTTGGTAGGTTTTTGGTAGGTAGGAAAATAATCTACACATCACAATACTAAGGCCATGGTGAGGCTCACCTGTAATAACAAACAATGGATTTATGGAAAAAGGAATCACTCCATGGCTTTTAAAAATATTGCAGATCAAACAAACGGTTTTTATATTCCTTGCGTATCACTCTTTGGACCAGGATGTGCCAAAGAAATTGGAACAAAGGCGCAGAACCTCGGCGCAAAAAAAGCATTAATTGTGACCGATGAAGGGCTATTTAAATTTGGCGTTGCAGATCTTATCGCAAGCTATTTAACCGAAGCAGGCGTAGCGAGCCATATTTTCCCGGGCGCGGAACCTAACCCAACCGATATTAATGTCCACAACGGTGTGAATGCCTATAACGAAAATGGCTGTGACTTTATTGTGTCGTTAGGCGGTGGCTCATCTCATGACTGTGCAAAAGGGATTGGCTTAGTAACTGCGGGTGGTGGTCATATTCGTGACTACGAAGGCATCGATAAAAGTAAAGTCCCAATGACGCCATTGATTGCAGTGAATACAACGGCTGGTACGGCATCTGAAATGACTCGTTTCTGTATTATTACCAATACCGATACTCACGTAAAAATGGCTATCGTGGACTGGCGTTGTACCCCTCTCATTGCGATCGATGACCCGAAACTTATGATTGCAAAACCGGCTGGTTTAACCGCTGCAACAGGTATGGATGCATTAACCCATGCAGTTGAAGCATATGTATCTACGGCGGCAAACCCAATTACCGATGCTTGTGCTGAAAAAGCCATCACCATGATTAGTCAATGGTTACAACCTGCTGTCGCAAATGGCGAAAACATCGAAGCGCGTGATGCGATGAGCTATGCGCAGTACTTGGCTGGGATGGCATTTAACAATGCATCTTTAGGTTATGTTCATGCAATGGCACACCAGTTGGGCGGGTTCTACAACCTACCTCATGGTGTATGTAACGCAATCTTGCTACCACATGTATGTGAATTTAACTTAATTGCTTGTCCAGATCGTTATGCAAAAATCGCAGAATTAATGGGTGTAAATACGCACGGTCTCACCGTAACAGAAGCTGCGTATGCTGCAATTGATGCCATTCGTAAACTGTCTTCTTCAATTGGTATCCCATCTGGCTTAACAGAACTTGGCGTAAAAACCGAAGACCTTGCGGTGATGGCCGAAAACGCTCAAAAAGACGCATGTATGCTCACCAACCCACGTAAAGCAAACCATGCACAAGTTGTGGAGATTTTCAAAGCAGCACTTTAATACTGATGTAACGCTATGTTCCTGTAGTAAGTCAAATCCCTCCGACCGTTGACTTACTTTTTGGGGAATACTTAGCTCCAGCGGTATTCCCTTTTTTTAAAACCTATACTCCAACCTTCTCTAAACCTGATTGACAATTTGCCCATTTCATTGAAGGATACTCAACATGACTTAATGACAATAGCTCGATAAAAATGAATACATCTATAGCTAAACACAATTATGCCCCAGATATTTTAGGTGCCGGCTATGAGCAGCTAACGCTCAACTTTCCAGATGATTATGAAGGTAAAGTTGTAGCCACCTTAGTTCGTAAAAAAGCCACTCAACCAACTCAAAAAGCGGTACTTTATATTCATGGTTTTTTAGATTATTTCTTTCAAACCGAAATGGCCGAGCAATTTAATGCCCATGGTTATGACTTCTATGCACTCGATTTAAGAAAATATGGCCGCTCAAAACTGCCTCATCAAATTTTCTATAATGTGCTCGATTTAAATGAATATGATGCCGAAATTACTCAAGCATTAGAGATTATTGGCCAAGAAAAACATACACAAGTTTTACTTGCAGGTCACTCAACAGGCGGCTTAACGGCAACGCTTTATGCTGCGCATCATCCTGATCATCCCCTCATTAAAGCACTCTGGGCGAATAGTCCGTTTTACGATTTTAATTTAAGCTTAGTCGAAAAGAAGTTTGGTATTCCAATGCTCAGTCGAGTAGGAAAATATCTGCCAAAAGTTAAATTTCCAAGCCAACTGAACAAATGGTACACCACCAGTCTTCATAAGCAGCTTAAAGGTGAATGGGATTTCAACCTCGATTGGAAACCAACCTCTGCCCCTACAGTTCAACTCAGCTTTGTACATGCAATTCATACTGCGCAAAAAGAAATTCACCGCGGTGTTAAATTGAATATTCCAGCCCTGATTATGCATTCGCACCAAACTAAAAACCCACGCAAATGGGGACCCGATGCAACTCAAAGCGATGTCATTTTAGACGTTAAAGACATTGCTAAATTTGGGAAAAAAATGAAAGGCGATGTCTCTGTAGTCTCTATTCACAATGGTTTACACGATTTAGTCCTTTCGGCCCAGCCAGTACGGGAACAAGTCTATCAGCAACTATTCCAATGGCTGGATCAAAAAGTCACCTAACTTAGCTTAGGTGAGTCAATATATTTCACCAGCAATTGATGCGCAGGATGTTCACTCGGTAATAACTCCATAAGACGTTCTACCGCATCGATTGCTTCGGGAAAATGAGCTAAATGCTTAAGTAATAAATCTGTTTCTTGTGTTTTAAAAATCGCATCACTTAAGCGCGACTCAAGGCAGTCACGCCATGCACACAGAAACGGACTTTCGGTTTTTGCCAGAAATACGCCTGTATAAAGCTGCAATGCAGAGGCGACATATCCAGCATCAAGCGCTTGTTCAGCTTGTAAAAAATCGGCCTCAACATGCACAAGTAACCGATATGGACGTGAACCAAGCAAACCTCCCAATATATCTCGCAATTGAGACATTTCAGCTTTAAGCGTACCCATGCTTACTTTACGCTCACCATAAAGTGCCTGATAGAGATGCTCTAAGGTTAAACCATGCGGACATAGTGCCAATATCGTTAAAATTTCAATTTGACGCGGCGTCAATAATAAACTTTTCCCGTTAAATTTAACTTGCGGCGTCGAAAATGCCCGGATGTGTAAGTGCTGGCGCTGTTGTTCTAACAAAGCAGATTGAATAATGGAGGCACAACGCTCAGCGGCCAAAATACCCAAGGTATTATGGTTTTTCCATGTGGTTGATAAATCTACCACGCCCAAGGTTTGCTTTGAGTAGGGATCGATAATGGGTGCCGCATAACAAACCCAATCGTGAATCGACTCCATATAATGTTCATTGGAAAAAACACAGCTTGATTGTTGAGTTTTTAAAGATAACGCCAATGCATTCGTACCTACAAATTCTTCACGCCATTGACCACCTTGTACAAAATGTACACGTTCAGCAGCGCTCTGCATTTGAGCACTTGAGGCTGTCCAGATAATGGTACTACCGATGTCACCCACAGCAATAACCATAGAAGACTGCTCTGCAATATGACGTAAGTCATCAGCACACTGGCTTAGTGCCAGATCTAAAGCATTTTGTGAAGCAGATTTTCTTTCAAGTAGAGGTGCTGCAAATCGTTCTTTAGGAATCGCAGCAGAAGCTGATCGTTCCCACGAGCTCGCAATACTTTGGCCGAGTTTGGCAGCGTTCTGAGGAGAGAGACTATTTTGCGTGCGCAGTTGATCAATCAACATCCGTTGCTGCAATAAATCCTTTTTTGTGAACATTTGTAAATTCCTTATATATTCACATTTCTATTCCAACCTTTCTCCAACCTTCTTCTTTATATCCTAATTATACAAAGTACGAAAGTACTTACTGACAGGGTTCTTGTTAGTCTTTAGTCCTAAAAAAGCAAAGGAATATTTATATGCGCTATATCGATCCAAATCAACCAGGTTCAAAAGTTCAATTTAAATCACAATATGAAAATTTTATTGGCGGTGAATGGGTTGCACCTCTAAAGGGTGAATATTTTGATAATGTGTCACCAGTGGATGGAAAAGCTTTCACACGCATTCCACGCTCTAGTGCTGAAGATATTGAACTTGCTTTAGATGCAGCACACAAAGCGAAAGCTTCATGGAATAAATCTTCACCGACTACACGTTCTAATATACTTTTAAAAATTGCTGATCGTTTAGAAGCAAATCTTGAAATGCTTGCGGTTGCAGAAACTTGGGACAACGGTAAAGCAGTTCGTGAAACTTTAGCAGCTGACCTTCCACTTGCAATCGACCATTTCCGTTATTTCGCAGGATGTATTCGTGCTCAAGAAGGCGGCATCTCTGAAATTGATGAAGATACCATTGCCTACCATTTCCATGAACCACTAGGTGTGGTTGGTCAAATCATTCCATGGAACTTCCCGATTTTAATGGCTGCATGGAAGCTCGCTCCCGCTTTGGCGGCTGGTAACTGTGTGGTGATTAAGCCAGCTGAGCAAACTCCGGTAGGTATTTTGTTGGTTGCCGAACTCATCCAAGATATCTTACCGCCGGGCGTACTTAATATTGTGAATGGTTTCGGTGCAGAAGTTGGCCGTCCGTTAGCGACAAACCCACGTATTGCAAAAATTGCGTTCACAGGTTCAACTCAAACTGGGCAAATGGTGATGCAATATGCGACCGAAAATATTATTCCAGTCACGCTAGAGCTTGGCGGCAAGTCACCGAACCTTTTCTTTGAAGACATCATGGATAAAGAAGATGACTTCTTAGAAAAAACGCTGGAAGGTTTTGCCATGTTTGCCTTAAACCAAGGTGAAGTATGTACTTGCCCTTCTCGTGCTTTAGTACAAGAAAGTATTGCTGATCAATTCTTAGAGTTGGCCGTCGAACGTGTAAAACGTATTAAAACTGGTCATCCTCTCGATACTGAAACCATGATTGGTGCTCAAGCATCTTTGCAACAACAAGAGAAAATCTTACGTTGTATTAATACGGGCCGAGAAGAAGGTGCAGAACTCTTACTTGGTGGTAGTGGCCGTAAAGAAGTAGGTGATGGTTTCTATGTTGATCCGACTATTTTTAAAGGCCACAATAGCATGCAAGTTTTCCAAGAAGAAATTTTTGGACCTGTACTGGCTGTGACAACATTTAAAGACTTTGACGATGCAATCAAAATTGCCAACGACACCATGTATGGTTTAGGTGCAGGTGTTTGGTCACGTTCAGCACATATTTCTTACCGTGCTGGTCGTGCTATTGAGGCGGGTCGTGTCTGGACAAACTGCTATAACATCTACCCTGCTCATGCTGCATTTGGTGGTTACAAGAAGTCTGGTATTGGTCGTGAAAACCATAAGATGATGCTGGATCACTATCAACAAACCAAAAACTTGTTGGTGAGTTATTCAACCAAACCAATGGGCTTCTTCTAAGTTTCGCACCAAGTTGATACCAAACTATCAACGCTAGAAGGAAACAAGCTCATTAATTATATAAGAAGCCGGTAATTTAAATTGCTGGCTTTTTTATTTAGTACAGTCAGCTCTCAGATTTTTACTATCCGGAATAAAAAAGCGTCATCTAATATTTAAAGCACGTCATTTAGGCATTGCTTTTGCATTCATTCATACAAACCAACTCGCAGGAGTATTGTATGAATCAACCAGAAACAGCTTCCGTTATTTCTTCAAGTGCAGAAGTCTCATCAGCAGAATATTTTGCTCAGCGCCAACTTAAACAAGGTACCGTGGGTTGGTTACTCCTGATTGGTTTAGGCGTAGCTTATGTGATCTCAGGTGATTTTGCCGGCTGGAACTTTGGTATTGCTCAAGGTGGTTGGGGTGGTATGTTTATTGCCACTGCTCTTGCTGCGCTTATGTACTTATGTCTATGTCTTTCTATGTCAGAAATGTCCACCATGATGCCGACAGCAGGTGGCGGTTATAGTTTTGCCCGTGCTGCCTTTGGGCCTTTTGGTGGTTATTTAACAGGCACAGCGATTTTAATTGAATACGCAATTGCGCCTGCTGCTATTGCCGTATTTATTGGTGGTTATTGCGAATCTCTATTTGGTATTAATGGCTGGATGATTTACCTCGCCTGTTACGCCATTTTTATGGGTATACATCTCAAAGGTGCTGGCGAAGCTTTAAAAATCATGTTTGCGATTACACTTGTCGCCGCTGTTGCCCTTGTCGTGTTTATTGGGGCAATGATTCCACACTTTAATGCACAAAATTTATTTGATATTCCAGTTAGTACAGGTGTTGGCGCAAGTCTTTTTTTACCTCATGGCTACTTGGGCATCTGGGCCGCGGTTCCTTTTGCTATCTGGTTTTTTCTTGCAGTAGAAGGTGTTCCGTTAGCAGCAGAAGAAGCAAAAGATCCAGCCAAATCTCTGCCACGCGGTTTAATCGGTGCAATGCTCATCTTAACAGCATTTGCCATGCTTATTTTGTTCTTGGGTGCAGGCGCAGCAGGTGCAAGTACTTTACAAAACTCAGGCGCCCCTCTGGTAGATGCTTTGGTTAAAGTTTATGGCACCAACACTTGGCTTGCGACATTCGTAAACTTTGTGGGTTTAGCTGGTTTAATCGCAAGTTTCTTCTCAATTATCTATGCCTATTCGCGTCAAATCTTTGCATTGTCACGAGCTGGTTACTTACCGACGTCACTCTCTTTAACCAATAAAAATAAAGCTCCTTATCTTGCAATTATTATTCCGGGCATTATCGGGTTCTTACTTTCACTCACAAAAGAAGGCGATTCACTCATTTTAATCGCGGTTTTTGGTGCAACTATTTCTTATGTGCTGATTCTTTTATCCCACATCAAACTGCGCTTATCTAAACCCGACATGCCTCGTCCTTATAAAACTCCAGGAGGAATCATCACTTCA
Organism: Acinetobacter sp. FDAARGOS_494; assembly: GCF_003812225.1. Lineage (NCBI taxonomy): Bacteria > Pseudomonadati > Pseudomonadota > Gammaproteobacteria > Moraxellales > Moraxellaceae > Acinetobacter > Acinetobacter sp. FDAARGOS_494. Next base: position 139,740 of record NZ_CP033866.1, read on the forward strand.
AGCATTGCACTAGTTTTAGCAGTCGCTGCTGTGGTCGCAGGTTTTGTTGTTAATCCGAAAGTGTGGTTTATTGCTGCCGGTATCTATGTCGTATTTATTGCTTACTTTTTGTTCTACAGCCGCTATCATTTAGTGAAAGGAACACCAGAAGAAGAGTTTGCAAATATTAAAGCCGCAGAACAAGAACTATAAATAAAAGGATGTAACTATGAGTTATCGCAATATTGTCGCCAATCAACAGTATCACTTTGCTGACCTAAAAACGTTAATGGCCAAAGCTACACCGTTACGTTCAGGCGATGAGTTAGCCGGTGTAGCTGCCAGAGATGCAACCGAACATGTTGCGGCACAAATGACTTTGGCTGATGTGCCATTAAAAACCTTTTTAAATGAAGTTGTGGTTGATTACGATACTGATGAAATTACACGACTGATTATTGATGAACATGATCTGGCAGCCTTTGCCCCTATTTCACACTTTACAGTAGGCGATTTTAGAAATTGGCTACTTGGAGAAGATGCCACTCCAGAAAGCTTAAAAGCATTAGCATCGGGTTTAACCCCAGAAATGGTGGCTGCTGTCAGCAAAATTATGCGCAATCAAGATTTGATTTATGTCGCTAGCAAATGTGAAGTGGTCACCCAATTTCGCAACACAATTGGTTTAAAAGGACATCTTTCTACCCGTTTACAACCGAACCACCCTACCGATGATGTGCTCGGTATTTCAGCCAGTATTTTAGATGGGTTGATGTATGGCAATGGTGATGCCGTAATTGGCATTAACCCTGCCACGGATAACCTGCATAATTTGTCAGAGCTACTGAAATTGCTTGATCATGTCATTCAGGAATATCAAATTCCAACGCAATCTTGTGTACTTACGCATATCAGCTCAGGCATTCAACTGGCTGAAAAAAATGTACCGATTGATTTAATGTTCCAATCAATTGCCGGCACCCAACTGGCTAATGAAGGTTTTGGAATTTCACTTGATTTACTACAAGAAGGATATGAAGCCACCCTCGCACTTAAACGCGGAACCATTGGACAAAACGTCATGTACTTTGAAACGGGTCAAGGTAGTGCCCTATCAAGCAATGCTCATCACGGCGTTGACCAACAAACATTAGAAACTCGTGCCTATGCGGTGGCCCGTAAATACAATCCGCTTTTAGTGAATACAGTCGTTGGTTTTATTGGCCCCGAATATCTCTTTAACGGTAAACAAATTATACGTGCAGGACTGGAAGATCACTTCTGCGGTAAGTTACTTGGCGTGCCAATGGGCTGCGACATTTGTTATACCAACCATGCCGATGCCGACCAAAATGATATGGATGTACTTCTTACTCTATTTGGCGCCGCAGGCATTAACTTTATTATGGGGATTCCTGGTTCAGACGATGTCATGCTCAACTATCAAACCACTTCCTTTCATGATGCTCTCTATTTAAGACAACTCTTAGGTTTAAAACCCGCTCCTGAGTTCTCCGCTTGGCTTGAACAACAAGGGATTTTTAAACAGCAAAACTCTCAAATTTGTTGGGCAGACCATATGCCTGACCAATTCTCTCGTCTGCTCATGAATTAGGGAGAACACTATGAAACTTAATCGTGATATTCAATATCCATCCTCTACCCATCAGGATCAGTGGGAAAAGCTCAAACAGTTTACCGATGCCCGTATTGCTCTGGGTCGTGCAGGTTGTAGTATCCCAACACGCGCCTTACTTGAGTTTCAGTTGTCTCATGCGCAAGCAAAAGATGCAGTTTATCAAGAGATGGATGTTTCCTACCTCTCGGAGCAATTAGCACAGCAGCAGCTGCAAAGTTTTCATATACAAAGTAATGCACCTAATAAAGAAATTTATCTTAAACGTCCAGATTTGGGGCGCCAACTTTCAAATCCATCAAAAGATACCTTAATTAAGAAGTATGCAGAAAACCCGCAACAGTATGATGTTTGTATTGTGGTAGGTGACGGTCTCTCTGCAAGAGCGATTGAAGCAAATGCTATCGCATTTATTGCAGCGCTAAGTGAACATATTCAGCAAGAAAATTGGAGCCTTGCCCCAATTGTACTTGCAACAGGAAGCAGAGTTGCTTTAGGCGATGAAGTTGCAGAAATTTTTAAAGCATCCATGTTAGTCATGCTGATTGGAGAACGCCCTGGTTTAAGCTCTCCTGACAGTATGGGGATTTACTACACATGGAATGCATATTCAGGCTGTCTCGATTCCAAACGCAACTGTATTTCAAATGTTCGCTCAGCAGGTTTAAGTATTCCGGTTGCTGTACAACGTTTAATGGCATTAATGAGAAAATCGAAACAGCTTGGCTTTTCAGGAGTGAATTTAAAAGATGAACATCAACTTTCAAATATCGACCATAATGAAAACGCAAAGCTTTTATTTTAAATAGCAGTTACGCGTAGATATTTCTTCCCTACAAAATATTTATGCGTAACAAGATTATCTTAACGAAAAATAGCAATTTTCAGGTATTGACGATTTGTATGGATATTTTCTTCTTTATATTTATCGCTATACTCCACCTATTGATCTTCTCTAAATCATTTGTATGAACACAACAAACGCCTTCCCTAAAACTATTTATGCCATTCAGCATCTTGCTTTCGAAGACCTAGGTTCATTAGAAGATGTTTTTTATCAACTTGGGTTTCGTGTCCGCTATTTTGAAGCAGGTGTGGATGATTTAACCCCTGCTTTTACACATGACGGTTTAACTATTATTTTAGGCGGCCCAATCGGAGTTTATGAAACCGAAGATTATCCGTTTTTAAAAGATGAAATCGCTTTACTTAAACAACGCTTGGCAGCAGATAAACCTACACTTGGTATTTGCCTAGGCGCACAGCTTATTGCGCATGCACTTGGCGCCAAAGTATATGCAGGCCATCAAAAAGAAATTGGCTGGGGAGCCTTAAGCTTAAGTTTACGTCCTAATCAGGTATTATCGCCTTTGCTTAATAATGTGCATGTTTTACACTGGCATGGCGACACTTTTGACTTGCCTGAAAACGCAGTGTTATTAGCTAGTTCAGAGATTTATACTAATCAGGCATTTGAAGTTGGAAATAATATTCTTGCCTTGCAGTTTCATATTGAAACAACAGAAGAAAATTTTGAGAAATGGTTAATTGGCCATACATGTGAACTTCGTAATGCCAAAATTTCAATTCCGAAACTACGAGTAGAAAACTTACAATATGCTCAAGCACTTGAACATGCTGCATTTGAAGTTATTCAAAAGTTTCTAAAACGAATCGGATATAGTGGTTAAATTAGAAATTTTCTAATATCTACAAAGGTTAGAGTTTACCATTTGGTATTAATTGTTTATTTTTCAAGCAAAGGAAAGTTTATATTCTATCTTTGGAAACATTTCTTAAAATTTTCAGTGTATTATTAATTTGTAACATAAAATATACGCTGAATTACTATGGATATCTGGAAATTTATTAAAAGCTTTAATACGGTCAATACTTATTTATTGCTTTCATGCGTTCTCCTCATCATCTTAGTTCTTTATTTTTATGTGATTAACCCGGCCTAAGCTACTTTGCCAAGGACGTTAATCATAAAGAAAAAGAAAATATGAGAAGACACCTGAATAAAAAGCCCAACTTTACAGTTGGGCTTTTTATATTTTCTGTTTACTCACCACATGATATTCGTCTTGAGAAAAAGTAAGAGATAATCAATCTCTTACTTTTTCTCAGGCTTGAAGCTATCTTTTAAGTCAAGAACACGGTTAAACACAGGCTTCTCAGGAGTATGATCGTATTGATCAGCAACGAAATAACCTTCGCGTTCAAACTGGAAGCGATCTTCTGGCTTCGCTTGAGCTAAAGCAGGTTCGATCACAGCTTGAACCACTTTCAAGGAATCTGGATTTAAGTTTGCTAAGAAATCATCACCAGTTTCAGGGTCAGCTTCTGTAAACAATCGATCATAAATACGTACTTCAGCAGGAATACCTTTAGTTGCAGATACCCAGTGAATTACGCCTTTTACTTTGCGGCCTTCAGGATTTTTACCTAAAGTATCCGGATCGATCGAACACTTCAGCTCAACGACTTCACCGTTTGCATCTTTAATGACTTCATCACACTTAATCACATATGCATGGCGTAAACGAACTTCACCATCAGGAATTAAACGTTTAAAGCCTTTTGGCGGTACTTCTTCGAAATCTTTACGGTCAATATAGATTTCTTTAGTTAATGGAATCACGCGCTCACCCATATCGACATTAGGATGACGAGCATGGGTAAGGTCTAAATCTTCCGATAAGTTCGTAAGTGTTACTTTTAATGGATTTAACACTGCCATACCGCGCGCTGCCGTATTCTCTAAAGATTGACGAATACAGAACTCAAGCATTGCGACATCTACAATACCGTCAGTTTTAGACACACCTACACGTTTACAGAAATCACGTAGGCCTTCTGGTGTGAAACCACGGCGACGCATACCCACAACCGTTGGCATACGAGGATCATCCCATCCATTCACATAACCGCCTTCAACCAATTTACGTAATTTACGTTTAGACGTAATGGTGTAATCTACGTTTAAGCGAGAAGATTCATACTGGTGCGGCACAGCTTTAGACTTAACTTTTTCAACAATCCAGTCATAAAACGGACGGTGGTCTTGGAACTCTAATGTACAAAGTGAATGTGTGATTCCTTCGATTGCATCAGACAATGGATGAGCATAGTCATACATTGGGTAGATTTTCCACTTATCGCCTGTTTGGTGATGCTCTGAATGTAAAACACGATACAAAATTGGGTCACGCATATGTACATTCGGGCTTGCCATATCAATTTTGGCGCGTAAAACAGCTTCACCCTCTTTAAGTTCACCATTGCGCATTTTTTCAAAACGAGCAAGGTTTTCTTCAACAGAAGCATCACGATATGGCGAATTTTTACCTGGCTCAACAAAGCTACCACGATTTAATTTGATTTCTTCTGGAGACTGCAAATCAACATATGCATCGCCTTGTTCAATCAACTGAATTGCCCAAGCATAAAGCTGATCAAAATAACCGGAAGCATAACGTGGTTCGCCATTCCAGCTAAATCCAAGCCATTTCACATCATTGGCGATCCCATCAACATACTCTTGTTCTTCCGCATCGGGGTTAGTATCGTCAAAACGTAAATTACAAAGACCATTAAACTCTTCAGCAACGCCAAAGTTGAGGCAAATTGCTTTTACGTGACCAATATGTAAATAACCATTTGGTTCTGGCGGGAAACGCGTTACGATTTGTTTGGCACGTCCGGCAGCTAAATCATCGGTAATGACTTGGCGAACAAAATCTAATCCAGCCTGTTGTTCTTGCTGCGCAGAATCGACAGAGGCATGAGTATTCGGTGTCGGGTTGTTTGGCAGGTTCGAGACAACATCATTAGGCTTCATAGTGTATCAATCACTTCTTTGTAGATAAAATTTCGAAAAAATAAACGCTATCTTCATTTTTCACAAAGATTTTAACGTTTTTTACTTGCCTTGTAGTTTACAGTTTGCTTATGCTTCTCTCAACCAAAAACCCATGGTCAATTTGCCCATGTTTAGGAGATTAATGTAATGAGTTTTCCTCAAGTCGAATTAAACACCAACAAAGGTCGTATTGTTCTTGAGCTTAACACTGAAAAAGCACCGAAAACGGCTGCTAATTTTCTAGAATACGTACGTGACGGTTTCTATGATGGCGTGATTTTCCACCGCGTTATTGACGGTTTCATGATCCAAGGTGGTGGCTTTGACGAAAACTTCAAAGAAAAAGCAACTCGTGATGCGATTGAAAATGAAGCTGACAATGGTTTAAGCAACGATGTAGGTACCATTGCAATGGCACGTACTCAAGCTCCACACTCTGCTTCTGCACAATTCTTCATCAACGTAAAAAACAACTCTTTCCTGAACCATACTTCAAAAACTGCACAAGGTTGGGGTTATGCTGTATTCGGTAAAGTTGTTGAAGGTATGGACGTTGTAGAAGCAATCAAAGGCGTACGTACAGGTAACCGTGGTTATCACGCTGACGTTCCTTTAGAAAACGTTGTTATCGAATCTGCTAAAATTATTTCTGAATAATTTTAGGATAAAGCTGTGACTTATCTGTTTATTTCAGATTTACACTTGTCACCTGAACACCCTCGACTCGTTCGAGGGTTTTTAGATTTGTTGGTACATTATCAAAATAAACAAACACAGCTTTATATTTTAGGTGATTGGTTTAATGCTTGGATTGGTGATGACTATTCAGCGCCTTGGCTCGACGAAATTGTCGAGGCTTTAAAAGTATTTAACCAAAAAGGTAATCGCGTTTATTTCCAAGTGGGTAACCGAGACTTTGCTTTAAATCAGGTTTTCCTAGATAAGTTTAATGGTGTATTACTTCCTGATATTTATTATCTCAACATTGCAGGTCACCAATACCGTTTGGAACATGGCGATGCGTTATGTACTGATGATATTTCCTATCAAAAATTTAAAAAAATTATCCGAAACCCCTTCCTAGTTGCTTTTTTACGCCGTACCCCCTTGAGTTTCCGTACAAAACTGGTCAATGGTTTTCGCAAAAGAAGTCATTCAGACAAACAGCAAAAAAGTTATGAAATTATGGATGTAAATGAACAAGCTGTTCTCTCTGCCCTAACAGATGTAGATATACTTATTCATGGACACACTCACCGTCCAGCAATTCATCAATTACAACATAAACAGCGGATTGTTCTTGGCGATTGGCGTGAAGATCAGGCTTATATTTTGGAAATTGATCCATCTTCAAATACGCAACAGCTCGAATTGATTGTCTGGAATTATTAGCTAGAAATTAATCACTTTTTATTTGAACTTTCAATTCTTTAATTTTTCTATTTAAATCAAAATCCCAAATCATACATAGACAACTAATGAATACAAATTTCCAGTTTATATGTGCATACTTTTGATATTCGATATATAAAATTAAAAGACACAATACAAATGCAGAAATTAGAAAGGCTTTAATAATTCTAATTTCTCGCAGCTTACTTTTTCGATTAATTGGTATTAATTCAAACATTTTCAATAAATTAGTAAAAAATTTATATAAGTATTATATTTCTTTATCACATTAAAATGCAGATGTTTTTCTCTAAAATCGCGTATGATGCCAAAGATTAGAACCCTTCCATTGTAATAAGATTGATATGGAGTAAAGTATGGATTTATTAAATACGGTTAAAAGTCGCTACACTACCAAAGCGTACGATCCCGAGAAAAAAATTCCTCAAGAAAAATTCAATAAGTTATTAGAAATTTTACGCTTTACCCCTTCTTCAGTGAATATTCAACCTTGGCATTTCTTGGTTGCAGACAATCCTACTGCTAAAGAACGCATTGCCAAAGCCTTAACAGGACGATATGCCTACAATGCACCCAAGGTTCTTGAGTCATCACACACCCTTGTATTTTGTACAAGAACAGATATTTCACCCGAATATTTAAACCAGTTACTTGAACAAGATGATTTAAGTGGTCGTTTTAAAGATGAGAAAGCCAAACTCGGTCAAAAGGATACTCGTCATGGCTATGTTGAGTTTTACCGTAATGAGCAAAAGAACTTATTCGGCTGGATGGAAAATCAAACTTTTATCGCTTTAGGACAACTACTGTTTGCAGCTGGTCTTGAAGGCATAGATGCAACTCCAATGGGTGGCTTTGACGAAGATGTTTTAAATGAAGAATTTGGCTTAAAAGAAAAAGGTTTGCGTAGCTCTGTAATTGTTTCACTGGGTTATAGAAGCGAAAATGACTTCAATGCGAAATTGCCAAAATCTCGTCTGCCGGATGAAGTGATTTTTACACATTTATAAGAATTTAGTGGAGTTCAAAAGAACAGTCTTTTGAACTCCTATTTCATAGCTAAGGCTAAACAAACCAATCCACTTATTCCCAAAATCGTTCCTAAAATCGTTGGGAGTTTTAATTTTTCTTTATATAAAACTACGCCACAAACTATTCCAAGTAACACAACCAAAATATTCATACTCGCAAAGACAATGGCCGGAGAATCTTTGAGTAAAATATGCGCTTTAACGTATAGGGCAATGTTTGAAAAATTTAGTACACCTAGCATTAACCCAGCAAAAGTATTTTTAAAATGCCATGCTGAATTTTTTTGAAATATTAAATAAATAATCGATAAAACAAAGGCCGTTATAAAAATTAGATTTAAAGTCAAAGTAAACTGTAGGCCTAAGCTACTCGTATATTTTAACAAGATATCTACAGCGGCATATCCAAACCAGACACTCATCAAAGCAAAAATTGCTTTTTTTGATTGAGATCCGGAAGACTCGTTGAAATGACCTAATAAAATTAAGAGAACAGCAAAAATTCCCAAACCTATCCCTAATAATTTAAGTGAATTAAACTGCTCTTGGAAAAAGAAATAAGCTGCCAATAAAGAAAGTACCACGGACAACCGCTGAGCAATTTCGGTTTTGACAATACCTGCGTACTCTAAAGATTTAGCAAGGCATAAAAAGATACTCGGTAGAATGACGCCTAAAGCCGCTATTAGCCACCAAGGTGTATGTTGTATAGAAATATGCTGAATATCTGGCTTAAACCACAGATAACATAGCAAGCTGGCACTTGCGTAATTCCATGCAATCATTTGCATGGGTTGATATCCCTTTTTCTTTAAATTTTTAAGTAGTACAGAAACCAGAACACTGCACAATGCTGCAGCAAATATTAATACCATTTGCAAAGAACCTATTAATCTAAATTTTATGAAACAGAGATGGACCGCAGGTAGCTTTAATATGCTTTTTTATATTTTTAAAGCCATAAAAAAACCAGTCATCACTGACTGGTTTTTTTCAAGCTAATCAATTAACGATTGTTTTCGTCGTCTTGACCATCTTCAAATTTAGAATCGTTATCAAAACCGCCTTGATGTCCGCCGAAGCCGCCTTGACCACCAAAGCCGCCTTGACCACCGAAGCCACCTTGACCACCGAAGCCACCTTGACCACCGAAGCCACCTTGACCACCGAAGCCGCCTTGACCACCAAAGCCACCTTGACCACCGAAGCCAGCACCTTGAGCACCACCAAAGCCAGCGCCTTGACCACCGAAGCCACCTTGACTACCACCCTGAGCTGGGAAACCTGCACCTTGTGCACCTGCTGGACGTGGGTTGCGAGCTGGAACAACTGTAGAAATTGCGTGTTTGTAAACCATTTGACTTACAGTATTTTTTAATAAAACAACATATTGGTCAAAAGATTCAATATGACCTTGTAATTTAATACCGTTAACAAGGAAAATAGAAACTGGGATGCGTTCTTTACGGAGAGAATTTAAGAACGGATCTTGTAAAGTTTGACCTTTAGACATTTTTAACTCCAAAAAAAAATTTTTAAATCAGCGCAAAAAAACTATCTTTATTTTTCAACTAAAAATTATAAAAAGACAGTGTGCAAATTTTGCTTTATCCATAAGAGTTTCGCAAGTCTTCTTTCGCCTGCTTTATCGTCAAGTAAGTTTTAAAATCGTGTATTTCTTGCAAAGAACGTAACCACGTATATTGACGTTTGGCAAGTTGTCGTGTTGCAAATAAGGCTTTATCCTCCATTTCCTGCTTTTTTTTGAGACTCATATCACTTTTTAATAGAAATTCTAGAGCTTGTCGATAACCAACAGAACGCATAGAGGGTAAATTTTCATCTAAATCGTATTTTTCAATTAGAGACTCGACTTCACTCAAAAAACCGATATCCCACATTTTGCTTAATCTTTGCTCAATGCGTTGATGTAATTCTAACCGATCTGGAAGTAAAGCGTAGTTATGAAATGTGTATCGATATGGTACATTTTTTGGTTGTTCTGCCTGCAATTTGGTAATTGGTTGACCTGTAATACGGTAAACTTCCAACGCCCGAATAATTCTTTGTTTATCAGAAACCTTAAACTTCACTCCAGCCGCCGGATCTACTGCTACCAGCTCATCATAAACAGCTTGCCACCCTTCATTTGCTGCTTTTTCTTCAATTGCTGCGCGAACATTTGCATCTGCACTTGGCAAGTTACTTGATAATCCTTCTAAAAGAGCTTTGAAATACAGCATGGTTCCTCCTACCAAAATAGGAGTTTTACCACGTGAATGCATCTCATCAATTAAAGCACAAGCGTCTTCAACAAACTGAGCAGCCGAATAGACCTCAAGTGGAGTAATAATATCAATTAAATGATGCGGATATAGCTCCTGCTCTTCACGCGTTGGCTTAGCCGTACCAATATCCATATCTTTATATACAAGTGCAGAATCAACTGAAATTAATTCAAAATTTCCACGTTCATAGAGTTCACATGCCAAAGCGGTTTTTCCGCTTGCAGTCGGTCCCATTAAATTGATGACGGGCAATTGGTTTGACATGTAAAACTACTCTCCTCGAGCAAATAATTTATCTAGTTGAGATAATGGAAATGCACGCCAAGTTGGGCGACCATGGTTACATTGGCTCGCAAATTCGGTTTGTTCCATTTGGCGAAGTAAAGCATTCATTTCTGAGAGACTAAGTTGTCGATGAGCACGTACTGCACCATGACACGCCATACCAGCTAACAGTTCATCACGCTTTTGCAATAAACCTTGTGCTTCATCATTTGGATCTAAGTCATTGAGAAGTTCGGGAATAAGATTTTCAAAATCCGCTTTTTGCAAAATAGCCGGCACACCACGCACAATGACTTGCTCATCGCCATATAAATCAATCTCTAACCCTAAGCGTTCAAGCTGAGGTTTTAAATCCTCAACACGAACAGCTTGCATACGACTAATTGAGATCACTTTAGGGATAAGCAACTGTTGAGATGTCCAAAACTCAGGTTTATCCCAAGCATTTTTCATTTGTTGCAGCAAAATACGCTCATGTGCTGCATGCATATCAACAATAATCAAGCCTTCAGTATTTTGCGCCAAAATATAAATTCCATGAAGCTGGGCAATTGCGATACCTAGTGGAAATTCATCTACCTTAGCGACAGGCTCAATACTTTCATCAACTGAAAAATTAGCAGGTTGATCACGTAATGGTGCCAAGTAAGTCTTTAATGCATTATTTAACTGCGCAGAACCATTATATTTTGGAGTTTGTTCCGCATAATGAACAGATTGGGGACGACTATTATTAAAATCAGTTAAAAGCTCAGTAGAAGGCTGATAACCATTTGGCTTGTCTACTGCTGTATCAGCGGCTTGCGCTGTACGGTGCAATGTAAATTGTTCTTGGTATTTAGGCTGAGGTTGTACCGAAAGATTTTGAGTATCATCCACTTTCATGGCTTGTGCTAAATCAGCACTAGCTGTCTGAAATTGTGCTAACGTTTCTTTAGCATAATGTCTTACAAACTCATGTACTTCACGTTGATTTAGAAAACGAATCTCATGTTTCGTCGGGTGAACGTTAACATCAATATTTTCAGGATCAACTTCTAAGAAAAGTAAATAAGATGAATGCTGATGGCCATGTAAAATACCGTCATATGCCATTCTTAAAGCATGTGAAATGGTTTTATCTTTCACAATTCGGCCATTTACATACACATATTGTAAGTCTGCTTGGGCACGTGCATCTGAAGGATGCCCTAGCCAACCTGACAAACGCATGTTAATACTTTCGGCATCGATCCAGTAAGCATTTTGAACAAACTGTTGACCCAATAATTGCTGTACACGCTGAAATCTTAATTCACCGCTATCTGCTATTGGTAAATTAATTCGAATATTATCGTTATGCTCAAGTACAAAACGTATATCAAAATGCGTTAAAGCTAAACGGCGTACAATTTCTTCAATATGCCCAAATTCAGTGGTTGGTTTTTTTAAAAATTTACGGCGAGCGGGCACATTAAAAAACAAGTCCTGAACTCGAATATGGGTGCCCTTTTGTGCAGCAACAGCTTGGACTTGTTGATGATCAAAGGCGGTACCATTCACCTCAACCTGATGACCAATTCCGCTTTCATCTTGGCTACTGGTTAAAGTCAATCGTGAAACTGCTGCAATAGAAGCAAGTGCTTCACCACGGAAACCTAAGCTAACAATGGCATGTAAATCTTCTGCTGTTTTAATTTTACTGGTTGCATGGCGCATCACTGCCAATGGTAAATCATCAGGATGAATCCCATGTCCATTGTCAATAATCTCGATTAATGTTGAGCCGCCTTGTGCAATCCGCACAATTAATTCGGTTGCACCTGCATCAATTGAGTTTTCTAATAATTCTTTTACGACCGATGAAGGACGTTCAATCACCTCACCGGCAGCAATCTGGTTCGCTAACGCGGCGTCTAATGTATGAATACGACGTTGTGTTAGCTTTTCATCAGTCATGAAGCTGTTCCTGCAAAGTCTGGTATAAATGCTCTGTTGGTAAAGTTAAGGTGACGAAACGATTGAGTTCATCATCTGATTTTTGAATATCAATGACGATATCTGCTTCAGGGATTTCGTCTCCACCTTTCGATGGCCACTCAAATAAAAATAGTGCATCCTGAATATCTAGATAATCACGGATTCCCATTAATTCAAGTTCGTACGGATCATTGAGACGATATAAGTCAAAATGAAAAATTTCTTTATTATTGATTTTATATGGTTCAACCAACGTATACGTCGGACTTTTAACCGAGCCTTTATGCCCTAGAGCTTGCAAAAAATAACGGGTCAATGTCGTTTTACCGGCGCCCAAATCTCCAATCAGATAAATCACGCCAGCTTGAACATGCTGCGCCAATGCCTGAGCTAAACGCTGGGTATCTTCTTCATGATTTAAGACCATTTTCAATGAATACGACATAACACACATAACATGATTCAAAATAATCGATATGATACCATTGCCCTGCTTTAAAGCCTACTTAAGTGCTTAAAGTTGGCTTTTTTTTACATCACATTTATTAACTATTGACACACTTTTATGTCTAGTCCGATTGAATTTTTCCCACCTATGATTGATGGCGTAAGCGCAAGCCAAGTCTATCTTCCTCCACAAACGACAGCACAAACCATCTATCAATTTCTTTGCGAAAATTTTCCACATATAAAAGCAACAGAGTGGCAGCAGCGTTTTCAAGATGGGCTTATTTACGCGGCAAATGGCGAAAAATTAACATTAAACAGCCCTTATATAGCAAACACGCATATTTTTTATTACCGATTCCTTGCTAACGAAGTACATGTTCCCTTTGAGCATCAGATTTTATTTGAAAATGATGACTTGCTTGTTGTAGATAAACCCCATTTTTTAACGATTAGCCCAACAGGGCAATATGTACAAGAAACTTTATTAGTCCGATTAAAAAAGCAAACTGGCAATGAGTTTTTAACCCCGATCCATCGATTAGACCGTGAAACTGCCGGTGTCGTTTTATTTTGCAAACGACCACAGTCACGTGGAATTTACCAACAGTTATTTGCAGATCGTCAAGTCAATAAGATTTACCATGCAATCGCTGCATATAAAGCTGAATTAAAATTTCCTCAGAATTTAAAACTGTATTTAGATAAAGGTACACCCTTTTATACAATGCAGGTGATTGCACATACAAAAACCAATACCGAAACTAAAATTGAGCTGATTGAACATAATCACTCATGGGCTAAATATTGTTTAACGCCAACCACCGGAAAACAGCATCAACTCCGCGTCCATTTAAATCATTTGGGAATTCCGATTAAAAATGATCCGTTTTATCCAATAGTTCAACATAAAGCCGATGATGATTTTTCTCAGCCCTTACAGCTTCTAGCTAAGCAAATTTCTTTTATAGACCCGCTAACAAAACAGGAAATGGTTTTCAATTCACAGCTTGAATTGACACTGTAATCGCATCGTAATGACAAAAAGATTATTTTTTATGCTGAAAGACATTGAAATTACATTCCGATGGTTTAAAATAAATCCCTAAAAATTAAAAATCATTTGGTTTTGTTATTCATGCGAAAAACAGAAGTTTATCAGGTTCGACTTGACTCCCAAGAGAAAAAACAGGCTTTTGCTGTTTTTAAACAATTGGGGATTACCCCTGCCCAAGCAGTACGACTGTTCTTTAAACAAGTCGTCTTAACCAAATCTATTCCTTTTGCGATCGAAAACCAGAATATTAATATGGAACAATTATTAAAACTGAGAAAAGCAAAAGCATCTTCATTAAATCAGAACGCTTCAACTTTAAATGAAGATGATGACCATGAAGATTTATTTGAAGAGTTAAATGCACTATTAGGTGAAAGTGACAAAACTTAACGGTGTTGCATTTTTAAACAACTTTTAACGTCAATTCGCTTCTTTTTTAGTTATGCTCTCTTTGTAAAAATATAAACATAAATACAAGGAGCGCCTAATGATTGTAAGACGAGCGACCTATGAAGATCTAAGCCAACTCGCTGTCCTATTTGATGAATACCGTCAATTTTATGGTGCATCTTCTAATCTCGAAGAATCCCATCATTTCTTAAAACAACGTTTTGAGAATAAAGAGAGCGTATTTTTCATCCATATTAAGGACGAAAAAATTACTGGGTTCGTATTGCTTTATTTAGGTTTTTCTTCAGTTGCTTGTTCAACTTACTACATCTTAGATGATGTATATGTTACTCCCCTATTCCGTCGTCAAGGCTCAGCAAAACAGCTCATTGATACAGCGATTTTATTTGCAAAACAAGAAAATGCTTTACGTATTAGCCTAGAAACCCAATCGAATAATCATGAATCTCACCGCCTCTATGAAAAAATGGGGTTTATTAGAGACAGTGAGTTCCAGACATTTCATTGTTTTCTTAAATAATATTTTGAGCGAGTTGTTTTTCCTGCTCCGACAAATATACCCAATCCCCGTCCTCAATTTCAGGTAGAACCAATTGACCAATTTGATGTCGATGTAATTTCTCGACTTTATTGCCTACGGCTGCAATCATTCTTTTGACTTGATGATAAACACCTTGATGAATAGTCATCGTTAATTGATGAGTTTCTAGTAGTGCTACATCTGTGGCAGCAAATACCCCTTTTTCTTGGTGTAAATTAACTCCCTGAATAAGCATTTCAATTTGCTCAGGGGTTACGGGGTCGTAAGTTGTAACGTGATAAACCTTTGGTACATGTTTACGAGGATGAGTTAAAGCTTGTAGATATTTACCATCATCAGTAAGTAAAAGCAGCCCCGTTGTGTCTTGATCCAAGCGTCCAACCGCCTGCACACCACGATGAATCATGGTCTCAGGCAGTAGGCTAAAAACACTTTGATGATGCTGAGGATGATGAGAACACTCGAAACCCTGAGGTTTTCTTAGAGCAATATAAATTTTTTCTCTATATTGATAATTTTGACCAAAAACGGAAAACTCAAAATTTTCTGGGGCGAACTGCTTTTTGAGATCACTCACAACCTCCCCATCAATACTTACTGAACCATTTTTTATTAACTGCTGACAATATTTACGTGAACCAAACCCTTGTGATTGTAAAATTTTTTCCAGCAGCATAAAGCTTTCTCTTTAAAACGAAACCATTATTTTAACGTAATTTTAGTGTTTTATTACCTTCTGCTTTATCATCTTCGCATTTAACTTCATTAACTTTGAATTATTCTTCAATAACACGATAAATTTTTTCGTTTTGTTCACTTTCAAATAGCAATTCTGTAGTGGGTAAGATCACCTCATTATCTACAATAATATGTTCGATACGCTGACTTAGCTTTAAAGGCTCATTTTCATGTTCAACTAAATTCTTCTTTAATTGAGCTTTCGCATCATGAATTTGATCAAATTGGTCTTTGATCTTGATATCTATAATATCCATAAGATTAATCCTGTACTCATGAGTAGTGATTATTTTTATATCACACTCTCTCAAAAGAATACTTTTTAAGTTGTTAATTTATATAACATTGTTTCCAAGCGTAACCACAGATAAAACTCTTTATCATTGAGTCATATACAAGAAAATTTCCACTAAAAAGCCTTTGTTTGATCTTTTTTAACCTTAAAAGCTCTGACATTTTGGCTCTCAATTATTATACAATTCAAATTATTTGCTTTTCTTGCCGCTTCTCATGCTTGCCCAATTTGATGTTAATTTAGTTGTTTTATTAGTTTTACTTATCTGCGGTTTACTAAGTCAAAATGCAGCTGTAACTATCGCAGCAGGCGTTTTAATCGTCATAAAAATTACGCCATTAAATCAATTTTTTCCTTATATTCAGGCACATGGACTAAACTTAGGCATACTTATTCTAACAATTGGCGTACTCACCCCTATTGCAAGTGGCAAGCTTAGTGGAGAGAGTATTTTAAAATCCTTTATTAGTTTTAAATCTTTAGTCGCTATTGCAATTGGTCTGCTCGTCGCGTGGCTAGGTGGTCGTGGTGTAAAACTTATGTCGAGCCAACCTGATGTTGTGGCAGGCTTACTTATTGGTACGGTTGCAGGTGTAGCGTTACTCCGTGGTGTACCTGTTGGCCCGCTGATTGCAGCAGGTCTATTATCTTTATTTATAGGTAAATAAAAGGCACCCGAAGGTACCTTTTAATAAATGCTTAGGCTAAATAAGTACTTTTAGCCTGAATAGTAAGAAGTGCGTTTTAAAGAAAACTTTTCTAGCTGCTTTAAGAAACCTTCAAAGTAGCTCTTCTCTTTTTCTTCAGTTCGATAACCTGCATACAATGTACGTCTTAAACCTGTTGGAGAAACACAATCTAGACGGCGGCTAGTCACCCATCCCTTTTGTTCGTATTCATTGACTACCCAATCTGGCAAAGCAGCAATACCTCGGCCACTCGCAACAAGTTGAATAAGCATTTGCGTTAAGTCTGTTGTTCGGATTTGTTTTGGTTGAATATTTGCAGGTATAAACAGTTTCGACATGATATCTAAACGGTGCTTATCAACCGGGTAAGTAATAAGAACCTCTTCTGCGAGATCCTGAACAGTAATATTTTCAGCACGAACCAATCGATGAGTATTTGATAAAACCAAACGCGATTCATATTCAAAAATCGGGAAGTATTCGATTCCTTTTAGCGCGATCGGATCGGCTGTAATAAGTAAATCAAACTCAGCATTTTGTAAAAGTTCATGTGGGTTCGCTTCAAACCCCGAAGCAAAGTCTAAATCGACATCTGGATATTGCTGACGGTACTGATTGAGTAAAGGCATTAGCCAGTCAAAACAGCTATGACATTCAGATGAAAAAATAATTCTGCCCGTTTGTCCGTGCACAATACGTGTAATATCACTCTGAGTAATCTGAATTTGCGGCAATACATCATCAGCTAACTTAAGTAGGCGCTGTCCTACATTAGAAAAACTAACAGGTCGACTGCGGCGATTAACCACCTCTACCCCATACCAATGATCTAATTCTTTTAATTGGTGAGAAATAGCCGAGGGCGTTAAGCATAGGTCATTAGCTGCAGCGACCAGTGAACCATGTTCACGTAAAGCAACTAAAGTTTTAAGGTGTCGAATTTCTAACATGGGCACAAGCCTGAATACATAAATTTATCTATAAATTTTTAAGTTATCTCTTGTTTATTACTAAACAGAGTTACGGAGATAAATCATCACCAATGAATACTATTCATCTTATCACAAAATTAATTAATTTGTCTCAACATAAGTTTTTGTTTATTAGATATGGACTTTACTAACAAATAAAAAATAGACCCATTCAGATCTATTTTTTATAAAATGAAATATTCTTACTCGGTCACTTGTAAGCTAACAATCATATAATTTTGATTTTTAGGCTTTAACTTTAAATCCACTGGAGCTGTGACTTCCATTAAATATTCTCCAGCTTTTGGAAATTTAAGTTCAACTTGTCCTTTATCATCAGCTTTAAAATGTAGTACTTGTTTATCAGTTGCACCTTTCTCTCTTAAATTAATTTCAGCATAAGGTAGGTTCTTGCCTTTTTCACTTATGGTTAGCTGAACTGCTTGAGTAACTTTAAGCTGGTTAGGATGAACAGAAAAATTAACTTTAACTGGTGTATTTGGAAGTTGAATATCTGAAACTTTACCTTTTGAAAGATAACTTTGTAACACCCATTCTCTTGTTACTTCCTCTGTTTTAATTTTTTTAGTTTTAAGATCAGCAGGAATTAGATAGTCACGCTCTTTTTTTGGCGGAGCTTTATCAGCTGGTAAATCAAAAAATAAATGCCACTCCTTTTGATCATATACATATTTTAAAGGGTAACTTGCCTGAGTTTGCAGAATATATGTACCGTCTTCCGGTAAAGGAACATCGAAAACAGTTACAGATTTATGTAGAGTTTCAGCATTAATAACTTTAGGATCTTGTTTAGGGGTAATGACGGTAAGCTTGGCATCTTTTAAAGCGTATTCACTATTTAGTGCTTCTTCAGCATAACCAGCAACGACCGGTACTTGCGTCTGCTCAGTTTTATACGCTAATGGCGCAACATAAGGTTCATGAGCAAGGCTGTAACTACATACAAAAATAAGTGATGTTACTAATAATCTATTCATTATTTCTGGATCCTTATTAGGAAAATTTAAATTTTTACAGACAAATCATAAGCAAATGTATTATACACAAATAAAAATAATTCTTATTATCATTAATAAATTTAAGTTAAAGATTTTTATATAAAAAGAAAAAGGCCAAGTGGCCTCTTTCATTACCTCATTGTTCTTTTACTTTTGGAAAAGCTTGATTAAAGTCAATGAGCTTATAACTTTTTACTAAATCATCTTCACCATAAGTCACTTCATAAGTTGTTTCTTTACCATTAAAGTATGCTTCAGCTGGAGTTCCAAATACTTCCCATAAACCTATTGAGGCAACGTCTGCAACCCCATGCCCAAATGCACGACCTACTTTTACCCACTTTGAATAACCTTGCTGGAATGTATAGATTTCAACTCTTGTCCCATCACGGTACTCAGACAAGACAGGTGCCCCAAACTCTGCAATAACATAATTACGAGAGCTACCCGGATTTAAAACATTTAAATTTTTTTTACTTGGTTGATTACCAGCCATAAATACGGCACAACCAGACATAGATAACATAGCCATACCAATAAGGCAGGCAATACATAATTTTCTCACGATTTAACTTCTCTATTTCTTAAGTATTTATACAACTTATTGTAATGCTTAAAGTATTACGCGCTCATCATATCCAATTTGATAAAAGAATTCGATAAATTATTCAATATAAAGATAAAATATTCCGGTTTTAAATATGCAAACTTCCTCTCGAGATTCTAGTTTTTTATTATTTTGGTCTCTTTTCCCTTATACTTTCTTTTTTGAGTTTCCTTTTATTAATTTATTATGGCGTCACCCCAATCCCCTTCATCTTCCCCTCGACATTACTCACTCTTCTTGGCAATTTTTTCTCTCGCAGTAGGCGGTTTCTGTATTGGCACTACAGAATTTGTCGCAATGGGTCTTATTCAGGAAATTGCACACAATTTAAAGATTACAGTACCTGAAGCTGGGCATTTTATTAGTGCTTATGCATTAGGTGTTGTTATTGGTGCCCCTATTATTGCCATTTTGGGTGCCAAAGTGCCTAGAAAGACCCTATTGCTTTGCCTCATGCTGTTTTATGGTATTGCCAATGCATGTACAGCTTTAGCACATACCCCAGAAACCGTTTTAGTCTCTCGTTTTATTGCAGGTTTACCTCATGGCGCATATTTTGGTGTCGGCGCTTTAGTAGCGGCTGAACTAGCAGGCCCTTCACGAAGAGCTTCAGCAGTTGCGCAAATGATGATGGGACTAACCGTTGCTACCGTTATTGGCGTACCCTTAGCAACATGGTTAGGTCAACATTTTGGCTGGAGAGCAGGTTTTGAATTTTCAGCAACGATCGCATTCTTTACTTTAATTGCTGTAGCTTGCTTTGTACCGAATATTCCAGTTCAAGCTACTGCCAGCATAAAAACAGAATTAGCGGGGCTTAAAAATATAAATATGTGGTTAACCCTTGCAGTCGGCGCAATTGGTTTTGGGGGCATGTTCTCGGTATATAGCTATGTCTCACCAATTCTCACTGAATACACCAAAGTTAATATCCAGATTGTTCCTATTGCATTAGCGCTGTGGGGCATCGGGATGGTGATTGGTGGTTTAGCTGCGGGTTGGCTTGCAGATAAAAACCTCAATAAAACTATTGTAGGCGTACTCATCAGCTCAGCGATCGCATTTGTAGTCGCAAGCTTTCTAATGAGTAATATCTATAGCGCAATTGGCTCTTTATTCTTAATTGGCCTAACCGTTATGGGTTTAGGTGGGGCTTTACAGACACGCCTCATGGATGTTGCAGGTGATGCACAAACGCTAGCAGCTTCACTTAACCACTCCGCCTTTAATCTTGCTAATGCATTAGGCGCTTTTTTAGGTGGTTGGGTACTGAGCCATCAGATGGGTTGGATTGCACCAATCTGGGTAGGTTTTGTACTGAGCCTTGGTGGCCTTATTATCTTACTTATTGCATTTGCTGTAGAAAAAGCAACTCAAAAAGCCTGAGTATGATCAGGCTTTCGTTGAATCTCTAATCTGTTAACTTTTCACCACAGTGCGGGCAATAACATTTCTTCTCTCTAACAGCTTCTTTCTCTTCTAATACTTTTTCGCGCATAATTTGAATAATCAGATTATGCGCTTGTTCTTTTGGTAGCCCTACTTTTTGTCGAATACGTTCTATTTCAACTTCATCATGCATGATATCAATACCACGCACTTGAAGTAACTCACGGAACTCTTGTTCAAGGCGCTGATTACGCTGGTTAAGTTCATTGGCCAAACCAGAAGCTAAAATACCAGCCGGTAAAGCAGCAATCCCTACCCCTAGAATTGTAATTAAGGCTCCCAATAGCTTTCCTAAACTAGTTACTGGTGTGACATCGCCATATCCGACTGTAGTTAAAGTCACAACCGCCCACCACATTGCTTTAGGAATAGAGCTAAAAGCTTCCGGTTGCGCTTTATTCTCAACGACATAAATACCAGAGGCAGTCATAATAATCATAATGATTAAAATAAAAATCACTGCCTGAAAAGAACCCTTTTCTCGCTTAATCACACATAACAATATTTGCAATGAGATGAAATAACGAGTTAATTTTAATAGTCGAAGTAATCGTAAAATTCTTAACATACGAAGATCTATTCGTACAAAGAAATTTAGATACGCAGGCAAAATTGCCATGAGGTCAATCAGTGCTTCACCACTTTTCATCCATGCGAAACGTTGCTTCCATGCAGCTTGTGTCGAATCACGCTCGACTATACTCCAGAGCCGTAAGAGATATTCAACACTGAAAATTGCAATTGAAACATTTTCAAAGTAGTCAAACCATATACGGTAGCTGTAATACAGATCATTTACTGTTTCTAGTAATACAGCAACTACATTCCCAATAATTAAGAAAACTAAAAAGTAGTTAATACATCTACTTACTGTCGTTTCGTAATCATGATTATGAAGGTTGTTATAGAAGAACCGACGTACTGTCTTCCATGCTAAAATTCGCATACGGATCTGAACCACGTTATATTGAACATATATTAAGCTCACATACGTAAATTCACCACTATAGCAGCCAATAAAATATTTTATTAATTGTATTAGCTAAACAATCATAAATAATATTTCATATTTACTAATTATATTTTAATGCGCTGCAACATATCTAAACTCATTTTCCTCCCACCATTGCACATCATATATACCGGCATGGGACTTCAAAATGACATTAATATAATTTTGTAGCAACATAATATGGTGAGTAATATCTAACTTTCTAAAAAGAAATCTTCTTAAAATTGGTGTATTTGGTGAAATGAATATTGCAAAACCATTACTGTATTCTTCATAAACGCTAATACCGATATACATCGTAATCTCAGGTAATGGCACTTCTATTTCCCAGCCCCAACGCTCAGCATTTAACTCAATATTTAAGTGATATCTATTTTTTAATATACTATAAATATATTGTGCAATATCTTCAGTTTTCTGTACTAAAGTATTCCCGTCTTCTGCTGATAAATTTTGATCATATAGCTGATAATCATCAAATTTAAATTCAACAATTGTCTTTAGCATTTTTAAATTCCATATATAAAATACCCATGTTCTTTTTAATTATTTTTAAGTTCATACAAATATTTTAAAACAAAATCTTCTTTAATATCTAGCGTTATATTTATTTTTACATTTTATTAGAATAAAACATGATTAATTTATTATTTTAATAATTAAAATATGTACCAATTCTCATTAAAATAAAAAGGAGCTGAATAATCAGCTCCTTTTTTGTACTAAATCGACCTATTAAGTCAACTGAGCAGCAGCAATTTTCTTAGTATCTACTTTATCAGCAGCATTTGTATATTCGCCCATTTGGTCGAAATTCAAATATTTGTAGATGTCAGCAGACATACTGTCAATTTGAGCTGCATATTGTTGGTATTCTTCTGGAGTTGGTAATTTACCAAGTACAGCAGCAACAGATGCAAGCTCAGCAGATGCTAAGTAAACGTTAGAACCTTGGCCTAAACGGTTAGGGAAGTTACGTGTAGAAGTCGAAACAACAGTTGTGTTCGGCGCAACACGTGCTTGGTTACCCATACATAATGAACAACCAGGCATTTCTGTACGCGCACCAGCACGGCCATAAGTGTTATAGAAGCCTTCTTCCATTAACTGATGTTCGTCCATACGTGTTGGTGGAGCCAACCATAAACGAGTTGTTAATGAACCGCTTGGTACTTTCTCAAGTAACTGACCAGCAGCACGGAAGTGACCAATGTTAGTCATACAAGAACCGATGAATACTTCATCAATTTTGTCGCCTTGAACGTCAGAAAGAAGTTTCGCATCATCTGGATCGTTCGGGCAGCAAAGGATAGGTTCTTTGATTTCTGACAAGTCAATTTCATACACTTTAGTGTATTCAGCATCAGCATCAGCTTTAAGTAAGCTTGGGTTTGCTAACCATTTTTCCATGTTTTCAACACGGCGAGCCATCGTACGTGCATCACCATAGCCTTGTGAAATCATCCACTTAAGCATTGTGATGTTAGAACGTAAGTACTCAGCAACTTTCTCTTCTGAAAGTGTGATTGCACAACCAGCAGCTGAACGTTCAGCAGAAGCATCAGAAAGTTCGAATGCTTGCTCAACTGTTAAGTCAGTTTCCATTTCTGTTAAGTCGATTTCTAAGATACGACCAGAGAAGATGTTTTTCTTACCTTTTTTCTCAACAGTAAGATCGCCTTCTTTGATTGCATAGTAAGGAATCGCATGTACAAGGTCACGTAAAGTGATACCAGGCTGCATTTTACCTTTAAACTTAACAAGAACTGATTCAGGCATATCAAGTGGCATTACACCAGTTGCAGCAGCGAAAGCTACAAGACCAGAACCTGCTGGGAATGAAATACCAATTGGGAAACGAGTATGCGAGTCACCACCAGTACCTACTGTATCTGGAAGAAGCATACGGTTTAACCAAGAGTGGATAATACCGTCACCTGGACGTAAAGATACACCACCACGGTTCATGATGAAGTCTGGAAGTGTATGTTGCATTTGTACGTCAACTGGCTTTGGATAAGCAGCAGTGTGACAGAAAGACTGCATTACTAAGTCAGCAGAGAAGCCCAAGCAAGCTAGGTCTTTTAACTCATCACGAGTCATAGGACCAGTTGTATCTTGAGAACCCACTGTAGTCATTTTAGGTTCACAGTAAGTACCTGGACGGATACCTTGACCTTCTGGGAGACCACATGCGCGACCAACCATCTTCTGAGCTAAAGTGAAACCTTTGCCAGTGTCAGCTGGTTGTACTGGAGTACGGAATAATGTAGATGGAGCTAAACCTAAAGCTTCACGCGCTTTAGCAGTTAAGCCACGACCAATGATCAAGTTAATACGACCACCAGCACGTACTTCATCTAAAAGTACTGGAGTTTTAAGTTCAGACTCAGCGATTTGTTCGCCATTTTTGAACGCAGTTACTTTTGCAGCAGCATGATCGATTTTAAGAGTAACTTCGTCACCCATGTTCATGTTAGAAACATCGATCTCTACTGGTAATGCACCAGCATCTTCCATTGTGTTAAAGAAGATCGGAGCAATTTTACCGCCTAAGCACACACCACCGTCTTTTTTGTTTGGAATGTGAGCGATTTCATCACCAAAGAACCAAAGAACAGAGTTTGTTGCAGATTTACGAGATGAACCTGTACCAACAACGTCACCAACATAAGCAACTTGGTTGCCTTTAGCAATGAGTTCTTTAATTTGGCTTAATGGACCAACTTCACCTGGTTTTTCAGGGTTGATACCATCACGCTCATTTTTCAACATTGCATTTGCATGCAATGGGATGTCTGGACGGCTCCATGCGTCTTGAGCTGGAGACAAGTCATCAGTGTTTGTTTCACCTGTTACTTTGAACACAGTGATTTTGATTTCTTCTGGTACATCTTTACGACTAGTGAACCATTCAGCATCAGCCCAAGATTGTAAAACAGCTTTTGCATTTGCATTGCCAGCTTTAGCTTTATCAGCTACGTCATGGAACGCATCAAATACAAGTAATGTTTTTTTCAAAGCTTCAGCAGCTAAGCTACCTAATTCAGCATCATCCAGAAGCTCAACTAAAGGCGCTACGTTATAGCCACCAAGCATCGTACCTAGTAAATAAACTGCACGTTCTTTAGAAACTAGCGGAGATGTCGCTTCGCCTTTTGCAATCGCTGCCAAGAAAGCTGCTTTTACGTAAGCTGCTTGGTCAACACCTGCAGGAACACGGTTTTCAAGCAAATCAACCAAGAATGCTTCTTCACCTGCCGGTGGGTTTTTTAATAACTCAACAAGTTGAGCAGTTTGAGCATCATCAAGTGGCTTCGGTGGGACTCCGAGTGCGGCACGTTCAGCAACGTGTTGGCGGTAAGCTTCTAGCACGGTGTTCATTCCTCTTTTTTTAAAAAATTACTTGTAAATTCCAGCTTTCACAAAGCTTCACAAGTAATATGGACTACAAAATTTTACTAGAGTTCAAGCCAAAAGTTAATGAGCGCGGGGTGTTTCTCCGTGATGCCCATTATTTTGTAACTAAATACCCGTGTATAAATAATGATCTTAATGATGGATTTATCATGCGGTATTTTAAGTTAAAAGAACACTCCACCTTAGTGGAGTGTTTGACGATGTCTTATACACTTAGAATTTTTTGTAGTTTGGCATTTTGTCATGTGGGGTAACCAAACACTCATCTGTCATTTGTTTTCTAATCTTTTCTTGCAAGGCTTCTGGATTCGTTTTTAATTCGTCTTGTGGAATGGCGTAAACTTTTTCAATAATATTAAAGATGAATTTTTTCGTAATTTCGTCTTCAATTTTATTAGCATGCTCAATGGCTTGAGACTTTTCAATTGCTTGCTGACGATCAAACAGAATACTTCTTGCTGCATTCCCCACACTTGTACAATAGCCATGCCATTGCTCTTCAGGTGTTAAAGGCTTTTTTTCTGTACAGCCGACTATTAACATGCCCATTAAAACAAATAAAACTTTTTTCATCATTACTCTACACAGACTATGCTGCCCACATCATACTGAATCTGGCAGACTTTGCAAAAATTCTACTTATATGTCTTTATTTTTGCCCAACTTCAATAAAAAACCGAGATGTTTTCATCTCGGTTTTTAGTGTTCTTAAAGCGTTTAGAATCGCCAGTTATAGAATAAATCTATTGCTCGTTCTAAAGATTGACTTGCTTCCAAATACAAACGGCGGTTCATTTGATAACGCAACGTCAGTTTATTGACTGGAGTAAACACACCCACACCATAACGAATAAATAAATCAGGTGTAATGTAACCAGTTAAACTTACTTGAGTATCATCTCCTGTACCTTGAGCATCTAATGCAAGACCACTCAAACCAAAAGTACGACCAATTTGATTCGTTAAAGCACGAGTACCACCCAAGCCCATACTAATACCGGCAGCAGCAATTGTATTGTTCACATCAGATTTAAAGCCTTCTGCATTACTTAAACCACTGGCACCTTCATTAATACGCCCTGTCACGAGTGCATTTAATGCCTCTTGTTCAGAAAGGCCTGCATCATTATAAACTTGAATGTTTGGTGATGAAGCAGTACCAGTGACACGAACCCCAACCATACTACCCTGAACATTTTTATTCGCATCAATATCTAACGTCGGGTCTGCCAATGGGCCATTAAAACGGGCAATTGCACGGTTTAAATCTAGGCTTTGACCATAGGCCTCAATTTTCACTTTTTGACTTACACCAATAGCACCCATTGCTCGCATTGCTGTTTCATAACCGCGTTGGGTTAAATTCAAACGCCCCACTAAAGGAATATTACTGTTAAAGCCTTGGAAGATGACTTGATTGCCAATATTTACCGAAATATCTGCACGGATATCCCACGGTTTTGCCGCACGTAAAATTGCAAGTGGGTCCTGACCTTGGCGAACAATACGAACATCTGAAGATGTGTTAACCACTGGTGCAGTTGTTTCAGGCATTGAAATACGTGCACGAGGAACATCTACTGATCCTTTCAAGCTTAAACGCTTATCAAAAGGATACATATCAAGTGTCAAATTCGGATTTGCAATGGCCGTAATTAATGGAGCTTGACGTACAAGTAAGTTATCACCTTTTAAGTTTAACTGTAGACGCGGTGCATTTTTCCAGTCAAAACTACCTTTAAGTAACCCTACACCTTGTCCACTATTGAATGCACCATCAATTGTTGCCATGTCCTGATGAATAGATGAATACACCTGTACATTGGTTAAATTAACCGGCAGGGAAATCATACTGATTGCCCCGTTTTTCAAACGCATTTCGCCCGTAAACTGTGGCTGGGTCAAAGTACCATTCACTTTGCCAGCTAAGGCTAAGGTACCACTCATTGAACGTACATCTTGAATGAATGGTTTTAACACTTTTAACTGTACATCGTTAAAAGCTACCTCTCCATGCATCGGCATAGATGATTGGTAAGGATTAATAATAACATTCGCATATCCTGTACCAATATCAGGTGTTTTTACATCGACACGGAACAATAAGCCTTCTGAAATACTTTTCGCAATTACACTCAGTTCATCATAAGCCAAAGTAGTCGGTGGATCTTGCGGGTCTTCCGCTGCTAAGCCCAGTTCACCTTTTCTTGTCACTAAGCGTGCATCAAGCTTAGGATGCCCACCATTTACCCAAGAAGCTTTAGCATAACCATTAAGTTGACCAGTCATAGCCAAACCTTCCGGCATGAACGCAGCAAAATCGCCTAAATCTAGATTCTGAGTAACAAATGAAATATTGCCTTGCGCTTTACTCACACGCACAGGCTGGTCAAGACACAACTGGCTATTTGTACTTTGCCAGCAATGTTGTCCAACATATAATTCAGAACGTGCCGATGAGAAAACAACTGGTGCATTTTGATTTTGTGCTAGACGAATTCGGCGTGAATCAAAACTTCCTTTTTGAATTTGCCCTAACCAATCATTCTTCGCATTAAATCCACCTGCTAACTGAACATAGAATTTAGAAACATTATTATTTCCTTGCACTTTTAATAAATGTGCTTTTCTTGTTCCTGTTAAATTCACCTCAGCAGACTGAATTTGACGGCTACCACTACGTAAATTGTCTAATTTTGCTGTTAACTGAGTTGGTGTTGTTTCGGAAGTAGGCAATTCACCCTGGATACGAAGTTTTTTAATACTGACTAATGTATTAAATGCAAAATTATCAACCGCAATATTAGCCGTAGCTTTCAAACGCGGTTGAGATTGGACACTCAAGTCTCCATATGCACGTCCACTTAAACCCGGATACAACTCATAAAGCGCAGGTGCATTCAGCTTAATTTTTAAATTCTGTGCATTACCAGTCGCCTGCAACTGGTTTTGTGCATAAACTAAAAATAGATTATTTGCCTCAAATTGCTGAGGTAAAAAACCTTTTTGGTTCGAATCCATAAGTATGGATAAGTTACCTTTACCTCTGACTGGCTTATTATTCAAATAACCCGCAAGGTTCAATTGTTGAATATCAATACGCTTTAACTTGTCAGACCAGATGCCTTGTGTTTTTACATTTCCTGAAATTTCGCCTTTTACACTAGAGGCAAAATATTGAGGTTTAAAGCGTACTAACGAGCTATTAATATCCCAAGCAATACGGTCTTTTAAATTTAATGCCCCAGTCGCATAGATTTTCCCAGCAACACCATCATGTTGTAACTGACTAATTCGGATAAATTCTGGGGTACCTGCAATAGAAAACTTTAATAGTCCATTAGCTTGATTAAGCGCTTTTAAAGATCCGTCATAATTGACCGCAAAGCCTTTAAAACCGCCACCAGCTTTAACATCATTAAATAATAAAGCTGCTGTACTTTTTCCAGCTAGCGCAACCATTTCTTGACCTGCTTGAGCCAAGCGACCTTTTAAATCAATTTTTTCAAGCTGAATAATTTGTTGATTTGGCTTTGCAAAACCGCTGGCTTTAATTGATCCGTTGAGCAAGTTAACTGGCGCCGCTGTATGTATACTTTGTGGATTAAAGTCTTTTGCATTTAATAATGCATTCCATGCCAGCTGACGTTTTTCACTTGGTAATAAGACTTTGGCCTGACCTGTGAGGCTACCCTTTTGAGCCGCAAAACTAAAACTAGGAACATTAAGAATATTATCTTTAACATTCAAAGTTGCTAAATATTGTCCAGCCGGTAATAAGGTCTGTTCATGCTGATATACTTTTGTCGAAACTTTAATATCTTGCTGACCATCTCGCAAAGTCAAATCAACTTGACCACTATCACTACTTAACCAACCTATATATGGCATAGCACGATCTATATTTGCCCAAGCCACATTCATAAACATAGGTTGTGGCTTCTTATTCTTTTCAGGTGCTTGGTTTAGTTTAAGTTTCCAAGATTCATAGCGGTCAAAGTCTACATTGGCAAATACTTCCGTACCTTTTTCCAAAGAACCAGTTGAAGAAACGGCTGCATCTAGACTTGGCGGCAAGAAATCCTGAACGACCTGTGGAATAGCTTTGTCTTTAGGATTAACATGATCTAGGCGACCTTTGATGTCCCAAGTGACATGATCTTTCCAGTTCACTAATCCTTTAAGATTAACTGCACCCTTCATGACCTGCCCGTTAAAATCAGTAATATTCAACTGATGAACCAGATCAGTATTCATTAAGGCGTTGTACTGGCCTTCAGGTAAATTCTCCCCTTTTAAATCTGTCTCAAGTGCTAAGTTGAGTTGCTTAATATCACCCTGAAATTTAATTACACCGTTTTTAGCAAATAATTTTTGCTCAACCAGTAAAGGCAAGTGATAATTTTTGAGTAACAATGCACCTTGCATAGGCACTTCATGACGAACAGGATGTAAAACAACCCAACCTGTTAATAAATCTGGTGTTGTCGTTGCTACACCGGCTTGCAAGGTATCTAAACTACCCCGCGCTGCCACCTTAATATTTTGGATGTTTAAACTTTTTAAAGAAGGAATTCTTAAATCTGCAGTCGCATTCAGTGGGTATTTGCCGCTAAAGTCCATATTTCCTGTTGCGTTATGAACAGAAAGATACCCCATATCCATACTTGAATTTTCAAATTTCAGTTTTGTCTCTGACCACAAAGCATCATTTAAATGAACATCATGGAAATTTACGACAGAACCTGAATTTTTAATTTCTAAATGATCAACATCTCCAACATCTACACGAAGCACAAATGGTAATTTAATGGGTTTAAACTCAAATGGCTTATCCGATGGCGGAGCTTTGTTAATAATAACTAAGTTACGGACATCTGCATTGCTCAAATGCACTTCTTTTTCTAATATTAAAGAACGCCACCCTAAACGGACATCAGCTCTATCTAAAGTAACGTCAACTTCTTTTAACTGAACAATAATATTTTTAAGAATAATTCCCCTGAGTAAATTACCCCCCTCATACTCGTATTTAATGACTTGCTGAGCTTGTAAAACACGATCTAATAAAAAACGACTTCCACGGTCAGTCGACATCATAATAATGATGGAAGCAACAAGTAATAAAAGTATGATCAAGATTGTCAGCAAGAAGCTACGCAAAATACGTCGCTTCTTAGGAGAGCTAGGTGCCGAAGTGGGCTGCTGTTCTACTTCCGCCATAAAATAAACCTAATAAAATTTTATTTTTAAAGTTGTGGACCAATAAAGAAATGCAAACGAATCGGATGGTTATCATCAGAAATACCAGAAGCCACGTCTAAACGAATTGGTCCAATTGGGGACTTCCAACGAATACCAACACCCACACTATAGGCCGTCGGATTACTAAAACTCTTATCGTAAGCATTACCAAAATCAGAAAAAACAGCTGCTCGCCAACCCTCTTTGAATTGATAGTTATATTCTAAAGAGCCTACTGCTAGAGCCTGTCCACCAATCTTATATCCATTATCTTCTGGTGAAAGACTTTTATAATCAAAACCACGAATTGTCTGGTCACCACCAGTAAAGAATCTTAAATTGTATGGAACTTTATCAAACTCATCGGTAAAAATATAACTAAAATCGGACCGCCCAACAAACTGATGGTCATCATTTTCACCTAAAGAATAAATAAATCTCCAACCGGCTGTTGCAATCGCCATATTGGCATCTGAAAGTAAACTTTCGCTACCTAATTCTAATTTATAAGTTTGCTTAAAAGCTTTGGTTGGGTTTAAGCGTGTATTACTTGAGGTTTTAGAGGTCTCATAACTAAATAATAATGCTTCTTGCTCTGATGCAGCAGTTTTAAATGCATCTGGTAGCTCAGAGATATCTACATTCCCCTTTTGAGTTAGGCGGTCGAGACGATAACGTACCCCAATAGTATGTTGCCAGTTTCCGAGTGGTTTTTTAATAACTCGCTCACCCCCTAAAACTGCCGATTCTGTAAGTAAGCTTACATCCGGACCAATATCATCTCTCGTCTCACGTTCGTAACCACCCACAATATTAAAGTAATCATTTAAAGGATGTTTATAAGGAATACTATAGCGCCCATCTATAGATTGACGAATTTGGGAAAGCTCCAAGTTTGCATCAAATGAATGACCGTATTTATTTACAATCGAACGTCTATATTGACTACGTAAACGGGCGCCAGTGTCGGTACCGTAACCAATACCTGTTTCCAGACTATTTAGTTTATCGGCATTTAACGTCACAATCACTGGTATACGTTTTTCTTCCCGAGCTTGAGCCTGTAAACGGTCTTGTTCAGACTCTTGTTCTTCATGCTGTACAGTCGCAGCTTTTAAAGATGCGGGTGCGGCTTGTACACTTTCAGTCCCGGCAAATTGTTTTTCATCTACCACATTTTGTGTTACTTCTTTACTTGAGGAAGCCAACTGGCGTGCTTTGGCAAGTTGTTGTTGCTCTAAAGGAAGTAGCTTCGATTCGTCAATATCAACATTCTGCTGATCGACCAACGCTTGTAAATCGGGTGGTAACTCAAGTGGTTTTTCAATTGGGTCGGGTTTAATTGAATCGACCAAGGTATAGTTAAAATAACGTGAGTTAGTCAGGTTATTTGCTAAAACATTTACACGCCAAAAAGCATAGTCATCACCCTCTTTCCACGGTGCCATGCTTTCAAGAATATTCATATTTAAAGGTAATGGTTTTGATGGATCGCTCATGCGAAACTCAACCTTACCAAGCTTATAACGCTCACCAGTCTCATACTTGAGATTAATATCCGCTTTATTTTCAGGTTGGCTCACTTTTACGTCATGTAAACGCCAATACGCATCAAAATAACCATTATCCGATGCAGCATCGACAATTCGGCTTTTTGTGGTTTCGTAAAGGCCATGATTAAAAATATCACCTACATCTTGATCAGGAACTAAACGAATGACCTGAAATTGTGGCTGTTTTGCACCAGCACCAGTAAATTCAATGTTTTGTTCATTAATCCGTACTGGTTCATTTGGCGTTACATTAACGCGTACGCGACTGGCACTTAACTTTTCAAAACGAAACTCAGCATTGTAATAACCTACAGCTTGAGCAGCCTGATTACTTAAGCTCCTAAGTTGCGGTAGCGCTGCATTAAAATCTTCAAATGATTCTTGGGTAAATGTAGATAATTTACCTTTGATATTTTTAGCTAAATCATCTGGCGCACCCGTAACCTCAGCAGTAATACGGGGTATCTGCTCCATTGGAATTACCCGAGGTGGACGGATTTTATTGAATATACGTCTAAAGAAACCTTTTTCTTCGGGTGGCTCTTCAACGGCAGCAGTAAGCTCAGGTAAAGTTTTTCCTGTTTCATTGGCTTCAACCACAATCTTACTATCAGATTGAATCTCATGCATGAGCTGGTCAATATTTACAGGGGCCTGATTAATTTCATGTAATTCTGCTTGTGATGCGTCATTCACCACCATTTCTGGTTGTTTTTGCGTACCATTTTGGAAGTTTTGAGCCTCGTTTTTTGCCTCTTCTGCTACCCGATAAATTTCATTTGCCATATTCTGGTCAACAGGCATAACCGGTAAGTCTTCAAGATTATCAAGCGTAATTGGCTTAAATTCTTCAATCTGATTCGGAAATTGTTCTTGTTGTTGCAATATAGCCAAGCTATCTTGTTGTTGCTGTGCTTGAGTTACAAGAGTAGCGACATCGGTAATTGGAACATCACTTGGGTTATTTGTATTAGTTTGTTGTACCAATGAATCTGTTACCGTCTGGTTTGCTTCTGGTGTAACGGTCTCAGCCGAACTTTGAGCATAACAAGGAGGAACACATAAACTTAATAATAAGCTGCTACAAATAAGTTTAGGTATACTCTGCATTTTTAAGATTAAATGCATAGAGTGAGAAAGAGTTGACTGTTTAAACTTAATTTTAGAAGGCATGAAAAACTCTAAACTTATTTTTTAATAAACGCACCAATATGAGGACAAAACTCACTCAAAACCATTGATTTTTCATTTAATCAAGCGTTAAAAATATCATACATGGTTTTAGATGCAAATTAACACTCCGTCACATTTTTTTATAAAACTCAATGAAGCTTGCACATGATGAAACAAGATGAATCCCTGATGACATCACGTCGGTTTGTACCGATGTTTTTTACCCAGTTTTTTGGCGCATTAAATGACAATGTTTACAAGCAAGCTTTATTGTTAGTCATTACTTATGGTTGGATTCAGCAACAATCTGCACCAGTAAGCACACTCAATAATTTAGCAGCATTGTTGTTTATTTTGCCATATTTCTTTTTTTCAGCAACTGCCGGACAAATTGCTGATAAGTATGAACGCTCACAACTTGTCCGTGGCATAAAAATTTTAGAAATCATTATTATGCTCATCGGTTCTGCCGGTTTTTTATTGGGGCATTTATGGTTGCTTCTTTTAGCCCTATTTTTGATGGGCACACATTCAACTTTCTTTGGTCCCATTAAATATGCCATTTTGCCAGAAATCTTAAAACCACATGAACTCATGTCTGGCAATGCCCTGTTTCAGTCTGGTACATCCATGGCCATCTTATTCGGAATGATCTTGGGGGGTGCCGTAATTGCATCATCAGATGGAAACTTATTGTGGATTAGTATTACTGTAGTAGCGATTGCTTGCATAGGCTATTTATTCAGCCGTTTCATCTTGCCACAAAAAGTTGCCGCACCTGATTTAGATATTGACTGGAACTTTGTTCGTACAAGCTTTCAAACTATCAAATATACCAAAAGCTTACCGTTAGTGTTTACAATTTTGTTAGGTAACTCATGGTACTGGTTTTATGGAGCGACTTATTTAACCCAAATTCCGCAGTTGACTCAACAAAACCTTCATGCATCGGAAAATGTGGTTAGCCTATTACTCACTTTCTTTTCAGTCGGTATTGGTGTGGGTTCTCTTCTTTGCCGCAAAATTGGTGGTTCAGAAATTAATATTAAAATGGTGCCAATCGGTGCAGTTGGCCTTACTGTTTTTGCGCTCTACCTTGCAGCCAGTCTGGCTTTTGTACCTGAAAGAACTGGAGCATTACTGACTTTAAAAGATGTTTTTACCCAAGGCTGGGCTTACTACCATGTCATGATTGCTGTGACTTTATTGGGTATTAGTGGCGGTTTTTATATTGTTCCTCTATATGCCATGATGCAGGCTTACTCACCACGCTCACATCGTGCCCGAGTGGTTGCAGCAAATAACATCTTAAATGCCGTTTTTATGGTTTCTTCTGCAATTTTCTCAATCTTAATCTTAAGTGTTTTAAAAATTGATATTAAAATACTATTTATTATTACAGCTGTACTTAGTGCAATCTTTAGTATATGGCTTCTTGCCCGACTAAAACCAATGCTTGCCACAGCACATCTTTCTTTGGAGGACTAATTTATGCGCCACTATACTGGAATTGATCAACTTATTAACTCTTTTGATCAAGCATTACGTAGTCTTGTTCCGGGTGCAACAGCAGCGCAGCGCCAAAATCCAGCTGAAACAGTAGAAGCAAAACTTGGTGTAGAAGATGCTCGCCATGTTGCAGGTTTAATGCGTGTTAACCACAGTGGTGAAGTGTGTGCTCAAGCACTTTATCATGGGCAAGCATTGACAGCGAAATTGCCAAATGTACGCCGCGAAATGCAACAGGCAGCGATTGAAGAACAAGACCATTTAGCTTGGTGTGAAGACCGTTTAAAAGAGCTAAATAGTCATACAAGCTTATTGAACCCGATTTGGTATGGCCTTTCATATGGTATGGGTGCTCTTGCCGGTATTGCAGGTGATAAATATAGCTTAGGTTTTGTTGCTGAAACTGAACGTCAAGTTAGTCTACATTTGCAAGATCACTTAAACCAGTTACCAGCTCAAGATGAACGCTCGCGCAAAATTCTAGAGCAAATGAATGAAGATGAATTGCATCACCGTCATACTGCACTTGAAGCAGGTGGTGTTGAATTACCATATGCAGTAAAAATCACGATGACTGCTATTTCAAAGTTAATGACAAAAACGAGTTATTATCTTTAAAAAAACAAAGGATTGATCTCAAACAGATCAATCCTTTTTTAAAATATTATTTTAATCCATGATCATATTTAAAACGTTCGATATCTCGAATTGAGTTCCAATAGTTTCTGTTAATACGGTCACGATCAATTTGTAATTCTCTTAAAAGTTTACGATAGCGTTCGCGCTCTTCTGGCTTTAATTTTTCGTTATAAGCGCTATCAGAATATTGCTTAAACTTCTCGTCATAACGATCATATTCAGCTTTTGCATTGTAGTAATCTGAGGCAGCTCGATAATAAGGTCTTAAACGATTACGCTGCTCAACTGGGCATACATTAATATTACCGTTACCTTCTAAAGCATTATAAAAAATATTTGCTGGCTGGCAATAATAACCAAGGCCTTCTTTATACCCACGTTCATATGACTTTTGATCTGGAACAATATTGGCTTTTCCACATGCTTTGTAATATTGATCTAAACGTGGCGAAGAACCTTTCGAACCATCTTTCTCACCCACTAATGACCAATTCGCAGTCTTACATTCTTCTACGCTCATTGCAGCACAACCTGAAAGGCTGATTGCTAAAATGGCTAAACCGATATTTTTCATATTAAGAGAACTCAAAAATAAAAATTAAAAAAACGCAAAAAATAAAATTCCAGTACATACACTATATAAGTCTTGCTCAATTCAAGATTTATACATAAATGTTTAACTGGATAAGATTTTAAGTTTAAAGCAGTTTGACCATCTCACCAAATTTAAGGATCACAATTCTTAATTATGTTTAATTTTAAAAGCGAAATCATGAACGATCAGACAACTCTTTGATGGCCCTTATACGTTAATTTTACTTTAAAACCTTACCACAAAAATAACAATTAACTTATTGATTATTAATATAAAAATCCAAAATTATTTATAAAAAAACCCTTTGTCTTTTTACTCTTTTTTTACGGGATTAACGCCAAAGGCTACGGTAGGATTTGAGCTAAATAACCACCAAGGTTTTTATAATGAGTACTCATATTTACCCAAATTTAAACTTAAAAGATCCTCACTTTAAGGCATTTAAAATATCAGATGATTTTATTCCACAAACGCAAATTCATACGTTCAACTCAGAGCTTTTTTTGAAAGAAGTTGATGAATATTTAAGTTTATATCCTCACACTCAGCACATTGATATTTGTCTACATGACTTAAACGGGCATATTCGTGGCAAACGTATTGACGTTAAGAGTCTAAAAAATCTATCGAATGGATGTTATTTTCCTCTTTCTGTTTATGCCATGAGCCTTGATGGAAAAGTGATTGAAGAAACAGGTCTGGGAAAATATATTGGTGAACCAGATAGACTTTGCCTGCCCATTTTAGACAGCTTGCAACCCAGTGCCTTATCCCCAGAATTAAATGCTCAGCTTTACCTATCCATGCAAGAAGAAGATGGTTCAGACTGTCGCTATGAACCACGTAATATATTAAAAAAATTATTAAATCAGTTACATGCTAATAATTATTTCCCTGTCATGGCTGCCGAGCTAGAGTTTTACCTTTTCTCACCTCAGCATCAATTCGAGACATGTTCAGAAAACCAATGTTTTGATATAGATGCGCCAAATAACTATCAACAAGTCCTAGATGAAGTTGAAAAAGCAGCCTTACTACAATCAATTGAAATTACCGCAATTGTTGCGGAATCATCCCCTGGACAATACGAATTAAATCTTCAACACAGCCATGACATTTTAAAACTCTGCGATCAAATTAATGCTTTAAAAAGAATTGTAAAACAAGTCGCAAGAAAGCATGACTTAACCGCTTGTTTCATGGCGAAACCAAACTTGGCAAAGGCTGGTAGTGGCATGCATTTTCATATGAGCATGCTGAATCAATACCATCAAAATATATTTAGCTCAGAAGAAAAAGATGAGCTTTCAGCCAAATTATTGAGCGCGATTAGTGGCCTAATTGAGTTAATGCCTGCATCTATGGCGATTTTAGCGCCTAATATTAATTCTTATAGACGTTTTAAAATTGGTCATCACGTGCCATTAGAAGCCAATTGGGATACTAACAACCGGAATGTTGCAATCCGAATTCCATGCTCAGACGTACAAAATCAACGCTTAGAATATCGTGTTGCTGGAGCGGACTGTAATCCCTATTTGGTAACAGCGACTATTTTAGCGGGCGCGTCTTATGGCTTATCTCATAAGTTACCACTGCCAAAACCTGCACATCTTTTAAAATTTCCAGACGAGCACATTTTATTAGCTAACAACCAACCAGAGGCCTTAAAAATATTTAAAGGAAGTCTTATTTTAAAAGGGTATTTAGGGGCAGACTTTGTCGAACATTGGTACACGGTTAAACAGGCTGAATATCAAAATATTTACAGTCAAATGACTGAAGCAGAACAACATTGGGATATATAAAATAAAAAGAGCAAAAAAACTATAAACCACTTTGCAAACCCTTAGGGAGAAATACCCTAAGGGTTTTTTTATATCTCATTAATGATTTTTCTGTTTAGCTAAAAAACGTAACCCAACACCTGGTTCAGTAGCAATATAACGTGGCTGAATCGCGTTATCTCCCAACTTACTGCGCAATTTACCCACCAAAATACGTAAATAGTGCGTATCTTCCTGATGGGTGGGTCCCCATAGCTCTTTTAAGAGCTGTGGCTGTGTTAAAAGCTGCCCTTGGTAGCGCATTAATAACGTCAAAAGTTGAAACTCTTTTCGAGTTAAAGTAATTGGCTGTTGCTCGATCCAAACTAAACGTTGCGTGACATCGACTTTAAGATAACCATCGTCATAAATATGTGCTTCTTGCTGGATTGGTTGATTTCTTAAGATGACACGAATGCGCGCCAAAAGCTCTTGCACACTAAAAGGCTTGGTCATGTAGTCATTTGCCCCTGCGTCTAGCAAGGCAACTTTTTCATATTCATCAGCACGTACAGATAACACAATAACGGGAACATTCGACCAGCTACGTAATTCCTGAAGCACTTCTTTTCCATCTAAATCGGGTAAGCCTAAGTCTAAAATAACCAAATCAGCCCCTTGGGTTGCCAAAGCCTCTAGGCCTTTGTATCCCGTTTCGCAGAGCGTGGTTTTATATTTTTGAGTTCTTAAAGCAATGTCTAGAAATTTACGAATTTGAGGCTCATCATCAATAATCACAATACGTGTTTCTACAGGTGATGTTTCTGAACTTATCATGAATTTGCAACTTATTCTTTTACTGGATGAATGGGTAATTTGATTTGAATTAAAGTACCTTTATTTTGGCGCCCTGAAAATGCTTCTATTGTACCCATATGAGCACCAATAATCGCTTTTACAATTGTTAGCCCTAAACCTGTACCGAATTTTCCACGGTCTCCACGCTCTATAGTATAAAACATATCGAAAATGCGGTGTCTTTCGTCTTCAGGGATTCCTGCACCTTTATCTTCAATTTCTATTTTCACCTCATCTTCTGACGAAAGTTGAGCACGAATCATGACAGATTCATCTGGAGGTGAAAAGTTTGCGGCATTTTCTAAAACATTAAAAATGGCTTGCTCTACCAGCGCTGGGTGAACATACAAACTAATCGATTGCTCAGGTAACTGAACGACCACTTGCGTATCTGGTTTATAACGCTTTAAACGGCGGGTTGCCGAACCAATTAATTCATCTACCCCAATCCAGTCTCTTTTTAAAGTTAGACCTTCGTGCCCCAACCGCGTCATATCAAGCAAGTTTTGAATATAACGGTCTAAGCGCTCACCTTCTAAATGAATTGTTTCAAGCAGATCTTGTTGGTCTTGTTCTGTCATTTCAGCTTTAAAATTGGCAAGTGTGTCTGCTGCCCCAATAATAGAAGCGAGTGGCGAGCGTAAATCATGCGATACCGAAGATAATAAAGCAGAACGTAAGCGCTCTGTTTCACTGGTGACTTTTGCTTGTTCTAGCTCATTGACCAATTGGGTTCGAAGTGCTGCCTGTGCAATGTACTCAATTACACTTTCAGTCAATTTCTTTTGCTCAAAATTTAAGGAAACCACTTCATCCTTAAAGTAAATTCCCACAATACCTAAGCTATTTTTCTGCTCTAAAAGAGGTAAAAACCACCAGTTTGATTGACTCAGAGTATCGGTAAAACGCCCGCATGGCTGCTGATGTTTCAAACACCATTCTGCAGCTACTTTTTCTTTATCATTTAGCTCAATATCAGATGAAATTATTTTATCTCGAATAGAAATCCACACCTTAGTCTGAAGCTGGGTTTCTAAAGTCATACGTCCTGTTTGCATGACTTCTTCAAGGTTTACTGCACTAGAAAGCTTACGTGCCAAGTCTTGCATTACCGTAGTGTAGGCATTCGCAGCTTTTAAAGACAAAACTTGCTGGCGTAACTGAGAAGCTAAACGGCCAGCAATTAAAGCTGCTGCAAAAAAAGCAACAACGGTGACTACCCCTTGGTGTGCTGAAATCTGAAAGGTATAACGCGGGGCAATAAAGAAAAAATTATAGGCTAAGAAACAAATAAGAGCAGCCACTACTGCAGCGAGCATTCGGGTCTTAGTTGCAACAATTAAAACAGAAATAATAAAAATGACAGAGAAGTCTTCAATACCAAATAGAACTTCTGCGAAGTGAGCTATAAAAATACTTGCGCATGTAACAGCTAAAACAAAAACACTTTCTTTTAATGATAAAAATGAAGGTTTTTCGAGCTGATTAATCTTTTTAGTGCCCTGTTCTGGGTGCAAAATGGTTAAAGCAATCGAGTTTTCTTGATTTAATAATTGCTGAGCTAAATTTTTCTTAAATAACTTTAACCACCACGGTGAAATACTTTTACCAATAACCAGATTGGAAATACCTCGGTCAACCGCGGCATCCATTAATACTGACGCAACTCGATGGCCATATAAGATTTCTGTTCGACCACCGAGTTGTCGAGCCAGCTCAAACGCCCGATCAATCTCAATATATTCTTTTTTATATGAATTTCCCGAACTCTGTCCAAAGTCTAAACTTTTAGCAACATTCACTACAGTCCATGTTGCCCCATAGCGTTCAGCTAAACGACAACCTGCCCGTACTAAATATTCAGATGAGCCTTGGCCATCTATCGCAATCATCAGTTCATTTTGCAGCGAGATAGATTTCAATCCCTTTGAGGCATAACTCTCTTTTAAGTCTGAATCGACATGCTCAGCAACGCATTGCATTGCGAGTTCACGTAATGCTGTTAAATTTGAAATGCTAAAAAAGCCTTGTAATGCCAGATTTGCTTGCTCTGGTACATAGACTTTTCCTTGATGGAGCCTTTCAATGAGTTCACTGACGGGTAAATCAATTAAGCGAATATCTCGAATACGGTCAAATACCCGATCTGGTACTGTTTCATTTACTCGAATGCCTGTAATTTGATAGACCACATCATTTAGGCTTTCTAAATGTTGAATATTTATAGCGGTAAATACATCAATACCAGCGTCTAGCAACTCATTAACATCTTGCCACCGTCGTTCATGACGACTATTTGGGACGTTGCGATGAGCCAATTCATCAACCAAAACGATTTGCGGATGCCTAAGTAAAATAGCATCCAAGTCCATTTCTTCTAAAATATGCCCCTGATATTGCATTTCTTTTCTAGCAATCTGAGGCAACCCTTCCAAAATTTTTAGAGTTTCGATTCTTCCATGGGTTTCAACAATACCAACAACAACATCTGTGCCCTGTTGAAATAATTCTTTGGCGCGGGCGAGCATGGCATAAGTTTTTCCTACACCAGGTGCCGCACCAAGAAAGACCGTTAGTCGACCGGCTTGATATCTGTTGACATGATTTAATAAGGCCTCAGCCTGATTTTCGCGATTGCTTTGCACTTGATATCATCCGGTAAACTAACAACTTTATTTTTAAGTTAATGTGTAGATTGTAATTGATCTAAAGCAATATTGAGCTGTAATACATTAACACGGGCTTGCCCCAATACATCAAACTGCTTCGGTTCAACATACTTTTGCAAAAGCTCTTCCACAATCTTAGGGTCTAAATGACGCGCTTGGGCCACTCGAGCAACCTGTAACTGAGCAGATTCAGGACTAATATGCGGATCAATACCACTACCAGATTTAGTCACTAAATCACTTGGAATAGGGTTATTACCTGTGTGGTCTTGTTTTTTCACCGCAAGAATCTGAGCATCAATTTGTTGCTGTAGTTCAGGATTAGTACGCGCTAAGTTTGTACCTGCCATCGCCATCGGGTCATAAGCAACTGCTGAAGGACGTGGATGAAAATAAGCCTCTCCAACAAATGGCTGAGCAACTAATTTTGACCCTAAAACTTTATGATCTATTTCAATCAAACTACCATTCGCTTGATTATTAAATAACACCTGTCCCGCACCTGTAGCAATCGCACTATAAACAGCACCACAGCCGACAAGGGTAAAAATTAGAAGTCCGAAAGATGCTCTTAAGGTCTGACCCAAATTTGCTTCTGAATTTTGTGCATAAGTTTTCATTTCAAACTCCAGATTACAAACCAAATAATTGAACAATCACTACATCAATCGCTTTGATGGCAATAAATGGTAGAACCACACCACCCACTCCATAAATCAACATATTTCGACGTAGTAACTGAGTTGCAGTTGAAGGTTTAAATTTGACGCCTCGGAGTGCGATTGGAATTAATAGCGGGATAATAATCGCGTTAAAAATTAATGCAGATAAAATCGCGCTGTTTGGACTTGCTAAGTGCATCACATTCAATACTTGCATTTGTGGAATCGCAGCAGCGAACAATGCAGGCAAGATGGCAAAGTATTTAGAGACGTCGTTTGCTAACGAAAATGTTGTTAAAGCACCACGGGTAATCAGCTGTTGTTTCCCAATCTCGACCACAGCAAGTAATTTGGTTGGATCTGAGTCTAAATCAACCATGTTGCCGGCTTCTTTTGCAGCTTGTGTACCCGAGTTCATGGCTAGACCAATATCAGCTTGTGCTAATGCCGGCGCATCGTTGGTTCCGTCACCGACCATTGCAACTAAACGACCTCGTTGTTGTTCGGTGCGAATACAAGCCAATTTGTCTTCTGGTTTTGCTTCGGCAATATAGTCATCTACCCCTGCTTCAGCAGCAATCGCGGCCGCAGTTAATGGGTTATCACCTGTAACCATGACAGTTTTAATACCCATTTCTCTTAAACGGGCAAAACGTTCTTTAATGCCGTGTTTAATTACATCTGAAAGCTCAATCACACCCAATACATGATGTTGATTTGCGACAACCAATGGTGTTGCACCTTTTTTAGCAACTTGTTCAACACGTGCTTTTAACTCTAAATCTTGAGAATAATCTTCATCTACAAACTTTAAGATCGCATCTAAAGCACCTTTACGAATTTGCTCACCATTCGGTAAATTCACACCAGAAATTCGAGTCGAAGCACTAAAAGAGATAAATTCGGCTTGCTCAGGTTCTTGCTGTTTTAAACCTTGCTCTTTTGCTAACTTAACAATCGACTTCCCTTCTGGTGTTGGGTCAGCAAGTGAACTTACCCAAGCAGCAGCTCTCAACTCAGACTCGGTTACCGAAGTTAAAGGATAAAAAGAGGTCGCTTGACGGTCACCATAAGTAATGGTTCCTGTTTTATCGAGTAAAAGCACATCAATGTCACCCGCGACTTCTACCGCTTTACCTGATTTCGCCAAAACATTGGCTTTGAGGGCACGGTTCATCCCTGCAATACCAATCGCAGGTAACAAGCCACCAATGGTTGTAGGAATCAGGCAGACCAATAATGCCACGAGCACAACTGAATCAAGTTCAATATGCAAATACTTGGCAATAAATGGCAAGCTAATCACGACAATTAAAAACGTGATTGTCATCACCATTAACAAAAAGCCAAGCGCAATCTCATTCGGAGTTTTTTGGCGATTTGAACCTTCAACCAAAGCAATCATACGGTCTAAGAAACTTTGACCAGATTCAGCAGTCACTTGCACAACAATACGATCTGTAAGTACTTTGGTTCCGCCAATAACACCTGAACGGTCTGTTCCAGCTTCACGTAGCACAGGTGCTGACTCACCTGTAACAGCCGATTCATTAATAGTTGCAAAGCCTTCTACAATCTCACCGTCGGCTGGAACAAGCTCACCTGCATGTACTTCAATAAAATCATTTAAATGAAGTTCAGTCGCTGCAACTTGAGTCGCTTGACGGTCTGTCAAAGAGTTGAGTCTTCGAGCCGTTAAATTTTCTCTTGCTGCACGTAATGAAGATGCCTGTCCACGACCTCTGGCCTCTGCAACAGCTTCGGCATAGTTAGCAAATAAAATGGTAATAAACAGAATTGCTGTAACCACTAAACCAAATATCAGCGTGGTGTAACCTAAGATTGTACTAATGCCTGTAACCACTGTTCCAAGCCATACAATTGCCATCACAGGGTTTTTAATTGCATGCTGTGGTAGCAGTTTCACAAATGCATTTTTCCAAACTTCAAAATTTGGCACTGCCATGGTTTGTTTATGGCTATTTACATGAGTTTGTGTATTCATTTTCACTCGCCTCCTTAGCCTTTAACCAACAAAAGTTGATCGGCAATAGGCCCAAGGACAAGAACTGGCATAAATTGTAATAAGGTAAGCAACACAACTATCGTAATCAGCGTTAAGGCAAAGGTTGGTGTTTCAACCTGAAGACTACCTGATGTTTCGGGTGCTTTTCTTTTTGCTGCTAAACGTGTGGCAATCATTAATGGCAAAATTAAGGTCGGAAAACGTCCTAACAGTAGAGCGATACTACAAGTGACATTCCACCATACAGTGTTGTCTCCAAGACCTTCAAAACCTGAACCGTTATTAGCAAACGCAGAAACATATTCATAGAACACTTGGCTAATACCGTGTGGTCCTGGATTACTAATTCCAGATATGCTTGGAATGCTGAGGCTTAATGCAGTAAACGCAAGAATGACTAAAGGTTGAATCAAGATAATAATCGCGAGCAACTTAATTTCTGCCGCTTCAAT
The DNA here is from genome assembly GCF_003812225.1 of Acinetobacter sp. FDAARGOS_494. Classification (NCBI taxonomy): domain Bacteria; kingdom Pseudomonadati; phylum Pseudomonadota; class Gammaproteobacteria; order Moraxellales; family Moraxellaceae; genus Acinetobacter; species Acinetobacter sp. FDAARGOS_494. Next base: position 183,998 of record NZ_CP033866.1, read on the forward strand.
CTTGCGTCCAAACAATTCAGGGGTACGACCTGTCATTAAACCTGCAATAAATACTGCGAGTAACAGATAAATCATAAACTGTTGCAGACCACAGCCCACACCACCCCAAATAGCATTAATCAGCATGTTAATGAGTTCGACTAAACCGGTAAGCGGCGCAGAAGAATCATGCATCATATTGACCGAACCGTTATTCACCTGCGTAGTGATCGCTGCCCAAACTGCTGATGCGGCTGGTCCAAAACGTTGTTCTTTACCTTCCATTACGGCAAGTTGAGATGCTGTCGATGACATACTCTCAGACCAGACAGCCGCCGCACCTGAAATAATCGATATGAAAAGCATGCTACCAAACACAAAGTAAGCAAACTTTTTACGCTGGGTAAAATGCCCAACCATAAAAATCACGGTAAGTGGAATAAGTAATATCGCAATCATTTCTAATAAATTAGAAAGTGGTGTCGGATTTTCTAAAGGCACACTACTATTTGGACCATACCAACCACCACCATTACTCCCCAATTGCTTAATCGCTACCATTGGTGCAACTGGTCCTAAAGGAATTTTTTGGGTTTGAACTGTATTGGCTTTATCAATCAGCTGTACTTCTGGTCCCCCTCGGAAAGTCGCTGGTACGCCTTGGCTATTGAGCAATAAAGACCAGACAAAACAGAGCGGAAGTAAGAATCGGACTGTAGGGCGAATTACATCTGCCCAATAGTTCCCAATTAAAATTTGGTCTGGCTGCTCGGCAACATCGGCTGCAATATGGCTTGGGCGCTGATAAAAGAAAGCTCTTAAGGTCGCGACAACTAAAGCCAGCCCCATCATTGGAGTAATGACTTGCAAACCTACAATACCTGTCATTTGCGACAAATAAGATAATTGAGCTTGTCCAGAATAATGCTGTTGATTGGTATTAGTTAAAAATGAAATAACCGTGTGTAATGCTAAATCCCAACTCATATTTGGTGCATGATTTGGATTTAATGGTAGCCATGCTTGTGTCATAAAAATAGCAAAAACGGCCACAGCTAGAAAAACACAGCTCACAACAAATGCTAGAGAATATTGTTTCCAATTCATTTGTTGTTGTGGAGATATACCTAACAAGCGATAAACAGGATTTTCAATCCAACGAAATAATCCATCTCCAACCATCGGCTGATTTGTCATCACTTTGGATAGATATTTAGCGAGGCACCATGCTAAAAAAATAGCAATAAATAAAACAAGGATAAGTTCTAACATGGCTATTCTCCTCTATACCCCTTGGCTTGATTTGCCAAATTGGAAATAAGGAGAGATGAAGAGATATCATTTGTTTTTAGTCGGCATAAGACAATGCCAGACTGATGCAAGATGCGCATTTGAGAATTTATAAGCATCTTTATTGTCCTGAAATAACACTAATTTAGTGAATTTCAGTATCGATAAAATGCCCGTAAATTCTCTATTGAAGAAGTCAAAACCCGCGTAAAGTTTGCGTAAAATTTAGTTTGAAAGGCATTAAACTTTAAAATTAACGACTGGATAAAGTGTGCTATCAGCCTTTAAGGTTTCACAATCCCAAAGTTCATATAAAGGAATTTTTACATCGAGTGCTAACGGCAATTTTTTAGAATTAAATTGCATATGGTCCAGATCACTTCCCCATGCAATCAAATCTACATCTAAAGAAATATGATGTGATGGTCGAACACGCCCAGAATCTGACTCAAGTTTCTTTAAAAAAGATTCAATTTGTTCAGATGATAAGGTGCTTTTTAATAGACACGCTGAGTTCCAGTAATCATCTCCAATACCATCTCGGCATGGAATTTGATAAACAGATGAAAACTGCACTTTCCCCAAAGTTGCTAATTGCGTATAAGCAAAAGTAAAGTGTTGTGCTGCGTCTAAATTACTCGCTAGAGCGAGCGCAAAAATTATTTCTGGTGCGTTCAAGACGAATTCCTACAGCATTTGCTTCTGCAATGATGGCTGGCTTACGGATGGTTATGGTAATTTTTTCAATTGTTGGAAAGGTTTCAAACAGACATTGCAGAACGAGATGTGCTGCATGCTCAATTAATTCAGGCTTGGCTTTCTGAATGGTTTGAGCCGATAACTCACAAATCTGGGCATAGTTGAGTGTGTCCTCAAGCTTGTCAGACGCTGCAGCTCGGCTCAAATCATTATGGATGGTTAAATCCAACATTAAAGGTTGAATGATTTGTCTTTCCCAGTTGAAACAGCCAATCACTGTCTCAACCTTCAAGCCTTCAATAATAATGGCATCCATAAATTTAAACTGACCTTAGTGCTTTAACAACGAAGCAGGTTCCATATTTTGAACCATTTTCAAACGTTGGTCTGCATAAATATCAGTATAAGGTGCGAGTACGCGCATAAAACGATCGAAATAAAGCATTTGCTTAAATAATAAGGCAAAATCTCGAGGGAATTTAATACCATGACGCTCACCAACAGCCACCATATCCATCATGATGTCGTTTAAATCGGCTGGATTAGAAGCCAAAATCTGCTGTGGATCAGCCATTAACACACCATTAAATAAACGCTCTAGATCTTGTGCTAAAACCTGAACGTCAATTTTATTATGGGTCATACCCATTTTGAGCATGTTTTCAGCCATTGCCTGATAATCAGTTTTTTGTAAAGCATCCATAAATGCAATGCATGCTGTCCAAACTTCCGGTTTTAACTGCCCTACAATACCGAAATCAATAAAACCAATTCGGCCATCTTCAAGCAGCATTAGATTTCCAGCATGTAAGTCCGCATGGAAGCTCTTACATAACATTAAGCTACCAAACCATGTGTTCATGGCAGTAATGAGTACTTGCGATGGATCTTTAGCATATTGTTTAACCACGCTAAAGTCTGTCAAAGGGACCCCATATAAACGCTGCATGGTCAAAACACGGCGCGTAGAAAACTGATGATAAACTTTAGGTGCAGTAGCAGCTTGATTTTGGGAAATATTTAAATATTCCACAAAGTCATCTAAATTTTGTGCTTCTTCAATGAAATCGACTTCACGCACCATACGGGTTTTAATTTCATCAACAATTTCAGAAAGAGCGGCAAATTTAATTTTAGGTACCGCACGTTCAAGTAATTTAGCAGCCCAATGCACCACATTTAGGTCAGTGTACAAAATGGTTTCAACGCCCGGTTTTTGTACTTTAATAACGACATCTTCACCAGTAGTTAGTTTAGCCGCATGAACCTGAGCAATTGAGGCAGAAGCTAGTGGTGTTTCATCGATATAACTAAAAATCTGGCTTAAATCACGCCCTTCAAACTCAGACGCAAGTACACCTTGAATATAGCTAAAAGGTAAAGTTGGGGTCTGGTCTAAACAGCCTTGGAATTCTTCTACATACTCACGTGGGAATAGCGATGGGGTACTCGCGATAAACTGACCAAGTTTAATATATGTTGAACCAAGCGACTCAAAAGTCTCACGCATGAGTTTGGCATTACTTGGCTTATCAGTTGCATACTTAATACCGGCTTTAGCCGCAACTACTGCGGTTTCACCGATGCGGGCAACGGAGCGCAATCCATCAAATAAAATATTTTTTTTCATATTTCTTTAAAACCAGAATATTCAAATCAAGTGTAGCAAATTTTGGTTTATTTGCTGATTAGCTTGCCTGACAAAGTGGACAATTTATGTCTTTATCAAAACTAACAATGCGTTGCGTCATATTTAACCCATCCCAAAGTAACAGTTTTTGTTTTAGCGGCGTTCTGTTTAGTCCTAAATACAATAAAGTGTGATGTGCTTGTAATGACGCAATCATTACAGGTGTAGTCGCAAGCACACCAGATTCCGCACATCGCAGCCCTTCATTGGCATGTTGTTCTTTCGGGAACAAACATTCATAACAAGCTGAATCACCTTCAACCATAAACATTTGCGCCTGAAAACCAATTGCAGAAGCGCTAATTAATGCGACCTGATGCTTTTTACAAGCTGCATTCACTAAATAACGCGTTGTAAAGTTATCACAGCCATCTAAAACGACGTCTTGATGTTCAACTAGTTTATCAATGTTATGTCCGTCTAAACGTTCATTAAAGTATTCAACACAGATATAAGGGTTAATTTTCTGTAACCGTTTAGCTAAAACTTCAGCTTTATAACGTCCAATATCTTCATGACCAAATGCGATTTGTCGTTGTAAATTACTTATCTCAATGGTATCTGCATCAATGAGGGTAATTTTCCCGACTCCTGCTCGTGCAAGTAGTTCCGCGCTACTACAGCCTATTCCGCCAGCACCGACAATCAATACATTGGCCAGTTTAAGTTTTTCCTGAGCTTCAATATCCCATCCATCAAGTAAAATCTGACGGCTATAGAGATGCATTTCTTCATCACTTAACTCTACAAAATCGATATCTTGAAGCTCGGTCACACGTTAATCCTTTCACTTAGAAGCCAAGTGATTTTATGACTAAGTTCGTCATTAGGAAAGCTATAAAATGGAAACAACTTTTTTATTCAGTTAATACCCTATCACATTACTTCTCTCACACTTTCTGCAACAATAAAGCTATCTGTTTTCTGTATTACTTAGGCTAAATATGTCCCAATCATATATTGCACCTGTAGAGTTAGAAAAAGCTTATCGTTTGTTAAATCATGGTCCAACTGTACTAGTCTCTGCTCAGCATGGTGATGACCGTAACGTGATGGCTGCCGCATGGGCATGTGCCTTAGAGTTTAAACCTGCCAAAGTGACGGTCGTTTTAGATAAAAGTACTAAAACCCGACAGCTGGTTGAGCAAAGTGGTTATTTCACACTACAAGTTCCTTGCTATGCACAGCTCAATATGACCAAGCAACTTGGTACCATTAGCAAATTAGATGACCCACAAAAACTTGAACACTGCGGGGTTGAGCTGTTTTATCAAAAAGATCTGACCAGTCCGCTTGTATCAGGTTGTATCGCATGGCTGGTATGTAAACTTATTCCTGAACCACATAATCAGTCAGCTCATGACCTATTTATTGGTTCTGTTGTAGGTGCATGGGCAGATAGCCGCGTTTTTAGAGATGGGCATTGGCATTTTCAACATGTACCAAAAGAACTTCGTAGCCTGCACTATATTGCTGGTGGCACATTTTATTTAATTGGCGAGGAAGTGAAAGCCGATCTTTAATATAAAGAATAAAGGGAAATTCTAAATATTTCCCTTTGTTCAAATTAGCTTGCGTAGGCTTGCTGCATTTTTGCAATTTCTTGCTGCTTCAACAGTCCTCTTTGAATTTTTCCGCTCGTGGTTTTCGGTAGACTGTCCACAAACTCAATCTCTTTTGGATAAGCATGACGAGATAAACGGTTACGAACATATTGCTGTAACTTATCTTTTAATGTTTCACACGCTTGATAAGCAGGCTTAAGTACCACAAAAGCTTTGACTATTTCGGTTCGTTCCGGATCTGGCTTACCAATTACTGCTGACTCTAATACCGCCTCACACTCTAACAAAGTACTTTCAACATCAAATGGTCCAACTCTATAGCCCGAAGTTGTAATGACATTGTCAGCACGTCCCACAAAATCAATGCCCCCATGTTCGTTTAAAGTGACCGTGTCACCAGTTAAATAATATTTGCCAACAAAGGCTTTGCGATTATTGCCACCATAACCTTTAAACCACATCAATGGAGATTGCTCCGAGTCCATTGCCAAAATACCAACACCACCAGTTGGCAATTCTTGATAATTTTGGTCTAACACCGCAAAACGATGTCCAGGAATTGCAAAACCAGCTGAACCTACTTTTAATGGATGCTCAAGAGCATGATGATTTGCAATCACCATCCCTAGCTCAGTTTGGCCATATTGATCAAAAATATTGACCTCTAAATCCTGCTTAAACCAGTTCACAACCTCAGGAGTTAATGGCTCACCTGCACTGCTCACTACGCGTAAATGTTGTTTAATTGAAGGGTCAAATTTTTCCTTAAATCCAAAGAACATGCGAAATGCTGTAGGCGATCCTGTTAAATTACTTACTTTATATTTTTTAATTAATTCTATTGCCTGATCTACATTAAATGAACGCTCATCCATAATAATGCCATGACCCAAGCTTAAAGGCCCGGTAATGCCATAATACAAACCATATGCCCAGCCCGGATCTGCCAGATTCCAGAACATATCCTCTTCACGCAAATCAACGGCATGGGTCATATAACCTTTAAATGCTAAAATTGCTTTTAGTGGAACAGGTACAGACTTCGCAAGTCCAGTTGTGCCTGAGGTAAACATCATTAAAAAGTCATCATCAAAGCTACGATTTACTGGCTCACATTGCTCAGAATATCGTTGTAAAGATTGCCAAAAATCAAAGTCATGCTCAGATAAAAGACCTGTTTGATGAACAGTTACAATAACCGGAACATTCAAGGTATTCAGTTTAGGGCGCTGTTCATCATTGGTCACAATCAATTTAGTTTGAGCAGTCGTAATTCGGTGATCAATCGATTTTGCTTCAAAGGCAGTAAATAAAGGCTGATAAATAGCACCTATACGCCACGTTGCCAAAATTGTAATTAATAACTCAGGCGTTCTTGGTAGAAGTCCTGCAATACAATCTCCAGCTTGAATTCCTTGTGCTTTAAAGAAGTTAGCAAGTTTTCCAGAAAGTTCAGCAAGTTGTTCGAACGTATAGTGCTCTGCCTGTCCGTTTTTCCCTTCCCAGATAAGCGCTGTTTTATATTTTCCTACATAACGCTCACAGCACTCAACATAAGCATTTATTGCTTGGGGATGCCCAACAAGTTGCTCTTCGATGAGCCTTGTAAGATCAAATTGCTGATAAGCTTCTGCCAAAGTTTTCATGATGCTCACCTTCATTCCGTTTGATGATTGATTTTGTGTAAGGCCACAAAATCTGTCCTGACTGTTATTGTTTTAGCTAAAGCTCGAAGAAAATTTCTTCAACTTTTCCATCTATTTCAAACAAAACTAATAGCAAAAATGCATCATTTCAATTGCAAGAAACCGCACATGGTATGCGGCTTCTTGCAGTTTTAAGTTTAAAACCTCAATACTTTATGATCTAAACTTGAGCCACTTCACGAGCAATCACCAAGCGCTGAATATCAGAAGCACCTTCATAAATCTGGCTTACACGAACATCACGATAAATTCTCTCAACAGGGAAATCACTGACGTATCCATAACCGCCATGAATCTGGATTGCATCCGAACATACTCGCTCAGCCATAGTTGATGCAAAGAGTTTCGCCATTGAGGCCTCTTTTAAACAAGGTAGTCCCGCATCTTTTAAAGTTGCAGCATGCAATACTAGCTGATGCGCCGCTTCAATCTGAGTTGCCATATCGGCTAAGCGAAAACCAACCGCCTGATGCTGAACCAGCTCTACACCGAAGGCTTTACGCTCGTTTGCATATTGCACGGCTGCATCAAAAGCCGCTCTTGCCATACCAACAGACTGAGCGGCAATACCAATACGTCCAGCCGCTAAATTAGATAACGCAATTTTATAACCCTCACCCTCTTGCCCTACCAAATTTTCTAAAGGAATTCGGCAGTCCTCTAACGTAATGGTTGCGGTGTCCGAAGCATGTTGACCCATTTTGTCTTCAATACGAGTCACCAAGTAGCCTTGTGTATTCGTGGGTACAAGAAAACACGAAATCCCTTTTTTGCCAGCTTGTTTATCTGTAACCGCAAATACCAAAGCCACTTGAGCATTTTTACCACTGGTAATAAATTGCTTTACGCCATTGAGAACCCAATGGTCGCCATCTCGCTCGGCTTTACATAAAATCGCGCTCGCATCGGAACCGACATGTGGCTCAGTTAAACAAAAGCATCCTAGCCATTCGCCAGAGGCAAATTTTGGCAAATAGGTTTGTTTTTGCTGCTCTGAACCGTATGCCAGTGTAATACCGCAAATCAAAGAGTTTTGTACGCTTACGATTGTCGAAATAGCACCATCGCCTGCGGCAATTTCCTCAATTGCGAGTACCAAAGATACATAATCCATTCCGGCACCGCCCCATTCATCGGGCACAGTCATCCCCATAGCGCCTAGGGCGCCTAAGTCTTTTAATTCCTGAGCCGGAAATTCATGGGTCTTATCGCGATGTGCAGCAGTTGGTTTTAACTGATTTTGCGCATAATTACGCATCATCTCCTGAACCATACTTTGTTCAGCATTTAGAATCATTTCAACATCCTTATTTTATTATTTTGCTGCCATGCGAATTGCACCATCTAGACGGATGACTTCACCATTTAAGTAAGAGTTTTCAGCAATATGGGCAACCAAACGAGCAAACTCTTCTGGTTTTCCTAAACGAGATGGGTACGGCACCATTTGCCCCAAAGCATCTTGTACATTTTGTGGCATACCCTTAAGCATTGGAGTTTCCATAATTCCCGGTGCAATGGTCATAATACGAATGGCATGTCGCGCTAGCTCACGAGCAATCGGCAAAGTCATCGCCACAATAGCGCCTTTTGATGCAGAATAAGCTGCCTGTCCAATTTGACCGTCAAATGCCGCAACAGAAGCAGTGTTCACAATGACACCACGGTCCTCTTCACCTTCTTCAACCGTGTTTTTACTCATTGCATCTGCTGCAAAACGCAGCATGTTAAATGTACCTGTGACATTAATATTTAAAGTTTTTGCAAATAACCCCAAATCATGAACGCCCTCACGGCCAACTACTTTTGCAGAAGGGCCAATACCGGCACAATTAACCAAACCATGCAAATGACCATGTTTAACCAACACATCTTTAAAGAACTGTTCAGCAGCTGCTTCATCGGTTACATCAAGTTTTACAAAGTCAGCTTTTGATCCTAGTTGTTTCGCCTGCTGCTCACCTGCTTCTACATTCATGTCTACTAATGTGACTGAGGCACCCTGCTTTACCAAATACTCAGCAGTTGCAGCCCCTAAGCCAGAGCCACCACCTGTAATCACAAAATGTTTTCCTTGAATTTTCATTATGTAACGTCCTATAGAAATGTTCTTTAAGCTTAGTAGTGAGAGTAAAAGTTGTTTTTTTCCGATACAATTTCAAAAAACCTCAAAATGCTTGCAGCTTTTGATCAATCCAAATTTTGAACATGAAATATTTCACTTGAAATACGTAAAAAAATGAGTCTTTGACATGGTTGCCCAATCTTCTTTAAGTAAAGGAACAATTTCGATTGCACTGGTAAATGAAGCATTAAGTGTGGCTTATGCCAAAGGGCTAAATACTCAAATTATTTTGAATAAAGCTGGCATTCCTGCTGAATTACTTATGACACCTAAAGCGCGTGTTCCGGTAGCAACGTATGCACAATTATGGATAGAACTTGCCAATGCCATGGATGACGAGTTTTTTGGCATGGATAGTCACCCTATGCGCCGTGGTAGTTATAAATTACTTACAAAACTCGTCAGTACGGCTGAAACTTTAGAAAAAGCACTCTACGATATTTTGAAGTTTTTTAATTTTGTGCTTGACGATATACGAGGAGAACTCATTCGAGAACAAGAAAAAGCTTATTTGGTGATTCATGATCAAGAACAACCCAAACGTATGTTTACCTACGCAACCTTTTTAATGTTGGTACATGGGCTTATGTGTTGGTTAGTTGATCAAAGAATTAGTTTAAACAGTATTGCGGTACGTTGTCCAAAACCGAACGATATTCAAGATTATTTGGTACGCTTTTGTGAAGATATAGACTTTAATGCCGAGATAAATCAGATTGAATTTGATGCGCACTATTTAGATATAAAAGTTAAAAAAGATAAAAAAGCGCTTTACGATTTTTTAGAGCAAACTCCACAAAATCTTTTAGTTCGCTTTAAAAATGAAAATGCATTAAGTGTTGTTATTCGGCGTCATTTATTGAAACTTCACCCAGCCGAATGGCCTGAACTCAAAGATGTCGCACAGCAGCTCAATATTTCAGAAGCTACCGTTCAACGCCGACTTAAACATGAAGGAGTGAGTTATCAACAAATTAAAAATGAAATTCGCTGTGATATTGCAATTGAACGTTTAAGCAAAAGCAATGATTCAATACAAGATATTAGTGAAGACTTAAATTTCCATGACCCGAGTGCATTTCACCGTGCTTTTAAAAAATGGACAGGTGTTAGCCCCGGCGCTTATCGAGATAACTTAACTACATTCAAGCAATAACATATACATCGAATGAAGTTTAAGGCATTAGGGCTTAAGCTTATGATATTTATGTCTTTTAAATTCAATATTTCAGATAAATGCATTATTTAAAAAATTAATAATTACTATAAAAACAGAGATTTACAATTTTATCCAAACTTTTATCTTTCAAACTGATTTACAAATCAAAATAACTAAGTTTGTAAGCCTCTAAACACATGAAAGGATGATCTATTATTTCATTTCGGTTTTATTTTTATCATGTCTTTAAAATCAAAATTTTCTCTACCAAAGACTTTGTTGGCATCAACATTGGGGTTTGTATTTGCTTCATCTACTTTTGCCGCAATTCCGACTACACTTAAACTTGATTACGCCTACTACGCACCAACCAGTCTGGTGGTAAAAGATCAAAAACTTCTCGAAAAAGCACTACCAAATACCCAAATTAAATGGGTTTTCAGCCAAGGCAGTAACCGCTCATTAGAATATCTCAACAGTAATAGTATCGATTTTGCTTCTACTGCTGGATTAGCTGCTGTATTAAGTCGAGCGAATGGTAGTCCAATTAAAACTGTTTATGTACAAAGCCAACCGGAATGGACCGCCCTCGTTGTCGCAAAAAACTCACCCATTAAAAGTCTAAAAGATTTAAAAGGTAAGAAAATTGCAGCTACAAAAGGAACCGATCCTTTCTTATTTACACTACAATCACTAGAAACAGTAGGCTTAAGTAAACGCGATGTACAACTGGTCCATTTACAACATCCAGATGGCAAAACCGCATTAGAACGTGGCCAAGTAGATGCTTGGGCGGGGCTTGATCCCTTAATGGCTTCAGCTCAAATTCAATCGGGTGCCAAATTGCTTTATCGTAATGTAGCATTTAATAGTTATAGCGTGCTTAGCGTGAAAGAAGACTTTGCAAAGCAAAGCCCTGAAGCGGTTGAAGCAGTTATTAAAGCCTACGAACAAGCCCGAAAATGGGCAAAAGCCAATCCAGATAAAGTGGCAGCACTTTTAGCTCAAGAATCGAAACTTCCTCTACCCGTGGCTAAACTACAATTGAGCCGAACCAACTTTGATCAAAGTATTCCAACAGCAACTCAAGCACAAGCACTAAAACGTTCTGGGAAAATTTTGACTGAAGAAGACTTGGTTAGAAAAGGCACCAATGTCAACCAAGTGGTTGATCAGTTATTAGATCCACGTTTTGCTCAAAAAGTCGTGAAATAGTATATGAGTGATTCACTTAACAAAGCTGAACTAAATCACTTCTTAGCTCAGCAGGCTTTAAAATCACAGAAAAAGCATTTAAACCACAAATTTACACGGTGGTTTAAAGCGCTACTCATTCCACTTATTTTTTTAGCGGCTTGCGAGTTTTTAGTCAGAAATGGCTATATCGATGCTTATCTACTCCCCGCACCATCTAGTTTATGGCAATCTTTTTTAGATTTAGCTCATAGCGACCTATTTGCCCATATTTATATTAGTACGTGGCGTGTTCTATTCGGCTTTATTATAGGGAGTGGTTTAGGTTTAATTTTTGCGATTTGGGTTGGATTAAGTAAAGAGGCAGAAGCATATTTAGAACCAACTTTTTCAGCAATTAAATCGATCCCAAGTCTTGCTTGGATTCCACTGTTATTGCTTTGGTTAGGAATTGACGAAGGTTCGAAAATTACGCTTATTGCAATTGGAGCATTTTTTCCAACCTACACCAATACAGTTGCAGCGATTCATAATGTAGATAAAAAGCTCATTGAAGTTGGAAAAGTTTATCGGCTTAATGCTTTTCAGCGAATTATATCTATTATTTTACCAGCAGCCTCTCCGGGCATTTTAACGGGTTTACGTAACAGCTTAAGCTTATCGTGGATGTTTATGATTGCAGCTGAACTGATTGCGGCCACACAAGGGATTGGCTATTTACTCAGTGATGGCCGAGAAACGTCTCGACCAGATATTGTTATCATTGCAATTATTTTATTGGCGCTATTGGGTAAAATAACCGATACCTTAATGAAACTTATAGAAAATTGGTTGTTACGTTGGCGTGATACGCTACAAAAATAACTTTAAATCCAACATGCCAAAGTGACTCGATCATTTTGGCCATAGTCTTGAATAGTTTTTATCTCACTAAAACCATGCTCAGCAAATACATTTCGCACAGCTTGTCCCTGATCGTAACCATGCTCTAGTGCAATCCAGCCTTGCGGTTTTAACCAGTTCTTGCCTTGAGCAATAATAATTTCAATATCGGCTAACCCATGATGGTCTGCAACCAACGCACGACGCGGCTCTGTTGCCAAAGCTTGCATGTGTTCATCTTCAGGGTCAATGTAAGGCGGATTAGAAACAATTAAATCAAATTGTTGGGGTTCTAGTGCTTCAAACCAAGCGCCACAAGCAAATTTCACATGATGCAAGCCATGTGTTTGTGCATTTTCTTTTGCAACGTCTAAAGTAGGTGCGTAAATATCAGTTGCTGTGACGAACCAGTCTGGACGTTCACTCGCTAATGCAAGCGCAATTGCACCTGTTCCCGTTCCCAAATCCACGATATTTGCATTCTTTGGCAAATTTAGATTTAAAACAGTTTCGACCAAAACTTCCGTATCTGGTCGTGGCACTAAAGTATCTGACGTTACTTTTAAATCGAGCGTCCAAAATGGCTGCGAACCTGTCACATAGGCTAAAGGTTCACCATTTTGGATACGTTCAAGACCAGCCAAGTAGTCTTGCTCTTGTTGGACTGTTAACTCTTGCTCAAGTCTGAACTTTAATTCGAGTGAATTGATTTTTAGAAAATGCTCAAGTAACCAAGCATTTTCCTGTCGTTCATAACTGTCAGGCTCACCACGAATTGCAAGCGCTTGAGCAATATTCATTAGCCGCCATTTTCCTGTGCAAGCATCGCAAGCTGATCTGCCTGATATTCACGATGTAAACTATCGAGCAATTCCGTTAGATCACCTTCCATAATGGCATCCAACTTATATAAAGTTAGGTTAATACGGTGATCCGTCATACGTCCTTGCGGGTAGTTATAAGTACGGATACGTTCAGAGCGGTCACCAGAACCGACCAAATCACGGCGCATTTCAGAAGTTGCCGCATCGGCTGCTGCACGTTTAGCATTTTCAAGACGTGATACTAACAATGCCATCGCCTTAGCTTTGTTTTTATGCTGTGAACGTTCTTCTTGGCACTCAACGACTGTACCGGTTGGAATGTGAGTAATACGCACTGCCGAATCGGTTTTGTTAATATGCTGACCACCCGCACCCGAAGCACGGTAAGTATCAATACGCAAATCTGCCGGGTTAATTTCAACGTTAGTATCAACGTCAATTTCAGGCAAGATTGCTACTGTACAAGCTGACGTATGCACACGACCTTGTGATTCAGTTGCTGGTACACGTTGTACACGATGCGCGCCACTTTCAAACTTTAAGCGGCCATACACACCATCGCCATCTACACGGCAAATGACTTCTTTAAAACCACCATGCTCGCCTTCATTTTCAGAAAGGACTTCAATACGCCAACCTTGCGATTCGGCATATTTGCTATACATACGGAATAAATCGCCTGAGAAAATTGCAGCTTCATCACCGCCCGTCCCGGCACGAATTTCTAAATATGCAGCATTAGAGTCATTTGGATCTTTTGGAATCATCAAAATATTAAGCTGGCTTTCTAATTCTTCAAGCAATGCTTTATTTGCTTGAATTTCTTCTTCTGCCATATCTTTAAAGTCAGGGTCCGACTTCATCATTTCAGCAGTTTCAATATCTTCTTCTGCTTGACGGTATTTGCCCCAAACTTCGGTAATTTCAGTTAAATCACTATGTTCACGAGACAGTTTACGGAAACGTTTGTTATCGGAAATCACTTCTGCATCTGCAAGCAATGCAGTAAGTTCTTCATGACGATCACAGAGTTGATCAAGACGTAAACGGAGTGACGCTTTCATAAGAGGAAATATCTCAAAAGTCCAAAAAACTTATCTAGATAAATATAAGAAGATAAGCCAAATCATAAAAATAGCGCATAGTTTACAGTTTATGCCGATTAAATAACATATGTAATCCTTTAAAACGTTAACTTTCCAAATCCATATGATAAAAGAGACTTTATTTATAAAGCCTCTTTAACCGCTATAGTTATTTTAATTTTTCTAATAAAGATTTACCGACAAGAACAGCCGAAGCTGGATTTTGTCCAGTAATAAGTTCACGATCCACCACTACATTTGGCGACCAAGCTTTCGTATTACTTTGATATTTTGCTCCAAGTGACTCTAATGCAGTTTGTGGATAGAACTTCATCTCACCGCCTTTTAATAAGCTCTTCGCTTGCTCTTCTTCTTGATTGCTAATTACTGTCATCTGATAATTTTTATAAATCCATTCTCCAGTTTTAACTTTTTTACCTTGTTCAAGTTGCTTAACGGCTTCCGCAGCATGAGGTAAAGTTGACATCAGGGCTATAGGACCATGACAAACCAATGCAGTAGGTTTTCCAGCTTTATGGAAAGCTGTAAGTACTTTTCCAAGCTGTTTATCTTTTAATAGGTCTTGCATAGGCGCGTGTCCGCCCGGAATATAAATAGCATCAAATTGATCTATACCAATTTGCTCAATACGCGCCAGACTTACAACAGGAGAATCTTGAGCAGAAGTTAACTTTAGATCATGTAATAAACCAGCATACTGCTTTAATGCTTTTTCATCTTGATTAAAATACATTGCATTATTTGATGACTCATCTAACGTTGGAGCTTTCCCCTTTGGAGTGGCAAATGTTACGGTATGCCCTGCATCTAAAAGCATTTTTGTAGGCTGCATTAACTCATTAAGATAAAAACCCGTTTTAAAAACCTGCTTATTCTTTAGCTCTAACTGTCCTTCATCAGACAATACAACCAATACATGAGCGGCATTTGCACTTAATGCTGCCGAAGCTGCAATCATTGCAAACATTATTTGATTTAACTTCTTCATTATTCGACCTTCATTCCAAGCATTTGCTGGATTTATAACTGGGATGGATATATTCTATTTTTACCCCAGAAGTAGAAAAACAACTCATTTCACAAATCTTTTTTGCGTTTGAGGACAAAATGTCTCGCCAATTTGACCATCTTGCCGATGTTGAAGTCTTTTTAATTGTGGCTGAAAAGCTTTCTATTAGTGCAGCTGCAATTGATTTATCTACAACGCCTTCGGTCATTAGTAGAACAATTACAAGACTCGAGAAAAAATTAGGTATCCAGTTTTTTAGAAGAACTACTCGCCATTTAAGTCTGACCGAAGCAGGTCAGCTTTACTATGAAAAAATGCAACATGCTTTTCAGTTAATTGACCATGCTGAACGCGTGGTTCAAGGTGAACAGCTACAAATTTCTGGAAAAATTAAATTAAGTGTACCTACGACTTATGGGCACTATCGTCTACCCCCCTTATTAGAAAAATTTCTTTTGAAATATCCGGACATTCAAATTGAAATTAGTATTTCTAATCGAAACGTTGACTTAATTGCTGAGGGTTTTGATTTAGCCATCCGTCAAGGACAACTTCCTAACAGCACCCTCATTGCTAGACCTTTAGAGCAAGCACCTTTAAAACTTGTTGCCTCACCTGCTTATTTGAAACGCATGGGTATTCCAAAAAATTTGGAAGAATTAAAACATCATCAATGTATTGCCTTTGAATTGCCCAGTAGCGGCAAAATAACCCCATGGTTTTTAAAAAATGATAATGAGGAAATTCAATGGATACCAACAAATCGAATTTTAGTAAAAGAGGATATTGTGGGTGTGGTAACTCTTGCTGAAAGCGGGCTAGGTATATGTCAAAGTTATGACTTTATTGTTAATGAAAAAATTCAACAAGGAAAACTACAACCTATACTTAATACATATGCAGGTCATACACGTCCTTTTTCTTTGTTATATGCGCAGCATAAACACATGTCCTCTGCTACCCGAGCTTTAATTGATTTCTTATGTTCAAATGATGACTAGCTAAACTGAATATATATAAATGGTATTTAATTTTTCTAAGTGAATAGTAAATATTCTATTTTAATAGAAAGCATACAAAGAAGACACTAAACTCCAATAATCGAATGAAGGTTCTCCACATTTAAAGAGAAGTGTTTTGTTACATTTGCCGTAACAAAAGATATTAAGGTCCTGTAACTTGGGACACGGAGTAAATGATGAAATTAAATGCTTTATTATGTAGTGCTGTTTTAGCTACTTCTATGGTAACTGTAGCACATGCTGACAACACAACTCATGTAGCAGCAGCTTCTGCTTTAGGTAGTATCGCTGGTACTGCAATTGGTAAAAGCATGGGTGGTACATCTGGTGCAACAATTGGTGCTGCTTTAGGTGGTGCTGGTGGTGCAGCAGTTGCAAGTGACCGTCGTCACCGTACAGAATCTGCAATTGGCGGTGGTTTAGGTGGCGGTGCAGGTTATACTGTTGGTAAAAGCATGGGTGGTACAAACGGTGGTTACATCGGTGCTGCTTTAGGTGCAGCAGGTGGTTCTGCTTTAGGTAATAAAATTTCTAAAGACCGTGATGCAGACCGTTCTTCTAAGTATTGGAAGAAAAAACACCGTCATCATCGTCACTAATTACCGTGATGAAATCAGCTTAAAAACACCTTCGGGTGTTTTTTTATAACTAAAAATTTTGGTTTCTAGGATAGTTGTTCATAGTTTATCCATATATTAATAGAAACAATACAAAGCAGACACAAAACTATCGTATCAGCATGTGCCTTCTTCATAATTTTCTCGAAATTTTTAATTACATTTAGCTCAAGACATAAAGATTGCTCGTTATTGAAAAGAGCATGGAGTTCCACAATGAAAATGAATGTTTGGTTAGCAAGTGCATTAATCGCAACAACATCTATGGTTACAGTTGCTCATGCAGATAATGGTACCCGTGTAGCGGCAACTTCTGCTCTAGGTAGTGTAGTAGGAACAGCAATCGGTAAAAGTATCGGCGGTACATCAGGTGCAACAATTGGTGCAGCTTTAGGTGGTGCTGGTGGTGCTGCTGCAGCAAGCGACCGTCGTAACCGTACAGAAGCGGCTATTGGTGGTGCTTTAGGCGGTGGCGCGGGTTACACCGTTGGTAAAAACATGGGCGGTACAAATGGCGGATATATCGGTGCAGCAGTTGGTGCCGCTGGTGGTTCTGCTCTAGGTCGTAAAGTTGCCCAAGATCGTAACTATGATGACCGTTATGACCGTCGTTATGATCGTGATGACCGTAGATATTATGATGGTGATCGCCGCTATTACAGAGGTGGTAACTACCGTCATGACAACGGTTTACACCGTGGTTGGTACAAACATCGTTAATTTATATATCAATCTAAAAAAGCACCCTAGTGGTGCTTTTTTATTTTAGGAAGAAAGCCATATCGAAAAAAAACGATATACAACAGCTTCTTTATATCGTATTATTTCGATATAACGTTTTCCGAGAATATCGCATGCGATCACTTCAAGATACTAAATTTTCAATTTTGGAGCTTGCCCCTATACGTGATGATAAAACTATTGAGTTTTCATTACGTCATGCACTAGAGCTTGCCCAACATGCAGAAAAGTTAGGTTATGACCGTTTTTGGCTTGCTGAACATCATAATATGGATGGAATTGCGAGTTCGGCAACAGCTGTTTTACTTGGTTTTATCGCGGCTCATACCCAGCGCATTCGTTTAGGTTCAGGCGGGATCATGCTGCCAAACCATGCTCCCTTAGTGGTTGCAGAACAATTCGGTACATTAGCTACTTTATATCCAGACCGTATTGAGTTAGGTTTAGGTCGCGCTCCAGGTACAGATCAAGTCACTATGCGTGCCTTACGCCGTGGACATCAGGAAACAGAAGATCAGTTCCCGAGAGATGTTGTAGAAATCTTGCAATATTTCAAAGCACCTCAAGTGGGCCAAAAGATTATTGCGACACCTGGACAAAATACTCATGTACCTGTCTGGTTGTTAGGTTCAAGCTTATTTAGTGCCCAGTTGGCTGCAAAACTTGGCTTACCCTACTCATTCGCATCACATTTTGCACCACGTATGCTTGGTCAAGCCATTGAACTTTATCGTGAGAATTTCGAACCTTCTGAATATCTAGATAAACCTTACGTTTCAATGGGTGTTCCAGTTGTCGTTGCTGATACAGATGAAGAGGCACAGTTCTTGGCAACAAGTGCTTATCAACGTGTATTAGGATTAATTCGTGGGGAAAGCCTCAAACTTAAGCCACCAGTTACATCTATGCAGGGATTATGGAACACGGCAGAACAACTTTCTGTTGAAAACTTCTATACGATGGCACAAATCGGTTCAGTTGAAACAGTACGTTCGGGTCTGCAAAAACTTCTGGACACTTATGAAGTCGATGAGTTTATTTTTACTTGTGATGTATACGACACAGTTAAACGCTTAGATAGTTTCACCCAATTAATGCAAGTAAAATCAGGTAATTAATATATACGCGACATCTCATGTTTGAATCTATATCAAGCATGAGATAACCACCTATCTGAAAATACTTTACCCAGACTCCTTGCTTGGTTATTTATATTAAAACGATAAAAATCATCATAAATGAAAACCAAAAGGACTTTTGGAAAATGAGTATTGACCTTAAAAATAATGTCGCTAAATCAGCTATTTTTCAAAATACAGTTGAGGATTTTGAAGCCTTCACTGGTCAAATTCTGTCATCAAATCAACTTAAAGAATTTGATTTTTCTCATTTAAATGTAGCCATTATTGGAACGGATCAGGAGACCGTAACGCATTTAGAAAAAATCTGCCAACAGGCAAAATTTGTAACTGTATTTCAAATTACGCCTCACTTTATTTTACCTCACAGTCAAATCGGTATACATCGATTAATTACCCATCCACTTATTGCCAAGAACCGGAGGTTATTTAACAATCGTGTTAAAAGCATCTTAGCTTTACGTTTTCTTGAAACCCAAGTAAATGAAACATGGCTTAAACGACTTTTGACGCCCAATACCGCACGGGCAAATAAAACATTTTTTAAATCGGATAGCTACTATACTGCACTGCAAAGAGCAAATTGCAAACTACAAACTTGGCCGATTGTAAAAGTTACCGATACAGCCATTTATAGTATGGATGGCACTCAACGACCTGTTGATATCATTATTAGAACCACACCTTAAAAATAGGTTGATAGACCATGCTTTTTTTCTCACTCATTTCAAATCATATCGAGTTAAATACCCCTGCTCATCATAATGTAAGATGATGCGCTGGGACTTTTGTAATTCTGATAATGATTCGGTACTGACCATAAATTGTGAGGCCAGCAACTCAACAGAGCTATTCGGGGCCTTGCTGCGACGATCATCTCCATGAAATCTAAGCCAGTTATAACTTGCCCATAAAATTAAAATGAGTGCGCTCAGACCTATTAACAGAAGTAAATGCAATAAAGTTTTCACTTCTGAAACATGATCTACCCACACATAGTCATAAATGAGGTGCCCTTCAAAAATCCATAAAAATAATGAAACGAGTGGAAAAAGCAGCCACATTAAACAAAACCAACCTATTGTTTGTAAGGTATAGTTTGCAGTTTTATTTTTCACATATTCAGGCTGATCAATATATTCAGGTATATCTAAAACTTCTACGTCGATATTTGCATCATTTTTCATGAGTGATCTCCACGGAAGCCTCGATCAGGGCTTACCCAACGAGCACGTTTTTTGGTGTTAAATATTGTTTTGGGTACTGCAACAACACTGGTAAATAACGTCAGTAACCAGAAAAATAATGGATACCAAATTACCCAAAAA
This sequence comes from Acinetobacter sp. FDAARGOS_494, assembly GCF_003812225.1. Taxonomy (NCBI): domain Bacteria; kingdom Pseudomonadati; phylum Pseudomonadota; class Gammaproteobacteria; order Moraxellales; family Moraxellaceae; genus Acinetobacter; species Acinetobacter sp. FDAARGOS_494. The sequence goes on from NZ_CP033866.1 coordinate 204,073, forward strand.
TAATTTCTAAAAAGCCGACCACGATCATAACGATGGTCTATCCATAAACTTACTAGAAATTGGACAAGACATGTTCCACCTAATATCACGCCATACCACTGCGGCATGAGTGAATTAATTTGAAATTGTTGCGGTAAATCCACAAACAATCCCACAAAAAATAGAATAAAAATCATAATCATCACATATGACCAAATAATACTGACTAACGCTTCGAGCATTACCGGCCACATACGGCGCAAGCGGAGTTTGAACATTTTAGGAATATATTCTAATAATACCTCTACCCCACCTTGTGCCCAGCGTAAACGCTGTTTCCAAAGGCCTTTAAAGGTTTCCGGCATATAGATATAACAAAGTGCTTGAGGAATATATTGAATATCCCAATGGTCCATTTGGAGCTTCCAAGAGATATCAATATCTTCCGTAATCTTGTCATCAGACCAAAAGCCCACGCGAACCAAAGCTGTCTTTCTAAAAGCTGCAATTACGCCTGATACTGTAAAAATACGGCCATATGTTCTTTGTGCGCGCTTAATCAAGCCAATAATTGAAGAGAACTCGCCAACTTGTAATTTACCTAAAATACTTGAGCGATTTAAAATTCTAGGATTACCAGTTACAGCACCAATTCTTGGAAAATTTAAAAAAGGCTGCATAAGCCAAAGTACTGCATGAGGATGTAATAAAGCGTCTCCGTCAATACAAACTAGATATTCGTATTTACTTACTAACACTCCCGATCTTAAAGCTACGGCCTTACCTTGGTTTTCTGCCAGGTGCACAACTCTTAATCGGGCATCTTGAGCTGCCAGTTCATCAAGAATTTCTGCAGTGCTGTCACTACTTCCGTCATTTACGGCAATGACTTCAAAATTCGGATATTTTGTTTGTAATGCATAACGAATCGTTTGTCGGACCTGAGCTTCTTCATTAAAGCAAGGAATAATAATACTGCACCCTTCACTTGATGGCTCAGGCAGTTGCTGCTCATGATATTCCCTTTTAAAGAAAAACCAGAGACCTCCTACCATCCATGTCCAAGCCATCAACAACGGATATAAAAAGGCAAAAGCAAATAAAATATCGAGTAATACTTTCATTACTTTTTCCCCTCAGTCGCGAGACCTGCAAAGGGCTGATACATGACCGAACTCGAATTTAAACTAATCGGGTTATATAAATATTCATGAACATTTTTTGAGTTTTCATTGGTATAGCCATCAATACCAAATTTCTGAATACCTATGCGCTGAATATTGAAAAGACCTTGTTTCACTTCTTGCCAGGCATTTTGCTGACTATTTTCGGGTAATGATAAAGTCAGCATAATGCGCTGTTTATATTTCGCATCAAGCGTATTTAAAATTGCTAATACGTGATTAAACTGTTTTTGCTTACCCACTATATTGAACTTAAGATTTACTAAATCATGTTGGGATAACAGCGTTTTTAAAAGCGTTGGTAAATTTTCAATATGTTCAAAATCAGGTGTAAGCAATAAACTAAACTGAGCCTGATTACTCATGTTTAAATAAGGCTTCACAGCCTTTTGAGTAAGCTGGCTCACATATGTAAGCTGTTTTAATTGGTCAGCACAGGCATTTTCTTTTATTGTTGTGCTTTGCATAGCACAATTTAAAGTGGTTCCAGCATTAAGTTGAATACCACTTAAATTACTATTGAAACGTGCGATATCCTTCGCTAAGTCTACCACCAAAAACGGTTTATTTTTTTGAGGATATACAGGCAACTCTAAAATAACCGACTGTCCGGCACGAGTTTGTGCCTGCCATAAAGTTCGGTTCAAAATATCTTGCTGGACGCTTAGTTGAGTTGTTGGGAAATAAGCAATGTCATACTGCCCATCACCATCTTGATCATCTAAAGGTTTCAATATCAAAGTGTTATTTTTTAAGCTATAAAGCTTGGATAACAATAACCCTAGTTTCTCATCTGACTGTGTATTAGTTGAAGCAGCTAATTGTTTTAAGTCCATACTCACAAAGTGGCGAGGTTGCTTAAATAAATCTAATTCTTCAAAGTTGAGAATATTGATCATACCCTCTGTTAATTGCTCAGCTGTAGGATTATTAGTGACCAAACTACGTTTAAAAGTCGAGTCACTCACCCTATTCATTCCATCACGTCCTAAACTGAAAGAAAAAATAAAGCCGGCTTCTTGAGACAATTTTTCTAATTGCTCATTCACAGCACCGTAAGGCCAAATAATTGCCTTAGGTTCAACACCCACTTCTTTCTTTAAAACGGCGTATGATTTTTTTAAGTCCTGCAAAATACGTTGTTGATATTCCACATCCGTTTCATAACGCTTTTGGGATTTTAAATACGTGTAAGAAGTCGCAGCAGGCTGTTCATTCCCTTGAGGATTAGCCAATACTCCATGATGCAAATCATCACTATGACTTGCAAACTCGGCTAAGCCCGAAGCTTGCATTTCTCGCACTTGCTTCCAATTGACTAGATTTCCTTGCCCATAAGCTTCATAACCAGCTTGTGTATTCCCATTTAGCCAACTGGTCGGAAGTGCAAATACTGCCGGAATCTGATATTGCTTAAGTAATGGAAATACACGGCTATAACTACTTAAAGCGCCATCATCGAAAGTTAACAAAATAGAATTATGAGGTAATTCCTTACCTTGTTTACGTGCTTCTTCAATATCTTTTAAGCGAATTGGTTTCCAGTCAGATTGACTTAACCAGTCAAAGAACTGTGCTAAATTTTTCGTTTGGATTGCATAAATATCCCGATCACCTTCTTTTAAGACACCATCTCTCACATCATGAAAGGTTAAAGAAACCGTATGATTTTTTGGTAAATCTTTTTCTATCTGGGCATATGCAAATTGCAGAGGCAACAATGTTGAGACCAAGGCACAGCCCAACATTTTCGACAATAAATTATTCATTAAAAACGCCCTTCAAATCCAAAAATACCGTAGGTATGTTGTTCATCATGTCCATCGTAAGGATGGTATTGCCAACCAATTCCATAATTGAGCTGCCATGTCCGGGATAGCTGCCATTGATGTTGATATTGCAAAGAGTAAGTAGGTTTAGCAGAGTAATCGGCCTGTTTATAAAGGCCTACACCCGCTTCAAAATGCTGCTTAAATGAACGCTCATATTCACGCCAAGTCACCCAGTCATGACTTAAGTTCAACTCAGCGCTGTAATGTGAACTTGGACTAAAATAAGCTGTTTGATCTTGGCTGTTAGTACCGTAGAAACCTCGAACAGTGCCATAAGTAATATGATGAGGTGCGTCGAATAGTCTTTCACGCCAAAATGTTGAAAATTCTTGTTGTTTGTTACCATCACTAATATCAGTTAAACTGTAACTCGCGCCAATCTGGCGAGATTCATCTTTTTGCCATGTGACAGCAGCTCGGTAAGATTGACCATCTTCCCCTGCATCAAGGGCTTGTAAAGGAATGTCAGCCTGACTGTTATATTGCAATTGATACTGCCAATGGTCATTTAGCCATTGGGACCAATCAAGACGGACTCCTGCTTGTCCACCATCCGTACTTTGCGACACAATTGCTGACAACGCCTTACGGTTCGCCTGCCATTCTGCTCCGACCCCATAACGCTGGTCATGCACATCGCCAAAACGGTACTCACCATAACGATCTTGATGCCAAGCGAATAAACGATAATTATCATTAATCCAAGGGCTATTAAGACGCGTTTCCATTTCACGGTCTTTTAAACCATTCTGCTCACTTACAGTATCGCGACCTTCGGCCTTACTTTGGCCCCAAGTGGTTGAGTGTGAAATTGTGGCTCTATTACGATCTTCTAATTCTTTTCGACTTTTAATAACCCCACTATCATCAGGGTAATATTGCACTAAGTTTTGAGTGGTTTTTCGCCATGTCGGAATATCACCTAAAGCTTGAGCATTTTGCATTTCATTAATGCGGGTGTCTTTAGCAATCGGATCTATACCATTTAACCGGGAAAGTGTTTTTTTTGCCTCTAGCGGTTTTTCTCTCCAACGTTCTACACGCGCAAGATTATTAATCAGGCTCTCATTCGCAGGCGCCTGCTCTACTTTTTTTTGAAAATGCTTTTCAGCTTGATCCAGATGATTAGCGTAGGCTAAATGCATTCCTTGTAAAGCAATATAATCATCACGATCAGGATGGCTGATTTTATCTACACCCTTAGCCTGACTATATTTATAAGTTGGAATAAGCCGATCAACTTCAGCGAGAAGTTGTTCAGCTTCCTTATATTTTTCTTGTTCAATATAAGAATAATACAGTCCCGTATAAACGGTCATATCCGGATAATTCTTTTCGGTTAAAAGCGTTTTATAAGCAAACTCGGCCTTTTTCGGTTTTTGCTCCGCCAAATAACTATCAGCAATTGCATGACGTACATATGCCGGTAATTTTTCGAGTGGAATATTCAACTGGGTGGAATTCTCTATAACTGCTTTTGAACGCCCTCTAAAATCTAATCCATATAAATAATCGTAATAAAACCGTAAGTAATTAGGATCGGAAGGATTCATTTGCTGATGTATTTTTTGTCCTTGCTCCAGCACTTTATCTAATTCAGCAAAGCTTTCGGCATCGGCTAGTCCTTCACGATTTAAATATTTATATCGAGCAATTGCATTGTTGATATGTTGAGAAAACTCACTAACTTGTAAAGTCTGCAACATTTGCACTGTTTGTTCAGTTTTTTCGCTCGCTTGCAGCAATTGCTGTGCCTTTTTATATGAGCCAATAGCAATTAGATCGTAAACATATTCTTGTAAAACGGATGAAGATTTTGTTTGTTGTTGATAAGCATGCTCAACTGTAGCTAAAGCATCTACTGGTAAATTTATTAAACGATAAGCATATGCAACCCGTACCAACTGATCAGCAGTTAAACCTTTAATATCGATCTTCGACAACTGATCTTTAGCATTCGCCACATCTTGAGCTTCAGCATACAAAACCGATAATAAAATACGGCCATCAACTGACTTTTGAATATTGAACTTATTTGACCAGTCAATTGCAGTTTTAAAATGCTTAAAATCACGGAAATTTTGAATTAAAGGTAACTTTGCATATTCTGGAAAGTCTACATAATTAATATTTACCAAAAACCGTGAAAAATTTGTAAGATCCCTTTTTTCACTTGACATAATAAACAGATAATCAGCAAGCAGCTTTTGATCATGCGGGTATTTATTTAGCAATTGATCTAGTTGAGATACAGCTTGTTGAGTTTGTCCTGCTCTATAATTTTGAATAGCTTGCTCACGCAATACATCAACCTGAGCAGCGTATAAATGAATTGGCAAGAGATAGACCAATGAAAAAACACATTTCTTTAGCATTTTGAGAATCGAATAGTCCCATATCGAGATGGGAAAGTATAGTTAAAAATGTGACACACATCACAATAATCAAATAACTAGCAACTTTAATCACAAATAATAAATATGGAGAAAAAAAGTATTTGTTTTTTTAAAAGCCACCTAAAAACAAACATTTATAAAAATATAGATTATTTTTTTATATACATTTCTTTTCAAAATTATTCTTTTTGAATATATTTAATTTGCACAAAACATACCTAACATTAACCAATCAAAAACATTTTTATATAAACAGTTTTATATTTAAAACTTTTATTTTTAATTTGTTTTATATTTAAAACCATTCAATTTAATCATATTAATAAATTTTAAATTGAATGGTTAAAATAAATAATTGACTTAATTAACCAATACGACGTTTTAAACCTGTCATTTGTAAAATACGAGTAGAAATTTCTTCAATCGACATTTCGGTAACATTTAAGTATTTAATTCCCTCAGAAATATAAATACCTTCAATAGCTCGCAACTCCATCTGACACTGGCTAAAACTTGCATATCGGCTATTCGCTTTACGTTCACTTCGAATGGCAACCAAGCGCTCTGCATCAATCATCAAACCAAATAATTTACTGCGGTGCTCTCTTAAGACTGCCGGTAAACGATTATCGTCTAAATCTTCTTCGGTTAAAGGATAGTTAGCAACACGGATACCAAATTGCAAAGATAGATAAATAGAAGTCGGTGTTTTACCGGAACGAGACACGCCAATTAAAATTAAATCAGCTTTGTCATAATGGCGGGTACGTGCTCCATCATCATTATCAAGCGCAAAATGAACAGCATCAATCCGGGCTTTGTAATACTCCGAATCGGTCACGGCATGAGTCTGTCCGACTAAAGTTGTAGGCGGGGTTCCAAGCTCCTGTTCCAGCTTACTAATTAACCCTTCAAACACATCCAGATTAACCGCTTTAGCCGTATTAATAATTTCTCGCACATGCGGATCGACCAAAGTATCAAATACTAATGGCAGGCAACCATCTCTGGTCTGACACTTGTTAATCTCGACCACCACTGCCATTGCGGCCTCTTCAGTGGTGATATAAGGCATGATGTGAATATCAAAATCTACGTTAGGAAATTGAGCTAATAACGAATGTCCAAGGGTCTCGGCAGTAATCGCAGTTCCATCAGAAATAAAAAAAACACTCCGCTTAAATTGTTTACTTTCTGACATTAAAATTCTCCTTAAACATTTGTCTTAGTGCTATATAATCTTTATAGTAAACTGATCTTACATGACTGTCGCTTAGTAAAATTCTCAACTAAGCACTTTATTTTTTAATTTCATGCCAAGATAGACATTAATACTGCAAAAGTGGAGTGAAAACTTTGGAAGCGCGCGTAATCGGTCTAGAAAAATTAGGGAAACACGATGTCGAACTCGTAGGTGGGAAAAACTCATCTTTGGGTGAAATGATCAGCCATTTATCAAATGCTGGTGTATCGGTACCTGGTGGTTTTGCAACAACTGCTGATGCCTATCGTGAGTTCTTAGACCAAAGCGGTCTTAACGCTCGAATTCAAGCAGAACTTGCAGAGCTTAACGTTGACGATGTAAATGCCTTAGCAGAAACTGGCGCTAAAATTCGTCAATGGATTGTAGAGACTCCACTTACACCTGGCTTAGAACAAGAAATTCGTGAAGCATTTGCTGCACTTTCAAATGGTAACCCAGATATTGCTGTTGCTGTTCGTTCGTCTGCTACTGCAGAAGACTTACCGGATGCATCGTTCGCCGGTCAGCAAGAAACTTTCTTGAATATTCGCGGTATTGATAACGTATTAATTGCTGTAAAAGAAGTATTTGCATCATTATTTAATGACCGTGCTATTGCATATCGCGTTCACCAAGGTTTTGAACACAGTCTAGTTGCGCTTTCTGCTGGTGTTCAACGTATGGTTCGCTCTGAAACTGGCGCTGCAGGCGTAATGTTTACCCTTGATACTGAGTCTGGCTTCCGTGATGTTGTATTTATTACTGCATCTTACGGTTTAGGTGAAATGGTTGTACAAGGTGCCGTTAACCCGGATGAATTCTATCTTTCTAAACCATTATTAAATGCAGGTAAACATGCGGTATTACGCCGTAACCTTGGTTCTAAGCACCAGAAAATGATTTATGGTGAAGAAGGTTCAGCGGGTAAATCTGTTGTAGTTGTAGACGTTGAAAAACAAGAACGTCAACAATTCGCGTTAAATGATCACGAGTTACAAGAGTTAGCGAAACAAGCGCTTATTATCGAAAAGCACTATGGCGCTCCAATGGATATCGAGTGGGCAAAAGATGGTGATGATGGTCAAATCTATATTGTTCAAGCTCGTCCTGAAACTGTAAAGAGCCGTCAAAATGTCGGCACCATGGAACGCTACCTACTCAAGCAAAAAGGTACTGTACTTTGTGAAGGCCGTTCAATCGGTCAACGTATTGGTTCTGGTAAAGTCCGTATTGTTAACTCAATTAAAGAAATGGACAAAGTACAAGACGGTGACGTACTTGTATCAGACATGACTGACCCAGATTGGGAACCAGTAATGAAACGTGCTGCTGCCATCATTACTAACCGTGGTGGCCGTACTTGTCACGCTGCAATTATTGCCCGTGAACTTGGCGTACCAGCAATCGTAGGTTGTGGTAACGCAACTGAAGTATTGACTGATGGTCAAGAAGTTACTGTTTCTTGTGCTGAAGGCGACACTGGTTTCATCTACGAAGGCGCGTTAGATTTTGAAGTTCAACGTAACTCTATCGAATCTATGCCTAAACTTTCATTCAAAATCATGATGAATGTAGGTAACCCTGACCGTGCCTTTGACTTTGCTCAAATTCCAAACGAAGGTATTGGACTTGCTCGTCTAGAGTTCATTATTAACCGTATGATCGGTGTTCACCCTAAAGCTCTTCTGAACATTGAAAGCTTGCCTCGCGAAACTCGTGCTGCGGTAATGACCCGTACAGCTGGTTATGCATCACCTGTAGAATTCTATGTTGAAAAACTAGTTGAAGGTATTGCTACACTTGCAGCAGCATTTGCTGACAAACCAGTTATTGTTCGTATGTCTGACTTTAAGTCAAATGAATATGCGAATCTTATTGGCGGTAAGTTATACGAGCCAGAAGAAGAAAACCCAATGCTTGGCTTCCGTGGTGCAAGCCGTTATGTTTCGGACAATTTCCGTGACTGTTTCGAACTTGAATGCCGCGCACTTAAAAAAGTTCGTGATGAAATGGGTTTAACTAACATCCAAATCATGATCCCATTCGTACGTACAGTGTCTGAAGCAAAACGCGTCATTGAGTTATTAGCTCAAAATGGCTTGAAGCGTGGTGAGAATGGCTTAAAAGTCATCATGATGTGTGAATTACCAACTAATGCATTGTTAGCTGAACAATTCCTTGAACACTTCGATGGCTTCTCTATCGGTTCTAACGACTTAACTCAGTTAACACTTGGTCTTGACCGTGACTCTGGTATTGTTTCTCACTTGTTCGATGAGCGTGATGCTGCTGTAAAAGCTCTCCTTTCAATGGCAATTCATGCTTGTCGTAAAGCTGGTAAATATGTCGGTATCTGTGGTCAAGGACCATCAGACCACCCAGACCTTGCAAAATGGTTAATGGAGCAAGGCATTGAATCAGTATCTCTTAACCCTGACTCGGTTTTAGACACATGGTTCTTCCTTGCTGAAGAAAAAATCAAGCAAATCTAATTTGTTATAAAAAAAGACCCATCCGTGGGTCTTTTTTCATCTTTAGAATAGAGAATTTTTACTTATGCAAATTTACTTGGCACGTAATAATCAACAAGCTGGGCCTTATACCTTAGAACAACTAAATCAAATGTTGGCAAGTCAACAAGTTTTGCTTACTGATTTAGCTTGGCATGAAGGCATGACAGAATGGAAAGCTTTAGGAGAATTAACCCAAGGTAAACTTGTATATCAACCTACTGGTTATTCTGCTTTTTCAGCAAATACAAATACGCCTTATAATGAGACCATTCAGCACATTCGTGTAGAAACTAAAACACACGAGCTTGCTTCAATTTCGTCTCGTGCTCTTGCAAAAATTATTGACTTATTACTTTGGCTACCTATTGCAGCTATTCCGTCTTTTTTCTTTAATGAAGCTCAATATAAACAACTTTTTGAGTTACAAAAACAGATGCAATCTGCAGAAGTTGCATCAACTAAAGCAGCTGAACTTCAACAGCAGCTTTTTACCCTTATTCCTATAGAAGCTTGGCATACAATGCTACTTTATGTCGTCATAATGCTCGCTATTCAAGCATTTTTATTGACTAAGTTTGGGCAAAGTATTGGTAAAAAAATTGTCGGAATTAGAATTGTCGATGCCGAAACCAATGGTAAAGTTAATTTAACGCGTATCTTCCTTCTAAGAAGTGTCGTTTTCATTATATTAAACTTACTATTTATGCCTATTAGTACAATTATTGACTATGCTTTTGCATTAGGACAAAAGCGACAAGCTCTACATGACAAAATTGCAAGAACAAAAGTGATCAAATGATAGTAAATGACTCATTCATTTAATGTCTAAAAAAAAGGAGGCACCTCGCCTCCTTTTTTTCCATAGAGAGTTGATATTTAAATAAAAGCTCTGTTGAAATTAGATACCCTACAAAAAAAATCGGGTTTTAAAACAATTATTTCAGACGACTTTATGTGTAGCTTAGTTTGTCGATATGAGGCATAATGCCCTACAACGTAGCGGTGTCACATCATTGAGAAGTCTAATTTTTAAGACTAGCGTTCTCAATCATGCGACACTTTAATCGCTATCCCATATTTAATTAGGGAATGGGACTCTTCACCGAGGTTGTAAAATGAGACAAACGATTTTAGCTGTATTGTCTTTATCAACGCTTGCCGCACTTTTGACTGGGTGTGGTGGTGATATGGTACTTCTAAACTCTAAAGGTCCAGTTGGTCAAGGTCAAAGTGACCTTATGATGACTGCGATCTATTTAATGTTACTTGTGGTGATTCCTTCAATCATCATGGCATTATGGTTTGGTTGGAAATATCGTGCGTCAAATAAAGATGCAGACTATAAACCTACATGGGCACACTCAACTGCAATTGAAGTTGTAGTATGGGGTATTCCTGTCATTATTATTGGTATTTTAGCTTGGTTAACTTGGTGGGGTTCCCACAAGTATGACCCATACCGTCCTTTAGAATCAGATAAAGCACCTTTAACTATTCAGGTTATTGCTGAACAGTTCAAGTGGATTTTTATTTATCCTGAACAAAACATTGCGACTGTTAACGAAGTACGTTTCCCAGAGAAAACTCCGTTAAGTTTCAAAATCACTTCTAACTTCACGATGAACTCATTCTTCATTCCACAGTTAGGCGGTCAGATTTATGCAATGGCAGGTATGCAAACTCACCTTCATTTGTTAGCAAATGAAACTGGTGTATATCGTGGTTTCTCTTCTAACTACTCAGGCTATGGTTTCTCTCAAATGCGTTTCAAAGCGCATAGCGTTACAGAGCAACAATTCAACGAATGGGTAGCGGCTGTTAAAGCAGGTAATGGTACAACTATTAACCCAGAAGCAGTTCAAAAAACTACGCTTGACCAAGCTGAATTGGCAACCTTACGTGATGGCGATCGTTCTAAGCACCAAATCGAGCATTTAGTAAATCGTGCTAAAGCTGCTGGTGATCAAGAAGCGCTTGCTAAAGCAGAAGCGATGAAACCGTTCCCGACTAAGCCACACCCTGTGACTTATTACTCTTCAGTTGAACCAAAATTGTTTGAAACAATTATCAACCACTATATGAGTAACTATCATGGTGCTGACCACTCTGCTGCACATACAACAGCAGAAACTCATGTTGCAGCTGAACACGCTGCTCAAGGGGAATAAGACATGGATATGATTTTTGGTAAATTGGGTTGGGACTCTATCCCGACAGAGCCAATCGTACTTGTCACCATGGTCTTTATGGCACTTGGTGCAATTGCTGTGCTTGGCGGTATCACCTATTTCAAAAAATGGGGATATTTGTGGAAAGAATGGTTTACAACTGTAGACCATAAAAAGATTGGTATCATGTATATCATCGTATCTGTCGTCATGCTTTTGCGTGGTTTCGCCGATGCGATCATGATGCGTTTACAACTTTTCCTCGCTAAAGGCGGTGGTGAAGGTTATTTACATCCTGACCATTACGACCAGATCTTCACCGCACACGGTGTAATCATGATCTTCTTCGTAGCAATGGGTCTAGTTGTAGGTATGATGAACATCTCTGTACCTTTACAGATCGGTGCTCGTGACGTTGCTTTCCCATTATTAAACTCTTTAAGCTTCTGGTTATTCGCTGGTGCTGCTGGTTTAATGATGCTTTCACTTGTATTAGGTGAATTTGCTGCGACTGGTTGGATGGCTTACCCTCCTCTGTCTGGTATTCAATATTCTCCTGGTGTAGGTGTTGACTACTATATCTGGGCACTTCAGGTTTCTGGTCTAGGTACGCTTTTATCTGGTGTTAACTTCTTCGTTACCATCATCAAAATGCGTGCGCCTGGCATGAAATTGATGGATATGCCTATTTTCACATGGACTTCACTTTGTACGGCTGTATTAATCATTGCATCTTTCCCTGTATTAACAGGTACTCTTGCGATGCTTACATTAGACCGTTACTTCGGTTTCCATTTCTTCACAAATGAGCTTGGCGGTAGCCCAATGCTTTATGTGAACTTGATCTGGACATGGGGTCACCCTGAAGTATATATCTTGGTATTACCAGCATTTGGTTTATACTCAGAAATCGTTGCAACCTTCTCTCGTAAAGCGTTGTTCGGTTACAAGTCTATGGTATATGCAACAATTGCAATTACTGTATTAGCATTTGTTGTATGGCTTCACCACTTCTTCACCATGGGTGCTGGTGCGAACGTTAACGCGTTCTTCGGTATCATGACCATGGTTATTGCGATTCCTACTGGTGTGAAAATCTTCTCTTGGTTATTCACCATGTATAAAGGTCGCATCACCTTTACTACTCCAATGTTATGGACGCTTGGCTTCCTTGTAACATTCGGTATCGGTGGTTTAACTGGTGTACTTATGGCTGTTCCACCTGCGGACTTCCTTGTACACAACTCATTATTCTTGATCGCTCACTTCCATAACGTAATTATCGGTGGTGTGGTGTTTGGTATGTTTGCCGGCATCATTTACTACTGGCCAAAAATGTTTGGTTGGAAGCTCAATGAAGCATGGGGTAAAGCTGCATTCTGGTTCTGGTTCTTCGGTTTCTATTTTGCATTCATGCCACTTTATATCCTTGGTTTCATGGGTATGACTCGTCGTTTGAATACATATGACAACCCTGAATGGGACCCATACCTTGCGATTGCATTATTCGGTGCTGTTCTTGTTGCGATTGGTATTGCATGTTTCTTAATGCAAATCATCGTTGGTTTCTTACAACGTCACCAAAACATGGACTACACAGGCGATCCATGGGATGCTCGTACACTTGAATGGGCTACTTCTTCCCCTGCTCCATTCTATAACTTTGCTCATGAACCAGATGCAAGCGGTATTGACCGTTTCTGGACTGACAAAGAAAACGGTGTAGCATACGCACGTAATACTAAATATGAAGACATCCACATGCCGACTGACCGTGCTGCTGGTTTTGTCATTGCAATGTTCATTACTCTTCTTGGCTTTGCACTCATCTGGCATATTTGGTGGCTCGTTGTTGTTTCATTCGTTGCAGCTGTTGTTAGCTTGATCGTAAGCTCATTCACTAAGAATGTTGATTACTATGTTCCAGCTGCAGAAGTTGAGCGTATTGAAAACGAACGCTATGCTTTACTTGAAAAACACTTGAAGAAGGACTAAGGAAATGGCTGAAGTACTTCATCACGACAACCACGGCCATGATGGTCATCATGAACATGATGATACTGACTTAACGGTCTTTGGTTTCTGGACATACTTGATGAGTGACTTGATTCTTTTCGGATCACTCTTCATTGCGTTCGCTGTATTAAGCAGTCATGTTCCACCAGGAACTCCAAGTGCATATGACCTGTTCCATGAATCATTAGGCTACGTGTTAACTGAAACATTTGCCTTATTGATTTCATCGGTGACTTTCGGTTTTGCGGTACTTGCATCTTATAAAAAGAATGTAAATCAAGTGATCACTTGGTTATTTATTACATTCCTTTTTGGTGCAACCTTCATCGGGATGGAACTCTATGAATTCCATCACCTTGTAGAAGAAGGTCATGGTCCAACACACAGTGCTTTCTTATCATCGTTCTTTACTTTGGTAGGTACGCACGGTATCCACGTAACTTCTGGTTTAGTGTGGATGTTGGTACTGATGTATCAAATCAAAACTAAAGGTTTGACTTTACCGAATACACGTCGTCTTGCTTGCTTAAGCTTGTTCTGGCACTTCCTTGACATCGTTTGGATCTGTGTATTCAGCGTCGTTTACTTACTGGGAGTTCTCTAATGAGTAGTCATGAGCATAATGCTGCTGGTGCGTCACACGGTAACTTTAAGCAATACACTGTTGGCTTTATTCTTTCTGTCATCCTTACCATCATCCCATTCGGGATGGTGATGGCGGGTGGTTTCAGCCGCGGTCTTTTGGTTACAGTGATTGCAATCACTGCCGTTGCTCAGGTTCTTGTACAACTTGTGTATTTCTTACACATGAATACATCATCTGAACAACGTTGGAATATGATTGCATTTATCTACACAATCCTATGTATCGCTGTACTTTTAATCGGTTCTGTGTGGATTATGAATTACCTTCACTACAATATGATGATCTAAACTGATTGTCATGTTGAAAAAGTATTTATTCCTGACTAAACCAGGAATTCTCTTCGGTAATTTCATTACCACCTTGGGCGGCTTCTTCTTAGCCGCCCAAGGCTCTATAGACATCTTATTATTATTGCTCACTCTCATTGGAACAACATTAGTTGTTGCTTCAGGTTGTGTGGTTAATAATGTTATAGATCAAGATATTGATACAAAGATGCAGCGCACTCAAAACCGTGCACTCGTTAAAAAAACCATCTCTCCTACTGTTGCGCTTGTATATGCTTTCGTACTCGGAGTAATGGGTTTTAGCATTTTGTGGTTTGGTGTAAATGGTTACGCATTTTTGTTTGCAATGATTGGTTTTATTGTCTATGTCGGTTTTTATAGTTTGTGGACTAAACGTACCTCAATCCATCAAACCGTCATTGGTAGTATCTCCGGAGCGAGCCCTCCTGTTATTGGTTATACAGCAGTAACTCATCAATTTGATGTGGCAGCCTTGCTTTTGTTTTTAGCATACGCTTTATGGCAAATGCCTCACTCTTGGGCAATTGCAATTTATCGTTTTGATGATTACAAAAATGCGGGAATTCCTATCTTGCCTGTAGCACGTTCCATTTATCGCACGAAAATTGAATGTGTAATCTATATCCTGTTGTTTGCAGCTGTTTTGAATGGGTTATATTGTTTTGGCTACACCAATGTATTTTTCTTGATTACCTTTAATGCTTTGACCGCATACTGGTTTTATTTATCAATTATTGGATTTAAAGCTGAAAACGACCAACTTTGGGCTAAACGCTTTTTCCTTTACTCAGTAATCTTAATTACTTTGCTAAGTTTAAGTTTTAGCTTTACCTATCAATCCCCTGCTCCAAATCTTCCTCTCTTTTAATTAAGGGAGGATTTCCTCCTCTCTCAAATAACTTTTATATTTCTCATCAAAAGATTTGTTTTTAGTCTAATTTTTACCTATAATTCAGCCTTCGCATTTTTTGCGACGTAGCTATTTATATTTTTAGCTATGACTCCTTGCTTCTAATTTTATTAGGGGCTGTTTAAACCGTAAGGAGCTGACAATGCGTCATTACGAAATCGTACTTTTGGTACACCCAGACCAAAGCGATCAAGTTGTAGGTATGGTTGAACGCTATATCTCTCAGATCAAAGAAGCTGATGGTCAAATTCACCGTTTAGAAGATTGGGGCCGTCGTCAATTGGCTTACCCAATTAACAAAATTCACAAAGCGCACTACATTCTTATGAATGTTGAATGTGGTCAATCTACGCTTGATGAGTTAGAAGAATTATTCCGTTATAACGACGCGATCATTCGTAACCTTATCATCCGTCGTGAACACGCAATCACTGAAGAGTCATTGCTTGCTAAGAGTGCTGAAGAAAAGCGTGCGCGTAAAGCTCAACGTGAAGAAGCACAGCAAGTTGCTCAAGAAGCTGAATAAGGAGAACATCAATGGCACGTTTTTACCGTCGTCGCAAGTTCTGCCGCTTTACAGCTGAGAATGTTGCGTACATCGACTACAAAGATATCGATACTTTAAAACAGTACATCACTGAAAACGGCAAGATTGTTCCTAGCCGTATCACTGGTACTAAAGCTCGTTATCAACGTCAATTAGCGCTTGCTATCAAACAAGCTCGCTACTTGTCTTTGATTCCGTACACTGACAACCATAAGTGAGGTGATCTGTGGACGTTATCTTATTACAACGCATTAAGAACCTTGGTAAATTAGGCGATAAAGTATCAGTTAAAGCTGGTTACGGCCGTAACTTCCTTATCCCTCAAGGTAAAGCAGTTGCAGCTACTGAAGCTAACACTGCTGCTTTCGAAGCTCGTCGTGCTGAACTTGAGAAGCAAGAAGCTGAAGTATTAGCTGCTGCTCAAGCACGTGCTGAACAATTGAACGAAGTTAACATCGTTATCACTGCTAAAGCTGGTGACGAAGGTAAACTCTTCGGTTCTATCGGTACTCGTGACATCGCTGACGCGTTAACGAATGCTGGTCTTACAGTTGACCGTGCAGAAGTTCGTTTACCAAACGGTGCGCTTCGTCACACTGGTGAATTCAACATCGCAATTCAATTGCACCATGATGTTGTTGCAGAAGTTCTCGTTACTATCGTATCTGAGTAATTTCTCATCAAAAAAAGAGCATGCTTACGCATGCTCTTTTTTTATCTCTTAAATTTAAGCAATAAAATTAGATATATTAATTCCTGATCAGTTCTTCAGTTTAATTGGTTTTTTAATTAGGTAGTTTATTTAGTTTTGTTTTAAGATAGTTCTCGGCTTAAAACCCTTTTTGTGTACACATTTTATCATCAGGTCTAATTATGTCTCAGGCGAATGCCACTTCTTTAACCCTTTCATCTCCAACAGAAAATAAGACGAGTGAATCAGGCCAACTTAAAGAGTTTCGCACTCCCCCACACAATTTAGCCATTGAGCAAGCTGTACTTGCTGCGCTGATGACTGTTGCTGAATCTTTTGAACAAGTCAGTGACTTACTCAAAGAAAATGATTTTTATGCCACTCGTCATAAATATATTTATCGTGCAATTGAAAAATTAGCACAGGAAAACTCACCGTATGATGCGGTTTTGGTCAACGACTGGCTTTTAAAACAAAACTTACTCGATGCGATTGGCGGTGAAGAATATTTGATGCAGCTTATGGCTGACTCACCTTCGAGTTTCTATAATCTTGAAACTTATGCGACTAAAATTAAAGAATTTTCTACACTACGCAGTATGATTAAGGTAAGTACTGAAATTTTACAAAATGCTTATGACACAAAAGGTCGAGGTGTAAGTGAAATTTTAGATTTAGCCGAAACAAGTATTTTCTCTTTAGCAGAACAACATAACAACAATAAAAAAGATTCTGGTCCTAAAGCAATTAGTTCTGTAACTGCCGATGTAATTAGTAAACTTGATGAACTTTCAAAATTAGACGGAAATATTACTGGTTTAACGACTGGCTTTTTAGAGCTCGATAATAAAACTTCTGGTATGCAACCGGGTGATTTGATTATTGTCGCAGCACGTCCATCTATGGGTAAAACTACTTTTGCCATGAACTTGGTTGAAAGTGTTTTACAATACAATAAACTCCCAGCTCTCGTCTTCTCTATGGAGATGCCAGCAGACTCAATTGCGATGCGTCTAATTTCAGCTATGGGTAAAGTGCATCAAGGGCATTTACGTTCAGGTAATTTGGATGCTGATGAATGGACTAAAGTAACGGGTACCATTCTGCAACTTCAACAAATGCATTTGTATATTGATGATTCCTCTGCCCTACCACCTACTGAAGTTCGTGCCCGAGCTAGACGTATCGCAAAAATGCATGATGGTAAAATCGGCTGTATCATGGTCGACTATTTACAGTTAATGAAAGTTCCGGGCATGGGTGACAACCGTGTTGGTGAGATCTCGGAAATTTCACGTAGCTTAAAAGCTTTAGCTAAAGAAATGAACTGTCCTGTGATTGCACTATCTCAGCTTAACCGAAGTCTGGAAAACCGACCGAATAAACGTCCAGTAATGTCTGACTTACGTGAATCTGGTGCGATTGAGCAGGATGCCGACTTAATCATGTTTATTTACCGTGATGAAGTCTATAACAAAGAATCGAAAGAAGCAGGCACCGCAGAAATTATCATCGGTAAACAGCGTAATGGTCCAATTGGTACCGTTCGCCTTGCCTTTGAAGGCCAATATACTCGTTTTAGTAATCTCTCTCCTGAGTATTACAGCCAATATGATGATGAAGAATAAACTCTATCTCTAGCCCAAAGGAGTAAATGAGGGTGCGTCAAGCAACAGTTTATATTGATCGCCAAGCGCTTCAATATAATTTAAACCGTGTCAAACAACTCGCAGCAAATTCAAAAATCGTAAGCATGGTAAAGGCCAATGCATACGGACATGGAGTCAAAGACTGTTTAGCAGCCTTAAATGCCTCAGATGCCTTTGGTGTAGCCTGCCTACAAGAAGGATTAGAAATCCGTGAACTCGGTTTCGAACAACCAGTTACTTTAATTGAAGGGGTATTTTCTGAAGATGAAATGCCCGTCGCAATTGAACAAAAATTTGAATGCGTCATTCACCATCAACAACAGTTTGAATGGTTAATTAAACACAAACAAGCATATATTGCCCAAGGCTTAAAAGTATGGGTTAAATTAAATAGCGGTATGAACCGTTTAGGTTTTAAAGACCCAGAAATTATTGAAGTGATTAAGACATTAAAGTCTGAAGGTTTTACATGTGTACTTGCTATGCATTTTGCAAATGCAGATGTAGATCACCCTTTAAATGAACAACAAAAACAGCAATTTTTGCATATTAAAGAAACTTGCGATCCAATTTTAGCATCATGCTGTAATTCAGCTGCCATCTTTAAATGGCCAGAACTAAATTTTGACTATGTACGTCCTGGTATTATGCTCTACGGCGCTTCACCTTTTGCAGATAAAACAGTGCATGATCTTGATTTGAAACCTGTCATGACTTTTACTGCAGAAATAATAGCGTTAAACCATATTGAAGCTGGTGAACACGTAGGTTATGGCTCTACTTTTTGTGCTCAACAGGCTATGGATATCGCCATTGTTTCTATTGGCTATGGTGATGGTTATCCAAGAGCTTATGTTAAGCAAAATTTTGTCGCTATTGATGGCAAACTTTGCCCAGTTGTGGGCCGGGTAAGTATGGATATGATTGCGATTGATGTCACAAATACTCAAGTAAAACTTGGCACCCAAGTTGAACTTTGGGGAAATCACCGTTTAGTTGATGATGTGGCTGAAGCAAATGGCACGATCGGCTATGAATTACTTTGCCGTCTAAGTTCTCGCCCAGTCCGTCAGGGTACTTAAAGTTCACTAAATAAAAAATCCAAGCACTGCTTGGATTTTTTTTGAATAAATTTTAGCGCCAATAATCATCTGTAGGTTTTGGCATTTCCTGTAAACCACGGCGTAACGTATCTGACCATTGACGACTAATTTGTGAAAAATATGGATCATCTTCAGTAATTCGCTTACCCATAGGGATCACAAAACTATCTTTACTATAAACCAATGCATCTAACGGCAAACCAACAGAGACATTAGAACGCAATGTAGAATCAAATGAAATTAAACTACAACGAAGAGCATCATCTAATGGCATCGCATAATATAAAGCTCGATCTAAAATAGGTTTGCCATATTTACTTTCGCCAATTTGAAAGTAAGGCGTATCTGTGGTGGCACAAATAAAATTGCCTTGCGGATAAACATTATAAAGCTGCATATCTCCGCCTTTGATTTGCCCACCCACTAAAATACTACAGGCATAATTCATTTGTTCTTGGGTATCTGAACTGATATCTTCTAAAACGCTTTTCAAGGTTTTACCGACTAGATCAGCCACCTCAAACATAGTATTAATGCTATATAAATTAGGCTCTTGTTGCAAAATAAGTGCATTTTGCAAATGCCCGATAACCGCTTGTGTAGTTGCTAAATTGCCTGCTGTTTGCAAGGCAATAAACCGCTCTCCCGTTACTCCAAAAGTATGCAGTTTACGGAACACAGAAATATGATCGACCCCGGCATTAGTTCGAGTGTCACTTATAAACACCAAACCCTGTTCCAATCTCAGCGCACAACAATAGGTCATTTCGTTCTCTTTACATTCAACAAGCCAGCACTTGAACCACAGACATCATATTTTCAGTACCACCTTTTTCTCGCACTCCCCTAATGGGCGCAACATCGAGATAGTCCCGACCAACAGCAAGATAAATATGATGCTTTGGTGTAAACAATTGATTGCTCACATCAAAACAATACCACTGATTATCTAAAAATACCTCCGCCCAAGCGTGACTGGCAAGGTGTGGAGAATTTTGATCAAATAGATAACCAGAGACATAACGTGCTGGTAATTGTAACGCACGGCACATAGCGATTAAAACATGTGCATGATCTTGACACACCCCCTGACCTGCCTGAAAGGCTTGCGTAGCCGTTGTATGAACAGATGTACTATCCGGTTGATATGGCATCTTTTGCAAAATATTTTCACTGAGCAAAGCAATATGTTGTCGATCTTTGACAGTTACAATTCTCTGGGCAAAATCCAACATTTCAGCATCATATTTAGTGGCCTCTGTACTTTGGAGAAATAGATTTATTGGTATAGATATATCTACTCCTCCTATTTCTGTATTTAGAAGCTCTACAATACCTTGTGCCATAAAAGTAAGGTGCTGATACTCATAACGCTGGCTAGCCGTTATCCAAATATTATTAAAAATATCTCTTTTGAGCGTCTTGTCACCAGGCACGCTGATTGCCCAATTCATAACATGTTGATGCAGCGATGTTTGAGGCATCATCTTGATATACTGAATACTGTTTTTAGCAGTTTCAGTATAGTTATAATGCGTTTGATGATTAACCATCAATTTCATAATTATGCCTCGAACATATATTCCAACTGCTGGGTAAAATTATAATAAGCTTCCCAATTTGGATGATCTTTTAATAATTGCCATGGTTGAGTTAATTTATTCCACCCTAAGTCATTCAGCTGTTGAAGTAATTGTTCTAACTCCTGCAAGAGCTGTGTAAGGTCTTGCTGAAAACGTAGTCGTATATCAAATAATTCTATCTTTTGTCCTAAATGCAGAAATAACGCTATATCTTCATGTTCAGTATCAAGTATTTGATTACATTTCGCTAAAGCCTGCTTTAATGAATCAGGATGAGCTTGGACTCCCTTAATCGCATGATTTAATTCTGCATAGGCATTTGAAGATAATATTCCTCTTAACTCTTGAATATTATCTTTAGCAATAGCGAACTGATTCAGTAATGAATATGTTTGTTTCGTATCCAACATATAGCAATTCAGTAATTCTGCTTGATCAATGACTAGCCCAAATGCTGCTGCAAATTGGGCTGCTTTAGCATCATCTGTAAATGGCAAATGTGATACAGCAAATTGAATTCGCATTAAATAACGACCCAACCAATAAATGTGGTGCGCACTCGAATTGAGTAAAACCATAAATTTCCTCTTTAACCAACCATTAAGAATGTAGCGTTTCAACGACCCATGTATCTTTAATACCTCCTCCTTGTGAGGAGTTAACGACTAAAGAACCTGCCTGCATGGCTACTCGTGTTAAACCTCCGGGCACAATTTCGGTCCGATAAGGAGAACTGAGTACAAACGGGCGTAGGTCGATGTGGCGCTCAGCCACCCCTGCTGTAGTTAAAGTCGGTGCAACCGATAAAGCCAATGTTGGCTGGGCAATATATTCATGCGGTGTAGCAAGCAGTTTTTGTCTAAATTCATCAATTTCACATGAGCTTGCTTTAGGACCAATTAACATGCCATATCCACCCGATCCTTGAGCTTCTTTAATGACCAATTGATCTAAATGAGCCAGTACATAGTCCAGATGTTCTTTCTCACGGCACTGGTAAGTAGGTACATTCTTCAAAATTGGTGTTTCACCCAAATAATATTGGATCATCTGATCAACATATGGATAAATCGATTTATCATCAGCTACTCCAGTGCCGGGAGCATTGGCAATCACTACGTTTTTCTGTAAATAAGCAGACATTAAACCTGCCACACCTAAAGCACTATCAGGTCTAAATGCAAGTGGATCTAAAAAATCATCATCTAAACGGCGATAAATCACATCAACCTTTTGACGGCCGCGAATCGTTTTTACAAATACTTGATCATTTTCTACAAATAAATCTCGATTGGTGACCAGTGGCACATCCATTTCACGTGCTAAAAAAGCGTGTTCATAATAAGCACTGTTAAAACGTCCTGGCGTTAAGACCACAATAAAAGGCTGATCAATCTCAGAGTTTTCTTGAAGTATTTCTTTTAATAAGCTTGGGTAGTGTTCAATACCTTGCAGATTGTTAGCAGCACAGAGCTCAGGCATGAGTTGTTGACTAATATTCCTGCATTCAATCATATAAGATACGCCAGATGGTGTTCTTAAATTATCTTCAAGTACAAAAAACTCGCCTTCACTGTCACGAATAATATCTATTCCGCTAATTTGAGAATAAATTTTGCCTTTGAGCGTGTGTTTAAGCATATGGGGCTGAAAAGCCTCATGACAAATAATCTGACTTTCCGGAATTAATTGCTCTTTTAAAATATGTTGACCATGATAGATGTCATCTAAAAAATAATTAAGCGCTTTAACTCGCTGTGCACAGCCAGCTGCGATTTTTTCCCACTGTTTTTTTTCAATAACCCTTGGAATGAGATCAAAAGGTATCGTTCTCTCCACTCCCTCCTTATCACCGTATACGTTAAATGTAATGCCGTGATAGAGAAAATGTTGCTTAGCCTCCGCATTTAATTGTTTCAACTCATCCAAAGTACGAATGCTCAGCCATTGTTCAATTTTTTTAGAGGCCACACCATTAGACGTCGCATCATCCAACATCTCATTAAAAAACTGCGATTTTAGTTGTTCAAATAGGTTCGACTGTACGGAAAGATTTTCTATAAACGAAGTTTGGTTAAGTAATGCGTTGGTCGCCTGTTCCTGTATAAAATAATCAATATCGGCTTGTAGGTCTTTCTCTTGTTCTGACATAGCAACCTCGTCTTATCATTTATCTATATTTCATTTTTAAATAAGCAATTTCAGTGCCACTTATATATCTATAATGCTTATTGAATATCATTGTTATAACTTTCTTCTAAATTTTAGCATTGATTGTAAAAGCTGCTATAAACCGAATCTGACAAACTTGCTAAATCTGTAAAGTTTTTTTATTGTGTTGACACCAAAGCAATTGGATATAGATGTATTACGCTTATGTCTGTAACAGAAAAAGAAACTTCAAATAGTTTATATCGCCAATGGCAGATTCTATCTCGCCTTCCTACCGGTAAATGGATCGGAACTCGAGAATTGCAAGAAATGCTTGAGCGTGAAGGTATTGAAATCAGTTTAAGGACTATTCAGCGTGATTTAAACCAAATTGCTCAGCGTTTTCCAATTGAAAGTAATAAAGCTGTACCTCAAGGCTGGCGTTGGCAATCAGATGCACCAATTCAAAGCTTACCGCATATGACAAGCTCTCAAGCTGTAACTTTTATGATGGTTGAGGAACATCTCAAACATTTACTTCCACCCAGTCTACTTGATGAGATGGGGCCTTGGTTCGATTTGGCAAAACGTAGTCTATCTACACAAAATAATGTAAGACAGTGGATTAATCGTGTCCGTATTGTGCCAGCAAGCCAACCTCTTATTCCACCTGTAGTGGACCGTGCCGCTCAGCAGGCAATTTATGAAGGTCTACTACAAGACAAACAGATTGAGTGTGTCTATCGGGCCCGTGTAAATCAAGGCGAAGATAAAACTTATATTTTAAATCCTCTTGCTTTGGTCCAAAAAGGTGCTGTGATTTACTTAATTTGTACGCGCCATGATAAAACTGAAGTACAAACATTTGCCTTGCACCGATTCAAATCTGCTAAAGTTTTAGAAAGTCGGGCTTTACACCCTGTCAATTTCGATATTGACCATTATATTGACTCAGGGGCTTTAGGTTTCAGAGTAGATTACAACCAACCCACTGAATCTATTCAGCTTACTTTAACCATGACCGAGCAAACTGCTAAAACTTTTTATGAAAGTCAGTTAAGTAAAGATCAGACCATTACCCCAATTGAAGAAAATATTGTCGAAGTTACGGCGACCGTTCCATTTACGTCCCAACTCGTATGGTGGTTACGGAGTTTTGGTAAAAAACTGCTTCATATTGAGCCAGCCCAAGTACACAATGCTGTGCGAGAAATTGAGCCTGATAGCAAATAATCAGTAGATATAAAAAAGAGAACCATATGGTTCTCTTTAGATTTTGAATTGTAATTTTCTTAATTTTATATTGGCATTTATACTTTTATTTATTTTCAGATCAATATGTTTTCCCCCACCAAAAATGATCTGCTCTTTCTTTTGCGCTATGTTGAACATGAGCATTGGCATGCCATTTCATATCCATTGTAGCGAATTGATTTCATTGTCATGTTTAAAGCCCTCTTGTTTGAACGTGAATTTAATATAACTTTCGCTTTAAAACTTGTGAAATAAGAAAAAAAGGATGCAAAATCTCTTTTGATGCTTAGGAAAATTCCAGATATTTTTTGATCAGAAAATAAAAAAGCCCAGTCTTAACCGGGCTTTTTTACACGCTTAAATAATTAAGCCGTTTTTTTCGTCATATTATTTTTACGAATCGTGATCATTACAAGCTGAACAGCAGCTGGGGTAACACCAGGAATACGGCTCGCTTGAGCTAATGTTTCCGGGCGAACTGTTTTCAACTTCTGAGTAATTTCGCGAGATAAACCTGAAACGACGTCATAATCAAAATCAGCAGGAATTTTAGTTTCTTCAAGACGTTTTAATTGAGCCACATCTTCATGCTGACGGTTGATATAACCTTCATATTTAACAGCAATTTCAATTTGCTCACCGACTTGCTGTGATACTTCAGAACCTGTAAGTTCCGCAATTTGGCCAAAATTAATATTAGGACGTTTAAGCAAGTCAATCGCACTACATTCTTTACTTAAATCAGCACCTGTCATTTCAACAAACTTTTTACCCATTGGGTTGTTAGGTGCCGCCCATAAATGTTGTAGACGAGATGTTTCGCGCTCAACAGCTTCCATTTTTTCGCAATAAGCTGCCCAACGAACATCATCAACCAAACCAAGCTCACGACCAATAGTTGTTAAACGTTGATCGGCATTATCTTCACGTAACATCAAACGATATTCCGCACGTGAAGTGAACATACGGTATGGCTCTTTCGTACCTAGGGTAATCAAGTCGTCAACCAATACACCCATATAAGCTTGGTCACGTTTAGGTGTCCATTCTTCTTGTTCCCATGCACGGCGTGCAGCATTCAAGCCTGCAAGTAAACCTTGGGCACCAGCTTCTTCATAACCGGTAGTACCATTAATTTGCCCTGCAAAATACAAGCCGTTAATTGCTTTAGTTTCTAGGGTAAATTTCAAAGCTTGCGGGTTGAAATAGTCATATTCGATTGCATAACCCGGACGTAAGATATGGGCATTTTCCATACCGCGAATCGAGCGCACAAGTTCAAACTGAACATCAAATGGTAATGAAGTCGAAATACCATTTGGATAAAGCTCATGTGTATCAAGGCCTTCTGGCTCTAAGAATACCTGATGCGAGTCTTTATCAGAGAAACGATGAATCTTATCTTCAATTGAAGGACAGTAACGTGGACCTACCCCTTCAATAACACCGGTATACATTGGTGAACGGTCTAAGCCACCACGAATAATGTCATGAGTTTTTTCGTTAGTATGCGTGATATAGCAGTTCACTTGTTCTGGGTGCATAGACACATCACCCATGAACGACATTACCGGAGACGGGAAGTCGCCTGGTTGTGGTGTCATAACAGAAAAATCAACTGAACGTGCATCAATACGTGGAGGTGTACCTGTTTTTAAACGGCCTACCGGTAATTTCAACTCACGAAGACGCTGAGCAAGAGCAATAGAAGGAGGATCACCAGCACGACCGCCGCTTGATTTCTCTAAACCAACGTGAATAACACCGCCCAAGAATGTACCAGTAGTTAACACAACAGTTTTTGCATCAAAGCGGATACCCATTTGGGTCACAACACCCTTAACTGTATCGCCTTCAACAATCAGGTCATCAGCCGCTTGTTGGAAAATATCAAGATTTGCTTGATTTTCTAAGGTCTCACGAATCGCAGCTTTATAGCGAACACGGTCAGCCTGAGCACGCGTTGCACGTACTGCTGCACCTTTACGCGAGTTTAAAATACGGAATTGAATACCGCCTTTATCGGCAGCTAAAGCCATTGCACCGCCAAGCGCATCAATTTCACGAACTAAGTGCGACTTACCAATGCCACCAATTGCTGGGTTACAGCTCATCTGACCCAAAGTCTCAATGTTATGGGTCAAAAGCAAAGTCTGTCGTCCCATACGCGCAGCAGCAAGCGCCGCTTCCGTACCTGCGTGACCGCCACCGATAACGATAACA
Organism: Acinetobacter sp. FDAARGOS_494; assembly: GCF_003812225.1. NCBI lineage: Bacteria > Pseudomonadati > Pseudomonadota > Gammaproteobacteria > Moraxellales > Moraxellaceae > Acinetobacter > Acinetobacter sp. FDAARGOS_494. The sequence continues at coordinate 230,469 of NZ_CP033866.1, forward strand.
TCATAAACTTTAGGATAGTGCATGAGTACAAAAACACCAGAAAAAAAAGACGGAACATTATAGCAAAATTATCTGCTTATAGATGTACATAATTACAAAATTGTCGTGACATGATTTACGGTAAGCCACATGTTTTGACATTTTGTTTCATGAATTCAATACAAAGTGAATGTTTTTAAAACTTTTTCATTTTAGAATAAAAAACGTACAGCACTTCTATGACTTTAAAATTAACGCAACTAGAAGGAACACAAAATGAAAACGACCATGTTGAAAATCTTAACAGCATCTCTAATTTGTTTTTCAGGCGTCACTTTTACACACGCTGCTGACACGAGCAAAGCCGAAACTCAAAAACAAATTCGAGTGTGTGCAAAAAAACAGCAAGGTGAATGGGTTTCTTACAATCACAACGGTGTAACCTTTAATGGTACTTGCCAGCCGAACGAAAATGGCAAATTACAATTCAAGGCCCCTGCTCCTTAATACAGTTTTGACTTAAGATATAGAGAAATCGTTTTATATTCTTCTATATCACATCATCATTTTCAAAAAGCGGTCCATTAAAGATGGGCCGTTTTCTTTTTTAAACTACTCTAGTCGGCTACAATATGCCTTTAAATAAAATTTTAGGTCCTTTTCGTGAAGTGGTTACAAATACACATTACCGTTGATCAAGAACAAGTTGAATTCACAGAAACACTTTTAATGTCTCTAGGTGCGGTAAGCGTAACTTTGGATGATGCCGAAGATCAGGCTTTACTGGAACCATTACCAGGTGAAACACCACTCTGGAACAAAGTCATTGTTACTGGTATTTACCAACAAGACGAACAAGACCCAATTGATGTTGATACTTTAGAAGCTTTCTTAAAAGCACAACTTCCAGATGTGCCGATGCGTCATGAAGAACTTGAAGATCAAGTTTGGGAACGCGCATGGATGGATTATTATGAACCAATTCAGATCGGGGAAAAATTCTGGATTGTTCCTGAATGGTTAGAGCCACCAGAAGCAGATGCTACAAATATTAAGCTTGACCCAGGCCTTGCTTTTGGTACAGGTAATCATGCAAGTACTTTCTTATGCTTACAATGGTTAGGTAAAACTGATGTTAAAGATAAGATCGTGATTGATTATGGCTGTGGCTCAGGCATTTTAGGTGTTGCAGCTTTATTATTAGGCGCTAAGAAAGTCTATGCGACAGACATCGACCCACAAGCAGTTTTAGCAACTAAACAAAATGCAGAACTCAATGGTGTATTAGACCGTTTATATGTAGGTCTTCCTGAAGAGTTTGATCAAGAATTCAAACCTCAACAAGCAGATGTTTTAGTCGCAAATATTTTAGCGGGTCCTTTAATGGCACTTGCGCCAGAGTTCGCAAAATTACTTAAATCTGATGGTGATTTCGCACTTGCTGGTGTAATCGAAGAGCAAGTTGCTGATGTTTCAGGTGTTTATTCTGAATTTTTTGATATATTAGATGTCGAAAAGCGCGAAGAAAACTGGTGCCGCATTTCAGGAAAACGTAAAACAACAAATTGAGATGTTTTAACTCATGAATGAAAAACAAACCCGCTGCCCTAAGTGTCTAACAGTTTATAAAGTTTCTCTTACTCAGTTAACTGTTGCTCAGGGTATGGTTTGTTGCCCTAAATGTAATTTAAATTTTAATGCTCTGACTAATTTAGTAAATGTTGAGCAGCCGGAAACGGTAAACTCATCTGCTTTAGCTCATGGCTCTATGCAAACACGATATATGACCCATTCTCATGTGTTAGATATCTTTGATCAAAAAGTTGAAAACTCTAATATTGATCTTTTGACTTATTTGAATAATTTAAATTACTTCCATAATGAACCTATTAATGCTCTTCCTAATCTTAATTTGGCTGAGCAAGCAACCTCTCCTGAACAAGATAACGGTAAAAAGCATAGCTGGTTGTACTATACGCTTTGGAGTTCTGCAAATCTGATTCTGATTTTGGTTTTTACTTTTCAGATTCTTTGGTTTAACCCTAAACTCATGCAACAAAGCCCTGCGATTAGCCATGCATTTAATTATGTTTGTCAAATATTGCATTGCAACAAGTCAGCTGAACAATATCAACTTCTTTATATAGAAAAGGTAAAGCTACGTAAAATTGGTACAGAGCATACTCAACTTTCAGGTGTTCTCATAAATCAGAATAATAAAAGTATTGAGTTGCCCAACCTAAAACTCAGCTTTGGCAAAGAAACCGATCAAGAAGAAATCATTTTTACCCCTCAACAATACTTGGTCGAAAACTTACGGGGTATTCAACGCATTCCGACCAATACACCTTTTAGATTCCAAGTTGAGCTAAATAAAAGCAAAAAAAGCCTAGTAAATTATCGATTAGAAATTGTCCACCCCTAATTTGTAAAAAAAGTGAAAAAAAATTAAAAAAAAATGCAGTTAATTTGCTCACTTTTTCCTAGACAATGGTATGATACGCGCCACGAAAGCTTTGACTCATATACTCCTCGCTCTCAATTCAAAAAATATACTGTTAAGCATGTGTGCTTTTCTACATTAAGCGCATAGCCTAACTTTTTTTGTTTTTGAGGGGGCTGTAACAAATATTTAATTATTGTTACGCTTATTTTTTACTCAATACGAAGAAATATGGCAAGCTAATTGTTCTTATGTTTTAGAGTCACTGTTTTAGGATCTAAAACAGGACTCCGTATTTTTAGACCACATTTATATACTACTTTACCCAAGCTAGTATTTGATTTTCGGATTAACTCGCATGAATAGCAAATCTCCTATTTTTACTGCACAATCTGATGTTGCTCTTCGCATCCACGTGGATCGCGCAGTTCGCCATTATTTTGCACAATTGCAAGGTGAGCAACCATCTCAGGTATATGACATGGTGCTAGCAGAAATGGAGAAACCTCTTTTATCTGTAGTTCTAGAATATACTCGTGGTAACCAAACACGTGCCGCAGAAATTCTTGGACTCAACCGTGGCACTTTACGTAAAAAGTTAAAAGCTCACGGTTTAATGAGTGAATAAATGATAAAATGCTCACGGCTTCGTGGGCATTTTTTTTGTGCTTCTAATTGGTTTTAATCCGTAGACTTGAAATTGTTGACTTGAACATCATGACTATTAAACGTGCTTTGATTTCTGTATCAGACAAAACAGGAATTGTCGAATTTGCTCAAAACCTTGCAGCTTTAGGGGTAGAATTATTATCTACAGGCGGCACATACAAGTTGCTTAAAGATAATAATATTGCTGTTGTTGAAGTATCTGAACATACCGGTTTCCCGGAAATGATGGATGGCCGTGTTAAAACACTACATCCAAAAATTCATGGCGGTATTTTGGCTCGTCGTGGTCTAGACGAAGCTGTTATGCAAGAACACAACATCGATCCAATCGATTTAGTTGTCGTTAACCTTTACCCATTTGCGGCTACAGTAGCTAAACCTAACTGTTCTCTTGCTGATGCTATCGAAAATATCGACATCGGTGGTCCAACAATGGTACGTGCTGCTGCTAAGAACCATGCATCTGTCGGTATTGTGGTAAATGCTTCAGATTACGATACAGTTATTAGCGAATTAAAAGCTTCTGGTTCACTTTCTTACGAAACACGCTTCGATTTAGCGGTTAAAGCATTTGAACATACAGCTCAATATGACGGCATGATTGCTTCTTACTTAGGCGCTCGCGTTGGTAAGGCCGAAGGTGAAGCAGATTTATTCCCTCGTACGTTCAACACCCAATTAAACAAAGCACAAGATTTACGTTACGGCGAAAATCCACACCAATCTGCTGCTTTCTATGTTGAAGCAAATGCAAAAGAAGCTTCTGTTTCTACTGCAAAACAATTACAAGGCAAAGAATTGTCTTATAACAACATTGCTGATACTGATGCTGCCCTTGAGTGCGTGAAATCATTTGCAAAACCAGCTTGTGTCATCGTAAAACATGCTAACCCTTGTGGTGTTGCCGTTTCTTTAGACGGTATTAAAGCTGCTTATGATTTAGCTTACGCAACAGATCCAGAATCTGCTTTCGGCGGTATTATTGCATTTAACCGTGAGTTAGATGTTGCTACTGCTCAAGCAATTGTAGATCGCCAATTCGTTGAAGTAATTATTGCTCCAAGTATTGCTGATGGTGTACTTGAAGTTACTGGCGCGAAGAAAAATGTTCGTGTTTTAGTATGTGGTGAATTACCTGCAATTGATGCACGTGCTCCACAACTTGACTATAAACGCGTTAACGGCGGCTTACTTGTTCAAGACCAAGACTTGGGCATGATCACCAAAGATGATCTTAAAGTTGTGACTAAACGTGCACCAACAGAACAAGAAATTGATGACCTTATTTTCGCATGGAAAGTTGCGAAATACGTAAAATCAAACGCTATTGTTTATGCCAAAAACCGTCAAACTATTGGTGTAGGTGCTGGCCAAATGAGCCGTGTTAACTCAGCACGTATCGCAGCAATTAAAGCTGAGCATGCTGGTCTGGTTGTTGAAGGCGCAGTTATGGCATCTGATGCATTCTTCCCGTTCCGTGACGGTATTGATAATGCAGCGAAAGCTGGCATTAAATGCATTATTCAACCGGGTGGTTCTATGCGTGATGAAGAAGTTATTGCAGCTGCTGATGAAGCTGGAATTGCAATGGTCTTCACTGGTATGCGCCATTTCCGCCACTAATTTAAATCTAGTCCTCCCTAACCCTCCTTTTATTCAGGAGGGTTTTCCACAATAATGGAACTATCTCTCCACCTTGAGAAATAGAGGGGGATGAAAAAGGATTAAAGTTAAGGAACAAATTAAAAATGAATATTTTAGTTTTAGGTAGTGGTGGTCGTGAGCATGCTTTAGCATGGAAAATCGCGCAAGATGCCAAAGTTACTCAAGTTTTCGTTGCGCCTGGTAACGCAGGAACTGCAACAGAACCAAAATGCGTTAACGTTCAGCTCGATATTTTAGACAACCCGGCAATTATTGCTTTTGCTAAAGAAAATAATGTTGAACTGATTGTTGTTGGCCCAGAAGCGCCATTAGTAAATGGTGTTGTTGATGCTGCACGTGAAGCAGGCGTAAAAATTTGGGGACCTACTCAATATGCAGCACAGCTTGAAGGCTCAAAAGCATTTGCTAAGCACTTTTTAAAACGCCACAACATCCCAACTGCTTTTTATGAAGTATTTACGGAAGTTGATGCAGCAAAAGCTTATGTTGAAAAAAATGGTGCACCAATTGTAATTAAAGCTGACGGTCTTGCGGCTGGTAAAGGCGTTATCGTTGCAATGACCAATGAAGAAGCTTTTGCAGCAATTGATGACATGCTTGCAGGCAACAAATTTGGTGATGCAGGCTCACGTGTTGTAATTGAACAGTTCCTTGCTGGTGAAGAAGCTTCTTTCATTTGTATGATTGACGGTAAAAACATTTTACCAATGGCAACTTCACAAGATCACAAACGTATTTTTGAAGGTGACCAAGGTCCTAACACAGGTGGTATGGGTGCCTACTCTCCTGCTCCAGTTGTGACTCCAGACGTTTTTGAGCGTGTAATGAATGAAATTATGCGCCCAACTGTTGATGGTATGGCTGCTGATGGACATGTTTATACTGGCTTCTTATATGCTGGTTTAATGATTGATGAACAAGGTCAACCACGCGTAATTGAGTTTAACTGCCGTTTCGGTGACCCGGAAACTCAACCTATCATGATGCGTTTGAAGTCATCTCTTGTTGATTTGGTTGAAGCAGGTATCGCAGGTAACTTACCAAGCGAAGCAGAATGGGATGAGCGTAAGTCAATCGGTATTGTACTTGCAGCAGAAGGTTACCCAGACAGCGTGCGTAAAGGTGACGTTATCTCAGGTATCGGTCAATCACCAGAAGATACTAAAATCTTCCATGCAGGCACTGCTACTCGTGAAGATGGCCATATCGTTACTTCTGGCGGACGTGTACTTTGCGTGACTGCTCTAGGTGACAGCGTTCTTGAAGCACAAATCAATGCTTTAGAAGTATGTGGGCAAGTAACCTTCACAGGTATGCAATACCGCAGTGACATTGGTTACCGTGCTATTGCTCGTGAAAAAGCTGAATAAAAATTTAAATAGTAAAAAAGCTCTCTTATGAGGGCTTTTTTATTTTGCTTATTCACTTATCACAAATATTCATATTAATCTTAATTTTTATTCAATTCTGATTAATAAGATCGAAACATGTCCACTATATTGAATATGTTTTTATTGTTATGATTGGTTAAACCGTTGGAACTTTCAACATCACCAATTTTCCCAGCTGAGAGCCAACCTGAATGGTTGAGATCTCTCATAATCAGGACTTTTTTTACATGAAAAAGCTGATCAGTCTTTTTTTAAGCGTGTCTGTAGTATTACTTGCAGCTTGCGGCAAACAGCAAAATGAACCACAAAATGGCAAAGACTCTGCTCAGTTACAAACTGTAGTCATTGCTTCTACTCGTTCTGACGCTGATATTTGGCGCTATATTGCAACTTTACCGGAAACTAAAGCTGCCGGTCTTAAACTTGAGGTGAAAAACTTCACTGATTATGTTGCAATGAATACAGCTACTGCAAACAAAGAAGTTGACCTAAATGCATTCCAATCTTATGCCTACCTTGTTGCATTTAATGCTTCAAATAAAGATAAGATTGCTCCTGTTGCTACAACTTATCTTGAACCAATGGGTATTTACTCAAGTAAATACAAAAAAGTTGATGAGTTCCCTCAAGGTGCAAGCATTGCTATTCCTAATGATGCAGCGAACGAAGCTCGTGCATTGTTATTGTTACAAAGCGCAGGTCTAATCAAGCTTAAAGCTGACTTTGATCCAGCGAAAGGCACTCCAAGCGATATTACTGACAACAGCAAAAAAATTGACATTAAACCAATTCAGATGGCAACTGCTGTTCGTGTAAAAGACGAAGTTGATGCAATTGTTTTAGGTAATACTTTAGCAATGGAAGGTGGTTTAAATGTGCTTAAAGATTCTATCTATTATGAGCCAGTTGACCAAAGCACAAAGCTGAATGTAAATATTCTTGCAACTGCTGAATCACGTAAAGATGACCCTGTTCTTCAGAAAGTTGGTCAGCTTTACCACACTGAAGCTGTTAAAAAATACGTTGAACAGCACTTTGGTGGTACAAAAGTTGACGTGAATCAGCCAATCAGCTACCTCACGCAAGCTAAATAGTAATATAATAGCTGCAACGCGAAACAGGCAAAGACTCTTTGCCTGTTTTTTCTTTTTAGCATAGTTTTTGACGACATGATTCAATTTAAAAACATTTCAAAGCACTATCAGCTTAAAGGCCAAACTATACGTGCACTGGACCAAATTAATTTGGAAATTCCTGAAGGCAGTATTTTCGGCATTATTGGCTATAGTGGTGCAGGTAAAAGTACTTTAATCCGCCTGATTAACTTACTTGAACGACCAAATGAAGGTCAGGTTATCATTAATCAAAAGGACTTCACTGCTTTGGATGCGCGTTCATTACGTCAGGAACGTGCAAATATTGGTATGATTTTTCAGCACTTCAATTTGCTTCAAACCAAAACAGTTGCTGAAAATATTGAAATGCCAATGCGTCTGCTAAATTACAGCAAAGCAGAACGTGAAAAGCGTTTAAATGAGTTACTTGAATTCATTGATCTTAAGCATAAAAAAGATGCTTATCCAGATGAGCTTTCTGGCGGTCAGAAACAACGTGTTGGTATCGCTCGTGCTTTAGCCAACCACCCTAAAATTCTTTTGTGTGATGAGGCCACCTCTGCCCTCGACCCACAAACGACAAAGTCGGTTTTAGAATTATTAAAGAAAATTAACCAAGAGCAAAAAATCACAATCGTCATGGTAACTCATGAAATGGATGTGATTGAGACTGTATGTGACCATGTTGCTGTCATGGAAGCTGGTAAAGTGATTGAGCAAGGCTCAACCATTGATATCTTTAGTAATCCACAACATCCGACAACTAAAAACTTTATACAAACTGTTTTACATCAGCAGTTGCCTGTAAATATTTTAAATCAACTTGAAAACCAGCATCATCACAGCATTTATTGCTTACAGTTCTTAGGGCGTTCAGCACAAGAGCCTGTGATTCAGTCGCTTATTAAACAATTTGATATTAGTTTAAATATCTTATTTGCCAATATGACTGAAATTAACGGCACCGTCATTGGTCAGATGTTTGTACAGCTTTTAGGTGATCCACAGTTGATTCGTCAGGCGATTGAGTTTTTAGAGAAAAATGAAGTGAGTGTAGTTCAATCAGGAGATCAAGTATGAGAGATTTAATCGTACAGTGGTTAACTGAACTTACTCAACCTTTCTGGCACAGTTCACTTTCAATTGACCAGTTTGTAACTGCGTTACAAGAAACCTTCCATATGGTGTTCTTTGCGCTTTTATTTGGTGGTATTTGGGGCTTTATCCAAGGGATTATTCTACTTGTAACCCGCCCAGAAGGCATTTTGCCAAATAAATTCATTTATCATTTACTCAACCCAATTGTAAATGCTTTACGTTCTCTGCCATTTATTATTTTACTTATTGCAGTTATTCCACTGACCAAATTATTGGTAGGAACTTCAATTGGTACATGGGCAGCGATCGTTCCTTTAACAATTTACGTTGGGCCATATATGGGACGTCTTATTGAGACTTCCCTGCTTGAAGTAAATGAAGGAATTATCGAATCTGCTCAAGCTATGGGTGCAACTCCTTGGCAGATTATTTCGCGCTTTATCTTACCTGAAGCTCGTAGTTCGCTTATTTTGAACTTAACGACTGCTACGATTAGCCTTATTGGTGCAACCGCTATGGCTGGTGCAGTTGGTGCTGGTGGTATTGGTGACTTGGCAATTTCTTATGGCTATCAACGTTTTGATACAAGCGTCGTTATTTTAACGGTTATTGTATTATTACTTTTGGTACAAATCGTTCAAATGCTAGGAAATTGGCTCGCAAAAATGCGCTAATTGAACTCCTACAAAAGCCCTCTTCCATGAGGGCTTTTTTATTTTAGAGAGTCTAATTTATAGAGCATTTTATTAGACACGTTACTCAAGGTAATTTCTGTTATTATCAAAATTAGCCCGTAGATACTGCTTTTGGATTTAGTTTCAGGATAAAAAAATGCGTTATAGAATTCATTATATTGATGTGCAAAATGCCCTACAAAACTATATCTGGATTTTAGAAGATACTGAGACTCATGAAGCTGTTGCAGTTGATCCAACAGAGGCTGAGTTAGTCACCCACTTTTGCCAAGAACATCAATTAACTCTAAAACAGATTTGGCTTACCCATTGGCATAAAGACCATATCGGCGGTGTTGCTGATTTAACGGCTAACACGTCTATGGCGGTATATGGCCCAAGAGATGAACTAAGTAAAATCCCTGGCATTACTCATCCCTTACAACACGATGATCATCTAAAATTTAATGATTTAAATGTAGAGATTATTGCAACACCCGGCCATACCTTAGGTCATATTGTATATTTTATTGAAGAGCTTAATGCCCTCTTTTGTGGAGATACTTTGTTTGCAATGGGATGCGGTCGGCTATTTGAAGGTACAGCAGAACAAATGTACCACTCACTAAATCGTCTTGCTGCACTACCCACTGCAACCAAAGTGTATTGCACACATGAATATACACTTTCTAATGCGGAATTTGCCTTGAGTGTAGAACCTGAAAACCACGCACTGCAAGAACGTGCTGAACAAGTCCGCATGCTTCGTCAAGAAGGTAAAATTACCTTGCCAAGTAGTATTGAACTTGAACTAGCAACAAATCCGTTTTTACGTGCTGAAAGTGTAGATGAGTTCGCTCACTTACGTAGCTTAAAAGACAATTTTTAAAATTATAAGCTTTCAACCAAGATACAGTTTAATTTTAAGAACTGTATCTTTTTGAATAAAGCATGTTGCATGAAATTATTTTTTACATTTATTGTTTTTAGATTAATTTAAATTGATTAAATTTCAACCCAATACCATTATTTTAAAATATATATAAAAAACAAAAGCTTAGGATTTATAAATATTCAGATTAATTACATAAAAACTTAATAAATTTATAAAATGAAGGATATTGCTTTATCTATTTTACTTTTTTTACAAGATGCAAAATAAAACAAAGTTTTCCCCCTTTAAAAAATTCGAGTAAATCCCTATTAATAAATAAGGTGTAAGACACGGATAGAAGGAGTTCTCACGTGAAAAAGGTTGTTAAAGCGAAAAATTTAATTGCGTTCCGTATTTGGTTAGAAAAATTAGGGTATTCGGTTAAAAACCTTGCTGATGGAAAAGGTTTTACTTTCAGTTTTAAAAAAGAATATGGCTTAGTGACCTGTGATTTGGCAGGTAATGCTTTAGCAATGCAGTTAGGTGAAGAATTTGAGGATCACTTAAAAGCATAAACCTAAGCTAGTTTATATACTATTTTTATAGTGTAGATAACTCAAAAGTTCTGCTTTTTAAAAAGTAGTTCTATACGAAAATTTGTGAAATTTTTATAGTGGCTTTCCTTAATAACTATTAATGAGTATATAGTTTTTAAATTATATTTTTTTGATCATTAAATAATAAAACCTGTAGCACAGCACCTCTCCCGATTTGCCAGTTGCTACAGGTTTTTTATTTCGAATTAAAAAATTAATTCGTTTTCGATTTGCGTAAAGCTTTATCTAGAACGTCCTTGTCCAGAGCTTTGTCCCAACGGGCAACCACAATGGTTGCACATGCATTACCAATTAAATTGGTTAATGCACGACACTCCGACATAAAACGGTCAATACCTAAAATAAGCGCCATACCTGCCACTGGTACAGCAGGTACTACCGATAAAGTAGCTGCGAGTGTAATAAAGCCTGCGCCCGTTACCCCTGCCGCACCTTTAGAACTCACCATTGCCACTAAAAGCAATGCAACCTGCTCACCAATTGATAAATCAACATTACATGCTTGTGCAATAAATAAAGCCGCCATAGTCATATAGATGTTAGTTCCATCAAGGTTAAATGAGTAACCTGTCGGAATGACTAGACCTACTACAGATTTTTCACAACCTGCTTTTTGCATTTTATCCATTAAAGATGGTAAAGCAGCTTCAGAAGAACTTGTACCTAGAACTAACCAGAGTTCGTCTTTGATGTAACGAATTAAATCGATAATTGAAAAGCCATTGTAGCGTGCTACAGCCCCTAAAATGATTAATACGAACAGCACTGCCGTGATATAGAAGGTCATAATCAATAGTAATAAATTACCGATTGATTCAATTCCATACGCACCGATAGTAAATGCCATAGCACCAAAAGCTCCAATTGGTGCAAGTTTCATTAACATGCCAACCAAATAGAAAACCGGAGCCGTGAGGTTATTTAAAAAATCAGTAATTGGACGTGCACGGTCACCCAATGCAGCTAAAGAAATACCAAATAGGACTGCCACAAATAGAACCTGCAAAATTTCACCACCAGCAAGCGGACTCACTAATGTTTGCGGGATAATATTCATGAAAAAGTCAGTGATATTTGTAGCATGAGCCTTTTCAACGTAACTATTTACTTTATCGTTGACTAAGGTTGCCGGGTCAATATTTAGGCCTTTACCAGGTTGAATGATATTAGCCACAATCATACCAACCACAAGCGCAAGGCTAGAGAAAGTAAGGAAATATAGCATTGCCTTACCTGTCACTCGCCCAACTCGACTCATGTTCGTCATGCTGGCAATACCGGTAACCACTGTCAAAAAGATTACGGGAGCAATAATCATTTTGACGATTTTGATGAATGCATCACCAAGCGGTTTTAAGCTTTCGCCAAGTTCTGGGTAAAAATGACCAATTAAAATGCCCAAAATAATTGCAAAGATGACCTGTACATACAAAATTTGATGAAACTTTTGTTTTTTCTGTACCGTTTCTTGGTCAAGGGTATTGAAATCCATTATCTAAATACCTTTTCGATGGGGATAAAAAAATAAAATATAAAGCGTGCACCACAAGCTGCTTTAAATGAAGTGGAGCCATTGTAAAGAATAAAAAACACCCTGTGTCATAAATTTAAAAAATGTAAAATTTAAAAACCATGCATATTTTTGTATAGAAAATATTTATCTCAATAAGTTTCATAAAACTAAAAGTCTTTAAAAATTTACATAAATGCATGTTTATAAAATAATTTAATTAATTACATCATGCATTATCTATGTTTATTTTTGATTTTTAAATAGGCAGAACAAGTATTTCAAAAATAAATGATTAACTCATCCTCATATCAATCTTAAATTATGAGAATTTATTTTTTAAATAATAAGAAAGATTGATATATATTTATTTAATAAAAACAAGGGACTAGTCTTTTTATAGATTTTATCTACTTATTTTTTATAAAAAGACGGTTTAAAAGATCATATACATACTCAAGACTAAGTTCATGATTGGTGAATAAAATTCGAAATAACATAGGTGCAATCACTGCCTCGATGATTACCTGATTAGGTATAGTAAGCTCATTACGTAATTTTGCCCTGTTTTGAATAATATCGAGCTGCTGGATAATTAAAGTCTCACATTTACGGGCATTAGAATCCGAGTTTGATGTATAGAGTACATCTCGCAATAAGTCTTGCCCAACCTCTGAAGCATATTCTTCAAAATATTGCTCAACCCATGCTGTAATATCTTGTTGGAACGAACCTAAATCTTTGGGTTCCATGTCAGGTTTGAGTTCATTTAAAGCTACATCTGAAAATAATTGATTGATGTCACCCCATCGACGGTAAATGGTTGAAGGTGTAACCCCTGCCTGCACTGCAATCATAGGAATAGTAATTTGGCTTTGCTCAAAATCTTTTTGTAGTTCTTTTACAGCTTGATGCACCGCAGTTTGTATTCTTTCGCTGCGTCCACCAGGGCGTAATCCAGTAACAACTTTTGCCATTTATAAACTCTGTAAAGGGATCAAAAAATTTATAAATATTTATAACTATATACAAAATACACTAAAGCTAAGGATTTGCTTTAGTGGAAAAATAATGTATAAAAGCTAAATATTTGCTTTTATGTTATTCATCTTATATGAACAATTCAAGTTCAAAACGGTCAAGAGCTGTTTTTCAATTAGATGCGGCAAGTGCTTTGACACTTAATACCATCACGCTCATGACATTCATGGCTGCATCTAGTGCGCCGACACCACTCTACCGTCTATACCAACAGCTTTGGCAATTTTCACCGGTTACATTGACTTTGATTTTTGCCACCTATGCTTTTACGCTGCTTGGCTCATTACTCATTATTGGTTCTTTGTCTGATTATATTGGACGCCGCCCAGTCATTATTGCAGCTATTTCTTTGCAAATTATTTCAATGAGCTTTTTCTTATTTGCTTCAGATGTTTCGATGTTATTCATTGCACGAGGCTTACAAGGAATCGCAACAGGGCTTGCTGTTTCAGCTATAGGCGCAGCAATTTTAGATTTTAGTAAGCTTCATGGTTCACTAATTAATAGTATTGCACCAATGATAGGTATGGCTGTTGGGATTTTTCTGACTTGTTCTATTTTGCAATTCTCTGCCCACCCCTTACAGCTTGTTTTTGAGTTCTTATGTTTTCTTCTTATTTGTGAACTCATTTTAAGTTTTCTTACTCCAGAGACCGCACAAAGAAGATCCGGTGCACTTGCTTCATTAAAACCCAATATGGCCATTCCGCCACAGACAAAAAGCGCTTTATTGAGTATTAGCCCGATTAACATTGCACTTTGGATGGTCAGTGGTTTCTTCCTATCGCTTATGCCATCTTTACTGGCAAAAATTTTCCACACGTCATCGGCATGGCTAAACGGGATTATGTTTATGGCGCTCGCCCTTTCCGGTGCGGTAGGTATATTAACGCTTAGGAAGTCGACAAATTTCCGTATTTTATTAACCGGTACGCTCTCGATTGCTATTGGTGCCATTGTCTTATTCATCGCCATTAATCTAACCAATGCTGTAGTTCTATTTTTAGGTTCTATTATTACTGGAGTTGGTTTTGGTACAGCATTTATGGGGGCTATTCGTAGTGTAATGCCATTGGCACTTCCCGAAGAACGTGCGGGTCTTATGGCTGCTTTTTTTGTTGAAAGTTATTTGGCTTTTAGTATTCCTGCAATTTTAGCTGGCTATTTTGTAGGTAAAATTGGGCTGATGAGTACGGCAAATAGTTATATTAGTTTTATTATCTTATTGTCACTGGTCGCCCTTCTAATGATTATTAAAAATTTTAAAAATAAATAAGCCATAAAAAATAGCCTCACTAGAGGCTATTTTTTAATAGATGCTCTTTAAGTTCTATTAAAAAGTATCTGCTACATACATACGTACCATCTCGCCTTCCTCATCCTTTACCAACGTTAAAAACCGCCAACCACATTTTTCATAAAACTCGGTATGGTCTGTTATTAAATAAAGTGTTTGGATGCCCTGATTACTCAAGTCTTCACGTACAAAATCTAAAATCTGTTTTGCAATATTTTGGTTTCGATAGTTCTCTTCTACAAATAAAGCACATAAGTTTGGTGTTAAATCTTTACGCTCATGGAAGTCATTATCAATAACTCCTGCTCCAGCAATTAAATACTTATCTTTATTTAAAACAATGTACCACTGTGGAATAGCATGCTTTTGATCAATGGAAATCTGAATACTCTCAAGATAGGCTTCCACAGGGATTTGCCATTTTTCAGAAAACCACTGTGCAGCCATTTCTTTGTATTGAGGGTAATCAGATAACCGTAATATTTGCATAAAATAAACCTATTTTGCCCAACCTTTTTAAGGTTGAGTCACTGAACTACGAATGGATTGCTGGGTTGGACTCTCATAAGTTGTTTCAGCAACTGGTGAGACACGCCAAATCGTATTACCAACATCATCTGCGACTAATACTGCACCCGAAAAATCAATTGCTACCCCGACAGGACGCCCATACGCTTTCCCTTTTTCACTTAAAAATCCTGTCAAAATATCTTGCGGTGGACCAGAGGGCTGACCACTTCTAAATGGCACAAAAATGACTTTATATCCACTATGTGGTTTACGGTTCCAAGAACCATGCTGTCCAATAAATGCTCCGCCTCTAAATTGTGGCATGAGTTCGGCTGTATAAAATGCAAGACCTAACGAAGCAGTGTGGTTACCTAGAGCATAGTCTGGTTTAATTGCACGAGCCACCATGTCAGGATTTTGTGGTTTGATTCGTACATCTACGTGTTGACCATAGTAACTATAAGGCCAGCCATAAAAAGCGCCATCTTGTACCGACGTCATATAGTCGGGCACTAAATCACTACCAATTTCATCGCGCTCATTTACAACTGTCCAAAGTTTTCCACTTTGAGGCTGCCAAGCCATACCATTTGGATTACGCAGTCCTGTTGCAAATGGACGTGACTGACCACTTGCAATATCAAACTCCATAATTTGTGCACGGCCTTTTTCTTGATCTAGACCATTTTCGGCCACATTACTATTGGAACCAACGGTAATGTAGAGCTTTGTACCTTCACGATTGGCAATAACATTTTTGGTCCAATGGTGGTTTAGAGGCCCACCCGGTAAGTCCAATACTTTAGTACCGGTTGAAGTAATATGAGTTTCACCTTCTTGGTAAGGAAAACGCATGAGTGAATCCGTATTGGCAACGTATAAATGATTTCCTACCAGTGCCATACCAAACGGTGAGTTTAGGTTTTTAAGGAATACCGTTTTTTGGTCAGCTATACCATCGCCATTCGTATCACGGAGTAAACTAATTCGGTTTGCACTTGGATGAGATGATCCTGCCCGTCTCATTACGAAGGTCATAATTTTGCCTTTAATCCCTTTGCTGTCTTCAGGTTTAGGCGGAGCATCCGTTTCAGCCACCAGCACATCACCATTTGGTAATACATAGAGCCAACGTGGGTGCTCAAGTCCTTTAGCAAATGCTTTTACTTTTAAACCTTCTGCCGGAGTCGGCATCACACCACTTGGCCAACCTTGTGCCGGTGCTATATTTACGGTTGGAAATAAGCTTGTTTTCGGTTCAGGTAACTTTGGCTCAGGACCATAACTCTCGTTAATCGGATATTGAGAGGAAGAAGCACAGCCTGTAACTAAAACGGTAGTGCCCAAAATCGGCAGTAAAAAACGTGTAAGCATCTTTTATCTCCATTTATTATTTTTTCGCAATAAACACAGGGTAATGCTTTAGAAGAGAGACTTATAGTTGATTTATTTAACTGTACTGAGCATTACCGTCTATATTTTTAAAATTTTAATACATAACTGGGTGTTTTCTAGAGGTTTAGCTTACTCTAATGCTTAGCTATAAATTAATACTTGGCATTTAGTTTAATTACCAAAAGTATTTATGTTGGCTGATAATACTTATTAGGTAATTTGGTTTATTGTGCCTATTTTTTAATTAAAAATTCCTTTACCCTGACTTACTTTAATTATTTTTAACTTTCACTGTAGCTCAGGTGTTCAATTAAGTTCATTTATTTCTTATGTCAAAAAATTTAGCAACCTTGATTGGTTTAAGTGCCATCCTAATGTGGGCCTCTATGGTGGGTTTTGTAAAACATATTACGACTGCAATCGGTCCAGATGTTGGCATTACGCTAATCTATTCCTTAAGTGCTTTACTCCTGCTCATTATTTTTAGGGTGCCAAATTTTAAATTAATTTCTAAAAAATATTTGATTTTAGGGGCAATTTTATTTATTGCTTATGAGCTTTGCTTTTCGTTTGCACTTGCCTATTCAAAGACGGCGCAACAAGCGATTGAAGTAAGTATTGTAAACTACCTTTGGCCAAGCCTGACTGTTTTAGCTTTTGTTATTTTTAGAGAGTTAAAATTTAATGTGTTTATTATTTTAGGATTACTCATTTCAATTTCCGGTATCATTTTTATTCAGACCGGGAACGGAGATTTTAGTTTAGGTCGTGTTGTCGATAATTTTCATAGTAATCCTTTAAGTTATATTTTGGCCTTTATAGGTGCCATTATTTGGGCTTTTTACTGTGTGTTGACCAAGAAAATGGGTAAAGGACAAAACCCTATTTCTATTTTCTTTCTTGGTGTTGCCCTAACCTTATGGCTAAAATTGCTTTTTAGCGGCCAAGTGAGTTTGCCTTCACTCGATTTAAATACAATTTTATCTTTAATCGTTGCTTCTGCTGCAATTGGTCTCGGTTATGCAGCATGGAATATTGGCATTATTCATGGCAACATTACCATGCTAGTGGTTGCTTCTTATTTTACCCCCATCATTTCATCTTTACTTGCCATGCTGGTTTTACAGACAGAGTTATCAATCAGTTTTTGGCAAGGTACAGCCATGGTCACGGCGGGTTCACTGATCTGCTGGCTTTCAACAAATTGGGCTGTGATTCGTTCGTATTTCAGAATAAATTAAAAGCTGATGAGTATTTATACCGAACCAGCAGCAATAGAACGGGCTGCCGTTTTTTGCTCTAATGCAAAATTTACAGCTTCTTTCGCATGAATGGTGGTGGTATCAAATAGAGGCACAGAAAATTTGATATCACCAATCAACATACAAATTTCGGTACACCCCAAAATAATGCCCTCGGCACCCTGCCCAATCAACTCTTCAACAATGGTCGTGTATTTATGTTGCGAATCGGGGTTGATCACACCTAAACAAAGCTCGTCATAGATAATGCTATGTACTATTTTCCGATTTGCATCATTTGGAATAATCACCTCAATTCCAAGATCTTGTAATCTGGCTTTATAAAAGTCTTGCTCCATGGTGAAAGCGGTTCCCAACAGTGCAACTTTTCGGATATTTTGACTTAAAATTTCTTTTGCTGTGGCATCAGCAATATGTATAAATGGAACCGTAATGGCATCTTCAATTTGAGGTGCTACCTTATGCATGGTATTAGTACAGACTAAAATACAGTCTGCCCCTGCTTTTTCTAAATTTTGTGCTTGCTCAGCTAAGTAGGCTCCAGCTTCTTGCCATAAACCTTTCGATTGTAATGCTGCTATTTCTTCAAAATCGACACTATTTAGAATGATTTTGGCTGAATGTAGTTTCCCTAACTTGTTCTGAACCATTCTATTAATTTGTTGATAGTAAAGTGCTGTAGACTCCCAGCTCATGCCGCCGAGTAACCCGATTGTTTTCATTATTTAAACCTTTTACCGAATCTAAAGCTTATCTATATCTTCTTAGATAAATAGACAGCTAGAATAAAATTGCTCTCTTGATTAAATTTATAACTGTTTTAAAAGATCTTTAATTTTTACCAATAAAAGTAAATAAAAAAGCTCCTTAACCATAAGGAGCTTTAAATTAAACGTATAACAAATAAGCCTTTATTAAGATGAACATATACCGTTATTGATGTTCATCTTTTTATTTGAATCTAGCGCCACAATTGAAGAAGAGATGGTATTAATAATTTGGCTCATCGCTTCATTTGAAGCACTTACAATTGCTTCCATTTTTTTAGCTTTTTGATCAATCGGCTGTTTAAACGCAATTCTACAATTGAGCTGCGCTCCTCTATTCGAGATTACTTTCGGATTCGTTGACTCTAGTTGAGTGGGCGGTATTTGGCGCTTCACTACCCAAGATACGGCAACGTTGATATTGCTATTATCTACAATATCAAAATGAGAAAAGTCAGTAGAAACTCGATATAGAGGCTGATTGTTTCCAGAAAGCCCACTGCTATAACTGTCAATTGCTCCTAATTTTTGCTGCAAACCCGCCGATAAGGTATCGCGTAATTGTGTACCCAAAGTCGATGTCCAGCGCTCATTATCAAGTACAGTCGACTTACCATTACTCTCTTGTAGCACCAATGGTGCACGGTCTAAACGATCTGGGATCCCGACCGGCAAGACCTCAATCACCTGCACAGTTGAGTTCGAGACCGGAGTCACTTTAGGTGTAAGCGTATAATAGTTTGGTGTTGGTGAACTAGAACATGCTGTCATGGCTATCGCTGTCAAAAGCACTCCACTCCCAAGCAGCCATTTGGCTACTTTAGAGTGTTGCAATGATCGGTTCTTTTTATTTTTCATCGTTGGCCTCTGGTCTCTTACCACGAATAATAGATTCAGGATGTTGTTCAATATAGTCTGCCATTAACTGTAATGACGCAGCCGCACGAGTCATTTGTTGCAGTGCTTTACGTACGTCTTGTTGTAACGGCGCATCGCTCGACAAAATAGACTCGGAAGATCTTACAGTTTTACGAACATCGTCTAAGGTTGCTTGTAAACCAGGAGCAACTTTACCATCTAACTGTTTAACCAGCTTGTCGGTAGACTCAATGGCTGTATTCATATTCTTAAGCGTTTTGCGAACATCCTGCCCAATTTCGACTAGTGGGAATTTTGTTAACTTATCAGCAATTTGGGAAACCTGTGCCTGTAAACCACTTAACTCTGTTGCAGTGGTTGGAATTACCACACGGCCATCATTCAAGATTTGTAGAGTGGCAGGTTTTGCTTTAGGGAACTTATCTAAAGCAATATAGTTTTGACCCGTTAAGAGGTTGCCAGTTCTCATTTGGGCACGCCATCCATGCTCAACAAAATCTTTGAAAATGTCGCTGTTTGGATTGAGTGCTTGGCCGTTTTCAACACGCGAAGGATAAATCACTGCCTCAACACGCATGCGAATCTGCTTATAGTTGTTATAAAACTCTGCATTAATTGATTTAATGCTACCAATTTCAATTCCCATGAAGTCGATTGGCGCACCCACAGCCAAACCACGTAATGAGTGATCAAAATACATAATCACGCCACGCGGTAGACCATCCGGCTCTTTTAATGCTTCAGCTTTTGAGTCCCAAAGATTAAAACGGCTCTTGTTAGCAGCGACAGTCGCATTTGAGTTTTCAGGGAAACCAAACGCAATACCACCAGCAACAATACTTGCAAGCGATTGAGTATCTAAGTTAAAGCCTGAAGCATTTAACGTCACATCAATACCACTTGCCTGCCAGAAACGTGTGTCAGTCGTTACAAATTTATCGTACGGCGCACGAATAAACGTCTGAAGTTCTACGCTTTTACCGTCATCAGATAGCTTATAAGCTGTAATTTGTCCTACGTTAATTCTCCGGTAATAAATTGGCGAACCAATATCTAAAGATCCCAAATCATCGGCTTTCAAGAAAAACTCTTTGCCCGGCACATCGGACGTAATCACTGGCGGTATTTCCAGACCTGTGAATTCAAGTTTTTTCTCGGGTGATTTCCCGCCATCTACTTCAATATATGAACCCGACAATAAAGTGTCGATGCCTGAAACCCCACTTGTCCCAATCCGTGGACGCACTACCCAGAACCGTGAATCTTGAGCAGCAAAATTGCTTGCATCCTTACGTAAATCAATGCGCGCAATAATATGAGATCGGTCTTCTGCAAGATCGATTTGCCGTACCACCCCAATGTCTACCTGCTTATAGCGTACTGTTGTTTTACCTGCGACTAAACCTTCGGCGGTACGAAAAGATACTTCAATGGTTGGTCCATTAGAAAGTAGTGCTTTCACCGCCAAAGAAAGCGCAATCAGCAGCGCAATAAGTGGAATAATCCAGATTAGTAGAGGCTTCCACCGATTTTTCTTTTCTTGGGGTTCTGGTAAATCATTCATGTTTTCCAGTTCAACATCTGTTTCATGATGATCTGAGGTCTCACTGGTTGTTTTGTTTTCAGACATACTCATTGTTCTTTTATTGACTGGGATTAATGGAATCATTATTCAAAGGCGAGTGTTCAGCCTGAATAATTGTGTTTTTTTCCGAAGAAACACGGTTAGGTTTATTTGTATTTTGAGATGCATAAAAATTATCCCAAATAATACGTGGGTCAAAACTTAAAGATGCAAACATGGTTAAAACCACAACCGCACCAAAAGCAATTGAACCCGGTCCCGCTAAAATAGTTGCAAGTGATTGAATTTGAATGAGAGCAGTAAGTAAGGCTACCACAAACACATCAATCATGGACCAGCGCCCTACAAACTCAACAATGCGGTAGAGTTTAATGCATTGCTCCGGTGCAAACTTCCACGCCGCAGATGACTGTATATATACAACCAACAACAGGAAATACAAAATAAGAAGCTTTAGCATCGGAATAAAAATACTCGCCATAAAAATGACCACCGATACTAAATAGTCTCCACTTTGCCAAAAGTAAATGACCCCACTCATGATGGTATCTTGCTGACGGCCCAAAAGAGAGTCAGTTACCGTCATAGGAAGGACATTTGCAGGAATATAGAGAATGGTCGCAGCCACCACTAAAGCAAAGGTACGATTTAAACTTCCCGGCTTACGCTCGTGCAAAACGCTATGGCATCTAACACAACGTAGAATTTGATTTTTATGAGCATCAGTTTTATTTACTTTTGAAGAATTCAATAACCCACAACAATGACACAATATCAGTGAAAGATCTTTGGCTCTTGGATATTGTTTTAAAATCATATTGGTATTTGTGATTTTTTCAGGAGTCACATTTTTTATTTTTGCCATGGCTGTGACCTATCAATTTCATTCCATATATCACTCACCTTTACGGAAGTAATATAAACCATTAATAGGCTCAAGACCGCAAATGCCCATAGAGCAATTTCCGGAATAACAAGAACCATGCCCATTAGTTTTACAAGCGTGACCAGAATTCCGATCAGGAACACCTCAACCATTCCCCACACTCTCATAAAATAAAGTGTTCGC
Organism: Acinetobacter sp. FDAARGOS_494; assembly: GCF_003812225.1. Lineage (NCBI taxonomy): Bacteria > Pseudomonadati > Pseudomonadota > Gammaproteobacteria > Moraxellales > Moraxellaceae > Acinetobacter > Acinetobacter sp. FDAARGOS_494. The sequence goes on from NZ_CP033866.1 coordinate 252,309, forward strand.
AAGGCACCGACTAAAAATTGGGGGCATTTCTTTAATATACTGACCGTACCGAGTACATAGCCCAGCAATAACAAATACGTAAGTGGCACAATGAATGTAGTAATTAAAATAAGAACACCGACAAATGCCCTATCGTAATGAAACATTACCCACACGGCGCCCAGTAAAGTGGTTTCGGATATGTTGCCTTGCAGTTCAATTTTGACAATGGGAAAGCTATTGGCAATAACAAATACAATGAGGGCCGTTAAAATTAGAGCTAACAATGTAGTAAAAGGCTTGGTATGCCGATAAAGCTCTGCACCACAGCAGACACAATAAGCTCTTTTTCCGTAAGCAAGCGGGACTCTACGATAGACGGTATCGCACTCCTCACAACCTGCTAATTCTTTAAGCTTCATAGTTATACTCTAAGATTTATCGTTTTACTGTGCCACAAAACTCTTTTTATTACTAAGATAAATTAAAATATAAATCAATCTAAAAGCTATATCAGATAATGGAAATTTTAGAATAAAAATTACCGTAGGTGCTGTTCAATATATCGTTGAAACTGCTGAATAATATGTACAGATTGTGTGGTGGAATTGAAAATAGAGGCCCAAATTTAAAGGCTTAAGCTGAGATAACACAGTTTTATGGCCAAAATATCTAAGATCAGCATGTGACAGCATAAATCCATCAAAATTTAGCACTCCTAAGCAGTATGGCATGTGAGTGTTTGAAAAAAGAATAAGAAAAAATAGCGTGTGGGTCATAAAGCGGACAGGAAATCACTTAAAAATAAGAGCGCCAATAGAGCAAATTCAATTTTTTAATAGCCCTAAACCCCTATTTTTCAATACAATAAATTTAATCAAAATATAAAACCAAAATATTAATCATTTTTGCATCCAAATATATAGTCCATTCAAAAATAGCAATTTTAAATCTTATACTCCCCCTTGAAACAAATATATTTATGAAAATTAATTCAAATATATTAAAAATTAATTTATGCGACACAATTATCAAAAAAATAATTTTAAGTAAATTTTTTTTTAATTTATACAAAATTAAGACCAGTATGACACTTAATAACTAGTCATTATAAATCAATATATTAAAAAATGATTTTTCAAGCTAATTTATAAGTAAGATTCTTTAATTTCATAAAATATTCTTTATATTATTGTAAATAAATTTTACCATCCATTAAAAAAATATAAGTTGATTTAATCAGTCAGAATTACTGGTATGTATTGATCACAAGTATTTTAAAAGTATTATTTTTGATATTTAAACTTAAGAAAATCACCAGGATTGAAGGTTTGCTTAAGTAATTTTGATAATGTATTTTTAAAAATGAAAAATAAATAAATTTATATATTAAAGATAGAGCTAATAATAAAAGTGAGATCAAAATGATTGAATGGTTACAAGGTGTTTTAAAGCACAGCCCCGAAATATTATTGTTCTTATCACTCGCAATAGGTTTCTGGATTGGACAATTCCAGTTCGGAAAGTTTCAGTTTGGTGGAGTTGCAGGCTCCTTACTCGTCGCAGTTGTTTTAAGTCTTATTGGTGTGCCTGTCGATAACGGCGTTAAAGCAATTTTATTTGCTCTCTTCATTTACGCAGTAGGCTTTGAAAGTGGTCCACAGTTTTTTAAATCACTTGGACCACAGTCCATAAAAGAAATTCTTTTAGCAGTATTTATGGCAGTGTGTGGTTTAGTTACTGTTTTAGTGATGGCTAAAATTTTTCATCTCGATAAAGGCTTGGCTGCAGGTCTCGCTGCGGGCGGCATGACTCAATCAGCCATTATTGGGACTGCGGGAGACGCAATTTCTAGACTTGATCTCCCACTCGCAGAAATTCAAAGACTTCAAGCAAATGTCGCGATTGGCTATGCAGTGACTTACATTTTTGGTTCATTGGGAGCAATTATTGTCTGTGTGAATATCTTGCCTAAATTTATGGGTAAAGAAATTCACGACGATGCATTAAAAGCTCAGAGTGAACGACTCAAAGGTGCTTTTGAACTCGCACCGGGCCAAGAACTCGCAATGCCGGAAATTGTTGGCCGTATTTATAAAGTTAAACAAGCCAATGGGCAAACTATTGCGGAAATTGAAGCAAAAGAGCCGAGTATTACGATTGAACGGTTAAAACGTAAAGATCAGTTTATTGATGTTGCTCCTGAACTAACTTTACAAACAGACGATGTCATTTTACTGGTTGGTCGCCGTGCCAGTGTTGTTTCGGTTGCCGAGCAAATCGGTAGCGAATTACAGTCATCGCAAGGTATGGAAATGATTATGGATACCAGCGATGTCATCCTAAGAAATTCCAAATATCTCAATCGTACTTTAGGAGATATTAAGGCCAATACGCCTGCGTATTTAAAGCACGGTATTTATGTACTTGCGATTAAGCGTAACGATGAGTCCCAACCTTTAAGTAACGACACCGTTTTACGCCAAGGTGATGTAGTCACCGTCTACGGTACAAAAAGTGACCTCGACCGCTTGGTGAAAGAGGCTGGTAAAGCCCTGCCTGAAAGCTTAAAAACAGACTGGATTTTTCATGGTGCTGGCCTTGTGGTTGGTTTAGTGATTGGTCTTTTTGTGATTCGTCTAGGTGATGTGCCCCTAACACTTGGCGCTGGTGGTGGTGCTTTACTATCAGGTCTTCTGTTTGGTTGGATTCGAAGTCGAAATCAGGTGCATGGCAATATGCCTTTAGCAGCTTCCCAGCTTCTTAAAGATTTAGGGCTTGCAGGCTTCGTTGCAGCCGTCGGTTTACAATCAGGTTTACAGGCTATTCAAACCATTAAAGAAAGTGGTCTTTCACTCTTTATGATTGGGGTGGTGGTCACACTGGTTCCTCTCCTACTTTCCATGCTCTTTGCTCGTTATGTTCTGCGTTATGACAACGTTGCAGTGATGGCTGGTGCATTATCAGGTTCACGCAGTGCAAACCCTGCATTTGGGGCAATCTTAGACAAAGCAGGCAACTCGATTCCGACTGTTCCATTTGCAATTACCTATGCCCTAGCAAATGTGTTCTTAACCTTACTCGGACCACTGATTGTAGGCTTGGCCTGATTTTCTACATTGAATTAGAAATTTTATTCATCTCACTATAATTAAGGAGACGTCCCATGGGGAAAGTCGATTATTCTAAATACGCAAAACTCAGCCCATTTGAACTTAAAGATAATTTAATAGAATTAGCTCAAAGCAAAACTGACCGAATGATGTTAAATGCTGGGCGTGGTAATCCGAACTTTCTTGCCACTATCCCACGTAGAGCATTCTTTCAACTGGGTTTGTTTTCTGCGACTGAATCCGAGTTTTCATTTTCCTATATGCCTGAAGGTTTAGGTGGCTTCCCGCGCCCCGTTGGTCTCCAGTCACGTTTTGATAATTTCATTTTGGAAAACCGTGACAAACCCGGCATCGTCTTTTTAGGCAAAGCTGTTTCTTATGTACGCGACCAGTTAGGTTTAGACCCAGATCTTTTTCTGCTTGAAATGGTTGAAGGAATTTTAGGCTGTAACTATCCAGTTCCAGATCGTATGCTCAGAGTAAGTGAAACGATTATTAAAGAGTATGTCTTACGAGAAATGGGCGTACAAGGCATGCAAAAAAGTGATTTAGATTTGTTTGCTGTTGAAGGCGGAACAGCTGCAATGGCCTATATTTTTAACTCATTAAAAGAAAATAAAATTATTAAAAACGGCGACCGTATTGCCATTGGTAGCCCTATTTTCACGCCATATCTGGAAATTCCAAAACTTAATGACTACCAGCTTGAAGAAGTACTTATTGAGGCAGACCCTAAACTCGGCTGGCAATATCCAGAGTCAGAACTTAGAAAGTTAGAAGATCCGTCTATTAAAGCGTTCTTCTTAGTGAACCCTAGTAATCCGCCATCAGTGAAAATGAGTGATGAAGGCCTTGCGATTTTGGCAGATATTGTTAAAAAACGCCCCGACCTGATCATTTTGACAGATGACGTTTATGGTACTTTTGCCGATAACTTCAAATCACTATTTGCGATCTGTCCTGACAACACGATCTTGGTTTATTCATTTTCTAAATACTTTGGTGCGACTGGTTGGCGACTTGGTGTCATTGCACTTTCAAATAACAATGTGCTTGATAAACAAATTGCGAACTTATCGAAAAAAGAGAAGAAAGAGCTGGAAGACCGCTATTCATCTTTAACCACCGACCCAGCAAGCATTAAGTTTATTGACCGCTTAGTTGCCGATAGCCGAAATGTTGCTTTGAACCATACCGCTGGTCTGTCTACCCCACAGCAAGTTCAAATGGTTTTATTTGCGCTATTTAATATGATGGACTCACGCCAAAGCTATAAAAAAGCAGTCAAATCTGTTGTTCGTGAACGTGATGCAGCACTTTATAGACAGCTTGGTGTCGATGTCCCAACAGATCCAAATGCTGTGGACTACTACACCCTAGTCAACCTCGAAAACACTTCACGAACTCTCTATGGAGATGAGTTTGCCGATTGGGTCATGAAAAATAAAAACCCAACCGAGCTATTATTTAGAGTAGCTGATGAAACAGGTGTGGTTTTATTACCCGGTTCTGGCTTCGGTGTGCAGCACCCTTCTGCTCGTGCATCTTTAGCTAACCTTAATGAATATCAATATGCCGCAATTGGTGAATCTTTACGACGCTTTGCAGATGAAGCTTATGCCGAATACACAAAAGCGAAAAAGATAAAATAAAATTATAACTAAGGTGAGGCTTTAACAACCTCACCTTTTATTTTTATATCTTAATTCCTTATTCCTACTTTTTTTACTGCAAAAATATTCCAATGCAACTTCACACCCAATACGCCTAATAAAATTAAACCTGCACCTAAAACTTGAGTACTAGTCAACACATGATCAAAGAAGAAATAATCAATCACTATGGTCGATATTGGATAAATAAAAGATAAGATCGCAATATTATTTAAAGGTATTTTCTTAATCGCCGAATACATTAAATAGTAGAGAAATGCGGTATGCAAAACTCCCAATCCGACCACAAACAGCCATTGTTGACCGATCGGCGGGTTTTCAAAAACCGACATAAATGGAGTCATGGCAATGGCCCCGCTCAGGGTTTGTATAAATACAATTAATAACGGCGGTGTATTACTTAATTTTTTAGTGATTAATACCGATATGGAATAAAGTGTTGTGGCAATAAGAACCAGCCCCAAGCCGACCAACTCATTAGAGTTCACCGAAGCACTGCCTAAGCCTATAATCACGATTAGCCCTACAAAAGCAACGATGGTCCATAGCACATCATTCTTATTGAGCTTTTCGTGAAAGGCCAACGCCCCTAAAAATAAAATGACAAACGGGTTCACGTGATAAACAATCGTCGCTAAAGAAATAGAAGTTTTAGGAAAAGCAGCAAACAGTAGAACCCAGTTAAAAATAATTAGAAGGCCCGAAGTCACCATTAAAAACAGTTCTTTTTTACCGAAGTATACTTTTTTAAAATGACCATAAAAGTAACAAATCGGTATTAAACACAATGCTGAAATAAGGCAACGGAAAAATACAATATTAACGGGTGATTGACCTGACTTAATCACAAATAGACCAATACTCCCTGAAAGCAGCATGGCTACGACCATTTCAAGCGTGCCGACTTTTCTTTTTAAATGATGATCATCCACGAATATCTCCAAAAATTTATATTGTTAAGTCTTCATCTATTTTTATTTCAGATTTTATAAACTCACTCTTTCTTAGTATTTGGTGAGTTTTCAGTCTAAATAACTTGTCCTTTTTAAAATCTAGAACAATAAAATAAAAGATTAATCATGTTAATTTTTAATTAAGAAATCATTATTTCAAAATAAAAAGATAGTTAATTCATTCTAAAATACTGATTCTTTAGTTCAATAAATTTAGTTAACCCTCACTAAAAAGTAATCTAACAACTTGGTTTGTTCTTCGGCTCTGTCTGAAGTCAAAAGTCCTAAAATTGCCCCATCTATCATAAATATAAAAATTTCCGCTTCGGCATATGAAACGGCTTTTTTAGTTTCCATAAGCAGGCAGAAAATTTCGTTTTTAATCCATCGTCTATAGCGTATTGCCGTTTGGTAAGCTGTAGGATAACTCGTTTTAATTTCAAAAATTGCTTTAAACAACAGATAATAAGCGCTCTTTAAATTGGCATGTAAGTGATAGATTTGCCTGAGTTTATGAGCGAAAGTTGAATAGTGAGTCGTTTCTATCTCCACTCTTACTTTTTCCATTAATGTGTCTTTTTGAAGTAAGAGGCACATTTCAATCAGACGTTCTTTTGAATGAAAGTAGTTATAAAAAGTAGCTTTGGAAATTTTAGTTTCGCTAATAATTCGGTCTACCCCAACCTTATGAAACCCGTATTGTTTAAATAAATCCGATGCTATGTAGAGCACGTGTAATGCTCTAAATGAAGTGCCTAAATTTTTCATGTATACCGCTTAAAATAATTTTTTGTTGTATGTAAAAAGAGATAAAAATGCCGTCACTCTTAAAATGAGTGCTAAATACAGGCATGCGAAAACCGCACAAAATGGTGTGCTCGCCTATCTCGGGTTTATTGTTGCTATGATTTTGAGTCGTAACGATGCTTAAGGCGTAGAAAACCTACGGTCTATTGAGCCGTTTTAATGACTGTTTAGGCGGTATAAATAGAGAGAATTTGGCAAAGGCCAATAAATAAGAAATAGTACGCATAGAAAACTCCTCATGTCTAAAGAAGCTCTACCGAATCACTGTCAAATGATTATGGTGGCAGAACGAGAGAAGGTTGACAGACTGGTTAGACGCCAGCACACCCGAAGGTGTCCCTCTCCCGTCCTACCGCTACGGGAGGAGACGAGAAGCTTACACACAGAACTATTCCTCAGAAGAAATAACTCTGATGCGGTCTAAATCAGCCTGTCAAAGCCGGCTGGCAATGTAGGCCAGCAGGCAAGGATAGTGCTCTGCCCTATTACAGTCAAGCACACAAAATGACATTTGTTTTAAAATAGATCATTAAAAAGTAAGGATAAATAATTAAAATTTATTGTTAAATTGGGGTGTATAAAATACTTATCAACGTTACATAGGTAGATATCGGTTTCTTGGGTAGAGATGAATTGGCCCCGATTTCTACAGCACGTGTAACTGAAGAACAGATTCAACAATTTTTTGATTATTTAGAGTCAATCCCTGAAGCAACGAAGTTTGATTAATGAAAACCTGATATAAGGCAAGTTCAGTTTTTGTATATTAAAAGTAAAAAAACTTGGCCTTTTAAGCTCAAAAAATAGCGCTTAACTTTTATGCTAATCTCATGTCTTTTATCAATTTTTATATAATTTTTTTAACCCTTGATTCAGTTTTACCACTAAGTAAACTTATGTAACTTTATCCATACAATTTCTCCACAATTTAAAACTCTAACATAAACAAATAATTAGTTCTCTTTTGCTATCTTGTTGATCATTAAGAGAACACCTCTTAATTCCCTTTTCTTGAGTAACTTATCGTTATTCTGTCTCTTTATTCTGCAATTTTTTAATTCAGTATTTAAAACCGTATATTTTCACTTTAAATACTGAGATTCAATTCTTAGGCTAGATATGCGCACATCTGAAAAACAAGTAAAACCTATTGAGATTGATGATATCAATATCATCGAGAACGAAAAAACCAAAAAAGCGATTACTGCAGCTGCATTAGGTAATGCAATTGAATGGTTTGATTTCGGAGTTTATGGTTATGTGGCATACGTTCTCGGTAAAGTATTTTTCCCAGATACTTCACCAAGCGTGCAAATGATTGCCGCGCTTGCTACATTTTCAGTACCTTTTATTTTCCGTCCATTAGGTGGTCTTTTCTTTGGACATTTAGGTGACAAATACGGACGTCAAAAAGTTCTGGCCATTACTGTCATTATTATGTCCATCAGTACCTTTGGTATTGGCCTTATTCCATCTTATGAAACAATCGGTTTATGGGCACCTATTCTTTTACTCATCGTAAAAATTGTACAAGGCTTCTCCATTGGTGGTGAATACTCAGGTGCTGCGATTTTTGTAGCTGAATATTCTCCGGACCGAAAACGTGGTTTTATGGGAAGCTGGCTTGATTTTGGATCGATAGCCGGCTTTGTACTTGGGGCTGCAACTGTCGCCTTGATCACACACGCCGTGGGTGAGGCACGCTTTGCCGAGTGGGGTTGGCGTATTCCCTTCTTTCTCGCTCTACCACTGGGCATAATCGGTTTATATTTACGAAACCGCCTTGAAGAAACCCCTGTATATCAACAGCATTCAGAGCAACAAGCACAAAAAAGTAAACCCCAAAAATTTAGTTTCAAAGAAATTTTTGTTAAACATAAGCGTAGTTTATTGGTGTGCATTGGTCTAGTAATCAGCACTAACGTTACTTACTACATGTTGCTAACTTATTTACCAAGCTATTTTTCGCATAACTTAGGCTATTCAGAAGCACATGGTGCACTTATTATCATTGCGGTTATGGTTGGCATGCTATTTGTACAACCTGTGATTGGTTATTTGAGTGATAAGTTCGGACGTCGCCCATTTATTTTTATTGGAAGCTTTTCTCTTATTTTCTTGTCCTATCCGGCCTTTGTATTACTTAACTCTGGAGTAAATTATCAAATTTTTATAGGCTTACTTATTCTTGCTTTATCTCTCAATATGTCTATCGGAGTGATGGCATCAACTTTACCTGCCCTATTTCCAACTGAAATCCGTTATAGCGCTTTAGGTATTGCCTTTAATTTCTCAGTAGTTATCGCTGGTTTAACCCCAACTCTTACCGCAACGCTGGTTGAAACTACCCATAATCTGATGGTTCCAGCCTATTACTTGATGATTTGCGGGGTGGTAGGTATTGCTACTGCAATGTATTTAAAGGAAACAGCCAATAAGCCTTTAATTGGGGGCGTGCCTATTGCTCACAATATAGAGGAAGCACAAGAGTTACTTGAAGAGTTTCATGAAACTATTGAACAGAAAATTGAAAATATTGATCAGAAAATTCAGGAGCTTCAACAAAAACGTCAAAAACTTGCTGATAAACACCCTGATATAGCATGAGTAAAGCAACGTTTTTTATAAGAGTAGCGACTTAAATGTCGCTATTCTTTTAATATATTTTTCATTCAATTTGATAGTAAAGAAATAATTAACTTAGTAAATCTATTGGAATAATATTTAATAAATAAAAAAGCCAATTCTTTCGAATTAGCTTAATTACAGCAGACCAGCTTTAGTTGAAAATTGCTTCTTGGTTTTATTGTTCGCAACAATCTTCATTCTTTTTGTTATAGGTCTAACTTAGCTTTCCATTGTGACAGTTCAATTAAAAAAACACCTCAGCCTACCCCAAAACAAACTTAATACATTTATAAGTTATTTTAGAGAACTCCATCACAATTTTGATGGGTGCTTATGATAAACAGCTACACAGCAAAAGGTTTAAATCTATTATGCTTGAGTTATCTAATTGTTAAGTATGTATGATGGAACAGCAAACTTTATTACAAGAACTGAACTCACTCATTGAATACTATTCAAAAAGAACCGATTGCCCGCCTAATCGAATACGCATCGGCTATAGAGCTTATGCAAAACTCATGCAGTGCCCGCCTTTTGCCGATGAAGTAATAAACTCGGCGCTCGATCCAAATAAGCGGAAATATAAAAAAATAAAAATTAAAATTACCAAAGATGATGATCAGTTAGAAATTGAATAGTTTGGTTAAAGATAAAAGCCCATGAACTGAGCTTTTATCTCCTCTATAAAACAGCTTTTAAAACTCGACTTGTACCGTGACCGTATCTTGATAAGTTCCCGCTGGTACTGTATCTGCGTTTTCATCAACAATTTTTGTAGTAAACACATAGTTCTGCTGAGTTACCCCGTTATGTACACCCGGGTTAATCGTTGCATTTAAACTCGACCAACGCTCGTTACCGCTTCCCCATCGGTCATTCGATGAATTCTTGAAAATATCGTATTTTAAAAATGTATTTCCCGTTTGTGACTTCATAGCTCGCTGGTTGCCATTTTGCGGGGAAAGTCCATTATTTAAACTCACATAATATGGTGTATTTACAGAGCAACGTATTCCCATAGACGACTGAACAGGTTCAAGCTTGGAAGCAAACGCCGCCGTACCAAAGTTTACGTCTTGAGCTAAAATTCGGCAGTCTGGCAGTACAGTAATTGAGAATGAACCAAGCGAGTCTGCCCCACTTCCCCAGTTAAAACCAATACCCAATGCACCGCGTCTAAACCCAGGACTCTCAAAGAACACCCCGATTCCCACAATCGCAACTGCGGGTACAGAATAGAACCATTTTACTTTTAACGGCGAGTCGGCTTGATAAACACCCGGCGATACACTTTGCCCAGCCGGAAGCCGTATGTAGAAAGGTAAATTGCCATCAGGCCCGCTAAAAAGATTGACCAGCGCAAACCTACTCATGTCTTTTTCTTGGCCTAAACTAATGATTTCATTGTTACTGTCTAAAATAATGGCGTTAAGTTTTTCTCCGGTCTGAGCATTGGTAAATGAATTTGACATTTGCTCAACCCGATATTTTAGGTAGGTCATGTTTGCTAAAGCCAAGCTAAAACCTGTACACGACAAACCCGAATTAAATTGTGATGAGTTTTCACCATTTTCCATTAAGTAAATAGACGGGACCGAAATAGAAGATGTACCTGAAGCGCTCACACTACATGCAGCATGAGCCATATTTCCCGTCAACATCAGTCCAGAAAACATACATAAATGTCTGAGTAATTTTTTTGTTTTTATATTCATGGCAAAGATACCTCGTGACAAGTAACAGGTTTAACCACCACAATCTGCTGCTTGGCTTGTTCTACATCTACAGAAAAATCTGCTTTACAAATACTTTGGTCCGAACGCTGAACCGTTACGGTGTTATTCGGTTTTAAATTTTCTAAATAGACAATGCCATCCATTCCCACATAAGAAGACTCTTGATCAGCTCTATGTACTACAGACCCTACCGGCACAGGTTTGCCATCTGCCTGAGTCAAATAGACATTTGCAGAAATAGACTGATGAACAGGGAACTTAATCACAACGCCCGAACCGCGTTTAGCCGCTATCCGTTGTTCAACTTGTGTGATTGTAAAGTTGGAAGGTAAGTCGATTGGGTCGACGCTGTATTTACCCGAATAATAAGGTGTTACCGATGGCACAAAAATATGGCCTTTTTTATTACTGCGGCCAATTAAACTGTTTTCGTATCTGACCAAAACATCAGGCACTTGGTTTGTATCGATCAATGCAAAAGATTCACCTAATCGGTTTGAGGCAAATAAATCTCCTGCCATATAAATGAGAGATCCGGATAGGCCAAACCAGTAGTTATAGTCATGGTTTCCAGACAGACCAAAGTCAGTATTAATATAACTGTTGCGGTAATTGACGCGTGCCTGATTTAAATCTTCACTATTTTCATTAAAGCGTCGGGTTAAATCGACACCAAAACCACCTTCAGACGGAACAGAGCGGTTGAAGTTAAGGTAGCCAGTATCGCCCTGCTTATTAAACGCATAACCTGAGTTAACAGTCGCGTTTCGCTGAAACAACGGTATCGAAAGCTGAAATGCAGCACTCCATTCTTTTTCGATGAAATCACGGTTGGCACTTAATGAAACAGTCACGCCATTCATATAAGTCGGTAAAACAGGCGCCCAAGACAAGTTTAAAAAGCGATTTTTGAAGTCATTCGCCTTGGTATTGATATAACCAACGCCAAAAGTTCCTGAGTTTTTAGTGGCAAAGTAAGTATTGGCCGTTAGGCTTTTATTGCTATTAACTGAAATTAAATTGCTATATTGCAGCCGTGAAAGGTCGGTATATTCATCATCACGTTGGTTATGGTTAATGCTAAAACCAAACCGATTACGGTTATAGCTGTATCCAACTGTATATTGATTACCTTCCAAGTCTTTCGTTCGATCTTCAGACATAGATTTGTCGGCTTTACTTTGGGTAAAAGAGGCACTCAGCACACCTAAATTTGCAAGCTTGAGTACAGACCCAGCACCCAATAACTGTAAATCTGAAGAAAGTTCGGTGCGTCCTTCTACAGTCAGCCAGTCATTTACCCCATAACGGGCATCGGCTGCACTTGCAAATTTTCCATAAGAAAAATTCTTAAGTCCGTAGTCTTCACGGATTTTCCCTAAAGACAATGAGTAATCAAATAAGCCGGGCTTGAGCAAAGTATTAGAAATATAAAATGGGACCGATGTTGTGACCTGGCGCCCGACTGCATCAGTCGTGACCACAACAGCTTCCCCTTTACCGTTAATAAAAGGAACATTGTTTAAAATAAATGGCCCAGACTGTACTTCTGTTGAGCTGGTCTTTTGCCCATTAATAATTAAATCGACTGTACTTGGCAACGCAGCTTGCCCAATAAATTGTGGCAATGGATAGGTAATTAAATCCGGTCGAGTTGAATAGTTTCTCTGTACCTGAAAACCGCCTAGTCGAACAGAACTTCCCCATGTCGTTTTACTACCGGTAATAATGTCACCCAGTAAAAAAGATGTAGCATTCTTTTGGTTATCAAACTGCCAAGATGTGTCATAACGACGATAGCCATCATTATCTACAGACTCGGCGTTACCTTCATTTTTGTAATGGTTTTTGACATAGACACCAGAGTTTTTAATGACCCCTAACGGAGAGAAAAAACGCTGCTCAGTAAATAAACTACTGGTTGAACCGCCTTGATAGGGTCTATATGTATAAAAATCATAGTTATTGAGCAGCCCTATACCAGACTGAGCGACTTCCGGCTTATACCATGAGTCTTTACCCAAAACTTGAGTGGGCATCCAAGCGGGCGGAAAATTGAGCTTAAAGTATTGGTTCGAAGATTGATATTCATAACTTACATCTTTTAATTTATCTAAAGATATCCAATCACTCGCGTCACCACTAAACCCCAATGTCAAAACATCTTGATTCGATAAAGATGTGTCAGTGTTTGTTAATAACTCTTGAGGGATCTTAATTTCTAATTCATCAATCAGCTTCTTTTTTTGTATGAAGTACTCATCATTTTTCACAATCACTGGCACAACTTGCTGGACCGAATATTGGTTCACAACCAAATCGAGATACAGTTTAAAAAGTTGATTAATTTCATTAATGTCTCTTGGTGGTGGAGGCAAATCGCCTGCGAACACAGTATTTGGAATATTTAAACATCCACCCGACAATAAAATCAGCAAAATACTTTTGCATAAATTATTATGCCGAAGGATCATGATGGATCCTCCATTTTGGTGATTTCGATCAATTCTTGTTTAATACCAGAACTGTCCACACCATAAATTTTAGATGTTTTTGCCAACTCATGTGCCGTTGACTGATCAATAGCAAACTTTACAGTGCTATTTGATAAAACATAGCCAAAAGCAGCCTTTCCTAAAGAGATATCATTACCTGTTTTTGAAGTTTTCAGTGCCGAAAGACGCGCAAACTTCTGACCATTATTTTTAAGATATAGCTCAGACTGGCCTTGTTGATTATTGCGAACTGACCACTGTAAAACCGGTTTTGCTAAAGCATTTTTTGCATTAATTTTTTGACTTTCTTCGGTTAATCCACTGCCAATTCCTTTCCCATAAGCAAACAATGGAATTGAGTAACGCATTTGGAAACTTACTTTAGAAGCATCTTGCTCGTTGCCATCAGAAAGTCGGATCGGCAACTCATCTACAATCAGACGATATGACTGCTCTTTGCCATCCGGCAAATTGGCGCTTTTGGTTAAGCGAAGCATATGCTTCTCGCCTGCTTTAATTTTAGCTACAGGCGGGCTTGGTATAATTTCTGATTGCTCACTATAGTTATCTTTTAAGCCATCTTGATTCCATTTAAATACCCGAATTTGCACCATTGCATCGGTCTTACCCGTATTTTGAAGCCAAACCGCAGTTGCCTTTTCATTGGCTTCAATTTTTGGATAAATCGGCCAAATTAGAAAAGTTGCTTGTGCCATCACAGGTGTAACAAGTGATAATGTACTTGCAAATAAAAAAGATTTTAAAATGCCATTTTTAATAAATGCAGAATTGTTCATACAAATCACCATGTAATCATTATTGAAACAGTATCTTTATAAATTCCGGCCGCATGGGGTTCATTATTATTTTCTAAATCAACGACACCATATATTTCAAAATTTGCCAGACGGTTTGTAGGTGTTGTAGCAGGCAATAAATATTTATTACCTACAATATATTCATTGGATAAACTGCTAGAGTTATACAGTTTGTAAGATAAATAATTAGGGGATGAACTATTCTTCATACGTCTTGTATTATTTTGAAGGTTTTCACCACCATCTATAGAAATACTTACAGGTAAACTTTCCGTACAACGGATATTCCAAGAACCTTTGCTATTAATAACATTAGTCATTACTTTATTTTTTGATAAAGCAGAGTATTTACCAAAATCCATGTTTTGCTCAATATTATCTATTGAACAGCCATTTTCAATTTTAGCTTGTACTTTAAAACTTGAATTGAGCTGAGGATCTGCTGCATATATAAATTGACTAACAGATAGCAAAAATATTGCTTTAAAATATAAGTATTTCATTTTTCTTAAAACTCAATCGTAATTGGTACTATATCTTTATATTCACCCTTAGATATACGACTACCATCATGGGCTGCTTGACCAAAAATATCGATATTCTTTTTATTATTCATATCATTAAGAATAAAAGCTTCATTTGCTTTAATGACTTGTTTATTTAAACCATAGAGCAAGTTATAAGCAATAAAATCTTTACCATTACTTAAAGCATGATAATAATTTTGTGAAAATGAAGCTGGAATATTACTATCATTATTTCCTGCTCCAAATATTATTTTTACAGTCGAAATACCTGCACACTCAATCTTAAAACCTGAATTACCATTATTAACTAAACTGGCTTCTAAAACCCCTTTAAAACCTGTGGTAGCTTCACCAAAATCTATAGTTCCAAAATTTAAATTTGCTGCATTATTTTCTACAACGTTATTATTAATAGAACAAGAAGGCAATAATTCAATTTGACTAGTTAATTTAGCTCCAATTTCACCCGCATTTAATAAAGAAATTAAAAAATAAGAAATTATAAATGCCGAACCACGATTGAATATCATCTTCCCTCCATTTAAAACAGGTCTACTCATATTTGAGCAAACCTGCTACTCAATTAATTATTTCTTTTTTATATTTAGAAATTTACAGTGACTAATAGAGTATCTTTATAATCGCCTTGTGCTTTTGGTGTACCTGTGTTTGGAGCAATTGCACCGAAAATTGGTACAGCAGTAGCTTGGCCACTTACTGTAGTGAACTGTTGTGGTTGGTTTACAACATATAGGTTTGTACGTGCAGCATCGCGATAAACGTTATATGCAACTACATCAGCAGAAGCAGTATTTTTTAAAGTGCGGTCTGTACGTTCACCACCGTCAATTGCGACTGTAAAATCAACAGGATCTGTTCCATCACAAGTCACAGAAATATTGCCACCTGTTGCTGCTGAAGCAACTTCAGCTGTTAATACGTTGTTCCAAGTACCGGAAGTTTTACCAAAATCTAAAGTACCAAACTTGTTCATATTTCCTTCAGTTTGACTACCACCTACAGTACAGCCTGTTGAGATATTTAATTTAACGTCAACCTGTCCAGTAACAGCTGCTTGAGTATTTACCGCATAACCAGCAACTATTAATGCTGCAAGAAGTGATTTCTGAATGTTTTTCATATTCATAACCTACATATATAATGATTAGATTTGTAGAACAAAATGAATCAAACTCGACAAATAAAATATGGCTAATCTGTTTTATATATAAAACAAACTACCTTTTACTATTGTGTGATTCTCTTCACAATTTAATAACAATTATTTAACTTGTATACACATATTACAAAAAGACTATGTTGAGTTATTTAAAATCAATTTTTTTAATCTTACAAAAACTCCCAATTAAATACCCACCCCTACTTTATTAAAATGGCTAAAAATTAGAAAAAGAAATTATCTTTTTAACGATCATACTTTTTAAATAATTATTCAAATACAATTATTTATACACACAACAAAAACAAGTATTATTTGTTTTTATTAAAATAGGTAACATGACCTATTTTAACCCTACCTAAAGAAATAAAAATAAGTCATTTGACCCATTTTTTAACCATTAATTAGGTCGAATGACCTAGATTAAAAAAATATAGGTCGTTCGACCTAATTTTAGTTTAATAGAATTTAAATATTTTATTTATATTTTTTTAATTTCATGGTTTAGAATGCTTTTTTTAAATAGTACTTACAGGCTGGATAATGATCAAAATTGATACCTTTGATACTATGCAAATAAAGAAGTCCTTTACCACTCTAAAAGGGCAAGAAAGAATAAAGCAGATCTTAAGAAATGCTGAAATAGTTTTTCTTACTAAAGGTTATTCCGGATTTAGTATGAGAGGAGTTGCAACTCAATCAAATATTAGTTTAAGTACTTTGCAACATTATTTTCAAAATAAAGATATTTTATTAAAAGCTTTACTTAATAAATTAATTTGTGACTATATACAGCGTATTGAAATTTTAATTAATTTGAATGCAAATGAACCACCTTTAATTCGGTTTATGAATATTATCACTAATATAATTTATGAAATAGAGCAACCGATCATCACAAATGCATTTAAAGAGTTTTTCTCTATTTCAGATCATTTGCCCTATGTATATGAAGCTTTGTCAATCATACAAAAGTATAATCTCGAACTTATCTATAAAATCATCCTCCCCATTCATAATAAAATATCTTCAGAAGAATATAAAGAAAGAGCGATTATTATAATCACTCAACTTAATGGATATTTAGTTCAACATTCGAACAAAAATACAGATGAAAGTTATAAAGAATTTTTAAGAAGTATACTGTTAAAAAATATATTAAGATTAGTCAGTGAACCATAAATTTTAAAACATAGGAGCCAGTTCTCCTATGTTTTTAATATATGGTGGTGTTGTACTCAATTATTATATTACTGAGCGAAAGCTTTAATTTCACTTCGAATCAAAATATGTCGAGATGGAAAGTAAAAGCGATAAGCCAATTCGTAAGAGTCAAATAGAGCTAACTGAGATTGGTGAGTTGCCCAATAATAAGCCGTCATTCCCTTTTCTTTCCTCACATTTAAATAGTAAGGAACAGCAAAGTTGTTCGAAACAATCATAAAACTCATAGTATTTGATCTAGGTGGTTTTGGACAAAGTCAGCTTTAATTGAATCTAGCGAACGTAATATGGGCGCCAACATAGACTCCGCAATTCGCATGGCTTCTGACTCAGACTTGTGTTGAATAGCTTGAACAAGTTCAGTATGTATTTGCTGGTTTGGGTCAGGTAAATTTTTATTAGTCACTAGCTCTAAGGTGTATTGATAGCTTGAGTTTAAGAAATACTCATAAGTTGCCTGTAAAGCTTTATTATGAGTCGCCTTGGCAATTGCCAAATGTAGTTTCTTATCACTTAACATGAAGTTAGCAACATCTTGTTGATTTGTTGCTGCTCTATCTTCTAAACACGCTATAACATCGCGCATATTTTCAGGCGTGCAATGTCTAGCGGCTAATTTAGCAATTTCGATTTCTAATAAACATCGTACTTCTACGTGTTCATATAAATCAGAATGATGAATTGAATTAATCACAATTGAAAAGTCATTTTTCGTGCGTACAAAAGTACCCAGCCCCTGTTTGACTTCTAAAACACCTAAATATTCTAAAATTTTAATTGCTTCACGAATGGTGTTTCGGCCCACACCCAAACCTTGAACAAGCTCAGGTTCAGTCGGAATTTTCTCATCTACTTTCCAAATGTCATTTTTAATATTCTGACGTATGACATGAATCACTTCATCGACCAGTGATCTTTTTTGAATTTGCTCAATCATTAAAATTGGTACTAGTAAGCTTAAACATACGGTGATACTATCATCCTATGTTTAATTGTTCAATTTCTCTTTCATGCATTTTTAAAGGTTGAGCTCATGGAATTAAGTCAGACAATTTCAAATCTTATTTTTGAAATTCAAAAGCTTACTCAAGCAGTCGAAAAAATTTCTAAAACCCAAGAAATTTCTGTAGATGTCTTAGATGAGGCGATTGCCTTTAGATGGGAAAGAGAAAATAATAAAGGTTCGCTCGTCGCGATCCGCAAACCTCAACTCATTTCTTTTAATCATCTTTGCAATATCGACAGCCAACTCAACAAAGTAAAACTAAATACTGAAGCCTTTGCAAAAGGCTTGTTGGCAAACAATGTACTCATGACAGGCTCACGTGGTACAGGCAAGTCGTCTATTGTAAAAGCCTGTTTAAATGAATATCACCACTTAGGCCTTCGGGTGATTGAACTTGAGAAAAAGTATTTAGAAGATTTGCCTAAAATTATTAACTTACTGCAAGACCGTACTGAGCGTTTTATTATCTTTTGTGATGACTTGGCCTTTGAAGCAGGCGACTCAAGTTACGCAACTTTAAAAACTGTATTAGATGGTTCACTGGCCTCTAGTTCAGACAATACACTCATTTATGCGACATCAAATCGAAAGCATATGGTGGCCGAATACAACAAAGATAATACAGAGCTAAATGTCGGGGAAAATGGCGAATTACGCCCAGGCGATAGCATTGAACAAAAGATTTCTTTAGCGGACAGATTTGGTTTACAAATTAATTTCTATGGCTTTAGCCAACAAGAGTATTTAAAAACTGTTCAATACTGGCTAAATGAATACAAATGGCAGCAACGCGAAACTTGGGAAACGATTCAGTTAAAAGCTATTCAATATGCAACTCAGCAAGGCAACCGTTCAGGAAGAATTGCCAATCAATTTGCCAAAATGATTGTGGGCCAAGAAATGCTAAGTGCAGCAGATTTAACGGTTTAAGTTGTTGGCTATAAAATGCCCCATAAAAAAGCCCTTACGGGCTTTTTTTAATTAAGCAATAAATTTCAACATAAGCTGAATCACAGTTGCATTAATCAAGTCGACAAAGAATGCACCACAAAGCGGAACAATTAAGAATGCTTTATGCGATGGGCCATACATATTGGTAATCGCCTGCATATTTGCAACGGCGGTTGGTGTAGCCCCCATACCGAAACCACAGTGACCTGCTGCCAATACTGCCGCATCGTAATTTTTCCCCATTACACGGAAAGTCACAAATGCTGCATATAAAGCCATAGTCAGTGTTTGAGCACCTAAAATAACCACAAGTGGACCTGCTAAGTCAGCAAGTTGCCAAAGCTTTAATGAAAGCAATGCCATTGCTAAATAAAGAGATAAAGACGCATTACCAAAAACGTCAATCGCGCGGTCAAAAATATCAACCTTCAACACGCTTTCTAAAATATTTCTTAAGATTACACCGCCACCAAGTGCCCAAACGAAAGTTGGTAACTCAAACCAAGTTCCCTTACTGAAGCCAGTCATAAATTCAGCAAATGCTAAACATGCTGCAAACATACCAAGCGTAGTAATTGCATTGTCGGCAGTAATTAAACGAACTTGATGCGGGTTTTCAAACGGTGCAAGATCATCTGAATTTTGTTCAACATGCGTGTCACGCTGCTGAATCTCAGCATTGGTTTTTGCTTGAGCAAGGCTATAACGATTAATGAGCAATTTGGCTAAAGGACCACCAATGACACCACCAATAATCAAGCCAAACGTAGCACTTGCCATACCTAACGCTAAAGCACCCTGAATACCATGCTGGCTTTCTAAAATTTCACCCCACGCACCTGCTGTACCATGACCACCGGTTAATGTAATTGAACCTGCAATCAAACCAATAAGTGGGTCTAGACCCAATAAGGTTGCAAGGCTCATACCGACAGCATTTTGAACAACAATAAATGAGGCTACACAAATTAAGAAGATGACTAAAGCAGTACCACCCTCTTTAAGCTTCATAAAATTGGCACTTAAACCAATTGAAGCAAAGAACACGAGCATAAAGCTGGTTTGTAATTCACTGCTAAAAACAATACTGTATCCCCAAAAAGTGTGGACAAGTAAAGAAACTACCGCAGCGACCAAACCACCTGCTACTGGTTCAGGGATATTATAACGTTTTAAAAAATCAATCCGATTGACAAGAAAGCGACCCAACAATAGAACGATGACCGCCGAAATTAGTGTATAAAAACCATTAAAAACAAATTCCATATATACTACTTTCTGATTACATTCCTAACGGATTGTAAAATAATTATATTTTATTTTTTAATATGTAAAAAAAACACAAATAAACTTTACAAAATTACCCTACCAATAAATTTTTACTATTCTTAAGAATAGCTTAAATTTTTAAATATTTTATACAAAATCATGCCCTATAATTTAATTTATCAATCATTTCAAAATCTTATGTAAAGAAATCATTAATTTAGTATAACTTCACTTTGATCTCTTAAACAGAAAATCCTGTCTTTTAGGTCACTGAACTCATCTTTTATTCCCTTTAATATCCGCAAAAGACCAGCTCGTTATTTGCTCTGGGCAACATCTTTATAGGTTTTATATTCAATGAGTTTATTGCTTAAAGTTCGACAGAATGTTCCACAGGTACAGTCGATTAAAACATCTCTTAAAAAGCGTGCTGGTCAGAAAATACCTCACATGCTCTCCAATGCATCAGATCTGTTTTTTAGAGGGTCGGAAATTGCCCTGTCAGGAAAAACACCTTTTGATGTAATTTATAAGCATGAAATTATAAGCCTTCGCCATTATAGAAATGAGACAGAAGCTTCAGCCAAACACCGTGTGCCGTTAGTGATTGTTCCGCCTTTAGCTGTGAACATGCTTATTTACGATTTGTTTCCTACCCGCAGCCTGATACGCTATTTTTTAGATCAAGGCTTCGAGGTTTATTTAATAGACTGGGGTGTACCTACTCGCAATCAAGCCAAATACAATTTTGGCACCTATGTAAAAGTCTTTATGCCTGAAATGTTAAAGCAAGTCCGTATACATAGTGGACAACAACAGCTTTCATTACATGGCTGGAGTTTAGGTGGCGCCCTTTCACTTTGCTATACCGCATTATTTAAAGATAAAGATATTAAGAATCTGATAATTCTTGCTTCCCCGATCGACACACATAAAGCAGGTTATATGGGTAAGCTCTATGGAAGTCTGACTAAACCTGCACAGTGGGTCCGTAAGCATACGCCTTTTCGTATTCGCCAACATGTACCAAGTGAAGTGTTTCATATCCATGGATGGCAAAACACACTCGGTTTTAAATTAACGGACCCCATTGGCAATTTAAAAACCTATTGGCAACTTCTTAAAAATCTGGATAACCGAGAATTTATTGTCGACCACGCTACCTCTAGTTCATTTATCGACAATATGCTGGCCTATCCGGGTGGCGTTATGCGCGACATTATTTTACGTTTCTGGATTGATAATGAACTCTCAACAGGTGTAATCAAATTTGGGGAACTTACAGCTTATTTAAAAGATATTGATTGTTCAGTGTTGGCTGTAGGTGGCGATACCGACATTATTGTGACCGCCGATGCTGTTAAGCCTCTTATGGATTTAATTAGTAGCCAAGATAAAACGTTCAAAACTGTGCCCGGCGGCCATATGGGCGTAGTGTCCGGTAGTCAAGCTCCGACCTCTGTTTGGCCTGAAATGAGTAATTGGCTGGCTACGCGTTCAGATTAATCAATTCAAACGTTAATGAAAAACCAGCCTGTTAAACCTTAGGCTGGTTTTAATACACACTAAATTTTTAAAGTTTTTGCACAAATCTTCTAGAACTAATTTTATCTCTTTTATACTGTTTCAGGGGCTAAAATTAAAAGTTTATAGGTCAGTGCTTATGAGTAGTAACTGGGTGGATATTTCAAAAGATACCAATACGGGTATCGAAACAATCCGTGCTCATTTTACTGGCCATGCTTATGATCCCCATTGGCATTCAAGTTATTTAATTGGTGTAACTGAATCTGGTATTCAACAATTTCATTGCCGTAAAAAGCAAATCAATAGTCATGCTGGGCAAGTTTTTATGCTTGAGCCAGAAGAAATTCATGATGGACATGCGCCTGCATCTGATGGTTTTACCTACCAAATGCTTTATCTACATCCAGAATGGTTAAAGCAACGCCTTCAAGGTTTGTTTCACAACAGCCCCGATCATTACGAACTAGTGATTGATGCGCCATTAAAATCCGATGATCAACTCGCAATCATTACTTCACAAGCATTTCGACACTTACACTATAAAGAAATGAATATTGTGAAAGACAATAGTCTAGATGTGCTTATTCAATATATTGCCCAAGGTAAATGGTTAAAAAAAGCTTCTCAATCTTCGTGTATTCATGTACCCCAAATCGCCCATCAAATCCGAGATATTCTGCATGATCATTTATTTGAAGATATTGGGTTAAAAGATATATCACGTATGGTGGGACTAGACCGTTACCATATTCACCGTATTTTTAAATCCACTTTTCATTTAGCTCCTCATCAATATCTTATTCAACTTAGGCTTACTCGAGCACGTGATTTACTCGCTAGAAGTATTTCTCCAGCACAAGTTGCTTCTGATTTATGTTTTTCAGACCAAAGTCATTTAAGTCGTTGGTTTAAACGCTGTTATGAACTAACACCAGCCGCTTACAGAAAAATCTGCACAAATCTTCAAGATTAAAAATCTTAATTATTTCATCTTGTCTCTCCCAATTAACTAAGGTAGACAAGATGGAAAACCTCACTGCATTTTCATTATTTGCAATTGTTGCCTCAATTACTCCAGGCCCGACCAACTTTATAATTTTAAGTTTAAGTAGTCATTATAAAATTTCTAAAACACTTCCCGTTATTTTAGGTTCTTGTATTGGAGCAGCCTTACTTGTATTAGTGGTTGGTATTGGCCTTGGCTCCACTATTCTTGCTTACCCTGTTATTCAAAAAATTATGACATGGAGTGGTTTAATCTGGCTTACCGTTCTAGCTTGGAAACTATATAACTACAATCCTGTTATCTCTTTAGAAAAAAATGAACAATACCCTCCTATTGGTTTTAAAGCTGCTTTTTTAATGCAAGCGATTAATCCTAAAACATGGATGATGGCTTTTGCAGTTATTAGCGTCTATACAAAACAGGGACAAGATATCTTGATAAATGTCTCAATTTTATCCTGCATTTTTTTACTTATAGCATTTCCTTGTCTCTACCTATGGGCCTTAGTAGGCAGACTAAGTACTCGGCTTCTTTCAAAACCAAAACATATAAATATTTTTAACAAAATAATGGCTATTATATTACTAGCCTCAGTCTGGTGGCCCATGTTGCCTAGATTTTGATCACCCAAACCTAATCAAAATAGATAAGGAAATCTATTTTTAACAAACATATTTTAAATTTATATCTTTAAATTATTACTTTTCATTATACAAATTATAAAAACTCATATTAACTAAATTTTTAATAATAATATTTTTAATTCATCAAGTTTTATTTAAAAATAATGATTGAAAATCCGATGTTACTTTTTGTTATTTATGTAAAGACCACCCCAACAATAATTTTAAATAAACATATGTAAAATATAAAGTTTTATTCATATAACTTTGTAAAATTAGGTTATTTTTTATACAAATGTAGGCAATGTCTCACAATTATGTAAGCTAAAGCTTACAACATAATTGATTGTTTTTCCTATAATTAATTTCAGTACATATAAGCACTCTTTACTATTAAATAGAAAGCTGAATATTAATAAAGAGATCTGGAGAAAATGATAAAGTCATCTTTATTAATATAAAAAGTCTCAATAATAGAAAAAGAATCTCAAAAAATGAATATGTACTATCTTTCCTCTGGAAACAGAGGAAAGATTACTTTTTAAATCTTCAGATAGGATATAAAGAATGTTTATTGCAAAAAATATATTTGTATATTTACTATCAATGTTAGCTTTATGCTTACTAATTATTCTTTTTAACTATCTAGGAATGAATCAGACACTAAATCTCATCATTTCTTCAGCGCTCTTTGGAATATTTATTACTTGGTACTACAAAGGAAGCGGACTGTGTATTGCCCTTTTTAGCTTTTTTTACTGGGCAATGTTTGTGATTAGTCAAAGTTTAGAAGTGATATGGATGCTGTCGATTTCAGTAATTGTCTATTTAGTCATGACACAAATCGTACCTGAACTCAAACACATCCATATCGGTATCGCATCTAATAGCTAGAACGGGTTTACTCCCCGATTCACCATTCCAACTTTTTTAACCGTATTCATCTTAGTTTGCTCTGCAATTAAGAGTTCATTTAAGAAAAATTTGAGGTTTTGCTGGTTCAGCAAAAGCGGGTTAAAGGTATTTTCTCCCATGTTAAGAAAGAAAGTTTCAATATTTGTATTACGCTGCACGTATTTCATTGACCAACGCTGAAAAGAGTGTTCATCAATGGAGTATGTGCATAACCATTTAATATTATAATGCCTTTGATCTTTTTGAATTTTTTCAAATAATCTTTCAACGACCTCTTGTTCGCCTTCTAGACATTGAAAAAATGCATTATCGGCATAATAAAGCACCCCACAAATCCCGTTTAAATCGTTGAAATCACGAGCTTCTGTCAGAATATCACGTAAATCTTGTAGCAAATCTTCATTTTTTTCATTTCGTTGGCTGGCATAACACAGGCGAACGTTCATAAGACTTCCGTGAAATATAAAATTTCATTATTAATGGAATTTTCAACTTAACATACCTTTATTTAAAATACTTTATATTTCATTATTATAAAAAATTTATAAGCTTGCTTATTTCAATAAAAAAGCCCGAATCTAGTTCGAGCTTTTTATTTAAAATGAAAAATTATTTAACACGTTCAATTTGTAACACTTCAATTTCAGTCGGTTTAACGCGGTGGGTATCAACCTCACCTACAATACGCACTTTATCTCCAACCTTTAACTGCCAACCATTTGCCAAATCATCATCGACATCAATCATGATTGAACCTGTTTTGTCTTTAAATTCATAATGGTCGCCAGCAATATGCTTAACGATAGTACCAGTTAAGGTTACCCCTGTTTCATCAGCTAAAGTTTTAGCTTTTGAAACAGTGACTACATTTTTTGCTGCTTGATTAAGTAAAGCGGAATCTGTTCTTGCAAATGCTGTACTACTAGTTAATAAAACAAGTCCAGTGAGTGTGGTAAATAATATTTTTTTCATGAATATTCTCCTCGTTATTTTATCTATAGCTATCTAAACAATTTATGAAAACCGTGAGTTTTAGCTTTTGTGATTTTTTGTGTCATCGTGTCAGATATACAGCACTATTGTTGAGAAGGTCTTTTCGTTGGCCTAGATGTTTGTATGGTCATAATGAAAAAAAACCACATCGGGTGATGTGGCAAAAAGGTATAGCTCAATGAACACTAAAACACTATGTATAACAGAGGATCTGAGTTTAGAATATATTTCAATTATTAAAATAATCTTAAGAAAATAAGTTTAATTAAAGATTTTCTAAAAATTTTGATAAGCCTTCTGGCGCTCTTCCTTCGAGTCGACTACTGGTAGTTACCCGAACTAAATTGCTCCATGTAATATTACAGCACTGCCTTATCAGTTTTTGAATGAGCGAAACATCTTCATGGCAAGGAACAGGTTCAAAACCGCCTACTTGCATATAAGCAGCAGCACTAAAACTTAAATTTGCGCCATGAATATGGTGATGATCCATACAATCCTGATAATGCGATAAATATTTTTTTTGTTTCATAACCGATAAACGGCTAAGGTCATCTAAAGTCACAATGCCACAAATTGCATCTGTAGGTTGATGCAAAATCTGGCAGCGTAACCAGTCAGGGCTGACCACACTATCAGCATCTGTACAAGCCAGCCAAGTTGCGCCGTTTTGAATAAGTTGGCGGATACCTAAGTCCCGTGCCTTTCCGACACATGCATAATTGCATTCAATCCAGCTTACTCCGTAGCGCTGTACAATTGAGCGCGACTGATCCGTACAACTATCAAGTACAACCATAACCTCGACTTGTTCATCCGGTACTTTTTCAATCGCCTCCTGAATTGATTGCAAACAGGCGGGCAAATGTTGCTCTTCATTATGCGCTGGAACTACAACACCTATTTTCATCGTAATTGTTCTCGCTGAGCTATTGATGAAGGATTAACCGTCCAAACATCTACCATAAAGTCCGGATCGTTCAGACTTAAATAGTGATGAAATGGAAAAGATTGTTGAAAGCTTTGATGGACTTTTTGGGCATTCAATTCAAAATCCTGAATATCATGTCGCCAATGGCAACACAAAATTTCCCCTTCCGGGTTTAAGGCCTGCTTTAACTGTTCAATAAACTCACCTAACTCATCGAATGTGAGGTAGTACGCCACTTCGCTAATTACAATCAGGTCAAATTTTTGTTCATAAAAATCTTCAGGTATTTTTCTATTTTCAACAGTCACATGTTCAAATGCTTCTAACCGTTGGGATGCGAGCTGAACGGCTTGCTTCGACACATCAATACATAACAGATGAGCAGCGCGCTGAGCCAGATAAACACTTAAATGCCCATTTGAACAACCAATTTCTAAAACTCTTTCGTAGTGTGGTCGCGTTAATAATGCAAGGCAGATTTGTCTTTTACGGGCTTCATACCAGTGATAGTCATAGCCCCATGGGTCATTATTACTACGATACAACTCTTCAAAATACACACGAGAATGAATCACTCAGATATACCTCATAAGGCATTAAAAGACGGCTAATCGCACTTGAGGATAAAACGGCGGAATTTCCTGTGCTCTCATCGGCTTCAAGTTGTGTTTTAAATTGCATAACCGCCTGATGTTTTTTAATTAACTGGTTTTCAGTTAAGGCATAAGCTTTTGCTTTGGACCAGTTAATTCGTGTGTCAAAAGGCTCTGCCCAATGCCATGCCCAAATCAATACATGCAAACATAGTAAGTCCCGAGCTTCAGCAAAAGCTTGTACTGTTTTCCCGACAGCCTCATGATCTGGATGGCCATCAAGTGCATAGCTACAAATTAAAATATCTTCGGGCTGAACTATTTGGCTAAGCGCCTGATTCAATTGATCAGTCTGTAAATGAATTTGACCATCCATTAGATTTAAACCAATCCGTTCAGAAAAAGCTGAAATACCTAAAGTGTTTAAAGCAGCCAGTGTTTCTTGCGGACGTAAATCGTTCAATTGGTCAGGAGTATATTTCACTGAATGAGGATGGCTTTGTGTTCCATTACTGACTGCCAAAATGACAATATGACAGTTTTGCTCAACTAGCTGCTGCATTAAGCCGCCACAACCCAGCACTTCGTCATCAGGATGCGGAGCAACAATCACCACTCTTTTAGACTGAAACAACTTTAAATTCAGCCGATCTAAAGGATTCTTTTTAAATGCCTCAAGCCACATGAATTCGGGTGTACCTTCACCTGAAATCATACGGTCCTCTACTAAGGGATGCTTCAAAGTTCCCATAAGCTTTTCTCCGGTAAACAGAGCTCAGCAATAGACTCATAATCAAAAGCCGCATGGCTCTGTCGGATAAATACTGGTAAATCAGCGATGAGCTGTGAAAATGTAGGCTCTTCACAATAAGGACGCGCGCCCAAAGCTTTACCAACGAGTTGAATAACACTCTGGCAGCATTGTTCTGTTTGGGCACGTAATATACGGATTTCACGCTCATGGCTGAGCGCAGGCTCATCATCAATGAGCTTGGCAATATATTGAAAATACTGTTTGGTTACAGAGAGCTGTTGAGCCAACTCCCCTAAATACATTTTTTTAAATGCGTTTGGGTTAAGGGTGCAACTTTTATGTAAGAAGCTAACCAAGCGTACCGCGGCACCATACCAACAAGCCGCAACACCAGCAGCACCATGCCAAAAACCCGGACGTTCCAAATAGCAATTTGGCAGTCCGATAGGAATAACAGGAGTATTGTCAAAATGCACTTGAGCTGTTTGGGTTCCCTGCATACCGACTGCTTGCCAGTGGCTCAAGTCAACATGAACAGAGGGATGAGCCAAATCAACGATACAAAGCTGTGCTTGGCCTTCTTTGTCCTTATAACTCATTAGGGCTTTTTGAATAAACTCTGCACCTGAGCACCAGGTTTTTATGCCATTACAGTGATTGTTCTGGACCTGTACAGGTGCCGGTCCGCCATCTGCTGCCCATACCGCCCAAGTTTGGTCATCGATTTCGTCTTGATAGCCCAATTCATTTAGAATACTTAAAGCATCATGATGTGACTCAAATAATTTAGCGAGACTTAAATCATACCCTGCAATTTGAGCAAACAATTGCCATCGCTGATAGGTATGACCTGAAGCTGGATAAGGCAAACTTTTAGATAAACTTACCAATTGGTAGAGTAAATCTTGGCGGAGCTGACTTTTGTTTTCGGCCTGAGCATGTTCAAATTCACTCAACATACTCAAGATTGTCATATTTATAGATATTTTAATATTCATTACAAATAATTATTCAAAAGTATTCACTTAAACATATCGAAATAATTCTGTTTAATTAAAGATATAAAATGTAATAAAAAGATATTTTCTATAACTTTATTCAATGAATATTTCTTTTTATTTCATTGTTACCTAAATATATCGCTTAAGTGAAATTATAAAATAATCATGTAAGGTTTATTAAAAATTAAGGATTTCTGCTGTTTTATCCAGTAATTTAGTTTCTACCGTTTTTCTATTTCCAAAGAAGAGGTCAAAGATGAATACTTTAAATATTAATGATATTAAAAAACATGCAGACGTTATTGCTTCTTGTGGCACCAAAGTAGGAACTGTCGATCATCTTGAAGGTGAAAATCAGTTAAAACTCACCAAAGATGAAAATGATCAACATCATCTTATCCCTACTTCATGGATTGGGGAGGTAAAAGAAGATCAAGTCATTTTAAATAAAAACTCAGAAGAAGTTAAAGAAAACTGGCAAGCGATTTAAACGTCTTTGCTTAGTTAGCTTTTAACTCTTTATATTATTATAAAAACCCACCTACAATTAAAATAAAATAATTAGAATTAAAAAAGTAAAAAGCTCCTTTTTATTAAGGAGCTTTTTATTTATATCATTAAAAATTAATTTAATATTTTATAAATTACTCTGATTGATCGCAACCGAACGGGTTGCTTTACGCTTTCGGGTCACAAACAAACCGCAAACCACCACACCTAAGGTTACACCTAAAGATAGAGTCGTTTCATAACTATAGGCTGGTGAGAAGAACATATAAGCCAATACACTTAAAATAATGATAATCACAAACCAAGTCAGCCATGGGAATAACCACATTTTAAATGGAATTTCCGCTCCAACTGCTTCTAGCTTATGTCTTAAACGTAGTTGTGAAAACGCAATAACCAAGTACACGAGTAAAGCAATTGACCCTGTGCTTGAGAGCAATAAGCCAAAGACTTTTCCAGGAAATACATAGTTTATGACACAGCACACTAAACCAATAAAAGTTGAGGAAAACACCGCAATTGCTGGTACACCAGCATAGTTCACTTTAGTGACTGCCTGCGGTGCTTCATTGCGTGTTCCCAAACGAAATAACATACGAGAAGACGTATAAATTGCCGCATTCATACAGCTCGCTACGGCGATAAACACGACCGTATCAATAATAAGTTTAGTGCCCGGTACGTTTAAGCTCATTAAAACGTATTGGAATGTCCCGTACTTTTGTAAGTCCGGTGAACGCCAATCGACAAGTGAAACCGCAATAAACATTGAGACCACGAAAAAAAGAATAATACGGTACAACACCAAATTGGTGGCACGTCTAATTTTCTGTTTAGGGTTAGATGACTCTGCTGCGGCAATCGAGACAATTTCCACACCAAAGAATGAAAATGCCGTAATTAAAATGGCAGCTAAAATGCCTCCCATCCCGTGCGGCATAAAACCAGCGTTGTTGTATAAATTAGCAACACCACTGACATTTTTAGCTAAAGGCCAAATACCTGAAATTGCCAAAATACCAATAATAATGAAACCAATAATGGCAACCACTTTGACCAAAGAAAACCAGAACTCAAACTCACCAAAACTTTTGGTACTAAAAAAGTTGGCTAAGCTTAAGAACACAATAAAGCAAAACGCATAGATAGAAACTGAAACGCTCGGAAACCACGAATGTAAAATTTCAGCACCTGCAATGGCTTCTACCGGAATCGCAAGTACCCAAAACCACCAATACAACCAGCCAATGGTAAAGCCTGCCCACGGGCCAATTGCTTTACGGGCATAGGTAGAAAATGAACCAGTGTCCGGCTCTAAAACGGCCATTTCACCTAACATGCGCATCACTAGAAAAACCATAATGCTGGTAATCAGGTACGCAAGAATCACCGCTGGGCCTGCTTTGGCAATTGCAGAAGATGAACCGACAAATAAACCAGCACCAATAACACCGCCAATACTAATCATTGTGATATGGCGATTTGAAAGTCCTTCGCCTAATTTTTTTGTTCTATCATTATTCATATTTCATTCCTTAAAAATATATCCATCAAAACGATCTATTACATTTCAAAATCCTACAGTCATGAAAAAAGGGAAAACGGCTGTTTTCCCTAATAATAAAAATTAATTTAAAGTTGGCATTGAAAATTGTTTTGCTTCACGGACTTGAGCAGATGGCCAACGCTGTGTAATGGTTTTACGGCGTGTGTAAAAACGGACACCATCTGGGCCATACGCATGTAAATCACCAAACAGTGAACGCTTCCAGCCACCAAAGCTATGATAAGCCACAGGTACTGGTAAAGGCACATTAATACCCACCATACCGACTTGAATATGACTGCTAAAATAGCGTGCTGCCTCACCGTCACGGGTATAGATACAAGTACCGTTACCATATTCATGGTCATTAATGAGTTGCATCGCTTCTTGCATGGTATTTACACGCATAACTTGCAACACAGGACCAAAAATCTCTTGCTGGTAACTGGTCATGTTTGGTGTGACTTGATCAATTAAAGTTGGCCCAACAAAGAAACCTTTTTCATAGCCTGCCGGTTTTGCATCGCGGCCATCGACCACAATTTTTGCGCCTTGCTGCTCTGCGCTTTGAATATAAGCCTGCACTTTGTCTTTATGCGCTTGGGTAATAAGTGGCCCAAAGTCGTTGCTTGCATCTGCATAGTGGCCGAACTTCAATTTTTTCATTTCTTGAGTCAGCTTATCAATCACAACATCGGCAACTTCATCTCCAATGGCAACTGCAACCGAAAGTGCCATACAACGTTCACCAGAAGAGCCAAAAGCTGCACCTAATAATGAAGTCACTACGTTATCAATATCGGCATCAGCCATAATGATCGCATGATTTTTTGCACCGCCTAATGCTTGGCAACGTTTACCCGTTGAAGTCGCGGTACGGTAAATATATTCAGCAATTGGTGTTGAACCCACAAAGCTGACTGCCTGAATGCGAGGATGATGCAATAAAGCATCTACCGCTTCTTTGTCACCATTCACCACGTTAAACACGCCGTCAGGTAAACCTGCCTTTTTTAAAAGTTCAGCAAGGAATAAAACCACTGAAGGTGCTTTTTCAGAAGGTTTTAAAATAAAGCAGTTACCGCAAACCAGTGCCATTGGGAACATCCATAACGCCACCATGGCCGGGAAGTTAAACGGTGTAATTCCAGCCACAACACCTAACGGCTGGAACTCACTCCATGAGTCGATATCTGGACCGACATTTTTTGAAAACTCCCCTTTTAAAAGCTCTGGTGCACCGCAAGCGTATTCAACATTTTCAATACCACGTTGCAGTTCGCCTTGAGCATCATGAGAAATTTTACCGTGCTCTTGCCCAATCAAAGCGCAAATCTTTTCGGCATTTTGCTCTAATAATTGTTTGAACTTAAACATGACACGTGCACGTTTAATGACTGGTGTATCTCGCCATGCAGGAAATGCTTGCTCGGCTGCCTGAACTGCTTCATTTACCGTTTGTGCATCTGCAATTTCGACTTCTTTACTAATTTCACCCGTCGCAGGATTGTAAACTGGCTGTTTTCTTGCCGTTTTAGATACAATTCTTCCTTGAATGAAATGCCCTAGCACTTTTTTGGCTTGTTCACTCTGCGTACTATTTTCAGTTGAAACTTCGTCATAGCTAAAATCTTCTAGGCCATTTGTCATTGTTGTTACTCCTTACTACAATTAGTTTTCAGATCAAACTGTATTTTTCATTTAGATTTTGAAGATAGGTCTGTTGACATTACAGACCCCGATAAAATGCCTAATAAACTTTAATTCACTTGATAAAGTGCATCGCCCACAGCATTCATTAAGCGGTCAATATCTGCTTCTGTACTGTTAAACATTGGACCGAACTGAAGCGTGTCGCCACCAAAGCGAACATAGAAACCTTCTTTCCAGAGTTTCATACCAAGCTCAAAGCCTCGGATGGTGGCATCACCATCACGCGGAGCTAACTGCAAAGCACCAATCAAGCCACAGTTGCGAATGTCTAAAATGTGCGGTGCGCCTTTTAAACCATGCAGCATTTTTTCAAAACTTGGTGCCAACGCTGCCGATTGAGCCAGCAGGTTTTTCTTCTCTAAAATTTCAAGCGCAGCTAAAGCGGCAGCACAAGCAACCGGATGTGCCGAATAGGTATAGCCGTGGGTAAATTCAATGGCGTGTTCTGGTAAGTCTTGCTGCATAAACGCAGAGTAAATTTCATGGCTTGCCACCACACCACCTAAAGGAATGGCACCGTTGGTGACTTGTTTCGCAAAGTTCAAAATATCTGGCGTAACTCCGAAATATTCCGCCGCAGTCCATGTTCCTAAACGACCAAAACCTGTAATCACCTCATCAAAAATTAACAAGATGTCATGCTGATCACAGATCTCTCGTAAACGTTGTAAATAGCCTGTTGGCGGTACAATACAACCTGCCGAACCGGAAATAGGCTCCACAATGACGGCTGCAATATTTGAAGCATCATGTAGCTCAATTAATTTAAGCATTTCATTGGCAAGTTCTACCCCGCCTGTTTCTGCACAGCCTTTGGTAAAAGTTAAATTCGGCTGTAAAGTATGTGGTAAATGGTCAACATCCATAAGCTGACCAAACATTTTACGGTTGCCGCCAATCCCACCTAGACTTGTTCCCGCAACGTTTACGCCATGGTAGCCACGGGCACGACCAATCAATTTGGTTTTACTTGGTTTGCCTTTAATGCGCCAATAGGCGCGTGCCATTTTTATAGACGTATCTGCCGACTCCGAACCTGAGTTGGTAAAGAAAACGTGTTGTAGTTTTTCAGGCATATGCTGAACAATTTTATCTGCCAGCTTAAAAGAAAGCGGATGACCAAATTGGAAAGCCGGTGAGTAATCGAGCTGACCTAACTGAGCGCTCACCGCTTGTTGAATTTCGGGCAAGGTATGACCTGCACCACACGTCCATAAGCCTGAAAGTGAATCGAATATTTCACGGCCAGAATCATCAATCAGATAAGACCCTTTGGCACCCACAATCATACGTGGGTCTTTAGCAAAGTTTCGGTTTGCTGAAAAAGGCATCCAGTGCACCTGATAATTTATGTGCATATTATTATTAGTTTGAACCGCATCCAAAGTATGTTCTGAGTCGCTAAATTTATCCGTATCAAACATAACCATTCCTGTTTATTTTCAAATTATGGTTTGAGTGTACATAGCGAGATAAGTTTGATAAATTCAAATTATCTTGAGTTTAGATTTAAAAAAACAAAACTAAATGAAACCTAAAAAATTAAATCAAGTCACTGATTTTGATATAAAACTTCTAAAAATATTTAAAACGGTTTGCGACTGTCACAGCTTTACATCTGCCGAAAGTATTTTAGGTATTAGCCGCTCTGCCATTAGTTTGCATATGAGTGATTTAGAAAATCGTTTGGGCATTCGGCTATGTCAGCGAGGCCGTGCCGGATTTGCCCTGACCGACGAAGGGCGGGAAATTTTAGAATATATTGAAGTGCTCACAGCAGCGATTGAAGACTTCCGTTCTAAAGTCAACCAAATGCATAACCGCCTTAAGGGTGAGTTTAATATCGGCATTATTAACAACCTTGTAACTATGCCTAGAGGCTATATCACCAACACCTTGACTCAACTTGCCGAAGAACATGCCGAAGTTATTATTAATATTAGTATGAGTACTTTGTCAGATATTGAATGCCGCGTACTCGATAACCGTTTACATGCAGGTGTTATCCCCCTTGTTACACCTTTGTCCGGTCTAGACTATTTTGATTTATATAGTGAAAGTTCATTTTTATATTGTGGCAAAAATCATCCTTTATTTAACCAATGTAGCAACATTCATTTAAATGAATTAAAAAAATGGCAAGCTATTCTTCCTAATTATGCCATTACCTCGGAAGCGGCCAAGTTGCATCAGCTTTTAGATTGTAAAGCGACCGCAAGTGACCGCGAAGGTATTGCCTTTCTCATTTTAACCGGAAAATTTTTAGGTTTTTTACCCGACCACTATGCAAAAAAATGGGTTGAAGACGGTGTTATGCAGCCTGTTTTAAAAGACAAAATGCACTACAGCACCCCTATATGCTTAATTACTCATAAGGGTAAAAATCACAATAATATTTTAAAAACCTTTATGGAAATGCTTGAGAAGCGAATAGCTAACAATTAAAGGTAGGTACTGATATTGAAATAAAAAAGCTCCACAAAAGGAGCTTTTTTAGAATCTTGGCAGAGGATCAAGGACTCGAACCTTGACGAACGGTTTTGGAGACCGTCATGCTACCATTACACCAATCCTCTATAGACAATTAAATCATTCAGATTTAATCATAAAAAAAGCAAGATCATCGTCTTGCTTCTTTCTATGGTGGGGGCGAAGAGACTCGAACTCTTACACCTTGCGGCGCTGGAACCTAAATCCAGTGCGTCTACCAATTTCGCCACGCCCCCATCTGGGACATTTATTTAAAATAAATGTGGCAGAGGATCAAGGACTCGAACCTTGACGAACGGTTTTGGAGACCGTCATGCTACCATTACACCAATCCTCTTCCGAGATCTAGATGTCTTAACATCTATATCAAACTTTAAGACTTAACTTAAAGTGGTGGGGGCGAAGAGACTCGAACTCTTACACCTTGCGGCGCTGGAACCTAAATCCAGTGCGTCTACCAATTTCGCCACGCCCCCGATGGCTGTGTATATTAGCGATAAGATCTAACAGTGACAAGTGTTTTTTTTTCAAAAAAAACTGACCGAGTAATTTGTATACAGTTACTAGATCAATGATTTTTATCAGGTTGAGAGCGCTTTTAAGCAATTTATCGCTTCATGTACATTTGAAAACCGGTTTTGCTGCTGTTTTTGTAACAAGCCTGAAAGTAGTGGCAAGAAAATTTGGAACGAACTTGGTAATTCCACATTTAATTTTTGACAGTGCAATACCGCCCACTCATGGTAACTATTTGCTTGTAAACGAGTTTGTGTTAACCATTCATACAATACGATTCCCAATGCATATAAATCACTTTGAACGGTTTTATTGGCACCATGAAATAGCTCTGGCGCCATATACCGTGGTGTAGCATCAGTTATTGGATCAGGGCTTGAAACAAGCCGTGTTTTTTCAAAGTCAATTAAATAAAGCTCTTGCTTAAACTTTCGAAAATGTTCTTTTTTAATATCACCATGAATCCATCCTAACTCATGAAGCTCTGCTAACTTAACAAGTGTCAGATAGATTTTCTCATTTATATTTTTTAAATTTTGCTTTTGATCTAAATCATCAAACCAACAATCTGTATCCGGTAAAACTAATACTCTTCCTTGAAATTGTGGTTGTTGAGAAACAGTACTGCCCTCGATAATTTTAAATGGCAAAAGCCAATTCGCTTTTTTATATGTAATATCTACATAAAATTGCAATTCATGCAAAAAATCTTGCTCACTTTGAGCATGTACATTTGGCAAATGAAATTTTAACCAGTAGGAATCAGCACCTATAGTACATGTCCATAGATGCCGTCCTAAAGCTTCACTTCTAGGCTTTGTCGCACATTTTAGGTTTTCTATATGAGAAGCAAAATCATGCTTCAGCATAATAAGATTCTGGCTGTTGTTTCTTTTCTTCAAAACGTAAAACTTCTAAACAGTGCTGAATCGTTTTACCAATACGCGCGTGCGTTTCAATAGAAGAGATTTTCGGCCAAGTCGCGCGCTCACCTTCTCGCTGTAAACGTTTAAACAAATGTGGGCGTGGGTTTTGTAGCGTATAGGCATAATGTTTTAAGCTATATTTAGCAATAATATTAACATCACCATAATAGCGCTGCCCTACTACGCCATATCCATGATCGAGCAGTCTTCTTACGGGTGAAATTGCGCCTAATCTTTGACGTGTAAAGTCCATCAGCCCCATTGAGAGTACTTTACCTTGGCGTCTTAAAATTCGTTCAGGCCAACTTAAAACGTCTTTACGGAAACGGCGCGCATCATCTTGCATAAACGGTACAACATGCGGATTCACTTGACTGGCAATGGTGTAGTTTAAATTATAAAGTCTTGCCATTCTTTCTTGTGGGAAATCGCTACGTACACTGCCGTCCACCCATTTAGTATTTGCCATATATGGAGTATGTTCACCATCATAACGCTTACTGGTTAAACGCACAGGTGGAAATAAAACTGGCACAGCACAAGAAGCCAATACCGCACTCCAAACCAAAACATTTGGAGTCATAATCGCATTCATAATTCGAGGGTTTTCAGTTGCATCGTACGGCGCAACAGCGACATTAATATTCAAACCTGATTTTTTGAATGCTTCTTCAAAAGTAAGATCACCTAAATTTTCAATTAAGAATTTTTTTAAATAGTGAACATCGGCAATCCCTCCATTCCCTTTTATAAGTTCACGAAGTTTTCTAAAGTGAAAAGCATCACTAAAAAATTGCTCACCATTTAGCAAGTTTTGGATATCTTCACTGGCAGAAATTCCCAACATACCCGTCATAATGGCGCCCGCACTTGAACCAGACAGGACTTTAGGCATTAAATCTTGTTCAATTAAAGCCTTACATACACCGGTATGAAAAAGACCTAAGGTTGCTCCGCCCGAGAACATAAGAGCAGGCTGTCCATATGCTTTTTCACAGTTTTCAAAAAATTCGATTTTTTCTTTTCTTTGGAATGTAATACATTCACTAGATGCAATATAAGCCAAGCTTTGGCTGACTTCTTCAATATAATCTTCAATTAGTTTTTTTGTGCCTACATGTGTGGCAGCAAACAACATAGGGTGACCAATATTTGCAATATCGTAGGTCAACCCTTCTTTTAAAAGATAAATCAAATCTAAAGTGCGGTGCTGCTGACGGTATCTTTTCAGTAAAGTGTAACGATAAGAAATGAGCTCGGCATCGAAGTAAGGCGAACTATTATCAAACTTCCACTCTTGCGCCCCAGTTTCTTCATCCAGTTTTAATGCAAAAGACTTCCACTCTTCATAAGATTCAGCCATGTCTAACTGACGTTGTAATTTTTTGATACGGTAAGCCTGATGCGGATTCATATCACTTCGTATTTTTTCAAACATATTTCGTCCTCATCTTCACAGATGATTTTACTGAATAGACATGACAACACTATGCGCGGTCTGAACATTTCAATCAATTGCAAAACCGATAAACTGCATGAGTCGTATCTTTTTTGTCAGCTTGCAAATTTCGGTGTTAGTATCCTAGTAAATTACTGTTTAACATGATTGATTAACCATGGCTACCATTGATTTACCCGACAATTTAGTTCAAACCTTATCACTTGTATTAAATCAGTTACAGCAGGTCTTACCTGAACCGAAACAAGAGACCGATTTTACTGCCCCTGCTTTTAGATGGGAAAACCAGCAGCTTAAAGCTATTTATACACCTAAAAATATTTATCTTGATGACTTAAAAGGCATCGAAAGACAAAAAGAAAAGATCATTCAAAATACTTTGCAGTTTTTAAATGGCTTACCGGCAAATGATGTACTTTTAACGGGTTCACGTGGTACGGGTAAATCCTCTATTGTTCGTGCTTTACTCACGGAGTATGCACCTCAAGGATTACGTTTGATTGAAATTGAACGTGATGATTTAGCAGACTTACCAAAAATTCAAAAAATTATTCAAAACCGACCTGAAAAATACATCGTCTATTGTGATGATCTAGCATTTAATGCTGAAGATGAAAATTACCGTAGTTTAAAAAGCGTATTAGATGGTTCCTTACAGTCGGGTTCAACAAATTTTATTATTTATGCGACCAGTAACCGTCGTCACTTATTACCTGAGTTCATGCATGAAAACACCCCTGTAACCAAAGTAGATGTGCCTCAATATACTGAGCTTCATCCGCAAGAAGCGATTGAAGAAAAGATCTCTTTGTCTGACCGTTTTGGTTTGTGGTTATCTTTTTATCCAATGGATCAAAACTTATATTTAGAAATCGTAGAGCATTATCTAGATAAAGCAAACATGCCTTTTAATGATGAAGTTCGTGCTGAAAGCTTGCGTTGGTGCCAAATGCGGGGTCAGCGCTCTGGTCGAGCTGCTTATCAGTTTTCTAAGCATTGGATTGGTTTAAACGCCTTAAAAGATTTGTCTAACAATTAAATAAAATGTCCCGCAAAGCCTTAGCTTTGGCCTATAAACCGCTTAGCTTTGGCAGTTGTTTTTCATAACCTAAAACAAAGATAGCCCTTCTTTAGGTTTATATATGAAAAAACAATTGCCAAAAATTTCTACAACAAGTAAAGCGCTTGCTAAAAGTTTATTACTTGCACAAGGCGTTTTAGACCAAGCAAAAAAATATTCAACTCTTCCTTTTACTCAAACTCATATCATCCGTCCACGAATTGACGAAAAATATTATAGCTGGACACACTACGGTATCTTTTTCCCACTTTTACCAGAGCCGCATCGTTACTTAAATATTATGATTTTAATCGGTACGCCCGGTGCACTTGCTTTTGACCATGATGACATCATCACTGGAAACCCGAGAAAAACCGCTACTTTCTTTTCAAGCACAGCTGCTCTGGAACAAGCTTTACTGAAGGCCTATATCATTTCTGAAGATACAAAAATTAATAAAGATGGAACCTTAATAGAACTAGGTCAGGAAATTTCAATTCAAGGAAAATTTCCACACATCCATATTAATGGACATTATGATGGGTTTGATTTCGACTTTGATATCGATATCACTTCACATGTTTCATGGTTTATAAAAACACCAATCTATGATCATTTTAGTTTATTGGCAAAGTTTAAAGGTTTTTTAAACTATCAAGCAAAACGCATTGAAACCCAAGGACTTTGTACTTACGAATATGCACGAGCAGTGGGTCCTCACTCCATTACAAATAAACTTATTCCTGATGCATATAAACTGCCACTTGATTTTTTTACTTATCAAATTATCAATTTAAACGAGGCCACTCAACTTCTTCTTACCAAAGCCGATATTGCAGGACAAACAGCTGCATACACCCTGCATATTAGACATCTGGACCAGCCAGCTGAAATTTACACAGATGTAAGCTTTGATATTATTTCGCATCAAGTTGATGACTTCGTTTCACCTAGTGGGCAAAAAATGCGACTTCCAAAATATTTTTCATGGATCGCTCGAAATGATGCAAAGCAAATTATCTTAAACATTCAGGCAGAAATTGACTGCCCATTCCGCTATGGTCATGGGCGAGGTTATGCAAGTAGCTATATATTTACTGGTCATTATTTTGGCAATGAAGTTCAAGGCCGTGGATACATCGAATATATTGATATCGAAAATCCACAAGCCTTTGAAGATGAATAATCTTACTCAGGAATAGTAAGTTCAGTCATTGGCCAACGTGGTGTAGTAGTGACAGCTAAACCATCATGCTGACCTGCTTTTAAACGCTGATAACCTGCAAATGCAATCATTGCACCATTATCAGTACATAAAGCAGGTTCTGCATAGTAAACCTGAGCTTTAATTTTCGCCAATGAAGTTTCCAACTGTTCACGTAATCGTAAATTTGCACTTACCCCACCAGCAATTACTAAACGCTTAAGCCCAGTCTGCTTTAAAGCTTTTACAGATTTTTTTACTAAGGTATCTACAATGGCTTCTTGGAATGAAGCAGCAATATCAGCATCACGGTTTTCGCCGTTCAATTTTTTCAACTGAACAGAAACTGCCGTCTTTAAACCACTAAAAGAAAAGTCTAAGCCCTGATGAAGCATTGGGCGTGGAAATTCAAATGCTAAAGGATCACCAGATAACGCCAACTTAGCAATATTTGGTCCACCCGGATATGGCAGATTCATCATTTTTGCGACTTTGTCGAAAGCTTCACCTGCCGCATCATCAATTGACTCACCTAATAGCTCATATTGACCAATACCATGAGCTGCCATCAATTGTGTATGACCACCTGAAACAAGCAATGCAACAAATGGAAACTCAGGCGGTTGGCTTGAAAGCAAAGGAGCCAACATATGGCCTTCCATGTGGTGAACACCAATTGCCGGTTTATTAAGTGAAAATGCTAAAGTTCTTCCAAACAAGGCTCCGGTCATTAACGCTCCCATTAAACCCGGGCCACGCGTATATGCGACTGCATCAATTTCCTGTTTCTTAACACCACTTTGTTCAAGCAGCTGATTCATTAAAGGAATAAGCTTACGAACATGGTCACGAGAAGCTAACTCTGGAACCACACCACCATATTCGGCATGAAGTTTTATCTGGCTATAAAGAACCTGTCCCCGTAAGCCGAGTTCGCTATCATAAAGTGCCAACCCTGTTTCATCACAAGAAGTTTCCAAGCCTAAAACAATCATCAAAACTGCCTTTTATATGAGTCAAAATATTGCAATCGCTATTATAGACTTGTGATATGAGTTGTAAATGAGTAAAATACTGACCTTCACTTGTGATCTGGCGCAATGGTGTGCCTGATCTTATCCATAATCTAGAGGATTTTACATGCCACAAGTTAAGTTGAAAGAAGGCGAACCAGTTGACGTAGCTATCCGTCGTTTCAAACGTTCATGCGAAAAAGCTGGTGTTTTAGCTGACGTTCGTAAACGCGAATTCTACGAAAAACCAACTCAAGAACGTAAGCGCAAAAAAGCTGCTGCAGTTAAACGCTACCAAAAGAAATTGGCTCGCGAATCTGTACGTACTACTCGCCTTTACTAATTAATTTGTGATTGACTGCTAACATTATGACTACTTTAAAAAACCAAATTACTGATGCATTAAAAACTTCTATGCGTGCCAAAGATATGGCAACAGTGACGGTTTTGCGTAGTCTACAAGCAGCAATTAAGCAAATCGAAGTCGATGAGCGCATAGAGCTTGACGACGCTCAGGTTCTTGCGGTCATTGAAAAGCAAATTAAACAACGTAAAGAATCGATCAAAGCCTTCGAAGGTGCTGGTCGTGATGATTTAGCTAGTAAAGAACAAGCCGAAGCTGAGGTTTTATCTCAGTTTCTACCAGAAGCTATGACTGAGGAAGAGC
Organism: Acinetobacter sp. FDAARGOS_494; assembly: GCF_003812225.1. Classification (NCBI taxonomy): domain Bacteria; kingdom Pseudomonadati; phylum Pseudomonadota; class Gammaproteobacteria; order Moraxellales; family Moraxellaceae; genus Acinetobacter; species Acinetobacter sp. FDAARGOS_494. Next base: position 294,115 of record NZ_CP033866.1, read on the forward strand.
TTGATTCTCTCATTGAGCAAACGATTGCTGCTCAAGAAGCAACTAGCATGAAAGATATGGGTAAGGTGATGAATTCTCTACGTCCGATCATAGCCGGGCGTGCCGATCCTGCTCAAGTTTCAGCAAAAATTAAAGCTAAATTAGCTTAATCCCCTCTCTTCTTATATATCCTTAAATTAAACTTTCTTATAAGTTTAAGTATATTTATGCCTGTGAAAATTCCAAAGTTATCTTAGACCTTAGATTTTCATTCGTCGCTCATCTTGCATTTGCTTTAATCGACTATCTATTCTGGCTGACATGGCCTGATTACCTTTTGCAAGACGTTGTGCATGCAACATCGATTTAATTGCATCCTCTTCACTACCAGACCAGTACTGTGCTTCAGCACGATATCGCAATACATTCACAGCTCTTAATGGCGAATTTTTATCCAAATTGGCTGCTTGTTGTAATAATTGCCAACCTTGAATATCTCGGGCATTTTTATTAATAAAACGCTGCACCAAAGTTTGCACTTGAGCATATTTACCTTGACGTAATAAAACCTCAGCCAATTTGTAGCTAAAAGCTTTATTTTCAGGCATTGTCATTTGCAAGGGAGCAATTGAATTATAGGCCTGATCAAGTTTATTCTGGCCTAAATAAATATCTGTTTGAATTAAGGCAACTAATGGCTTACCGCTTGATTTCGCCTGCTCCAACGTTGCTTGGGCTTGAGTATAATCACCTTGTTTAAGATAGAAAGCCGACAAAGCCAATAAGCCTGCCAGATTTTTTTGCGATGCCAGACTTTGCAACTGATTTTCAGTAGCTTCTCCAGCAACCACCATGGTATACCATTTTAAAATTTCAAAATCGACATCATATATTCGACTTTTAACTTTAGGCATCTGGTTTGCTCTCAAGCGAGCCTCACTCATACGTTCAGATGTAAGAGGGTGAGTCAGCCAAAAATCTGGTAAAAAACTTACACGGCTCGTCGCTCTATGCATCGTTTCAAAATAATCCGCCATGCTTTGCGGGTTATAACCAGCGGCATACATATATTGCATACCAATTCGATCCGCTTCACGCTCTTGATTACGACTATAAGTGAGCTGTTTATCAAGAAGTGCTGCTTGTGTACCCAACATAACAGCAGCACCAGCGTCTCCACCAGCCTGGGCAGCTAAAGCCACCCCTGCTAATAAACCAGCCAAACTTAAAAGAGTTTGTCCTTTAAAAGCTTCTTCCGAACGACTAAAGTGCCTTTGCGAAACGTGAGCAATTTCATGGGCCATTACCCCCGCAATTTCATCAATATTTCGTGCCGATGAGATAAGGCCAGTATTTAATGCAAATAACCCACCTGGAACAGCAAATGCGTTAATTTGTGGGTCTTTAATTACAACCAGAGCGATCGGCTGCCCCAGCTGAGTTTCACTTAAAATATTAGAGAAAACTTGAAAAAACTGATCTTCTAGCCATACATCCTGTATAACCGACATTTGCTTATGAACTTCACGGAAAACTTTTTCGCCAATAAATTTTTCTTTCTGTTGGTCGAGCAGCCCTATTCCACTTCCAATATTTGGAATTTCAACCTGCCCAGAAGCTGGTTTGGGGTCAAAAGGATTAGCGTAAGAGGCATTTGTTATCAAAGCCAAACTTAAAATAACTGGCAAAAATTTCAAAAGTTCTTCTCTTATTAAAAATTAAAATAACAAAAAAGCCCATCAATATCATGCTTCAGTTATTTTGCATCATATCAACAGGCTTTCACTATAACATTGAAAATAGACTATATTTGCAATGAAGTGTTATTCATCCTTTACACAAAATTAGGATTCACTAAATATCTAGGCGTCTTGTCCTCTAGTGCTTCCACCAAGTTTTTATAAGCTAAATTTGCCATTTTCTTACGTGTTTCAGCTGTAGCAGAACCTACGTGAGGCAAAGTGACAACGTTCGGCAAATTGAAAAGTGCAGATTCTTGCAGAGGTTCTTTCTCATAGACATCTAAACCAGCCGCAAAAATAACTTCATTTTGCAATGCTTCAATTAGGGCTTGCTCATCGACAACTGAGCCACGCGCAATATTAATAAATATGGCATGCTTTTGCATAAGCTCAAATTGAGCCTTACCCATTAAAGCTTTAGATTCCGCATTTAAATCAACAGCTGTCACTACAAAATCAGATTGTTGTAATAATTCTTCCAATCCCAGATATTGAGCTTTTAAAGGTTCCGCCAACTCAGGTTTCTCGCGGCGATTATGGTAAACAATATTCATGTTAAATCCATAAAAGCCACGACGTGCGATTGCAGCACCAATATTACCAAGCCCAATAATACCTAATGTTTTTCCAAAAACATCGAGACCAAACTGCTGTGGCCCAACTGTTCTTTTCCACTCACCTTGTTTAGTCCAGTGATCTAGAAAAGGAACTTTTCTGGCTGCACTTAATAACAAAGTAAAAGCAAGATCTGCTGTCGTTTCAGTTAGAACATGAGGTGTGTTTGCTAACCAGATTTTTTTCTGATTTAAATAACCAACATCATAATTGTCATAACCTACAGTCACAGAAGAAATAATTTTTAATTTTTGGGCAGGAGAAAGATTACTTTCATTGAGCAAACGACCAGCCCCAATCATGCCATCAGCATCTACTACTTCTTGTCGTATCTGTTCATTAATATCACCCAGTTTAGGGTTCAATACGACAACATGGTAATGCTGCTGTAACCGTGACAAAATTTCCTCATCAATTTGGCTAAAAACCACAACCTTTTTCATGTAAATCCCTACTACTCATTGTTATCTTGCATAAGTTGCCACAATCTTTTCTTAAGAAGAGGCTTATCTAACATTTCTTTTAAACTAGCTAAATGAATAATATTTGCATGTTGAATATAGGTACATTTACCCAAACATAAAATCTTTTTCTCTGTTGCTACAGCATCTAAGAAACCTTGAATATAAGAACCTACCCCTCGTTGATCTTGATAGGCTGCCAGAGGGAAAGGCCATCTTAATTCAGAATATTGTCCCACCTTCGCCTTTTGTATATTCACCCAAAGTTGTTTTTCTTCTGTTTCCAAAGCCGTTACATCAACAAAAATTACACATTTTTCAAGACAATAAGCCTGTAACTCAAATGGAGTAATTGTCTCTTGCGCAATGACTTTAGGTTTTTCTACAAGTATCTCTGGCTGCGAAACTTCTGCAACTACTATTGGTGGCTCTTCCACCACTTTAGGAATTTCAAACACCTGTGGCTGAGTGTTCTTTTGCTCAAAAGCAGGAACATCTATGGTAGGTACGGTAATTGACTCATGAGGTTCAACAACCTGATCTCGCCACAAAGTATGGGCATTATTTTTTTGGCACACTTGTGTTCTAGGAATCCATACGTCTATTCCTAAAGTTGCCAGTATATTTCTTTGCTGCCCAATCATGTCTAAATCAGTACCTCTAATCTACACACATTCTAACGGGCTTCTGATTTTTTTTCAGCGTTTTCTTTTAATGATACTCTTTGGAAACCACATATGTTTCTTAAATAATCATAACGCTATTTTTCTTCTGCATTTGCTCTACAATTTCATCAGACTCAAAACCAAATCGCCAATAGAGCAACTCAAGCACATCAAGTTCATCTTGAGTAATAATACGATCACTCCACAAGCACATTTCAGCAATTGCCAATATACTTAAGCGGTCACGCAGCAATAATCCAGCAATATCATTTAAAATTTCTGCTAAGTCTAAAGGTTCATCCGAAATTTCATCATAAATATGCATTTCATCAGGATTAAGCAAAGAACGTAAGATACGTTCGCGAACCTCTAACTGATTCGGACTATTGATTTGTTGCACATGAAGTAATGCATCAATTAAACGAACAATTTGAGGTTTTACCTCTTCAAATGCTGTCGGCAAATGAAGTGGCATTAAGTTTAACTCGTACTTAACACGCTCGAGTAGAAGTGCATCAAGTAATCCAATTTCCCCATCTTCCTGAATAATAAGGGCCAGTTTAGTCAAAAATTGACGAGCAATACTGGCAGGCATATGACCAATATTTTTACATGCATCATGAAATATCTGAATATGAATACGCCCATCAAGATTAAGTAAGGCATCCACAATTGCATGGCTTACTGGCGCATCTTGTGGAATAAATTCTCGATATTGACGAATCATTAAAATAGCAACCATCACCTCACGTGAACCAGTCGCAGTTTGTAATGCACGTTGAATAAGTTCAGGCCGCTTTTTATTACGACGGATATCACTGCTTAACGGCTTAATTGCATCATTCAAAGCAAAACTGATTGGAGAAAGACGCAACAAAGGCAAAGGTTGTGGAGATGACCACGGCGTATAAATTTCAGTCTCAGATTCTTCTAGTACATGGAACAAACTAAATAAAGGACGATTTCGAAGTTTCTTTAAATTTTCTAATTGCAAATCTTGTAATAAAGTTGGGTTAAGCTCATAAATACGTTCACGAATACTTGGGTGAATATTCATCCAACTTTGCGGGCTAAGTGAATTCGCAAAACACATATGTGCAATCGATTCAGAATAAGCACTATGAATCTGCGAACCAGAATGGTGAACGTAAATACGCAATAAAGTTTGGGTATTAGTGCTATTTTTTAATAACCGCATGGTTTTTTGGTCATTACGAAATGTACGACCACTTAATGTTAAATATTTAATAAAACGAGTGATTAAAACACCTAAACTTCCCGCTAACCAAATCACACCACCTACGGCTACAAATACAGTCTCGAACTTATGCTTATAACCCGGACTGTAGCGCTTAAACCCTTGTTTGGCGAGCTTACTCCCCCACTGACTAAAAGTAGTCAAACCACTATATAAAATTTTTAGTTTAGTATTTTCTACTGCTTCACCCGATAAAATCTGGTTAAATTCATGACCCAATAAGCCATATAGCTCTAGCTCATCAAGGTTCTGTAAGGCACCCCAAGTTAAAATAATTACAATATCATTCGAGTGAAAGCCTGCCGTTAATGCATTAACACCTACTTCATCAGGTAAAACATAAAGTGTTGGAACGTTCAGGGAAAATGTTTGTGCCAGATGTTCTGTAATTTTTAATGCGGCATGTTCTTCTGGTGTACTTTCACCTTTTACCAAACGACGAGCTTTCAACTGCTTGGCAAGTGAATGGCCACCTTTACGCAAAATATAAAGTTCGGTCACCACAGACCAAACCATGATAAAAAGCAAAAGAGCAATAAAATATGGACTTAAAGCATGCCACCAAATTGGCTCGCTATAATCAAAGAAATGAACAAGTAAACCTAAAATTAGATTTAAAATAAAAATAGTTAAAAGCACAGCAACCAAACACATAGTGATGGACCATGCCATATTTTTATTTTCGATTAAATAGTGGCTTACTTCTTTCAATGTAAATAATCCCAATTACATTGTTAAGTTTCATCATAAAAGAAAAAAGCGGGAAATACCCGCTTTTTTCGGCTATTTCTATTCTTCTTTAATACCGGTCAAATCTACTGATGCTGCATCAATATTGACATCAATATAACCATCTTTTTTCTTTTTCGCAGAATCATTACGTTTCTGCTCCAAATTATTCAGATAGTCTGCATCAATTCCACCAGTTACATAGATACCATCAAAAACAGAGCAATCAAACTCGGTTAATGTAGGTACTTTACTTGTACGTACAGCGTTCTTCAAATCTTCCAAATCTTGGAAAATTAAACGATCAGCACCAATAATTTCCTGAATTTCTTCTACACTGCGTTCTGAAGCAATAAGCTCAGTTTTAGCAGGCATATCGATACCATATACGTTCGGATACATCACTTTCGGTGCAGCTGAAGCAAAGTATACTTTTTTCGCACCTGAGTCACGCGCCATTTGAATGATCTCATTACACGTTGTACCACGCACAATTGAGTCATCCACTAATAGAACGTTCTTGCCTTTAAACTCTAACTCAACAGGGTTTAATTTCTGACGTACAGATTTTTTACGCTGTTGTTGACCTGGCATAATAAAGGTACGACCGATATAACGGTTTTTCATAAAACCTTCACGGAACTTCACGCCAAGAATATTTGCCAACTCTAAAGCTGAGGTACGGCTTGTATCTGGAATTGGGATAACCACGTCAATATCATGGTCTTCACCCCAGTCACGCAAAATTTTATGCGCTAATTTCTCACCCATTTTTAAGCGAGCTTTATAAACCGAAATACCATCAATAATTGCATCTGGACGAGCAAAATAAACATATTCAAAAATACATGGACGGTATTTTGGATCTGCCGCACATTGCTTTGTAAATAACTCACCGTCAGCATTAATGAAAATTGCTTCACCCGGAGCAATATCACGCTCAATTTTAAAGCCAAGCGCTGTAATTGCTACTGATTCAGATGCAATGATATATTCCATCTCGCCTTGCTCAGTTACACGAGAACCGTAAATAAGCGGACGGATACCATTTGGATCACGGAAACCAACTAAGCCGTGACCAGTAATCATTGCCACTACACCATAAGCACCTTGACAGCGCTCATGTACACGTGAAACGGTATGGAAAATATCTTCCGGTGTAGGATTTAAAGTTCCTATCTTTTGCAATTCATGAGCAAAGACGTTTAAAAGAACTTCTGAATCAGAGTCCGTATTCATGTGACGCAAATCTGTTTTGAACAGGTCATCATGAATTTCTTCTGCATTTGTCAAGTTACCATTATGTGCAAGTGTAATACCGTAAGGTGAGTTCACATAAAATGGTTGAGCTTCCGCACTGCTTGAAGAACCAGCAGTTGGATAGCGCACATGACCAATACCGTAATTACCAAGTAATGCTCTCATATGACGAGTATGAAAAACATCACGTACCATACCGTTATCCTTACGAAGGAAAAGACGGCCTTCATGGCAGGTTACTATTCCAGCTGCATCTTGCCCACGATGTTGCAACATCGTTAATGCATCAAACAACATTTGGTTCACTGGCGATTTACCGGCTATACCAACAACTCCACACATAGCAACCTCGCAGACAAGCTAGGAATTAATAAAAAGGATTCTTTGTTGAATGGTCAGGTCGAAGTTCTGTTTCCTCCGACTCGTCCATTGGTTTTGGAGAAGTGCGCGTTACACCACCTCCAGATGTTATCTGATGCAATGCCTCACTTGCTGCATCTTTAGAAAGCTCTGTCGCTAAAGGTGCATAAGGCAATAAAAACTGGATAAATTTGGATTGTTTCCAATGAGGCGAACTTTCTACCCAAGGACCAACACCCTGCATGGTAATAAGAACAACCAATAAACCTTTCAACGAACCAAAAGCACCACCTGCTAAACGATTTAATGGCCCCAACTTCAAACTTTTCAAGAGGCCATTTAAAAATGCAGTGACGATCCAAGTTAAAACGATAATTAAAAGTGCAATAAAAGCGAAAGCCGCGATCTTTTGAACCACCGGATCCTGACTTAAACCTGACATTGACGGAGCTAGAAGAACAGCATATTTTGCACCCATAATTAATGCAAAAATCCATCCTACCAAGTTCGCAAAGGCTTTTATAAATCCTTGTCGCAAACCGTTTAGCCCCCCAATGAGCAAAAGTATCAGAATGATGATATCAATGGTGTTCATGTTCAATTAAGTCATGGCTTCAACACATTGCTTCACAAGCGTTGGTCCCGTATAAATCAGACCACTATAAATTTGTACAAGCGTTGCTCCAGCCTGTTGTTTCGCTGCAGCTTGTTCACCCGACAAAATTCCGCCCACACCAATTAAAGGAATTTGTCCTTTTAATGTTTGAGCAAATAAACGTAAACATTCCGTACTTTTTTCAAATACAGGTGCACCCGACAAACCACCTGACTCATTACCGTAAGGCAGATTCTCTACCCCTTCTCTCGATAAGGTAGTGTTCGTCACAATAAGACCATCAATTTTAAAATCTAATAATTGTGCCGAAATAAATTCAACATCTTCAGCTGTTAAGTCTGGAGCGACTTTAAGAACTAAAGGTACATAGTGATTATATTGCTCTGCCAACTCAAGTTGACGTGCTTTTAAGGTTTGCAATAATTCAGTTAATGCATCACCACTTTGCAAACTACGCAAATTTTTAGTATTTGGAGACGAAATATTAACCGTAATGTATGAAGCGTAGTTATAAACTTTCTCAAGACAAATCAAATAATCATCAACGGCTTTTTCGACAGGTGTATCAGCATTTTTACCAATATTAATACCTAAAATGCCTCTAAATTTTGATGCTTTAACATTCTCGATTAGCTTATCAACGCCATCATTATTAAAACCCATACGGTTAATAATAGCTTTAGCTTCAGGAATACGGAATAAACGTGGTTTTGGGTTACCAGATTGCGGGCGAGGTGTAATTGTACCAATTTCAATGAAACCGAAACCCAACCCAGCTAATGCATCAATATGAGCACCATTTTTATCTAGACCGGCTGCCAACCCTACCGGATTAGGAAATTCGATTCCCATACATGTAGTTGGCTTTGCTTCTACGGTCTGGCGCATCATGCCTAGCTTATGCGCTTTATCAAGCATGGATAATGTTAATTCATGGGCACGCTCTGGTGCTAAACTAAACAACATCGGGCGAGCAAGTGAATATAACATACCAATCACAGTCTACTGATTTTAGGTACGCATATTATAGGCACAGGCAGCACAAAACACCATGCTTGACACAAGCATATTTTGATATGTTATTGAACTGTCGCTGTTAATTTAATCTGACCTTCACTAGAAACCATTTCCATCTTTTGAATACTTAAGCCCATCTGTGCAAGTTGTGTTAAAAAGTTAGCCAAAATTGCATAATTCTGATGTGTTACAACAATTTGTAACTGTTCCCCATTTTGCTGGGAAGACACAGTTAAACCTTGTTGCTGAGCTACTCGTTGTATTTTTCCAGACTTATCTAGTTCAAGCTCATTGGCAGGCTTCATCGTGACTGCATTACTCTGCATCCACACCATCAAATCTTTTAAATCATTTAAACGTTTTTGCTGTTGTTCTGCCAAGGAATGCATTTTCCAAAGTGAATATCCAACAATGACTACTACAACAAAAATAGTAGTAAAGACCACCATAATACGTTCACGGACAGTTAAGCGATCTAAATATTGAACAATTTGTTCAACCCACTGATCAAAACGGTTTTGCAACTGAGCTAACATTTTCATTATTGTATTTTCACCACCCCAATCGCACCATTACCATCAGCTTGAACATTACCTAACTCAGCTTTAAAACCTTGTTGATTAAGTTGTTGGGTTAAAGCTTGCAAATCATCTGCTGATTTTGCTTTTAGTGCCATTGTTAAGATTGAAGCATCATAATTGAGTTGCTGAGCTAAAATCTGTCTTTGCATTAAAATAGGCCCAACCCGGCTTAACAGAGAAAGTGCCTGGGTATCACCTTGCTGGCTCATTCTTAAATGACTTTCGAATTGTCCTTTAATATTTTGTTCAGTCACACGACTAGATGGACCAAACCAATATTTATATTGCTCAATTGCCTGTTCAGCAGTCTGATCTGCCACCTTTTTCAATTTTACCCAACGCAATAAATCATAGCTAAACTGCACGACAATAATTGCTAGAACAACGGCGGCACAAGCTTTCCAATAACTAGAAAAAGTACGTTCTTGCCCTTTTGATTTTGGCAAAACATTAAAAGGATGCTGCTTAGTTTTATCTAAAGGCTGAAATTGATAAACAAACTCAGAACGTTGCTCTGCGCTTGAAGCGGCTTCTAAGCTCTCTAGTTGCTCTGCTGTTAAACCGCTATATTGATAATGTGTTTCGGCTGACTGGAACTCTAAAAAAAGCCCCAAGTCATCAATGGAATTACCTAACCACTTATTCTCACGCACCAAAAGCTGATGATCAATATTACACAGAATAACTTGCTGAGCTTGTGGTTCAGGTAAAACTAGAAAATCTGGCAACAAAGCCACAAGTTTGGTTGGTAACAAAGCTAAAGAATGTTGCCATGTCTCTACCACCCCCTGAGCAACACCCAAAACAGTTAACTGATCCGCATGAAAATGGTGAACCACTTTCATGTGATCAATCGGTAAAGTCACAAACTCTTCAAGTAGATATTTAACCCCATCAGCGCCAAGCTGTTTGTAATGGGACTTTGCCATCGTTTGCTGAAGCATTTGAGCATGACGACTCGGAAAAAAGACCGTAGCTTCTTTTCCTTGATGTATTTGCAAGTCTTGTATTAATTGATCGAGACTTGCAGCCTGCAACCAGTTTTCTCCGTTAGACCAATGCCAAACTCCATTGGTTTCAGGCATCCATATGTACAGCATGTGGGCTAAATAACCTTTTTAATTATATTGTGGGTATAAAACTATTTTTTTGTGTTGATAAACCATTTGCAATAACAGCTTGATCATAAATTCTTGCTTCAGCAAGTGCAAATGGATTGAAATTTTCATGAGTCAGTAACTCTGCAATATGCCCTACCACATTCATATGGCAAACAACCACAATCGACTCATAAGGAATTTGGGATAGCCATTCAATCGCTTCTTTTGCATCATCGTCAGGCTTAATTTTGTCGCATAACAGTACTGGCACATCTTTAAAATAGGTCTGGATATGCGCCAACGTTTCCTGAGCACGCAGCAAAGGACTAACAACAAAAATATCTGGTTTTACAATATCTTTTAAAAACGTTGCCGTTTGCTCGGCTTGTGCATGTCCACGCGCAGTAAGGGGACGTTTAATATCATTACCATTTACTGGTGGAGCAGCTTCCCCATGACGAACTAATGTCAGTTGCATAAAATTTCCTTGTAAACAATTCCTGCATTATAACCACAATTTATGACATTTATTCGTCAGACTTCATGATGAGGTAAAACAAACTCAACATCACTACGGTGTCCATTTTTCATAAGAGAAAGTGCAATATTTAATGGTGGAGCGCCTTCAAAAATGACCTCATATAAAGCATTGGTAATTGGCATATATACGTCTAGTTCTTGCGCCTTGCCACGCACCTGAACAATCGTGTTAATACCTTCTGCAGTTTGTCCCAATTCTTTACTCGCTTGTTCAAGCGTTTTACCAGAACCTAGCGCATAACCAATTTGATAATTACGGCTTAATGGACTATTACAAGTCGCAAATAAATCACCTACTCCAGATAAACCTAAGAACGTAAGTGGGTTTGCACCTTGTTTTACCGCGAAACGGCTCATTTCAGCCAAAGCACGCGTTAAAATCATACTCTTGGTATTTTCACCAATTTTATATGCTGCTCCAATTCCCATAGCAACGGCATAAATATTCTTAAGCGCACCGCCTAACTCAACTCCATGCACATCATCGCTACCAAAAACGCGGAATAACGCACTATGAAGTGCATGTTGTACGGCATAACGGACGAGTTCAGAATCACTTGCAATTACAGTACCAGAAGGCATACCTGCCATAATTTCTTTAGCGAGATTTGGTCCTGACAATACGCCATACGGCACTTCTGGTAATTCTTCACGAATAATATCGCTCATGAAGCTAAATGTTTTAGCTTCAACACCTTTGGTTAAAGACACCACAGCTTGTGCAGTAATATAAGGCGCTATTTGTTTTAAAACATCACGGAATGAGTGGCTTGGAATTGCAACTAAAATAATATCTCGATCACATACCGCTTGCTCAAGATCAGAAACTGCACGTAATGAAGATTCTAAAGTGAAGTCTGGTAAATAACGTTTATTAATATGGGTTTTATTAATTTCTTCTGCTGTTTCGGCATCACGAATCCAGATCATGGTATCGCAGCCATTACGAGCAGCTAAATTTGCCATAGCTGTACCAAAGCTACCGCCCCCTAAAACGGTAATACGTAATGCCGTTTTTTTATCGACCGCAACAGGTTCCACCAAATCTGTAAACTTAAATTCAGCCATGCTTTATTATCCTATTTCTTACTTTTACAGACGTTTAAGCCTGCCAAACTTTTACGAATTCTTTACTATCAATATCTGCACGCGGTGCAATTGCTTTAGCTGCTGTGCCGACATAAATAATACCTGAAATCAAATCATGCGGTTGCAGACCTAAATGCTGTTTTAACCAGTTTGATTCGACAACGGCACCACTACGCCACATGGTCGCGAACCCTTGAGCTTGTAAAGATAACAAAAGATTTTGTACTGCTGCGCCTGTACTCAAAATTTGTTCGAAGTGTGGAACTTTCGGATGATCTTGTAATTGCGTAAGAGCTAAAATAAGTAGCGGAGCTCGAAAAGGATGTTGCTTCACTCGTTCAAGCTGTGCAGGATCAGACTCACCCAAATCGACCAATGCTTTTGCCAGAACTTCACCAAAAGCAGCACGTTGGTCACCTGACACAATTACAAAACGCGTTGGCTTAAGTCTATGATGATCTGGAGCTGTTAAAGCTGCCTGAAAAGCCAACTCTAACTGATCTGTATTTGGGGCTGGCTCAACTAATTGACCAATAGACTGACGCTGATGAATATTTTGGTGAATTATTTGTATTGCTGAATCCGTCATTAATATTAATCTAACTCAAAAATTCGAAATAGATTAGCATAATCTACCGTTAATCCACCATTGAATCTAGCTTATAAACTTAGCGAATTCATAGTTTGACATTTTTTAATACAAAACATCAAAACTCATACAACGTCTTCAAAATCAATTAGAAAACTTATGTTCAAATAACCCTATCTTTTGGTGATTAACTTAGGTGCATTATGAAAAAAATAATTTTAGCGACCGCAATGAGCGGTGTTGTTTTATTACTAGGTGCTTGTGCAACCACGCCTAAAAACACTTTAGCAATTCAAAAAGAAAATAATCAGTTTGAAGTGACTGGAATTGGCAAAACCAATTTAATTGCAAAGAATAATGCGGTTACTGCGGCACAAAAAACATGCTCTAAGAGCACAACACCAGTTATTGTTGATGAAAAAACGTCTTATCACGGGGTTTTAAAAGATGTGGTAAGTGAAAAGACTGGTCAAATGGTAGAAGCTGCTGCGGGTGTCATCGGTACTTTAACTGGTAAAAATGCATCTTTAGCAAAAGATGATGATTATCAAACAACGCTTACCTTCTATTGTAAAATAAATTAATCAAAAAAAATCCCAATCATTTGATTGGGATTTTTTTATTAGCAATAACCATCTAGTCGGGTTAGAGGCAATTTCTTACCAATTGCTTTTTCAATTTCGGGTAAATAGAAAGCATCATCTTCAGATAAGAAACTAATACTTACCCCTTGTGCCCCTGCACGACCTGTACGACCAATACGATGGACATAATCATCAGACTGCTCAGGCAATGTAAAATTCACTACATGTGATACACCGTCTACATGAATACCACGACCAGCAACATCGGTTGCGATCATGATGTTATGCTTGCCTTGCTTAAACTGCTCCAACATTTTTAAACGTTTATCTTGAGCAATTTCACCAGATAGCATCCCCACTTTGTATCCATCTTTTTTCAAATGGTCGTAAAGACGACGTACCTGATCACGGCGATTGGCAAAGATCATAACTTTATCAATTGGCTCTTCACGTAAAATATCTTGTAAAAGACGATATTTATCCTGTTTAGCCACAACGTAAACACGTTGTTCGACATCATTATTGGTCTTTTGTTCAGGTTCAATTTCAACAGTTACTGGTTCAAATAACCATTGTCTTGCCAAGTTCAAGACATCATAACTAAATGTTGCAGAGAACATTAAGGTTTGTCGTTGTTCCTTACGTGGTGAATAACGCACAATACGTTTTACGGAAGGAATAAAGCCCATATCCAATAAACGGTCAGCTTCATCAATCACTAAAAATTCAATTTGATCGAGCCAAACTTCTTTTTGTTCTACAAAATCAATTAAACGCCCTGGTGTGGCAACCATGATATCGACAAAATTAGCATCAAGTTGCTTCTTCTGCTTATCGAAATCAACGCCACCTAATAGGGTCACTAGGTGTAAATTAGAAAATTTTGTGAGAGATTTTGCATCACTTTCAATCTGCAATGCCAACTCACGAGTAGGTGCTAAGATTAAAGCACGAGGCTCACCACGGAAGCGTTGCTCCTGAACCGGATTATTGAGCAAATCATTAATTACACTAATCAGAAAGGCAGCAGTCTTACCTGTTCCTGTCTGTGCTCGCCCAATTGCATCATGCCCGGCTAATGTATATTTTAAAACCTTTTGCTGAATTGGGGTCATTTGAGTAAACCCTAAAGCATCAATCGCCTTTTTAAGTTGCGGATGTAAATTCAAGGTTTCAAAACCAGATGTCATAAATACGCGCTCTAACAAACAATCTCTCGAATGAGAAGATCATTATAAACAAAAACGCCCCAATTCAAAAATTGGAGCGTCCATGATTCATCAAAAAGATGAATTAGTCTAAAGGCTGAACGTTTTCAGCTTGAAAACCTTTTTGACCTTGTACAACGCTAAATTCTACACGTTGACCGTCACGTAGAGAACGGTGACCGTCACCTACGATTGCACGGAAGTGAACGAATACATCGTCGCCGCCGTTACGTTGAATAAAACCAAAGCCTTTAGTGTCATTAAACCACTTTACTACGCCTTGTTCACGAGCTGTCATAAGTCAATCCTCAGATGATGAAAAAAGGACCTTCCGGTGTTGCAAACAGCAGAGCAAACAAGGTTTTAAAATTTTTATAATCTTAAAGCTTGTAATCATTCTGTAAAACTATCAACAATTTCCGGTTACATCCATTTGTTATAGGGTTATTAAAACAATTTAACTGTGTGGTAATTCCTAAAACGGTTCGAGCTTAACACGGGTTTATGACAATTAATAGAATTTTTTTCATTTATTTCCCCTATTTTTAGCTGTTTTTTTAAACAGCTTATTACAATTATTTTTATCAGTATTGATTAGTTGTTCTTTATATAAAGTTATGTAGTGTTTACAAAAATTTGTTAAAATAATTTTTTTAGTTGTTTTGATGATGAATGAGCACTACTTCTTCCGCTACGACGCCTATTGAAATTAATGCCCTTGGCCAACCTTGTCCAATGCCATTATTAATGTTGAAACGTGAACTTAAAAAATTATCGGGAAAACAACTATTCTTATTAAAATCATCTGACCCGCATAGTGAAATTGATGTAACACGTTATTGCCAATTACATCATTTTACGTGTCAAACCATGCAGATTTCAGAAAGAGAATTTCACTATTTAATTGAAACTCAATAATTCTTTGCTAAACTAAAAGATTAGAAACTGCATAAAATTTTACATTTCTATACCCAATTTTCCTTAATTATGAAGCCGATTCAAATTAAGATGAACTTATTGGTTAATCCATCCTATCCTATAAGGAGAACTCATGAGTGACAGCAGCAATCAATTGATGCCCCTGTCATTGTCTGCGCCCGGTGTAAACCTTGGTGCATATATCAGTACTGTCAATCAGATTCCTATTTTAACGGCTGAGCAAGAAAAAGAGCTTGCTGAGCGTTATTATTATGACCAAGATCTTGATGCCGCAAAAATGCTGGTAATGTCGCATTTACGCTTCGTCGTTCACATTGCGCGCAGCTATGCAGGTTATGGCCTACCTCAAGGTGACCTTATTCAAGAAGGTAACTTAGGCTTAATGAAAGCCGTAAAACGTTTTGACCCAAATATGGGCGTACGTCTTGTATCTTTTGCCGTCCACTGGATTAAGGCAGAAATTCACGAATATGTTATTCGTAACTGGCGTATTGTAAAAATTGCAACAACCAAAGCTCAGCGTAAACTTTTCTTCAATTTACGCAGCTTAAAAAAATCGAGTAAAAAGCTCACATTAGAAGAAGCGCAATCTATTGCAAACGACTTAAATGTTACTCCAGAACAAGTTTTGGAAATGGAAGGTCGTTTAACAGCATATGATGCTGCTTTTGAAGCTCAAGGCGATGACGATGATGACACCCCGCACACTGCGCCAGTGTTATATCTTGAAGATAATCGTTATGACCCTGCTCGTTTAGTAGAAAATGAGGATTGGGAAGAACAAAGTACATCTGCTTTGCATGACGCAATGAACCAGCTAGATGACCGTTCACGTAATATTTTGCAGCGCCGTTGGTTAGATGACGATAAATCTACCCTCCATGAGCTTGCTGCCGAATATAATGTTTCTGCCGAACGTATTCGTCAGCTTGAAAAGAATGCGATGGAAAAAATTAAAGTCGCAATGTCTGCAAGCTAAAGAAAATCAAAAAAATAAAAGGGCGATAAGCCCTTTTGTTTTATCTGGCTATGTTTAGCCAACCTATTCTATGGTAACGTTGCCTTTCATTATTCAGTTGCGTTTTTTGTTATGTGGATTGCCATTTCAGCCCTTAATCTTGCTTTCGCAGTCATGTTGGGTGCTTTTGGAGCACATGGTCTTAAAGCTCACGCGAGCCCTGAACAACTTGCTTGGTGGCAGACTGCAACCGACTACTTTTTTTATCATGCGCTTGGATTGTTAGCGCTTGGTATTTTAAGCAAGGTTCTTCCTCATTTCCCAATCAAGTTATCTTTCTTGCTTATTCAGATTGGCATTCTGTTCTTTTGTGGTTCGCTTTATATCATGGCATTGGGTTTACCGCGGATATTAGGTGCGATTACGCCAATAGGTGGAGCTTTGATGATTGCTGGATGGCTAATCTTGGCTTGGAATGCTTTCAAATACGCAAAATAATCGGAATGTGATCATGCAAATTTATTTAAATGGCGAATTAACGGACACGCCTAGCCAAAACCTGTTGCAACTCATTCAGGAACTGGCACTTGAAGGAAAACGTTTTGCTGTTGAACACAATCAGCAAATCGTGCCTAAAAGCAAATTAGAGCAAATTACGATTGCTCAACATGACCGTATCGAAATTATTCACGCTGTTGGCGGCGGCTAAGTCGGAGTTATCCATGCAAGACACCCCTCTCATTATTGGTTCACGTTCTTTTCAATCTCGTTTATTGGTAGGAACAGGGAAATATAAAGACTTAAATGAAACGGATTTAGCCATTCAAGCTAGTGGTGCAGAAATCGTAACTGTCGCAATCCGCCGTGTGAATATTGGACAAAATCCAGATCAACCGAATTTACTTTCTGTCATTCCACCAGAAAAATATACAATCTTGCCAAATACTGCAGGTTGTTTTGACGCTGACAGCGCAGTACGCACGTGTATGCTAGCGCGCGAGCTACTGGATGGTCACAACCTAGTAAAACTTGAAGTGTTGGGTGATGAAAAAACCTTATATCCAAATGTAACCGAGACTTTAAAAGCCGCTCGCACTTTGATTGATGATGGTTTTGAGATTATGGTCTATACCTCTGACGACCCAATCATTGCTCAAGAACTTGAAAGTATGGGCTGTGTTGCAATTATGCCTTTAGGTAGTTTGATTGGTTCAGGCCTAGGTATTTTAAACCCGCATACCATTTCAATTATTAAAGAAAATGCCAAAGTACCGGTTTTAGTAGATGCAGGTGTTGGTACAGCAAGTGACGCTGCTATTGCGATGGAACTTGGTTGTGATGGCGTATTGATGAACACAGCGATTGCAGCGGCTCAAAATCCTATTTTGATGGCTTCTGCAATGAAGAAAGCTGTTGAAGCAGGACGTGAAGCATTTTTAGCTGGGCGTATGCCACGCAAACGCATGGCAAATGCAAGTTCACCAGAAACAGGTTATTTCTTTAAATAATTTATTTCTAAGGAATCACTGTTTTTTTTTCAGTGGTTCCTCTTTCCCCTCATGTAACCATTTTCACTTTTCAAAAAAGATTAAAAATCTATATCACTTTATTCAATCAACAGATTTAAATTTTATATTTAGCTTAGGCTATTCCAATATTTTCTTTAAATTTTGCTTGGCGTTTAACTCAAAATTCTTTTGGAAATATGCAGTTTGATAAAGCGGCTCAGACTGATAAAAATTCATTAAAACTTCTTTTCGCTTAATTGAATATACTTCTGGATCAACCCAAGAATACTCCTGCTGAATTTGCTGTTCATACTGGATAAAACGTTCAGGTGTTGCTGCCAAAATAGCTAAATCGATATCTAACAAAAATTGCAAATCTGTTTCATCGGTTGGTGCATGCTTTTGAGTCGCAAGAATCCAACGCTTTATTTTCTGCATTGTATCGAGCTGTAAATCTTGAGCCATCAATTGCTCAAATAACTCGGCACTTTTAAGTTCATTATCTAGCGCTTGAGGTTCGTAGACTACATCATGGAACCAGAGAGCCAATGCAACAGCATATGGATCATTTAATTCGGACTGAATCGTCTCAATTAAACTCAAACATTCATATAAATGTTGTACGGTGTGGTAGGCTCGCTGCTTTTCACTATAAGCAGCAATAAGTTCATTTAAAATTTTCTGCGGTTCAGAAAAATGATAATGCTGATGCAGTTCAAACCAAAAAAGTTCCAGTTTTAATAAGTAAAGCTGCATCAGCATTTATTAACCACGCTTAGGATTATTGCTCATCACGTTTAAACACCAACTCTTTTGCCGATGAGTTATCAGCATCAAAGTAGTAACCTTCAGTATTAAAAGCTTTGATGTCTTCAGCTTTATTTAATTGGTTTTCAATAATAAAACGAGCCATTAAACCACGTGCTTTTTTCGCATAGAAACTAATGACTTTATATTTGCCATTTTTCTGGTCAAGGAAAACAGGCTTCACAATTTCAGCCTTAATTTTCTTTTCATTGACAGATTTGTAATATTCATCTGAAGCCAAATTTACCAGCAATTCAGATTTAATTGCTGCCAAGTCTTCATTAATCCGATTGGTGATAATATCATCCCAAAATTCATACAAATTGTGACCGCGCGTATTTTTTAATTTAGTACCCATCTCTAAACGATAAGGCATCATTAAATCTAAAGGACGCAATAAACCATATAAACCAGAGAGCATACGTAAATGCTGCTGGGCAAAATCAATATCTTTGTCTTTTAAATGATAAGCATCTAAACCGGTGTAAACATCCCCTTTAAATGCATAAATTGCCTGACGAGCATTTGAAAAATCAAATTCTGGCTTCCAGTCTCTAAAACGATCAGCATTAAGTGTGGCAATTTTTTCACTGACACTCATTAGACTCGCAATTTCCGAAGCAGAAAGTTTGCGGCAAACATCAATTAATTGTGCGGAGTGTTCTAACAAGCGCGGCTGAGTAAACTCATCTGTAGGTAACGCTGTTTCATAATCTAAAGTTTTTGCAGGAGAAATTAAAGCAAGCATAGACAACCTGAAAAAAATTATTATTAATGCCAACTATAACAGTAGATATTTTTTAATGCTAACTCGTGTTTTCAATGACGACTATCGGTAAAATAGCACTTACGTATTGTTATTTAGCGGTTCTTCTATGTCTGAGCAAATTTTCATCCAGGGTCCAGTAGGTAAAATTGAACTTTTCGTTGACCGTCCTGAAGGTGAAATCAAAGGCTTTGCAGTTGTTTGTCACCCTCACCCATTACAAGGTGGAACCCCTCAACATAAAGTCCCTGCTCTTTTAACCCAAATCTTTAATGAATATGGCTGTATTGTTTACCGTCCTAGTTTCCGTGGTTTAGGCGGCAGTGAAGGTGTTCATGATGAAGGTCATGGAGAAACTGAAGATATTTTAGCTGTGATTGAGCATGTTCGTAAGCTTCATGCAGGTTTGCCATTTTATGCAGGTGGCTTTAGCTTTGGCTCACATGTTTTGGCAAAATGTCATGCGCAGCTTAGCCCTGAATTACAGCCAATACAGTTAATTTTATGTGGTTTACCAACAGCTACTGTTGTGGGATTACGTCACTATAAAACACCTGAAATTCAAGGTGATATTCTACTCATTCATGGTGAGCAAGATGACATCACCTTACTTTCAGATGCAATTGAGTGGGCAAAACCTCAAAAGCATCCAATTACGATTTTGCCGGGCGCTAACCACTTCTTTACAGGTTATTTAAAACAGCTTCGCCAAATCATTACACGTTTTATTATCATGAAATAAAGTGTATTTGATGGGCATAACTTGAGAGTATGCCCATCATTTTCAAGCCATGTCCTGATTGAAAATTATTCCAACTTAAGCCAAAACGCGCCAAATATTTTTTACTCGGTCACTACCATCTACTATAATTTTTATAAAATTTTAATAAGTGTCTATAATATAAAAATTACGCATTTGACTAAAAAATTCCAAGAATATGCTTCATTTTACCTTTTTAGGCACATCATCAGGTGTACCCACGCTTTCACGCAATGTTTCAGGATTAGCTGTTCGTAACAGTAAAAATAAGGACTGGATTTTAGTTGATACTGGTGAGGGTACACAGCATCGTATTCAGCAAGCTAGACTCTCACTACAAAACTTAATTGCCATTTGTATTACACACGTTCACGGCGATCATTGTTATGGCCTAGTTGGTTTACTGGCAAGTGCAGGCATGAATGCCCGTACAAAACCATTAATCGTGATTGCGCCCAAAGAAATTCAACAATGGTTTGAAATCACTGCTCAACTTACAGACTTACATTTGCCTTATTCAATAAAATTTATTGATGTTAATGAAGCAACTCGGCCACAGCAGCTCACCGATGAACTCTTTATTCAAGCACATCCACTAAGTCATCGTGTTCCGAGTTTTGCATTTAGTATTTATATAAAATCCACCCAGAAGAAGATAGATATTCAAGCTTTAACTCAGCTTGGCGTACCTAAAGGCGATATTTGGGGGCATTTAAAACGAGGCTACGATGTTGAGTTTGAGGGGCGAATTTTAAAATCTCAAGACTTTATCAAAATTCAAAAACAGCAGATTCATGCAATTATAGGTGGTGATAATGATCGGCCAGAATTATTAGCCGATACTTGTAAGGATGCTCAATTACTTATTCATGAAGCAACTTATTTGCAAACAGTCTTAGATAAAGTAGGTAAAGGACCAATGCACAGCTCAGCAAAAATGGTGGCTGAATTTGCTGAGCAGCAATCTCTAGACAATTTAATTCTGACACACTTTAGCCCTAGACATCAGGATAAAACTGGGCAGCAAGCTATTACCGAAGAAGTTCGCCAGTTTTATAAAGGTCATTTTTATTTAGCGAATGATTTTGATGAGTTTACTTTAAGTGAAACAGGACAACTTTTAAAAATCGAGTAAAAATTAGCTACATATCATTTCCATATAAAAGTTTAAGAAGCTCATAATTGAGCTTCTTATCTCTTAAAAAATTACTCTACAGATGCCAAAGCGGTTACCAGTAGCTTCCAGCATTTCTCTACAGTATCAACTTTGACTCGTTCACCCGGTGCATGTGCACCTTGAATATCCGGTCCAAACGAAACCATCTGTAAATGTGGGTAATGTTCAGCAATAATCCCACATTCTAAGCCTGCATGAATTACTTTTAGATTTGGCTCAATATTAAATGCATTTTGATAGGCTTGTTGTAAGCACTTTAGAGCAGCCGAATCTGGATTTGGTGTCCAACCCGACACTAACGGCGTAAGTGTAGAGCCGATATTAAACTGGCTAAAATGTGCCTGAATTTTTTCTGCAAAATCTTGAGCTTCTTGGTTCACCATTGAACGAACCATTAAGACAGCTTTTCCACCTTCTCGATTTAGTCTCACCACCCCAATGTTATTTGAGGTTTCAATTACATCTGGTAGAACCTGACTCATACTTGCAACCCCATAAGGACTTGTTGCTAAAGCTTGCAACCATTCATTTTGCTGTTGTTGATTAATCACTTCGGTCACTTCAACACCAGTGGATTGAATACTTAATTGCAAGTTGTCATCAATACCCTTTAGCTGTTTTTTCCATGTCGTTTGATATTCAGCAAGTAACTTTTCTAAGCTTGATAACTGATTAGGCGAAATTGCAATAGTTGCCACTGCTTCTCGCGGTAAAGCATTACGAGCTGTACCACCTATAAACTCAACAAGATACCCACCCAGTGAGGCTAAATGTTGATTTAAAAAGCGAGCCAAAATAACGTTGGCATTGCCACGTCCTAAATGGATATCTACGCCAGAGTGGCCACCTTTAAGACCAGCCACCTGAATATTAACAATATTCAAATTTTCAGGGATTGGCTCATAACTAAGCGGCTGCTCTACCTCAACATCAATACTACCAGCACACCCCAAATACAACTCACCCCACTCTTCTGTATCAATATTAAATAGCCATTTTCCTTTTAGCACACCTGTCTCTAAAAGCCGCGCACCACTCATCCCTGCTTCTTCATCGACTGTTAAAAGAACTTCTATTGGGCCATGAGCAATATCATTTGAATCTAAAACAGCTAATGCCAAAGCCACCCCAATGCCATTATCAGCACCTAAAGTAGTGTCTTTGGCAATTAGCCAGCCATCCTCAAGAACTGGACGAATCGGGTCTTTAAAAAAGTCATGTACCGTACCAGTATTGGCTTGTGTAACCATATCTAAATGGCCCTGAAGAATAACTCCAGACACATGTTCTTTACCGGCAGTTGCATCCTTTCGGATAATCAAATTTCCTACTTCATCTACATAAGTTTCTAAATTCCGACTTTCGGCCCAGTTTTGTAAAAACTCACGAAGTTGCTGTTCATGCTTTGACGGACGAGGAATAGTACAAAGTGTTTGAAAATGCTGCCAAACGACTTGAGGAGATAATGCTGCAATATCAACTTGTGTCATGAAAACTACACTCTAATTATGTAAATATCTTAATAATTTCAATATACACAAAGCATTAAAGATAGGTAGCGATTTCGGGAAAGATTTTGTATTTTTATATTTAATTTAAAGAAATTGTACGACTTTTCTAAAAAGCCGTACTTCACAAATAAGTCTTAACAATAATATGTTTAGCTTTTCCACTCAAATGCTGAAAAGCTATGATCGGCTTTCAAGCTATTTTCAACAGCCTGTGCAAGCTGACGAATAATACTTTGTGTTTCGATTTTCTCAAACCAGTCTTGTTCTTCATCAGGATTGGCAGAGATTTCACACATTAAATGCCCATCATGGTCTGTTTGCTGGCAAGTAATAGACAATGGTAAAAGGTGATTATCAATACTTACTTCCACCTTTTCATGTTCATGCACAATATGCTGTGCATCAAAACCATAATTCCCCAATTGTTTAAACAGTAAAGCCGCTACATATTCTTGAGTGATATGGCATTCATTTGGTGGATGATCAAGCACCCCATGTTGTGGGCAACTGGCAATAAATTGTAATTTTTTCATCCTTTGTCCTAACACTTTTATCATTATCTGCACTTAGCATAAGCAATAAACAAACAGCAGCCAAGCCTTTAGCTCGCTGCTGCCGTTGCTATTGTGTTAGCAATTATAAAATGTGTCAGGTAAAAAGTTATTGGCTAACTTCTATCGTTAAGCCTGCACGATTCGCCAACTCAGTAAAAGTTGGGAAACTTGTAGCAACAGTCTCAGTACCGTGAATTGTAATCGGACCAGAAGTACGAAGACCTGCCATACTAAAACTCATCGCAATACGGTGGTCATGGTGTGATTCAATTTCACCACCAGCAAAGATTGGTGACCAATCACCAGATTTGCCTTTACCTTCGATAATGATGCCATCTTCAGTAGGTGTGCAATCAATGCCCATGATTTTTAAACCATCTGCCATAACTTGAATACGGTCAGATTCTTTCACGCGAAGCTCTGCTGCACCTGTTAATACTGTTTGGCCTTCGGCACAAGCCGCTGCAATAAATAAGGCTGGGAATTCATCAATTGCTAAAGGTACTTGGTCTTCAGGCATATGAATACCTTTAAGGGTACGTGAACCTTTAATATGAATATCAGCAATAGGCTCTCCACCAGCGATCCGCTCATTTTCAACAGTCAGGTCAGCACCCATCTGTTTTAAAATTTCAATTACGCCAGTACGTGTTGGATTAATACCTACAGCTTCAAGTACAACGTCTGCACCTTCAGTAATTGCAGCGCCCACCATGAAGAAAGCAGCAGATGAAATATCAGATGGTACTTGAATATTAGTACCCACTAACTTACCGCCGCCGACAAGGGAAATTTTATTGCCTTCAGTTTTAACATCATAGCCAAATGCACGAAGCATACGCTCTGTATGATCACGTGTTGGTTCCGGCTCAGTTACCGAAGTTTCACCTTCAGCCCATAAACCAGCTAGTAAAATACCAGATTTCACTTGAGCAGATGCCATAGGTAAATCATATTGAATACCTTTTAATTGCTGACCACCAGTAATGCTTACAGGTGGTGTACCTTTCTCACCTGTCGTTTGGATTTGCGCACCCATTAAACGTAATGGTTTAGCAATACGCTCCATTGGACGTTTAGAGAGCGAAGCATCACCTGTCATAACAGAATCAAACTTTTGTGCAGAAAGCATACCTGAAAGCAAACGCATGCTTGTTCCAGAGTTACCCATATATAAGGCACTTGCTGGTGCTTTTAAGCCATACATACCCACGCCATGAATGGTCACTTCACCATTTTTAGGGCCTTCAATGCTTACACCCATATCACGGAAAGCTTGTAAAGTTGCTAAAGCATCTTCACCTTCAAGGAAGCCAGTTACATGAGTCGTGCCTTCGGCAATAGCACCAAACATAATGGAGCGATGTGACACAGATTTGTCACCCGGTACGGTAAATTTACCTTTAAAAGCCTTATTTCCCGGTAAGATACTGAATTGCTGTGTCACCTTATTTTTCTCCATTAAAGGTTTTTTGGCTAACATATGATTGAAATGCTGACGTGCTGCCTGAGCATGGCCGAGTAAACCCATTAATGCATGAGAATCTTCGTTTTCAATCAATTTTCTAAGTACGGTAAGTTGTTTCTCGAAGCCATCTACAGCATTTAATATAGCTGTTTTATTGGCAAAGAAAATGTCATGCCACATTTGAGGATCACTGGCAGCAATTCGTGAAAAGTCACGGAAACCACCAGCTGCATAACGGAAAATATCAAGGTTATCTTCACGGTTTGCAAGTTGCTCGACCAGATTAAATGCCATTAAGTGCGGTAAATGACTGGTATGCGCCAAAACCTCATCATGTTTGGCGACATCCATACATATCACTTCAGCTTTAGCAGCTGACCAAAGTTGAATCAATTTCTCAACTGCCCATTCTGCACTTGTTGGTAATGGCGTCAAAATCACTTTGTGATTTGCAAAGAGATCGACCTTACCTGCGTGAACACCCGTGTGTTCACTTCCCGCAATAGGATGCCCGGGAACAAACCCTGCTGGTAAATCTTCACCAAATACAGCTTTTGCTGCATCTACGACATTACCTTTTGTACTTCCCACATCAGTTACAATTGTGGTTTCTGACAAATAAGGTTTAATTTGCTCAAGCACTTTTTGAGTGGCACGCACTGGCAAGGCTAAAACAACTAAATCTGCCCCTTTCACGGCTTCAACAGGATCGGAAAACCCTTCTTGTATTAAGCCAAGTGATTTTGCATCTTCTAAAGTTTTCTGTGAGCGTGTAGATGCCACTATAGTTGTCGCCAACTTTTCGGCAACAATAACCCGTGCCAAACTCGACCCAATGAGTCCTAAACCAATAAATGCAACTTTTTTAAATAGGGGTTGTGACATAACTTCAACTTTGCTTTTGCTCAACGTTATTTAAACCTTTGAGCAATTTGTTTTTTAAGCATAATGACATGCCCATCTTGATACATGTCATTATTCCAACATGAGTGATTAAAGAACGGCAGCAGGATAAGAACCTAAAATACGAAGTTCTTTTACCATTGGACGAATCTCATTGATTGCCGCAGCCACATTTTCCTGATCGATATGACCTTCTAAGTCAATAAAGAATACATATGCCCATTTTTCAGGTAGTGCTGGGCGAGTTTCAATGCTCGTTAAGCTGATATTATGTTTTGCAAACGGCGCTAAAATTTCTAATAAAGCACCTGCACGGTCATGCGCTGAAATTAATAACGATGTTTTGTCATTGCCACTTTGTGGAATTTTTTCACGGCCAATCACTAAGAAACGAGTAGTATTTTCCGGATTATCTTCAATATTGCTATGCAAGATTTCAAGGTTATACATGCCTGCTGCAATATCAGACGCAATCGCTGCTGAGTGCCATTCGTTGCGAATACGGCGTGCAGCTTCTGCATTTGAGTTTAAGGCAACACGCTCAACACCCGGATAATGTGCGTCTAACCACTGACGACATTGAGCCAAAGTTTGCTGATGCGCATAAATCTGCTTAATACTATCTTTACGTGTATTTTCAGAAACAAGGAATTGATGATGAATACGCAATTCAACTTCACCAATCACATTTAAATTCGAAGTTTTAAAACAATCTAAAGTATGGTTTACGATACCTTCAGATGAGTTTTCAACCGGAACTACACCGTAATGCGCACTACCCGCTTCTACTTCACGGAATACTTCATCAATAGTTGGTAGCGGACGAACAACCGCATCTTTACCAAAATGTTTAAGTACGGCAGATTGAGTAAAAGTACCTTCTGGGCCTAAAAATGCAATACTTTGCGGAGCTTCTAAAGCAAGGCAAGCAGACATAATTTCACGGAACAAACGGGCCATAGTTACGTCAGATAAAGGCCCTTGATTGCGCTCCATAACTTTACGTAAAACTTGTGCTTCACGTTCAGGACGATAAAACAAAGGATTCTCTTCAGAAGCAAATTTAGCTTTCGCAACAGCTTCAGCAAGGCTTGCGCGGCGATTTAATAACTCTTGAATCTGTTGATCTACGCTATCAATATCTTCGCGAATTTGTTCTAAACTAAGAGAAGTCGTTTTGTTTTGATCATCGTTGATCATTGGAAGGCAGCCTCAGCAAAATCATCTTTTAAACGAGAGTATAACAATAGTCGGCTTTGATTTGTTAGGCAATATGGGTGTATGGGCTTTTTTCATTAATCCGGCTCGAACCTTTGTATAAGACCACTTTATTTGATAATGATTTTCATTTATTATTTGACTTATAATATTTTCTTAACTTTATCATGCTTAAATCTTTTTTCTTTTTATCTTGTAATTTCTTTCTAGGTTTTTTAATAAGTAGTTCCGTTTTGGCTCAAGCCCCTGTAAAAAATCAATCAAAAATCGATTTTCACAACAATCAGGCTCAGTTCCAAATCAAATCTAAAAATACTGGACATGAATACCTTATTCAAATTTATAAACCACCTGTTGCCCCACCCCAACATGGTTATCCTGTACTTTATATATTAGATGGTAATGCAACATTTCCAAGCGCAATAAATATTGCCCAGTCGATTGGAGCAGGTTCTGCAAAATTAGGTTTAGATCCGCTCATTATTGTAGCTGTGGGCTATCCTCAGCAAAAAACCTTTGATGTGCAAAAACGCGCTTATGATTACACCCCAAAACCTTCTGCCGAGTTTCAAGCACAAGGTAAATATAAATATGGTGGTGCTGACCAGTTTATTGCTTTTTTAAATAATGAGCTTAAGCCTGAAATCGCTAAACAATTTCCAATTAATAGCCAACAGCAAAGTCTCTATGGGCATTCTTTTGGAGGGTTGTTTGTGCTTTATCATTTTTTTCAAAAACCTACTGCATTCCAGCGTTACTTTGCTGCAAGTCCTTCTCTCTGGTTTGATCAAGGCATGTTATTTCGAGAATTAGAACAATGGCAAAGTCAAAAGCAAACCGTGTTCCCAATGCTAATGACGACAGTCGGTACACATGAACAAGGTGGGCCACATACCCAGTTTAATCAAAGAATTAATAAAGACGATTTCTTTAAAGTCTTAGAAAATAAGCGTTCAGACCAATTTACTTATTGGCATTTCAATAATCCTGCTGAACAGCATATCACCAATTTGTATGCGAGCTTACCTAAAGCGCTTATGTTTGCTTCATGCCAAAATCTAGAAAGCTGTAAATCTTTATTCGATGAACCATCGCAGAAAACAGCTAAATAATAAAAAAAGCCTACTCAAAGGTAGGCTTTTTTTGAAACTATTATTAAGCTTTGCCGATTAATCCACGTGCTACGATTTCTTTCATAATTTCATTTGTACCGCCGTAAATACGTTGGATACGGGCATCTACAAAGAAGCGTGAAATTGGATATTCAGTCATATAACCATAACCACCAAACAGTTGTAATAGGTTATCCGCAACCTTCATTTGCATATCTGTACTAAAACTTTTCAGTGCGGCAGCCGTCTCAACATCAAGTTTACCTTCTTGATATAAAGCAACATTTCGCTCATAGAAAGCTGTTGTCGCAAGCTCATCAATTTTTGCTTGCGCTAAAACAAAACGAGTATTTTGGAACTGTGAAATAGGTTGACCAAATGCATGACGTTCTTTTACATAAGCGGTTGCCAAATCAATTGCACCACGAATAGCGCCGACCGCTGTCGATGCGATAGCCGTACGTTCGCGCGGTAATTCTTGCATTAAATAAGCAAAACCTTGTCCAGCTTGTCCGAGTAACTGATTTTTAGGAACCTTAACATTGTCAAAAAATAGCTCAGATGTGTCTTGAGAATGCAATCCGATTTTGTCGAGGTTAGTTCCTTTTTTGAAACCTTCTAGGTGAGTATCCACCAATAATAACGATACACCTTTCGCACGCGCTTGCGGATCGGTTTTTACTGCAAGCACTACAAGATCAGCATGTTGTCCATTTGAAATAAACGTTTTAGAACCATTTAGCAAATAATGGTCATCTTGCAAAATGGCACTGGTACGCATTGACTGTAAGTCTGAACCGGCACCCGGTTCTGTCATACCAATTGCTCCGACTA
This sequence comes from Acinetobacter sp. FDAARGOS_494, assembly GCF_003812225.1. Classification (NCBI taxonomy): domain Bacteria; kingdom Pseudomonadati; phylum Pseudomonadota; class Gammaproteobacteria; order Moraxellales; family Moraxellaceae; genus Acinetobacter; species Acinetobacter sp. FDAARGOS_494. The sequence continues at coordinate 323,023 of NZ_CP033866.1, forward strand.
CTTCACCTGTTACCATTTTCGGTAACCAGTATTGTTTTTGTTCTTCGGTCCCAATATGTAAAATATAAGGCGCCGCAATCTCAGAGTGACAAGAAATAGCAGTTGATAATGCGCAAAATCCAGCACGAGCCGATTCTTCAACTAACATTAATGAATAATACGTTGGGACGCCATAACCACCATATTCTTCTGGGACATCCACACATAAAAAACCATTTTCGCCCAGTTGAGACCAAACTGAACGTGGCATAATTCCTTCACGTTCCCATTGGTCATAATGTGGAGCAATATGCTCATTCATAAAACGTTTAAAATTATCACGGAATAATTCTAAATCTGCATCATATGCCAACATAATATTTTCCTTCGGCTTTATTGTTTTATCGAATCTCATTGCTGTGCATGCTAATCATTTTTTACACAACTGTCATGGCTTAGCTGCTCATTTAAACTGTACTTTTCAGTCAGCCAATAAAAAAGGAAGCCAAAGCTTCCTTTTTTATATAGGTAGATCTGAATTAATCTAAACCTTCTGCAACCTGAGGATTTTTTGGAGCCAACATTTTTCTGTCAACTTCATCTGGGTTGTTTAAAGCATCATTGAGCTTATCTTTGTCTAAAGCACCCACCCATTTTGCAACTACAATCGTTGCCAAAGAGTTACCAACAAGATTGGTTAAAGCACGTGCTTCTGACATGAAGCGGTCAATACCTAAAATCAATGCCAAACCAGCTACCGGAATATGTCCTACTGCAGATAAAGTTGCTGCCATAACAATAAAGCCAGAGCCTGTTACACCCGCTGCACCTTTAGATGAGATTAGGAGTACCAACAACAAAGTAATTTGATGTTGAATATCAAGCTGTGTATTCGTTGCCTGAGCAATAAAGATTGCAGCCATAGTCAAATAGATTGACGTACCATCAAGGTTAAATGAATAACCTGTTGGAATAACTAAACCAACAACCGACTTTTCACAACCTGCAATTTCAAGTTTACGGAGCATGCGTGGTAAGACCGATTCAGAAGAAGATGTACCCAGTACAATTAATAGTTCTTCACGAATCAGGCGAATCATTTTCAGAATACTGAATCCACTAATGCGGCTGATTGTACCCAAAATTAAGAAAATAAAGAGTAAACACGTAATATAGAAACAGATAATAAGCTGGCCTAACTGTACCAGTGAACCTACACCATATTTACCGATAGTAAACGCCATTGCCCCAAATGCACCAATTGGCGCAAGCTTCATAATCATATTCACAATGTTGAAGAACACGTGTGCAATTTGATCAATTAACTTTAAAACTGGGCGTCCTGCATCACCTAACTTATGGAGCGCAAAACCAAATAGGATTGCAAAAAGAAGGACCTGTAAGATTTCACCATTTGCAAATGCACCAACCACCGTATCTGGGATGATGTGCATCAAGAAATCAATGGTAGATTGTGACTCACCAGAAGTGACGTATTTTTGGATACCTGAAGTGTCCAGAGTTGCAGGATCAACATTCATTCCTACGCCCGGCTTTGCAATGTTAATCACCACAAGGCCAATCAGAAGCGCGATTGTTGAAACGATCTCGAAGTATAACAACGCAACACCGCCAGTTTTACCAACTGACTTCATGCTTTCCATACCAGCAATACCACTTACTACTGTACAGAAAATAACAGGTGCGATGATCATTTTAATCAAACGAATAAAAGCATCACCTAATGGCTTGAGTTGCTCACCTAAACCTGGAATATGTTGTTCAACACCATTAACAATTTGCGTTGTACTTGGTGAGAAATGCCCTACCAAAACACCCGCAATAATCGCAATAATCACTTGAAAATAAAGTGATTTATAAATCGGTTTTTTAGCCATAACTTTACTTCAATCTATATTTCCAAGTCCGTTGGAAATATCAAAATGAAACGTCTATTCTTTACGAATACACAGCCCTAACCTTTCACATGAACACCGCAAAAGGGAAACGGTTTTTTAGAAACAAAAAACCTTCCTACTACCTCAATGAAAACAAAAAACTGTTTTCTAAAACAGGAGAATACCTGAAGTTTCTAACTACTTTGAGTAGCTAGAAATAACCTCTTACTTTTTCAATAAAAAGCTGAAGATATAGGAGAATCACAGAAAATTATGATATGAGTGCTCAAAAAAGCACATGAAGTTTACTCGAATTAAATAACGATTCGATTAAAATTTTGGCTAATACGCACAAAAAATACTCATGCAGCCTTAAGACTTTAGTATGAGAAACACTTTTGATATTTTTTCATCAGTTTTTTATGTCATATTGATAAGTCCTTGTAGACATTTCATTTTGAGCTGCCTACTCCCCTTATTTTTACTGTTTTGAATTGCCATGAATACTAAACGTAATATTTATAAAGATGCTGAACATCCCTTTGCTCAATATGTCCGTATTTTAGGTAAGGGGAAAACTGGATCTCGCTCACTGAGTTATGAAGAAGCCTATCAGGCTTTTACTATGATTTTAAAAGGCGAAGTTCTTGACGTCCAGTTGGGTGCTTTTTTAATGCTGCTACGTGTTAAAGAAGAATCGATTGATGAACTTGCAGGTTTTGTACAAGCCACAAAAGACCAGCTTCATTTTGCACCTTTAGAAGTTGACTTAGATTGGTCCTCTTATGCCGGTAAACGTAAACATTATCCTTGGTTCTTATTAGCGGCTCTTACCCTTGCTCATCACGGTTATAAAATCGTAATGCATGGCGCTTCCGGGCATACCATAAACCGGGTTTATACCGAACAAGTTTTGGAATATTTAGATTATAAAATTTGTCATTCTGAACAAGAAGTTCGCACCCAATTGGCAGAACAAAATTTCGCTTACCTACCCTTAGAAGTAATTTCACCAGTTTTAAGCGAACTGATTTCTCTAAGAAATGTCATGGGATTGCGTTCACCTATTCATACTTTAGCCCGTTTAATTAATCCTTTTAACGCTAAAGCCACCTTACAAGCCATATTCCATCCTGCTTACAGAACTTCCCATCAGCATAGTGCACTTCGCTTAGGCTATCAAAATAGCGCAGTTATTAAGGGCGAAGGCGGCGAATTTGAACGAAACCCAGACGCGAAAACGCTGATTTGCGGAATTAAAAATGGTGAACTCTATGAGCATGAGTTGCCAAAGCTTACACCTGAACGTAGCCCAATTGAAGAAGAGTTAGACTTAGCAACCTTTAAAGCTGTCTGGCTTGGTCAACAGCATCACGAATATGGGGAAATGGCCGTAACAGAAACCATGGGTATTGCGTTATATACCATGGGCGTAGTTTCTAATTTCGAGGAAGCGATGCAAAAAGCAAAAGTATTATGGGAAACACGAAATTTAAGCAATCTTAATTCGTAGTTAACAAATGCTATCGTGAAGGTCGACATGGATGTCGACCGTATCACTGCGATACAGGAAGTATCGTCAGTGATACAGAGGATTTCTGGTTACTTTTGATCCTTCAAAAGTAATAAAAGCCTATATGCTATAACTTATGAAAAACATGCTATATAAGGCTGTATGGAATAACCAAAAATAATTTTTCTGTCTTATTAAGTTTTAAACAAAACGAATCGGTTTAAATTCAGGCTCATGCTTGTGATGATCATCTTCACAAACCTCACCCTCTTCTTTAGTACCACGGTCAATATAACCACTACGCTGTTCTTCTGGTAAGTTCTTTAACTCCCAAGCAATAACAGCTTGCATACATGTTTCACGCTGTTCTTTCGTTAAAGCAACACCATTTGGCCATTTACCAATTTCTACTGCTGTTTTTAAACGCTCTACAATCTCAGGGTTTAAAACAGATAGCATTTGTTCAATATTCATGATTCATCTCTTTGAAAAGATTCAAAATCTTGGTTCCAACCCAATTTGGTACGACAAGCCATATAGAAATCATAACCAGGTGGGTGTAATAAACTTAATTTAAATGGGTGTTTGCGGATGTGCAAACTATCACCGACATTGAGAGAGACACTATGTTGTCCATCTGCACTTACCATCGGTAATACCCGATTTTCGCGAATGACGATTTTAATTTCACTTTGCCCACCAACTACGATCGGACGTGAAGATAATGTATGGGGATGCATAGGAACTAATGCAATAGCATCCATACTTGGATGTAAAATTGGACCACCACCTGATAAAGCATAAGCAGTTGAACCGGTTGGTGTCGAAACAATTAAACCATCACTATGCTGGCGATAAACATATTGCCCATCGATATTGAGTTCAAAATCGATCATATGTACCGACTTACCAGAGTGTAGTACGACATCATTTAAAGCAATTGCGTCATAAATGACTTCACCATTGGTACGTACTTCCATTTCAAGCAAGAAACGGCGATCAAGCTGGAAATGACCTTGTAAAACCTGATCAAGCTTAAAAATAGCTTCCGAAGGCTTAATATCGGTTAAAAAACCTAAACGTCCACGGTTAATCCCGATTACAGGCGTATTGTAGCGCACTAAAGCTCTGGCTGCATGAAGCAATGAACCGTCACCGCCTACAACAATCACCAGATCAGCGACTTCACCTAATAAGTGACGACTAACGACTTGCGCATGATCATAGGGCACTAATTCGGCAGTTTCCTGATCAAAAATGGGGTTTAGGCCTAAACTTAGCAAATGGTCATGAATTAAACATAGTGTTTCTACAACTGATGATTTATCTGGTCGACCAATTAACCCGACGTTTCTGAAGGACTTATGTGAAATTTGCACGAATGAGTAAGCTCCGCTGCGATTCTACGCTATCATAACATTAACCAGATTAATTTAAAAAAACATAACAACAAGATACTGTAAAATTCAATCTAAGTTTTCCATTTATTCACAGTTTTATCATTGCAAATTGATGACAAGCTATCGCATCATTAACGCATTGTTTAGGGTTTTATCTCATTTATATGAAGTTTGAACGTGGTATCGGTTTCTTCGCGCTAATTTTTTCCATTTTGGTGATTGGTGCTTTTATTGCTCTTAGTATCTATCTGATTCGTTTAGATAATATTATACGTGAAAAATTTGAAGGACAACGCTGGGACATTCCGGCCAAGGTGTTTGCTCGACCTTTGGAAATTTATAATAATGCGCCAATTACTCAAGCAAATTTCACCCAAGAATTAAAATTACTAGGTTACAAAACTTCAAGTAATTATGACAAGTCTGGAACCTATGTTGCTCAAGGCAGCAACATGTATGTCCATACACGTGGTTTCGACTATGGCGACAGCGTAGAGTCTGAACAGGTTTTAGAACTGAGTTTTGCAAACGACCAAGTTGTAGAAGTTCGCAGTACAAAACCTTCCTCAACTGGAGTTGCCCGTTTAGAACCTTTATTAATTGGGGGCATTTATCCTCAACATAATGAAGACCGCGTTTTGATTAAGCTTAATAGTGTTCCTAAACCACTTATTGAAGCTTTAATTTCTACAGAAGACCGTAACTTTTATCATCACCACGGTATTTCGATTCGTGGTACAGCACGTGCTTTGGTAAGTAATGTAACTGGAGGACGTCGCCAAGGTGGTTCGACCCTCACCCAACAGTTAGTCAAAAACTTCTATCTAACCCCTGAACGCACACTTAAACGTAAAGTTAATGAAGCATTAATGGCTTTACTTATTGAGTTGCATTACAGCAAAGATGAAATTTTAGAAGCATATTTAAATGAAGTGAATTTAGGTCAAAACGGTAACTATTCAATCAATGGTTATGGATTGGCCTCTCAGTTTTATTTCGGTTTACCACTACGTGAGCTTAATGTTGCACAACAAGCTTATTTAGTCGGTTTGGTTCAAGGTCCATCTTTATATAATCCTTGGAAAAACCCCGAAGGGGCAAAAAATCGTCGCGATACAGTATTAAATAACATGCGTGTCATGGGGTATTTAACTCAAGCAGAGTATGAAACTGAAATTGCGCGTCCTTTAAATGTTCTAAGCAAACCAAGCCTAGGTCCAGCAAAATTCCCTGACTTTTTAGATATTGTGCGTCGTCAATTACGTACCGAATATCAGGAAAGTGATTTAACCAATCAAGGATTACGTATTTTTACGACCTTGGACCCAATTGCTCAAACACAAGTTCAAAATGCCTTTAAAGCTTCTGTAGAGCGCTTAGCTAATAGCAACCCTGCTCGCTTGAAAAACCTGCAAGGGGCTGTACTGATTGCCCATCCTGAAAATGGCGAATTAATTGCAGCTGTCGGGTCAACGCAAGACTTTACCGGCTTTAACCGTGCCTTAGATGCAAAACGCCAAGTCGGTTCTTTATTGAAACCTGTCATTTATTTGAGCGCAATTGAATCTGGACGTTATAACTGGGCAAGCCAGATTGAAGACGCTCCAATTAGTGTTCCAGTAGACGGCGGTAAAAGTTGGACACCGAAGAACTATAGCGGCGGTGGTCATGGAATTGTGAGTTTAAGTGAAGCCTTAGCAAATTCTTATAACCTTTCTGCTGTGCGCTTAGGTCAAGAGTTCGGGTTATCTACATTTACCAACAATTTAAGAAAATTTGGTGTTGAATCGACAATCCCGGCCTACCCTTCTATTTTCCTTGGTGCAGTCAATATGTCACCAATGGAAGTACTGGGTATTTATGAAAACTTTGCTACAGGCGGTTTCAAATATCCGACTCGTGCGATTCGTTCTGTTGTAGATGCAAATGGACGTTTACTTGATCGTTATGGTCTAAACGTACAACAAACCATTGATCCATCTGTCGGTTATATCATGAACTATGGTTTACAACAGGTCATGTCATCAGGTACAGGACGTGCAGCCTATAACAGCTTATCTCCAGCTTTAAAATTAGCGGGTAAATCAGGTACGACTAACGATACACGTGACTCATGGTTTGCCGGCTATTCAGGTAATCATGTTGCAGTAGTATGGTTAGGTTTAGATGACAATAAAGTAACTGGTTTAACAGGTTCATCTGGTGCATTACCAGTATGGATTAATGTGATGAAACAATTACGCCAGACACCAGTAAACTTACGTCAACCAGACTCTGTACAGTGGCAATGGATTGACCGTGCATCGGGTGACTTATCAGCACAAGCTTGTGATGGTGCCATGTATATTCCAATGCTAGCGCATACAGTCCCACATCGTGCTACGCCATGTGGAGCACCGTATTATCAAGTTGATCCAACATATACGCCACAAAGTGATAACACAATTCCTGAGCCTCAGGATGATAATACCGACAGTTATATTCGTGAAAGTGAAAACCAGATGGAACAAGATCTGTCGAATAACACACGAATCATTTCAAGTGGTAGTTATAACAACTAAGCGTTAACAGGAAACAGGATATGTTAAAGAAAGGTGTTTTTTATATTGGTGCTGTACTTATGGTCGGCTGTACAACTTTACCAGATCATTCAGCTCCAAAAGAGAAAACACCTCCTGTTTCTGAAAAGAAGAAGTCCGAGTCCTCATCTGGTGTAAAAATTACACCTTATGATCATCCGGAAATTCAACGTAAAAGTTTACAAGTGATTGTTCCTCAGCAGAAAAAGCCGCAACGCTTTAATGATGATGGAAGCCAGTTACCCGCTTTTAAAACTTTAATGCAAAAAACCGAGCAGGCTTACAAAAACCAACAATGGTCCGAGGCTGAGCGCTACGCTCTTCAAGCACAGCGTTTAGCGCCACAGGCAGCCGAGACCTATTTATTTCTGGCATTAACTGCAAATCATAAACAGCAATATTCTAACGCTGAGTCTCTTGCAAGACGTGGTTTAAGCTTTGCGCAGAGTCAAGCCATGAAAAAACAACTTTGGTTGGTCATTTTAAAAGCTGGACAACAGCGCAATAACCCAAAAACTGTTCAAGAAGCACAACAAGCATTGAAAGCTTTCTAGCTTTTAATGCTTTATTTCTTATTAAAAATTACGAATACCCGCCAAGCCATATGCACCATGTTGTTGTGCAGTGGCTAAATCATCAGGACTCATGCCTCCCAAAGCAAATACGGGAATTTGGCACTTCTCGATTAAATCAGCAAAACGATCCCATCCTAATGCACTAACGTCCGGATGAGTAGCCGTCACTTTTACAGGACTAACAAAAACGGCATCACAGCCAATTTGCTGAGCATGTTGTAAAGAAACTGCATCGTGACAAGCAGCAATAAAACGTACTCCTACCTCTAAATCACCTTTATGTAAACTCATGAGCTGAGATTGTTTTAAATGAACAGTCTTGATCTGTTTTTTTAACTCGGGGTTCAATTGCTGCCAAATATCTACATTTATAATTAAATTTGATCGTTGCCCTTCATCTAAGGCCGTTAATTGTTCTACTTCTCGCGGGCCAAATTCATCTTCTATACGCCAATATAATAAAGCATCACTATTCTCTACAGATGTAAGTGTATGGCTAATTTTAATAAAATGAGGCCAATATAATCTTTTAATAATGTCTTTATTAGCTTTCGGGAAGTTTAGGTGAAGTAGCTGTTCACGTGTGTACCATGTCCAAGGCTGATGGATAAGATTTAATAACTCATCAGGTACATAACTATGGAACAAATGAAGGTTGACAATAATGTCATCATATTCATGGTGAATATAATCAAATTGATGCCAATCTTTTAAACCAATACCGACTTCTTCATAAATTTCACGGCGGCAGGCTTCTTCAGGCGTTTCACCCTGCTCTACCTTTCCACCAGGAAACTCATGCTTTCCACCTTGATGCTGCTGTTCACCACGCCATCCCACTAATATTTTTCCACGATGAATTAAGATAGCTATTGCGACATCGACAATCGGTTTGGGCATTTTTCTACTCACTAAAATTTTTCACAAGTGTAAGCAAATTTTATCAATTTATAAAATCTTTAAAATCTCATTGACAGATCTATTCGATAATGATTATCATTTAAATCGTTCAAGAATATACCACGGAGCACAACAAATGAACGCACCTTTTAGCTTATTTACACGCAATACAGATTCAGCTCATGCCTTACCAATGCTGCATTCTAACAACCTATTCGCCTTAGGTCGTGAAATTCGAATTATGCATGCTGGCGAGGAATATCGTTTACGCCTTACTCGCAATAACCGTCTCATTTTAACTAAATAAGAACGATCCTCGCGTTTCAATAATATTCGTGGGAAAACAAAAAATGGATAGCATGGGTAACCATGCTATTTTTGTATTTCACGGTTAAAAGGCAGTATTACTTCAACTTTTAAGCCACCTTGGCTTGCATGCATAAAATGTAATTCCCCACCATGGAGTTGAATAATTTTTTTAGTAATTGATAACCCTAACCCTGAGCCTTGTTGCTTTGTCCCTAATACACGAAAAAAACGCTGTCCTAAACGCCTTAAGACCTCATCATCCACACCATTCCCAGTATCTTCTATAGAAATCTTCAGCTTTTGCTGGTACTGGCTTAGCTCAACATGAATAGCACCCAAAGCCGGACTATAACGAATAGCGTTATCAAATAGATTTCTAAAAGCAATAAACATGAGCTCTTCATTTGCAAATGTTTTGGTTTCATTTGACAGAATGTTTGTCCCAATTACCATGTGTTTGGCTTGTGCATCAATATTTACTGTATCTATCACTCTAGCTAATACATGATTTAAATCAACGACACTCTTAGAGAGTTCTAATTGCTCTGTTTCATTAGGTTCCAAGCGAGCGAGTAACAATAAATTTTCCAGTATTTTTGTACTTCTTGAAACGTCTTCTTGAATACGCTCAAAATCATGATCAAGCTCTGGAATATGCTGATATTTCCGTTGCAACACCTGAAGACGCATTTGTATGGCTGATAAAGGTGAACGTAGTTCATGTGAAGCATCTGCAGTAAAACGCTGTTCAGCAACCAGTGCCCTTTGTAGCCTTGCAAGTAGCTGATTTAAAGCATCAATCACAGGCTGAATTTCTGTAATAACATCTGGTTCTTGAATTGGCTCTAAGTTTGAGGCAGTTTTTTGAGCAATACGTTTAGAGAGTAAATTCAGCGCAGCCAATTGTTGCTCGGTACGCCAACTTACAATAACCCACTGTAGTAACCAGAACAGCACCATAAGGCCGCTATATCCAGCTAGTGCTTTCAATACCTCTTCAATGCGTGTACTGATAGGCTGAAAAACTTCAACTTGTAGTTGAGAATCTTCTTGTTGTGCAGCCAGACTACGCCATAATTGGCCATCAAACCAAAAATATGAAAAACCTTCTGATAAATTACCTTTTTCAAAAAGTTCATGCTGATAGGTATGAGAATGGGTAAGCACCTGACCTGTATCTAATAACTCATATTGAATATCAAACTCATCACTCAGCTCATCAAACTGCTTCATCGAGTGTTTAGAAAGGTCAGAAACCAGTAAGGTATCTGAAATTTCATCCATGATTTCATCTTGTACTGACATGTTGTGATAAATCGAAAATATAGTGAGTAAACTTAATGCCAGTAGCCCCACCACAATACTGCTCCACATGGTGGTTTTAACCAGTTGTGACTGCAAGGATGAACGATTTGATCTCATTTTAAGTCTCCCATACGGTAGCCTAGCCCCCGTATGGTTTTAATACTGCTGCTTCCGATTTTCTTTCGAAGTTGGTAAATAAAAACTTCGATTGCGTTACTCTCGATTTCCTCGCCCCATGCATAAAGTGCTTCTTCTAATTGATCACGGGTAATAATATGCTCAGGATGAACCATAAGTTTACGTAATATTTGAAATTCTTTTGCTGTTAAATCGATAGTTTTACCAGCACATAATACAACTTTCGCTTGTGTATCAAGTTGCAAATCACCCCAAGTTAAAATCGATTGCTGATTCAGAGTTTGTTTACGTAATTGAGCACGGATGCGAGCCGATAATTCTTCTAGGCTAAATGGTTTAACCAAATAATCATTTGCACCTAAATCAAGCCCTTCTACGCGGTCATGAATACTGTCACGTGCAGTAATAAAAATCACGGGAACGTTTTTTTGTTTGTGGCGGATGGTTGTTAAAACTTTTTCACCAGCCAGTTGGGGCAAGCCCCTATCAAGCAAAATGCAGTCATAATCATGCTGCTCAATTGCTGTAAGGGCATAATCACCTCTTTCGACCCAGTCTACTTGATAACCGTCTAATTCTAACCATGATTGAATACTTTCAGCTTGAGAGCGATCATCTTCTGCAAGCAAAATTCTCATCTGTTTTTCCTGTTATATCCTGATTGGATGTTGCCAAGTCTTTATAAAAAAAGCAAAGCCGCATGATTTAAATGCGGCTAAAAGGAATTAATATAGAAATTAATTTATTAGAACTGGACCTGGTCCACATCAATTTCTACACGTTTTAAAGGCTTATAATCTATGTCTACTTCACCAATTAAAGTCACATTTGTATTGGCTGAAACAGGACGTCCTTGCCAAAGCTCATCATCTACATCAATTGTAATGCTACCGCTCTTATCGCGGAATTGATATTTTTCATCACCTAAAGATTTTACGACCTGACCATGTAATTTTACAGGTGTATTATCTTTTGATGCTAAAGCTTGTTTCACTGTAGTAACTGTCGCTGGAGCAATAGCTGCCTGATTCACAGGTGTATTTGCTACAACCACACCCGCAGTTGCCATACCCGCAGTCATCAAAATTACTTTAAGCATTTTCATAAAATTACCCTCTGTTATTTGGTTTACCCTTGGAATAAAACAATTACACCATCGATAGATGAGGTGAATCTTAAGAAAAATTTAATTTAATGGAACAACCCGCAATACCTCTTCCAAGGTGGTCAAACCTTCAAGAACTTTGCGAGCTCCTGCAATTCTTAAAGGCTCTACACTTTCTTTTTTAGTTTGGCTTCTTAATTCATTTAATGTCGCATGACTGCTAATAAGATGCTTAAGCTCAAGACTAACTGGCATAAACTCATAAATGCCGATTCGACCTTTATAACCCGTATGCCGGCACTCTTCACAACCTACTGCCCGATAAACTTTTTCTGGCATTTCCATAATGTAGTCAAATGTTAGGTGCTGCCATTCATCTTCATTAATATGAGTTTGTTGTTTGCAGTTTGGGCAAAGCTTACGCACTAAGCGCTGCGCGAGAACACCCAAAATTGTTGCAGCAGTCAAAAATGGTTGTACACCTAAATCATGTAAACGGGTCAAACTAGACGGCGCATCATTGGTATGTAAAGTTGATAATACCAAGTGGCCTGTGAGTGCAGCCTGAATGGCCATATTCGCAGTATCTTGGTCACGAATTTCCCCAATCATAATAATGTCTGGGTCTTGTCGCATAAGCGCACGCACACCATCTGCAAAGCCCAGTTCAATTGCATGATTGACCTGCATTTGGTTAAAACTAGGCTCTAGCATTTCAATCGGGTCTTCAATGGTACAGACATTAACCTGCTCGGTTGCAAGCTGCTTTAAAGAAGAATATAGCGTTGTGGTTTTACCAGAACCTGTTGGCCCCGTAACTAAAATAATGCCGTGACTATTTTGCGTAATACGCTGCCATTGTTGTAATAAAGACTGGTCAAAACCCAATTGCTGAAAGGAACGTACTAACACATCTGGATCAAAAATACGCATAACCAGTTTTTCACCAAACGCTGTTGGTAAGGTAGATAGACGTAGTTCGGTTTCTTGTCCTTTCGGCGTACGTGTTTTTAATCGACCATCTTGCGGTTTACGCTTTTCTGCTACATTTAGCCGCCCTAAAATTTTAATCCGAGAAATCACGGCGGTCAGGGTATTTGAAGGCATGTTATAAATGGTATGTAAAACACCATCGATACGGAACCGAACTTTGCCATTGTCTTTACGCGGTTCCATGTGAATGTCACTGGCGCTCTGTTCAAATGCAAATTGCAAAATCCAGTCTACCAATTTCACAATATGCTGATCATTGGCATCAGGGTTTTGGCTATCACCAAGTTGTAAAAGTGCCTCTACACCGTTGTTATCACGGTCATGAGCCGCATCTTTTTGAGCTGAGTTTACTGCTCGGCTGACTTGATAATATTCTCGTAAATAACGTTGTAATTGCTCGGGGTTGAGAAATACACGTTCAATTTTTTTGGGTGCTAAACTCTTCTCTAAATTATTTAGCCAGTCTGTTTGAAAAGGCTGGTCTGTTCCTATCACAATTCGGTCCGTGTGGACTTCTACAGCTAAAATATGATTACGGATCGCAAACTCTTGCGACATGACTTGAGTTAAAGCACTCACATCCGCCTTTAAAGGATCAATCACAAATAAAGGTAATTGCGCCCGATCTGCAAACCATTGGCACAGACGGTTTAAACTTAAATGTGCTTGCACATGATGTTGGTCTTTTAAATTAAAATGCGCAATCCACTGTAATGGATGCCATTTCAACTGATCTTTTTGCCTATTTGTGGTTTGTACAAGTAACTTATCTCGTTCAGTGATACGGCCTTCTTGTAATAGTTGTTCTAGACACCAATGTGTGTCTATTTCTACATGTATATTCATGTGTTTTCCCCAATATATTTTTATAATATATCAGAGAAGTTTTAGGTTTAGCCTGTATAAAAAACCCAAGTTTAGCTTTTAAATATCTTTGAACTTCAAATAATTAATCCAATTCTCAACTTAGTATTTTTTTGTGTCATAGATCATATTTATAAAGATGCTTATTGTGATAGTTTGATTAAAAAAGAGACTAGGCTCAATACAAGAAAAAGCATAAACTGAAATGGAATACATGATTTTTAAATGGCTGACATCTACATATAACAATAAACCAAAGAGGAAGTATTATGAATCTTCCAATGACAATGTCATTACAAACCGTATCTTTTGAAGAGTTTATTACCACTATTGCGGCTGCATTAGGCTGCGGCTTATTGGTAGGTCTGGAGCGCGAACGAAGTAAGTTAAAACACGAATATAAAACTTTCGCGGGTTTTCGCTCTTTTGCAATTAGTTCCTTACTCGGAGCAGTTTGTTTTTTATTTGGTACCGCAATCGGGATTGTAGGCGCTCTACTTATAGGCGCGATCAGTATTGTATCTCTTAAAAATCAGCCAAATGACCCCGGTGTCACCACAGAACTTGCCTTTATTATGACTTACTTTATTGGGGCACTTTGTATCTGGAATATTTCGTTAGCTGCGGGACTCGCCGTCATCATGACGATTATTTTATTAGCAAAACAATCAATGCACGGCATTGCCAGTCAATGGATTACCGAATCGGAATTGCGCGACGGGATTTTTTTACTTGCTCTACTTCTAATTGCTTTACCCTTAGTTCCCAATAAACCTTTTTGGGGACCCGTTCTAAACCCTCATGTGATTTTAAAGTTACTGACGTTGATTTTATTTGTACAAGCCCTCGCACATATTGCAAAGCGGCTTTTATCCTCTAAAAATGCCTTATTACTTTCTTCTTTAGCCTCGGGTTTTGTTTCAAGTACTGCCACCATCGCGAGTCTAGGCTTAGAAGTACGCTCTGGTCGCGCGAATGCAAAAACAAATGCAGGTGCAGCATTAATGTCATGCGTTTCCACATTGGTACAAACCTTAATTATTGTCGTCGGTATAAGTTTGGCATGGTTCAAACTCATTATATTTCCAACACTCATTGCATTGGCTTTTTTAGCGGTATGGGCTTTCATCTTATTACGTAAGGCAGAACTAAGTACGACTTCATCTGAACTCGATACCAGAATGTTCAGCTTAAAAGAAGCGATTATTATTGCTGGGACACTTACGCTCATTCAGGCAGGGGTTTATGGCCTAAGTCTATATTTAGGCAATGCAGGCTTAATCGCGGGGACACTACTTGCTTCTTTATTCGAAATACATGCCGCTATTGCAGCAGTGATTGTACAAGGTGAACCAAATAACTCTCAGACTTCGTTATTAATCGCGTTCATGGGTGGCTTTGCTGTTCATGCAATTGCCAAGAGCATTAACTCTGCCATTTCTGGTGGACTGCATTATGCCCTTGCTTTCATACCTGCCCAAATTTTGCATATGACAATATTTATTAGCTTGCTATGGATGAACATACATTGGTTCTAAATAGCTTTATTACACGAGAGATGTGTCTTTCACCATATCAACAACTGTAATGACATTGCCATTAACTTTAAAATGAATATCAAAATTCGAAAATTTCATTTTATAGACTCGTTCAGGGTCTTCTTGATAGGCAGGTCTAGGATCTAATGACAATACTTTTTCTAATTCATCAAGATATTGTGCATTAATTTCTTTATTTTTAAAAAGAGACTGCTGGGTAGACAATGCATTTTCAGACCACAAGACCGATTTTCGTTCTGGTTCGGCCTGCGCATAACCACTTTGAGCATCAACAATTGCATCTGAATAGTGAATATAAGGCTTAATATCTAAAATTGGCGTGCCATTTAATAAATCACTGCCAGTAACATAAACTCTTAATGATTTACCGACTTTTTCAACCTTGTTTAAACGTACTACAGATAAGCCTATAGGCGCTGGACGATACATACTACGTGTCGCAAACACACCAATTTTTTCATTGCCCCCTAGACGTGGTGGGCGAACTTGAGGCCGGAATTTAGTCGCAGTCTCCTGATTTTTATTGTCATGAAACTGCCAGATGAGCCAAAGATGACTAAATTGTTCGATTCCCTCAAAAGCTAATAAGTCATTATAAGGTTCTACCATTTCGATATAAGACTCGATATTGACCAAATTAGGCTGACGTGGAATACCAAATTTTTCTCGAAAAGGTGAGCACATGTGCCCGACTATTGGGAGGGTGACAGAATTCATCATCACTTTTTCTTATAAACACAATTAAATATATTCAGTTTATCGGGAATGAAATTAGATTAGAATAGCAACCTGTTTTCTTTTAATCGTGATCGAGACCTTTAATGGCTGCTTTTAACGTTGAACGCATTACTCATGTGCACCACTGGAATGACACCCTTTTCAGTTTTAAAACTACACGCGACGCTAGCTTACGTTTTAAAAATGGTCAGTTCGTGATGATCGGACTTGAAGTGAATGGCAAACCGTTAATGCGTGCATATTCGATTGCAAGTGCGAACTACGAAGAAGAGTTAGAATTCTTCTCGATTAAAGTACAAGACGGTCCTTTAACTTCGATTTTGCAAAAAGTACAAGTTGGCGACGAAATTTTAGTTTCTAAAAAACCAACAGGTACATTGGTTCATGATGACCTTTTACCTGGTAAAAACTTGTATCTATTATCTTCTGGTACTGGTCTTGCTCCATTCTTGTCAATTATTCGTGACCCAGAAACTTACGAACGCTTTGAAAAAGTAATCGTAGTTCACGGTACGCGTTATATTTCTGAATTAGCTTATCAAGACCTAATCTTGAACGAATTACCAAACAATGAGTTCTTTGAAGAATTAGGTATTAAAGACAAACTTGTTTACTACCCTACCGTTACTCGTGAACCTTTCCATACTCAAGGCCGTGTAACAACTGCAATTGAAACTGGTGCTTTATTTGAAAAAATTGGTTTACCACGTTTCAACCGTGAAACTGACCGCGCAATGCTTTGTGGTAGCCCTGCATTCTTGAAAGATGTTGCTGCGTTACTTGACCAACACGGTTTAGTTGAATCACCTCGTATGGGTGAAATGGGCGACTATGTCATTGAACGTGCGTTCGTAGAAAAATAAGATTTTTTCTAATTAAAAAACCGAGGCTAAGTCCTCGGTTTTTTAATACCTCTTTTATAAGGTGATACTGCCATCGATACAGGTAACAGCGGTTCCACCCACCAAAATTTTATCTTGATACAATTCAAGTTTCAGCTGTCCATCACGGCCTAAAGCCTGACCTTGTGAAGAAAACACGACATCATTTTGTGCCGGCAAAATCCCATGGTAACGAATAAAAGACGCCACACTACCATTCCCGCTACCACAAACTGGATCTTCATTTATTCCGCATGAAGGGGCAAATGAACGAACTTCTATATGTTTTTGCTCATCATTATTTTCATAAAAACCAAAAACAGTCGCGCCCGTAACTTTCATTTCTAAATCATGTTGTTTCAAGGCTGCAAAGTCTGGTTGAGTCGCTAAAACAGCTTCTGCATTGACCGCTTGCAATACAACCCAACGCGCGCCTACATCCACCAATGTAGCATTCCATTGAGTATTAATTTCGCATTTTAAAATCTCTACCAATTTTTCAGTGTGTATTGCATCGAGTGGTGTAATTTTAGGCTGAGGTAATTCAAATGAAATATGCTTTGAGTCACTTACAGTCAGAGTCACCAAACCCGCACCACATTGCTGTACCAGTTTACCGCCTTTAGCTGTCACGAGGCCCGCCTCAAGCAAAGCATAGGCAGTACCAATTGTAGGATGGCCTGCAAATGGCAACTCACTTTGCGGAGTAAAAATTCGAACCTGATAATCAGCATGAGAATCGGTCGCAGGGAGCACAAATGTCGTTTCAGAAAGATTGGTCCAATTCGCAATTTCCTGCATCTGTTCAGATGTTAAGGTACTGGCGTCCATAATCACCGCAACAGGATTACCTTTAAATGCTTGTGAAGTAAAAACATCAACTTGTTTAAATGCAACAACAGACATAGACCTCTCCTACTGATTTTGTAATTTAAAATATTGCTTTAAATCCTCACCATTTTTTGATCTTACTGTTTTATTTTTAATGGTCACAGTATCAGTTAATATGAAAAATAATAGACACAGTTTTTAAAACTAAATCTCCGCTAAAAGCATTAATCTAAATTAATCACAATGTTTGAGATAAATATGAGATCACTATAAAGTGTATCCATTGTTTTTGCTTTTTAATAAATTGATATGTACAAATATAAAAAAGTGAGTGATGACCTTACTCTTCAAATTCAGAATGGCAGGCAACCTGTGGGTTCTCGGTTGCCATCAATTCGAGACTGTGCCCAACATTATCAAGTTAGTATTAATACCGTAAAAGAAGCTTATCGGAAGCTTGAAGACCAAGGTTTAATTTCAGTTCGCCCACAGTCTGGCTACTATGTTTGTCATGCACCTTCAAACTTGCCAGATCTTGAGGAGCGTTATATCAGTGAAGAAAAAGTGCCCCTTTCAGGAATTAGCTGTTTTCTCGCGCAAATTGTTAAAAAGCAGATGGACCCCGACTATATCAATTTGGCCCTAGCTTGCCCATCTGGTGAAAACTTCTACCCGATTGAACGCTTAAAACGTTTAACTGCTCAGGTTTTACGAACACAGCCGGATATTTTTAAAAGCTATACTTTACCGCCCGGCGGCTCTATACGTTTACGTACTCAAATTGCTAGACGTAGTTTACAGCTTGGTATGTTTCTATCCGCAGATGACATTGTGCTGACTCATGGCACTATGGAGGCTTTAAGTCTCGCGATTATGGCAACCACCCAAGCAGGTGACAGCATAGCGCTTGAGATCCCTACTTTTCATAACTTATATCCACTTCTTCAGAATTTAGGACGAAAAATTGTAGAAGTGCCTACTTCGCCGCATACAGGGATGTGTCTAGACGCACTTGAAGAACTCTTAAAATCTCAAAGCGTACAAGCCATATTAACTATTCCAACAGGACATAATCCTCTTGGTTTTAGCATGCCTGAAAACAACCGACGTCGTTTAGCAGAGCTCGCTAATCAATTCCAAATTCCTGTTATTGAAGATGCGATGTATGCCGAATTACAACTCACCGAGCCTCTTTTGCCCAACATTAAGGCATTTGACCAAAATGGATGGGTTTTGGTCTGTGGCAGCTACACCAAAACTGTGGCACCCGACTATCGAATTGGTTGGCTAGAAGCTGGACGCTTCCGCAATATTGTGCAGCAGCTTAAATTTACAACCACTGTTGCCGAGCCAGCTTTACTCACAGAAACGTTGGGACTTTTTTTAGAAAATGGCGGATATGATCTACATTTACGTCAGCTCAAAAAACGCTATCAACAACAAATTGACACCATCAAATCTTATATTTGTCGTTATTTTCCAGTCGGTACTCGAGTCAGTCGTCCACAAGCGGGATTTATTTTATGGTTAGAGCTACCCGAATCAATTGATACCCTAGAACTGTTTCATCAGGCCATGGATGAAAAAATCTTATGTATGCCGGGAATTTTGTGCTCGGCTGATAAACGTTTTAGTCATTGTTTACGTATTGCAGCTTGTTTTGAGTTAAATCCTAAAATGTTAAATGCTTTGATGCGTTTAGGAGAGTTAGCAAAAAATATGCTACCTGTACAAAAAGCTATAGATCAAATCCTTACTAATTCAGTAGGTTGAATCGAAAATATAGAGTTAATAAAATAAAACCATATATTTTTTATGCCTTTTATTTTATGAAAACCGAACTTCTCTCTCCCGCAGGTTCACTTAAAAACATGCGCTATGCATTTGCCTATGGTGCAGATGCCGTATATGCAGGACAACCACGTTATAGCTTACGTGTACGAAATAATGCTTTTGACCATGAAAATTTAAAAATCGGAATTGATGAAGCCCACGCTTTGGGTAAAAAGTTTTATGTTGTGGTGAATATCCAGCCACATAACAGCAAATTAAAAAACTTTATTCGTGATCTTGAACCGATTGTGGCTATGCAGCCAGATGCACTCATTATGTCTGATCCCGGCTTAATTATGATGGTACGTGAGCATTTTCCAGAAATACAAATTCATCTATCGGTTCAAGCCAACGCTATTAACTGGGCCACTGTTAAATTTTGGAAAGACTACGGCCTAAGCCGTGTGATTTTATCTCGTGAATTATCTTTAGAAGAAATAGAAGAAATCCAGCAACATGTGCCAGATATTGAACTCGAAGTTTTTGTACATGGTGCACTATGCATGGCCTACTCAGGCCGCTGTTTACTTTCTGGATATATGAACAAGCGTGATGCCAACCAAGGTGCTTGTACCAATGCTTGCCGTTGGGACTATAAACTGCATGAAGCCCAAGAAGATTTAAACGGCGATGTAATTCCAGTCACTCAGCTAAATACACCAGAAAAGTCTTGCTGCTCATCAGGACAATCAGAAACAACCTCGGTTCAAACTTTACTCGTACAACGTAATGATGAAGAAATGTTTGCTGCCGAAGAAGATGAACACGGCACCTATTTTATGAACTCCAAAGATTTACGTGCGGTACAACATGTAGATCGTTTAACAAAAATGGGCATCGCCTCACTCAAAATAGAAGGCCGTACTAAATCCTATTTTTACTGTGCCCGTACTGCTCAAATTTATCGAAAAGCCATTGATGATGCTTTAGCAGGTAAACCTTTTGACCCAAGATTAATGACTCAACTCGAAGGGTTGGCAAATCGCGGTTATACCGAAGGCTTTTTAAGACGGCATGTGCATAGCGAATATCAAAACTATGCTGACGGATCATCACATTTCGACTACCAACAATTTTGTGGAGAGGTTGTAGAACGTCACGGCAATTATATTCGGATTGAAGTTAAAAACCGTTTTGTGGTGGGCGACTCACTTGAGCTGATGACGCCTCAAGGCAATATCACCTTTAACTTAACCGAAATGCGCGATTTAAAAGGCAACCCAATTACAGATGCTAAAGGTTCGGGGCATTTTGTTGAAATTCCGCTCTCACAAGATGTTGATATCAGTTATGCCCTACTCATACGCAATTTGCCGCATGCAAAAGAAAGTATTACTGCATCTACATTGGCTTATTCAGCGAGTTAAATATGGCACTTTTAATTACAAATGACTGCATCAATTGTGATATGTGCTTACCAGAATGCCCCAATACGGCTATTTTTGAAGGCAACAAAGTTTATGAAATCGATCCACTTCGTTGTACAGAATGTGTAGGTTTTTACGATGCGCCAACATGTAAGGTTGTTTGCCCCATCGATTGCATAAAACAAGACCCTGTGCATATTGAAAACAAAGAACAATTATTAGAGAAATTTAAAGACCTGAATTTAATCGGCTCATTCTCTTTTTAAAACCATTTAGAGGTTCAAGTTAAAATCGCTGATCCTCTTTTTATGACTATGCTGACCAGCTATTAAATAAATGAAGAAATGGTCTAGAGCATATTGCTAGTGATAAAATCAATTTATCAGTTTAGTTCCATTTACTGGTACTTTTGTACCAAAAAAATTGAACAATCGTTAAAACTGGTCAAACTATATCAACATCTCATGTAGATTGATTAAAACCCTTTCTGGCGCAGCTTCCCATGTCTTATCTTTATTTAGCAATTGCGATTGCTTGTGAAGTTATTGCAACTTCAGCATTAAAAGCATCTCAAGGTTTTACTGTTCCAATTCCGTCTATTATTACGGTTGTGGGTTATGCAGTTGCTTTTTATTTATTATCTCTTACGCTCAAAACAATTCCGATCGGGATTGCCTATGCCATTTGGTCAGGCGCAGGTATTATTTTAATTTCTGCAATTGGCTGGATATTTTACAAACAGCATTTAGACTTGGCTGCCTGTATTGGTTTGGCTTTAATGATCGCAGGTATTGTGATTATTAATGTGTTTTCTAAAAACACCCATCTATAAAATATAATAAAAAGCAACCGAGTATGCTGAGAAGCCTTTTAAAAAATTTCATCATACTCGGTATCAGCAGCTTATTTTAAACTGCCCGTCAAAAATTGCTTTAAACGTTCACTTTTCGGGTTATTGAGTACTTCATCAGGATGGCCCTGTTCCTCAATTTTCCCTTGATGCAAAAAAATCACCTGATTAGATACATGACGCGCGAAACCCATTTCATGTGTCACCACAATCATGGTACGTCCTTCTTCAGCCAAGCCCTGCATTACTTTTAGTACTTCACCTACCAACTCTGGGTCAAGCGCACTGGTTGGTTCATCAAACAACATCACTTCCGGTTCCATAGCCAAAGCACGAGCAATCGCTACACGTTGTTGCTGACCACCAGATAAAAATGCCGGATATTTACTTTCAACGCTTTCAGGTAATCCCACTTTACGTAAATATTTGCGCGCACGTTCTTCCGCTTCAGAACACTTTACTCCAAGTACATGGATTGGCCCTTCAATGACATTTTCCAGTACTGTCATGTGAGACCATAAATTAAAGTGCTGAAATACCATCATCAGCTGGGTACGCATTTTTTGTAGTTGCTTTGGTTCAACCACTTTTAAATTGCCTTTTTTATCAAAGACCGTGCGTAATTTTTCACCATTGAGCTTAATCGTACCATTGCTCGGTTGTTCTAAAAAGTTGATACAACGCAGCAAGGTACTTTTACCTGAACCAGATGAACCAATAATACTAATTACATCACCGGCATTTGCATCAAGTGATATTCCTTTAAGTACCTCATGATCGCCGAATGTCTTATGTAAATCGCGAATCACTAGTTTTGCAACCTGTTCCATTTATGTCTCCTAATGATTCGATGGCTTTAAAAATGCCAACCAACGTTTTTCCAACTTACGAAATATCCAAATCAAAATAAAAGCCAACACCGCATACAACACCGCAGCAATTCCAAAAGCACTGAAAGTGTCATAGGTTGCCGCATTCACATCACGCGCAATTTTTAAAATGTCGGGAACTGTTGCTGTAAATGCAATGGTTGTGGCATGCAACATTAAAATGACTTCATTTCCGTAAAACGGTAAAGCACGGCGTAACATCGACGGAATGATAATACGTGTGTAGAGTTTCCATTTTGACATACCAAAAGCTTGGGCAGCTTCAATCTCACCATGTGGAATAGAACGAATTGCTCCAGTGAAGATTTCAGTGGTATATGCACCAGTATTGAGCGCGAATGCCAAAATGGTGCAATTTATGCCCTCTCGAAAGAATGCATCGAGTGTCTGATGCTCGTGGATATAATCAAAGCTATAAATACCCGAGTAAATAATCAGTAGTTGGATGTACAGTGGTGTGCCACGAAAAACATAAGTAAACAACCAAACTGGACCACGCAACCAGATATTTTCTGATACTCGCGCAAGTGACAAAGGCACAGCAAGCACAAATCCAATCCCAATAGAAAGCACCAATAACCAAGCAGTCATCGCCACACCGGTCATTTGTAGGCCATCGGTCCAAAGGTATGACTGCCAATATTGTCGAAGGATTTCAATCATAATTGTCCCTTCCTCACACCAGCAGAATAATGACGTTCAAGCCATATTAAGATCAGGTTCGACACTGTGGTAATTGCCAAATAAATGGCAGCAGCGACGATGCTAAAAAAGAACAGTTGCATGGTACTTCTACCTGCATCTTGCGTAATTTTTACGATATCAGTCAGGCCAATAATGGAAACCAGTGCGGTCGCCTTAATCAAAACTTGCCAGTTGTTACCAATGCCGGGCAATGCAAAACGCATCATTTGAGGGAATAATACACGGTGAAAAACCTGCCACGGCGTCATCCCATAGGCCATTGCTGCTTCAATTTGTCCCCTTGGAACCGACTGAAATGCACCACGAAAGGTCTCGGTAAAATATGCACCATAAATGAACGCTAAAGTAATCACACCAGCCACAAATGGGTTGATATCAATTTGATCCATTTGCAGTGCTTCAGTAATTTGGTTTAGACCCAACTGCAAGCTATAAAATAACAACAGCATAATCACCAAGTCAGGCACACTACGGATAAGCGTGGTATAGGCGGTTGCAATATAACGTAAAGCTTTAATATTAGAGAGTTTTGAACTCGCACCAATTAAGCCAATAATGACAGAAAGCAAGAGTGATAACAGCGCAAGCTGTATGGTCATCCATGTTCCGCTGAGAAGGAGTGGCCCATAGCCAGAAAAAGACATGACTCATCTTCTCCTTAAAAACAATATCTAATATTGATGAGATGAGAATAGATTTTAAAATGTCGGCACTCAGCCGACATTTTTCACATCATTAGTAAATGCTAAAAGAGAAGTATTTTTTCTCGAGTTTCTTGTATGTGCCATCCGCAATGATTGCAGCGAGTGCCTTGTCGATATTCGCTTTCAAGTCTGCATCTTCTTTACGCAAACCTATAGCCGCACCTACACCCAATGTTTTGACATCAACCACATTGCCGCCGGCAAAAGAGAAGTTTTTGCCTTTCGGTTGTTTTAAGAAAGCACCATCAACCATGATTGCATCTTGTAAAGTTGCATCCAAACGACCAGACATCATGTCTTGGTAAATCAAATCTTGAGTTGGATAAGGGACAACACTTACACCTTTTGGAGCCCAATAGGTTTTAGCGTAAGTTTCTTGAATTGTGCCCTGCTGTACACCGACACGCTTACCTTTTAATGAAGTAGGTGTTGGTAATAACGGTGAACCTTTTTTTGCAACCATACGCGTTGGTGTGTTGTAGATTTTGCTACTAAATAAAATTTGTTTTGCACGTTCATCAGTAACAGTCATTGATGAAAGAATGCCATCAAATTTTTTCGCTTTAAGCGCGGGAATCATCCCGTCAAAAGAGTTTTCAACCCAAACACATTTAGCTTTGAGTTTTGCACAAATAGCATTACCTAAATCAACATCAAAACCAGTTAACTTGCCATCCGGTGTTTTATATTCAAACGGCGCATAAGACGACTCAGTACCAAAACGAATCACCTTCCAATCCTTTGCTTGGACATTCGTCGCAACAGCAGCCAGAACTAAGGTTGTTGAAACGAATATTTTTTTCATAAAGCTTGCCATCTTGAAGCTTCTCCTTAAAACACAAATAAGGTGATAAAAACTTGAGTATTTCGAACTTACTCATCTGCTGAAATAACAGCAATTTCTATACCATAAGTTAAGGATTTATGAAGATGTCTAAGCAATGATCTGTATTGACGGATTAAATGTTGAAAAATCAATCAAATTTTAAGATTAAGTTTTGAGCGTATAAGCTTCAGCAATATTATGCTGCTCGACCAAAGTACGAATTGTATATTCATGACCAGTTTCTTTATCACAGGCAAATTCACATTTCTGGTCGAAAGGTAAAGCTGTACCGCCAAGTAATGGACAGCCTGCAAAAAGTTCAGCGACCCAATCAACAAACACTTTTACTTTAAGCGATAAATGACGATTTTGAAGATAAACTGCTGAAATCGGCATCGGTGCTGGCGTCCACTGAGGCAATACCTCTTTTAACAAACCTGATTCTAAATGGTTGGTGAGCATATAACGTGGGCCTTGAATTATACCAAAACCTTGCAAAGCCAAGTCGATATAAGCATCACCGTCATTTACCGAAACACGTCCACGTACTGACACACTTTTAATTAAATCATCAACCACAAAGTCCCAATCGAAGTTGCGTCCGGTACGGCTTGAAAAGAAATGAATCGCTTTATGATTTTTTTGCAAATCTTCAATTGAGGTAGGTTCGCCATATTTTTCTAAATAAATCGGTGAAGCAGCGGTTGCACACTGGAAAGTTCCGATACGACGCGCAATTAAGCTTGAATCTTTTAATTCACCCACCCGAATTGCACAATCAACAGCTTCTCCAACCAAATCTACAGGTCGGTCGTTCAGACCAATTACTAAATCAATATCAGGATAGCGTGCATGAAAATCGCGGAGCCTTGGAATTAAAATTAAACGTCCAATCGATACAGGCACATCAATACGAAGCTGACCTCTTGGCCCCCGCTCTGCATCATGAAAAGAAGATTCAATATCGGCAACATCCGCTAAAATACGGGCTGTCCGATCATAATATACGGCGCCATCCGGTGTGAGACTAATTTTTCGTGTTGTCCGATTAAGCAATCGAACTTGCAAATGCTTCTCTAAAGCCTGAATGGTTGTGGTCACAGAAGCACGCGGTAGACCCAAACTATCAGCTGCTAAACTGAAACTATTTGTTTCAACAACTTTGTTGAATACTCTCATGGCATGAAATAGATCCACACACACACTCCTATTAATGCATTTTCTAGTGCAAACACATCAATTGTTATAAAAATACGAATAGTGTTATCAAATTTAATATATTTATTCGTGATTGACAAACTTTTATGCTCCGTCCATTCCATAAACCCTGTTTCTCCCATACGGACCATAACTAAAAGTCTGAAAACAGGTATCCAAATAACTAGGAGCACCTCATGTCATTTTCCCGCAAACAGTTTGCACTGTCTGCCATCTTTGTCGCTATTTTAGCAACCGGTGGCAGTTTTATGTTGTTACATGAAAATGCCGATGCAAAAGCTGCACCAACCGCTGCCCAACAAGCTGCTACTGTTGATGTAGCCCCAGTAGTAAGCAAAACCATTACCGATTGGCAAGAATATTCCGGTCGTTTAGAAGCAATTGATCAAGTTGATATTCGGCCTCAAGTTTCAGGAAAACTCATTGCCGTACATTTCAAAGATGGAAGCCTCGTTAAAAAAGGTGATTTACTTTTCACAATCGACCCTCGTCCTTTTGAAGCAGAACTGAACCGTGCAAAAGCCCAGCTTGCTTCAGCTGAAGCACAGGTAACATATACCGCCAGCAATCTTTCGCGTATTCAACGTCTCATTCAGAGTAATGCTGTTTCTCGCCAAGAACTGGATTTAGCCGAAAATGATGCACGTTCAGCCAATGCTAACCTACAAGCCGCTAGAGCTGCTGTCCAATCTGCACGTTTAAATCTGGAATACACCCGTATTACTGCACCAGTCAGTGGCCGAATTTCACGAGCTGAAGTGACCGTGGGTAATGTCGTCTCTGCAGGTAATGGCGCACAGGTTTTAACAAGTTTAGTGTCTGTATCACGCCTATACGCATCTTTCGATGTTGATGAACAAACTTACCTGAAATATATCAGTAATCAGCGTAATTCAGCACAAGTACCTGTCTATATGGGACTTGCCAATGAAACAGGCTTTACTCGCGAAGGTACGATCAACTCAATCGATAACAACCTGAATACAACCTCAGGTACGATCCGTGTTCGCGCAACTTTTGATAATCCAAACGGTGTTTTATTACCAGGCCTATATGCACGAATTCGTTTAGGTGGAGGCCAACCTCGCCCAGCGATTCTGATTAGTCCAACCGCGGTTGGTGTCGACCAAGATAAACGTTTTGTCGTAGTAGTGGATGCGAAAAATCAAACTGCTTACCGCGAAGTAAAACTCGGTGCCCAACAAGATGGCTTGCAAATCGTAAATAGTGGATTACAAGCGGGTGATCGTATTGTAGTGAATGGTTTACAACGGATTCGTCCGGGTGACCCTGTTACACCGCATCTCGTTCCTATGCCAAATTCACAAATCACTGCTAGCGCTACTCCTCCTCAACCTCAGCCAACAGATAAAACATCAACTCCGGCAAAAGGTTAATCACATATGAATATTTCTAAATTTTTTATTGATCGGCCGATCTTTGCTGGTGTGCTATCAGTCTTGATTTTACTCGCCGGTCTCCTTTCGGTATTTCAGTTACCGATTTCTGAATATCCCGAGGTTGTTCCACCATCTGTGGTGGTACGTGCCCAATATCCGGGTGCAAACCCAAAAGTGATTGCTGAAACGGTTGCTTCTCCGCTCGAAGAGTCAATCAACGGCGTCGAAGACATGCTGTATATGCAATCTCAAGCAAACAGCGACGGTAATTTAACCATTACGGTGAACTTTAAACTCGGTATCGACCCAGACAAAGCCCAACAATTGGTTCAAAACCGTGTGTCTCAGGCCATGCCCCGTTTACCTGAAGATGTACAGCGCTTAGGTGTAACCACACTAAAAAGCTCACCTACTTTAACTATGGTAGTGCATCTGACCTCACCAGATAATCGCTATGACATGACCTACTTACGTAACTATGCGGTGCTCAACGTAAAAGACCGTTTGGCACGTTTACAAGGTGTAGGTGAAGTCGGTTTATTTGGATCTGGTGACTACGCGATGCGCGTATGGCTCGACCCGCAAAAAGTAGCGCAGCGTAACCTCACCGCGACCGAAATTGTGAATGCAATCCGTGAACAAAACATTCAGGTTGCAGCAGGTACAATCGGTGCATCACCAAGTAATTCACCTTTGCAACTTTCAGTGAATGCTCAAGGTCGTTTAACCACTGAGCAAGAATTTGCCGATATCATTTTAAAAACTGCCCCTGATGGCGCGGTTACCCGATTGGGTGATGTTGCACGTGTTGAACTCGCAGCCTCTCAATACGGCTTACGTTCATTACTTGATAATAAACAAGCGGTCGCGATTCCAATTTTCCAAGCACCAGGTGCGAATGCTTTACAAGTTTCCGATCAAGTGCGTAGCACAATGAAGGAGCTTTCAAAAGATTTTCCATCTTCAATTAAATACGACATTGTTTATGACCCGACTCAATTCGTACGGGCCAGTATTAAAGCGGTCGTTCATACCTTACTTGAAGCAATTGCACTGGTTGTTGTGGTTGTTATTTTATTTTTACAAACATGGCGTGCCTCAATCATTCCATTGCTTGCCGTACCAGTTTCAATTATTGGTACATTCGCACTCATGCTCGCTTTTGGTTACTCAATCAATGCGCTATCACTGTTCGGGATGGTACTTGCCATCGGTATTGTCGTCGATGACGCGATTGTGGTCGTCGAAAATGTCGAGAGGAATATTGAAGCAGGCTTAAACCCAAGGGAGGCGACTTACCGTGCCATGCGAGAAGTCAGTGGACCGATTATTGCCATTGCTTTAACACTTGTTGCAGTATTCGTACCTCTTGCCTTTATGACAGGCTTAACAGGGCAATTCTATAAACAATTTGCCATGACTATTGCCATTTCAACGGTTATTTCGGCATTTAACTCGCTTACCCTATCTCCTGCTTTGGCAGCGCTGTTACTGAAAGGACATGATGCTAAACCGGATGCCTTAACACGTATTATGAATCGTTTATTCGGTCGTTTCTTTGCACTGTTTAACCGTGTGTTTTCACGTGCTTCAGATCGTTATAGTCAAGGTGTCAGCCGTGTCATTTCCCATAAAGCTTCGGCAATGGGTGTCTATGCAGCACTTCTAGGTTTAACCGTTGGTATTTCCTATATTGTTCCAGGTGGTTTCGTTCCTGCGCAGGACAAACAATATTTAATTAGCTTTGCGCAGCTACCAAACGGCGCGTCATTAGATCGTACCGAAGCGGTCATTCGTAAAATGAGTGACACTGCGCTTAAACAACCTGGTGTAGAAAGTGCGGTTGCCTTTCCCGGCCTATCAATTAACGGTTTCACCAATAGCTCGAGTGCCGGTATTGTCTTTGTGACCTTAAAGCCATTCGATGAACGTAAGGCTAAAGACTTATCTGCAAATGCTATTGCAGGTGCACTCAACCAGAAATATTCAGCTATTCAAGATGCTTATATCGCTGTTTTCCCACCACCACCAGTGATGGGCTTAGGCACGATGGGCGGCTTTAAACTGCAACTTGAAGACCGAGGTGCCTTAGGCTATTCAGCCTTGAACGATGCTGCTCAAAACTTTATGAAAGCAGCACAATCAGCCCCTGAACTGGGTCCAATGTTCTCAAGTTATCAAATTAACGTACCTCAACTCAACGTAGATCTGGACCGTGTAAAAGCTAAACAGCAAGGCGTTGCTGTTACAGATGTTTTCAACACTATGCAGATTTATTTAGGTTCTCAGTACGTTAACGACTTTAACCGCTTTGGACGTGTTTATCAGGTTCGTGCACAAGCCGATGCGCCTTTCCGTGCTAACCCTGAAGATATTTTGCAGCTTAAAACCCGTAATAGTGCCGGACAAATGGTGCCATTATCTTCATTGGTGAATGTAACTCAAACCTATGGTCCTGAAATGGTCGTTCGTTATAACGGTTACACATCAGCAGATATTAACGGCGGCCCTGCCCCAGGTTATTCATCTAGCCAAGCAGAAGCTGCGGTTGAACGTATTGCTGCACAAACTCTACCGCGTGGTATCAAGTTTGAATGGACAGATTTAACTTACCAAAAAATCTTGGCTGGTAATGCTGGACTTTGGGTATTCCCTATTAGCGTATTACTCGTGTTCTTAGTATTAGCTGCTCAGTATGAAAGCTTAACCCTACCATTAGCAGTTATCTTAATTGTACCAATGGGAATCTTAGCGGCTCTGACAGGTGTCTGGTTGACAGCTGGAGATAACAACATCTTTACTCAAATCGGTCTAATGGTACTGGTCGGGCTAGCCTGTAAAAATGCCATCTTAATTGTTGAATTTGCGCGGGAACTTGAAATGCAAGGTGCGACTGCCTTTAAAGCAGCTGTTGAAGCAAGTCGTCTACGTTTACGCCCAATTTTAATGACCTCTATTGCATTTATTATGGGTGTAGTGCCACTGGTTACTTCAACTGGCGCAGGTTCTGAAATGCGACATGCGATGGGTGTTGCCGTATTCTTCGGCATGATCGGTGTAACATTCTTTGGTTTATTCCTCACCCCGGCCTTTTACGTTCTGATTCGTACCCTCAACAGCAAACATAAACTGCATTCTGCGGCAGTTCATGAAGCGCCGTTAGCTAGCCCACACGATCATTAAGGAGGACATTTGGTGATTACATCAAAACAAAATTGGTTGTTGTCCTCACTCATGGGAAGCCTGCTCCTTGCAGGCTGCTCATTGGCCCCAGAATATCAACCTGCAAAAGTTATAGTGCCAGTCAAATTCAAAGAATCTGACCCCAAACTTGAAGATAATAACTGGAAGATTGCCCAACCTGCCGATCAACAAACTCGTGGTGAATGGTGGCGCATTTACAATGATGCTCAACTGAATGAACTTGAACAGCAAGCTATCGCAGGCAATCAGAACCTAAAAGCGGTGGCAGCAAATATTCAGGCTTCACGTGCATTACGTTCGGCAGCTCAAGCTGAACGCTTACCAAGTATTGATGCCGGATTTGGGCCAACTCGCCAAAAGCCGTCTCCGGCTTCACTCGGTTTAGATGACAATGCACATACTTCGGCTCAAACCTTATGGCGCGCTCAAGCCAATGTTTCATATGAGCTCGATTTATTTGGTCGTGTAGCAAGTAGTGTCAACGCAGCAACAGCGGATCTACAGCAACAAGAGGCTCTATATCAGTCAGCACTTTTAGCTCTACAAGCGGATGTAGCTCAAGGTTATTTTCTGATACGTCAACTTGATACCGAACAAGCAATTTATAACCGAACAATCAAATTGCTAGGTGAAACACGAGATTTAATGCAGCTTCGTTTTAAAAACGGACTGGGCAGTGAATTAGATGTTTCTCGCGCACAAACCGAACTTGCTACCGCACAAACCACTGCCCTAAATATTGCTCGTAACAGAGCCAGTGCAGAACATGCGCTTGCAGTCTTATTAGGAAAACCACCAGCAGACTTTAACTTGGCAGTTCAACCTTTAACTGCAAATAGTATCCGTCTCCCTGCCGGTTTGCCGTCAACTTTACTTGAAAGACGACCCGATATTGCGGCTGCAGAGCGTGCAATGGCAGCAGATAATGCGCGTATTGGAATTGCTCGTGCAGCATTTTTCCCAAAACTCAGTCTTACAGGAGCTTTAGGTTATGAATCTTCAAGTTTAAGCGAGTTGGGTAAATGGTCGAGTCGGACTTTTTTACTAGGACCTGTCGCTGGTACTATTTTGTCGTTACCTTTATTTGATGGTGGACAACGTAAAGCAGGCGTTGCTCAAGCAAGAGCGGCTTATGAGGAAAGCGTCGCCAACTATAGACAAACTGTACTGAATGCATTTCGCGAAGTTGAAAATGGTTTATCTGATCAAAGAATTCTCGATCAGCAAATTCAGGCTCAAAACCAAGCACTCTCCTCTTCTCGTCATGCCAATCAACTTTCTCATTTACGTTATCGAGAAGGTGCTATTAGCTATCTTGATGTCATTGATTCTGACCGCACTATTTTGCAACAAGAACAATTAGCAGCTCAGCTGAAAGGCAGCCAAATCATTGCAAGCATCAATTTAATCCGTGCTTTAGGGGGCGGTTGGAGTAGTTAATAAAAAAAGCGCCTTACGGCGCTTTTTTTATATACACAAATTATTTTGCATATACAGGGAATTTTGCACAAACAGCTTCAACTTTTGCTTTTACATCAGCAATAACTTTTTCGTCACCTTTGCTGTCAATCACGTCAGCGATCCAACCAGCAAGTTCACGAACTTCAGCTTCACCAAAACCACGAGTTGTTACTGCTGGAGTACCGATACGGATACCAGAAGTCACAAATGGAGAACGTGGATCATTTGGAACTGAGTTTTTGTTCACAGTAATGTGAGCAGCACCTAACCAAGCGTCTGCATCTTTACCAGTTACGTCTTGTTTGATTAAAGATAACAAGAATAAGTGGTTGTCTGTACCGCCAGAAACAACATCATAACCACGAGCGATGAATACTTCAGCCATCGCTTGAGCATTTTTCACAACTTGTTGTTGGTAAGCTTTAAAGTCGTCAGACATTGCTTCTTTGAAGCAGATTGCTTTAGCAGCAATCGCATGCATTAATGGACCGCCTTGGTTACCAGGGAATACAGCTGATTGAAGTTTTTTCTCGATTTCTTCATTCGCTTTCGCAAGGATTAAACCAGAACGTGGACCACGAAGCGTTTTGTGAGTCGTCGTTGTTGTTACGTCAGCAATTTGAACTGGGTTTGGATATACACCAGCAGCAACAAGACCAGCAACGTGAGCCATATCAACAAAAAGGTAAGCACCAACTTTGTCCGCGATGTCACGGAAACGTTGCCAATCCACAACACGGCTATAAGCAGAGAAACCAGCAACGATCATACGTGGCTTGTGTTCCAATGCTAAACGTTCAACTTCTTCGTAATCAATCTCACCAGTTTCAGCATTTAGACCATACTGAACAGCGTTATACGTTTTACCAGAGAAGCTAACTTTTGCACCGTGAGTCAAGTGACCACCGTGAGCCAAGCTCATACCTAAAACTGTATCGCCCGGGTTAAGAAGCGCTAGATAAACAGCAGAGTTAGCTTGTGAGCCAGCGTGTGGTTGAACGTTTGCGTAATCTGCACCAAAAAGTTCTTTAGCACGGTCAATCGCCATTTGCTCAATAACATCTACAAATTCGCAACCGCCATAATAGCGTTTGCCAGGATAACCTTCTGCGTATTTGTTCGTAAGTTTTGATCCTTGCGCTTCCATTACCGCAGGAGAGCAATAGTTTTCAGATGCAATTAACTCGATATGTGCTTCTTGACGCTCATCTTCAGAAGCAATTGCTTGAGCTAATTCTGGATCAAATTCAGAAATGGAAATATTGGCAAACATTAGCGGGGGTCCTATAAATTAGGGCTTTTAAGCCGTGCTAAGATTGGTGCGTATTGTAACACGAAGTTTGTCCTTGCACAGATTGATATTTAGTTAATTATCTATGAATTTTCTTCAGCTTATTAGTTATGCTATAAAACAAATAAAAAGGATATCTATATGGGATTACTTGATAAATTTTGGTTCAAAAAAAAGCATATTAGAACAGACCAGCAAGCAACTGATCAAGCTTTAGAAATTCCCGAAGATTGGAATATATACATCTGTCAAATAGATGAACAACCAGCAAGTTACTTTCTAAATCTAGCTTTAACCCAAATTGCTCCACTAACATCTAAACCGATTTTGCTTTGGCTTGAAATACAAATGAATCATTCTAGAGAAGATGGGTTATCGTCTAATGAAGAATTTGATCAACTCATCGAAATCGAAGATCAAATCACTCTATCACTTGCAACACATCCTATCCTTTATGCCGGACGTCTAACACATAATCACTTGAGAGATTTTTACTTTTATTGTGAGGATGGACTAGATGTTAACCACATCATTCACCAAGTCATGCAATCTTATCCAAACTATAATTATCGTTTCGGTCAAAAATCAGACCCTAATTGGTCAACTTATTTTGATTATATGTATCCAAGTCCAGAAATCATGCAGATTATTTCAAATAATGCTGTTATCGAAAATTTAGAAAAACATGGAGATTCTCTTGAAATTGCCCGTCCTGTAGATCATTGGATTTATTTTAAAAATAAATCTGATCAAGCAATCTTCCTCGAATTGATTAAGCCTTTAGGATTTGAAATTGTTCAACAAAATGAAATAAAAGACAGAACGGATTCGCCTTATCAATTGCAAATTTCTAGAATTGATCATGTAAACCACCATGCAATAGATACTTGCACGCTACAACTTTGGAAATTCGCTCAACAAGTTAATGCAGAATATGATGGTTGGGAAACTCAAGTTATTAGAAATTAGCAAAGAAACCCAAGTTTACTCATTTAGGAGCCAAACTTGGGCTTCGCTATATTTATTCATTATTGCGGAGGCATTAAAGTTTTCACATCGGCAACGATATTATCTACATTACTACTCATCGCCGTACCATGATCCCAGTTACCCGTCACATAACTATTAATTTTAGTGCCTACAGTAGTGGCATTAGATATCAATAGATCAGTTGCCAATTTAGGTACTGTCGAATCTGCTAAACCCTGATAGATAATGATTGGTGTCGTAACTTTTACTTGTAACGGCTGCGAATCTTTATCTAAAAATGTTTTAACTAGTGGCACAGCCATAAAATTAGGTTGTGTACGCGTATAACCATCTAATGTTTCCCCATGAGTTGCAATATAAACTTGCATAGTAGCGCTAAAATCCCCGAGTAAAGGTTCATAACAAAAACCTTCAGCGCCTTGTGCAATCCTTGCAGTAGATTCAGTAAATACTTGAAGATAATTAAAGTCTGGATGGGTATTACGAATTCCTGCTACAACAAGCGCTGTAAATGCATCAAGCTGCGCATAGATTGCCTTTTTTTCATATACTGATGCACTTGCAGCTTTTAATTCTCCATTTAAAAGAATACTTCCTAAATTAGAAGCAGGTGCTACCGCTACTGTACCTTTATAGTCTAGTTGTGCACGGCTCGCATATTGTGCAGCACCTAATGCAGCATGCCCACCTTGAGAATGACCCACAGTGACCCATTTTTTCGAAGTTAATAAATTACGTTGCGATAAATAATTGCGTGTTGCAACCACTGCATCGGTAATTGAAAAAGCCTCACTTTTAACATTTAAGAAAGGATGTATACCTGGGGTACCCAAACCTTCATAATCAGGTGCCACAACAACATAACCTGCTGCTAATAATTTACTAATTAAATCTTTTGTACTGTCTGCTAAAGCTGCTTTACTTGGTGCACATACATCTGCCACACCCGTAGTGCCATGCGCCCAGACTACAATGGGCCAACCGCCGACTGGTGGTTGAGTGTTTGGTGTAAACACTAGACTTGTTGCCTGCACTTCTTGTCCACTTTGACCTAACATTTTATAAGTTAAAATACTACTTTCTGCGGCAACTGATCCTAAGTTAGTACTTGTATAGGCTTCAACTTTAACAACTGGATTTTGAATATTATTGGTTGGAGTTCCGGATGGATTAGTAGTAGCTGGGCCATCATCACTACTTCCACCTCCACAAGCGACTAAAAATAAACTCGTACTAAGAACGCTCGTCATTAATAGTTTCATTTTCATTGGTATATCTTCCCTTAAATTCCATTTTTGTTGTGCTTTAGTTTTTTAATCAACATTCGCTAATGTCTTAAAAACAATTACGCCTAATCTTAATTTTCCGCAAGTTCTATTCGACAAAATCAATCCCTGAAAAATTCTATTTTTAATATAAATTGTCGTTCTCACCACTTTCCGCCTCACTTCAGGTTTTAAAGTGCGAGGCCAACTGTTAACATTCTTGGTTACTCGTAATTGTTTAAAGGGCCGGATATGCAAGCCATTATTTTAGATACAGAAACACATACACTAAATGGTTTGCCTATTGAAATTGCATATGCCCCAATTGAAATTAATGCAGGCAAGCTCACCTTAGATAAAAGCAAATTGTTTGATCAACTTTATCAAGTTGGGACCCCCATCTCTTACGCAGCTATGGCAGTACACCATATATTAGAATCAGATTTAGAAAATCAGCCCCACTATAAAACTTTTAAATTGCCAGATACTACAACTTATATTATTGGCCACAATATTGATTATGATATTGCCGCGATTGCGCGTTGCGGTGTAGATGTTTCTCATATCAAACCAATTTGTACGCTAGCTTTAGCACGTAAAACCTGGCCTGATGCAGAAGCGCATAATATCTCAGCACTGATCTATATGATTTCTCAAGGCAGCAGTAAAGCTCGTGAATTACTCAAAGGCGCGCACCGTGCCGATGCGGATATTATTTTAACTGCCAATATCTTGATGCATATTGTCTATCATTTAAATATTCATGACATTGAAGAGTTGTACCGTGTTTCTGAAGAAGCACGTATTCCCACAACAATTAACTTTGGCAAGCATAAAGGTACAGCTATTGCTGAACTCCCTAAAGACTATATTCAATGGCTATTGCGCCAAGACGAGCTGGACGTTTACCTACGTAAAGCATTAGAAAGTGCATTTTAACGGCCTAAATAGATGATATTCATAAATTCTTCATCATATTGTCATTTTTGAGTTTTATCGTTAGCCCCATTTATATTTTATTAAGAACAGTACTGTTTGATAGAAAAAATCAAACAGGCTGCTTCATTTTTATATTGGGGAAAAATGATGGCTGGTTTTTATCGAACCAATTTGGGAAGAGTCGCGCTTCAACAACGTAATATTGCTTTAAATGCCAAACAAAGACGTTTACTTCTATTAATTGATCATGAAGATTTTCAAAGTCTCAATACCGAGTTTAAAAAACGCATTGCTCCACCAGAACTCATTCAACAACTTATTGACTTAAAGCTTATTGCCCCTATTAGTGAAAACGATTCAGAATTTACTGAACAGATAGCTCTCTCAGTACCACCTACCACGAGTTTAGAAGTAAAAGCGCAACAAAAAAGCACCATAGATGAAAATGAAAGTGCCGATTTGACTGGAGAAATTAAAGTTTCTCTAGAACCATCATGCCATTCTTCAAATATTGAAAATACTCAGCCACCAATTCCTGTTCAACAACTTACTTTTGAAGAAATACAACTATTAATGAAACAAAGCTTAAGCCAATACTGTGGGCTTATGGCCAAACCACTTATTCAAAAAATAGAACAAATTAAAAATCTTCAAGAACTAAAAATGTGCCAAATGCAATGGATTACCAGTTTGCAAGAGTCAAGGATTCCCCCTCATGAGCTGGCGCATACGCTTCACTCTATTAATTATTCAATTCAGCTCATTCAGCAAAAGAACTAAAACATAACAAGCTGCTGTTTAATTAAGCATTAAATTCACTTGGTACGTATTTCGTGCTTTACCTGCAAGTGTTTTTTTCCTATGATGTGCCCCACACATGCGCTCGTAGCTCAGTTGGATAGAGTACAGGTTTCCGAAGCCTGGGGTCGTGGGTTCGATCCCCGCCGAGCGCACCATTTTATATATAATAACTTCATAAATTTATCTCAATTTTATAAAATTCCGACTATTTTACTTGGTTTATTAATCATTATCGCTCAAAATATACCCCTCTTTCATAATGTGAGAATTTCATGACTGATGCTTTGGTTTTAAGAGATTTGTCCAAAACATATCGTAATGGTTTTCAGGCGTTAAAAGGTATTAACCTCACTGTGCCTGAAGGTGAATTTTATGCGTTGTTAGGTCCAAATGGCGCCGGCAAATCAACAACCATTGGTATTATCAGCTCCCTCACGAAAAAGACCTCAGGAACAGTTGAGATTTTTGGACATAATCTCGACACTCATCCATCCTTGGCAAAACAGCAGCTTGGCGTTGTCCCTCAGGAATTTAACTTTGGGCAGTTTGAAAAAGCATTTGATATTTTAGTAACGCAAGCTGGTTATTACGGTATCCATAGAAAGATTGCAGAAAAGCGCGCAGAACATTATTTAGAAAAACTGGGCCTATGGGAAAAACGTAATATACAAGCACGCATGCTGTCGGGTGGTATGAAACGCCGTCTTATGATTGCCCGTGCCATGATGCATGAGCCTAAACTTCTTATTTTAGATGAGCCTACTGCAGGTGTAGATATTGAGTTACGCCGTTCTATGTGGGATTTTCTGACTGAAATGAACGAAAACGGTACTTCTATTATTTTAACGACACATTATCTCGAAGAAGCAGAAATGTTGTGTCGTCAAATTGCCATCATTGACCGTGGTGTCATTAAAGAAGATACCAGCATGAAAAGTTTCTTAAACCAGCTGAGTGAAGAGTCTTTTATTTTTGATTTGGCTGAACCTATTGCCCCACTCCAGCTCAATATTATTGGTGTGAAGTTCAATTTAATTGATAGTAGTACTTTAGAAGTAACAATGGATAAAGCACATACATTAAATGATTTATTCCAACTTTTAGAGTCACAAGGTATTCGTGTTCGCAGCATGCGAAATAAATCGAATCGTCTTGAAGAGCTATTTGTCAAAATGGTCGAGAAAAATCTTGAAGGAGCGGCAAAATGAACTTCAACCAACTGCAAATTGCCCTCTGGACTCTAGTTCGTAAAGAAGTACGCCGATTTCTACGCATTTGGCCACAAACCTTATTACCACCTGCAATTACCATGAGTTTATACTTTGTCATTTTCGGTAATTTGGTTGGCTCACGTATTGGTGAAATGGGTGGCGTAAGTTACATGCAATTTATTGTACCTGGCCTCATCATGATGGCTGTCATTACCAACAGTTATGCCAATGTATCATCGAGTTTCTTTAGTGTGAAATTTCAAAAAAGCATTGAAGAGCTGATTATGAGCCCTGTGCCTCTGCATATTATTTTGTGGGGCTATGTTATTGGTGGTATTTGTCGAGGTGTCTTGGTTGGTGCAATCGTTACCGCGATGAGTATGTTTTTTACTGATCTTTTTATCCATAACTGGTTCGTAACTATATATACAGTATTAATTACATCCGTTTTATTTTCTTTAGGCGGTTTTATTAATGCAGTCTACGCAAAATCATTTGATGATATTTCTATTATTCCAACATTTGTACTTACTCCACTTACCTATTTAGGTGGTGTGTTTTATGCCATTAGTGCACTTGGTCCTTTTTGGCAAAAACTTTCTTTAATTAATCCTATTGTTTATATGGTAAATGCTTTCCGTTTCGGCATTTTAGGTCATAGTGACGTGAACGTTTCGTTCTCTTTAATCATCGTGACATTATGCTGTGCTGTACTTTACGGAATTGCTTATTATTTACTTGCTCGTGGTTCAGGAATGCGTGAATGAGTGTCGAACAGTCTTTATTGGGTAAAGAAACCCAATATCCAACTAGCTATCAACCCGATGTGTTATTTCCAATTGCACGTGCTCAATCTCGTGAAAAATATGCTCATATCGAAGGTATAACCCAAGGTAAAGATTGGTGGCACGTTTTCGAAATTTCTTGGTTGAATGCTCACGGTATTCCACAGGTTGCTATTGGCAGAATTACACTGCCAGCTTCTTCACCGAATTTAATTGAATCAAAGTCATTAAAACTTTATTTCAATAGTCTTAACTTCACTCAGTTTGACTCTACACAGTCATTCATTGAAACAGTTGAAAAAGATCTATCTGCTGCGGCAGGTGCAAAAGTTGAATTAACCCTATTTCAAGTAGATGATTTAGAGATTTCTAAACCTCAAGGGATCTGTATTGATGATCTTATGCCAGAGCGTTTAGAACAACATCCTGATGCTACTCTCTTAAAACTTGATGAGTCAGGTGAAGAAATCGAAGTTGAACTGTATTCTCATCTTTTGAGAAGTAACTGCCCAGTCACGGGTCAGCCGGATTGGGGGACAGTTTTTATTCGTTTTAAGGGCAAAAAACCTTGTTATCGTAGTCTTTTAGCCTATATTATTTCGTACCGTCAGCATAACGGTTTCCACGAACAATGTGTCGAACAAATCTTTGCCGATATTTGGCAAAATTTGCAACCTGAAAAGCTGATGGTTTATGCAACTTATACTCGCCGCGGTGGACTTGATATCAATCCTTGCCGAGTATCGGATCTTACATGGATGCCAAAACCGATTCGATTGGCACGACAATAAAACGAATAATTTGAGGATACACCATGCCGTTTTTTGGTTTTACCCCTTCTGAAGGCTTATTGAACGATATACAGACTGGAATTGCGAATAAAAATTCTAGTGAACCGTTATATCCACTTCGAGACAAAATCGCTTTACAACTCAATGAAGAAATTATTGAAAATGTACTTACTCAGTTAGTACAACATTTCCCAGCGAGTGAAAAAAGAGATACTGCCGAAAAACTAGCTGGTTATGTCAAATCAACAGTTGCCGTGCTTTTAAAGCAATTACTCAGCAAAGCGCCAAACGATGTGGTTAAACAGTCAGTTGAGTTTTCAGAGAAAAGCTTATTTAAAGATCCGCAAGGCCAATATAAAGTTGGCGTAGCTTTAGATGCTGGCCTAGTTACCAACTTGAAGCATAATTTTGCCGAGCTTCAAGCGGGTAATGACATTAATAAAGCAGCCTTAGCAGAACTATATAAACAGTTCGGTGATGCTATGGTGAGACATTTTATGTCTGACTTTAATAAAACATTAGATTTAGGCATGATTAAGCGTAAAGCAGCCGATATTGGCGCTGCTGCTGTAACTAAAGCAGTTCATATTGCGATCGACAAACTCATTCCAAGTTTAAATCGCACTGAACTAAAAGCGATGGCTGAATATCATGATGGACTATTCTTTAACTAATAAAAAATAGTCTATCGGAAACCTGGTGAGAGCCAGGTTTTTTTATTGCAAAATATTGATATACATTGTCATAAATCAGGTTTATGTTAGCATGCGCCAAGCACTGATTGACCTTTAGTTAAAGCCGCATGTCTCCTAGTCCACAATATAAATTTTTACGCCAAGCTCCTCGAGATGGCCTTAGTACTGCCATGCAACCTTCACGCTGGCAGCAGCTTCATATTGACCCTTGGTTATGCCTATTTTTATTCCTAAATGCATTGTTAGGTTTAACGGTACTTTATAGTGCATCTGCACAAGATGTGGGACTCGTCAGTAAACAGGCCATGAGCTTTGGTATCGGCTTTCTGGTCATGATTAGCCTAGCGCAAATTCCACCCAAGGTTTATCAAGCTTTTTCACCTTATTTTTATTTATTTGGCCTGTTTTCCTTAATTGGCGTTATGGTTTTTGGTGAAGTTCGCATGGGTGCTCAACGCTGGATCGATATTCCAGGGTTCGGGAGTGTTCAACCCAGCGAATTTATGAAAATTGGCATGCCAATGATGGTTGCATGGTTTTTAGCTCGTAAACCTCTTCCTCCTAGCTTCTCGCAGGTTATTTTGTCTTTAATGTTAATTGGTGTTCCATTTTTACTTATTGCAGAACAGCCTGACCTAGGAACATCACTATTAGTATTAGCAAGTGGGATTTTTGTACTGTTCTTAAGTGGGCTATCTTGGCGCATGATCGGTGCAGCAGCAGCTTGTGCAGCTATTGTGATTCCAATTGCATGGGAATTCCTTTTACACGACTATCAACGTCAACGAGTATTAACGTTGCTTGACCCAGAAGCGGATGCTTTAGGAACAGGCTGGAACATTATTCAGTCCAAAACAGCAATCGGTTCTGGTGGGTTCTCAGGTAAAGGTTTCCTCGAAGGTACTCAATCACATTTACACTTCTTACCAGAAGGCCATACTGACTTTATTATTGCTGCTTACTCAGAAGAATTCGGTTTAATTGGTGTACTTATATTAGTAATTCTTTATTCGGCCATTATTTTTAGAACATTTCAAATCGGTTTACAAAGCTTTCATAATTATGGCCGATTAGTGGCTGGCGCGTTTGGTTTGTCTTTTTTTGTTTATGTATTTGTAAACGCAGGAATGGTCAGTGGTATTTTACCTGTAGTGGGTGTTCCCTTACCTTTTATGAGTTATGGCGGTACCGCTATTATTACTTTAATGGCCACTTTTGGTTTAGTCATGTCTATTCATACACATCGATAATCTGGAATTTAAAAAAGATATGTTGTCTCAATTTGTTAATAAAACTTTAAAAGTGCTTGCCTTGTGTACTGGCCTTATTAGCACAAGTCATTTTGCTCAGGCCAATGATTTTGTAACTCATCCTAACTATTTAAATTTTAAACAAAAAGCCATGAGCACTTATGGCTTAAGCGGTGAACAGGTTGACGCCGCTATGAATGGTGCAAAAAATTTACCAAACATTATAAATATTATGACTCGCCCTGGTGAAAGTAAGCCTTGGTACGACTATCGCTCTATGTTT
The DNA here is from genome assembly GCF_003812225.1 of Acinetobacter sp. FDAARGOS_494. Classification (NCBI taxonomy): domain Bacteria; kingdom Pseudomonadati; phylum Pseudomonadota; class Gammaproteobacteria; order Moraxellales; family Moraxellaceae; genus Acinetobacter; species Acinetobacter sp. FDAARGOS_494. The sequence goes on from NZ_CP033866.1 coordinate 365,349, forward strand.
TTAGTCGAAGGTACTATTCAACGTGGTGTCCGCTTTAAAAACCAATATGCCGATGCTCTCAATCGTGCTGAACAACAATTTGGTGTCTCTCAAGCGGTTATTCTAGGCATTTTAGGTGTTGAAACAGGTTATGGAGCCAATAAAGGCTCGTTTATTACTCGTGATGCACTTGCAACGTTAGCTTTTGGCTACCCACGCCGTGCTGAATATTTTGGCGATGAGTTAGCTGCTCTCATTGCATGGACTTACAAAGAAGGTTATCCAACCAATAGTATTGTAGGTTCTTATGCTGGTGCCATTGGCTTCCCGCAGTTTATGCCAAGCAACATTAGTAAGTACGGGGTCGACTTTGATGGTAATGGTCATATCGACCTACGAAACTCTGCAGAAGATGCGATTGGTTCAATCGCAAATTACTTAGCAAAACAAGGCTGGCAACGCGATCAACCTATTGGTTTTATGGCTCGTTACACAGGTTCAAATCCGGAAAGTATCATTGCTAAAGATTTGACCCAGCCCACTCCGTATGGTGCACTAAAAAATCAAGGGATTTCCCCTTTAAATCCGTTAGTCAAAATTGATGACTTAGATATGGTAAATGTTATTCAATTACAAGACTATAACGGTCCAATTTACTATTTAACCTATCCGAACTTTCAAGTAATTACGACTTATAACAAAAGCCGAATGTATGCGACTGCCGTATGGTTGTTAGGTACAGAAGTAGCTAGCCGATAGGCTAGCTTTTTGATGAGTTTATGTAAAAGTCAATAAATATTTTTGTTAAATCGATCACAATACAAACATTTTAAATACCTTGTTACATATTTGGTTATTTTTTAACCTAAAACTGTAAGTTTTTGCCCTTTTTGTAACTATTTCTCGTTAAAGACTAGACACTCTCCGTAAGCGATGAATATTATCCACCCCAATCAAGCAATTGCAAAAGTGAATAATTAGGCATGTTCACTTCAATTTTTAGCTCTTTGGCTAAATGAAAAAGTGCATGTTCTCAGGAGTTTATATAAATGCAGTTATCGCTGAAATACATTCTTGCACTGACGGCTAGTTTAAGCATGGCCCCACTGCACGCTGAAATGATGCAATCATCATCATTAAATAGCGATGTAGATGGTCCAAATGCAAATTTAGCTGCTCGTGTGTTGAGTAAAGATACTCAAAACTTTAATTCTCGTTTCTCTAACATTAACAGTCTTTCAATCACTGAACGTTCTGGCGATCAAATCCGTCGTCAAGCTATCGCAGCTAAAATTGAAATCCCTGAAGATGAGCCTTCAGTGATTGAAAAACTTAACACAGTAGCTTCAAATACTGTTCGTAAGTTTAGCCAAACTGGCATGGCATCGTGGTATGGTCGTCAATTTCATGGCCGTAAAACTGCAAGTGGTGAAACATTCGATATGAATGCACTTACTGCTGCTCACCGTAGCTTACCGCTTAACTGTTATATCCGTGTCACCAACAAAGACAATGGCAAAAGCGTAGTGGTAAAAGTAAACGATCGTGGTCCTTTCCATGGTAATCGTGTGCTTGATTTATCATACGGTGCAGCTAAACGCCTTGGTATTACCAATGCTGGTACTGCTAAAGTAAGTATTGAGCGTGTAGACGGTCCTACTTCATAAGCGATTACTCCTCGAGTTCATGAAAAAGCCACCAGTTAAGTTGTGGCTTTTTTAATATAAAAAGAGCAAAAAAAACCTATAAAAATTTTGTGTCTAGATTCGTTTTTTCATTACAAAAATGATTATTTTTTAACCCAAAAACACACTCATTTATTCTTTATCGATTTTTGCGCATATTTTTCGATTACAGCCATTTTAAAATAATTCCGCTACCCTAGTACCACTTTAGTCTAAAAAGAGTTGTTTAACGCGTTTTAAGACAAGATGAGTTGAGTATTTTTCTATTATTTTCCCATTCTTCATGAAAATGAGGTTTTTTTGAGGATTCGACTCTCTCAAAATCACAAATAAATAACCTGAAATTTTTGAGCTCATCCTCCCCTTTCTTCAGTGCTGTTTTTCATTTTTGTGCCGAAATGAATAAACTTTAAATTTTAGGCTTACTTGATTTAACAAACATGTCGATATACAACTTGTCTTGTCTCTCCCGATAACGAGAGGATAAAATATAAACAGAAAAAGAATGACTCAAAATTAGACAAGGAGAACAAGGTCTATGAAATCTATCGGTGAATGGTTTGATGAATATAGTGAAAGTCATCAAAACCCGATAAATAAGAAAATTCACTGGGTATGTGTTCCAGCTATTTTATTTTCGATTATTGGAATTATTGCTCACTTTAGTGCCTTACTCACCGCTTTACTCGTAGTACTGACCCTCATTTTTTATGCTCGGCTTGATCTTGTACTTGCAGTAGCAATGGCTGCTCTACTTGTTGTGATGGCATGGCTTATTTATGTTCTGCCAGTAGGTGTAGGATTTTATATTGCTCTTTTTGTGTTTGCCTGGATTGGACAATTTTATGGACATAAAGTTGAAGGAAAAAAACCTTCTTTCTTTAAAGATTTGCAATTTCTCTTGATTGGTCCGGTCTGGTGTATGGATGCTTATCTTGCAAAGATATTACCTCATTGGAAAAGCCGTCAAAAGAAACTGATTGCTCAATAAATTTTGAAGAAGCTGAATCCTAAAAAGATTCAGCTTTAACTTAATGATTTATTAGAAAATTTATAAAATAAAAAAATGCTAGGCTCAGCAGAACGCTCGGTAACACTTTTTTAAAATAGAAAGCCACGACAGTACAAAATATCGTTGCGTATAAGTAAGGATTATCTAAAAATCCTCTTAATTCATTATTTTCAAAAAAAATTACTGGAATACAAATAGCACTTAATAAACAAGGAGCTGAATAATTCAACATTTTATTCATAAGTACTGGTAATTTAACTTTTACATTTGGTTCTAAAAAATAATAACGATTAAAAAATACGATAGCTGCCAGTCCTAAAATCATGAGCCATGACATTTTATTTTTCTCCTATTTTATTTTCGACTATTACCGCAATAAACATCCCCAATAAACCAGAAATTAGAATGGCTCCTTCTATATGAAAATACTTAAGTACAAAACCACTGACACAAGTCATTAAAATGCCTGCCATTACAGGCTTCCCCTTACACATAGGAACAATCATGGCAACAAAAATAGCAATAATGGAAAAATCCAAATGATAATTTAATAAGTTAGGTAGCGCCGTTGCTAATAAAATACCAACTAAACTAAAAACCACCCAAAATAAATAAAAGCAAAGACCTGCTCCGAATAAGTATTGAGGATGTTTTTTCTCATTAGGAACACTTACTGCAAATAATTCGTCGGTAAGCAGAAACCCTAAAGTTAGTCTTTTTGAGAGAGGTAAAATAGAAACGTCATTCCTTAAAGTTAAAGCATAAATAAAATGTTGAGCAGTAAGAAAGAAAATAGTGACATAGATGGTTAATAACGATGCACCTTCCATCACCATGCTTAAACTTACTAATTGCGCAGCGCCAGCAAACACAATTCCTGACATCGCTAGTGCTTTATAAAATGATAAACCCGCATGAATTGCCATTGATCCAGCTAAAATAGCCCATGGTATAACCGAAATAGATAGTGGCAATATATCTATCGCTCCTCGTAAAAAAAGATGCGGTGGTCGGCTTTTAGAAAATCTAATAGATTGATTTAAATGAGTATTCATCCCTAGACATCTATAACAGTTATTATTTATAGATTTTCTGGTATTTAGCTCAGCTTCGCTTGAACAAAATTGCGGTTAGCACTGCAAATAAATTTAAAGATTAAGACTCGCCACATATTGGGTTGGTGTAACACCCATCGCCTTTTTAAAATGACGATTAAAATGGCTTTGATCAGAAAAACCACATTGCTGTGCAACCATTACAATTTGAACGCCTTGTTTTAATAATTGTCTCGCTTTTTGCAAACGCGCCTGTACTAACCATGCATGAGGCGGTAAACCCACATGTTTTTTAAATTGTCTTAAAAAATGCCATGCACTTAACCCGACCATATCAGCCAATTCCTGCAAAGAAAAATTCTTTTCAGGCATATCAGCTAACAAATCTTTAACTTTTAATACTTTTGAATAAGCTTCTGGCAACTCGCAAAAGGTGTGTCTTGACTTACCATGACGTACCATTAAGCAGGCTAATGTTGATAAATACATGGTTTCTTTAAGCAAAAAATTGTCTTTTTGTTCTAATAAATCAAATAATAAACAGAGTTGTTGAGATAATCCCAAGTCCTGAATTACAGCTTGCGGAAACCAAGGTGCCCCATGGCCTTGCTCAAAAAAATCTTGGCTTACTTCAGCAAGCATTTCGGGTGTAGGATAGATTGCACGGTAACGCCAGCCCGATTCAACAGCAGATGAGCCTGTGTGAATTTCATCTGCATTAACCAAAATAATGTCACCTTTAGGAGCAACATGTAGTTGACCCGTCCTAAAAAAAGACTGAGCACCCTCTTCAATGACACCAATACAATATCCTTCATGAGTATGCTTTGAAAATTGTGTTTGGTGATAATGAGCTTTTAATAATTCTAAACCGCCCAACTCTCGCAAATGCAAGTAGTCAGCCTGTTCCCGGTGCATATATACATCTCATCTATTTATCTACAAAAAAACATAGCATGTTTTAAAAAGATGCATAGAACAAAATTGCTGTTATGCGGAAATGGATATCCTATTTTCTATTGGTAAATACGACCATTATGTTTCAACCAACCATTTTCATGGCGGTTCTGTGGATCATGATGCGTCCAATGTAATACTCCACCTTTTTCGTTATATTCATATTCCCCGTTAAATTCGACAATATCACCCTTTCTTAAATCTTCAATTTTTGGTGCTAAACCAATATTATGTGCTACTAAAATTGAAAGTCCATTTTTTAATATCAGAATAAATTTCTGGTGTCTCGACCCATCATTATCTTCTTTTAAGATTGCTTTTACTCGACCACTACCCTGCACTTGAACGTTACTTTCTCTACGTTCATAAGCAGCCTTTATGGTATCTACTCCATCATTTGAAAACGTCGTTTCAGTACGCTGATTCGCAGGTATGCTTGATGATGGTGTCGAATTGTTTTTATGCCCAGATAAGTCCAGACCCAAATATGCAGCAATCAATAAAACAATTATGCCGCCAATACCTAGATTCTTTTTATTTGTCATCTTTATATTCCGTTTTCAACAGAGATAAAAAAAGCCCCATAGGGGGCTTTTTTTGAAGATACGAATTACTTCGCAGCAGCTTGAGCAGCAGCAACTTCTTCAGCAAAGCTAAGTTCAGCTTTTTTCTCGATACCTTCACCAACTTCGAAACGTACGAAGTTAGCAACATTTGTACCAGTCGCTTTTAATACGTCAGCAACTTTTTTCTCGTTGTCGATAACGTACATTTGACGGTCAAGAGCAACTTCGTTTAAGTATTTCTCAACAGAACCAGTTACCATTTTCTCAACGATGTTCGCTGGTTTACCAGATTCTAACGCTTTCGCTTCAGCAATTTCTTTCTCTTTAGCGATAAGGTCAGCTGGAACAGCTTCAGCATTTACTGCTACTGGGTTGAATGCAGCAACGTGCATTGCAATACCTTTACCAGTGTCAGCATCACCAGTATAAGAAACTACAACACCGATTTTTAAACCGTGTTTATAGATAGCCAATTGTTCGCCTTCAACGATTTTCGCACGACGAACTTGGATGTTTTCACCGATTTTTTGAACAAGCGCGATACGAGCTTCTTCAACTGATTGGCCATCAGCTAATTTTAATTCAGCAATTTTAGCAGCATCAGTTTCGCCAGCAGCTAATGCAGCAGCAGCAACTGTGTGTGCAAAGTTAGAGAAGTTTTCGTCTTTAGCAACGAAGTCAGTTTGACAGTTTACTTCAACTAAGATCGCTTTATTACCGTCTTGAACGATAGTGATTGCACCGTCAGCAGCAATGTTGCCAGCTTTTTTAGCAGCTTTAGCTTGACCAGATTTACGAAGGTTATCAATAGCAAGTTCGATGTCACCGTTCGCTTCTGTTAATGCTTTTTTGCATTCCATCATTGCAAGACCAGTACGGTCACGTAATTCTTTTACCATGCTTGCAGTAATTGCAGTCATGTTGATCTCCTAAAATCGGTAGAAAATAAATCTGTTCAACAAAAACGGCCCAAAGAAACTCTGGGCCGTTTGCACTCTCGACGCTTAATTTGCCACCATTACATGTCGCAAAAATGACAAGCCTGCGTCAAAACGCATTAAGCCTCAGAAGCGTCTTTCGCAGCGTCATCGCCTTTTGCTTGAGCGTTCGCTTGAGATTGAGCGTATTCTTTACCAGCAAGAATTGCATCAGCCATAGCTGAAGCATATAAAGTTACTGCACGGATCGCATCGTCGTTACCAGGAATAACGTAATCTACGTTGTCTGGGTTAGAGTTTGTATCAACGATACCGATAACAGGAATACCTAAGTTTTTCGCTTCTTTGATTGCAATCGCTTCGTGATCAACGTCGATTACAAATAATGCGTCAGGTAAACCACCCATGTTTTTAACGCCGCCTAAAGAGCGCTCAAGTTTTTCCATCTCACGAGTACGTTCTAAAGCTTCACGTTTAGTAAGCTTAGCAAAAGTACCGTCTTGAGATTGAGTTTGAAGATCTTTTAAACGGTTGATAGATTGGCGAAGTGTTTTCCAGTTCGTCAACATACCACCTAACCAACGGTGATCTACGTATGGTTGACCAGCGCGTTGAGCTTGTTCACGGATGATGTTAGAAGCAGCACGTTTTGTACCAACGAACAAAACTTTGTTCTTTTTGCTTGCTAATTGGTTAGCGAAGTTCAAAGCATCATTTAACGCAGGAACAGTGTGCTCAAGGTTGATGATGTGAATTTTGTTACGCGCGCCAAAAATGTATTGACGCATTTTTGGGTTCCAGAAACGAGTTTGGTGACCAAAGTGCGCACCTGCTTGAAGAAGGTCGCGCATGCTTACGTTGTAATCTGCCATTTTCTTTACCTTAAAAGTTGGGTTAGGCCTCCATATATCCGCATTCTCCACCTTTTTACGGGCACCCAGAGTAATGTGACGATATATGTGCGGATTTTTACTCCACCTATCAAAATTCTTCGTAAAAGATATTCACGAAAAGCATTTGATAAAATGGGCGGCTATTTATACCATAGACGCTTGTAAATTACCAAAAGTTTTTAGAGATCATGAACAGTACTTATACAGCTCCACGTCGATTAATCAAAACTCCAGATGAAATTGAAAAAATGCGCATTGCAGGACGACTGGCGGCTGAAGTTCTAGATATGATCAAGCCGCATATTAAAGCTGGTGTAAGCACACTCGAGCTTGATACGATTTGTCGTAATCATATTGAAAATGTACAGCACGCTATTCCGGCCTGTGTAGGTTACGGTGGTGCGCCAGGACGCCCTGCTTTTCAACACTCTATCTGTACTTCGGTTAACCATGTTGTATGTCATGGTATTCCTTCTGAAAATAAAATCTTAAAAAACGGCGATATCCTTAACATCGACGTGACCGTCATTAAAGATGGTTATCATGGCGATACCAACATGATGTATATCGTGGGTGGTGAAACTTCTATTCTGGCAAATCGTTTATGTAAAGTAGCTCAAGAAGCGATGTATCGTGGAATGGCAACAGTTAGAGATGGTTCGTATTTAGGCGATATTGGACATGCCATCCAAAAATATGTCGAATCAGAACGTTTTAGCGTAGTACGTGAATATTGTGGTCATGGCATTGGTACCGTTTTCCATGATGAACCTCAAGTGTTGCACTATGGCCAAGCTGGTACGGGTATGCGTTTAGAAGCTGGTATGACTTTCACTATTGAACCTATGGTAAATGCCGGTGTTTGGCAAACCAAATTGCTTGGTGACAAATGGACAGTTGTAACCAAAGACCATAAACTTTCAGCTCAATATGAACATACTATTTTAGTCACTAAAACAGGGATTGAAGTATTAACAGCTCGCCCAGAAGAAGATCTTTCACGCTTCAATCAATAATTTAATCAAAATTAATAAAAGGCTACTTTATGTAGCCTTTTCTTTTTTATTTTGTACTTTTTATTAATAAATATTTCCAAATATAAACAAATATTTCAAAAAAATTACAATTATTAATTTTTAATACACAATTATTTCAATAAAACGCGTTATGGTGGGCTCAATAAAAATCAGTAAACAAATGCTCGGACATGGAGTCCTTTTATGATGAAAAAGTCATTATTTTGTATGACAGCTGCCTTATTTGCTCTGCCAACAGTCACTTCCGCCGCTTCCCCATATTTTAGTTTAAAAGATGGTGATGGTTTCAAACGTTTTTCAGTCTCAGCTGGTCCTTTATATGTCAAACCAACAGGAAAAGCCCAGCCTTTTAGGATTAACACTTCTGTTAAGGAAAATGAGCAATCTAAGGTCGGAGATATTAAAGTAAAAACTATTCAAGACAATATTTCCGATAGTAATAGTAATGTCGTTCTTGAAGAACTTATTGATGTTATTGGTTTAGGTACTGATACTATTCCCGCATGGTTAAGTGGAACAGCTGAAATTCGCGGTTTGAGTCAATGGGAGGCTGAGAATACGGGCTTAGAAGCAGATGATGTAACTACTCTCGGTCTTATGACAAATTACTTTTTTACAGATAATATTTCATTAGAAGTAAAAGCAGGGATTCCGCCTAAAGTCGATCTACAAGGTAAAGGTAAGATTTATGCACCTTTTTCCGCTACTGCAAAACCTGCTGGTGGAATTCTTGGTTCTATGGAACTTGAAAATAATATTTTTATTACCGATCTTGAAGCACATGGGAGTGCGGCATCAGCTCGAGCTTGGACACCAGCATTTGAATTACAATATCACTTTGGCAAAACTGGCGTAAATAAATTCAGACCTTATGTTGGACTAGGTGTGATGTATGCATATTTCAATGAATTAGAAATAAATCCTGAAATTGAAAATGACTTAGTAAATGCTGGGCATATGATTGTCAATATTAAAGATGGTAAATCGGGTGCTGCTTTAGAAAGAAAAACTAGCTCTGGTGATCCTAAAGTAGATCTTGAGGCATCCGACGCAATTGCACCCGTAGCAACTTTAGGTTTCACCTATGACTTTAATGACAAATGGTATGCTGTTGGCTCTGTGTCTTATGCTCACTTAAAAACGGATACAACTATTACAGTCAATGATGCCAAGTACGGTGAGTTAATTAATGCAAAAGCAGATATCGAAATTAATCCAATATTAGGTTATGCCGGTATTGGTTACCGATTCTAAATCTCAAAAGCACACAAGCTATAAAAGCTTTACTTAAGCTTTTATAGCTTTTTATTTATCCTGCCAAAATTGCTTCTTTTTAAACCAAAATGCCAAAAAAATGAGCATTTTTTAGGATCATGTTTACTAAGTTCAACCTTCTTTATTTTTTATTAACACCTCTTCTTTTAATTCCTTTTCTCTAATGATTTTTATGTTAGACAACTAACCTAATAAAATTAAAAACTAAGATTTTCCTTTTAGTAAAAATTATCTTTTGGCACGCCCTTTGCTTTATTTATGACATGATGAATCAATGGCGATTCAATGGATAAACCAAGACGGCCAAAGATGTCCGCTCTGATCGGTATGCAAATAGACAATTCATTTTGTCGTGCAAATTAAAATTTCGTTCAGTTCAGGGGGACGGCGTATGTCTTCAAATATTAATTTAGATGCAAAAAAAGCGACTGAAATTAAATTATTCAGTTTTTCAACCCCAGCTATGCGTGCTTTCCACATGACTTGGCTCGCGTTCTTTGTCTGCTTCTTCGCATGGTTTGCTTGCGCTCCATTAATGCCCGTTATTAAAGGTGAGTTCGGCTTAACCAAAGATCAAATTGCCAATATTAATATTGCCGCCGTTGCAATTACAATTTTAGTGCGGCTTGCTGTCGGACCACTTTGTGATAAATATGGTCCGCGTATTACTTACACCACCCTTCTCTTACTTGGCAGTATTCCTGTATTTGGTGTTGCCGCTGCCAACAGCTATGAATCTTTTCTTTTCTTCCGTTTACTCATCGGTGCAATTGGCGCAAGCTTTGTCATTACGCAATATCATACCAGTATCATGTTTGCACCAAATGTCGTAGGCACAGCAAATGCAGCTGCTGCGGGTTGGGGTAATGCTGGCGGTGGTGCAACACAAGCTCTAATGCCTTTATTACTCGGTGCAATTGTAATGTTCGGTGTCGAGCAAACTATGGGTTGGCGCGTTGCATTAATCGTACCAGGCGTAATGATGGTAATTGTTGGGGTTCTTTACTGGAAACTTACCCAAGATTGTCCTCAAGGAAACTTTAAAGAAGTTCGTGCACAAGGTATTGAGGTGGGTAGCGGTAAAAAGGGTGGCATGGCAATCTTAATGCAAGCGGCTCGTAACTACCGTGTCTGGATTTTATTCCTCGCTTATGGTGCTTGCTTTGGTATTGAAATTTTCATCCATAATGTTGCGGCAATGTACTATGTTGACCAATTCAAAATGGATTTAAAAACAGCAGGGTTAACCGCAGGTATATTTGGTCTTCTTGCCTTATTTGCACGTGCATTAGGTGGTATTATTTCCGATAAAGTCGCACTTAAAAAAGGTTTAGACGGACGTACTAAAGTGCTTGTACTGATGATTTTAGGCGAAGGTTTATTCTTAATACTCTTCTCTCAAATGAACGTCGTAGCTCTTGCAATTATTTCCATGACAGTTTTTGCATTGTTTACCCATATGGCTTGCGGAGCAACATATGCACTAGTCCCTTTTATTGACCGAAATGCATTAGGCGGCGTCGCAGGTATTATTGGCGCAGGTGGAAATGTGGGCGCAGTAGCAGCTGGTTTCTTACTAAAAGGCGTACTTGATATTCAAACTTGTCTATTTATTTTAGGTGGACTGGTTATGGTTGCAGGCTGTAGTGTAATTTTGATTCGCTTCACAACCGAGCACAAAGAAAAAGAAAAAGTACTTTTTGAACAGGCTCTACTTGAACGCAATTCCGCAGCCTAATTCTGATAAGAAGCAGAAATCAAAAATGATTTTTGCTTCTTCCCCTCTCTCATAATAGTCCACAATCTCTAAGATACTTTTTAACTTTTCTTAAAATAATTTTATAGATATATCGATATTATTCGATATATCTTCTACAATGATTTATCACATTCTTATAATTTTCTACTCACAATGACTAAAACAAGCCATCAGTTTTCTCAATCACTCATTTATATGCTCATTGGAAGTGCCATTATTTTGGCTTTGTCACTAGGTGTACGACATGGTTTTGGGCTTTATTTAGTCCCGATGAGTCATGAGTTCGGTTGGGGACAGCATGTCTTTAGTCTCGCAATTGCCATGCAAAATCTAATCTGGGGTGCAGTTCAGCCTTTTACTGGGGCAATTGCAGATAAATATGGCAGTAAAGTTGTGGTAACAGTCGGCGGATTACTTTATACCCTTGGCTTACTCTTAATGGCTTTTAGCTCAAGTGTACTCATTTTGAATTTAAGCTTAGGTCTTATTATTGGTTTAGCTTTATCAGCAACCTCATTTACAGTTTTGCTTAGCGCAGTAGGCCGAGCTGCTCCACCAGAAAAAAGAAGTATGGCAATGGGTATTGCCAGTGCAGCCGGTTCTTTTGGCCAATTTATTATGCTGCCTTCCACCCTTCTTTTACTTAAAACAGTGGGGTGGTCGTCAGCTTTAATGGTAAGTGCGCTATTAATCGCTCTTATTATTCCTCTAGCATGGATGTTAAAAGGGCCAAGCAACCAAACCCCAAAAGCAATTGCCCAACCTCAGCTCACCTTTAAACAAGTACTGAATATTGCTAGAAAACATAAACCTTTTTGGTGGTTAGCTTTAGGCTTTTTAGTATGTGGCTTCCAAGTTGTCTTTTTGGGTGTTCACCTACCAGGTTATTTAATCGACCACGGCTTTGATGCCGCTACAGGTACGGTGTTTCTTGCTTTAGTCGGATTATTTAATATCGTAGGGACTTATGGCGCAGGCTGGTTAGGAGATCGTTTCTCGAAACCTAAGTTATTAATGGCACTTTATGGTAGCCGCGGCATCGCAATCATTGCTTTCTTATTGTTACCTCTAAGCACTTATACAGTATATGCTTTCGGTATTATCATGGGGCTTCTATGGCTTTCTACGGTTCCTCTCACCAATGGTATCGTGGCAAATATGTTTGGTGTTAAATACCTTTCAATGTTAAGTGGTATTGTATTTTTCACCCATCAAGTCGGGTCTTTCTTTGGTGGTTGGCTTGGTGGTGTTAACCATGATTTAACAGGTAATTACAATGTGATTTGGCTCTGTTCTATCGCATTGAGCATATTAGGGGTAATCGTACATTTCTTTGTAAATGAGGAGGCTGTTATTCATGACGCATAATGCCGTACTTTTGAAAACAATTATGACTTTCCTCATCTTAGCTCTTCTGGTTTTTTCTATTGTTTTATGGAAACAGACGCCTGATTTGTTTGAATATTTTAATCAAGCATTTTGTGCACACTAAAGAGATGAGACGCTGAAATCACTCTGTACATTGTCATAAAAATATAAAAAACATATGGTCTAATAAAAATAAAAAAGCCCGCAAGTTTGTGGGCTTTTTCATGAAAAACTTATTTAAAATCAAAATAAACGATTCATACCATTAAGTGCAGCTACACGGTATGCTTCAGCCATTGTTGGATAGTTAAATGTCGTTTCAACAAAATATTTCAAAGTATTGTTTGGGCTGTGCATAACTGCTTGTCCAATGTGGATAATTTCAGCAGCATTATTACCAAAACAGTGAATACCTAAAATTTCCAAAGTGTCACGATGGAAAAGAATCTTCAACTCACCTACTGTATCACCGGTAATTTGTGCACGAGCTAAATGACGGAAAGAAGCCTGACCGACTTCATACGGAATTTTCTCTTCCGTTAATTCCTGTTCATTCTTACCAATAGATGAGATTTCCGGAATGGTATAAATACCTGTAGGGATATCACGTACTGGCTTAGCATCTTCACCACTCATGTTTGCACCAGCACAGCGCCCTTGGTCATAGGCAGCCGAAGCAAGTGAAGGCCAACCAATCACGTCACCAGCAGCATAGATGTTTTCAACTTCAGTTTGATATTGATCATTTACAGAAAGTTGACCACGACTATTTGGTACTAAACCAACATTTTCAAGACCTAAACCTTCTGTGTTACCTGAACGACCATTACACCAAAGAATCGCATCAGCTTTAATCTTTTTACCACTTTGTAAATGTAGAACAACGTGGTCATCAAATGTTTCAAGATGATCCATTTGTTCATTGTGACGAATCAACACGCCCTGTTCACGTAAGTGATAAGACAAAGCATCGGCGATTTCATCATCTAGATAACTTAAGAGTTTTTGTTGAGTATTGATCAAGTCAACTTTATGGTCTAAACCAATAAAGATTGAGGCATATTCACAGCCAATAACACCTGCGCCGTAAATAATGATTTTTTGAATTGAGTAATCAAGATCAAGAATTTTGTCCGAATCAAATACGCGTGGGTGGTCAAAATCAAGACCTTGCGGATGATAAGGACGACTACCTGTCGCGATCACGATTTGCTTACAGATAATTGTTTCTTTAATGCCTTCGTGGCTAAAAACTAAAACTGTATTTTTGTCTTGAATATATGCACGACCGTGGAAGACACCAATTTTGTTACGGTCATAAAAGCGCGTATGAGTATCAACCTGTTGTTGAATCACTTTGTGTGCATTACGCAAGACCTGCTTCATAGTGAACTGTTTCCATTCACCTACTTTTTGAAACATTGGATCACGCTGATAGCGAATAATGCTAGAAACTGTTTGACGTAATGCTTTACTTGGAATGGTTCCTACGTGTGCACAGTTACCACCGAGTTGATCACGTACATCTACAATTGCAACACGCTTACCAGCTTTTGCAAGCTTCATTGCCGCGCCTTCACCTGCAGGTCCAGAACCGAGAACTACCGCATCGTACTTAACGAAATTCCCACTAACGACCTCTTTTTTACGTGGCATTGAAAGCTCCTTCCTCTGTTGAATGACCATATTTTATAATAAATTATGGCTAATATGCGGTGAATTTATGTATTTCTCAACCCTATATTTCTGAATAGCCACATTTATTATATGAATAGTTATTTTCCGCTATTACTTGTAGAAGTCCGCTATAATACAATGTCAATGTCTCTATAAACGAGTGGAAAAGTTAAATATGTCAGAACACCGTAAACCTGAACAGGGTGTAAAACTTCGTGGCGCAGAAAAAGTCGCAAGAATTCCTGTAAAAGTTGTACCTACGGTTGAAGTGCCGCGTAAACCTGACTGGATTCGTGTCAAGATGACGGCACCAGAAGAAGTTCAGCGTATTAAAACAACTTTACGTGCTCAAAAACTCCATACCGTTTGTGAAGAAGCAGCTTGTCCTAACCTTCCAGAATGCTTTGGCGGTGGTACAGCAACATTCATGATCATGGGTGATATTTGTACACGTCGTTGCCCTTTCTGTGACGTAGCGCATGGTCGTCCAAATGCATTGGACCCTGATGAACCACGCCACATGGCAGAGACAATTGCCAATCTTAAGCTCAAATATGCAGTAATCACTTCAGTTGACCGTGATGACTTGCTTGACGGCGGTGCACAACATTTTGTGGACTGTATTAAAGAAGCTCGCGCACTTAGCCCAAATACATTACTTGAAATTTTAGTACCAGACTTCCGTGGACGTATGGATATTGCTTTACGCATTATGACCGAATGTCCACCAGACGTATTTAACCACAACATTGAGACTGTACCTCGTCTATATAAAGCGATGCGTCCAGGTTCAGATTATCAGCACTCTTTAAACCTATTAAAAATGTTTAAAGAATACTGCCCAGACATCCCAACAAAATGTGGTTTGATGGTGGGTATTGGTGAAACTGAAGAAGAAGTCATTGCATTGCTTGATGACTTACGTGCTCACGATGTCGACTATGTCACTATTGGTCAATACTTGCAGCCTTCTAAACAGCATGCACCAATTGACCGTTTTGTAACACCAGAAGAATTTGAACGTTATGCAGAGCATGGCCGTAAACTTGGCTTTAGAAATATTTGGTCTGCACCAATGGTTCGTTCAAGCTATTTTGCTGATCGCCAATACTATGGTGAACCTGTTCCTGAAGTTCGTCGCAAGGTAGATCCTGCGAAAAAAATTGCGGTACAAGCAATCGAAGCTTAACACTTCATAAGTATTAAAAAGGCCTTCAGATTATGAGGGCTTTTTTATTTATACAAGAAAATCAATAACATTTCTTGACAAATCGATAAAACAAGCCATTACACTTTCATTCAAAAATATTTTATACTTAAAAGCACGATATATCCCTGCTCTAGCATATACATCAATTGCGACATAAAAAATCAAATTTAAACAGCATTAAAAAATTCGCTAGTTAAGCCTTAAATCTCTCCTCGCTTTTTTATTATTTCTAACTTGAGGGCTTATTTAGCAAGGAGCAAGTATGATTTTCCTACTCTTTGTTTTAAGTATTGTCATTCAGCTTGTTGCAATATGGGCAATTTTCTTTTTTAACCTAAATAGAGTCACTGGTAGTGTTATTACGATTGCTGTAGCCATACTTACTGCTTTCATTTTAACGCCGTGGGCATTACTTTTAGGGATTCCCCTTATTGCACTTAGCATTATTATTTTGTTTAAACCTTTACGGTTTAACTTAATTACCCAACCTGCATATAAAACTCTGGCCAACTCAATGCCGAGCATCAGTACCACTGAACAAGAAGCCTTAGAAGCAGGAACAAGCTGGTGGGAAAAAGAGTTATTTATGGGGGCTCCAGATTGGTCGCAATTTGAAAAATATCCCTATCCTACACTTTCACCAGAAGAACAAAGTTTTATCGATAATGAAGTTGAAGTGCTATGTAGCATGCTGGATGAATGGGAAATTCACCATCAATTAAAAGACCTTCCTCCTGAAGTTTGGCAGTTCATTAAAGATAAAGGCTTCTTGGGTCTTATTATTCCAAAATCCTTTGGTGGTAAAGAGTTCAGCTCATTTGCTCAAAGTCGCATTATGAGCAAAATTGCCTCGCGTTCATTAACTGCTGCGGTGAGTTGTATGGTTCCTAACTCATTAGGACCCGGTGAATTACTCATGCATTACGGTACAGATGCGCAAAAGCAGCAATATCTACCGGGACTTGCTAAAGGTGAAGAAATTCCATGCTTTGGTTTAACCAGTCCGGAAGCAGGTTCAGATGCAGGTGCAATTCCAGATTCGGGTGTAGTCTGCTATGGCGAATATGAAGGTGCTCAAGTTCTTGGGCTGCGCATGAATTTCTCTAAACGTTGGATTACGCTCGCTCCAATTGCCACAGTGGTCGGTCTAGCATTTAAACTTTATGACCCCGAAGGTTTACTTGGAGATAAGACTAAAACTGAGTACGGGATTACCTGTGCTTTAATTCCAGCCAATCATGCAGGCGTAAAAATAGGTGCACGACACTATCCGGGCTCTCCATTCATGAATGGGACAGTAGAGGGTGAAGATGTCTTCATTCCAATTGACTGGATTATTGGCGGACAAGAAAATGCTGGTAAAGGCTGGCGCATGCTGATGGAATGCTTAGGTGTTGGCCGAGGTATTTCACTGCCCGCATTAGCCACGGCCGCAGGTGAAATGAGCTATCTCACTGTCGGTGCTTTTGCAAGAATTCGTCAACAGTTCAATATTTCTGTCGGCAAATTTGAAGGTGTACAAGAAGCAAGCAGTGAAATTGCCAGCGATGCCTATATGCTTGAAGCATTCCGTTATTTAGTGACGTGTGGTCTAAACCAAGGTGGAACCCCTGCTGTAATGACTGCCATGGCAAAATACTATGCAACTGAAACGATGCGTAAAGTGGTTAATCACGGAATGGATATTGCTGGAGGACGTGCAATTCAACTTGGGCCACGCAATTTCCTTGCTCTCACCTATCAAGCGATTCCAATTGCTATTACAGTAGAAGGTGCAAATATTTTAACCCGCTCATTGATGATTTTTGGTCAAGGCTCAATGCGCTGTCACCCTTATCTTTTTGAAGAATTGCAATTACTTCAGTCTGACGACAAAGCCAATGCCGTACAAAAATTCGATGATTTGTTGTTTAAACATTTAGCCTATACCTTTAACCGCGGTGCAAGATCATTTGCTTATGGTTGGACAGGTGGTTCGAGTGATGCGCCTCAGTCAGCAGATCAATTCACTGCAAGTTACTATAAAACCATCAATCGTTTTAGCGCCAATTTTTCACTTGTTTCCGATATGGCACTAGGATTACTCGCAGGAGATCTAAAGCGTAAAGAAATGCTATCAGGCCGCTTAGCAGATATTCACGCGCACTTGTTTATTGCCACTGCAATTTTAAAATATTATGAGGCTGGACAAAAAACTGAAGCTGAACAACTTCATGCCAAACTAGCACTGCAAAAAGCATTCTTGAATATTCAGGAAGCATTTTGGGGACTATTTGACAACTTCCCAGCCAAGCTTCCAGCAGCATTTATCAAATGGATATGCTTCCCGTTAGGTCGTGTGATTTCAAAACCTGACGATGAGTTAAAACAACAAGTTGCTGAACTCATGATGGAAGAACATCCGTTTAGAGTGCAACTCAAACGCCATGTGTACTATTCAACTGAACCTAATGATGTCACTGGCCGTCTAGAGCACACGTTCCAAATGTTAAGAACCATTGAACCGCTTTGGGATAAGTTTAAGAAAGCTGAATCCAAAGGCAAGTTTACGGGTCTTACTTTTGAAGAGAATATTGCGCAAGCGATAAAAGAAGGCTTTATTTCTGAAAGCGAAGCTCAACAATTATTGCAGTACAACGCAATTCGATTCGATAGCATGCTTACCGATGTTTTTGATGAAAAGTTAAATAAAGACCTACCTTTGTCAAACCCTCATCAAATAGTGTGACTGGTGCCTCCACCAATTCACTATTGCAATCATTTTTGATTCGCATTAATTAATAAATAACCATAAAAGCGTCACTCGACGCTTTTATTTTTAGGAGAAATTAATGTCTAAGCAAGATTACGAAAATGGATTAAAAGTACGCACAGAAGTGATGGGAGAAGCTTTTGTAAAACGTGCCCAAGAAAATACCGTGCCCTTTACCCAGCCTTTACAAGACTGGATTAATGAACATGCATGGGGATCAACTTGGCAACGTGAAGGTGTGCTGCCACGTAAATATCGCTCATTAATCACTTTGGCAATGTTAACTGCACTCAAATCACCAACAGAACTCAAGGGTCATGTTCGTGGTGCACTCAACAATGGTTGTACAGTTGAAGAAATTCAGGAAACTTTATTGCATAGCCTGCCATATTGCGGTGCCCCTGCTACTCAGGAAGCTTTCCGGGCTGCGTTAGAAGTCATTCAAGAATATCAACAACAATAACTTCAGTATGAGCCAGCACTTTACTGGCTCATTTAAGTTTAATTCAATTTAGTCGAATGAATATTTAAATTACGGTCACCAATTACGACAGCCTGACGGCAAATACCTTCTGCTTTACGTTGATTCTCAAAAACTGCTGCCGACATCGGCTCAAAACTATCAAAAAAGCAGATTTCATTTTGATCTATAGAATAAATGAGCGACTGATTCCCTACCCCTTCTAAAGTGTCGTAGTACACAATCACCATTTTTCCATTTTGAGTCTCTGTTTGAATATCTTGATAGCTCAGCGCTGGCCCAGTTGGTATTTTTAATATCTTTGCTTCTTTATAGCTCATGCGTTCGCTTGGGCTAATGTTAGGATCATGATCTGAGTGAAATGACACCTCAAAGCCCAACTTTTTTAAAGCAACGGCTAAAGCAATCGTATAAGTTCCTTCATCGTCATAGCGGCAAACTTTAATCAGCTCAGCAACATCAATTTGTACTCCATGATGTTGAAGTACCATCCAAACTGCAAAAAGGCCACAGTTCGCTTCGAGGTTTGCCAAAGATTCGGGAATATTTAAGGCCATAATTTAAATCTAAAGTCGTAATTACGCAGATAATAAACAAAACTGGATTGGCACTAAAAGCTTTTCCAAGTACAATGTTTCGCTAGTCGAGGGATGCTGCGACAAATGATCGGCACTAAAGATCATTTTGCCAGGCTCGACGATCGGTTAAACAGTCGTTTTAACCAACAACGGCATCCGCGAACAGAATGATCAATACTATTTTTTCCTAGGAGATCCTGATGAACGCGGTTAATGCTTCATTTACAGATTACAAAGTTGCTGACATCTCACTTGCTGACTACGGTCGTAAAGAAATCAAACTTGCTGAAGCAGAAATGCCAGCTTTGATCGGCTTACGTAAACGTTATGCAGCGTCTAAACCACTTGCTGGTGCAAAAATTCTTGGTTGTATCCACATGACCATTCAAACAGCGGTTCTTATTGAAACGCTTGTTGAATTAGGTGCTGAAGTTCGCTGGACATCTTGTAATATCTTCTCGACTCAAGACCACGCTGCTGCTGCAATTGCTGCTCGCGGTATTCCAGTTTTTGCTTGGAAAGGTGAAACTGAAGAAGAATACGTATGGTGCCTTGAACAACAAATTAATGTAAATGGCCAACCTTGGGATGCCAACATGATCTTGGATGATGGCGGTGACTTAACTGCTCTTGTTCATGAAAAATATCCTGCACTTTTAGAGCGCATTCACGGTATTACCGAAGAAACCACAACAGGTGTTCAACGTCTTATCGAAATGTGGAAAGACGGCACTTTAAAAGTACCGGCAATCAACGTAAATGACTCTGTTACTAAGTCTAAAAACGACAACAAATATGGTTGCCGTCACTCATTAAATGACGCAATCAAACGTGCAACAGATATGCTTTTATCTGGCCGTCGTGCGCTTGTGATCGGTTACGGTGATGTAGGTAAAGGTTCTGCTCAATCTTTACGTCAAGAAGGCATGATCGTTCGTGTAACTGAAGTTGACCCAATTTGTGCAATGCAAGCATGTATGGATGGTTATGAAGTTGTATCTCCATACAAAAACGGCGTACAAACAGGTAAAAAAGAAGATATTAACCACGATCTTCTTGGCAACACTGACCTTATTGTAACAACAACTGGTAACTACCATGTGTGTGATGCAGCGATGTTAGACAGCTTAAAAGCTGGTGCAGTTGTATGTAACATCGGTCACTTCGATACAGAAATCGACACGGCTTATTTACGTGGTTACAAGTGGGTTGAAGTTAAGCCACAAGTTCACCAAGTTTATCGTTCAGAAGACGAAAACAACTATCTTATCCTTCTTTCTGAAGGCCGCCTTGTAAACTTAGGTAATGCAACTGGTCACCCATCACGTGTAATGGACGGTTCTTTTGCTAACCAAGTTTTAGGTCAAATTCACTTATTCCAAGAGAAATTTGCCGACCTACCTGCAAGTGAAAAAGCTGCAAAAATTCGCGTAGAAGTTCTTCCTAAGAAACTTGACGAAGAGGTTGCTGCTGCAATGGTTGCAGGTTTCGGTGGTGTACTTACTCAGTTAACTCAAGAGCAAGCTGATTATTTAGGCGTTGCTGTTGAGGGGCCATTCAAATCTGACGCTTACAAATACTAAGAACTTAAGGGCAGACGGTGAACCGACTGCCCTTTTTTCTAAAAATGTTTCGCTGTTTACAAGGATTTGACATGACTAAACGTACACCTATTTCTTTTGAGTTTTTTCCGCCAAAAACTGATGCCGGTGCTGAAAAACTTCGTATTGTTCACCAAGAATTACAGCAATTAAATCCAGAGTTTTTCTCAATTACTTATGGTGCTGGTGGTTCTACTCGTGAACGCACACTTGCTGCTATTGAAGATTTCAATGGTAAAGGCACTCCTGTTGCCCCTCACCTTTCTTGTATTGGTGATGATAAGACGCGTATTGCTGAACTACTCGATTTATACAAAGCTCAAGGCATTGACCGTATTGTCGCTTTACGTGGTGATTTACCATCTGGACAGGTTGGTCTTGGCGAACTTCCTTATGCTCAAGATTTAGTACGTTTTATTCGTGAGCACTCAGGTGATCATTTTCATATTGAAGTTGCGGCTTATCCAGAAATGCATCCTCAAGCCGAAAGCCTTGACTCAGATATCCAACGTTTTATTGAAAAAGTACAAGCTGGTGCCAATGCGGGAATTACTCAATTCTTCTTTAATCCAGACTCATACTTTTATTTTATAGAGCGTTTGGAAAAAGCTGGAATTAACATTCCAGTCGCTCCTGGTATCATGCCTATTACCAATGCAAGTAATTTAATTCGCTTTGCAGATGGTACTGGTGCTGAAATTCCTCGCTGGATTCGTAAGCAATTACAAGCCTATGGCGATGACAGTGAAAGTATTAAAGCTTTTGGTCATGAAGTTGTTGTTAAGCTATGCGAACGCCTCATTGCAGGTGGTGCACCAAGCTTACACTTTTACTCAATGAACCAAGTCGAACCAACTCGTCAGCTTGTTGTTGACCTTGGTTTAAATTAATTTTGTAAGGCGTACCCAATGAATCGTTTTTTTATCGAAACTGAACTTACAGTTGGCTCAACAATTCAACTAACTGAATCAGTCTTCCATCATTGGGTACGTGTTTTACGCGCACAATTACAAGAACAAGCTACACTATTTAATGGGCAAGGTGGTGAGTATCTCGTGACATTGACCGAAATTAATAAAAAAAATGCGTTTGTCACTATTGAGAATTTTAATCCTGTAAACCGTAATGCTCCATTTAAAGCCATTCTTGGTCAGGTCATGAGTAAAGGTGACCGAATGGATTATGCCATTCAGAAAGCAACTGAACTTGGTGTCAGTAAGATTCAGCTCTTGACCAGTGAACGTTGCGAAATGCGTTTGAAATACGACCGCGATCAAAAAAAGTTAGATCATTGGCAAGCTGTTGCAATTGCAGCATGTGAGCAATGTGGACTCAATTTAGTTCCAGAAGTTTTAGCACCTATTTCTCTTCATGAATGGTTAAACTCATCCGACCTTCCTACATCTAAATTTGTTTTGGCTCCTGAAAAAGAACAAAAAGATGTATTGGCAGGGATACAACCTGAACTAGCCCTCTTAATTGGTCCCGAGGGTGGTTTAAGTGAAAATGAAATTACGCAAGCCAATCAAGCTGGATTTATGAACTGGTGTATTGGGGACCGTGTATTACGTACTGAAACTGCACCTGTTGTAGCATTATCTATTTTAAATTATCGGTTTTTATCCATATAAACTTATTGAACATTGATTAAATCAACAATTAAAGTTAACTTACTTTTACGATATGAATATTAATTTAAATTTTTTTCCACTGATAAATCAGATTCTTTCTGTATAAATGTAAAAAAATAGGATAGAAAAATCTTATGTCTGGCCTTCAGGAAGAATATTTACAGCATCAAACAAAAATTGAGCAGCTTCGCCTCTCAATTCAATATATCCGCTGGTATCTTGTTAGCCTAATTTTACTGTGCCTAATTTCAGCTATTATTTTCTTTTGTTACTTTACTTCTTACATTACAAACTTTATTTGGTCAATTGGCTTTACTATTTTAACGCTTACCTGTCTATTATTTGTCCCAAAGCTATTAACACATTATCGTGATATTCATTTCATTAAGAAAACCGATTTAATGCTACAAGGCATTTGTTTGACGTCTGGAATTTTAATGGGAATTAATATCATTGTTCTGCATTTTTCCCTTCCTGACACTTTAATATCTGTTTCTGATGTTCATATCCTCATAGCATTATTTATTACCTCAGCCCACATTATTGGTCTTACATTTTTAACTCAACAACCTCGATATTTTTATTTACTCTTTATTCCAAGTACAGTCCCACTCATTATTGGACAGTTTACTCATTCTCAAATCACCCAACTCCCCTTTTACTTTGCTTATAATTTAGCTTTCGTCGCAACTTTGCTTTGTGCTTATGCAACTCAGCGTAACTATCAAAAAATTTCTCAACTATTATTTAAAAATAAACAACTTGTTCAAGTAGCAGAACAGCATACTCAATGGGCTGAAGAGTTATGTGTACAGCTCCAACAAGAAGTAAATAAATCTAAAGATATTGAAGCACAGCTTCAATTTAATAATCATTTGCTCGAACAAAAGGTTCGGGAAAGGACATATGACCTCACTAAAATGAATGAGAGGCTTGAAAGCCATCATCATAATTTAGCATTTGCACATGAAACAGCAGGTATCCGACCGTGGGATTGGGATATTGAGAAACAAAAATTAGAAATAACGTTTTTTGATCAACAAAAACAAACTCAAAATACTCCTTTACACCTCAAGTCAATTTTAGAGCGCATTCATCCCAATGACCGAAAGTTATTTGATGAACGTTTAAAAGAACACTTGGAAGGAAAATCTGATCACTTCAATATTACCTTCCGCATTTTACGTCGTAATGGTTCTTGGCGTTGGATTCATGACGTAGGACGTGTCATTAGCCGTGATCCTAAAACCAATAAAGCTTTACGTATGGTCGGAATGACCAGAGATATTCATCAGGAAAAAAAAGATCAAGAACATTTGAGACTTTCTGCGATTGTGCTTGAGCAGGCAGCTGAAGGAATTTTTATTCTAGATGAAAAACTCAACTATATTGAAGTTAACCCCTATTATGAGAAATTAACTGGCTTTTCAAAATCTGAATTATTAAGTCAGCAGCTATTTAATATCACAATAAATCAGAAGCTACAGCAACAACAATTTCACGACTCCATTACTCAACAACTTCTAAAAACTGGCGAATATATGGGCCAATTTGATGAAAAGTTTACATCGGGTAAAAGTGTCTATTTATGGCTTCATATTAATGCAGTTAAAGATGAGTACAACCAGATTATTAATTATATTGGTTTTGCACGTGATTTAACCGACCAAAAGCGACAAGAGCAGCATTTATCTTATTTAAAAAACTATGATAGTTTGACTCACCTCCCTAACCGCTTTTACTATTATAATCAATTACATCAATATCTTGTTAATCCATCTTATAGTTTTAAAAATCTGGCTTTAATACGTATTAATATCGATAGATTTAGAGCATTTAATGAGTTTCTAAATAATGATAGTGGGGATGAGTTACTTAAACAATTTGCACAGCGACTACGACTGACCAATATCAATGCAATTTTAGTGGCTTACTTAAACGGCGATGATTTTGCAATTATTTATGAAATATCACCTATTCATCCCAACATTGAGCAATATTGCCAAAATATATTACAAGCTTTAAATGCGCCTTTTTATATTGATGAACAAGAATATTTCATTACAGCTTCTATTGGGGTTGCTTGTTTCCCTGAGCATGGCCGGCAAATTGATCACCTCAACAATCATGCCGAACAAGCGTTGTCGGAAGCAAAACGTTTAGGTGGCAATACTATCAGCTATTACTGTAATAAAACTACAAACCCATATAAAACAGCAGACTTAGAACAAGAGTTGCGTAAAGCCATTCAAAATGATGAATTTGTGGTGTATTACCAACCAAAAATTAATTTAAATGACAAATCGATTAAAGGTTTTGAAGCACTCATTCGCTGGCAGCATCCTGAAAAAGGGTTAGTTATGCCGAATATGTTCATTCCTTTTGCTGAACGTAGTAGCCTTATTTCCGATATTGGTAAAGTCGTTTTAGATAAAGTTGGCAAACAGCTACAAGAATGGAAAAAAGCAGGCTACGCCGATGTCCGAGTTTCTGTAAATATTGTTGCTCAACAAATTCATCGAGGTCTTTTACTCAGTGATTTAGACGAAGTTTTAGACACATATCATCTTGATGGTTCAAATTTAGAACTAGAAATCACGGAATCTGCTTTATTAGATAATACTGACAATGTAAAAAAATTATTGCACTCCATTAAAGAACGTAATATTTCAATTGCACTAGATGATTTTGGCACTGGATATTCATCGCTAGCTTATTTAACAGAATACCCAATCGATGTTTTAAAAATTGACCGGGCCTTTGTTTCGAAAATCGGTGATCAAAAACAAGAAGCAATTGTGAATGCGATGATTGCGATGGGTAAAAGCATGGGATTAAAACTAGTTGCTGAAGGTGTGGAAACCGAAGAACAAGTTATTTATCTACAAAAGCAGCAATGTGATTTTTTACAAGGCTTTTTCTTTAGCCGTCCACTTCATCCAAATCAGATTCTTCAATATCTACAAACAAATACGCATATTTGATAATTGTTTTAACAGTCTATTTTACATGCGCTGGTTTTTCCAAAAATGAGCGTTTTTGACTGTGAGAAATAGAGAAGTAGTGTTATATTCTTTAGCATTTAGCTCACCATGAGGCTATTGGCCATTCGTCTACCTATTATGTTACTTGATATAATTTTGTACATAGTAAGCAGATAAATAACCAACCTTTGTGAGCAACTTGACTAGTTTGCTTTTTTGTATCAATAGAGACTCAGATGGACGATCAATCTTTAAAACAGGCCGCTTTAAATTACCACGAATATCCAAATCCAGGGAAAATCAGCGTCACGCCAAGTAAGCAACTTGTCAACCAACGAGATTTGGCTCTAGCTTATTCACCAGGGGTTGCTGCTCCATGTTTAGAGATTGAACGTGATCCTTCAGCTGCTGCAAAATATACAGCGCGTGGTAACTTGGTTGCTGTTGTCAGTAACGGTACTGCGGTTCTTGGTTTAGGTAATATTGGTCCATTAGCTTCTAAACCGGTAATGGAAGGTAAAGGCGTTCTGTTCAAAAAGTTCGCTGGTGTCGATGTATTTGATATTGAAATTGCTGAAAACGATCCAGATAAAATCGTTGATATTGTTGCTTCATTAGAACCAACTTTCGGCGGTATTAACCTTGAAGATATCAAAGCACCTGAATGTTTCTATATCGAGAAGAAACTTCGTGAACGCATGAAAATTCCTGTGTTCCATGATGACCAACACGGAACAAGTATTATTGTAGGTTCAGCATTATTAAATGCTCTACAAATCGTTAATAAGAAAATTGAAGAAATCAAAATCGTTGCTTCAGGTGCAGGTGCTGCTGCCCTTTCTTGTTTAGATTTACTTTGTGCTTTAGGCGTAAATAAAGAAAATATCATTGTTGCCGATTCTCGTGGTCTTCTTACAACTTCACGTGAAGGCTTGGATGAATCGAAAAAACGTTATGTACAAGACATTAAAGCGACTCAATTACATGAAGTAATGGCTGGCGCGGATATGTTCTTAGGTCTTTCAGCTGCTGGTATTCTCACCAAAGATATGGTGAAACAAATGGCTGAAAATCCGATTATCTTTGCATTAGCAAACCCGGATCCAGAAATTCTGCCTGAACATGCACATGAAGTACGTCCAGATGTAATCATGGCAACTGGTCGTTCGGACTACCCGAACCAAGTAAACAATGCTTTATGTTTCCCTTATATCTTCCGTGGTGCACTTGACGTAGGTGCTACAACAATTAACGAAGATATGAAAATTGCATGTGTACATGCAATTGCACGTATGGCTCACGTAGAAGCTGACGCAGCGACTTATGGTGAAAAATCTGCTTCATTTGGTCGTGACTACTTAATTCCACGCCCACTTGATCAACGTTTGATTTTAGAAATCGCGCCTGCTGTTGCTAAAGCTGCAATGGACTCAGGTGTTGCAACTCGTCCTATCGAAGATTTCTCTGCATATCGTCAAAAACTTTCTGAGTTTGTTTATAACTCAGCATTCTTGATGAAACCAATCTTTGCTCAAGCAAAAACAGATCCTAAACGTATTGCATACGCTGAAGGTGAAGATGAGCGCGTATTACGTGCTGTTCAAATTGCAGTTGATGAAGATTTAGCTAAACCAATCTTAGTTGGTCGTACAGCAGTCATTGAAGCAAACATCAAAAAATTAGGCTTACGTTTACAACACGGCGTAAATATCGAGATTGTAGATCAAGAACAAAATCCGTTATACGAAGAGTTCTGGAAAGACTACTATCAAACCATGCAACGCAAAGGCATCACTGTTGAATATGCTCAACGTGAAGCTCGCCGTCGTTCAACACTCATTGCTGCACTTCTAGTTAAGTTTGGCAAAGCAGATGGTATGTTATGTGGTACTTACAGTAGCTATAACATTCACCTTGACTTCGTACGCAATGTAATTGGTCTTAAAGAAGGCATGAACAACTTCTTCACGCTTAATGCATTAATGCTTGAAGATCGCAACTTGTTTATTGCTGATACTTATGTAAACACTAATCCTACTGCTGAACAACTTGCTGAAATGACTATTTTAGCGGCTGAAGAAGTACGTCGCTTTGGTATTACACCACGTGTAGCGCTACTTTCTCATTCAAGCTTTGGTAGTGACCAGACAGATTCAAGCGCTCAAAAAATGCGTGAAGTTTATCGTATTTTATCTGAGCAAGCTCCAGAGCTTGAAGTTGAAGGTGAAATGCATGGTGATGCAGCATTAGACGAAAATATTCGTCATTTTGCATTCCCTGGTTCTCGTTTCAAAGGTTCAGCGAACTTGTTGATTATGCCGAACCTAGATGCAGCAAATATTTCGTTCAACTTGTTAAAAGCAACTTCTGGTAACAACGTAACAATTGGTCCAATTTTGCTAGGTGCTGCTAAACCAGTTCATATTTTGACTCCGACAGCGACGACTCGCCGTCTTATCAATATGACTGCTTTAACAGTTGCTGAAATTCAACAGCAAGAAAAGTAATTTAGAAACCGCTTTTTACGAAAAGCCTTTCTAATGACTTGAGAAAACCTCTATTCTGTAGCATGATTGCTTGAAGAATAGAGGTTTTTTCATGCAAGTGTATTTAGTAGGCGGTGCTGTTCGAGATTATTTACTTGGGCATCCCTATCAAGAAAAAGACTATGTTGTGGTCGGTGCAACACCGGAACACATGCTCGCCCAAGGTTTTCAACCTGTAGGCAAAGATTTCCCTGTGTTTCTTCATCCCGAAACCAAAGAAGAATACGCACTTGCACGAACCGAACGAAAGTCTGGACAGGGATATCACGGGTTTCAATTCTTTACTGATACAACCGTTAGTTTAGAAGATGACTTAATTCGTCGAGACTTAACCATTAATGCGATTGCAATGGATCAAGATGGTAAAATATATGATCCATATGGTGGTCAAAACGACTTAGAAAATAAAATTCTGCGCCACGTTTCAGAAGCTTTTGCTGAAGACCCTTTACGGG
This sequence comes from Acinetobacter sp. FDAARGOS_494, assembly GCF_003812225.1. Classification (NCBI taxonomy): domain Bacteria; kingdom Pseudomonadati; phylum Pseudomonadota; class Gammaproteobacteria; order Moraxellales; family Moraxellaceae; genus Acinetobacter; species Acinetobacter sp. FDAARGOS_494. Next base: position 393,788 of record NZ_CP033866.1, read on the forward strand.
TATTGCGAGTCGCGCGTTTTGCCGCCCGATATTTCCCATATGGTTTTCAAATTGCGCCAGAGACATTGCAACTTATGCAAACCATGGCAGATTCAGGTGAACTTGATGCACTAACACCAGAGCGCGTCTGGAAAGAAACTTCACGCGCTTTAATGGAAAATCATGCCGATATTTATTTCCAAACTTTGCGTGATTGTGGGGCTTTAAAACATCTTTTCCCTGAGATTGATGCTTTATTCGGTGTGCCTCAACGCCCCGAATATCATCCTGAAGTGGATTGTGGCATTCATACCTTAATGTCATTACAGCAAGCTTGTAAGTCGAACTACTCGCTTGATGTACGTTTCGCTGTTTTAGTGCATGATCTTGGTAAGGCCCTCACTCCAGCTGAAGAACTTCCTCGTCATATCATGCATGAAGAACGTGGAATTAAGCCAGTTACCCAATTATGTGAACGTTTAAGAGTTCCGACACAGACCAAACAATTGGCATTATCTGTTTGTAAAGAACATTTAAAATGTCATCAGATTATGTCCTTGAAACCTGGTACTTTATGGCGTCTATTGCAACGCTTAGATGTTTTACGTCGCCCAGAAAGAGTGGAAGCTTTTGTACAAGCCTGCGAGTGTGATGCAAAAGGCAGATTAGGACTAGAAGATCGTCCATATCCTCAAGCTCAATACATGCGTGAAGCAATGCAAATTGTTCGCTCCATTAAAGTTCAAGATTTACCAGAGAACATTAAGGGTGCTGAAATTGGTGAAATGCTTATTCAATATCGAATTGAAGCTTTAGCTGAATTTAAAAATCAGCATCAAAGTCTTAGTCACTCCTAATGAACAACAATAAAAAAAGCCTCAAAATGAGGCTTTTTTTATTTAGGTTTTAACGTCTTGGAAGCGGAATATACTGAGATTGTGTATTCTGTGCTTTTCGCTCACCTACCGTTACAACATAGTTTTGTTGTTTACCTTCTCTTTCAACCAGAACATTAATTTCGCTATTTGGTGCTTGCAAAGCGACATAATTAATTAAATGAGAAGCTGAAGTGATCGGCTCATTATTCACCTGAACAATTTTATCGCCAACTTTAATTCCTGCAGCATCTGCTGGACCATTTTTTAAGACATCAGCAACCACTACACCTACTTGCTGCTTAGGTGCCAATACATCGTCTTGTGTAGGTGGAAGTAAACTAATACCCAACCAACCACGAACAACACGACCATCTTTTAAAATCGAGTTTAATACTTGCTGACAAACCTTTGCCGGAATCGCGAAGCCAATACCTAAAGAGCCACCCGATTGTGAGAAAATCGCCGTATTTACACCAATCAAGTTACCAGCCACATCGATTAATGCGCCACCTGAGTTACCTGGGTTAATTGCAGCATCAGTTTGGATAAAGTCTTCATAGGTATTAATACCTAAATCAGAACGACCGGTTGCTGAAATAATCCCTTGAGTTACAGTTTGCCCTACGCCAAATGGGTTACCAATTGCTAAAACAACATCACCAACTTCATTACCACTGAGCTTAAAAGGCAATACTGGCAATTTATCTAAATCGATTTTAATAACCGCCAAATCTGTATCAGGGTCGGTGCCAACAATTGTAGCTTCTGCTCGGCGTCCATCATGTAATGCCACCACAATCTGGTCAGCTTGAGCAATCACATGATTATTGGTGAGAATGTAACCATCGGCGCGAACAATAACCCCTGAACCTAAACTATTTTCATTTTGCTGTTGTTGCTCAGGAACCTGATTTCCAAAAAATTCACGGAATACCGGATCACTTAATAAAGGATGATTTTGTTTAACTTTCTGGGTCGTAAAAATATTAACTACTGCTGGTGCTGCAACTTTTACCGCAGCACTATAAGACACCACCCCGCCCGTTCGAGAAGTATCAACCAGTGGCTCAACTTTCTCAGCTGGCATTTGCACCCCATCAACTGCAACAGTTGGTTTCGGCTGATGGTATTTTTGCCATGCAATAAAACTGGCAATTACAATAATAAGTAACACCCAAGGTAACCATGTAAAGGTGCGGCGCACGTTCATATCCTCTACGCAAAGAAGTTTTTAATTAAATTAATATATTGAACAAAAAGAGTTTTCAGTTAAGCATTTTAAATTAAATATGTCGATATACATAAAAAAGTCAAAAAAGATTTGTCTAGCTTTAGTTACACAACAAAATATGTTTCTATAGCTTTAGCAACTTTTACTACTCAATTCAGGAAATATCATGGCAAATTTGCATGAAATTATTCAGTGGTGCGACCAAACCTTAAAAGCAGCAGAATTTAAAGATTACGCACCAAATGGCCTGCAAATTGAAGGTTCAACTGAAGTAAAACGTATTCTTTGTGCAGTAACTGCTTCTGAAGATGCAATTGATGCAGCCATTGCTCAGAATGCCGATCTCTTACTCGTACACCACGGTTATTTTTGGAAAGGCGAACCATATCCAATTACTGGTATGCGAGGTAACCGTATAAAAAAACTTATTCAAAATAATATCTCATTAGTCGCTTACCATCTGCCTTTAGATGCACATCCAAGTTTAGGCAATAATATCGCTATTGCAGAAAAACTAAACTTACAAAATTTAGAACCACTTGATCTAACCGAGAAACATCCAATTGGTAATATTGGTTATTTAGAGCAAGCGCTTCCTGTAGAGGAATTTAAAGCAAAACTACAAAACAGTTTTGATTTTAAAGTGATCCATTTACCGGCTGAAAAACAAAGTATTCAAAAAGTGGGCTTCTGTACAGGCGGTGCTCAAGATTTTATTGCTAAAGCTGCTTTACAAAATTGCGATGCTTATATTTCAGGCGAAGTCAGTGAACGAACTTTTTATGAAGCAAAAGAATTAGGCGTTCATTATTTTGCCTGTGGTCACCATGCAACCGAACGTTATGGGGTTCAACGTTTAGCACAAGCAATTTCAAAACAGTTTGCTATTGAAAGTGAATATTTTGAATTGAATAATCCGATTTAATTAAGTCTTTTTTTCAATCTGTGTTATGCGTATTAATTAGATCTTTATTGTGTATAGTTCTTTAAAAGGCTGCCCTATTGCATCCAGAATCATTTACAATAGAGCCACTTAATTGTATAACCCAGCAAATGCAAGGAATAGGAACATGACAACCATTACTTTACCTGCACTTCCATATGGCTATGATGATTTAGCGCCACATATCAGTAAAGAAACTTTAGAATACCATCACGACAAACACCACAATACCTATGTTGTTAACTTAAACAACTTAATCAAAGGTACTGACCTTGAAGGTAAAACTTTAGAAGAAATCATTAAGGCAACTGCTGGTGATGCATCTAAAGCTGGTATTTTCAACAATGCTGCTCAAGTTTGGAACCACACTTTCTACTGGAACAGCATGAAGCCAAACGGTGGTGGTAAGCCTACTGGCGCAATCGCTGCTAAAATTGACGAAGCTTTTGGTAGCTACGAAAAATTTGCAGAAGAATTTACTGCTGCTGCAACAACTCAATTCGGTTCAGGTTGGGCTTGGTTAGTTGCTGATGAAGTAAACGGTAAACTTTCTATTACTAAAACTTCTAATGCAGACACTCCACTTGCACATGGTCAAATTGCTGTATTAACAATTGACGTATGGGAACACGCTTACTACATCGATTTCCGTAACTTACGTCCTAAATACATCGCAACTTTCTTAGAAAACCTTGTGAACTGGGACTATGCAAATGCAAAACTTGCAGGCCAACCAGCTGGTGTAGAGAAATAATTTTATTTCTTTATAAAAAACCACCCTGTTTTGGGTGGTTTTTTTATTTTTAGTACAACAAAAGCATATTAATCAAGCAAACGATTCATTTTCTTTAATATTCTTATTGACGCTTTTAGATTTCATCCATAAAATGCGCATCAGATTCTCCAATAGCTCAGTCGGTAGAGCGACGGACTGTTAATCCGCAGGTCCCTGGTTCGAGCCCAGGTTGGAGAGCCATCTACTAATCTCCCATAGCTCAGTCGGTAGAGCGACGGACTGTTAATCCGCAGGTCCCTGGTTCGAGCCCAGGTGGGAGAGCCAAGATTCTAAAAGCCCACATTCATTGTGGGCTTTTTCTTTTCTAATCATTTAATATTTTTCTATTATTTTGAATAAAATCAATGTTTCGAATATTTTTAAACCAATCAGTTAGATATTCTCACTAATTCCATTATTAACCCTTGACCTCGCCCCCTTTCCTGCCTAAAATCCCTTTCCAGATTCTCCCATAGCTCAGTCGGTAGAGCGACGGACTGTTAATCCGCAGGTCCCTGGTTCGAGCCCAGGTGGGAGAGCCAAGATTCTTAAAAACCCACTCCTTATGAGTGGGTTTTTATTTGTATGATGTCTTCACATGTTCGAATCGAGTCACTTATTTTTTATTATTTTAGGTTGCTTAAGCACCTGTATTTTTCTTCTTGTTTGTTTACGTCCTTATTTATTTCCAAAACAAAAATTTTTTGCCCGTCCTGTTATTACTAATTTTGAAACTCAAATGTTTATACGCTTAAAACAAAGTTTCCCAAGTTATCATGTTTTAGCACAAGTGGCTTTTAGCGCATTAATAACCAGTAATGATTATAAGGTCCGTAGTCAGTTCAACCGTAAAGTCACTGATTTTGTTTTGCTTGATGAAAACATGGAAGTAATAGCCATTATTGAGCTAGATGACCCTACTCACCTTGAGAAAGTCGAAGAAGATCGTCTTCGTGATCAAATGCTCATAGAGGCAGGTTATATCGTAAGACGCTATACAAACATCCCGAGTGTACGCCAGCTACAAAAAGATATTTATTAAAAACTACTGTTATTTCTTGTCAGAATTGGCAGTTTCTTTCTCAGCTATTCTTTTTTCCATTTCTAAACGCTGCTGTTCATATTGTTTCTTATTCTGAGCATCACTTTTTGCAGCCAAAAAAAGTATTCCAATAATCAGAAAAGGAATAAGTAAACCTAATCCCATTAATAACCAAGGAACAGATTTTTTTTCAACAGATTGCTGGCTCATAAGTCCTTCAAACTCAAATAATATCGATTTCAGAATGCGTAACAATATAACAAAAAGAGCCTCTATAAAGAGACTCTTTTTTAAAACTAATTTTAATCAAGTAAATAGGTCTTAAAATTTACCTGTACAGTGAGGGCTTTGGCTGGCATCTTTCTGCGCATCAGTTAACACAATACCTGTACCCGCTGACATTTTAGCTTGAATAAAATCTACAGCATTGGCATTTTGACATACGATTGCTTGAGTATGAGTTGCATTTGGTACAATTGTTAATTGATAGCCTTTATCGTAGCCTGCTTGAGGGAAAAACTTCAAAGCATTCGCTTTCATATTGGCAAATAAGCCTTGTGTTACTACTGGTAATACTGCTTGATCTTTTTCGCCCTGAATAATAAATACTGGTGTTTTAATAACTTTCTCGGCTGTAGCATTTGTTGCAGGTTGAGTTGCTGTCAAAAAGTTTTGAACGACTTGATCCGCTTTAAATTTACTTAGATCAATACCATACTGTGCAATTTGGTGGGTAGGATCTGCCAAGTAAGCTAAAATACCCGCCTTAAACTTCGCTTGTAAACCATTTGCATTATCAGGTGTAGGGTAACTTAAACAAGCATCATCATCCCCTGTACGACCATAAGCCAATTCTGCAATATCACCCGCTCCTGACGTAAAAATTGCCTTCAAATCATAGTCTGGTTGCTGTGCTTTAATACCCGCACTTGCCAAGGCTGCATATGCTAATAATTCAGCATAACCATCAGCAATTTGGTCAATCATCGCCTGACCTTCAGCTTCTGTAATCAATTTATTAGCCACTGCATAACGAACTTGCAGCAAGTTTTCATCCAATTTATTTACTTCTTTAGGTTTTCCGTTTGAATCAAGATTAAATTGCGGATCAATATAAATTTGAATGATTGTTCCCAAACTTGAAGCAGGTGCTCCGGCTACCGCACCTTTATAACTCGCATCCGTATTGGCAAATTCAGCAGTCCCCAATGATGCATGGCCACCTTGAGACTGACCAATCGACATCCAATCACCTTTTAACTGAGCACCATAATGCTCTTTTACTGCTTTAACTGCAGCTAATGCTGATTTTGCTTCGCTAGATAAGTTTAAGTACGGATGTACCCCTGGGGTGCCTAAACCCTCATAATCTGGTGCCACAATCACATAACCTGCTGCTAATAAAGACTCAGCAAGGATTTTAAACCGCGGATTAATAGCATTTTTGCTTGGAGCACAACCATCACCCACCCCAACAGTTCCGTGTTCCCATACTACTACACGATAACCATCTTTCGGTTGTGTTGCTTTTGGAAACAATACCATTGCTGTAGCAGTTGCTGTTTTTCCTTGAACATTTGCCATGTTATAAGTCATTACTTTAATTGATGAAGCATTATCAACTTTATCAATTGCGTAATTACTTTCTGAGACATAAGCTTTATTTGTGTCTATCCCTGTGTAGTCATCATCATCGTCATTACATGCTGTAAGAAATAATGCTGAAATTGATAATGTTATAGCTAAAGCAATTTTTGACCGTTTCATAGAATATCCTTTTTATGTGTTATTTATTCCGCATATTTTTCATGCACAAATATTAAGACATAAAAAAAGTGCTCTGCATAGAACACTTTTCAACCTCACGGTCATTTTTACTATATGAAATTTAAAAATATTCCTAGAAAAATGATTAATCCAACCCAACGATTGTGACGGAATGCCCAAAAACATACCTGAGGGTTGCGGTCTTTGGTTTTAATTGTTTGATATATAAAATCAAATGCCACTACAACTAAAGCAATAATGGCCCAAGGAAATAAGATATTTTCTAAATATAGCGCTGTACCAATCAAAACAAGACTTATTGCTTGTAAAAGCGCAATAATCTGGATGTCATATCGACCAAAAAGAATAGCTGTAGATTTCACACCAATCTTTAAATCATATTCACGGTCTGTAATTGCATATTGAGTGTCATAAGCCACTGTCCAAGCCAAATTACCAAAATAGAGCAACCAGCAAGTCAGATCCGGAGTTTTACCTACCGCAGTAAAGGCCATTGGAATTGACCATGAAAATGCTGCTCCTAAAAAAACTTGCGGTAAGTTGGTATAGCGTTTCATAAATGGATAAATGAAAGCTAAAAATAATGCTCCAAATGACCAGTAGAAAGTTTCTATGGGTAAAAAGAACAACAAACATGCACTTGCTAAAACAAGACCCAAGAATACATATACTGCTTCTCTGGCTCGAATAACCCCTGTTGCTAACGGACGTGTTTTTGTACGCTCTACATGACCATCTACTTTACGATCAGCAAAGTCATTAATGGCACATCCAGCAGCGCGCATAAAAATGACGCCTAAAATCATGACGAATAAAATACCTAAATTCGGTATTCCTTTTGATGCAACCCAAAGTGCCCACATGGTTGGCCAAAACACCAGTTCAGTACCAATTGGCTTATCAAATCGGCATAGATAATAATAAGCTTCTAAACGCTGACGCCATGTTGTACCTGTTGCAGTCGTCATAGTAATTCCTTGTCGTGCTGCTGATATAAAAAAGCTTCAAAAGCCGGTAAGAATGTTTCTTGAACAATAAATTTACATCCATGCCAAGTATAGCAACTTTGTCGCGTCCAGCCTTCAGGTAAACGAATAACCCGGCGATCACAAAGTGGTGTTGTTCTTTGAAATAAAAAAAGACCTATCGGCTTAGAACCAATATGCTGAAATATACGGGCTTTTTTTTGTAAACTTTGAATTGGAAAAATACTTTTTGCTTTCACCCAAGGCTCTACATCACTGCCATATAAATAGGTTTCCCTTACCCAAGAAGTGTGAGTATGGGGCATGTTCATCCATTGACTGTCGGCAAAAGTTAAACGCTGGAAATGTTCTTTGAAAGGCTTTACGCTGAACTTCCCACCACCCAGCTCAGTGAGTTGTTGTGTCAGAGAACCAGACGCATACAACCATGTTTTCAATTCAGGATTTAAAGTCTTTTCCTGCTTAAGTACTGGTTGTCGTTTACGCATAATCTGCTCACATGAAAACTCGCACCTAGTTTACCCCAATTTTTTGATAAAAAACGTAGAGAATTCAATCAACATTCCAAGCAATAAAAAAGCCTGCATAAGCAGGCTTTTTTATGAAGTATGTATTACAGGCTGTAGTACATATCGAATTCAACTGGGTGAGTAGTCGTGTTAAGACGACGTACATCTTCAGTTTTAAGTTCGATGTATGCATCAAGCATTTCTTTAGTGAACACGCCGCCTTTTAACAAGAATTCGTGATCTGCTTGAAGTGCTTCAAGAGCCATATCTAGGCTATGAGCAACTGTTGGGATTTTTGCTTCTTCTTCTGGAGGAAGATCATACAAGTTCTTATCAGCAGCTTCGCCCGGATGGATCTTGTTTTGGATACCGTCGATACCAGCCATTAACAACGCAGCGAAACCTAAGTACGGGTTCATCATTGGGTCTGGGAAACGAGCTTCGATACGTTTACCTTTAGGGTTAGAAACGTAAGGAATACGGATAGATGCAGAACGGTTACGCGCTGAGTAAGCAAGCATAATTGGTGCTTCGAAGTGAGGAACCAAACGCTTGTATGAGTTTGTAGATGGGTTTGTGATTGCATTCAATGCACGAGCGTGCTTGATGATACCACCGATGAAGTACAACGCCATTTCTGAAAGGCCTGCATATTCATCACCAGCAAACAAGTTCTTACCATCTTTAGAGATAGACATGTGAACGTGCATACCAGAACCGTTATCACCTACCATTGGTTTAGGCATAAACGTAGCTGTTTTTGCATATTGATGTGCAACGTTCCAAACAGCATATTTGAACTGTTGAACTTCGTCAGCTTTACGAACAAGGGTATTGAAGCTCACACCAATTTCTAATTGGCAAGAAGCAACTTCGTGGTGGTGTACTTCTACACGACCTGGGCCCATGATGTCTTCAATTTTTGCACACATTTCTGCACGCATGTCTTGTGCAGAGTCAACTGGAGGAACTGGGAAGTAACCACCTTTAACACGTGGACGGTGACCTGAGTTACCAGACTCGTAATCTTTACCAGTAGACCAAGCAGCTTCTTCAGCGATTAATGTATGACGAGCGCCAGACATATCGATGTCCCATTTCACTTCGTCAAATACAAAGAATTCTGGCTCTGGACCAAAGAATGCAGTATCACCGATACCTGTAGATTTTAAGTATTCTTCTGCACGGCGAGCAATCGAACGTGGGTCACGTTCATAACCTTGACCAGTTGAAGGTTCAATAACGTCACAAGTCACAACTACTGTTGGCTCAGCAAAGAACGGGTCGATGAAACCAGTTTCTGCATCCGGACGTAAAATCATGTCAGATGCTTCAATACCTTTCCAACCAGCGATTGAAGAACCATCGAACATTTTACCGTCTTCAAAAGTATCTTCATCAATAGAATCAGCTGGGTAAGTTACGTGCTGTTCTTTACCCTTAGTATCAGTAAAGCGAAAATCGACCCATTTTGCGCCACTTTCTTGTATGAGTTGAAGGACCTTGTTCGCCATGCTCATTTTGCTCCAATGAAATTTTGTTGCACTTGTTGAGTGCGTGTTAGTTGCTGGTATTTATTAAGCAATTCTCATACCAACTTTATAAGACTTACCTAAAACATTGAATTGCTTATAAGTATTCATGCTTTAGGCCCCTTGTCTTGAACCCATTATACTGTTTGCTTGTGTAAATGCACCATATTCACACATTTTCAAATTATGGCATATTTAAATAGCTCATTATTGCCCTAATTTAGTGCAAAATTGTTGCACTGATATAAACCGCTGCATCAATTTCTAACAGTCGTCCATGATCATAATACTTTCTTATATATAATGCTGAGATTCTTATCGGATTACTTGAAAATAATCACTCCTTTGACATCGATCTTCCCCAATGAGTTCCTTTGGTTTATTTCAGCAACTTAAATTTATGACTTAAACCATCAGTTAAATGCCTTCTGCTTTAGTTAAAATCTAATAATTATTTTTCATTTTTATGAATTTCTCTAAATAAACGCACTATTTAGTCGCTATCTAAGCAGTTAATAAGACCACATATAGTAGATCTCACATTACTCAGCAAAAAATAAATTTTACTATTCATGTTCTTTTTCATTCACTTTTTTTATACAGGCCAAACTTGCTTTTATTATTAAAAAAAACTAAAAACTATATGCATAAATTTTTGTTATAAATAAACAAACCAAAAGTTATGTTTACAAAAAACTTAAAAGCATTCAAGGATTTGAATAATGAAATATGACTTTGAACAATCGGATAAAGCTTTTTTCGGCCATCCTAAACCATTACAAACGCTATTTTTTACAGAGCTTTGGGAAAGATTTTCTTATTATGGAATCCGACCCTTACTCGTTCTTTATATGATTGCGATGGTCAATGACGGCGGTCTAGCACTTGATCGACCAACTGCCGCAGCGATTGTTGGATTATTTGCAGGCTCCATGTATTTAATGACCGTTTTTGGGGGATGGGTTGCTGATAACTGGTTAGGCCAAGCACGTGCTGTCTGGTACGGTTCAATTATTATTGCCTTAGGTCACTTATCAATTGCCCTTACATCTGTATTTGATCAATCTTTCTTTTACTTAGGTTTAGTACTGATTGTTTTAGGTACCGGATTATTTAAAACATGTATTTCCGTGATCGTGGGAACACTATATAAAGCCAATGATGCAAGACGTGATGCAGGTTTTTCCATTTTCTATATGGGAATTAACATGGGGTCATTTATTGCCCCACTTATTACAGGGCTTTTGGCGAAAGACCATGGCTGGCATTTAGGCTTTGGTATTGGTGGCATTGGGATGTTAATTGCTTTATTAATTTTCCGTTTTATGGCAATGCCTCAGCTCCAAACATTTAATGAGCTACGCCAAGAAGCCAATAGCTGTAGCAAACCTGTTGTAGAAAATAAAAATGCGCCTAAAATTGTATTTAGCTTTTTATTCGCAGTTGCAGTCGTTATTGCGCTAACCTTCCTCGGTATCATTCACATCAATCCCGTCGCTGTCGCAACCTATTTAACCGTAGGTATTAGCATTGGGATTATTGCTTATTTTGCATATTTACTACTTTTCCTGAATTTAGAGCAACATGAAAAATTTAAAATAATTATTTGCTTCGTTTTATTAGCAGCCTCTGCCCTATTTTGGTCAGCTTTCGAACAAAAACCCACGACTTTTACTTTATTTGCGCAAGATTATACGGACCGTATTGTTTTCGGATTTGAAATCCCAACTGTATGGTTTGAATCAATCAATGCTCTTTTTATTATTATCTTTGCTCCAGTTGCAGCTTGGCTATGGGCGAAGCTAGGTAAAGCGAATAAAGATCCAAGCTATATCAGCAAATTTATTATTGCGTTGTTATTCGCAGCAGGTGGCTTTTTACTTATGTCTCTAGCCAGTCATTTTGCTATTCATGGCGGAGTAGTTTCACCATTTTGGTTAGTCGGTACTTTATTTCTTCTTACCATAGGTGAACTTTGCTTAAGCCCAATTGGCTTATCAACCATGACCAAACTTGCACCTGATGTCATACGTAGTCAAATTATGGGTTTATGGTTTACAGGTACAGCTCTTGGCAACCTTATGGCAGGTTTAATTGGCGGGCAAGTCTCGGCAGATGGTATTAATCATTTACCTAGCCTATTTATGCGCTGTGTATTAGCCTTGGTTATTGGCGCAATCGTGTTATTTTTATTAAAGAAACCAATGAATAAATTAATGGACAAAAGTACCAACAAAGTTCAACCTGATTTGGAAACGATATGAACGACTTAACTGTTCCAGAAAAACTAGCGAAACTTCGTGAACTCATGACCAATCAAAGTATTGATGCTTTGGTTGTCATGAGTGCAGACCCCCATATGTCTGAATATTTACCAGACTATTGGAAAGCAAGGCAGTGGTTAAGCGGTTTTAGTGGCTCTGTTGGCACTTTAGTTGTGACCCAAAACTTTGCAGGACTCTGGGCCGATGGGCGCTATTGGGTACAAGCCGAACAGCAACTCGCTGGAACTGGCTTTCAGTTACAAAAACTGACCAGTGATGAATCTTCTACCCATCTCGCATGGATTGAGAAAAATCTACCGGCGGGTTCGGTTATTTCAGTAAATGGGCAAACACTTTCAATCCAACAATTTAAAGCGTTGGAAAATACAGCAAAGCAACTTGGCTTTAAGCTTGAAACACAGCAAGATTTAATTGGTTTGATCTGGTTAAACCGCCCTGAACTTCCTTTAGAGCAGATTCATTTAATGCCTGAAGGATTAAATGCCCTATCTCGTAAAGAAAAAATTCAGGCAATACGCGAAACGTTAAAAACTAAAGCGATTGAAGGACATTTCATTTCATCTTTAGATGATATTGCATGGGTCTTAAATGCACGTGGACAAGATGTAGAATATAACCCTGTATTTCTTTCGCATTTATATATCAGTGCTCAACAGGCTGTTTTATTCATTGATAGTAACAAAGTTGATTTAACCACCCAACAGGCTTTTAAAGCTGATGGCATTGAGATTCGTGACTATCAAGATTCAGCTCAGTTTTTAGCAAATATTTCTAATGCATCTGTGCTGTTAGATCCCGCCAAAGTATCGATTTATCATGAGCAAGCTATCGCAAAAGATATTCAGGTTGTCTACGACATCAACCCAAGTACACTTTTTAAATCGCGTAAGCATGAAAGTGAAATAGCTCATATCCGTCATGCCATGGTGAAAGATGGTGTTGCCCTTTGCCATTTCTTCCACTGGTTAGAAAAAGCATTTCATCAAAGTCAACGCATTTCAGAACTCACCATTGATGAGAAAATTACGGCTTTCCGTGCTCAACAAGAGGGTTTTATAGGCCCAAGCTTTTCAACGATTGCCGGCTTTAATGCCAATGGTGCTCTACCTCACTACCGTGCAACTGAAGAACATTACTCATTCATTGAAGGCGATGGGCTATTACTGATTGATTCTGGTGGACAATACGTAGACGGCACTACCGACATTACCCGTGTTGTTCCTGTAGGAACACCAACAGAGCAACAAAAACGTGACTATACTCTGGTTTTAAAATGTCATATTGCTTTGGCAAAAACGATTTATCCGGAAGGTTTAGCCGCTCCTCTACTCGATTCAATTTGTCGCCATACTTTATGGCAACATGGTTTAGATTATCGCCACGGCACAGGTCACGGCGTAGGCTTTGCGCTTAACGTACATGAAGGGCCGCAAGTGCTTTCTTATTACGCACCTATTCATGCCTATAGTAAGTTGCGTGAAGGTATGATTCTTTCCAACGAGCCGGGCTTATACCATGAGGGACAATACGGTATTCGTATTGAAAATCTGGTTGCAAACAGACTTCACTCAGGGTTTGAGAAAACCTACGGCGATTTCTTAGAATTTGAAACGCTGACACTTTGCCCGATTCATTTAGATTGTATCGTCGTTGACATGCTAACGGATGAAGAGAAAGACTGGTTAAATAGTTATCATCAAACTGTTCAAGAAAGACTGGCTGAACATTTATCTGGCGATGTTTTAGATTGGTTGATTTATAACACACGTAAGATTTAATCTTCTTGTATGACCAAGGCAGAATAGTTTTTTTATTTACAATAGAAGCTTATTCTGCCTTAATTGTAGTTATCTATAATTTCAAAAAGCCTCACCTCTTAAAGCCCTTTTTTCTGCAAATTTCTAGCGAATGAAATAGTTAAACTGGTTACTTCTTTTTTTGCTATATTAGCCCATTAGAAAACGGCTTCTTATTTTTCAAACCTAAAAAGCCTTTTCTGTAAACAGGTATCAATATGGGTAACTTTTTAGTCACTTATTAAATATATTTTAATTATCATGAGGTTAAGTTCATCATGCTTCTAATGATCGAAAAGAAGTATTGAACAAATCTAAAAAAATCTAGCAAAATTTTGAAAATCACAAATTATTGAAATTTATTAAAATTACAAATCTAGGCAAATCTAAGCAAACTATGCAAAATCACCAATCTTGAGTATCATTTTGAGTATGACCCTAAAAATCATAACCGGATACTCAAGATTTCATGTTAAGTGACTCAAAAATTAGAAGTGCAAAACCGAAAGAAAAGCTTTATAGGCTTGGTGATTCCGATGGTTTGTGTGTTGAAATAAAACCTAATGGCAAGAAGTATTGGCGCTATCGTTTTCAATGGCTCAAAAAAACACAAATGATGAGCTTAGGTGAATACCCTATTGTGGGATTAGCTGAAGCCCGTACTAAAAGAGATGAAGCTAAATCTTTAGTTGCAAGCGGTATAAATCCAGTTGAAGAAAAAGAAAACCAAAAAAAGGCTAAATCTGATGAGTATGACAATAGGGTTCTCTTTAAACATGTTGCTGCAGAATATAAAGCAGAAAAATTAAATAATCGTTCAGAAAGGTATCAAGAAGCTTTTCAACGCGCCTTAGATAAAGATATTTTAAAAGTTATTGGTGATAAGGATATTAAAGAAGTCACCTCAGCAGACGTTTTGACTATCATGAAAAAGACGATTGCACGAGTTAAGCGTCAAAAAAACCATGGTACTGGCGAAGTGTCAGCAATTCAAAATCGTACTTTTATTGGCGGCGTAATGCGTTATGCAATCGCCACACTTAGAGCCGACTATGATCCAACCTATGCCGTTAAAAACGTTGTAGAACGTCCCGAAATAGAACATGCCAGACCCATGGAAAAATATGAGGCTGTGCAACTTAGAAATAAATTAAATAGCTATGGTGGATCTACTACAGTTAAAAATGCTGGCCTTGTAATGCTCTACTCTATGCTCAGGACTATCGAGATCCGCCGCATGAAATGGGAATATGTTGATTTTGAAGCTAGAACAATTACATTCCCAAAAGAGATGATGAAAAAGAAACGTATTCATATCGTTCCTATGTCTGACCAAGTTTTTAATATTCTTCAAGAACAGCGCAACATTGTAGGTAATCGTGAATATGTTTTTCCAGCCATCTATCAAGATGGGATGCTCTCCGCTACTACAATGAATAAAATGCTCGATTACATTGGCTTGTCTGATGTCACTGCTCATGACTTTCGTGCCACTGCATCAACCTTGTTAAATGAAAAGGATTACGATGACAAATGGATTGAAAAACAATTAGCGCATGCAGATGGTAATAAAACTAGGGCCACATATAACCATGCCAAATATTTAGAAAGCAGGCGAAAAATGCTACAGGACTGGGCTAATATTGTGGATAGCTGGGCGGTTTAACCGCCTTGCTTCTTCTGAAAATTCCACCAGACTTTTTTATAATAAACTTCGTCACGCAAGAAATTAATTTTTAATTCGTTGCCATTGAGGTCATAAATTTTAGTGACCTCTCCTTTCTTATCTAGATCTGCTAATAGATCTGCAACGCGAGAATATGCATGATAATGAATTTTGATTAACTGTGAAGACATAACAATAATTCAAAGTAATTTTAATAATGATACATCAATCCATCGTTCAAGTAAGTTAAGTGTATTGCGCAAATTTATGCTCATATTTGCTTAATATTGATATTTTTGCGCAAAATTATTCTCAGAAGAAAAAGGCTATTTTAATTACTCTTCTATTTTTTGATACAAAATGCCAATCAAACATAAATGTTATTTTTTCTCTAGTTACTATTTTTCAATAACTTAAATTAATATCGAGAAGTTGGCCAAATACTGCAGCTGCTTTGGCCAACCTTAGGTAGTTGGTACAAAATGTCAATTAACAACACACTGTACGCAAATGCTGACTCTAATATTATTTTTGATCGTATGGGCTGTGCAGCCCGATAATAGAATACACAGCACAGTAATAATCGAAGCAAACTTAGTTCGCTTACTGTGAAAGATTTTCATGCTAGCCGATCCGGTTAGCAATCCAGCCATAGAAAAACTGTTCCTGCTTTGGATTACGCTCACAGATTTCAATGTAGCGTTGCCCTTGCATAATATTGAGCACTCGCACCAGAACCTTCTCACCTTCTTTCCCACGTTTTGACAAGTATGTTTTAAGGGCACCTAGCGTTGCTGAGCCATAAACACCATCAACCTCTAAATCTGCATATCCAGCTTTACCTTGGTTATTAAGCAAGTTCAAAGCTCGTTGTAAAAGAGGTTTTGCAAATCCGGTACCGCAGTTCACACCAGTATCTAAAAGCTCTTCAGCTACAGCAGAAGAAACAGCATTTACTTGGTCAAATCGCGGAGCTGTCCAATACTGCTTCTTGTAAATCGCTTTAGCCACATCAAGCGGTAAATCTCGCATATTGCCTTTGAATCCATTTGCTCGAGCAACTGCTTCAGTAATTCCATACTTAGTTGCACCGCCCCGATCAGCTGGGTTATTTACATACCCGCCTTCACGCTTAATTAATTCATCAAGATATTTTTCAATATTCATTTCGGTTTCCTTCAGATATAAAAAAACCGCCCGAAGGCGGTATTAACTGTTTTCAATGTCTTTTCTGGCATTCTTAAACTCTTTGATCACTTCAACGATCGTTTTACCTTCCTGTTTATCTATAAAATTAAAAATCCAACGGACTAAAGCCCAACCGGGTAAACCACAAACAAAGAAGAACCCACCTAGAGCAATCATCCCCCATACATCAGTAACCCATTCATGAAGTCCCCACTTCACAATAATGAATGAGCCGCCAGCCAAACTTGATACAACCGTACAGATCAAACCAACTGCCCACTCTTGTGGTGAGCGTGGCATACGAGTCATTAATACAACTGCTGCAACCAAGCCGACTGCTAAAGTCACCATGATTGCAACCCCATATAATTTTAAAAGTGCTGTAAAACCGCTAGTGGAAACTGGTTCCATAAATTTCTCCAGATATTTCAGACAATAAAAAAGCACCCGAATTGGGTGCTCAAAGTTTTTTTAAAGTTTAAAGGGTTTGTAAGATTTTCCCTCCGTTAATCAATTGAGTTGTTAGCGGTGCCACCCCAACAATTGCAGGTCCACCCGGCCCCGGCTGACCTTCAGTTGTGCCATGGTATTGCCAATTCCATGTTCCATCATTGGTGGACTTGGTACCACGTTCGCCCCAGTTTCCGCCATCGCCTGATAATGGAGATCCATAACGGTCATTTTGGGTTCGATAACCTTTACCGGGTACCGAAGCTTCAGCATCAGTGATTTTCATAACCAATAAATAACTCTCCAGATAGAGGCGATAATCTTGTGAGTCATTTGAAATCGGCTGTCCAGTCATGACCCGACCAAATGGTGCTCCAGCACCACCGGGAATTCCCTGAACCCCATAAGATGATCCAGTGTAAATACCACTTGGTGTTGCTCCACCACCTGAGCCGCCTCGAGCTAACGTCCCTCCATCGATAATCAGGTTTAGTTTGCTGTGCCGGTTCAACAAACCGGGTGCTCCCTGAAACCCATCACGGCGGGTTTTGGTAAAATTGAAGTCAGAATCTTTTTCCCAATCTCCGTAAGCTAGATGTGGCAACCCGCCATCTCCACCACGTCCAACAACAGCACCTTTAATAGTCAAATTTACCACGAGATCAGGTGGGAACTCACCAGTATCAATAGCAGGTAATTCTGATGCAGCTGGAACGATATACTCTCGTTTTGCAGGACTAGACTTATAGTCGAATTTATAGACAAATCTGGTTTCCGGTCGATAAGAACTTGAACTTGAAACCAGTGCACCTGCTTCAACTACAAAACTGATTTCTCCAGTCGTTGGCAAATCCCCTCTTTGCATTTGATACAAACGAGCCAGATTTATATCTAGCTGGTCATATCGAATGTAAATCGGTGAATCATCTACCGGCACGTCAATAAAGTCCTTGTCATTGAGGTAATAACGTTCATCGTAATTAATTGCAGTAATGGTATTAGAGAACTGGTCAGCCGGTTCTCTTTTTGCAACCAGATAAGGCAGTGAGCCTTTGGTATCGTCATTAACCACCGTATAGATAGTATTCACAAAATCATCAGGACTTAGCTTTAATGCACCGTTCGGTAATCGGCCTAAAACTACCTTGTTCTTGGCAGATCCTGCGGTAACAGGAATAAGGTCCACGGTACCATCCCCCATTTGCAAATAAATCACATAACTCTTGCCTGCAATAAAATCTACATCATGGCTTAAAGTCAGGATTAAACCCTCTTGCTGCACCACCTCACCGCTTTGATGAATACCATTGCGATAATCCGCTACAGCAATCCGGTCACGTAAAACCAGTAATTCTGATTCTGGTGCCGCATCAAAGGTAATGGATTTACGTTGAAACCGAAGCTTATTCCAGAGCCGGTAAGCATTGAAATGAGCTTGCCACTTGTTCCGTACACCAACAGACTTCACTTCTTTGGGGTTCTTTGCTCCTTTGTCTGGCAAATAGATATTGATACGGCTATCGTCGGTCGGATCCGTGTATTCATAGATCAGTCCATCGTAGTCATCCATCACACCAAAGGTCAGATCATGCTTGTAACTATCTGGAATGATATTCCTGAAGTTAAACAGCATTACCGAGTTATCAGTTGGCCGTTCAAAATAAAGCTTGAGCTTGTTGTTTTGTCGATAAGCGGTACAAAACACTGCATCACAAAGATTGGTGACCAGCTCTTCAAAAGACAGGTTTGTATCATCAATTGTGGTGCAGAACTCAGCCGCTAGTGGTGTTCCAAAATAATCAACTACATCGTTATAAGTTCGGTAGATATTTTCCAGATCTATTTCGTCGATCGTACGGCGACCAATCTTGTCATCCAGTGCCATTGAAACCAGTGCATCAGCAAAGCTTGATGTTGGGAATAGCTCTGTCGTCATTGCGCCGTTTTTATAAGTCGGCAACATCCGCTGAAGATCAAAATTGATCTTGCGTGATTTAACAGATAAAGCTCCAGTGGTTGCATAAGTACGCGCACGAAAAACCGTTTCATGCTCATACACTGTGCTTTGTAAAGGATAAGCACCGTAAAGCGCCTGCCACTTTACTTCATCTACTACCGTTGTAACCGCCGGTGTTGGTGTTAAACGGCGTGCGCGGACACTACAGCGACCTTGAAATGTCACCATATCCAGCGTTGCACCAACTGTCTGACGTGACTTTGCTGAACCCTTTAGGATGATCTGCTTCAGCATTGGATTGCCAATGGCTGCACCAGATTCATTAACCGGGGTTACTTCAACTTCAATCGTGACGTTTACAGCTCCCTGATTTCCACCTGAAGAAACTGTGTAAAGTCCATTGGTGGCCACAAAATTACACAGCACCCGACTTCGTTCGACATTGTCCAGAATGAATGGACCAATCCATTTTTCACCTATTGAACTGATCTTTGGTGACAAAGCTGCAGTTTGTTGGTTATTTAACTCTTTAAGCTTTAACCAGTTAGCATTAACGGCCGCCGGATTTGATAACGTCATTCGATCATCAGCTACCGATAGAACGCTGTAAGTGCCGTTTAAATCATAAGTCTGGCCGTTAAACGTGAATGAGGCATTGGTGATTTCTACGCGGTCATTACTTACAAACTTAGTGGTTAAATCCGTATTGTTTGCAGATGCCCGAAGGATCTCGTTTGGATATGCAAAATGAAGATAGTTCGTACCTTCTAAAGACTGTGTATCTGCTGGACGGAGAACTTGGCCATTAACAGAAGTTTGATGCTGAACCGTTAGTGGCGGCGTGGTAATTTCGGTACCAAGCGAAAAATATGGCTCACCTGAAACAATATCTACACCTGGTCGAAAGACTTCTACCGATGCGCCGGCAATATCAACAATGTTGGTTTCACCATCATATGCACCGTTAATTTTATAGTGACCACGACCAATACAACCAACAACATGCTCTACTTCGACATTGTTTTCATATACCTTGTAAGGCACAGTAATCAGATCAGGGGTATCGTGAGCGGCACCATAAATATCTGCGATACGACCATTTACGCGAGTTTTATTTTCACGGTTTGATAATTCGTTATTTGCAGACGAGGATTGATTGTTATTCTGGTTGGTTTGGGTAATTGAGGGCACAGGCATTAATAATGCAACAGCCACACCCATAACTATAGAAGCAACCGCTATCCAAGCTAGAGTTATGGGGTCTATACCCTTGGGATTCTCAATTACAATGAAAGTGCCTGGCAAGAAATCGAGCTGCTTTAATTCATATGCATTCTTCGGTGTGACTTCATTCGCAAATGAAATTTCCGCATGATCCATATTGCTTATGGTATGAAAAATACGGACATGCTCAGGCATATGGTCATATTTTGAAGTAAGCCATTGACCCAAAGTTTCGGCGTGTTCAATTGTTTTGTCTTCGGATAAAGGGTCTTGTTTATAAATAATCTTAATCATAGAAACTCACACGATTAAATCCAAATGCTTGAACGACTTGAATTGGCATCCATGAAACGCCTGATTCCTGCAAATGCAAAATACGCCCCAAACGAAAAAGCCCCACATGTGGGGGGTTGTTTCGGTATCTCGAGTGAAAGGCGACTATGCAGCCTTCCTTGGGCATGGGCAGTGGATTTAAAAGTTTTAACCTTGATGGTAGAAATACCTTTTCTTTAATAGGCTTCATAAAAAATTCAAGTGCTTCCGCCCGGTCTATTCCATATAGATCCAATGCAGCTTCATGAGCAAAATGAACACAGTTGTAGTTTTCCTCGTCATATTGTCTATCAAGCAAATGATCATGACTTTTCATATAGCCCCCTTGAGACCAGTAAAGCGGTCTAGTGCAAAGATATCTCCAGTTTTAGCGGTATTTAATCGTGGAGATTCAGCTTTGAACGTCACAGCTTTATGGTTCATTGAAACACCGGCGAGTTGTAAGCCAAGCAGATAATGCATCGGTGTATTTAAATTATCTGAACTATAAAGCCGATAATTAACTGTTGGTTTTACATCCGGAAATTGACCTTCTATTACCCGTTCAAACTCATCCGGCAAAATGTCACCAAGTCCAGAAATTGAAACGGTCAAAGTTTGGTCCAAATCACCGAGCATTCCGGATCTTTGAATTGTCATTGGTAGGTATTCGTAAAATACTTGCCCCGCGCCTTCATTGTGCTGAACATACACTCCACGGTCATCATTACGTACCACCCGGTAAGTATTCATAAAAGAAGGGTGTGATAGTTCAATACATTCCAGTTGATAAACATCTACTTTTCGATTGAAAAAGAATTTGGCATATTCGTTATCCATTAGACCTCCCAATCTTTGATAAGTGCCTGATCAGCGATAAGGTTAGGCTGGTTTTGAACAACTTCGAGCTGTGCATTTACCCGGTAAAGGTTGCCATTCACTTCATTGGTCTTGAACGAGTTGGGAATGAAGTTACATAAATATTGCTGACGTGTTCCCTGATCAATCACCAAGTCTGCATAGAATGAAGCTGGCTTATTCTGATAGATCCGCCAGAAAGCCATCATTTTATTGAAATCTGTTTTACTTAAGTTCCAGTTCACATCAACAATGTGGCTGTTACGTTTCACATCGATGTAATAGCGACCACGACCGCCATCCATCTGCTGACGTTTCACATCATCACCCGGTGTTACGCCATAGCCGCTGGTCTGAGGATTTAGCTTTAACTTGTACATAACTTTCCTTTAGTCAATAAAAAACCGACCTCATAATGGGTCGGTATAAAAGTATCTTTAACAACTAAAGTCTTGATATTTCTTCAGATATCTGACTAGATTCATGTAAAATATAGTTTATTAATTTATTTGAAATCGTTAGGTGAAGATGATAGTCAGCTGTTGTTCTAAACCTCTTTAATTTTTGTATTCGATTTTTGATTTCAGCAGCTCTTTTCTGAATCATTACAGACGTTGAACCCGCAGGGTAACCACTAAGTCTGCTATAGACTTTTTCATGAGCTCCACATTTTGTGTTTGTTACTGGCCATAATAGTCGTTGTTCTAAATGATGCCGGACTTCATAAAAAGCATGGTAATAAGCACGCCCTATAATATTCCTTTTGTGGCATTCATCATATTTTGTGGAATTACCTAATAGCTCATAACAGTAATTTAGAGTATCTGTAGTAGCCATTTTTCAATCCACGCCCACTTCATAAGGAATAATAAAATATGAAAGTTTATTCAGTTCATCAATTAAGCCCTCATCATAGCATTTACTAAATATTTCTGAATTCATGGCATCAATCTCATCAAAACTTCTATCGACATAAAGCAATATCAAAAATTCATCATCAATAAAACTATATTCATATTTTCGGCACCTAACATTCCTAGAGTTAAAGCATTTAAAAA
Organism: Acinetobacter sp. FDAARGOS_494; assembly: GCF_003812225.1. Taxonomy (NCBI): domain Bacteria; kingdom Pseudomonadati; phylum Pseudomonadota; class Gammaproteobacteria; order Moraxellales; family Moraxellaceae; genus Acinetobacter; species Acinetobacter sp. FDAARGOS_494. The sequence continues at coordinate 416,245 of NZ_CP033866.1, forward strand.
GAATTGAACCGATATGTTTCAAGACACTAGAATCAATTTCTAGTTTATTTTTAATTTCAAAAAGCTGAATAAATTCATTAAAGTCTTCCTTTTTCAATCTTTTATAATAATTTAAATCATCATTTAAAATTCCGTCTAGAAAATAAGTTATAGGTTTGAAGTCTATAGGAATAAAACTTTCTAAGGGTAAATTTTGTTTACTACACAAACTAATAATTTTATCAATATTTTCATTAGCGCCAGAAAAATCTACTGAGCTAAGAAAAACAAAATAAAGATTCGATAAAATCGATACACTATTGCTAATTTTCAGTACTTCTCGAGCGTATTGATGCGCAAGAACAGGATTATCAAAATACATTTCAATAATACTATTGCTTAATAAAAACCAATCTAATGGCTCAGTTTCTTTAATATCATTAAGCAACCGTTTACATCTAAAATACTGAAATTCACTTATCGATCCAGTAGGAACAGCAGAGTTAATAATATCGGTTACTTCTGATGACTTAGTTTTAGGAACTGGAGGAAGCATAAGAATATTCACCAATTTTTTGAAATTTTGTCCTAATTTATTTAAAAAAGCTACCTCTAAAGGTAGCTTTTAAATTAACGATTCCGTCTTGCTGTCGTATTCTCAGTCAAAGACCGACTAATGGTTGAGTTTGGATTTGCGATTTGATCACTTACAAGCTTAGGTACCGTTCTTGGAAGCTGCTTATCCAATTCATCTTTAACAATGATCCGGACAGTTTGCTCATCCAGTTGTTCGGCTTCAACTGTCGCACCACTCACCTGATTAATCACTTCAATTTTAAAATTGATTGTCGGTGAAGCAGGCTCAATTGAAGGCATAATTTCAGCTTGAGGGCGTGAAGTACGTCCTAAAGTAAAATCCTGAACATCATCCAGATTTGAACGATCCTGAACTAAACCATTAGATGAGAAGTAGACCTTGCCATCATGGAATAAGTCGGAATTTGCCGAAGACGCTAACTTAGGTGTGTCTCTATTACCTTTATAGATAATCTGAGTATCTTGAACCGGTTGATTAAAGATGTCAGCTTGCTTTTGGCTTTCTATAAAGGCACTAGAGCTCATCATTGCACGGCGCATGACACTATCAGCTGAGGCATTGTTATTGAGAAAAGCTTCAGGGTTTGCACTCTTACGCATATTTTCAACTAACCCAACACCACCCCAACGGCGAATATCCTCTTGCGACCAGACCACCTCTCCTTTATGGACAATACCGGCAGGTTCATATTTTCCACCTGATCCAGTAAAACCGCCATCTGAGAATCCAGCTATTGTTTGCCCAGCAATCAAACCGACGTTAGCCATACCCATGCCAAGCACAAGATTGGCTGCTGTCGATTTGCTAATTACATCCAAATACCATGGACTTGCTAAAATCTGGTTATACGCTTGTAATGCACTAATTGTGGCTGAACTAATTGCAAATGCTTGTTGAGCTATATACATCCCCTTATATAAGCCAGATTGCTCGCCTGCAGCATTCTTAACAATTCCAGTCATATTCGACCAATAACTATCAAGCTGACTTGTTAAACTCCCAAGTTGCATTAATTGATTTTCATAATCGGACTTTCGAGCGTCAACGGCTTTAAGATAATACTCATCCTCCATTTGCTGTCTTGCTTCTTTGAATACGCGCTGCGCCTCCAATCGTTCCTGATAACTTGCTTTTTCAGACTCCAAAACAGCCGCAAGATTATCTTTCAACTTTTGATAAGTTTGAGCGTAATCTTCATCCAATACTTGCATATTGGTTTGCTTGGGCTTGGTGTAGTTTGTCGATTTAAGAAACTGACTAGAGGTATCATACTGATCAATTGTTGGATTCCCCACACCATTACGAATAAAATCAGCCTGAAATGCACTCATCTTCCTTCTACGCTCTTCAAGATCAGTGATTTTTGATATTTCATCATACTCAAGCGCATAACGTTTTTTGATACGCTCCATTTCTCCCAGCATGAATTGCTCAGCCTGAAACAACCGCTGTTCCTGAGCAAGTTTTAGTAATCCTAACTCTTGCTGCTTTTGCAATTCCAGGCCATCTAAAGCAACCTTTCTTTGATCTTCAGAGAGTTTGCCTTCAGCAACTAATCGCAAAGAATTGATTTCATATGTGTACTCAAGCTTTTGCTTCTCAGTCCACTTATAACCATTTACTTCAAAATCAAATTGCTTCTGAGCTAACTTATCTTCAGCATCATAACGCTCATTAATTTTTGGGATTAAATTTGATTGACCTAAAATGGTTGCTTTGTTGATTTCCTCCTCACGTTTTTTGCTTCTAGCAACTGTTTCTGAATCATATGTTGCTTGGAGCTGCTTAATTTCCTCAAGAGTTTTTGCACGTGCCTTATATGCTTCATCTTCGAATTTCGAAAGATCACTAATTGCTTTTGAGGCTGCTTCGGGGTTATCCCCTAAAATTTTACTAAGCTGATTATAGTAAGAGTCTTGTTTGGCTAAATGCTGTGAAGCTTTAGCTTTGCCAAGCTTTTTCCCGTCATAGTCCCAGCCAACAAAATTTTTGGCAACAATTCTCTCTAAACTTCGATAGTCTAAATCGTCATTAAGAAGAGCTGCTTTAGATTTACTATAACTTTTATCGGTCATCGCCTCTTGCACAGCATGTTTAGCCATTGCATCCAATGCATCTTGAGTTTGCTGGATTTTACCGTTTTTATCCAAGACTCCTTGCCCTTGTAAAGACTGCATTAACTTAGTTGAGCGACTTTTTTGCCATGATAAAAATCCTGTGTTGGTATAACCATTATTGGCATCTTTGTGACTACCAAACATTGCCTCATTTCTAAAATCAGTCTCTCGTCCAACTTGAGCTGTCATTACACGAGCTTGTTTATCGCCTAAGCCTGCATTACGGAAGGATTGGTAAACCCGAAGCATATTTCTCACTCGCTCATTATTCCCCGCAAGTAGAACAGCTTGTTTGGCAGACTCTTTGGTTTGTTTTTCAACCTCTTTTGTTTGCTTTCTGGTAGACTCAGAAATACTTTCTTGTAAGTCCTTGGCTTCCTTCTGCTTCTTATACCAAGCCTCAAAAATTGCAGCTTCCTGACTAGTTAAACTTCTAGTCATCGGAATTTTATTGTCGGTATAAAACTCTGATGCCGCACGCGCCTTATCAAGACCCTTTTCGCCACCACCAAATGCCTTAGTGTTTTTTATAAGAAAATCATTTTTCAGATTATCTTTGTTGGCATTGTCTCGTAATTTATTTAGCTTTTCTTGTGCAGCGACTTGGTTATTTAATTCATTTGTTTCTCCTTGTTGAGCACCAAGTACAGTTTGATGTTGTTTTAGGTACTCATTACGCAAGTCGTTTTGTTTCTTCAGCTCAGCATTAGCCTGATTTAACGCAATTTTAGACTGATCCGTTTTAATGGCATATTCTTGCAATTTCTTAATGTTATCAACCGGAACTTTGGCGGTACTGTTGAACTTACTCACAGCATCAGTTGCTGAAATTTGATTTAAAGAATATGCCTGAATTACCTTATTCAACGATTTAACTTGTTCTTCACTACCACCATTTAACCGAATGAATTCCAATTGTGCTCGTAATGAATCAAGCATTTGTGTTTTCATGTCAGTGAAATTTTGAGTAGCGACTTTTGTTAAGTTGGTTTGAATAGTTAATTGCTTAATTGATTCGGCCGTTACCTCAACATGTTGTCCAGAAGTAGCATTTAAGAGTTTTAGAGCAGTATTACCCTGCTCAATCTTATTTTTTGATTCTGCTACTGCACTAGAGAACTCAATAAGTTTATCAATTTGAGTCTGACTAAAACGACCAGATGAAATCATCTTTTTTAAGAGATCACCTGCATCGCTTGCACCTGTAGCAATAGACTTAATGGCATTTTGATAATCTTCATAATCACTGCCAGATAATTTAAATAATTCCTTTTGGATATAAGCAAAACGTTTGATAGCTCCACTAGCATCATCAATTGCATCATTTTGCTGCTCAATCTCTTTGCGTAACCGCACACCCTCTGTTAATGCTTGCACAGTATTTAACTTTATGTACTTATCTGTTAAATCACTAACCGAGTCAGATTGTGTTGCAAGAGACTCTTTGACTTCATCCGAACTGCTGCTTAGTAAATAGAAAGATGCGGCTGTTGCTGCAATTGCTAAACCCATTGGGCTAAAAATCGCCATAAGCGCTGACTTTGCCAAAGCTAAACGACTTGTAGCAACAGATTGCGCTGTTAAGGCTGCTGATAATCTTGCAGATGATGCTGATTGAGCTGTTTCTGCGGCAGCAACCTCTAACGCAACTTGAGCTTGTAATCGTCCTAGCTGAGCCATTCGTGTGATGGTAGCCGTGCGACCTTGTTCAGTGATTTGGGCTTTTAAACGAACTTTTTCGAGTTCTATTTCTGCCATGATCTGAGCATGAGTAGCTTTGATGTTCGTTAGTGTCACCTGCGTACTTTGTGCTTCGGCAAGCGCAGATTCCACTTCAGCTTTTGCTGCTGCAATATTTGCATTACGTTCAGCAATTGTGGCAAACACTTGTTTGGTTGATGCAGCAATACTCGCTTGTACAGCAACCGTTTTTGTTAAAACGGCTTTTGTCATTAAGCCAATACCTATGGCAAATGCACTGTCTGCAATTAAATTCAAATTATTTGCTAGTAACTGAATCGATCCTGATAAAGCCTGTGCTGCTCCGCTTCCTTTACCAGCCTCACCTACAAATTTAGTAATTTCATTATTAAGTAAAGTTAAAGATTGACCAATTGTAATGTCAGTTTTAGCAAAAAGAGCATCAACTTCATCTTGGACATTTTTAAGTGCTTTAACGATTTCCTGTGAAGTGATTTTTCCTTCAGCTGCTACTGAACGTAATTCACCTACTGTAATACCCATACCTTTAGCAATAGCCTTTGCTAGTGCTGGGGTTTGCTCCATAACGGAGTTAAGTTCTTCACCACGTAATGTGCCGCTTGCTAAAGCCTGCCCAAATTGGACTAAAGCTGCATCCGCCGCTTCTGCGCTTGCTCCACTAATAGCCACTGCTTTTGACACTGTTTCAGTCAAACGAGCAGTATCGTCCATGGTTAAATTCAGTGTTTTAGCATTGTCACTAAAACGTTGGTACACCTGTAAAACAGAATCCCAAGCTGAATAGGTTTTTTGAGCAATTCGGAAAGTGTCTTCCGTTGCTTTATTTAGTTCAACTTGATTATTAGTGACCAGCTTAAGGCGGTTTTGTAGTCCAGTATATGTATCCATCTTTGAAATAGCAGAACTTACTGTTACTAGCCCAGCCATATACCCAGCTAGTGCACGAGTTGCTACAGACATCCTGTCCATAGATTTTGAGGCGAAATCCCCTTTTTTAGTGATGCTATCCAATTCAACAGATAAGTCTTGTGCAGTGCGTTTCGCACGTTCCGAATCAATAACAATTACTAAGCGAGCTTCTTGAGCCATTTGACTTTCCTCTAGGCAATAAAAAACCGCCATAAACGGCGGCAATAAATCGAGACTTAATTAGGCAATACTTTTTGACTTTTCCAAGATCCATGAAGTTATTTCAGCCCCTAGATCTCCATACATTAATAATTGATAAGCTGATTTTGGCGAATAACGCGTTTCTTTTTCACCAGCTATTCCTGTTTTTGAAAGTTCAATATTTTCCCAATCCTGTATAAGATGATTTGCGATAATTTTTGCAAACTCTTGAGCTGATCGCATGGCACTCATTCTAAAAATACTTTTTTTGGTACAAAGCATTTTATAGGCCTTATCAAATTCAGGATCAGAAAAAGGCTTAATCCTGAAACATCCAAAAGCTTGATCATTTTTCTTAAAAACAAACCATTTAGATTTATCTATCATATTTACTTCCAAAATTTCGGCAATAAAAAAGGGCTGGATTTAAAATCCACCCCCATAGGTTTTACTGGTTTCATGATTTAGCTCATTATTCAAATAAGCGTTGCAACGGCTTGCCCTTTCGGATTTCAAATCTAATAGGGTTAAATTCAAACCAGCTTTAGTTGTGGTGATAACTCGTTTTCCAGTTTATTCAACTCATTTTCGAATACTGGCTTATCATCCTGCCAATAGCGCATATTGCGTGCTGAACAGCTCACCTGTTCTTTTCTAGTTTTATATTCGAGACACATTTGATTGTATCTAGCCCACTTGGATTGAAAAGTTTGAGTGAGCTGCTGCGCCATCCAATTAAAGGCCTCAATGAATTGCTCTTTGATCAAATCTGCCTTTTCACCAGTAAAACCCATAACCAAAAACATCCAGCCATCTTTAGTCATACGATAAAACTTTCGTGGCTTACCGTTCTGTAACTCATTGTTTTCATAGCAAAGCTCAAAATTGAGTTTTCTAAAACTTTCAGAACAGCGTAATTTTTCAATGTCCCTAATAACATTCTTATGCAATTTATCAAACGCTTCTGCCACGGCGTAACTGGTAGTTTTAACTTCGCCGTTTTCCTGTGTAACAACAGCTCTTAAGTTTAATACTGACATCATATTCATAATATGAACTCCGACTGCTCATAATAAAAAGACACTGGCGGGAAGAAGTATGAACAGTCAAAACGACCATCTTCCTTTCGGGAGCTACCCTAGCCAGTGGTAAAGCAAAATTGTGCTGCACCTAAAAAACATCAATTTTTTTGCTCTATAACTTCTCAGGCACTAAAAAAGCCGACTTTGTTAAGGTCGGCTTCGCTAAAAAAATAGTAAATCTTGTCAAGGGGGATGAAAAGATTCACAAGGTGTATGGTGTCAACAGAGAATGGATGAATAATCGGCAACAAAAAACCCACTCGATGAGTGGGTTTTGTTAAGTTGATTTTATTAGTGACGAATCAGACTACCAACCACCAGAAATTCGCAAAGCACCAGCTAGCATTCCCGCTTCCATCAATGGATGAAACCAACGGTCGCTATAATGTTGATTGCCTGTTGTATAGCTTATAGTTTTTAAGTCATCACTAATGATTTTTCTATTAAGAGGTCCTCTTAAATCCATTGCCCGAGTAAGTTTTAGAACTGCAATATTAGTTTTAAAAGCATATTCAGCTAAGTGGTGTCCTTGCTCGTTATCAAGCATATGTACTGCTCGATAGATTCGACTGGTAACAAAGTTTTGGGTAATAATTGCATCAATCAGGCTCTTGAGGAGTTTGAATTGATCTTCATCAAACAATGAACCTTGCCCTTTCTTCTCTGCGCTACTGTACATAGCAATCAAATGATGAACATACTCAACCGCTACAGGAATCATGTCATATGGGATTTCATCAATATGATTTGTCCCAAAACGTTGATTAATAATTTTCCATGCATCACTCGAATTTAGGTGTTTAGTCTTAGCCACAAGTAAAGCATGAGCATCATGTAATGGTGTGCGTTCAGATTTATGGGTTTTGGCTAAAATTTCCTTTCGAACAAAATAGCAATCTTCCAGTTGCTCAAATACTTCCCATGCTTGATCTGTATCGAGCATCTTGGCATGGCGTGCTGCACCACGTTCTGTCCAAAGAATTAGGGACCGAACCTTATTTGAAATTGTTGGGGAGTTTGCAAGTAGTTTTAAACTACTCACAAAATCTTTTAATTCTTGACCAACAATTTTAAAAAAATGCTTACCCTCAATAAATCGTTGTTTATTTTCATTATGATTCTGACGGATACGCACTGACTCAGTACCATAAAAACCTGCAAGCATTTCAGTCGTTACAACTGGAATAGATTTGAAATTTATAACAGATACTTGCGTATTATTTATTTGTGTTAAACTAACCATATCTGATTTCCTCTTAGAGATTAGATAGAGCCCCTTGTTTGATGTGAGAGTCGCAAGGGGTTTCTTTTAATGACACTATTATCTTGCCATTGAAATCAGTATTCCATAGTGTTATTATCTTGTCAAATACATTTTTAGGTTAACACAAAATGGCAGATCCAAAGACTGGCAGAATTGTCTCGCAAGATGACTGGAAGCGAACTCAAGTGCGTATGCCACAAGAACTTTATGATGATTTAACTAATTATGCCGAGAATAAAAATATTTCCTTAAACACAGCAATGATTACATTGATGACTAAAGGCTTAGAGCCAACTAAACATTTTGATTTGGTCAGAGAATCAGCAACTATTACCGATGATGTAATTGAAAAAATAGCCAACAAGATTGTTGATCGCATGAAAAAAGCACCCTAGGGTGCTTTTTTAACGTGAATATTTGAGTCTTTATTTTTCAATCTACCACTTGTCATTGTCAATACTTGCATTTAGAGTTTTTTCAAAATCACTAGATAACGCATCAAATCTACCAAGCATTAGCTTATAAGTAATAGGATCATCAATTGGTGTGTTTCCAAATTTTGCATAACCATAATTATTGAATTTGAGACGCGCTCTTTTATCCTTCAGATCTATTGCCAAATTAAAAGATATTTTGGCTTGTGAGTACCCATTACATTGCATTTTGCTAACTGTTAAATCGCACAAAGGAGAAGCAATACCTCTAATTATTAATTGACCTTCTTCTAAGCTTTGATACTGTATTACATCTTGAGCCGAATTAAAGTTATTAGCTATCCACTTTTTTGATTGATTGAAGAGCTGTTTTTTGTCGCTATTCAAATTTTCAAAAATCTTAACATACTCAGCTGTGTATATAGTTCTGGCTTGAACTTGACAGCTTACTATTAGAAAATAACTTAAAAAAGCAGCAAATATAACTTTTTTCATAAACGCACCGTTATTAAATCTAAGTCAATTCAACAAAATGATTGCTAAATGTCATGTGTCTTAAAAAGCACCCTAGGGTGCTTTTTTACGATAGTAACCAAATAAACCCAATTAACAATATTGCGCCAACCACCACTCCTATTATCCATTCGGATGCTGGATAACCAAGGAGCAAATTATTATCTTTTTGCGGTTCAATAACTTTAGTGGGATACTTAGACTCAGGGTAGCTTGGTTTGATTGATTTAACTGGCCTATTGCTCAATGGTGGAGGAACACCTATATGCTCTTTACTGCGAGCAGTAGATTTTTGCTTCAAAAAGTTATCATTTACCTTTTTTATTTCCTGTTCACTCAAATTTCTCTCTTTTGGGACTACCTCTTCATCATCATTAGGAGACAGAGGGAAGTAAATTTCAACAAAATCTCGAACAGAGATATAGTCACTATTGGGTAGGGCTTTAAGTAACGATAAAAATTTTTTAAACGGCTGTTTTTTATAGGCTCGATTGTAATAAGCCTCTAATTTTTTCTCTAATGTAATAATTGGTCGATTAGCTGTATAAGCCGCCTTATAAGTGTAAGATATACTGCTTAAAGCATTCTTATGCTTGCCCTCTAGTCTTAAGACATTTGCCATATCTTCATGTGGTGAGGAGTCTATAACCAGTGTTTCTGTTTTAGAAAAACCCATCCTACTAGCATGCTTTAAATAGTAATCTTTTTGATGGTTTAAATGTTTCCATGCATCGTCAAAACGCCTTTCTTTAATAGCAATCTGTGCGAGTTTCTTGCTATTAGCGGCATGCCCCAGATAGTCATCCAATATCATATCTATTCAGCCAATCACATTTAATATTCTGTTTAGTCAAGTTAATTCTCTCGAACAACTATTACTTTGTGTTTAGCTTATCTTTGCATGCTGGTGAAGCGAATTTAAGCCCATTGTCCCTTATCATTTTATATCCTCCTCCAAGCGCATAATTAAGCTCAAGAGATGTTGGAGTGAAATTACTTATTTTCCAGTAAGTCCCATCCTGAGAATAGAGTCTATCATTTAATAATTTTACAGACATTACCCTAGCTGTACCTAGGTGGTCTTGGCAAATTACACCCGTCCCATCACTTTCTAGTATTAAAGTCCCAACCAACCGATCAAATTGACCAGTCCAATAACCTGAATTACTAACAGGTGTTGGATGAATATCAAAAAAATTAGCTGTTGTCGCACAACCGGCCATCCCAAAAACCAAACTCAATAAAACAATCTTTTTCATATCAACCACTACAATGTAATACTTAATAAAGTAAGAGCACTCATGGTATGAGTGCTCTTGTTAATTACCAATCGGCATTAATTTTTTGTTGAGTTTTAATCTTTTCAGCCATTTGATCGGATGATTTATTTAATTCATCCATAATTATTTTAGCTGATGGATAGTCTTCAGTAATAGGTCTATTAGTTTCATTATATCGAACTCCACTAATTACCTGCGCTGGTTTATAGTGAGTAAGATTATCGTAACTCACTTTCATTTTCCCATCTTTTGTATCTACACGCACTGTGAAATCCACTCGATCACCAGCCGTAACAGTCATACAATCAGCAAACCCAGAACAACGGTATGGCATATTACCTTTGCCAATAATTGAACCCGTAGTCTTATCCTCATACTGAATTACTGCATTTGCCGAGCGAAAAGCTGTAGCAAACCATTGACGTGCGCCATCATAAATTTGCCCTTGCTTTAATCCATCTATTTGATAAACCTTTTCAAATTTTACAGGTTCTGATGGTTGCTGAGGTGTGGTAGCACACCCAACTAATCCCAAACTCAATAAACCCGCAGCCAATATTTTTTTCATGAATTTTCACCATTTGTTATAAGTTGTTTTAACTTTAACAAATAGGTTAATAAATGTCACATTAAGAAAAACCACCCGAAGGTGGTTTTTTAAATCAGGCTATGCATGTAAAAGTTTTTCAGCACCAGCAGCCAAGAAAGCCGATCGAGTAGTATATCTCTTACCTTTACCTACATTCTCATCAATTTTACGAATCAAACGGCTTGGTAAAGTAACATTGATTTTTTCTGGTTTACCCAGATAACGACTAACATCAACTTCGGTAACCGCCCAGATCATTCCTTTATATTCAGGATCATCGACAAATTTAACTAGTTCGGAAGCTAATGGGATTTCCTCACCATCTTCAGCCAATATTTCTAAATGGCCTGAAATAGCTTCTTTAACATTCTCAATAGCTTCTTCAAGTGTGTCACCAGCACTAAAACAACCTGGAATATCAGGAACAGTGACACCAAATGCCTCAGTATCTGATCCTCGTTCAATTGCAATTGGATATAACATCTCAACACTCCATGCCCTTGGCATAAACATATCGCCCACTGCGTTATGATTAGTTGTAAGGGATATAGTATTTAAAGTCGGGAAACAGCGGGTCAATTTAGACCCGCTTGTTTCAAAATGCTTTTAACAGTTCCGTTTGGTAAATCCTTTTTAGGATGTGGGATTGTAACTAACCCCTTTTTGGTTGGGTGTTTAAAGTGATGATGACTTCCTGAAACCCTAACCTCATACCAACCATCTGCTTCAATCATTTTGATTAAATCCAGACTTTTCACACCAATCCCTTATTAACTTGATGAGATAATAATAACCCTAGAGTTATTATATGTAAATAACTCTAGGGTTACTTTTTTGAGGACTTGGAATTTATTTTTTTATGGGCTTCATCTAAAAACAAGTTATCCAATGCAAAAATACAGTCATTAAAAATATGAGCAGCCACTGGCAAATCATTATGCTCTGCATAGACATTGATTGCCTGCTGATCTAAAGATAACGGGATACCCTGCTCATATCGTCGGGATCTGGCAATAGTACTAAAAGCCGAAAGAATGGAATCAGCCGCATAAGAATATTCTGGCGGATCCGGAATGTGGCCACCTAAGAACTTGATTTGTTCGATTTCGTGCGGCGTTTTTGACGTATAGGTCTTTTGGTACTTATAGAGCTCGATGACTTTCCCAGAATTAAAGCCTTGTCCTTGTCTGCGTCTTCCTGAATCTTCTGGGCCTGTTCTTTAATAAATAGCCAGATCGAAATACCAATATCACCAAGATTAAGAAGCTTTGAGGCATTCTCAGGTGTATATGGCTTTTCAGACTCAATAGTTTTACCATCCACTACTTCGGCAAATACCACACCTTTCCAGTCTTCGATTAAGTGGGCCGCGCATGCATCCATTAAAAGCTCGTGGTAAAGCTTGGCATCTTCATCTTTGACCATCACATCATAGCCTTTAGACGAGATCTGGTTTCCTGCCCGTTCAATAGCTACCTGAAAAGGCTTATAAGCGATACCACGGACTTTGAACTCAGCCTGTACATCGCCATCAGCACCCTTGTATTCACACCATTTTGATACGTCTGAGCTTTTAATAATTCCGACTTTTAAAGCCATAACAACCTCTAATTTTTAGAAATAAAAAAGCCCATGGGTTTCCATAGGCTTTGTTACTGAATAAGTTGATTACACAAGAGCACGTACAATCGTTGGACTGGTACGCACTTGGGCAAAATTGATATCTATTGTAATAATGTCATCGCCACCACCATCAGGGTGATTTGCTTCCTTAACTTCAAGTTGCGGGAAGTTAAACGAGTACTTACTGCCTTTGGTATCTGTAATATCGAAGGTCAATGTAAATACATCACGGGTTTTAATAGCATCAATCCAAGAAGCAGATGTTGCTGAAAACATGAAATTAGCATTTACGCCAATATCCATCATTTTCTCTAAGTAAAACTCAGGCGTGTACTTACCAGAACCGATACAACGGATCGCTTCCAGATTATTACTAAAGTTGATGGTAAGTGTCTGCAGACAAGCTTTACCCTGAATTGATTGACCATTAATAAGTAGCTTTTCAACATTTGGCATACTCACCAGAGGGCGAGTCGATGCTGGAATAGGATTTGTAACAGGATTAACCTGCTGTCGCGTAAATGAGCTACCTACTAAACCAAAGTTACCAGTGATTTTGCCTGTGGTCTGGATCGTCATTTCACCTGTATTCACTTGAATACCACGATAAATAAAGACTTGACCAATATCTTCAAAGACTTTTACCAAGGTAAGAGACTTACGTACTCCACCACCAAAACTTAAAGCATTTGCAGCCCAGTTATTGAAAGCGAGAACATTTAAGAATAAGTCAAAGGTACCTAGTGATAATTCAAACTCTAGTTGACCAGTTACTTCGGCTTCCGTTACAACAGCGCCTTGGCGAAAACGTGAATCAACTACTTCACTGCTATCTTCAGTAGTAACATTTTCAGTCAAACTATCAGTAACACGGCGAACGGTGTACCAGACTGGATTTGCAGGAGTTGTTCCTAAAACTGCTTCCTCACAAGCATATAATCGAATTTTTGCGCCTGAACTCATTTATGGTTCTCCAAAATTTAGGCAATAAAAAACCCGCTGTTTAAGCGGGTTATTAAAGTGTTTCGTCTGTTTCTGAGATTTCTGGCGGTTCCACGCCATTCATGGCTGCAGCAACTGCCTGAGATAAGTTAGTCGGCTGGAAATCCACTGGTGTTTCACTCAACGGCTCTTCAGGCTCTGGTTCAGGTTCTTCATGCAGACGGATATCAATCCAGCGGCCTTCTGGAATATCAAGTGGATTTTCGAGATCAGCTACAATGGCTGCCTTTTCCACATCAAACTTACGTTTATAAGTTTTAATAGAAAGATCACCATTTTCTAAGGTTGAATATTCAACTGCTACTACCGTATTACCGTTGGCATCCTTAGGTACTTCGATATACCAACCTTCCTGTGCAAAGCCTAAAGAGCCCTTAATCAGATAGTCACCAGTGCCTAATTTGTCAAAAGTGATCGGTTGCTTGGCAGCATCGTTATTTAGCTCAATATGACTTTGGAAAAGCTTAACGACTGGTGAAGCGGCTTTAATAAAACCATTTCCATCAGTTGTAGTATTTTGTGCAGTCAATAAATTAAACCAATTAGACCAAGTACCACTATTATTAAATCGATACTTCAGGGCAGAATATGAGGCAGCTTTCCCAAGCTGAAATGAATGACTTCCATTTGTATATAAACCCATTGAGCGTCGGGTACAGTGTAAAAAGAAACCATAAGGACCAATACTATTACCAGTATCATTTGTTAAAGTGTCATCTGTTCGAAAAAAACCATTATTAAGAGGAGCAACCATATCAGATACACGAGAACCTTCAGCCCCTATCCCCCAATCACCGACTCTTAGTGCTCGTCCCGGCGTAGGATCATATTGACTTGTTGTTGACGCTAGTACAGCAGCAGTTCCTAACCCCAAATTCATTCTAGCTGTCTGTGCATTATCAGCTCCTAATCCTCCCTGAGAAATTGATAAAGGGGTTGTAAGTCCCTTAAGCTCACTAATATCACTATTTACCCCACTTGCAGCTGCGCCTAGGTTAGCTCGTGCACCAGCCGCTGTAGTTGCCCCCGTTCCACCTTGAGAGATAGCTGCAGTACCAACTACTTGAGAAAAGTTGGGTGCCAGATTGGGAATACCTGACGCAAATGGCAACATAAACTGCCGCTTGCCCTGTGAGGCGTTATATGGGAATGGCCGATGATCCCAACTAAATTTAAAAACAAGATTTGCCATTATGCTGTTACTCCGTCAATCACTTGGAAAGTCAAAGTTTCAGTGTGCTGTGTAGTGCCACTAACTACAGCTTTAATATCCATCTGACACAGCCCTAAAGGCCAAGTTGCAGTGCTTGCACTAGATTTAATGTTCAGCCACCCTTTCTGTGTGCTTTGGCTTAATGCAGTACAAGTTAATGTGGCCACAGTAGCACCATCAGCCAGAGCTTTAACCTGTGAAGTGAAGGTATAACCTGTAAGATCAATTGCACGGCGCACATCATCTGGTGGATATTGCAGGGCTTCATCCATATCAACTAGCTGAAGATTTAAGTTGAAAGTGTCACCACGCTTAAATACAAAATTGCTCATAAGTGATTCCTATAGACATAAAAAAACCACCGATGAGGTGGTAGTGATTAAGACATAAAGTACCTCTCAAAATGGAGGTCTCATAATTCAAATTAATTAATATCTAGGTTTATATCTCTTGTTTCCTCCACTCGTAATACAGTAGTGCCCACCTCTAGGACCCACGCAATAATCCACCACAGCACATGAACAATCACTATCGTAGTAGGTTTTTTTCTGTTTTCTTTCAGAATGATGAGGATGAGATTTTAAGGCCTGATAATTATTTGACGTGGTTGATCGAGACTTTTGTTTAAAACAGCCATCCGTTTCACATAATAGCTTTGTTGATAACCACTGAGGTGATGAGGAATTTAAGGAAATACATGCCCAGTTTCCTTTCATCTCATAAATATCAACTTTTTCCCCACGTCCTAACTTTCCTACTACTTGACCGTTTGGTTTATCTCTAATATTTAAAGAATTAGTGTTGATATATTTTGATTCGATAACTTCCTCTACTGCACTCTGCGCATTTTCTGAGTCTGAAGTTTGTTTTGGAGAGTTATCATTGCCTGAACCAAAAATCCCTAAAGCTACTAATCCTGCGGCACCCCAGCCTAAAGTTGATTTTTTCATGTTTTACCATTTGTTATAAATTTCCATTACTGTAACAGAATGTAATCACAAATGATAATATGCTGAGGTCATTAAAAATAATCGCCTTGCAGTAGCTTTTTCTTGAACTCAAAGCTCATTATCTAAATCGACACTTACTCCAGTAACAACGTTATGTTTAGGCCCTCCGAGACTAACAACATTAGCCAAGCGTATATTCACATCAGAAACACATAGCTTGTTTTCAGATTGCCATTTGCTCAACTCAACAGACATAACATCTTCAAGATGCCGTTCCAGTTCTTGCCGTTTAATTTCGATTTCTTCTAAAGTCAGCATACATGACATATCAATTCACCTTGTACCCAATGCTCACATTATACTGAATGAAATCAGCATCTTTACCCGCATAAATAGATTGGCCATTCAAACATTCTAAGTGTTCGATTGTGAAATATTCAAAATGAGCAAGTAATGCATCACTCAATTTTGTGATTTCAATTATTCCTGAATTGGGACGTGCAAAGCATTGAATCATGATATTACCGGTACGGCGAGTACATGGCTTATCTGCAATGCCAGAATTAAAACTGGGACCACCTGCAATCGTTAAGCGGCACCAAACACCATCTTTAGGTACATTAAAGCCTGGAGCATTTGGATACTGTATTCTGTCCTGCGCAATACCAGTAAAGCTTTGCATACGATCAATAATAGCTTGCCTTGTTTGCTCTAAAGTCATTGCCATCTTAACCACCGTACTTTTGAGAAATAAAGTTAAACGTGAGGCCATAAATACCTTGTGGTGCTTGATCAGACCAGCCGTTTTCTAAGCGGGGTGCATAAGCTTTATTGTTCTGGATATAAACCAAATTGCCCAATTTAATCTTTACAGCTTGAATTGCTGCATCTTGAATTGGGTTTGTTTCAGGTTCACGCACGCCGAAATCAGCAGATCCAATCGAAACAATATGTGAAGCACGGTATGCTCCAGTATCAACAGGACTTAAATTAACTAAGGATTGCACGGTATCCATGACAATATTCTTTACATGTGCTTCTGCTGCTTTAGACACATCAAGACTAAAACTAGTCGGCTTTTTCCCCTTCCACCCCATGACTTTTAACCTCGCTTTCCTCATACATCTTAAAGAGATCCTGAGCGATCGCCTGAATTGAATAAGCTTCAAACTCAGAGCTCGGTTCTCGTTCACCCATGAGCTTTTTAATCTTTTGCCAGACATGAACAGCTTCATGTAAAAGCAATCCATACACTTCAATCTGATTTCTTTCTGAAGTATCACCAAGCTGAACAACTGCATATGCACCTTCGGAATAGAAATCAACCTGAGCTGCAGCCCCTTCAATAGACAAGAATTGATCGACCTTATTCATGTCCTCAAATAGCAAATCCATATGCAGTTGATTTCGAACTAATGTGTAATGCACATGCTGAAATGGTGAGATAAGCCACAAAGGAACGTAGTTTGTATTTACCATTCAAACTCCTAAATTGCGCCCATTAAAAAACCCACCGAAGTGGGTTTTAATTTATGCAACTGAGCACTTTTCTAATTTTAAAGACCAGTCTTCTCCAAATCTTCGATTAAGATAGTTAGTAATTTCTTCTTCGTATTTTGGAAATGTTGCCTCAGTTACTACTACAGCATTTCGACCACCTGTAACTCCATATCGGTCAAAGCCATTTTCAGCATCTCTAGAAGTTGTATTATTTGAAAGATAAACTTTTGCCTTACCATCTTTAATTAGACTAGCTTTGCCTCTTACATTTGGGCATTTCTTTTCTGGGATTTCAATGACGATTACATATGCTTGAGTTGCCATAATTTAATTACACCTTCTCAATTATGAAATCAACGCCAGTTGTCATTCCACCACTAAAACTATGGGCAGTTAACTTAGCAGACTCTTCATCATCTATTTGACCAAATTCTACAGCTTTTTCTTTTGAATCTGTTGTAGTAAGCAATCCCTCATTGTCTGGAATTAAATATTTACCAGAATCGGTTAACTTAACGATATACCCCATAATTTCCCCAAGAAAGTATTTTAAAAATAGGTATATAGCTTAAATCAACTAAATTAATCAATACAAGCTTATACCTTCCTCAACTGACATTTCCAAATAGTAGAAGCTGGATCCTGTTGAATATGAATTACCCGGAATGAGCCTAAGGCTGTTAACCACTCATCATCAATCTTTGGCTCTTTGGTAACTTCATTCTGCAGCACTGTAGCCTTTTTATCTGTGGCCAGTACTCCAAGCGTCTGAATCTCATATTGACTGTATGAGCCAAACAGAACGCCACGACCAGAATAGTTTTCTTTAACTTCGACATAAGTTTCAGTTTTAGGATCCCAATCTTTTCTTGAGATCCGGTCACAAGTAAATGAATGAACGGCGTCCGCTAAATCATCATTAAATGCTTCAGCAATATCTGCCTGAATTTCTTCACGTAAGCCCATTTAAATTTTCCTGACAAAAAATACAGCTTTTCGTTTGCTGTAAGGCTTAATCAAATCAAGAATGAATTGTTCGATTGCACTAAGCTTTACTGATCCGTCCTGATATTCCTTTTCGGTCTCAACCGTATCAGCTTTGACCTTCTTACGTTTTAGTGCCTGTTCCTGCCCTTGATATAGATCACCTTTCATAATGCCCTTGATGATTTGATAGGAGGCCGTTTTTAAAGGTTCAGGTACTTGGGTAGCATCTTCATAAGGCTTAACGTTACGTGCTAATAGATATGCTTCGGCCATTTGGAGGTATTGAGCCTTATCACTGGCAGATAAAGCATCAAAGCCTTCAACATGTTCTATCGCTTCTTGTTCAGTGATAAAGCTCATGAATTATTCCTTTGGAATTAATGCTAAAAGTTCATCTTTTTAGCACCTGCTTCAAATGCAATGCCTTTTTCAGTTAGTACAGCTCGAAGCTCATCTACTTTTAGACCAGCATAGTTAATTGGTTGTGGTTGAGTATCACTTGGTTTTTGGTCATCTTCAGGTGTTTGACCACCTTCACCTGATTCAAGTTCAGCAATACGTGCTTTCATTGCTTCGGTATCATTTTGAAAGGCAATAAATTCGCCCTTTACTGTTGCCAGTTGTTCTTCGAGTTCAGCAATTTTTGTTTCTGTCATTTGTTGTCTTTCCCGTGCACGGTTAAATGATGAAAGTCCCATATGTGGATCTCCAAAAAGATAAGGCGGTGTTACCCGCCTTTTTGTTATTTGATCTTGTGCTTGAATGCCACAATACGGATCTGTTTAGGATCGTAGACACGTTCCCAGTTTGCGGCTGTTGCTAGACCAGCATTATTAGGTGCAATACCTGTATCACCTGCCCACTTAATGCCACGAGGATGCAATACAAAGTGACGGCGGTTAATAAGAATATCTGTACCTGCTAGGCTGTCTCGGTCAGTCTCTACACCAACTGGTGCACCAATATCTTGGAAACCAATCGCACCTTGGCCAAACAAGAAAGAGGTAAATACATCACCATCCACTGGCATACCGTCATCGACAATCACACGGCGATCCATAAAAGTTTTGTAAAGCACCACACCATCAGCATCACGCACAGTTTCAATTAAACCTTGCTTGGCTAGTGCTGCCATTGTGAATGAGTGCATTGAAATCGCTGTTAATTTATCAACAGCATCTCCCAATTTATAAGATGCATCGATAAATGAATGACCATCAATTACGGCTGCTGCTCCAGTACCAGCCGAAATGTCATGGGTATTACCTGCCATGCTTGCAGACCCAAATACACCTTTAAGTGTATTTACGGTAAACCCCTGAAATTCACGAGCCCAGTAATCTGCTACAAGATCAGCAATCGCACCCAATGGGTCATCACCAGATAATGCTTTAGATAAATCATTTGCACCCCAAGCCTTACCACGGGCATGCAAAATAGCAATATCTTTACCAGCCGTGATGTTATTTACCCCAAGAGCTTTACCATCTGAAAGTACTTCGGACTCACCGCTTAAATCATTCCAGAAAGGAATATTTACTGTGGTACCGCCTTCTGTACCAAAAGCGACTTTTTCATCAAGCTCCCCAACAATGCCTGACTGCCATAATGCAGACTTCTCGGCAGTCTTATTTAATACGTACGGAGTAAATAACTCAGGTACGATTACATCAGCAATTTTTGTCTCAGCCATTAGGCTTTACTCCTTAAAGTTTAATACCGTGTTTTGCCGCTAGCTCTTTAGCTAGTTGCGGGTTTTCATTTCGTAATTGCGCCAATTTGGTCATATTTACCGAGCCATCTGCTTTGAGAATGTCTGGCTGACCTTTTGAATTGTTGCTACCAGGTGCGCCCATGCCATTAGGTTTAGGCCAGTAATACGGTTTTTGCTCGCGTAGAGATTCAACCCATTCTTTTGGGGTCATCGGTGTTTGGCCGTCTTTACCAATGACTACTTCCCCGTTTTCATCAACTGCCACAGCTTTGCCGTTTTCATCTAATGCAAACTTTGACTGAGCTAAAAAGGCGATATCAGGGGTCGCTTCTGGCAATGCTTCAAGTTCAATTGCAGCCTGCACAATTTGGCTTTGAATTACTGATTGCTTGAACTTTTGAGCATAAGCTTCGGCTTTATCGGCACGTTCTTTTTCGGCCTTCAGTAACTTTTCATGCTCTTCACGCATCTTCTCGGTGCGCTTCTGAATCACTTCGTTAACCTTGCCTTCTGCGATTAATTTGGCCTCTTCATCCTGGTCAATTTGAGCAAAGACTTTCTTAACAATTTCAGGATCAATTCCTTCAAATTGTTTCTGAAGTTTTTGAAGTTCCAACTTTGCATTCTTAGCAGCATCTCGCTCGCTTTGAAGTGCAGATTTCAAACCTTTTGGATCTTCATAACCTTCTAAGTCGAGGCGAAACTTCCCGTTTTCCTCGACATATAAAGCTCGGTGTTCTTCTTTGATTGCATCAAGTGAATCAACAATAAATGGCAATGACATGTTCAAACCTCTCGTTTGATTGGGTAAAGACTTATCTCAAGGCATTAAAAAAGCGCCCCTAAGGACGCTAAATTTCGATTGAAAACTTAGTAATTTGTTGCAAATAAACGGTAGCCTTCTAGCTCCCAAAGTTTATTTTCAGCTGACTTTTCTGCATTTCCACGAGCCATACGCTCACCAATTTCAGCATCAAAGTTTTCAGCATTCACACATGCACTAAAACCCGTTGCTAGGAAAAACTTTCCATCTAAAAATGCATGGACAAAAGTAGATGTCGTGCCACCGGGGCGTTGCTCAACCGTATATGTAACACGCTCCATCAATGAATCAATTTGCGCTTTAGTTACTCGGGGTGCCACAGACTTTTCAGCTAACTCTTGCTCTGTTACTTCTTTGATCATTTTCTTCTCACAAAAAAAGCACCCGAAGGTGCTAAGGTTAAAAATTAAGTTCTAATTGATGAGTGCAATCGCTTTTAATCTTTCAAAAGTAAAACCATAAATTGCCATGGCTCTTGAAATCTTAATTTGAAGAAATGGCACCAGAATTAATTTTGTGCTCAGAATATATTGAGCATCCGACATATTGATTTGCTTTTCAGACATTTGTAGTACCTTTCGCTACATTTGCTTTGTTTGAGTCGGCCTTGGTTCATCAGTCAGTAAGCGAACACCATGAGCACCATATGCTTCAAAAGTTACAGTAATTGTTGCAGGTCCATTTAAGGCATCAGAATTCATCTGTACTGCTCTTTGTCCAGCTAGTGGTTGTCCAGTTTCTTCATCACAAATAACCAGATAACCTTTCAAAGTAGGGTGACGCTTTAGCACTAAATGTCTTGACTCACTCATAAGCCCAACTCCTTAAAGGTTTGCTCATCCAACTTTCGAAGTTGGTCCAATGTATATAACCGCCCCTCTGGATCGAAGAACTTATCAAAATCAAATTTTCCTTCCTTATAGAGCTTGTAACGTTTCGGCCCCAACCATTCTCTTTGAAAGAAATCATCTGTCTTCTTGAAGAACTCTCTAAACGTAGTATTGGCATCTAGCTGCCCTATTAACTGGCTACGCTCTTCTTTCGGGATGTCTTTAACTCGACGTTCGTCCATAACAAATGGCCGTTCACCAACTAATTTCCCGTCTTTCTCTACAGGTACCAGAATACTTCGGCAATTAGGATGCAACGGCGGTACGCGCTTTGCCGGATCGTTAATCTCCCATACGGAACCATCAAGAGTTGCGCAAAGTTTTGAAGTTCTTCCGTCTAAAGTTGCTACCAGTCTTACGTATTCAAAGCCAATCTGGTTAAAGCTATTGAGATAAGCTTGATTGGCTACATGACTACGAACTGTTCTCACCGTACGGTCGATATCAGTCTTACTGCTACTTAGAAGCCCATCCTCATAATTAAGCCGCTTGGTGCCGCGAATGCGCTGAACTATTTCCTGATTTGTTTTACCTGAGTTGATACCATCCCGAATGGCATACTCAACTTTTTGGCGTGCAGTTTCAGCAATCTTAGAAAGCAGCTCATCAACCAGTGCTCCTCCCACCAACGGTACTTTTTTAGCTGCTGCATAAAGCTTTTCACCATTTGGCTTTTTGATCTTGCCGCCATATAGCTTCGCCGTATAATTGGCTTCATATACTGCCAAGGCAGTAGCAGAAACTGCGAAAGCTTCAGGTAATGCAGTATTTAGTCCTATAAACCACTGAGCAATCAGATCACGAATTTCTTTAAGATTAGTTGTAGTGTACTGTCCACTTGCTAGAGCCATCTTTTCAGAATCATTTAATTCATCAAGCAAATCCCGAAGCTTTGCCAACATTAATATTGACTCATCATTAAAGATTTTTAGTAGCTCATTAACAGATTGAGAAGACACCCGATATAAGTACGCCTGATGTTGGGTAAGTACTTCAATCAATGATTTATCTTCTTTTGAAGCCATACGTCACCTCTACAACGGCATACTGTCCCGTTCACCTTCAACCCGCTTCACTTCTTCCTGATAGTCGTGAGCTGGTAATTTACCTGTCATCAGGTATTCCCAATATGTGCGGAAAGAGTTCTTTCCGGCAATAGCACCTTCATAAAGTTGTTTGGCCAGATTGATATCGTATTGCTGAACGATAAATTCAGGTTCAACCGTAAATGCATATTTTGTTGAATCCAGCTTTAACCACTGAGCTGCATATTTGATAGCTTGTTCAATAGCTGCAGCAGCACAAGTGACAATGCTATGTAGGCTTGCTTGTTGGTCATCCTGACGCGCACGTCGTGCTTCACCTGATTCTTGTGAGTTGGTATCAATCACCTTTGCTCCAGCTTCTAATGCCGAATTCTTTTGAGCATCCATTTCCTTTTTAGTGAGTTCAATGCCACTACCTGAAATTTCGAGATAACCACACTGAGATTCACTAGGAAGGCTCCAGACAGCCATCACACCAGTAACGCTAATATCTTCATCACCCTCAAGTCCATTAATCCAAGGCTGCGGATGAGCTGTATGGTGAAGTGACTGGTAATAATCCGCACTTAGCTGGTAATACTTGAGTGCTGCCTTGGCCATGGTAAGCAATGGTACCGTTCCAACTTGTGGAGAATTATCGGTCGTTCCACAGAAAACAAACGGCGTGAAAGATAGCTGATTACCGCCGAGATCTGGCGTTTTATCTTCTTCAACAGAGCCATCAAATAACCGTACAGTTAGCGCACCATCAACCATAGATAAAACACGGTGAACCGTCTTTGTATCATGCCCAAACTCATCTTCACTATTTTCGAATTGTTCCTCGAGCACTAACAGCTTTAGATCCTTACGGCCACCAATGCTGTTTTCCTTCCAGTTAATGATTGATAGCGCATCATATAGAGCGAAATATGGCACACCAGCCCCATCAACATCGACAAGCAAACCACAGCGCCCAAACTCTAGCAACTCTGAACAAATGCGAATAAAGAGCTGTTTAAGCCCAAAACCATCATTGGTTGCATTCTCTATCAAACCCTTTAACAGAGAACTTTCAATTACGATGTTAGGTTCCAGCTTTGAAACTAAACCAATCATCGTGCGTAATGCGTCCTGAACCCATAGCGGATACTGAGCTCGACTTAGATAGGCCTTATAAATCTCTCCAGTCGTATCACCTTGCTTTTCAGCCTCAATCATTCCGGCCGATTTAGCTAGGTACTTTGTTTGTGCCTGTTTGATCTGCTCTTCACCAGCAACGGCGTCCCGCATAATCTCCCAGCTTTTTTGTGCAGCAATATACTGCGGATGTTTATCAGTAACTGCCATAAAAACACCAATAAAAAAGCACCTGAGAAGGTGCATTGATTAACGAGAAAAACCAGCGATTGCGCGCCGTTTAAATATTTTCTGAATGATGACTGGGAATCTCTTAGCTATTGGATATCCACCAGCGTCCCCAACGTGGTCCAAACCAGCGCTTTTATCTGGCATTCCAAAATCATCATAGACTTGCTGTTCTAAAGTAGCCGTAAAGTTAGGACACTTGTTTGTGTTCACTTTTAAGTGTCGTTCACCCTCAGCATTCAGAATTTGTGCATTAACTGCAGTGATACGATCTTTAATACCGGGATTCACACCATTAACTTCAACTTTGAATCCATTTTTCTTTAAGATTGCATGATCAGATTCACTGAAGTTCTTTGATGATGTTGCCTGACCTGAAGCATCTGGAATCACAGTAATATCGTGATCTGGAAAGCGCTCATTAATCAGTTGACACATCGTCGGTGTATCTCTCACGCCAACCAGTTCATCTAAAGCTCTTGGCTTCCCTTCTCTAATGACATAAACCACAGCAGCCATTTTAAGCACGTTAAAATCCATACCAATGAGTAAAGGCTCACCTTTCTTAATTTCTTCATCCGTGTGGTTTAGAACTCGATCAAAGTCGGGGTAAACAGCACCACTGGTTAAATTGACAAACTGCCCTCTTAAATAAGCTGAAATTAATTGCGGCGGATAAGACTCATAAAGTGATGATATGTAGTCATCTGGAAGATTAGCTTCATTGTCATAAGTTGAAGCTTGAATCATTCCATAGAGCTTACGCTTAGCCTCTGATTTATTTGCCTCTTTAACAAATTGCTCGTATGTAAACTTAAAACCTTCTGGTGTTGTGGCCACATCAATACCGTTGAGCAAACCAGCTTGCTTATAACGCATACGAGCGATGATCTTACGCCAAGCCTGTTGAGCTTTGACCTTGGCCATAACATCAAGCTCATCAATCAAGGCGTGGCCAATTTTAAAACCTACAATGGTTGCTGGTTTCTCCATAGACCGGCAAATGATTGTAGTTCGATATTGCCGACCATAATAGATATCCACCTCTTTATTGGTTTCATAAACCTTAGTTTTAAGCCCCCAATCGAAAGCAACCTCTTCAATAGTTGGAAAGAAAATGTCGCGAATCTGCGGGTAAGTTGGAGCAAAATAACCCAAAGGTACTTTTGGGAATTCCCAAGCTTTGTTGCATAAACTGGAGCATCCAACCCAAGTCTTTCCCGATCCAAAGCCAGCGACAAATGCGCGGAACTTCTTTTCCATCTGCAAAAAATTAGCCTGAGGTACATTCAGTGTCGGATTGATGTTCGGCATCTTTTTTACTCGCATCTACAACTTGAATAGTTACCTTGACTGGTGTTGGATCTTCATCACCTTCACCCTCTCTTAACTTTTCAATCTCAAGTTGCTTTAACTCAAGATTTAAAAGCATGAGGTCATAACCCTGCATTTCTTCCCTAACCTGTTTAATAACCCCTTGCTTCATAAGCCTGTTGTTCTTCCAGTCTTCATAGATCTTCTGAAGTTCTTTAAGCCGATAGGCTTTATTAGCTAAAGGGATGTCATAAACATTCTTTTTAAAGTCCTCTCGGGTTTTATGAAAAAGGTCTTTATATTTCTTACTTAAATTCTTTCCTGCCGCTTTTGTCGGGTCATAAAGTTGTACCTGTTTTCGATCAATCTCAATGTTAAATTCTTGCTTGACAGCATTAGCTACCTGTTGAGGGGTATCCATGCAGGCAAGCGCTTGAACAATAAATATTTTTACCTGTTCTTTAAGTGCAGCCATACCCCCACCTTTGTCTAGCTACGTCTAGCAAAGAAGGCAAAAAAAAGAGCCATTCGGCTCAGTTGATTACGCAGTTTCCGCAGCATTTTGAAATATCAAGTTTCGAAACAAACGGCGGATTCTTTGCAGCTTCAACGATACGTTTAACGCTTTGACTCGCCCCCCACCGTTTGGTTACACCAACAAACTCTTCGACATCGTGACCAGCTAAATAATGTTTAGGTAAACCTGTTGAGCTACTAAAGATCATTTCACCGTCTTCATCACGTTCTACGCCTATATGGTAGAGTTCATGCTCAAGCAAAGCACAAAACTCACGATCATTTGCTTTGTCGCAAAATGTAGCATCAATGGTGATCAAGTATGTTGGCACAAAGCCGAACCAGTCACGCATCTGTTGCTCTTGTCTAGCTTTACGCCAGCCACCGACGTTAAACATTACTTTTTCACACTGCCCCAGTACCATCGCCTGCTTGCTTTTATATGCAGAAGAGGCCCAAGCAAATGCCAAGAACTCTTCATTATCATGAAGTAACTCAGCAATATGATCATGATCTGGATTATAAAGAGGCCCACCAATCGTTAAGTAATTAGCCACAACCCATTTTTTTAGGTCTGGAGCCGGTATTAAACGAATTGCTTCCTCTTCTTCAGCTTGATCAATAAAATCAGTTGGTGGAAACGGTCTGATCTGATCCATTAAATATTTGCCTCTTTAAGTTTTTAAGCCACTGACTAGCAAAATGAGCTTGTATCTGTAACGGGCCAGATTCATTAATTTTAAAACTTGGTGCTGCCTCTAACCGAACAACCGTATATCCCATTGCTTCAGCATCATCGTATCGATCCATACTCCAAGCTTTATCTTTGAGCTTACCTTTTCGACCACCTGACCATGGACCACCCGCAATTTCGACCAGAATACGATGTTCAATTAAATGAAAATCAAAGCGCCAATGCTTTGTTGATTTAAACTTAAATTTCTTTTCATATTTGATTTCAAGCACATCTAATGCCTGGGTAAATTCTTCTTCAGCTTCTAGGTATTTTTGAGTTGCTTTGGGTAATGGGCGGCTTTTGGGTTTTGTTCTTGGTTCTTTTTTTCTTGTGAGCCAAAAATAATCGTTACTGTCCATATAAGGCAGTCCGTAAATTATTAACTTGCTTTTTTAATCTAAGAATTATTCTATCGATAACTAACATTTCATCACGGCTAAGACCCGATCTGGAGAGATTTTGATAGCGCTCAAGTTCCTGTGAATATTTATCCAGATTTTTTTTAGCTTCGTTTTTGTCCATATATCCAGCTCACTTATGTTTATTAAGACGACGAGCAATAAGGCGTTTTTTCTTTTGACTTAGTTTGTTAGGTTTGCTCTTTACTGGATTTGCCTTACAGCTCAAAGGTGATGCATGTCCACCTGATGCAACCAAGGTGCTTAAAACACTTAATTTTGTATTTAAGGCCATTAATCCAGCAGTAGTGGCTAGTAATAATCGGCTCATACGCACTTTTATTTCTCCAAAAGAAAAAGCCCCTCCAATAACCATTTTTTAGAGGGGCCGTTTGCGCCGCAATTATTACGGCAAACTTTTAAACCAAATTATGAGATCAATAATTCATAATTATCAGTTCATTACTTTTCTTACTCTTAGCGGCCAAATCACGACCAACAGAATAATTAATTGAAGTACATGCAAAATTAAAACCTTTAAAGATTTCACGAATCTTTTCATGATCATTAATTGAAAGCATTACCTTCCCTTTGCAAGTCTTCATCTTTTCAGAAAGAAGTTCATACTGATCTAATGGAAAATCCACTCCATAACCTGCTGTATCTAGATACGGCGGATCAGCATAAAAAAATGTATGTTCTCGGTCATACTTATCAAAGCAAATATCCCAGGACAGGTTTTCAATATAGACTCCATTCAAACGCAAATGTGCTGCACTTAAACTTTCCTCTATCCGCAAGAGATTTAAAGAGCGGCCTGTTGTTGCATATCCAAATGTCTGCCCAGAAACCTTACCACCAAACGCATGTTGCTGAAGGTAATAAAATCTTGCAGCTCGCTGAATATCCGTTAGTGTGTCTGGTACTTTTAGTTTTTCCCATTCAAAAATCTGGCGACTTGAAATGCACCATTTGAATTGACGCACAAATTCTTCTAAATGGTTCTGAACAACCCTGTAAAGGTTTACGAGTTCACCATTCAGATCATTTATTACTTCAGTTCTTGCTGGTTCTTCCCTTAAGAAAAATAATGCTGCTCCACCACAAAATAATTCCACATAACATGAATGTTCTGGGAACCTACACAACAAATCCTTAGCCAAACGGGTTTTACCACCTTGCCATGGAATTATTGGTTTTGATTTCATAAAAATTTTCCTGTGCAAAAGCTTATATTTTTGATAGCCTTCTGCCGTCGTGTGCACGATAGGCTGGGCTTGCTTTTGACAGGCTAAGGCTGTCAGGAGGTCGAGGTACTGTTACCGCAGTACTTCGTCCCCAGTTTTACTCGATACAAAAAACTCGGTCCCTTTTGGAACCGAGTTTTTTTATTTATTTATTTTCTAAAGCTGTTACGCGAGTTTTAAGAGCTTTGATTTCATTCTCTAATTCAGCGTTTGTCATAGTCATGCTGTTTATTCCTAGAATTAAGACTAAAAATAAAAAAACTCGGTATCCTTAAGGACCCGAGCTTTTAATGAGGCCATAAAAAAGCCCACCTGTTTAGATGAGCTTTTAAATGCAATTTGGTCTAATTTATACTTCGACCAATTTAATAAAACTATACCTCAAATAGCACAAAAGTGGAAACTAATTTCTTGCTTCATTTAAGGTTTCTTTCTTATAGCGTTCAGCGATTACAGTAGCTTTTAAAATTTCTTCATTAAGCGCGGCAATCATCATATCTTCGTATCGTTTCCATGTTTTGCGGTATACCTCCGGATCCATTTGGAAACTTCTAATGCCGGCATAAACAAGTCGACCAGGATCCTTATGTGCGTTTTCTAATTCGGGATCTAAAGCAAAATCAATAACAATACGAGCAATTAACCAAGCTAAGTGGTAAATAGCTATCCCCTTAGGCTCTCTTCTTTTATCTTTCTCTGCCCCATCAATCATTATTTTAGCTAAATGATTGCGAACATATTCATAATCCCGTTGGGACTTTCCTTCGGTCATAATGACCATTGCAACTGATTTTGTTAGTTGTTCACCCATTGCAGCTACCACCCCTAATTTGTCATGAAAGTCTATTGACCTCCCATCAGTACATCTAACGTTCGCAGCACCAAATGAAGGTGATTTCGGGTTTAAGCCACAAACGAACCATTCAAAAATAGAAAATCTTGACCAATCCATTACAACTGTAGTCATAAGATAAGCACCCCCTATACCTTAATTATTCAATAACGTTTGGAACTCACTAAATGACAGTTCCTCAACTGGTTCATCTACACTTGCTTCTTGATCAAGCGCCCAAGGATTCACGTAAACTTTATCTCCACATATCACTGCGAGCTTTCCATGAAACTGGCAGCCTGAAAATTCCAGACTATATTTTTCAACAAACAATCCTGCTAAAACCTCACAATCATCTGTAGTCAAATTCGTTTCCATATTAATTTTTAATATGAAAAACCGCTTATCTGCCGTCCAGCCTACCGTTTCAAT
The DNA here is from genome assembly GCF_003812225.1 of Acinetobacter sp. FDAARGOS_494. Taxonomy (NCBI): domain Bacteria; kingdom Pseudomonadati; phylum Pseudomonadota; class Gammaproteobacteria; order Moraxellales; family Moraxellaceae; genus Acinetobacter; species Acinetobacter sp. FDAARGOS_494. The sequence continues at coordinate 445,503 of NZ_CP033866.1, forward strand.
GTCACTCATAAACTTTTCTCAAACCTCTCTAATATCAATACCGTGTACAGTTTTCATTAAATGTTTCTTATTGCGATAACTAGGTAATTTCCTAGTAGCAATAGACTTAACGTCCTCAACGATGTACTCGCCATTGATGAGGTAGTAAGTAAAATCAGCAAAATATCTAAGTGCCGGCTTTGTTCTCTTTTCCCCCTCTATCTTAGTTTTAGGAGCCAATTCAAATTTTGCATGGTGCTCTAATCCAAAGATTTCACCGCGTTGCTACATGGCTTTAAGTTCGATATATCGCTTGAGTTCTTTTTTGCTATCGAAAGTCATCCCATCTAATGTGACTTTTGAAGCATTAAATTTATTACGGCCATTTTTAGCTTTATGGCCGTTTGGAAATTTAGAGTGATAATCAGCTAAACTCATCGATGTCATTTAGGCTCACCACCATTGAGCACTTGCTCTAAAGCTTTAAAGGTTCGAATCATCGCCATTTTTAGAAATTCATGATTGCCGCGCATGTCCTCTTCAACATACTGCAAAGCAAATTGAGTCTCTTTTAATGCCGCATCCACCCGCTTTTGCAGCTTCAACATGTTTATGCCTTGTTGAGTGTATAGGGCTTGCAGCTCGTCACGCTCTTGCTTGATTTTTTTAAAGTGAACTTCATGACCAATCACTTCACCGTGATGAGATGCTTTAAGCTCTGTAATTTCTTGATGCAAATCAATAATTGCCTGAGCCTTCACACGGTTTAAGCGCTCAAGTTCTGCAATGCGCCCATGATTACCTTTTATTGTGGCTTTAAGCTCGTCCACTTTCGCTTGATGGTGCTGTAAGTACTCATGAAGGTTAAGGCTGTCTGGATGAGCTTCAATAAATTCCTCCCATCCATTTCTTACATGTCTTAGCCACCCATCTGCATCGCCAAAATTTCTATTATTGTGATCAGCAATATAGCCATCTAACGAATATGTTATTTTTTCAGCGATAACTTTATATTTATCCATCTCAAACATCCTTTGATTCAAAGTAAAAGGTCACAGGCTTCTGGATGAACTCAACCAATCCAAAGCGCATTAAGTGGCGTATCTGAGAGCAGTCACGAGGCACTTGAATATCACGATAGTGCGCTAGAAGAGAGCGCTAAGACTCTAAAGACAATGAACGCTTGTTGTGATTACAAGCAGTGCATGCTGGCATTAAGTTTTCGTATGTATCGTTTTCAGGTTTTTCAGGCTTTCCTGTAGTTAAGTCACGGACTACTGCAACTAGATGATCTGCATGCCACTTATCGCCAAGCAACTCACCACAATAGGCACAATGGCCGTCATACTTCTGTTTTAACTCTTCGCGTTGTTTTTTATTTAGCCTCATGATCTTTCACCTCACAAAGCGGGCTGATGTGGTTTTCTGGTTTGTCTAATACTTCGCAGTCAATGCGGAGCCCTATCTGCTTTTCTGCTTCAGTTGCTTTGCGATACCTATCAAGTTTCTTCTTAGCAATTGTTATGATTCCAAAGTCTTTGCTAAAGCCATGAAAGTAGTGCTTATGTTCGTACAGCAGCTCAACAAGACCTGAATTAACAGCCGTTTGATTAACTAGGATGTCGCCTTTTTTAAACTCACTCATGGCTGGCTCCTTTTTCTGCATCACACATTTCACATTTATCTATATGCCCCCACCCATCATCTCGAATGAAGCCAAACCCCTTACAAGCCTTACATTTGACTTTCTTTTTCTCACCCACCAAGAAATATCGATCTTTCTGGTTGTAGGTAATATCAATAGAACCTGAGTAATAGCGCCTTAACGCCCCATCAATATGAAATTCGTGTGGACCTACACAAAACATCCACCCCGAATCCCCGCCGCACTTTGTAAACCATGTGAAATATGCTTCTCTCCATTTCACATAACGGCCAGACAGATGAGGAGTCAACAATTCAATTAAACGTGCTCTAAGCATCTCCATGCTTGCTGACATATCTCCATAGTGATATTCAAGATCGTAGCTATACTCGCCTGTGTTATATCTAGTTGGCATGAGATTCACCGCCTCCGTATATTGATTCGTAATCAGCAATTGCTTTAAGCAGCTTGTATCCAGCAGATTCAGGTTTATCTTTGCAATGAGACAAGTCATATAGTTTTAAGTCCTCAATGCCACCCCATGATTCGACTAAATCAATAGACTCCACCAGACGCTTGAGGTCAGCTACATAAACAATCTCTGGGCTTGGTTTAAACAGAGACGAATATTTCTTGTCTTTAGCCCTGTATTGAGTTGCATTCATTTTTGGCTGATTAGCAACAACCTCCCTCGCCTTCTCCACCCTGTACTCACGAATAAACTGTTCTGGTTTCATACCGCCTCCTTGTAACGTCTAGTCATGGCTTCCTGCTTAAGCTGGTCTAGCATTTTCAGCTTTCTTAATTTCTCATAGAGGTTCGCTGCTGCTCTTGTTTCTTCATTACGAGTACCGAGGTTGTACGCTCTACGCAGCTTCATCATTGAGGTGTAATCTGCAAATTCGATCATGCTTTCAGCTCCCCTTTAACATTCAGCAAGTCCTTTGCAAACTGAGTTGCTTTGTAAGTTGCGTATGAGTCCTTTTCCAAGTAGCCGCTTTTAATTAATTCCTGCACATAGCATTGGATAGTGTTGTTAGGTGCATCTAACACATGGTCATGCAAATCCTTCATCGTGAAAGGTTGTGTTGCATGTGTAGCGAATAACAAAATGTCAAAAATGTTTTGGAATGCTTTAACTCGTTTTATTGCTTTCACGCTGCACCTCTCTCTTCCATAGACTGGTAATACTCAGGGCTTAAGTCAGCGAAAGTTGCGCGTGACAAGTCTGTAGCTAATCGAACTGTGCCAATTGAGCCGTTACGAGCCTTACCTATGATGATTTCTGCTGTACCTGCTTCTTTAGAATCCTTGTTGTAGACTTCATCGCGGTAAATAAACATGATGATGTCTGCGTCTTGCTCTAAGTCGCCTGATTCTTTTAGATCTGCATTTACAGGGCGTTTGTTTGGGCGGTTCTCTAAGTTACGGTTAAGCTGTGCTAGTGCGATCACAGGACAATCAAAGTCACCTGCCATACGCTTAAGCTCATTAGATATTTCACCGATATCTTTGTCAGAACGACCAAAGTTGTTTTTAGTGAGTGGTGTTACTTTCTGGATGTAATCAACAAAGATTGCGCCAATCTTTCCGTATTTGGCTTGAACCTTCTTAGCTGATCTGCGGATAGTTGCCACAGTTGCGCGGTTGTTGTCGTCGATCATCAAAGGTGCTTTCTCAAGTACCAGAGCAGCGTTATTCACCTTCTGTGTATCGTCGCTATTTGGATCAATATGTCCTGTTAATACTTTGCGTAGCTCTACCCCACCAATGCCACTAATTAAACGCTGTGCAATCTGTCTGCCCTTCATTTCGATTGAGATAAACAGAACTGGTAAAGACTGGTTAATCATCATGTCTGCTGCAATGTTTTGAGCAAACGTTGTTTTACCCATTGAAGGACGCGCACCAATGATGACTAGATCGCCTTTGCTGATTTCACCTAGTTTGTTGTCCAGAGCAGTAAAGCCAGTCTTGATACCGCCCTCATAAGGCATTTGGTTATGAATTGCCATGTGGCGATCAAGGAACTCTTTTACAGCTTCTTTTGAAAACTCATGAGCATGTTTAAGCTTTTCCTCACCAGCACCAAAATCTAAGTTTTGAACTAACGATTGTGCTTTGTTCACAGCAGATTCAGCAGTGTGAGTTGCCATGTCGTTAGCGATCGAACTAATCAACTTGCTAGTCTCTTGAAGCTTTCTGCGAGTAGAGAAATCTTTTAGCTTTTTGATGTGTGTTACTAACAAGCTCACATTGCTTGCGCGGTTCATGAGGTTCACAAGAAACTGCTCATCGATTTGGTTTGCTTCAAGCGGATTAGCTTTAATCAACTCGAATACAGTCACCTCATCAAACGCTTCACCCTTATTCAATTGGCTCTTGATGTGGGCAAAGATGATCTGGTGTTGTGATGCATAGAAATCTTGTGCATCGATCTGAGAGATAAACTCATCTGCTGCCTGATCGATTGTCATGAACGTAGACAAGATGCTTTGCTCAACAGGGATAGAAAATAATTCAATCATTGGTCCATCCCCTTAAATTTCTTAGCAACACCTTTGAATTGTGTTGCTGGTTGTTCATGGATAGTTTGTTGCTGCTCAGCAACTGGATTTTCTAATTGCTCAAGCTCTGCATTTGTCTCTTGCCAGTTCCAAGCAGCTTTGAAAGATTCCCAACCACGAACAACGATAATTTGGAATACACGCTCATTGCTTAGCTTTGCTTCCTGAGCTTGTTTGAAAACAAGTTGTAAAGCACGTTGAGTTACTGGTTTTTTCTTCTTGTTGCGAAGATCAAGATATTCTGTTGCTGTTTGCTCAGATACTCCGTTTTTCAACAAGAAATCTTTCGCTTTGAATTTTTGTGTTTTTGGTGCTGAATCAGCACAAATAATATCTGTAGTATTCTCTGTGTATTCTCTGTATGTATTCTCTGTATTAGATGGGCGGATTTGTGCATTCAGTATGGCGGAATTGTGCATACAGTCTGGCGGATTTGTGCATTCAGTATGGCTGTTCTGTGCATTCAGTATGGCGGAATTGTGCATACTATTAATATCAATGCTTTCAGAGTATTCGATCAAAGCTTGATATAGGTTTTCACGCTCTACACGGTAGTAAACACGACAAGGCACACCCATCTTTTTCTCAGAGATGAATTTAAGTGATTTAAGTGTTGCTCTGGCCGTATCTTGCTCACGACGAGTAAGACCAGTTTCTTGAGTCCACTCATGATGTGTTTTAAAGATCCAACCTTCACTGTCTTTAGTGCGAGAAGTCCAGTAGACCAATTGAGAGAGCATTAATGCCCCATTGATCCCACATCCTAAAAATACATAGTGCTTGTTGAATGCTATTGGCTGTTCGTTCATAGCTTCAATCAACTTAATAATTGGAATTGATGCACCCATCAAACACCTCTCAATACAAATGCAGCTAAATCAGCTTTTGCTTTAGCCAATGCCATAGAGTTTTCGAGAGTTCGATTAAGCACATAAGCCTCAACCGCTTTTTGAAACAAACTAATCTTCCGATTTAGTTCAATGTCTGCTAATATTGAATAGTTCATTTGGTCCTTCTCCGATTGAACGTGACCGCTAACCTGTTCGCGCAGGAAGCGGTTTTTTAATATCCGAGTTCTTCATTAATTCCAAAGTCTTCAATGTCATCTTGAAAAAGATCATCGACTGAACCTAGGCGTCCCATATAAGCCTTTGATAGATTCAAAAGCGCTGCCAACTTTTCCTTGTGAATTAACTTGTATTTCTTCGGTACGATTTTTAATTCAAGCAAATCCAACATTGCGCAAACATTCTCAATATCTGACAAGCCATTGTTTTTCTTGTCATTTTTAAATCTTGAAAATGTAGTTGGATCTAGCCCCAACTTTTCAGCAATCTGGGAGTTATTACTGTTTGCAAGAATGCGTAAAACCCTTGTAATGCTATTTCTCGCACTTGCACTCAATTCGGTTGATACTTTGCTCATGGTTTAGTTCCTAAGCGGTTAATTGTTTTGAACAATATTCCTTCCATAAATTTTCTAGTTTTCTTCCTAGATCATATGAAAGGCGTTTCCCACATAACCCGCGCTCTAAATCACTAACGTAATTCTGTGAGCACCCGATTTCTGCGGCTATAAATGTCTGAGTAAGACCCTTTTCCCTTAACTCAGAGATCATCTTCTGCCATTGATTCATGGGCGGTCTCCGATAATTTTTATTAAATATATAGGTTTTCCGATATTTATTCAATAGCCAAACCGATTGAAATATGTATCAGAATTCCGATAGAAGTAACGATGGACAAATTTATGGCTACTTTGGGCGAAAACTTAAAAGCAATTCGCAAAGCTAAGAAAATGACTCAAAAAGAACTGGCTATGAAGTCAGGTGTCAAACAATCTGTAATTTCTGATCTCGAAACAGGGAATGCCAAATCGACAGGCTCTATACTTGAGCTGGCTACCGCACTTGGTGTTACCGCAGAAGAGCTAAAAAAAGGAATTGTCAGTAAGTTTGACAATAATGTTGAGCCTATAACTAAAAAACTAATTCCCGTTCTTTCTTGGGTGCAGGCAGGGACAATGACATCAGTAGAAGCTATCGATCCTAATAAAATAAATGAATGGTTGCCACCACTTAGTGCAGATGATCCAGATGGTTGTTTTTATTTGAGAGTAGTTGGAGTAAGTAATTCCCCTAGATATGAAGAGGGAGACTACATTTTAGTTAATCCAAACTATCAAGTTTGCGATCTAATCGCTGATGACCTCATCGTTGTTAGAAATAATTCAGACGCAACCTTTAAGAAGCTTGTAATTGAAAGCGACCAGCGCAAATACTTGCAAGCATTAAACCCCAACTTCCATCCCAATATTATTGAATTTGAAGATGGTATGGAGCTCGTAGGCTTAGTTATTGATGCATTTAGACCATTAGGCGGATCACGTCCAAAGCGTGTTAGAAAAAGTTAAATTAAGGTTTTAGGTGATATATGGACAATTCAAAACTACCAATCAACCAGATTATTGCTCGTATCAATGATGCAGCTAAACATGGTGAAGCTTTGGTGCTGACTGCTGAAGAGGTAAAGATTCTTTCTAAAGATATTGGCGACAAAGTCTTTATTCCTGTGCTTACTAATGAGCAGGTCGTGCAGTTGGTAAAAGAAGGAAAGCTAGGACAGAAAATTAATAACACAAAAGATTAATAAACTGTGAACCCGACACAGTCTTTACAACAGATCGGGTGGGGAAAATAATGAGTAAGACAGTTGTAAAAGACAAAACCGTACACTACAAAAAAGTAGACTTTCTAAAAGGCGCGAACCTTGGAAACTTACTTAAAGCCCAACTATTAGATAAAGACTCTTTTTATCATAAAGCTATTAATAGGCAGCAATTTGTATCGGCTACTAAAGATGATTTTATCCTTATAAATCACGCAAGTTCACATCAAAGTATGTTCTTTGGAGAGCTAATCATAGTGGAGTCTGGTAAAGCTCAAGCTGTTTTAAAAATAGACAATGATAGTGCTACCGAATTCCCAATCAAAACTTACTTAACGGAAGATTTACCTGATGATGAGGATGAATCTGTTGAAGTAGTGCGCAAAGAATTTATTGATAGTGTTTTATATTTTGGAGTGATTGATAATCATGTTGCAATTATTCAATCCAGATCATTAACAGCAAGAACTCTTGAGTCTTATTTAGGTTGGCTTTTGGGTGAAGCAGCTAAAGCCTTACCAGCGAATAGTGCCTTAATCTTAAAAGATGCTCCGAACCCGGCAATTAAAGAAAAATTGGAATCAACGCCAGCCAAGACCATCTCAATCTCATCTGGAATTGGATCAACAGAATTGCAACCGATTCACAAAATAGAGTCGAACGTACCAGCTAAGATTGATTACAAAATTGAAGAAAATGTGGTTGATGTTTTAAAAACTGCATTTGGTGTCGATTTGGATGATTTAAAACTTGAAGATGGCCTTGATGACGCTAATTTAAAGCTTAAATTAACACTCACCTATAATCGAAAAACATCCAAAAGCGGGCAAAAAGTAATTGATACTGTTGCATCATCTATGAGACATAATGATGATTATGTTATAACTCTTGAAGATGGTACTAAGGTCACAGCGGATAACTTAAAGATGAGTGGAAAAATATCTGTTGAAACAATCAATAATAAAGTTTATAACGACGGCCTTAAAGTTCAATTGTACAATTGGATGACTACCAATATTAATTTTGGTGATTAATCATGGCTAAACGCTACTTGCCGTTTTACAACAACGCTAAATTTATTGCATTAGTGTTAGTAGCTCTATTTGTCATTTTTTCAGTTACTTTTAAATTTCTTGCCCTTGATGTAAATATCAACTTGGTTCAATTTTCCTTTGTTTTGTTATTACCGTTAAGTCAAATTTATCTAGCCTACAAAGGTATGCTCGATGCATTGAAGCTTGATGGTTTAAATCAATCAGAGCGGGATCGCCTCACGTCCACTGTGGATATAAGGAGCAAATCATCACTATATGTTGCCATTTTATTTATAGTGATTGTTTTTGGAATGTATGTTTTCAATGAATTGAATTTACTATCAAATCAGCATCTTTTAGCATTAGTCTTATCTGTAGGCTTAACCTCAATATTAAGTTTCTTTTTGGCATGGAGTGATTTAAAAGAAATATCTATGCTTGAGAAAACCCTTAAGGCTCGTAAAGAGGCGAGAGAGGCCAGAAGCAAAGTAATGAGCAATAAATAAAAATCAAACACTACCCTTCTCACCCAACCCACCCCGTGTGGGTTTTCTTTTGTCTATTAAAGCATAAAAAATCGGATTTTCTATAAAAATATCGGATTACCTATTGACTAATAATATCGGAAATGCGATATTTATCTCACAGACAACAAAAAAGCACACCGCCCCTCCCCAGGTCCGATGTGCTTTTGCAAAACTGCGAGATCAATTATGAACGTAAAAGCTCCTCCTTTCAACTCATTTGCATTTGTCAGCATGGCTGCTCTTGCAATTTCTGGTGGTTCTTTAGTTGCTTGCCAATTGCAGCCAGCTTTCCAAACAAAAGAAGTACCTACTCTTTTTACACCTAAAATTCAACCAAGTACTTACGGTGTGTTAACCGCGAAAATCACAGGTAAAGATTCTGGCGTTGCCGTCATCAAATTAGATAGCTTCCGTTTAAACGTTAGCTTTGATTTTGAAGCCTATCCAGACAGCTACGGCGTTCCAGGTTCTGAATTCACCGCTGTTGATATTACCCAACTCACTGTAAATGAAATCACTGACATTAATGGTAAGTCATATAACGATTTCACCGAATTTGAAGACATCCGAAACATCAATGGTCTTCTAAAAGGCTTCATCGAACGTAACAAGTTGGTGGAGGCTTAAAGATGACTAATTTCAAAAAGCACCCTGATGGCTACATGTCATTTTTAGGCCGTGATGATAAGGGCCTCTACTCTGTTCGCATTGGCTGGCAAGTGTACGCATCTAATGCTAATGGCTCAGTTCTTTACAAAGTTAAAGACGGAGTTAAGACGCCTTTAAATGTGTTCAGGTTCCAAACTTCTTATCCAAAAGTTTGGAATGAACTCACCCAAGAAATCGATTTTCAGCGCAGAAAGCAGCTCGCTATAAAACTGCGTGAAACAAACATCCCTACCTATGACCGCAAAGCTTATAAAACTAAGCGCGGCTTCACTGGCTCAAGATAAGGATAATAAAAATGGCTCTACCGATTATTACTGCTGACCAAACTTTATTAGTTCAAGCAATTATTGTGTACCTATACGCTGATCCGGGTTTAGGTAAATCATCGATGGGCTTTACTGCGGAAAAAGCAATTTCTTTTGACTTTGACCGTGGTGCTCACCGTACTGGTGAATTACGTCGAGGTGCGGTTGTACAGGTTCAACAATGGAGTGATGTTGCAAACCTTACGCCGCAGGACTTAGCACCCTATAAAACCGTAGTCATTGATACCGTGGGTGCAATGCTTGAATGCATTAAAACCCACCTGTTACTTACGGCAAATAACCGTCAAAAAGATGGTTCTTTAAAGTTAAAGGCTCAAGGATTAGCGAACCAAACGTTCAAGCAATACATCAATACTTTGATCAGTTTAGGTAAAGACGTTGTTTTCATTGCACACGCTTCAGAAGATCAAAACGGTGATCAAATTATTTACCGACCAGATCTAGGTGGTAAAAACCGTAACGAGCTTTACCGTATCGCAGATGTGATGGGTTATCTAACAACTGTTACTACAGGTGAAGGTAAAAATGCCCGCGTTATTAATTTTAAACCCTCGCCTACACATCATGCGAAAAACTCAGGTGCTTTAGGTGGTGAAACTGGTGAAGTATGGGTACCAGATCTTAAAGCACATCCTACTTTCTTGGCTGACCTGATTACTCAAGCTAAAGATCACATTAACACCTTAACGCCTGCACAACTTGCAGCAGCTAAAGCCCAAGAAGAGCTAGAAAACTGGAAACAAAGCTGTGAAGAAGCTGAGCATGCAGGTGACCTTAATCAATTAACTGAGTCGCTTGATAAAGAACATATGTATTACCAGAACATGCGCCAAGCAATGTTAATGAGGGCTAAAGCATTGAATTGCACGTTTGATAAGCAACGTGGCACTTGGATTAGTCCACCTGAATTTAACGGTATCTCAGATCAACAAAGAGATGAACTTCAAAACTTTATTGCTGAACGTGGCCTCGATGTAAAAACAGTTTGTGAGCACTTAGGTATCGATGCCCTTATCCAAATTGAAGCGGCAAAACTTAAGGCAGTTAAACAAGAAATTGAAACCTTAGCGAAAACGGGGATGACAGCATGAAAAATATTTTAACTGCTCAAGAAGCATTTGCAGCACTTCAAAAAGGTAAAACTGTTCTATGTCGTCCTATTGGAGACATGTTGGACTTTTCTGACTTAGATCAATTCCCCGCTTCTGTTTTTGGTAAACCGGGTTTTGAATTCTGCATCAAAATCGAAACTATTGAGCTGGCTGGCATTACATTCACAAAGCCATTAACTATTGATGAATATGAGGAGGGACAGGATGTTTTTGTAATTACTACATATTCGCCTTCTATTTACGTCGTGAATTTTAGAACCACCGCATTAATTGAATCTATTAATAGCGGCTTTGTTCAACGTGATGCAGAAAACGCCAAGCTTCAATTAAAAGCACTATCTAAAGCGTTAGGTTTTGAAGTTAGTGACGATTTTAGTGTTATTCGCCTAGGTGACGAACCAAAGAAACAGCGTGCTAAGAAATCAAAAGGTGCACAGACAGTAGTTGTAGAAAAGACTTCTGAAATTGTTGATGAAGTTAAACAACCTACAATTGTTATTACTGAGCAAACAAATGTAACTACTTCTAAAGACTCATTGGTGCAATCCGAAGATATTTCAGAAAATATAGGATCAGCTTTAGATAGTGCGATTGTTATTACAGAACAACCTTATGTGTCTTCACCTGAAGATTTTTTAACTCAGCCTACACCTGAGCAAGAAAAAAACAATGAGTATCAGCAAACCCTAGATACTCTTCTACAGCGTGTAAAAGAGTCAAAAACACCTGCAGAAGTAAATGCGGTTTATCGTTATACCCGCACATGGGATGACGAACAAATGAAGCCTATCCTTCTCGCCACTCACAAACGTCTTGAAGAGCTAGAAAAAGAAAAGGCATCTGCTAATGAGCCACCCTCTTTAATGGTTCAAATCCAAACTGCACCAGACCTTACAACGCTAGATGCTTTGGAAATAGACGTGGCTGCACGAGATCCGCAGATTCAACCGAAGCTAATGGGGTATGTGAGAAAACGCCGCTATGAATTAGAGAATCCTACACCTACTCAACAAGAATCTACCCCTGATTATTTATTAGTGGACGGTTTCTAACATGAAAGATCAGTACAAGAAAGTGAGCCAAAAACACATGCTTGGTTTTATGTACTACTTGCAATTGCTGGGCTACGTAATAGTCCGGCAAGGCATGGACCAAGCAATGTTTCTAACAAAGCATTATGCGGTACCAGTTGCTTGGCGGCGCATAACGATCGACTATCACAACCGATTAAATAAACCTGCCCAGCAGCTTTATAAAGAGTTTGTTGAGTGGACTAAAGAAGAATATTTGAGGGCTTAGGTAATGATTGATTTAAAAACAAAACAAGCTTTTTGGTCTGAACAATTACCTTTCTTTAAAGAAAAATATTGGATTCCCGGACATCTAGATGTACTCGAATTTGATATGAATGCTGGTTGTTTTGATATTGCTGAAGGCGTCAAAACTGATCTAAGTGAAGAAGACCTTTTTGATGTTTACCATCGTGTAAATAGTGGTTGGGCAATGTGGAAAAAAGCCGTGAATTTCATGAAATCCAAAGTTCCAACGTGGATTAGCGTGAATGATGAATTGCCACCTACTGACATAATGGTACTTATTTGTTGGGCAGATGCTCCTGATGTCACCCCAGAACAAGACTATATGACTATTGATGAGGATTTAAATAGCGTATGGGCAAACTATCAAAATGATCCACCTTCACATTGGATGCATTTTCATAGTGTGCCAAACGTATCGGGAGCTGAACAATGAGCATAACACTTAGCGGTCATCAACTAAAAAGCCTTCTCGAATTTGTAAATCCAGATGGTGAGAAAGATTTAGATCAACTTGATACTGAACTAACAATTAAATTCTTTGAAGTTGGCCACAGTGGAAAAGGCTATTACTTTTGGATGACCGAATATCCAGAAGAAGGTGCAATGAAGTTGGATATTGAATCGGGAGCTGAGGGATGAGTGAAAAAGCATTTAAAGATTTAAAAATTCGCTTCCATTTGGCTATTGGTGTGGCTAATGGCGATCGTGAGGACTTTGGGAAATTATCGGATTGGATCGAAGAAGAAAACTGGGAAATGATGGATGAGGAAGAGCAGAAAGATACTCTTTCAGAAATTGCAGAGGAATGGGCGCAGCAGTATTTAGATTTAGGAGCGACAGTTGAATGAATGCACAAATTTTAGATCCATGCTGCGGCTCAAAGATGATGTGGTTTGATCGTCAAAATCCAAATGTAGTATATGGTGATATCAGAAAAGAAGAACATACATTGTGTGATGGTCGTTCTTTAGTGATTGAACCGGATGTGATGATGGACTTTCGCAACATGCCTTTTAATGATGGCCAATTTACTTTAGTTGTGTTTGACCCTCCTCACCTGGTGAAAGCAGGAAAGCAAAGTTGGCTAGCCGCCAAGTACGGGAAGTTGTCAGAAGATTGGCGCGAAGATATTCGCAAAGGTTTTGCAGAATGCTTTCGTGTGTTGGCCAATGGTGGTGTTTTAATTTTCAAATGGAATGAAACACAAATCAAAGTTAGTGAAGTTTTAGCGCTCACAGATCAAAAACCATTGTTTGGCCACATTAGTGGAAAGCGCAGTAACACACATTGGATTACTTTTATGAAAGCGGAAAGTAAGGAGGAGTAAATGGGACAAATAGTTAAAATAGAGGCTAGCATTCTAGAAAAGATTGTTGCTGTAGCTGAACGTATTGCTCAGTCAAAAGAAGAACGCCGAGTTGGTCGTGAAGAATTTGCACACATGCTCAATATCGAACCTGAAACTCTAGACGCTCGGATTCGTGAAGGCAGATACCAAAGGCCATACAAGGATGGGCGAAAAAGTTTTTGGTTATTGTCCTACGTGCAATCTGTCGTTACAGACACAAAAGAATCTGGTAAAGTAGCCACCTATTGAGGTGGCTTTATTTTATACAATGAGATAGGTACTTTTTCAATATTGAGTACCAAATTGAGTATCAAAATCACCCCAAAATAAAATCCCTTTATATATTAGTGAGTTGAATCTAAAATGCTTCTAATGATCGACAATTACGACTCTTTTACCTACAACATCGTTCAATACTTTGGCGAGTTGAATCAGGAAGTAAAAGTAGTTCGCAATGATCAAGTCACATTAGAGGATATTGAACGATGGCAACCAAAATATCTTGTGATTGGTCCTGGCCCTTGCTCTCCAAGCGAGGCAGGTATTTCAATTCCTGCAATTAATCATTTTGCCGGAAAAATTCCTTTGCTTGGGGTGTGTTTAGGCCATCAAAGTATTGGGCAAGCTTTTGGCGGGAAAATTGTAAGAGCCAAAACGGTGATGCATGGACGTTTATCTGATATGTACCATAGCAATAAAGGTATTTTCAGTAATCTTCCTAGCCCATTCTCGGCAACTCGTTATCATTCATTAGTCATTGATCAAGAAACACTACCTGACTGCCTTGAAGTAACATGCTGGACCAATGAAGCAGATGGCTCAATGGAAGAAATTATGGGCGTTAAACATAAGACACTTCCTGTTGAAGGCGTGCAGTTCCATCCTGAATCCATTTTGAGCCAACATGGCCATCAAATCTTTAAAAACTTTTTAGACATCTACGCATAAGTCAGCCGTCAATAGATTGTTTTTAAAGTAATTTGATAAGAACCCTTAATAAAAAAGCCAACTACGATCAGTTGGCTTTTTTATGGCTGAATCAATTACAACTTTAACTGTTGCACAATTGACCCATCTTGTTTTGCTACCAGCGATTCGCAGAGTTGAATACGTTCTTTGGTTTGTTTCAATCCTCTTTCTACCCCAACCAACTCTTTAGTTCGTGGTGCAAAAAAGTCATTTAACTGTGCTGCTTGTTGTTGGGTACAAGCTGCCCCACTGAACATTGCAGGGAAACGCCCAGCTGAAGATTTACCTAAACGATCAAACACAGCGTCATGATTTACTTTAAACCAAGACCATAAGCCACCTTGTTCATCTCCATAACTATTGATTGAGTTGACCACGGTACGAACTTCACCAACTTTAACACGCGGGTTTAAAATCAACTGACGTGCTTGTTGGCGCGTTGCTTCTTGATTTGCTGAACCCAAGGCTGTAAGTATTGCAAGACGTTGTGTCGGTTGAGTCACGCGTTGTAACTCTCCAGACAATCGGTCAAAAGCTGGTTGACCTTTTTCTTGTACACGTACAGCTAAAATGGTTGGCAATAATTCAGGTGTTACTTGCGCAAAATTAAGCTGCTTTTGAGCAAATAGAGCATCTGACTGTTTTAACAGTTGGGTACGAACTTCAGGAACTTGAATATCTAGAGCAAGAAATCTAACCAACTCACTACGCCATAAACTGTCTTCAGCTGATTCGTCTGTTTTGCTGACATAACCCAACTGATTTAATTTAGGTAAATATAAATTAGCTAAGACTTTTCTAAAACGTTCACGTTCAGCTTCTGTTTTCAATACATGACGATGAATGGTACTTAACTGGGAAAACAGCGCTGTACTAATTTGTCGGCTATTCGAATTGGCAAATTTCTTCGCAGCATCTACGACAGCCAATAAATTAATATCACCGTGGTTAAATGCAGCTGAAATTGCATAGGCATAAGCCAACTGTTCAGTGTTAGAAAGCTTTTCTGTAGCAGCAGTCAGACGAGTAAATTCTTTCTGTGGCAAACTAAATTGATAGTATCCTGCCGCATCTGCATTTGGAATATACCAACTGCCAAGGCTGGCACCTTTGAGTTCAATCTTGGCTTCTGCTTGGTCTACCAATTCACATTGCACTTTACTACCTGCATTTGGAACTTCATAACGTACACATAACGGTACACCCCAGAGGCTTCTTGCATCACCTTTTGAGCCCACAGGTAAATAACGGCTTTGCTTCACATTTAAAAAGACTTTATTGCCTTCTTGCTGTAATGCGGTGTTAATTAAAGGCACACCTGGTTGATCAAGAAAACTTTTCATCGCTCTAGTAAAGCGCTCACCTTGTCCAGACTGCTCTGCTAAAGCGCTAATTAAATCATTAGCTGTCGCATTACCATATTGGTGCTTATTAATATAATTACGCACTCCTTGTTTGAATTTTTCTTCGCCTAAATAGCTTTCAAACATATTTAAAACAGCCGCACCTTTTTGATACGTGATGCCATCAAAAGCCGTTTGAATATCGGCATTGCTTAAAATAGGTTGACGAATACGGCGCACACTCACTAAGCTGTCACTTTTCATCGCATCTGCGGTGTCTGTAATACGTTCTAGGTCAGCATTAAATTCGGGATGTAATTTTTGAGTAATTTTACTTTGCATCCATGTGGCAAAAGATTCATTTAGCCACAAATCATCCCACCACGGCATCGTGACGACATCACCGAACCATTGATGCGCCAACTCATGTGCATTGACATTAAATGAATTCTGTACAAAAAAAACTGGCGAGTCCTTATCTAATAACATCAAGTAGTCTCTAAAAGTAATTAACCCCGGGTTCTCCATTGCCCCAGCAGCAAAGTCTGGTGCTGCAAGTAAGTCGAGCTTGTCAAATGGATAACCAAAGGCAAAATAATCTTCTAAAGTTTTTAAAATGGCTGGCGTTTCAGATAAGGCTTGCTGCATTTTTTCAGCTTTAGTATCAGGTGCAATACCACGTAACTGGATCGGCTGCTTACGCCATGAAGTTGCTCCAATATCAGGCCCTTTTTGTAATTGCCACGGTCCGACAGCCAATGCAAGTAAATATGTTGGTAGTGGTTTGGTTTGTGCAAAACTGAGTGTTTTCCACCCTGACTTCTCTATTTGCTCAGATGTTTGTTGGGTATTGGCAAAACCTGAATATTTGCTTGGAATCGTCAAACGAATATTAAACGGCGTTTTAAAACGTGGTTCATCAAATGATGGGAATGACTGGCGTGCACTAATTGCTTCCATTTGCGTCATCACATAAGGTTTACCCTCAAACTCGATTTTATAAATACCATCGAGCTGCTGGTCATACGCTGCATTAAAATCTAGAACGAGTTGATACTGTCCTGCGGGCAAGGTTTTGGCAAATTTAATTTTACTCACCCCATCTATTTCAGAGGCTTGCTCATATTTTGCCTTGGTTTTGACGCCCTCTGCCGATGTAATATTCACATCTTTAACCGTTAAAGATTTACCATGAATCCAGATGTGATCTGTGGCTTGAGCCAGCTTTAAATGAATCGTAGTTTTACCGGTATAGCCTTTTTGTGCGGGATCAATCTTAAAATCTAAATCATAAGATTCGGGTACGACCCACTCGGGTAATTTACCAATCGGGATTTGTTCACTGTTATTCGATGCAAAAATCTGTGTTGCCGATAAAGATAATAATGTTGTAAGTAACAATCTTTTTTTAAATGAAGGCTTGACCAGCATAAGGGGTTTTATCCTCTGTAGTTTTAAATAAAAAGATGCAGCAAATGCTGTACCACTTCACTGCATCCATACATCATTCTTAGAATTTATAGTTAAACTCCAACCAACCTTGACGGCCGAATGGTGAATATGATCCTATCGGATAATACGGCCAACCGCCTGTGTCATCTCGTTTCACTTTGTCAAACAAGTTATTAATAATGATTGAAGCAGAAGCTTTTGGAGAGATTTGATAAGTACCGCTCCAGTTCACCAAATACGTTGGGCTTAAATAGGCAGTTTGGTTACCATTTGGAATTTTGCCATAACGATTAACTAATACTGTTGATGCCCAATCACCAAAGCTCCAGCTGAGACTGGTATTAAAACGGTCACGCCAATCCAGACTACTTAAATCTTTTAAATAGTCATCTTTCTCGTGATCTTTTGATTGTTGATATTCATGTTCTAGTACACGGCTATAATTGATCGTCCAGAGAAAGTTACCAAAGCTGTCTGTTTTCCAGCGCCATCTGCTAGTGAAATCAATCCCGCGGGTATGGTCGGATGCAGCATTAATCGGAACGATATTTATATTCTTAATCACATTTGGGTCGACAACTGCATTTGCAGGGTTACGCTCCACACGTGCTAATGCATCAATACAGGCTGCAGAGTTAATATCTTGGTTGCCTAAACGACAATCTGCTTCCAAACGTAGAATTTTGTCCGCACTTAAGTTGGTCACAAGATTATCAATTTTGATATCCCAGTAATCGACGCTGATATCAAATTTATTGGTTGGCGACCAAACAAACCCTGCACCATAAGATTTACCCTCTTCAGGTTTCAGCTCTTTGTTTCCGGTTAAAGTGTAGTTCGCCCCAGGTGCGTAATCTTTAAAGCTACATTTATCTAAAGGTTGTCCCGTTTGGCTACAACGTAAATAGTCAGTCGTACTTGCGAAATAACCTTTTTGCTTATTTAAGAACAGATAGTTCATATCTGGTGCACGAAAACTAGTTGCGTAGTTACCGCGCACCAATAAAGTCGGATGTGGCCTAAACTCAAGGCCTGAACCGAAAGTTAGCTTATCAATACTGTTATCTGACAAAGCATAACGGTCATAACGTCCGGACAAGGTTAAATTTAATGGCTTTGCTAAAGGTAAGAATAATTCTGCACCAAGTGCTTGGCGTGTACGAGTACCACTATATTCTCCACTAGAACTCGTATTATAAAACTCACCATTTTCGATCGCCTCATCTGGCTTAATCGAAAAACCTTGACGCCCAATTTCGGCCACAGTCGCAAGTTTGGCCGTTCCTGCAGGTAACTTAAATACATCACCATTCGCACTTAAGGTTAAACTTTGTGCCCACGATTTATCTTTTTCTTTTGTTGTGCCCGAAATACTTTCAAATTCACTTGCTGTTAGTGGTCGACTTAAACGATCTAAGTGAGGTGAATAAATAGGAATACCATCTGCATCTGTACCAAGTTGCTGACCTAAGAAATATTCATCAACATTCGAACGTAATAAGCCTTGGCGGTTTAGCTGACTAGTATAAATGGAACCATTATAGACTGCTTCATAACTCCAGCTCGTCTCTCCAATATCGCCTCGAATTCCAAAATTTAAGTTAGAAGAAATTTCTTTCCATTTTTTATTTATTCGTTCTACCCCACCTAATTCTTCAGGTGCAAAACGGCGATTCCAAATTTCATAATTTCCCGAATCTTGATTTAGGAAATAACCACTCGTTGCAGCTAAAGAAGTCCATATCGGACTACGGGTATTATTTTCAATTTGGTTTGCCCCAATCAAAAAATCTGCAAATAATTGAGTTTTATCATTTAACTCATAATCTAAACCGAGATAACCATTTTGGCTGCGGTTTTGGGTCTGAACCGTCCAATAAGTTGGCCGTGCCAAACCACTGGCACAATTGTCCGCCCCTGCTTGTCCAATATTATTGACTGATCCGTTAAATAAACCATTAAAGGCCTGACATCCACCAATTGAAAGATATTTACCAGTATCAGCATTTTTACGACCCACAATCGTGTCTGGTTTTTCTCCTAAACGAGTTCGGCTCTTCATAAAATCTCGATCGGCTGCCCATATCGGTTCACGGCCGCTGAGTTCAATCCCATAGACGAGACTAAGCTTGTCTAAAGTTTTACTACCACTCAGTTGTAAACGTAAATTTTCGCCACCTTCTTTAGTTCCGCCTGCCTTGATATTAAATTGTGTGCCGTCTGTTTTCTTTTTCAGAATAATATTCACCACGCCTGCAATTGCATCTGAACCATAAATTGCAGAAGCGCCACCGTTTAATATTTCAATACGGTCAATAATAGCAGTTGGAATATTGGCTAAATTTACGAAATTGACAGAGCCATCATAAGGTACAGGATAGTCTGCAACCCGATGTCCATTAATTAAAGTTAAAGTATGATTCGGTCCCAAGCCTCGCAAGCTAATGGCATTAGCCGCAGGTGTAAAAGTATTTCCATAATCGGCGCCTTGTACAAAACCCGTGTTCTGCGTCAAGTTATTAAGTGCATCAAATGCATTACTAAACCCTTGTTTTTCAATATCAGCTGCGGTAATGACGGTCACACTGGTCGGGCCATCTTTTTGTGCTTTTGAAATCCGAGAACCTGTCACCGCAACACGAACTACTTTATCTGGTTTAGCTTGGTTTTGTGTTTGCTCTACGGTTTCTTGCGCATAGCTTTCTAATGGATGAAACAGTGCAACAAATACAAAAATAAATGAGCGCTTATTTTTTAAAGCCCCTACATATTTCAATTTATTTAAATACATATTTATTAATAGACAAAATAAAGATCGCCCTACTATATCCACTTTTATTTGGTTGATTTATACACATTTTTTCTAGATATATTGATGTTTAAGATATACCAAATGGTTAATTATTTATCATAAAAACTCACAATAAACTAAAACCTTTTTCAATAAATAAATTCTGTTTATGACTCAAACCCATACCCTAACTGAGCAAAATTTTTAAAACTCTTATCGAACAGCAAAAATCTTTGGTTATTTTCTGCTAACATAGCCCCCTAGCTAGTGAATCATGGAACGCAATAGGCCGAACCTCCCACACTCGATCAACTTCACCTAAAAATTTTAATCATTAATGCTGTAAATCATGACTATGAATATCCAACAGGCGCTCAACCACATTACCAAGAACATTCATTTGACTCAGCCTCAAATGGAAGAAATTATGCGCAGCATCATGCAAGGTGAGGCAACCGAAGCACAAATTGGTGCTTTAATGATGGGCCTACGCATGAAAGGTGAAAGCATTGACGAAATGACAGCTGCTGCACGTGTCATGCGTGAATTTGCGATCAAGATCGATGTGAGTGATATCAAACATTTAGTTGATATTGTGGGTACTGGCGGTGATGGACAAAATTTATTTAATGTCTCTACAGCATCTAGCTTTGTGATTGCTGCAGCAGGTGCGACCATTGCAAAACATGGTAACCGTGGCGTTTCAAGTAAATCAGGTTCATCAGACCTACTTGAGCAAGCAGGTATTCATCTTGATTTAGATATGCAACAAACCGAACGCTGCATCCGTGAAATGGGTGTAGGTTTCTTGTTTGCACCAAACCACCACAAAGCCATGAAATATGCGGCTGGCCCACGTCGTGAACTTGGTATTCGTAGTATTTTTAATTTACTTGGCCCACTGACCAACCCTGCTGGTGTAAAGCGCTTTGTCATTGGTGTGTTTTCAGATGAACTGTGCCGCCCGATTGCCGAAGTGATGAAACAACTTGGTGCCGAACATGTCATGGTTGTCCATTCAAAAGATGGTCTTGATGAAATCAGTCTTGCAGCTCCGACAACTATTGCTGAGCTTAAAGACGGTGAAATTACGGAATGGACCCTTAATCCTGAAGATGTCGGGATTGAGTCACAAACATTAAATGGTTTGGTTGTCGCAGATGCAACGGCGAGTCTAAAGCTCATTAAAGATGCTTTAAGCAAAAATAAATCTGACATTGGTGAAAAAGCTGCAAACATGATTGCGCTTAATGCAGGCGCAGGCATTTATGTAGCGGGCATTACCAAGACTTATGCTCAGGCTGTTGCATTCGCTCAAGATATTATTTACGGCGGGCAAGCATTAGAGAAAATGAGTGTTTTAGCTGAATTTACTAAAACATTAAAACAATCTCAGGCAGATTAAGGACTTCTCATGATTAATATTCAAAATACCATTTTAGGTAAAATTGTTGACCGTAAACATGAGGAACTTGCTGCGCGTTTAAAACAACGTAATTTGCAAGATGTAGAAGAGCTTGCAAAAGCAGCGACTCCGGTGCGTGGCTTTGCAAATGCTTTACAACATAAACGTCCGGGCGTGATTGCTGAAATTAAAAAAGCATCTCCATCAAAAGGAATCATTCGCGCAGACTTTAATCCTGCCGAAATTGCAGAGCAATATGAACAAGCTGGAGCAGCATGTTTATCGGTATTGACCGATGTTGATTTCTTTCAGGGTGCAGATGAAAATATTGCGATTGCCCGTAATCATTGTGCCCTACCTGCTTTACGTAAAGACTTTTTGGTCGACCCATACAATGTAGTTGAAGCACGTGCTTTGCATGCTGACTGTATTTTATTAATTGTTGCTTGTTTGTCTGACCAGCAACTCGAAGAAATGTCTAAAACTGCGTTTGAGCATCAACTTGATGTATTGGTTGAAGTTCATGACGAAGAAGAGTTGGAGCGTGCCTTAAAGCTTTCTGAGCAATGTTTATTAGGCGTGAATAACCGTAATTTAAAAACCTTTGATGTAGATTTAAATACTACTATTCGGTTGAAAAAATTACTTCCGGCCTCACGTTTATTGATCACTGAAAGTGGTATTGCGACACCAGATGATGTACGTATGATGCAAGAGCATGATATTCACAGTTTCTTGGTTGGCGAAAGTTTTATGAAACAACCACGTCCAGATCAAGCTTTTACTGCCCTTTTTGGACAACCTCAAACGGTTTAATGAAGATATATGAGTAATAAAGATTCATCGCTTTCTAAAGAGCAACAAAAGTTATTGAAGCAATTTAAAAAGCAAATCTCCAATCCTCATTCAAGCAAAATCGCAAATCAGCCTGAGTCTAAAAAATCTCAGGCTGAGTCTGAAGAATTGGAAGACACACATCTATTTAAGCAGGCTGTTGCAGGCGTTAAACCCATCAACAATAGTAATATTGCCGATGTAAAAACCCCACGTGCCAAAAAAGTTGATGCACAAACTCTGGCGAAACGTGCAGCTGCCGAAGGTGGTCGTGATACCGAACATGCCGAGCTATCAGATACACAAGCTGCTTTAAATCCGGTCGCAAGCCAAGCAACGTTAAGCTATCGCATTGCGACTCTTCAACATAAGGTTTTTGAAGACTTAAAAGCAGGCAAGATGCGTTGGTTTGAAGCTGTAGATTTACACGGCTGTACCATTGAACAAGCACGTGACGCAGTTTTACAAATCATCCAGATGGCAAAAGATGAAAATCAAAATGTCATTAAAATTGTGCATGGTAAAGGCCCAGAAGCGGTCTTAAAAACCTATGTCAACGGATGGCTACGCCAACATCGTGATGTTTTGGCATTTGTAAGTGCTCCTGAAAACCAAGGTGGCACAGGTGCCGTTCTCGTACTGCTTAAACGTGCAGAAAAAAATCCAAAATTCGAACAAAAAAAATGATCCTTTGGGATCATTTTTTTACATCAAATACCTGTAATAATTGAGCAACTACTGCAATGGCAATCATTGCAGGTTGTTTCGATGAAATCCCTTCTATCCCGATCGGGCAAACCAAACGTTGTAATGTTTCCGAAGTATAACCTCGCACCTGCATACGTTTTTCAAAAATGGCCCTTTTACTCTTTGAGCCAATCATCCCAACATAAGCAAATGGTTTTGCCGTAGGTTTTAAGGCTGTAAAACACAGTTGCAGATCTAGTTGATGATCGTGCGTTAAAATTAAAACTGCACCTGAACGGTCAAAATGTTCGATCTCGGCGTCTAAGGTATCAGTTGTTATACAGTACGCCTGTTCCAGTAAATCGGATGGGAAAATATCATCACGCGGATCAATCCATTTCACCCTCACACCAATAGGTAATAAACAACGGACAATTGCTTCAGCCACATGCCCCGCGCCACAAATCAGCACTTGCATGGTATTTGGTTGAATCTGCTGGCTAAATTGCCATTCTTCACTGCTGCCAGAATGAAACTCGAAACTTGGTTGTTGTTCCATATCCATCGTTTGCCAAGTGGATGCATATTGATATGAGGCATTACGCCATATATGCTTTCCAGCTCGCCATGCTTGCAAACTCCCAGATAAATCCGACGCAATTTCAGCGGGTAATATTTTTTCAAACAATAACCACATTACTCCGCCACAACACTGCCCAAGCCGAGCACTGAGGTTAAAGCGTTCAATACGCCTCACACAAGTTTCCGATTCTTTTAACATTGCTTTAGCAATATCAATCGCCTGAAACTCTAAATGCCCACCACCGATCGTATCTGACTGCTGCCATTGCTGTTGCAAATTAAATCGCAACAACATCGTTGCACCAACCTCTCGTGGTGTTGAACCATCAGCACGGACCACTGTGACTAATACCATAGGCAACGCATCGGCTTGCCACGCTACAAAATCAGTCCACCATTGTAAATGTTGCATAATCTTCTACATTTTAGCCTGTGGGCGAGCAGCCAAAGCTTGTCCCCGTCCAATAGCAATTGCACGTAAAATTTCCTCGGGAGTTGCCGGAGCATTGAGTACGAGCGGTGCATTTTCTGGAATAGCCGCCTGTACTGCCTGACGAATTGCAGAGAAAACCGATAATGCCAACATAAATGGCGGTTCACCTACCGCTTTAGAGCGATAGATGGTGTCTGCCTGATTTTGATTATTAAATAGTTTGACATTAAAAATATGAGGAATGTCCACACTGGTCGGGATTTTGTAAGTTGAAGGTGCATGGGTAAATAATCGGCCTGCGTGTGGACCCTGCGGCTGCCAATACAACTCTTCTGTCGTGAGCCATCCCATCCCTTGCACAAACCCACCTTCAATTTGC
Organism: Acinetobacter sp. FDAARGOS_494; assembly: GCF_003812225.1. Classification (NCBI taxonomy): domain Bacteria; kingdom Pseudomonadati; phylum Pseudomonadota; class Gammaproteobacteria; order Moraxellales; family Moraxellaceae; genus Acinetobacter; species Acinetobacter sp. FDAARGOS_494. The sequence goes on from NZ_CP033866.1 coordinate 469,570, forward strand.
CCAATATCAATTGCAGGGTTAATTGACTGCCCAACGTCATGCAAAATGTCAGCACGTAATACTTTCATTTCCCCAGTTAAGGTATCTATTGCGACCTCGCTAACCGCTGCACCATAGGCATAATAGAAAAATGGACGCCCTAAATGGTTGACCTGATCATAGTGAATTTCTGGCGTTTTATAAAAACCACTATCCCATAGTTGTACACGTGCCATATATGCCCGTTGAACCAAGTCAGGAAATGTCCATGAATGACCATTCGCTGTTGAAACCATACTATCTTCAAACTGGACTTGGTCAGCTTCACTTTGACTTATTTCGGCTGCAAGTTTTGCCAGACGCTCACGAATTTTAATACAGGCATTTTGAACAGCTTTACCGTTTAGATCTGCGCCACTCGATGCTGCAGTTGCCGAAGTATTTGGCACACGAGAAGTATCGGTTGCAATTAAACGAACGCTATCGATGGGTAAACCCAACTCATGTGCAGCAACCTGCCGTACTTTGGTATATAGCCCCTGTCCCATTTCTGTACCACCATGTGTAATCGCGACAGTACCATCCATATACACATAGACCAGTGCACCTGCCTGATTGTAATGCACGGCGTTAAATGAAATACCAAACATTAATGGGGTTAACGCAATACCACGCTTAATGATGTCATTGTTCTGATTAAAGGCATGAATAGTCTGTCTACGCTTCGCGTAATCACTACTTTGCAATAGTTCGGCTACCAATTTTGGCGCAACATTATCACGGACTTCTGCCCCATAGTGCATACGGTCACGTCCACCACCGGGCTGCTCGGCAAAGAAATTGCGCTGACGAATTTCAACTGGATCACAACCTAAATAACGAGCAATGTCATCAATAATATTTTCAATGACAAACATACCTTGCGGTCCACCAAAACCACGATATGCCGTATTGGAAACAGTATTGGTTTTACAACGTAAGTTACGTAGCTCAACTGCATTTAGATAATAGGCATTGCCAATATGGCAAATCGCACGTTCATTCACTGGCCCAGAAAGATCAGCCGAAAAACCACAGTTTGAAGCCAATTGCACCTTTAAGCCTTGCAAAATACCAGTGTCATCAAAAGCTACAGACCACTCATAAGCAAAACCGTGACGTTTGCCTGTAGCACTCATGTCATCATCACGATCTAAGCGTAATTTACACGGACGGCCCGTTTTTTTTGCTGCCAAAGATGCAATGCATGCCCACTGCGCTGACTGTGACTCTTTACCACCAAAACCGCCACCCATACGGCGACTTTCCACGCTGACCTGATGCATATTCATGCCTAATGCATGACAAATCAGTAACTGCATTTCGGTTGGATGTTGTGTCGAGCAATAGACTTTTAAGCTCTGATTTTCTTGTGGAATCGCATAGGAAATTTGCCCTTCAAGATAAAAATGCTCTTGCCCACCCAGCTCAATAGCACCTGAAAGTTGATGTGCTGCGTTTTGAAATGCCTGCTCAACTTCACCATGGCTAAATTCAACAGGCGGCAACACCCACGATTCTTTTTTAATCGCATCTTGAATCGTTAAAATTGGGGTTTCGGGCACATACTCAATTTTTGCTAAGCGAACTGCCTGACGGGCTTGCTGATAACTCTCGGCCACAACCACAAACAAGGCTTGTCCATAAAACTCAACCTGTTCCTCGGCAAAAATTGGATCATCTTTAACAATTGGCCCCCAATTATTTTCAACCTCAATATCTTTTGCAGAAAAAACTGCATGGACACCATCAGCTTGACGTACTGCATCCAAATCAAACTTACTGATTTTGCCTTTGGCACAATTTGAAAATCCAACTGCCAAATGCATGGTATTTTCAAGCTCGGGTAAATCATCAATATAAGTTGCCTGCCCAGTCACATGTAAATGTGCACTTTCGTGTGGAATCGAATCACCTGCTTTAGCTGATTTTTTAGAAATATTTAAGTCAATGGTTTGATTCATATTAGATCTCCACCATAGCAATCAGGTCATTCACACGAGTGAGTGTTTGAGACAGAATTTTTTCTAAATAAAAGCGCTTTAAACAGTTTTTCGCGACGTGTAAACGATACGCTGAGCTAGCACGTCCATCATCTAAAGGCTGATAGTCTTGCGACAATGCCTGCTGCGCCTGAACGATCAATTCTGCTGTAATTTGCTGGCCTTCTAATATGGCTTCTGCATATTTTGCACGTTTGGGAATAGCTGCCATGCCACCAAAAGCAATTCTTACATTGTGAGTGACATCATCATTATCTAACTCACAAGAAATAGCTGCACATACCGCAGAAATATCTTGCTCAAATCGTTTGGCAATTTTATAGCTGGCAAATTTAAAACGTGTCTGCCCTTCACGAAGCGGAATAACAATCGCCTCAACAAACTCACCAAGTTGTAATGCTGTTTTTTGATAGTCTAAATAAAAGTCTTCCAAAGCAATTTCACGAGTCTGCTTACCTACACGCAAAATCAATCGTGTACCTAGCGTAATTAATGCCGGCATTGAATCACCAATAGGCGAACCATTGGCAATATTTCCCCCTAGTGTGCCTGCATTTTTAATCGGCATGGAAGCAAAACGGCGCTGTAATTCTTGAAAATCGGGATAAAAATCTGAAATTTTAATGAGTGCATCGCTCAAACTTACATTTGCCCCAATCGTTAAAGCAAGGTCTGTGACTACAATCTTTTTTAGCTCTTCAACTTGACCAATATAAAGCATATCGCCCAAATCACGGCCCTGCTTTGTTACCCACAAACCTACATCTGTGCTACCTGCAACAATACGTGCTTGCGGCAACTGTAAACGTAAAGTAGCAAAATCCTGCAAAGTCTTGGGTGCAAAAAAATGCTGCTTTTGATCATTCAAATACAATGCAGGTAATGTTCTGATCTCTTTTAATACATCAATTACTTTTTGACGTTCTAATACCACACGTGGATAGTCATAAGCTTTTTGTGCTGCATCTAAAATAGGGCGATAGCCTGTACAGCGACATAAGTTTCCAGAAAGATAATCACTGATTTTATCTTTGCTTAGAGACTGTTGTTCATTTTCATACATTGACCATAACGACATGATAAAACCGGGTGTACAAAAACCGCATTGTGAACCATGTATATCGACCATCGCCTGTTGTACAGGATGAAGTGTGCCATCTTGTACAGGCAATAAGCTATGAAGGTCTTCTACTGTAAATAAGGCTTTACCATCTAAAGTTGGTAAAAACTGAATACACGCATTCACACTACGTAATTGCAGGTTGTCATTGACCAATTCACCAATCACTACTGTACATGCACCACAATCGCCCTCAGCACATCCCTCTTTTGTACCAGTCTGCCTAGTCTTACCAGTTTGAGTATATTCTCGCAGAAATTGTAAAACCGTCATTGTGGGTACTATATTTTCTACTTGCTGCTGACCACCACGGAAAAAGAAGGTGATTGGACGTTCTAACATGTTTTATCCTTATGCTTTATAATAATGCTTCTGTGCAAATATGATGCCATTAGGCGATCATTTAGAACTTATCAATATTAAGCGCACATTTCATGTCCAAACACTTGACTATTAACGATAAAAAACATGAAATTTATTCATCTTTTATCAAGCGTACGGAAAAACCAAAATAAATATAGTGCGAGGATTTATGAACATCAGGTCATGTTTCTGATACAATGCCGAGCTTGTCTAATAGAGTAAATTTATACGTCTTATGTCAATGCAGCAATCGTACGCAAATATTCTGACTGCCGTCGGTGAAGACCTTAATCGTCCCGGCCTTAAAGATACGCCTGTGCGTGCGGCTAAAGCTTTTTCATATTTAACTTCTGGCTATAGTAAAACTTTAGAAGAAGTCACCAATAATGCTGTTTTCCCATCAGATAACCATGAAATGGTATTGGTGAAGAATATTGAATTTTATTCGCTCTGCGAACACCATCTTCTCCCATTCTATGGCCGTGTTCATGTTGCCTATTTACCAGAAGGCAAAGTTCTTGGCTTATCTAAATTTGCACGTATTACCGAGATGTTTGCTCGTCGTTTGCAAATTCAGGAAAACCTTACTCAGCAAATCGCTGAAGCTGTTGCAGAAGTGACTGGTGCTCGTGGCGTTGCTGTAGTCATCGATTCAGCACATATGTGTATGATGATGCGTGGTGTAGGTAAACAAGAATCTACCACCCGTACAGTTTCATTTGTCGGAGATTTTAAAACCGATAAAGAAGCGCGCCGTGAATTCTTAAGTGCAGTACCAGAAAGCTACTAATATAGTTTTTACTGCCTAAATAAAAGCCCGACAATGTTGGGCTTTTTTTATAGCTGAACGCGATAAACTTCAATCCAATTCTATAAAACATAACAATTAAATTAGGTGATTTTTGTTATAAAAGTAGGCATCTTTCTTTTTAAATAATTTATGAGCTAATCCTCTGTACACGACAAATTTCACAGAACCCTTATCCTATCAGGGTTCTGCCTTCTTAAAATTGCCAAAATTTCCTTAAACTCTTCTTTTTTCCCAAAACCAATTAAACGCTGAATCGCCATTTGAACATAGTCTAAACCATAGCGAAATAAACTCATTGAGAGTCGTCCATGCTTCTTTATTTTTATCGCTTTTTTTTGATCATGTTGCCATTCACCCGTTAAGTAACACCAACAGAAGCTTATAGCTAACACCGCAATCAATTTTTTCACTCGTCTAGGGTCTGTCAAGCGCGTATTTTCAAGATTAAACCCGCGTCCTTTGAGACAACTGAATAAGGTTTCAATTTCCCAGCGTAATGCATAATCCTGAATAGCATTGGCATTAAACTGAGGAGAAACGACGAGTAAAAGCTCTCCATTTTCTAACTGTAGTGCACTTATATATAGTTTCACCCGACCAACCAAAATCCGTCGTTTACGACATTCAATTTGACCAACTTTAAGATGGCGAAATAAATCACTAATTTTATGATTCTTTCCTAAATGATTGGTGACAATGAAGTTTTTTTAACACGAATGCAGAAGTTGATGTCTTGTTCAATTAACCATGTAAACCACTGCTCACCGATAAACTCTCTGTCTGCGAACACATTCACAATACGGTCTTTACCAAAAATGGCTATAAAGCGTTGAATCAAAGCAATACGCTCTTTCGTATCTGAATTTCCACGTTTATTAAGCAATGTCCAAAGGATAGGTATCGCTATTCCACGATAAACGATTGCGAGCATCAGGATATTAATATTTCGTTTTCCCCATTTCCAATTGGTTCTATCTAAAGTCAGTTGCACTTGGTCGAATGAAAACATATTGAAAATCAACTGAGAAATTTGACGATAATCAAAATACTGACCTGCAAAGAAGCGCTGCATACGTCGATAAAATGATTGTGGTAAGCACTTGATGGGCAAGGCTTTAGATGCAGAAGAAAGATTACATGTTTGCTTTAAAATAATCACAAGCATGATGAGCGCAAAGCACTTTAAATGTGACTTGTTCCATTTTAGATATTTGTTTAAGATAAGATATAACTCATTGAGATGTGTCATAGTATTCGTCGTTAGAAAACAATTATTATGACATTATTTCAATGAGTTATCTATTTTTATCGTGTACAGAGGAGCTAATCATGCGATTTAAAAAAATTTCTTGTCTACTTTTATCCCCGCTTTTTATTTTTAGTACCTCAATTTATGCGGGCAATACACCAAAAGACCAAGAAATTAAAAAACTGGTAGATCAAAACTTTAAACCGTTATTAGAAAAATATGATGTGCCAGGTATGGCTGTGGGTGTTATTCAAAATAATAAAAAGTATGAAATGTATTATGGTCTTCAATCTGTTCAAGATAAAAAAGCCGTAAATAGCAGTACTATTTTTGAGCTAGGTTCTGTCAGTAAATTATTTACCGCGACAGCAGGTGGATATGCAAAAAATAAAGGAAAAATCTCTTTTGACGATACGCCTGGTAAGTATTGGAAAGAACTAAAAAATACACCGATTGACCAAGTTAACTTACTTCAACTCGCGACGTATACAAGTGGTAACCTTGCCTTGCAATTTCCAGATGAAGTAAAAACAGATCAGCAAGTTTTAACATTTTTTAAAGACTGGAAACCTAAAAACTCAATCGGTGAATATCGACAATATTCAAACCCAAGCATTGGTTTATTTGGAAAAGTTGTAGCTTTGTCTATGAATAAACCTTTCGACCAAGTCTTAGAAAAAACAATTTTTCCGGCCCTTGGCTTAAAACATAGCTATGTAAATGTACCTAAGACCCAGATGCAAAACTATGCTTTTGGCTATAACCAAGAAAATCAGCCGATTCGAGTTAACCCCGGCCCACTCGATGCCCCAGCATATGGCGTCAAATCGACACTACCCGACATGTTGAGTTTTATTCATGCCAACCTAAATCCACAAAAATATCCAGCAGATATTCAACGGGCAATTAATGAAACACATCAGGGTCGCTATCAAGTAAATACCATGTATCAGGCACTCGGTTGGGAAGAGTTTTCTTATCCGGCAACGTTACAAACTTTATTAGACAGTAATTCAGAACAGATTGTGATGAAACCTAATAAAGTGACTGCTATTTCAAAGGAACCTTCAGTTAAGATGTACCATAAAACTGGCTCAACTAACGGTTTCGGAACATATGTGGTGTTTATTCCTAAAGAAAATATTGGTTTAGTCATGTTAACCAATAAACGTATTCCAAATGAAGAGCGCATTAAGGCAGCTTATGCTGTGCTGAATGCAATAAAGAAATAATTTTTCCCTAAAATAAAAAAAGAGAAATAGTCATCATCTATTTCTCTATTTTTTATAGGTATATGGTTTAAAAGAACCAAACATATCCTAAGCTTGATTTCATCCAGTCCAGATGATTTTGTTTTTCATAATCCCAATTAAAGCGAATGGCATTATTACTATTAATGGCATATTGCCACTGTGTATTTAGCCGTAAGTTCCATTGGTTTTGGTCTTCCCAATATGGCAGCTCAACTTGTACCACAGTGTTAAATTTTTCAAGCCACTGATTCATACATCCTAATGTCGGCCCTACTCCCACACGCCAGCCTTTATCTAAATTTGAACCCGCTTGGACATAAGTTTGTACCTGCCCATAGCAAATATATTTACGCTCATAATCTGCAAGACTGTAACCAACCTGAGCATTAAAACTCGCGACGCCATGCTGCTTTTCATCATTATAAACGCCGTCATGAACCGCTTCCTGACGCCAGCCTAAGTTAAATCCCCAAGTCAGCGGAGTTTTAAATGGTTGAATCGGGTTATAAGAGTTCACTTCTAACAGATCAAGATGTTCTAGTTTTAAATGATCATCTCGCCACTGTGCATTACCATTTAAAAATAATAATTGAGTACCGGCACGGTATCCGCCCTGCGGATCTATTAAGTCATGATAAGCCTGTCTATGACCTATCTCGATAAACTTGTCACCTTGCACCTCGCCCAGTTTTAGCGAGACATTACGTGCATTATGGCCTTGAGTCGGCTCGGTTGATGGTCTTTTAGGTTCTTGGCGCTGTTTGTCTAAATCAATCTGACTTCGTAGTGCTAAAAGCTGTCTAAGCTGTGGCTGAGCAAAGCTTTCTTCAACTTTGCGACCAATAAACTGTAGATATAAATCATCATAAGCCATCTCAAGAATTTTGGCCTGATCTGATGGGCTAAATGATTTAAGTGTTTCCGAAGACTCTTTAATTGGCTTCATTGCTAACTGATGAGCAACTTTAGCTAAAGATGCACCATGCTGGTGAGCTTGGGCCAATAATTGAGTTTCTAAAGCAGGTCGATACACAGGAGCTTTAGTGAGTCCCTGTTGTTGCATCGCTTTAATGGTTTCCATTGGAATAGAAGCGTAGTTAAACTTTTCTTGTAGATGAGATTCAGGTTTAACTAAATCGACTAAGCCCAATAACCGATATGCACAGTTATCACTCACAAAGTAATAAGGGAAGCTTACATGTTGCATTTCCCAAATATGACTCACCAAAAACCGCGTTTCTTCTGGAGATAGATTTAACTCATATTCCCACAAATCACGGCTCTCAAAATCACCATATTCTTTTACCTTACGATAGTAAGGCATAAGTGAGTATTCACCCGGATATTGCCCTGTTAAGCCTTTCCATGCATATGACCAGTTGTCATTGCCTGCCACAGTTGCTGCATAGTTTACGGCATAAGAAACGAGGTTTAACTGCTGTTGATCTTTAGGATCTAAACGTAATAAGGTATGGCCAAACATTGAGCTTGGATTACCCATAAAATCTGTAGCGTAAATTAGGGTCGCTTTGTAAGGCTTAATCTGCCCAATCCAGTTTTCAAATTCTGAACATTTTACTTGCGGCAATTCATTTTCTTGAATGCCTAATTGCTGTATAAGCCACTGACTGCGTGCCGGAAATTTACAGCGAATTGACTGGTTATCTTGCGTAGGTATAAATAATGCCGAGATGTCTGCTTTCAGTTCTTCTTTTAAATTATTTTTTCCATTTTCTGATAGAAAATAGCCAGCATAAGTGACCTCACTTTTCTGGTTTTTATTGGCATACATGAGCCTTTGCCATGTAATGTCTTGGTCTAATTTTTTTTGTTCTGCAATGGACCAGTAGTTTTGAATAGATGGATTTGTTTCTGCTGAATACGCAATATTCACTGCCAAAGAGGCAAAAATTAAAACAACCGATTTCATTAAGCTCATCAATTTTAATCATTAAATATAAGAAAAACCCTGCCAAATGACAGGGTTTTCAATTTCAAACTTATACGTAAGCTTTTAAAACTTCGTCTTTAGCCATTACGTTTTGTAATGATGCTAATACTTGAAGTGTGTTTTGGTTGTTTGTTGAATAGATTTCACCAAAATTTGCTTTTGAAACTTTGAAGAAACGGTCTTTATCTTGTGGTTTGATTTGCATTAACTCAGCAAGTACATTCAGGCTTTCACCTTGGCCTACAGCCATGTCACGCGCTAAAGCTTCTGCATTTTCATTTGTGAAAGTAACAACTTGTGCTGTAACTGTTCCACCTTGACGGCAACCTAAAGTACCGAAAGTAATACCTAATAATTGGTTAGTAAAAATACCGTTTGTTGTTGCAGCAAGAATTTAAGGCACCACTCCTTTTTGGCCAGCCCATACTTGCGTACCCACACCACAACCTACATCGTTATCAGCCATAGCAACACTTGAACCAGCTGCTAACAAAGCAGCTAAAGCTAATTTTTTTAACATAGATGTATATCTCCAAAAATCATTATTGATTGTTTCTTATGTATTGTTATGTGTAATTCTTATTACACGATATTAAAGATAGCGATAAGCCAATCATTTAGCAATTAAAAAATAAATAATATGATAAAAAGTGTAAAAGAAAAATTTATCTTAAATTCCAATTACCTTGATTATCTCGATGACCTAATATTTTAAGTACTAACACTAAACTCAAAAGCAATAATAAATACCATGATCCAAGTTTACCCCACCCCACCATATGCCAAGCCTCTACCTGACTTGGATAAAGCCAAATTTTATAAAAGGTACTAATATTTTCAGCAATCCAGATCAGAAAAGCGAGTGTAAACAATACAGGCAACATCGGGATTTTAAATTTATGCTCATTTAATTGGAAATAAAGTTTTGTTTTCCAAAAAATAAAAACACTGATGGCAAATAAAATATAGCGAATATCGGGTACAAAAAATTTACTCATAAAGTTTATATATGAGAAAAATGCCAGTAAAAGCATACTTCCGAAACTCGGAAGTTTTTCAAATGAAACTTGCAGCAGGCGTATTGAGCGTGCAAAAAAACTACCTACAGCCGAATACATAAAGCCTGCAAATAAAGGCACAGTCAAAATTTTAAATACCGCAGGCTGAGGATATTGCCAGGATGCAATCGCAGGATGTGTTAAGAATATTTCCATGACCATCGCCATGATATGAAATAAAGCAATAACTTTGGCTTCTGCCCATGATTCAAGTTTTAAATATAAGAGACATATCTGAATAATCAGTGCATATATGAGTAAATAATCATAGCGATAAAAACCCATATATTCATGGCTTCCCATCGACGCAGTTAGGGCAAAAGCGATGAGAAGCAAAATACCAAACAAGGCTGCCGAAACAGCCTTGCCAATAAATTGAAGAGGTAAAAACAGATATTGCACAAAAAACTATCCTAGATATTTAGCACTATATTCATGTACCGTATCTACAAAGATTTTTGGCTGCGCCGGATCTACCCATTGGGTAATACCGTGCCCTAAGTTAGCAACGTAACCGGTCTTCTCACCGTTTGCATAAGCATCATCTAACATTGCTTTTACAGCTTTTTCAATGGAAGCAGCCGAGCCATATAAAACAGCAGGATCAAGATTCCCTTGTAACGCTACACGCCCAGAGACAACATTTCGAGCGGTATTAAGCGGAGTAGTCCAGTCCAGTCCTAATGCATCTGCACCAGAGGCAATCATTGGCTCTAACCATTGACCGCCACCTTTCGTGAACACAATAACAGGAATACGGCGGCCATCTTTCTCACGCTGCAAACCAGCAATGATTTTATTCATGTAGTTTAAAGAGAATTCGACGTATTCGCGGTGTGCTAATGCTCCGCCCCAGCTATCAAAGATCTGGATGGCCTGAGCACCTGCATCAATTTGCGCATTTAAATAGTCAATGACTGAATCTGCTAAATGGTCGAGTAAGGCATGCAAAACTTCTGGCTGCGCATACATCATTTGCTTGGTAAAACGGAACTCTTTACTTGAACCACCTTCAACCATATAAGTTGCAAGCGTCCACGGACTACCAGAAAAACCGATCAGTGGAACTTGACCACCTAAAGCAGAACGAATCGTACTTACTGCGTTCATCACATAATCAAGATCGGCTTTAGCATTAAGCTTAGGTAAGTTAGCCACATCTTGTTCAGTACGTACCGTTTTATGAAACTTCGGACCTTCTCCAGTTTCAAAATACAGACCAAGTCCTAATGCGTCTGGAATAGTTAAAATATCTGAAAATAAAATTGCTGCGTCTAAATCGTAGCGACGCAAAGGCTGTAAAGTCACTTCACAAGCAAATTCTGTATTTTTGCATAAAGATAGAAAGTCACCAGCTTTTGAGCGTGTTTCCCGATATTCAGGCAAATAACGTCCTGCTTGGCGCATCATCCATATTGGAGTTGTATCTACAGGCTCACGTAATAAAGCACGTAAGAAACGATCATTTTTAAGTGTCGTCATTGCCGATCTCTATCTTTTTCATGTGGCAGCATCATAACAAAAGGTGAGTGTTTTTATAATTTCAATTTCACACAAAAAACTTGCCAATCTACTAAAAAATGCATATTTACACAAAAGTCTACTGCAAGAAGAAACGTTTTCTGCAATACTTGCAGCATGTTACATCGGGTTTATTTATATCCCTTCGAGTCTCAAATAAGCCAATATTAAATTCATAAGAATGAATGATTGGTGAATTTATGGCCTAAAGGATCTGATTTTCCCTATTGCTTATATGAAAATTCTTAAGGTTGAATTACATGTTTGTTCGCTCATTACTCGCTATGAGTTTAAGTTGTATTATTGCTAATGTTGCTTTGGCTGCGTCAACAACTGAGCAACCACTGAACCCTAATAAAGTATCTGCTCCTGTAGAAGATCCGATTGATCCGCTTGCTGTAGATGCTGCTTCAACTGTAAAAGCTCAAGCTCAGACTCAGATTACTGCACAAGAACAAAATGACCTAAATAGAGCGTCAACAACATTACAAAATTTACAAAAAGCTGAAGACCAAAATGCTGATTCAGGTATTGCCGCTTCAACACCAGTAGCTACGGCTAAAACCACAACAGCTACTGCGTCTACAGCAACTTCTGCGCCAGCGGTTACATGGACATTAGATAGCTTAAACAACGCTGAGTGGTATGAAAATATTGGCAAAGGCCAACTTCCAGTTTATGCACGCGCTCACGTTATGCTTAATAATGCACATGCTTCACCGGGTGCTATCGATGGCATGAGCGGTAAAAATACATTAAAAGCAATTGCATCTTTCCAGCAAATGAATGGTTTATCTCCTACTGGCGAGTTAACTAAAGAGACTTGGGATGCGCTTGTTGCTAAACAAAACAAACCAGCGTTTATTGAATACACCATTACCGATGCCGATTTAAAAGGTCCTTACGCACAATCAATTCCTTCTGACTATGCTTTACAAGCAAAAATGAAAGGTTTGTACTACACACGCGTAAGTGAAATGTTGGGCGAGAAGTTTCATATTGATGAAGCCTTCTTAAAGAAAATTAACCCGACTGCGACATTCAAAAAAGTTGGTGAAAAAATCATTGTTCCAAATGTACGCAATGACTTACCAGAAGATATTCACTTGATTATTGCGCATAAAGGTGCGAAACAGTTGTATCTGTTTAACAGCCGTAATCAAATGATTGCGTCATTTCCTGCAACAATTGGCAGTACTGATACGCCATCTCCGACCGGTACTTACAAGGTAGTAGGTGTAGCACGTAACCCTTGGTACAGCTACTCTCCTTCTAACTTTGTACAAGGCAATAACTTAAAACCGCTTTCATTACCACCAGGTCCAAATGCTCCTGTAGGTAATATCTGGATTGGTTTAAGCAAAAAATCATTTGGTATTCACGGTACACCAAACCCGTCTTTAATTTCTAAAACTGCATCACACGGTTGTATCCGTTTAACGAACTGGGATGCTAACGATTTAGGTAATAAAGTACGTTCAGGCGTAACTGTTAAATTCTTAGAATAATCCTCTTAATTAAAAGAGCCTGCTTTATGCAGGCTTTTTTATTAAATTTTTTAGCATAGCCCCGTGGAATATGTAGTTATTGTTTTGGCTATAAAAATAAAACCTGCCTAGGTTTACTAATTACACAGCAACTTTTGTATTTAGAATATTTAGCATGGTTTGCATTTTAGCTTCTGTTTCTAGCCATTCAGCTTCAGCATCTGACCCTTCAACAATCCCCGCACCAGCATATAAGCGCATTTTATTTTCACTGAGTAGACCACATCGAATTGTCACTACCCACTCACCATTACCCTCCGCATCCATCCAGCCGACTAACCCCGTGTAATAATGTCGGTCATAACCTTCATGATCTAAAATAAATTGCTTAGCAACATGAGTTGGTGAGCCACAAACTGCTGGTGTTGGATGTAATTCTAATGCAAGGTTTAAGGCATCGGGAGCCTGTTGTTTAAGCACACCTTGGAATTCTGATGATAAATGCAACATCGTTGAAGTTTCTAAAATATCTGGAAATTCAGAAACCTTAAGCTCTACACAATGAGTAGCTAAATTTCTAATAATATTTTCAACCACAATTCGATGTTCATGTTGATCTTTCTCGGAATGATTTAATTCTTGTTGGCTGACGAAATTTTTTTCAGAAATTTGAGATTTAGGACGAGAGCCAGCCAAAGGGTTACTGGTTACAATACGCCCTTGTTTTGACAAAAGCAGTTCAGGACTTGCACCTAGGATATAATTATTATGCTCGACTGGAATCACAAAATTATAAGCATTTGGATTTTGTTTTAATAAAGCAGCCAATAAATTTTCAGGCTCTTGATGACGGTTAAACTCATATTCAACAGCCTGAGAGAGAACAACTTTTTCTACCTTCTTTTTCTCAAAAGCATCTAAAGCTAGCTGTACTGTACCTTCAAATTTTTGTCGTTGAATGAGCAATGATTTATTAATTATCTCAATGTTATTACGATTTTTTAATGAATTAATCGTAGAAGATGATTGTGTTATTTTTTTATGATCAGCATAAAAATTTAAGCTACTTTTCTTTGTAATATCAAAAGGTATAGCACCAATTAAAACTGGATTTTGATGGCCTTGCTTTTTAATTTCTTCAAAGCATTTTGCAATCTCTTCATTCAATAGTGCGGTATTTGCTGCAGGTGTATTTAACGTTTTAACGAATTCGTTGACCTCGAGATAATAATTCTTCGTAGAAAAACATGAAAATTTCTTTTGACCGATATGATCTAAATTTTGCTCTACTGATATTTGAGTCTGCATCATCTGTATATCACCTCTCACATTGATTTTTTTCAAGCAAATTCTGTAGTACTTCTTTTTAAATATAAGGATATAAAAATACTGAAACACACATTAATGCAAATGATTATTATTATCAATAACAAATTTAGTTTTCAATGCAAGAAATTGTAATTATCTCGTTATTTGTATGAAAAAAATAAACTTTAACCTCTAGAGTTATCTCGATTAAACTTTCTTGTCTAAGGTAAAAATAAAGAAACGCGCCATCTAGCGCTTTAAATTTTATATTCTTAAAATCAATAATTTGCTTATATTTTAAATAAAATGCCTTAATGATACTTTCCTTAGCAGAGAATATTACCAAATATAAATATGCTTGATCTTTTAGTAGCTTTTCAATTTCTGCTTGCTCGTTTTTATTGAGAAAAACATCATAAAATTCATCTTTCTTTTGAAAAAAAATATGATGTTTTTGAGACTCTATATCGATTCCAAATATTTTTTCTTTAAGCGTGTTATTTCTAACATATGCGATGGCATGACATGATTTTTTTGATCCAACATGACTAATCCCACCCATCACTCCTTCGGGCCATAGGGGCTCTCCCTGTTTACCCTGATGGACAATAGAGTCTTGTAAATTGAAGCGTTGTAATGCATATTTTGCTGCTAAGCGCCCCGTCAAGAACTCTAATTGACGAATGAAGCGTGAGCTTTTTATATTCGGTGGAAGAAATATATTCAGCTCCTGATAGATATGATCAAGCTGAGGTATTTCTTTGATTTCACTGAGCTGGACCTTATGTATATCTATCCCGAAAGCTGTTAGCTTTTCATATTGAATATTTATTTCATCCAGACATGAATTAGCCCCTCTACTTAACTGCTTTTTCGTATTCATAGCATGGACTTTATTCAATATTCACGGTCAATGTTTCAACGATGGCGGCAATGTTTTCAAGCATCTTCACTCGAGTCTCGGGATTAAGAAAGTAGAAATGGTCCCCTTCAAACTCAATACTTCCTAACCAATTTTCTGTGTGTTGTTGCCATGCATCCATCATTCTTTTGTTAGGAATATCAGGGTCCTGTTTACCATAAAATGCAACAATCGGAACCTCGGTCTTATGAATCTTCTCGCTAAGTAATTGATCACTAAGATAGAAGTCGTTACGAATGATTTTGAGAAAGAATGTGAGTGCTTCCTGATTATTTAAAATTTCGTCAGGAAAATTATTGTATCGCTTTAATTCATCAATAATTTTTTCATCGGTTAGCTCATGCTTGTACCGCATATGTTGAATATAGTGGTGCTCAGGTCGGCTACTTATAACAATTAATCTCAACTGATCAATTATGGGTTTTTCATTCAAATAATTGAGTACTTTCCAAATCAAGCCACCTCCTACACTATGTCCAAATAAAATAAATGGTGTGTCTGAGTAAGCTTGTATTTCATTGGCAATTTGCATAGCCAATAGATCAGGATCATCAATCAATGGTTCATTTATTTTTATACCATGACCCGAATATTCAATAGGAATAATACGAATATTGTCAGAAATCTGCTTTTTCCATGGATGATAAATACTCGCGCTACTCCCCGCAGGCGGTAAACAGAACATATTATATTGATGTTTATTCACTTAAGAATTCTCCAAATATTAAGCATTTTTCTTTTATAAAAAATGCTTAAATCAGGTTTCTGCGCTATTTTTTTAAACAGAAGTTGAAGCTAAATTGATAGTTTGAGTCGGTTGCCAAATGGCTGAATCACGATGCGTCACAAAAATAACCGTAGAAGAAAGAGCACGTATCGTTGTAACAATTTCCTGCTCAGTCTCTTCATCCAAGGCAGAGGTTGCTTCATCAAGTATTAAAATCGGCGCATTTTTGAGTAATGCTCGGGCAATTGCGACCCGCTGACGTTCACCACCAGACAATGCGGTGCCTTGTTTACCCACCGATTGATTAATTCCTTCTGAACTACGGTCAATCATTGCTCCTAATGCGGCATCTCTTGCAGCCTTTTCTATTTCATCATCAGTTGCATCAGGTTTACCTAAACGGATATTTTCAGCCAGTGTACTTGTGAACAAAATAGGTTCTTGTGTGACATAAGCGATATTCGAGACCAAATCTTCATATTTCATTTGATCAAGAGCTATGCCACCAAGGGTAATTTTTCCTCTTTGTGGATCATCAAACCGTGTAAGCAATTCAAGTAAAGTACTCTTACCACTACCACTTGGTCCGGTAACCCATACTCTGCTCCCCAATGCGATATCGAGAGATATATTTTCAAGTGCTGGCGCATAGCTAACGTCTTGTACCGAAATATGATGGCCAGTAGGAATTTGAGGGTGTAATGGCTCAGGCAACTCAGGTGGATGGGTGATCTGATTAAAGTTGCGCAGTGCAGCAAACAAATCATTGATATGTAACCCTGCGGTAGCAAGTTCACCTAATGGCGCTGCTGCACGTCCAATTAAGACGAGTAATGCCAACACCAAAGCAGCATGATTGACCCCATCGATCACCAGATATGTTGCCATCCCAGCAATGGGTAAAACACTTGCTAAGGTTGCAATAAAACTTGCAAATGCAGCAGCACGATTAATCCGTACTAATGTCTCTTCTTGCTCTTCCCAACGATGTTCTAGCCTTTGGACCGCACGTTCAGGTCCCGCGGCTGTGCGTAATAACTCAACATGATCAACCAATTCCAGCGTTGCTTGTGAAGCCGCTAAATCGGCAGTATTACGCTTTTTATCAATATGCATGAGTGCACGTTGTGCTAGGAATTGAGCAAATAAAGAGAGTAAAAGTAAGCCTAAAGCGACAAATGCTACGCCTGCTCCGGCAAGCAGGCCTATTCCTATTGTGAGAAATAAAGGCATAAAAGGCGCATGTAAAAAGGTTTGCAATTGATGAGCAGGAATACTCATAAACCCAGGAATTCCCTGTCCAGCAATTGTCTTAATCTGAGCACGCTGTTCATTGGTAAACCAAGAGAGCTTGGCACGAGCTAAAGATTTGCCTAACTCAGCAAATAGGTCCCCTGCTAAACGCACACCAGTAAGGAAGCCAGCACGAGTGACTATAACTGTCACTAATATTGCTGCAATTGCACTGATGAGAACCCAGCTTGGTGACCATTGATTGACAATTGCAAATGCCAAGACGGTATATGCGATTGCTTCAATTGCTGCAACAATGATCCATCCGATACCAACAATAATTAATTTTTGTTTGGCCGCACGAGGAAGCATCGAAAAAATCTGATCTTTATTTAATTTAGCAGGAGTATTCATAAAGATTTCCCTGAGTCAGTTGGGCCTTTAAGCACTAATCTACTGTCGGCATGAGCAGCTAAGGCAAGATCATGAGTGACCATGACGATGGTTTTATTCTGTTTTTTAGCTAAGTCGCTTAATTCCAATATTATTTTTGTCGCATTGGTCTGGTCGAGTGCGCTCGTTGGCTCATCTAATAAAATAATAGGAGCTGAGGATAAAAACGCACGCGCTATTCCTAGGCGCTGTTTTTCACCGCCTGAAAGTAAAGTTGCATCTGCATTTAAATCTACTTTTAGTTGGGCCTTGAGTAATGCCTGCTCAAGTTGTGCATCATTTGCATTAACGGCAGATAAGGACAAGTTTTCTCTTACTGTGGTCGGTAATACATCTCCACCTTGTGGAATAAACAAAACCTTTTCATGTCTTAGTTTTTCATGTAATTGCAAAATATCTGTTTTTGCTAATTGAACGACACCTTCTTGCAATACAGCGAACCCAGCAAGTGCCCGCAGTAAGGTTGTTTTTCCAACTCCACTCGGTCCTGTAATTGCAGTAATTGAATTTTTTGGAAATGCATAACTTAATCGATCCAATACTTTTTGATTTTCGATTGCAAAGCTTGCATTCACTATTTCAAGTGTTACATCTTGCTCAATCTTTTGTAGATTGCCCGACGAGAGTACTGGCTCTTTTAAGAATGCAGATAAACGACTAGCTGCAGCTCGCCCAGCAGCGACATAATCAAGACCATGCCCTAAACGTAGCGAAGGTGTCACGATGGCCAAGCTAAAGAAAAGTGTTGCAGCCAAGGTCATGCTGTCGTATTGATAAGCTACAAAATAGGCTATGGCAAAGGTTGCAACAGCTTGTAGTAAGGCTGTGGCAACAGCAGCGAGTGTTGCGACTTTACTCACCCAAGACACCATATTTTGAGTAAAATTTTGTGCTGATTGAATATAGGCTGTTAAAGCACCTGATTGTTGCCCATATATTCGATTATCACGAATGCCGCGCGCATAATCATCAGCAGAACCAATAATATCTAACATGACCTGCATACGTGCAGCGCCATCCCGTTTTGATACATGGGGAACAATAATTAAATAATAGAGTGAAGCAATTGCCCCAGGTAATAATACCCAAAGGGCCATCGGGCCAACCAAAGCAATTAATAAAATAATAGAAACTAAAGGGATTACAGCAAAAATCGCAATTTCCGACGGTAAATGTGCCACCATATGGTGTAAGGTTGCGATATCATCTGAAACCAGTCGTTTTAAGTTTTGGTCACCCTGTTTTGATAGGGTTGTGTTAGGTAACCGAATTAAATGATGAGCAATTTGACGACGTAATCGTGCCGAAAATCCAGCCTCTGCATCATGCACTAACCATGAAGCTAGTGCTGCCAATGCCGCCCCGACTATCCAAAAAACCGCTGAAAAGATCACCCAATAAGAAGATAAATAACCAATCAACTGAATCATGCCCCACAAGGCAGTTAAAATGGCTAAACCAGAAAATACGGCAGCAAGCGTTCCTGCAAATAATTTAGGAAATGCTGGCTTGAGTGCAGGTGCCAAGGAAGAGTCTGTCATCAGATGAGATAACTTTAAATCAGACATGCTTATCTCTCTTTATATTCATAGAAAAAGCGGTACTTAAAATAAAATCTCGCTTCAATTGACCAGCAAGAATTGCCTTTTTCGGCTTTAAAAAAGCATGAATAAGAAAATCATATAAAAAGTATTTTTTTAAAAACTTTAATTGCATCAAAAACTTCCTAACCACCCTATCAAAATATTTTTAGATCATTTTCTAGACTGTAAAATTAATATGGATTTGTCTAAATCATCTTGGTTGATATGACTAAAAACCAACTGTACGTTTAGAGGCACCTTGTAAATCAAAAATAACGTCGTCAATTAAGCTATCAATCTGACGTGTATCTCGGTGATGTGCCGTAGTAATTAAATGAGCCATATTTCCAGAGGTTGCTAGATAATGCTTTTTCCAGATGTGCTCAGAAGGACACGGAAATACCACAGTGATTGAATTCGGATTCCGCCAAGCAGGAATGCCCACTGCCTGAAAGCGATCAACCGCGTACTGGGCCATTTTTAGACAATGTTGAATTCTCTGTCGTCTTTGTAAATTGGTTTGGCTACGTATTGCTGCCCACATCAGTAAGACGGTAT
This sequence comes from Acinetobacter sp. FDAARGOS_494, assembly GCF_003812225.1. Taxonomy (NCBI): domain Bacteria; kingdom Pseudomonadati; phylum Pseudomonadota; class Gammaproteobacteria; order Moraxellales; family Moraxellaceae; genus Acinetobacter; species Acinetobacter sp. FDAARGOS_494. The sequence continues at coordinate 489,188 of NZ_CP033866.1, forward strand.
GACCATTACGAGAACCGCTAATGGTTTGATCACGTGTAGAGATATAGTCAACATCTACCGATATACGCTCTACATTTTGGCGTTTGGCCACAACAATGCCACACGGAATCGGTGAGCCAATCATTTTATGACCAGACACACAGATTGAGTCGATACCATGAGCAAAGGAAAACGCTTGAGGATGATCAACAAAAGGTAAAATCATGCCACTTAAGGCAGCGTCGGCATGAATATAATAATCTCGGCGCATGATTCCGATTTGCGCTAAGCGCTCTTGAATCATTTCAATATCATCAATTGCACCGGTCATGGTCGTACCAATATTTGCAAAAATAATGGGGTGACTTTCTTTATTGGTTTTTATTTTATGGATTAAATCATCATAGTCGATTTCACCATTATCCAATGATTCGATCACACAAGATTTCATCTGCAATAATTTGGCGATTTTTCTCACCGAATAATGCGTATCTTTTGAGTAATATAATGTGGAATCAGGAAATAGCTCACGCGCCAGATAGCAGCCAAACATATTACCTTCTGTGCCACCATTGGTTACGTATCCCCAGCTTTCTTCAAAGGGAATTTGAAAAATTTCAGCAAAATACGCCATCACATCTTTTTCAAAATCAAAAGAATTCAATGCGTAATTACTATAGTCTTTCCAATCACCACAATTATTAATAGAGAATTTGAAAAAACGGAATAAAGCGGAATAATCAAAATCTGCAGATTCAGGATATCCAATATTGAAGTATTGATGTTTTAAACAGTAATTCCAGAATGTCTCAATTCTCTCTTGATCAGCAGGCGATAAAATCATTTTTTGCTCCGTTAATATGACGATTACAAGTCGTCTAAGGAGTCGCTATCAAAGATATAAATTTTATGTATAAATTTAGCGACCAGGATTTGTCGTATGCCTTATGATGGCAACCCTCTACCCTGCAATCCTTTGCCGTGCATCAACCAATGACCACCAATTTGATAAGGTGGGTGTGCGTCCTAATTCTTCAAAACTGATATTGATTCCCTGCGCTTTGAGTTCCGAAGAAAACTGCATAATTCGTAATGAGTCCAGTCCATAAAGAATCAGATTTTCTTCTGGATCTAATTCATCTTCTTCAATAAGCTGCTGGACCTTTTGCTCTAACCAAGGTCGTGTAATGCCTGTTGCCACCTGCCCCACTACAGATTCGGTATCCACAACTTGACCGCAACGTGAAGATACATATTTCAAAGCTAAGCGGTGTTCTTCTTCTGAAAAATCGGCAACTGCATCCCCAACCAGAAAGGGTTGTATGTCACTCATAAAAGCTTCAATTGCCGTAACCATACAACCGATATGAGCATAGACACCGCCAATAATGAGCTGATCACGATTCCAGTTTTGCATTCTTTCAAGCAAATCCGAACGTTTAAACGCGCTATAACGCCATTTCGTTAAGACAATGTCATGTTCAGCAGGAGAAAGTTGATCAATAATTTTTTGCTGATCGATTGTTGAGGCTGGCAAACCCGGTCCCCACATCGCATTCAGTAATGCTCGATCTGCCGCTGGCTGCTCATAGGGCTGTGCTGTATAGACAACAGGAACATTGTTCTGATGTGCCCAAGTTCTTAATTGAACTAAATGATTAACAACCGTTTTAATTAATTCACTTTCAGCATCGTAAAAATTTAAAAAGTAGCGCTGCATATCATGAATTAATAAAACAGCTCGAGAAGGATCTAATTGCCAGTCTGTTTTATTATTTGGATAACTCTCTCTTTCGGGCATGAGATAAGTAGAAATTTTTGAAATAGCCATATGCTGCTCAATATTTATTAAGATGTTGTAGATGTATTTAAAATGCTGCGAAGTTGTTTTTTGTCCACCTTACCGACTGCGGTCAGTGGCAAACTTTCGATTAATTTGATCTGATCTGGAAGTTTGTATTGTGCAATACCCAACTCCATGAGATGGCGTCTGAGCACAACAGCTTTAAGTTCAGGATTACGAGAAACAATAAAGGCACAACTCTTTTCACCAAATTGTTCATCAACAATTGCGACCAAAGCTGCGTGCATAACTTCTGGATGCAAAAGAATAAGTTTTTCTATTTCTTCCGAAGCAATCTTTTCGCCACCACGGTTAATCTGGTCTTTAATTCTTCCTACTACACGTAAATTACCATCAGGGGTACGCTGCACGAGATCGCCCGAATAGTAATAGTTGTCCTCATCAAAGACCTGTGAATTATGTTCAGGGCTTTGGTAATAACCGCAAAAGGTATAAGGTCCCCGAGTCGCAAGCATCCCTATTTCACCTTCTGGAACCTCTTTATACTGTTCATCCACAATTTTGATTTCATCATCAGAACTGATAGGACGCCCTTGTGTCGTAAATATTTGCTCATCGGAGTCATCGAGTCTGGTGTAATTGACCAAGCCTTCGGCCATTCCAAATACTTGTTGTAATTTACAATTGATGACTTCAGGAACTTGACGGGCTAAAGATTCAGGGAAACTTGCTCCACCTACTTGAAGCAACTTTAAAGACTGAATTTGATCTTTATATTGCGCGGCTTTTTCTAGCCACATAATGACAGCACTCGGCACTAAAGATGCCATATTGACTTGATGTCTTTGAATAATAGAGAAGCAATTGAGCGGTTCAGGATTTGGTGCCATAACAACACATCCACCTGCATGTAAAACACCTAATGCACCAGGTGAACTCAACATAAAGTTATGCGGAGCTGGCAGAGCGCACAATAACCGGGTATTTGAGTTTAAATCGCAAATCTCGGCACTGGCTCGCACGCTATAGTCATAGTCATTATGCGTGCGTGGAATAAGTTTTGGTGTTCCCGTACTTCCACCTGATAGCTGAAAGAAAGCAACTTCATCAGCAGGTGTAGATGAAAAATCGACTAAGGTCTCTGCTGGTGTTTCAATCCAGTCTAATAATCCGAAATCGGTAGCTTGATGATTGAGCATCAAAATAATTTCAGGACTTAAATTTACTTCATGAAGTGAATCAATAAATTGATTATTGCTAAATACTTCATGCTGACGCGAACCAATTAAAAGCTTAGGTTGAATCTGTTTAATAAAGGCATTTAGTTCATATTGGCGATGGCTATATAGCGCATTGAGTACAACCACGCCTGCTTTAAGCAAGGCAAAAAAGACAATATAAAACTCCGCAACATTGGGAAGTTGTACTAAAGCTGTATCACCCTTGCCCAAGCCTTTTTCAGCTAGTCGAGAAGCTAAATTTGTTGATAGCCGATCCAGCTCGATATAACTCAACTGACGTTCACCACAAATAATTGCCGGCGAATGCGGATGCGATTGAACCCCTACCGTTAAAATGCGCGTCAAAGGTTGGTCAATCCAATAGCCTTTATTTCGATAGTGTTGCGCTCTCTCGGGAGACCAGCGAACAAACTCAATCAACTGTTTTTTCATGACATTCTAAATATTCAATTTAATTTAATGGTTATCAAACTATTGATTCTTGGTAAATTTTCTTACATATCGGCATAAATATTTAATTTGAATACCGACTAAAGAAAACTCTTAAGACGGACAAGCTATATATTCACAGCAAAATTGGAAATGATTAACAAATGCAACTGGTAATCATTTTCATTTGTTTGTATGATGCTGAAACAAGATTAATTTGTCAACCGAGTTATCGTTCAATGTGTGAATTAACTTCGATGCAAGCGGCCTGCTGGTTTGGTCGCTCTGGCAACGCAACTTTAGGTGGGGTTGCTGCCCACCTCTATGCAGAATTTGACGGTCAATTTATTGATCTACAAAAATTACATTTAGCACTTCAACGACTTTATAAAGAACACCCTATTTTGAGATTAAGTTTGAGTGCCGATGGCATCGCAAACATCATGTCTGAGAAGACTCAACAGATATTAGAAGTCGATGATTTTTCAAAGCTTAGCGATTATCAAATTGAGCAAATGCTCATGCAAAAACGGGAGCAATGGACCCACCAAAAACTTGATCTAAGTCAGGGCCAGACTGCAAGATTTTCTATAAGTGTTCTTAAAAATAATATTTTTCGTTTTCATATAGATACGGACATGATTGCTATAGATCCGTCCAGTTTTTTGAACTTGATGGAAGATCTTTCTTTGTTTTATGAAGACCCAGAAATATCATTCTCCCGTCCGCCTAATTTTTTTGACTGGTATCAAAAAATACGGACAGATCCTGACCTAAAAAAATTAAGCCAACGAGACCGCTTATGGTGGAAACAACGTCTTTCTCATATTAGCCCTGCTCCGTCTCTACCTTTCATTCATCAAGAATTCAAAACAGCAAAAAGTGATCGTTTAAGTACTTGGCTATCGCCAAAAGAACGAACAGCATTACAACAACTTGCTAGAAAACAACATATTACTGTAACCAACCTGATATTAGGTCTATTTGCCTATACGCTTGGTCATGCAACCAAAGATCACAGCTTCCGATTAAATATTCCTACTTTTTGGCGCGAGCCAGTTTTAAAAAATGTCGAAGGCACTATTGGTGATTTTGCTAATCTAGTCATCCTTGATGTCGACATGAAAGGGACAACTACCTTAGCCGCATTCTGCAAACAAATAGCAAATCAAATGCTTGAGTTATTAGAGCATTCACATTATTCGGGTGTTAATGTTCTACGTGACCTGTCTCGTTATCATGGTAGTGCACAGATTGCTCCCGTGGTATTTACAGCGGCACTCGACTTAGAAAATAATAATTTGCTTTCTGAGCATGTCCGTCGTGTTTTTGGTTCAATGAATTGGGTCATTTCACAAGGGCCACAAGTTGCACTTGATGCACAAGTTGCTCATGTAGATGACGGTATTTTAGTTAATTGGGACATCCGTTTAGATGCTCTACCCAAAGAATGGATCACGAATTTATTTGAATCTTTCATTCATTTACTTAAAAATCTTGCCGCACATCCTGAGCAACTTAATACACAAATTATAAGCCCAGCACAAAATACCTCGTCAGATCGTACGTCTCAAAAACCATTAAATGCATTACAACAAGCCTACCTATTAGGTCGAACTCAAGCCCTTCCTTTAGGTGGTGTTGCCATGCAAGAGTTTAGGCAGTATCACGGCAAAATGGATATTGTTTTATTAAGACAACGATTGGCAGAAATGGTACGGCAGCATGACAGCTTACGAACCTATATTGATAAAAATAGGTTAATACAATATATAAGCGATCAAGTGAGTGTCAATTTAAAAGAAATAGACCTAACTACATGGGAACCTGAACGTGCTTCTCACCACATCCAGTCCTATAAAAATAGTTATACGCATGAGCTATTTGATTTAAATCAGTCGCCTTGGAATATCACCGTATTTTTATTAAAAAATAATCTATTAACAATTTTTGTCCGCTTTGATGCATTGATTTTAGATGGCCGATCTATAGCTTCACTTATGTTAGAGCTATTTGATGGGCAACAACATGATATCCAAACACAAATAGAAGAAAATGAAGCTGAAAATAGCTTATCTGTTCATCACACAGATATGGCTTACTGGGAAAGAAAATTTTCTAAATTATCGGCTATTCCTGCGTTTCCGTGGAAAACGCCCTTACAGCATTTACCGACTTCACGTTACCAACGTAAAAGTTTGGTTATAGAAAAAGATCAATTTAAACAGTTGTCTAAAATTGGCGCAAAACATTCACTGTTTAAAAACTCAATCATCATGGCGATTATTTTGGAAGTGCTATCTCATTGGAGCACGGACAAATCTCTATGCGTTGCTGTTCCTACACTTCCTCTCTATGCCGGACCATTTTCTAATAGCTCTACGTTTATTGCTGTTGAGTGGAAAACTTCAGATCAATTTGCTGAACAAGCAAACCGTTTGCAAACTGAAGTTTTAGAGGGTTTACAGCATCTTTCATTTTCAGGCGTTGATCTCGCTCGACTATTATTTGAAAAAGTTGGCACTGCTCCAGTATTACCGATTGTAATTACAAATGGTTTGTCATGGCCGGTATTATCTGAATCTCATCCTATTCAGCAACTAGATGGACTGACCCAAACACCTCAAGTTGCAATTGATATTCGCTTTAGCACAAGAAATGACGGCGCTTTGATTTTCGATATTGATTATGCCCAAGAAGCATTTCCACCCAACATGATTGACGATTTCTTGGATGCACTGCAATTAGCAATCAAGCAAATTATTGGTTCAGAAATATTCAGTTTTGATCTCAGCAATTTTTTCAGTGAGCTTCAAAATAAACGACTATATTTTAAAAATAATGAGTCCGATCATTCATCTATACCAATTGAAAATAATGCTAAACAGCAAAATCAACTACTCGACATTTACTTAGAAGTGATAGGCCACCCGCCAAATATGGAAGTGGACAACTCAACTCATTTTACTCATCTCGGGCTGCGTCCACATCATTTAAAGGTCGTTTCAAAACGTATTAATGAAACATACGCGATTCAGCTCTCACCTGTTCAACTTATTCAATGTCGCAATATTGCTGATGTAGAGAAACTAGTAACACCACATTAATTCGTATTTTGAACTTTCATCATTTTGGAAACAGATAAAGTATAAACATGAAAAAAATAGATATTACCGGAATTGGTATTGGGCCATTCAACTTAGGTTTAGCTGCTCTTTTGTCTCATCATCCCGAAATCAAAAGCGTATTTTTAGAACGCAAACCAGAATTTCGATGGCATGAAGGACTGCTATTGCAAGGTACGACATTACAAGTTCCTTTCTTTGCCGACTTGGTTACTATGGCCAATCCTTGCCATCCCTTAGGCTATATTAATTATTTACATCAACATGATCGCTTACATCAGTTTTATTATTACGACAGTTTTTTAATTCCACGCCGTGAATATGACCATTATTGCCGTTGGGCTTCAAAACAATTACCCGATTGTCGATTTGGAGAAAACGTAAGCCATGTGGAATATGACGCCAAGCTGGATAAATTTATTATAGAAAGTGAATCAGCCTCGGGCGAAAAACAAAAATATATAAGCCAAAATCTGGCGATTGGTATTGGAACTAAACCTCGAATTCCTAAATGGCTGGAAACATGCAAACACCCTTTGGTAAAACATTCAGCGGAGTTTGCAAAAATTCAGGAACAACTCAAGCAATGTAAACAGGTCACGGTTATTGGCTCGGGCCAGAGTGCAGCAGAATGTGTACTTGCTTTATTTAATTCACTTACACCAGAACAAGTAAAAGCAGGTGCATCTATTCGTTGGATCACACGTTCTGCCGGCTTTCACCCAATGGAATATTCTAAACTTGGACAAGAGTGCTTTACCCCTGCATATATGCAATATTTCCAAAGCCTGCCTAGAGATAAACGCCGCGATATTGCTGCTAGTCAGGGCCTGATCTATAAAGGGATTAGCTTCTCAACCATTGGCGATATATATGATGTGCTTTATGAGCGTTCAGTGGCTGGTGAAAAATCCGGTTTAAGCCTATACACAAGCTGTGAGGTTGAATCGGTTAAAGAACTTGAATCGGGTTCTCTGCGTTTAACTTGTTTGCATACCCAACTCGATCAACGTTGCGAATTAGAAACTGATGCCCTTGTCGCAGCTACAGGCTATGTTCATGATTGGCCTGAATGGTTCCAAAATATGAAGGGTTCTATTTTAGCTGTTGATGATAAAAATGATTGTATTGTTCAAGAAGACTTTACGGCTTTACGTTGTGATCAGGGACAAGGTCGAATTTTCATTCAAAATGCCGAGATTTTTCAGCAAGGCGTTGGTTCTCCTGACTTAGGAATCGGAGCAACTCGAAATTCAGTCATTATTAATCAATTACTAGGACGTAATGCTTATCGAATTCCTAAACAGTCTTCTTTCCAGCACTATGGCTTACCAGAATAAAATATGAATATCATAAAAAAACCCGCGATTGCGGGTTTTTTTATTCGGTTGAAGATTACAACAAATTAAAAGTCATATGATACAGATAGCATATACGTTCTTGGTGCGCCTAAAGCCAAATTCGATAGTTTAGGCATTCCCCAATAGGCTTTATTCATCAAGTTATTGATGTCTGCTTTAAAAGTAATAGGATGATTTGAGATTGAAGTTTTATATCGTGCACCGACATCTATCAGCGTACGTCCAGGAATATGCAATGTATTTTCTTGATCGATATACTGTTTCGAAACTGCGGTTGCATTGCTAGATAAAGTTAAAACGCCTTGTGCAACTTCATTATCCCATTCAACACCTAATTTCCCTTGTGTTTTAGGGACACCTACGGCCATATTTCCTTCATTGCTTTGGATGGCTGTTTTAGTCACTTCAGGTTCAATATAAGATGCACCGCCCATCAAACGTACATTTTCAATTGGTGATCCAAAGAAACTCCATTCAATCCCTCGATTACGTTGCTCTCCCCCAGACGTATATATATTAGTTACTAAATCAGTGTAAGCACTTGGTTTTTTGATTTCAAACAATGACAAGGTATGCGCAAATGTACCTTGATCAAACTTCACCCCAAATTCTGTTTGCTTTGTTTTGTAAGGTGCAAATATTGTTGGATAGTTTGCCGCAGTAAGGGGGGCTGCATCACCTTTGGTTAAGCCCTCGATGTAGTTTGCATAAATCGAAACTTTATCTGTCGCTTTAAATAGAATTGCGGCGCCTGGTGTCGTTGCATTCTTTTTATATTTAGTCAAAGTCGATGTCGGCACAAATAAATTACTACTTTCTACCTCTTGATAACGTACACCTAAAGTTAACTGTAAGCGATCTTCAATAAAAGATAGGGTATCCGCCAAACCGTAACTATTTAATTGCAATTCAGAATTAGATATTAGGGGTGCATTAAAAGGGACAGCTTTCCCCCAAATTGGATCATAAAGATTAGTCGTCCATTCAGCTCCTGCCACATTTCTTACCCCATAATCATCTTGATTATGTTTGTAATATGTCGCATTGACTACCCATTGATGTCCTACTGCTCCTGTATTAAATTTTCCTTTCAGCCCTACATCTGCCGACTTTTTATCAACATTAAATGCCAGTTGACCAATACTTGTTTGGAAGGTTCCAGTGTTATCTAAAACAGTTGCTGACATCGCACCATTATATTTATATTCAGTTTTACTTTGTCCATAGGTTGCGTACCCCATCACGTTATTGGTCAGATCATATTCACCGCGTATCATGGCGCCCTTATCTTGAATGTCCACAAAAGACCAATCTGGATTGAGTAAAGTCTCAGGTTTAGGTGGTTTCGGAATCGCGATATCTTTTCCGAGGTTGATGCCTCGTGTTACGCCATCCACTCGATCTTTGGATGTGTAAAGATCTGTCGAAACACGTGCACGATCACCATGCCAATCCATTCCTAATGAAAATAACTCAGTTTTCAAATCCTGTTTTTCTACTGGTCCAGAGCCATCCCGATATACCGCATTTGCTCGCACACCGAATTCCTTGTCCGAACCAAATCGTCGTCCAACATCTAAATGCCCACCAAACTGAGAGTCAGACATATATGTCGTAGTCAAACGTGTTAATGGTTCATCCGTTGCACGTTTGGTAGTGAGATCAACTGTCCCACCAATGGAACCTGTTGGTGGCATTCCATTGAGTAATGCAGAAGGACCTTTAAGTACATTTATTTTTTCAAACATTTCAGGTGAAGTTCGATAATAAGGGGTTATACCAAACAATCCATTCATAGACATATCACTCGGGCTCGACTCAAAGCCACGAATATAATAGTTTTCACTCCAGCCACCACTTGCCGCATTGGTGAACACGGATGGATCTGTTTTCGCAATCACACTTGTTATATCTTTTGCCTGTTTATCGGCGATATATGTATCCGTATACGCAATGGTATTAAACGGGGTTTCCATAACGGTTTTATTACCTAAAAAGCCAACTGAGCTTTTCGACGAAACCTGCCCTCCCGCATAAGTATCATCTTGTTCAGCTTTTACGGTAATTGCGGGTAAAGCTGCTACATTTGTTTGAGCAGTTTGTTGTTCTAGAGTTTTTGCTGAATTATCAATAACAGCAGCATAGGTATTTGATGCACATAGAACAAATACGGTGCCTAATGCATAGCCTAATCGAAGGGCTATTTGTGCAGATGCAACACCATTTAATACAAAAGAACGGTGATTAATTCTTTGATCATTCCCAGTTTTAAAATTACGGTTATAGCTAACGTTGTTCATTGAAAGACCTTTAATGTTTTGATTCATTTTTTATTAACTATCTGCTTAAAATTCATAGCAAAATAGTGAAAATTTATGCTCTAAAATTTAACTAAGTGATGTGCCCAAAAATTTATTGATAGCCTTTTTTCACATCTTCCATCACTATTTTGAGTGAGGTTGGGCTTGCAGCCGTGGTGTACCACGCATCGGCATCGACAAAAATGACACGACCGTTTTTCCATGCTTTGGTTTGACGTAATAATGGATTTTCAACACTGGCAGCATTAATGTTTGAGCGATGTTCCATCACAGCAGTTCGGTCCACGATATAAAGAATATCGGGATCCGCTTTTTTGATGAATTCACTCGAAATAGGTTGCCCATGTAGACTTGTATCCACCACTCCACTTGCAGGCTTTACCCCAAAGGCATTAAAAATAAAGCCATAGCGTGACTGAATACCAAAATTACTAAATGCCCCATTGTTATGAAGAACGACTAATGCTCTTTCTGGGCGATTGGCCGTTACGGCTTGTACTTGCTTCACCTGTTCATCAAGTTCAGAAACTTTCTGGCGAGCTAAGTCTTCTTTATTAAATATTTTTCCTAAGGTCATCATATGGTCTTTAACCAGACCAATATGATTACTCTCGCTATTGTTGAAGTTGATATCGTAATGAATGGTCGGGGCAATTTTGGACAGTTCCTGATACTGATTAACGTGTAATGGCGTCATCAAAATCAGGTCTGGCTTTAATGCATATATCCTTTCCATATTGGGCTGTACAATTGCACCCAAATCCTGAATTTGTGCATCTTTTTTATATTTTTCCAAAAAGTGTGGAACATAATCTTTTGGCATTCCCATAATCGGGACATTGAGTTGATCTAGAAAGTCAGCTTCATTCATATCAAGTACGGCAACGCGTTGCGGTAAATGATCTATCACCGTAGTTCCAAGCGCATGTTTTACCGTAATCGGTTCTGCTAGCTTCTGAGAAGCTTGAGTGGTATCTGCAACTTTTTGATCACATGCTTGTAGAGTGACAGCTGCCGCTATGATGAGGGCTACTCCCCCATACTTTTTCTTCCAGTTCATATGTATTCAAGCTCCAGATGAGTTGAAGTAATTACACATACAGCCACGCTCACTGTATGTAATTTCAAAATCAAGCTCGTACAGATCATTTAATCGCGCCTCTGTAATCACTTGTTCGGTTAACCCACTGAAATGAAGCTTGCCGTTCTTGAGCGCGACAATATGGTCCGAGTAATTCGTGGCAAAATTGATGTCATGAATGACTAAAATCACAGTGCGCCCTTGTTCATCACATAAGCGCCTGAGTGCGCGCATAATTTGAACGGCATGTTTCATATCAAGGTTATTTAAGGGTTCATCTAATAAAAGTACGTCTGTTTGCTGTGCGATCGTCATCGCCAAAAAGGCCATTTGCCTTTGACCACCACTAATTTCATCTATGTAAGATTTGCGCAGTGGTTCTAAAGAAAGAAACTCAATAGCCTCATCAACCACCTGACGATCTTGCTCGGTTAAAACACCACGGCTATAGGGAAAGCGTCCAAATGAAACCAGCTCTTCTACGGTTAAGCGCAAATTAAAGCCGGGTGCTTGACGTAAAGTCGCGACATGCTTCGCGTAAACAGCGGTTTTAATATCCGCAATATTTTGATGATTAAGAAAAATCTCGCCTTTATCTGGTTCAATTAAACGTGCCATCATCATGAGCAAAGTCGATTTTCCAGCTCCATTTGGACCAATGAGTGACGTCACCTGACCTGTAGGAAATTCAACATTTACGTCAGTCAGTATTGGCTTATTTCCATATGACTTATTGATATTCTTGACATGAATCATGCAACACCTCGGGTACGAACCGTCAGCGCAAGGAAATAAATGCCACATACCAGATTGACCAAAATGCTGACGGTCGTTTTGTAATTAAAAACGTGCTCAACTAAAATTTGAGCAGCAATAAATATGGCAATCGTGATGGCACAGCCCATGGGCAGCGTTAATTTATGCTTATAACTTCTTGCTAGTGCATAAGTAATGTTGGCAATAAATACGCCCATAAATACTGTCGGGCCAATCAGACTGGTAGATACCGCAACCAAAATAGCGATCAGGGCTAAATAGAAACTGATATAGCGGTGATGATGAATGCCTAATGAAATAGCTTGCTCACGCCCTAAAACCAGAACATCCAGAACAGGGAGCGCTTTTCTACCGAGGAATAGAACAATGACTACGGCTACGCTGGCATACAATAAAGTTTCTGGTTGAGAGCGATTAAACGAAGCATAGCTAAGGCCTTGGAAAACAGAAAATTCACCAGGATTAATTTTGAGTTGAATAAATTGAGTAACCGTCCCGACGACCATCGTAAGGACTAACCCTAAAAGCAACAGGAGAAAGACATCATTTCTGCCGTATGGCAATAACCACTTATGGATTACCCACGAATAAAGCAGCATTAAAACGATTGAGATAAAGAAATTACCGTTTATTCCTAACTGGCTTAATCCATGCGTTCCCCAAAAAAACAACAACAAAACTTGCCATAAGAGATAAATCGCTTCATAGCCCATAATGGAAGGGGTCAAAATACGATTACCGACCAGTGTCTGAAAAACAATCGAGGAAAAAGCAACGCAAATACCGGCTATCACAATCGTGGCAAGACGCAGAAGTCGGTTAGGAATGACGTAATCAAAATCTAGTCCTGAGTTTAAAAATAAAAAACATACTGCTAGGCAGATGACAATCAGATAAATCATCCATAGCTTTGTAATACGCATTATCTGAACTCCCTCAAAATGAGGATGAGGAAAATAATTCCCCCCACACCACCTGCGGTAAGTCCAATTGGCACTTCAAATGGATAAATAATCGAGCGACCAAGAATGTCGCAAATCAGTAATAGAGACGCTCCACCCAAAGCCACAATGGGCAAGGTTTTAGCTAAGTTTTCTCCGTATTTCAGTGCGACCAAATTGGGGACCACGAGCCCGACAAAAGGAATGGCACCAACAGTAATCACTGTGGTTGAAACTGTAATGGCAACCAGTATTAAACCAATGGCGGCTATAGCTGCATAACTAAGTCCTAAGCTAGAAGCCATCTCTTCACCCATACCAATTACGGTAAAGCGGTGTGCAAAAAGATAAGTCAGGACAACAATCGGAAAAATAATGTAAATAACTTCATAGTGGCCTTGGACAATTTTTGAAAAATCTCCTAAAAGCCACCCTTGCATACTTTGTAAAATATTAAAGCGATAGGCATAAAACTCAGCTAAGGCACTCAGTACACTGCCGTACATCAAGCCAATAACCGGTACTAAAACCGTATTTCTAAAACGGATCCGGCGAATAATTGCGATATAAATTAAGCTGGCAATAAAACAAAAAATGATCGCAAATATCATTTTACTCAGCGTGCTGGTTACCGGAACTAAAGTTAACGACACTAAAATTCCCAGTTTGGCAGCATCTAAACCGCCCGACGTTTCCGGTTCAACAAATTTGTTACGCACAATATGCTGCAAGATGACGCCACATACCGCCAACCCGATACCGGTAAGCACAATAGTAATTAAACGAGGAATACGGCTGGCTGTAAGAGTGAGCCAACTCTCATGAGAAAAAGAAAATAAGGTAGACCACTGTATTTGTTCAGCCCCGAGCAATAACGAACAAATACATAAAATGATAAAAATACAGAATAAGCCAAATCGCATCAGTGGCGTGCCCCACTTGAGCGTAATAAAGCCGATGCAAATTGCAAATTTAGTCCCATCAAACCAAAGCGAGGGAAAATTTGTTCAACATTTGATGGGCTTATCAACCTTTCATGATTGAATATTCTCATGAAAATTCCTCAATTTTATCGAGACAACAGAATCAGTTCCTTTTGAATAGGCAAAATCACAGTCCTATTCCGAGGAGCATTTTTTTCATCTTTAAATTATTTTTGCCCAACCAATTTCGAATTAAATAAATATTAATCAATCACTTATTATTTATTTTCTATTTTAAAAATTAGTCATTCTCAATTGGTACTATCTACTTGCAAATAATAATCTTGATGTAAATGAGAATCAATTATAGTATGTTTAAAGGTAAAATGTAACCCTACTGTTACATCAGTACAGTTCATGTGGACATCAACTCATTAGAAAAAGGTCAATTTTTGCAAACAAGCAAATCTATAACATTATGAATTATATGAAATTTAATCTAATGTAAAAAATTTGCGAAATAAAAATTGATGAAAATAGCCATTTGATAAACCAGGATTCATTTATGTTGGAACAATTTTCCAAATCGCCCACTCTCCTTTCGGTTACTGATTACGAAGAACATATCTGGATGTTGCAATTACAACAGCCTGAACAAGTTAACCGACGTTTTAATCTATGGAAACTTAATCAAGATTTAGACATTCAACTGCTCATTAAAGCAATTCAAGACATTATTAAAACTACACCTGACTTAAATGTCCGCTATACATTTAGTGACGAAGGTGATTTATACAAATATCCATTTGATGACCATTCAGCTTGCCTAGAAATAAAAAAGAGCTATGCAGAACACGTATTTGAGCAGGTAAATACCTTAAAAGCGCAAGCATGGAATGCAGAATTTCATCCCCCTTTTTTTACAAGTCTCGTAGAAACTGAACAAGGCTATTTCCTTATTTTAGCGCTCCACCCGATTCTCGATGAAAGCTATCAAAAGGCAGATTTTATTCAGGCTATACAAAATCGATATCAACAATATTCACCCAATAATGTGCCATTGGTGCTGACAGAAATTGATATCTCAAATCATCTTGCAAGTTCTACAAAAGCGCCAGAACAACCTAACCAAACCTATGTTTCAGAAATTATTTTAGAAGAGTTCCGAAATACGCTCGCTGAACCAGAAATGAGCCAACATGATGACTTTTTTGATTTTGGTGGCCATTCACTATTAGCAACACGAATTATTGGAAACCTACTCAATAAACATGGAATTGAGATTCAATTTAATGATTTCTTTAAATCTCCATCTGCTGCCGATTTAGCCCAATATGCTTTCGTTAAATCTGAAAAAACCGAAAAAACCACCTTACAAAGTGTAGATAAAGCCCCGCTTACTTTAGCTCAAGATTTCCTGTGGCAAGCTTATTCTGCGTTCGATTTTAGCCCAATTTATAACTTACCATTTGCCGTAGAATTCCTTGAAGAAATTAATGAAGATGTTTTCTTGCAAGCCTTTACAGATATTGTGGAGCGACATGCAGGTTTACGCACAATTTTTAATAGCGCCAATGGTCAAACCTATCAGCAGGTTGTTCCTACGTCTGAACTTAAACACTTCAAATGGTTTTGGAACAGTGCCGAAAGTCACGATGCAACGCTTGCCAGTGAAGCTTCATATAAATTTGATTTAACCCGTGAGCTTCCCTTAAGAATTCGTTTAATTCGAAATGCTAAAGGTCGCCAAACTTTATCGTTTTTAGTTCACCACATGGTGATTGATGAATGGTCTTTAAATACGATTATGGCTGACCTTGCGCATGCTTATCTTGCTCGCTCAAATGCTCAAGCACCGAGCTGGAAGGCACCAGCCCAATCCATTCTTGATTTTTCTTTACTCCAGCAAAAACAAGGTATCAATCAAGACCATCTAAATTATTGGACTAACCTGCTAACAGGGGCAACCAAAGGTCTAAGCCTTCCTGTTTCGGAACATGAATTAAATGCTGAAAAGGAAAAACCTCCAGTCCAATGGCTCGAACTTAAATTTGCACCAGAAATGCATGAAAAGCTTCTCGCATTTTCGAGACAACACAGCTCTTCTATTTTCGCGGTTCTCTATACTGCTATCGCCCATGCATTACAGCAACAAGGTGATTTAAAAGATATTGTGATTGGTACTTCTGCATCTGGACGAACTGATCCTGAGTTTTTTGATACGGTGGGTTACTTTACAACCATGGTGGCGCATCGCACACAGTTTAGCCCTTCAGATTCATTCCAATTGTTGCTCCACAATATCAGCACAATGATTAATACCTCGATGGCCTATGCAGATATTCCCATCAACCATATACAAAATGCGTTAGGGATGAGCGCTGATGAAGGACTGTTATTTGATGTGTTTATTCATATCCATTCAAATAATGCTTTAAACGGCGCGCTCAAAACACCTCAGGGACAAGACCTTCCTTATCGTCAGATTTTGCCGGAACGTGATGAATCGATGTTCGGATTACATTTTGAAATTATGGAAAATGTGATTGATGGACAGCATCAGTTAAGCATGATTATTACTTATCAGGCTCACCGCTTCCCGACTGCAACAGTGCAAAGTATCTGTGAAAAAATTAAGGCAACCTTAGCTCAAATCTAGTTGCCCTAAAACCAACCATGTGCTTAAAAGCAAACATCTCAACTCTGCTTTTAAGCACATTTCAATTTTTCTATTTTATTTGCTGCTCTACTTTATTCACCACATCCTGAATTGTTTTGCAGCTAACTAGCGTATAAAAATCAATTTGTGTATTGAGCTTTTGAGAAAGTTTCTGCGCAATACTCATGAGTTGTTTCGGACGAATGCCTATCGCTAATATTTCACTTCTATAAAAAATATCCATTTTTTCAGCTTGGCTGTCAGCTATGCATTCACGGAAAACCGATAGAACCGAATCCCCCACCTCAGCGATTGATGACGATGTTTTAGAGGAGTTTGCAGACAACGTAGAAGAGACATAAATTTTCCCCTGAGCGATTTCTTGCACAGCTTTACGATCAATTTTTCCATTTCGAGTGAGAGGTATGGTTTCCACGGCCAAATATTTCGAAGGAATATGTGAACTCGGCAAATGTATTTTTAAGAAGTTTTTTAATTCGGGGCTATTTAGGCGAGTAGTTTTGTATTTATTTTCTAGGGTGTAAACGGCGACTAACTCTTGAGTTTCAGTCGTTGGATGTACACAACTTACTACCACACAGTTATGAATATACGGGTTCTTCGTCAAAGCATTTTCAACCTCTGCCGCAGAGATTCTCACACCTTTTATTTTTAAATAACCTTCCTCACGTCCCGCAAAAATAATATTTCCATCTTCCCTAAAATATCCTTGATCACTCATGCGAAAAGCAGTTTGAGTTTCATTTTCACTCACTTGAATATCAACGAAATCTTTATAATTAATTTCCCCATCAAGTAAATAACCATTAGATAAATTTAGGCCGGCCATATACATCGTACCGACCTCGCCCATTTGGCAAGGCTTCAGATTTTCATCCAAAATAAAATAACGGTTATTTTCTAAAGCTTTTCCATACGGAATAATTTCCTGATCTTGCTCATTTATTTCATGCCATATACTCCAAATTGTGGTCTCGGTAGGCCCACCTAATGAAAATAAACGAGCGTTAGGCAATTGTTGTCTTAACTTCGCTATAAGTGAGGGCTTGATATAGTCGCCGCCTTGGGCAATTAAACGCAAAGATTGTAATTGTTCTTTTTGAGCTACACTGAACAACATATCGACAATGGCAGGCACACTGCTCCAAATCGTAACCTTGCAACGATCTACTAAATCGGCCCAGACAACAGCATTTTTACTTTGCTCAAAAGATGGAACCACCAAAGTTGCACCCACTGCCATTGAAGCAAATACATCAAATACCGACATATCATGATGAAACGGTGTTACCGCCATAATCACATCGTCAGCAGTAATTTTCCATTCCGAGATCGTCTGTTGTAGCGTGTTTTCTGTGGCTTGATTATTTAAGACCACACATTTCGGAGTTCCTGTACTTCCCGAAGTATATAAATAATATGCCGGAAGTCGGTTAATTTCGGCGTTAAAGCTCGGTTCATACTCAGTTGTAGCCGATAAAATTTCGTTAATATTTAATGTTTGCACACCTGCAATGGATGAGTCACTCACCACAACATCTGCCCGACTATTCGTCAATAAATAGTTCAGTCGCGACGGCGGAGAATCCATATCTACAGGTAGCCAAATGATGCCAGTGAGCGCACATGCTAAAGCGGTATAAATATGCTCAGGACTTTTTCTCAGACAAATTGCAACCACCGACCCTGTTGCCAAGTCTTGCATTTTTAGCGCATACATAACCTTGGCGACCTGAGTCCCTACCTCAGCATAACTAATGCTACGGTTTTCAAAAATGAGTGCTGTTCGATTGGAATTTTGATCAAAAATATTTTCATAAATTTGCTTTAAGAAATTTTCTACATTGTTATTTTTATCATTCATTTGCCCTAAATTTTGACTCAAATCTTTTAGCATTTATCTTGGTCCTCACCCTATTCTTTATGCAATACCACCCAACCTAATATTCAAAACAAAGTTATAAAAATGTCGTTTTCATTGCTGTTTGTTTGAATAATAGATACCCCAGCACAATAATATAAATGATAATCATTTACAATTACTATTAAGAGAAATATCAATTTCTTTCTTTTAAAAGCCATTAATAAAAAATGATAAATATCAAAATAATAAAATAATTTTTGCTATTCGATTTAATTGTTTAGAGAACTAACTCTATCGTCTAAAACACACAATTAATAATGATTATTATTTACATTAAGAGCTAACTTCGTTATCGTAGCCATAGAGAGATCACATCTATATCAATTATCGCGCTCTATAGTGATACCTAATAATATAAATATATGAGAGTGATGAGATAATTGTGGGATTTTGTGGGATAAGATGGGATTGAGTGGGATGAAGTTTGAAAAGATTTTTCATACTGTGAAATAGAAAAAGCGGGCTTTTAGTCCGCTTTTTTATTCGAATAAATCCAGATTCTGGTCTAAATTGAATTTAAGCTTTTCTTCACCATTTACGATATGACGGATCGTTCTGATTGTCACGCCAAATTTGCGGGCGATTTTAGAGCGGCTTTCTTTTTTTGCTGCCATTTCACGAATAGTTCTATTACGCATTGCAATTGTGATTGTAGTTGCCATAGGTACTTCTATTGAATTGTTCCCTAAATGCTCTGAGAGCAACTGTAGCTTAGAATAACCAATGATCTGTGATAGCTCGTGATGAATGCCTAAAGCATGTTTATGGGGTACAAAAACTAGTATGCCGCCATAGTTCTCAATAAGACTCAAAGCTGGTTTTATGCCAATAAGCTTCGCCACAAATGCAAAGTTTTTAGGCATAAGTGCAATGAGTTCTTCATCTGAAAATAATTGTTGTGCGTCGGTAATGTGAGGACGATAAACCATAATTGCTCCCGCTGTTATCCCATGTTAAGATTTAGCAGTCCTAGATATATTTTTCCTCTTACTTGTATGGGTTGGCGGAATTAAAAACCTCAGTGTTGGCGCACTGGGGTTTTTGCTTTTTTATTCTTCTGTTCTTTCAATGCCACAACGTTTACACCATTGGCGTAAGTGATTAATTATCATGTCTGCGTGGTGGCTGCTCATAAATTGCAATGCACTCACACCAACTTTGTTCTCTACAAATTTTGCTAAAGCTTTTTCATCTTTATTTCTAACTTGACCAGCTGCATGTAGTTGCAACCATAAATGACGAATCAATTTGCTTTGCGCATCGCTTGCTAAGTTCTTAACGCCAGATTTATTTTTTGATTCAACTTCAAAGCCAAGTTGTTTGAACCGATCCAGCACAGCTTCAAGCTGTGCTAGATTCAAATCTTTTGAACTGGTTTTACCAGTAGTGCTAATAAGAATGTCTCGATAAAGCTCTTCATCTAAACCAAGTTTTGTTTTGCCCACATGGATTAGCTTGATCAGATTGGCTTTTTTATTGAATTTCATCTCTTGCACCTTTCTCTGCTTCAATTATTGCTTCAGGTGTAGATTTATTCTGTGAGTGATCAACTATTTGACTGCACAAGTAAGTTTTTTTACCAACATAAAAACCACCAAGACGCTCACATTCTTCAGCAATTTCGTTTTCTGTATATGACTTACAAATAAGCCACCCAATAATTAACCCAAAAATGAAGTAACCCATTTCACACCACACCTTGGAATGCTTGAAACAATCCAATAATTGCTAGAAAAGCCAATGTGATTGATGCACCAGCTTTAAATTTATATGACCGTTTTTCAAAAACAGTCAGACCAGTATTATTTTTGGCGGTCCACGCCAATTTAGCTTCCTTAAAACACGAACCTAAGCCCATAAGAAAGACTGCAAAGTAAGCCAATACTGTTGCCCAATTCAGCAATTCGTTCATGTAGGTGCTCCCAACTTTTCAAATTGTTTGCCACCATTCATTGCTTGATTTAGTTTTGCTGATTTCCCAGATTGTTTGCCCGCATGATAATCATTAGCTGCTCTATCATTAAATACTTTGCCTTTATTGCGATCTTTGGGCGTAAATGAACCAAGCTTTCTATGAGCTTTATCCATATGTTTTTTAATACGTTCATTGGTATTTGCTGGAACTTCAATATCTAAGTCAGTTATTAAATGCTTAACTGAATCCACCCAACCTTCACAAAATAAATCCGCACGACGTACCTTGTTTTTTTTGACTGTTACACGTTTTAAGCTGTTTTCAATAAAGCTTTTTCTTGAACGAATCACTTGGCGATATAAAACATCAAAAGTGTAAGACGCAACTTCTGGTGCTGGATCGACACCAATAAATGTCCATGAAGCTTTAATACCCCAAGTACTGCTACCAGAACTAAAAATAGGTTTGCATTGCATGGCTCTAGCTATAGTCATAACTAAGCTTGCTTCCCACGCTTGAGGAACCTTTGTTGCTTTACTTTCGCAACTAGCCTCAACGATATCGAGTAGATCAGGATCAATCTGAAATTCGCGCATCAAAGCCTGTGCTTGACGTAGTGCAATTGCAGCTTCATTTTCATTGGCTGATTTAGCTAATGCTAAACATTTTTTGATTTTTAGAATTGCTTCTTCACGGGTCATACTCATTATGCTGTCTCCTTAAGACTCTCAATCACTTCAGGTGGTAACTTTTCTAAATCTTCGATGCTGATCATTATGTTCTCGCTGCTCTTCAGTACTGGATCACGACATCCAGCAGACACAGGCACGAATGCCTGTGTTTCGCTTATGCTTGAAGCGTGTTCAGAGCTATATCAATCGCACGTTGTTGAACTGTATGCCGTGAAATTCTCTGACCAGCCTCATTCAAAACGTGATACTCGAACCATCCGCAAATGTTGTATTTACGGACAACACTTAAACCGTGCTTTTCAAGCATGTCTAAGCCCTTAATTTTTGTTGCCATTACTTAACAGCCTCTTTAAGTGCTTTACCTGCTTTGAAGGAAGGTACTTTTGCCGCAGCAATTTGTAACTCTTCGCCAGTTTTAGGATTGCGGCCTGTACGCGCAGCGCGTTCTTTTACGGAAAAAGTTCCGAAGCCAATCCAAGAAACACTTCCGCCTTCAGCTAAAGCAGCAGCGATTGCATCTTCCACTGCTTGTAGTGCAGCTGCTGCCTGTGATTTAGTTAAATTAGCGTCCATTGCGATGTTTGCGATTAAGTCAGATTTATTCATGGGTAGTATTTCCTTCAGTAGTTGCTTGAGTTTGGTTAAGTGCTGTACATGCGATATCTGCATGTTCGTGGCGGTAGAAATGGCCGACTAAAACGTCGTCCTCATGGACGATTGCAAACAATGCTTGCGGAGCATCATTTAGCTGTGGTTCAAGTGATTTAACTGTGTACATGTTGATAGCCTCAGACAGTGGGTTTAGTGAGCAGCTGTAGCTGCTGGATCAACGGTTTCAATTTCATAACCAAAGTTGTTGCGCTGTTTAAGAGTTGCACCAATTTCAGCGATTAGTTCAGGCGTGAGTTGTTTGATTGACTCCTTATCAGGTTCGGTTTTAGTACGGATGCAATGTTCAAGCTTTAATTGCTTGAGCATCTGGCAAGTAAAAACAGGATCAGGAATAGTCACACTGGTTGATAAGCGGTAGCCAACCGAACCGTGTGTCAGCTTTTTACTTTTGATTTGCAAAAACTCATTTTTGCGGTGATCACAAAATTCTTTAAGTTGAAGTTCATACGTCTTAACTCGTTCCAATAGCGGTTTAAGACGTTGTTTGGTTGCTTCCTTGAGCTTGTCAACCTGTTCATTACAAGCAGCTTCTTCAAGTGCGATGTCACGGTTGATACCAGCCATTTGTGCCAATGTTTGATCAACTGCTTCCCAACTTTGAAGTTGTGGCTCTTTAAGTGATTTACGTGGCATTAGTTTGTTTGCTCCTGTGTTTCAGCTGCTTTTAAGCGTTGGTAGCACTGTTCTAAAGTTTCATCTGGTAGCTTGTGTTTAACGACATGCGCCATAAGTTGTTCTTTTGGAATGTTCTTCAGCCCACGTTCTGGCTGCTTCTCATTCATTTGGACGAAGCCCATCATTTCTTTAAAGTTGGTGTTTGGACGTTCATGTTTTTGACGTTCATGTTCCGCTTGCTCAGCTGCACGTTCAGCTTCAGTTTTAGCTTGTGGTGCAGCAGCTCGACGCTCTGTTGGTACTGGCGCATTTTCTGGTTTGAATGAACTGATCACTTCATATAGATAGCCGTGGTTTTTCAGAGGCAACTGCAACTTGCCTTGCTCACGACGCTCAATCATTGTGTTGATTGCCCAGATCCATGCTGCTTTAGGAGCTGGGTAACTGTGGTGACCACGTTTGATTTGCTGTGCATTAATATCCGCAGCAATTTCGCCAAGTAACTTAGCCGTACGTTCAAAAGTAAGCTCACGATTTTGAGAGCGAAACATTCCCAAATACTTGACCAGTGGCGTAGCTAAATCACCAACCAGATTTAGTGAAGCTACAAACGCTTTGCTGGCTTCACCATGCCCTAATAGGGCATCTAGGCTGTTTGTTGCTCCGCAAGCTGGGCATCTAGTTTTCATTTAGTGACTCCCAGCAAGTCGCAACAATGCGTTGTGGATTGCCTTGATAATTAGGCAAGCACAGTCTTCACCAGAGTCACCTTGTAAGGCTTCTTGGTACAGTTCAAAGAATTCTGGATCATCAGAAAGTATCTGAAGCTGCTCCCAAGTAAGTTCGTTGGGAATAACTGCATGTTTGTTATCAACTAACTTATTCAAGTCTTTGTTGAAGTGCTGGCGTTTCTGTTTGATGTTCATATACCACCTCGGAAATGCTTAGATTTGCTTTCAACTGCTGTTTGACAGTCAATACAAAGCTTTACATTGCCCAGAGCACGACGACGCTCTGGAATTTCGGCACCACAGTCTTCACATTCATAGTTACTGACTTGGTCAAAGTGTTTAATGTTGGCAAGTGCATGGTCTAAATCTTGTTCAGACAAAGTGCTTGCTACGTCTGCAAAATCAGCCATTGCAACCTCCAAATTTGCTTAATGCATCAAAACCAGAACAAGCAACGATCATGATCGTGATGCAAATCCAGACAGCGAGGTATGTCTTATCCATTGCAACCTCCTAGCACAGCCATCACTACAGCGACTGCAAAAAACCAAACTGCAAAGTTCACAATCAGTAAATTTCTTAAATTAAATTTCATGGCTTAAACCCCCATCACGATGTCGCGTGTGATAACGTCCTCGCCGATTTCTGCTGCGAGGTTCATAGAACTGGTAATTAAGTTGCCAATGGCAAGTGGATATAAAAGTGAGCGTGTGGTTTTGCCAGCGCTGTTGATTTGAGTTAGACGGTCAACAACTGCTTGAATGCCTTCTTCAGTGATGATCGACTCCAGTTTTTTATCGACGCTTTTAACTCGGTGTTGTAAGTACTCAACTAATGAAGTATTTGTTAAAGGTTCCAGTGTCACACTCTCACAACGCTGTACAACTTCACGTACCGCTGGGTTGCGCTCACTTAATTTGTTTGCAAGTTCTGGCTGACCGATTAAGACGATCCCAATTAGTTTTTTGTAGCCGTCTTCTAACTCAAAGAAACGCTTTAACTGTTTAAGAGTAGCGATTGGCAAGCTGTGAGCTTCTTCAATCACTAATAAATGGCTATAACCAGCTTCACTTGAATTTTTTAAAATCATATGTACTTGGCGGAAACGAGCCTCGGCAGACATGCGTGGTTTCTCTTGACCAGCACTAACCGTATTAATAATTGCTTCAGCAATATGGCTTGATTTAAGTGTCTTACCTTGAATGTCATTATCTTCAGTCGCAATGACATATGGTTCGATAATCAAAATTGGTAATTTTTCACGACGAATACGATCTAAAAGGTCGCGTCGTAAAGTCGATTTACCTGAACCTGACTCACCTGAAATTGCAATGAATCCGCCATGTTTAGCTGTCTGATATAAGGCTTGACGCACATAGTTGATGTCGCTATTCAAGAACAGTTCTTCAACTGCACGAACTTCATTTGTGAAAGGGTTGTCAAACAAGCCAAAATGTTTTTTAGCTTGTTGAGTCAACGACTGTTTTGCGAGCAACATGGCTTGTTCGTCCTCATTTAAAAGTTCATTAATTTGTTTGTTTCCGTGTCGTGCTACTAATGCGCGATACACATGGTCTAGTTCTCTTTCACTAGCTGCCTCTGAGCCAAGTCTTTCAAGAAGTGTTTTTTGTGGTGGTGCATCAAACATTTCGTTAAATGCATCATCGATTTCTGACTCGCTAATCTTTGCGTTGACCAAGAACTCTCTAAAACGGGCTTTCACAAAATCAGTATTCTTCTTCGGCCATCTAAGGCAGTTGATGATGATGTTGATCGATGACGGGCTTAGCTGTACGTATCGAGCTAAATCAGCTTGTATAATTCCGTTGTCTAAAATGAGGTCCTTAAGTTTTGTCGAGCAGTCTTTTTGTTTCATGGTTGCTCCTTAACCAACAACACGAAGTTGTGGCCGTTGTTGTGGAAGTTCTTGTTCAGCCTTTATTGCTTCAGCAATTTCACGTACTGCATCGGCAGGGACTAAACCATCTGGATAAGATTTTTTGAGGGCCTTGTAGTGATCCGTGGTCCACAGGTCACCGATTAAGCCTCGGATTTCTTTTGCTGCTTCTACTGTTGAAATAGGTGCAGATTCACGACGTTGTTTAGTTGTAGTGACTTGCTCACCAGCACGTTTGATGTAAGTCGGAACTTCAACCGCTGCAACGTCTGCCATAGCATTGAGCTGACCGTCATAGGCTGGTTTCTTCTTGGCAATTGCTTTATCAACTTGCTCAAGAGTTTCAGCGTCATAAGCTTTTTTAAGTATGCGTTTGCGGTTTTCATCAATTTTGCTTTGAGGCATTGCCTTAATTTCTTCACCGATGATTGCTGCATCATTTCCAAAGCCAACCCAATCAACTTGCATCGGTTCGCATGTGAAAATGACCTCATTGCCGTGTTGATCTTTAGTCAATACATCGATGCATGGCGCACGGTATGGATTCACTACAATCTGCAACTTAGCTTTCGGGTAAACCCCATCAACATGACGAACGTCATAGTCTTGTGAGCCATAGCCTTGAATGGCATGACTAACCGTAAGATTGGCTTTAACTGTTTTTTCAACAGGTACTGTGCTGATAAGTTCACGGCACAATTCCATTGGTGGAGCAATGCGTAATTGTTCAGGCTTAATGGTTTGCCAAACAGCATTACGGCTGCGCTTAGTACGGCTATGAATTTTTGTTTCATTCCAATACATGCGCCATGCAGTAGCTTGGGCATTTAACTCTTGGATATTGTTGATCTGCATGAAACGCAGGCGGCCTTCAAACTGTGTTTCAACAATATTTTGAGCGTTTTCAACTTGGCCTTTTGCTTGTGAATTACCAGTTGCATGGGGTATAAAAGTTACATCTAGGCGCTCAAGTAAATTTCTGAATAAGCCACTGGTGTTTGCACAACCTTTGTCTGTGTAAAGGATGTTTGGAACACCGTGCATTGGCTCTTGAGCAGAACGCTTTTGAATTGCATTTAAGAAAATCTCAATTAAGTTTTCAGAGCTTTCACTGCCATAGACATACTCAACATAAATTGAGCCTGAATAGTGGTCAGTCATGACATAGCGAATCACACGGTCATTTTCGATTTTCTTCACATTGGCAGGTTTGTTCTTGTAGAACTTCTTCTCATCCATCACTTGCATACCGCCTTTAGGCAGGTAAAACAAAACACAGACAGAGGCATCAACTTGCCAAACGTGGTTTGGATGTAACGATTTTTGCTGTGTATGTGCTGACGGTGTAGCCAGTTGTTTTGGGTGGCACATGTTTTGTTTCATGACACGCGCAACTGTTGCTGCTGATACTCTTGGTGCTTTACCGTCGGCGATAAGCATTTCCAGCGCTGTAGTCATCGGCAATGTCTTTTTACCATGGGCACGTGTTGCTACGTGCACCATACCGCCAACCATTTCAGCAACTTCAGTCGGCACAACTGTTTTACCTTTATCAGAGCGCTGTTTGCGTTCAGATTTAAAACCTACTTTTTCAAGTTCACGGTAAAGTTGCGGTTTGCTAAGACTTAAAAAGTCACATGCAGTTTTTACAATCGCAGCTTTCCCACCAAACTCAGCAGCAGTAAGTTTGGCTGCAATCTCACGCAAATAATCTTGTTTTGCTAAGTTTGGATTTGTCATGATTACTGCTCCACGTTTGTAGCATCAAATGGAGTAGCTTCTTGATCCGCAGGTAACCATGATGGGTTTACCATCGTTTCAAAATCAATTTGAATTCCTAGCTCAACACTAGTTTGGGCAATCTGTTGAAATGCGCTGACAACGAGGGCTTCAAGTTGCTCTTGGATGTTGTAAAGGCCATGCTCGTTGATTGTGTCTAAAACTGAGTTGACTGTATTTTTAAAACGCACTGTGTCGTTGTGCATTGTTAAACATGCGGTGTTGGCTTCTTCTAAAGCTTTAGCTGCAATTAGTTGCTCTTCAGATTCAGCACGTTTTTTGATTTGAACTGGACTCTGGAGTTTTGTGAGCTTTGCATCTAGTTCATTAATCTTTTGGTCTTTCTTTTGGAGAAGTAAGTCGCCAGCTTCCTTGTTAGCTTTAATTTTGCGAAGTTCATCTTTTAATTCGCGTACTGACATAGTTTCAATGCTGTCTAATGAAACCTCACCAATGCTTCCACCTTGTTCGATGACTTGTATTTCATCATCATCTAGCGTCACAAGCTCAAGCAACTTTGTTTGATTTCCAGCTTTCTGCAAAAGCGAACTCGAATTCGTTTTTGAGAATTTCAGCACCGCTGACATAAATTTTTGTGCCATGCGTGGAGTGAAATTCAGCATCTCAACGCGCTTATTAAACTCACCATGCGGTGTAATTTCTTTTAAGATTAATAAGCGCTTGCCAAGCTCCATTACTGCTTCAACAGTACGTTGTTGGAAAAAGCGAATTTCATCTTCCAGTGCACCTACAGTTAAAGCTCCTTCATAACCAAGTTGCGTTGCTAAACCTGCAACAGCCTTAGTATGATTTTGAATTTCAACTTCAGTGATTACTTCATTGCTCATAGCGAACCCTTATTAAAACTGTGTGTTAAGACGTTGGTTGTATTCATTAATTCGTGCTTGAACACGGTCACATTCTTCTTTACACGCTGTTGCAAATTTGACCGTCTTCACACTTGGGGCATAGTTGCCGTTGTCACGTTTTTCTACCCAACCATCCGCTTCAAGGGTTTGGAGTGCGCGAGTAATAAATACAGGTGTTTCTTTCAAGCTTTCAGAAAGCTGTTTATTGCTAAGGCCGAAAACGTAATGACCTCGCAGCGCGAATAAAACACGTAGAACTTTCACTGCTGATTTATTTGTTGAACTCATGCCCATCTCCTTGAGTGAACTTGATTGACATTAGTTGCTGCTTAAGCTCTTCGTTGTCTTGTTCAGCGAAGAACCATTGGACATAACCGAATGTCGTTACGAAGATGATTAGGTAACGAAATGCAATACTTCCTGATTGTTTTTGTCTCATCTCTTTCCCCGTGTGCAAAAATGTGCGAATATGTGCAAAGTAACTAAACAGTGACTTTCTGTTTTGGTTCTGGTTTTAGGCCGAGGGCAACAGCAATCTTATGGGCACGTCCAAAGTTTCCTTTAGATTGACCGTTGAGTACTTTGTAAACTTCTTGTGGGGTGAAACCTTTACTTTCAGCCCATGATGAAACAGGAATACCTTGTTCAATAAATTCCTGTTTAACTTCTTCGGGAGTTTTTAGGTGCATGTTTAGTTTCCTCTGTGTGTCTAAAGTTGCATTAAGTAGAACTTATGGCACCACATTAGTAACTATTTAGTTACTTGTCAATATTATTGGAGTGTTTTTTGTGACTATCGGAGCAAGACTTAAAGAAGAGCGTGAGCGACTGGGTTATACGCAACCAGTTTTTGCTGAATTAGCAGGCACTACCAAGAAAAGTCAGATCGACTACGAGAAAGATTTGACACAACCAAAAGCTGGATATTTGGCTGCAATTGCTGAAGTTGGAGCAGATATTGGCTACATAGTAACGGGTAATAAATCACCACAGTTACAAAATAGTGACTTTGCATATGAGTTTGACTTAGTCAATGTTTATGATGTTTCGGTGTCTGCTGGTGATGGTGCAGTTTGTTTGGGTGAAACGGAACCTACTAGCCGTTTGGCATTTAGAAAAGACTGGCTTGCAAGACATGGGCTTTATGCTAAGGACTTAGTTATCGTTTATGCCAAAGGCGATTCAATGGAGCCAACTATTCATGACAAAGAGCCTTTATTAATCAATACGATTGATAAAGAATTAACTGATGGTTTTATTTATGTTGTAAGAAATCACGAAAATTTCTGGGTTAAACGTGTTCAGCGTCAATTCAATGAATTGTTATTGTTGTCAGATAATGAAAAATATTTACCCATGAAACTTGATTTAAATGAATCGACTGATGTTGAAATTATTGGCAGATGGATACCACCTAGTCGGGGGACTTTCTATTAATATGAAAAATTTAATTACTATTGCTGGGTTCTTATTATTGGCAGGCTGCTCTACTCAAAAACAACCGCAGTCAGAACCTCCTTATGTGAAACAAAGTTATAGTGAGTCTGATCCTGCTGCGAAATTGAGCGTTTCTCAATTTGCTGGTGTAGTTAAAAGTATTTATCCTGCTTATCAAATCAGTCATTCAAATGATGGTAGTGAAGTAAAATTCTTACCAAATGATGTCAAAGCAGATACTAAATTTGTGCCAAATAATAATTGGTACAGTATTAAAATTATCAAAGAACCAAAGACTGAAAATTGGAAAGGTCTTATTGTAGAAGTTTTTAATAAAGGCTCATTTGAAGAGTCAAAAGCTGTTGCCGCAAAAGACTGTCAAAAGATTTTTGGAAATATTGATAACCGTGTACCTGCTGTACTTTATGATCTAGAAAATCGGTTAAATCAAAGTCCAAATGCTTCAATCTCTAACCGTCAGTATGGTTATACTTTTCACTTAGATGCAAGTCACTACAATCAAGGTTATCCAGTAACTTGTATGGTAAGTAACTAGAACCCAAAACTGAGCGGAAGCATTTCCGTCTGATAAAAAAATAGTTCAGATTGCAACATAGCCTCATCATTTGATGAGGTTTTTTTGTGAACAAAACTTTTCAAACTGCACTGAAACGAGTGCTTCAACATGAAGGCGGGTATGTAAATCATCCCTCTGATCCCGGTGGTGAAACCAATTACGGCATTACAAAAAGCGTTGCCCGTCAGTACGGTTATAAAGGTTCAATGAAAGATATCCCAATGGATATTGTTGAGAAGATTTATAAAAACCAATACTGGGATGCAATGAGCTGTGACAGCTTCCCATTCTCTGTTGGTTTCCAACTTTTTGATGCAGCTGTTAATCATGGCCAGCTTAATGCTCGAAAACTTTTACAGCGTGCAGTCGGTGTGAAAGATGATGGCATTGTTGGTTCTTTAACTTTAGCGGCAGTTCGTAAGCAACCACAGTTTGCCTTAATCAGTTTATTCAACTCAAAACGTATTGAATTCTATACAAAGATTTCAACTTTCAATGCCTTCGGCAAAGGCTGGATGGCACGTGTAGCGGTGAACTTGAAATATGCTGCGGAGGATATGTTATGAGCCAATGGAAGCGAAATTTCCGATGTCAGCTAGCTAAAAGTCAAAATGGGTTGGTAAATCAAAATAAACCTGTTGATTCACAATATATTCAAGGTGTTGCAGTAAAGCTCAAAAAGCGCTGGATTGTAGAGAATTGGCGAAGTGGTTGGTTGTGGTTGTCGAACTGGTTCATTGCATTAATTGCATATGTTCAATTTTACGGTGTACCACCTGAGGTAATTCAATTACTGCCCATAGCAACCCAGCAACGCGTAACAACTGCCTTGGCAGTGTTGGCTTTTATTGGTCGCTTTATTGATCAAAACCGAGCTAAGCCTTTGCCACCAGTTGACGAGGACAATTAATGCAAATTAACCCCGCAACTGTGTTAGCTCTGGTTTCATTTCTTTGTAACTTTGGGCTTGGTGTTTATATCTTTGTTTCAAATCGCCAAGCCGCCAAAGACAAAGAGTTGCAAGAAACTAAAGAGCGTTTGACTCAAGTAGAAGAACGTATTCGTAACATGCCTGATCACCAAGTGATCTATCAAATGTCTGGTGATATGAAAGCCTTAAAAGAGTCTGTTGCGGGGTTGAAAGAACTTATCTCCCCCTTAGCAAAGGCGGTAGATCGTGTGAATGATTACTTATTGCATAACAAGGATTAAATATGAGCTTCGCCAATCATTTAAAAGAAGACATGCGTTTGGTGGTATTGCGCCTTTTACATGAATTACCACAGTACCGTTCTAACTCGTCAGTACTTGTTGCTGGTCTAGATCGTTACGGACATAGCTTTAGTCGGGATCAAGTTAAGACAGAATTACACTGGCTTGCCGATCAGGGCTTAGTAGTACTTGAAGATGATCTTGGTTCTGTGTTGGTTGTAAAGTTGACCGAGCGTGGAATGGATGTCGCTACTGGTCGCATTTCAACACATGGTGTTAAACGACCTTCTGCATAGGAGCAAATATGTCAAAGTCTTTTATGCATAAGTTGTCGGATGAGCAACGCACATTTGTAGAAAAATTACTGCGTGAAGACCGACTGACATTGAATGAAATGCTGGACGAAATTCGCGCTGAATTTCCAGCTGACTCTATACCCAGCCGTTCGGCATTAGGCCGTGAAAAGAAAAACTGGGCTGAAGAAGCCAAAGCTATGCGCGAAATTGCTGCTGCCTCAGAAGTTTTGGTTAAAGAGTTTGGTGAAGATCCCGACGATAAAGGCGGTATTTTGTTGGCTCAAGCTGTACAAGCCATTGTGACCAAGAAGGCTCTAGATGAACTGACCAATACAGGTGATGACCCTGAAAAGCCCAAAATGGATATTGACGCTGTTGGGGCATTGGCACGTGCTGCCCGTGCAGCAATGATGACAAAAGAAAAAGCAATGGATAACCGTGATGAAGTACGTCGTCAAGCACGTGAAGAGTTGCTTAAAGAACAAGATGAAAACCTCAAAAAAGCTGCTGCATCTCAAGGTATGGGTGAAGAGCAAATTCAATTTTGGCGTGAAAAAGTATTGGGTATTAAATAATGACTGCACCAAAACCTCGGCAAGATACAGTACGGGTTATTGACTGGGATGAGCTTCCTGAACGTGCCCGAAATCTGCCTAATAATCTGAACCCTTTTGAAGAAGGTGTTTTGATGAAACACCAAGTTGAATGGTTGAAGATTAAAACAGACATTAAGGCTTGTCCTAAAGGACGTCGAACTGGTATTACTTTTGCCGAAAGTTTTGATGCAGTATTTACAGCTGCCGCCAGTAAAGAAGCTGGCGGTATGAGTGTTTACTATATTGGGGATACCAAAGAAAAAGGCCTTGAGTTTATTGGCTACTGTGCAAAGTTTTCACGTGTAATTGCTGAAGCTCAGGGACAGATTGTTCAGATAGAAGAATTTCTGTTTGAAGATCAAAATGAAAAAGGTGAAACGCGCCAGATAACGGCATACCGCATCCGTTATGCCAGCGGCTTTCAGATTGTTGCTTTGTCTAGCCGTCCCGAAAATATTCGTGGTTTGCAAGGTAAAGTCGTCATTGATGAAGCTGCTTTCCACCCGAACGTTCAAGGCGTGATGGAAGCTGCAACTGCGCTTTTGATTTGGGGTGGCCGTATCTCGGTTATTAGCTCGCATAATGGTAAGAACAATCCATTCAATCAATTTGTCAAAGATATTGAAAATGGTGTGTTTGGTGAAGATGCAGCTGTGCATGTAGTGACTTTTGATGATGCTGTGGCTAATGGCTTATATGAGCGTGTGTGCTTTATGCAAGGCAAAGAAGCCACACTTGAAGGTAAGAAAAAATGGTACACGAAAATTCGTAAAGCTTATGGTAGCCGTAAGGCAGCCATGCGTGAAGAATTAGACGCAATACCTCGTGATGGTTCATCTGTATGTTTACCAACCTTGTGGGTGGAGCGTGCGATGACAGAAGTCAGGACAGTATTGCGCCTGCAATTGGGTGATGATTTTACTGAGCTAACACCAGATGAGCGTGATGCATATATCGATGACTGGATTCAACGCTATTTAGAGCCAGAATTACAAAAGCTTGATAAGACTAAGCAGCATTGCGCTGGGCAAGACTACGCTCGTCATCGTGACTTTAGTTTTATTTTGCCTTTCTATATTGCTCAGGACTTACGTCGGATTGCGCCTTTTGTGATTGAAATGCACAAAGTGCCTTCACGACTTCAGCAAAAAATTCTCTGGTATATGCTGGATCGATTGCCACGCTTTGGTGGTATTGCAATGGATGCGACTGGTAACGGTGAAACCATTGCAGAAAATACGGCAGAAAAATATGGTGCTCATATGGTGCATCAAATCAAACTGAGCCGTGCTTGGTATGGCTTATGGACACCTAAGCTGGTCACTGCTTTTGAAGAAGATATGATTGATTTACCAATCGATGCTGACTTAAAAAATGACTGCTCAGCAATTGAAGAAGTGGACGGGATTTACATGGTTTCAAAAGCGCGTGCCAAGGATATTAAAGACCCTGAGCTGTATCGACATGGTGATGGTGCTGTAGCGATGATTCTTGGTTGGTTTGCAAGTTTGCATCTGGCAACTGCTATTGAATTTACTCCACTGCCTTCAAAAGAGGAAATGGAGCTAAGTGATGATTATGATGACTGGTCTAGCTCGGTTGGATGGTTTTAGATAATTCTTTCAATCTGCATATGCCTGTTTCCATTGTCATAAATTGTGGCTACCTTATATTTATGCTCATACTTGCGACCTAGAATATTTTCAAACCCAATAGTAATTTCTCGTTCAACATCTTTGTTTTCTCGGTAAAGTGCATCTTCAGCAGGAGTAAATGGTGAACTAAATACTTGACGATGCTCTTTAGGGAAAAATTCAAAATCCTGCTTTTTATTAGGTAAATGTTCTAGAGTAATATGTTTTGCTGCATTTTCACTGTGATTTGTAAGAGAAAAACTAAAATAAATCCTGCCATAATCGACACCTACAACAGCATGAAAACTAATCACTGGCGCAAGAGTATTGTGTCTATCTTCTAATTCAGCTTGCTGTAGTTGCGCCATTATTTTCTGTTGGTCAACTGACTCTTTCATTTCAGCAACTTGCAATTGCAATGCTTCAGTACTTGCTCTTAACTCTTCACTTTGAATCCTAATAGATTCATTGTTTTGCTTATATCCCAAGATTAGAAATAAAAAAGCAAGTGGTGCAAAAGCACCTGCTAAAAAGTCACCTAATTCATTTGAAGGGAGTAAAACGTTTTCACCTTCACTTAAGCAAAATATTAAGGTGTATAAAATAATGAAAGACAAATATAAAACAACTACCCAAAAGACCCACGTTTTATAAATAGGTGTTTTGGGCGGTGTTTGATTTTGTGGTGTCGGTGTCGGTGTTGGTGTTGGTGTTGGTGTTGGTGTTGGTGTTGGTGTTGGTGTTGAATTTTGCACGGAAGTACTTCCCCCTGATTATCAAGTTTTAATTTTTTAATAATTTAAAACGAGGTGACGACTCTTGCTGGAACAAGAATCGCCCCCTTTGGTAAAAGTGCTACCGCAGGCTTAGCCTCGTTACTGTGCACACAGTTATTGCAGGCTATCAAAAATGAAAAAGTTTTGCAGTAGGTGAAATAATGAAAACCAAGCCAATTGTTCCTTGGATGGGTGGTAAGCGTCGTCTGGTGTCGCAACTGATTGAAAAAATGCCAGAACACCAATGTTATGTAGAGTTATTTGCTGGTGGCGCAGCTTTATTTTTTATGCGTGAAGAACAATCAAAAGTTGAAGTGATTAACGATTTAAATGGTGAGTTAGTGAACTTATATCGAGTCGTTCAGCATCACCTTGAAGAGTTCGTTCGTCAATTTAAATGGGCGCTGGTCAGTCGACAGATGTTTGATTGGCTTAAATTTGCAAGTGTGGAAATGATGACTGACATTCAGCGTGCAGCTCGTTTCTACTATTTGCAGCACACGGCATTTGGAGCCAAGGTATCTGGTCAAACTTTTGGAACAGCAACCACAGCTCGACCAGTAAACTTGCTCCGAATAGAAGAACAATTGAGTGAAGCGCATTTGCGTCTGTCTGGAGTAACTGTTGAGCATTTAACTTGGGATGCATGTCTATTGAAGTATGACCGTCCACATAGTTTTATGTATGCCGATCCACCGTACTGGAAATTAGCTGGCTACGGTGTAGGTTTTGGTTTGGATCAATATGAAAAAATGGCTGAGCTAATGAAGACCTGTAAAAGTAAAGTCATGCTCTCGATAAATGATCATGAAGACATGCGTGCCACATTTGATGGGTTGAATATTGCGACCACCAAAATTAAATATTCAGTGGGTAATTCTGGCTCAGGTCGTGATGAAAAACAGGAACTCATCATTACTAATTACTGAAGCATGACGTTTATAGATTTATAAATCTTTATAAACGCTCTTTACGGCATTTATTTTGTATTTTGCTGCAATGATCCGTAAAACTAAATAAGTCGCTTAAATCGCAAATCAGCGCATGAAATTGGGCGGAAGCATTTCCGCCTGATTTTAAGCCCGCTAAAATTCCACAATGGTGCAGAATCCTCAAATTGTATTTGCATCTATCATGGCTAAAAAAGACCGCACTTCTAAAAAACAAGATCGTACTGCACTTGAAACTAATCAGACTGCTGAAATTGCATGGCTCACCAATCAGGCTCAAGAACATCCTGTCGTTGGATTGACGCCACAGCAGTTATATCGCTTACTTACCGATGCTGAACAAGGCAACTTACAAGCTCAAGCTGACCTGTTTGCAGATATGGAAGAACGTGACGGCCATATATTTTCCGAAATGGATAAACGCAAGAAAGGCATTAACGGTCTTGACTGGGGTGTTAAGCCACCAAAAAATGCATCTGAGCAAGAAAAGAAAATTGCTGAAGAAGTTCGTGAATGGATTGAGGACATTCAAGACTTTGAGATGTTTTTGTTTGATGCGATGGATGCTGTTGGGCATGGGTACAGCTGTCAAGAAATTGAATGGCATCAAGTCGGCAATTTGTGGCTACCGAAAAGCTTTGAGCACCAGTTGGCACGTAATTTCATGACGCCTTTTGATAAACCAAATGAGTTACGTCTGAATGATGGTTCTCCAGAGGGTGCAGAGTTCTGGGACTTTGGGTGGTTCATTCATCGCCATAAAGCTAAATCAGGATATATTGCCCGATCTGGTTTACACCGAATTTTGTGCTGGCCGTTTATTTTTAAGAATTATGGCATTCGTGATGTGATGCAGTTCCTTGAAGTTTACGGTCTGCCAATCCGACTTGGTAAATATCCTTCAGGTGCAACTGATCAGGAAAAAATGACTTTGCTGCGCGCAGTTATGTCGATTGGGCGTAATGCTGGAGGGATTATCCCAAATGGTATGAGCCTAGATTTTGAATCAGCTGCTGACGGTGACACCAAGAACCACATGTCACTTATTGATTGGTGTGAGAAAACAGCTTCAAAAATTATTGTAGGTGGAACTTTATTAAGTCAGGCCGATGGTAAAACCAGTACCAATGCCCAATCAAATACACATGAGCTTCAGTTTGAAAAAATTATTAAGTCTGATGCTAAACAATTGGCACGGTCATTAACTGATTACCTTGTCAGCGCTTTAATGCGGTTGAACTATCCAAATATTCAACCTGATCGTTATCCGAGTTTTTTCTTTGATACTTCCGATACTGAAGACATGCAGGTCTTTGGCGAGTCACTTGAAAAGCTTGTTGGTGTGGGAATGCGAATCCCATTGTCATGGGCGCATGAGAAGCTAGGCATTCCACAGCCTGCCGATGATAAAGAGCCAATATTGGGTATTCAAAAAGAGCCAGCACCTAATCTAGCGATGAACACATATCAACCTCAATTGTTGGGTGGCATTATTGCTGCAAATTCAGCGCAGCTCCCTATTGAAGAGCAAGCCTTGCAACTGTTGCTGAAGGATCAGACCAATATTGCACAAGATACGGTTGAGTCGTGGACCAAGCAGCTCTTGGCAAAAATTCAGTCAGGCAATGAAGAAGAGATACTTGCGCTTTTACAGGATGCATATCCAGCTGAAGACGAACCAGCATTACAGGAAAAACTCACACGCTTGATATTTGCAAGTGAAGTATTGGGCCGTCTGAGTGTTCAAGCGGAGCAAAGCTAATGCCTACAGCACAACGGCCAGAGCTGAACGCTCTGTTTACATTGCCCCCTGAAGATGCAATTTCTTATTTAGAAAAGAAAGGCTTCAAGATTGGCTGGGACTGGCACGAAACACTGGATAATGCTCACAGTAAAGCATTTACCGTGGCAAAAGTTGCACGTATGGATCTGCTCCAAGATATTCGCCAGTCGTTAATTACAGCAATGCAGCAAGGCCAGTCACTTGAGCAATGGAAAGCTAGTATTACTCCAACGCTACAAGACAAAGGTTGGTGGGGAAAGAAAATTGTTGTTAATCCCGAAGGCCGTGAACAGGAAGTACAGCTTGGTAGCCCACGTCGATTGCGAACAATTTACGATACAAACATGCAGTCTGCTTTTGCAGCTGGCCGCTATAAAGCCATGCTTGCAGGTGCTGAAACTCGTCCATATTGGGAATGGCGTCATATCTCAATTAGTAACCCGCGCAAACAACATGTGGCCTTGAATGGAAAGATTTTTAGCTATGACGATCCATTTTGGTCGGTAGCCTATCCACCGTCAGAATGGGGTTGTAAATGCCGTATTATTGCCCGATCCAGACGTGAGGTTGAAGGTAAAGAAATATTAACTGGCAAAGGTCATGCCCGAACAATTAATGAAAAAATTGGTACAGATCGTAATACTGGCATGAATGTTGTTGCCAAGCGGACTCAATTTAATATTCCAACTAAAGACGGCACGCTGACGTTTGCTCCAGCAGCTGGCTTCAATGGATCACCAGCTACCAGTTACTTGCTTGATAATGTAATGGCACAACGGGCAACCGATTTAATGGGTTCGTACAAAGGTTTAAAACAAACTCAGGAATTATTGAATACACCAACACGGGCAAAAATCCACGAAAAGTTTATTCAGAATGCCTTGCGTCTGGCCGAGCCTAGAAATGAGACCAGTACTATTGGCTCCCTTCAGGATGTTGCCGTGAAATCACTCTTCAGCAGAGGTGTGCCGCTTGAATCACCAATTTTATTTTTAAGTGATGCAATTGTTGTTAATAAAGAATATTCAGGTATAGCGGTTAGCCGATTGATGGCCTTGCCTCAATTACTTACTGAAGCCAAGCAAATATTTTGGGACCCCAAAAACGAGCTATTGTTTTATGTGCTTGAAAAAGATGTTGTTCAGTTCTCAATGAGCGAAACAACACGCACTTTTGGTGTGTCTCAGATTGTGCGTAAAAAAGACTGGCAATCTGATAGTTTGGAGTTGATTCAATGACTATAGAACTGGGCAATAGAGAGCTAAGGACTCGGCTCACTCGCGTTGCTGAAGCAATGCTTGATACATCACCTTTAGGACATTCAATTGCCAATAGCTTTTTGACTGTTACCGAAGACAACTTTGACTCCGAAGGTCGGCCTGCATGGGCTGGTTTAAGTCCAGTGACTTTGGCCCGTCGCAAGTCAGGGAAAATACTTTTTCAATCAGGTCAATTGCGACGCAGCATTACAACACGTGTGTCAGATAATGAAGTCGAGATTGGGACTAATGATCCTAAAGCTCCAACACAACATTTTGGTGCGAAGCAAGGTCAATATGGCAAGTCTTCTAGAAATGGGCCACTTCCTTGGGGAGATATTCCTGCAAGACCATTTTTACCAATGGATGAGCAAGGCAATTTACAACATGAGGCAGAGCTTGCCATATTTGATGATGTAGACCATTACTGGCATCAGATATTTAATTTCTAAAACTGGGCGGAAGTGTTTCCGCCTGATCTTTTTTCTCCCCTCATTCTAATCTCATAACATCTTTTAAAAAGTTGATGTTATGACCGATTCAGTTCTTGTAGCTCAATGCTCATTTGATTTAGCAGTATCGTCCGATCAAACGGAATATTTGGTATTGGTTCCTGAAGGTGTTTTCGAAGGCCGTGATGGACGTCCTACTGATGCACCTCATTGGGTTCTTACACCAGAACGAGGTCGTGAAATCGTTGCTGCATTGAATCAACACAAGGTTGATATGGTCATCGACTACGAACACGCCACATTAAAAAGCCAGAGTACGGGTGAACCTGCACCAGCTGCTGGCTGGTTGAAATCTGCAAACTTCAGGTATATCGATGGAGTTGGAATATGTAGCACTAAATTTGAATGGCTTGATAAAGCAAAAGCCTTTATTGAGTCGGGTGAATACAAATATTTATCGCCTGTATTTTTCTACAACAAACAAGGCGAAATCCTAGCCTTAATCAATGTCGCTTTAACAAACAACCCTGCATTAGACCAGTTGCCCGAAGCCAAGCTTGCCGCGGCAGCTCAGCAATTTTTTGCCCATAACAATGATGAGGATTCAACAATGAATGAGTTTCTAAAGCTCATGCTTAAAAAACTGGGGCTGGCTGAAACCGCTTCAGAACAAGAAGTGTTGGCAGCTGCCAATAGTGTTTTCACTAAACTTGATGGTGCTTTTGGTACTTCAACTGCTAATGATCAGACCTTATTGGCTGCTATCGATAAAGCCATTGAAGTCAAGGCGGCAGCAAACAGTCAGGCTGTTGTTGATCCGACCAAGTTTGTACCAATCGCTGTATACCAAGAAGCCGTTGCAAAAGCTGTTACTGCCGAAGCCGCTCAAAATACAAAAGAGATTGATGACCTCATCCTTGCAGCTTGTAGTGATGGGCGTTTAACAGGTGAAGTAACTATTAACTATTACAAAGAATTGGCAAAGACTAATCCTGATGTTGCTAAAGCCCAAATTGAAGCTTTGCCAAAAATTGCAGCATTAACCCAAAAACAGACCACAACTCACCAACATAACCAGCCTAACCAACAGTCAGTTTCTGCTGAGACCTTGGCTGTCGGTAACTTGATGGGTATTGACTGGAACGAGGCTAAATAAATATGAGCAGTATTTTAACTCAAGAAGAACGACAAACTGAGCGACGTGAAGTTGGTTTGATTCACGTGCCAGTTAAAGCTGGTGCAACAGTAGTGGCTGGGTTTATTGCGGTTGTAGATGCAACAGGTCATGCGGTAACTGCAACAGCTGCAACAGGCCTAACTTATTTGGGTCGCTATGAAGACAGTGTTGATAACACAGAAGGTGGAGATGGTGATGTATACGTTTTAGTACGTACTCATGACGCATTCCTATTTGCCAACAGTGCTACAGACCCAGTAACTCAGGCATCGTTTGGCAAGCCTTGCTATATCGAAAATAAAGAAACAGTTGCCGAAACAGATGCTGGTGGAACCTTATCTGTAGCTGGTCGTGTGGTTGGTGTTGATGAAAATGGAGTGTGGATCGAATGAATGTTAATGGCGCGAATTTAAATGCGATTTTCTTAAATCTTAGTAAGGTATTTAACCAGACTTTTAATGAAGTTGAGGTTGAATATCCAGCTATTGCAATGGTTGTTCCAAGCAATGGTGCGTATGTAGATTATCGCTGGTTAGCTAATTTCCCTCAGATGAAGGAATGGATCGGTAAAAAACACATTACCAAACTTGCTGAATATGACTATGTCATTCGCAACAAAGATTATGCAGCAACAATTGAAGTGCGTCGCAATGACATCGAAGATGACCAGATTGGTATCTACAAGCCACAAGCTGAATCAGCTGCTTGGTCTGCAAAACAGCATCCAGATGAATTGGTTTTTGAAGCAGTAAATAAAGCATTTACGGCTAAATGTTATGACGGTCAACCGATGATTTCAGGAAGTCATAAAGTTGGCAAATTGACCTTTAGCAATAAAGGAACCAAAAAACTTTCGATTGCTTCATTAGCAGCAGCTCAAGCTTCATACGGTGTGGCACGCACTACTATGATGAAATTCAAAGACGAATCAGGTCGTCCTTTGAATGTTAAGCCAAACATATTGCTTGTGCCTCCAGCACAGGAAGATGTAGCTAATGCATTGATGACTGTTGACCGATTGGAAGATGGTAAGCCAAACCCTTACAAGGGTACGGCAAAAGTACAAGTGTCAGCACGTTTAACCGATGATAATGCATGGTTCTTGGTAGACAACACAAAACCTGTGAAACCTTTTGTCTATCAGGTACGTAAAAAGCCAGTGTTTGTTTCACAAACCAATATGGACTCTCCATCTGTATTTATGGAAGGTGTTTTCTACTTTGGTGCTGAATCACGTGGTGCTGCGGGCTATGGTTTCTGGCAAACCGTATACGGCTCAACTGGTACGGAGGCATAAGCCATGTATGCAACGGCAGACGCGATGATCAAAAAGTTTGGTGAGAGAGAATTAATTCAACTCACTGATAATGAAGAATCTGAATATTTAGATGCTATTAATTACGACAAGTTAAATGCAGCACTGCAAGAAGCTAACTCGGAAATTGATGGTTATCTAATGGGTCGCTATAAGCTGCCGTTGCAAACTGTCCCTCCATTCCTTGAAAGCCTTGCTTGCCATATTGCACGCTATCATGCATGCACTGGTGCAATGACTGACGATGACCCGATCCGCACACGCTATGTCGATGCCATCAACAAATTGAAAGATATTTCTAAAGGTATTGTTGGTGTTGGTGGTACGCCAGCTGGTGAATCTGAGCCTGTTAAAACTTCCTCTAACAATGTGATGTTCCAAGTTGGACGTCATGATTTTGGAGGTAAAGGCTGGTGATTAATTTAAGCGTTGTCGAACAAGGTCTTAAACAAGTCATGGCTAATCAGGTCACTGCTAAAAAATGGACTTGGGTTCGTCAAATCAAAACGTATGGCGGGGAATTTGATGATGGCTTGACTGCTATTGTTAAAGGATTCCCAGCGATATGGGTGGTTTTTGAAGGTTCTGGCACCCCTAAAAAGATCAGTTATAACAAGACTCAATATCCAGTGACTTTTGTAGTACTCGTTGGTGCACGCTCTGTTCGTAATGAGGAAGCACGTCGTCAGGGTGCTGGAGGTGATATTGGTACATACGAAATGCTGCATCATGTTCATCAGCTATTGATTGGTAATGATCTTTCATCAGTTGGTGTCAAAGGGCTTGAGCCTTTGGAATTAGGCAAAACCAAAACCATTTTTAATACTAAAACTGCTAGTCAGTCGATTAGTGTGCTTTCTCAAGCATTTACTACGCAATACACAATTACTGCTTCTGACCGTGACCGTGAAGAAGCTGATGAATCTATCGGTGAAATCCATCGAATCAATGTCGATTATTTCTTTGAGCCGGGTGATGACGTTAAAGACGCTTCTGATCTGGTTGAACTGAAGGAAAATAAATAATGAGTATTCCTGCTGGTATTAAAACACCGGGCGTTTATACAGACGTCAATATCAATACCCTCCGCACAGGGCTTCCAGCCAATGAGCAAAAAGTTCTTTTTGTGACGCTAGATGTTTTGTCCGGGCAATTCACCCCAGTTGATGTTTATGACACAGCTGGAGCCGATGCTAAGTTTGGAGCCAATTCACAAGCTGGCCGTATGATTAAAGCTGCGGTTAAAACTTATCGTCTTGTTAATGCTCAAGCTGTGGCATTGGCAGTAGAAGGTGTACAAACACAGGCAGCTCTTCAGACTGAAAGTGGAAGCGCACTTTTAACTGAAGGTGGTGCTTTGATTGAACCTTGAGGTACTAATTAATGGCTCAACAAACAATCGTTATTGAAGTACCCGGCACTCCAATTAGTGAGCTTGAACCGACTTCAAGTGTCTCACCAAATGATGTGTTGCCAGTTGTTCAGGGTGAACAAACCAAAAAAGCGCCCTTAGAACAAGTTGCAGATATGGTAAAGACTGGACTCGGTTCTGCTGCATTGAAGAATGAAACAGATTTTGCTACGCCCGCTGCTGTTACAGC
The DNA here is from genome assembly GCF_003812225.1 of Acinetobacter sp. FDAARGOS_494. Classification (NCBI taxonomy): domain Bacteria; kingdom Pseudomonadati; phylum Pseudomonadota; class Gammaproteobacteria; order Moraxellales; family Moraxellaceae; genus Acinetobacter; species Acinetobacter sp. FDAARGOS_494. Next base: position 532,009 of record NZ_CP033866.1, read on the forward strand.
CGCAAATGCCGCAAGTCAACAACGTGATGACGCAATTAACGAGCGTGTTGATAACGTAGAATTCTCCATCACCACTATTGCAAACGGGGCTGATGCTTCTTTCAATACGTATGCTGAAATGATTGCCTATACTCCAAGTAAGGCAAATGTTTCGGTACGTGTGAATGCTGATCCTGATGCGACAAAAAACGGTACTTATACGTGGAATGGGAGTACGTATAATAAGGGTTTCGATATTGGTGAATATATTCTTAATATTATCCGTTCTTATGCGACGGTTAAACCTAAAAAGTTACCAAATTCTACAGACTTCAATTTAATTACTGAGGCTGGAAATCACTATATTGGTTCACATCAAGAAGCCGAGACGATGTTGAATTTGCCCTCAAGCTATCAATTGTCAGGCACCCTCATAAATGTACCTCTATCTGATATTGTTAAGAACGGTATCTTAATGTATGCCTATCAGTGCTATAGAACTGGGCTTGGAACAGCAATTGAACGTTATTGCGTAAATCATGTATGGCGTGATTGGTCTGTTGTTGCTGATAGAAAAAGTATGGCAGATTTACAAGGACTTGCGCTAACAAACTCAAGTCTTGAGGGACGGCATTATTACAAACAAATTCTTCAGTATCTTGGAAAGCACTTTGCTGAATATCTACCTTCTGGAGGTACTCGTTTTCCACTCTATATGGATAAGAATCTGGGAACTATTCTTGAGGTAGATGCAAGTACTGGGGAGGTTATCGGTAACTTTTCATCAAATACCTCAATACAGAAAGTTAAATCAATTGGTGAAAAGCTGCCAGAACATTTAATTATTACACCTTATAAAGTTGATCACTTCTTATTCTATGGTCAATCATTATCAGTCGGTGCTACAGCAACAACTATTCTTTCAAGTACTCAACCTTTGTATAACCTGACATTTGACACGGGTACACGTATGCAAGGCCTTGTTGCGACGGGAATAAAGCCTTTAATTGAAGAATATTTTGCTGGTCAAACTGCTCCAGATGGTGGAAATAACCGTGGCGAAACGGTCTGCTCTGGTGCTGCGAATATGTCAGCTTTACTTGCTTATCAGGAAAATTCTGTTAATCCAGAAGAATTTCCTATTTTTGCAAGCACTGCTGGTAAAGGTGGCACAGCGATTGCAAATTTAAAAAAAGGCACACAATGGTATAACGATGTCTTTTTACTTCATTTAAATAAGGCTAGAGAACTCAATGGCTCAGAATATGGTGTAAGTTGTATCGGTTGGCTACAAGGTGAACAAGATGCAGCTGGTACAACTTCCTATGAAAGTTATTTAAGTCAATTTCTTCAGCTGCGGCAGGATATGGAGACTGATGTTCAACTTATTTCTGGTAAAGATCAGCCTGTTCATTTATTGACTTATCAGATGAGCTATCGAGCGCTGGGTTCGCGGAATATCATCACTAGAGCATTATATGATGCAACAAATATTGATGAAAAAATTCATCTAGTCACACCAACTTATCTTTTTCCACATAACCCAAGTGATCAAGTTCATTTGACATCAATGGGTTATAAATGGCTTTCTGCATATTTTGGTCGTGCTCGCAAAGAGCTTATCTGGGATAAGATTTTCCCTCGTTCACTTAAAGTATTGTCGGCTACCTACTCAGGTAAAAAAATTACAGTCAAGTTCAAAGTACCAACACGGCCCCTTGTTCTTGACACAGTTAATTTGGCTATGACCACAGATTATGGTTTTAGAGTCACGGATGGGGTAAATACTTTAGCAATCGATACGATTAATACGTATGACGATACGGTAGTCATTAATCTTTTAAACGCCCCTACATCAGATGTATATGTGCGCTATGGATATGATTATCTAGGTGCAGGACTTACGATCTTAAATGGCGCATCTGGAAACTTGCGTGATAGCACAGATGAATCAGTTGTGATTGATGGGCAAACTAAGCCGATGTTCTATGTCGGACCACATTTTGAACTGAAGGCTGTTAAGGAGGCTATCTAATGTTAATTCAAGTACTTCCTGTTACTGTAGCAAATACAATGCGTCAGCTTAATGCAGCCGATGTTGAACGATATGATTCAGTAGCAAATAGTTTATTTGCTCGCTGGGATTTTCGTGCAAGTACAGTTCCAGCTGGTGGATTCACTGTACTCAATGCTCAAAACAAGCCATATAAGAAACTAATTCCTATTGATAGCAATTATTTAACTTATGAGCCAGATGGCTTGCTTGTGCAGGGTTATGCATCTCGCGGTGTGAGAAGCCCTTTATTCAACCGTGATTTACCTCATGGTTATACGTTGTGCTGCTTAACAAAGCTTGTGGGTGCAAGAGACAGTAGAATTTTGATGATTATGGGTGATCAATCCGACTCGGAGTCAGGAACTAATCGTACAGGTGCTTCAATATTTGTGTCTGGCACAACTGCTAACAATGTATTTGTTGGTATCGGAGGCGCTTCATCTAGCGCGATATTCTACCCGGTTGAATTAGATGTGCCGATATTTTTTTGCTTAACCGTTGAAAATCTACCCAATGCTGTGAATGTACGTGGCTATATAAAAGCCGCTAGCCTTGATTATCAAATTCCGATGTCTGCACCTCGGCCATTAAACGATAACCCACGTTCTCAGATCGGTCTCGGTAGCGTTGATTACTTATCAACGACCACATCTCAAAAGCTGAAATATTCAGAATTTTCAATTTTCACGAAACCCTTAACTGCTGAAGAAGTTGAAGCCGAATATCAAGCAGTCAAAGTACGTCACTCTTTACAATAGGTAATATTCATTATGGCTCTTCAAGATACACTCGATACAATCAAACCACTCGGTCACACAATCATTGCTGTATCAGCTCCTCCAGCTGCTGGAGCAGATACAACAGCATGGATCGACCATTTAACCTCTGTCAGTGACTCAATTGAGCAACGTCCAGCAATTTTAGTTGTACCTTTTTCTGATATTGAAGCAGCTGAAGCTTTTGCAGCACAAGCTCCAGTAAAAACCAATTATCGTGTTTTAGTCGTTTGTTATAACGGTGCCACAGGCCAAGAGCCAGAGCTTGCCGCGGCAATGGCTGCTGCGTTAGCCGATTCTAACGACCCAGCTTTACCATTCAATGGCGTTAATCTAGGCGGTCTTACACCTGTTGCTGATGAGTTTAAGCTTACGTTTGAACGTATGGAAGCAGCGATGAATAAAGGCGTTTGTATGATTGAAACGGGTGCAGATGGTAAGCCGGAAATTGTCCGCGCCATTTCGACTTATCGTATGAACCCGGATTCTGGTGAGTCTGATGATCTTATGCTTGATATCAATTGTGTATTGATTGTTGACTACACCCGTAAAGTCGTTCGTCAGGACCTGAAAAAAGAACGTCGTCGTAAAAACACGGCTGCTCAACGCCGCAATATTAAATCTATTATTTCAGCTCGATTGATTCAGCTAGAAGATGCTGAGATTCTTGAAAATGTACGTGAAAGTCTAGATGAGATTGTTGTGACTCCGGATGTAACAGATCAGTACCGTGTTAATGTGAAAGCCCCAACTCATTTAGTACGTGGTATGCATGTCATTGGGACTACGCTTGATATCTATTGATTCACTTAGATCAGATCATAAAAGACTGCTTATTGCGGTCTTTTTTATTATTAGGCGGAAGTATTTCCGCCTGATCTTATTTAAATAGTTATTTGACAATGGGTCATCTTAAAAAAGAGTGTTGAACAATGTCTGAAGATGCAGTTGGTGCAATCGTCATGAGCTTTAACGGGCTGGATTATGACGTTGCTCGTTTTACATCATCAATTACTACGGGCAATCGCCCAGTCCCAACAATGAACCGAAAACAACGGGTGAAGTATAAATCAAAAGGAATCACAACCTATCAGTTGACGGCCTCAGTTGTAATTCCGGATGGTAAAGATACAGTCAATTGGTTGGCTGTTGAAGATGGACGTCTTTCTGTTGAATCACCGGATGGCAAATACCGTGAAACGTTTATTGACTGTAATGTACAAACAGTGAGTAAGTCATACAACGTGGATGGTGAAACCATGCGTGACATAGAAATGTTCTGCTTAGATTATCTTGATGAGACAGTGTAAAAATGGAAAGAATTTTTGTAGATGGTAATTTGCCTGTAGCCATTGAACTTAAACAGGCAAAGAAAACAATCAAATGCACGAAATACGTGATGTCTTCATTAACAGCCCTTGAATACGTTGAAGCTCAAGCGAAGATTACTGGTCTGCAATACATTGCTATTTCAGATATTGTAGCAATGCTTAAGTTGGTTGATGAAGCTGGTAATCAATATGAACCTACATATGAAGATATTGCCCAATCTTCATCGTTCAATCTCATCCATTTCAATGAGAAAAAAGCAGAACTGGAAGCAAAGGTCAAAGCCGCGAATTAATTGGGCGCGTTCAGTTAATTAGAGCATTGATGGCCATTGGTATCCCATATGCAGATGCAATTAATTTGCCTCTGCATATTGCAATGGCTTTCCTTGGTGCTACGCGGCCTTTACCTCGTCAAGTGGAATCTACATCTTCAGAAACTCCACAAGCGCCACCAAAATCATCCGTCACAACCCATACTCAAACAAATGGGAACAGCTCTACAGTGACAAAAACTTATGTGACTAGTGTTCGCAAACATTCAAAATCAAAGGGTTAAGCTATGAGCGGAAGCAATTCTACTGTTTCTCTTACCTTGCAGATTCGGGGGCAACAAGCTGCACAAGAGATGAAACGCATCTCTGATCAGCAAGTTCAGGCCACGACTAAAATCAATACGCAATGGACCCAGATTGGTTCTGCTCAAGCCAAATTTGTTAATACTGCAAGAGCTGGTACACGGGAGACTTTGAATACTGCCCGTGCTGGGGATCAATTATTACGTACCAATAAGTTGCTTGAAGGTGTTCTACGTCAGCAAGGTGCCTTATTAAAACAACAGGTGGGTTCAGCTCAACAGCTAGCAAACTGGTCAAAACAGGTTGAACAATCAAGCAAACGTACTCATCAATCAACCCAACAGACTATATCACTATGGCAGAAAGGTACTGCTGTTACAGGCGGTGCTATTGCTGGTGGCATGTACTTTTCTAATGCTTTACAGAAGCCACGTGATTATGATCAACAACTAACCTACATTGCTGCAACTGCCACTGGTGGTCAAGGTATGACACCTGAAGCACGACTTGCTGCGCGGGGCCAGTTAAATGAATACATTAAAGCGGCTGTCCGAGGTGGCGGTGGAACGCGTGAAGACGCAGCTGAAGCAGCAAACACCTTGATTGCGTCAGGTAAATACGAACTAAATAATGTTGCTCCAGCATTGAATACCGCAGTTAAAACAGCTTTTGCAACGGGGGCGATGGCAACGGATGCTGCTACGCTCACTACACGTATGCAAGACTTTGGTATCACTGATTTGCAACGCGGACATGATATAGCAGTACGTGGTGGTCAGCTTGGCAGTTTTGAATATAAAGATATGTCCAAATGGCTAGCACAACAAATGGCTGCTGCCAGTGCTGTAGGTTATAGCGGTGAAAAAGGCTTAGTTGAACTTGTTGCGATGAATCAGGTTGCAATGAAAACAGCAGGTACTGCAGATGAAGCTGGTAACAACGTAGTCAACTTACTAGCAAAGTTATCAAGCCGTGAATTTAGTAAATCTATTAGTGATGCAGTTATTGCACAATCAGGTGATCCGACAAAATCGGATGGTAAAAAAAAGCCAAAACAGGTCTTTGACTGGAATACATATGCTATTCAACAACGTGAACAAGGAGTCTATGGCGTTGAAGCTTTTGTAAAATTATTGGAGAGACAGCTTGCTGGAAATGCCCAATATACAAAGCTTCAGAAACAGGCTGCGTCTTCCAATTCAGTAACACGCAAAGCTGCTTTGGAAGATATGAGTAACATCGCTATGGGTTCAGAAATCGGCAATATCATTGCAGATCGGCAAGCACTTATGGCTGCTTTAAGTGTTGTTTATAACAAAGACACGTTAAATGATTTAAGAAAGCAGTTACCCAATGCATCGGGAACAGTAGCTGCTGACTTTGATATGGTAAGCAGAACAGAATGGGCTAAAGATCAGGCAATGAATCAGGAAAAATTGTTTGCTCAATCCAAAGCTTATGATGCTATTTCGGAGTCTTTAGGCGGTTTAAAAGACACAATTACTAAAAGTGCAGCAGAAAATGAAAATCTAGCTGGTGTAACTTATGGTGCAGCTGTGGCAGTTGGAGGTCTTGCATTAGCAGCTGGTGCTGCGGCTTTCACGCTCAAAACTATGGGAGGTATTAAGACACCAGATTTGCCATCAACCACTGGTGGTTTAGCCTCAAAAGCTTCAAATGCAGCGAAAACAGCTGGTCTTGTTGGAGCAGCTTATACTGGGTATCAAATCTTTAAACCTATTGATGATGCTGGATACAGCATGGTTAGTGATCTCTTAGCAAAAGTTGGTATCGGTTCTGGAGGTGAGCGTCCTGACTTTGTTCAACAAGCCATTGAGCAAAGCAAAGCTCAGCAAGCGTCAGCTGAAGAAAAAAGTAGCCAATTAATTGCTGAACAGCAGAAGCAAAATCAATTGAGTCAAGAGATGATCAATAAGATCAATACATTAATTAATGTCACCGGGCAGAACAAAACTATTAATTTTAGTGGTGGTCTATTGGGAGCGATTTCTGAAAATGCAGCTGCTGAAGAAAAACGCCACGGTGCTTCAAATGTTCCTTTTTACCTACAACGGCACTAAATTAAGCGGAAGCGTTTCCGCCTGATATAAAAGTCTGGTATTTCACATCATAACCTCACAATAGTGAGGTTATTTTTTCATGGGCTGGGATACAGATTTACAAGATGCAAGTTTTCGTGGTGTGCAGTTTGAATGTACGTCCACCAAAGATACTGCGCCTAAAACTCTAGCTATCAAGCAGGCTCCATATTCAGATGAAGCTGAAATTGAAGATATGGGCAATGACCCACGTCGAATTTCAATACAAGCAGTTTTTACTGGGCCTGACTATTTAACTTGGGTTAATGCTTTAGAAGCAGCATTAAGTACGACTGGTCCGGGTGAACTCATACATCCTGTCTTTGGTGTGCAACAAGTACAAGTTGTTAATCATGAAATTGATCATGAGGCAACAACACCTGACTTCTGTACTATGTCCATTGAGTTTATCAAGGCAAAAGCTGAAAAACGTGAGCTATTCGTACCTGTTGCTACGCCTGAGAAAATTGCTACATCAACTATTATTGATGCTCCTGCTTCAGCATTAGAAAGTGCGCTAGAAAAACTCAAAATTGGCGACACTGATAAGTTATTTAATACAGTTAATACGATTCGCAACGGTATCGATCAGGCACGTAATTATTTAGGTGTTGCAAAACAAGCAATTGAGGATGTTTTATCACCTGCCGATTGGATTGTTGGGTTGGTTGATGACGTCACCAAGCTTGTGACCTTTGATACCAATATTTCAGCTTTATCGAAATGGCGTGATGTTGTTCATCGAGTTGAGCGTTTTGAAAACCTTTTTCAAAATGATGATACCTCTCCGGAGTTACAACGAGTTTGGCGCTCAACACTTGCTGCTAGTCAAGTGGCTATTGCACAGCAAGTTGTTGCAACTACACGTACAGAAATGGCAAACAACCAAGAAATCAGCTTTACCCCAGTTGATTTGGCTCTTGTACGAAAAAAAACACGAGAAGTACTTCAGCAAGCTATCCGTGAAGAACGAGCTATTAATACCTTTGAAAGCATCACACAAATTCAGGTCTATAAAGACGTTGCTGCCCAGATTCAGGATCAAATCCAAGAACTCATTGAAACACGTCCACCCATCACTAAAACACAAGTACCAGTGCCTTGCACCCTGCATTGGTTAGCACACTATTTATATGGTGATATGCGTCGTTCAGAAGAAATTCGTCGTTTAAACCCTGATTTGATTAACCCTGCTGCATTGCAGGTCGGCATGGAGCTAACCATCTATGCAAGATAATCAAGGTAATGAAATTCGCCTAGTGATTGCTGGACTTGAAGCTAAAGGCTGGGATCAGGTTGAAATTGACAGTCAGATTGATACACCAGCAGAAAACTGGAGCTTTACGCTATTTGAAACTGGTGGGCTAGCCTTAAATCCTGCCATTAAAGGTGGTGCAAAAGTACAAGCTTATTATTCTAATCAACTCATTTTAACTGCTGTTGCAGATCGTATTTCTGAAGCTGTAAGCCGTGAGGGCTATGGCCTGCAAGTTTCTGGCCGTGACCTCGTGGGACAATTAATTGATTGTTCAGTGCCTATTTTTAATGGCCGCCAGATCACACTTGAAGAGTTGGTAGATCGCTACATTAAAGGTGGTGACTTAGGTTCACTGTTTCATGATGTTCGTATTCAGGATAATGCATGGTTAAAGAATAAAGTCTCTGTTGAGCCGGGTGAATCACTATGGGATTCATTGACCAAGGCAGCACAAATCACTGGACAACATGTCTGGCTTGATCCAGACGGGACTTTACAAATCGGTGATCCTTTTGCAAAACCATATCATGTGCAAACCCCATTGCGCCTGATGCGCCCTTTAAACAACAGCAATAACGTTTTAAGTCTTCAGTATGACAACGACGTTTCTAATGTCTTTAGCCATATCAAGGTTTTGAGCCAAGACGGCAACGCAAACTCAATATTATCTGAAACCACAGCTCAAACACAGTATGCCTATAACCGCTTGAAAATGGTCACTTTGGGCGATGTGGAAACTGAAGCTGAAGCAAATGCAGCATTAGAAAAAATCAAAAAAGACAATGACATTGAAGCACACACACTAACCGCAACGGTTTCAGGCTGGATGATCGACGGAAAGCTATGGTCAACAGGCTGGTACATCAATTTAGAAACCAATGTTTTATCAAGAGCGACAGCCAAATGGGCTGTGTATGGTCGCACGTTTCAGCTTGACCGTAAGAATGGCAAAACAACAAAACTTCTTCTGAAGCGTCAAGGCGATTGGGCAAATCCATTGGTACTGAAGGAGAAAAAATCATGATGAAAGCTGTAGCAGCCCAGATAAATAAGGCAATGAAACAAATCCGACAACCACTGTTCGCCCTGGTCGCACGTGGTGGTTCAAAAGTATTGCAGTTAAAGGGCTTTGCTGATGAAACCTTGCAAGAAGTAGAGCTTTTTCAGCAAGTCGGCTTTAACTCACACATTCCTGAAGGTGCACGCGTTGTAGTTATTCCATTGCATGGAAAAACATCACGTTCAATTGTTATTGCAACGACTGGTGGAGCTGTTGTCGTCAACGTGGGTGAAGGTGAAACAGTAGTTTATGACCAGTTCGGGCACAGCCTGTTGCTTAAAGAAGATGGTACGCATATCACTGCTGGTGACCTTTTTATTGATGAGGGCAATTTGCATGTGAATGGCAATGTCTTTGATCAGAAAGGCTCAATGCAGGAAATGCGTGACATTTATAACCAACACAAAAACGGTAATACACCAACTCCACTTCCACAAATGTAGGTGAATCATGGCGAATATTGATTTAAAAACGAAAGATTATGTGTTGATGAGCCTAGATGCTGCCTTCAGTAAAAATGAGGTACAAGCAATTTGTCAGCGTTTAAATATCCACCGTAATAAGTACTGGGCAAATCCTAAGATTGGTAGCCGTTTTTATACTTTGAGACGTTCAAAAGATGTAACTCGTACAATTCAAACAGTTAAGCAATATGCTGAAGAAGCCTTAGAAGGCTTGGTGCCAAATCGATTTGCTTCAATTTTGGTAAATGCTATTCAGACAGTTAAAAGTCAGGTGGACCTAAATATTGAAGTTACACAGCTATCTGGTCAGAAACAAACAATCCTTTATTTTGTTAAGGTTGGAGGCTAAACAATGGCATATCCGATCAAGACATTTGACCAATTACGCTCTGACATTATTCAGGAAATCCAGAATTTAACTGGATTAACACTGGATGATGAAGATGATGCAGCAATTCGTGCAGATGGTGAAGCTGCTGTAGTTGAAGGCCTTTATCATCATCAAAGTTATATTCAAAAACAGCTATTTGTTGCTACAGCTGATGAACCTTTCCTTTATATACATGCAAAACGCTTGGAATGTCCGCGTAATGGAGGTTCTAAGGCTTCAGGACGAGTCAAAGCAACATCAAACATTACGGTCACTATTCCAGCTGGAACAAAAGTCACAGATGGTAAAGGTCATTACTGGTTAACTTTATATAAAGAGACACTTACAGCAAATAAGCCTAAAGAAATCCAAGTCATTGCTGAGTTTGATGGTGTGAGCTGGAATTTCGATGGTATGCAGCTGCTTTGGGTTAGTCCGTTGCCGGGTGTAGCTGCACAAGTGGAGGTTATTGAAATATCTGCTGGTGTTGATGTTGAAGACGTTGAAGCTTGGCGTCAGAGGATGATGGATAAAGAGGCTTTAGGGCTTATTCGTGATCGTGAAGCTGATCTTAGACGCATCGTAAAAGATGTGCCGGGTGTAGCTGATGTTTTTATTTTTCCGAAACGTCGTGGCCTTGGTTCTTTAGATGTTGCAATCACAGCAGCTGGTAATCCCCCAAATTCGCCAAGTACTGCATTATTAGCTTTGGTTCAAACAGTACTAGATGAATATGCTGGATTTTGGGGTGATGTAAGAGCATATGCACCAACTAAAGAGTATTTGAATATCACTGCACTGGTAACAGGTAGTGTGAACCAAACTGATGTTGAAAAAGTCATTCGTGACTATGTTGGATTGTTAAAGCCGGGAGAAACTTTTGTTGCTTCTACTCTTGTTAGTCAAATTAGAGCATTGCCGGGTGTGACAGATGTTCAGCTTACACCAGCAACAAATCAGGCGCCTACTTTAAATGTGTTTGTGACTGGTTGGCTCCGGATCGGTACTTTAACGGTGACTATGATATGACCTTTGTGCAAACTGTTGAGCTTTATGCTTCCGTACTTCGTCAATTACTGCCTGCTGGTGGCTATGACACCTCACCTAAAGGGATCGTTGCAAAAGATGTATACGCTCATGCAAAAGTACTTGCACAAGCTGATGTTGATGCAAAACGTATTTTGACCACGTTAGAGAAGATTCCAGAAGAATTATTAAGTGAATATGAAGCGGCTCTAGGACTACCGCTGAAATGTACTGTGAATAAAACCAAAACAATTGAAGAACGTCTTCAGATAATCCAATGGATTCAACAGACAAAGAATGTTTTAAACCGTACTTATCTTGAGGGCTTGCTTGGCTTATTTAGCATTGAGTTAGTTGATTTAATACGCTACAGACCAATGCAATGTATAACTTCATGCAACTCACCAATCAACACAGAAAACCTGCGGTTCAAAGTCAAATTGATCTTAAAAGCCCCGGTGCAAGCTGATATGGCATGCATCATTCAAAACTACTTACCAGCTTATTTACGTTATGACATTAAGGAGCAATCATGAAGCGGATCGATAGTGTAAATGCGCGACCTGACATGTTTGGTACAGGAAAAAAAGGTTTCCATTCAAATGAAGATGTTCCCGGACAAGATGCAACTTATCTCACACCTGAATGGTGCAATATGGTTCAGGAAGAGATTGCAAACGTACTTGAGAAGCATGGAGTTGTATTAAACCCAAATAATCGACAGCAGCTCTATGAGTTATTAGCAACTTATCCAGACCTAGAAAACCTAGCTGATGCAATTGAAGCTCGCTTTGCTGCTGAAGCTGCCTTTAATAAAAACGCACGTGATGAGCTACAAGCTCAGATTACTGCATTACTCAATTATGTTTCATATCCAAGAATCCTTGCTTCAGGCGTCTTTTATTACAACGGTGGCGAAGGTGGTGGCACGGTAACCATGATTGGTGGTACAGATGGTTGGACAGCTGACAATGATAAGATCAAAGCCCCTGACATCTATAACCTGACAGATCGTAATATTGGTATCTTTTTAAGTCCAGAAGCAGCCAATGAAGCACCTTCATTTGACCGTGATATAAATAGCTTTAAACCAAAGATTCATAATCGTTCAGGTACAAACCGTATTGGTTATTCTGGTCAGGTAAGTTTCCAAGTACTCCAACATAAGAATCCTAATAGTACAACTGTTGATGGCGATTACCCGGCTGGTTTATATAGTTTCGTTCTACAACCCGGTGAAACGAAGCTCTTTACACTGATCGGTGCTGGAGGTGGCGGTGGTGCATCACGTCGTTCTAATAACTCTTCATATCCTTTGAGCAATGGGCAAGCTGGTGCTGATCTATTGCTTAAAGTTAACGGGGAAAACATTGCCGTTGTTCACGGTGGCGGTGGCGGCACCCAAGGCGTATGGAGTAACGGTTCAGCTTATGATAATGGGCAAGCTGGTGCTGTTGGTGCTGTAGACATCATTGGTGCATTTGACTCAACGACAATCACTCAAGGTAAAGTAGGCAATGCAACCAAGGAAGACCACACAGGTGGTGCATCTGTAAGTCCTATTGCTCTATTTGGTAAAGGTGGTGATGGTGCTATGGGAATTGGAGATGAAGGTTGGTCATTTGGCGGTGGCGGTGCATCAGGCTCTGTTCTTGTGGCTCAATACACTAATAACAGTACAACAAATCAAACAATCACTCTGGTTGTTGGCCGTGGTGGTGCTGGTGGACAGAAAGGTGGCTATGATTCAGATATTATCGGTGGAAAAGGAACAGATGGATTTGCACGAGTTGCTAGTGTTTAATATTTGAAATTATTTTGCATAATGTGCAACGAGATAGGAAGGTAATTATCTCAAAAAAAAGCCGAATTTATCTCGTCGCGCATCACTATAGTAATCATTAAGCTTGGGTTATATATATGACAAAAATTGCAGAAAAATCGAAACAAGAATATGGCGACTTACTAAAAGAAAAAGACCATTTACAAGATATGGAACAGCTTGAGATGACTATTGTCTCGATTCAGACGCCGTATCCTTCTATTGTAAGAATTCAAGGAAAAATCAACACATTACAACCAGAGCTTTGGCAAGCTCCCAATTTGGCAATTCGGTTAATTGTGAACAATCCGCCAGAGGGACAACCCATTTCACGCGTCTATACGGTCCGTTCATTTAACCCTGTAAATGCTCAAATCGAAATTGATTTTGTTAAACATGAAGATTTAAGCCCAGCAATGGAATGGCTTAATTCGGCTCAAGTGGGTACAAAAATCGGGCTTATTGGTCCCCGCCCCCATTTCATTCCCAATTTCACAGCCAAAAAGCATGTGGTCATGTTTGCCGACGATACGGCTGTACCCGCGTTATATTCAATACTTAAGCAATGGGAACTCGGCATAAGTGCGGATATTTTCATTGAAAGTTTTGAAAAAGACATTGCTAGCCAATTACCCGAACTTGAGCATGTCAAAATTCATTCGTTCCATAAAGAACATCACACGGCACAAAAAGGTCTTCTTTTAAAAGCAGCATTTGCGCTAGAAAATTATGAAAATATTACGATTTGGGCAGCTTGCGAACGCAACGAAGCAAGAGCCTTACGTCAATTTTTTCTAGAAGATCAACACTTAAATAAAAATGACGTGCGCATTGCTGGCTACTGGAGAGATGGCGTATCAAGTTCAGAGTTAGACAAACTGCGCGCTCAACATTATCAGGAACATATTCAGCAAGGTAAGACCTTGAACGAATATGATGACCTCGATTTGGCAAATTAAGTTTCTTTTACATACAAATAGGCACTGGCTCTGGATATACCTAAATGTTGGGCAACCGTTTCCACCGCCTTTTTAATTTCTAGTAAGCCATTATTTTTGAGTTCTTGTATTAATTGCTTTCTCTCATTGAGTTTTAACATACGCGGTGTAGTGGCATGTTTTGAAGCAAACTGATCGATATATCTTCGAATTGCTTCCGTGCCATTCGGTTCCAAGTTTTCAATAATGCTGTCAGTTTCAATTTTAGTGAAATGCTCTAAAGTGCTTTGCATCCCTCTAAATAAGGTTAAATCAATATTCATACATAAAGCGGCTACGTACTGGCCCTCTTCATCTTTAATGCCGATCGAGGTGCTTTTTGCAGGGCGACCATCTGCAAACTGGTTAGCATAGTTTGTAATAAGGTTTGGAAACTCCGGAGACATGATTCTTGCCAGCCCCAACTCAGTTGCCGGATCTCCAACTTTTCGGCCAGATAAATTATTGTGTATTGAAAGTATGGCATGCTCAGGATTGGTTAAGTCATGGACAACCACTTCACAAAAAGGCGCAAGTGTTTCACTTAACCCTTTCGCGATAGTATCAAGTTGAGTGAGTAAATGCTTATCACGATTGCCCAATGTATTTCTCCTAATGACTTAATTACTGTTTCAAACCCTAGAGTGAAGTACACAAACAGTAATTTAGACTTTTTATCTAATTTTAAACTTAATGTAAATCAAAATCTTATATCTCTTTGTTATCAAATTAGAAAATAAATTAGACATTTTATCTAAATATATATATTTTATCTAAACAAGGTCAATAGATTGTGCTTTCCTTGGCAATACGAAATCTTGCATCCGAAAACATTGAATAGAATCAGGTTTAATTATGAAAAATTTAACCCTTCCAAATTATGAAGATGTCGCAGCCGCTGCTGAACGTATAAAAGATTTTATAAATAAAACCCCTGTTTTAACTTCACGTACGGTCAACAATGAATTTGAAGCAGAAGTGTTCTTTAAATGTGAGAATTTTCAGCGTGTAGGCGCTTTCAAATTTCGTGGTGCCATGAATGCACTTTTACAATTTAATGAGACTCAAAAGAAAGCAGGTGTAGTTGCTTTTTCTTCGGGAAACCATGCACAAGCTATTGCGCTTTCATCAAAAATTCTTGGTATTCCTGCAACCATTATCATGCCTAAAGATGCGCCTGCTGCAAAAATGGCAGCAACGCGAGAATACGGCGGCAATATTGTTGAATTTGACCGTTATACGGAAGATCGGGAAAAATTGGAAAAGAGATTGCTGAAAAAAATGGTCTGACATTAATTCCGTCTTATGACCATCCGCATGTGATTGCAGGTCAAGGTACGGCTGCTAAAGAGTTATTTGAAGAAGTTGGTGATTTAGATTACCTGTTTGTATGTTTAGGTGGCGGCGGTTTACTGGCAGGTTCTGCCCTGTCTGCTCGCCAGCTTTCTCCGAACTGCAAAATATATGGCGTTGAACCTGCGCTAGGAAATGATGGGCAAATGTCTTTTAGAAAAGGCGAAATTGTTCATATTGATACCCCTCCAACCATTGCCGATGGCGCCCAAACTCAATATTTAGGCAAATTGACCTTTCCTATTATTCAACAGAAAGTTGATGACATTTTGACAGTCACAGACGAAGAACTCATTAACGCTATGAAGTTCTTTGCTGAAAGAATGAAGATGGTGGTTGAACCGACAGGATGTCTTGGATTTGCGGCTGCCCGTAATTTAAAACATGAGTTAAAAGGCAAACGTATCGGCATTATTATTAGTGGTGGCAACGTCGATATTTCTAAATACGCGGAGTTTTTATCTGCTTAATCAAACTCAATGTCTATCTATAATTTCCTTTAAAGCCTTATAGATAGGCATTTATATGTAATGTCTTTTTAAAAAGCCTGCTTTATACAGGCTTTTTTTATATCTAAAATTTAAAACGAATATTTATAAAAATCTTAATCATCTTAAAAATGCAACAATATGTTGCATCTACTCTATTTTTAGCTTTACCCCACAGGTTTAACATATTCCTCAAGAGATAAATAATAATTGAGGAGATCGAGTCATGAATGCTTATTTGCATCGTAGTGAAGATCGTGGTCATGTTAAAGCAGGCTGGTTAGAGTCTTATCATAGCTTTTCGTTTGGTAGCTGGTATAACCCTAAATATATGGGGGTAAGTGCACTTCGAGTCATTAATGATGACCGAATCGATGCCCACAACGGTTTCGGCACTCACTCGCATGACAATATGGAAATTTTAACCTGTGTACTTGATGGTGCAATTTCACACCGTGACACCATGGGAAATGAAGGCCAGATTAAAGCAGGTGAATGGCAACTTATGAGTGCCGGTACAGGTGTTGCTCATAGTGAGATTAATAACACCGATACGCCAGTGCACTTATTACAAATCTGGATTATTCCTGATGTAAAAGAAGCCGAGCCAAATTATCAGCAAATTAGTTTGGACCCACGTAATCAACCGAACGAATGGCATTTGATTGCAGGCCCTGACGCAAATGCACCAATGCATATTCGCCAAGATGCACAGGTAAAATCTGCTGTACTTGAAAAAGGTCGTGAACTGCCAGTTGAGACTTCAAAACGAGTAAATTACGTTCATGTAATTTCAGGTGAAGTTCGTATTGGTGAGTACGAAGTGAAAGCGGGTGATGCTCTGGTCTTTGAAGATAATGCCGTGATTCATGCAAATGAAGACAGCCAATTTATCTGGTTTGATTTACCTTAAACTGCTTAAAAGCCCTTTTATATGAAAGGGCTTTTTAGTCACTGCTACCGCCCCCATCACATCCGCCTGAGTCGGAAAATGATGAGCAATCATTTGATGAATGAGAACTATGGTGACTGTTATCGTAAATATGGTGGTGTGGTGAATGTGTTGAAGCTGAATAATCATGCTCACCCGATGGTGAATAATTTTTTGAATTTCTGAGTAATGCGATTAAGCAAATGATTCCAATACTCGAAAAAATGGCAATAAATATCACAATAAATAACTTCAAATAACGTCCTCCCTCATACAGCTATAGAGATCATTGTTGTTTTTCTCTTTCATTATTTAAAGGAGCCATGCTGAATAAACAAGTTATTTTTTGATAAATACAGCACAGCCCCCTTTCTTATGACTCGTATTTAGCCGCTACTGGCAAAACCCTAAACTTTTCATTTGCATGTAGTTAGCCCTCGTAAAAAACACTCAAACACACCCTCCCGCTCGCTTACCCCACCAGAGCTTAAAAGCTGAATGATTGTGCCTTCCACCATATATAAAAATAGTTTGGCATCGGTAAAAGAGACATCGGGTTTTAGTGTTCTAAGCTGGCTATAAATCTCATTTTTTAGCCATGTTCTATAGCGCACTGCGGATTGATAAGCGTTGGGATAGCTATTTTTAATTTCAAAAACGGCTTTAAATAATAAGTAATACGGCCCTTCTAAATCGGTATGTAGAAAGTAAAGCTTTTTGAGTTTATCGATTGCGGAAGTACTTAAATCATACTCAACCATTGCGACTACTTGTTCTTGGAGCTTTTCTTTTTGCACCATCAAGCAAATTTCAATGAGTCGTTCTTTAGAGTGAAAATAATTATAAAAAGTCGCTTTTGTAATCTCTGATTCTTTCACTATTCTGTCGACGCCAATAAGGTGGAACCCCCGGTGGTGAAACAGATCAATTGCTTTATTTACGACGTATAAGGCACGTGTTGGGAGAACTAAATTTGGCATAGTTTTACCGTTATAAATTCTTGTTGTTTGTAAATGAGATACTTTTTTGGGAGAAAAAAAGGCACAGCAAAGCCTATAAAGACTGTGCTTGGCACATCTCAAGTTTTATTGTTGCTAAGTTTTTTGTTGTGACGATTTAAAGCCTGAAAGCGCTAATAGCCCTCAAACTGCTTTAAAGTTTATGTGGTGTCGTTATAGCTTTTGGCAAAGGCTGCCAAGAAATAATGGATGTGCAAAGCCAACTCCTTTTTATTGGGAGTTCTGCCAAAGCATTAAAATTATGGTGGCAGAACGAGAAAGGGTTAGCAGACTGGTGAAAGATATAACCAGCACACCCGTAGGTGTCCCTCTCCCGTCCTACCGCTACGGGAGGAGACTAGGAGTTTACACATAAGAGTATCCCTCAGATGGAATAACTCTGATGCGATCTTTCATCACGGTCTGCTAAAACCGACTGGCAATGTGGCCAGCAGGCAAAGGATAAGCTTCACATTTATTGCAGTCAAGCACACAAAATGACATTTGCTTTAATTTAGATCATTAAAAAAGTAAGGCTAAATAATGATTAAGTTATTGTTTAAGAGGGGTTTATAAAGGTGGGGTTAGGGTAATAGTTTTATAGGGTAAAGTTTTGGAGGTGTAACCATTAAAAAAGTTTAAAGGTTACAGGATTCTGGGCTTACAAAGACTGATAGAACTTTCCTAATTTTCATTAAAAATTCAATCATATTCAGATTTACTATTAGAGTGAAATTTTACTAGAGAAATAGCTCCATATATATTCTCTATGATCAATCTCATCATTTATAAGCGACTGGATAATAGAACTATCAATGATATATATAAGTAATCTCGCTTCTTCAATAGAAGCATTGCTTTTAATATTTAATAATATTTCTAGTATTATATTAATTAACCATTCTCTATACTTAATAACTACTCGATGAGCTTGAGGATATATTTTTTGTATTTCGAATATAGCCTTAAATATTAAATGGTAGTGACTTTTTAAATCAGCATGCAAAAAATAAATTTCTTTTAACTTATCTAAATTTTGGCTTTTTAAGTTTGCACTTAAGATTGAACTTACTTGTTGCATTAAAGTTTCCTGATGAAACTCAAGACACAGCTCAATTAGTTTCTCTTTACTTTTGAAGTATTTATAAAAAGTCATCTTGCTAACATTTGACTCTTTAGAGATACGGTCTACTCCAACATTATGAAATCCATGTTGATCAAAAAGATATCTTGAAGTATGGATAATCATTGATGAACTAAAGGGAATTTCCATATTTGACATAAATAAACCGCACTATAAAAAGATTGAAAAAAATATATGCAAGAACTTCATATATTCCATATTTATAATTATAAAATATAAAAATTATAAAAGTCAGCTAATTAATGTTTGTTTTTAATTAACTTGCACTTCAAAATTAATATACAAGTACCTTAAATATAAAATAAAATTCTTATTATTTATTTAGTTTTCATTAATTTAAATTTAACTCACTATCAATCCATGACTTTTTCTCATGCATTCATGCAAATTAATCCTTTGAAAATAAGCTAACCACTACCTAATTTAAATATAACGTTCACTATACCTCCTTTCTATATGAGCAAAGCCCAAGACATTCTCAATACTGCCGAGAGACTTTTTGACTATCAAGGCTTTCATGCAACTGGAATTGATCAGATTGTTCGTGAAGCTGAGGTAACTCCACGAACTCTTTATCGACACTTTCACTCAAAGGAACAATTGATTTTAAAAGTCCTTGAGGAAAGAGAATTACGCTTTTTTAGAAAGCTACAGCAATGCATTGAGAATAAAGAAAACTCTATTCCAAATTGGGTAGCCGTTTTTAATGAGTTGGAAAACTGGTTCACAGAAGAAAGTGACAGAGGATGTTTATTTTTACGTGCTCTAGCTGAGTATCGTCATAAAGAGACTGAAATAGTGCAGACCGTGCTTATTCATAAACAACGCACACTAGATTTTTTAATGGGCCAATTTGCTAAAACTTCATCTGATCATTTTAAAGATAGAGCTGAAAGTTTGATGCTCATCATTGAAGGTGCCGTTGCCTTAGCTCCTGTAATCGGTGGTAAAGCAGCAATTCAAAGAGCCAGTAAGTTAGCCCATCAATTATTACAACCTACAACCCACCCACTACTTCACTAGGAGAAACATATGGTACTGCCTACTAAAATGCATGCTGTGCTATTAAAGGGACACGGTGGTCTTGACCAGCTTGAATATCGTACTGATGTAACAGTTCCTACCCCAGCAGATGATGAAGTTTTAATTCAAGTTTCTGCAGCTGGTGTAAACAATACAGATATTAATACTCGTATTGGTTGGTACTCGAAGACAAATGAACAAGCTACAAATACAGGTGGTGCTAATGGTCTTGAAAGTATTAGCGATGATGATGCATCTTGGTCAGGTACACCTCTTAAATTCCCATTTATTCAAGGTGCGGATTGCTGCGGAAAAATCGTTGCAGTCGGTAAAAATGTAGATCCATCTCGTATTGGTGAACGAGTCATTGTCCGCACTATGTTACGTGCTTATGTTGATTATCGTCCTTATGAGTGCTGGACTTTTGGTAGTGAATGTAACGGCGGTTTTGCTCAATTTGCTACAGTTAAATCTGCCGAAGCTTACAAAATCAATTCAGATTGGACAGATGAAGAATTAGCTTCTATTCCCTGCTCTTATTCAACAGCTGAAAATATGCTACACCGAATTGGATTAGGTGCAGAAACTGTATTAATTACAGGTGCATCTGGTGGTGTAGGTTCTGCAGCAGTACAGCTTGCAAAACGCCGTGGTGCTCAAGTTATTGCTCTTTGCTCATTATCTAAAGCTGATGAAGTATTAGCTTGTGGTGCAGATCGTGTAATTGACCGTAATGCTGACTTAGTTAAAGAGTTAGGTAAAGAATCGATTGATGTAGTTATTGATTTGATTGGTGGACCACAATGGCCTTCTTTATTAGAAGTCTTACGTAAAGGTGGGCGCTATGCAAATGCTGGAGCAATCGCTGGACCTATTTCGCAGATCGATCTACGTACAGTGTATTTGAATGATTTGACTTTAATGGGCTGTACATTCCAAGAAGATGAAGTGTTTACCAACCTCATTTCATATATCGAGAAAAATGAAATTCGTCCATTAGTGGCTAAGACTTATCCCCTCAATGAAATCGCTAAAGCTCAAGAAGAGTTTCTGAGCAAGAAACATCTGGGCAAGCTCGTTTTGACTGTTCCATCAGTTGAGGTATAGATCAGATTTAAGTGAATGGTGTTACTTATGCTTCTTTCTAATCAATACGGATGTCATCAGTAACACCAAGAATAAATAGTCTTAAAGACAAGGATATATTCATGAAAATTAAGCGTATTGAGCTCTATCAAATCGATCTACCTTACTCTGGTGGTGTATATCATCTTTCGGGTGGCCGTGAATATCGTAGCTTCGATGCTTCCATCGTAAAAATTATTGCAGATAACGGGTTAGAAGGCTGGGGAGAAAGTACACCATTTGGTTCAACATATATTGCATCTCACGCTTTAGGTGCACGTGCCGGTATTGCTGAAATTGCGCCTCACTTATTAGGTAAAGATCCCCGTCAAGTCGATCGTATTAATGAGACCATGGATAATGCTCTTGTTGGACATAACCATGCCAAATCAGCACTTGATCTAGCGTGTTGGGACCTATTTGGTAAATCGGTAAATTTACCTGTATGTGAATTATTAGGTGGTTCAACTGGTCGTAGACTACCTGTAATTTCTTCTATTCATGCCGACACCCCTGACGCAATGCGTGAAAATGTAGCTAAACATCGTGAACTGGGTTATTTAGGTCACTCAGTGAAAATTGGTGCTGTCGATAGCGAAGGTGGTCCAGTCTTAGATGCTGAACGTATTAAAGCAAGTTTGGCTGATCAAAAACCAGGTGAATTTTTTATTGTGGATGCGAATGGTGGCCTTACACCAGAAATGGCATTAAGAATTTTCCGTTTACTCCCTAAAGGTCTCGACTTTGTTTTAGAAGCACCATGTAAAACATGGCGTGAAACCAAATCATTACGTCAACGTTGTGATGTCCCTTTCTCTCTTGATGAACTGATCCAGCAAGATGAAGATTTAATCCATGCAATTACTGAAGATCTCATTGATGGTGTAGGTTTAAAAATCTCCAAAGCTGGGGGATTAACTCACTCACGCCGACATCGTGACATTGGTCTTGCAGCTGGGCTTTCTCTAAGTGTTCAAGAAACTGTAGGTTCAGATATTCCATTTGCAGCAATTGCTCATCTTGGAGCAACGATTCCTGAGAGAAACCTACGTTGCCTTTTAGATACACGAGGGATGGTAAGCATTCACACAGCAGAATTTGATGCACCGATTGTTGATGGCGGTGTGATGGTCCCTAACAAACCTGGCCTTGGTATTACTGTTGATGAAGATTTATTGGGTTCACCAGTCGCTGTTTGGGGTGACTAAACAGGATTTTCATTTAAATAAGGCAAGCTCAAGAAACTATACATTTATGACTGTTTTTAAAAATTAAAACAGTCATTTCTATATACGTTTTAAGACAAATTTTAAGACTTCAAAGTTACCTAGACATTCATTTTTAATGAGTGTTATTCCCTTCTATTGTCTTAAATATACCTACTCAATAGAACAATAACGCTCAAGGACTAACAAAGATGGCGCGAGAAGGATGAAGTATGAGGAGTCACTATATTCAAAAGTATTCCTCAATCGCCCATAAAAACTAAAGCAAGTACATATGTACAAAAAAGGAAGATACACAAGGAGCGTATCATGAATCAACAACAAGTGGTTTCCCCACCTCAGTTAATTTCCCAAGATCAAATAGCACGTCGCTTTATGACAAAACTCGCTTGGCTCATGGCAGGCGGGATGTTTATTGATGGATTTGTTTTAGGTTATTTAGGTGCATTAATGCCCTCTATTACAGCCGATTTGCATTTATCAACTACATGGCAAGGCTTAATTGGTGCAGCCTCACTCATTGGAATTTTCTTTGGTGCTCCAATTGGTGGATATTTTTCAGATCGCTTTGGTCGTAAACCACTATTCATGATCGACCTTTTTATATTCTTCATATGCTCAATTGGACAATTCTTTGCATCTGATCCCTACACGCTTTTTATAGCTCGTCTATTAATGGGTGTCGCGATTGGAATTGAATATGCAGTCGGTTGGCCGATGCTTGCAGAATTTGCTCCAGCTCGCCTAAGAGGTAAATTATTGATTTTGACTGAAACCTCTTGGTTTGTTGGATATCTTGTCTCGTATACCCTAAGTTTTATTATGATTGAAAATCATATTGCGAGTTGGAATGTGATTTTAGGAATTAGTGCAATTCCCTCTTTAATCGTTTTATTAATGCGTAGTGGTATTCCAGAATCTCCTCGCTGGCTCATGAGTAAAGGACGTAAAGAAGAAGCTTCTAGAATTGCACATAAGTATTTTACTGAAGAAGACAAGAACGATATTTTAAATCAGAAGCATGCAAATGTTGGACAAAAGACAAGCTTCTTTGATTTATTCAAAAGTAAAAATATCAAAGGCACCACTTTAGTTTCTATATATTTTATTGGTACTTCTGCACCTTATTTCGCAATTGGTGTATTTATTCCAATGATTTTAGAAAAATTAGGTTTGCAAGACGGTATTAAAGGAGGATTGTTCCTCAACACATTTGCTGTATTTGGAACACTTGCAGCTGTATTGTTAATTGAAAGAGTGTCGCGCCGTAAAATGGCAATTCTTCCAATCCTCGTATGTACTATTGCGTTAGTCGTTGTGGCTTTAGCTGCAAATCACCCCACATGGATTCTGATTGGTTTTTTAGTTTTTGCATTTGCTAATGCTATTACTGCAGGGATGATTTCAGTTATCCCCGGAGAAGTGTTACGCCCAGAAATAAGTTGTTCAGGTACAGGTTTTGCAGCAGCAATGTCCCGTATAGGCGCTGCTATAGGTGTGTTTTTGATGCCTATGTTTGTTGCAGCACATGGAGCAGCATTAGCAGTTTGGATCGCTGCTGGGGTGTGCTTAATAGCAACAGTAATTACCTACCTATTTATGCCTGAAACCAAGGGTAAATCAATGAGTGAAATTTTTCATTAACTCAAACTTTCTGAATAAAAAGCAAAATACTTTCTCTTAAAAAAGAGAGTATTTTGCTTTGAGTCTTTATTTTAAATTGCTCATCAAGAGCAGAAATCGCCTGAATATATGATTAAAACTCATCATATCTTGAAAATATATCCATTGAAGCGAAGCGTACATTTCACCTATCTTGAAGATGTTTTAGTCAGGGAGAATACATATGAAACAGTGGAATTATTCAAATGCTAGAGCACAACTTACCATGATTATGGATCAAGCTGTTGCTGGGCATCCTGTAGAAATTACTCGCAGAGGTCGGGAATCTGCAGTAATTATTAGCAAAACTTCTTATGAGGCTTACAAGAAAGCCGAATACGATGTTGCTTACTATAAAATCTCAGTTTCTAAAGAAAATTCAGAAGCTTAAAGACATCTCCAAAAATACTCTTTATTCATGCAGCAAGGTTCCATGAAGCTCAATATTTCTTTAATTCAACTTGGTGCCTTGTTTGCATTTATCTCTGCATTTCTATTTAGCAGTAAAGCAATTTTTATTAAACAGGCATATAGCCTTACTCCATCATTAGATGCCATTACCTTAATGGCTATCCGTATGGGAATTGCTCTACCCTTCTTTTTAGTTATCTGTTGGTTTTGTCGCCATCAAAATCGGAATATCAAGCTAATAGATTTTCTATATCTACTTTCTGTTGGCTTGTTAGGCTATTACATTTCTAGCTGGCTCGATTTCTATGGACTCATGTTTATTACCGCGTCACTAGAGCGAATTATTTTATTTTTATATCCCACTATGACCGTTTTAGCGTCGAGTTTTATCCTCAAGCAAAAATTAAGTTCAAAAACGATATTTGCACTTGTCTTAAGTTACGGAGGAACAGTCATTGTGATGCTCCAAGAGCAAAAAACGCTTCCGGATCAACATAACTTCTGGTTTGGAGCAAGCTTAGTATTTGCTAGTGCAGTTGCTTTTGCTTGCTACCTCTTACTTACCCCACCATTAATTAAAAAATTTGGTTCATGGAACTTAACGGGACTATCTTTATCTGCAGCTTGTATTGGCACACTTATACATTTTCTAATGGTAACCAGTCATCCTGTACAACTACTTAGCTCTTTACCTGTACAAGTTATTTGGTACGGAATCTGTTTAGGTTTATTTGTTACAGTTCTACCCACACTCTTATTAATATTGAGTATAGAGTATGTAGGTGCAACACAATCAGCTATTATTTCATCTATTAGCCCAATTGTTACTATTCTTTTTTCAGTCTTTCTTTTAAATGAGCATTTAAATACAATCCAGTGGCTAGGGTGTTTTCTTAATATTTTTGGTGTAATGCTCATCACACTTAAAAGAAAGTAAAAATAATAATTATTTTATAAAAATTTATTTTAAATATTTTCATTTTTTATTTTCAATGATGATAAAAAGTCATTAACTCATGATTATTTATCGTGCTCGACTAACTATTAAAATACCTATTTAAAAATTATGATTAATTTTTTAATCGGGTCTATCGTATGAGCCGCCAAATCTCAACTTTAATCGGTGTTTCAGCTTTATTACTTTGGTCCACTTTAGTTGGCTTACTCAGGCTTTCTACAGAAAGTTTTGGTCCTATCTATACAGTGACTTATGTATATACCATCAGTGCTATTATTTTATTTTTAACATATGGCCTGCCCGATTTAAAAAAGGTTTCAAAGAAGTTTCTTATTTTATCTAGCTTGCTTTTTGTTGTTTTTGAATTGTGTTTTGCCTTTTCAATTACTCTAGCAAATTCATCAGAAAAATCGATTGAGATGAATATTATTTTTAATATGTGGCCAACTTTAATTATTATTATGTTGGCAGTATTAAAAGAAGAAAAAGTAAACTTATTGACCATATTAGGAGTGATCGTAAGTTTTGCAGGGATAGTTGTTATCAACTATCATCCAAATCTAAACTTTATTGATAACTTTTCAAAAAATCCGATTAGTTACTTGCTCATTTTTTTAGCTGCTATTCTTTGGGCCGTTTATTGTATTTATACCAAAAAGCAAAGCAATGGAACTAATGCTGTATCACTTTATTTTATCTTAACTGCTATAGCTTTATGGATTCTTACTCTCTCTACTCAAGGATTCCACCTACCCCATGTTCAAGGTATTAATGGCTATATATTCGTCTTAATTAATGCTGTTTTTTTCTCTATGGGTTATCTAGCTTGGAATATTGGTATTATCAAAGGGAACATGCCCGTTTTAATTATGCTTTCTTATTTTTCTCCAATTTTCTCATCGGCATTCTCAGCTTTTGTTTTGAACTCCAATTTAACAATCAATTTTTGGTACGGTGCATTAACGGTTACTTTAGGATCGTTAATCTGCTGGTACTCAATTCGAAAAAACCATGTTCAACATAACCAAGCGAAATTAGCTTCCTAATTTCTTAGTCACAGCCATCGTATATGGCTGTGACGTTTACGCTTATCAAACTTTATCAATCAAACGTGTAACACCATTTACAATCATGTCGACTGCGATTGTTCCAATTAATAAAGCAGCTAACCTCCCTACAATATCAAAATAACGATCAATATATTTGGCATGGCTATAACGTAAGTGATCATGAGAAAATTTCATTGCTATCAAAACACTACAGCTCACAAATAGTACTAAGGCGATCACTATAGCCGCCTCTAAAAGAGACATACTCATGCCTGTAACTACAGCTGCACTAATTGTTCCAGGACCAATCATAAATGGCATAGCTACTGTGCCAGCCAAATGTTCAGGTGCTCCTCGCATTTCTCCAATAGTATCGGCACCCTGAAATACATAGCGATATCCAATCACCAGAAAAATCAGGCCACCAAAAATTAGAAATGATTCAAACCTTACATTTAAGTACCGATTAAAAATTGCTTCACCACCCCATGCAAATAAAAGAAATACCACATATGCAATGAGGCTTCCTTGAATCAAAGCCTTATTAAATACTCTGGTTTCTGTATGACGGATTAGCCCAATCATATAGATACTCATGAGGAATGGATTAAGTAATGAGAAAAATAAAATAAATGTACTAATAAATGGTGAAGACATTTTTATTATTCCTAAACGGCTTCAGGAAGCTTTTAAACTTCCTGAAAATTGATAAATGAAAAACCTGTACAAACTTTTAGAAGCTATAAATCAACATTAGATTGAGGAGTTTGTTCCACTTCCCATCATCACCTGCTGCAAGAGAACTACCATTGCCGCCAACAAACGGATCGTTTTTACTCATCACATATTCGGTATATAAAGAAATATTTTTATAGTCCCACGCCACTCCAACAATGTTGCGCTGAGAGTCATCAAATCCATTTTCTTTCTTGTTAAAACCACTAAAAACAACATACGGCGTAACATTGAGCGAATCTTTAACATTCTTAAAAACATAGCTCGTATCAACAGTATAGAAATATCCTTTGTTCGCAATGTCATATTCGCCATCAAAAGAACCGAAAGTTGAGCTAGCTGGACTTAATGCATCTTTATTACTAATCGATTGTCGCCCTCCAGTAAGCACGACATTCAGATTTTTATAGTTAATACGGTTAAATAGCGCCCATGTATTTCTCGTACCATCTGCAGAAGTTTTTTTATTCTCAATGTCTGAATACCAATAACTTCCCCCCACCGATACTTTGAGATCATCTGTACTTAAAAACTTAAGATCTTGATCGACACGTGCCATCCACATGTTTTTTTCATTCAGGTTTGTTTTGAGTGGATCAGATGAGGTAACAACATTAGCCGTATAACGTGCTGAGTCTTTACTACTTCCGTGGTAGTTACCACCATCAGTTGCAAAATAAGCCAAATCTACTTTAGTAGCAGACGGTAATTCAAAGTGATAGTTCGCACCTAAATTGGAAGCATCTTGCAAACCCATTGTGTTGTTAATACCAGCATAAAAGCTGCTATCCCAAAAACGACCTGGACCGAAAGGAATGGGTTGCACACCTACAGTAATATGATCTGTCGCGTTTAAATGGTAGCCAGCATAGCCATAAACTAGAGTCGAGAAATCACAGAATTTATCGTATTGATAACAACGATATTCGACTTTTCCAAACCAGTCGGGTGACTCATAACCTAGCCTTAAAATAGCTGCATCAAATTTTATTTTCTGATCTGATGCAGACTCGCCGTAATCCTTATCTTGATAATTCCCACGTAAAGCACCTGAAATTGTTAAAGCACCCGTATCACTTTTAGGATCTCCAAAAGTTACTCCGGCAAAAGCAGGTAACGCCATTCCAACTGAAATTAACCCAAATCCAAGTGTTAAATAGACCTTGCTCATTTACAAATCCTTGTTTAAATGAAGATTTGCAGAAAACCTTTCCTGTCCTCTGCTTATTTTTTTCAGACAACACTTCCCTGTTCAGGAGAAGCTCCTGAAATTTAAAATTTTCGTTAATTTGTATTAGCCCTAATTCAAAGCTACGTTCTCATAAGAATAAAATGACCCACATTATTTTTTCCTGAACAATATGGGTCGTTTCTTTTATGCAATTCCGTGCAGCTCTTTCCAGTTACCTGGATGTACTACGTAACCAAATACCGCATGTCCACCATAAATTAGCTCGGTTCCTTCAGGAATCCACAACATTTGTCCTGGACGAACTTCATATTTTTGACCGTTAGCAGTAAGCTCAAAACAGCCTTCAATTACAAAAATGACTTCGTCATAAAGTAATTTCCAACTTACCTCTGCCCCTTCCCAACGTGCAAAACCAATACCCATATTTGGGGAAACATCAGCTCCTAATGCTCTTGCAACATAAGCCGTACCATCTGGTGTTTCGCCACGTAAATTGAAATTAAGTTGAGCGCTATCAACTAACTTTACTTCTTTCATCTATTTCTCCCGCTTACAATTCACTACGACTGCGCCATTTTTCAAATCTGATACGTGTTCTAACACCTAAACCTAAGAACGGTTCTGGTGGATTTAAACTAGGCATACCAGTTACATACTGAATATCTTTTAAAGCTTGGGAATCTGAGCCAACAACGAGATCAGCCAATAACGTTCCTGAAATTGTGCCCCATGCTGCTCCTACACCATTGTCGCAAGCACTCGCATAAACGCCTTCTTCTAACTCCCCAAAGAAGTTAGTGAAATTACGAGAAATCGCATAAACACCACCCCATGTATGGGTAAATGGAACATTAGCTAAATTCGGATAACGAGCTAAAAATGCCTTGCGATGATCTTCTTGTATCCAACGACGATTATCATCACTTACATTTGCACCGTATTTTGGGACATGCTTATAAGTGTTACGGATTAGAATACGGCGATCAGCTGTCATTCTTAACGTTGTCCCAGCATGATCAGCTGGAGTAAGCCCCCAATCTAACTCACCCTGATAAACTTTCATCTCTTGGTCAGTTAATGGACGCGTCCAGCTCGCAAAGGTCATAACTGGTAATAAACGGTTCTTCAAATAACCAAATTCACGAGTAAAAATACTAGTTGCCAGCAATACTTTCGGTGTTGTGATTGACCCATGGTCACCCTGTAATAGCCATTGGTTATTACTTTTTTGCAAACTACGAATTGGTGATTGCTCTAATAACTCCACATTGTCTGGTAAGTGGTCACCCATACCACGCACTAAAGCTGCTGGTTGCATCAAATATGAACCAGGAGTAAAAATCGCACGACTATAAAAATCTGTACCTAAAACTTTTTTAAGTTCTGCTTTTTCAACCCAACGATATGGTTCACCTAAATCTTTCATTAGATGCTCAAAATGATTGAGATGTGCTTCGCCACGCTCACCTACAGCACCTTGATATTTACCAGCTGCAGACCATTGACAATCAATGTTATAGCGCTCTACTAGGCCTTGTAACTGAGCAATTGCTGAACGATTCAGACTTAATAACTTTTGCTTATGAGAAGGGTCAGGATGCGATAATGCAAACTTATGTGGTAAATCAATTACAAACCCTGAGTTACGACCAGAAGCACCTTCAGCTACACGTTGTGCATCAACTAGAATAATACGGGCATGCGGTTTGAGTTCAGCTAATCTTCGAGCTGCTGCCAATCCTGCAAAGCCTGCTCCAATAATGGCATAGTCAGCTTTTTGTAGACCTATTAACTTTTTAGCAGGACCGGCTGGAGGCAATGCTGCATACCACCCACAAGTATTATCATCATTTGGTAAAGCAATCATTTTGTTATTCCTTTAACTTAAACTGTGGATGGGCACGAATTTAATTTCTCAAGCCATTCAGTACGATGGTGTTGTAATTGACGACCGAGTAAGGCAAAGCCTATTAATTTATCTTGCTCATTGTAAAAACCAGCCGCCAACTCCCCATCGTGCTCTTCCACTCTCCACTCACCTGTTTCCATTGCTGGCAATACAGAAAGTGGCAAAATTGGGGTTTTTACTAAAACTGGGGTCGCTTTCAGATCTGCGTCAGTTGATTGACCTAAAAGATTATTAACTAAAGCAGGTAGTGCTTGAGTGATTGGATTGATATATGGTGCCCATTGTCCGTTCACTTCTGCACAGTCACCTAAAGCAAAAATTGAAGGATCACTACTACGATGATCCAGACCAGTACAGATACCACGTGCTGTCTCTAGACCTGCTTCTTGAGCAAGAGCAATATTTGGTCTTAAACCTACTGCACTTAATACCAAATCAGTTTCAATTATTTGGCCATCTTGTAGTGTTAACTGATAACAACCATTTGCAGATTGAATAGAGCGGATACTATTTTGTAATTTCCACTCTACTCCTAACTGGCTAAGCGCATTTTGTAGAGCATGACCTAAAGGTTCTGGAATAAGACGTTCCATTGCCCATTTACCAAGTCCGACGACAGTAACTTTAATCCCATGTGCAGCTAAATCATTAGCAAATTCACAGCCGATTAGACCATCACCAAGAATGGTGACATGTTTTTTATCTGCCAATTGCTGACGGAAACGACGGTAATCTGCCAGATCATTTACGCTTAATGTTGCAGACGAATCACCTTCAATAGGTATAACAATTGGCGTTGCACCAGTTGCTATCACCAATTTCCCATAAGAGTAATCACCAATAGTGGTTTGAAGCTTTTTATTGGCGCGGTCAATATGAGTCACTTTCGTATGTGGATAAACACGGATATTTAAACGTTGCTCCCAACTAAGAGCAGATTCACGAACTAGACTATCTCCGTCTTTACCTAATGCTAGTGCATTAGATAAAGCTGGTTTGCTATATAAGGCGCCATCATCAGCAGTAAATACGGTAATAGACAAGTCTGGAGATTGTGCACGTAAATTCGAAGCTACATGATAGCCAGCATGGCCACTACCAATAATAACAACTGGTTCAATAACTGCAGCGGCTGCTACTTGAGGGATTTCGTCCTCTTCAATATCTGTGATATCAAGCATTTCGAAATCAGCTTTACCCACCTGACACTCTGGACACATCCAGTCATCTGGGATGTCTTCCCATTTTGTCCCTGGTGCTATCCCATCAGCAGGCCAGCCTTTAGCTTCATCATAGATCCAGCCACAGACAATACATAACCACTTTCTCATCTTGTCTATTTCCCTTATTTCTTACAAATTACACGCTATGTTTCAAACGGATACCGATATTGCGAGTTTGAACATAACTGTAGATGGCTTCCTGCCCTTTTTCGCGACCAAAACCAGATAAGCCCACACCACCAAATGGTGTTTCAATACCACCAGCAAACCATTCGTTAATAAAGACTTGGCCAGCAATAAGTCGGTTTGCTACTCGAAGTGTTTGATTCAGATTTTCACCAAATACACCTGCAACAAGTCCAAAGTCCGTACCATTTGCGATTGCAACGGCCTGGTCTTCGTCATCGAATGGCATGATCACCATTACAGGTCCAAAAACTTCTTCTTGAGCAATAGACATATCGGCTGTTGCTTCGATAATAGTAGGTAGTACAAAGTAACCTTCTAAATCTGCTGCTTTCCCGCCTGTTAAAACATTGGCACCTTCTTCACGTGCCTTATCAATCATGGCAAGAATTTGTTGTTGCTGATCTTTAGATACAACTGGAGTAAGTTCGGCATTACTTTCGCCAATACCTACAGTTAGGCTCTCAGCAAGATTCACAACAGCTGCTTTAACTTCTTCATAGCGACTGCGGTGCACTAATAAGCGAGACATCGCTGAGCAAACTTGGCCAGAGTTATAGAAAATTCCTAATTTAACGCTACGCAGTAATTGCTCAAGATCAACATCAGCAAAAGCAATTGCAGCTGACTTACCACCTAACTCCATAACTGAAGGTGTTGCACGTTCAGCCGCATCTTTCAAAATGCGTTGTCCTGTTGGTACTGAACCGGTAAATACGATTTGATTCGTATCTTGATGCTTAACAAGATGAGTACCAACTTCTGAACCTTTACCACAAAGTAAGTTCACTGCACCTTGGGGAAAACCAGCTTTCTCAATAGCTTTGATGAGTAAAACCATTCCTAAAGGTGAAACTTCAGGTGACTTAATTACAACCGCATTACCAGCCGCTAAAGCAGGTGCTAATGAACGTGCACAGATCGAAACAGGAAAGTTCCAAGGTACGATTTGAACCGATACACCCATTGGAATATATGAGGTGAAGTCGACATAATCTTTACCTAAAGGTACCGAGATACCTTCAACTTTATCTGCCATACCTGCGTAGTATTCAAAATAGCGAGCGGCTTCATCGAACTCTTCACGTGCAGTATCAATATTTTTGCCATTTTCACGACATAGGATTAATGCACCCTCTTCAGCAATTTCACGAATCGCTTCTGCAGCTTTTAACATCCATGCAGTGCGCTTCGCAGGACGCACATCTGTTAAAGCTCCGCTATTCACACATCGACGTGCTGCAGCCATTGCAGCATCTGCATCTTCAATACTTGCACGAGCCACTGTCGCAAAAGCTTTGTCAGTTGCTGGATTGATAACTTCCAATTGGCGAGAAGCATCTCGCCATTGGCCATCAACGTAGTTGAGGTAGTGTTGCATATTATGCCTCCAAAGCTTTTTTAGCTTGAGTCGCCAACCATTTTTGGAAGAAGTGAGTCGGTAAATCCATCTCTGGAGAGAAAACTCCACCACCAAAGCCAGGTGAATGACGACCTTTTTGCATGGTTTCTACTGCAAACACATCTTCAGCAAATACGACTTTCCATGATTCTAAAGTTGCTTCACGGCATGCATCATATTTAGGGTCAAGTGACTCATCACCAACGTAATAGAGGCGTAATTTTTCAATTGTTTGTTCTGGAGCAATTGGATCAATCATCATTGCAAATGCATGATCAGCTTGAATACCTAACAATACGTTCGGGAACACAGCTACATATTCCGCATGACGCAATTGATCTTCTGGCCAGCTTGGGAATTTTGGTAAATGCGTACCCGCAGTAGCTGACAAGTTATATTTATAACTGCCCTGACCAGCAAAGCGATCTTCGAACATAATGTTGTAATGATCTTCAAGTTTTGAATACGTATTTAATGCTGGATGTACCCATGGCAAGTGATAAGCTTCGCAATAGTTTTCAACTGTAAGTTTCCAGTTACTTTTTACAGGTAACTCAAAAGTTGAACCTACTTTACTGCTACGAATAAGCTCTAACCCGTTTTCGCCCAAGAATGGCTTCCAACGTTCAACTAGTGGCGCAATATGCTCTTCAAAAGTAGGAGCATCACCAGAAATATTTACGAAAACCATATCCATCCAAACTGCTGAACGGAGAGCTTTTAAGCCATGCTTTTCACATTTAAAACGCTCATCTTTATGCTGGTTAATTCCACCAACATGTGGAGTACCTTTTAAGTTACCGTTTAAGTCGTAACTCCAAGAGTGGTACTGGCAACGAATCACACCCTCAATAGTGCCTTCTTGTTGCACTAGAATCATACCGCGATGGCTACAAACATTATGGAAAACATGTAGTTCCCCTTCTTTGTTGCGCATCATTACCAATGGCATGCCCATAAAATTAACAGGCTTCACATAGCTCTTTTTAGGTAAATCTGAAGCAAAACCAACACATACCCAAGTTTTACTTAAAATATTGTCACGTTCAAAATTAAAATATTCATTACTGGTATATGCTAAATTTGGCATACCATTTGATTCAGTAATAGGGTTCAAAACATTATCGACTTGCTGAACCGTAATTAATTGCTGGCTAACTCGACTATTCATCTGATGATCTCCATATATTTAAAACTAACGCAGAACTCCCTGCGTTGAGATGATTTGCACACTCTGCTGTTTCTTAGGAGATTGTGTTAAATATTGCATTAGTCGACAAACGACTTTTTTGCGCGGCATCAATGAGTTTTTGTAATGATTAAAAATTCTTAAAATGCTTAATAATTTTTTAGAAACTGCTAAGCATGACTTTTTGTCATTCCTTAGTGAGAATAAGTCGATTGAAAAATCTTTAACCACTTCTCTAATCTGTTGGGCTTCCAGATACAGCTAAAACTATTAGCTGCCTGTGCGCAATCCAAGGAGGAGTCATGCGAGCTACATCAGGAGTCTTTAAAGGACTTAATCCGACAGTGACTGTCGCTTCTAAAATATTAGTTATCTCTTTTGTTTTATTCTGTGTCTTACAAGCGGAACAAGCAGGTAAAGCCTTTGAAATGGTTTCTGGCATTTTACTTCAAAATGTTAAATGGTTTTACCTTGGTTTATTAACAGCTATTTTAGGTTTTTTATTTTATTTAATGATAGGTCGTTTCGCTCACATACGGCTTGGAAAAGATAATGAAAAACCAGAGTTTACCTTTACTGGCTGGATTTCTATGTTGTTTTCAGGTGGCATGGGGGTCGGACTAGTATTTTGGTCGGCAGCTGAACCTATGTGGCACTACGCTAGCAACCCTTTTACACCAGGGTTAAGTGATGAGTCCGCTAGTATGGCTATGCAACTGACTTTTTTCCATTGGGGTTTGCATCCATGGGCTATATTTTGTATCACCGCTTTAGCTCTTGCTTATTTCTCTTATCGTAAAGGTCTTCCATTTAGTTTACGCTCAATTTTATATCCAATTATCGGAAACCGCATTTACGGACCTATTGGCCATACAGTTGATATTTTAACAATTGTTATTACAGCTTTTGGGGTTGCTCAATCCCTTAGCATGAGCGTACTTCAAATTAATTCTGGACTTAATCAAGTTTTTGGTTTTGAGAATAGTTTAAGCTTACAATTTATCATGCTGACTATTTTATGTGGAATAGCAACTATTTCAGTAGTCATGGGTATTAATAGAGGAATGCAAAGACTATCTGAGCTTAATATGATTTTAGCTATTCTATTGATAGCTATTTTACTTATTATTGGACCTACTCGTTATTTATTTAATACCTTATTTGAGGCTACAGGTAACTATACACAAAATCTTATAAGCATGAGCTTATGGAGTGATGCTCAAAAAGATTCTGGCTGGCAAAATTGGTGGACAGCTTTCTACTGGCCATGGTGGATGACATGGGGGCCTTTTGTAGGTATGTTTATTGCTCGTATTTCTCGTGGACGTACCATTCGAGAACTTATTGCAGGCGTACTTATTGTTCCTACACTTGTAACAGCTATATGGATGTCTGTAGTAGGAGGATCAGCTCTAAAAGTAGAACAAGATGCTCGTCATGCTTATGAAAAACATGCTGCTGCTTTAGTTAAAGCTGGTGAGCCAGCTCCAGAACCATTTACAGGTGGGCCAATAGTAAAAGCGACTCAAGCTGATAATACTCGTGCGCTTTTTACAATGTTTGATAATATTGATAGTGGTACACTCGGTAAAGCTCTTAGTATCATTACCTGCTTATTACTGGCGACATTCCTTATTACATCAACCGATTGTGGTACACATGTATTATGTTATATGGACGCAGAAGGAGCTACGGAAACACCAATTAAAATTCGGATCGTCTGGGGCTCACTTATTGCCATTCTGGCTGGCGTATTACTTTATGCTGGGGGTTTAAAAGCCATTCAATCTGCGTCTATTATTGCTGGCTTTCCCATAGCTATCTTCCTGGCAATTATGAGTGTTACTTTATTTAAAAATTTACGTAGAGAACCTCAAGCATGTATGTTATTACCAGAACATGCACGGCCTAAGAATGATTCATTAGAGGAAAGTCCCCCTGAAAAAAGTTCACTTCAAGTAATTATTGAAAAGTAAGGTAATAAAAAAAGAGATTTTAGTAATCTCTTTTTTTATTAAAGTTTAAAGTCATATTTCATTATTTTATAGCATGAGATTTTCTCATTAACTCATGCTAATAACTCCTTTGAAATCTAAAGACTATTTTTATATTTTTAAATAGACAGAGAGTATCTATAAAATATTACTCTTAACTAATCTAATAAATCAGAAGTAACGTCTAACTGATTATCTTATAAATCACACAGGGAAGTTAGTTAATAATTAATATCCAAGGAGGATATATGCGTGCCACAGATGTTGTTGGGGCTAACACAGTCGTCTCTATTATTTCAAAAGTATTGGTTCTTATTTTTATTTTATTTTGCGCAATCTATTCAGATCAAGCAGGAAAAATTTTTGCATATATTTCTGGGATCATTCTGGAAAATATGAAATGGTTTATTCTAGCAAGTACTACAGGTTTTGTGTTTTTCTTACTTTATCTCATGGGTAGCCGATATGGTTTACTTAAATTTGGTAAAGATGACGATAAACCAGAATATAGCTTCTTTGCTTGGATTTCCATGTTATTTTCATGTGCTATGGGTGTAGGGCTTGTTTTTTGGGGTGTTGCTGAACCCATTAATCATTATACGACTAATCCATTTACAAAAGGGTTAACTGATGAAGCAGCAAGTATGGCTATCCAACTTACCTTTTTCCATTGGGGATTACATGCTTGGGCACTGTACTGTATTGCTGCCTTAGCGATCGGATATTTTTCATATCGCAAAGATCTACCCTTTTCCTTACGTTCAGCTTTATATCCTTTAATTGGTAATAAGATTTATGGACCAATCGGGCATTTTGTTGACATTCTTGTTATCGTGATTACAACATTTGGAATTTCTCAAGCGCTTGCCATTGGAGTTTTACAGATTAATGCAGGTCTTCATAAGGTTTTTGGCATAAATATTGGAACTACTACACAATTTATAATTTTATTTTGTTTATCAAGTATCGCTACATTTTCTGTAGTTCGTGGCATTGGTACTGGTATGCGAAGATTGTCTGAATTGAATATTATTCTATCAATTATTTTAGTAATTATTTTAATGTGTATTGGTCCAGCACGTTAC
Source organism: Acinetobacter sp. FDAARGOS_494 (assembly GCF_003812225.1). NCBI lineage: Bacteria > Pseudomonadati > Pseudomonadota > Gammaproteobacteria > Moraxellales > Moraxellaceae > Acinetobacter > Acinetobacter sp. FDAARGOS_494. Next base: position 569,085 of record NZ_CP033866.1, read on the forward strand.
ATCACTAATACTTATTTAGAAGGTATTGGGAATTATACACAAAACTTTATTGGAATGAGTTTGTGGAGTGATACCCAGAAAGATACAGAATGGCAGAACTGGTGGACAGCATTCTATTGGGTATGGTGGGCAACATGGGTACCTTTTGTAGGAATGTTCATTGCAAAAATATCACGTGGTCGTACTTTCCGACAACTTATTGGTGGCGTACTCATCGTACCATCTCTCATCACTTTTCTATGGATGGCTGTTTTTGGTGGTTCTGCCCTTAAAATTGAGCAAGATTCTCGTCATAGTTTTGAAAAACAACAAGCTGCTCTAATAAAAACTGCAGAACCTACTTCAGAATCATCAAAAAAAATAGAAGTTTCTTCTAGCAAAGAAATAACTCCCTCTACTACAGTTTTCGAAGGAGGCCCTATTGTCCAAACTGTGAAAAAAGATAATACATTAGCTGTATTTGCTCTTTTTGATGCAATTGATGGCGGACTATTAGGGACACTATTAAGCATTACAACTTGTATATTACTTATTACTTATCTTGTTACCTCGCAAGACTCTGGGACACATGTACTTTGCTTTTTAGATACAAGATCAGATAAGGATACCCCTATTCGTATACGTTTAATTTGGAGTGTATTTATTACTTTAATTAGTGCAGGGTTATTATATGTAGGAGGTTTAAAAACAATTCAAACAGCAATTGTTCTATTTGGATTCCCTATGGTTATCCTGTTAACAATTATCTGTGTAACATTATTTAAAGCTCTTCATCAAGAAGATATCTCAACCATTAATATCGTACCGAAGCATCCAGATGTAAAATAGAATATTAAAGCTACTTGAATATTCTATTTAATAGAAAGAGAGTAATTAAAAATTACTCTCTTTCTATTATTAATTTTTCTAAGAAAGAATTAATAATTTTTAGGTGTTAATCACAATAAGTATATTAAAGATCGGTAATTCAAGTACTCTATACCACTCTTTAGTTAATTAACTTAAGCCTTTTTGTCCCACTTGTCCTGGTAGTTGATCTAATAACCAACTACGGAAATGCTTAACACTAGAAGGAATAACTCCCCTATCTGCTGGTTCTAGCATACTGAAATTTGCTTGAGTACGAAGAACAGTTTCAACAGGTCTAACTAAAGCACCACTTTGTAAATAATCGTCTACGAGTGAACCCCATGCCAAAGCTACTCCCTGACCATTAATTGCGGCTTGTAAAAGCATTGGATAGTTATTGATATTCACCCTATTTTTCGGTTTTACAATAGGATAGTTTACAGCTTCAAACCACTCTGCCCATGTAATCCAATCCTTTTGAGCGTCATCTAAGTATAGTAAAGCTTTGCCAAAAATTTCTTCTGGAGAACTATCTTCCTTAAACTGAGCAAGATAATTTGGACTACAAACAGGAAAAACCTCTTCAGGAAATAAAGTAGTAACTCTCATTCCTGCTGGAGGGACACGGCAATAAAATAATGCCAGATCGAAGTCCATTTTGTGCAAATCTGAAATATTGTCTGTCGTTAAAATTCTTAAATCAACGCCTTCATTATTCTGTTGAAAAGCAGCTACTTTCGGTAGTAACCAAAGAGCAGCCATAGCATTTGTCGTAGCCACAGTTATTTGATGCTCTCCTTGCCATTTCTTAATTTCAGCAGTAGCTTGAGCAACATCTAATAAAGCACTATAAATCGTTTGATAATATTGCAATCCGGTAGGAGTTAGGGAAATATTTCGATTAGCTCTAAGGAATAATTCCTTACCTAGGTATTCTTCGAGCTGTCGAATTTGTCGACTGATAGCGCCTTGAGTAACATTCAATTCATTTGCAGCTTTTGTAAAACTGAGGTGGCGTGCGGCTGCCTCGAATACAATTAAGCTGTTCATTGGCGGCAATGGCTTAATTTTCATGGACACTCCTAATTTGTCCCATTTCCTAAAAACTCTTTTCCAACTCGAGTTCTTTTATTCCGCTATTTAATATGAAAATTGTCTTTTGAACATACTAATAGCGAATAAACCAGATATTCTCGTTATAAATGGTTTAAATTTATTCAATTATGATCCATTTCTCAGGAAAGCCCTAAAATCTCATAAATATAATTTAATAAAAAGTGAGTAAAAGTATTCAATCCATGAGTTTTTCTCATTTGAATCTAATTAATTGAGAATAATGATAAATAGAAAAAAGGTAACTACGCGTTTTTTATTTTATATAGTTTAAAAAAAGAATTTAAAAGCACTTAAACAGCTAGCCCTCAAAGCCTTAAGTTCACTCTAAAGTTAGCTCGTAAAACAAAATTCTTTTCTTTTTTCTAATTTTTTGGATATTTTTGAATATAGTCAGGGTAGTAAAGCTATTGGAGCTATTGCTAAACATGTCGCTCAAATGTTTAAATTTTTAGATTAAGAATAAGTTACAATAAGTGGCTCGTCGAAGCAGAATTATTTATTAAAATTACTAACTATTTACTATCAACAAGTTACTCTTTATACATTTTACTTTTATTACTTAAATTATCTATAAGAAAACCTTTCATACATTTATACAAATGGACCATATAAATTCATCTTTTTTACATATAGGCAATCTGTTGCAGTAATGCTTATATTCCCTCAAATGGAGTTAAAACTATAATCATAGAGGAAGTAAAAGATGCCTATTCATACGGAACATGATCCACGTCTGAAATCTACACTCAAAACCCGCCACATTAGCATGTTAGCTTTAGGTGGTGTGATTGGTGCTGGCTTATTTGTCGGTTCCAGTTCAGTAATAGCTGCAGCAGGTCCAGCAGCCTTCATCTGCTACGCTATTACAGGAATTATGGTAGGTTTAATTATGAGAATGCTAGGAGAAATGGCGGCAGCTCGCCCTTCCACTGGCTCATTTGTAGATTTCTCTAGATTAGCTTTCGGCAATCTCGCAGGCTTTTCAACTGGATGGCTTTATTGGTATTTCTGGGTAGTTGTCGTTGGCTTTGAAGCTGTCGTTGGTGGTCAAATTATTAATCAGTGGTTACCAGATATTCCTGTTTGGGTTATCTCACTTGGCCTGCTAATCTTGATGACCTCCCTCAACTTATTATCAGTAAGTTCTTTTGGTGAAGCAGAATATTGGTTTGCGGGCATTAAAGTAGCAGCTATTGTTGTATTCTTGGTTATCGTTGGTGCATATGTATTTAAAGTATGGCCAAATTCAACAGCCTCTTTTTCTAATTTAACTCAGCATGGCGGTTTCTTGCCCCATGGCACATTAGCGCTATTCTCTGGTGTAGTTTCAGTAATTTTCTCAATGAGTGGAGTAGAAGTTGCTACTATCGCTGCTGCTGAATCCGATAATCCTTCACAAAACATTCGTCGTGCCGTAAATACTGTAATGGCGCGGATCTTAGTCTTTTTCGTTTTATCGACACTGTTCATTGTTGTTGCACAACCTTGGACTAATATAATTCCAGGGAAATCACCTTTCGTAGCAACACTTGAAAAAATTGGTATTCCTGGTGCTGGTACAATGCTGACAGTAGTAATTCTTGTTGCTGTATTATCTGTACTGAACGCAGGTTTATACACTGCATCTCGTTTACTGCATGTATTAAGTTCAAATAATGAAGCTCCAAGTTGGTTAGCTAGAAAAAATAAGCGTGGTGTACCAGTTTGGGGTGTACTCACCTCTACTTTGGTCGGGTATGGATGTGTTGTAATTGCGGCATTGTGGCCAGACACTGCATTCCAATTTTTACTTGACTCCTCTGGTGCTCTATTCTTATTTATCTATTTGATGATTTGCTTATCACAGTTAAAGTTACGTAAAAAATGGGTACAGGAAGGAACTCTAACCTTTAAGATGTGGTTGCACCCTTGGTTACCGTTATTTGTAACTCTCTGCATCGTCGCTGTTTTAGTTAGTATGGGGATCAATCCAGCTACACGACTTAGCTTATTACAGTCCTTAATTGCAATCTTTGTTATTGTAATTGCATACGGCGCTATGAAAATTGTTAGCCCTAATAAGGCATCACATGTCCCACAAGTTAATCCCTTAAGACATACTAAATAATCGTAATTACCTTCTATACTTAATTTAATAAATCTCGGTATAACAATACCGAGATTTTAATTTGTAAATCAATAATTAACACTATACTTAGATATAAAAACTTATGACCGCAACTGTCTCCTTCCCCTAAGTAAGCTATTCAAATGTACTTAAACAATCTCCTCAATCACTATTGTGGAAATGTTTTAGTAGTATTCATCGTCATGGTTATGACTGAAATCATAAGCAGGTCTATCTGGTGTATTGTCTAATGGACTTAAATTTGTTTAACCTCTAGAAGCGAGAATTATCAAAGCGACTGGTACAAGTAGCTGTAATGGAAAACTATCAGTAGGCTTTAGATGCTATGGATGACAGTCTATATTGTGATAATTGCTTCTGAGTTCTGAATATTATCGATAAAAGTATTCATGAATACTAACCTTGAAATAGATACTTTTTTGCTGGTTGAACGTGTAATTAAGGACTACTAGAACTACTTAAGCAGTAATGTGACCTTTCCAAGGTAGCTTAATATTAATAATAATCCTGAGTTGCACTCAGCCAAATTGCTAGAGTTGTGCCAAGATAAAAAGAATTAGTACATATAATTAAGCCAGCTACAAAAAATGCTTTTATTAAATGATTCTATGATTCATTCAGGAAGGTATTTTTCAATACTTGTTTATTTGAAAACCCTTACCATAGGTTAGAGAAATAGTATTGTTATAGCGTTTGCATAATAAGCAACGACCTCATAAGAGTTACGATATTTTATCCATTACCGTTTACAGGAAAGAGCTATATAGCTCTAGTTTAGAATTCTCTCAATAATGGGAAAGTAGAAAATGTTTATTTAATTTAAGAAAAATGGCTTAAACCCCTTGAGGTTTAAGCCATTAAGCTATCTTTTTATTATTACTCAAACTATAAGGTAGGCATTGAAAATTGAGCACCCTCTCGGATTTGTGCAGTTGGCCAACGCTGAGTGATAGTCTTACGGCGAGTGAAGAAACGTACGCCATCTGGACCATACATAAATAAATCACCAAATAATGAACGCTTCCAACCACCGAAACTTTGATAAGCTACTGGTACAGGCAGTGGAATATTAATACCAACCATACCAACTTGTATGTTATCTGCAAAATAACGAGCAGCTTCCCCATCTCTAGTATAAATACAGGTACCATTCCCATACTCATGTTCATTGATTAGATCCATTGCTTCCTGCATTGTCTTAACACGCATAACCTGCAGTACAGGACCGAAAATCTCTGCCTGATAACTACTCATGTCTTTGGTAACACCATCGATCAATGTAGCCCCGACATAAAAACCATTTTCATAATCTGCATGGACGAGATTTGAGCCATCTACACAAATAGTAGCTCCTTGCTGTTCTGCACTTTTGATATGTCCAATAACTTTAGTTTTATGTTCTGCAGTAATTACAGGTCCGAAATCATTTTGTTTATCTGAATGAATACCAACTTTTAAATTTGCCATTGCCTCTTTTAAAGCTGCAATCATTCTGTCAGCAATTTCATCACCAACAGCAACTGCGACAGATAGAGCCATACATCTCTCACCAGAAGAACCAAAAGCAGCTCCTAGTAAGGAATTCACTACATTGTCTAAATCTGCATCCGGGAGAACAATTGCGTGGTTTTTCGCACCACCAAGCGCTTGACAACGTTTACCATTGGCTGTAGCAGTTCTGTAGATATATTCAGCAATTGGAGTAGAACCAACAAAACTTACTGCCTGAATGTCTTTATTAACCAAAATAGCGTCAACAGCTTCTTTGCCACCATTTACTACGTTAAGTACACCATCAGGTAAACCAGCTTCTTTTAACAACTGAGCAATATATAAAGTCGCGCTAGGATCCCGCTCAGAAGGTTTTAGGACAAAAGTGTTTCCACATACAATTGCCATTGGGAACATCCATAACGGCACCATTACAGGAAAGTTGAATGGTGTAATACCAGCCACTACACCTAGGGGATGAAACTCACTCCAAGAATCAATATTAGGGCCGACATTACGACTATGCTCACCTTTCAATAACTCAGGTGCGCCACATGCATATTCGACATTCTCAATACCACGTTGTAACTCGCCTGCTGCATCATGAATAATTTTTCCATGCTCTTCACCAATTAAACGGCAAATTTCAGCAGTATTTTGTTCTAATAACTCTTTAAATTTAAACATGATGCGAGCACGTTTTAGTGGAGGTGTTTTACTCCAAGATGGAAACGCTGCTTTAGCTGAAGCGACTGCTTCATCAATTGTTTTAGCTCCACCTAAACTTACTTGTTTACTGATCTCACCTGTTGATGGGTTGAATACTGGTTGAGTATTACTTTCATCTACAACTACTTCGCCATTGATAAAATGTCCAACGATCTGGCTCATTTGATTCTCCTTAACTTTAGATATATTCCTTACTTTTCCTTAAGGAAATGATTGAATTAATAAATTGTGAATATTTTTCGAACTGTTTCAGTTACATCCCAACGACCTGTCCAGCCAACAGGCAAAATTATCAAATCGCCTTCACTTACAGAAATAGCCTCACCTGTCTTGTCATCAGTTAGAGTTGCTTTACCAGATATGATGTAGCAAAACTCAGTATCCTTTCTGTCGATAACAGGCCACCCTCCTGGTTGACACTCCCAAATCCCTAAATTCCCTTGAGCATTAGGTGCAAGAGTTTGAACTCCTAACTGAGGGTTTCCACTATCAGCGCCAGCACGCAAACCTGCAGCAGGTAAATTGCCGTTTTCAATTTCATCGCGCTTAACAATAGTCATAGTTGTCATGTATTTACTCCTTTAAAATTAATGAGCGCCAGTCAATGCTTCTAGTGCAGATGCAACAGTAGAAGGACGATTAGTCATGTTTTCTTCTTTATCTGCGAACGCCGTTGCAGATAAACCAAAATTAATTCCCATCCAACGTAAAGGCTCAGGTTCCCATAAAGGAGAAGCATGATTTACGATTGGTAGCTTATTAATTGGTTCTTGAATATTTAGAATTAAATTTTTGAGAATTCGTCCCGAAAGGTTACTCATCGCGACACCATCACCTACATAATGACCACCCCAAGCAATGCCAGTATTCGGATCAAAACCTACAGATGGTGACCAATCACGGGCGACGCCAAGTGCTCCACCCCATCGATGAGTTATTTTTAAACTTCTTAACGTTGGGAAAAAATCATTAATAGTGCTACGGATACTTTCATGAACGTTATCAACTAGATCAAACTCGGGTGAAATTGTTGAACCATAATGATAAGGAGCACCGCGCCCACCAAAAATCAATCTCCCATCAGCAGTCATTTGCGCATATACACGCAAATGCCTCATATCATTAAAAGCTAACCTATGGTTTAGCTTAAGATCATTTCTTACAGATACAGGAATTGGTTCTGTGGCTAGCACTAATGAATACAAAGGAATAATTGAACGTTTGTATCCATCTAATTGACATGAATAACTTTCTGTAGCCTTTACAATAATAGGGGCTTTAACTTTTCCATTTAAGGTCGTAACTTGGCCCGAGTTTATTTTCGTTACAGCACTTTTCTCATAAATTTTAGCTCCTAATTTTTCTACAGTTTTAGCCAATCCTCTAACAAGCTTACCTGGATGAATTACAGCGCAATGCGGTGTATAAATTGCACCCAATGCATTAGCTACATTAATCTTTGATTTTGTAGCTTTGGCATCAAGAAAATACCATTGATCAGGTAGACCAAAATCTTTCGAAGCCTTAACTGAAGATTTTGCACGCTGTAGTTGAGCCTGTGTTCGAGCTATGGATAAAAAGCCATCTTTAGAATAATTGGCATCAATACCTTCCAATTGAAGAATTTGACCAATTTCATCTACTGTCTCATTCATTACTTGCTGTAAAAATAGCGCACTTTGATGAGATGAATTTTTTGCTACTTTAGATAATGAAATTGGAAATATGGCAGAAGCCCAACCTCCATTACGACCTGATGCTCCAAATCCGGCATATTCACGCTCTAGAATCACAACTCTAAGAGAAGGTGACGTTTTAAGTAAGTAATACGCAGTCCACAAGCCTGTGTAACCAGCTCCGATAATGACTACATCAGCATCAATCTCAGTATTTAACGATGGTCTTTCATCAGTTCTTTCATACCAATATGGAATATTTGGTAATTTGATGAGCTCATCCCTAAGTGCTTCATTCATTTATTATTCCTCAAACATTTTTAGTATTGATTGAGGATGTTAAGCCCATGTCAAACACGATTCTATTGGTAAGATAAGCATAAAAACTGCTATCTTTTATACAAATGTATGATGAAAAAAGCAGGATGCTTATGATTACCATTGATGAATTGGTGAAAAACAATAATTTAGGCCTAACTTTTAAGTCTGGTAGATCAGGAGGTAAACGTATAGTTAAATGGGCTCATGCTGTAGATTTACCAGATCCTTGGCATTGGATATCACCTGGCACCCTCGTAATGACCACTGGTGGTGGTTTACCAACTGAACCCTTTGAACAGATTGAATGGTTACGTCAGCTCGCTGAAGCTCAAGCTAGTGCCCTTGTTATTGCCCCTAGAGATTTTGCACCTTCTATAACTCAAGAGATGCTAGATGAAGCAACTGATTTAGGATTTCCAATATTAGGGGCTAGTTTTGATTTAGAGTTTTTAAGATTAGCCCGTTTGGTAATTGAGAGCGTTTTGCAAGCTCAAAGAGACCGTTTTGACGCAGGAAATAAGCTATTTCAAGTCTATACTGATGCGTTATGGGAAAGTTCACAATTAGATGAACGATTACAGATTATCGGGCAAAAGTTATCTTTAAATTTACAAATCTTAGATAATGAAACACTCACCCCTATTTTTAATTTTAGTACTCCGGTACAAAAAGATAATGTTCCCTATAGTGTGAAAATACCGGGTAGAACCCAAACTACTCTAAATATTATTAATAAAGAGTCACGTTTTTTTGATGAGACATTTTTACCCCGCATATTAGCTGGCTTACTTAGTATTGAGCTAGAACGTGAAATGATAGACCGTGACGGAATTCGAGAAGAAGGTGAGGCTTTATTCGATGATTTGTTAAATGGGGAAATTGAATTTGGCGCTGCAAAAATTATGTTAGAAAGACGTGGCTTACTAGGTAAATTAGTCACTATAGCCATTGATCCATCAAACAAAGGATCTCGCCAATACACAGACATTCACCATATACCTGAATTTTATAAAATTTATCCATTATTTTCTCGTGATGAAAATAGAATATTTGCAGTACTTCCTGACGATAGTAATTTATTAAATGCGCTTATTAATTATTTTGGAAAAGGAACAAAAATAGGTATAAGTAGTCCAATTACAGCAATGCTTGGTTTCAAAGAAAGTATTTTTCAGTCATGTTTAGCTTTAGGAAGAATCAAAGAAAGCCAAACCGACCTAATTCACTACAACCACCTAGATCTAGAACTAGCCTTAGGTCCTAAAACTGTTGCAGAAGCAAGAGCTGTTGTTGGTCATTATTTTGGCCGTATTCTAGAATATGAACAAACTAACTCCCTACCATTGCTCAAAACCCTAGCTGTATTTTTAAAATATGATGGCAATTGGAAGGTAACCGCTTCTAAATTAGATATTCATCGGCAGACACTAGTCTATAGATTGAAAGTTATAGAAGAATTAACTGGCATAAAGCCCACAACAAGCTTAGGTATTACACGGTTTTGGATAGCTTTAGAAGCAGCAAAAACCATAGGATTGTTACAGGATTCTTAATTAAAATCCTTATATTGTGATTCTTTTTTATAAGATTACTCTCTCCCCCGAGCGTAATCTTATTAACCAGTAAAGTAATGATTTCATATAAAAATTAATTTTTCTCTGAACACAACAATAAAGAAAACATTTAAATGCTTATATCTCAAGGTTTAGAACCACTTCTCCTTTCTAGGATTGTAAAACAAAATTATTCCCCTTCAACTCTAAACTTTTGTTTGACGTAGTTGGACAAACTCAAGGCTTAAAAATTCAGTCAAAGCCTTTCTATATCTAGTTTTTCAAAGAAATTAAAGATAACCACCGTTCAACAAAAATTAGTTTTTGTTTTACGTAGTTTTACGATATAAAAATTGAAAAAAGCTAAACTCTTTATGAAACGGTGGTACTTAAATAGAAATAAATAATTCTTATTTCTTTAAACTTTTTATTTGGCTTAAATAAACCCCAGCAAAAAATACTCAAGTAACCTCTCCCTTTCATCTTGCTTATTGGGGTCTAAAAGTTGAACCATCGCCCCATCAATCACAAATAAGAACATATGTGCATCTTGTTTTGCAGCATTGGCATTGGTGGTTAAAAGCAAATTATAGATTTCATTAATAAGCCAATTTCGATATTCAACGACTACCTGATACGCCTTTGGATGTGTTTTCGCAATTTCAAAAATAGCTTTAAATGGCAAATGGTAAAGTCCATCTAAGTCGGCATGTAAATAATAAATTTTGCGAAATTTTTCAATTACGGTTAAATCTTTTTGAACATTAATAATGGAAAGCACCTCGTGTTTAAGGCCATCTTTTTGAAAAGTGAGACTCATTTCAATGAGGCGTTCTTTTGAGTGAAAATAATTATAAAAAGTGGCTTTAGGCGTTTTTGAAGATTCAATAATTCGGTCAACCCCGACTTTGTGAAAGCCATATTTATTAAAAAGATATCGAGAGGTATGAAGCACACTTAAAGCACGAAATGAGAGATCTGAATGTGGCATATTTTTACCGTTATAAATTCTTGTTGTTTCTAAACGAGATACTTTTTGGGGAGAAAAAAGGCATAGCAAAGCCGTAAGACTGTGCTTGGCACATCTCAAGTTTTATTGTTAATGCAAGTTTTTTGAGCTGTAATGACTTAAAGCCTGAAAACCCTAAAGGTCATCAAGCTGCTTTAAATTTTTAAGCTGTGTCGTTATAGCTTTTGGCAAAGGCTGCCAAGAAATAATGGATGTGCAAAGCCAACTCCTTTTTATTGGGAGTTCTGCCAGACATTTATAGAATTATGGTGGCAGAACGGAAGAAGGTTGACAGACTAGCATGAACTCAGACTAGCACACCCGAAGGTGTCCCTCTCCCGTCCTACCGCTACGGCAAAGGGACGAGTAGTCACCACACAAAGTTATACCTCAGAAAGAATAACTCTGATGCGGAAGTTCATGAGCAGTCTGTCAAAACTGCCTGGCAATGTGGCCAGCAGGCAAAGGATAGTGCTCTGCTCTTTAGCAGTCAAGCACACAAAATGACATTTGTTTTAAATTAGATCATTAAAAAAGTAAGGCTAAATAATGAGATAGTTATTGTTAAATCTGGGTTTATAAAGGTGAGAACCTCTTTTAAAAGATTCCCACTCATTCACAGTGCCTTATCTTTTCTGCCATGCAACTATAAAGTTCATTATCTTAGGTATCCTTACCAAAAGCTTTAGCTAAAATCGTCATCCCCTTAGGAAGAATAAAAAACTCTATCATAGTGAAAGTATACTGTTCACCGTTAGGACGAACCCGAATCACCTTTTCATATTTGGTTTCACAATACCCACGTGCCTGACTATAGTATGTTGAAGTACGCATATTATTAAGATGACGATCCCAACCATTTTGTCGCAGCCAGCTAGCTAATACTTGTCTTTTAATATTTAAGATCTTGCATGCTTGCTGAAATTTCACTCCTGCAGGTGTTTGAGTAATGGTGTCGATCGTTCGCTCTAAACACTGGTTCTGAGTTTCAAGATGAATTACTTGCTCTGTATAGTCCAAAAGAGCACGGCGTAAAGCATGAGGATTTGAAATATCTACGACCACTCTCTCCTCTTTAGAGAAAATCGGTTCATTCAAATTAGGCTGACCTAAAGTATTATGTTTAGTACTTAATAATTCATATGCTTGGTTATAAATAACTCGAATAGGTTGCATTTATTTAGCTCCATACAGTTGTGTTTGTATGGAGTAAGGAGATCAAAAATATATTGGGGTAATGAAGTACCAAAGGGATAACAGCACTCTTTAAATAGTGCTATGACCCCAAAATAACAATATGATTTTTATTGTTATTTTGTAGTAACCCCTTTGATTTTAATTTGTTGATTTACTTTAGTGTTCCCGCCTTTTTTTGCTTCGGGGTGACGGCAAATTTTATCTATATATTTACAAATATCTGCAGCCTGAATATCTGGGTAGTTAGCTTTAATCCACTCCGTAACTTGGATTTGTTTTGGTGGTGGTTGATTGCCATCAGGGTCATAACTAACCCAAAATTTATTAACAACCCCTTGTACAGCATCTAATGCGGGAGTTCTATAAATAGGTGCTGGTAGTGAGACAATGCTATTAAGTTGTATTGGCTCATGTGACGGATATGTAGAGTTTTGAGCACTGATAGTATGTGACTGAATAGGCTCAAAATAGTCATTATAATTAAGCCATATATGTAAATTATCTCGATGTATTCTTGTTCCAAAAATACATATATCTCCAATATCACTTATGCCTAAAGCTGATTGCTCTTTTGATTCCGTATATCCGTTACCATGATAATCCTCCCTATTCAATAGGACACATGGTGATTTTATCTCATGTGTGCAAATCCCTTCTTTAAATGCTCTAATAAGCAAAATAGCATGTCTCCAATTTACAACATTTTTAAACTGTAAATCTGCAACTAAATTATTTTCAAAATTATGATTATGATCTAATGGGTCAATCCCACATGTTAATAATGCTGCTTCAGCGATTGAAAATAGCTTATTATTCTTCCAATGACTTAGGTCCGGGTTTCCTGCTCTACTCTGTAATTCTCGCATCTTTGACATATATCAATGCTCCCAAAGCATCCCCAAAAATGATTAAGTCAATCTGATTGGGTGTCAGACTTTCGGGTACTAACCTAGACTTAGCCCTTTGAATATAAGCCAAAATAGTTTATATATGAATATATATAGCCAAGTAATACGTCTAATCGTGTCGCGCACTAGTTTTAGATCTATAGAAATAAAATATTGATGATTTCAAGCAAAAGACGAATGATATTCAAAATTAAATTTAGCGCGTCTAACAGCGTTTTATAATGTGACTTTACTAAACCTGAAGTGATTTTTCTGGTTTGATTAATTTTATTAGACATCTAGATACATCCTTTCATGATTAACAGGGATGTACTTAATTATTCACATGGTAGCCTTAGAAAATAGGGAAAAACTTTTTTTACTTTTTCCCTTTAATTTTTTCATAACTAACTATTATGCTTTCTGAATTATTAATAATCATATCGTCTGTTTGCCTTTTAATTGGCTGTCCAGCTTCTCGTTCTTGCTTTATCCAACTTTTTAAATTATCTGATGTTATATCTTCATAGGAATGACAAACTAATTCAATCGCTCTTCTTTGGACCTTTAGAATTTTTAGATAGCAATAATATCTTAGAACAGCTTCATATCTCCTAGGATCTGGAGGAGCTCCACTCTCTTCTTTAGAAATATATTTTGTTGGATTTATTATTTGGTCCTTACCTCTAGCCTTCACAATACCTACAGCCCACTCCCTTTCCCTATCAGTTAACAACTCATTATTTTTTATTTTTTCTGCAATTTCGATCATAAACTTGCCTTGATTTATACAAGCACGTATTTCATCATCCGGTGTAGCATCTCCAAGAAAACCTTTGAACATCCAGTTTTTGGCCATTTTCAACTATCCTATCAATCTCATCGGTTCACTGTATTATCTCTATTCGCTATTCAAAATACACTCTTTAATTCTAGGCACCTTTAACACCTTTCTTGCAATATGCATTTAATGATTTTATAAGTTTATACAAAGTAATAAAAAAAGCCCTAAACCATTATAGTTTAGGGCTTTTTTAAGTCATATAAAGCGATTCGAGTTTATAGGACTTTAAATCTTGGTAGGCATATCCAGACTCGAACTGGAGACCTCTACGATGTCAACGTAGCGCTCTAACCAACTGAGCTATACGCCTAAGATGGAAAGCATCATATTCATTTTTCAAAAGCAAAACAAGTGATTTACCAGTGAAAAAAATACAAATGAGCAGACTTTGAGCAAACTCTTTTTCATTTCCCAAAAAGTAAAACGGTACATGGTTCAACCACATACCGTCTTTATTTAGCCAAATATCAAGGTCAACTTAACAAGGGCACTTCTTCAAATTACCACCTGCAGATGGGTATCTTGCATCAACACAATGTCGATAGAAAGTTTGTGCATCCATAGGCGTTAAATCTGGATGATGGGCTTTCATATGCTCCAGATACGTTTGATAGTCCGGCACACCAACCATGAGTCGGAAGCTTTGCTGTAAACGCTGCCATAAGGTTGCGATACGTGACCAGTTCTTTGGAGAGAGCAATATCTCTTTTTGCGAAAGCACGGTCATTTTGATGATTTTCGCAATAATAACAGTACCATTTTTTGCAAATTTAAAATTCATCTTTATTCTCCTCGAGTGGTAACCACTTCAGGATCGGTATATACCGCAGGCGCTTCATTTACAGTCGGTGTTGGACTTGCTAAAGCACGGCGAACAATACCAATTGAGGCAATAATCATGACAATCGATACAATCATAAAGAAGCCACAAAGTGCAGCATTAATCTGGTTCGACATCACAATAGTTTGCATTTCGGCAATGGTTTTTGCAGGCTTAAGAATTTCACCGCGAGCAATCGCATCGGAGAACTTATGTGCTTGAGCTAAGAAACCGATTTTCGGGTTTTCGTGGAAAATCTTCTGCCACCCTGCTGTCATACAGGTAATGAACAAGAAAATGGTTGGAATGATCGTCACCCACACATACTTCTCTTTTTTCATTTTGAACAGAATCACGGTACCTAAAATGAGTGCCATCGAAGCCAGCATTTGGTTACCCACACCAAATAGAGGCCATAATGAGTTGACGCCGCCAAGTGGGTCAATCACACCTTGATAGACGAAGAAGCCCCATCCACCTACCGCAACGGCTGTACCTAACAAGTTACCAAAGAATGAACCTGAAGATTTAACCGCCGGAATAACAATACCAACCATGTCTTGCACCATAAAACGACAAGCACGTGTTCCTGCATCTACCGCAGTTAAAATGAACAATGCTTCAAATAAAATCGCAAAGTGATACCAGAATGCCATCATGGCACGGCTGTTAAAGATTTCAGAAATGATATGAGCCATACCAATAGCAAAGGTAGGCGCACCACCTGTACGTGAAAGGATTGAGCTTTCACCCACTTCTTGAGCTAAAACTGTCAACATTTCAGGCGTAACAACAAAGCCTAGATTACGTACAGCTTCCGCTGCAGATTCTACGGTTGTGCCGAGCACTGCTGCTGGCGCATTAATCGCAAAGTACACACCTGGGTCTAATACTGTCGCACAGATCATCGCCATGATCCCGACAAAAGACTCCATAAGCATACCGCCGTAACCGATCATGCGGATATTGACTTCATTATCAACAAGTTTTGGTGTCGTGCCACTCGATACCAGCGCATGGAAACCTGAAATGGCACCACAGGCAATGGTAATAAATAAGAACGGGAATAAGCTACCTGAGAAAACCGGACCTGTACCATCAATAAAATGGGTAACAGCAGGCATTTTAAGGTCAGGCAATGCAATCACAATACCGACTGCCAAACCAAGAATAACCCCGATTTTAAGGAAAGTAGATAAATAATCACGTGGTGCTAATAACAACCAAACTGGTAGTACCGATGCGATAAAACCATAAATGATGAGACACCAAGTGAGCTGTGTTCCAGTTAAAGTGAAGAACTCACCCCAATATGGATCTGCGGCAACATGTCCACCATACACAATTGCCAGCATCATTAAAACGAAGCCAATAATTGAAACTTCCGCAATGCGTCCCGGACGAATAAAGCGCATGTAAACGCCCATGAACAATGCAATTGGAATAGTGGCTGCAATACTAAAGACACCCCACGGACTATGTGCAAGTGCTTTCACAACCACTAAAGCCAATACCGCAAGGATAATAATCATTACCCCAAGTGCGCCCAACATGACCACAATACCGGCAAAAGGACCAAGCTCCTGCTTTGCCATTTCACCCAGTGAACGGCCATCACGGCGTGTTGATATAAATAAAACTAGAAAGTCTTGTACCGCACCCGCCAGAACCACACCAACCAATAACCAGATGGTGCCCGGTAAAAAGCCCATTTGTGCAGCCAAAATCGGCCCGACTAATGGCCCTGCGCCGGCAATCGCGGCAAAGTGGTGTCCAAACAGTACATACTTATTTGTTGGCACATAGTCTAAGCCATCGGCTAAACGATGTGCAGGAGTTAACCGTCTCGGGTTTAATTCAAATACTTTAGTTGCAATAAATAGACTATAAAATCGATATGCGATGCTATACACACATGCAGCTGCCAGTACCAACCATACTGCATTAACATGTTCACCACGACTTAGCGCCAGCATCCCGAAAGAAATAGCACCTATAATTGCTACTAGGCTCCAGACCAATTTGGAGGGAAGCGTAGATTTCGCTTGCATTGTGTCCATTCTTAACCTCTCAATAAATAATTACAGCAGTTTTATATTGTTATGTACTGTTCTCTGCTCAATCCTTGTGACTCTACTCCTCCTTTGTTCTTTTTCCTCTTATACTTTCGCATAAAAAAAGGGATGATTGACATCATCCCTTCGATAATAGTTTATTTTTTAACTATTATGCACGCTCTAAATACTCACCAGTACGAGTATCTACACGAACGCTTTCTTCTTGCTGAACAAATAACGGAACACGAACAACCGCACCTGTTTCAAGCTTAGCTGGCTTACCGCCACCGCCAGAAGTATCACCACGTACGCCCGGATCAGTTTCAACAACTTTCAATACAACGAAGTTAGGTGCATTTACGTTTAAAGGAACGCCGTTGAATAACATGATTGTACATGTTTCATTTGAGTCGTCTTTTAACCATTTAGCAGCATCACCCATTGCAGTTTTGTCAGCTGCAATTTGTTCGAAGCTTTCTGGGTCCATGAAGTGCCACATTTCGCCATCGTTGTATAGGTAGTTCATTTCTACTTCTACGATGTCAGCAGCTTCTAAAGTATCACCAGATTTAAAAGTTTTTTCTAAAACTTTACCAGTTTTAAGGTTACGTAATTTTACACGGTTGAACGCTTGGCCTTTACCCGGTTTTACGTATTCGTTTTCCATGATTGAACATGGGTTACTATCAAGCATGACCTTAAGGCCTGGCTTGAAATCATTTGTAGAATAATTGGCCATGACTGGCACACTCCAAACTTAACAAGTCAACTATGCGATATAATGCGCTGTTGCATTATCTTAATCGTGTCGCATGATAAACTATTTACACCAAGAGCAAAACTGGCAATCACAACTCAGTGACCTTATTACCGATCCTTTAGAGTTGTTGAACCTGCTCGAGTTATCCACTGATCAGCTATTATCAGGGGCGATTCTGGCTTCTGAAAAGTTTAAATTGCGTGTTCCGCGTGCGTTCGTCGGAAAAATGAACGCTAAAGATCCTCTTGATCCGCTTTTACTCCAAGTGTTGCCACATCATTTAGAACTTGAGGAACATCCTGAGTTTGTCACCGACCCTTTAGGTGAAGAAGCAGCCAATCAGTTACCGGGTGTTTTACATAAATATAAATCTCGTTTTTTACTGACTTTGACCGGCGCATGTGCGGTCCATTGCCGTTACTGCTTCCGCCGTCACTTTCCTTATCAGGAAAATTTACCTAAAAATGAAGATTGGCTAAACATTAAAAATTATATCGAGTCGAACCCCGATATTAACGAAGTGATTTTAAGCGGAGGTGACCCTCTTACGCTTTCTAACCGTAAATTAGCGCTTTGGTTAGAACGTTTATCATCTCTCAAACAAGTGAAGATTCTGAGAATTCATTCACGCGTTCCAATTGTCATTCCAAACCGTATCGACGAAGAGCTTATTTCTTTATTAAAAAACAGTAGGCTGCGTATTATTCTGGTGGTACACTCAAACCATGCTTCTGAACTCGATGACTTTACTTGTTCAAAATTGTTGCAGCTATCTGAACACCACATTACTGTTCTAAATCAGGCAGTATTGCTTAAAGGGGTGAATGATTCTGCTCAAACTTTAACTGATTTAAGTTATCGTCTATTTGAAGCTCGCGTTATGCCATATTACTTACATGTATTAGATAAAGTAAAAGGCGCACAACATTTTGATTTAATACCATCTGAAATAGATGCGATATATCAAGACGTGTTAGCGAGCCTACCAGGATATTTGGTTCCTAAACTCGTCAGGGAAATTGCGGGCGAAAAGAATAAAACACCGCTTTTTGGGGCTACAACTTTTTGAGTTATATAATAAGTGATGATGAATAATGCGCTTTCGGACATTTTTCACAATCAAACCGCACTTACTCGTGAACGGTTAAGCTTTTGTGAAGCCAACATTAAAGATCTTAATGAGTGGGTCACTACCCTTTCTATTATGCAATTGGGTGATACTTCAAAAGCGCTATTTACAGCAATTTTGGAACTGAATGAGTTAAATTGTAGTGAAACCTTACGCTTTGACTTAATTCAGACACTTCACCCAACCATTAATAATGTGTTGGCGAGTTTAGAAAAAAACTTCTTTAACCAAGGTGTCATTAGTACCGACCGTAACGAGCACATTATTGAGCTGGCCATGCTTCTGCGCTGTTATTTTGCCAGTATTTATTTAAATATTGCGCAAACAAGCCACGAACAGCTACAAAAGCAGAAGTTTTCTTTGTTCTCTTTTAAACAAAAGAAAAACTTACAAACCGCACGAATTCTGGCGACATTCCACGCATTGCAGCAGTTGACCAATCTTTTATATCAACAGCATATGCTCTATAGCGAACCTGTCAAAGGTCAATGGTTAATTGCCCACCAGCTTTATGAAACAGCGGTTCAATACAAATATCATTTAACCAATATTAATCATATTCAAGGTGTACAGCACCCGTTAGCCAATATTACGCAGGCTTATGCACAGCTTATTTTATTAGATATTTTTAACACCAATCAGATTCGCCAGTCAGAAATTCAAGCCCTGTTTCAATGTAGTTTTGATTGGGCACGCATGATTCAGATCTTGCCGAAAGACACTGCTTCAACAAAGTATGTGGTGGACCCAACTAAAGATCATCCGCCTGTATATAACAAAAAACAAAGCTCGAATTTCAACCCAAGTATTTTTATTAGCACGCAAGCTTTGCTTGAGCATGTCACTGCCACCATGCATAAAAATGCTCAATATATGTCTAAAAATGAAAAGATTTATTTAAGTCCCGCATTAAAGTTTCACGTTCAAACGATTTTGGGCACCACAGCACAGCGCCGTCATGAGCGTTATGAATATAATGCAGCTTTACAAATTTGTTTTGGCTTAAGTACTGCACATTTCTATTTGTCTAAAGCCAAAAACTTTGAAGAAACGCTACAACTAAGTAATAACTATAATTTACAAAGTGAATCGAAAGTCTTATCCAATTTAGAGAAAAAAGAACAACAAACCTCGTCTTATCAACGCTTAAGCCGTGAGAGTAAAACCATTTATCAAACTACCGTACTTGATATTAGTGTTAATGGCTATCGTATTAAATGGTCCGGCGAAGCACCTAAAAACTTAAGAACTGGCGAATATATTTTGGTGAAGGAAACGCTACATGGTCAGTGGCGTGGCGGTGTAATTCGCTGGATTAAACAATCTACAGAAAAAAGTCTGGAACTGGGTTTAGAAATTCTTTCACAAGCCATGTTCCCTTGCGCTGTACATATTCAGGCAGAGCGTCATACACGTAATTATCACCCTGCATTATTACTACAAACTCAAAACTTAGAAGAAATACAAAACACGCTTATTTTACCGGGGTCTCAAATTTTTAGAGAGCAACAAACAATTCATTTACGATTGGGGACAGAAGAAATCAAAGTGTATCTACTCAAAGCACAACTCATTACTCAAAGTTTTATTCAATTTCAATTTGAGCTTCTGAATGAGCAGCAACAGTACCTGCTTGATCAGTTCATGCTGAAAAAGAATAACACCGTGAATAGCCAAGATTTATGGGAAGCATTAAAGTGAGAAACTCTTTACTATCTAAAAGGTTAAAACGTACTGAAATACGTTTACTCATTATTGATGATAACCAGTTACGTTATAACCAAATTTTAAATTTATTATCGGGGAATGATTATCAAGTTAATGCCTTATTACTTGATGATTTAAAAAGTTTTGAAAAGCAGCTCAATACATCTTGGGATGTCATTATTTTTGGTCGCGCCTATGATTTGAAAATTGAACAAACTCTCTCCCTTGTTCAAGCCTCAGAACAGCCGCAGCTTCCAATATTACTTTTACAGCCAGATGATTACCAAGCGCAGCAATATCAAAGCTATATTCAAAAAGGGATTTATGATGTAGTCCCATTAGAACCGCTAGATTATTTCTATATTACGCTGGTTCGGGCACTGTCATACAGCCGCCTTTTACAGACGGAACAACATCTTTTGGCCGAGCTTGATACCATTCATACGCATACGCAAACGCTGGTCGACAACAGCCATAAAGCGGTTGCTATTTTTCAAGAAGGCATCCACATTAAGGCAAATACCGAATATTTGAATCTTTTTGGTTTCCAGAAAGAAGAAGATATTATTGGATTGCCGATTTTAGATGTCTTACAACCCAACGATTTAAATATTTTTAAACAGCGGTTTAAGAAAATTTCTTTAGGCCAGTTCGATCAAGCACGCTTTGAAATTCAGAGTCAGCATCAGGGTATTTCTGGTAATAATGCGCTAAAACTCGAGTTTATTCCAAGCCAAGAAGAAGACGCAGTACAACTCACCATCGACTATCAAGTTGATTTAACTGCTCCAGCAAATAGTGCTCCGTCCGAAAAAAGTGTTGGGTTGAGTGCAGCTTGGCCGCAGATTAATCGTCATTTATCGACCCACCCTGCCCAAGCAAACGCCGTTGTTTTATTTAGACTTGCACAGTGCCCAGAACGAATTTTTCAACAGGGTTGGCAAACTTTAGGGCAATATTTCAATCAGCTCCATGGTTTTTTAAAAGACCATGCACAGATGCCGATTTTCCAAGTCGACTTGGGTAGTTATGTCGGGATTTTACAAGCCGAAAATAGTTCAGTTTTAAACTCACAGCTGACGAGTTTACAAACTTTGCAAAAAGAACACTTGTTAAAAGTGAATGAGCAAAACTTTTCAGTGCAGTTAAAGCTTGGTTATGCTTTTCTCAACCAACCATTAACTGAGAACTCTTTTAGCTCATTATTGAACGAGGCGGAAAAGCAAGGCTTACCTCAGGTTACACCTCAACTTGAAGTAATGCCAACCGTAGACAAAACGGTTTCACCGAGCATTGAAGCTGTTCCTCTTGATTTAACAATTGAACATTTTGACCATACGCCTCAGTCCTCTTTGCTCCAGCAATTAAGACAAAAACTAGCTCAGGGCGAAATACATCTGAAGTACCAGCAAATTTACGATAAGCATGACCAAGAAACTCATAACTATGAAGTGACAAGTGGTTTTATTGCTGGTGAACAATGGTATGACTTAAATGATTTAAGTGATCTTAAAGAAGATGCCGAACTTTCAATTCAGTTAGACCGCTGGATATTGGTAGAAGCGTGTAAACAGCTTCATAATTTCATTGCTCAGTATCCTAAAGCGAAACTCATTATTAACCTTAATATTGATATTTTGCTAAAAGATAAAACATTCCCTGAGCTGATTTCCAAACTACTAACTATTATCGGAAGTAAAATTGAAAGCCCACTGATTTTGCAATTTTCAGAACAAGCTCTTCAGCCTTATCTTCCAATTGCTCAACAGCACATTGCTCGCTTACGCCAACATGGTGCGGAAATTTCAATTCGAGATTTTGCTTCTTCTATGTATAGCGATTCAATATTACAGCAGCTTGATATTCATCTTGTAAAATTACAGTCCAGCAAAACTGATCTATTAAGCTCAGACCAAGGGCTTAATAACTTGCAAGAAAAAATATTGAACTATTTGACTGTAAAACCGATTGGAATTTTATTAGCTCACTTGAATGATATGAACCTGTTTGCCAATGCATGGAATGTAGAAGCGCGCTTTCTACAAGGGGATTATTTCCAGAAAAAACTTGACCGCTTAACAGATGTACAAGACCAATAATGGTCTTGTATATTAAAAACAAAAAACGGGCATAAGCCCGTTTTTTGTTTCGTTTTGAAGTATTAACGCTTGATAGAGCGAGACATACCAGCAAAACGTTGTTTGAATTTGTCGATACGACCACCAGTGTCTACATTCTTTTGTTTACCAGTGTAGAAAGGGTGGCAAGCTGAACATACGTCAAGGTAAATAGTTTCTTTACCTAAAGCAGAACGAGTTTCGATTACGTTACCGCAAGAACAAGTTGCAACTAATTTTTCATATTTTGGGTGAATATCGGCGCGCATCGTCGATTACTCCTAATTGAAGAAAGGCTTAAGCTGTCATCGCAATTGATCACTCTCAATTAAATTGAGGAAAGCTTTTACAAGCAGATCAACACCACAACAGACCATTCTTTTGGCCCACCGAAACCTCAAGGGTTAGAGCTAAGCACAACAAGTGGGCAGTATTATACGCCATATAAATTTTTTTTGCGAATTAATCTTGGGATTTAGCCAAGTAATTTGCAATTACCCCACAGACCATTAACTGGATTTGGTGAAAGATCATAATTGGTAAAACAATCATACCTAAAGGTTGGCCAATAAATAAGATTTGTGCCATAGGTACACCACTGGCCAAGGTCTTTTTTGAGCCACAAAAGAACACTGTAATTTGATCAGCTCGGTTAAAACCAAAAGCGCGCGGTAAATAAAGTGCAAGCAGCATAATAATGGTGAGTAAAACAGAACAAGCAATGGTTAAAAGCAGTAAGGTTTTCCAACTCACCTGATGCCAAAGCCCCGCAACCACTGCCCCACTAAATGCACCATAGACCACCATCAAAATTGAACCTTGGTCAAATGCTTTTACAATACTTGGTACTTTTGCCATATATGGAAAAACATAGGGACGAAGTAATTGCCCTAAAACAAAAGGCACTAATAGCAACAAAGTAATTTGTATAATTGAAGATGTAGGATCAAATCCGTGCTGACTTTGTCCTAAAATAAAGAAACTGACTAAAACTGGCGTAATAAACATACCTACCAAGTTTGAGAAAGATGCACTACATACTGCCCCCGCTACATTCCCTTTTGCAACTGAAGTAAATGCAATAGAAGACTGAACAGTAGATGGCAAGAAACACATAAACAAAAAACCCCAATAGAGCTGCTGCCCTAATAGAGGTAAAAGAATAGGTTTAGCCAATAAACCAATAGCAGGAAAAATAAAGAATGTAATTGCAAATACCAGTAAGTGCATTTTCCAATGCAAAATACCTTCAATGACTGCCTCACGAGACAGCTTGGCACCATGCAAGAAAAATAAAATAGCAATCGCGACTGTAGTTAATGTATTGAAATACTGCGCAGCTTGACCACTGACTGGAAAAAAAGTTGCTAGTAGTACCATGCCAACCAACAAAATTGTAAATCGATCAAGTGCCAAGAACTTCAGCATGTTCACATCCTATGATTATTTTAGATAAAGAAAAGCCCAGTTGATAAATTGACCATTTGGTCAAGCCTTCATCATACTGGGCTATAAAAATAAAGCTAGACTTTTAAGACCTAAATCTTAAAGCGCCTGAGTCATTTATTTAATTATTTCTAGCATTTGCGTCTTGTTGAATAAGCTCGACTTTGTAGCCATCCGGATCTTCAACAAATGCAATCACCGTTACACCACCCTTCATTGGGCCAGCTTCACGAACGACTTTACCACCACGTGCTTTGATTTCTTCACATGCTTTATAAGCATCTTCAACACCAATCGCAATGTGACCATAGCCATTTCCTAAATCATAACTTGAGGTATCCCAGTTATGAGTAAGTTCAAGCACGGTATTATTTTCTTCATCGCCATAACCAACAAATGCCAGTGTAAAGCGACCTTCTTCATAATCACGCTTACGAAGTAACTTCATCCCTAATACTTCGGTATAGAACTTTAAAGATTGTTCTAAATTGCCTACTCGCAACATTGTATGAAGCATTCGCATGTTTATTCACCTGCCTTTTCTATGTCATGTGTTTGATGATCTTTAAGCAGTTTTCCAACCCAAACAACTAAAATTAAGATTGGAATCCCGATCATTGTGGTCATCAAAAAGAAGTTTGGGTATCCAATATTACTCACTATGGTACCCGAATATCCACCTAAAAGTTTTGGGGTAAGGGTCATAAGTGAGCTAAAGATCGCATATTGAACAGCAGTAAATGACACACTGGTCAAACTTGAAAGGAACGCAATAAATGCCGCACCGGCTAAGCCTGAAGCCATGTTATCAACAACAATGGCAAAATAAAGCCATAGTGAGCTATAAGGTTTAATGACTTTACCACTAATCTCAACTTCTTGACCTGATTGAGTATCAATGTACGGTAAAGGATCAATATTCACATCTAATTCAGGTTTTGGTACAGAATTTGAAGCGACTTCATAATGGTGAGCAATCGATAATATTTTTTGATTTCCATCGACAATTGAAGCAGTAAGTTGCTTACTTGGTGATGACAATAATTTTTGCATATCAATTGCTGCGTTAAACACGCCCTTTTGATCTGTCATTTTTGC
The DNA here is from genome assembly GCF_003812225.1 of Acinetobacter sp. FDAARGOS_494. Classification (NCBI taxonomy): domain Bacteria; kingdom Pseudomonadati; phylum Pseudomonadota; class Gammaproteobacteria; order Moraxellales; family Moraxellaceae; genus Acinetobacter; species Acinetobacter sp. FDAARGOS_494. The sequence continues at coordinate 594,019 of NZ_CP033866.1, forward strand.
ATCAAAATTTTGTCCATCAAGATTCACCACAATCTTTTGAGTAGGTGATAAGGCTTTACCAAAATACTGCCCACGAATCACGACACTGCCTTCGGAAGAGTTAGCCGATATCTGATCACTTCCCATTAAAGGTAAAATTTGTAAAGGAACACTCTCAGAGTGAGTTGTCACTAGAGGTTGAGCCCGAACGATAGTCTCGGCTTGTTGATCTTGCAAAGCATAACCAGCTTTGACATCAATTTGTTGGGTGCCATTAAAACTTGAGCTTGGCACTTTGAGCTTCCAATACCCCACTTCATCTGGCTTCACTTTATAATGGTTATTCCCAATTTGGACATCCACCATATCAAGCGGTTTTCCAGATTTTACTAAGCCAATGAAAATGAGATTAGTAGAGCTTGCCAATACAGCACCAACGAACATCAGTTTCATGATGTTCATACGTTGAGCTAATAAGCCACCTAAGAAACCACCCACCAAACTGAAAATAACACCATAAACTTTTACGGCTTCAGCAATTTGTTCTTTGCTAAAGTTCAGATCTTGATAAAAGACATTAGAAATCACACCAGCAATAATGTCTGAAATACGGAAGAACCCAATCAAGAATAGAAGTACTAAGGCAAGTTTGACACCATAACGTTTAAAGAAATCCAGAATTGGGGCAATCCAAGTTTCCTTAGCCATTTGCTGGTTCACCACACCTATTTTAACCAATAGATAACCAGCTAGAATGGCAACACCTGTCGCCGTTAAGAACCTTAAAGCTTCTAAACCAAATAAAGCAGCACTATCTTGAATATTGCCAGCTTTTGAAATTGCTTCGGTAACTTGGCCTGAGTAAATATAGGTTAATACAAATGAGATAACTGCAATAAAAAATACTAAAACCAGACGGTAATAATCACTTGATTTATAGTTTTTATATATACGATCAACTTTAGGTTCACGAACGAGTAAAGTTGTAATAATACCGACCAACATGACTGCTGCCATCGTTAAATAGGTCGTCTTCCAAGCCTCGTAAATATAATTTCCTTTTGCGGTCCCCAAATGCGCCGCTAAGAATAATGCACCAGCACCAGCTACAATCATACCGATCCGGTAACCCGCATTATAAGTTGATGCCAACACTGTCTGCATTTCAGTTTCAGCCAGCTCAATACGATAAGCATCAATCACAATATCTTGCGTTGCAGCCGAGAAGCCAAGTAAAACTGCGCCTGCCGCCATTTGAACAAGATAACTGTGACCTAAAGCAGGGTCGGCAAAAGCCATTGTACATATCGCAAGTACGATTAAACACTGCGCAATAAGCAACCATGCACGTCTTCGGCCTAAAGCTTTAGTTAAGACTGGTACAGGTAACTCATCAATTAAGGGAGCCCAAACAAATTTAAAGGAATATCCTAAAGCCGCCCAACTGAAAAAAGTGACGGCACTTTTATCAATGCCTGCTTCACCTAGCCATAAAGAGAGACTAGAGAAAATCAATAAAATGGGTATTCCGGCAGAAAAACCCAGAAATAGCATAATTAATGCACGACGGTCTAAAAATGCTTTAAACGCCGAGACCCAACCAGAGGTTTGTGTGGTCATTCGTTTTTTATTTTCCATAAATTATAAATGCGCCTATTCAATCGCTTCTTACAATTGCTTTCAAGATTCTTTATGCAATCAAGTTTTGTTTTGATGATAAAAACGGCAAGTTTGCTTGATATTTTATGCTAAACCTGTATACCTTTAATCTTCAACCTTCGTTTTCTTTTGCTGGATATCAACAGTGACACAAAAACTTGATCAAGTGACATCTTCAACTTTATCACTCGCTAAAACAAACACCACAAACGTCACAATAAATGCATTTCCTTCAGCTTTTGAGCAACCTGATATTAAAATGACTTTAGATAAAACAGCGTTAAAACCCGAACAACTTACGCATATTCCAAATTTTGAAAATATTCCAGCCTCAACAAAACGCATCAAGCCGCTCAACAACTTTTTAGGGCAAGATCGCGCCAAAGCTTCGGTAGAAGCCGGTATTTCCTTACCCTACTCTGGTTATAACATTTTTGCGGTAGGAACAGCAGGCTTAGGTAAACGCACCATGATTAAGCGTTTACTACAACAACATGCCAAAACAGTGCCTACTCCAGATGATTGGGTATATGTTTATAACTTTAAACAGGCTCGTCAGCCTATTGCGCTACGCTTTCCTGCTGGACAAGGAACCAAGTTTCAACAAACTCTTCATCAAACTTGGCAAATTATTTTAAAGCAGCTTGAACGTCGTTTTAGCGCAGAGACTTATCATAACCGTATCGAGCGAATCCGTCAGGAAACTGGTGATGAACAGCAACAAGCACTTGTCGAATTAACGAAAGAAGGCGAAGAACTTGATCTAAAATTGATTTCTCGAAATGAGAAACATGGCTTTGTACCTGTACAGTTAAAAGATAATCAGGTTCAAGAACTGACTCAAACAGAAATTGACGCTTTAAATAGCAAACAGCGTGCTGAGATTGCAGCCAATATTCGCTATATGGATAAAAAGCTTGAGCGTCTTGGTCTGCATTTGGGCGACTTAGAAGATGATGCACGCGACAAAGTTTCTGTTTTAAATCGAGACATCGCCACTCAAGTGGTTATGCCACGCATGGACTTAATTTTAAATAAATATGGGCAAGTGAAAGGCCTTGAAGATTATTTAAAACAGTATGCTCAAGATATCATTGACAATGTTGAGTTAATTTTAGAACAAGAAGAAGATGACTTTGCTCCTGCTATGTTCAATCGTGTACCAGCGCGTTATCAAGCAAATGTGATTGTCTCAAACAAGCCAAATAGCGGTGCACCAGTTATTTTTGAAGATTTCCCAACGCACTACAACTTGCTGGGTCATGTAGAACAACTCACCCACAACGGCACAATTACTACAGATTTCACTCTTATTCGTCCCGGTGCCCTACATCAAGCCAATGGTGGTTTTTTAATGCTGGAGGCTGAACAACTACTCGAACAGCCTTATGCATGGCAAGGTTTAAAGCGTGCCTTAAAATCGGGCCAACTCAAGCTCTCTTCTCTTGAACATATGTTGACTTTAACCGGCAGTATCTCGATAGAGCCTGCTGCTATTCCACTTGATATTAAAGTGGTACTGATGGCAGAGCCTGAGATTTATTATGAAATTTTAGAAGTAGAACCAGAGCTTGGTAGCGTATTTAAAATTCGCGCAGATTTTACCGATACATTACAACGTAATGACGAAAATGAACAAGCTTATATGCAGCTGATTGCAGACTATGTACAAGCCGATAAACTGCTTCCATTTGACCGCAGTGCTCTAGCGGCATTACTGACAGACTCAAGCCGTCAGGCCGAAGACCAAAGCTCATTGTCGTTACATGCTTCAACGTTGGGTGATCTTATTCGTGAAGCGCATCATCATGCATTTAAAGCCAATGATAAGATGGTAACCGACCAGCACATTAACCTTGCCCTACAACACCGACAATATCGCTTAGGCTATTTAAGAGAACTTTACTGGCAAGATTTATCGCGTGGAACCCAGTTAATCGAAACTTCTGGCCATCGTTTAGGTCAAATTAATGCCCTCTCTGTCATTCACTATGCAGATGTTGAGTTTGGTTTACCTTCACGCTTAACTGCCTCGGTTTATCAAGGCGGTGGTGATATTCTTGATATTGAACGTAGCGTAGAACTAGGTGGTTCATTGCATGCCAAAGGCGTGTTACTCATGTCTAGCTTCTTAAAAGCTCACTTTGGACGTGAACAGATTTTACATTTTTCTGCTGCTCTGGCTTTTGAACAGAGCTACGGCCAAGTGGACGGCGACAGTGCAACAGTTGCCGAGCTTTCTGCATTAATCTCTGCAATTAGTCAGTTACCAATTGATCAGTCATGGGCAATTACCGGTTCTATGAACCAGTTAGGTCAAGTTCAACCAATTGGTGGCGTAAATGCGAAAATTGAAGGCTTCTATGATGCATGTAAGCTACAAGGTTTAACTGGCAAACAGGGTGTCATTATTCCACGCCAAAACATGCAACACTTAATGCTACGTCAAGATGTGATTGATGCGGTGCGAATGGGTCAATTCCATATCCATGCAATTGATACAATTGATCAAGCACTTGAGATTTTAATGGCTCGCCCTGTTGGTACTCTCGACAAAAAAGGCAAATACAGCAAACACTCTATTTATGCTGCTGTAATGGAACAGCTTGAATACTGGCAAGCGATCGAAGATGGCGCAGAAGTTGAAGAGGAGCCAAAGAAGAAAAAGAAAAATAAGAAAAAAATTAAAAAGCATGAAGAGCTCACAGCCGATGATCTTCCTCAAGAAACTCAAGAGGAAGTTGCTACGCTAAAGCAAAAATAACACTGACATAAAAAAGGGCTTGTTTTTACAAGCCCTTTTCTATGAATGAGGTAAAAATTAACGAACAATCTGCATTGCTCTTCCGCCAGCCAACTGACTAAAGTATTGCTTAAGCGCTTCGACACAACGTTGAATTTTCATTGGCTGTTGATCGTGTTTTGCAATCTCTGCGTATAAAGTGAAAGCTGGGAGTTTCCAATCTGGAAGGATTTCAATTAAAGAACCATTCTTTAATTCTTTTTGAGCATCTAAATATAAAATTCTGGCAATTCCATGCCCTTGCTGGCATAGCGCTTTAGCCACTTGTAAATTATTACTTTGCAAACGGCTTGCCATCTCTATATTTAATTTTTCACCAGTTTTAGCGTGCTGAAAATTAAAACTACGTGAGTCATTCATTGCATTGATAGAAAGCAACTCATGGTTGTTTAAATCATTTGGATGCAAGATCGGGCTTGTTTGATTGAGATAGCTGGGAGAGGCTACCAAAATCTGATCGACAAAAGCCATAGGAATAACAGAGTCGCTCTCTTCTACCGCTGTAGAACTCATGCGCACTGCAATATCAATTCGCTCTTCGATTAAATCGATATATCGATGCCCCACTTCAAAATGAACAGATAGACCACGATGGGCAGACATCCAGTGAGATAAAGCAGGAATAATGTGCTGAACTGCTAAATCAGGGGTAGTTGCAATACGCAAGTCACCAATCAAATCATCTCGCAATTCATTGATTCTGATTTTGCCTCTTTCTGCGGCTGCCAACATTTCTTGGCAACTTGAGAAAAAAGCCTGCCCTGCCTCAGTCAAACTAAGTTTTCGCGTAGAACGATGTAATAAAATTACATCCATTTCATTTTCAAGAGAACGGATTTGCTGACTTACAGCACTTGTTGTAATGCCTAATTCACGTGCCGCACCACTAAATGAACTTTTTTCAACCACACAAGCAAAAACACCCATAGCACGAAGCTGATCTAACATAGGTTTCCTCAAATCTAATTCTAAATTTATAAAAAATGCTTATTGTTGTAATGAAAGCAACCAATTGTATTATACGAGGAAACCTATATTTAATGCATTAGCTAATTTGGTAAAAGATTTGCAGGGTTGATCGGTTTACCGTCAAGGCGAATTTGGAACTCAAGCATAACGCGAGATGCCCCTGAAGACCCCATTTCAGCAATCTTTTGGCCTGCGGTTACATTGTCACCACTCTTCACCATCATCTTGCTATTGTGGGCATACGCACTGATGTAACCATCAATATGTTTAATTAAAACTAAGTTACCATATTCTTTCAGACCATCGGCTGCGTATACAACTTGACCATCAGCCGCCGCATAAATCGGGTCACCTTGGTTACCACCGTAACGGATTCCTTTGACATTATTCGCCAAATTAAAGCCTTGAATAACCGGACCGTTATTTGGTTTCACCCAACGTAAGCTTGAGCTTGGAATAGATGCTCCCACTGTTGTATTGGTTGATGGCGCAACAGTTGCTGGCGGTGGAGTGGTTGTGGTTGGTGCAGTAGTTGTCGGTAAAGCAATTGTTTGACGCTTAATTGGTTCCGGTTGCGCCATGACTTGTGTCGACACAGTTCTTGGTGAAGAAGATTTCTTCAATCGTAATGATTGATTAACATAAATACGATATGGCGGTGCAATACCATTCATCTCTGCAATACTGAGATAGTCCAGACCATAGCGCATTGCAATACCACTTAAAGTATCACCTGAACGGACTGTGTAATAGTTAGGAGCCATTGCATAGCGAGAACTATTATTAATTTGTGGTTTAGAAGCACATCCTGCCATTGCAACAGTAAAACCTACAGCTACAGACAACATCATAATTTTCATTATTTTGTCTCTTTGAATATGCAATCTGCTTTGTTGCCCAGTTAAATGCATCGATCTCCCTCACTAAATGCTACAAATCATTTCGGCTAAGAGTACCAAAAAAGTAAGAGGAAACATGTTCCTCTTTTTCTTTATTCACAAAGTTATAACATTCGGCTCAGTTTATTACCCCAAACTGGCCTGCAAATCTTCTAAAACCGCATAGTTTGTTGCATCCATCTGAATTGGCGTCACGCTCACAAAACCATTCGCGACCGCAAAAAAATCAGATTGTATTTGACTAGCAATACGCTGTGGATCAGTTACCGCCTCACCCGCAAGACCAATCCAGTAAACCTGTCTTCCTCTAGGGTCTACATGGCTGGTGATAGGTTTAGATTGGGCACGGCGGCCTTGGTAAGTAATTTGTGTACCTTTAAGCTGAGGTACATCTGGAATATTAATATTAAAAATATGTCGCGGTGGCAGTGCAGGTAATCCTTTTGCGATAAAGTCATGTACCCATTTAGCTGCTTGCGCATAATCATCTTTATGGTCGTATGAACGTACATCAGGCCCAGCCAAAGAAACCGCAATTGCAGGTTGTTTCATTAAACGACCTTCAAAGGCTGCACCAACAGTTCCCGAATATAAAACATCATCGCCTAAATTTGCGCCACTATTGATCCCACTGACAACCAAATCAAATTCGAAATCAAATAATCCATTCATGGATAAATAAACACAATCGGCTGGTGTTCCATTAACAGCCCATACATCTTCAGCAATTTGAATAGGACGTAAAGGACGATCTAAAGTTAAGGCACTCGAAAACCCGCTTCTTTCACTTTCTGGAGCAACCACTACAACACGGCCTAGTGGTTTTAATGCGTCAGCTAAAGCTTGTATACCTGGTGCAAAGACACCGTCATCATTGGCAATTAAAATATTCACAAAAAATCTTTCTCGACAAATAAACCCAGAGGTTTTCTCAATTGAATTATTTGTTGAATTATATATATTTATGCCTCCATAGCATTATAAAATTGTGAAAAAATGAAAACTTTCGCTCCTTTTTTTCAAGTATTGGGGATCAGTATCACATTGTGTACTCAAGCGGTTTTTGCTGATGAGGGTATCTCAACACAAGAAGCTGACAGCTTAATTAAAGATGACATTGCCTCTACTCAAGTCTTACAGGAAATTTGCCCTACTTTTGTTGGTGCAAATAAAAAACTTGAAACCAATACTCAAAAGATTATTGCAATGTACCTGAGTGGTTATTCCAATAAATCAATTACCTTCTCTGCGCTGCAAAATGATTCAGAATATAAAACCCTGTTAAGTGAAGCACGTCAGGCTGCCAAAGAAATGGATCACCACGAACAACATGAACTTTGTGAGGAAGTGGTAAATTACAAAGATTAAGAGCTTAGCTCAATCAGTACACTTATCTTTGGGGTTTTCTGTTGAGATAAAGCAGAAAACCTACATAACAATACATTTTTTCCATTTTTTTAGCGTTTAAATTGTTTAAGCTATCGGCATATTTCAAATTTTTGTTTCAGGTTATCCATGTTTATGAAAAAAAGTTTAGTTCAATCACTTTCTGTTGTTTTACTCATGACAATGGCAACAGTGGGTTATGCTGCTGACAAGAAAAAAACAGCTGAAAAGAAAACTGAAAATGAAAATGTTGTTGAAGTTACACCGTCCAAAGGTACTACACCGGAAGAATTAGCAGCAATTCAAGTACTTTCTGAAATTTGCCCAAGTTTAATTGGTAAAAAAGATGCCGAATTTGCTCAAGGTTATGAGCGTCTTGTAAAAGACTATTTGCCAAATGAAGCCGATCCAGTTGCAGCTTTAGAAAAACGTAGTAAAGACAAGAGCTTCAAGAAAGTCTTAAAAGAAGCACGTAATGATGCAAAAGCTGCTGGTAACGAACAAAATACGTTAGTTTGCCAAGACGTGAAAGCTTATCAATCGCAAAACTAAATTAGTTAAAAACTCTCTAGTTACAATACTGTTTGAAAAAGCCGACTTCCCCCATAGAAGTCGGCTTTGCTTTATCCTAAAATGCTAGGCTCTTCTGCTTCATACAAGATATTGGAATTACCTAGAATGACTCGAAAAAGCGCTATTGCTGCACTCCTCCTCTTACCAAGTTTTTCTTATGCAGCAACTGTCTTATCAGCTCCGCCAGAATTAAATAATAAGTCTTATGTATTAATGGATTACGAGACAGGACAAATTCTCGCTTCTAAAAATGAAAATGAAAAGCTTGCTCCTGCTTCTATGACTAAAATGATGACAAGCTACATCATTGAACAAAAATTATTAAAAGGTGAGCTTACCGAAAATGAACAGGTTCGTATGAATGAATCTGCTTGGTGTAAAGGCAGTAGTTCTGAATCATGTATGTATGTTCCATTAAATGGCACAGCAACTGTTTTAGAAATGCTTCGCGGTATTATTATCCAGTCAGGTAATGATGCATCAAAAGCAATGGCTGAACATATTGCTGGGAATGAAGGTACTTTTGCTCACATGATGAACCAGGAAGCAAAACGTATCGGAATGACCAATACCCAGTTTATTAACTCAACTGGTATGCCAGCTGAAGGTCATTACTCAACTGCAAAAGATATGGCTGTTTTAGCACAACATATTATTAAAGACAGCTCAAAATACTACCCGATTTATTCTGAAAAAGAATTCACATTTAACGGTATCAAACAAGGTAACCGTAATGCTTTACTTTACACTGACCCAAGTGTTGATGGCTTAAAAACAGGCCATACTGATGAAGCTGGTTACTGCTTAACAACTTCAAGTAAACGCGGTCCAATGCGTTTAATCTCAGTTATTTTCGGTACACCAAGCATGTCTGAACGTGCTGACCAAACTCGTGCATTATTGGCATGGGGTTTTGCAAACTTTGAAACTGCAAATGTACAACCTGCAAACCAAGTGCTTGCAAAAGCTAAAGTTTGGTTTGGTAAAGAAAATGAAGTTCAGGTTGGTTTAGCTGAAAACTTTAATGTGACTATGCCTAAAGGCAAAGCGGACGGCATTAAAACTCAGTTGGTTGTTCAACCGAACCTAAGTGCACCACTTCAAAAAGGTCAAGTCGTTGGTAAGCTTGTTGCTAGTTTAGATGGTAAAGTTATTGCTGAAAAACCATTGGTTGCTTTAAAACCTGTTGAAGAAGCTGGTTTCTTCGCACGTTTAATTGACCATATCAAACAATTCTTCAGCAACTTATTCTAAATTTAAATAATTTTAGAATAGTTGAATTAAGCACTCATGCTATTAGCGTGAGTGCTTTTTTATTTTATACTTTTACTAAATTTTCTATTGATACTTCTCATGGCAAAAAACATCCGTCCTTATTTAGACCATCACCCACAAATTGATCCAAGCTGTTACATTGATGAAATGTCCGTGGTTGTAGGTGATGTTAAATTGGCCGAAAATGTTTCGGTGTGGCCTTTTGCAGTCATTCGCGGAGATGTAAACAGTATTCAAATTGGCAAAAACAGTAATGTACAAGACCACTGTATGCTACATGTCAGCCATAAAAATGATACAAAACCTAATGGTTCACCTCTTATTATTGGTGAAGATGTGACAGTAGGCCATCATGTTACCTTACATGGCTGTACTATTGGTAACCGCGTACTAGTCGGAATCAATACGGTTATTTTAGATGATGTTGTTATTGAAGATGATGTGATGATTGGTGCGGGAAGCTTAGTTCCGCCTCGTAAAGTCTTAAAAAGTGGTTATCTTTATGTTGGAAGCCCCGTACAACAAGTACGTCCTCTAACCGAAAAAGAATTGGCATTTTTACCTTACTCAGCAAGACATTATGTAAAAGTGCAAAATAACCATAAAGATAATCAAATAAATTAAAACAAATCGAGTTTTTCAAACGATAGAGTTATTCGCATGCTCTATCGTTTGTAAGATGACCGTAGCCAAAAACCCCTAAATTTCGTATCATACGACTTTTAAATTCATGGTGCTTTTTTATGGCCGCATGGACTCCTCATGTCACTGTCGCTACAGTCGTAGAAAAAGATGGACGCTATCTTTTTGTCGAAGAACATAGCGAAGGTTTTGTACACACAGTGTTTAATCAACCTGCTGGTCATGTGGAATGTGGTGAAACACTAACAGAAGCAGCGATCCGTGAAACGCTTGAAGAAACAGGACATCATATAGATATAGATGCCCTACTTGGTATTTATACTTATACCCCGCCTATGTTTCCGGACCGTACTTATTATCGCTTCTGCTTTTTAGCACATGTGACCCACGTCGAAAGCGACCCAAAACTTGATACAGGTATTGTTTCTGCTGTCTGGATGACTCTAGATGAACTTAAAGAATCTGCCCGTGCACGTAGTCCTCTTGTCATTAAAGCCATTGAAGACGCCATGAAAGGACAACATTATCCTTTAGCTCTTATTTATGAGCACCCTTTCTCTCCCTCATTAACTTCTCATTTGGATGCCTAGTCCTATGCAACAACGTGTCATCGTCGGTATGTCTGGTGGCGTAGATTCCTCTGTTTCTGCGGCGCTCTTACTTCAACAGGGTTATCAAGTTGAAGGCCTTTTCATGAAAAACTGGGAGGAAGATGACGGCACGGAATACTGTACGGCAATGGAAGATTTAGCCGATGCTCAAGCAGTCGCAGATAAAATCGGTATTAAGCTTCATACTGCAAACTTTGCTATGGAATATTGGGACCGCGTATTCGAACACTTCTTGGCTGAATATGCAGCCGGTCGCACTCCAAACCCAGATATCTTATGTAATAAAGAAATTAAGTTTCGCGCATTTTTAGATCATGCCATGACCTTAGGTGCAGATTTTATTGCAACAGGTCATTATGCTCGTCGTGCTGAAACTGCTTATAACTCTAAAGGTGAAGCATATGCACCTTTATTACGTGGTTTAGATAAAAATAAAGACCAAACTTATTTCTTACATGCAGTGCATGGCCGTGAAATTAATAAAACCCTTTTCCCGGTAGGGGAAATTGAAAAACCGGAAGTTCGTAGAATTGCTGAAGAACTGGACTTAGCAACTGCGAAGAAAAAAGATTCAACTGGTATATGTTTTATCGGTGAACGTCGCTTTAATGACTTCCTTAAACAATATTTACCCGCTCAACCAGGTAAAATTGTACTTGATAACGGCAAAGAAGTTGGTGAACATCACGGTCTGATGTACTATACGCTCGGTCAACGTGGCGGTATTGGTCTAGGCGGTATGAAAGGTGCATCAGAAGGTGCATGGTTTGTACTTCATAAAGATGTTGCCAATAACCGTTTAGTGGTCGGCCAAGGACATGATCACCCACTTATGCAAAGTACACAGCTTTGGAGTGAGGCCATTGACTGGGTAGCAGGCGAGCAAAATATTCCGGCTGAAGGATTACGTTGCACCGCTAAAACACGCTATCGCCAGCCTGATCAAGCTTGTACAGTGTTTATTGATGAAAATAGTGAGCATGGTGTTCGTGTTGAGTTTGATGAACCTCAACGTGCAGTTACACCAGGCCAAAGTGTTGTATTTTATTCGGATGAAGTTTGCCTAGGCGGGGGTGTTATTCACCATACAAACGCCCCTACACCAAATTTTATTTAAGGGAATGAATGGCATGGTGGAGTTACCCTTTCAACAATCACAAGCCTTGAATGTTCGCCAAAACCGTGCCCTTGCCTTGGCTGGGGTATTTCAAGCGACCCAGCTTACGCATATGACCGCCATGACAGGTCAGCAAAGTATTGGTGAAAGTGGTAACTTTTATTTTGAGTTATTAATAAAGGCGAGTTTAAATATTCGCCCTACAACAAATAATAATGCTGTTCAGACGTTGGATTTTTTTAATCAATTGGCTGATATTTCGTTGGGTCTTAAAACTCTTGAAAATTGTATCACTCAGCCTTTTACCAATGCGCCTAAATCTCGTTTGCCTAAAATGCGTAGTGCAAAACTTCCTATGTCTTATGCGATGTCACTTTTGCAGTTAGAGAAAAAGGTCTATAGCAATCCTGAATATGTGGCGATTATTGAAAAAGCGCAGCAGAAGATTTTAAAACAGCTTTCTTTTTTTGATAATAACTATTTACACCCAAGTATTTTAGCCAATTTGGCGCAAACCTATGTTGATACTGCCGGACAGATTAATCCACGCATTCTTGTTCGTGGTAATGCTGAGGCATTTAAAGATACCAACCATACCAACCGTATTCGTGCTTGTCTGTTTACGGGGCTACAAATGGCCCATTTATGGCGACAACTCGGCGGTAGTTCATGGAACATGATTTTTAGCAAACGTAAATTGCTACAGGATATTCAAGCACTTGCTCGTTTACAGTACCAAGTTATCTAAGGCTGTAACGAGATTATTTTTGTTTTATGTTTATTCCAGCATTAAGGAATCGTTATGAACGCTTTAACCGCACTATCACCATTAGATGGACGTTATGCCAGCAAATGTGATGCGCTACGCCCTTTTCTTTCTGAGTTTGGTTTAATTCATGCTCGTGTCACTGTGGAAGTGCGTTGGTTACAAGCGCTTTCTAACCGTCCGGAAATTGTTGAAGTTGCTCCTTTCTCAGCTGAAACAAATGCAGCACTAGATGCAATCGTAAGCAACTTCTCTGAAGAAGATGCGAACCGCATTAAAGAAATTGAACGCACAACTAACCATGACGTAAAAGCAGTTGAATACTTCTTGAAAGAGAAAATTGCAGGTATTGCTGAATTACAAAATGCGGGTGAGTTCATTCACTTTGCTTGTACATCAGAAGACATCAATAACTTGTCTCATGCACTTATGCTTAAAAACGGTCGTGAAGTTTTAGTATCAAGCATGAAGCAAATTTTAAATGCAATCTCTGCTTTAGCTACAACTCATGCTGAACAACCGATGTTGTCTCGTACACATGGTCAAACTGCTAGCCCAACAACTTTGGGTAAAGAAATGGCGAACGTTGCATATCGTTTAGCTCGCCAAATCAAACAATTTGAAAATGTTGAATTACTAGGCAAAATCAATGGTGCTGTAGGTAACTACAATGCTCACCTTTCTGCTTATCCAAATGTGGATTGGCCAGCGCATTCACAAGCTTTTGTTGAATCTTTAGGTTTAACATTTAACCCATATACAACTCAAATTGAGCCACACGACTACATGGCTGAATTATTTGACGCGTTACGTCGTTTCAATACAATTTTGATCGACTTTAACCGTGACGTATGGGGTTATATCTCTTTAGGTTACTTCAAGCAAAAACTTAAAGAAGGTGAAGTTGGCTCATCAACTATGCCGCACAAAGTTAACCCAATCGACTTTGAAAACTCTGAAGGTAACTTAGGTATTGCAAATGCAGTGTTGGCTCACTTAGGCGAAAAATTACCAATTTCTCGCTGGCAGCGTGACTTAACTGACTCAACTGTACTTCGTAACATGGGTGTTGGTTTTGCTCAAAGCTTAATTGCTTTTGATGCTTGCTTAAAAGGTATTGGTAAACTTGAACTCAATGCAAACCGCTTAAATGAAGATCTTGACCAAGCTCAAGAAGTTCTTGCAGAGCCAATTCAAACAGTTATGCGTCGTTATAATGTTGAAAAACCATATGAGAAGTTAAAAGCATTAACTCGTGGTCAAGCAATGACGCGTGACATGATGGTTGACTTCGTAAATGGTAACGAACTTGCTCAAGTACCAAGTGAAGAGCGTGCCCGCTTAGCTGAGCTTACACCTGCAACTTACACAGGTAATGCTGCTGAACAAGCTAAACAAATTAACGAATTAATTAGCAAAATCTAATTAAAAAAGTTATAAAAAGCGAAGCTTAGGCTTCGCTTTTTTATTACACTCATACAAATCAGAATAAAGACTTATTTATAAAATGATCGAAAAAGAATTCAAAGTTAAACACTATATTGCACTTGGCCTGCTTTTTATTGCCATTATCATTTCAGGTATTCAACCACTTGAGTTTGAGGCTTATTTGCTTCATCAAGCTGGCACTGTTTTTATGGTGATTCTGCTTTTTATTATTTTCAAAAAAATTGGACTGGATTTCTTAAGTTTTACTTTTTATCTACTGTTTTTATTAATCCATATTATTGGTGCTCACTATCTCTACTCCTACGTTCCATACAATGACTGGATACAACAGGTGTTCCATTTCAACCTAGATCAATATATGGGTTGGTCCCGCAATATGTATGATCGTTTAGTTCATCTTGCCTATGGTGTTTTGCTCTATCCTCTTATTTATCGTGTATTCCAAGTATGGTTACCCACTGCACGTCCTTTTTCTTTATTCTTACTTGTAGTCCAGTTTGTGATGGCGTCTAGTGTCTTTTATGAACTGATCGAATGGGTAATTGCAATCGGGCTATCACCTGAACAAGCTGAAAATTATAATGGGCAACAAGGTGATATGTGGGATGCACATAAAGACATGTTAATCGCTACAATTGGCGCAATCCTCTATGGGCTAATCGCTCTTCTCACAACACCAAAAAATCAAACAATAAATTAAAATTAAAAAAGCGCTCATTGAGCGCTTTTTACATGTTGTCTCAAATACCCTAAACAACTGGATAAGTTTGATCTAAAAGGTTTTGTAAAACCGAAGAAGTTGTATCAGGTAAAGGATGATCAGGATTTGATGTTATCTGACCAACTGATGCATTTACTTCGATTGGCTCAGATGCCTGAGTCGTTTTTAACGCTGTTGATGAGAGAAGCTTTGCGATTGGGTCTGATTCACTAGCCGTAGAACTTTTTAATAAATCATCTAAAGGAACCGATTTCTGCGGGTTATTCGTCTCAGTTGTTGTACTTTGCGCTGCCTTTAAAGTATGCAGTCCGACACTATCTGCCAAAGATGGCCCTTCTGTACTTAAAGTATCTACTGAAGTTTCAGACAGGCTCGCAGTTTTCGGTGCAACTACATAAAAGGTAAATGGAGAACTTGCCTCACTGGTAAGGCCTGCCGCATCAGTTTGAGTCAAAGTAATAGTATGCTTACCAAGAGCTAAGTCTTTATCAAATGTAAATGACCAAGATCTACCACTTGTTACCGTCACAACTCCAATTGCAACACCATTATCATAAATCGTAAGAGTTGCATTTGCTTCACCTGAGCCTGTAAGTTTTGGTCTAGCATCGTCAGTTTCAGAACCAGCCGTTATAGCTCCTTTAACAGCGCCTACATCATCATCTACGCTATTTAATATAGGTTTTGCTGGTGGTGTTGTATCTTTTGTACCTACAATATCAACAACTTCAGACTTATTTCCAGCATTATCTATAGCTGATACCGAAGCATGTTTATTATCCGTTAAAGCTGGTGAAATAGAAATTGTAAATTTTCCATTCGCATCCGCTGTTCCACTACCAATTACCTTCCCTGTTGTATCTTTAATTTCAATTTTGGCATTGGCCTCAGCCGTACCGGTTACAGAAGTACCATCTGTATTAATTTGAACAGTCGGTTTATCTGGTGCAATCGAGTCAAAGCCTGGCGTAATTTCAACTGGTTTAGATACATTACCAGCAGCATCTTCCACAACCACTGTGCCCTTTTGCGCCTCTTTTAAAGCAGGTGAAAGTGTAATTTGAAATTCACCTTGAGCATCGGCGGTCCCACTTCCAATCACTTTACCATCGGCATCTTTTATTTGAACTTTTGCATTTGCTTCAGTTTTACCATGGATTACCGATCCTTCTTTATTTACTTCAACAAAAGGAGATGCTGGTGGTATGGTATCTTTACCCGCAATAATTTTAACTTCCTCAGATTTGTTACCCGCAGCATCTTCGGCAACCACTTTACCGCCCGCTTCACTGGTTAATGGTGGAGTAAGTTTTAAAGAATAAATACCATCTTTATTCGCAAAAACAGTTCCTAATACTTTGCCAGTGGCATCATAAACAGTAATTTTTGCATTTGCTTCTGCTTTACCTGTCACTAAGGAACCATCATCACTCAATTGAGCTTGTGGAACATCTGGGGCAATTGTATCTTTTGTTCCTGTTACCACAGTAACTTTAGAATTATTTCCAGCCGCATCTTGGGCAATAACATTTAATTTATCCCCATTCACTAACGGCTTATCTAATTTAATCGTGTAATTTCCGCTCGCATCAGCAACACCTGAGGCCACTGTATTACCTGCTGCATCTTTAATGTAGATTTTCGCATTTGCTTCAGTTTTGCCAGTCACTGTCACAGTATCATCAGCAAGCGTAGCTGTAGGAGCAGCAGGTGCTATTAAATCGGGAGTGCTGGGTGAATCATCTTTGTCATCTTTATCAAATGCCCAAAGATATAAACCTTCAGCGGCTAAAACTGCTAAGCCTGCTTTTAGTACATTACCCATTGAAAAGCTTGGATCATTATCAACGGCCATTGTTGCAGTTGAAGGGCTGGTACTGGTATAGGCCAAATCCGTAACATGATTTAAGCCTCTATAATCTATAACCTTACCTTGAGCATCAAATTGTGCTTCAACAAATTTTCCTTGTTCAGTTGGAAAAACGAGTGAATGCTCTGTTGTATTCGTTGCTTCATTAAAGAAATTTTCTAAGACAATTGTTTCTCCATTTTTTAAATGGATGACTAGACTTCCACCCTGCTTTTCCATCGATGCGATATCTTTTTGACTTACACCAATTTGAATAATAGTAGGTTGGTTTAAAACCACCTTATTGAGCTGACCATCTTGCAGAACGTCCAAACCCTCTTTGGATGCTACAATTATTCTTGTCATTATTTCCTGTCCTAAATTTCAGTTATATTTTTAAATGTTTATCTTTTAAATGGATCATCTAAAAGCTATTTTATTGTTGCCTAAAATATCAAAATCACTTATTTATCACAATTCAATAAGTATATTTATCAACAATTTTTTTTGAATCTTTATTCAATATCTATTTTTTATAAAAATGAATGGGCATTCCGGCAATTCAAACTAAATTCTTTTAGTCTTTCGCATAAAAAAGAGCACCCCTAAAAGGCACTCTTTAATTTGAAAATATATCTTAATTAAAATTTAGTATCGCGCATTTGAACTAAAGTTGAATTCGCTTTTGCTAAAGTATCAGCCACTTTATTCATTACAGCCGGGATCAGGCTATCTGCCATTTGAGCTGCTTGTAAACCTAATTTTTCACCCAAAGTTGCTTTTTTACGGGTATTAATTACATATACATCATGCTGAGGTAACAATGCTAATAGATACTCATCGGAAGTTTGTAGTTTGTCTACAAGGTTTAAATCAAGTGCATCTTGACCATACCAATGTTCACCTGTAGCAACCTTGTCCACATTAAGCTGTGGACGATATTTCTCTACAAAGTGCTTAAACAACACATGCGTTTGTTGTAGCTCTTCTTCAAACTTCGCCTTACCTTCAGGAGTATTCTCACCAAACATGGTGACAGTACGTTTATATTGCCCTGCTGTGTAAAGTTCGAAGTCCACGTTATGTTCTTTTAAAAGACGATTAAAATTTGGTACCTGAGCCACAACACCAATCGAACCCACGACAGCAAACGGTGCAGAAATAATTTCATTTGCAATACAAGCCATCATGTAGCCGCCACTTGCCGCGACCTTATCGACACAAATCGTTAAATGAAAACCTGCATCACGCAAACGAACCAATTGAGCTGCCGCCAATCCATATCCATGAACCATACCACCAGGGCTTTCAAGACGTACCACAACACGGTCACGTCCAGCTTTAGCCGTTGCTAAAATAAGGGTGATTTCTTCACGAAGATTTTCAACCGCAGATGCCTGAATGTCACCTTTAAAATCTAAAACAAAAATTTTCTGGTTGTTCTTACGGCGAATTTTAGCTTCTTTTGCAAGTTGTTGAGCCAATTGTAAAAGTTCTAAACGACTTGCTGTGGTTTGTGCAATTTTTTTTCTCTGTTCATTTACACGTGCATTTAAATGACTGACACGTATTTCCGCAGGGAGTTTAGGCAAATGGAATAACATAAAATTCTATGCTCATAAGTTTGTCTTTATAGCCTTAAGATGTGGTTCTTTTGATTAAAATTCAATAGCGATTTTGCAAAATAGAGTCATTTTCATTTATTAAATAAAAAAAGAGCACTAGGCTCTTTTTCTTTTACAACGATCAATTAACCGAAACGGCCAGTAATGTACGCTTCTGTCAATTGATGGTCAGGCTGAGTAAATACTTTCTCTGTAGAGTTTACTTCAATCAAATCACCTAAATGGAAGTAAGCTGTACGGTCTGAAACACGCGCTGCTTGTTGCATCGAGTGCGTTACAATAACGATTGTGTATTGATCAGACAGTTCAGAAATCAGCTCTTCCACTTTTGCCGTTGCGATTGGGTCAAGTGCAGAACAAGGTTCATCCATCAAGATCACTTCTGGACTTACTGCAATTGTACGTGCAATACATAAACGTTGTTGCTGGCCACCAGATAAGCCAGTACCCGGTTGGTTTAAACGATCCTTCACTTCTTCCCATAGACCTGCTTTACGCAAGCTATTTTCAACAATTTCTTCTAGGTCATATTTGTCACGTGCTAAACCGTGTAGCTTCGGACCATATGCCACGTTATCAAAAATAGATTTAGGAAATGGATTTGGCTTTTGGAACACCATACCAACCTGTGCACGCAGCAATACAACATCCAGATTTGGATCATAGATATTTTTGTTATCTAGAGTGATCTTACCTGTCACACGACAGCCATCAATCGTGTCGTTCATACGGTTTAAAGTACGCAGGAAAGTCGATTTACCGCAGCCTGATGGCCCAATAAACGCAATTACTTCATTTTGATAAATATCTAAATCGATGCCTTTAATCGCTTCAAAGTCACCATAATAAACATGGGCATCTTGTGCACTGATCTTGATTTCGGTTGAGTTTGGCTTTTTTGAAGCATGTGGTTCAAAATGCGAAACGTACGAAGTGCCATGATGCAGTTGTGTATCTGTAAGTTGAGATTGTTCAGTATTCACTAACTTATCCTTTTCTAAGGAATTCGTAATATCAATAGTATTCATGATTTATCCTCTATTACCAACGCACTTCGAACTTTTTACGTAACCAAATTGCAAGGCTGTTTAAACCAATCATTAATGCAAGAAGTACGATAATCGCAGCAGCAGTACGGCCTTCGAAGAAGTTACGCAACTCATTACCCTGCCATAGATAAACTTGGACAGGTAAAGCAGTTGCTTGATCAAATGGGGTGGTTGGAACACTTGCAACGAATGCACTCATCCCGATTAAAAGTAAAGGTGCCGTTTCACCGAGTGCGTGTGCAACACCAATAATTGCACCCGTCATGATGCCCGGCAATGCTAACGGTAAAACATGATGGAAAACGGTTTGTACTTTAGACGCACCTAAACCTAGGGCAGCTTGTCGAATTGAAGGTGGCACAGCCTTTAAAGAAGCACGTGTTGTAATAATGACTGTTGGTAGTGTCATTAAACTTAATACTAAACCACCGACAAAAGGAGCTGACAACGGTAAATGCATCCAACCAATAAATATTGCAGCGCCCAACAAACCAAACACGATTGAAGGTACAGCAGCAAGGTTATTAATGTTGACTTCAATAATGTCTGTAATGACATTCTTTGGAGCAAACTCTTCAAGATAGATTGCGCTGGCAACACCGATTGGAATTGAAATAATGATCACAATCAGCATCATGAATAATGAACCCATGAATGCGCCTGCAAGACCACTAATCGCTGGTGAACTACGAGAGTCAGGATTCTTAAATAAAGTCGTATTAAAGGTATTTTCAAGTACACCTTTTGCTTTAAGGTCATCTGCCAACTTGCGGATTTCCGGATCAAGTTGCTGCTGGTCGTCTGGTAATGAGCGGTCAATATTACCCTTCAGCCATACATCTACATTGGCATCACCCAAGAAAGTTAGGTTCTCTTTTTTCCCAATGAGTGATGGGTCAGCAAACACCATATCACGTAAGCGATAAGCTTCAGAACTTGCATAAAGGCTACTTAAATAATCGCGTTGTGATGCAAGTGAAGGATCTTTAGCAATCATGCCATTTACGATCAGGCTATCCCAATCGACCATACCCATTTTCGTTTGCCAATCGACATAACGTTCTTGGTAATGTGCAGGTGTTTCACCTTGTGTGCGTACTGGCACTGGACCTGCATCAATTACTTTAGGATCGAAGTAGACTGGTACATTCATACTGGTTTGCCAGAATGCTGGTAACCCTTTTGCCAAAATACTGCCAAACAGTAGCGCAACGAATGCAAGACCAATAACAACTGCTGACAAACCTGCAAAGCGGAAAGCTTTTTCTTTGCGGTGACGTTTAGCCAGTGATTTTTCAATCACTTTTTTACGGCGATCACGTGCCTGAGCAGCAGCTTGTGGATCAAATACGTTCTGATCCATAGGAGACGATGTATTTGATGTACTCATTCGTATTGCTCACGGTATTTACGCACAATGTACAGTGCAACAATGTTTAATCCTAAAGTGATCACAAAGAGTGTTAATCCCAGTGCAAATGCCACCAAGGCCTGTGGGCTCGCAAAATCAGTATCACCCGTTAACTGTTTTACAATGGTTACGGTAACTGTCGAAACAGCTTCAAACGGATTTGCATGTAGAAGTGGACTGTTCCCTGCTGCCAAAACCACAATCATGGTTTCCCCTACGGCACGCGAAACAGCCAATAAAAATGCCCCTGTAATACCCGGTAAAGCTGCCGGTAAAACCACTTGGCGAATCGTTTCTGATTTCGTTGCGCCAAGTCCTAACGAACCATCACGAAGTGCACGAGGAACTTGAGTAATAATGTCATCAGACAAAGATGAAACGAATGGGATAATCATAATTCCCATTACAAAACCGGCAGTCAAAGCGCTGGTTGCATTAATTTCAATACCGACATACGCACCAGCAGCTTTAAAGAATGGCCCAATAATCATCATGGCAAAAACACCATAAACGATTGTTGGAATACCCGCTAAAACTTCAATGGTAGGTTTTGCCCATGAGCGTAACCACGGCGAAGCATACTCAGCTAAATAAATAGCAATCATTAAGCCAACAGGTACAGCAACTAATAAGGCAATACCACTGACCATGAGCGTGCCCCATAGTAATGGTAATAAACCATAACTACCTTCTGCATTACCTGAAGTACTAAAGCCGGGGTTCCATTCTGTACCAAAGAAAAAGTCGATTGGACTTACAAAATGGAAGAAGTGCATTGCCTCACCAAACATCGACATTACAATGCCGATCGTGGTTAAAATTGCAACGCCAGAACATAAGATCAAACCAACATTAATTGCACGCTCAACTTGGTTACGTGCGCGATATTCTTGGCTGATTTTCTTCTTTGCCCACACTAAGCCCAACAAAGCGGCACAGACAACAACAGCAAATTTGGCAAAAGAGCCAATAGTTTGAAATTTTGCATATTGCTGAGCAGCAGCCAACTCATAAGCCGCGGGATGATCACTTACCCCAAAACCAGAAGCGATCGCTTGAACTCGATCAACAAGTACACTTCTTGCTGCCTCATCTAGAGAAGCTGTCACAGAAGCAGGTACGTTGTTAAAGATAATATGATTTAAAATACTTGGCTCAACCAAGTTCCAAATGATCAAAATTAAAAAAGCAGGGATACCGCACCAAAGCCCAACCAGTGCGCCATAATAACCAGGACGAGAATGTAATGTCGCCGAGTTGCTTCCCTTACCTGCTAGGTGGCGGCTCTTTCTCAGCCCAAGTTGATATGCAATTGCCACAAGGGCTAACAACACACCGATAAGTAGCAGATTCATGTATTCTCCACTGTTTTCTCAATTGTCATAATTTGGGAAAAACGTGTTAGACAAAAAGGCTGATGATCGCTTGAGATCACCAGCCCCTATTCAAACCAACTTATTTAACAGTTTTACCTGCTTTAAAGTCAGCTAAAACTTTAGCGCGTTCTGCATCAGACATCGCGATTAAACCATCACGCTCAGCTTTAGAACCTTTACCAGTCGCTTTTTTGCTTAGGAAGTATTCTACGTATTGTGGTAAACCTTTAACTGATTTTAAGTGCTCGCCTTTTACATAGAAGTATAGTGGACGAGATACAGGGTATGTACCATTTAACACAGTTTTCTCAGAAGGAACTACGTTGTTTACTGTCGCTACACGTAACTTGTCACGGTTCATGTCATAGAAACTTAAACCAAATACGCCTACTGCACTTGGAGAAGTTTTTAAGCGAGCTAGAGTTTCTGTATAGTCACCAGCAATTTCAATTACACGGCCGTCTTTACGGAAAGTAGAACATGCTTTCTTTTGAGCATCTTTGTCTAGGCTCTTGAAGTATTCATACGCTTCGCAACCAGCTTCAACCATTTTTTCTTGGAAAACTTCACGCGTACCGTGGTTAGACGCAGGAATAACAAGCGTAATAGGCTCATTAGGAAGTGATTTGTCAATTTGGTTCCAGTTAGTATAAGGGTTTGGAACCAATTTACCTTTTGAAGGTAACTGTGCAGCTAAAGCAGCAAACACATGGTAAGGTTTTAATTTATAAGCTGCTTTGCTTGAGCTAGACGCAAATACAATACCGTCATAACCAATTTTGATTTCTTGAATTTGTTTTACACCAGCTTTGTTACAAGCTTCGATTTCAGTGCTTTTAATTTTACGAGAAGCGTTTGCAACGTCGATTGTGTTGTCACCAACACCTTGACAGAACTGTTTTAAACCAGCAGAAGAACCACCAGAACCTACAACAGGAGTTTTAAATTGAGGGAATGTATTACCAAACTCTTCAGCTACAACGCTGGCAAATGGTAATACAGTTGAAGAACCAGCAATTTGAATCGTATCACGAGCTGCATTTGCAGTCGTTGTTACAGCGGCCCCAGTTACTGCTAATGCAATTGCGATTTGACGTGGATTTAAGCGCATTCTGTTCTCTCTCATTAATGCAATAGGTTGTACGTCACTTTTTGTTGAGTGCTTGTACGCTCTTCGATAGCTGCATTGTGAATAGAAAATATGACAAATAAGTTACAGTATTATGACGCTTTCATGATTTTTATAATGTTCATTGTCACATTTTTAAATGTATTTTATATCAAATATTTAAGATGATTTTACAAATACTTTGATATTTAGATTTAATGGGAAATATGACAAATGTTCAAAATAATAAAATTATAATTATGCTTAAATTATAAAAACTTAAGTAATTTAATGAATTGATGTTACAAAATTATTTTATTGACACAATTCTCAATTTTTTACGTGTCACCTTTATTTTTAAAAAATTATTTCGCCCGAACATGAAAATATTATGACAAAACAAAAACGGTTATCTGTCATATGTCAGATAACCGCAATATCACTGTAAATTTAGCTTATTAGTTTGATTGTACTTCCGGCATTGCGACCATTTTTTTACGATACTTAAAGAAATACATAATCGCTAAAACAGCAAGCCAGATAGGCCCCAAAATAACAGCGAGCCTCATATCTGGTGTCATCGCCATAATAATGAGAATGAAACATACAAAGCTAATAGTTAAATAATTACTCCATGGGCTCATAATGCTTTGGAATTTGGTTTGACGCTTTTGCAATTTCATTGCTTTGGTAAATTTCAAATGCGTGACTGAGATCATAAGCCAGTTAATAACAAGCGCAGCCACAACCAACATCATAAAGAGCTGAAAAGCTTGACCTGGAATTAAATAGTTGACCACTACACAGACTGCTGTAATTGAAGCAGACACAATTGCTGCAGGGACCGGAATACCGCGGCTGTTTACTTTTTTCAAAATTGCTGGCGCATTGCCCTGCTCTGCTAAACCATGCAACATACGACTATTACAGTAAATACAACTGTTATAAACCGAAATAGCAGCAATCAAGACCACAAAGTTCAGAACATTCGCAACGCCATTACTATTGAGGGACTGGAAAATTAAGACAAACGGGCTACCGCCTTCTGCCACCATATTCCATGGATAAAGACATAAAAGAATACCGATTGCACCAATGTAAAAAATCAGGATGCGATAAACAATCTGGTTTACTGCCTTTGGAATTGTTGTTTCAGGTTTTTTCGTTTCAGCTGCTGCAATACCGATAAGCTCTAGACCACCGAATGCAAACATAATGACAGCCAAGGCCATAATAAAGCCATGAATACCATGCGGGAAGAAACCACCGTGTTGCCATAAATTTGCAACACCCGCTTGCGGACCTGCTGAGCCTGAAAGTAAAAGATAAGCACCGAAGCCAATCATACTTAAAATCGCAACAATTTTAATGCAGGAAAATAAGAACTCCGATTCCCCAAAAAAGCGGACATTTACCAAGTTAATGCCGTTAATTAAAATAAAGAAAAATAGAGCGGTCAGCCATGTCGGAATTTCTGGCCACCAAAACTGAATAAAAGTACCAATCGCACTCAGTTCAGCCATACTCACCAGTACATACAAAACCCAGTAGTTCCAGCCAGACATAAAACCAGCCATTTTGCCCCAGTATTTGTTCGCAAAATAACTAAAAGAGCCGCTTACCGGTTCTTCAACAACCATTTCACCTAAATGACGCATAATCAAAAAGGCAATAATTCCTGCAATTGCATATCCCAATAAAATTGAAGGACCTGCCAGTTTAATTGTTTGTGATAGACCTAAGAACAACCCTGTTCCGATCGCCCCTCCGAGTGCGATGAGTTGAATATGCCGATTGGATAAGCCTTGTTTTAACTCGTGCTTATTGTTTGCATCCATAACATTATCTCCAATGTTGGTGTCACTTCCTGTACACCTTTATTCAGCACTATATCCGAAGGCCAGAAACCGACCTTCGGACATAAGTTGCTTTAGTATGAGTCCATTTAATTTTTGAGAAGACGTGTCCTATCTTCTATTTAAAAAGAGATTGCATCCTTACATTTAACTGGTTGGGAACGCTCCTTTAAAATTTCGTAGCCGCGATCACCATAGTCAAAACGTGCAATCACAGAAGCAAATTTTTTCAAACTCACCGGTGCATCCATTGCTGGTAGTTTCAATTCAATAAAGGTTAATTGATCATTTTGATGAACGTTGTCTAAAACGCTCTTCAGCTGTCCAGCAGTCTCAACCACATAAGTTGTATGGCCTTTTTTACCGTTAAATACCGCTGGAATTTCAGTGTATTTCCAGTTTTGCACGTCGTTATAGGCAGCATTTTCACCCATAATTAAACGTTCAATGGTGTAGCCGCCATTGTTCAACAAAAAAATAATTGGTTTTAAACCATGGCGGATAATCGTAGAGAGTTCTTGTACCGTAAGCTGGAATGAACCATCACCAATAAACAAAATTTGACGACGCTCAGGAGCAGCTAACAAACTACCAAGCAAAGCTGGCAAGGTATAACCAATAGAACCCCAAAGCGGCTGTGCAATATATTTAGCTGTAGCAGGAAGTTTGATACCTGATAAAGCAGAGTTTGATGTTCCTACTTCACCAATAATCACATCATCTTCTTTTAAGAACCCTGAAATGTAGTTCCAAAGCACATCTTGACTAAGCTTCTGTTGGGCTGGCGCTTCAATTACTTTCTGAGGTTGTTTTTCAAGAAGAGGTATTGACGATTTACGTGGTGCAACTTTTTTATTTAGCTCGACAAGTAATTGTCCAATTTCAATACCCGGAAAATCCTGACCAAAAATATTCAAGCCATAAGATTTAATTTCGATGTAGTTCTTGGTCTCAATTTGATGCGTAAATACAGCTGAGCCTACATCGGTAAAGCGCGCGCCAACACCAATTAAACAGTCAGATTGTTCAATGATATTTTTTACATGCGGTTGGCTTGCTCCACCCACATAAGTTCCGATGTAACGAGGTGAGCCTTCATCCATAATATTTTTTGCAGTATTCATACCTGCAAATGGAATTGAGCATTTCTGAGATAAATCATTTAAAAGTGAAGTTACACCAAAAACTGAAGCCTCATTATCAATTAAAAGCGCTGGACTTTGAGCATTCTCAATAATGTCACAAAGTTTGCTTACCACACTTTGCAATAATTCAGGTTCAACAGCTGGGTAGCTTAGGTCGAGCGGACGCTCAGACACTTCAATTTTAACGTGAGTAATATCACCAGGTAGTTGGATGTGTACAGGACGGCGTTCAAGGAAACACTGACGCAATACGCGGTCAATTTCAGAAGCTGCATTTGCAGGAGTTAAACGAGTTTGGGCAACTGTGAACTCTTTCATACAGTTCATAATGTTGTCGTAGTTACCATCAACTAACGTATGATGTATGAGAGTGCCCTTTTGAACTGCATGTAAAGGTGGAATACCTGAGATATGAATAAGAGGTACATTTTCTGCATAGGCACCGGCAATACCATTAATAGCACTTAAGTCACCTACACCATAAGTGGTTGCCAAGGCAGAAAAACCGTTAATTCGTGCATAACCGTCTGCTGCATAGGCAGCATTTAATTCATTACAATTTCCAATAAATTCGAGTTGTGGGTCTGCTTCAACTTGTTCTAGATATGAGAGGTTAAAATCACCAGGTACACCAAAAAGATGTTGGATACCCATTTGTTTTAGACGAAGATTTAAAAATTCACCAATTTCTATGAACATTGCTCTATATCCTTTGAGACCAATTTTTATTCCATAGAAAAATAATATTTCATCTATCTTTTAGATTTCGTGCATAATGAAAACGCATTTTAATAAAAATACATGATTTGTGTATCATAAAAGGATTTTATGCAATGGATAAGTTCGACTGGCAAATCATTCAGGCACTACAAAAGAATGGAAGACTCACCAATCAGGAAATTGGAGATTTAATCGGTTTATCTGCTTCTCAATGTTCAAGACGACGTCAATTGCTTGAACAAAAAGGCGTGATTCTCGGTTATACGGCACGCATCCAGCAACAGGCGCTAGGACTAGAAGTTACAGCGATGATTCACATAAACTTAAGAACACACGAGGCGAAATCACAGCAGGCTTTCCAAGAGCTGATTGAAGCTGAAGATAACATTCAGGATGCTTTTTCAATTAGTGGTGATGCTGATTTTATTATAAAAGTCGTTGCTGAAAATTTAGAACAGCTTTCGCAATTTGTGACTGAAAGATTACTTTCTTATAATTTTATAGGGCACATAAAGTCTTACATTGTTCTGAAAAAAATTAAAGAACAGAATCATTTTTTAATCAAACCTAAAAGCATGAGCTATCATCACTCTCAATAAAGTAACTCAGCTTTTCACTCTTAAAAGTGAAAATAAAAAGGCGGATACTAAATCCGCCTTAAAACTAATCTTTAGACTTTACTGATGTGAACCGTTTGCCCGATCGTATTTTCAAGCAAACCTTCCAAACCAAACTCAGCGCCTAAGCCAGACATTTTCCAGCCTCCGAAAGGTGCATGAGGCAGTACTTCTGCATGGGTATTAATCCAAACTGTTCCACATTGAAGCTGTGTAGCATAGGTCTGTGCGGCTTTAAGATCAGAAGACCAGATTGAACCACCCAAACCAAACTCACTGTCATTGGCACGAGCAATAGCATCGTTGATATCGGTATATTTTAAAACAGGCAACACTGGACCAAATTGCTCTTCTTGCACCACACGGCAAGAGTCAGAAACTTCAGTCAAAATAGTTGGCGCAATAAAGTAGCCCTGCTCTGGTAGCTGTTGTTGTCCAGAGAGTGCTTTTGCACCTTGTGCAATCGCTTCAGCAATAAGAGCTTTTACCTTATTATATTGCATTTGGTTTTGTACTGGACCAAATGTTGTAGAAGACGCCATACCATCACCCACAACTTGAGCGTTGGCAATATCAGCTAACTTTTGAGATAAAGCCTCATATTGGCTTTCATGCACATATAAACGCTTTAATGCCGCACATGTTTGACCAGCATTCAAGAACGCCATATTAAAAATCTTAGCAGCAATTTCATCGATATTTGCATCTGGTAATACAATACCAGCATCATTACCACCAAGCTCTAAAGTTAAGTGTTTTAGCTGCTGAGCTGCACCAGCCATAATGTGCTGCCCTGTTCGAGTTGATCCCGTAAACACGACTTTTTGCACATCTGGATGAGAAGATAATGCTTCACCAATCTCACCAGCACCAACCACAATTGAGATTACACCTGCTGGAACTTCTTGCTGAATGATTTCACATAAACGTAAAGTCGATAATGGTGTGTATTCAGAAGGTTTGCTAATGACAACGTTACCTGCACGTAAAGCAGGCATGATATGCCAAACTGCAATCATGAGTGGCCAGTTCCATGGCGTAATTGAAGCCACTACACCCAATGGTTGGCGATGGCGTTCAATACGTTTAGTTTCACTGTCTTCAATTACTTCTACCGGTAAATCCATAGAAGCCGCATAACGCGTCCAGCCAATTGCACCTTGCACTTCCATTTGTGCCAGTGCGAGTGGTTTACCTTGTTCAAGCACCACCAGCTCTGCAAGCATTTCAGCGTGCTTTTCAATACCGTCTGCAATCTTGTTTAAAATTGATTTACGCTCATCATGCGAGACAAGCTGCCAAGCTTTAGAAGCCTGTTTAGCTGCACTAACAGCTTGATTCACTTGTGCAACTGATGCTTTTGCACAATGTGCCGCAGTTAAGCCAGTAGCAGGATTAATAATTTCCAGTTCACCTTGTTCACCTGAACAAAGTTGACCGCCAATAATAAGTTTAAATTCATTAAGCATATTCGCTTGTTGCATTTCTTCTTCCTTGTCTTAATTGTAATTACGACTTCTTACTTTATGCAAAATGGTTTAAAGCAAGTGCCGTATTGATATATCAATGCGACCAAAAAATCGGGAACATACCAATACAATAAGAAATTTGCTCACCATAAATCATGCATAATTATTTTTGTTTTTTGAAAATATGCATGTTTTGTGCATATACCCTTCTTCTGATACACACTTTTAATAAAAATAATATGTAATAAAAAAGCCCGGCAATAAACCGAGCTTTTTGGGGTATCAACTCAATTAGTCGATTGGTGGTACGTAGTTACCAGAAGCAATCGCATCTTTAATGCGTTCAGCTTCAGCCAATACTTGAGCTAAAAGGTTCTTAACGTTGTCGACAGTTACTACAGGGCTTAATGTTGTCATCTTCAATGACTGTACATTACCAACTTTTGTTACACCGATATTTGCTTCACCACGTGCAAACAATTCATCTGCTACGTTTTGGTTCAAGCTATCGATAAACTCAACTGGGTAACCTTCCGGAACAACACGGAACAATACCGAAGCAAATTGTGGTTCAACTAAAAGCTCTAAACCATCAGTTGCCTTGATGTAATCTGCAACTTCACGAGTCAGTTTTACACCATGGTCAATCATTGAACCATATAGCTCTTCGCCGAGTGATTCAATGGTCATCCACAATTTTAAAGCATCAAAACGACGAGTCGTTTGTAATGATTTAGACACAAGGTTAGGTACGCCATGCTCTTCATCATAAGCAGAGTTCAAGTACTCAGCTTCGTAGTGCATGAAACGATAGTTCGCTTCATCTTTCAACAAGAACGCGCCACAGCTAATGCTTTGGAAATAATGCTTATGGAAGTCGAGGGTAATCGAGTCAGACAACTCAATACCATCAAGCATTGCACGATAGTCATTTGACAAGATCAGTGCACCGCCCCATGCAGCATCGATATGCATCCATGAACCATACTTATTAGTAATTTCACGGATTTTTTTCAATGGATCAATTGCACCAGCATCAGTTGTACCCGCTGTCGCAACGACACAAGCAACAACTTTACCTTCAGACTGAAGATGCGCCATTGTTTTTTCAAGAGCATCAACATCCATCTGTGCATTTTCATTCACAGGAACAGTCACAACTGACTGGAAGCCCATGCCCATCATTGCCATGTTCTTTTGCACAGAGAAATGCGCATTTTCAGAACAAATGACTTTGACGTTTTTCATTGCTTCAGCTGGAATACCATCACGCTGTACAGACCATGGGTTACCATTTTCGTCTTTCCAGTTTTTCGCAATGCACCAGTCACGAGCAAGTAACACACCCATCAAGTTAGATTGAGTACCGCCAGAAGTGAAAACACCAGCCTGACCAGAACCATAACCTACTTTTTGACGCAACCAATCAATAAGCTGAACTTCCATTAATGAACCTGCCGGGCTTTGATCCCATGAGTCCATAGACTGGTTAGTTGCATTGATTAACACTTCCGCGATCTGGCTCATCACCATGGTTGGGCAGTGTAAATGTGCTAATGAGTGTGGATGGTGTACTTTCAAGCTTTTATTCAAGAAAAGCTCAATCATACGTTGAAGAGATTGTTGTACACCCATACCTTCTTTTGAAGGTTGGAAAGAAATTGCTGAACGCAACTCTTTAATGCTACCGCCTGTGTACATTTTTTCATTTTGCAACCATGCTGAAACGGCTTTTACCGCTTCGCCCATTGCTGACTCATAGTCAGCAATGGATTGTGCATCATTGCAGAGTAACGCTTTACGATGTTCTGCAAAATCCACCATACTTACGCGCCTCGCACTGCAACCAATGCTTCTGCAACTGCTTTCTTAAAGCGAGCAATTACTTCTACACACTCTTCTTGAGTAATGATGAGTGGGCAAAGTAAACGAATTACTGTACCGTTACGACCACCTTTTTCAAGCAATAACTTGTTGTTAAAGCAAGCAGTCTGGATCGCAGCCGCTAACTGAGAGTCAGCAGGGTGAGAACCGATACGGTCAGCAGGTTTACGCTCGTCAACGATTTCAACACCAATCATTAAACCGCGGCCACGTACGTTACCGATACATGGGAATTCAGTAGCTAATTTTTTCAATTCAGCTTGTAAGAATTCACCACGCTCTTGTGCATTTTGAGCAAGGTTTTGTTCCTTGATCGTTTCTAATACAACAAGACCTGTACCCATAGCAAGTTGGTTACCACGGAAAGTACCAGTGTGACCAGCAGGCTGCCAAGCATCAAATTTACGCTTAATACCTAATACTGCAAGTGGTAAACCACCACCTACTGCTTTAGACATTACAACGACATCAGGTTCAATACCGGCATGTTCAAATGCAAACATTTTTCCTGAACGAGCAAAGCCTGCTTGAACTTCGTCTAAAATTAAAACGATGTTGTGCTTTTCAGTCACTTCACGGATTTTTTGCAACCATTTTACTGGAGCTGTAACAACACCGCCTTCACCTTGAATTGCTTCAAGAATAACAGCAGCTGGCTTAGTTACACCGCTTTCAACATCTTCAATAAAGTTTTCGAAATAGTAAGTTAAAGCGTCAACACCAGCTTCACCACCTAAACCAAGTGGGCAGCGATATTCATGCGGATATGGCATGAATTGTACGCCTGGCATTAAGCCATTCACTGCATTTTTTGCACTTAAGTTACCAGTCATTGCAAGTGAACCATGAGTCATACCATGGTAACCACCAGAGAAACTGATCACTGAGCTACGGCCAGTGTAAGTTTTAGCAAGTTTAATTGCTGCCTCAGTCGCATCTGCACCAGAAGGACCACAGAACTGTAAGCAATATTCTTCTTTACCACCTGGTAAATATGCTAACAACGCTTCAGTAAACGCATCTTTTAAAGGTGTGGTTAAGTCTAAAGTATGCAATGGCAAACCACTTGCCAATGTGTCTTGAATACTTTGAATCACCGCAGGATGATTATGACCTAAAGCCAATGTACCTGCCCCAGCTAAACAATCAAGGTACTGTGTACCTTCAACATCAGTAACCCAGCAACCTTGTGCTTTCGCTATCGCTAACGGTAATTTACGTGGATAGCTACGAACATTCGATTCCATTTGACTTTGGCGAGTCAAATAATATTCGTTGGTAGCATTAGTGGCAGGGTTGACAGAAGTAACGCTCATATCGGATTACCATCTCTGATAAGGGTAGAAAGAAATAAGTCTGGTGACTTTTGGTCCTTTGACTCGGTGCTTTATAGAACTAGCGAAGACACATATTTTATATCTTGTAACTAGGAGCGCGATGATACCTAATTTTGCAAGAAAAAAAACGTCTTTTGTGTACTTTACTCATCTAATCTTATTGAAAAATTGTATTATCCCAATAGTTATGATGAATTATCATCATACTATGTGACAACCTAAAGAAAATATTCTTTTTTTATATTCGTGTGATTTTTTAAGTTACATTGAAACACTTTAATTCTAAGTTTTTTATTTTTAAAGAATTTTATTCTTACCAAAAATTAAAAAACTTGATTTAAATATTACAAATACCCCACAAAATCTGCAAAAGTTATGCATAACTTATGTTTAACATTTCTTAATGAAAAAAATTAAATTTATATTAATTTTTAAAGGATAAATTTATGCGTACTTTAGCAATATCTACTCTTCTCCTTGGTACGGTACTCAGCCCTATGGTTTTTGCCCAAGATGATAATGCCCTTCACTACAATATTGTAAATGTTCAAGCAGAAGCTTCTCGCCAAGTTTCAAACGATGAAATGCATGCAACTTTATATATTGAAAAAAGCAATAAGCAGCCTGCAGAGCTTTCAAATCAAATTAACCAGTTAATGAACCAAGCACTCGCAACTTCGCGTAAATACCCACAAGTGAAAGTGGAAACTGGTGCCCAAAGCACTTATCCAATTTATGACAATGACAGTAATAAATTAAAAGAATGGCGTGGCCGCGCGGAAATTCGTTTAGAAAGTAAAGATTTTAAAGCTGCTAGCCAATTAATTAATGAGTTACAACAAAGCTTTCAAACTCAATCCATTAATTTTAGCGTCTCAGATGAGCAACGTAAAAAAGTTGAGAATGAATTGATGGTAGAAGCGTCTAAAAACTTTCAACAGCGTGCGCAAATGTTGACTCAAGCATGGAATAAAAGCCAATATTCTTTGGTCACTCTAAACCTGAACACGAATAACTATTTTCCTCAACCTGTAATGCGTGCCAGCCTAGCTAAGTTCGCTGCTGCTGAAGCGGCACCAGCTCAAGATATGGCTGCTGGTGAGTCTAAAATTACTGTAAATGCAAACGGTTCAATCCAGTTTAAATAATTCATTTTTCAATCTAAAACCGCATTCTTCATGCGGTTTTTTTATTGCTCGCTATTAATGTTCTAAACGCAAATCCTGTAATGAATTCCAAGCTGCTTTTGCCAGAATTTCTCTATAGTCTTTGGGGTCAGCTTTTACACGTTGTGATAACCACGCACGACAATAGCTCTCTGTAGAACCAATCACTAATGAAAGCAAAAGTTCATGTGGAATTAAACTAAATGCTTTAAATTCTTCAAAGTTTGAAATCAAGCTAAATATCTTTTGGTTTCTACTCTTATTTTTTTGTGTAAGTTGTTGCTGTTCCTCCCCCTCTATAATGTTAAAACGCGCAGTAATTAAGAATTTTGCAAATTCCGGTTGCTCACTTACCCAGTCCACATAACTATAAATTAGAGCTTCTACAACATCTTTTAATGTTTTGGACTGTTTTAAATATTCATCTCTCAGAGCTGTTTGATCATCTAAAGCTGAAAAAAATAAGGCCGCAACTATACCCTCTTTATTTTTAAAATGATGATAAATCGCCCCAACGCTACTTTCTGATTTGGCACGAATCATTTCAATACTAGTCGTTTCAATGCCCTGCTCTAAAAAACAATCTAAAGCATCTAATAATATTTGTCGTTTTAAAGCAGCTCTTCTTCCAGGATATAAGCGTTCTAATAAATTTTGAGCAGATACCATTTTGTATTCTCTGACCAGTCATCGGAGATATTTTGAATGACTTGACGCATATTTGTAAACAGAACTATATTCTTAAACAGAATAATATTCTGTATTTTTAAAATTAAAGGAAGTCAAATTATGGCAACCACATTAGAGCTCTGGAATAAAGTAACTGCTTTTCCTAAAGGCAAGTGGACTTTCTCTCGTATGCTGTGCTTAAAAGCACCTTATTTCGGCAGTATTTCCCCTCTTTTTATTGAGTTAAAACCGAATTATTGCGAAATTTCTATTAAGAAGAAGCGTTCTGTGCTTAACCACATTGGAACAGTCCATGCGATTGCGATGTGTAATATGGCTGAACTGGCGGGTGGAACAATGACAGAAGTTACTGTCCCATCTACCCATCGCTGGATTCCAAAAGGAATGACTGTTGAATATTTAAAAAAAGCTGAAACAGACTTAATTGCAATTGCTACACCAGTGGAAGCTGATTATAACTGGGAAAAAGCTGGAGAATATTTAGTCAACGTAGATATTTACGACACTCACAAAGATAAAGTATTTCATGCCACAATTACCATGTGGATTTCTAAAAAGAAATAAAAAAAGCCCTGAATTCTCAGGGCTCTTTTATCTTATTTTTTAAATGGGAACGCATATTTCACAATACGCCCAACCACTTGTCCAAACTGCTTAACAAAGCTTGCATTGTTATAGTTCAAGCCATATTTCTTACAAACCGCCTCAACTTTTGGAGCCATTTGACGATAACGACGAGCAGGAATATCTGGGAATAAGTGATGTTCAATTTGATGACTTAAGTGACCAGACAAAATATGGAATGCTTCTGAACCTGTTAAGTTAGAAGAACCACGAATTTGGCGCATATACCAGTGTCCACGGCTTTCTTCTTGTAAAACAGATTTTGGAAACACTTCTGCATCTTTCGTGAAATGACCACAGAAAATAATACTAAAGGTCCAGATATTACGAAGGCCATTTGCGACCAAGTTACCTGTAAATACTGGTAGTGCTGCCGGCCCTGCAATAAGTGGGAAGAAAACATAATCTTTAAAGAGTTGCTTGCCAATCTTTTTATTAACCGGTTTTAACTCTTCTAAAAATTGTGCCTTAGTTTTACGCTTGTAAAGTACACGCCCAATTTCAAGATTCTGAATTGCTACGCCCCACTGGAACAATAAGCAAAATGGAATACTGTAAATAGGCTGCAATAAGAACCCTGGCTTCCAACGTTGTTCAGGGAATAAGCGAAGTAAGCCATAACCAATGTCATCATCAATACCTTTAATATTGGTATAAGTATGATGTTTATAGTTGTGGGTTTGACGCCAGTTGTCAGAGGTACCTACAGTATCCCATTCATAAGTTTGACCATTAAATTTCGGGTCATTCATCCAGTCATATTGACCGTGCATAACATTATGGCCGAGCTCCATGTTCTCCATAATTTTAGAGAAACCTAATAAACCTGTACCTAAAATCCACGCTGGCGGGAACCAACCTGCAAATAAACAAGCTCGGCCTAAAAAGCTACTATAACGAATAGCAGCATAGACACGGCGGATATATTTAGCGTCTTTTTCACCCAAATCATCCAATACTTCTTGTTTGATCTGATCAAGCTCTTTTGCAAATGCTTCAAGTTCTGCTGGAGTCAAATCTCGATTTTTAGGATTTTTAAAATATTCGACTTTCACTGGCATATTCATAAGAGTTCTCTCTTAAAGATCAATAACTAGATCGGATTGTGCTGAGTTCACACAAATTTTAAGTAATTGGCTTGGTTCCGTATTTTGGCTACCGTTTAGTAAATTACGTGTAGAACCTTGCGTTTTACTACAAACACATTTATTACAAATTCCCATACGACAGCCATGTGTCGGCTTAAGGCCTTCATGCTCAAGGCTGACCAAAATGGATTGGCCTTTAGGAATTGCAATCACTTTATTAGACTGGGTTAATGTGACATTCACATAACCAATGTCATCCGCAGAACTTTCATTAGTTAAACTAAATGCTTCTGTAAGTACAGTTGGTGCTTTTTCAAAAAGCTGTTCAACAGTTGAAACAAAACCCGATGGACCACATGCATAAACTGTGCTGTTTTCAATACCATCAACCAGTGCAAGATGTTCGGCATTTAAACGTTCATCATTTGGTGTTTCTTGTGTGTAAAACACCTGATAGCTAAAGTTTGGGTTTTGTTCAGCCACTTGTTCAAAGTACTCTGTAAAAGCAGCATCAGAACGCTGTTTGACCCAATATAAAAGCTGAACCTGCGTTTTTTCTAACTGTTGGCTTTGCTTAATTGCTGTGATTAAGCTCAACATTGGTGTAATACCACTACCAGCAGCTAACATAATTAATTTCGGTGTCTGAATGTTTTGTTGCATGTCGCCATAAGGCTGCCCAAGCTCAAAAACATCACCAATTTTGCTTTCTGCAATAAACCAGTTACTGACAATACCATCAGCAACTTTTTTAACTGTTAAACGTAAGTGCTCTGCATCAATTTGCGTCAAGCTATAAGTACGTTCATAGCGACGGCCCGCAATTTCAACAATCACTGGATGATGTTGACCTGCCGCGCCCATTTTCACTAAGCGGTTGCATTTTAATGTCAGGCTCACAGTGTCATGAGCTACGAATTCTTTTTTTACAATTTGAACTAGTCCATGCTGCACAGACCATAAAGGATTTATTTTTTGTAGCCAGAAGTTCGCCATATTTTTGTCAAATACAGCTTGTGTTAATGAATTGAATAGAGAATTTCTCTTTTCGATTGCTTGCATAACTGAGGGCTCTGTCGCTCTTTTTTAATTATTATACACATGTATATATATTTGTATATACACTCGTACTTTTAATTACAATTTCACAAGTTCCCTGTCTAACGCTATAATCCAGACAGTTTAAGAATATATTGAAAAACATGACCCAAACCTCACTTTCTCAGAGCCCAAATGACACAACCTCATCACAAGATGTCATTGAAATAAAAACAGTAACGCGTTCTGTTGGAAGAAAAGCGACGATTACGAAAGAAGAACTTTTTCAGGCAGCTCTTAACCTGATTGGTCCACAAAAAAGTATTGCCTCACTCAGCTTACGAGAAGTTGCAAGAGAAGCTGGTATTGCCCCAAACAGTTTTTATCGTCACTTTAAAGATATTGATGAGTTAGCTATTTCACTCATTGACCGTGCCGGTATCGTTTTACGTAAAATTATTCGTCAAGCTCGCCTTCGTGCATCTTTGCAAGACAGCATTATTCGTAGTTCTGTAGAAATTTTTCTGCAACAGCTGGATGCTGATGAAGGTAATTTAAGTTTATTGTTGCGAGAAGGTTTTACAGGTTCCGCTTCTTATAAAGCTGCTGTAGATCGACAGCTCAACTTCTTTCAGCAAGAGCTACAAGAAGATTTAATTCGCTTAGAACGCCTCAATAACAATCATCTATACCACCCTGAACTTGTTGCAAAAGCAATTACACAACTTGTTTTTCACATGGGTGCCAAAGTGATTGACCTTCCTATTGATCAGCGTGCTGAAGTCGCAGAACAAACAATGATCATGATCCGGATGATTTTAGAAGGTGCCCGTCATCTAGACGAAGCAAAAATAAGATAGATTCCACATAAAATGGTTTGTGATTTTACAAGCCATTTTTTATACACCTGTGCCTACTGATTAATAAAAATATAAACCATGGATTGAAGCAGCTTAGATGCAAGAGTATAAGTAAATAATTCTAGCAATACATATCAATACTTCCCCACGTTATTCAGGGATTCACATGCAAAGTTTGAGTAATCGTCAAAGCCTGATTGCAAGCTATATTCTGATGGGCATTTTTTTGCTTTCGGTTATCCCCCTGCATCTCTTAGCAAGTTTTTTTGCAGGCTTTCTCATTTATGAAATTATTATTAGTTTAAGCTCTATTGTTGAACGTTATATTGATGGTCAAAGAGCCCGCATTTTTATTAGTATTTTATTAAGTATTATTACTATTTCTCTTCTTGCCTTTTTCATTACAAGTTTAATTAGCTTTGTAGTATATGATTTAAAAGGAGTCGGTTTACATAGTATTAACGGTAAAGTCGACCAAACACTACTGCACTTACAAGCGGAGATTGGGAAATATTTACCGGGCTATATTCCAGATAGCGTTACAGAACTGAAAGATGAAATATTCGCGTTTATGAAAGATAACGTAACTACATTAAAAAATGCCAGTTCCGATATTTTGCATAATCTAGTGACTATGGTGATGGGTCTTATTATCGGTATATTGGTTGCTATTCACGGCTTTCACCGACGTACACCCCAACCTGTTTTCAAATCGTTACTGATTCAACGTATTCAAAAATTATCAATTTCTTTTAGAAATGTAGTTTTTGCACAAATTAAAATTTCAGCGATTAATACGCTGCTCTTTATATTATTTGCTTTTGTACTATTGCCGATCTGGGGTGTTCACCTACCTTTCGCCAAAACCTTAACCATTCTTACCTTTATGTTTGGCTTAATTCCAATTTTAGGGAATTTAATTTCAAATACTTTAACTTTTATTGCGGCTCTTACAATTTCACTCGGTCTAGCAGGTGTTGCGCTACTCTACCTCGTATTAGTTCACAAGTTAGAATACTTTATTAATGCCAAAATTATTGGTCATAAAATTAATGCCAATGCATGGGAAATTTTATTGGCTATGTTAATTTTCGAGTCAATCTTTGGCTTAAGTGGCTTAATTGCAGCACCGATTTTCTATGCTTATTTAAAACTAGAATTAAAAGATGCCAGATTGATTTAACTTAAATTTACTCAATAAAAAAGCGCCTGTGTGGCGCTTTTTTTATTACTCATTGCTTATGGTTTGACTACTACAAGCACTTGAATCGCTTCAGGGGTTACGGTTAAGCCATCAAGCAAGCTTAAACCTTCTTTTTGCAACTTCTGTAAGCGCTCAATTTCGTCTTGGCGAATGCTCGGGTTGAACTGTTTTAAGTAAGTTAAACGATCAATCTCATATTGCCATTTATTACCATAATGCTCTTTTGCTTGCTGTTGAAGCTGAGGTAAACCTTCTTTAGCAATATCAAGCGCTTGTTTATAACGCTCTTCAATCACTTCACGGCGGGCTTTAACCACTTGGCGGCAGCTATTGCCATCTAAATGATGCAAATACGGTTTTAAAATGGTTGGATCAATCTTTTCAGATAAGTCCTGACCATTTTCACTTAACAATACGCGAATAAGTTGTTTTGGTAAGCTTGATGGCAAGTTCAAGGATTTTGGTGCCACCACATCAACTTTAAACCAGACTTCAAGTAAAACCGAACCTTGCTTTAATGCATTGGACTTAAGCACAGCAACATTGGTACTACCAAATGATTGTGTGCGGATCATTTCCATGACACTTTCAATAAACGGATGTTCTAAAGTTAGATACTGAGCGTCTTCACGCATTTGCGCTTGATCACGATAGAAAGTCGCAGTCATACCTTCTTCGTCTAATGCCAAACCTTGCACTTGCATCTGGTCAGTTGGACGAATAATGACTGTACCGTTACTTTGCTCATCAAAGTCAATATTAGTTGAAGACATGAAACGCTTCACAAACATAGGCAGCGTTGTGTTGTCATCATAGTCTTCTAACGCTTGAACAATTTCTTGTGCAACGATAGGACGGCATGAGTTGTACTCAAGCAGACGATCTCGACCAGCTTGTAACTCTGCTTCTAAAGCTTGGCGTTGAACATTAACTTCTTCAAGTAAATCTTCAAATGTTTGACCTTGGTCGGCAAGCAAGCAATCTTTTAATTCAACAATAAAGTTTTCTTGTAGCGTTTGAGCTGTTGGAGAAATATTGCTGAAAATATTCAATGCTTCATTATACCAACGGAACATACGCTCTTGAGCGGTGCCCATTAAGTAAGGTACATGAATCTGGATACGGTTTTCTTGACCAATACGGTCTAAACGACCAATACGTTGTTCTAAAACGTCAGGGTTTGCAGGCAAATCAAATAAAATTAAATCACTCGCAAACTGGAAGTTACGGCCTTCTGAACCAATTTCTGAACAAAGTAAGATTTGAGCACCGTAGCTTTCTTCTGCAAAGTAAGCAGCCGCTTGGTCACGCTCAAGCAAACTCATACCTTCATGGAACATAGCTGTACGAATACCTGCATGCAAACGAAGCGCACTTTCTAAAGACTCGACAACAGGACCACTACGGGCAATTAAAAGAACTTTTTTATGCTTAAGTTCTTTACGTAGAATTTCCATTAACCACGGTACACGCGGATCATTTTGCATCCATGAGCCATCAATTTGTGCTTCTTCTGGCCACATTTGCTCGCGTAATTTACCGTCTTTTGACCAATCTGCTGGCGCAGGTAAAGGCGCAGGTTGGCAATCACGGCCGGGGAAGCCTTGAATCGCTTCACGCGTATTACGGAATAAAATACGACCTGTACCGTGACGGTCTAACAACTCATGAATCGCTCTGAAACGTTGCTCAGGTTGGTCTTCAATTGAATGACCTAACAAACCTTCTAAAGCAGATAAATGCTCTTGAGTTAAAGGCTCATCCGACATAAGCACTTCTGCAATTTGCGCAGTTTGCTGATATTGAGCTTCTTCATCCAAGAAACGCTCTAAACTACTAAAGCGCTGTGGATCTAACAAACGTAAGCGCGCAAAGTGGCTTTCTACACCCAGCTGTTCAGGCGTTGCAGTAAGCAACAATACACCTGCCG
Source organism: Acinetobacter sp. FDAARGOS_494 (assembly GCF_003812225.1). Classification (NCBI taxonomy): domain Bacteria; kingdom Pseudomonadati; phylum Pseudomonadota; class Gammaproteobacteria; order Moraxellales; family Moraxellaceae; genus Acinetobacter; species Acinetobacter sp. FDAARGOS_494. The sequence continues at coordinate 634,914 of NZ_CP033866.1, forward strand.
TATTTTCAGCAAGCTCTTCAACCAAGTCGTAACGATCGTTACCACCCTCTTCTTCGCTCCACATCAAGTGATGTGCTTCATCGACGACGAGTAAATCGAAACCAGCTTCTAATGCTTGCTCACGCAAATCGTCATGGTCCACCATCAAGTCGACGCTGGCAATAATGCATTGCTCAGTTAAGAACGGGTTAAGTTCTGGATCATGTTCTTTGATAGATGCAGTACGGGTTAAATCAAACAGAGAAAATTGCAAATTGAAACGGCGTCGCATTTCAATCATCCACTGATACTGAAGAGAATCAGGGACTAAAATCAGGATACGTTCAGAACGGCCGGTTTTAAGCTGTTGGTGGATAATTAAACCAGCTTCAATTGTTTTACCTAAACCTACTTCATCAGCAAGTAAAACACGTGGTGCGAAACGTTTACCGACTTCATGTGCAATATAAAGCTGATGCGGAATTAAACCTACACGAGCCCCAACCAAGCCGCGTAATGGGCTGGTTTGCATTTGCGCCTGCATCAGCATTGCTTCAATGCGTAGGTCATACCACTCTTTATAATCAATCTGGCTTGCCAGCAAACGATCTAAAGGTTTTGATAATTGAATTTGTGCACCAATACGCGTTTCGTTTAGCGCTTTACGTTCTTGCTCGCCATTTTCTAAAGTACGAACCACGTTATAACGCAAAACACCATGACGGTCTTCAATAGACTCGACATTCCACTTATTGCCTTCTTGGTCTTGAACTTCATCATTTACATTAAAGATGATACGAGAAAGCGGTGCATTATTGCGTGCATAAACACGCGTTTCATCGCTCTTGGGGAATAAAATGCTGACAGATCTTTCATCTACATCAATAAGAACGCCTAAACCGAGCTCAGTCTCTGTATCTGATAGCCAACGTTGACCAATAGCATACTGCTGCAATTTTTCCACCTTTTTCTCAAGTTCGCACTACATATTGTACGATGCAAAGTAGCTTATTTTTGCATCTTTTTATGTAGTCTTTAAAGCAAAATTTTGCAGCAGAAACCAATTAAATTGTTTCGCTACAAAAATTACTCATTGAAAGTTTTTACATTAAAACGGTACAGGACAGTTAAAAGTTAATGATTCCCCTGTGACAGGATGATTAAAGCTTAACTGTTTAGCATGCAAGCACAGACGAGGAACAAGTAATTGTTCCGGTGCTGCATACAATGTATCACCTACAATCGGATGTCCCAGATATTGCATGTGTACACGGAGTTGATGAGAACGTCCGGTAATCGGTGTTAATTTGACACGCGTAACCGGTTGTCCCTGAATCTGGAAATGTTCAATCGCCTGCCAATGTGTTAAAGCAGGTTTGTTATGAGAAGCATCGACAATATGTAAAGGTGGTCGACTCGGATCATAGACGACAGGGATATCCACTGTCCCTTCACCCTCTAAATGACCAGCAACTAGCGCTTCATATATTTTCGAAGTTTGACGGTCTTGAAATTGGCGTGCAATCGCACTCTGTCCACGCTTAGATAACCCAAAAACCAAAATACCCGAAGTATCACGGTCAAGGCGGTGAATGAGCAAAGTTCGTGGTTCAATTGCCACCAGTCTTGTCAAAACGCTGTCATGTAAATCACCTTTCCCTGGCACACTCAAGATGTCCGAAGGTTTATGAATCACCATAAAATCATCATCACGATAGATCAGATGTTCACTTAGAAAATCACTCAAAGTTGTATTCCCAAGGCAAGATGAAAAACAAGCGGGCAATAATAAAAAGCTTACGTCCGAATTACAATGCCGTTCGGGTAAATTAACGACAGAATTTGCAAATATTATGAATCACATTACGGCTAAAGCCGATTAGAGCTTCAATAACTGCATAATATGTTGCAATGTAGGAGTTTGCATCAACTCATCAACAGTTAGGCTCGCACCATTAGCACGCCATAATTCCACCAAATAATTGACTCCCGAAGCGTCTAGACCATAGTTTCTTAAATCTATTTCGGGATGAATTTCCATTGGATGTCGCCCTATCTGTTCAGCAACTGCCAATAAAATTCCTTTATCGGACAAGACCTGTAATGACGGTGCACTTAAAGACCATAAGCGCATTAAAGTCTGCGTGTTTATATGTTGAATATGGTCAAAACTTATTTTTTCAATCCATTGTATATGCTGCTCTAAACTACTCGCCAATATTGCATCATTTACAATAGCTACATAATCGGTAATGGATAAAACAAGCTGCATGATTTGCTTAAATAGCGGTGATAAATTCCCCGCCATAATTACCTGTGCCTGAGTGTTTGATGACAAGTGCTGCCCAAGCTGTAACATGGCCTGTTGAAGTTGAGATGACTGAATCATCATGACCGGAATTTCGAGTGCTTGTGCTCTTTTACTTAGTATTTCTAAATGATCGGCTAATGGCTGATGCGCCCAATCAGATATATTTTCAAGATCATCTAGCCCGACTAGGAGCAATATGCTTTGCGTAGATTCAATAGGCCAATTTGAAGTACTTGCGGCTAACTGGATTTTTCGAGGTAAGGGATAAAACATTGTTCTCTACAAATATAAAATAGCTCAAATTAAAAAGCCCGTTTAAAACGGGCCTTTTTGCTTACTTCATTTCGGCAAAGGTTTCTTTTGCAGCCTGAATGGTAAATTCGATATCTTCATCAGAATGAGCAGATGAAATAAAGCCTGCTTCAAATGCTGACGGTGCCAAGTTTACGCCACGTTTTAACATGCCATGGAAGAACTTTTTGAAAGCTTCAATATCACATGCCAACATAGAGTCAAAGCTTGTGATGTCTTCTTGGTCAGTAAAGTAAAGCCCAAACATTGCGCCAGCTTGCTGAGTTTTAAATGGAATACCCGCTTCATCTGCTGCTGCTTGTAAACCTGCAAGTAACTTTTCAAGTTGAGCAGATAACTTGCTGTAAAAGTCCGGTTGACGTAAATGTTTAAACATTTCGATACCAGCGCGCATAGCAAGTGGATTACCAGATAAAGTCCCCGCTTGGTATACACCCCCTAAAGGTGCGATGCACTCCATGATTTCACGCTTACCGCCAAAGGCACCTACAGGTAAACCAGCACCAATAATTTTACCTAAAGTCGTTAAGTCAGGTTTAACGTTATAAACTGACTGAGCACCGCCTAATGCAACACGGAAACCTGTCATTACTTCGTCAATAATAAATACAGATTTGTATTCATCACACACATCACGAATCGCTTGTAAGAAACCATCAATTGGTTTCACCATATTCATATTACCTGCGACAGGTTCAATAATGACGCCTGCAATTTCATGACCAAATTTAGCAAAGCATTCTTTTAATGCTGCAACATCGTTATATGGCAGTGTTAAAGTGTGTTTAGCGAAATCAGCTGGTACACCTTTTGATGTTGGTTCGCCCTCACCTTTAGTTAATAAACCAGAACCTGCTTTTACTAACAATGAGTCAGAGTGTCCGTGGTAACAACCTTCAAACTTCACGATCTTGTCACGGCCAGTATAACCACGTGCTAAACGAATAGCAGTCATAGTCGCTTCTGTACCAGAGTTGGTCATACGTACCAATTCAATAGATGGCATGATTTCACAAATGATATCTGCCAATGTTGTTTCATGTACGGTTGGTGCACCAAAACTTAAGCCATCTTCTGCTGCTGTTTGCACAGCCTTAATAATATCCGGATGAGCATGGCCCAAAATCATTGGTCCCCAAGAGCCAACATAATCTACATAGCGCTTACCATCTACATCCCACAAATACGCACCTTTGGCTTTCTCAATGAAAACCGGTGTGCCTCCAACGCCATTAAAGGCACGTACTGGAGAGTTCACACCACCTGGAATGTGTTTGCTGGCTTGTTTAAATAACTGTTCTTGCTTTGGAGATAAACTCATGGAAATGCTCGTCTTAAATATCTAAAAAATAATTTTGAAAGCTTAAGAAAATAATTGTGCCCACGCTTGTACACGGGCAGGAATTTCAGCAGTTGATCGACCTAATATATCACTAATGACTGCACAGAGGTCAGCTCCAGCCTCAATCACGGGTTTTGAATTTTCAACAGTCAAACCACCAATTGCACAAATAGGTAAATCATATTGAGCTGCTGCTTGCTTAATCACTTCTATACCTACATTGCCAGCTTCCGGTTTAGTGGCAGTTGCATAAACCGCACCAAAGGCAACATAAGTTGCGCCATCGGCAATTGCTTTTTGAGCAAGCTCTAAAGAGTTTAAGCAAGTACGGCCAATAATGACACCTTCTGGTAACTGCGATTTTGCATCGGTAATTTCACCGTCACTTTGGCCTAAATGCACACCTAAACCAAACTGAGCAGCCAGTTTTAGGTCATCATTAATGACAAAAGGAACCTGATATTTTTCACATAATTGTTTGATCTGTTCAACTTCAGCAGGCTGTTCGGCTTTGTCTATTTTTTTACGGCGGTACTGTAAAATTGCGATTTGACGGGTTGCGAGTGCGGCGTCTAATTTTTCTAATAATAATTGGATTGGGTCATCATTGGTAATGAGGTATAAACCGCGCATACTCTACTCTCGCTTTTTAAAAACTTCGCTAGTATAACGGATTTATAAGTCATCATAAGTACCGATTGATATAGGCTTATCAGTACCAATCGGTATATTAAAAATAGAAATAAAAATTAACTTGGAATTTTATCGTGCTTGCGATCAATTAAACTTAATCGACCAGTCGCAACATCAGAGAGCATTCGCCAATCAGAAATAAAGCTATAAAGTGGCTGTTTAAAACTGGCAGGTTTATTTTTCTCAAACATAAAATGTCCAACCCATGCACATGCATAGCCAGAAACTAAACCATAGAGTGCGTATTTGGCCTGTTTCTTACGAATAGCTTTTGAAAAAAAGTATAGACCAATGCTACTGCCCACCGCATGTAAGCGCCTACTCATAATATTACGGTGTTCAGTTAAATAAAAACGATAAAATTCCTGATAGTTTTTAATAGGTAATTCAAACTCTGGCTGAGTTTCATGATTAAAATTTACGGGTGCATTCACGATCATCTTCCTGATTTTTATTTGATCAAAACATCACCTGATTGTACACCTAAATAAAAGTGTAGCGTCATATGTTTGATTGTAACTTTCTCTATCAAAAACATTATTTTTAGCGCTAAGCTATTATACTTATTCAAGATAGTTTAAATACCTGATTCAGGGAGATCTGTTATGGTTGAAGTTGAGCTTAAGTTTCAGTTACCTGAATCGAAGAAAAAAACCGTCCAGCAATATTTAAAAAAACATAAAGCACAGTATATTCATTTACAGGCCAAGTATTACGATACGCCAGACCGCCTACTTGCAAAAAATGGTATGGCCTTACGCTTACGTAAAGAAAATGATCTGTGGGTACAAACCTTTAAGGCTGCCGGCCAAAGTCATTTACATCGTGTCGAAGAAGAAGTTTTTTTAGGAAAATGCGATCAAGAACCTGACTTAAACCTTGAGTTATATAAAGACAATAAAGCCGTCACAGATTTGATTACTCAAGCTTTAGGCTCTGAAGTCGAAAAGCTAAGCTTACAGTTTGAGACTGATGTACAACGTACCTATCATGTTTTTGAAGCAGATGACACGGCAATTGAAGTCTGTCTTGATGACGGCGCCGTAAAAACAGCAACAGCACAAAGCAAAATTTGCGAAGTTGAGTTCGAACTTAAACAAGGTGCAGTCAAAACACTGATTCAATTTGCTCAGCAATGGATTAATCGTTATGAACTTTGGCTCGATGTTAGAAGTAAAGCCGAGCGCGGTAATTTACTCGCATTGGGGCAAGCTGCTTCACCGGCTGTTCACGCAAAAAAACTGAACTTAGATAAAAACATTTCAGCAGAACAGGCACTCAAAAAGATTGTAGAAAACTGTTTGGGACAATTCTTGCCTAACATGGCCGCAATTGCCGATGGAGTTGCCGAGGCTGAGCACATTCATCAGGCACGCGTAAGCTTACGCCGTTTACGTAGTGCACTAAAACATTTTTCAGCATGGTCAGACGAGTTAAACCCTGTGTGGGAAGAGCAAATTGCCGAACTATTCCGTCAGCTTGGGGACACGCGAGACGAAGATGCTATTCGTACCGAAATTTTACCTATGATTGTGCAGCATGGTTCACCTGAGCTTTTACTTCCGATCTCTGAACAGCCATTAAAAGATCTTGCCACACTGTTTAAATCCGCAGATACCATTAAGCTTATACTCGCCTTATTAGCATTTGCCTATTCAGAAGAAGACGATCAAAACGCCAAAGGAAAATTGAAAAAATATATAGGAAAAAGCTTAGATAAGTTACACCATCAAGTGGTGAGTAATGCCGATCATTTCACTGAACTTGAAGTCACCGAACAGCACAGAACGCGCAAGAAAGCCAAACAGCTTCGTTACTGCATTGAGTTTATATCGAGCTTATATCCTCGTAAAAATGTTCAGCAGTTTTTAAAACAATTACAGCCTGTGCAAAATACTTTAGGACTTTATAACGACTTATTTATTGCCGAAGATCTATTTAATAAAGCGGTTGAACACGACCCACATTTTTGGTTTGCATTAGGATGGGTTAAAGCCAAACAACCTTATTTACAAAATCAATCTGCCGAAGCTTTGCAAAAATTTAAACAGGCAAAAACATTTTGGTAAGAATCTTGAAGTCGCGGCAAATATGCCGCGACTTTTTATCTATATTTACCAAATACTTTCCATACACCGTTATCTGCTAATGGATCGCTATAGCTATCACTACGCTGTTTTCTTGGTTTATCGCGAGCATCGACGAGTTTAAAGTGTAGCTCTACCCCTAACACAATACCATTGGTATAAAACCGTGAACGCGTATATTCACTTTGACCATGCTGGAATACATACGTCCGTAAATCAATAAATTCACGGTGTGCAACTAGCGCTGCTGTATCATCACTTTGCAACCATTCTTGCATGGTAAATATCTGATCTGTTTCAAACTGCCCACATTTTTCAATAAGACTGGCCACACCACGGAAAGTTTTTGATTCTTTTGCGCGTGTTTTATTAATCCGAATTCGGTCTACATGGAAAAAGAATAAGGGTAAGTTTAGATGGCTTGGTAAATGAATTGCATCTGGTAATTCATCTTCCATAAAAGGTTGAAAAAGCTCTTGTGCCCTTTCTATTAAATCTTTCCATTGCTGATAATAGGCCACAACTTCTTCTTGCAAACCATAATAAATTGGCAGCCCTTCTACATGCTCCAAATATTGGGGTGGAAAAATATGCTGGCGTAATAAAGCAATGTCTGTTTTTAGACTTTGAACGGCTATTGCATCTTGCATATTATAACTCCCAATACTTAGGCTATTTACAGACTAAGGCAAAGGTTTTGTTTCCGCAAGGCTTTGCCTATAATAAGCAGCTCTATTTTTGCGGGAATAAGTCATGTCTCAAAAGATTAATGCAACAGATATTACTGAAGAAGAAGCGTTAAATGCTGTTTTCTTTGAGCGTGCGGATGAATTCATTAAACAAGCAAATGATTTTTGTCGCCCGCCAAAAGGCCAAAAGCCAGACCCGGCCGAGCTTCGTGGTCAAGTGAGCGCAGCCATGTTATTTGCAACTGCTCGTTTTAATACATGGGTGGCTGCCAATAATTTTAAAGATGGTAATGAAATGCGTGATGCAAAAGATCAGGTGATGTCTTATCTTCTTCAACAGTTCCAAATGATGCTTGAAGATAACTTTGATGAGTATTGTGAACAGTTCGATAACTACTTACGTTTCCGTAAGAATGAAGATTTTCATACTCACAAACACGACCATTAAAATATTTTACCACTCAAATAAAAAGCCACATGAAGTGGCTTTTTATTTGGCAATTATTTACTGCTTTTGTGCTTGACCATACTGGTCAGCCATAACTTCAACAAGATTTGAAGGTTTAATATATTTTTTAATAACTGCGTTCACATCAGCAACCGTTAACTTTGTTAACTCTTGGTCATGTTTAACACGGTCAAGTAATGTTTTACCTGACTCAAGCTCTAGATTTAACATACCGTGGATATTACGTTCATCTTCTAAGGCAGTAACACGTTTCTTCATAATATCCGCCTTCGCTGCTGCAAGCTCCTGCTCTGTAATACCATGAGTAATTAAGTCATTTAGAACCTTATGAACTGAAGCAGAAACTTGTGCTGAGCGACCAGCCGTATAATTTGCACTAATGCTTAACGCACCTACATTCGTGTCTCGATCTAATTGCAAACCAGTACCAAAACCATATACCAATGCATTTTTTTCACGAAGCTCTTGAGCCAAACGTGATGAAATTTGAGATTCACCCAAAATGTAATTCATTAAAATTAATGCAGAAGCGTCGGGATGATTTTTCCCAACCGGTAATGCAAGTACACTTTGATAACTACCAAACTCACGCTGCTCAGATAAGACATGTACTTGCTGGGCAGGAAAATCAACATGTTGAATCAAGATTTTTTCATACGGTTGTTTGCTATTCCAGCTTCCGAACTCTTGATTCAATAGCTTTTTCATTTTTTGGGTATCAAATGCACCTGTAATCGCAATTTGCGCATGATTCATGGCAAAGAAATGCTGATAAAGCTCTTTGACTTGCTCTTGAGTCACATTCTTTAATTGTTTTTTAGCCAGCTCCGGTTCAAAGTGATAACGCAAATCACCCGGCTGGTATTCTTCTACCAAGCGAGATAATGTTAGACCTGCTACCACATCCGGTTCGGTATAAGGACGATCAAGACTAGATAAGCTTTGAGATTTAATTAAGTCAAATTGAGATTGTTCAAATTTAGGATTTTTCATGACCTCTAGAACAAACTTGAAAAACTCATCGAACTTTTCAGTTTTAGATTGAATATTAATGGTCATACCATTGCCATCGGCACTTGCATAAGCTGCGCCACCTGCATCAATCGATTTATCGGCAATATCTTGCAAGCTATATTTATCAGAACCGCGAAGCAATAAATATGAAGTTAAATCAACAACCGTACCTTTATCGAATAAAGATTTTTCAGTACCAAAATCCATAGTAATGGTGGCATAGGTACGATCATCACGGGTTTCTACAGGGAATAAAGCATACTTCATTCCATTTTTAAGTTTTCCGCGAAGGATCTTTTTCTCATTACTTTCGGCATATTGCTTAGACGTTTTTAAAAACTCGGCAACTTCTTGTTGATAAACTTTCGGATCTTTTAAAGGCTCTGCTTTAACATCTGTTTGATCTAATGTTTTAGGCTTATCTTTTGCGTCGAGTTGTAATGCTTTCTTTTGGTCTTCTGGTGTTGGCAAAATATCGCCATCAATACGATGACCTGCAACAAGGAACTGTTTTAAGGTTTGATTTACCTCGTTGAGCTTCACTTTATCAATTGAATCTAAATCTTTGAAATATTGGTCCCATTGCCCATCCGCTACAGTGTAATCACTTAAACGGGAACCCAAAGCAACGGCATCTTTATTGACTAACTCACCTTGCGTTTTCATTAAGCTTTTTACACGATTTAGCTCAGTCTCTGTAAAAGGTTTACCCTTTTCAATTCCAGAGAGCAAAGCGCTTTCAACTTTTTTAGGGTCATTTTTTGGTGAATAAATAGCACCTAAAAATACGACGTTAAAATCTTGATCTAGCCATGTTGATGCCTGAACGTCTGTACTAACACCTGTTTCAACCATATTTTGGTACAAATGACCACTTGGCTGCATGGTATACAACATAGGTGCGAAAGCCAGTTCCGGTTGAATTTTTGTGTTTTTACCATCCATATAGATATGGAATTTGGCCAAATCACTACCCTTTTTCACCACAAACTCACGGTTTTTGAGTTTTGTAGAATCTAACACAGGCACTTGAACAGGCTTAGGCACAGCTCGCGCAGGAATTGGGCTAAAATATTGGTCTATCGTTTTCAAAACATCAGTTTTATCAAACTTGCCTGAAATCACCATGACCGCATTATTAGGCGCATACCAACTGCGATAGAACTGGTTCAACTCAGGCATTTTAATTGACTTAAGCTCAGGTAAATCACCAATCGGTAATCGACCTAGATATTGATTACCATAAGCCGACTTCCACATTTGATCCATCAAGACAGCAAAAGGCTGATCCATACGGACTTCACGTTCACGCTTTACGATTTCAATTTCAGAAGGCACAAATTTTTCTTGTAGAACTAATTTGTCCATGCGCTCAGATTCAAGGTACAGCACTTGATCGAGTGCTGTTTTTTCTGGACGGACAATATTGGTGTATTTGGTTGAATAGTAATCCGTGCTCGCATTCGTCATTAACGTATATTGATCTAAACGGCGTTGGAATTCTTCACCTTTTACATTTTGCGTGCCTTTAAATGCTAAATGTTCGAGTAAATGTGCTAAACCACTTTTACCCTGTGGATCATTTAAAGAACCCGTTAAATAAATGGTATTAATAAAGATTTTATTTTCTTTGTCATTCGGCGCAAGCACTACCCGAAAACCATTATCTAATTTATATTCCTCAACATTTTGCTTACTTTTTACTAATGTTGTTTGTGCAAAAGAGGCAGCACTTAAACCAAAAATACATAGGGAGAGAGTCAGTTGTTTAAACTGCATAAACATATAAATACCAATTAATTTGAATAATAAAAAATCAATAGTTGTGTGACTATAGTAGGAAATTTGAGCTGACTTTCATAGTAAAGATTTGAAAAAAAAGCCGTTTATTTAAACGGCCTTATATTTTAAGGAAAAATTTCGGCTTGCATATAAAGTTTGCCATATCCCGAAATTTCAATACGTTCCTGATTTAAGACATTACAATACAATACGCCTCCACGGCTAGAAGCCTGATAGGCCACAATATTATTTTTAGCGAGTTTCTCTGCCCATAGTGGCGCTATTGCGGTATGAATTGAACCAGTAACCGGGTCTTCATCAATGCCTGCGACAGGTGCAAAATAACGAGAAACACAGTCATATTGATCGTCAGCTTTTGAGGTGATTGCAAAATCCATTGCTGTAGTTGTAATTGCAGTCCGCTTACCTAAGGCTTTAAGTAAGTTCATGTCAGGTTGCTCATCTAACACATCTTGCACTGACTCATATTCAACAATGTAGGCTTGAACATTTTGATAAACCGCTTTAAAAGGTTTTGTTAATGCTTGACGTAAAATAGCCGGATAATCTTCAACTTGCTGAGCTTTACGAATTGGAAAATCCATTCTGATTTTGCCGTCTTCATCTTGATGAACTACAAACAAACCTAAGTTTCGTACATGAAAATTAAGAGTCTTTTTCTCAGTAAAATCTTTAAATAATACGAAAGCACTCGCAAGAGTCGCATGCCCACAAAAATCCACCTCAACCGTTGGAGTAAACCAGCGTATTTCATAATTTTCAGAGTCTATAATTTTTACAAAAGCAGTCTCAGATAAGTTATTTTCAAGTGCTATCTTTTGCATTAAATCTGCATTTGGCCACTCTTTTCCAATAATCACAGCAGCCGGATTTCCACGAAATAGCTCTTTGGTAAAAGCATCGACTTGATACATTTTCATGTTAGTGCTCTCTTTCTTAATAGGCTCATTTTCGAAAATTATTTAAAAGAAAAATAGATACAGTTTTTTAAAAATTAACATCACAGTTGCAAGTTACACATATAAAAAAACGGCTCATCCAGAGTGGAGAGCCGTTTAATATTAACTCTTAATGATGTTGAGTTAATTCAATTTCATCTTCGCTATTCATTATAGCTTTGTCGGTCTGCCCCATAAATTGGCTTGTAACTACACCAGCAGTCATCGAACCATTTACGTTTAACGCAGTACGTCCCATATCAATGAGTGGTTCAATTGAAATAAGAAGAGCAACCAATGTTACAGGTAAGCCCATAGCAGGAAGTACGATCAATGCTGCGAAAGTTGCACCACCACCAACGCCGGCTACGCCAATTGAACTTAAAGTCACAATACCCACTAACGAAGCAATCCACATTGGGTCTAGGGTGTTAATACCCATAGTTGGCGCAACCATGACTGCGAGCATGGCTGGATATAAACCCGCACAACCATTTTGTCCAATAGTGGCACCAAAAGAAGCAGAGAAACTTGCAATAGACTCAGGCACGCCCAAACGACGAGTTTGCGCCTCAATGCTAAGTGGAATACTTGCAGCACTTGAACGACTCGTAAACGCGAATGTTAGAACTGGAGCAACTTTCTTGAAGAACTTAAGTGGAGAAACACCGGTCAGAGTCAAAATAATAGCATGCACGACGAACATAATCGCCAAACCTAAATAAGACGCCACCAAGAAACCGCCTAGGTTCAAGATATCTGCGACATTTGAACTTGCCACAACTTTCGTCATGAGGGCAAAAACACCATATGGTGTAAGCGTCATCACTAAACGAACAAGCTTCATTACCCAAGACTGTAATGTCTGAATAGCCGTCAGAATACGTTGACCTTTTTCTGCGTCATCTTTCATTAGGTTGAGTGCTGCTATCCCTAAAAAGACAGCAAAGATAACCACGCTAATAATTGAAGTCGGATTTGCACCCGTTAACTCAGCAAAAGGGTTACTCGGGATAAAAGAAAGAATAAATTGCGGTACACTTAAGTCTGTTACTTTACCCACATAGTCAGTCTGAATTGCAGTAAGTCGAGCTGTTTCAGCCGCCCCTTGTACCAAACCTTTGGCAGTTAAACCAAACAAGTTCGTCACAAATACCCCAACCAGCGCAGCGATGAGTGTGGTAAATAACAAAGTCCCGATGGTGTAGAAGCTGATTTTTCCTAAAGAAGAGGCTTGGTGTAGCTTCGCTACTGCACCTAAAATCGAAACAAAGACCAAAGGCATCACGACCATTTGTAAAAGTTTTACATAGCCGTTACCAACAATATTAAACCAGCTAATAGATTCAGCAAGAATCGGATGGCCACCGCCATAAATCAAATGTAGTCCTAAACCAAACACTACACCTAAAATTAAGCCAGCTAGAACTTTTTTAGATAAGCTCCAGTCCGTTTTACGTGTTTGGGCGAGTAAAAATATTAACCCGACAAAAACCACAATATTGATGATTAAGGGTATATTCATTCCCAAACTCCAAATTATTGCTTGTGTCATCTTTTAAGGGGGCATATTTGACCATAGCCGGCCTATATAAACTACCCTTTTCAACAATTTTCTAGCATGCAGATCATTACCGATCTGAATGAGAATATAAAATGACTTTTAAATACATATATATCACTTTTAAAACATAAGTTACGTTAGATATTTATGTATAAAAATTAAGCGCATTTCTGTATAAATTGTTGCTCAATAAAACAAATAAATTGCTTTAGATTACTGCCCCATGTTTCAGGAGGCTGAGCGACCAAATAAGTAGTGAAATGTGCAGATTCAGTGTTAATTTCAAAACAACTTAATGAGACTTTATCGGCTACTTTATTCAGATATGACTTTGGCAATAAAGCAAAACCGACACCTAATTCCACACAGCTTACAATGCCATCCAGACTGCCCATTTCCATAATTTGCGAAGGTGGCACACTGTGATCATTTAAAAACAACTCAATTGCATGCCGATAGGAACATCCTTGTCGAAATGCAATAAAACGAGTCTTTGCGAGGGTGGCAATGTCGGGAAAATCAATTTGTTGTTTTGGGCAAACCAAAACCAGTTGTTCTTGCCACACCGGAAAACTATATAGCTCTGGAATCACATATTTAGAAGCGACAAAAGCACAATCGACTTCTCCTTGTTGCACAGCATTTAACAAATATCCTGTCGGGTGAGTTTGAAGTTCAAGCGGCAGATTCGGATGTTGCTGCATACATTCATTAAGCAATTGAGGAAGTCGTATTGCTGCTGTCGTTTCCATACTGCCCAAACGAATAGTTTCATTCGGGTCAATATCACCTTCTCGGAAGATTGTCTTCGCTTTATTATGCAGTGCGATCATTTGCACAGCATAACTATGTAGCTGGTGTCCTGCATTGGTTAATGTAACGGGGTTATGACGATTTAATAAAATCACACCTAACTCTTCTTCAAGCTTTTTCACGTGGCTCGTGATATTGGATTGAACCGTACACATTTTTTGTGCAGCCAATGAAAAACTTCCACTCTCTGCAACCGCTAAAAAAAACTCTAAAGACTTAAGCAACATGCCACTATCTCAAAACAAGATAATTAATATCATATTAAATTATTTCTAATGATAAATAAACTCGCTTTTAATAATAAAAAAATTGAGAGATTTCTCATGTCTACGTTCTATCGAATGAGCCTGCTTGTCTTTTTAGCGACTTGCCTAGGAATTGGTATTTTTAGATTTTCCTATACCGCACTCATGCCTATTATGATTGTGCAATATGGATGGACTCACGACTTTGCAAGCTACTTAGGAAGTGCAAATTTATTGGGCTATCTGGTTGGCGCACTATTGGCCCTGTTTAGCATTAAAGAAAAATCTATACCTGCTTTGATTATGACTTCGGCGGTTTTAGGCAGCTTAAGCCTACTCTGCTGTTCGTTTATACACATGTCTCTGGCTTGGTTTATTCTCTGGCGCACCATTTCAGGTATCGCAGGTGGCCTACTCATGATTTTAGCGCCCAGCTTTGCCATGAAAAATATTGCAATTAGCCAAAGGCTCAAAGTCAATTTTTTAGGGTTTAGTGGTATTGGCGCAGGCGTGTTATCTGCCACTCTCATTATTCCTGCACTTAAAAATATGCCTGTTCAATATGTCTGGGAAATTTTTGCCGTCATTTCCATTATTGGCAGTTTGGTACTTTTACAGTTATTAAGGCACCCACCTACCGAGTCCGTTCAAACGGCCAATCACGCTCCTCAAAACTTCATACATTCACGTTTAGGACTGGTCATTATTATTGCTTATATGTGCAGTGCTTTTGCATATATCCCTCACTCTTTGTTTTGGATGGACTATTTATCGGGGACCCTACATTTTCCATTGCAACAACGAAACTTATTTTGGGTTCTTTATGGGGTCGGAAGTTGTGTTGGCGCCTTTGTGGCGTATTGTTTAAGCCGCCTTATTGGATATTTGCAGGCAATTAAATGTCTATACGGTGTCTATTGCTTGGCAGTTGCCCTACCATTTTTTTCACATGCTACTGCTTTGCTCACTTTATCGTCCTTTCTTACAGGTTTACTCACACCTGCCACCGTATTTATTAGCTCTTACAGCCTGCTACAGATTTATGAACAGCGTTATCAAAAAATCTGGAGCCTTGCCACCATTGGGTTTGCCAGCACTCAGTTATTAGGTGGCGTTGTTATTAGTACTTTACATCACTTGCATTGGTCTTATGCCCATCTGTTTTTAATGGGCGGCATTGTTTTGTTATTTGCATTGAGCCTTTTAATTCCTATCCGTTCTTCCCCGCCGAACACTCTCGGAGAAACCAAATCGTGAAAACTTTATTCTTTCCTCTCTTTTTGATTATTTTCGTACTCATTATTCAGGCTTTAGACCAAAGCTATCAAAAGAAAATTGGTATCTCTAAGCCCCAGAAGCATCCGGAATTTATGCAATAAAAAATGCCCCGATATATCAGGGGCTTTTCCATTGAGTAGTCGTATATTGTCAAAATAAAAATTAATGAATAGATCAGTAGAACAAACCGCATAACAACTATTTTAGTAGCCTTATTAAAATACTTAACTGACAAAAAATGTCATATTATGTCAATGTAGAGAGCTATTTTCTGATCTATATTCAGTCAAAATTTATAATTTTTAATACTTAAAATTGAGCAAAACATGAGCAATAACAATTATATTGATGAGCTTTTAAAGCTCTTGGCGATGTTCGCTTTTATCGGTGTTTTATTACTGGCATTTAAGTGTCAGACCATCTTTGCACTAGATATGACAACATCATACGAAGTCTCGGTAAGGATTGTTATCTATATTCTCACAGCAGCTATTTTGGGCTTTTTAACACGCAATCATATTGAGTTTACAACACAATTTTTAATTGCTGTTCCATTTGCATACTTTTGGCTAGAGCCAATTCTTGACTACAAAGCCATTCAAACTATCCCAGATGTTCCGTTTTATCTCTCGGGTCATGGTCAAAGTTTAGGGCTACTCATCGTGATCATATTTTGTTTTGCCCTATGGGTATTTAAAGAAACAAGCTCAAACTCGCTTGAGTCTCAAAATGTCTAAATGAGGATTTTTAGGGAGTTTTATAAAGTTAAAAATCGTCACTGTACTCTATGTTTTTATAATATATATTTTAAGCAAATTAATTTATATCAATTAAAAACTCTAAAAATGTTCAATGTATCAAACCCAGCAAATGCCGTTGTTGTAGGTATTATCGCAATAATTGCTACAGTTAGTCTTCTGATATGGAAGTTTAATTTTTATCTCGGTATAGATATATACACCAGTGGAGAGGTGCTATTTAAAACATTATTGTATGCCGCCCTAATAGGACTATTTAGTTACTATTTTCGCCATACAATTAAAATTAGTAATACAGTGATTTTATCATTACCGCTTTTTTTCTTTTGTATTCGGCCTATTCTAAACTACAAAATGACGCATACCATTGGAAATGTACCACTGTATGCAACACATCATGGGCAAGGCTTAATATTACTGAGTTTAACGATATTAGCATGTATATTGTGGGCATATACGGCTAATTCCTAGCTAAAATTTTAACGTTTTAAATTCTTATTTTTTATTATTTTTCAATATTATAAATCTAAAGACTTTAAAAGCCCTCAATTGAGGGCTTTTCTATGAAAGTTTAATCTTCCATGTGCTGAATTATGGCATCGCCAAATTCTGAGCAACGTAACAAGGTCGCTCCCGGCATTAAACGCTCAAAATCGTAAGTTACGGTTTTAGCTGCAATCGCTCCTGAAATACCTTTAATAATCAGGTCCGCTGCTTCTGTCCACCCCATATCACGGAGCATCATTTCAGCAGAGAGAATAATTGAACCCGGGTTGACTTTATCTTGCCCAGCATATTTAGGTGCAGTGCCATGCGTTGCTTCATACACTGCAATAGCTCCACCAATATTCGCACCTGGCGCAATCCCGATTCCCCCTACTTCTGCTGCTAAAGCATCTGAAATATAGTCACCATTTAAATTAAGGGTTGCAATTACAGAGTAGTCAGCAGGACGCATCAAGATTTGTTGCAAGAAAGCATCTGCAATCACGTCTTTAATAATGATGTCTTTACCATTTTTAGGATTCTTAATTTTAACCCATGGGCCACCATCGATTAATTCACCACCGAAACGATCTAGCGCTAACTCATACCCCCATTCTTTAAAGGCACCTTCGGTATATTTCATAATGTTGCCTTTATGAACAAGAGTCACCGAAGGTTTGTCATTATCGATTGCAAACTGAATGGCCTTACGAACTAAGCGCTGTGTTCCTTCTTTGGAAACGGGTTTAATACCAATACCACATCCTTCAGGGAAACGAATTTTTGTGACCCCCATTTCTTCTTGAAGGAATTTAATAACTTTTTTAGCTTCTTCAGAATCTGCTTTCCATTCAATACCTGCATAAATATCTTCCGAGTTTTCACGGAAAATCACCATGTCAGTTAACTCAGGATGTTGAACAGGTGAAGGGACGCCTTGGAACCAACGCACAGGACGCACACATACATACAAATCCAGTTCTTGGCGTAGTGCAACATTAAGTGAACGAATGCCACCACCGACTGGTGTAGTTAAAGGGCCTTTAATTGAAACTACAAATTCACGCAGCGCTTCAAAGGTTTCTTCCGGCATATAAGTACCGTAAATTTTATTGGCCTTTTCACCGCAATACACTTCCATCCATTCAATAGAGCGTTTGCCGCCATAGGCTTTTAAAATTGCCGCATCAACAACTTTTTTCATTGCCGGTGTAATATCTACACCAATACCGTCACCCTCAATGAAAGGAATAATTGGATGATTTGGTACATTCAGTGACAGGTCTGCTTTTACTGTAATTTTATCACCGTCGGCAGGAACCACGATCTTCTGATAACCCATTATGTAGATTCTCCCTTTTATAATATTTAACTAACCAAACAAAAATAATTATCGATAAACAATACTTTCAACTTTTATTAACGCATAATAGCTTAATCGAATTTAACCCTTTTTGAGATTTATGTGGGAAATAAGCAAATTTCGCACTTAAATATAGCTCAATGTTTTTACCGCTTATTTGAAAGAAGAAGTCATTTTTTATGAAAATCGTCATTCTCAACAAACCATATGACGTTCTCTCCCAGTTTCGTAAAGACGAAGCACACATGACGGTCTCTGACTTTGTAGATGACCCGACTTTGCGCATAGCAGGCCGTCTTGATATGGACTCTGAGGGTTTAGTTTTCTTAACTGATCATGGTGGTTTGAATCAGTTCATTACCAACCCTGCGAATAAAAAATACAAAACGTATTTAGTTCAAGTTGATGGCGATGTAACAGAAGAAGCACTCGAGCAGCTTCGTAAGGGTGTAGAGCTTAATGATGGTATGACTTTACCAGCTAAAGCAATTAAGGTAAGTGAGCCTGAATGGTTATGGGACCGCGATCCTCCTGTACGTTACCGTGCCAGCATTCCAACATCTTGGATTGAAATCTCTATTTGTGAAGGTCGTAACCGCCAAGTCCGTCGCATGACCTCTGCGGTAGGTTTTCCGACTTTACGTCTCATTCGTACAAAAATTGGTACGATTGACTTAGTTCAATTGGGATTACAACCGGGCGAAACCAAAGAAATTGAGCCTCTACTCTACCCAGACTTTAAAGATGTTCCGGCTGAACAACCTTATCGTTCACGTTCATATGTGAAAAAACCAGGTGGCACTGGCGGTAAGCCAATGGTTCGCAAGAACAAAGATGGTTCTGCAAAAAAATCTGGTACAAAGCGTATTTGGCAAATGGATGAAAGTGAAAAACCGCGTCGTAAGACTAACGGTACAACGCGTCCAAATACCAAAGCACCACGTGGTCGTAGCCGCAATAGCCGATAAAAATATTTAAGTTTTAAAGCTCACGTTAGTGGGCTTTTTTTAATGACTTTTATTTTATAAAAATAAAAAGCCGGTGCTTATGCACCGGCTTTTAGCTATGTACTAATGAATTAGTAATTAAGCCTGAACAGTTGAAAGCGCTGCATTAAATGTAGCACTTGGACGCATTACAGCGCTTACTTTCGCTGGGTCAACTGCATAGTAACCACCGATATCAGCTGGTTTACCTTGTACTTGAGCAAGCTCAGCAACGATCTTCTGTTCGTTTTCAGCTAATGCTTTTGCAAGTGGAGCAAATTTAGCTTTCAACTCAGCATCTTCGTTCTGTGCAGCAAGTGCTTCTGCCCAGTAAAGTGACAAGTAGAAGTGACTGCCACGGTTGTCAAGTTCGCCTGTACGACGTGATGGAGACTTGTCATTGTCAAGCAATTTACCAGTCGCTTCATCAAGTGTCTTCGCAAGTAACTTCGCACGAGCATTATTTTCTTTAATACCCATTTCTTCTAGAGAAACTGCAAGCGCAAGGAACTCACCAAGCGAATCCCAACGTAAGTGGTTTTCTTCAACAAGTTGTTGTACGTGTTTAGGTGCTGAACCACCCGCACCAGTTTCGTACATGCCACCACCCGCCATAAGCGGAACGATAGACAACATTTTCGCAGAAGTACCAAGTTCCATAATTGGGAACAAGTCAGTTAAGTAGTCGCGTAAGATGTTACCGGTTACAGAAATTGTATCGAGGCCACGAACTACACGCTCAAGTGTGTAACGCATTGCACGTACTTGAGACATGATCTGGATATCAAGACCAGTCGTATCGTGATCTTTTAAGTACTTCTGTACTTTCTTGATCAATTCATTTTCGTGTGGACGATATGGGTCAAGCCAGAAGATCGCAGGCATGCCTGAGTTACGTGCACGAGTTACTGCAAGTTTTACCCAGTCACGAATCGGAGCGTCTTTCACCTGACACATACGCCAGATATCGCCTTCTTCAACATTTTGAGTCAATAACACTTCACCAGTGTCAAGATCAGTAATGTTTGCAATACCTGCTTCAGGAATTTCAAAAGTCTTGTCGTGAGAACCGTATTCTTCAGCTTTTTGAGCCATCAAACCAACGTTTGGTACTGTACCCATTGTTTTTGGATCAAAGTTACCATGCCATTTACAGAAATTGATCATTTCTTGGTAAATACGGGCAAATGTTGATTCTGGCATTACTGCCTTAGCATCGTATTGCTTACCATCAGCACCCCACATTTTACCACCAGCACGGATCATTGCAGGCATAGAAGCATCTACGATGATGTCGTTAGGTGAATGGAAGTTAGTGATACCTTTTGCTGAGTCAACCATCGCAAGTGCAGGACGGTGTTCTTGGCAAGCATGTAAATCTTCAATGATTTCTTCACGTAATGAGGTTGGAAGAGTTTCGATTTTCTCGTATAACCCAGCCATACCGTTATTTACGTTAATACCTAATTCGTCAAACAACTTACCGTGTTTTTCGAAAGCTTCTTTATAGTAGATTTTCACACAGTGACCGAAAACGATCGGGTGTGAAACTTTCATCATTGTCGCTTTTACGTGTAATGAGAATAAAATTCCTGCTTCACGGCAGTCATCAAGTTGTTTCTCATAGAAGTCGCAAAGCGCTTTTTTGCTCATGAACATTGAGTCAATGATTTCGCCTTCTTGAAGCGCAACTTTTGGCTTAAGAACAATGCTCTTACCACTGTTTGTGATAAGTTCCATTTTTACATTGCGTGGACGGTCAAGTGTCATTGACTTTTCACCGTGGTAGAAGTCACCTTCTTCCATGTGTGAAACGTGAGTTTGCGACCATTGTTTCCACTCGCTCATTGAGTGAGGGTGTTTCTTAGCGTAATTTTTAACGGCAGCAGGAGCACGACGGTCAGAGTTACCTTCACGAAGAACAGGGTTTACTGCTGAACCTAGGCATTTGCCATAACGAGCTTTGATTGTTTTTTCTTCTTCAGTCGCTGGGTTTTCCGGATAGTCAGGAATTGCATAACCTTTAGATTGAAGTTCTTTAATACATGCTGTCAATTGCGCAACAGAGGCACTAATATTTGGGAGTTTGATAATGTTAGTATCTGGATCTTGTGTAAGACGACCTAGCTCAGCAAGGTTGTCGGATACCTTTTGCTCTTCACTTAGGTAGTCAGCGAATTCTGCGAGCACACGTGCAGCTACAGAGATGTCACTTTTAACAATCTCGATACCAGCTGGCTTAGTAAAGGTCTCAATGATCGGCAGTAGCGAATAAGTCGCCAATAATGGCGCCTCGTCAGTCAGTGTGTAAATGATGGTTGACTTTTCACCAGCCATATATAGCCCCTTCCGTTGAATTGAGTTTTGAGGACCGAGCTTTTGGCCCAGTGCCTACGAACCGATATGCTTAAATAAAACCCTGAGAGTATCGACTCTCATTGGCTTTCAGTCAACGAAATATCCAGTGATAACGACATTTCGCAGCGAAATAATACATAATTTAAATCTATCGATAATAATCTTATACCTAACTTATGGTAATAAATGTGCTTTTACCAACTTTTTAGGTATAGAACAGTCTTAAATTACATGAGATATCTTTCAGAGTTCTGACAATTATTATACTTTTCATTCAAAACAAACTCAAAGATAAAGACTCTTTCTATGTTTTGAAGTTAGGAAAAAACAAAAACCGATGCACGAAACATCGGTTTTTTATAAATTAATTAACGGTTATTTAGGCTTTTAACCATTTGTCAGCTTTGCTTTGATCTTCAATAATAAGTTCAACTTCAGTTAAGTTTATGCTGTCACTTGTAACTTCAAACGACAATAACTCATCACGGCGGAAAGCCAAGACTGAGTAATTACCCTTTTGTTTAGCATATTTCTCAATAAGTTTTGTGGTCGCTTTTAGTCCATCAATTGCAATAATGACATCATTAGCAGAAATACCCGCTTTAGCACCAGCTCCCTCACGGTGAGCATTTTGTACTAACACACCTTCAGGCTTATCAGCTAGCTTTAAACCATAAGCTAAAGTCTTATCATTTTTAAGCGTATAACTTAAACCAAACTCAGGGAATAACTGATCGAGTGGTAACTCTTCAGTAGTATTAATCAAATGATTGATTTGCTCTAACCAACTATCACCTGTTAGCTCTTCGCATAAATCAAAAATTGTACGCTCATTAACCTGAACACCGTTTTGCGTATTTTCATACAATCGACGCATTAAGGCATCAAGGCTAGAACCACGTAAACGTAAGCCTAAGTCTAAACACAAGGCAACTAATGCACCTTTGTTATAATAGCTCGTGCCTGCATTATTCGAATTTTCATCTTGACGATAAAATTTAATCCAAGCATCAAAACTTGATTCTGCTACTGTTTGAACAAAACGTCCCGGGTTTTGCAAATAGCGATCAATCTGTGACTTCAACAAATCTAAATAAGACTTTTGGGAAATCACGCCACTACGTAATAAAATTAAATCATCGTAATACGAAGTAAACCCTTCAAAAATCCACAGTAGCGAGGTATAGCCTTCTTGATGCAGGTTGTAGTTCGCAAAATTTTCTGGACGGATAAACTTTACTAACCAAGAATGAAAATATTCATGACTGCATAAACCTAAGAAACGTTGATAATCTTTCGAAGGTTCAGTAGGTTCATTCGATTTCGGCAAATCATCTCGTGGAGTAATCAGACTTGTGCTATTGCAATGCTCTAGCCCACCGTAACTATTCCCTGTTGCCATGGTCATGAAGGTATAGTTTTTAAACGGTGCCGAACCAAACAGATCAATTTCGGCTGCACAAATTTTTTCAATATCCGTTTTTAAACGATCAACATTCGTAGCGTGAGTACCTGAAATTACAAACTCATGTTCAATTCCATGCGTTTCGAAGCTAAAACGCGTTTGATCAGCCAGTTCAAATGGACTATCAATGAGTTGATCATAATGATCAGCTTTTAAAGTAAAACGTCCTTTTACTAAACTTTTTGAAGCTAATCCTGTTGCTAACTGAAAGTGTTTTAATTCATCCGGCAAAAAGATTTCTAATTCACATGCAGATTGTTCTTGGCCTTCTAAGCCTAAACACACACAGGCAGGGTTAATATATAAACGCGTTTGATCTACATAAGCGCCACGTACTGATAAATCATATGCATAAACATCATATTCAACAGTAATTAACTCGTGATCGGTGTTAAATAAACGCCAGCGATTTTTTTCAGTCTTTTTAATATTGAGCATGCGTCCAGCTTCATCATAGGCCTTTACTGCCTCGATGTGCTTAGAAAACTCTCGAATGAGATAACTGCCCGGAATCCACGTTGGTAACCATAGTTCCTGATTTGGATTCGCTAAAAAGCGAATTGTCACGTGAACAAGGTGTTGTTTGTAATCATCGAACTCAATTTGATAATGCAACATAAATTCTTCAATTTAAAAATAAGAACGGTTTCACATTAGATTATCACTTTTTTGTATCGACTTGCGTAGATGTATTTTTTGGCAACAATTCACACTAGCCTTCTACAAAAAAAAGGCATAGCATGCTGGGCATCTGTGTTCCGTATTTGCCAGTAAACGTCAAGGTCACCTAGTGAAATTCTTCCTATCTCTTTTTACGCTGTTTAGTATTTTCTGTACTACTCTTACCAATGCTGCTCTACTTAATATTGCTTCTGAAAGTGTTGAAGCCGCTGCATGGACAATTGTAGATACCCAATCTGGTCAAATTATTGCTGAGCATAATAGTCATGTACAACGTGCGCCAGCATCTTTAACCAAAATGATGGTGGCCTACATTGCATTAAAAGAGATTAAGGCTGGAAAGTTAAAACTGAACGAAGTCATTACTGCAACACCAGTCGTAAGCGTGGTGCAGTGGGATGAATCACAAATGTACCTCAAAGCGGGCGAGCAAATTTCAGTTGATCAGCTCTTGGCTGGTTTAATTGTTATGTCTGCAAATGATGCAGCTGTGACTTTGGCTGAAAAAATTTCTGGTGATGTGCCTCATTTCGTACAGCGTATGAATCAAGAAGCACAAGCACTGGGTATGAAAGACACGCACTTTAGTAATCCTGCTGGTATTACAATGCCGGATCATTACACGACAGCTCATGATTTGAGCTTATTAAGTCAGGCAGTGATTCACCAGACCCCTGAATATTTACATTATTCGAAAATGCCGAGCTTTAGCTACAATCAACGTTTTCACCATGCGACGAACCTTGCGCTCAAATATGATCCATCTGTAGATGGCTTAAAAACTGGCTATACCAAAGCAGCAGGTTATAACTTGGCTCTAACAGCTTCACGCCCTTCATTTTCACCGAACTTACCGCAAAGACGTTTACTGGTAATTGTCTTAGGTACACCAAGTGCCGTGAAACGTGCTGAAATTGCAGATAAATTAATGAATCTTGCTTATGCTTATACACGTGATGAAGTAGTTATTCCTGAGCAAAAATTAATTGCTGAATTGCCTGTTATTAAATCAACTTTAAAAATGTTTAAAGTAGAAACTAAGCAGCCAACCATTGTTACGACTTCTTTATATGCTGAGCCAACACCAATTGATTTAAATACGTTTGATTATGCTACACAGCGTATTCAAGTTCTTGATAGCAATCAACAACCTAAAGTTATTGCTCCACTTGAAACAACTCAAACACGTGTAAATATTCAGTTAAATGAGCAAAAGTTAACAGCACCGTTAATGAAAGCGATGAATTTGGCAACAGTTTCAATTTATCAAAACAACCAGCTCATTCGCAGTCTTCAAATTGAAAATGATGTACACATTGAAGAAGCAAATATTTTCCAAAGAATTATGATGTGGTTCTCAAGCCTATTCTCAATCTTTTCATCAAGTGAGCACAGTGCAGCAAAACTCTACCCTATAGATTCGCACTAAAAACATCAAATTGTGCACAGATGCACAATAAATTTTATAAAGAAAAGATGGCATAATTCAGCCATCTTTTTTTTATAGAAAAATAATTAGGTGATAAAAATGACCCAAAACTTACATCATATTGTTATTGTCGGTGGTGGTGCTGGTGGTTTAGAACTCGCCACACAACTTGGTGAAACTTTTGGGAAAAATGGTAAAGCCAAAATTACATTGGTTGACCAAAATTTAACTCATATCTGGAAACCATTACTTCATGAAATTGCGGCGGGTTCTTTAAATCCTCACGAAGAGCAAACCAATTATTTTGCCCATGCAAAGAAACACCACTATGAATTTGTGTTGGGAACATTAACAGCAGTAAATAAAGATAAGAAAATAATTGATTTAATTCCCCCTCAAGTCTCTAAAGAACAAAATACCCATATTCAACAACTCAGTTACGATACACTGGTTTTAGCGCTTGGTTCAGTATCAAATGATTTCAATACACCCGGTGTTCGTGAAAACTGCCATTTCCTCGATAGCCGTAAACAGGCGGATATTTTCCAGCAAGATCTTTTACATTTATATATCGAAGCGCAAAATCAACCCGATCAACGTACATTAAATATTGGAATTATTGGTGCGGGGGCAACAGGTGTCGAACTTGCGGCTGAACTGATTGAAACGACCAAAAACTTTTATCGCTATGGTTTAAAAAAGATCCATCCGAATCAAGTCAAAATTACACTCATTGAGGCCTCAGAACGCATCCTCCCTGCCCTAAGTGAAAAAACAGCTGAACATAGCGCAAAACAGCTTCAAAAAATGGGTGTTGAAATTTTAACTAAGCACCGGGTTGAAAAAATTGATGAACACTGTATCTATTTTAGTAATGGTAACCAGCTCAACAGTGATATTACGGTATGGGCAGCTGGGGTAAAAGCACCAAAAGTACTTGAAAGTCTTAGCGATTTCGAACGTGACAATATTAACCGCTTAATGGTCTATGCAACGCTGCAGACCTATTCCGATCCTAATGTATTTGCATTTGGTGATTGTGCGCATTGCCAACTTGATGCAAGACACCCGCCTCTCGGACCACGCGCTCAAGTTGCTAGTCAACAAGCAAGCTTTTTAGTCGATGCTATGGCTGCTAGACTAAATGGTCGATCACAACCGATGTTTACTTTTAATGACAAAGGTTCACTTGTGTCTTTAAGTCGTAATAAAGCGGTTGGAGAATTACTGGGGGATGTCAGTGTCCAAGGATATATTGCCAAAACGATGTATGTATCTTTATACCGTTTACATCAAGCAACAATTCACGGATACACTCAAGCTGGACTACTCACAATGAAAGATTTACTTACAAGACGAGTACGACCAAAAATTAAGCTGTATTGAGTTGAATTTTTTAAGTTCATCCCTATTTAGATAAAAACGCATTAGAAAAAGTGTTAAAGATTGAGATTTTGTAGTCTACAAAATTTATTTTTCACTTTATGATGTACGCTTTAATTGATTGAATGGATCAAAAACATGACTGCAATTGCAAATAACCACGTGGTTTCATTCCACTATAAATTAACAAACGCTGAGGGTGAAACACTTGATCAATCTCAAGGTGAACCACTTGCCTATTTGCATGGCGCAGGCAACATCATTCCTGGTTTAGAAAATGCATTAACTGGTAAGACTGTTGGTGATAAATTCACTGTTAACGTACCAGCTGCTGAAGGTTATGGCGAATATAACCCAGACCTAGTACAAGAAGTTCCTGCTCAAATGTTCCAAGGCGTTGATAACATTCAACCAGGTATGCAATTCCAAGCTCAAACAGATGACGGCGTTCAAATCGTTACTGTTAAAGCAGTTGAAGGTGACAACGTTATCGTTGATGCAAACTTCCCACTTGCTGGTCAAGATTTAACTTTTGAAGTTGAAATCGTAGAAATCCGTGAAGCTTCTCAAGAAGAATTAGATCACGGTCACGTACACGGTGCGGGTGGTCACCACCACTAAGTCTTCTTTTAGAAGATAATAAAAGGCAAAGCTTCGGCTTTGCTTTTTTTATGTCTTTAATTTATATAATATTCATAGAGTTAATTTATTTTTAGGGACTTGCATGTCAAATGCTTATCAGCTCATTTGGTTTCGCCAAGATTTGCGTATACATGATCATGCAGCTTTATGGCACGCCAGCCAGCAAGGACCTTCACTCGGTTTAGTCATCTTATCGCCAGAGCAATGGAAACAACACGCCGATGCTCCAATAAAAATAAGTTTTTATTTACGACAACTCAGAACGCTTCAGAAAGAGTTAGCAGCACTTCATATTCCACTAGTTATTCAAGTCATTCCCTATTGGAAAGAGATCGCAAACTTTATTTCTGATTTCAGCAAGAAATATAATATTGAAAACGTGTATGCCAATATCGAAATAGGCGTAAATGAATTAAAAAGAGATAAAAATGTACAAGACTATTTAAATCGGCATGGCAAAGAACTATTTTTATTCCATGACCGTACTATTTTTCCTTTACGTTCAATCCGTAACCAATCACAACAACCATATCAAGTATTTAGTGCATTCAAAAAAGCTTGTTATACAAAGCTCGACACAAGCGGTTTATCTCAATGTTATCCGGTCCCTAATAAACAAAATGAAGTACCACTAGATTTTTTACAGGGGAAAAATATTGATTTAGACGAAATTGAAAAACTATTTTGCTCATCTCTCTCAAAAGAACAGCAAGATTTATGGCCTGTTGGCGAACAATACGCATTAGAACAATTAGATCAATTTATTGAAGAATCGGTTTGTCACTATAAAGTCGAGCGCGATTTTCCTCATATACAAGCTACAAGTAAGCTTTCACCTTATTTAAATATTGGTATTTTATCTATTCGACAGTGTTTACAAGCACTCTTTCGCAATCAACATGGCAACTTTCACTTAGTCAATGAAGGCCAACAAACATGGTTAGACGAACTTCTTTGGAGAGAGTTCTACCAACATATTTTATTTGATTTTCCGCATGTTTCTAAACACATCCCGTTTAAGAAAGATACTCAGAAGATTAAATGGAACCATAATCCAGAACATTTAACCGCATGGCAAACGGGTCAAACCGGTATTCCTATTGTTGATGCTGGGATGCGACAACTTTTACAAACAGGCTGGATGCATAATCGAGTACGTATGATTACGGCCATGTTTTTATGTAAAAATCTTTTGATTGATTGGCGCATTGGTGAACAATGGTTTATGCAACATTTAATTGATGGTGACCTCGCCGCAAATAATGGCGGTTGGCAATGGTGTGCCTCAACAGGAACAGATGCCGTACCTTATTTTCGGATTTTCAACCCAATTGCTCAATCAAAGAAGTTTGATCCGGAGGGTGAATATATTCGCCAATGGATAAAAGAATTGACTCATTTGGACAATAAAACGATTCATGACCCCTACTCAAGCAAAACCGATCTTGGTTTAAATTATCCAAAACCCATAGTAGATTTAAAAGAAACACGCCTTAAAGCAATTGAAACTTTCAAGAATATTTAGATAACAATTGAGTCTGCTCTGTTTATTTTTGATGAAAAATTAATAACAAGGTTTGACTATACAGTGGCTTTAATCTACAAATAAACATAATAGATACCTAAAAAGGACAGAAACAACAACTACTTCGCAAATCAACACCTTTCATTATAAAAGTATAAAAAAATTAACATTACAAAAAAGGTAGCATAGGCCACATGCAACAAAAACACCCCGGTAGAACACTCGTCTTATGGATTATCGCAGCTCATCTATTTATGGGAATGGTTGCATACGAGTGGCTGCCTGTGAGTTTTAGAGGAAGTTGGATTTTTATTCTTCTTCTTTTAATTTCAGGTGCTTTTTTAGAAGTCGGTTTGTCTTTAATTGTAGGTTTAGTGGCTTTTATTGGAGTTGCCGTATACTTTTTACTCGACTTAGGCGCACAAACACATATTGAACGTCAGTTACTTTTACTATTCATTATTCCCCTAATACCGCTCTTTCTAAGTGCCGTACGCCACAATATTGAAATTAATGTACAGAAATACCGTGATATTCAAAGCTATGACCGAAATTATCGCCGCGATATTTTCCCGCTCAGTGCTTTAAAATACTTTCAGCGTAGTTTTTTTAAATTACTTGATCACCACAATGTACAAGATTATGAAGTATTCGAAATTCGAATTCTTAATCGCAGTCTGATTAAAGAAATGTTAGGCGATGATGTCTGGAAAACAACTCAAAATGAAATGATTAAAATTTTGAGCCAACATGAACCCAACGAGATTGTTTTCCAGTTTGCAGATGATGATCTGGAAAATATTTACAGTATTATGATTCGCCAGCAGAAAACAGAAGAAGACCCTGTATTCTTAAAAAAATTAAAAGAAATTACGACCTTGCGTCTTGAGGTGGAATACAAAATTGTTCCTCTTCCACCCGAGGAGATGAGCTAATGTCTAATCTTCTTAATATTTGTGGAATTGTAATCGCCTCTAGCCAATATCCAGATGCCACATTACAACAGTTCTATCGACAATATTATCATTGCGAAATTAAAGCTGAGCAAATAAAAGCCGAGGTTCAAAGTCCTAGTGATCTTTCCATGTTTTTCCCTTACCAAGATACATGGTGGCCTGTCTTTACGATTGATCAGATTAGCTCTGAAAGTTTCCAAAAGTTTATCCATAACGGAATTAGACCCGGCATTATCTTGCCAGACGAAGTATTCGGTTTTCCTCACTATTTCTTGTTAAAAGAAGCAGTAAGCCAAGGTGCTATTCCTATTGTGCTTTTTAAAACTGAACAACCTCAATATTTTGCCGCAAAAGCAACTTTTTCGACCGCTATTGGTTTACGCCCAATGGCTGCTTTTGTGAGTACGGGATGGGATGAAAATTTAATTTCTCAACCAGCAGGTAGTTATATTATCCAGCTAAATTCAGCAAATTTACCATTACCCTCAAGAGAAGTCAGACAAGGCCAACATTTTTTTTACTCGGCCAAGGGTTTTAACGGTCATGTTTCAGGTTATGAAATTATCATTAATCCCCCTGCTGATTTACCTCTATCTAATATTCGATATCCTCAACTCGGCATTTCTTGGAACTTTAATAATATTGATTATGAGAGTACTCCTGAACATGTAAGTACGAATCTTATAGGTTATATATTTATTATATTAAGTATTGTTGTTGTTCCACTTGACCTGATTTTAACAACGACGTATCCGGATCTACTCGGCACGTTTGGTAGCTATATTTCATGGATCTCCTTAGTGGTGGGGGCAATTTTATTATTGCTGCTCATCTCTTCTATTATTAGGAGGGTCCGTAAAAATGGCTCCAATTGATATCCTGTTTTTATTTGGCTTTTTAGGTATTTGGATTCCACAAGCATTTTGGGCATGGTTAAGCTATCAAGCGTGGAAGTATTCCAAAACGGCTGAAAAAGAGCTGCAAAACTTACCAATACCAGAAAGATGGCCAGTCTTAAGTGTTTTGATCCCTGCTTATAATGAAGGCGTTGTGATTGAGGACACTTTGCATGCCATTGCTCAACAGGACTATCCGGCAAAGTCTTATGAAGTCTTACTGATCAATGATGGCTCCAAAGACAACACCCTTGAAATCGCAGAAAACCTCGCAAAAATTTATCCTTGCATAAAAATTGTCAATGTACCCAAAGGGATGGGTGGTAAAGGTAAATCAAGAACGCTTAATAATGGTCTTCCCCATGCCAAAGGTGAGTTAATTGTTGTTTACGACGCCGATAGCACCCCTGAACCCGATTGCGTCCGATTACTTGCCCAAACCTTGTTAGCCGATAAAAAGCTAGTCGCGGTAAATGGCAAAGTCAGAACCCGTAACTGGCAAGATAGTATTTTGACTCGTTTTATTGCGATTGAATTCATCTTTTTCCAATGGATCTTTCAAGGTGGACGCTGGCAACGTTTTGAACTATCAACATTAATGGGAACAAATTATGTCATCTGGCGCGATGCTCTAGAGACTTTGGGCGGTTTTGATGAAAAATCGCTAGTCGATGATACAGAAATGAGTTTCCGAATTTTTATCGGACAAAAACGAATTAAATGGGTTCCCTATGCAATCGGTTGGCAACAGGACCCTCCTTCGTTAAGTGTATTCGTTAAACAGCGCTCACGCTGGACTCAAGGTAATTTTTATGTAACACGCAAATATTTACCTGTAGCACTCAGAACCCCATTCCCAATCGGAATTGAAATTCTAAATAACATTATGTGCTATATCCTTTTTGTACCGGCTTTATTCTGGAGTCATATTACCTTAACGCTTGGCTTACTTGATATTGCAGGTATTTCAGTTCCTGGTCCATTTACACTACTGTGGGGACTCTCATTTTGTCTCTATGTAGCACAAATGTGGTTTACGCTTTCTTTAGAAAAAGTTAAACCAGAACTCTATTTTTATTCTGTCTTATCTTACGTAAGTTACTCACAAATCTTCTTATTTATTGTGTTTAAAGCCGCATTCGACATGCTAAAAAATAAAATACAGGGCAACTCCCTTCAATGGTACAAAACGGAACGTAGCAAGGAGAAAAAATAAATGAAAAAGACTTTTGATCTTTACCAAACAGCTCAAGTGCTCCTTGCCAGCACCAGTTTTTTGCTTGGCATGTCTACTCATGCTTATACATGGAAACTCGACGATATTAGTACCTCGACTAAATATACAGTCGAGCCTCACTTTTTCTATATTGGAAAAGGTGCTGAATGGCAAAACATTCAGTTTTCGAGTGACTACTCAACTGAAAATGACACAACAGTACTCGTCAAATATGACGATAAGCTCATTTATAACACTACGCTTAATGGTGATGGCCAATTCAAATTTAATATTCCTGCCAGTCAGAGTGGTTTTCACCGTTTAGATTTTATTATTCAACAATATGCAAAACCAACGACGCTTAACCAAACAAAAGAAACATTCTGTACAGAAGATATTGATCACTTAACTTATTTGAGTAATTCTCAACTCGACTTTACGCCTATTCGAAATGAGTACCGTTTAAAAGATCTACCGGACGCTTTATTTAACCCTCAGGCTAGACGACCTACACCTTTTGTCGGAATTTTAAAATATAACCGTAAAGAAATTACCGAAGCCTCTATGTTGGGCCGATTAGTAAGTTCGTGGAGCTCCGTAACGCCAATTGAATGGGTTGATTCAGGCCAAACCAATCTAAATCCTGAAACGAACTTTATTATTGAAGTGATTCGTTCGGCAAGCCCACTCAAAGGAGGAGCCTTAGTACAAATTGCTAAACTGGCTGAAGGTGTACCGACGCTATCTATTACTTATCACACTCCACAAGAGCTTACCGCTGCCATTAACGGGCTAATTAATCCAACTTATGTGCAACAGCTTGATACGGGTAGCGCTATTTTTCCAACTACAATCTCAGCACCAGCTTGGGCGCAATTTAAAAAAATTGATACGCTTGCAGATCTAGGTATTCAGGATTTTCGACTAAATCATGCCGAAAAGAATTTATTTCTTGATTTTCCGGCAGTATGGCAACCTACTGATATTCTGCAAGGGCAAATCGCACTTCGTATTCAAAGTGGACTATTACAAGGTTCAAATATTACAGCATGGATTGATGGAGGACTTGCAGGAAGTATGAAAACGGCGGATCTCGCATCCGACCCTGTAAACCGACAGTTCAACATCTTTGCCAAGGAAATTTCAAATACAACCAACTTTAGCTTGAAACTTGAAAACTCGGTTATTGCCAATTCTCAATGTTTACCCAATGCTCACGGCTCACTTTGGGTTGATACCGCCAAATCAACGGTAAAACTTCCCCATAAACTTAAAAATGGTGTTGCTGCTCTTTCAATGACCTTAGCCACCAAGCCAACGATTGCAATTGATGACCAATCAGGGGCATTAAATATTGCCATTATTTTAGGACAAGTCGCTAAAAACATGCTGCTGACACAGGCACCAATGCCAGTGAACCTAGTACGCTTCTCTCCGACTTCCCCACAAGCAGTGAATGTGAGAGTGAACAAAGAGATTTATCAGCAACAAGTCTTAATGCATCAAAATATTATTTATGCACCCGCAGCAGCGAATGGCTTTATCGTAAGTTATAACAATAACCGCTTCGATGTAATTACAGACTCTGAAAACGGTGCACAAACCTTTATGCATTTATGGGGAAAAATACAGCATAAAATCCCAAATAATGTGACCAAAATGCTGGTGTCTGAAAACGGCAATATTTATGTTCTTCAAAAATTAATTGTAGGTAATCAAAAAGCGCCATTAGTTCAGCAATCATCATTCTTTTTATTAGTTGTGATTATCTCTGCAATTATGATAATAGTGATCTTCTTGTGGTATTGGTTACGACGTAATAATGAAAAAACAGATACCAATTAAAATAACTGCTTTTATTATTTTAATTATATGTAGTGTAGTGGGTTATGCGGGGTTGTTCAAAAATCATGGGCAACCTCCCATTATTGAGGGTATCTTCTGGCAACCTGACAATGATACTACTCCTCCTAAAGGAAACTGGCATTACTTAGGAATAAATACTTTTGTTCCCCAATGGTCAGTCGTTGAATCTAAATCTTGGTGGAAAAACTCCAATCTTCCTCAATGGGAAAAAGCCATTGATTTACAAAAA
Source organism: Acinetobacter sp. FDAARGOS_494 (assembly GCF_003812225.1). Classification (NCBI taxonomy): domain Bacteria; kingdom Pseudomonadati; phylum Pseudomonadota; class Gammaproteobacteria; order Moraxellales; family Moraxellaceae; genus Acinetobacter; species Acinetobacter sp. FDAARGOS_494. The sequence goes on from NZ_CP033866.1 coordinate 668,690, forward strand.
ATTAAACAGCAACCTTGGGCTAAAAATCTTATATTGGGGTTAGCAGGTGAATATAATGAACACGAAGCGCGTGCTAATGTCGTTGCTTTGGGAGAAAAATCTGCACAAATTATTCAAGAACAAAATGATGCATCTTTAAAAGGCTATTATTTTCCAGTAGAAGCCGACCCAACATGGCTAAGAGTAAGTACCTTAGGACATGTTTTGGAAAAATTACCCTCACCTATTTGGGTTAGTGTTTATAGTGGTGAAAGTGAACCCGAAAACTACGATTTATGGGTTAAAAGCTGGCTTCCTCAACAAGCAGGCGTTTTTTTCCAAGATGGTGTAGGTGTCGGAGTAAGAACTCCCGAACAAGCTAGACGCATTTTAGATCAACTTGAGCAGACACTTGGAAAAGATAAAACGGTTATTGTTTTAGAAGCATTTCGAACCAAGAAAAATGGTCAATTTCGTGCAGCCTATCCTTGGGAAATTATCTCTCAAATTAAGGCGTATGAAGGGAAAAAAATTTATATTTTTGATGGCCCCCACTATATGGGCCGATGGTCCGTTTATATTGTCGGTCTATGGTATCGATTCGTTTATGGCAGCACACCCGCCACCATAAACGGACCAGAAAACTCAAAATAAATGATCTCTAGTTATAAGTTCTGGCAATTTCATCTAATATTCGCTGGGCAGCACATCCATCACCAAACGGATTTTCAACATGAGCCATTTTTTGGTAATGCTGCGAATCCGTTAAAAGTTTCTCAGCCTCTTCAATAATTTTCTGCTGATTTGTTCCAACCAATACCCCTGCTCCCACCTCTACCACTTCCGGGCGTTCAGTCGTGTCTCTTAAAATTAAGACAGGCTTATTAAATGATGGGCTTTCTTCTTGTAAACCACCAGAGTCCGTTAAAATAAAGGTGGAGCGGTCGATAACGGCCAATAAACTTGGATAATCGAGTGGCTTCACAAGATGAATTTGAGCATGATTTTTAAACTTATCGTGCACTACATTATGTACAGCAGGATTTAAATGTACAGGCCAAATAAAATGTAAATCAGGATGATGTTTTGCTAAATACTCAACAGCATTACAAATATTCTGAATTCCTTCGCCAAAATTCTCACGGCGGTGAGCAGTTATAAGTACAACTTTATCATTTTGTTTTAATTCAATTCCGTAAGGCTCAAGTTGATTTTTCAAACCCGTCTTTTCAGCTATGAGTTTCCTTCCTAAATACACAGCATCGACTACCGTATTCCCTGTCACTGTAATCAATGAAGGTGGAATCTGCTCATTTAACAAGTTACGCTTTGATTGTTCTGTAGGGGCAAAATGCCATTTGGTAATACGAGAAACTAACTGGCGGTTGCCTTCTTCAGGAAATGGATGATCTAAATCATAAGAACGTAAACCCGCTTCGACATGGGCAACAGGAATCTTCATTGAAAATGCAACTAGCCCAGCAGCTAATACGGTTGTAGTATCACCTTGAATAACAATTGCATCTCTTTTTTGACTATCTGTATAGATATTTTCAAGTTGCGTTAAGCCATGAATTAAAAGCTGATTCAGGCTTTGTCCAGCATTCATAATTTTAAGACGATGATCAATTTCAACCCCAAAGAAATCTATCGCATCTCGAACTAATTCATCATGTTGTCCTGTAAAAATAACTTCTACCTGAAATCGTGAGTCTTGTTTTGCTAATAAAATTACCGGAGCCAACTTTATGAGCTCTGGACGAGTACCAAATACAATTGAAATAAAAATTTTCTTCATTATTAGAAATCCTTATAAAAAACAAGTTCTACACGAGTATTGTTGTAATGATCTTTTGTATTAACCGGTACGTCTTTAAAATAATTGCCATATAGACGTTCAACCCGTAGTTTTATCGGTTGATAATTAAAAGGCTGCCATGAAATGCCTGGGCCATATTCAAATAAATTATTGTAATATTCATCTTCGCTATCCGCTAAGCCATGCAATTTCACATAAGCCTGCACAGACCCACTCTCACCCTTATAGAGATTTAAACCTGTGCGTAAGCGTAAGTCCCCAATAACGTTATAGTCCTCTCTCGAATAAGTCGCGACATTGCCATATAAGTCAGTAAAATAATTATCTAAACAAAGTGAATGATCGCAGTTTGATTGTGAATACCATTCTTGATAACCCGTTACACCGCCTACAACACTCTCACGAAATCGCTTTCTATTTCTATCAATCAAGTCATAACTTCCACCAACTTCGACATAGGCTCGCACAGGAATGGAAGTCCATGGTTGATAATTTGCCCCCACCCCTAAAGTGGCTGCATTTTCATCAATAATTTCAGGTCGGACCCCACCTTGTGATTGAGTATCGCGGTTTAAATTAAGAAAGCCATATACTTGGGCTCGCCCGTTATCGATGTTTTTGCCATACCTCATTTTTAAAGGAAAAATCACATCGTCATAACGTGACTCATAAGACGGTGCAAAATAAATATCTCTAAAATATGGTTTAACTTCTCCCCCACTTAAATTTTTAACTGCCTGAGATGCTTTAGCAGCAATTTCAGGGTCTGAAGAGGAACTTAACTCTTTAAATAAAACCAATGCTTCACGATCTTTTTTCTGCTGATTCAGCAAATAAGCTTCTTGTAATTTTAAGGTGTCATCTTGAGGAGCTAAATTTCTTGCTTGCCTTAAGCTTTGTAAAGCTTCTACCCTTTTTTCAAGCCGAATCTGTAAATAAGTAAGACTTTTCCAGACTTTAATATCGGTTGGTGTCAGTTTACTAAGCTCAACTAATATTTTTTCTGCTTCTTGCGGTTGAGACTGTTCAATTTTATAAAATCTATCCCATTTATCATAAATAGGGTTACCGGGCTTATATGCAGGGTCGACTTGCTCTTGTGCATAAACTGAGCTTATACCGATCATTCCCAAAGAAGAGATCACTGCTCCCATCAGTAATATTGAATGTGTTATAGAGTTTATTGTTTTGATATTTTTCATTTTCACCTCTACAGTAAATTAGACTTATTAGGGAGGGCAAGTCTCTGGAATGATCAATAAATATTATAATTAAAAATAATAAGTTACATCGTTAAGTTAGGTTAAGGATGTTTTAAAATAATTGTTTAATCTCCATTTTTATTATTGATCTATTCTGTCTTATCCCTAAATTTCCTATAATAATGACATATTTTTTGACCAATAAATTGTAAAATTTCATAGCATTTATAAAACATTAATAAGGAAAAACACATGGCTTTTCCACATCATACAGAGCATCATGCCATTCAACGCTCAGGTTGGCTAAGAGCCTCAGTATTAGGCGCTAATGATGGCATTATTTCAGTGACTAGCTTAATTATGGGGATGGCTGCAAGTGGGGCAAGCTCACATACTCTATTTATCACTTGTATTGCCGGGCTCATTTCAGGCGCAACCTCAATGGCTGCCGGAGAATATATTTCGGTTAAATCTCAAGAAGATATTGAAAAATCAGATTTAGCTATTGAGGCAAAAGAATTAAAAAAATACCCTCAAAAAGAATTGGATGAATTAACTCAAATCTATATTTCTAGGGGACTTTCAAAAGAACTAGCAAAGGAGGTGGCTATTCAGCTTACAACTCATGATGCTTTGGGTGCACATGCCCGAGATGAAATCGGTATTCATGAAAATACGGCGGCAAAACCAATTCAAGCAGCACTCTCCTCAGCAGCATCATTTTCATTTGGGGCATTTTTCCCTATGCTTGCCATTTTGTTTAGCCCAGAGCATTTAATTATGCCAAGTGTGCTTATTACAGGTATCGCGGCATTAGCAATTTTAGGTGCCCTTTCGAGTTATTTTGCAGGCACTTCTAAAATCAAAGGTAGTTTACGTATTACCTTATGGGGTATTTTAGCGATGGCTTTTTCAAGCTGGATTGGTTCCTTATTTAATGTCACTCCTTTATAAGAGAGTTTTTTAAATAAGACTCTTAATATTTAAAAATTAAATAGCCAATATTATTTGCTCTTCATTCTATTTTCACGTTATGGTGAAGAGAAAGAATTGAGGTGAATAAAATGAGCCTATTACAACAACTTGCAATCAAACATCCAATTTTTCTGGCTCCTATGGCGGGCGTCTCTACTCCTGAATTAGCAGCCGAGGTTTCAAATCAAGGAGGCCTTGGATCATTAGGCTTAGGAGCAAACACACCGCAAAGTGCACGTGAACAAATTTTAAAAACTCAAGCGCTCACGGAAAACCCATTTCAAGTTAATTTTTTCTGTCATCAATCGACTGAGCTTAATGTAGAAAAAGCAAAACAATGGCTTGATTACCTACGTCCTCATTTTGAAAAATTCGGTGCTCAACCGCCCCAAGAATTACACTGTATCTATCCAAGTTTTTTAGACAATGATGATTTTTTAAATGTTGTTTTAGAAACTAAGCCAAAAGCAGTAAGTTTTCACTTTGGTATTCCGCATCCGCATCAAATTAAAGCTTTAAAAGAGGCTGGTATTTTGACTATGGTTTCGGCAACTAATTTGATCGAAGCTCAAGCTATTGAGGCAGCGGGCATCGATATTATTATTGCCCAAGGGATTGAGGCAGGCGGACATAGAGGGATTTTCAACCAGACTTTTGATGGGGCAATTAAAACTAGTGACTTGGTTCAACTGATTGTGCAGCACTGTACACTTCCAGTTGTAGCCGCAGGTGGCATAATGACTGGCTTACAAGCCAAACATATGTTGGGCTTAGGCGCAGCCGCAGTCCAATTAGGGACAGCATTTGTTCAATGCCAAACTTCAAATGCTTCTGCCGAATACCGCAAAGCCCTATTTAGTAAACCTGTAACACAGATTAGTGCTAGTCTTTCTGGGCGCCCTGCTCGGGGGATACTCAACCATTGGCATACAAAAATTGATTCACCTACTCGCCCTGTACAACCTGAATATCCTTATACCTATGATTTAGCAAAGCAACTAAATGCTATTGCAAGCAAACACCAAGATTACGGTTTTGGTGCTTTTTGGGCAGGAAGTAACGTTGCACAAATACGTGAACTTGAAGCACCCGATCTGGTTAATCAACTGGTCGTTGAAATGCTAGACAGTGAATAGATAAAAATTCCAAGCAACCAGTCTCTGTACTGGTTGCTTTATTTTAGTGAGTATCTAATAAATTAACCTGTTCAACCTGAACATCGCTCATCAAATTACCTTCAGCAAGTAATTGATTAAAATAGCTCTCAACAACTAAAGCTTGTTCAGCAGTCGTTTCAACTTTATACATGTTTTGTCGAAACTCATTACTTGAGCGTAAACCTTTGGTGTACCAAGCAATATGCTTACGGGCAATACGACAACCAGAGTATTCACCATAAAACTGATATAACTCAGACAAATGCCCTAAAAGCACTTCTTTAACTTCTTCAATATTCGGAGCAGCAAGGTGTTCACCAGTTTTTAAGTAATGGGCAATTTCACGAAAAATCCACGGTCGACCTTGTGCAGCCCGCCCAATCATAATTGCATCCGCCCCAGTATAGTCCAGTACATATTTTGCTTTCTCAGGACTATCAATATCACCATTAGCAATCACAGGAATATGGATTAATTCTTTAACATGCTTAATCAATTCATAACGGGCGGTATTTAAATACATATCTTCACGCGTACGGCCGTGTAGTGCTAATGCAGCGATGCCAGCCTCTTCGGCACGCTTAGCCACCCGTAGAATATTCTCTTGGCCATTTAAAAATCCCAAACGGGTTTTTAAAGTTACCGGAACATCAACTGCTGCAACGACTGCATCTAATATTCGAGCTACCAAATCTTCATCTTGTAATAATGCTGAACCCGCTAATTTATTACATACTTTCTTTGCAGGACATCCCATATTGATATCAACAATTTGCGCGCCATTTGCGACTTGGTAACGAGCCGCTTCAGCCAACTGTTCTGGATCGGAACCAGCAATCTGTGCAGAAATTGGAGCTAACTCTCCATCAAAATTAGCACGATAAAGACTTTTTTTAGTCATACGTAAAGTCTTGTCAGCAGTCATCATTTCACTGACTGCATGACCCGCACCGAAATACTTGCACAGCGTTCTAAATGGACGGTCAGTTACACCGGCCATAGGGGCAACAATTAAATTATTTGACAGTTGATAGGGACCAATATACATATATATTCATACAATTGATGATCGGCATAGTATACTTCATCCGCTTGATCAGCTCATCTTTTTATGCAGGTGTCCTCCTCTCCATGAACAAACCGTTGTCTTCCCGTTTTTTATTTAAATCATTCGGTATGGTTGCCGTATGCATGAGTTTAGCTGCTTGTGGAGATAAAGCCTGGTGGTCAAATAATGATGAGCCTGAATTAGAAAGCCAGCAAATCAAACGTCTCATCCCATCTCGTGTGTATGACCGTGAGTCATGGGCTAAAGATATTGATGACATTATGAAAGACTTAGACATTCCTAAAACCAAACAAAATGTCTGTAGTATTGTGGCGGTCGTTGATCAGGAATCCAATTTTGTCGCCAATCCTCAAGTGCCAGGATTAGGACAAAAAGCGGTTGAGGAAGTCAGTACACGTTTAAATGAAAAATTTGAAGATAAGCTTGGCAAAACCATTGGTGGAACAATTGCAGGTTACTTTGAAGAAGTACTAAGAACCCAACCCTCTCCTGACAATAACTATATGAGTCAGATGCGTAAAGTTAAAACCGAGAAAGACCTTGATTTACTTTACCGAGAAATTTTCGATTTTATGGCCAAACACTATCACGTGAGTGCTTTAACTGGCGCAGCTAAATTAGTTGGACAAGATATTGGCGAAAAAATGAATCCGATCACTACACTGGGTTCAATGCAAGTTCATATTAATTATGCCAAAGCAAACAAACGCTCGAGTATGAATACTGCTGCACTACGTGATGACTTATATACCGAGTATGGCGGCCTTTATTATGGAATTCACCGTTTAATGGTTTATCCGGCAGATTATGATAAAGCCATTTATCGTTTTGCAGATTACAACTCTGGTATGTACTCTAGTCGTAATGCAGCTTTTCAAAAAATGCTAAAAGAACTCACCGACAAGGATATAAGTCTTGATGGCGATCTACTCCTTTACACAAAAGATGGTGATCCACGCGCAACTCAAAGCGAGTCAGAAAAAGAACTAATTACCGTATTTGCTAGTAATAATGTTTTAGTTACACCAAGACAGATTCGTGATGATTTAAAATTAGAAAAAGAGAAAAAGTTTGAGAGTACTCAAACTTATATTGCGCTGACTAAACTTTATAAATCAAAAACTGGCAAAGAGCCGCTCTATGCAATTATGCCGCAAGTGGTGATTTCTGGGCCTAAACTAAGTCGTGACTATAATACTAACTGGTATGCAACCCGCGTAAACGGACGATATGAAACATGTATGCAACGAGCGAAACGAATAAGACTATAAAAAATCTCGCCCTGTTCGATTTTGATGGAACCTTGTGCAGTAAAGACAGTTTTACAGGGTTTATCTTTTATGCGTTGTCTAAACGTCATATTGTGAAGCAAGGCTTGAAAATCCTGCCATGGATTCAAGCCTATTATCTTAACTTTTATCCAGCCCATGCTATGCGTGCCAAGCTATTTCGTAGCATGTTCAGAGATACTCCTGCAATTGAATTGCAAAGACTAGGTGAAGAATACGCACAAGAACTCGTCTCTGCACTTTCACCTGAAATTTTTGCACAATTACAGCAACACCAGCTATTAGGTGATCAGGTGGTATTAGTTTCTGCCTCTATTGATATCTATCTTGCTCCACTTTGCAAATTACTAGATATCGAATTAATTTGTACAGAGACTCAAATTAAAAATGGCATGATGACAGGTTACTACTCAACTCCGGATTGTAGTAGTGAGCAAAAGAAGTTAAGAATACATGAGCAATATTCTCTAAAACATTATCAGCGAATCTATGCGTATGGAAATAGCTCAGAAGATTTAGACATGCTTAGTCTTGCTACACATCCTTTTATGGTCGGTGAAGATCGAATCTTGCCCTCATTAACCCCACAAAAAAAGCTCGCATGATGCGAGCTTTTTTAATTTAGAACAACTTAGTAAATTGCCATATGATCGCGATGAATCATTTCTAATGAACGGGCTTCACCAAGTACTTGATAAACTTTGTCTGAAGAAAGACCTTTAATAATTTCAGCAGAACGAGAGCTAAAATTCACTCGCCCAACCGCAACACGTTTACCTTGTTTATCGACACATTCAACCACATCACCACGATCAAAATGTCCTTCAACAGTTTTTACCCCAACAGGCAATAAACTGCGATGTTTCAATTTAATCGCTTCAACTGCGCCATCATCAATTACAAGACGACCCGCTGTTTGTAAATGTGCAGCAAGCCATTGCTGATGCGCTGTCATACGGTCTTTATCAGTCGTAAACAATGTACCCAGCATCTCACCAGCCATCACTCGTGACAACACATTGTCGCTTTCACCACTAGCAATCAATGTCGGGCAACCTGACTTGGCAGCTAAACGTGCAGCACGAACTTTAGTGACCATGCCACCTCGTCCAAGCACACCGCCACCACCAGCCATTTCAAATAAAACATCATCCATGGCACGCACAGTTGATAATAACTTTGCATCAGGATTATGACGTGGGTCTGAATCAAACATACCTTGCTGATCTGTTAAAATAATTAATAAATCAGCATGTACTTGACCAGCAACCATAGCTGCTAGTGTATCGTTATCACCAAAACGAATCTCATCGGTAGATACAGTATCGTTTTCATTAATGACCGGAATAACACGCCAATCAATCAAGTTCTGCAATGCATCACATGAATTTAAGTAACGACGGCGGTCTGCCAAATCATCATGTGTTAACAACACCTGAGCAGTTCGGATACTATGATTTTCAAGCACACTAGACCAAGTATGAATTAGGCCCATCTGCCCAATTGCGGCGCATGCTTGAAGACTGGGTAGATCGGTGGGTCGACTCGCAAGCTTCATACGAACCATACCTTCTGCCACAGCTCCTGAAGACACTAAAATAATTTCGTGTCCAGCATTGTGTAAATCTGCAATCTGTTTCGCCCAATGCGAAATAGCGTCCAGATCTAGACCCTGCCCATTTGCCGTGAGTAAAGATGATCCGATTTTAACAACGATTCGTTTACACTCACTGAGCTTACGTTGCCCATCGACCACTTCTATCATGTTTTCCTCGGTTTTTTAGTCACGAACGTAGATGCTTTCTACATCACCATCGTCTTCATCGTCATCGAAGTCATCATCATCGTCCATCATGCTTTCAAGGCGTTGTGCCTTACGCATAGCACGATATGCTTCCTTCGCTGCAATGGTCTGTTCACGTGTTTCAGCTTCAAGCTGTTCACGGAATGCTCTTACTTCTGCTGCGTACTCAGGATCTTCAACTTCACGTTCACGTTGTTGTTCAATCTGATCCATGAGGTAATAAACAACTTCTTTGGTTCCTTCTTCGAGTAAACCCGAGGTCTTAAAGACAGGACCTGTCCATTGCAACTCATCTAGAATATGCTGACACCATTCTTCACGGCTTTCTTCAGCAATCTGATCAAGTTTATTAAGTACTAATACAATTGGTAACTTCGCCAAAGTAGGAGAAAACTTGGCAAGTTCATTCATAATTGCTTTAGCATTATGGGCCGGATCTGAACCATCAATTGGTTGTACATCAATAATGTGCAAAAGAATACGTGTACGTGCTAAATGCTTAAGGAAACGAATACCTAAACCTGCACCTTCTGCTGCACCCTCAATAAGTCCCGGAATATCTGCCATCACAAACGAGCGGTGACGGTCAGCATCTACTACACCTAGGTTAGGAACCATAGTGGTAAATGGATAATCTGCTACTTTTGGTTTCGCGGCACTTACTGCACGAATAAATGTTGATTTACCAGCATTTGGCATACCTAATAAGCCAACATCTGCTAATACTTTCAACTCAAGGCGAATTTCACGGAACTCACCTTTTGTACCTGTCGTACATTTACGTGGAGCACGGTTGGTTGATGATTTAAAGTGAGTATTTCCTAAACCACCTTCACCACCGCTTGCAACCATGACTCTTTGGCCGTCTTCTACCAGATCGCCAATAATATCGCCTGAATCTGTATCAACAATTGTTGTACCAACGGGTACTTTTAAAACCACATCTTCACCACCACGTCCGGTACAGTTAGCACCTGCACCGTTTTTACCACGCTCAGCGCGGAATTTACGGGTGTAACGGTAATCGACTAGGGTACTTGTATCATCATCTGCTTGAATATAGATACTTCCACCACGTCCGCCATCACCACCATCTGGGCCACCAAATGGTACAAATTTTTCACGGCGAAAACTGGCTACGCCATTGCCACCGTCGCCAGCCTCTACGGTAATGACTGCTTCATCAACAAAGCGCATTTGCCAATCCTCTAAAAACTCTAAAACCGCCTATTCTGCCATATTTTCAGAAAATTCTCGAATAGAAAATCGAGAGAATTCTACTTTCCTGCTGCTTATTTTATTTCTTTTTATCAGGATATAAACCTACAGCAAGCCATGATCTATTTTTATTGATTAATTACCTAAGGATGGACATTACGTAAAGGTAAATCCATCTTCATGTCCAAATTAGCTTTAGTGTGCTGAACAGAGTTATACATAATGGCATTAAAGCTTGAAATATTCCCCATTTCCATTGCATCGTTAACGTTCAAACTTGGATTAAACTGATGTTTAATTGGCAAATTTATAGATTCGTCAAACTCAAAATAAACCGGACCATTAAAAGCAATTTTAACCGGAATGGTATAACTACGTTTTAACTGAAATGGAATATCAAGTTTAATCGGGATATTTAATTTTAATGGAAACCTTGGTAATAACTTATTTTTGTAAATTAAATCAGTGGTTGTTTCTAAAGGCATCACCTGATCGACTTTTAATGTTGTCGCATAATCAACACTTACCGTAATTGGAGTCTCGACTTCAAACTCTAAATCAGCCAAGTATCTTCCTTTTAATGGAACTGAAATCTGACGGTCAATATCAATAGATGTGTCTAATTTACCTATCGATTGGACCTGCAAATTATTACCAACATGTATTTTAGTTTCTAATGATTCTGGTAGACGAATATCCGACTCATGTGCTGAAACTACAACTGAAGCCTGTATGTTTAAATAGAACCAAAATAAGATTGCCGTGAGTATCATAATCAGAAAGAAACTGATTAATATACTTTTTAATGAGCCAAACATAAGCCATTCACCTATTTTGTCTGGTTCTGAACAGGTGAAGAGTGATCTTCGCCAGATTTAACGCGATTCAGGCTCATGCTCGATAGTGGTATTTTTAACTCACCATGCTCGATTTTAACTGGCAAGGTATTTTTTACATCTACCGACGCATTTAAAGCTGTTTTCACAGGGACATTCAAACTTCCCTGAATTGGAATATTTGTTTTTAATTGAGCATTTAATGGAATATGAAGATTTTCTTTTAAGACCGTTTTTACTGGCGCATCAAACTTCAAATGAACTTTTTGATCGAGTGGAACTTGTATATCAATAGGTACATCCAACTGTAAAGGAATATTACCTTTTAATGGCAAAGTAATATCTTTACCAAGTACTCTCACCTGAACTTTCGTGTCAATTGGCAAACTTTGGTCAACTTTTAAAGTTTCTTTAACTGGAATAACCGTACTAATCGGCACCATATTATCGAAATAGACACGTGGTGTTAAAGTCTGCGTCAAAGGAATATTTAACTTCTCATTAATAGGAATATTAGCATTCACTCGCCCTTTTACATCGACATTTAAAGCATCTTTTACTTTAACTTGTACCTGTAATGGTTCTTGTAAATCGATCGCTACTGCTTGGTTTTTCAAAGGAATATAAATATTAAAATGTTTAAACACCCAAATGGCGATAAGTACACCACATATATTCGCGATGATAATAAAAAAGAAGACGATCAATAATCTTTTAAACTGCTGCAATTCCAATCCCTTACTATTTCTTTTTGTTCCTTAAACCGTATTCTCATTGATTTCTAAAAAATAATCAGCATATATTTTGTACGGTTGTAAAAAAACCCAGTCTAAACTGGGTTTTTTTGTCACATTCTTTTATCTAACGTTAAAGCAGATTAAGCGTTAGTTTCTGCAGGGATTTTTTTATAGCTTACGCCACACATTTGCTCAGCAATACGTAATACTTGGCAGCTATAACCTACTTCGTTATCGTACCAAACATATGCAGTTAAGCGGTTACCAGAAGTAATCGTTGCTTGAGCATCATATACACCAGCAGTACGAGAACCGATAAAGTCGCTTGATACCACTTCTGTAGAGTTGGTATAACCAATTTGACCTTGAAGGTTAGAGTTGATTGAAATTTGACGAATGTATTCGTTCACTTCTTCACGATCAACTTCTTTATCGAGCGTTAAGTTTAAAATCGCAAGAGATACGTTTGGTGTTGGAACACGTACAGAGTTACCAGTTAACTTACCTTTTAATGCAGGCAATGCTTTAGCAACAGCTTTAGCAGCACCAGTTTCAGTAATAACCATGTTCAATGTAGCAGCACGACCACGGCGATCAGCTTTATGGTAGTTATCGATCAAGTTCTGGTCATTTGTAAATGAGTGAACTGTCTCAACGTGACCATTAAGAACTTTATATTTGTCATCCAATACTTTAAGAATTGGAGTGATCGCATTTGTTGTACAACTTGCAGCAGAGATGATTTTGTCTTCATCTAAAATGTCAGAGTTGTTTACACCAAATACAACGTTTTTCATTTCGCCTTTACTTGGTGCAGTTAATACAACACGTGCAACACCTGGGCATTTCAAGTGTTGGCTTAGGCCTTCAGCATCACGCCATTTACCAGTGTTGTCGATTAAAAGCGCGTTTTCAATACCGTATTGAGTATAGTCTACTTCGCTTGGGCTAGACGCATAGATCACTTTAATGAAGTTACCGTTAGCGATAATTGCTTCGTTTTCTTCATCAACAGAAATTGTACCTGCAAAAGTACCGTGAATAGAATCACGACGAAGTAAAGAAGCACGTTTAGCCAAGTCACCGTCAGAAGACTTACGAACAACAATCGCTTTAAGGCTTAAACCACGACCTAAACCTGATTGGCTAATGATTAAACGAGCCAAGATACGGCCAATACGACCAAAACCGTAAAGAACTACATCTTTAGGTTGTTCAGAAGTTGCGCTACCTTTAATTGACTCAACAGCTTGAGCAACAAAAGCGTCAACATCACCGCCTTTTTCTTTATATTCAACTGCAAGTTTACCGATATCAACTTCTGCAGAACCGATATTTTCAACTTTTGCTAAAGCTTCTAAAATTGGGAAAGTATTTACTACAGAAAGCTCAACATCTACAACACGTGTACGACGGTGAGTTTTCAAAATTTGGATAACAGAACGGTTAATTAAAGAGCGACCGTAAACAGATACGACAATATTTTTTTCACGGTATAATTGACCGATTAATGCAATCATACGTTCCGCGATTTCTTCACGGTTTTTCCAACGGCCTTGGTGTTCAGCGTGCAGGGCGATGATAGTGTCTTTGCTCACAGATACGTCCTCTAATTAATTATATCTAGGCGTGATTTTTAAAACCCCGTAATTGTAATGGAATTATTGGCAAGAATGAATCAAAAGCTGACGTTAGTGGCTAGATTTTCCCAAAATTCATCATAAATTCATAAAATACCTATAATTATTTTTTATTATCTTATTGTTTAAAGCCGCTAAATTTTTGCTTTTTCTTACTTTTTAGATTTTGATGCTCTAATCGTGAGCATCATTTTTTAATCTTTTTTGATATTTTTCGATATTTAATTGCAAATTTTTGGCTTTTTGCTGCTGTTGGTAAAGATGAAAAGCCCCTTCTAAAACCAATACGAAAACGGCACACCAAATTGGAAGATAAGTAAACCATTCTTCTTTACCAATGCTTTCCCCCAGCACTAAAGATGCTAAAGCAAGTAACACCGGTTCAAGATATCCAAGCAAACCAAACACAACCAAAGGTAAATAACGGCTTGCCAATATATAACATCCCAAGCCTATAGCACTAAGCACACCTAAACCCGCAATAACCAACCCGAGTGTCGGCTGATCGAGGAACTTACTATATGGCAATAACCCTGTATGTGTCAGATAGATTGCAACTGGCATAATAATCAGAAGGTCCCACCAAAAGCCCCCTAAATTATCCGTTTTAATTTTCTTACGTAACAAGAAATAAGCGGAATAACCTATAGCCACTAAAGCAGTTTCCCAAGCAATACTTCCTAGTCGAAAAATCTCATGCCCTACGCCAATAATTGCAAGGACAATAGCGACCCACTGAAATTTCGATATTTTCTCTCCATATAAGACACTACCCGCTAAAACCAAAACAAGTGGTAACAGGAAATATCCCAAAGAAACTTGCAAACCACGTCCATGCATAGGCCCCCATAAAAACAGCCATAACTGCACCGAAGTCAAAACGGATGTTGTAATGAGTAATAGAAGTAAAGAAGGTTTCGCTAAAATACGTTGATATATATTTTTAATATGGCTTAAATCACCACTCCACCACATAAATAAAGTTAAAAATGGCAAAGTCGCAATAATACGCCATCCGAAAGTCTGTTCACTATCAAGCTGGCCGAGTAATTGAGTATAAAAATAAAGAACACCAAAAGTTAATGATGCCATGACAGACAAAATCACGCCCTTTAACATCACTAACCTCTTTATACTTTAAGAAAAATAAAGCGATACAATACTTGATTTATCCACTATAAAAAAGAAAAAACCATGCGAAAACATGGTTTTTTCTTAAGCAGTATATATTTATTCTTTATGCTCGGTATGAATAATATCTCGAATATCAAATCCTAATGTTTTTGCATAATTTAGATATTCATCAACCACTTCTTTGTGTGGATGTGGCGTTCTAGATAAAACCCAAAGATATTTTCGGGAAGGTTCGCCTACCAAAACTGTTTGGTAATCTTCATCGAGCTTTAAAATCCAGTAGTCTCCACGAATTATCGGAATCCATCTTACAGCCTCTGGTAAAAAGCTTACCTTTAATTTCGTGTTATACGGCGGATTGACTACAAAAGCCTCACCGATAGATTGCTGTAATTGCTTTTGATTATCGTAGCAGCGGTTATCTACAACTATGTTTCCATTTTCATTTAAGGTATAGGTTGCAGATACATTGTAAGCACATTTTTTTTGGAAAAAAGCAGGTTTACGCGCGACTTCATACCACACACCTAAATAACGGTCTAATTCAACCTTATCGACGGTAGGTAGAGGCTTCTGCTGGGCATAGGCATATGTTCCGACAGCTAAGCCAGTCAGAACAATACCGCCCAATGCAATTTTTGCCAAGCGCCAACTGGCTTGCGGAACATTATTTCGAAATGCCATTGTTGCCCTCAACTCTTTGTTGTGAATACAAAATAACTTAAATATCTACAGTAGCTTGTTTTTTAAACAAATCATGTAGTGTTATGTATCCATTTATTGCAACATTTGCGCTTTTAAACGAACAATTTCATCACGAATACGCGCCGCTTGCTCGAATTGTAAATCCTTCGACGCCTTTAACATTTCTTTCTCTAGCTTAGTAATGTGCTTACTAAACAATTTAGGGTCAGAAAGAATATGTCGTTCATCTGCGCTAAGTGCTTGCGCCTGCTCTAGTACTTTCTCATCAATCTGATCATCAGAAAGTACTTCACCCGTATCAATTTCTTTCACAGCCTGACGAACTGCACTACGTGGCGTAATACCATGCTGCTCATTAAACTCGATTTGTTTTGCACGTCGACGCTCTGTCTCATCAATTGCCTTTCGCATAGAATCAGTGATTGTATCAGCATATAAAATTGCTTTACCTTTCACATTTCGCGCAGCACGACCAATCGTCTGAATAAGCGAACGCTCAGAACGTAAGAAACCTTCTTTATCTGCATCTAAAATAGCAACTAAAGAAACTTCCGGCATATCTAAGCCTTCTCGCAGCAAGTTAATACCCACTAGTACATCAAATACGCCTGTACGTAATTCATGAATAATTTTGACACGTTCAACTGTATCAATATCCGAGTGCAGATAAGCAACCTTAACGCCATATTCTTTTAAATAAGAAGTTAAATCTTCCGCCATACGCTTGGTTAAAGTCGTTACCAACACACGCTCATTTAAGTTCTTACGAATATTAATTTCAGACAAAACATCATCGACTTGGGTAAGCACTGGACGAACTTCAATTTCAGGATCAATCAAGCCTGTTGGTCGAACAACCTGCTCAACCACTTGTTCTGATTTTTCCAGTTCATATCTAGCTGGTGTGGCACTCACAAAAATAGTCGTTGGAACAATACGCTCCCACTCTTCAAATTTCATTGGGCGGTTATCAAGCGCACTTGGTAAACGGAAACCGTAATTCACCAAGTTTTCTTTACGCGAACGGTCACCTTTATACATTGCGCCAATTTGAGGAACCGTTACATGCGACTCATCAATAATAAGTAAGGCATCTTCTGGTACATAGTCAAATAAAGTCGGTGGTGCTTCACCTGCCGGTCGTCCCGATAAATGACGTGAGTAGTTTTCGATACCATTGGTGTACCCTAACTGCTGCATCATTTCCAAATCATAACGAGTACGTTGCTCGATACGCTGCGCTTCGAGTAACTTATCATGTTCACGGAAGAACTTAAGCTGGTCTTGCAATTCATCCTTAATGGTATCGATAGCACGTGTTAGGTTGTCTTTTGGCGTCACATAATGGCTTTTCGGGTAAATCGTGACACGTGGTACTTTGCGGACCATTTTACCGGTAAGCGGATCAAACCAGCGAATTGAGTCTACTTCGTCATCAAAGAGTTCAATACGAATCGCATGTTGGTCGGATTCTGCCGGGAAAATATCAATAATTTCACCACGGATACGATACGTACCACGTAAGAATTCAAGCTCATTACGGGTATATTGCATTTCAACCAAACGGCGAATAATTTCGTCTCGACTTACTCGATCACCTTGGACCACATGCAATAACATTTGCATATAAGCATTTGGGTCACCCAAACCATAAATGGCCGAAACAGAAGCAACAATAATCGCATCACGACGTTCTAACAAAGCACGCGTTGCCGATAATCGCATCTGGTCAATATGGTCATTAATTGCTGCGTCTTTTTCAATAAATGTATCTGATGACGGAACATAAGCCTCGGGTTGATAGTAGTCGTAATAACTTACGAAATACTCAACTGCATTGTTTGGGAAGAAGGCTTTGAACTCACCATAGAGCTGGGCTGCCAAGGTCTTATTATGCGCCATCACAATCGTCGGGCGCTGAGTTTGGGCAATCACATTTGCCATGGTATAGGTCTTACCTGAACCGGTCACACCTAGCAGTAACTGATTACGAAAACCCTTTTCGATACCATTCACCAGCTTTTCAATTGCCTGTGGCTGATCACCCGCTGGCTGGTAATGAGTGACCAAATCGAAAGGTTGATTTTCGTTCACAGTTCTCTCTCTTTATAAAAAATTTGAATTTATCGTCTAGCAAATTAATGGGGATTTTTTCCCTAATTTAAAGTCTATAGTGAGATTAATCTATATCGAAAATATTAAGCATCTTGATACTTGACCAATGCTGTAAACGGTTGCAACATGGACTTATCCATTAGATAAAAAGCATAACCATGACCTATCAATATCATGATGAAAGTATTGTAACCGAACTCCCTGAAGATACCGTGTTTGTCTTCGGTAGTAATATGGCTGGACAACATGGTAGTGGAGCCGCACGTGTTGCCAGTCAGCATTTTGGGGCTGTAGAGGGTGTAGGACGTGGCTGGGCTGGTCAGAGCTTTGCAATTCCAACATTAAATGAACATATCCAACAAATGCCACTCTCCCAAATCGAGCATTATGTTGAAGACTTTAAAGTTTATGCAAAAAATCATCCTAAAATGAAATACTTTGTGACAGCTTTAGGATGTGGGATCGCAGGTTATAAGGTTTCCGAAATCGCTCCTCTTTTTAAAGGCATACATCACAATGTGATTTTTCCTGAATCGTTTAAACCGTATGTTGAAGAAGATGCTGTTTCACAGTTCCCAACACTCACTCAAAAAATGGTTCAAAGTTTCATTAATGATGAAGTTATTTTTTACTTTAATCACGCCAGTGAATCTTTTGAAGATGCTTTAGATAAAACGGATTTATCACGTGCTGAAAAAGCGATAGCGCTTATTGTGCTTAATGAGGAATTGTATCCTCGTGACCGCTATGGCAGAGGCCGTGACCACGAATTGAGGGATATTTTAGGTAAACTCAATGGTAAGATTTTTAATATTCATGGTAACTCAGAAGGTGCAATGATTTTCGTAAGTGTAATTGTTGCGCTTATGGAACTTTATGATTTTGATGAGCAAGATTTTATAAAATTATGGCGCGGTGAGAAAAATATCGACCACCCTATTAACCGTTAATTTACTTTGATATTTTATGAGTGAAGCAGATAAATTCTGCTTTCTCATTATTTTACTTATATTTAATATTTTTATTTTAATTATTCTAATAGATTTAAATCGATTATTTCCCAAACCTTAGTTTTTCTCATTATACTTTAAGACAAACTGAATACTTAAAAGAAACGCATGGAAACTTTAGATTCTTCAATTTTTGACCTCACCCCAATTCCAATGTGGATTGAAGACTTTAGTGAAGTTAAGCAGTTATTTGACTTATGGAGAAATCAAGGGGTTGAAAACTTATATGAATTTCTAAGTCAAAATGAAAATCTAGTGGTTGAATGTGCTCATAAAATTAAAATTATTAAGGTCAACCAAAAAGTATTAGACCTTTTTGAAGCAAAAAACCAAGAAGAGTTATGTGCCAACTTAAATCTTATTTTTAAAAAAGAAATGTTTGAAGCTCATATTCATGAACTCGAAGCGTTATGGAATGGCAAAACTCATTTCTCGAGTACCACTATAAATTACACGCTCTCTGGTAAACGTATTGATGTACAACTACGTGGAGCAATTTTACCGGGTTCTGAAACTACGTTTGACCGTATTTTAATTACCACCGAAGACATTACTCCGTATCAAAATGCACTTCGTCAGGAAGAGAAAAATCGACGCCTAGCAGAGTCAATGTTTATCTACTCCCCGACTTCGCTTTGGGTTGAAGATTTTAGCCGTATTAAAAATAGAATTGATCAGCTTAGGCTATTAGGAATTGAAGACTTTAGAACTTTTTTAGATGTACATCCTGAATTTGTTCGCCAATGCATAGAAGACATTTTAATTTTAGACGTCAATCAGTCGACTCTCGATTTATTTAAAGCACCAGATAAAACCACTCTGTTAAAAAATACCCATAAAATTTTTGCCAAAGAGATGGTGGAAACTTTTAGAGAACAGCTGATTGAACTCTGGCAAGGAAATATTCACCACAAGCGTGAAGCCGTTAACTATGCGTTAGATGGTCAAATCAGAAATGTCTTACTGCAATTTACCGTATTCCCCGGTTATGAAGAGACTTGGGGATTGGTACAGGTTGCACTTACAGATATTACTGCACGAAAGAAAGCCGAAAATTATCTAGAATATTTAGGCCAGCATGATGTACTGACCAAACTTTATAACCGAGCTTTTTTTACAGAAGAGCTTAATCGTTTAAATCGCAGTATTATCCGCCCTGTTTCTTCAATTTTTTTAGACATGAACGGCTTAAAGGAAACCAATGATCAACTTGGCCATGATATTGGTGATGGTTTATTACGTCGAGTAGGTAATATTTTAAATCAGGCAATTATGAATACTGCTTATACAGCTTCTCGAATCGGTGGCGACGAATTTGTCATTTTAATGCCTGGTGCAGATGAAGCGAATGTTTTGATGATGCTGCAAACCATTCAGGAGCTTTTTAATATAGATAATCAATATTATTCAAGTCACCCTATTAGTATTGCAATTGGGCACGCCACAACAAAAGAAAATGAACAAGTTGAAGATATGCTAAAACGCGCAGATCATCATATGTATCAAAAGAAAAAAAGTTATTATCAAGAAATTCTTCTACCATAAAAAAACAGGCATATTGCCTGTTTTTTTATTTAAATTAGCGCTTACCCATAGAACGACGAGTACCACGCGGTGGCATCCAAGTTCTATCTGCATATTGTTCAGGTTTCGGACGTACTTGGTTGTGTACAGCATCGCCTGCTTGGTTACTTTCATTCGGCATTGGAAATGGCAATTTCACCAAAGCCTTTTTCTGTTTTGGCTGTTGCTCAGTCATGATTCATTCTCGATATTTCGATTGCGGCTTATTATAAAGGATTTTTCTTGTTTCTTTCGAAAAAAGCTTCAATTGAATAAAACCGCAACAAGATCTTTCCTAAATTAAACTTTTTTACATCTAAAAATCCCCCCATCCGCAAATTGCTTAATTTTTGCGATAAGATAGTGTGCTTTTTATTTTTAATCCCATAAGAGGAATATTGCCGTGGACGTACGTCTTTCTGATCGTGTCAATGCTATCAAACCGTCCCCTACACTTGCTGTAACTAATAAAGCTGCTGAGCTTAAAGCTGCTGGTAAGAACGTGATTGGTTTGGGTGCTGGCGAGCCAGATTTTGATACCCCTCAACACATCAAAGATGCTGCAATTGAAGCGATTAATAATGGTTTCACCAAATATACGGCTGTAGATGGTACTCCTGGGTTAAAAAAAGCAATTATTGCTAAATTAAAGCGTGATAATAATCTTGATTACCAACCTAACCAGATTTTGGTTTCTTGTGGCGGTAAGCAAAGCTTCTTTAACTTGGCACTAGCATTATTAAACAAGGGTGATGAAGTGATCATCCCTGCGCCATTCTGGGTAAGCTATCCAGATATGGTCATTATTGCTGAAGGTACGCCTGTTATCGTGAAATGTGGCGAAGAGCAACGTTTCAAAATTACACCTGAACAATTAGAAGCAGCAATTACTCCTAACACTCGTTTAGTGGTATTAAACAGCCCATCTAACCCGACAGGTATGATTTACAGCAAAGCTGAATTAGAAGCTTTAGCTGAAGTTTTACGTCGTCATCCACAAGTATTTGTTGCATCTGACGACATGTATGAACCAATTCGTTGGGAAGATGAGTTCTACAATATTGCAACTGTTGCACCTGATTTATATGACCGCACGATTGTTTTAAATGGTGTTTCTAAAGCATATGCAATGACAGGTTGGCGTATTGGCTATGCAGCCGGCCCAGCAAAAATCATTGGTGCAATGAAAAAAATCCAGTCTCAATCAACTTCTAACCCGACTTCAATTTCGCAAGTTGCTGCTGAAGCTGCGTTGAATGGTCCACAAGATGTTTTAAAACCAATGATTGAAGCGTTTAAACGTCGTCATGACTTAGTGGTTAATGGCTTAAACGACATCAAAGGGATCTCTTGCTTACCTGCTGATGGCGCTTTCTACGCGTATGCAAACATTCGCCCTCTTATTCGTGCAAAAGGCTTAAAATCTTGCACAGAATTCTCTGAATGGTTACTTGAAGAAACTGGCGTAGCGGTCGTTCCTGGTGATGCATTTGGTTTAGGTGGTTTCATGCGTATTTCATATGCAACAGCTGACGAAGTACTTGTTGATGCGTTAGCACGTATCAAAAAAGCTGCTGAATCAATCGAAGGCGTTGATGCTGCGATTGCATCTATCGAAGCTGAAAAAGCTGCTAAATAATTTGAAAATATAAAAAAAGGCCTCAAAATTGAGGCCTTTTTTATAATTAAAATTATTCTAAATTAAATAAAGCTGCCACCTCAGCCTCAGTCAGTTTTTTTGTATCATTCTGAAAATTATAAAAATCAGGTTTTGAATCAATAAAAATTTCCATATCTAATTTCAAGTCTTTTACTGGTTCATTTAAAGAAAACACATTGATATTGCAGTAACTTTGATCTTTTGTTCTCCAAAAAATTATTGTTCCACAAGCGTTACAAAAGCCTCTTTCACCCCATTCAGAAGAGTTAAATACACTAAGATGCTTTTGCTGAATAAACTTTAAACTACCTTTAACTACATCAACTGTCATAATGACACCACTGGTTTGTCTACGACACATCGAGCAATGGCAAACATGTACATCATGATTTTTTAACTCAACTTCGAAAGCTGTTTCACCACATAAACACTGTCCGTTCATTATTATTTTCCACAAAAAGTTTATATTTTTAGAGTTATAAAATATTCTGCTCAACCAAATTTTACAAGTTTATAAACTATAAGTGACCTATCTTTCTATTCACTCCAACTTGACAATAGTTAATTTAACGCCTAATTTAACATCAAGTTCCATTTTAGAACTTTAATAACTGAAGGACTCAAAAAATGAAAAATCCTATGGAAATGACAGGCCTCGAATTTTTACAAGCCATGATTGAAGGTCATATTCCACCTGCCAGTATTAGCAAAACTATTCCGATGCAACCTACTGAGATTTCAGAAGGATCTGTAACTTTCAAAGCACAAGCAGATCATAATCACCTAAATCCTTTAGGTGGTGTACATGGTGGTTTTGCTGCAACTGTTCTAGATTCAGTGACTGGCTGCGCTGTACATACAATGCTACCTGCCGGTGTGGGTTATGGAACCATAGATCTTAATGTGAAAATGTGCCGTCCTCTTTCACAAAATCAGGTTTTAATTGCTACAGGTAAAGTGATCAATTTAAGTAAAAATTTAGGTATTTCCGAAGGAAAAATTACTGATGAAGAAGGCAAACTTTATGCTTATGCAACAGCAACCTGCATGATTATTCGACCATAAAAACCAAGGCAGCTTTAAACGGCTGCCTTTTTCATTAAGTAAGGAATATCTGGGCGGTCACAAGTTTTCGCAACCACATAAGGCGCCCAAATATTCTTAAGTTGAAGCTCTATCACTTTATGATGCTGAGTAGACCAGGCTAAAACTTTATTTTTACCTAGGAATAATTCTCCTTCGAGCTGGAAAATATAGAGAGGTTTAGATTGATCTACTACCTTGGAACACTTTAAAACTTTCAACGAAGTATGCACATCCCATTTTGAACTAAACCAGAGTTGTAGTAAGTCACCTAAGTACAAATCTTGTTTTTTAAATGGAAAAGCATCGATCCATGCATCTTCTACAGGTGTGTAATAAGATTCTGGTTGATTTAAAATATTGAGATAATTGCGTTGATAAAAATCAAAATTAGAAAAAATAGAAGCAACAGTAAGTGTTTTCATACTTATCTCCGATTTAGCCATTTTAGTGCTGGCAAGTTGGTTTAAATCCACACTGTTTGGATTACTCCAAACGCTTGTTCTTTTCTGAATCTAGCAATTGAATTTTCAAAGTGCAAGTAATTTATGGTCTCACCTTTCAACTGATCAAATAAAAAGCATACAACACAAAAATGAATGAAACATGACGATTTTTACTTGACCCTTGTCAAAATCTCCTTATAATCGCATGCAGATTCTCCCATAGCTCAGTCGGTAGAGCGACGGACTGTTAATCCGCAGGTCCCTGGTTCGAGCCCAGGTGGGAGAGCCAAATACTAAAAAGCCCGCAGCATTAAAGCGGGCTTTTTTATTGCTCTCTATTACAGTATACCTATAAAAAAAATCCCCTGCTGCCTGTAGAGGATTTGCTTTTCATAATTCGAATATTTACCAGATCGAATCATCAGTTCTAAACTTAGGTGATCTTCTACGCTTAGATCTTTTTAAAATTACATTATTCCACTTCTACAACTTTTAAAGGGTTAAAAGTCTGAGTCGTTGGCATCATTTCTATACGGTTAATATTAATATGCGGTGGTTGTGATGCGATCCATGCTACTGTATTTGCAATATCTTCCGGCAAAATTGGATTTTTCTTATCGTATAGACTATTAGCTTTCTCCTGATCCCCCTTAAAACGTACAAGAGAAAATTCGGTACCACCACACAACCCTGGCTCAATATTCGTTACTCGCACGCCAGTACCAGCCAAATCTGCACGTAGATTTAAACTAAACTGCTCTACAAAAGCTTTTGTTGCCCCATACACATTACCACCTGGATATGGGTATGTACCTGCAATTGAACCCATATTAATGATTAAGCCTGATTTCTTCTTTACCATACTTGGTAAAATTAATCGGGTAACCGTAACAAGGCCTTTAACATTGGTATCAATCATGGTGTACCAATCATCTAAATCCGCTTTATCTGCTGGCTCTAGACCCAATGCCAAGCCTGCATTATTCACTAGTAAGTCAATTTGATCGATTTGAAATTCATTTGGTAATTCTTTAAATAACTTATTTATATTTTCTGCCGTATCAGTCATATCAAATACGAGTGGGTAGAAATTTTCGCCAAGCTGTTTTTGTAGTTCTTCTAATTTTTCTGCGCGTCTTCCACATCCAATAACTTTATAGCCTGACTCAATCAGTTTCTTTGAAATACTATAACCAAAACCTGCTGATGCGCCTGTAACTAATGCTAACATTCTTATATCCTTAGAAATAATCAACTGCTTCAGTTGAACTCATGATAAACATATCAGCCTTTATATTTACACAATATTTATTATTAGCCTAAAAAAATAAAAGTTTTTTTAAAAATTTTAAGAGAAATTTAAATCTGTAAAAAATATATTTATTAAATAATGATATGCATTAAAAAACTAAAAAATGGTCCTTACTTAACCTTAAATATCGACTCAAACTATTTAGAAGTTAGAGCTACTTAATAAAAAAGTTTACCGTGAAAGGTAAACTTTTTAACTTGAGGTATCCAAGCTTATGCAGGGATACCACTATGAAAACGGAAAGTATCATCTGGAGTCAAAATCAGATTCTTTTCAACTTCACGGATATGTTCAATACGCTGTTGAATATCTTCTTCAGGATCTTTCATTTTGGCAGTTTTTGCGACGTCAAGCGCTAGTGCTAAATAGTCTTCAAAATGACGAGATTCTGACTTAAGCAAGTAACGGTAATAACGTCCTAACTCATCATCAACACGCGGAGCAAGCGCATAAAAACGTTCACATGAACGTGCTTCTACAAAAGCCCCAATCACGAGTACATCAATTAGAGCTTCTGGTTCATATGTGCGGATTTCTTTTCGTAAGCCACCTGCATAGCGTCCAGCACTTAAACCTTTCCACTCTTGCCCACGTTTCGTCATAAATTCTAGAACTTGTTCATAGTGAAGCATTTCTTCACGTACAAGCTGGGCAAGCTTAACTTGTAAGTCCGTGAAAAAACTATAGCGGAACATTAAGTTCATGGCCGTACCCGCTGCCTTTTTCTCACAGTTAGCATGATCTTGCATCAAGATGTCTAAATTATTAACGGCCTCATCCAACCATTCTTTTGGGGTTTGGCACCCTAAAAATGCTAATACAGGCTGCATTAATTCATCGTAATTGATACTCGACATTACTACTTATCCTGCTGCCTGAATCGCTGTTTTCATGTCTTTCACCGCCTGTGCTAGTCCAACAAAAACACTTTCCGCAATAATTGAGTGACCAATATTTAACTCATGAATTTGTGGAATTGCCGCAATTGGAGCAATATTTTTCAGATTCAAACCGTGACCAGCATTTACAACCAAACCTTTTGAAGCTGCGTATTCCACACCTTTGACAATGCGAGCAAGTTCTTCTTGTTGTTCTTGATCTGTTGTGGCATCTGCATAAGCCCCGGTATGTAATTCAATAGTTGGTGCTCCACAAGCAATTGCTGCATCAATTTGAGCAAAATCAGCATCAATAAAGAGTGAAACATCACAACCAATGGCAGCTAAGGCTTGAGTTGCAGCTTTAACTTTTTCAAAGTTACCTACTACATCTAAACCGCCTTCTGTTGTAACTTCTTGGCGTCGTTCTGGTACAAAACACACATGTTGCGGTTGAATTTCTTTCGCAAACTCAACCATTTCATCAGTTACGGCCATTTCAAGATTCATACGTGTTTTCAATAATGGACGCATACGACGTACGTCATCATCTTGAATATGTCTGCGATCTTCACGCAAATGCAAAGTAATCCCCTCTGCACCCGCTTGTTCACAAATAAGAGCAGCTTCTACAGGGTCTGGGTAAGCAGTACCGCGCGCCTGTCTTAAAGTAGCAACATGGTCTATGTTTACACCAAGCAATGCAGCCATAAAAAAATCCTAATTACGATTGAGTTTGAGTATTTTGAATCCACAATTGTCGACTTTTTAGGGGACGGTCACCTAAAAGCGATGTAATCATTTGACGGTATAGTTTACCTAATAATTGCAATTGTTCGTGAGAAAAATCCTGTCCCTGCTCATAATTCAGCATGGATAAAATTGCTTTTCCTGACAACGATGAGCGACTTGCCTGAACAACGGGGGCAAATCCTTCATTCACTTGAAACTGATAAAACTGTTGAGACAAAATTTCTTTTTGTGAGCTATCAATTGAAAAATCAATCGCATAGCCTAGCTCTGCAAGCAAGATATGCTCAAATTGCCTCAAGATCTGTCTAAGAAATAAATCCGGATTTTCATGAGAAGATAGCTGCTGGAGTTGAAGCAGCGTTAACTGGTATTGTTCAAAAGTTTGTGGCATTGCCTCTTCTAGTGGGCAAAGTCTAAGAACAATTTCGTTTAAATAGAACCCTGCAAAAAAAGCATCGCCAAAAAAGAAAACCGGCTGATTTAGTATTTCCAGCTTTGTAAAATTTTTGAGTTCACTTTTGCCTGTGGCTTGCAAACGGATTGGCTGATATTGAGGAGGCGGAGTCTGTCTTAAAATACCATCAACCCGCCCATATTCTTGAGTGAAGAGATGCACAATATGGCTTTTTTCACGATATTTACGATGGTGAATCATATATCCATGTAGGACTTCATTGCGCATCATAAAAAGAAACTATTCCTCAGATTCTTTTTCTTTTTTATCGTCGTCATCACCATCAGGAATTACAGCCCCTACAACAGCAGCTGTACCCTTCACTACACCTTTAGTCGTTTTATAAGCAATACCTACTGGTACGGTTACAAGCTTATATACACAACCTTGCAACATCAATGTACATCCAACGATAATCAATATTGATGTAATTGCTTTCATACCAGTATTCCCTACTTTTTAGATATCACTATATCCTAAACTTTTTAAAGCACGTTCATCATCAGACCAACCACCTTTGACCTTAACCCATAAGGTAAGCATGATCTTTTGTTCGAACATTTTTTCCATGTCTTTACGTGCATCCATGCCAATTGTTTTAAGCTTGGCACCTTTTTCACCAATTACAATCGCTTTTTGACCAGGACGATCCACAAAAATAGTTGCATCAATATAGGTACATGCTGGTTTTAAACGACCAGTTTTTTCATTAACAGTTGCCTCTTCCGTTTTGAAAGATTCAATTTGTACTGTTAAATCATAAGGTAGCTCTTCACCCAACTGACGCATGATTTTTTCACGGATGATTTCACTTGCCAAGAAGCGCTCTGAACGGTCCGTAATTTGATCGATTGAATATAAAGGTGGCTGATAAGGAAGATATTTTTCAATCGTTTCACTTAAGTGCTCTAAGTTTGCTCCACGGAGTGCAGAAACAGGAACAATCTCCGCAAAATTCATAAGTTTGGCACGTTCTTGAATTAAAGGGAGAATCTCTCTCTTATCTCCAAAAGTATCAGCTTTATTAATCACCAAAATAACTGGCATATCAGCATTCTTGAGTTTCTCAAGAACTAAATCGTCATTTTGAGTCCACTTCTGGGCATCAATAACAAATAAGACTAAATTCACGTCACGTAACGCAGAATGCGCAGCACGGTTCATCATTTTATTGATTGCACGTACTTCTTTCTTATGCATACCTGGGGTATCGACATAAACCGCTTGCATTTTTTCACGCGAATCAATACCGATAATTTTATGGCGTGTTGTTTGAGGTTTACGTGAAGTAATAGAGAGTTTTTGGCCCAATAAATGGTTCATGAGGGTAGATTTACCCACATTTGGACGTCCTACAATCGCCACAAATCCGCTCTTAAAATCCGAAGGAATTGTAACGCCTTTGGAACTAAAAAATTGATCAATCAGATTGTTTGGATCTTGGTTTTCGTTTGAATCTGGATTGATTTGATCAGAATGCATCGACATGCAGGTTATTGCTCCAATAACTTTAAAATTTCCGCCGCTGCTGCCTGCTCGGCAAAACGACGACTTGACCCCTCACCATGAATTTTTGATAAACCATCTACCAAACATTCGACTTTAAAGTGCTGATGAGGCGCATCACCCTGAATATCTACAACCTCGTAAACAGGGAGAGGTTTTTTACGTGCTTGTAGATACTCTTGTAAACGTGATTTTGGATCCTTGAGTTGATCTGTTGGCTCAATATGATCTAAATAAGGCGTATACCATTTTAACACAATATCTTTGAGTAGGTTCAGATCACTACTATCAAGATAAATTGCACCAATAATGGCTTCCACTGTGTCAGCCAATATTGACTCACGATGATGACCACCAGATTTCAACTCACCTGTGCTTAATATTAAACACCGACTAAGTTGCAAATCGGTTGCAATTTTACCTAATGCTTCCTGACGTACTAAAGTCGCGCGCATACGCGTTAGTCGCCCCTCATTTTCATGAGGGTACGCATGGTATAAATAATTGGCGATAATCATCCCCAACAGTGAATCGCCCAAAAATTCCAGACGTTCGTAGTTATACTTATGACTCACCGAACGATGAGTCAAAGCCAACTGTAGCAATTCAGGCTGCTTAAATTGATAACCGATTCGACTGAGTAAGCGAGGATCACTTAGCTTGAACTGATGTTTTGTCAAAACTCTTCTCAAATGTTAAAACTAAATCAATATTCAGTAAGAAAGGCTTTCTTACCTCATATTTCTTTTTGACTGTTAGACTTGGCTGGTTAAACACTTCAGCAATCTCTTTAAAATGCAGATCACGAATGTTGTTCATTTCCAGTCGTTGGTCCATCTGTGTCATAAACTTTTGGGGTGTGATATCAGCCGAGCTTTGTTGCATAAGCTCTGTAATCTGATTATTAATCACACGATCATCCCAATATGCTGGCCAAACTGCAAGTACGGCTTTCACCGCAATTGCAAATATGACCACCCCAAATAAAATTGCTAAATACGAAGTACCCTGTTGTGCCTTACGCATTTTTGTTTTCCTAATGGTTGTTTTTAATCTATTTTCCCATTTCGGTTAAAGCTTGGCAGGTGGAAACCAGGTTCTTTATGCATCCAGACATAGAAAGCTCGGCCTGTTAAATTTTCTTCAGGTACAAAGCCCCAGAAACGACTGTCAGCACTTTGATCACGGTTATCCCCCATTGCAAAGTAATGTCCTTTCGGAACTGTTACTTCCCAATATAAACCGTCTTGGTTTGCATATTTACCATTATCAACATAGTTGATAAATGGTGCCTGACGCGCAACATTTACGCCTTCAAGCTCACGCATCGTAAAAGTATGATCACCAATTGTTTCTTTATGATAAATAGAAGTTGGTGTATCTAAAGCATCTTTTTCGCGACTAAACTGTGTTGGTACTTTAGGAATTTTTTGACCATTAATAATCAATTGTCCATGATCATAAACAATATGGTCACCAGGTAAGCCAATTACACGTTTAATATAACTAATAGTAGGTTGTGGCGGATAACGGAATACAATGACGTCACCACGTTTCGGTTCACCGATATCAATCACTTTTTTATTGACGATAGGTAAACGGACACCATAGTCAAATTTATTAACTAAAATAAAATCGCCAGTCTCTAAGGTCGGAACCATAGAGTCTGATGGAATATTAAATGGTTCATAAAGAAATGAGCGAAGTACAAGCACAACAGCTAAAACCGGCCAAAAGTCATAGGCCCATGTAATAACAAAATTTTCGTTCTCTCGCCCTTTATTTGCACGCTGTTTAAAAACAAGCTTATCTAGCAACCACACTGCAAATAAAATCAGCGTAACAGGAACAAGAATTAAATTAAAATCAAAATCCACAGGACCTCACTCGCAGCTTAGCTGCTTGCCTTGCGGCTGGGAGAATATAAGTTCATCCCAGCCTTTTCTCTTATCTTTCTACTTTCAAAACAGCTAAGAACGCTTCTTGTGGGATTTCTACACTACCCACTTGTTTCATACGTTTCTTACCTTCTTTTTGTTTCGCAAGTAGTTTCTTCTTACGAGACACGTCACCGCCATAACATTTTGCTAAAACGTTTTTACGCATCGCCTTCACGGTCGAACGAGCAATAATTTGTGCACCAATAGCAGCCTGAATTGCGACATCGAACATTTGACGTGGAATCAAATCTTTCATTTTCTCAACTAAAGCAATACCACGATGACGAGCATCATTACGGTGACAAATCATTGCAAGCGCATCGACCTTCTCACCATTAATTAACACGTCAACCTTAACTAAAGATGAACTCTCAAAACGAATAAAGTTATAGTCAAGTGAAGCAAAACCACGTGAACATGATTTAAGCTTATCAAAGAAGTCCATAACCACTTCAGCCATAGGAATTTCAAAAGTAATTGAAACTTGATTACCTAAGAATTTCATGTCTTTTTGTACACCACGGCGCTCAATACATAGGGTCATGACGTTACCTAAGTACTCTTGCGGTACAAGAATATGACACTCTGCAATTGGCTCACGCAAATCTTCAACAACAGAACCATCCGGCATTTTAGATGGACTATCGATATAGATCGTATCGCCTTTTTTAGTGACAGCTTCATACACTACCGTTGGCGCTGAGCTGATCAAATCAAGGTCATACTCGCGCTCTAAACGCTCTTGTACGATTTCCATGTGCAACATGCCCAAGAAACCACAACGGAAACCAAAACCAAGCGCATCTGAACTTTCAGGTTCAAAGAATAAAGCCGAGTCATTGATCTGTAGTTTTTGTAAGGCTTCGCGGAATGGTTCAAAATCGCTTGCATCAATTGGGAAAAGGCCTGCGTAAACCTGAGGTTTAACCTTTTTAAAACCAGGAAGTGAAGCTACTTCAGGGGTTGTTGAAAGCGTGATGGTATCACCTACCGGCGCACCAAAAATATCTTTAATACCCGCGATAACAAAGCCTACTTCACCAGCTTCAAGCACGCCAGTTTCAGTATGTTTAGGGTTGAATACACCTACCGATGTAACAATATGAGTCTGACCGGTAGATTTAACCAACATTTTGTCGCCCTTGCGGATACGACCATCTTTAATACGAACTAAAGAGACAACACCTAAATAGTTATCAAACCATGAGTCAATGATTAATGCTTGTAAAGGAGCCTCACGGTCACCTGTTGGAGCAGGAATAACATCAACTAATGTTTCTAAAACACCTTCAACGCCTAAGCCTGTTTTTGCAGAACATGTAGGTGCATTGGTTGCTTCAATACCGATAATTTCTTCAATTTCATGAATAACGCGCTCAGGCTCTGCTTGCGGCAAATCAATTTTATTTAAAATTGGAAGAACTTCGAGACCTTGCTCAATAGCGGTATAACAGTTTGCAACTGATTGTGCTTCTACCCCTTGTGCAGCATCCACAACCAATAACGCACCTTCACAAGCAGCTAATGAACGAGATACTTCATAAGAGAAATCAACGTGTCCCGGAGTATCAATAAAGTTAAGCTGATATTCCTGCCCGTTTGGATGAGTATAGTACAACGTCACCGAAGCAGCTTTAATGGTAATCCCACGTTCACGCTCGAGCTCCATTGAGTCCAAGACCTGAGCTTGCATCTCACGATCTTGCAGGCCACCACACATCTGAATAAAACGGTCAGCCAAAGTAGACTTACCATGATCAATATGAGCGATAATCGAGAAATTTCGGATATTTTTGATATCAACGGATTTTTTAGCTTGCGCCATGGGCTACCTTGAGAAAATATAAAGTGCTATGTAGCTTGTTTTAATACATAGCCAAAGCGGTTTAACAAATTGCGAGAGATTATAGCAGATGGATATTTTAAAGTATCCAAAATTCATGAGCTTTGTACTTATGTTTTAAAAAATGATAATTCAAAGTACAAGTAATGCTTCTGATTATCGGGCATATGAAACAGTAAAATCTAAAGGATTTATACTTGAATCAAGAGGTTTATAAGCCTGTGTAAAAGTCGGCGACATACGTTTAGGTCGACCTGAAGCAATTTCAATACATGCCCATTTGGTATTTCCAACGAACAAAATTGCCTGATCAGAAGGACGGAAAAAAGCATACTGACGAAATGAATATAGAGCATTAATATCATCTAGCCATGTCCGCAGCACAATTTCTTCCCCTTCAAACGCAGCTTTACGGTATTGCACATGGTGTTCAACCGCAACCATTGCATGTTTTAGCTCTAGATATTTGGTTACTCCTACCCCTAATGTTTCCACATGAGCAGCAGCGACGTCTTGCATCCACTGGACATACATTACATTGTTAACATGCCCTAAAGCATCAATATGCTGTGGCTGAACCTGAATATGTAAATCGAAAATACTGCTCACAAAACACCCACTTTAATCATTAAATTCAAAGCTAAAATTTAATTAGCTAGATCGAACATTATGCCGAATACAAATAATAAAAAACCACCCATTTTCAGGGTGGTTCATTTTTATAATATTTTACTGAATACGTAAACCAAGCATTGCTCGTTGTCCTTGACGAATAATCCCAACTCGCGCAACTGTATTTTTCGGCAAATTCGAAACAACTTTTGCAAAATCCTGACTGTTCAAAATCTGAGTATTATTAACCTGAATAATCACATCGCCAGGAATGATATTTGACAATGATGCTAATCCACCACGGCGGACATCTTGTACATAAATACCACCTTTTATACCTAAAGCATTTTTCTCTGGCACAGCGAGATCACGAATACTCATTCCCAATACTGGACCTTTAGAAGCAGAGGCTTGATTACCGGTAGCTGGTGTTTCATCAGGTGCAGTTGCTAGTGTTGCCGAGATATTTCGGGTTTTATCATCACGTAAAACTTCAAACTGAACAGTTTGGTTTGGTTGTACTTTATTTAATGCATAAAGCAAATCACTAGTACGCAGTACAGAAGCACCATTTAATTTTAGAATAACATCGCCAGCTCTAAGCCCTGCTTTTTGAGCAGGTGAATTTGGAGAAACCTGAGTAATCAGAGCACCTTCCGGTTTAGGTAATTTATAGGCATCTGCAAGGTTACGGTCAATATCTTGCATCATGACACCCAAGTATGAACGAGTCACTTTCCCTTTCGTTTTAAGCTGTTCAGCTACATCCATCGCAACATCAATTGGAATAGAGAAAGATAAGCCCATATAGCCACCCGTACCACTAAAGATACGTGAGTTCACCCCGACAACTTCACCATTCTGGTTAAACAATGGACCGCCTGAGTTACCAGGGTTCAACGCCACATCGGTTTGAATAAATGGTACAGAGGTTTCACCGCTCATGTTACGTGATTTAGCGCTAACAATACCTGCCGAAGCTGAATAATCAAAACCAAATGGTGAACCAATTGCTAAAACCGGCTCTCCTACACGTAAACGGTCAACATTTCCTACTCGTAAAGCAGGATAGTTAGTTCCGTTTACCTTTAATAATGCAACGTCTGTCCGCTCATCACTACCGACCACCGTTGCATCAATTTCACGACGGTCATTTAAAGTAATACTGATGCGGGAAGCATTTTCAATTACATGGTGGTTCGTAAGTAAATAACCATCTTTACTAATAAAGAACGCACTACCATATGCGGTTTTCTCTTGAGGACCTTGTTGCTGTGGAATGATGACCTGATTACCAAAGAAACGTTTTAAAATTTCAGGAACTTGCTGTTGTAACAGTTCATCCTGAGTCATTTTTTTTACAACGTTTACACTCACCACAGCCGGACTAACTTGTTCAACGAGGTTTGAAAAATCAACAGCAGCATTTGCTTGAACAGCAGCAACTGTAAATACCGCTGCATACATTCCTTGTTGTAAATAGCGAGATTTCATTCGGTGCTCACCCACAATTGGTCTACGAGAATAAGAATAAAACTTTTGTATCACAATGCCTTGGAATTGTGCGTAACAATATGTTTATTTGTAAGGCATCCTCATCACGTTTATTTTACACATTGCAATTTTTAAAGCTAATTGCAATTTTTCTGTGACTTAGAGCGCTTAAGCTCTTGCCTTTTTAGGTAAAAAGGGGTGTCATTAGCGGACGTTTTAAATTGATGCGAATGGACATGCCTAATCAACAGACAATTCACCACTTTGATGTGATTATTGTGGGCAGTGGCGGTGCTGGTTTAAGTCTGGCTTTATCGTTACCAAGTCATTTTAATATTGCAGTTTTAGCTAAAGCTGCTTTAACTGAAGCAAGTACCTTCTATGCACAAGGTGGTGTTGCTGCAGTACTTGATGAAACTGACTCTATTCAACAACACATTAATGACACTATGATTGCAGGTGCTCATTTATGTGAAATGGATGCAGTCCAGCATACTGTAGAAGGCGGCCGTCCTTCTGTTGATTTCCTTTTAAAGCAAGGTGTGCAGTTTACCTTAGATGAAGATGAACAGCTTCATTTGACTCGTGAAGGTGGCCATTCGCAGCGCCGTATTATTCATTCTGCTGATGCAACTGGCAAAGCTATTTCAACCACTTTGGTTGAACGCGCCAAAGAACGTAAAAACATCACTATTTTTGAAAACTATATTGCGATTGATTTAATCACGTCGCATAAGTTAGGTCATACAGAGCAGGCAAATCGTGCTATTGGTTTGTATGCACTAGATGAAAGTACTGAAAAAGTTCATACCTTCCTTGCCCCATTTACCGCACTTGCTTGCGGCGGCGCAATGAAAGCTTACCTTTATACATCTAATCCGGATATTGCTACTGGTGACGGTATTGCGATGGCATACCGTGCAGGTTGCCGTGTTGCCAATATGGAATTTAACCAGTTCCATCCAACCTGCCTTTACCACCCACAAGCACGTTCTTTCTTAATTACTGAAGCCATGCGTGGTGAAGGTGCTTACTTACGTTTACCAGATGGCGAACGTTTTATGCTACGTTTTGACGATCGTGCAGAGTTGGCTCCTCGCGATATCGTGGCACGTACCATTGACCATGAAATCAAGCGTCTCGGTATTCGCCATGTGTGGTTAGACATTACACACAAATCACCTGAGTTTATTAAAGAGCACTTCCCTACACTTTATGCACGATTGCTTGAGTTAGGTATCGACATCACTAAAGACATGATTCCGGTGGTGCCAGCTGCACACTATACTTGTGGTGGTGTTGTGGTTGACTCAAATAGCCAGACTGATATTGAAGGTCTATATGCAATTGGTGAAACCTCTTATACGGGTTTGCATGGTGCAAACCGTATGGCGAGCAACTCATTACTTGAATGCTTCGTTTATGGCATGAGTGCAGCAAAAGATATCGAAAGTAAGTTTGATATAAACTTCAAATTACCGGAAGTACCCACTTGGGACGATTCTCAAGTAACCAATCCAGATGAAGATGTCGTGATTTTACAAAACTGGGATGAGTTACGTTCGACCATGTGGAACTACGTTGGTATTGTAAGAACCACAAAACGTTTAGAACGTGCGTTACACCGTATTGAAATGCTAAAGCGCGAAATTACTGAATATTATCAAGATTATCGTGTCAGCAAGAACCTGATTGAACTGCGTAATCTTGTACTTGTTTCCGAAATGATTGTTCGTTGTGCTATGCACCGTAAAGAATCACGTGGCTTACATTACACACTTGATTATCCGGAAACTTCGAGTGAGATTCGTAAAACGGTTCTGACGCCTCCAAACTTTGCAGTAGAGCAACCTTTGGTGAATACGAGTGTATAAATAGTTTTTTATAAAAAAGCACGGTTCATGCCGTGCTTTTTTATTACTTAAGATTTATGGTCTAGGAGGAATTGAGTAAGTCGCGGTCACATGTGCCACGGGTTCCTCTTGCCCTACTGAATAAATCCAGACCTCACCTACGACTAAGCTCTTTCCTACTTTCATGAGCTTACATTCACTGCGTAAGTCTTGATCACCTGCGGGTTTTCTCAGGAAATTAATATTAAAATTGGTGGTTACAGCTAAACCAATAATTCCAATTTCACCGAGTATTGCAATATATAAAGCAAAGTCTGCCAAAGTCATCATAGTCGGGCCAGATATAGTACCGCCCGGACGTTGATGTCTTTGGTCAACATGATAATAAACAACGGCAGCTTTAGAAGTGACTGATTCAATCGTGCAATGTTCCAAACTTTGTGGGAATTCCTTTTCAAGAAATGCCACAATTTCTTCTTTTGAGCTTTTCATCCTTGTTATTCTTCAATTTTAAACAGTAATTAAAATAGCATAAGATACTGCCCAATATTTTCTATGACGTTTAAAACCAGATTTCTTGTCATTTTTCACCACTCCCAAAAAAATATGAGAGTGGGTAATCCCATGGCTTATGCTAAATATTGTAGAGCTTGCTCGAACACCTGATCAGGGCTTTGTGTAGCATCTAAACGTTTAATACGCTCAGGCTCAGCTTTCCATAAAGTTTCATATCCTTCACGAACCTTAGTAAAGAAGCTTAACTTTTCCTGTTCAAAACGGTCTAAAGCTCCGCGTTCACGTGCACGGTTCATACCAAGTTCAATTGGTGCATCTAACCAGAAAGTCACTTCTGGCATGCGTGAAACGAAGTTCTGGTTTAAAAGCTGTAATTTGTCTTGGCTTAAACCACGACCGGAACATTGATAAGCAAAACTCGCATCGGTAAAACGATCACTTAATACAATTTTATTAGACTCTAATGCTGGCAAAATAACTTGTTGTAAGTGTTGAGCTCGTGCCGCATAAATTAAGAGCAACTCAGTATCATGACTCATATTTTCATCATGATTCACTGCCAAAAGCATCGAACGGATTTGTTCTGCGAGTGGTGTTCCACCCGGCTCTCGAGTTAAAACAACTTGTTTACCTTGTTCTTCAAAATGCTGATGAATTTTTCGAATGAGTGTAGTTTTTCCTACCCCTTCCGTGCCTTCAAAGCTAATAAACATCTCTTTTCCTTATTTCTTCGATCTCAACACGGATAAATACTCTTGCACTGCTTGGTTATGTGCTTGCAAGTCTGCCGTAAATTTATGTCCACCATTACCAGTCGCTACAAAATAGATGTTATTTGAATCATCTGGATGTAACGCAGCCTCAATGGCTTTTTGGCTTGGCAGCGCAATTGGAGTTGGCGGTAACCCATTAATTGTATAGGTATTATATGGTGTTGGTGTACGTAAGTCTTCGCGGGTAATATTACCCTTATAGTTTGCACCCATACCATAAATTACGGTTGGATCAGTCTGTAAACGCATACCGAGTTTTAAACGGCGCACGAAAACCCCTGAAACTTGTGTAAGTTCGCTATCGAGGCTCGTTTCTTTTTCAACAATAGAAGCCATGATTAAAGCTTCATACTTATCTTTATAAGGTAAATTCGGTGCCCGCTTTGCCCAAGCCGCATCTAAGGCTTTCATTTGACGATGGTATAAATCAGTCAGGATTTTCTTATCGGTCTCACCTTTAGCAAAGAAATAAGTGTTGGGTGCAAACAGACCTTCAGGATGATGATAAGGAATACCTAAAGCCTTCATAAGCTGGTCATCTGGTAAATCCAATATCGTATTTTTTACATTTTTATCGTTTTTTAGTGCTGTAATCAGCTGCTTAAAAGTTGTTCCTTCAATCACTAGAACACGGTTCATCTGGGCATTATCAGCATCAGATAACATCTCTAATACTTGTCTTACGCTCATTCCCTGCTCTATCTCATATACACCAGCTTTCATACTGTCATGAATCATAAACTTTTGATAAAGCTTAAGTACAATTGGGAAATGGATTTTATTTTCTTTGGCTAAGCGATCAATAAAACCAGAATAGGTCTCACCTGATGTGATCGATAGCATCTGCTTTTTCCCTTCAATAGGATAAGCTTTAAATAAACTTGACCATAAAATAGCAAAAATAGAAATTAAAACGATAAAACAGCCAATCAGCACTAACTTTTTTGGAAAATTAGATGCTGTTTTCTTGCCCTTTTTTTTAGCATTTTTTGCTTTCGCATTCACAGGTGGCTTCGGCATATTAATGAATCTGATTCAAGTTAAGAGTATGAAATAAATTTAGGCACGCCTGTGACTCTAGAATTTGTTCACTGATTTGAGTAACTACTCGCATTGGATGTAAAGCATTACAAAAGAATAGACTCTGTATTTGTGGTACTTCATCTAGCTCAATTATTCTGACTTCACAGGCAATTCCGTAGTGCTGCATACGCGCCAAAATTTCTGCACGCATCACACCGTGGACGCCATTATAGCGAAGTTCCGGAGTAATCCATCTATCATTTAAACGAATAAAACAATTACTGCTTACCCCTTCAACAATATAACCTTGTACATCAGTTACTAAAGCTTCAACCCAGCCTTGTTGATCTGCTTCTTTTTTTAGCAATACCTGCTCAAGACGGTTTAAGGATTTAAGCCCAACTAAACTCGGCATGGTTAAACCTAAAGCCTGATTTAAAACTCCACACTCAATAAAATCTGGTTGGAACTGCTCCAATGCTTTTGGATAAAACCAGATATAAATATCTGCCGCATGCTTTGGCAAACTATAGCCACGATCACCTTCACCACGGCTAATCACAATTTTTAAAGTCCCGTTGAGCACGAGATTCTGATTTTGTAGATGCTGCAAACTTTGTTCGATTAACTCAAAATCTGCAACCAAAGATAATTTTTGGCAAGCAAGTTTTAGACGTTCCCAGTGCCGTGCTTTAAGCTCAATCTTATTTTGAAAAACACGAATTGTGGTAAAGCAGCCATCCCCATAATGAAATGCCCGGTCCAATAAAGGAATGGTCTCTACAGGTTGTCCATTTTTAAAACACCACATGCTTAATCCGTCCTTTATTTAAAACCACCCAACAATACAACACCTTTCATTTAATTAATAAATGACTGATTTTAAAAAATTATACCGATTTAAGAGAAACTTTTGAAACTTGTTATATATCAAGATTTAAGAATAACTTATCCATTTTTATTATTTCTATATTTTTCATATTAAATTCGTTTTTTATTATTTTTTTAGAATAAAGACTAGCGCTATTCTGCGTTCATGTTTTGAACATTTCGTATTTTTTGAGGGGTTATCTCATGCGTTTTTCTCAGTTAAAAGTCGGGGTTATTGCTGCATTACTTTCTGTTTCATCGTTTGCAGCTCAAGAATTCTTAAACGTTTCTTACGATCCAACTCGCGAGTTATATACAGATTTCAACAAACAGTTCGGTACTTACTGGAAACAGCGTACCGGTCAAGATATTGAGTTTAAACAGTCACACGGTGGTTCTGGTAAACAGGCCCGCGCTGTAATCGACGGCTTAAATGCAGATGTTGTGACATTAGCACTTGCTGCTGATATTGATGAAATTGCTGAAAAAGCAAAATTGCTTCCAACAGACTGGCAGAAAAAGTTACCGCAAAACTCTACTCCGTACACATCAACTATCGTGTTTTTAGTTCGTAAGGGTAACCCTAAACAAATTAAAGATTGGGGTGACTTAATCAAGCCAGGCGTGGAAATTATTACGCCAAACCCGAAAACTTCTGGTGGTGCACGTTGGAACTATCTTGCAGCTTGGGCTTGGGCAAAACATCAAGCAGGTGGTAACGATGCAAAAGCACAAGAATTTGTTCGCCAAATTTATAAACACACCAAAGTTTTAGATTCAGGCGCCCGTGGTGCAACCACTACATTTGCTGAACGCGGAATTGGTGACGTATTACTGGCTTGGGAAAATGAAGCACATTTAGCTATCCGTGAACAACCAGGCAAGTTTGAGATTGTGACGCCATCTTTATCTATTTTGGCTGAGCCGCCAGTTGCAATTGTTGAAAAAAATGCAGCGAAAAAAGGCAACTTAACTATTGCAAAAGGTTACCTCAACTATTTGTACTCACCTGCTGGTCAAGAAATTGCAGCACGTAATTTCTACCGTCCTCGTAATGCAGCTGTACTCAAAAAATACAGCAATGTATTTAAGCCATTGAAACTTGTCACCATTGATAAAGAGTTTGGCGGTTGGACAAAAGTACAAAAGCAACACTTTGATAATGGTGGTGTTTTCGATCAAATCGTGAAAATCAATAGTGCAGAGAAGTAATTCTTTGTTCTAACGATAAGGAGAACAGACATGACACACACTGTAATTGTTCCGGGTGTAGGTGGAAGTGAACATCAACATTGGCAATCTTGGTTGCAGCGTCAACTCATGTCTAGTTCTCGCGTTGAGCAAAAGAACTGGGATAGACCCGTATTAAGCGAATGGATTGAGCAATTCGTTAACACAGTTCAAGCAGTACAAACACCAGTCCAAATTGTTGCGCATAGTTTCGGCTGCCTAACTAGTGTTGCTGCCTTAGCAGAGCATCCAGAGTTACAACTTCAAGTTAAAAAACTGATTTTGGTTGCTCCTGCAAATCCGGCACGTTTTGGCGAAGCGGGATTTGCCCGTCATAGTTTGACTGACTACAAAGATTATTTTCATCAGCTAAAAATTAATGTGCCTGCAACGCTACTCATTAGTGAAAATGATCCATGGTTAGACTTTTTTGATGCTTTACAGCTTGCGAAATCTTGGCAATTAACCCCGATTAACCTTGGACAAGTCGGTCATATTAATGTTGCTTCAGGCTTTGGTCCGTTTCCTGATTTACTGAATCATCTACTTCCTGAAGACTCGATGTGTAGCCACTCATCTATTGATCCGGTAAAGACACATTTCTCTTTGAAATTTGCTTAATACCTAGCTTTATACCGCGCCGTTTATCTTTATTTATTCGCTTACTGGTTTCAGCAGGCTTTTCTCTTTGAGGAAATATCATGTCGCAGCGATCCCGAGTGCTGCCTGGGTTTGGTCTATCATTGGGCTTCACCCTCGCTTACGTTTCTTTTATTGTGCTTATTCCATTAGCCGCAGTCTTTATCAAATCATTTGGAATCGGATGGGACGGACTATGGGAAATTTTAACCTCTGAGCGTATTTTAAAATCGCTTCAACTCAGCTTTAGTTCAGCCTTAATTGCGGCGTTTATTAATGTTGTTTTCGGACTACTTTTAGCTTGGTGCCTTGTCCGTTATAACTTTCCCGGAAAGCGTCTGGTTGATGCCTTAGTGGACTTACCTTTTGCACTTCCAACAGCAGTTGCAGGTATTGCGTTGACCTCACTCTATGCCCCTACAGGCTGGATCGGTCAATATTTAGAACCCCTTGGTATTCAGGTTGCATATACCCCCATCGGGATTACGCTAGCTTTAGTGTTTATCGGCATTCCTTTTATTGTTCGAACCGTTCAACCAGTATTAAGCGATATTGAAACTGAACTTGAAGAGGCGGCTTCCGCACTCGGTGCAAATCGTTGGCAGACCATTACCAAAATTATTTTACCAATATTACTCCCTGCCCTATTTACAGGCTTTGCTTTAGCGTTTGCTCGCGGTGTAGGTGAATATGGTTCTGTAATTTTCATTGCAGGTAACCAGCCGTTTAAAACTGAAATTGCTCCGCTTATGATCATTTCTCGCCTCGAAGAATATGACTATGCAGGTGCAACGACTATTGCAGCAGTGATGTTGGTTCTCTCTTTCATTATTTTATTTGTCATTAACTTACTTCAAGCATGGGCAAACCGTCGTACAGGGAGAAATGTCACATGAACCTACATACCGACAGCAATGCACTTGCCTTGAAATTGCAATCTCGTGACGCGACACGTGAACCAACTTGGGTACGTTATACGCTCATTACAATTGCACTGATTTTTTTCCTTAGCTGCCTCATGTTGCCACTTATTCTGGTTTTTGTTGAAGCATTTAAACAAGGCCTTGAAGTCTATGTTCAAGCTTTAATTGATCCAGATACGTTATCAGCAGTGAAATTAACACTATTGACCGCAGCAATTGCCGTTCCGATTAATGTGATATTTGGTGTTGCCGCTGCATGGGCTGTTTCCAAATTTCAGTTTAAAGGTAAAGCAATTTTAACCACCATTATTGATATGCCTTTTTCGGTCTCACCTGTTATTGCAGGTTTAATGATTGTACTGATTTTCGGTGCTCAAGGCTGGTTAGGCGGCTGGCTCATGGAACATGACATCAAGATTCTATATGCCGTACCTGCCATTGTTTTAGCGACCATCTTTATTACAGTTCCATTTGTGGCGCGTGAGTTAATTCCACTTATGGAAGCGCAAGGAACTGAAGAAGAGGAAGCAGCGATTGTACTCGGTGCATCAGGTTGGCAAACCTTTTGGAAAGTCACACTCCCTAACATTAAATGGGGTCTGATTTACGGCGTGATTTTGTGTAATGCCCGTGCAATGGGTGAGTTTGGAGCAGTATCAGTAGTTTCCGGCCACATCCGTGGTGAGACCAATACCCTACCTCTTCATGTCGAAATTTTATATAACGAGTACACCTTTAGTGCAGCTTTTGCGGTGTCCTCACTACTTGCTTTCTTGGCACTATTAACACTGATTTTAAAAACCTGGTTAGAACTACATCAAGACAAACCAGAACCGCATTCAACTGATTCGTAAGGAATGAAATCATGAGTATTCAAGTTAAAAATATTGAAAAACACTTTGGTGCATTCCATGCGCTTAAAAATATTTCACTCGATTTCCCAGAGGGTGAACTGGTTGCCTTACTCGGCCCATCTGGCTGCGGTAAAACGACGCTACTTCGTATTATTGCGGGTTTAGAATCAGCAGATGGTGGTCAAGTCTTACTAGAAGGCGAAGATGCAACCAATGTACATGTCCGTGAACGTCAGGTCGGTTTTGTTTTTCAGCACTATGCTTTATTCCGTCATATGACCGTATTTGACAATATTGCTTTTGGTTTACGTGTCCGTCCTCGTGCCACACGCCCATCGGAAGCCGAAATTAAAAAACGTGTGACTCGTCTGCTTGATTTGGTTCAATTGGGCTTTTTAGCAGACCGTTACCCAGCCCAGCTTTCTGGTGGT
Source organism: Acinetobacter sp. FDAARGOS_494 (assembly GCF_003812225.1). Classification (NCBI taxonomy): domain Bacteria; kingdom Pseudomonadati; phylum Pseudomonadota; class Gammaproteobacteria; order Moraxellales; family Moraxellaceae; genus Acinetobacter; species Acinetobacter sp. FDAARGOS_494. Next base: position 712,035 of record NZ_CP033866.1, read on the forward strand.
CAACGCCAACGTATTGCCTTAGCTCGTGCACTTGCCGTAGAACCTCGTGTGTTATTGCTTGATGAACCATTTGGTGCACTAGATGCTAAGGTTCGTAAAGAATTACGCCGCTGGTTACGTAACTTGCATGATGAGCTGCATATCACTTCAATTTTCGTAACCCATGACCAAGAAGAGGCACTTGAAGTAGCCGATCAAATTATTGTGATGAATAAAGGTAACGTCGAACAAATTGGTTCTCCGCGCGAAGTTTACGAAAAACCTGCAACACCATTTGTATTTGATTTCTTGGGTCAAGCAAATCGTTTTGAAGGTGAACATGCAAGCGGTATTATCCGTATTGGCAATGATCGTATCGAATTACCGACCACAGTTCAGGCACCGCAAGGAAAAGTAATTGCTTTTGCCCGTCCGGATGAGTTACATATTCATGCGCAACCACAGGCAAATACAATTGAAGCAACTTTTGTACGTGAAGTCTGGATTGCTGGAAAAGTAGTGGCGGAATTACAAGATCGTAATGGACGTTTAATTGAGATTGCTCTGAGCAGTGAAGCTGCAAAACAACATGCATTTAAACCAAATCAAACTGTTTGGGTAAGTGCATCTCAACTTCACCTATTTGCAGATCAAGTTGCTTAAGGAATTATTTGGTGAGGAGCCATCTCGCGGTATTTAAAGCCGTTCCTCACCTCTTTTGAGGAAAAGTGTAAATGAACTTTCAACAATTAAGAATTATCCGAGAAACAGTACGCCAAAACTTTAATTTAACGGAAGCATCTGCCGCGTTATACACCTCTCAATCAGGTGTAAGTAAACATATTAAAGATTTAGAAGATGAATTAGGCGTACAACTTTTCGTCCGTAAAGGTAAACGTCTGCTGGGTTTAACTGAACCCGGTCAATCACTCCTTAGCATTGTAGAACGCATGCTTGTAGATGCTGAAAATATTAAACGTCTTGCCGATGACTTTAATAAAGTGGACGAAGGTACTTTAACGATTGCAACAACACATACTCAAGCACGTTATGTATTACCACCAATCGTCAATCAATTTAAGAAACTATTTCCAAAAGTTCATTTGATTTTGCAACAAGCAAGCCCTGTCGAAATTGCAGAAATGCTTTTACAAGGTGAAGCTGATATTGGTATCGCGACAGAGTCTTTAACAACTGAAGAAAATTTAGCAAGCATTCCGTACTATCAATGGCAGCACAGCATTATTACTCCTCAAGATCACCCACTTACACAGCTCGATAAAATTGATCTTGATGCTTTATCTGAATACCCACTGATTACTTATCACGGCGGTTTTACAGGTCGTTCAAAGATTGATAAAGCATTTGAAGATGCACAAATTGATGCCGATATTGTAATGTCTGCGCTTGATGCCGATGTTATCAAGACTTACGTTGAACTCGGCATGGGCGTCGGAATTGTCAATGATGTCGCTTACGATGCAGAGCGTGACTATCGTTTAAAACAAATTAAAACTGATATCTTTGGTGTCAACACCACATGGATTGCTGTTCGCAAAGGCCATTTATTACGTGGTTATGGTTATGAGTTTATTTCTTTATGCTCACCTGATGCTGACATTAAAGCATTGAAAAAAATTGCCTATCCAGATGAGTAAAGTTTAAGAACAAAATAAAAGAGCTACTTAGGTAGCTCTTTTATTTTTAGATATAAAAAAACGAGCCGAAGCTCGTTTTTTTACTATTTATTACCAGTAGAAGTTTACACCAACTTTACCAACTGGCAACCATTTGTATTTATCATCGTTAGCAATTTTACGTTCTTGATCATCTAAGGTTTGCCCTAGAGTACGCCCATCACTACCAATCAATGCATCATTATTTGAAGCTAAACTTACTTTAGGATTACCACTATAATAAGCACCTACCTCACCAAATACACCCCAATTTTTACTGAATTTTGGAGCAAAACCAAAACCAATATATGGAGCAATATCATTATCATATTTTAAATTACCGGCAATGCTCACTCCGTTAGCACCACCATTAAAACGGTTTCCATCAATTTCAACGGAAGCGTTTGTACCTACATTTTTTGTTAAATCATATTGGTTATCAACATAAGCTGCACCTGCAGCTACATATAAACCTTGAGCCCATGGATTCGTGCTAGCACCCCAAGGGCGAATTTCAGCATTCAGATATGCTAATTTATTGTCCATATCCATATCATACTTGGTACCATTGATTGATAAATCATCAGACCAAGAAATGTCACCGCCGTTATAACCCAATGCTAAACCTACATATGGGTTTGCTTGCCATAACAAAGCACCACCGTAACCTGTAGTACCTACTTCAGCACGAGCGCCTACTGGAATTAATTGGTTTTTATCGAATGCATAGCTGTCATGAACAACAGCTTCATCCGCCATTGCAGCACCAGCAGCAAGTAAAGCTGTAGTTGTCACTAAAACACGTAATACTTTCATCGTTTTCTCCTTAAGAAAAGGCTCTGTTTTTAATTTATTCAGCTTGTGACAAAAATTATATTCAAGAGCATAGATTCTTTTTTATACAAAAACTGCTAGATTTCTGTTATTTTTTGATACAAATTGAGTTAAATTTTTATTTTCAAATCATTTTTGTGTAAAAAACACTTGATTATCTAATAAGCTTATTTTGATTTAACTCATTTATACCTCAATTAAACGTAACACGTTTTTTCAAAGATTCTTGTCACAAATTAGTGTAAAATCTTTAAAATTTTTTATGGAAGGAAGATCATGTCTCAGCTTTCTACGATCATTGAGCAAGCATTTGAAGACCGCGCAAATTTCACTGCAGCAGATTGCCCAAGCGAAATTCGCCAAGCTGTTGAAGAAGCAATTGCTGGTTTAGATAACGGTACACTTCGAGTTGCAGAAAAAATCAATGGTGAATGGGTTGTTCATCAATGGTTAAAAAAAGCTGTTTTATTATCATTTAAACTTAATGACAATAAACCAATCGAGTCATGTGATCTTCGTTTCTACGACAAAGTTGAAACTAAATTCTCTGGTTGGACTGAAGAGCAATTTAAAGCTGCGGGTGTTCGTGTTGTTCCTCCTGCTGTTGCTCGTCGTGGTAGTTTCCAAGCTAAAAATGTGGTGTTAATGCCATCTTATGTCAACATTGGTGCTTACGTAGATGAAGGTACAATGGTTGATACATGGGCAACTGTAGGTTCATGTGCTCAAATCGGTAAAAACGTTCACTTATCAGGTGGTGTTGGTATCGGTGGTGTTTTAGAACCATTACAAGCTAACCCAACCATTATTGAAGACAACTGTTTTATCGGCGCACGTTCTGAAATCGTTGAAGGTGTTATTGTCGAAGAAGGCTCTGTTATTTCTATGGGTGTTTATATCGGTCAATCTACACGTATTTATGATCGTGAGACTGGTGAAATCCATTATGGCCGTGTTCCTGCTGGCTCAGTTGTTGTACCAGGTAACTTACCGTCAGCTGATGGTAAATACAGCTTATACGCTGCAATTATCGTGAAAAAAGTTGATGCACAAACACGTGCAAAAACAAGTTTGAACGATTTGTTACGCGCTGACTAATTTCAGTTTGATCAAACATCTCTACGATCAACACTGATCGTAGAGATTTTATTTTTTATATAGTGTGGTATTTCTAGAATGGCTTCCTTACGTTCCTCTGCAATTCCTGTCTCTGACCCTGCGTCCGGTCTACGCATTACCGAGATTTTTTACTCCTTGCAGGGTGAAGCAAATGCCTCTGGCCTACCGACTGTATTTATTCGTCTCACAGGTTGCCCTTTACGTTGTAGTTATTGCGACACCACCTATTCTTTTGAAGGTGGCGAACGCCTATCACTTGAGCACATTATTGAAACGGCTGAAAAATATCAAACGCCTTATATTTGTGTAACAGGCGGTGAACCACTTGCACAACCCAATTGCTTAATTTTATTACAACGTTTGTGTGACGCCGGTTTTGACGTTTCCCTAGAAACCAGTGGTGCTCTTGATGTATCAAGAGTGGATCCGCGTGTTTCAAAAGTCCTCGACTTAAAGACCCCAACTTCTGGTGAAGAACACCGTAATCTCATCAGTAATCTTGACCATTTAACACCGCGTGACCAAATCAAATTTGTGATTTGTAATCGTGAAGACTATGAATGGTCAAAACAACAAGTTGAACAATATCAACTGCAAACCAAAGTCAGTACTGTCTGGTTCTCCCCTGCTTTTGCAGTTGAAAAAGGTGCTGTTGGCCTGCCACGTTTAGCACGTGATCTGGCACAGTGGATACTGGACGACAAACTGCCTGTACGTTTCCAGCTTCAGTTACATAAACTGCTCTGGAACGATGAATCAGGTCGATAATCGTTCAATAAAATAAATCATTCCGAATATGGAGAAAAATATGCGCCCTCGTGCCATTGTTTTACTTTCAGGCGGCTTAGACTCAACCACTTGCCTAGCTTGGGCACAAGCGCGCTATGAATGTATTGCTATTAGTTTTATGTATGGTCAACGCTCAACCACTGAACTTGATGCTGCAAAAGCATTAGCTCAGCGTGCAGGTGTTGAACATCGTGTAATTAATATCGATTTAGCCAATTTAGGCGGGTCTGCACTTACAGATCATAACATTGCTGTACCAGAACAATTACAAGAAGGTATTCCTGTAACTTATGTACCAGCACGTAACACAATTTTCCTCTCTTATGCCTTAGCAGCAGCAGAAGTTTTCAATGCTGAAGCGATTGTTATCGGCATCAATGCTGTTGATTATTCAGGATATCCTGACTGTCGCCCAGAATTTATTGATGCTTTTGCCAATATGGCTCGTTTAGCAACTAAAGCTGGCGTAGAAGGAAAACCTCTTAAATTTGAAACACCCCTGTTACATTTATCCAAAGCGAATATTATACGTTTAGGGATTGAACATGGCGTAGACTATAGTCAAACGGTATCTTGCTACCAAGCAGATGCTCAAGGACGTGCGTGTGGTAAATGTGACAGTTGCCGTTTGCGTAAAGAAGGCTTTATCGATGCTGGTGTTACCGATCCAACACGCTATATACCGCAATAAGTAGGTAAAATTTATGAAGTTGTTAAAATCAAATCTTATTCTTTCATCTTTATTCTCAGCAGCTGCACTTATGGCTGGTTCAGCTCAAGCAGCTGAAAACCCAGTTCAAGCAGCATATAAAAGCACTAACGTTAAAGGTGCATTAATCAACGTTTGTAAAGACCAAACTGCAAAAGGCGGTAAATTAAGTTCAGCTGAAGTAAGCAAATTCTGTAGCTGCCAAGTTGAAGCGCAAGGTAAAGTGACTGAAGCACAAAAATGGGAAATTCAAAGCGCAATCAATGCGAAGAAAAGCCCAAGCTCTTTAGCTTTTGTACAACAGCAAAACCGTGACCTTAAAGCATGTTTCGGTCCTCAGTTAACAACTAAGCTTGAGAAATTAACTGAAGAAGCAATGAAAGCAGCTCAACAACAAGCTCCTAAAAAATAAGCTTTTGTTGCTCCAAATTAAGCCTGCATTTATGCAGGCTTTTTTATAGCTCTGTTAAAATGACACCGATCTCTTCATTCGAAATAAGTCATGCAAGAACAATGGAAAACTAACGCACATAACAGACCGTCAATTGTCTCCTTTAGTGGAGGTAAAGATAGCTCTCTTGCACTTTATCATGCCATGCAAACTGGTAACGTAATTGGTTTAATCGTTATGCTAGAAGAGCAAGGACAACGCTCCCGTTCACATGCAATGCCACTTGATATTATTCGGGCGCAAGCACAAGCAATTGGCTTACCTGTATTTATGGCATCTTCTAGCTGGAATGACTATGAAAATAAATTCATCAACTTATTAAATGAAGCCAAACAAAAAGGTGCTGAGGTACTGGTTACAGGTGATTTAGATATGCCGGAACATGGTTGTTGGCATGATCGCGTTACTCAAACAGTGGGCCTTACATTAGGAATGCCGCTCTGGCTACGCCCCCATCGTGAAGTTGTTGAAGAATTTATTCAACTTGGATTTCAGAGTGTAGTTGTGACTGTAAACCTTAAACTCGGAATGAAGGTGGAAGATTTAGGTCAAGTGTTATCGTTAGAATATATACAGGAACTTGAAAACCGTGGAATTGATCCATGTGGAGAAGGCGGTGAATTTCATACCACTGTGATTGATGGTCCAATTTTTAACAAAGCTATTCCTGTAAGAAAGCTCGATATTGTTTATCATGAAGAATATGCTTTTTTACCACTTGAATTAGATCAAATTTAACTTTTAAAGGATAAGAAATGTCTGAGAATATTCAACTGCCAAATCAGGTTTTCCCAACCACACACGGCGAAGTTAATTTGGCTGAAGTCGATAATGAATGGCTGATTATTTACTTCTACCCTAAAGACTCAACGCCAGGCTGTACTACACAAGCTGTCGGTTTTTCTTGTTTAAAAGATCAGTTTGATGCTTTAGGTGCTCGTATTTACGGTGTTTCGCGCGACTCAGTGAAAGCCCACCAAAACTTTACAGAAAAGCAGGCGCTAACGATCGATTTAATTAGTGACAAAGAAGAAGTACTTTGCAAACACTTTGATGTGATTAAAGAAAAGAATATGTATGGGAAAAAAGTAATGGGGATCGAACGCTCTACTTTTATTTTCCATAATAAAACCTTAGTTAAAAGTTACCGTAAGGTAAAAGCGGCCGGCCATGCTGAACAGGTTTTAGAAGATTTAAAAGCATTACAAACAGCTTAATAAGCTTGAGTAACAAAAAAGCGAGTTGAATACTCGCTTTTTTACACGCACATAAATTGCTCAGCCATTTTAATTTGGCGTATGATAAAAATATTAAAATAACTCGAACTCAGGCATTGCTATGAATCTACTAAAAGTTTGTACTTTATTGCCTTGTAGCCTTGTTATTGCTGCCTGCTCCGTTAATTCATCAAGCACTCCTCCTACACTGAGCTCTTCTACACCACAAGTTCAAAAATCATCGATAGAAATAAGCTGCCAAGATTTACAAAATCCTGCTTACCGACAAGCTGTGCTTAATGCAATTAATGAAATTCGACAACATCCTCGTCAATGTGGTCAGCAGTATTTTTCTGCAGCTAAACCTTTAAGCTGGAATAATAATTTATATCAAGGTGCAAGTGCTCATTCTAAAGATATGGCAAATAACAACTTTCTTGGGCATGTTGGCTCAACAGGTTTAGATTTAAGAGCGAGATTGAAAAAATATCATATGCTGAGTAAAGCCAATGGTGAGAATGTCGCGAGTGGACAAAAAACTTTAAATGAGGTCATGGCTAAATGGATCGCCAGTCCTCTGCATTGCAGTAATATTATGAACCCTAGATATACCGAATATGCCATTGCATGTGCTTCTGACCAGTCTGCTAAACAAAAAAGCTATTGGACACAACAATTTGCAGGTTTTTAAAGTAGACTCAAAAAAGCATCAAAAAATTCAATCTACTTTTAAAAACCAGAGATTCTTTAGTTAGATCGACTCATTCTTTATGAGACGACACGTTTTCCTCAATATTTGAATGGTCTGCCTGTAAAAACTTTTGCTGTAGCTGTAAATATAACGGTGTATTTTGGAATTCTTCCAAAAATTGAATGGTGCCTTTGGGAAATGCATCCGTTTTAATTTTGCCCTGATAGTAGGCTTCACGCATTGGAGTGGCAGAAATCGAATCTTTTAAGCTATCAAGTTCGACCATCACCCATTCTGGAAATAGTCGTAAATAATAAGATGACTCATCCTTGAAATGGCCAATCAAACCAACTTTTGAGTTCGGTTCTATTACACCATTTACTAATGATTTAACCTGTTTTACCCACTTCTCATCATTATAAACATCAACCACATGTACAAAACGAATGCGCTTTTGCTCATCTAATGAAAAATTAGATAAAATCATTTGTTCTCGTTCAATTGCAAGAAACGGATTTTTTATATTACGTTCCATTTGGGCAGAACCTAAAGCCAAAATCACATAGCGACTTTGTTGCAGTGCAATTTCAATCGTTTGCATATGTGCCAAATGAAATGGCTGAAAACGACCTATAAAAACGAGATAGTCAAATGTATACATAATTAGTTTTTCACTTTTTATGAACTCACCAGTTACGCTCATTACAAAAAATATGCGCCATAATGAGAACCTAAAAATCAACAACGTGGTTTAAAGCAAGGATAGTACGATGACACTTAGCTGTATTCAACAACCTCATCAACATTTACAAGCAAATTTAGAAGGTGGCGTACTCACCTTAGCCATAAATCGCCCAGAAGCAAAAAATGCATTATATGGCGAACTTTACTTATGGATTGCCAAAGCACTTGATGAAGCCGACCAAAATAAAGATGTACGAGTAATCATTCTACGTGGTGCCGAACATGACTTTACCGCTGGTAATGACATGAAAGATTTTATGGGTTTTGTACAAAATCCGAATGCTGGTCCAGCAGGTCAAGTTCCTCCATTTGTACTCCTTAAATCTGCTGCCAGATTATCGAAGCCGCTTATTATTGCAGTAAAAGGCGTGGCAATTGGTATTGGTGTCACGATTTTATTACAGGCAGACCTCGTTTTTGCCGACAATACGGCCCTCTTTCAAATTCCTTTTGTTAGCCTTGGGCTTTCTCCTGAAGGTGGTGCAAGTCAATTATTGGTTAAACAAGCTGGTTATCACAAAGCAGCTGAACTACTGTTTACTGCCAAAAAGTTCAATGCAGAAACTGCTGTACAAGCTGGTTTAGTTAATGAAATCGTTGAAGATGCTTATGCCACTGCTCAGGCAACTGCCCAACACTTAACAGCTTTACCGCTTGCTTCATTAAAACAAACCAAAGCATTAATGAAACATGATTTAGATCAGATTATTGAATGTATTGACCATGAAGCAGAAATCTTTATGCAACGCGTTCAATCACCAGAAATGCTAGAAGCTGTGCAGGCATTTATGCAAAAACGTAAACCGGACTTTTCACAGTTTAATTAAAAATCAACTTCTATGATTTGAATAAACTCAAAGGCAGGCTCTTCGTAAGGATGGCTTGCCTTTAATGCTTTTGCCACTGCACTTGCCTTTTCTTCAAGCACAATCGTTTCAACACGCCATTCGTCAACTTGCTCAAGTTCACCTAGCTCTCCTATATAAGGGTCAGCTCCTTTAACTGGCTTGAATTGCCCTATTCCTTTAACTTGCCAAGCACATTGTTCATAGTTCCCTATCCCACCTGCTCCGGCCGCAAATATAGACTGTTTAGTCGACTCAAGATGTGACTCAGGTACGTAATAAATCAGCTTTAACATGAATAGAATGACTCAAAACTAGTAAATTTGCTTTAAATCATACCCTTTAAGAAGACTCCGAATCAAAGTCAGCTCATCATTGCTAAATAATTTGCTCCAATAAAAAGTATTTGTATGGCAAGCGCCAAGCCAAATAAGCGCCAACCTTTATCTCTTGTGTACATCGTTCTTATATGATTTTTGTTTTTCATCATTTTGATCTCCGATTTTTATCGTTGTTACAGAGAAAGCAAAAATTGAACCAACAGCAATCCAAGCATAAGGGGGTTAAATATACTTATGTCTATACTCTTATAGATTTTCTTAAAGTACTTAAAAAACGTATTTTCTTACCTTTACTTTAAGTTTAAAGAAAATTTTTCTAATTCAGTGAGCTATCATTATTCTGGATCATTTTAAACATTCGATTTCTTTAAATATCTGTTCTCATATACTGTCATCATAAATGCTAAACCACATAAAATGACAAAACCGCAAGTCATTGGAATTAGTGTGCCGTTATATAATTGCCCAATAATAGAGGCAAGAATAAGCGACAATACGGACGAAGCTGCACCAATAATAGCTGATGCCATACCAGCTACATGTCCCATAGGTTCCATTGCAATCGCGTTTAAATTACCAAATAAAGTTCCAAATAATAAAAATAAAATACAGGCATAAAGCATAAACATCCAAAATGCTACAGTCACACCTATAAGTTGAATCCCTAAGAAAATTAATGAAATTAAGCACAAACCGAGAAAGCCATAAATACAGATTGGACGCATACCAAACTTCATGACAATTTTAGAATTGGTAAATGAAGCAATGCCCATTACACCAGCAAGCACAGCAAAATAAGCACTAAACTCTTGCCCTGTTTTACCAAACTGCTGCATAAAAATTTGCTGAGAAGTACCTAAGTAACCAATAAATCCACCAAAGCAAAAGCCTGCACATAACAAATAGCTCATGGTGGTCTTATTACTTACAACTTCTTTGAACCCATCTTGAAATGCTTGTAACCGCATAGGTAAACGATTTTCAGGAAGTAACGTCTCTTCTAATCGTAAAGCGACCCACGCTCCAACGACAGTTGCATAGATCATGTATAAAACAAAAATATCACGCCAACCAAAGAAGTGAATAATGAGTTGTCCCAGACTTGGTGCAATCGCTGGAGCGACCATAAATACCATCATGATTAAGGACATAATACGGGCCATCTGAGCACCGCTGTATTTATCTCGCACAATGGAAATTGAGGCGACATAAGGACCTGAAACCCCAATACCCTGAATAAAGCGACCTACTAAAAACCATTCAAAACTTTGTGTGGTAAAGCACAATAAACTTCCCAAAAAGTAGATGATAATACCGGTAAATAAAATACGTTTTCGTCCAATCGCATCGGAAAGTGGTCCTGCAATCAACTGCCCTATTGTCATGCCGGAGAAAATACCAATAATGACCCACTGGGTCTGATTATTATTCTTTAATTCAAAAACTCGTCCAACCTCACCTAAAGCAGGCAACACTGCATCTATCGAAAAAGACACGATAGACATGAGTAATGCCATCAAAAGTGCAAACTCACGGAAATGGATTTTTGACTTCATTTTTCTTCTCTACTATTTATTCTACTTACATTGTACTACATACAAATAAGCCACCTTACGGTGGCTTATTTCAATTTTTATATTAACCAATAAACTTACGTGCGTTACGGAACATACGTAACCAAGCACCGTCTTCAGTCCACTCTTCTGGTTTCCAAGAATGCTGGATAGCACGGAAAGTACGCTCAGGGTGCGGCATCATAATCGTTGCACGACCATCTTTAGACGTTACGCCCGTAATCGCTTCCGGTGAACCATTTGGGTTCAATGGATAATGTTGAGTCGGGTTACCGTGGCCGTCAACATAACGCAATGCAACCTGATTCGCTGCATTTAAGCTTGCAATATCAGCTTCGCTAGCAACTGCACGGCCTTCACCATGTGCTACTGCAATCGGTAAAATCGAACCTTCCATACCATCAAGTAATACAGAAACTGATTTTTCAACACGAACGTTTACGCTACGTGCTTCAAAAACTTCTGACATATTGCGGTGGAAACGTGGCCAGTGTTCAGCACCCGGAATAAGTGGCGCTAATTGTGACAACATTTGGCAACCATTACAGATACCTAAGCTAAATGTACCTTCACGATGGAAGAATTGTTCAAACTGATCACGTAACTTCGCATTGAACAGAACTGATTTTGCCCAGCCACCGCCTGCACCCATTACGTCACCGTAAGAGAAACCGCCACAAGTCACTAAACCTTCGAAATCACTTAGGCTCACACGACCAGCAAGTAAGTCGCTCATGTGTACGTCAATTGTGTTAAAGCCAACTTTATCGAAAGCTGCTGCCATTTCAATATGACCATTTACACCCTGCTCACGCAAGATTGCCATATTCGGACGACGGCTATTAATAAACGGTGCTTCGATAGGTTCATTTAAGTCAAATGTAGGTTTTGCAATTAAACCCTGATGTGATTTATCAGTAATTAAAGCAAATTCTTGGTCAGCAGTTTCAACGTTATCACGTAAACGTTGGATCTGATGAGATACTTCAGACCAAGCCTGTTGTAACTCTGCACGCTCTAAAGTTAAGCCATTTACAAATAATTGATCAGTATTATTTACGCGACCAACTACTGCAATTGCATCTTTTAAGCTAGAAGCAGCAACTTCTGCTTGTAAAGCTTCCCAATCAGCCGCTTTGATTTGAACCAGGGCACCAATTTCTTCTGCAAATAAACCAGCAGTAGTCTGATCTTCTAATGCTACACCTAAACGCGAAGCGAACATCATTTCAGCTACAGTTGCGAGTAAACCACCATCACCGATGTCATGGTAAGCCTGAATCAAGCCACGGTTATTCCAGTCTTGAATTAAAGCAAAGAACGCTTTGAAGTCATCAAAACTATCAACATCTGGAGTGACTGAACCAATTGCTTTATATACTTGCGCAAGAATCGAACCACCTAAACGGAATTGTCCTTTAGATAAATCAATACGGACAAGTACTGAGTCTTCTAAATTCTTAAGTTCAGGTGTTAAAGTCTTACGAACATCAGCTACTGGAGCAAATGCAGTAATTACACCAGTCATTGGAGATGTTACAGCTTTATCTTCACCGTTATCATTCCAAGTCGTACGCATTGAAAGTGAGTCTTTACCTACAGGAATCGCAATTCCCAAAGCAGGACACATTTCCATACCAATCGCTTTCACACCTTCAAACAATGCTTGGTCTTCACCTTTTTGACCAGCAGCAGCCATCCAGTTTGCAGAAAGTTTGATATCGCTAATTTGTTCAATGTTTGCACATGCAATATTGGTAATTGCTTCAGCAACTGCCAAGCGAGCAGACGCTGCTGGATTTAACAATGCAACTGGTGGACGTTCACCCATTGCCATTGCTTCACCAGTGAAGCCTTGTAGGCTTGTAGTCGTTACTGCTGCATCTGCAACAGGAATCTGCCAACGACCAACCATTTGGTCACGTGCAACCATACCTGTAATTGAACGGTCACCAATGGTGATCAAGAATGATTTAGACGCAACTGTAGGATTTTTCAATACACGGAAAATCGCATCTTTCAAATCAACTTTTGAAGCGTCAAATTCGTTGCCTTTACGTTCAATTGTTTCATAAGAACGTTGCATACGCGGTGTACCACCAAGCATCACTTGCATTGGGATATCAACTGCGTTGTTTTGGAACAATGGATCTTCAACAGTTAAGTGACGAGCTTCAGTTGCTTCACCTAACACGGCAAATGGACAACGTTCACGAGCACAGATTGATTCGAACTGTTCTAAAGACTCTGGACGAATTGCAAGAACATAACGCTCTTGTGCTTCATTTGACCAGATTTCCATTGGGCTCATGCCCGGCTCTAATGAAGGAATCTTACGAAGGTTAAGAACTGCACCTAACTCATGATCGTTTACAAGCTCAGGCATTGCATTTGATAAACCACCAGCACCTACGTCATGAATAGACACGATTGGGTTGAAGTCTTCTAAACGCCAGCAAGTATCAATCACTTCCTGACAACGGCGTTCCATTTCTGGGTTTTCACGTTGTACAGATGCGAAATCAAGGCTTTCACCCATTGTACCGCTGTCTACAGAAGAGGCTGCGCCACCACCAAGACCGATTAACATCGCAGGGCCACCCAATACAATGAGCAAGTCACCCGGTTGAATCGCATCTTTTTCTACATGGTCAGGACGAATGTTACCGTAACCACCCGCGATCATGATTGGCTTATGGAAGCCCTTCACTTCACCATTTACGTTTTGTTCGAAAGTACGGAAATAGCCATTTAATGCAGGACGGCCGAATTCATTGTTAAATGCCGCGCCACCTAATGGACCTTCAATCATAATTTGTAATGGCGATGCCATACGTGAAGGTTTACCGTAGTTTTCTTCCCAAGGTTGTTCAAAACCAGGAATATTTAAGTTAGAAACTGTAAAGCCTGTTAAACCTGCTTTCGGTTTACCACCACGACCAGTTGCACCTTCATCACGGATTTCACCGCCTGAACCTGTTGCTGCACCAGCAAATGGAGAAATTGCCGTTGGATGGTTGTGAGTTTCAACCTTCATTAAAATGTGAGCAGCTTGGCTCTTATATTTGTAAACAAAATGACCGTTTTCATCTGCTTTCGGATAAAAACGCATCGTGTCATAACCAACAATTACAGATGCGTTATCTTTATATGCTGATAACACGTCAGTTGGAGATTCTTTATAAGTGTTTTTAATCATTTGGAACAATGATAATGGTTGTTTTTCACCATCAATTGTCCATTCAGAACCGAAGATTTTATGACGACAGTGTTCAGAGTTTGCTTGTGCAAACATCATCAACTCGATGTCATTTGGGTTACGACCAAGTCGAGTAAATGCTTCAGTTAAATAATCAATTTCTTGTTCAGATAACGCAAAACCAAATTCGTTGTTGGCTTTTACTAATGCTTCTTTACCTTGACCTAAAATATCAATTGAATTTAAAGGTTTTGGTGCTGTTTCTGAAAACAGTGCTTTTGCATCTTCAATTTGTGCAAAAACAGTTTCAGTCATACGGTCATGAAGTACTTGTTTTACTTCATTAGAAATTTCAGAAACACCTTTTAAGGTAAATAAAAGACCACGTTCTAAACGGTGAACTGGAGTATTACAGTTTTTGAAAATGTCAGTCGCTTTAGATGACCAAGGTGAAATCGTACCCACACGTGGTGTTACTAAAATCTGAATCTCATCACTTGCAGGTTGACGAAGTTCAAAAGACTCACCGTCATTTAATAATTGCAAAGCAGATTGATGTTGCTGCTCGTTGAGCGCTTGATCAAACAAATAGACCCATTGGCTGTCAAAAGATTGAACAGAACTAATTGACGATAAACGTGTTAATAGTTGAGCTTTCTTAAAAGAAGAATGTGCTGCTGCACCGGCCACGATAAACATGTTGATTTTGGCTCCACGGGCAGGTCTTGTGAACCTTACCGCAATGTGACTTTAGAGAGAGCGCATATTCTACTGTGTCTTGCTAAAATCAGCTAGATGTAGAATCAGTATTCTGTAACCTAATTCTGCAAGAAGTGATGTGTTTTTTGTTCAAAATCATTTTTTTAATCATTCTCGCTCAAAATAAATTGTTTCATGTTTATTCAATAACATAATAAAACCTGAACTAAGACAAACTATGTCGCACCAAGCTAGTGCTTTTAGCATTTTTTTGGCATGATCAGGCTTTATAGTTTTGAATAATGATAAATGGAACAAATGCGTTGGTTAGAACTGCTGTCTGCAGTTCGTTTAGGTAGTAAAAAAAGCAGTACAGAGCTGGCTCGAAGCCCATTTCATAAAGATTATGACCGCATTATATTTTCACAAAGTTTTCGTCAGTTAAACCGCAAGACTCAAGTTCATCCTTTAGCACAGCATGATGGCATTCATACCCGTTTAACTCACTCGCTTGAAGTTTCCTGTATTGGCCGTTCCATGGGCATGCTGGCAGCCGAAAAAATTAAAGATGAATTGCCTGTCTGGATTTCTCCCGCCGATGTCGGCGCAATTATTCAAGCGGCCTGCCTTGCTCATGATATTGGCAACCCACCCTTCGGGCATGCAGGTGAATATGCAATTCGTGAATGGTTTGACGATGCCTCACATAATGATTTTTTAAAAAAATTAACTCCCGAAGAAGAAGCCGATGTCCGTCAGTTTGAAGGCAACGCCCAAGGATTACGCCTATTAACCCGTATTGACTATCATCCAGATGATGGAGGCATGCGTTTAACTTACGCAACCTTAGGCGCTTATTTAAAATATCCTTGGCTTTCAAAAACAATCGCGTCTCAAGGTGATCGTCCATCACACCAACGAGCGAAATTTGGTTGTTATCAATCTGAAAAAGAAATTTTAAAACAAATTGCTGAGCAGCTCGGACTTATTCAATTAGGTGAATATCACTACTGCCGTCATCCACTTACCTATTTGTTAGAAGCTGCCGATGATATTTGCTATGCCCTCATCGATTTAGAAGATGGCATTATTCTAAATATGCTGAATTACCAAGAGGTTGAACCAATTTTTCTCAACTTGATTGCAGATTATGGCCAACCTGAAGAGCTATCACTTCCAAGCAGTACATGGCAACAAAAAATTTCGGCATTGCGTGGTCGTGTTATGAAGCGTCTGGTTGATGAAGTCACTACAGCTTTTGCCAAACATCATTATGAAATTATTACTGGTCAGCTCAAAGGTAGTCTTTTACAGTACTGTTCGCCTGATATTGCGGCAGGTATTGAAACAGCCAAAAATCTGGCACGTGAAAAAATCTTTGAACACCCACAAAAGTCTGGTTTAGAAATTATTGCTCACCAAAGTTTGCAAACTATTCTTGATGCATTTGTTCCCTTAACGATGCCGCATAAATCTTTAAGCTTTAAAGAACAGCGCTTGATGTCTATTCTTAATTTGTACGGTGCTCGCTTTAGTAATAACCACTACAGCAATATCATGCAGGTACTCGATATTATCAGTAAGTTTTCAGATCATCAGGCTTATAGCTTGGCTCAAGAGCTACAAGGTAATAAAATCGGCTTGTTTTAAGCTGCCTTAATATAGAAAGAAATACAGCTAGTGTCGTTTTAATACATTTAGAACGACCAGATTTACAGTTATGAATAAGTGAAATTACGCTATGATCGGATGTTTAATTGGCGAAGTGTTTGCCCTAGAAGCCCCAACTGTCTTACTGAATGTAAATGGTGTGGGCTATGAAATTGATACACCGCTTTCAACATTTTGCCAATTACAAAAAGGCCAGAAAGTTACGTTATGGACGCATTTGGTCGTCCGTGAAGATGCTCAGCAGCTTTATGGTTTTAGTGATGCTCAAGAGAAAACTATTTTCCGCACCTTACTAAAAGTAAATGGTGTTGGCCCGAAAATGGCACTAGGTATTCTTTCTACGTTAAGTGTTGAATTGCTGGTACACACAATTGAACATGACGATGTGAATACTTTGGTCAAAGTTCCGGGTGTAGGCAAAAAAACGGCTGAACGTTTAATGATTGAACTTCGTGACCGTTTTAAAACTTTGGCACAAGGAACTTCTAGCGCTGCGGCCCTGCCTCAGATTCAATTTGTTTCGAACTCACCTGTTGCAGAAGCAGAAGCAGCCTTACAGTCACTAGGTTATAAACCTCTTGAGGCACAAAAAGCTGTTGCGGCGGTTAAAGCCGATTACACTGAATCAGCCGATATTATTCGTGCTGCACTTAAATCAATGATGAAGTAAACACACCTATGCAAGACCGTCTAATCAGTGGAACAGAAAAACCTGAAGATCATTTTGATCGGGCTATTCGACCGACTTCACTTGCCGATTATATCGGGCAACCAGTCGTACGCGAGCAAATGGAAATTTTCATCGGTGCGGCTCGTGGTCGTGGTGAAGCACTCGATCACACACTGATTTTCGGTCCACCGGGCTTAGGAAAAACCACGCTTGCCAATATTATTGCGCGTGAAATGGGTGGCAATCTCAAATCCACTTCAGGGCCTGTTTTAGAGCGTGCGGGTGATTTGGCTGCAATGCTGACTAACCTTGAAGAAGGCGATGTTTTATTTATTGATGAAATTCACCGTCTTTCACCAGTGATTGAAGAAATTCTTTATCCGGCAATGGAAGATTACCAACTTGATATCATGATTGGTGAAGGTCCTGCTGCTCGTTCAATTAAACTCGATTTACCACCTTTTACGCTCGTTGCTGCGACCACACGTGCCGGCTTACTCACCTCGCCTCTACGTGACCGTTTCGGTATTGTGCAACGTCTTGAATTCTATTCTGTAGAAGACCTAACTCACATCGTGTCACGATCTGCAAACCTCATGGATGTACCCATTACAGTTGAGGGTGCAGAAGAAGTTGCACGCCGTTCACGCGGAACACCGCGTATTGCCAATCGTTTATTACGCCGTGTACGTGACTATGCACAAGTAAAAGGTACAGGCGAAGTTAACCATGAAATGGCACAACGTGCGCTTGATATGCTTAATGTCGATAAAGCTGGTTTAGATACCTTAGACCGACGTTATTTAAGTATGTTGTTAGAACGTTTTGATGGTGGACCTGCTGGTGTTGAAGCCCTTGCAGCTGCTATGGCTGAAGATAGCGGAACACTTGAAGATGTTATTGAACCTTATTTAATTCAGCAAGGTTATGTTATGCGTACTGCACGAGGTCGCATTGCAACCAACCAATCTTATTTGCAGTTTGGCATGACGCCACCTGAGCCTAAAAACTAATCAAAGGAAGAGAATTTTCTCTTCCTTTTTTTTATTTAACTATTCTTTTTAACTCAAATAAAAATTGTCTTATCAATAAATTAGCCACTCTATACCTTTTAAGTCTTTCGTTATACCTTATTGATTTTTTAATATTTTTAAAAACTGAATTATAAGAAATCTAGATATTAAATCTTCTGAACAATAATATTTTTAGGATAAGGATATGTACAAAAAAGCCGCTTTAATTTTTCCACTTGCCCTAATAAGTCAATTGAGCCTAGCGGATTGGGTAAAAGATGCTACACAACAAAATGAAAATCAGGTCATTCAATTAAGACAACACATCCATGAGTACCCTGAACTAGGCAATATGGAATTTAAAACATCTGCATTGGTTCAAAAAGAATTAAAGTCTTATGGCATTCAAGTCAAAACAGGTTATGCAAAAACAGGGGTAATCGGCATTTTAAAAGGGAATAACCCCGGCCCTATTATTGCGCTTAGAGCAGATATGGATGCGCTACCTATGGAAGAAAAAAGTGGTGTGCCATTTGCTAGTAAACATAAGGCAATTTATCAAGGTAAAGAAACTTATGTGATGCATGCTTGTGGACACGATGCGCACACTGCAATGTTATTAGGTGCAGCAAAGATATTGGCGGCCAATAAAGATAAAATATCAGGCACTGTAGTTTTTGTATTTCAGCCAGCTGAAGAAGGTGGAGCAGATATAGATAACTTCACGCATGGTGATCAAATCGGCTCAAGAAAAATGATTGCGGATGGTGCATTTAAAGACTACAAACCAGAAGCTATTTTTGGCATGCATGTCATGTCCGGCATGAAAAGCGGACATCTATATTATAAAGATGGTGCTATTTTAAACAGTGCCGATCACTTACGTATTCAAGTTAACGGCAAACAGGTTCATGGCTCTACCCCTTGGTTAGGCAGAGATCCAATTTATGCATCAGCTCAAATGATTAATAATTTACAAAGTCTTATTAGCCGAAGAACCGACCTAACCCAAGGTATGGGCGTTATTAGTATTGGCAATATTCAAGGCGGTACAGCTGGAAATGTGATTCCTGAACAGGTCAATATGATCGGTACTATTCGATCCAATAACGAACAGATCCGAGAAAATATCCTAAAGAGCTTACCAACTCTGGTGGAAAATAACGCTCAAGCCAATGATGTAACAGCAAAAGTTGAAATTGCGCCTTATGCTCCAGTAACCATGAATAATAAAGCTCTTACTCAACTTATCCAGCCAACATTAGCCAAAACTGTTGGAGATTCGAATCTTCATGTTTTGGACCATAATGCAAGTGCAAGTGAAGATTTTGCCTATTATGGGAAATTAATGCCCTCTTTCTTCGTTTTCTTAGGAGCAACACCTGAAAATCAGGACTTAAGCCAAGCTGCACCGAATCATAACCCTTCTTTTATAGTAGATGATAAGGCCTTAAAGACAGGAACCGAGCTGCATATAAGATTCGTTTTAGACTATCCAAATATTGCTAAACAAGTTCAGGCTGCATGGAAACAGTCGTAACTTAACAATATGTTCACCATAGAGTGTTCCATTTTAAAGAAGAAAGACAGCAGTCGCGATTGAAAGGTTGTGCCATAGGACTTAGTATGCAATCTGCTAAACTGCCCCGTATTTAAAAGCAGATGTATGGCTTTGGATAGAACTGATATTTTATTCAACAGTCATATTTTAAATATAAAGCTCTATAGTGAACTAAAACGGAATACTCTCATGGCGAATCATTTTGAATTCAACATTCGTGTTTATATTGAAGATACGGACGCAGGTGGTATTGTTTACCATGCCAACCACATTCGCTATATGGAACGTACCCGTACAGAATGGCTCCGCGCTGCTGGCGTTGACCATTACTGGCATCAAAAAGACTACAACTTTGTAGTATATAAAATTGACGTAAAATATATGCGTCCTATTTTAATGGATGACTTAATTACTGTTACAGCACGTGTAGTTTCATGTAAAGCTGCGTCATTTGTGTTGCAACAAAATATTTATCGTGGTGAAATCTTGCTTGCTTCTGGTGAGGTTGAGTTGGCATGTTTAAGTAAAGATCTAATGCCACGTCGTCTTCCGGAAGAAATACGTGATCTTATTCGTAAAGAATTGGAACAAGACTAAAAAAACAACCGGCATATGTAACTATGGCAACAAACATTGAATCAACCCTGCATATTTCTGACCTTATTTTACAAGCAAGTCCAGTCGTCCAGTTGGTCATGCTGATTTTATTGTTAGCATCAATTTTTAGTTGGTACCTGATTGCCAAGTTACATATGAGTTATAAAAAAGCACGCCAAGATGATGAACATTTCCAAAAAATGTTCTGGTCTGGTGCTGAACTCAATACGCTTTACAACAACGCACAACTCAATTCAAAACGCTCAGGCCTTGAAGATATCTTTTATCAAGGATTAAGTGAGTTTTTTAAACTCAAAAAACGCCAAGCTCCTACCTCACAAATGATCGAAGGAACAGAACGTATTTTACGTGTAGGTTTAAGTCGTGATCAGGGTAGTCTGGAATATGGTTTAGGTACTTTAGCAAGTATCGGTTCGGTTGCCCCATATATCGGTTTATTCGGTACTGTTTGGGGAATCATGAATGCTTTTATTGGTTTGGCTGCTGTTGACCAAGTGACGTTAGCGACAGTTGCGCCAGGTATTGCCGAGGCCCTTATTGCAACTGCAATTGGTCTATTTGCTGCAATTCCTGCGGTATTGGCTTTTAACCACTTTACGGCTAAAAGCGAAAGTGTCTACTCTGATCGTGCATTATTTGCCGAAGAGATGATTGCTTTATTGCAACGTCAATCTGTGGGTTCGTCACAGGAAGATGCATAATGGCCATTCAACGTTCAGGGCGCTTTGAGCGCATAAAAAAACCATTAAAAAGTGACATGAACGTCGTGCCTTATATCGATGTAATGCTGGTACTTTTAGTGATTTTCATGGTGACTGCTCCCATGATTACCAGTGGTATTAAAGTCGATTTACCTCAGGCAAATAATCATCCAATTGAATCAAAAGATATGCCAGCCATGGTCACGATTGGTAAAGATGGCAATATTTATCTTCAATATGAAGATTACAAAGATAATGAGCCACTTTCTCTTGAAAAACTTGAGTCTGTTTTAAGTGAAGCACAAAAACAAGCTGAGCAGGAAAATAAACAACTTACAGTTTTAGTGAATGGTGATAAGACCCGCCCTTATGGAGAAGTCGTATCATTGATGGCAAGTTTACAAGAAGCAGGTTTAACTCAAGTTGGCCTTCTGACAGAGCCTTTAAAATAAGCTATGAATAAAAATCAAAAGCCTCCTTTTAAACAAAATGCAATAGCATTGAGCTTCACCCTTGGAGTTCATGCAATTGCCATTGTTGGCTTGCTTTTTTTAGGCTTGAGTAAACCACCTGAACAACCAAAAAAGCTGACCACTGTTTTAGTTAAACCAGAAGATTTACCACCCCCTTTGGCAAAAGAAGTTGAGCAACCAACCGTAGCAGAAAATCAGGCTGAAGAAGTTCTAAGCCCGATTGTGGATGAAACTCTTCCTCAAAATCTTCCAGCTGCCCCTCCTCCTCCAACAGCACAACAACTTGCTGCTCAAAAGCAAAAAGCTGAGCAGGCACAACAAGCAAAATTAGCTGAGGAAAAGCGTAAAGCTGAAGAAGCTGCTAAAGCAAAGCAAGCTGCAGAGCAACAACGTTTAGAGGAAGCACAGAAGCAACAGGCCGAAGCTAAGCGTCAAGCGGAGGCTAAAGCGAGAGCTGAAGCTGAACAAAAACGAAAAGCCGAACAAAATGCAAAAGCTGAGGCGGATGCGAAAGCTAGACAAAAAGCAACTGAGGAAGCTAAACGTAAAGCGGAGACTGAAGCAAGACTAAAACGTGAAGCTCAAAAGGCTGAAAACGCTAAACTTCAAGCACAACAAGAAGCTAAACGAAAAGCCGAAGCAGATGCTAAAGCCAAACAACAAAAAGCTGCCGAAGACGCCAAACGTAAGGCTGAAGCAGATGCTAAGGCTAAGCAACAAGCAGCTGATAACGCTAAACGTAAAGCCGAGGCCGATGCGAAAGCTAAACAGCAAAAAGCAGCTGAAGATGCTAAACGTAAAGCTGAGGCTGATGCAAAAGCCAAGCAGCAAAAAGCAGCTGAAGATGCTAAGCGCAAAGCTGAGGCTGATGCGAAAGCTAAACAGCAAAAAGCGGCTGAAGACGCTAAACGCAAAGCTGAGGCTGATGCAAAAGCCAAACAACAAAAAGCAGCAGAAGATGCTAGACGTAAAGCCGAAATTGAGGCCGAAGAAAAAGCTGCATCTGCTAAAAAAGCTCAAGAAGAAGCTGCCCAGAAAAAAGGTGAAGCTAAAAAAATTGCATCTTCGGCTAAACGTGATTTTGAGCAGAAAATTCGTCGTGCTTGGGATGTTCCTACAGGAAGCAGTGGTAAAACTGTTAGCGTTAGATTTACCCTGTCTGACTCAGGTAGTGTTAGCTCGATTGTTATTACACGGTCAAGTGGAGATGATGCATTGGATGCAAGTATCAAAGCTGCAATTCAGGCGTCTGCTCCCTACCCAATGCCATCGGATCCTGATGCAAGACGAGAAGCGCGAAGCGTTACCTCTACTTTCAGAGCACAATAATTTTGTAAGAGTTACATGCTTTAAATAGTTTGAAGCATGTAACTATGCTACAAAATCACCAGTCACAAAAATACCTTCAATGACTTTAAACCTATGAAAACGAGCCGCAAACACCTTCTAGCCTTAACGCTACTTACAGCATTAAGTCCTCTTGCACCAACAGCTGCCTTTGCTCAATTACATTTAGAGATTGCAAAAGCACCTGATCAGGCGCCTAAAATCGCTATTGTGCCTTTTAATAACGACAATGGACTTTATCCTATTGTTGAAACTGACTTAAACCGCTCAGGACGTTTCACAAGTTCATCAAAAAATTTACCTGCGAATGCCGCTATTAACCAGATTCAAGCATCTGATTGGCAAGCTGCGGGTATTCCTTATGTTGTTACTGGACAAATTAAGCAAACAGCTGACGGGTTTGAAGTCCATTACCAACTTTATGATGTACAAAAACAGCAATATCTTCTGAATGAGTTGTTAAATGTTCCTGCTTCACGCATACGTCAAGCAGGACATATGGTAAGTGACGCTATTTATCAGGCCTTAACCGGAATTCCAGGCGATTTTAGTGGTCGTATCGCTTATGTATTACGTAATCCTGCCACTCCTGCTGAACGTTATACCTTACAAATCGCCGATACAGATGGTGAACAACCGAAAACTGTTCTCTCTTCACGTGACCCGATTTTGTCTCCGGCATGGACTCCTGACGCTAAAAAAATTGCTTATGTTTCTTTTGAAACTAAACGTCCAGCCATTTATTTACAAGATCTCTCTACTGGAACACGTGAAGTACTTACGAGTTTTAAAGGCTTAAATGGTGCACCAAGCTTTTCACCAGATGGCAAATCAATGCTATTTACAGCATCGATGAATGGTAACCCTGAAATTTATCAAATGGATTTATCAACTCGCCAAGTCAAACGCATGACAAATGACTCGGGAATTGATACTGAAGCGCGTTACACACCAGATGGAAAAGCTTTTATTTTTACATCTGACCGTGGAGGCTCTCCTCAAATTTATCGCTATGATTTTGGGAATGGCTCAGTAAAACGCTTAACATTTAAAGGGTCATTTAATGCTCGTGGCACTTTAAGTGCAGATGGTAAAAAAATTGCACTCGTGCATCGACCAAGTGGTAGTAACTATAAAGTTGCGATCCAAGATATTAATACAGGCATTGTCAATATTCTTACCCCAACCAGTTTAGATGAATCACCAAGTTTCTCACCAAATGGGCAAATGGTGGTTTATGCAACTCGTGAAGGGAACCGTGGTTTACTGTCTATCATGTCCACTGATGGTCGTTTCCGTATGAATTTACCGAGTGAACAAGGTGAAGTACGTGAACCAGCCTGGGCACCTAAATAACTTTTTATTCCATTGATGGAGATGATGATGAAATCAATTAAATATTTGGCCTTTCCTCTACTTAGTGCGGCACTTGTCATGACAGGTTGTGCAAGTCGTAAGCCAGCAACAACGGCAACTACAGGTACAACTAACCCAAGCACAGTAAATACGACAGGCTTAAGTGAAGATGCTGCATTAAATGCTCAAAATCTAGCAGGTGCTTCTTCAAAAGGTGTAACTGAGGCAAACAAGGCTGCCCTAGCGAAACGTGTCGTTCACTTCGATTATGACAGTAGTGATTTATCTACTGAAGATTACCAAACACTTCAGGCTCATGCTCAGTTCCTCATGGCAAATGCAAACTCAAAAGTTGCATTAACTGGTCATACAGACGAGCGCGGTACACGCGAATACAACATGGCCTTGGGTGAGCGCCGTGCAAAAGCAGTTCAGAATTATCTTATTACCAGTGGTGTAAATCCTCAGCAACTTGAAGCTGTAAGTTATGGTAAAGAAGCGCCTGTTAATCCTGGCCATGATGAATCAGCTTGGAAAGAAAACCGCCGCGTTGAAATTAACTATGAAGCGGTTCCTCCTCTATTAAAATAAAACATCCCCAAAAATAAACGCCCAAATATGGGCGTTTATTTTTACATTCTTACTTTAAGAAGATTTGTTTTGCTCTTCTTCTGAATGTTGCATTGACTCAATCAAATCATGCTTATTAAAAGCTTTATATTCAGGTTTTGCCTCATAATCTTTCCAAGCTTCCTGAACACTTTCTTTCGAAATTTCTTCTAAATTGATTGGTTCACCTGCTGTTGGGGTCGCATCAAACTTCTTAGTTGTCATTTCGATTCTCCTAAATCTACATTCCTTTGTTATGCAAACAACATACCACGTAAAATGGGGCTTGTAAGCATAAATGCAACACAAATAAAGTAAGATAATTTTTATTTTTCGGCATTCTCATCTAGAATATGCCACGTATTTATCTGACTCATTTTGATGCTTGCGCACAGGAGCGTTTTTTTATGTCCAACCTCACATTGTCCCAATTTTTACAACAAGAAAAAGGGAATCTTACACCTGAGTTGGCTCAAGTCATCGACACAATTGCTGCGACTTGTAAAACCATTGATCAAGCCTTACAAAAAGGTGCCTTGGCTGGAATTTTGGGTAGCGCAGGTAACGAAAATGTTCAAGGTGAAACACAGAAAAAACTTGATGTGATTTCTAATGACTATTTAATCGATGCTTTAAAAGTCCATCCTCACGTCGGTGGTCTTGCATCTGAAGAACTTGATGATTTTACACCAGCACAAGAAAACGGCGAATACTTGGTTCTATTTGATCCATTAGATGGTTCAAGCAACATTGATATCAACATGTGTGTCGGAACAATCTTCTCGATTCTTCCTGCCAAAAATGCGGTTACACAAGCACAAGATTTCATGCAGGCAGGTACTCAACAAGTTGCTGCTGGCTATGTGTTATATGGCCCATCAACTATGATGGCTTTAACAGTCGGAAACGGTGTAGCTTTCTTTACGTTAGATCCAGAAACTCAAACATTCTTACTTACTACAGAGAATGTTCAAGTATCAGCAGATACTCAAGAATTTGCTATTAATGCATCTAACCAACGCCATTGGGAACAACCAGTAAAACAATATATTGAAGAGTTACTTGCAGGTAAAACATCTGTACGTGAAAAAGACTTCAATATGCGTTGGGTCGCATGTATGGTGGGTGATGTTCACCGTATTTTATGTCGTGGCGGTATTTTCCTTTATCCATATGACTTGAAAGACCCGAAAAAAGCTGGTCGTTTACGTTTAATGTATGAAGCTAACCCAATGAGTATGCTCATTGAACAAGCAGGCGGCGCATCAACTACTGGCCGTGTACGCATTCTAGAGATTGAACCTACAGAACTTCATCAACGTGTTCCTGTGATTATCGGTTCTAAGAATGAAGTTGAACGTGTAACAAGCTATCATTAATAATTTAAATTACACAGGGCGTCATAGTATGATGACGCCCTTTTGGATATTCCCTTATGGCGGTTATTTTTTTAGAATCAAAAGACAATGCAAAAATTAAACATTTGCGTGGTTTAATTGAACTCAATAGCGCCCGAAAAAAGCATCAACAAACAGTTCTTGAAGGTACCCACCTTTGTCTAGCTTGGTTACAACAACAGAAAAAACTCTTTTCATTGTTTACGACTGAACAAGCCTTAGAACATCCCGATTTAAAGAAAATCATTGAACTTCACCAAGGTCATGTCTTTATTATTAGCGAAGTTTTATATAAAGACTTAAGTACTTTAGGTAATACTCTTCCTTGCTTGGCTATTATCGATTTACCGAAAACTGCATCAACCATTGACTATAGCGTAGATACGTTAATTCTAGAAAATGTACAAGATCCGGGTAACGTAGGTACATTGTTACGTTCAGCGGCAGCAGCAAATATAAAACAGATTATTTGCACACAAGGCTCTGCCTCACTTTGGTCTCCACGAGTTTTAAGAGCAGGTATGGGGGCACATTTTAGCCTGTCTTGTTTTGAAAACTTTCAATTAACCGATATTCTTCCTAAATTCGATATTCCTGTTTTCGTTACAAGCTCTCATCGCTCGACTAGTCTTTATTCAAAAGACCTTTCAAAACCATGTGTTTGGATTTTAGGCAATGAAGGACAAGGTGCAAGTGATTATGCTTTAGAACATGCACAATCAGTGACTATACCGCAGCCAGGTGGTCAAGAGTCATTAAATGTAGCCATTGCAGGATCAATTTGTTTTTTTGAAATGGTTCGCCAACGCCAATAAAACGTTAATTTATTTTACATCGCTCATATTTGTGAAAAAAATCATTTACACTACTAAAAAATAGCCGATTGTTGTCAACCTCCCACCTCTTTTCAACGTTATATAAGAGATATATTGAAGATAAGGTGGGTACGTCCAATGACAGGATTTTCCATCTCCATGGATTTAGCACCGAAAAAGTCTCGATCGGAAGCATCTAGTGCTCATGCCAGCACGGCTGAGCAACGCCTAAAGGTTTTCATGCAAGATGTTACTGGTCGTGCTTTAGTGATGATGGAAAGTGCTACCCAAGGACAACAAGGCATTGCTATGGACTTGGTTCAAGAAGCATTTATTGCTTTACACAAGTCTTACGCCGATCGAAGTACTGAAGAATGGTATCCCCTATTTTATACTATTCTAAATAATAAACTTCAGGATTGGCGCCGCAAAGAAGCACGTCGGGCAAACCCATTTTCATTCTTCAAGAAAGTTAGTCTAGACAATGATGATGAAGAAATCATTGATATTGTCGATGAAAAAGCAATCAATCCAGCAGATTTTCTAGATCAAGCAGTGACCATAGAAGAGATCCAGGAAGCGATTGCAAAACTACCTGTTCGTCAACAACAAGCTTTTATGTTACGTGCGTGGGAAGGTTTTGATACCCATACTACAGCGCAAATTATGAACTGTACCGAAGGTAGTGTAAAAACCCATTATCATCGAGCAATTCAGGGACTTAGAGAGTATTTAGCGCATTTAAATCCCATGGGAGGTTCCAATGAATCATGATGATTTCACTAAAAAGGTGACATCCAAACTCGATAGTTTGGCCCATCACCATAAAAATAAAACAGTGGTGATGAATCATGTGCTTGACCATATCCAACAAAAACCGGCCTCTTATTATAGTGTCTGGAAAATGACTGGTTTTGCACTTGCAGCAGCGATTACTGGTTTTGTTATTTTACCAAACTCAATAGATATGCTTGATAAGCCACAAAATCAAGTCGTTGTAAATCCTAAATTATCGCCACAAATGGTAGAAGATTTAGAAATGCTCATGGTGTTGGGTGAGGATAAAGTTCAACATGGTAGCTAAAAAGTTAGCACTTATCCTTTGTTCATTAAGTTTCTTGCAAACAAGTTTTGCAGGTTTCGAACGTTTCTGGATTTTTTCGAAAGATGCCAATACGCAAGTAGATGATACTTGGAATGCTCTATCTGAAGAAGAGCAACGAGCTGTAATTAAACGTTATCAAACCTTAAAGGAATTACCATCCAACCAAAGTGCTAACTTGCAACAACGTATGGATTGGTTTAACCAGCTTCCAGATGCAGAAAAGCAAAAAATGCGTGAAGCTTGGCAAAAAATGAGTACACAAGAACGCAATGATTTACGTCAACGGATGCTCAAAGCAAGTGCTGATGAAAGAACTGCTATACGTGAAGAATATATAAATAAATATTTAGAGCACTAAAAACCGTATTTAATATTTATCTTTTTTTGAAATTAAAAAGTTACTAACAAATAAAAAAGCCTCCTAGTGGAGGCTTTTTTATTTTTATCATCACTTACGATAACGTCTATAAGCAATTAAACTTAGTAGTGATGCGATAGAAAGAATTCCAATACTTCCACCCCCACCACCACGTGAATCATCAGTTGTAGTTGCTGTACTTACTAAGTTAATTGTTCCGGCCTTAGCTGAGATAGTTCCATCTGCATCATATACATAATATGTTAGTGTATCATTAAAGGTATTAAATACATTTTTCGCTTGAATATAGATATTGCCACCATAACATGTATTTTTACTATCTTTACCAGGGCATGGACCTTCGCGATCTGCTTTTACTACTGTAAAAATTCCATCTTTTGAGTTTTTACTTGGTAAATAAATTGGTAACTCTACACCTTTGTCATTTACCCAAAATGGAGGTTTATTCGGTTTAGTAACAAGCGTACCAACAGGACCATCACCATCATCATTTGCATATTTAAGTAAATTTAATGGGATAATTTCATTAGCTAAATATTTGAATGTTATCGTGCCATCCCCTGAAACAGGAGTTATATTTCCAAATTTCGCCTTAATTAGGCCACTACTAAGCTCTACACCTGTTTTAGTGGTAATTGTATATTTACAAAACTCATATGTCGTACTCGAAGTAATATCATCATCAACACGATAAAAAAGAATTTGCTGTACCGTAGGATTCCATTCGCATCTTTGATTTTTCTTAGTCTCAGTATCTGAAGTTAAATCTTCTACTTTCTGCCCCACACCTAATGGCTCTGCTTTAACACTATAATCCGTCGTATTAAAAAACTTTAATACATGATTTGAATCTTCAGTTGGTAGTGGAAAACCATAGTTTTTTAAATCAATATAAATAGCTCGATATTTTGTATTTATATGCGCGCTGTCATTCTTAAATTTATCAAGTAAATCCTTAAATTCAGCTAAACGGACTTTATAATAAACAATAAAATTTGATGGAGTTGTTGGATCTTTGAGCAAACTATCATATAAGTCGTAACTTTTTTGATAGGTTTCTAATAATGTTGTAAATGAAATATTACTTAAACCTTCTAGGTCACCTGCTGTAAGCTTCATTAATTCAACTGAACCAATATCACAACTATTTTTACTCTTTTCTAGAGTTTGATAATAGTACGTATTACTTACTAATCTCGATAATCCACGTTGGTCCTGAGTTTGGCATGTACCCTTATTTTCCAAATCAACATCAATTAAATCTGTCGCTGAAAAATTATTTTTAGGATAGTAAATTGGTAAAAAACCATTATTTTCATTAGCTTCTTTTAAAGGTTCTAATAAATTACTAAAAACTTCATTTTTTATATCAATATTCGTATTGCCTGTAGAAATTACTTCTGTCGGTATATCACATTTAGGAGTATTACCATTTAAGTTTAATGCATTAAATTTCAAATTTAGTCCAGTATCTTTTTCAGCCGCCGCTGCTCCTAATAAATATTTACATGCATAAGAACCTGTATTAAACGCTAATATATTAAAATTTAATTCTTTTGTACCTAATTTATCGTATAAAAATGTGGTGTATGCAGAGTTCTCAACGATTGTATTATTTTGCAATGTTAAACTACTAGATGAGCTTAACTTACTAGTTTGATTTTTTAATGGATCAGCATCTCCAGTAAATTTAATAATATTACCATTAGTAAGACTCGCTAAATTTTTAGCAATTGTATTATTAGTAAATTTCGCCGTAGGACTACCGCAAAAATCAAAAATACTTATAGAGTTTATTCCACCATTATCAATAAAACTATTTGAATCAAATGAAAAGATACGTCCACTGTATGAATTATTAAACATGCAACTCATTGCCAAAATACTACCTTCAGTCGAAGCCTTACCATTACCTTGAACTAATGAATGATTCATTGTTAAACTAGCAGTACTTCCGCCAAGATAAATTGCCCCGCCTTTAGAGGCTTGAGAGTTTAAGATCTGGCTATTTTTTAAAGTTACATCAGCACCAGCGTAAATTGCTCCACCTTGCTCAGCACTTTTACCATTTTCCAAAATGATATTGGTTAAAGTTAACGATTGTTGGTAAACAGCTGTATTAAAAATTCGTGATTTTCCACCAGCATTTATACGAGTTTGAAGAGGTTTTTGAGCAGGATAGTCATTAGTTAAAACTCCTTTACGCTCCCAATCTGTCGCCTCTTTTCCAATAATATTTAAAGCAATTTTAGGTGTTAACTCTTTATTTAAGGTATAGGTACCAGCATCAAGTTGAATTGTATAATTTTGATCAATTGCTGGAACCTCACACCCTCCATAAGATTTTCTCATTTCTGCAGCTGTAATAGCTTCACGTAAAGAACATGTATTCATGTTCTCATTATCTTCATCATTAAATGTTGTAACTTTTATAGTAGTTTGAGCCATTAAAGGCATTGCTGCGATAACAGTAAGTACTCCTAGTACTTTTTGATAGTTTTTCATAGTCCTCATCCCTGTTTATGACTTGAAACGGCGTAATGCAATTAATCCAAATAATCCTAAAATTAATCCACTACCGACGCTTCCTCCTCCACCCGTACTCACAGATTTATCTTCAATACCAGATACAGGTTCTTGGACTACAGTTGCAGGGATAGTGACATATTGAAACTCTATGCCATCATTAAAACGAGATACACTCGTAACAACTTGAATCCTAAAAATGTCCGCACCATGCCAATTTCCATTTGGCGTATAAACTACATTTCCATTCTGATCTAAAGTAATAACACCTTTAGAAGTTGGTGTATCAGTACTTTGTGTAACTTTAAGGCATCCAGGTTGCCATTCTTTACCATCAGGACGTTCACCGAATAAACGCTTACAGGTTGTAGGAGTGACCAGATCTGCTTCACTTAGAGAACTCAGAATACTAAATTTTGCAACTTGACCATATTTAATATCTTGGCCAACAGGAGCAATTTGGCTATCCAAAATATATTCAATCGCACCTAAATCACAAAGTTCATCATATCCACTACGATTTTTACCGCGTTGATCATATCTTTCACAACTTGCTAAACCAATTGAAGAACCATCACTATAAAGACGGCCTTTATTAATAATCAAAGAGTCAGATAAAGATTGATAACTTTCAAGTAAGCGTGGCCTAAAGAAACCTAGAAAACTATCTTTTGGCGTATTGTAAGGACACAACAACCCGGTTTGAGAGGTAATATCACATGCACCTTCATCGCTATCACCGGCAATTAATTTTTCATTAGCAGGATAAAGAATATTAGGGAGCTTCGATGTAGCATTACGATTACACTCTGCTGTAACCAAATTACTTTGTATAATTGCTTTATCAGTCGTACTTACCTGACAGTTAATAGTATTTCCTACTAATATACTATTTGAAACCGAAGCATTACCTTGAGGCGCATCAAGAAATAGTCCTTTATCATTTTTAATCATAGTAATGTTATTAACAAACATCCCATCCCGAACATTTGCAATAAAACCGCCTTTATTATGAAAAATTGTACTATTACTTATACCGATAGCCCGTGAAGTTAAATACCCTCCAGTACTTTCATCGGAAAACTTAGTCTGTGTATAAAATAAAGCATTATCTGCTGTTGTGACTTCATTATCACGTAAAACTGATTGAGTAATAAAATAAAGTGGCATTTCACTATATAAAATTCCACCTTGAGCCGCTTTATTATTTTGGATTAAATTATTGACAAGACTAACTGTACCTGCTGTATTTGTTGTGTTGGATAAATTACCTGCATTATAAATTGCACCTCCTCGGGTTGCATAACCATTTATCAAACGTGAATTTCGAATGGTTAATTGTTCATGGTTATAAATTAATCCTCCTTCTAATACGGTATTGTTAGACCCAGCTCCTTGTAAATTAAGATCGCTTAAAGAAACTGAAAAAGACGCTTTTTCAACGTTCCCATCATCAATTTTAAATAGCTGATCTTTACCGACCATTTTTATTGTCGCGTTATGAGAACCTGGTTGATCATCTAATAAAGTAGAATCGTTTTTTGCTGTACTAATTGTAAGGGGTGCCGTAATCGTTATTCTGCTATTTAACGTATATTCTTTATCGCGCTGTAAAATAATATTTGATGAAGCATCCTTATTTCCGCAGCCATGATAACCATTCACATATTTTTCAACGTCAGCTGCATTAGATGAACCACGATAATTCAAAAACTGTACTGCTTCTCGTAAAGTACAAACAGTATCATCTTTATCTTCATCCACTAAACTTGTGACTTCAATATCAGCAGAATAAGCGTGCCCAGCAGCAGCCAATAATGCAAAAGCAATGCTCCGTTTGAGCATACCCTTCTCCTTACCTATTTTTTTCATTTTTCTTTGTCAATATTGCAAAGTTTCCACTTGTGCAAACGCATCCTTTGTGCGTACTTTGTCACAGGAATCAGAATTTCTCAAGATGTTTTGATCGGTCTATAGCGTCATTTTCGATAGGGAACTTTCTAAATATTTGTACAATTAAAGATCTATTGATATATGAAAATTTTACTTATAAAAATTTAAAAGTATTTTTCAAGGTTAAAAGAATAAATAGCTCATGATTTTTATAGTAAGGAAAGTTTACTTAGGCTAATAAATTAAAAGTCCAGAAGCTAGAAAATTATTATTGTTGATATTCATCAATTAAAGCATAGATTTGTCTTAACGTTGCATTTGAAAGTTTAGTCTTCTCACCTTTAAGGAGTTTTTCTAATTGTGCTACGGTTTGCAATAGAATAGAAGCTTGATGAGGCCCATGTAAAAGTAAATAGTCTACAATCTGCTGATCAAAATGGATCCCACGTCTAGCCATTACAGAAGTGACTAAAGCATAGCGGTCAGCATATAAACTTCCGCTCGGCACTTTTACACTCACTGCTTGTGTAAGTCGCGATTGTAAATCTGGTAACTCTAGTTTTAATTCAATCGGTGCAACACGTGAAGAGAAAACAAGTTGTCCTTCATGGTTATTCATTAAATGAAAAACAGCTTTTTGCCAGTGAGGCACCCCACTAATTGACTCAATATCATCTAAAGCCACCAGATCATAGTGCTCTAAGCAAGTAATTGCCTCAATTGGAGCATCGAGAAGTTCAAGCAAAGAAACTTTAATTGCAGATTTACCGACCTCTAAATAAGAATCACAAATCGCTGAAAGCAAATGGCTCTTGCCTGTTCCTGCGCCACCATAGATATAAAATCTATTTACTAGACCCGCATGTAGTTGTCGCACTGCATCCACTACATGCCCCCAACCTGGTCCCGAAAAATCACTGATTCGGGCATCAAGTTGAGGTTCTATATCCAGTTGGAGTTGACGCATATAATGAATTGGCCTTGAAATTATTTCTGATCTGAAAGATTCGGGGTATCTGTATCTTGCTGTTTTTTAACTTCAAGATCAAGTTTAGTATTTTCAGTTTCTACATGAAGTTGCTCAATATTACCCTCTTGGATTAATAATGTAGAAGATGGAGCATAGAATGAACTCCGTTCGTAATTTTCTCTGAGGTGTTTTAAGAGCACCACAATGACAGCCGCCACAGGTAATGCAATTAACATTCCTAAAAAGCCAGCCAATTGAGCCCCAGCTAAAACAGCAAATACAACTGCAACAGGTGAAAGACCAATTTTATCACCGAGTAGGAATGGCTGCAGAATATAGCCCTCTACTGCCTGCCCAATCATAAAGACTACGCCAACAAGTAATAAGTGTGTCCAGTCCATTCCAAATTGGAACAAACTTGCAATAACCGCTGCAATAATCCCGACTGCAAATCCTAGATAAGGAATAATACTGGCAAGACCTGCCACCATACCAATAATTAGGCCTACCTCTAATCCAATTAATTGTAAGCCTACTGCATAAACTACACCGAGCAAAAGCATAACAAGGAACTGACCTTTAACAAATGCTCCTAACACGCTATGGCATTCACGGACGATTTGTAAGGTCGTAGCCTCATATGGCCGTGGAATGAGACGACGTAAGTTTTGTAACATACGGTCCCAGTCTAATAAGAAGTAAAAAGCAATAATTGGGATTAAAACAACTGTTCCACCAATTTGAATAAAATTAAGTCCTGATTGTGCAAGCTTTAATAAAACTGCTTGAATACTATCAGCACTGTAATTGGTCTGAACATAATCCATCACAGCTTTGGACATTTGATCGGTATCAATTTCCATTTGCTGGACATGGAAGGTCGAAGAAATCCATGGTAATAGCTCTGCATTAATCCAATGAATCCCTGCTGGAATACTGTCTCGAGCGTAAACAAGTTGTTTCCAGATCAGTGGAACCAGGTACCATAATGCAACGGTTAAAGTTACACCTATACCAATAAAAACAATACTAATTGCCAACCAGCGAGGTATCTTAATTTTTACTAGAACTTCGACTAGTGGACTAAATAAATAAGCCAGGAAAAAAGCACCAATAAATGGGATGACCACAGGCTTGAGCAAGTATAATACCCATACCAGCAATACAATACCTGCGAGTAAGAAAATACGGCGCAGTATACGATCTTGCATAAAATCTAGCCTTTTTTGATTTAATCGTTATAAATGGAAAAATATTTTTATTAAAGATAGCATTTTCGAGCATAAATAACATAAGAGTTTCGTATATTCAGGTTATAATCTGCCGCCAATGCGGAGACTTCATTTATGAGCAACTCAACTTCTACCCCAAATACCGGTTTAAGCTACAAAGATGCGGGTGTTGACATTGAAGCGGGCGACGCACTGGTCGATCGTATCAAGTCAGTCGCTAAACGTACAACTCGTCCAGAAGTAATGGGCGGACTTGGTGGCTTTGGTGCACTATGCAAAATTCCTAAAGGTTACGAAGAACCTGTTTTGGTTTCTGGAACTGACGGTGTAGGTACTAAATTACGTTTAGCACTTAACCTTAATCGTCATGACACAATCGGCCAAGATCTTGTCGCTATGTGTGTAAACGATCTTTTGGTTTGTGGTGCAGAACCACTATTCTTCCTCGACTATTATGCGACTGGTCACTTAAATGTCGATGTAGCTGCAAACGTAGTTACTGGTATCGGTAAAGGTTGTGAACTTGCAGGTTGCGCACTTGTAGGTGGTGAAACAGCTGAAATGCCTGGCATGTATGAAGGCGAAGATTACGATCTTGCTGGTTTTGCCGTAGGTGTAGTTGAGCAAAGCAAAATTATTGATGGCTCTAAAGTAAAATCTGGTGATGTACTTATTGGTGTTGCATCAAGCGGTGCTCACTCAAATGGTTATTCATTACTACGTAAAATCTTAGATGTTAAGAATGTAGACTTAACTCAAGTAATTGATGGTCGCCCTCTTGCAGATGTAGCAATGGAGCCAACACGTATTTATGTAAAACCAGTTCTAGAGCTTTGCAAACAAGTTGATGTACACGCGATGGCACACATCACTGGTGGCGGCTTACCAGGTAACTTACCACGTGTATTACCAAATGGTGCTCAAGCTGTAATTAATGAAGCTTCTTGGGAATGGCCAGAATTATTCAAACTTTTACAACGCGAAGGCAATGTAGAACGTTTTGAAATGTACCGTACCTTTAACTGTGGTGTAGGTATGGTCATTGCTGTTGATGCAAATGATGCAGAAAAAGCAATTGAAGTGCTTAATGCTCAAGGTGAAAAAGCTTGGAAAATCGGACATATCCAAGAAAATGCTGAATCAGTGGAAGGTGCAGACGAAAAAATTCGTGTGATCTTTGAATGATGAAAATTGCTGTTCTAGTCTCTGGGAACGGCAGCAACTTACAAGCCTTGATAGATGCAAATCTATCAGGGCAAATTGTAGGTGTACTGTCTAATAAAGCCGATGCTTATGCCCTAGAGCGTGCTCAAAATGCCAATATCGCGACAGCCGTAATCTCTCACAAAGACTTTCCTAGTCGTGAAGATTTTGATGAAGCTATGCATCAGCAACTTGTCGCATGGCAAGCTGACGTGGTTATTTTAGCTGGCTTTATGCGTATTTTAACTGCTGACTTTGTCAACAAATGGCAAGGTAAAATGCTTAATATCCATCCTTCATTATTACCTGCCTATAAAGGCGTTAATACACATCAACGTGTATTAAATACGGGGGATCGATTACATGGCTGTACCGTTCACTTTGTGACTTCTGAACTTGATGCTGGTCAAGCAATTGCTCAATCTGCCATTGAAGTAAAAGAACATGACAATGTTGCATCCTTGGCCGAACGTGTACATAAACTTGAGCATTTTATTTATCCTCAAGTTGCAGAGTGGTTATGTAATGGCCAGCTCACATGGAAAAATGGACAAGCCTATTTCCGCAATCAAATTCTTGAACACCCTATCCGTTTTGCATCTTGGTAAAAGTTTGCTTAACGTCAATTAAAAAAGGACATGCATGCATGTCCTTTTTTTGCGAAAGCTTTATTAGCGTGAATTACGGTGAATAAGTTCCTTAATATAATTCACTGTATCAATCGGATGCTCTAGAGGGAACATATGCCCTCCTTCAACTACACTAAATGGAATCCCCATTTTACGTTTTGCCATTTGAGGAAAACCTCTTTTTAAGAAGGCACTCTCTTTTCCTACAACTAAATGTACTGGCATTTTCGGTTTTGGCATAGGTAACCACCACCAAGAAGGGTTTTTACGGAAAATCGCAACTTCATCTTCACGGGAAATAGTTAACGTTACACCACCACGTACCGAGTCTTCTTTTAAAGCATAGTCAATGTATGCTTGAAAGCAATCTTCATCAAAGTCTTTATAAAAACCTTTTGGGCGTAACAATGCAGCTGCTTGCTCACGTGATTCCCAATGCTCGCGACGACGCGCAGATAAACCTGCTGGTGTCATATCATCAACTATTTTGGGTTTAAATAATTTTGCCATATGAAAAGCAAAAGAATATCTACCTAAAATAAGAGGCGGATCTAACATGATCACTTGTGAGAACAACTCAGGCCGTCTAAAAGAAGACATTAAAGTTAAAACTGAACCGAGTGAATGGCCCAGTCCAATCACTTTTCGCCCCTTCGCTTGACGTACAATACTATCAATTACCTGATCAACCAAAAAAGGCCAATGATTGGTAATCGGATAACGTTTGTCAGGTCCAATGAGTGGAACATAAATTACGTCATACTCATCTTTTAATTGATCAAACAATTTTTGATACACCATAGATGGCACGCCGTTGGCATGCGCAAAGTGTATAACCGGTTTTACTGACATACCGTTATCCTGCTTAAATTATTGTAGTTTTGCGTCCTGACTTGTTTGTAAGCGTTCAGCAACCGACTCACTTAAACCTTTCCCCATTTCTGATCCCATTCGCCCTAGAATGGATTGTAATGGGTTACGTTCAATCGTGTAGTCAACTTTATTATCAAGCTTCAGTTCACGCATCAAGCTTGTAATGTTACCTGAACGGTCAGCTACGCCTAACTGAATTGCTTGCTCGCCAGTCCAGAAAAGACCAGAGAAAATAGCAGGATCATTAGTTTTTAAGCGTTTCCCACGTCCTTCTTTAACTGCGTTAATAAAGTGAGTATGAACATTATCGAGTACAGATTGGATATGTTGTCTTTGTACAGGATTAATCGGTTTTGTCATACTTAAAATGTCTTTATTCGTCCCCGCTGTAAGAGTTCGATCTTCAATTCCTAGTTTTTGAGCTAAACCAGTAATGCCATAGTTTGGCATAATGACACCAATTGAACCTACCAAACTTGATGGATTCACAATAATTTCATCGGCAGCAGAAGCAATATAATAAGCACCCGAAGCACCCATATCGCCAATTACCGCATAGACTTTCTTGTCAGGATGCTCTTTTTTCAAATAGCGAATTTCCTGCCAGATTTCATCTGACTGAACAGGTGAACCGCCAGGAGAATTAATATTAAGGGCAATTGCTTTACTATTCGATGCCTCAAAAGCACGTTTAAGCGCTTTGTTTGTATCTTCACTATTCACAGCCTGATTGCTTGAAGCATCAATAGTTCCAATAATATCAACTACTGCAAGGTGAGCACTGCTACTACTTGCTGTAGAGCCATCTTTAGTGGTCGAACAGCCTTTGCCCATTAAGACGATAATGAACAATAGATAAATAAAAGTAAGTGTTTTAAAGAATATACCCCAGCGACGACTACGGCGTTGTTCTTCTACAGAAGCCAGTACAGCTTTCTCAAGGATTTGCCATTCCGGTCCGTTCTGTTTAGGGGTTATAGGTTCATTTTGTGGTTTTGGTGGCCAATCGGACATAAAATTCCAATCCAAATCAATCGAAATGATGTCATTATATACGTTGATTTGATAAAAACTGTCTAAATAATATGATTTCATTTATAATATTTTTGTCTTTTTTTACTTGTTGTTTCTTCCTTACTTACTGCTATAGATGACTAGACCAGATTCAAAAAGCATGAACTATCAATTACTCAAAACATTTAGCCGCCAACCCATTCAATTTGGGCGTTTTCTTGCTCGTCTGTTAGCAGGACTTGTAAATACTCTAAAAATTACTAGAACATCAAAAAGTATTGAGCTTAACTTAAGAATTGCGCTTCCGTATTTAACACCTCAGCAGCGTATAGCGATTACAGAAAAAGCTGTAAGAAACGAATTAACTTCATATTTTGAGTTTTTAAGTATTTGGGGCTCATCAAATAGTAAAAATATCTCACGCATTCACCGTATTGAAGGTGAACATTTTTTTCATGAAGCATTGGCTGCAAAAAAAGGTGTAGTTCTTATTGTTCCACATTTTGGTACGTGGGAAGTCATGAATGCATGGTGTGCTCAATTCACATCAATGACCATTTTATATAAACCCGTTAAAAATGCTGATGCAGACCGTTTTGTGCGAGAAGCCCGTAGCCGTGAACAAGCGAATCTCGTCCCTACCGATGAAAGCGGTGTAAGACAAATTTTTAAAGCATTAAAGCAAGGTGAAACGACAGTAATTTTGCCGGATCATACCCCTAATGTGGGTGGAGATATGGTGAACTATTTTGGCGTTCCACTTGCTTCAAGTAATTTAAGTGCAAAACTCATCCAGAAAACTAAAGCAAAAGCTCTGTTTCTTTATGCAATCCGTAATGAAAACGATGGCTTTACCATGCATATCGAGCCAATGGATGAGAAAATCTATGAAGGCACTGCGGACGATGGAACGTATGTCATCCATCAAGCGATTGAGCAACTCATTTATCAATATCCAGAACACTATCACTGGAGCTATAAACGTTTTAAAGCGAACCCTGCTTTAGACAATATCTATAATATCGATCCGACAGAAGCACTTAAAATTGTAGATAGGCTCAAAGCAGAAGCTTTAAAAACCTCTACTCAACCAGAGCCTATCCAAACGTCGGTCATGTAAAACTATTTTGTGATTTTCCAACACAAAACTTAAGGTCCCTTGTTCCACAGTGCTTTTTAGCGGAATATGTAGAGCTTTTAAACGTGCTATAACTTGTTGGCTAGGATGGCCATAACGGTTATCAAACCCTGCCGATGCAATGGCCAGTTTAGGTTTTAAGGTCGCCAAGAAATCATAAGCCGAACTGTGCTTACTTCCATGATGCCCTAGCACCAACACATCTATCTTCAAGTTAGGATAATCTTTTAATAACTCGTATTCGGCTTCCCATCCTGCATCGCCCATAATAAGAAAATTTTGGTAACCACCAACTTTTTTAAATTGAAGATATACAACACAAGAATATTGATTCTGGTTAGAAGCAACAAAAGCCAGATCTTTTTCTTTAGGCCATAAAATTTGAATATCTAACTCAGGATAATGCCATTGTTGCCCTTGATGGCAATATTGGAATGGTTGCTTTAAATCATTTGGTAATTGTTCATTCGAAATAAGCTGCTTTACAGGAATCTCTTGTTGAATAAGAGGAAACGCGCCACTATGGTCTTGATCAAGATGGGATAGCACAACATGATCTAATTGTCTTACGCCTTGCTGACGTAGAAAAGGCACTACAACATTTTGTCCAATACTAAATATTTTTTCATCGTAAGAACCGCCTGTATCAATTAACCAGTTTTGTTCGGAATGTTGTAAAAAAATGGCTTGCCCCTGTCCAACATCTAAAATATTAAGCTGAATTTGTTGACTCGTTTTGTTCATAATAACTAAGGGTAAACAACATAATATCCCCCAAGTTTTGGGCAGAATTCCTTTAGGTAAAAATAAAATAATTATGGCAAAACTAATCGCTAATAAAGACAGTGGCGTCAAGCTTATACCTTGTAATGGTAAAGAGAGTTTTTCTAATAAGCCCAAACAACTCAGCAATATGCTGAGCAACATATCATTGAAATGAAAAAGCATATTTCCAAACGGTTTTACTATAAACCATGCGCAAGCAGCCATGATGTTTAAAGGGACAATAACACCACCAACAATAGGCACGGCAATAATATTGGTTAATGGAGCAACCCAAGAAATTTGTTGAAAGAAAAGTAAGGTTAAGGGACTCAATGCAATAAATATTTTGCCTTGAGACTCAATTAACACCTTACCCATAAAAATCATTTTTGAGCTCAGACTTAAAAACTGTTGCTCAGGTAGCTGCGCTATAGTTTGGTAAATTCTTAATAAAATAAAGCATGCCCCATAAGACAGCCAAAAACCTGCAGAAAGCACACTAAACGGGTCAATTAGCAACAGTAGACTTGCGCTATATACGAGTAATGTAAAAGGTTTAATAGGTTGTTTTAATAATAGAAATCCAATAAATATAAATGCTGATAATAATGTTCGTAGTGCAGGAATTTCGAAACCTACAAATGCAGTATAAATTAAAACACCAAGGCAGCATGGTACAGCCATCAAAACCTGTTTCGGTTTCCATAAGTAAATTTGAGGATAATAACGACTGATAAATTGATGACATGCCCAAGATAACATAATGGCAAAAATGAGCACATGTGGGCCTGAGATCGCCAATAAATGAC
Organism: Acinetobacter sp. FDAARGOS_494; assembly: GCF_003812225.1. Classification (NCBI taxonomy): domain Bacteria; kingdom Pseudomonadati; phylum Pseudomonadota; class Gammaproteobacteria; order Moraxellales; family Moraxellaceae; genus Acinetobacter; species Acinetobacter sp. FDAARGOS_494. The sequence goes on from NZ_CP033866.1 coordinate 753,669, forward strand.
TAATTCCTAATTGTTTGAACTGTAGTTGAGTTTCATCTGATAAAAGGCTTTCATCACCTGTCAGCAAAGCTAAAATTAAACCCTTTTGCTGTAGAGATGAGCTGTTTAATATTTGCCTAAAAGTTAAGCGAAGTTTTTCTATATTTAAACGAAAACTATTGGAAAAAGACTGTTGTTCTTTTAAATGTTGCTGATAGCCCAATCGATAGATTTCATCGAGACTTAAAGGCTCAATATATCTCACATTAAAACCAGACATAATATTTCGCTGAATAAACCATTTTTCCTGATCAAAAGCTCCTGGGGTGGCATAACTATGCGCAGGTCTTGTTTTTCCAGATATTCGATAATAGTGACCTAATTCAAGATTCTGATTATTCTTTAATAAATTTTGATTATTACTTTTTAAATATAGCAACCAATTCACCGGTTCTTTAGAAAAATTTAGAACTTGTGCAGTTTGTTGAACCTTATTATCTTTTTCTTCACTTAAACGGTTTATATAAACAATAATGTCGAGATTTCGGGTATCCGTTTCTCTTTGTTCTAATCGTTCAATCAGTGCTTTTTCAGCATAGTGGTAACCAACCATAAAAAGACTTGTTGTACATAATAAGCAAAACACTGCCTTTAAAAATGGTCGATCAACGAACATTGGTCGTTTATAAAGATAAAAAATAAAGGCAAGTAACAGTAGAGCCTCGCCCACTTTTTCATATTGCATGATTAAAGGGAAATCTATTCCCATCAATGCAATACCGCCAATCCACCCCAATAGAATAATCTTAAACATTTAAAAATCTAGTCATTATCATTTTAGGGGCAAAATTAAAGCCCAACTCAGTGGGCTTTAACAATGTGATTTAATGACAATTTTTTTAAGAACCGTTTACCCACAGCCCATCTTCCATATGCAAGATTGAATCTGCTGCCTGAGCTAATTGCTCATCATGGGTCACAATTAACATTGCCATGTTTAGTTCTTTCTTAAGATCGGTGAGCAACTCAAAAATACCTACTGCGGTTTTACGATCTAGGTTACCCGTAGGCTCATCAGCTAGTACTACCGCAGGCTTAGTCACTAATGCACGAGCAAGTGCAACACGTTGACGCTCACCACCTGAAAGTTCACCTGGTTTATGGTCCATACGATGAGATAGCCCAACTCGATCTAGCAAATATTCAGCCTGTGCCTTTACCGACTTATATTGACTGTCTGCTCGAAGCATTAAAGGCATAGCTACATTTTCAAGAGCAGTAAATTCAGGTAATAAATGGTGGAACTGGTAAACAAAACCTAAGAATTGGTTACGTTGAAAGCCACGTTCCGCTTCACCTAAATTATCAAAGTGCTGACCATTCAAAAATACCTGTCCTTTAGTCGGCTGATCTAAGCCACCAAGTACATGCAACAAAGTACTTTTACCTGAACCACTTGCTCCGACAATAGATACAAACTGCCCTGCTTCCACTTGTAAAGAGAGACCTTTAATGACTTCAACCTTAGATTTACCGTCATCAAAATGTTTATAAATATCTTTTGCTTCTAAAACGACTTTACTCATAACGCAATGCCTCGGCAGGTTGAACTTTGGCTGCACGAAGCGCCGGATAAATAGTTGCCAAGAAACTTAAGAGTAAAGAAACAATCACAATAATTGTCACGTCTTGCCATCTTAAGTAAGAAGGTAAGTAATGTACAAAATAGGCATCGAACAGATTAAGCCCGAGAACATTATTAAACCAAGAAATAATATCGCTGATCGTAAGTGCCAGAATTACCCCTAAAACCGTACCCGCAACTGTACCGATCACACCAATAACCGTACCTTGCACCATAAAGATTTTAGTAATCATAGATGGCGATGCACCTAAAGTACGTAAAATTGCAATGTCTGATTTTTTGTCAGTCACGACCATAACCAAAGACGAAACAATGTTAAATGCAGCAACTACAATAATTAGTACAAGCAATAAACCAACTAATGTTTTTTCCATTTGGATGGCATTAAATAAGTTGCCATGTGTATAAGTCCAGTTGGTTGCGTAGAAATTGCTTGGCAAATTTTTCACAATGTCATCGGCAACTTGAGGAGCGGCAAAAATGTCATCTAATTTTAGACGAACGCCTTGAGCGCCATCAGGTAAACGCAATAAGGTTGAAGCATCATATAAAGCAATGTATCCAACCATCGAGTCAACTTCAGCACCTACACTGAAAATACCCACCACTTTAAAGCGTTTAAAACGAGGTACAACACCAGCTGGAGATGGAGTCGCTTCAGGTAAAACCAATGTCACGCTATCGTTTAAACGTAAGCCAAGCGAATCGGCCATGTCTTTACCAAGTACGATACCGAATTCACCTTTTTTAAGTGAGTCTAGACTACCGGCAACAATATGGTTTTGAATGATAGAGACATTCTTTTCATATTTAGGGTCAATACCCGTCACCATAATACCTGCCACTTGCCCTTGAGCAGTTAACATACCTTGCAATTGGGTAAAAGGTGCAACTCCTGTCACGTGGGGATGATTTTCAACTCGTTTAACCAGTTCAGGCCAATCCGTAAGGATTTGCGTCGATGAAACTGTCGCTTGCGGTACCATTCCCAAAACACGATTTTTTAATTCGCGGTCGAAACCGTTCATTACAGAAAGTACCGTAATTAGTACAGCGACACCAAGTGTCAAACCGACCATCGAAACCAATGCAATAAAAGAAATAAAATGATTACTGCGTCGAGCGCGAGTATATCTCAACCCTATATACAGTGAGATTGGTTTAAACATACCTTCTAAATCCAAGGTCATTGATGGAAAAAGAGAAGTGTTCATTCACACTTCTTATTTAGCCATATCGTTAGATGCTGTATTAAGGCTTAAAAATCAGTAAGTTCTGATCTATCCTTAACAATCCTAATATTATATTGCTGGGCTATTTTCTACTACTTAAGATATGAGATCAATTTGATCATGCATTTAGCTACGAATTAGAACAATTTAATGAATAAGCTCAACAAATTACCCTCATCTTCTCCTACTTAGACTTAATATGTTGAGCAAAATTACGATTTGCTTGAATGTCTTTATAAAAATATAGAAATAGACCAAATAAGATAATGAAAGCTCCCACGAAAACCATAATCGACAATTGTTCATGATTTAAAACAGCTCCAATGATCATTGCTAGCATTGGTGTAATGACTGTCGTTAACGATAAAGTGGTCGGTTTTATATTCTGAACAAGTTTGAAATAACAGAACATAGCCACAAGTGAAGCCATCAGAACTGTATAAATTAATGCAAATAAAGATTTAGCTTGTGGTAAATGAGTCGGTGCATATTGCCAAATAAATGGAATAAGGCAGCTTGCCAAAATTGAAGAAACCAAGATCGAACCAGTCGCCTGAGCCATTGGCTGAATTTTGGCATTCACTTTCTTTACCCAAAATATAGAAAATGAATAAACAAAAACGCTGACCAACATTAAGACAATGCCAAATGGATGCACATGTTGATTTGAACCATTTAAACAAATGATCGCTAGTCCACAAACAGCAACAGCCATACCTAGCCACTGCAATTTAAAAAGATGCTGACCAAAAGCAAAACGTCCAATCAACCCAGCCATAATGGGCGCTAGACCAAACATCAAGGCAATCATGCCAGAACTTAAATATTGGGTCGCAGCATAGGTAAAAATTTGCGAGCCGATTAAACTAAAAGACCCTGCAAAATAACTATGTAAAGCTTGCTTATGAGTTGGAAAAGAAGTTTTTAGAACAAGTAAAACAATAACCGACAGAGGCAAAGCTATATAAAACCGTAACAGTAAAGCCCACATGACATGTAAGTCAGATACGCTCCATACAATGGCTAAAGGTGTCGTTGCCCAGATAAATACAAGCAAGACATAAGTTGAAGCCAAGTTGGTTTGGGATGGCATAAGAGACTCACTAAGCAGTTTTACGTTTTTGCTTTAAAATTGTTTGGTCTAGTGCACTAGAAAATTCGCGCTTATCACGTTCTGAAATAGGTGGTGGACCACCCGTCTGTACACCAGCGCCGCGCAACGTATCCATAAAATCACGTAAGTGCAAACGTGCTTTTACGTTCGCTGTGGTATACACCTCACCACGTGGGTGAATCGCAATACCACCTTTCTCAATAACTTGAGCTGCGAGTGGAATATCTTGCGTAATGACAATGTCATTTTCAGACATACGATTCACAATTTCCTGATCGGCTTGATCGGCTCCACTTAAAACTTGCAGAGATTTAATACGCACTGAAGGGGTAATACCGACATTTTGATTGGCTACAAAAATCACTTCTAATTGATAACGATCCGAAGCTCTTAAAATGACTTCACGCAAAATTTTAGGTAATGCATCTGCGTCTACCCACAACTTGAATGGCAGCACGTTATTCTCTATTTCCACTAAAAATATAAGTCTAACAGATGCATTTTATTAGAGAATAGCGCTAAATATAAAACTTGTTTTTTAAATTTAATTTGAACAATACGTTAATGATTATTTATATGTACTCTTAACAGCACATGTTTTGCTAGGTGGAGAACTTTTTAATAACTAAATACGTGCTTTTACAAGAGAATTTACATATGTTGACTTGAAAAATAGCAATTACCCTCGATTTAATATATCAAGTGAGATAAACCCAACATCAATCGTACCTATGAAAAATCAAAACAGTCCAGAAGTTATTACGGTAAACGACCAAAATTTTGGTAGTCATGGAGAGCATTGGAATCTACTGACTTCCCATCCAGAGACAGATGTACCAAAATGGCTTGGACTAGCGCTTGATGCTCCTGTAATGCCAATGGGTTTATGCCAAAATGAAGACGAAATGGATCAATCTTTTTGGCTCATTCAAGGTCCACAAGGTCAGAAGGTCACCATTAATCAAATTATTGCAGTTGAAAATCAAAAACCTCGTGCTTTAAAAACTGCCTTCCCTAGTTTTGATAGTCCCTATCAATATAATGCCCAAATTGAGCGCATCATTACTTGTGACTCTGCTACTCAAGCAGTATTAAGTTTAAAACTAAATAAAAGTACAACGATTTATGCATTTGATAATTTATTTAGCGTTAATCGTTGCCAATATGACAAAACCCAAACTTATCAAGTCCAATTTAATGCATGGGCCTATGAATTAGAATCAGTGCCTGCGGGAGAAACAATTGTCGTAGATGATCCAGCGTCAATTAAACATCACCGTGCATTAAATGCGATTTTAACTGAACATAATGGAATTGCACCCGAAAACCTACAAGAACTGATTAATGAATGGCAACCAAAAACTAAAGAAGATCAAGAACCTGTAACGGTTGATTTTTCTAAAATGGTTGCATATTTATATGGAGAAAATCTTGGTCAAGAAGATGAAGCTTGGTTCCAAGGTAATATTGTCGGTAAAACTTCAATGTCATTTATGGGTGCAGAATATACCCTTTATGATGTCACTTTAGTTTTAGAAGACAACCTTCCTGCCATATTAGTGCGCATTGCTACAAAAAATGATTTGTACAAAAACTTTAATATTGGCGAATATATTCGTGGCAATATCTGGATTCAGGCGAATATTTATGCTAAAAATAGTGAAACTAATTGAATTTCACTAATATTTTAAAAATTAGGCTATTGAATGAAGATTATACCTGAACAAACCACCAGCCTCATTCAAACTAGTAACCCACGTATAAGGGTCGATACTGGTGCGTTTTGCTTTTTCGTTTTGGGTATGTTCTTAGCCGCAATTATGATACATCAATTTGGTTTTATGCCTTTTTAATTGATCATTTATATAAAAATAAAGCCCTCTTTTTGAGGGCTTTATTCATTTTATGACTTAACCATTACGTTTAGCAAAATCATCCATAAAGCGGATAAGCGCCTGAACGCCTTCTAATGGTACAGCGTTATAAATACTTGCACGCATACCACCTACTGAGCGGTGACCTGCCAAGTTCAATAAGTGATTTTCTTCAGCTTCTTTCAAGAATTGCTTTTCTAATGCTTCATCTGCCAAAGTAAATGGTACATTCATAATTGAACGATTTGGAATGGCAATCGGGTTATTATAAAAGTCGCTTGAATCGATATAACCATAGAGTAACTGAGCTTTTTCAAGGTTAACTTTATGGATAGCATCTACCCCACCCTGCTCTAGTAACCATTCAAATACTAAACCAGACAAGTACCAAGCATAAGTCGATGGTGTATTTACCATAGAGCCATTCTTGGCTTGATCAGCATATTTTAAAATGCTTGGAATCTCTGCTTTAGCTTGATCCAGTAAGTCATCACGGATAATAACAATTGTTAAACCAGCAGGACCAATATTTTTTTGCGCACCTGCATAGATGAGACCAAATTTCGAAACATCAAGTGGAGCAGATAAAATGCTTGATGAGAAGTCACATACCAGTGGTGCTTTAACATCAGGAACACCAGCAAACTGTAAACCGCCAATTGTTTCGTTATCGGCATAATGGACATAAGCTGCATCGTCAGACAAGTTCCATTCGCTTTGCTCAGAAATGGCGAACTTACCGTCTACTTTAATACCAGCTTCTACAACATTAATATCGCCATAACGTTTTGCTTCTTTTAAAGCTTTTTCAGACCAAATTCCAGTATGGATATAATCTGCTTTGTTATTTTTTCCAAGCAGGTTTAAAGGAATTGCTGAAAATTGTAATGACGCGCCACCTTGTAAAAATAGCACTTTATAGTTTTCAGGAATATTCATGAGCTTACGCAAATCTGCTTCAGCTTTTTCCGCAACAGCAACATAGTCAGCACTACGGTGACTCATTTCCATGATGGATAGACCCTTACCTTGCCAATCCAACAATTCTTGTTGAGCTTTTTCTAAAACGGCAGTAGGTAATGCAGCAGGACCAGCACAGAAATTGTACGCGCGCATGATTTTTCCCTTGTAAAAGTGAAACACAATAAAAAAAGGCATTTAACCACAGATTGCTTAAGGTTGCAGCAGCTTCTCTAGTAAATATTTCAATGCTAGGGCGTGTTTATGCCTATTTTTTCAATAACTATTTTATTTATTTCATTGCTTTCACTTATTTTTTTATAAGTTTTATTAAATAAAGTTCAACTTGACTTGTGAATATAGTTTCCCATACTGTGGTGAACATATAAAAACTTGCTGTATGATTTTCCATCAAGCAAAAATAACCTCAAAATCATTTTGTGCTTTTATACAATTGTATAATAAACAATATGATAATTGAATTTAATAACAAGAAATTTAAACTATAAGGGATGATCAAAAATTGTTATATAAAATGCCAACACATCAATATCGACAGTCTAAACGTCCTTTTTTGTTTAAACCCAATTACCTTGCGTTGGTATTGGGAGTATTAATTGCAACGCCTATTTATGCGCAAAGTTTAAGTTATGCTGAAGCAGAACAACAGGCTTTAAAAAGCTCATACAGCACTCAAGCCAACCAAGCATTACAACAAGCCTCTCAGTTAGAAGCCGAAGCGGTAAAAGGTTTAGGACTCCCCAGAGTTGATTTAAATGTGAGAGCATATGCTTTTCATAGTGAAACAGATGTACCCTTAGGCTCTTTTAAACAAAAACTTGAAAATGATTTAAGCCAAGGACTCAATGATAAATTATCCCAGTGGAACAATGTCATTCCATCAGATGTTTTAGGTCAAGTTCAGGAAGGCTCAAACCAAATCATACATGACGGTATAAACCGTTTTCCTGACTACGCTAATTTGACTGTAGAAGACCAAGTAGTCCGACCATCTATTTCAGTGGTGATGCCGCTCTACACAGGTGGGTTAACAACTAGTGCAAAAAAAATAGCTAACATTCAGGCTCAACGCTCCGAGCTTTCAAGCCAACAACAACAAGATATCCAGCGCTTCGAAGTCGTACAAAGTTATTTTAATGTGCAATTACAACAACAACTGGTCGCAAGTAGTCTATTTAACTTTAATGCAATGCAAAAACATTACAGCAATGCGTTAAAGCTCGAACAGCAAGGTTTTATTAGTAAAGGGCAACGTATGCAGTTTGAAGTTGCTCGTAACAATGCCGAACGAACTCTACAAAATGCGCAGGCAAATCTGAATGCTAGCCAATTTAATTTAAACAATCTTTTGCACCAGCAAAATAATGCTGATTTAAGTACTCCTCTTTTTGTAAATACTGTTCGTAGCCAATCGTTAGAATCTCTTTTAAGCAGTTACTCTCAAAAATCTAGCCTTGTGCAAAAAATGCAGTTAGACACTCAATTGGCAAATGCAAATATTCAGGCTCAACAAGCAGCAAAAAAACCCAGTCTTTTCGCTTTTGGTGAGTATTCACTCGATGAAAATGAAAACTGGATTGTAGGTGTTATGGCAAAATACAATCTTTTTTCTGGCGTAGATAAAAATAAGAATATTCATGCTGCCGAGTTAAAACGTTATGCTTCAGAACTCATGACTGAACGAACTAAACAAGAGATTGAAGCATTATTGAATAAGTCTTATAACGAGCTCAATTCAGCACAGCAAAGTCATACGCTATTACAAAGGAATATCAGCGCAGCTCAAGAAAACCTACGTATTCAGGAACTTTCTTTCCGAGAAGGCATGGGTACAGCGACTCAAGTGATCGATGCACAAAATGCATTAAGTGCTTTAAAAACAGAAATGGCTTTAAATGCTTATAAATATGTCATGTCGCTCGCAACTCTGTTGCAAAGCCATGGTTCTATGGACCAGTTTAAAGCTTATGTGACTCAACCACACACTGACTATATTCGCTAATGGGGGCATAACATGAATCAAGACTCAGCTCATTCAGAACAAAATTCTCCTGTTGCGGGTACGGCAGAAACTCACCAAAATCAGCAAAATACTCAAACCGACAATACTCAAGAAGTAAAAACGAGTAAAAGTGATTCTCAACCTCCTAAAAATTCGAAAATTAAACTAATTATTGCGGTCGTGGTTATTGCTCTATTAGGATTAATCATTTTTGGTTTGTGGAAAAGCTATCAACCTAAGCCTATTGAATTACAAGGCCGAGTTGAGGCTGAAACAGTTCATGTCAGTACTAAGGTTCCGAGCCGTATTGAAGAAATTTATGTGCAAGAGGGCCAGAAAATTTCCAAAGGTCAGCCCCTTGTTCGTTTAGTTAGCCCTGAAATAGAAGCTAAAAAACAACAAGCTTTAGCCACCCTACAATCAGCTTTGGCATTTCAATCTACGGTAGACCGAGGCTCTCAACAGGAAAATATTGATACTCTTTATGCCAATTGGCAGAGTATGAAAGCACAGGCAAACCTTGCTAAAACCACTTATCAACGTGGAGAAAATTTATATAGACAAGGTGTTATTTCTCGTCAAAGACGAGATGAGATGTTAGCCGCACAGACTTCTGCTCAAGAGTTAAGTGAAGCAGCTTATCAACAATATGCTCGAGCAAAGCGCGGAAGTACCAGTCAGCAGAAATCTACAGCGGATGCACAAGTTGAGATTGCAAAAGCCGCGGTAAGTGAAGCTCAAGCACTTGAGGCAGAAACTCGTTTACTCGCTCCTATTTCAGGTACAGTTTCAAAAACTTATGGCAAACCTTCTGAACTCGTTGCTATGGGTGTACCTGTTGTCAGCATTTTAGAAGATGATGATTTGTGGGTCAGTTTAAATGTCGGTGAAAACCAATACGCTTCTGTTTATAAAAACAAAACGCTGGAAGGTTTCATTCCTGCACTGAATCAAAGTGTGATGTTTAAAGTGAAAAATATTGATGCCGAAGGCGAATTTGCCACCATTAAAACCACACGTCAGACCGGTGGTTATGATATTCGTAGTTTTAAATTACATTTGGTGCCTGAGCGTCCTGTCAAAGACTTAAAAGTGGGCATGAGTGTTCTATTTAAAATTAAAGAAGAAAAATAAAACATGTTTGCCAGCATATTACGTGAACTAAAATATTTAAGAAGCAATAAATGGGATTTGTGTATGGTGACACTCATCCCTGCTTTTATCATTTTTTTGTTTAGCAGCATGTTTTATGCAGGTAAAGCTGAACATTTACCCATTGCCATTATTGATCAAGACCAGAGTGAACTAAGCCGTAATATTGGAAAGTATCTTTCGCTAAATCATACAGTCGATGTAAAAACAATTACTACAAGCTCAAGTGAAGCCGAGAGATTACTCAATGAAACCAAAATATGGGGTTATATTTTTATTCCGGATGGTGCCGAAAAACGTTTTGTGAAAGCTCAAGATGCGCAAATCAGTATTGCTTTTAACCAATCTTTTTTTAGTGTCGGGAACACGATTTCCTCGGCGATGTTAGTCAGCACTCTCAATGCTTTAGCAGACTATGCTGGCCAGAATTATCTTGCAAATAATATTCCCTATTTAGATGTACCTACAGCACACGTCAAAATTTCAACGCTTTATAACCCAAGCATGAGCTATGAGTTCTATTTAGAACCCTTCATGGTTCCAGCCGTATTACATTTATTACTATGTTGCTGTGTGGCATTTGCTATTGGACAAGAAATTAAACGCGGCACACTAACACAGTGGGTGAACCGAGAGAGTTTTATTCAAGGCTTATTGTCTAAAAATTTGCTGTATAGCTTTATTTTCTGTTTCTGGACTTGGTTATGGATGTTTTGGCTGGTTGAAATTCGAGGCTGGTTTGTAGCAGGTTCACTAAGTTTCTTATTAGCTGCTCAGTTCTTACTTTATTTTTCTTATGCTTTAATTAGTAGTACCGTCATTCTCGCGACCAAAAATTTAAGTAAAACTTTTGGTTTTATTGCAGTATATGGCGGATCTTCTTTAAGTTTTGCAGGCGTTACTCTACCTTTAAATAATGCACCGATTTTCACTAAATTTTGGTCACTGATTATTCCGTACACCCCTTATGCAAAGCTCCAGACCGAACAATGGGTGATTGGAAGTCCACTTTTCATTTCGATGTCTCCCTTCTTAATACTTATTGGCTACTGCCTTATTTATTTCTTTTTAAGTTGTTTGCTGCTTAAAAAACTGGTTCAAGGAGCAACATCATGAAGGAATTTTTAAAGGCTTACGTTCAAACATTTAAAGATATTGTGAGTAACAGTTCAGTTTTCACAACACTTATTTTATCCGTCATTCTTTATAGCTTTTTTTATCCGACAGCCTATAAAGCTGAGCGCGCAGAATCAATTCCAATTGTCATTGTTGATGAAGAACAAAGTCTTTTAACTTCTCAAGTCATTGGTCAAACAGCCAATAGCCCTCACGTTAAAATTGTTGATGTCACTGCTAATTTTCTTGAAGCTGAACAAATGGTTCGCGAACAAAAAGCCGATGGTATTTTACTTTTACCAAGCAATTTAACGAAGAGCTTACGCCGCGGAGAAACTGGCGGAATCGGCTTATACTTAAGCACAACCAACTTTTTAAAAACTAAAGAAATTGGGTTAGGTCTTGCCACTTCTATTGAAGCAACCTTAAAGGAATATATTGAAAGGTTTGGACAACGTACACACTTCCAGCCTGCTCTTTCTATTCACCAAATGCCTTTATTTAATACGCTTTCAGGCTACGGTAGTTATATTTTTCCTGCAGTTGCATCACTTATTATTCACCAAACAATTGTGTTAGGACTGGCCATGCTGGTTGCAAGTTACCGCGAACAACATGAAAAAATTACCCCTATTCGTTTTGCAGGAATTTTTGCCAGTATCTTTACAATTGGTTGTTTAGGAAGTTTTTATCTTTTTGGTTTTACCTTGTGGTTCAATGACTATCCACACGGTGGAAACTTTGTCGGTTTGCTAGTCGCTGTTCCTATTTTTATTAGCTGTGTAATTGGATTAGGTATGCTGATTGGCTCACTTTTAGATATGCCGGAACGTGCCGGACATATTATTGTATTTAGCTCAGTTCCTCTTTTCTTATTAACTGGCGCCGCCTGGCCTCATCAAGCCATGCCTGAATGGTTGCAATGGTTTGCTTGGTGTTTACCCTCTACACACGGCGTACAGATGTTTGTACAACTTAATCAAATGGGCGTGCCTTTAAATGTCGTGGTCCCGAAATTAATTTTTCTTGCGACTATTGGGGTTATATTTTTAATTACTGCCTATTCACGTTTAAAAGTATTTAAATAAACTTATTTATAGGCTAATCAAAGTGTACAGATTATATTTTTATTTACTATAAAATCTTATAGTTAAAGCTTATTTCTTAAAAAAATTGACTTAAATTTTATAAAAAATTAAATAAATTCAAATAATTAATTTACATCAATTGTCATAAAACCTTAAGAAAACTTTAAGTTGGAATTAAGGAAATTTCTCCATATTAAAAACGTATAGTTTTTCAGCAGCTAAGCAGAATAATTCTGTAACCCTGCCCTATGGTGGAATTTAGATATGGCAAAGGTGTGCTATTGCGCAGATGACTTTGCAATGAATGCAGAAATATCTGACGCAATTATTCAACTTATTGAACAAGGTGCGCTTCAAGCCACCTCATGTATGACCCAATCTGATTTATGGGAAACTGCTGCTGCCAAATTAAAACCGTTTAGTGATCGAGTTGATATCGGTTTACATTTAAATCTTACCCATACTTTCGCTTCGGGTAATCTGGTTTTTCCCTTACCTATGCTTATAGTCCGAGCATGGTCTGCAAGTCTTAATCGCGAATTAATCACTCAATGTATTGAGGAGCAATGGGACTTATTTGTTTCAGTATTAGGAAAACAACCTGACTTTATAGATGGTCATCAACATATTCATCAATTTCCATTTATACGTGATATTTTGCTGCAATTACTAAAAGAGAAAAAATTTACGGGTTGGATTCGAAATTTACAACAGCCGATCAATCCCCCTCATTACCGTTTTAAAACTCGTATGCTCTCAGCATTAGGTTCTAACTCTTTGGCAAAAGCTTGCCAGACATATCACTTTAATCAAAATGGCCAATTTGCTGGCATCTATGATTTCAAACTGACCAATTATGGCCAACTCAATCAATATTGGCTTGCGAATGCAAAAGACCATTTACTGATTATGTGCCATCCAGCACTTGCACAATCAAAGGATCAAGATCCAATTCAACACGCCCGAATTCAAGAATATCAATACTTCAGTTCGGATCAGTTCCAACTTGATTGTCAACAATACGGTATCCAGCTCACCAGACTAGGGGCAATGCAATGAATATAAAACCCTTTTTATCCTGCGTTGTTCCAGCCTACAACGAAGCAGAGAATTTAAAAACCTTTATTCCTGCTTTAGCAAATAGTCTAAAACAGCAAAATCTTAGCTATGAAATTATTGTGGTAGATGATGGAAGTAAAGACGATACCATTCCAATTTTACAAACAATGATTGAGGATTATCCTTTAGTTGTGCTGGAGCTTTCACGGAACTTTGGCAAAGAAGCAGCTTTAAGTGCCGGTTTAGACCATGTGACTGGTGAAGTTGCTCTACTGATTGATGCTGATTTTCAACATCCATTTGAAGCAATTCCAACCATGATTAATCTTTGGAAAAATGGTTATGACATGGTCTATGGTATTCGTAATCGTACAACCGAATCATGGCTTAAACGTGTTTTAACCCAAGCTTATTACCGTATTTTAAACTTAAGTTCACCTATTGATATTCCAGAAAGTGCTGGAGATTTCCGACTTCTTGATGCAAGAGTTGTTGAAGCCATCAAACAGTTACCAGAAAAAAATCGTTATATGAAAGGCCTATATGCTTGGGTTGGCTTTAAAAGTATAGGCATTAATTTTTCTGAGCAAGAACGTCAACATGGCCGTTCTAGCTTCAACTTAAAATCTCTTTTTAACTTAGCCATGTCAGGTTTAACGGGTTTTTCTGATTTACCTTTACGCGTATGTATTTACTTAGGTGCAATTCTAGCCTTAGGTGCGATGAGCTACGGCGTATGGATTATCATTAAAACTTTGATTGAGGGAATTTCCATTCCAGGCTGGGCAACACTTGCGGCAGGTATGACGCTATTAGGTGGCATTCAATTGTTATTCATAGGAATTTTAGGTGAATACATTGGCCGCATTTATGCTGAAGTTAAAAACCGCCCAAAATATATTATTTCTACCGAACATTCTCGTACTAAGCAGGAACATTCAATCACCCACCAAGAAAATACGTTCTCTAGTTTCTAATGTTTACTCATATTCTTCAGCTTGCACGGTTTACTACTACAGGGACCGCAGCAGCACTTACTCATTATAGTGTAGCCATGCTTCTATTTAAGAAACATGTTGCACTGCAATATGCCAATTTATTGGCTTTTCTTCTCGCCTATTGGGTGAGCTATTTTGGGCACCGCGTTTTTACGTTTAAAGCGCAACATCTTACGCATCGGCAGACTCTCCCAAAATTCACGTTGGTTGCTGGCTTAGGTTTTTTATTTAATGAAAGTTTTCTTTTACTTTCAAACCTCTATTTTAACGTACCTGTTTCAACCTTAGTGTGTACTGCAATTGTTCTGACATCTATGGTGACTTTTTTACTTAACCGTTTTTTTGCATTCCAACATTAAGGATTATGTATGCAGCAATGGCTTCGTAGTTCCAAATTTTTATTAATATTCTTACCGATTTGGCTATTTGTTTTGTCTTGGATTAGACCCTTATCTGTACCAGATGAAGGTCGCTATGGAGATATTAGCCGTACCATGTTCGAATCTGGAGACTGGTTAACTCCACGAATCGATGGCTTACCTTTCATGCATAAGCCTCCTTTACTACATTGGTTAAGTTCTATGTTTATGGAGCTTTTTGGTGTGCATGTATGGGTGTTACGTTTAGTACCTGTTTTGGCTGGTACCCTCATGTTAGTGGGATTATTTTTATTCGTAAAAAAGCATATTTCAGAAAGCGTTGCACAACTTACCGTTATTATTTTAGCCACTAACCTGCTTTTTTTTGGTAGTAGCCAATATATTAACCATGATTTACTGCTCGCCTCTTGGATCACCATTAGTGTTTTATGTTTTGTTGACTTCACCATTTCTGCACAGAAATCTATTTTATTTTTAGGTTATATCGCTGGTGCAGCAGCCTTCTTAAGCAAAGGTTTAATTGGGATTTTAATTCCCGGGATGATTCTTTTACCGTGGTTAATTTACACCAAGCAATGGAAGAAAATACCTTCTCTTCTTAATCCATTGGCTATCTTGTTATTTCTACTCATCGTTAGTCCGTGGCTCTACTTAGTACAAAGTAAATATCCTCAATTTTTACACTATTTTTTTATTGATCAACAATTTAATCGTTTTAGTTCAAAAGAGTTTAATAACAAACAGCCATGGTGTTTTTATCTGATTATTTTATTTGTCAGTTTTTTACCATGGCTTTTTGCGAGTAGATTTACGTCTATAAAAACCATTTTTAAAGATTATAAATCATGCTCTTTACTTGCCCTATTTGTATGGTGGTTTGTTTCTGTTACGGTTTTCTTCTCTATTCCGCCTTCTAAGCTAGCAGGCTATATTTTACCTGCTGTTCCGCCTCTTGCCATTTTCTTCGCGCTTGTGATGAATAAGGTTCTTGAAAGCAGTAATAAAACCAGATTGCAGACTTGGGGTATTCCTGTATTTACTATACTTGTTGGAATTGGCGTTAGTGCAACACCACATTTTATTCGTGCACATCAGCCTTTTTTCCAAAACCAAGCCATATTTATTTATCTCATTGGTGCCTTATTAATTGTGCTTCCACTTGTGTTAGTTGGGCTATATAAAAAACAGAAATTGAAATATTTGACCTATATTTTTATAAGTTTAATTGTTCTATGTAGTGCAGTCCCATTTGCTGTTCGTATTTTAGATACCAAAAACAATGTAGGCCAAACAGATTTTGCTGAGTACATTGCCCCATCTACAAAAATCGTTTTCTACAATTATTATTTCTATGATGTTCCATTCCTTTTAAAACTTAAGCAGCCCGTTTATATCGTAAACCAATGGGATACTGTACATTCAGATAGTGCCTCTTTAGAAATTAAAGATGGTTTGTTATTTGAACCGCAACTCAAAAAGTACTTGTGGAGCGAACAGCAGCTTCAAGATGCTCTAATGCAAAAACAAGATCTGATCGTGATAAGTCAACCTCATAATTTTGCAACTAAAGACCCGTCAGTAAAAACTTTGCATTACAGAAACTATGATGTGTTTATTTTCCATCCCTCGAAATAAACCAGAAATAAAAAAGGAAGCCGAAGCTTCCTTTTTTTATTTTAAAACGTTTTACTCTTCAGAAGTATCTTCATTATTAGATACAGCTTCTTCGCTATCAGTTTCAGTCGTATCTACTTCACCTTCAAGAAGTTCTTCTTCGTCTTCTACAGCTTCAATTGAAACTACGCCAACGAGCGTTTCTTCTTCGCTTAAACGGATCAGACGAACACCTTGAGCATTACGGCCTGTCATTGCAACTTCTGCAGCACGCGTACGAACAAGCGTACCACCATCAGAAATTAATAATAACTCTTTGGTTTCATCAATAGAAACTGCACCAACTAGCTCACCGTTACGTTCACTTGTCTTGATCGCAATAACACCCTTACCACCACGTTTCTTGGTCGGGAAGTCATTTACTGGAGTACGTTTACCATAACCGTTGGCACTCGCGCACAGTACTTCGCCTGTCTCAGGTACAACAACAAGCGATACGATGCGACTTACTAGACTTGAATCTGCTGAATCATCATTATCATCTGAATCATCATTTTCAACATCTGCATCTTCTTCACTTAAGGTGCTGCTTGCAAAGCTTACACGCATACCACGTACACCTTTCGCTGTACGACCCATTGCACGTACGTCAGTTTCAGCAAAACGAATTGCTTTACCTTCGTTAGAGAACAACATGATTTGCTGATTACCATCAGTAATCGCAACACCAATTAAGGTATCTTCTTCATTAAGTTCAATAGCACGTAGACCATTTGAACGAATGTTTGCAAATTGTTCTAACTCAACACGCTTAACCGTACCAGAAGCTGTCGCCATAAACACATAGTGGTTTTCCGGGAACTCGGTTAACGGCAAGATTGCGGTTACGGTTTCTGTTGCATCTAGTGGTAACAAATTCACGATTGGACGGCCTTTTGCCCCACGTGATGCTTGAGGAACTTCAAAAACTTTCAGACGGTACACTTTACCCACGTTGGTAAAGCAAAGTACGGTCGCATGGTTCGATGCCACAATCAGATGTTGAATAAAGTCATCATCTTTCATTGAAGTCGCAGACTTACCACGTCCACCACGGCGCTGTGCCTGATAGTCTGAAAGTGGTTGAGTTTTTGCATAACCCGTTTGTGAAACAGTTAATACCACTTGCTCTTCAGGAATCAAATCTTCACGGCAGAAATCCACACGAGATTCAACAATTTCGGTACGACGTGCATCACCATATTGTTGTAAAACTTGTGCCAACTCTTCGCGAATAACACCCATTAACAAGTTAAAGTCATTTAAAATTGCAGTAAGTTCAGCAATTTGACCTAAAATTTCAGTATATTCCGCATGTAACTTGTCTTGTTCAAGACCAGTTAAACGGTGTAAACGTAATTCTAAAATTGCGCCTACTTGTGTTGGTGACAGACGATAAATTGAATCACTTAAACCAAATGGACGATTTGGATCTTCACCTTCAATTTCATCTGGGCGAACAGAAATTGCACCAGCTTTTTCAAGTAGTGCAACAACGCCACCACCTGCCCACTCACCCGCAAGTAAACGCTCACGCGCTTCAGCAGGGTTTGCAGAAGTTTTGATGGTTTCAATAATTTCATCAATATTGGCTAAAGCAACTGTCAAGCCTTCCAAGATATGCCCACGTTCACGTGCTTTACGTAATTCGAACATGGTACGGCGTGTCACAACTTCTTGGCGGTGACGAATAAATGCCGCAATAATATCTTTTAGATTCATCAATTTTGGTTGTCCATTGTCTAGACAAACCATGTTGATGCTGAATGAGTTTTCAAGCTGGGTATTTAAGAATAAGTTATTTACAACGACTTCTGCGTTTTCACCGCGTTTCAAGTCAATTGCAATACGCATACCTTCTTTATCAGACTCATCACGAAGTTCTGAAATACCTTCAAGCTTTTTCTCTTTTACTAACTCGGCAATACGTTCAATAACTCTTGCTTTGTTTACTTGATATGGAATTTCAGTAAAGACGATGGTTGTACGACCTGTCTTTTCATCTTCTTCGAAATGGTATTTACCACGAATGTGTAAACGACCTTTACCGGTACGGTAGGCATCAACAATACCTGATTTACCGTAAATAATACCGCCTGTAGGGAAGTCAGGGCCGGTAATGTATTCCATCAATCCTTCAATCGAGATATTCGGATTGTCAGCATAAGCCAAACAAGCATTCACAACTTCTGTCATGTTGTGTGGTGCCATGTTAGTTGCCATACCTACAGCAATACCAGCAGCACCGTTAATTAACAAGTTTGGAACACGTGTCGGAAGTACTTCAGGGATACGTTCCGAACCGTCGTAGTTATCTTCCCAGTCAACTGTGTCTTTTTCTAAATCTGCAAGAAGCTCATGTGCCAGCTTAGTCATACGGACTTCGGTATAACGCATTGCCGCAGCGCTATCACCATCGATCGAACCGAAGTTACCCTGACCATCAACCAATAAATAACGTAAGCTAAAGTCTTGAGCCATACGAACAATGGTTTCATAAACAGCTAAGTCACCATGCGGGTGATATTTACCGATTACGTCCCCAACGACACGAGCAGATTTCTTGTAGGCTTTGTTATAGTCATTGCCCAATTCGTGCATGGCATAAAGCACACGACGGTGAACAGGTTTAAGACCGTCTCTCACATCCGGCAATGCACGAGATACAATTACACTCATCGCGTAATCTAAATATGAATGCTTGAGTTCGTCCTCAATGGCAATCGGTCGGATTTCCGATACGCTCATGCATACTCCTTCTTACAGATAGATATTTCTATCCGTTTATATGTCTTGATCTTGCAAAAAATTTAGTTCCGGAAAGTGAACTAAAATCGAAAAAAATATAGCTGTATACTATAGCATAAAAGCGCTCTGTAATGTGCGGAATCTACACTGCCAATCTGGTGATATTTGTATAATTTAATTGCATATTATTCTACTCTTTTAGCTGCAATCATTATCTTCATGCCTAATCAAAACTATGTGAATTTTATTTTATAAAAATCAAACATCCAAAGCTTAAATTTTCTAATTTTTACTTCTAACTTCAGACTCTAAAACAAAAAACCCCTAGTTCAAAACTAGGGGTTTTTAACTTTAATCAATAAAGATTAAAGCTTAGATACCAACTCTGGTACTACAGCGTTCAAATCACCAACTAACCAGTAGTCAGCAACGCTGTTGATTGGTGCTTCTTCGTCTTTGTTGATAGCAACAATAACTTTAGAATCTTTCATACCAGCCAAGTGCTGGATCGCACCAGAAATACCTACAGCAATGTAAAGCTCAGGTGCAACGATTTTACCAGTTTGACCAACTTGGAAGTCGTTAGGTACGAAGCCTGCATCAACTGCTGCACGTGAAGCACCTTGTGCTGCACCAAGCTTGTCAGCTAATGGGTCAAGTACTTTGTGGTAGTTCTCACCAGAACCTACACCACGACCACCAGATACAACAATACGAGCAGCTGTTAATTCTGGACGATCAAGTTTAACGATTTCTTCAGATACAAACTTAGAAACACCAGCATCTTTTACTTCGCCAACTGTTTCAACAGCAGCTGAACCACCTTCCGCAGCAACTGGATCAAATGCTGTACCACGAACAGTACCAACAATGATTGCTTCGTCAGATTGAACAGTTGCAATTGCGTTACCAGCGTAAATTGGACGCTTGAATGTGTTAGCCGATTCAACAGAAATAATGTCTGTGATCATGCTTACATCAAGAAGCGCAGCAACACGTGGAAGAATGTTCTTACCAGTAGTTGTAGAAGCAGCTAAAACGTATTTGTAACCTTTAGCCAAGTCAGCAACTAAGCCAGCTACGTTTTCAGCTAATTGGTTTGCATAAGCAGCGTTGTCAGCAAGTAATACTTTGCTCACACCAGCAACTTTAGCAGCAGCGTCAGCAACTGCTTGAGCGCCTGAACCAGCAACTAATACAGTAATATCACCACCGATTTTTTGAGCTGCAGCAACAACGTTTAAAGTAGCACCGTTAAGTGTCTGGTTGTTGTGATCAGCGATAACTAAAATACTCATGATTTTATCCTTCCGTATTAGATCACTTTCGCTTCATTTTTCAATTTTTCAACAAGCTCATCTACAGATTTCACTTGTACACCAGCTTTACGTTCTGCAGGCGCTTCAACTTTAATCGTTTTAAGCTTCGTACCAGCTGTTACACCGTAATCAGCAGGAGATTTAGTATCAAGCGGTTTTTTACGAGCTTTCATGATGTTAGGCAATGCAGCATAACGTGGCTCGTTTAAACGCAAGTCAGTTGTAATGATTGCAGGAAGTGCAAGTTCAACAGTTTGTAAACCACCGTCGATTTCACGAGTCACTTGTACTTTACCGCCATCCACTTTCACTTCAGAAGCAAACGTACCTTGACCAGCGCCCAATAATGCACCAAGCATTTGACCTACTTGGTTAGAGTCATCATCAATTGCTTGTTTGCCAAGAAGGATAAGTTCTGGTTTTTCAGCGTCAACAACACCTTTTAAGATTTTAGCAACTTCTAGAGCGCCAATTTCGTCAGTAGTTTCAACTAAAATACCGCGGTCTGCACCCAAAGCCATTGCAGAACGGATTTGTTCTTGAGCTTCTTTAGGACCAATAGAAACAACAACGATTTCTGATACTGTTCCTTTTTCTTTTAAGCGAACCGCTTCTTCCACTGCGATTTCACAAAATGGGTTAATTGACATTTTAACGTTGGTAAGGTCAACCCCACTATTGTCCGGCTTAACACGAACTTTAACGTTGGCATCAACCACACGTTTTACAGCAACAAGAGCCTTCATGTAATCCTCGGCTGTTCTAGCAAAAGTAAATGTTGAGAAAAGTATATTAACTCTTCGATTAAAATTTTTTAGGTACCCTATCTTGCAATGTGTTTGGCATTTCGGTCAAGTCACAATTTTCTGGAACGGGGCAAAAAAAATGAAATCATCAGTTCATAAAAAAAATTTTATACATATCTAACTCCTATTTTATTCTTTTTAAAGTCTATTTTATACATTGATTTTTATTATCTTTTTATCTTATTTACCTTATTAGTCAGAGGGATAAGACTCTCAAAAATGAGTCAAAATTTATAGTTTTTAGACTATATATGCCGACAAAATGTGCAAAGATCAAAATGGTCAATTGGGTAATTTCATCGATTTCTTTTAAACAAATTTGTAAAAAAATACAAATGATCTCTACATTCTGCTTTTTATTCCAGTTAAAGCGGCTTAATGCTTAGTGGCTCGTGGATGGGCCTGATCGTACACTTGGGCCAAATGATCAAAATCAATATGTGTATAAATTTGAGTAGTCGATAAATTGCTATGACCTAACATTTCTTGAACTGAGCGTAAATCACCACTACTTGATAACATATGACTAGCAAAACAATGTCGAAGTAAATGTGGGTGTAAGTCGACATTTACACCCGCTCTTTGTGCCTGAAGTTTTACACGCTTTTCAATTTGCCTAGGGGTTAATGCACCGCCTCGCTGTGAAATGAAAACGGAAGCATTTTGGTCAAAATGGCCTTTCCAGATATTATAAATTTTTAGCCAATTCAATAAGCTTTCTTTTGCCTTTTTCCCAAACGGTACAATACGGGTTTTATTTCCTTTACCTGTAATACGAACGAGTTGACGATTAAAATCAATATCTTTAATCGTTAAGCCTTGCAGTTCAGCGAGCCGTAAACCACTTGAGTACAGTAGTTCCAACATGGCTTTATCTCTTAACCAAAGCTGCTGATCAACTGGTTTTTCAGGCATGGGTTGATCTAAAATTTGATTAACCGTTTCTATGTCAATCATGCCCGGTAAAGGTCTAGGCTGACGTTTCAATTTAAAATCGTCAGTAGGATTAATTTCTAGGTATTTGCCCTGTTCAGCCCACTTCATAAACTGACGAATAGAAGTAAGATGACGTTGCATGCTACTTGAACTTAACTGGTCCTGTTCGACACGTTGAGCCAAATATTCACGTAAATCTGAAGCTTCAACATTTCTTAAATCAACTTTTTTAAGCTCACAAAACTCAAGGAAGCTTTTAACATCTCGCTCATAAGCAGTAATTGTATGCTCAGACTGGTTTTGAATTTTTCTTTCTTTTAACCACATTGAGAGCAGTTGTAATGCAAAATCCAAATTGCTCTCCATTTATTTGCCCATTTTTTTGAGTGTACCAAAAACTATTTAATCAGGAAAATTTGATATCGCACAGCATAATGAATCTAACTTATATATTACAATTTATACCAAGTATCCGTTGGACCTTACACCATGACCACCATACTCATTCCTTATTTAATTGCCATTACTTTACTTACCCTTACCCCTGGTTTAGATACAACTTTAATTATTCGTACTGCAACACTTGAAGGAAAGTCTAAAGCGTTTCAAGCAGCTCTTGGAATTAGTCTTGGCTGTATTGCTTGGGGCATTGTCGTGGCATGCGGTCTAGGTGCCCTACTGATGGCATCTGACTTAGCATTCAATATATTGAAATGGATGGGCGCCGCTTATTTAGCATGGCTGGGTTTAAATATGATTTTAAAACCTCGTAGTCAGCTCGCAGATATACAAGACAATCATTCAAATCGCTCTACTTCAGAGAATTGGTTTATTAAAGGTTTCTTTGGCAACTTGCTCAATCCAAAAGTTGGCATTTTTTATATTTCATTTCTTCCCCAGTTCATTCCAGCGCAAGCATCGGCTGTTACTTGGGTGATGGGGCTAGTAATGATTCATGTGGTGATTGGCGTGTTATGGTCAAGTCTATTAATTCTGGCTATGCAGCCACTTTCGCGCTATCTAAAGCAACCCAAGTTTGTAAAATATATGGACCGAATTACGGGCAGTATTTTTGTTCTATTTGCTTTGAAATTGGCGTTGAGTAAAAGGTAATAAAATCAAAAAATATTGTACATATAAAAGAAAGCCTCTTTTATCACGTTAACTGATGAAAAGAGGCTTCTATTTAGGCCATGCGATTAACCTTGGAAATAACGTAAATCCAAACGTCCATCATATACATGAGTTGTTGGACCAGTCATCCAGACCACATCGCCTTCTTGCCATTCAATTTGTAGCTTACCACCAGCAAGTTCAACTTCTACAGAGTTCGCAAGTAGACCACGGCGCATGCCACTTACCGCAGCAGCACAAGCTCCTGTACCACACGCAAGTGTTTCACCCACACCACGTTCAAATACACGTAAGCGAACATGCTTGTCATCAATCACTTGCATGAAACCAGCATTAACGCGCTCAGGGAAACGTTTATGTGATTCAACTTGCGGACCAATACCAGCTACATCCGCGGTTAGTACATCTGGAACTATAGTGACCGCGTGTGGGTTACCCATGTTGACCACATCAATACTAATGTTTTGGTCATTTGCCAACTCAAGGGTATATAAAGCTTTTGGCTCTTCGGCAACAAATGGAATTTCATTCGGCAGAAACTTTGGGTAACCCATATTTACGCGCACCCAACCATTTTGCCCAAGCTCTGGCTTTACAATACCCGCTTTGGTTTGTACGGTAATGTTGGTTTTATTGGTTAAATGACGTTCGTGGACAAAACGGGCAAAACAACGCACACCATTACCACATTGCTCAACCTCAGAACCATCTGCATTGAAAATACGGTATTTAAAATCAGCTTCGGGTACATCTGGTGGTTCAACAATTAAAAGCTGATCAAACCCCACACCAAAGTGTCGGTCTGCCAAACGTTGAATTGTTGCTGTATCTAAATAAGCTCTTTGGCTAATTAGATCAACCACCATGAAATCATTGCCTAAACCATGCATTTTGGTAAATTCTAATAACATCTCATTTACTCCTCAGGCAATAAACGTTCTTTTTCCCAAAGCGACTCAACCGTTTCACGTTCACGAATTAAATAGCTCTTTTCACCTGATACCATGACTTCTGCTGCACGGCCACGCGTGTTGTAATTTGAGCTCATGACAAAACCATAAGCCCCGGCACCAAGTACAGTCAACAAGTCATTTTCTTGTAATGCAAGTGAGCGGTCTTTACCAATGAAATCACCTGTCTCACAAATTGCACCAACCAAATCCCAAGTTTTTTCTTCGGTATCTGTACGTGGTACAACAGGTTGAATATCCATCCAAGCTTCATATAAAGCAGGACGAATTAAATCATTCATTGCTGCATCAATAATCGCGAAGTTACGATGCGTCGTTGGTTTAAGCAAATCAACTTTGGTTAAAAGTACACCTGCATTTGCACTGATGCTACGACCCGGCTCCATATAAACTTTCAAGCCTAATTTTTCTAAAGCCGGCTTCATAGAGTTTGCATATTCTTCAACACTTGGCGGTGTTTCATCTTTATAACAAACCCCTAAACCACCACCGATATCGATATGTTTTAGATTAATGCCTAGTTTTTTCAACTCATCAATCATCACAATGACACGGTCTAAAGCATCAACAAATGGTTTAGTTTCAGTGAGCTGTGAACCAATGTGGCAATCAATACCTACGATTTCAAGGTTAGGTAAAGATGCAGCATATTGATAGGTTTCATAAACTGCATCACTTGGAATACCAAATTTATTTTCTTTTAATCCTGTTGAAATATAAGGATGCGTTTTTGCATCGACATCAGGATTTACACGTAAAGAAATAGGCGCTTTTTTGCCTAGGCGAGCTGCTACTTTTTGAATACGGTCCAACTCTGCATAAGACTCGACATTAAAACAGGCAATACCTACATTTAATGACGTTTCAATATCAGCTTCAGTTTTACCTAAACCTGAAAAAACAATTTTAGAAGCATCGCCACCTGCTTTTAAAACACGTGCTAGCTCACCACCAGACACAATGTCAAAACCCGCACCAAGTTTTGCCAAGACATTAAGAACAGCTATATTTGAGTTCGACTTCACCGCAAAACAGATTTGATGATCAATAAAGTCAAAGGCACGATCCATATCTAAATAATGTTTTTCAAAAGCTGCTTTTGAATAAACATATAACGGTGTGCCAAATTGCTGCGCAAGCTGCTCTAGAGAACATTGCTCTGCATGCAATACTCCATTAATGCGGGTGAAACTCATGAAGGTGTCCTTATTTCAAAGCTTAAGGTGATGTAGTTTGTGGTTGAGCTGCTGATGATTCGACTGACTGTTCAGCCTGTTCATCTTGTTGCACAACTTGTTTCTGTTCTTTATTACGATAGAGCAAGTATTTTGCACGTTTGTCATAATTTGGATCAGAAGGTAGCTGCAATGCTCCTGACTGACCGCAAGCGCTAAGCAAAATACTGCTGCTCAATAAACTGATGAGGCAAATGACACGACGCATCTGAGCACCTGATTTAAACAATTCGATGCAGTATACCGTGATCAGGCAAGCGGCTAAAGAGTAAACTTGAATAGAAAAACAATATGCATAAAAAACGCCAGCTTTTCAGCCAGCGTTTGATCATAACCAAATAAATTTAATTATTTTTTATGACGTGGTTTATAGAAGAAGAAATAACCAATGATCAAAATAACAAACCAAATTGGGCTGACTTTAAGCGCTTTAAAAGTGTCTGGCTCTAAAGACAATACGTAAATCATACCAATAAAGAAAATAATCGTGATCCAACATGTAAATAAGCCACCCGGCAATTTAAATGTTGATTTGGCATGCAGTTCAGGACGCGTGGTGTAATAACGGATGTAACTCCAGATAATAAGCAACCACACGCAGATGAAGAGAATCGTTGAAAGTGTTGTTGCAAGCGTAAATGCTTCAACTGTATTTGGTACAAAATACTGTAATGCTGCACCTAACAATAAACACGCAGCAGAGAAATACAATGCATTTGCTGGTACCGCACGTCTGTTAAGTTTACCAAAAGCTTTTGGCCCCTGATCTTCACGAGATAAACCAAACAACATACGACTTGTTGAGAATACACCACTGTTCATGGATGACATGACTGATGACAATACTACCAAGTTCATCAAAATCGCGGCTGCAGCTACCCCTGCTTGACTAAACAGGTTTACAAATGGGCTGATCGCCGGATCAATTCTGTTCCATGGTGTTACTGACATTACAATGAGTAGCGCCAATACATAGAAAATAATGATACGGATTGGAATTGAGTTAATCGCCTTAGGCAAATTACGCTCAGGGTCTTTAGTTTCCGCAGCTGTTGTTCCCACAAGTTCAACACCCACAAAAGCAAAAATTGCAATCTGGAAACCGGCCAAGAAGCCATGCACACCAGTTGGGAAGAAACCGCCATTTGCCCAAAGATGAGTAAATGAAGCGACTTCACCTGTAGTAGACGTAAAGCCTGTAAAGATCATCCACAGACCCACTGCAATTAAAATAATAATCGCAAGGATTTTAATAAGTGCAAACCAGAACTCTAATTCACCAAACAATCGAACTGTTAGTAAGTTCAATCCCATAATGAACACAATCGCGGCAACACTAATCATTGCGCCTTCAACAGGCGAGAAAGGTAAGCCATTATTGAAGAACTGTAAGTAATAAATAATTGCAGACAGATCGGCGATACCAATCGTGATCCAACACAGCCAGTAGGTCCAACCCACGAAGTAACCAGCCCATGGGCCAATTAAATCGGTAGAAAAATCAATAAATGATTTATAGGTTAAATTTGACAGAAGAAGTTCGCCAAGCGCACGCATGACAAAAAACACCATCAAACCAATAATCATATAAATAAATAAGATAGAAGGTCCGGCAAGACTAATAGTTTTACCTGAACCCATAAATAATCCGGTACCGATGGCACCACCAATCGCGATCAGCTGTAAATGCCGATTAGAGAGACTACGATGGAGCTCACCTTGTTCATGAGGGTCGCTCAGATTTTGATTCGACATTTTATGAATACACTCCAGTAATTTTTTTAGTCCGTTAGCTAAAATCAAATCAAAAAGACGATATCGCACCATTTGCAGGTATCTTTTAAATGTATATTTTTTGACAACTTTTCAGCTAACCAATTTTTGTCTGTATTGCTGATAATTTCAAGATACATACAATTAAATCCGATAATACGCACAAGAACCTAGCAATACAACGCACTTTTCAGTCTAAAATTAAGACTTGAACCACTTTGATTTTTAAATTAAAAAGCCATATCAATTGATCAACTTTTTAACTATCAATTCCCTCTCGAGCTTCTAATACTTTCTCGAAATTTGACTGAGTACTACGTTATCTCTCTATTTTTAAAACATGACATTTACTCTTTAATTTTGCTCACCGAAGCTTAAGCAAAATGTATTCCATATCGATTAAGTTCTCTATTGGGCTTTTTGCTATACTCTGCTTTTAATGATTATGAAGTTATCTCACTGAAGTCGAATATGAGCAAAGTCAAAACCGTTTACCGTTGTGAGCAATGTGGTGCCGATCATCTAAAATGGGCAGGTCAATGTTCAGAGTGTGGTGAATGGAATTGTCTTAATGAAGTCAAACTAGAACCCACTACTGCTCATCGTGCACGTCCTAAAGTTGGGGGTTATGCGGGTCAAGTCGCCAATATTACAACGCTTAATAAAGTCTCTGTTTCTCATGAAACCCGTTTACCAACAGGTATTAGCGAATTTGACCGCGTGCTTGGCGGTGGCTTGGTGACAGGTTCTGTAGTACTCATTGGTGGTGACCCGGGTATTGGTAAATCGACCATTCTTTTACAAACAGCAACTCACATGGCAAGTGCAAAAAGTTCTGCACTTTATATTACGGGTGAGGAATCGCTGTCACAGGTTGCCTTACGCGCCCAACGCCTTGACCTACCAACAGACCAGTTAAAAGTCATGGCTGAAACTTGTGTCGAACGCATTTGTGAAGTTTTAGAACAAGAACGTCCTGTTGTCGCAATTTTGGACTCTATCCAAACGCTTTACACAGAAACGCTTCAATCTGCGCCGGGTGGGGTTTCACAAATTCGTGAATCTGCTGCGTTATTAACCCGTTATGCAAAAAATAGTGGCACAGCGCTATTTATTGTTGGTCACGTGACCAAAGAAGGTGCATTGGCAGGTCCTCGTGTTTTAGAACACATGGTGGACTGCGTACTTTACTTTGAAGGCCAATCAGACTCACGTTATCGAATGATTCGTGCAGTGAAAAACCGTTTTGGTGCAGTCAATGAGCTTGGTGTATTTGGCATGACCGATAAAGGCTTACGTGAAGTGGCTAACCCTTCTGCTATTTTCTTAAGTCGTTATGACGAAGCCATTCCAGGTTCAATTGTCATGATTAGCCGTGAAGGCACTCGCCCACTTTTAGTTGAAGTTCAGGCTTTAGTCGATGATGCTCAAGGACAACCAAGACGTGTTGCACTTGGTCTTGAACAAAACCGTTTAAACATGTTGCTTGCTGTTATGCATCGTCATGGGGGTGTACAAACCACCGGACAAGATGTGTATGTCAATATTGTAGGTGGTTTAAAAATTACCGAAACAGGTTCGGACTTGGCTGTTTTACTTGCATGTGCTTCGAGTTTGCGAACAAAAGCCTTACCTCAGCAGCTTGCAGTTTTTGGTGAAGTTGGGCTTTCAGGTGAAATCCGCCCTGTACCTAATGGTCAGGAACGTTTAAAAGAAGCAGCAAAACATGGCTTTAAATACGTCATCTTACCAAGAGGTAATGCCCCGCAAAAAGCAATTCCGGGCGTACAAGTGATTGCTGTTGCCCGCCTGCATGAAGCCTTGACTGAGGCGATGCAACTCAGTGATGAATTGACATAAAAAAACATACTTTTAAGGTTGAAATTTAGAGTAAATACCTGCATAAATACTATTACAAATTAACTTTAAACAGGAATTTCCTATGGAAGTACACCAGCGTGGCTTGATTACCGGTATTTTAATGGCTGCTTTAGCAATTTCTCCGCTTGCTGAAGCTAAACGTGCAGGTGGTGGTAAAAGCCACGGTATGGCACGTTCTACTACTTCAAGCCAGTCTTATCAACAACCTCGTCAAGTGACTCCAGTTCAACAACCTGCTACAGCACCTCAGAGATCTGGTCCAGGTGTTGGTTCAATGGTTGCCGCTGGTGTGGCTGGTGCTGCCGTAGGTGCTGTTGCAGCAAATGCTTTAGCAGATGACAAATCAACATCAGCTGAACACCAAGTAACTCAACCTGGTAATGAACAAGCTGTTCAAGCCCAAGAAGAGAAAAAAGGTGGTATTCCTGGCTGGCTTTGGGTCTTACTTGCAGCCGCTGTAGCTTTCTTTGTATTCCGTAAATTGGGATCAAAAAAAAAATTAGCAGCTAATAACCCTTATGCACCAAATAATGGCGGTCAAAACCCATTTGGCCGCTCGGCAGCTCCAACCAATACAGGTGATAATACCAATATCTTTGGTCAATCTGTAGGTGGCGGTGCAGCAACACAAGCTCCTTTTGGTAGCGCAACGACGAATAGCGGTAACCAATTACCAGATGGTAGTGAGCCTGCTTCTTTCTTACGCGTTGCCCGTCAGCGTTTTAACCACATTCAGTCAATCAATAGTGCAAGTAACATTGAAGAAATTCGTCGTTACTTAACCCCTGAACTTTATAACTCTATGTATAACGACATCATGGAGAACCAAGATCAGGACGTTGCTGAGTTTAGTAACTTAAATGCAATGGTTGTAGACAGTGCGACTGAAAATGGTCAATACATTGTGAGCGTACGTTTCACAGGTACAGTAAGTGAAGATTTAAACAGCTTGCCACAGCCATTTACTGAAATCTGGCACTTTGTAAAACCTGTTGGTTCACAGCAAGATTGGGTTGTTGCAGGTATTCAACAAGCCTAACTTAAATAAGTTCTAAATAAAAAAGCCACATTATTGTGGCTTTTTTATTTCGTTGTTTTCAGGCAATTTCGGCTGGAAAAGCAATGACTTTTTCAATTTTAAGTTGATCGGTTGCAACCATGAGTAATCGGTCAATTCCCAAAGCGATCCCTGAACATTCAGGCATATGAGACAATGCTGCTAACAAGTGCTCATCTAATGGCATGATATGAAGTCCTTGTTTAGCTCGCTCTGCATTATCTGCTTCAAAGCGAGAACGCAACACGTCTGAATCGAGCAATTCATCGTAAGCATTGGCTAGCTCTAAGCCTTCGATATAAACCTCAAAACGCGCTGCAACCTCTTCCCCATCTTCATCTAATTTCACTTTCGCTAAAGATGCCATTTCTGGTGGAAAGTCAGTTAAAAAGACAGGTGCATCAAACCCTAAACTTGGTTCAACAAAATGAGAAAACAACAAATCCATATAAGCTAAACGGTCATCGCCCAAGTCGAGATTTAACCCAACACGATTTGCTGTGTCTTTAAGTTGCTTCAAAGTCGCTTGCAACGGGTTAATATCTAAACGGTCCTGAAAAGCATGCTTATAACTTAAAATAAATGGACGAACTTCGCCAAAACGATGCTGCAAACAGGTTTGTAATAAATCGGCTGTTTCGTGCATTAACGCTTTTAAGTCCAGACCCGGACGGTACCATTCAAGCATGGTAAATTCACTGTTGTGTTTGCGCCCGTGCTCATCGTCTCGGAAAACCTTACAGATTTGATAAATCGGTCCGCTGCCACTTGCCAGTAAACGTTTCATGGCAAATTCAGGCGAAGTCTGTAAATACTGAGTCTGCAATTTGCCATTGATATGACGTAACGCCTGAACTGAGGCTAAATGTACGTCAGTCACACCTGCTTGTGAAACGATTGGTGTTTCGACTTCCATGACTTCACGTTCTGCAAAAAACTGACGGATTTGAGTATAAAGCTTGGCACGAGCCTTTAAGGCATCAATTGAACAAGTAGGTTGATAACTTAAACTCATGCCTGTGGTCCCCCGTGAGCTGCCCATTCACGGCGCAGCGGATAATTCTTACGTAATAAATCAAATGCTTTTTGCTCTACCTTGCCCTCTTTAACACAGGCACGGATGTTGGCATCATCTTGAGCAATATCATAAATTTGAGATAGTTTTTGCTTTAACACTGCTTTTAAATCATGTCCTGAAAAATAGTCTTCACATGCAGGCAACTGGGTTTCGAAACGCTTATTAATGTCATATCCAAATTTTTGACAAAACGCTTCATAAATCATTTGCGTACCACGAGCTTTTCCTTCCAAGCTATAACCTGCAATATGCGGTGTCGCCAACGCCAACATATTTAAAAGCTCTTCAGATATCACTGGCTCATGCTCAAATACATCGAGTACCACTTTACGCTGGGTACGTTGAATGTCTTCGATTAAAGCGGCTTCTTTTACGACCGGACCACGTGCACTATTAATTAAAATCGTGTTCGGTTGAAGCGCTGCAAAAGCTTTTTCGTCAAACAGATGATATGTCGCATGTTCGCCTTTTTTGGTCAGCGGCACATGAATTGAAACTGCATTAGCTTGTTGCAACAAGGTTTGAAAGCTTACATTTTCAATTGAATCTAACTGTACATAGGGGTCGAAGCCAATCACTTTCCAACCAAGCAACTGAGCCATATAGGCCAAGCGCTTACCGACATTGCCAAGCCCCACAATGCCTAGCGTAAATTTTTCTTGTTGTTCTAAAAGGCTAGCATCTAAATGCAGTAAAGCTGTAATGACATATTCAGCAACCGCCTGTGCATTACAACCTGCTGCATTGGCCCATGTAATGCCCTGCTTTTCTAAAGCTTGAATATCTAAATGATCGGTCCCGATTGTGGCACTGCCCACATATTTTAGGGCGGTATTTTGAATTAAACTTTCATTTACTGCGGTGACTGAACGAACCAATAAAGCTTCAGCATCTTGTACGTCTGTATGCGTTAAGGTGCGCCCTGCTTTATATTGAATATCGCCAAACTCTGAAAAAAAGTAATCGGTAAACGCCAAATTTTCATCTGCGACGATTTTCATGGTCTGCAACCCATAGCTTATAAAAACGTTATTATCCTTTGAGTTGTGGCAAAGTACAATGTTAAGGGTATTAAATTCGCACAGGGTTTCAAGACTCAGTTCACTTACAAACCACCGCCAAAATAAAAGTAAGCCATCACGGCAAGTGTGAGCCAAATTAAAATAATAAGTACGGCAACCAAATAGTTTTTTGGCCGCTTTTCATGTTCATCTAGCCATTCTTTAGCTTGTTGTTCAGCATCAAAAATGACTTGCTGAGGCGTAAAACGAACTGCTAACCAAATGAGTATGGGTAAAATAACCGCGTCATCAATGAAGCCTAAAATAGGAATAAAGTCTGGAATTAAGTCGATTGGACTAAACGCATAAGCCACCGCTACCACAGCAATAATTTTGGGTAACCACGGCATTTGAGGATGCCTTGAGGCAAACCAAAGCATAATAATTTGTTTTTTTAGACGTTTTGCCCATTCTTTTATTGATTGTACCCAAGACATTTGGACAGACTCTGAACCTTTAGAATTTTATAATAATCTATAAAAACTAACCTTAGCTTAAAAGTGAAAGGAATATCGAATGAACCCAGCCCTAATTCACTCATATTAAACGACATATTTTATATTTCCGTATATAAAACAAATCCATCGCCCCTACAAAAGCTTGCCAAAGTCAGGCCCGATTGCTTGGCTAACTGAATGGCCATACTGGTAGGCGCTGAAATTGAAGCAAGCAAGCTAATATTGAGCTGAGCACATTTTCGTATCAGTTCATAACTTGCCCGACTGGTCATCACCACAAAACCTAAACTGGTGTCGTAATTTTCTTGCGCTAAATAACCGAGCAATTTGTCTAAGGCATTATGGCGGCCCACATCTTCAAATAAAGCCACGATTTGACCGTCAACTACCCACGCTGCGGCATGCGCCCCACCCGTTAAAGCAGTAATTTCTTGTTGAGTTTTTAAATGGGAAATAGCACTCGGAATTTGCTCAAGCCATATTTTTGATGCATGCGTTGTAATTTTTGGCACGTCTAACTGAAACTGCTCTAAGCTTTCAATTCCACATAAACCGCAGCCTGTACGGCCTACCATCATACGGCGATGTTCCTTTAGGGCGGCAAATGCTCTCGATGAAATGGTCATTTCCACCGTAATGCCTAGTTCATTTTGATGCACATCAAGGGTATATAGCTCTTTTAAGCTGGTTAAAATTCCTTCCGAGAGACTAAAACCTTTAGCAAATAAATCGACATCGGTCGGTGTCGCCATCATCACCGCATGCGAAATACCGTTATATACCAAGGCAATTGGGTACTCTTGCACAATATGATCTAAGACATTTTCAGATTCGGTTTTGTTAAACCGCTGTACTGGCAATGTTTCAACCCCATAAGCATGTGGTGTCAAAATTATTTCCTTTACTTCAAAATGGCGCTTGTTTAGAGCGCCTTTTGCTTAAATTTCATTTTAAAAAATCAGATTCACTTAAAGACTGCTGACTTTCTTATTGGCATCTTCAGGGTCAACGGCTGTTGCCAAGTTAAAATGCTCTGGCGCATTTCCGGGATGTAAAATCACAGGAACACTTTTAGAAGCCGGAATCTTGGCATATTTATCATGACTGCTTAAGGCCACCAAAGGATTGGTTTCCGGATAGTAAGCCGCTAAGCTGCCTCGTGGAATGTTGTACGGCACAATACGGAAACTATGCACAATACGCTTCACACCATCCGAGAAAACACTTTCAATATCGACCCACTGATTTGCTTCAAAGCCCGCTTCATCAATATCGGCTTGGTTCATAAACAACACACGGCGCTGACCAAACACCCCACGGTAACGGTCATCCAGACCATATAAAGTGGTGTTGTATTGGTCGTGAGAACGGGTGGTCATTAAGGTATAAACCTTACTTTCGGTATATGCAGCAGCGTACTGATTTTCTTTATCCGCATAGACTTCTTCAAGTGGCGTAATTAGAAATTGCGCTTTACCACTCTTTGTATTCCAGATGTGCTGATTAGCTGGATGTTCTAAATGGAAACCGCCGGGTTTATAAACGCGTAAATTAAAATCATGGAATTCATCAAACACATCGGCAATTGAGTCACGAATGCGGTCATAGCTTTCAATGTACCATTTCCATTTAATCTGACTCTCTGGCAGCACGGCCTCAGCCATTCTTGCCACAATATCGGGTTCAGACAAAATATTTTTAGAAATTGGAGTATTACGCCCTGCAGACAAGTGGACATTACTCATTGAGTCTTCAACTGTAATAGCTTGTGGTCCATGAAGCTGCTCATCAATTTCGGTACGGCCTAAACATGGCAAAATAAGCGCATCTTTACCACACACCAAATGGCTACGATTTAACTTGGTTGCCACATGTACGGTTAAATTACATTTTCTAAGCGCTTCTTGTGTATAAGCGGTGTCAGGTGTTGCAACGGCAAAGTTTCCGCCCAAACCAATAAAGACTTTGATATCACCTTCGGCCATGGCTTTAATGGTTTCAACCACACCATATCCATTTTTTCTTGGTGATTTAATACCGAACACACGGTCAATATTATCGAGAAGTTTCGGGCTAGGGAGTTCATTAATGCCCATAGTGCGGTCGCCTTGCACGTTACTGTGCCCACGAACCGGACAAAGCCCTGCACCCGGTCTACCAATTTGACCACGTGCCAACAATAAATTTGCCAGCATATGTACGTTAGCAGTTCCGTGACGATGCTGGGTAATCCCCATACCCCAACAGAAAATTGAACGCTCTGACTCTAAAAAGAGTTTAGCCAGTTTTTCTAAATGTTCAGGTGACAGACCTGAGTGCTTATAAAGATCTGCCCACTCCGTTCTTTCTACCTCAGCAATCATTTCGTCGAAACCAACGGTATTGACTGCAATAAAGTTTCGGTCAAAAACGCTTGGTTTGCCCGAGGCAAGGGCCTTTTTATCCCACTCATGTAAGTGCTTTAAAATACCCAACATCAGTGCATAGTCGCCGCCAATTTTAGGCTGGAAATAATAGCGACTAATTGGCGTACTGCCATTGGTCATCATTTCAAGCGGTGCTTGCGGGTCTTGGAAACGTTCGAGACCTCGCTCTTTAATAGGGTTAATCGCAATAATGTTGCCGCCGCGTTTAGACACTTCACGCAAAGTACCTAACATACGTGGATGGTTGGTTCCCGGGTTATGCCCAAAACTAAAAATGGCGTCGGCTAAATCAAAATCTTCTAAGGTGACTGTGCCTTTTCCTAAACCAATCGAGTCGAGCAAACCAACACTTGTGGTTTCATGGCACATGTTCGAGCAATCTGGAAAGTTATTTGTACCAAAGCTTCGCACAAACAATTGATATAAAAATGCTGCTTCGTTACTGGCACGGCCAGAGGTATAAAATGCCGCTTGGTCTGGATGGTCTAGCGCATGCAAATGTTGAGCGATGAGCTTAAAGGCATCGTCCCATGAAATAGGCACATATTTATCGGTTGCAGCATCATAACGAACTGGGTCGGTTAAGCGGCCTAGGTCTTCTAGGAAAAAGTCACTTTGTTCTGATAGCCAACTAACGGTATGCCCTGCAAAATATTCGGGAGTGACGGTTTTACTGGTCGCTTCAAAAGCAACCGCCTTTGCACCATTTTCACAGAAGTTAAAGGCATGAGCATCTTTCTTTTCAGGCCATGCACAACCGGGACAGTCAAAACCTGTAGGCTGGTTAATATTGAGTAAGGTAATTGAACCTTTACCTAAAATATCTTGTCGCTTTAAGTTACGAGCAACACTGAGCAGTGCACCCCACCCGCCAGCAGGATGAGTATATGGCTCAATTCGCGCAAAACCGTTATTTTCCTGTATGTGCTTTTGTTCTTCTGAATTATCCACTTTTTCATCCTCTTATCTTTTTTACACTCAACAGGCTCAGTGAAATCACAATTTAATTATGGTTTTATCAAAGCTACCCGCTGTTTACCGATGAGTAGAGTCCACTTTTTATATTATTGCCACTATGCTAAAAGCCGGCTCAACCGTTCTTATAATATGTGCCATATTCTTTACAATTACAATAATTCAAGCCAACCACGTTATTTGCATAAAAAAATACAAAACAATGATTTAAATAGATATTAATTCTATCTTTTACAGATAAAAACATTATTGGGTTTCATTTTTAACCGACTGAAAGCTTTTTAAAATTGACACTTACACGACTTTATCTATGTTTTTTTCGCATTAAGCAGTATAAAACAATTAAAAATTTATCTGCATTAGAGCATTTATGAAGGTTGTGATCGCCCCTGATTCATTTAAAGATAGCTTATCTGCTTTAAAGGTAGCTCAAGCCATTGCCCAAGGATGGCAAGCAGTATTTCCTCATGCAGAAACGATTTTGTGCCCAATGGCAGATGGCGGTGAAGGAACCATTGAAGCAGTTTTAGAAGTCTGCGATGGACAATGGCGTGAAAAAACAGTGGTTGGACCATTAGGTCAGCCTGTTCAGGCCAAATGGGGATGGTTAGAAAAACAAAAAATTGCCATGATTGAAATGGCTCAAGCGAGTGGCATACAGTTGGTTCCACCGTCTGAGCGTGATGCCTGCCACAGCACAACGTTTGGCACAGGCCAGCTTATTTTGGATGCCTTAGACACGGGTGCAAAAGACATTATTTTAACTGTAGGCGGCAGCGCGACCAATGATGGCGGCACAGGCTTACTCAGTGCTTTGGGTGCAGTTTTACTCGATGCTAACCAAAACGTTTTACCCGCTGGCGGCCTTGCCCTTAGCCACCTATCCAAAATTGATTTAACACATTTCGACTCACGTATTCAGCACACACGGTTTTTACTGGCTGCCGATGTAACCAATCCACTTTGTGGCCCAAACGGCGCATCACATATTTTTGGCCCACAAAAAGGTGCTTCTCCTGCTCAAGTACAGTTACTCGATGCAGCCCTTGCCCATTTTGCCGATGTCACGGCACAACTTTTAGGTTTCGACAAACGAGATGAAGCGGGTTCTGGGGCTGCTGGTGGTTTGGGCTTCGCCGCCAAAAGTTATTTAAATGCAGACTTTAAAGCTGGCGTTAAAGTTGTGGCTGAACTGAATCAGCTTGAGCATAAAATCTCTAACGCAGATTGGGTAATTACGGGTGAAGGTAAATTTGACCAACAAACCTTAAGCGGTAAAACCGTTTTTGGGATAAGCCAAATTGCCAAAGCCCACAATGTTCCGGTCATTGTGATTACAGGAACTTTAGGTGAAGGCTACCAAGCACTTTATGAGCACGGCGTAAGCGCCGCTTTTTCACTAGCCAATGGCCCCATCACCCTAGAACACGCCTGCGAACATGCAGCAGAACTCATTTATGAGCGAACAGTCGATATAGCGAGATTAATTCAGTTTAGTCAAACCAGCTTAAAAGATAAAAAAACTTAATCGGTTAATTTTAAAAGACTCTCTCTACAGCTCTCCAAGATTTCATCGCTAAGGTTTGATTGGTCTGGGCATGCACGTGACAATGCAATTGCCCCTACTGACTGAGCAAGAATATTAATAGCTTGCTTTCTCAGCTCTTCTGTTTCTAAAGAAACTTGTTTTGCGCGTTCATTCATAATGAACTCAATAAGCTGCTCAATGCCCTCTTCAAACTCGACTTTTACTTCGTCGGGCTGTCTAGCGGCATCACAAGATAGCGCTGTTAAGGTACAGCCCTGATCTCGGTTGTCCCGATGTGTACGAGACACATACATTTGAATAAATTGGGGTAAGTTTAAACCTTCTATTCTTTTTAAAACCTGCTCAAGACCATGTTTGGCAGTAATAGTAACAAGGTCTGTTTTCGAGCTGAAATGTTTATAAAACCCACCGTGAGTAAAGCCTGCGCTAGACATTAATTCGGCAATGCCCACCCCGTCGTAGCCTTTACTACGGAACAGTTGAGTCGCCTTTTCAACAATTTTATCTCGGTTTTCTTTTACCTGAGTTTTACTAACTTTCATGTTGGTGCGCTCACTTTTATTCACCTTGCTCGTCATTATTATACATTGATTATGATTGACATCAAAACCCATATATTTTAGATTATGATCATCATCTAAAAATCAAAGCGTGGAGACATCACATGTCAGTTCAATCAAAAGTACTTATTACAGGGGCTTCGTCAGGAATTGGTTCTGTTTATGCAGATCGATTTGCTCAACGTGGCTATCACTTAATCTTGGTGGCACGAGATACCAACCGTTTAGATAAAATTTCAAAAGATCTTCAAGAAAAATACGGCGTACAGGTCGAGTTCATTCAAGCCGATTTATCAAACGATCAAGATATACGCAAAATTGAAGATGTACTCAAAAACGATGCTGATATTGAAATTTTGGTAAATAATGCTGGGATTGCACTGAACGGAAACTTTTTAACTCAAGATCGTAATGAGATTGAAAAACTTCTAACTTTAAATATGACTGCGGTGGTGCGATTGTCTCATGCAATGTCGCAATCCCTTATACGCAAAGGTAAAGGCGCCATTATTAATTTAGGCTCTGTGCTGGGCTTAGCGCCTGAATTTGGTTCTACCATTTATGGCGCAAGTAAATCCTTTATTCAATTTTTTAGCCAAGGTTTACATTTAGAGTTAAAAGATCATGGGGTACACGTTCAAGCGGTATTGCCTTCTGCCACTAAAACCGAAATTTGGGAACGTTCAGGTATAGATTTAAGCCAAGTTCCGCCATTAATGGATGTCAATGATTTGGTCGATGCAGCCCTGATTGGTTTTGATCGTAAAGAAACAATTACAATTCCTGTGCTGAAAGATGAAAATCAATGGAATAATTTTGAAAAATCGCGTATGACATTATTACCAAACTTCTCTTCGGCTGAAGTAGCCCAACGTTATAAAAACTAACGACTACGGCTACCCAACTCTCAAGTAGGAAAATCTTATGAATGTTATTGATGCTCTCCGCAAACGCCGTGCAGTTAAACGCTTCGACCCTGCTTTTCAACTCTCTGAAGATGACAAGAAGCAGTTATTACAAGAAGTTTTAGCAAATGCACCAAGCGCTTTTAACTTGCAGCATTGGCGTCCAGTCATTGTTGAAGATGCAGAGTTAAGACAAAAAATTCGCGCGATTGCTTGGGACCAACCACAAGTAACAGAGTCATCATTACTGCTTGTGTTATGTGCCAAAGTAAATACATGGGAAGTTGACGCTAAACGTGTATGGGATGGAGCTTCTCCAGAAGTTCAAGATATTATGGTTGGTGCAATCGACCAGTATTACCGTGACCGCCCACAAACCCAACGTGACGAAGTGATGCGTAGTGCGGGCATCTTTGCTCAAACCCTTATGTTACTTGCTCAAGAGCATGGTTTAGATAGCTGTCCAATGGACGGTTTTGACTTTGATGCAATGGCAAAGCTCATTAACTTACCTGAAGATCACGTGGTGTGTTTAATGATTGCGGTTGGTAAATCTGCTTCAGAACCTTATCCACGCGTGGGCAAACTCCCTTACGACGACGTTATTATTAAAAATACATTCTAAATTGTAATTCAAATTTTAGGCTTTCATTCTATTTGTTGTTTTTATGATAAATAGATGGAAGCCTTTAATTTGGCATACATTTAGGCGCTAAAAATCATAAATTGACGAACGTAAATTAAGCGACTTTATTTCTATCATCTTCTATGTATGACATCGTAATATTAATTAAGCAGTCAACTAACTCTTCAAAAGTAAAACCCATATTTTCAGAAGTAAAAAAGTTCATTGTTAAAGCAATACTTGAATGAATCAAAATATAAACCATCATTTTTAAATTTTTGATTTTTAATACTTCAGGATGCTTCATAGCATATTCAATGGCCAAGACATTGATCGCTTTTACGGCTTTTACATGACTTGCCTCAGTACTATATTTAGAAGAAACACTGAGCCAATAAAAATATTTATTATTATCTTTTGCCAAAAACTCGCCGATTTTTAAAAAAATTGTTCTGATTGCTTCAGGAATCTCTAAATCTAAAATTTCAGGAATCACGCCATAAATAACTTTTGAAATTTCTGCAATAAAGTGCTGCTGCATCTCAACAAAAAGTGCTTCTTTATTTTTAAAGTACTCATAAAAACTCCCCGATCCTACGCCTGCTATCTCACACACTTTAAGTACTGTTGTATGGTCCAAGCCATTTTTCATAACAGATATAAATCCGGCACCCACTATAGAATCAAAGGTATTTATTGCTCTATTTTGTTTTGGTTTTCTTATAGTTACCATAATTTTTTATCCTTCTAATAATCCGTCTTTTTTCTGTATAAATTCATTGATAAATTTTAGTATAAATCAAAATTTGATCAATTATTTTATAAAGATGAGTTTAAAAAAATGAATACAGCTCTAAAATCGGATCAAAAAATTTTTCGTCGTAATGTTGAACTGACTTACGATCATCATAAAAGTTACTCTTTTTATTATGAGGAAAATCCTGTTGTTACTTCCTTATTCGTTGTACTTTCAGCGATGTTTCCCGCTGGTGAAATGTTTTTTATAGAAAGCATTAGAAATGTTCGAAATCAAATTAAGGATGAAAAACTTTTAGAAGATATAAAAGCCTTTATTGCTCAAGAAGCTTTCCATAGCCGTGAACATAAAACGCTAAACAATCACCTTATCCATTCGAACTATCCTGAAGTTGTCGAAATTGAGGCCAAAACCAAAGCACGCTTGGATAAATTACGTCAACTTTCAGCAGTCGAACAAGTCACTGCTACAGTCGTGATGGAACACTACACCGCCACACTTGCTCGCCTATTACTCACAGACTCGTTAATTAAAGCAAAAACCACGCAAGAGAGCAGAAATCTGTGGGAGTGGCATGCCCTCGAGGAGCTTGAGCATAAATCGGTCGCGTTTGATGTATTAAATGCGATAGGAGGAAATTCTAGCAAAAACAGAAAAGTAGCTTTAGCTAGAGTTGCAAAACTCATCACGCCTATTATTTTTAAATATTGGATAAAAATCTTAAAAAGAAAAGATATTAACTTCACTTTGAAACAGTTGAAGGATGGTATTTATTTAGGTTTTGGTGGAATCAATCGGGTCGGAATTTTGTCTAAAGCATTTGTAGATATGCTGGATGTCAGAGCAGAAAATTTTGACCCGTTAAACATGCAAACAGAACAATTAGAAGCCGAATTCCGAGAAAAACTATTTGGCCAAGCAGGCTTTCTTAGAGACTACCTCAGCTAGAAAAACCAATCTATAAAAGCCCTCATTAGCGGGCTTTTATAGAAATAACTCTTTTAATTTGTATGTATTTTGATTGACCTTAACTTTCTATTTGAAATCGGCCTAGATCACTTAGACCAAGAAAATAATCTAGTAATCTCTCCCTTTCATCTACCCCACCAGAGCTTAAAAGCTGAATGATTGTGCCCTCCACCATATATAAAAATAGTTTGGCATCATTAAAAGAAGTATCCGCGTTTAGTACTCTAAGCTGGCTATAAATTTCATTTTTTAGCCAGGTTCTATAGCGCACCGCGGTTTGATAAGCGTTGGGATAACTATTTTTAATTTCAAAAACGGCTTTAAATAATAAGTAATACGGCCCTTCTAAATCGGTATGTAAATCATAAAGCTTTTTGAGTTTATCGATGGCAGGAGTGCTTAAGTCATATTCGACCATTGCGACCACTTGTTCTTGGAGCTTTTCTTTTTGCACCATCAGGCAAATTTCAATGAGTCGTTCTTTAGAGTGAAAATAATTATAAAAAGTGGCTTTTGTAATCTCTGACTCTTTCACTATCCTGTCGACGCCAATAAGGTGAAATCCCCGGTGGTGAAATAGATCAATTGCTTTATTTACAACATATAAGGCACGTGTTGGAAGAACTAAATTTGGCATAGTTTTACCGTTATAAATTCTTGTTGTTTGTAAATGAGATACTTTTTTGGGAGAAAAAAAGGCACAGCAAAGCCTATAAAGACTGTGCTTGGCACATCTCAAGTTTTATTGTTGCTAAGTTTTTGGTTGTGACGATTTAAAGCCTGAAAGCGCTAATGGCCCTCAAACTGCTTTAAAGCTTATGTGGTGTCGTTATAGCTTTTGGCAAAGCTTGCCAAGAAATAATGGATGTGCAAAGCCAACTCCTTTTTATTGGGAGTTCTGCCAAAGCATTAAAATTATGGTGGCAGAACGAAAGAGGGTTGACAGACTGGTCAAACGAGGCCAGCACACCCAAAGGTGTCCCCCTCCCGTTCCGCCGCAGAGGGGGCACGAGGGTGTACACACTAAAAGTATAAAACCTTTAATGCTCGTTTGAATCAGCCTGTCAAAGCCGGCTGGCAATGTGGCCAGCAGGCAAAGAATAGTGCTCAACCCTTTTGCAGTCAAGCACACAAAATGACATTTGTTTTAATTTAGATCATTAAAAAGTAAGGATAAATAATGAGTGAGTTATTGTTAAATGGGGGTTTATAAAGGGGAAATAAAAATAGCCTATTGATAATAGGCTATTTTTAAAGCTAGAGAGATTTCGTATAAGATATAGTATGTTAATTTAACTATTTAAAAAACAAGAGCATCTAATACCTTAAAAATTACGGATGCCAATATAGAAAATGTTATTGAAGTTACAAAGACAGTAAATCCTATATAGGTTATCTTACTTTTATCATCTTTATATTTCTGCAATTTTCTTTGAGAATAATTATTTACTAAAATAAAGCTTTTATGATTAAAATAATTAATACTATATTTAATAT
Source organism: Acinetobacter sp. FDAARGOS_494 (assembly GCF_003812225.1). Classification (NCBI taxonomy): domain Bacteria; kingdom Pseudomonadati; phylum Pseudomonadota; class Gammaproteobacteria; order Moraxellales; family Moraxellaceae; genus Acinetobacter; species Acinetobacter sp. FDAARGOS_494. Next base: position 796,662 of record NZ_CP033866.1, read on the forward strand.
ATTTACGAACAACAAAAGGAATTATAAAAAGTAAAACTATAAGAGTTAAGTGTAATGCAACATTTTTTTGATTTTTTTCAATTATCTTTTCTATTTCCTTATTTTTAGTACCTAATTCTTTTAATTCAGATCTTTCAAGAGTTGTAATATTTAAAAGCCCAACAACTTTTGATAAATCATCTTTATAGTTCTGTTTCAAATTATATTGAACTAAATCTTGTCTAAGTCTTTGCGTTTCATTCTGTGCAACAGGGATAGTTAAACCTAAACCTAACACAATAAAAAACATAGGCACTATAGTTGCAAAAAATAAGTTATCTGTTATTTTATTATATTTTTCTTTTAATATTGAAGGTTTTATAGCAATCTCATTAATTTTATCCTTAAATGCACTTAAAATATCCAAGGCCCATGACTGATTAGTGTGGTTTATAGAAAGCTCTATATATGAAAAATCCTCATCATTAATTTTTTTCTCTATAGAAGAAATAAATAATAAATCAATCTCTTGCGTTTCTATAGTAGGACTGTGATCAAACTTAATAATAATTTTCCAATTTAAATTTATACTAGTTGTATCAATCGACCTTGTTTCCAGAAATTTACTCAAAGCCTCACTGCCATTTATTTCTCGAAAGGTACCATCTGAATATCCAAAGTTAATTGAAAAATGTTCAAGAATAATATTTTTTTGATAAGAAATTTTACTATTTAAAATATGATTAAATTGAGATATATCTTCAAGATTTATAATAAAATTATCATGACTTTTATAAGATAAATTTTCTTTACGCCCTAAAAAATCTAGGATTACTCTAGAAAATGTCTCAGGATCTAATGGTAAACCAACTTCATTAATGGTTTTTAACTCAACAACATCTGTATTCATAGTAATAGTGTACAATCTTTGTTAAAAATTATGATATCTCGAATCCAGCAGAAGCCATAATTAGTCTTTTGCGAACATCGGCTTATTATAAGTTAAAAAGTAAAAAAATTCTATAAATTATACTTTTAAATAATTTCATCCAACTTACACTGTGGATAAGAGGTCACTCAAAGAAAAAGAGAAATAGAATCCTCCATTGATTTTCAACCTCTAACTCATAACCATAGTCTTTATATAAGTTTAATAGTAATCTTTCAAAAATTAACTAAGTTTAAAAGTATAAAATTAATCAATTTAATATAATGAATATTATCTGAAGTATAAAAAATATTTAGTGTTATATAGATAATCATGAATTTAATTACACCCCTCTACTAGGCCCAAGCTAAATAGGTTAATCATAAGTTATCTACAAAAAAGCCCCTGTTTCTACAGAGGCTTTTTTCAATTCAACAAAGTATTATTTGTGAACCCAAGGCACAGCCGGTGAACCAATCCATGCAGATTTAGCCGGAATATTTTCACCTTTCATGACCAGTGTTAATGGCCCTAACACTGCATGATTGCTCACGTTTGCGTTATATAAAATAATACTGCGCGCATTGACCACTACATCATTGCCAACATTTACTTGCCCAATTTTCATAATACGGTCTTCAAACAAGTGAGTTTGTGGGCCCGAGAAGCTATTAAACTCGGCACGGTCACCAATGCTGACACAGTCGAACTCGGTAATATCAGCTGTATCCATATAAACGTCTTTACCAATACGAACCCCTAAAATACGCAAGAAGAATGGCAACATTGGTGTTCCTCTTAAGTAGTTTAAGAAGTTAGGAATCGCAACTGATTCATATAGGCTGGTAATCCCTTCACTTAACCATACAAACATGGTCCACATAGGTGTCGAACGCGGTTGATAGCGACCAATCAAAATCCACTTTAATAGCGCAACAATAAGGAAACAGCCAACACCATAAAGCAGTCCTGCGAGCGTTAATGCAACCAGACCCGTCTCAATATTGTAGTTATTAATCACATCAATAACGTCTAGCACGATCATATAACCCACCCCAATCGCAAGTGCGGCCGGCAATACAATACGAAGCCCTTCAATAAACCCGCGCATTAAACGGCGCTTAATACTTGGTTTAAAGGTTAAATGGTCAGGATATTTTTCAGCAGCTTCACGTGCAGGTAACAGCAACGCCGGAGAACCAAACCAAGTTTGTCCATCATACATTTCACGGTTATCTGGTGTTTTTGATTGCACGCCAATTAAAACATTGTCTGGTAACACTGTCCCATCAGCAATATAAGCACTATTTCCCACAAAACTACGGTTACCGATTTTGGTTGCTTTTAAAGACATCCAACCGCCTTTAATCTCTTCATCACCCAGCATTACAGCATCGGCAATAAAGCTCTCTTCACCCAAAGTCAGCATTTCTGGAATGACGCCGGTTGCGGTAGAAATTTCGGTATTTTTACCTACTTTTGCTCCAAGCATACGGAACCATGTAGGCGCATAAATGGTGGCAAACAAGCCATGTAAGGTTTGTAAGCTCGTTTCTAAAATTTGGGCCGCAAACCATTTACGATAATATGTGCTGCCATGAACCGCATAGGTTCCGGTTTCAAGACGCGGCAATGCAATTTTACGTAAACCTGAAGAAATCACCGCAGTAATCATCATCATCATTGCACTAGCCGGAATCGCTAAAATGAAATAATAAAGCGCGATTTGCAAATGGTTGTTCGGGTTAATATTAAATACATTTACATCTAACCAGTCGACCAAAAGGAAGCTTGGAAAAATTGGAATAAAGAAAAGACAGGCAATAATTAATGCGCTAACGCCATAGTATCCATATTCAGCAATTTTACGTATAAACGATAGTTTAGGACGCTCTGGCAATTTAGCTTGCTCATCTATATGCCCTATTTTCTGAGCAGGTGTTCCATCCCAAATTTCGCCCTCAGGTACAACCGTGTCATATTCAATTGAAGTTAAGGCATTTACATGGGCCTGTTTTTCTAACACTGTATTTTCTTCTAATACAGCATACGAACCTACATAACTGTCTTGTTTAAGGTGAATTGAACCTAATACCAAGTGGCCATGTTCAACTTTGGCATTTTCTAAATTCACCTGAGAACCGATACTCACGCCATCTTCAATAGTCAGTAAAGATGGCATACGAATATGTACAGAACTAATGGTAACGTCGTGACCGATTTTTGCACCAAGTGCTTTCAAATATAAGTTAAGTAAAGTCGAACCCGACAAGAGATAGACAGGTGAAATATTACTAATACGGTCTGCTAGCCACCAACGGAAATAGGTTAATCCCCATAATGGATAACGCCCTGCGCCAATTCCTAACATTAATAGTCGTTTTACCGTAATCGACAGTACAAAACTGCTCATAATGACACTGACATACACCAATAAAGACAACGCAATCGCATACGGAATACTGTCGCGAGTTCCACCGGTAAAGTAGTGATAGGTAAAGAATGGCGCTAACCACTGCAAAATATTAATCGAGATTAAAACCGGAATAGTTACAAGCTGTGCAATACCACATAACCATTTATAGGTCTGATTACGAGGGTTATCTTGTCCAATTTGGCTATCAAATAAAGTAGGTTCAGGCTGCTCTAACATGAGTGCAGCAATCGCGCCTACTCTTCTCGCTTGATATAAGTTTTGAATGGTCAGATGGCTATATTCCGCATGCTCACGCAGATTTGAAATTAAAACAGCAGCGAGTAGTGAATGCCCGCCTAAATCATCGAAGAAATCTGAATCGAGTTTAATCGGCATGTTCGGGAACAAGCGATTCAAAATTTCAAATAGGATTTCTTCGGCCGGGTTCTGTGGCTGGTCAGATTCACTGCGATCTACCACACTTGTGAGCGGTCTTGCTTTTAAAGCTTTACGGTCAATTTTCCCGGATAATAGACGTGGAACTTCTTCAATAATCTCAAAACGATTTGGCACCATATAAGGCGGTAATCGCTGACTCAAGTTATGCCGTAGTTCTTTAATTTCTATAGCTTGCTTTGCATCAATTTCTGGCGCAATAAACGCAATAAGTTGATCAATGCCGTCTTCAGGACGAAGAATAACGGCTGCCGTACCAATTCCATCAATATCGCAAAGCGCAGCTTCGATCTCGCCAAGCTCTACACGGAAACCACGGATTTTAACTTGGTCATCGGCACGACCTAAACAGTGTACTTGACCAAACTCATCAATTTTAGCCAAATCCCCAGTACGGTAGAGTAATTCTTCCTCTACACTCATTGCCCAAGGGTTTTCAATAAACTTATCTGCGGTTAAATCAGGACGTCCTAAATAGCCTTGTGCCACACTTGGACCAAAAATACATAACTCCCCTGTTTCACCTTGCTCCAGCAACTCTCTTTCAGAGTTAATGACCAACATACCGTAGTTTGGTAAGGGCTTGCCAATGGTGACGGGTTTACCGCGTTCTAATAACTCAAGACTTGCAGAAACCGTGGTTTCGGTTGGTCCATAGGTGTTAAACATTTGATGATGAGGTAATGCCCAGCGGTCAACCAGTGAGTCCGGACACATTTCCCCACCTAAATTAATAATTCTTAAATTAGGTACGTCTTCAGGAAATAAGGCAAGTAACGTTGGAACAGCATGCAGTACTGTAATTTGTTCCTGCTTTAAGGTTTGGCATAACCGCTCAGGGTCACTGACAAGTGACTTCGGTGCAATCCACAACGTTGCACCTACCAAATAAGAAAGCCAAATCTCTTCAAACGACATATCAAAAGCGACTGAAAAGCCTTGATAGACCTTGTCTTGCTCTTGAATACCCAAAATACTATTTTCACTACGTAAAAAGTGACAAATATTTTTTTGAGTAATCACAATTCCTTTGGGTTTACCTGTCGAACCCGAGGTATAAATAATATAGGCAGGTTGATCTGGAGTGGTTTTCGCTAAACTTACACTTTCGCTTAATGGTTTTTGCAGCTCGGTGTTGGTCCATTTTGTTTGCGGCACTTCAGCTAAATGTTCATACCATTCATCTGTAGTAATCATTCCTACCGCTTCAGCATCTTCAAGACATACCGCAATACGGTCCGCGGGCGTATCCATATCAAAAGGAAGCCAAGCTGCACCGCTTAAACAAATGGCCAGTTGAGCTTTTAAAAGCTCAATACCACGCGGCAGCCATAGCCCTACAATATGACCTGGCTTTACCCCTTTTAAAGCCAGATGTTGAGCCATAATTAAGGCTTGCTGATACAGCTCACCATAACTCAGCGTTTTATCTGCTTCAATTAAAGCCGTTTTATCAGGAAGAGTTTGTGCAGTATGAGCAAAAATATCGGCTAAGACTTCATTCTGCAAAAATTCCGGATGATACTTTCCACGAATTACATTTTTCGTGTTCGTTACAAACTGGTTCATTTTTATACTCTCTTAATTTTCTGATTTGGCTTAAATGAAGTCATAATTTATTTTTCTGACCCATTAACGAAATCTAGATAGGCCATAAATTAATTAAGAGAACTTAAAGCAAGATTAAATTTTTTAGTTTTGATGTTTATTCAACACAGTAAGAACCTTAGCTGTTAATTTTAATTTATAAATAAAAATCAAATATTTAATATTATTATTCTAATTTTATGATTATCTTTAAGATAAAAACGTACAAAACTAATGAAGTAAAAAGCTAGAATTCACAAGATTTATATAGTTCTCATTTTAATTAAACTAATAAAAGCCATCCTGTATACAAATTCTCCATATTTTAAACTTAATTGTTTAGTTCTGAATTATTAAAAGAGTTCTTAAAAAATAAAAGAGTTTATTTAAATTTATACATAATGTTTGATTATTAACATTATATTAAATTTGTATGCATCAATTCTTTTTAACTTATATCTTTATCTGGATTTTATAAAAAGTTAACTCCATTAAGCGGATTGAGCGAGCAGTTATTTACACGTTCTACTCATAACTCAACCTATCCTATTTTGTGCGGTGGGCCATGTGGGTTAAAACGAAGATACTCTTGAAAGGCGAGCTAAGATCACCTGTTTCATTTAAGCATGACGAAGTATCTTTATTTATAATATTTGAAAATGGACTTAAAGAATTAAACAGTGGTGCTGGTATGAGTCAACACATAATAAACCCAAAAGAAATACCTTTAGCATTTCAAACCGCTTGGAATAAGCATGATATGCAGGCCTTTGCTGCTCTTTTTGATAAAGATGCGACTTTCGTTAACCGTTTCGGTCACTACGTTAAAGGAGTTGATGAAATTATTGCAATGCATCAACCTATTCATGAAACCATTTATCGTGATTCAACACTAGAGAATGAGCTGATAGACCTCATACCTATGAGTGAGGATATATGTATTTCACATTTTTGGAGCCGCCTCACTGCAGGCGTAGCTCATCCTCAAGGGCCTCATCAGATTGATACTCTCATTCTTACTGTGCTCACCCAGAAGAATCATTCTTGGTACATTCAGGCGCTGGAAAATGTCACTTTAACGAACCCTCGAACGGGAGAGACTATACTTAGAAATATGTAGAAGGGAACACGATCATTTTTTAGTAACTTATATGCATAAAAAAAAGCCCTTGTCATTAACAAGGGCTTTTTAAGAATTTTGGCGGAAGCGGTGAGATTCGAACTCACGGAGGACTCACACCCTCGTCGGTTTTCAAGACCGGTGCATTAAACCGCTCTGCCACGCTTCCAACGAGCGCTATAATATAAACAAAAATGCAAGTTGGCAAATCTTTTATTTAATTTTTAATTCAAACGCTCAAAATAAAAACAAATCTATCTAAATTTCATCATTTTTAGGTTTTTCATAGCGAATTGCATTGATATACCACAGCTTTTTGCCCAAAGGCGTGTGTACTTCTACTTCATCATCGACTTCTTTACTCAAGAGTGCACGTGCCATAGGTGACTCAATTGAAATATGCTGAGGATGGTGATCATAAATTTCATCTACCCCGACAATTCGTAAAGTTTTTTGCTCCCCTTCTTCATTTTCAATGTCGACCCAAGCACCAAAGTAAACTTTGCCTTCTTGCTCAGGTGAGTAATCAACAATTTTTAACTCTTCTAAACGCTTTCCTAAGTAGCGTACTCGTCGATCAATTTTTCTAAGGAGCTGCTTGTTATATTGATAATCTGCATTCTCACTACGGTCACCGAGGCTTGCAGCCCAATTTACTTTTTTCGTAATTTCTGGTCTTTCTTCATGCCAAAGTTGTTTTAATTCAGCAACTAATTTGTCATGGCCTGACCGAGTGATTAAGTTAGATTTCATGATTAAAAACCACTGATTAACAACATAAGGGTTACAAGATGTAGCATTTTATACCCTATTTTCTCACATCAGAAGTGTATAAATTTTCTTCCTTAATAAATTCATGTTGTTATGATGATATATCGGATATTTAATTGTACAAAATTTGACAATACTTTTTATCAATATTATGATGCGCGCATCTTAAATGTTGAGTATTTTTTAACCCACTCAAAAACTATGTAGATTTTCTACACAGTTTGCTTTTTTCATTTCATGTCATTTTGAATGACGTCATGACTGCCCACCCCTTATTGAATTTATCAACTTTTAGAAGTTATGGCAGCTTTTTGTCTGACTTTTAGGGCATAAATTACCTGTAGCGGAGACAACATGCACAGTAATTCAAGTTCTGGGTCGAGGCTTGGCCTTAGCTCTTTATTTTCTTCTCTCCCATTGAAAGTTCTTGCGCTCAGCACTATGTTTTTTCCCTTTCATAGTATCAATGCAGGAAAAACCCTACAGTACAATACTGTAGTTAACACAAACACATTAACAGTGGTTGCTGTAGAAAGCCCAACGACTGTTTTTAAAGAAGACCAGTTTTTACACGGCTTCGGTTATGACTTAGCGCGTAACTATGCACAAAGCTTAAATGTAAAGTTGGACTTCAAAATCGTGACAGACAATGCCACGGCGCTTAAGTGGGTTCAGCAAGGTAAAGCAAATCTTGCCATGACAACCGCAAGCTTAAGTTCAATCGAGAACAAAGGTTTAATGTCTTTTTCTGCAAGTTGTGGTGATATCGTAAATTTGCAAAAAAATGGATTAAATCCGAATCTAAGCTGGGTGTTTAAACAAGCAGATGATCCGCTTACACAAACAGCAAGCGGTTTTGTTTGTCAAAGCAAACAAAATGGTCTAACTCAGCAACTTGCTTCTTTTTATAACCGTAATGTTGTAAAACCAGAAGCTTGGTCTACGATTCAACGTGACTTAAGTGCACGTATACCGATTTACAAAGCAAGCTTTAAACAAAGTGCTGCTCAGTACGATTTAGACTGGCATTTGCTTGCAGCGATTGGTTATCAAGAATCGTACCTAAAACCGGAGTCTGTTTCACCAACAGGTGTACGTGGGTTAATGATGTTAACCAATAGTACAGCTCGGGCAATGGGTGTGAGTAACCGTAACGATCCAGCACAGAGTATTCAGGGCGGTGCGAAATATTATGATCTCATGTTAAGTGAGTATGATGATATTCCTTTCCCAGATCGCAACTGGTATGCGCTTGTGGCTTACAATATGGGACCGGGTGCAGTGAACCAGATTCAAAAGCGCTTGCAAGCCCAAGGGAAAGACCCGAACCAATGGGTTAATCTCTATAATTATTTGCAGAGTAACAAAACTCGCAATGGTCGATACAAACAAGCAGTTCAGTATGTGACTCGTATACGTGCTTATCTTGAGCACATTAAAACGGCACAAACGCGAATTAATATCTAGTTTTTATCATCTAAAAGTTGATAAATTCATTGTTTGTATAAATAAAAAGCTTACCTCTCGGGTAAGCTTTTTATATGAATTCTTTTTTAGTTTAAGCGGTTTGCTCTAATACTTTTTTGAACAAATCTTTTTGTTCTTGGCTTGGTTTAGCTGTTTGTAAAGCCATTAACTGAGACATATCGCCTTGAACTTTTATTTTACCAGTCATGAATGCCTGCATAGCAGCTGCCATATCAAACTCAAGGAATACTTTACGTAAAGTTTCAGCATCCATGTTTAATGTAGTTTTGGCATTTGAAGACAAACCTTTTTGGATTTTACCCCCATCTAACGCTAATTCGGTATTTCCAGAAGCATCTGTAACTACTAAATTAATTGCCAAATTCGCAAGAGCTGGTGGCAAATTAAGATCACCTGCTTCAGCAGTTAATTTTTCGACAGTCGCAAACCAATCATCAGTTAAAAATGCAGGCATGATTCTTCCTCAAATTTATTTGTTCAATTTCTCTAGTGTTGCCTATCCAGACAACATCGTGTGAAGCACTTCTGCTTGAGCGTTGTTATAGCATGTAATTTTAAGGTTGAGCTATGACTTTTTGTACGGAACATTCATTTTTTAGTATTTTGATACATTAAAGGCACTTGTTTATAAAGTGCCTTCAATTGACTTATTAATTCGTTTTATTCAGCAGCAAAGCTTAAGTTCACTACATCTAAACGTTTTTTCAGTTCTTCTGGATCTTTAAAGTCTAATTCGCGCTGCGAGTCAAGAACTTCGAAATCGAACAAATCACGGTCAGCAAGTTGTGAAGGTGAAACGTTCTGTAACGCACCAAAAATGCTGTGTAAACGTTTTGGATACTGTTTGTCCCATTCACGAAGCATTTCATTGATCATGGCACGTTGTAAGTTCTCTTGTGAACCACAAAGGTTACACGGAATAATCGGGAACTTACGTAACTCTGCATATTTGATAATGTCCTTTTCTTCAACATAAGCCAAAGGACGAATCAAAATATTTTTCTTATCCGACGATAAAAGCTTAGGTGGCATTGCCTTTAAGCTACCGCCATGGAATAAGTTCAAGAAGAAAGTAGCAATAATGTCATCACGGTGATGCCCTAGCGCAACTTTGGTTGCACCAATTTCTTGAGCAAAGCCATAAAGCGAACCACGGCGTAAACGTGAACACACAGCACAGTACGTTTTACCTTCAGGAGTTAAACGTTTGGTAATGCTGTAAGTGTCTTTTTCCAAAATGTAATACGGAATGTTATTTTCTTCCATATAACGTGGTAAGACATCTTCAGGGAAACCCGGCTGCTTTTGGTCAAGGTTAACCGCAACAATATCAAAATTGATTGGTGCAATACGTTTGAACTGCAACAAAATGTCGAGCAAGGTATAACTGTCTTTACCACCAGACACACACACCATGACCTTGTCACCATCTTCAATCATATTGAAGTCACGGATGGCATGTCCAACTTGACGGCGAAGCTTCTTAAGCAAACGATAATAGGCCGAGCTTGTTGGAAGTTCAGGCTTAAAATTAAATCCTTCGTTGGACTCAACTGGCGCGTACATAGACGAGATATACCCATAAATAAAAATACCGCGCAATTTTATATGATTCGGATGAGAATCGCATCAAAAGAATAGTTTCAATTCTTGAAGTCGTCATAATGCTCAGGCATGATGCAAAAGCAGTGCGCCATTTTGACCGATGAGTTCATTTTTTGCGCAAAATGCTTACTTTTTGGACTTTTCCACAGTTTTCCACAAAACCTGTGGATAAAATTGTGGATTTCTTAATACTTGACAAACTGTTTTGACCTTCTGTTAAGGGTTTTATTTAAATTGATCATTTTTTAACCAATGATTTTTACCCTTATTTTTCAAATAGTTATTCAAGTCAATAGAATCATTTTAAAAATTTTTTTTAATTTTTTTTGATGATCATTCGAGCAAAACTGCTTGATTTTTTCAAAGAGTCAAAATAAAAAAAATTACACAAAACTTCTTTAAGTAATATTTTTTGATAAACTCTTTGACAAGTTTTGAGACCCTAAAATTGTGAATAACATAAAATGAAAAATTCGGTTCAATATCTTTTTTCTTGTTTACTGGGGATGACCACTTTTTCGGTAGGTATAACGCCGACTTCAGCAGGTCAGATGTACATTTACCAAGACAAAAACGGCAGTACTTTACTGACTAACCGTAAAAGTTATGACCATTCACTCAAAAAAGTAAAAGTCACCTACTACCCGGATAGTAATATTCATAGTTATAGCAACTGGGGGACTTCAGAAGCTTCGGTTCTACCAAGCTATAGCAAAAACAAAAATGCTTTTGATCATATTATTAAGCAGGCAGCACAACAGCACGGCGTTTCGGAAGGATTAATCAAAGCCGTTATGCATACCGAGTCTGGCTTTAACGTAAATGCCCACTCTCCGGTTGGTGCCCAAGGTTTAATGCAGCTTATGCCGGCTACTGCTCGTCGTTTTAACGTATCTAACGCTTATGATCCTCAGCAAAACATCTTCGCTGGTGCTAAATATTTAAGTTGGTTGCTCAAACGTTTTAACGGTAATACGCAAATGGCGCTTGCCGCTTATAATGCAGGAGAAGGAAACGTCGATAAATATGGCGGTATTCCCCCATTCCGTGAAACCCAAGATTATGTTCGCCGAGTCACTAGCCGCTACCAAAACTTATATTCTTCTGGTGTAGGCCTTTCTTCTTTTAGCAATTCGAGTATTTCTGCCCAAGCGATAAACCAACCAGCCATACCGCACAGTACTTCGACGCAAGTCTCTGCTCAGCCTATTAAGTATTCTTCTTCGCGCCAAATCGTTACATTGCCAGATGGTACATATACAGATGCACCTACGGGAACTTATGTCACCAATAATGCAACTGCTATTGCACATATCCGGATTGAGTAAGCTTTAAAAGCCTCATACCTTACGGTTATTTATTTAGCGGGCCCTATTGTCAAAAAATTGTAATGATCTATTACCCCCACTGTCGTGTTCAGAGGGGCTCTCTAATAACTTGTTTAATTTAAATACATTCTTCGATCGCAAAGAATGTATTGATTCCTTATTTTTTTCTTGAATTTTTCCCCTAAGCGCCGCATATTAGCTGAGTGATTTATAATTTATAAATCAGATAATATTTTATTTATAAGAGGATTTTCTCAATGATGCGGATTGGTTTGTTTTTGCTTACCAACCTCGCGGTACTGGTTGTAGCTGGCATTATTTTGTCACTCTTCGGTGTCGGTAGTTACCATGGCGCGGGTGGCTTAAATCTAGGCAACCTTTTAGTCATCTGTTTTGTGTTCGGTATGGTGGGCTCTTTAGTCTCTCTATTCATGTCCAAATGGATGGCTAAGAAAACTACTGGTACAGAACTGATTGACCCAAATGCTCCTCGTAACCAAGCTGAAAGCTGGTTATTGCAAACAGTCGCTGAACTTTCTCAACGTGCTGGTATTAATATGCCAGAAGTTGGTATCTTCCCTTCATATCAGTCTAATGCCTTTGCAACAGGCTGGAATAAAAATGATGCCTTAGTTGCCGTTTCAAGCGGTCTACTTGAGCGTATGAACAAAGATGAGCTACGTGCTGTACTCGCGCACGAGATCGGCCACGTTGCAAATGGTGACATGGTTACACTCGCACTCATTCAAGGTGTAGTAAACGCCTTCGTTATGTTCTTTGCTCGTGTAGTAGGTGACTTTATTGACCGTAATGTCTTTGGTCGTCAAGACAATGAAGCCCCAGGTATGGGTTATTTCATCATTACAATGGTTCTAGATATCGTGTTCGGTATTCTTGCCTCTGCCATTGTGATGTGGTTCTCTCGTTACCGTGAATACCGTGCAGATGAAGCCGGTGCACGTTTAGCTGGTAAACAAGCGATGATTTCTGCTTTATTACGTTTGCAAGCTGAAACAGAGTTACCTGACCAAATGCCAAAAGAAATGAAAGCATTCGCAATTGCGGAAGGTAAAGAACAAGGCTTTAGTTTAGCTGCATTGTTCCAAACTCACCCTACAATTGAACAACGTGTGGCAGCTCTACACCAATTAGATTGCCCATAAAACGTTTAATGTAAAAATAAAGCCTCCAAATGGAGGCTTTATTTTTTGATTACATGGTTTGATAAAGTCCCCAAAGGTAACTTGCACCCCACCACACAGCTAAGCCAATTAATAGCAGTACAAACGCACCTAATAAATCGGGTATGTGCAACCATAACCAACTCACAACAGGGTTACGCCAGAAGGCCGACTGTTGTTGCTTCTTTTCGAGCTTTTCATGTAAATACGGATGAACGACATGAATATCACTTTGGATCGCATATTCTTCACGAATATGCGTATGCACCACATCTAATGCTTTTCGACTTGGTCGTATAAAAATATCGAAAATAGTCCCTGCAACTGGAACAAAACCGACTACGGCATCGACTACAGCAAGTTTGATCACTGGAGTGAGCTTATGCTGAGGCACACCTATTTGTTTAGCCTTATAAATGGCATAACACGTCAGTGCGAACCCAGCGACATCACCGGCAATTGGAATAGTACTTAAGGCAGCATCAGCGCCAATACCCTGCTTTGTAAAAGGAATACGGACCGCACTATCCATCATGGTTGCGAACTTGGCAAGATCCCGTTCTAGGGCGATAACCTGCTGCTGTGTTAATTTTTTTTCTTGAGGCATCAAAATCAAATATAAGAAGAAAAGTTAATCTTAATATACTTGATTTGATGCCCGTTTTTAAATTGTTTACTTTTAGGTTGAAGCTTTCGATCTGAACAAGGAACGCAGTAACACGTACATGACTGGAATAAAGAACAGAACCAGCACAGTACCAAACATAACGCCACCTAAAATACTAATACCAATTTCTTGACGACTAACCGCACCAGCGCCTTGTGCAAACACAAGCGGAATCACACCAGCACCAAAAGCCAAAGATGTCATTAAAATCGGTCTTAATCGTAAGCTCGCACCTTCTAAGGCCGCCTGAATGGCATTCTTACCTTTTTCTTGCGCTAAGGCCGCGAACTCAACAATTAAAATGGCGTTTTTACATGACAAACCAATAGTCGTTAATAGCGCAATTTGGAAATACACGTCATTTGGCAAACCAAAAATATAAGAGAAAATCACACTTCCTCCTACACCAAGCGGAATAGATGTCATTACGGCGGCGGGAATACTTAAGCTTTCATATAAAGCAGCTAAACATAAGAAAATAAATCCAGCCGAAATTAAATATAACCATACGGCCTGATTAGTCGACTTCTGTTCTTCAAAAGATAAACCTGTCCACGCTAAACCAATATCTTTTTGTTGGTTAACAAGTTGTTCTACATCTTTCATCGCTTGGCCAGAACTGCTGCCACTCGCGACATCTGCTTGTAGTTGTAAAGCACTATATCCCATATAGCGTTTTACAATTTCCGGCGCCCCGCCCCAGCTAAAGTTGGCAAATGAACTAAAGGGAACCATTTCATTTTGGTCATTACGTACAGACCAGTTATATAAATCTTCCGGTTTAGATCTAAACTCGGCATCACCTTGAATCATGACACGTTTAATACGGCCCCGATCAATAAAGTCATTTACATAAGTTCCGCCCCATGCGCTAGATAAAGTATTATTAATTGCCGATAGCTGTAGTCCATTTGCTAGTGCCTGTTTCTGGTCAATCTTAATATTAAGATTTGCCTTGCTATTGGTTGACTGCTTATCAAAGTTTTCGAAAGTTGAATAATTTTTACTTTGAGCCTGCAATTGGCGGAAGGCACTATCTAGAAAATCTTGCCCTTGTCCATTCAAATCCTGAATCCATAAATCCAGGCCATCTGTTTGACCTAAGCCATTAACTGAGGCAGGTAAAGTCACATTAATCTGTGCATTATTAAAATGACTAAAGTATTTCATTGCACGCTTTTGTATAGCCTCAGCCGAGTTTTCTTTTCCTGTTCGGACATCCCACGGTTTTAGAGCAATAAACCCTTGTGCCAAGTTTTGTCCTGTGCCCGAATAATTTCGTCCATAGCGGATTAAAACCAAATCTACATTTTTATCTTCTTGAGTTAAGAAATATTGGCGGACTTGCTCACCAATTTTCTGGCTTTGAGAAATTGGTGCGCTATCTACGAGCTTAATTTGAACACTTAAAATTCCTTGGTCTTCTTTAGGAATAAAACCGCTTTTTAAACCGTTATAGAACAGCGTAAAAACGGCAATTAAAGCCACAAAAATCACAATAACTGATTTACTGTAATGAATACTCGTCTGAACAAGCTTGATATATTGATTTTTAAGTTGCTCAATCTTTTGGTTAAACCATACGGCCCAGCGCTGAGGTTGAAGATTTGGTTTTAAAATTAATGCACATAAAGCCGGTGTTAAAATGAGCGCAACAATAAGCGACAACGCCATAGCGGCAACTAAAGTAATAGAAAACTGACGGTAAATCACCCCAATTGAACCGCCTAAAAAGGACATTGGAATAAAAACAGCAGTTAAAACCAACGTAATTCCGACTAAGGCACCACTAATTTCCCCCATCGACTCAATAGCAGCTTCTTTAGGAGATAAGTGCTGTTCATGCATGAGCCGCTCAACATTTTCCACGACCACGATTGCATCATCGACCAGCAAACCAATCGCGAGTACCAGCGCAAATAACGTTAAGGTGTTAATACTAAAACCAAGCACATATAAGACAGCGAAAGTTCCTAAAATCACAACTGGAACGGTAATACTCGGAATGAGCGTAGCACGCCAGCTTTGTAAGAACAGGAACATGACCAAAATAACCAGAATAATCGCCTCTACCAGAGTCTTTACTACTTCCTTAATTGACTCTTGAACAAACGGCGTATTATCTCGTGGATAAACGATTTTATAACCCGCTGGTAGTTTCGTTGTAAGCTGATCTAGAGTTTGGTGGATGAGCTTAGAGGTCTGAATTGCATTTGCACCCGAAGATAAAGAAATACCCAAACCTGCGGCAGGATAGCCATTAATAGTGTTAAAAGACTGATAGTTTTCTGCACCTAGCTCAACTCTGGCAATATCTTTTAAATACACATAACTCGCCGTTTTATTCGACTTCACGACAATATTTTTAAAATCCTCAACTGTTTTTAAGCGAGAACCTGCTGTGACTTTTGTATTTAAATATTGACCGTCAATTACGGGTAAGTCACCAATTGCCCCTGCGGCGACCTGAGTATTTTGTGCGGTGATTGCATTCGCTACATCACTTGGCATTAAATTATATTGTTTTAATTTATCCGGATTTAACCAGATACGCATGGCATATTGTGAACCAAATACATCAGTTTCACCCACCCCTTCAATACGGTTCAGGTTATCTACCACATGCGTAGTTAAATAGTCCGATAGCTCAATGTTTCCTGTTTTACCAGTCGAGTCATATAAGCCAATTACCATAAAAGTGTCACCCAGTGACTTACTTACCGTAACACCTTGCCGTTGAACTTCATCCGGTAAGCGACGTATTACGCCACTAATACTATTTTGTACTTGGACCTGAGCAGTATCCGGATTTGTTCCGTTATCAAAACTTATAGTAATTCGGCTACGTCCTGATGAGTCACTTGATGAACTAAAATAGAGTAAGTGATCAATCCCTTGTATTTGCTGTTCTAAAATTTGAGTAACACTTTGCTCAACCGTTTGTGCATCTGCACCACTATAGTTGGCTGACACAGTAATTTTAGGTGGAGCAATGTCTGGATACCGTTCTACAGGCAAATTCATGACCGAAAAAATACCGAAAGCCATAACAATGATCGCCAATACATTGGCAAAAATGGGGCGTTGAATAAAAAATTTAGATAGCATGGCTGCTCGGTATGATGTCGTTAATTAACAGAAGTAAATGCCGCTTCGAGACCTTGTGATGATCAACGAGCGGTATAAAAAAGACAAGTAGAATTAAACAATAAATGTAATTAAGACAAAAACAAAGCGTGATTGAATATTTCCAACAAACCAATAAAAAACCAGTTAACGAGTGTCACTTAAAATTCATGAATTCTTCATGATCATGTCAAACAAAGCCCTGAAACTTGAGTCGTTTCAACTAAAACAATATGAGTAGAATTATGTTTAGAAAAGCACTTTTATGCTTAAGTTTAATTAGCTTGGTTGGTTGTAATGATGACGATAAAACTGAAACGACGCCAACCACGCCAGAATATCAACTTCCTAAAATTGTAGTAGTAGGACACCGCGGCGCTAGCGCTTTACGTCCTGAACATACTTTAGCTTCATATCAAAAAGCGATTGATGACGGCGCAGATTTCATTGAACCGGATCTAGTCTCTACAAAAGATGGCGTACTGGTTGCCCGCCATGAAAATGAGATTGGTGGAACAACCAATGTAAGCACTTTAAGTCAGTTTGCAGACCGTAAAAAAACAAAAAATATTGATGGCGTCGACTTAACTGGTTGGTTCACGGAAGACTTCACTTTAAGTGAATTACAGCAGCTTAAAGCGCGTGAACGTATTCCTGAGTTTCGACCAGCCAACACAGCTTATAATGACCTTTACCCTGTCCCAACTCTAGAACAAATCATTGAGCTTGCCGAAGCTAACTATAAAAAGACAGGGAAAATTATAGGTTTATATATTGAGACGAAACATCCGACTTATTTTAAAAATCAAAATCTGGCAATGGAAGATACTCTTCTAAAAACCTTAGCCAAATATAAATATACACGTGATATTGCACCTGTCTATTTACAGTCTTTTGAAGTTCAGAATCTAAAAGATTTAAAAAGGGAGCTTGATCTTCATAAAACGCTTAAACATGCACAAATTATTCAGCTATACGATTCAAAAACATCTCGACCAGCAGACTTCGTAGAGTCTGGTGACACTAAAACTTATGCTGATTTAGCCACAGCACAAGGGTTAAAAGATGTTGCCAAATATGCAAATGGTGTAGGACCAAGTAAAGGTTACATACTGACCTTTAATAATGATGGCTCTTATAAAACTAGTACGTTTATTGCTGATGCACATACGGCTGGTTTAAAAGTACATCCTTACACTTTCCGACCAGAAAACAACTTCTTACCAGCGCCGTTAAAGTGCAGCCCAGATAAACCTGCAGAACGTTGTCCATCTGGTGCATTAAAAGAGTTTGAAGCCTATTTCAAGGCAGGCGTTGATGGCGTCTTTACCGATGACCCGGCACTCGGTCGCGAAGCTGTCACTAATTTTGAAAAAGCAGTAAAATAACTCAATCTTCATAAAAAAACAGGGCAATGAATGCCCTGTTTTTTTTATTTATCAAGACTGTTATTAAAATATAAAGGAATCCACTGATACTGCTCAGCACTCACTTTATACACATGGCCAATTCCAGGGAACGGTAAATGCGGGGCAGCTACCCATTGTTGCTTATTTGAAATTTCAGCAAACATTTTTAAACGAGTATTAATTGCCTGCTCTGAATTTACATCAAAATCTACCCCAGTTTTTGGAGCATCAAACTGTAAAGAATGTGAGTGGACAATATCACCAACAAAGACAATTTGTTGCCCTTTACTCTTCAAACGGAAGCTATGGTGTCCCGGTGTGTGCCCATGTGTATTGATCACTTCAAAACCTTGAATAACATCACCATCTTTAAAGGTTTTGAATGCTTTTTTTGCTTGATAAGGTGCAAGTGCAGCTTTTACGTTTTTAACAGTACCTAAATAATTTTCTTTTTTATCCGCTGGTACAGTTTTTTCATTTGCTGGATTTAACCAATAATCTGCTTCACGTTCATGAGCATAGATCGTTGCATTAGGAAATACGGCTTTTCCATTTTGAGCAATACCGCACACATGGTCTGGATGTAAGTGGGTCAATAAAACAGTTTTCACATTGGCAAGTTGATAGCCCGCTAATTCAAGATTTTTAGCAATTGAACCTAACTGTGGACCAAAACAACTCGCAGCTCCACTGTCAACAAGCGTCAAACTTTTACCATCATCAACTAAAAAGGCATTTACTGAAGTCTGAATCCCCTTCTCATTTACAGCAGCATATTTCGTTAAAATTTTAGTTTTTTCAGCCGGACTTAAATTTTTAAACAATTTAGGATCTAGATAAATAGTGCCATCGAGCAAGGAAGTTATCCGATAATTACCAAATTGATGATGGTAATATCCGGGTACTTGTTGAGCTGAAGCTGGTTCTGCATAGCTTATATGCAAGCTACCCATTATAAGTCCTAAGGCTACAAATAGTTTTTTCATCTCTTCTTCTCTATGGAGTTATAAAGTCAAAATCTTTAAAAAAGATTTAATATTTTTTTAAGGGCTGCACTATATAATGCATGAAAAGTGTCAAAAATATAAGTGAATGGATAGTTATTCTCCCTATAAAGGTAAAAGTGGCCTAAAGCGCATCTTGAACGCTACCAGTTATTCAATTTCAGGATTTAAAGCTGCTTATCAAAATGAAGCTGCATTTCGGCAAATTGTTTTAATTAATCTTGTACTCATCCCTGTAAGCTTTTTCCTGGATGTAACTCGCGGCGAACATGCCCTGATGATCATTGTCTGTTTATTTGCCATCATTGTTGAGCTCTTCAACTCTGCCATTGAAGCAGTGGTTGACCGAGTTTCACTCGAGAAACACCAACTTTCCAAAAATGCAAAAGATATGGGTAGTGCCGCTCAGTTTGTTGCACTTTCTATTATTGTCGCCACTTGGCTTATTATTTTATTTGGATAAAAAAAACCATGCTTATAAATAGATAAGCATGGTTGTAACAAAAGAGGAACTTCTAGCTGCTGTTCCTGTTTTAATTTTAGGGTTCTGAACTTAACTTATCCTTAAAATTACTGGAAAAATAAAAAAAATCCCTGCGAATGCAGGGATTTTTTTGGGTTAAAGCGTTGATGCGTTATTACATCATTCCGCCCATACCACCCATACCGCCCATATCTGGAGCAGCTGGTTTGTCTTCAGGAATGTCAGTAATCATACATTCTGTAGTTAACATTAAGCCAGCAACAGAAGCAGCGTGCTCAAGTGCAGAACGAGTTACTTTAGCTGGGTCAAGGATACCCATTTCTAACATATCACCATATTCGCCAGTTGCAGCGTTGTAACCGAAGTTACCTTCACCATTCTTAACAGCGTTGATAACTACAGATGGCTCATCACCAGCATTCGCAACGATTTGACGAAGTGGAGCTTCGATCGCACGGCGTAAAATGTTGATACCAGCTGTTTGATCTTCGTTAGCGCCTTTTAAGCCTTCAAGAGCATTTACAGCGCGAACAAGAGCAACACCACCACCAGCAACAACACCTTCTTCAACTGCTGCACGAGTTGCGTGAAGTGCGTCGTCTACGCGGTCTTTCTTCTCTTTCATTTCAACTTCAGTTGCTGCACCGATTTTAATTACAGCAACACCGCCTGCTAACTTAGCAACACGTTCTTGTAATTTTTCACGGTCATATTCTGAAGTAGACTCTTCGATTTGAGCACGGATTTGTTGAACACGCTCAGCGATAGCAGCAGCATCACCAGCACCGTCAACAATAACTGTGTTTTCTTTAGAAACAGTAATTTTGTGCGCTGTACCTAAATCTTGAAGAGTTGCTTGTTCTAAAGACATACCAACTTCTTCAGAAATAACTGTTGCGCCAGTCAAAATCGCAATGTCTTGAAGCATTGCTTTACGACGGTCACCGAAACCAGGAGCTTTAACAGCACATACTTTGATGATACCGCGCATGTTGTTTACAACAAGAGTTGCAAGCGCTTCACCTTCAACATCTTCAGCGATGATAAGAAGTGGTTTACCAGTTTTAGCAACTGCTTCTAAAACAGAAATCAATTCACGAATGTTGCTGATTTTTTTATCAACAAGAAGGATGAACGGATTTTCAAGTTCAGCAGTTAAAGTATCTTGTTTGTTTGCAAAGTACGGAGAGATATAACCACGGTCAAACTGCATACCTTCTACAACGTCTAATGCGTCTTCGAAGCCTGAGCCTTCTTCTACAGTGATTACGCCTTCTTTACCTACTTTTTCCATTGCTTGAGCAATAAGTTTACCAACAGTAGTATCAGAGTTAGCAGAGATTGAACCTACTTGTTCAATTGCTTTGAAATCATCAGCTGGTTTAGCAATAGAACGGATATTTTCAACTACAGTTTTTACTGCAATGTCGATACCGCGTTTTAAATCCATTGGGTTCATACCAGCAGTTACTGATTTGATACCTTCATTTAAAATTGCTTGAGCAAGTACAGTTGCAGTTGTTGTACCGTCACCTGCGATGTCGTTAGTTTTGCTTGAAACTTCACGAACAAGTTGAGCACCCATGTTTTCAAACTTGTCTTTTAATGAAATTTCTTTTGCAACAGTTACACCGTCTTTAGTGATGTGCGGCGCGCCGAAAGAGCGGTCGATCACAACATTACGGCCTTTAGGACCTAAAGTCACTTTAACCGCATCTGCAAGTACGTTTACCCCTGCAATCATTTTTGAGCGAGCTGAATCACCAAATTTTACGTCTTTAGCTGACATATTAAACTCCGAATCTTTTTAAATACTGAATCTGATAATGAATTGAGTTATGGATCGATTAGCCTTCTAATACAGCTAAGATGTCTGACTCTTTCATGATTAAGAGTTCTTCACCATTTACTTTAACTGTTGTACCTGCATAAGTACCAAATAACACCTTGTCACCAACTTTAACATCCAAAGCACGTACGCCGTTATCAGTGATTTGACCATTGCCTACTGCAATTACTTCACCTTGAGATGGTTTTTCAGCAGCAGAACCTGGCAATAAAATACCGCCAGCAGTTTTGGTTTCTTCTTCTACGCGACGAATCACAACGCGATCATGTAATGGACGAATGTTGCTCATAATTAACTCCATCAGACTTAGTCTTTTTGATTAATCGTTATTGCTTTAATCCAGAGCAATAACAAAATATTTAGATGTCACTTTTGTGGGGATGAAAAAAATGGCTTCAAGGGGAAAATGAAAAAAAATTCTATTTTTTTGGTCATTTTTTAACAGGTTGTGAAGAGTTTTTATTAAATTTAAAGCACAAAATAAAAGAGGCTATTTTCATAGCCTCTTTCCTAAAGTTAAATATTCATACTAAACAATAATTTGCTGGTTGTTTAGTAATTCGTCTAATGTTGTATTTACTTGATTTAGAGTTAACAGTGACACACTATTAAACATTGTACCTTCGCCATCTCGGTCAAGACTAATAGTCGTGTTCCCAGCATCTTGCTCTACAGTAATAAATTTAGCTAATGCGCTTACATCTTTAGAATAGTCAATTAATAGTTCACTTAAATCGATTTTGTCAGCTTGAAGGTTAGTTCTTATATCACCTAAAGTAAAATCTAACACCGTGTCATGTCCATTCCCGCCAGTCGCATCTTGGCTATTTAGCAATTGGAACAGAATGGTATCAGTACCTTCATTAGTGATATAGGTATCGTTACCTTCACGCCCATTCAAAATGTTATTACCAGAGTTACCTGTTAAAAGATTATCTAAAGCATTACCTGTTGCATTGAGATGAGCAGAACCAACCAGTTCCAAGTCTTCTACATAACGCCCGCTTTCTAGACCTGTCGACCAATCAGAATATCCAACCAGACTATAACTCACAGAGCTTACTATTTTATCGTGTCCACCAAAATCGAAATCTCGGTAGCCTGATTCGACAAGCTGGTTCTCCCAATAGCCACTTTCTACCCAAACATCTTCATAGTGGCTAGTATCTACCCAAACATCTTCATAATGACTTGTATCAATATAAACATCTTCATTATGACTTGTATCAACCCAACCTTCTTCAGAACGTATATAAGTCAGTTCGTAGCCTTCTTGCCATTGCCCATTCACGAAATCATAATATTGTTGTTCATATCGACTATAATCGCTATCTGCCGTACCATTATCAATATAAGTTATACCATTCTGATCTTGATAAACATTTTGTACAGTTGAGTAACCACTTGTGATCCATTGGGAATCATAATATCCATCAACAAACCATATTTGTTCATAATGACCTTCACTAACCCATTCTGGATACATATAGCTATTATCAATCCAAACATCTTTATATATTGCATACGGCTCAACAGTATATTCTTCAACAAAATCACTTATATGATCAACTATATACGTATTATCCGTAGCATCACCTTTAAACTGATCAACAGTGATTGTAGGTAAATCATTAATCGCTTTGCTGATAGTTTCACTACGATTTCCTGCACGATCAATAACAGTAAGGTCAAATGACGTTGCAGTCCCATACACATAAGTAGAGAAAGTTCCATCTGCCATGACCGTAGTACTCGTTACGGAAGGTTCTTGATCAGCAAAATAATATGTAATTTCAAGAGTAGCATTGCTTTCGGCATGTCCTACCAGCCAATTACCCCATTCATTTATGGCAAGCTGGGTGACCACTTTCGGTGCTGTTGTATCATTTGTAGCAGTAATCGTCGTACTTACACTCACATTTTGATTGGCATCAACTACTTTTACCGTCAATGTTTCTCCATGCCAATATTGTGACCATAATTGTGTTAAGAAACTACCTTCACTTCCGACAGTAGTCTGACCAACTAAATTATTATTAGCATCAAAAATATTAACTGTTGAATATGCTTCCGCTTGTCCTGAAAGTACATTTCCATCTTCTAAGACAAGCTGAGTTGCTGCATTTGGTGCGACAGTGTCTATAGGTGCGGTAATTTCGGTGTAAGCGCTTTGATAGCCATTTTGCTCCACAACAACGCGTAAAGTTTGCCCATTCGCCTGAGGTGAATATAACTGGATATTAAAATGCTCTGTTTCGTCTACAAAACCACCGCCAATATAATTACTATACACATCATAAATACGCACCACACTATTTGGTAAAGCAGTTCCCTCAATAAAGAAACCATTTTCAGATATCACAACATGATTTGCTGAAGGTGGTGCATTAATATCTGCATTAAAAGTAATATTAAATGGCGTACTTATATTTTTGGCTAAATCTGTTGCCGTGATAAATAACTGCTCTCCACGTAATAGTGGTGGATAAATACTAGCATTGAAATATCCCGCTTCATCCGATTGAAATTCTGCTCTAAAATCTCCGTCCTCATCCATTACTTTAATGATTACTTTCGGATCAGTGTGTCCAGTAATGCTATAACCATCATTGTTAATTACCACATCATTAATTATTGGAGCAATATTGTCTAAAGGCGCAATAATTTCAGAGATTAGGCTATATTGATTCGTATTCTGATCATAAACTCGAACTTGTAATGTCTGTCCCTGTAGATAGTAATCATTTAACTGAATAGCAAAACTACCATCTTCATTCACAGCATTATTCCACCCTCCGTTAATGGTCTGACCATCAGTAGATGTAACAACAACCGACATTCCTACTGTCGCCTTCCCTGTTAGAATATGACCATCTATATCCAATTTTAGCTCTGTTGCAGCAATTGGTGAGTTGGTAAATACTGGTACTAACTGATGAGCAACTTCACTGCGGTTACCTGCTTGATCTTTGACAACAATACTTAAATTTTGTGTCTGGTATTGACTCAAATTAATCCATTGATTAAATGTGCCATCGTACCAAACATAAGTTGTTGTGATAACTGCACCATATTGATCAATAATTTCAACAGTTGAGTTTGGCTCCGCCTCACCAAAAAGCAATCCGTCTGAAGTTAATGTAATATTTGCTGCTGCTGGCGGTGCGACATCATCAATTAAAGCATTTTGCTTAACTTCAACACTTCGGTTACCAGCTATATCTACAACGATGAAAGTTAATTCCTCTCCATGTAAATAAACCTGATTGAAATAACCTATCACGTTACCTTGGCTATCAACATATCCCCAACCAGCGCGATTGCCAAATTGATCTAGTACTTCAATTCGAGTATCTGCTTCAGCATGCCCCGTAAAGTACTGACCATTTACATCAAAAACAATATTCTCAATTTGATTAGGTGCGATATCATCAATCAAAGCATTCTGCTTGACCTCTGTACTGCGGTTACCTGCTCGGTCAACTACAACAAAAGTAAGCTCTTCTCCATGTAAATAGACTTGATTAAAAGAACCTGACACATTACCAATACTATCTACATAACCAGAACCTACGACCTCACCCGCAGTATTTTTAACTTCGATTTGGCTATCGGCTTCCGCTTGCGCTGTAAAGTTTTGTCCATTTTTATTTAAGACGATGTTTTCAATCGGATTTGGTGCAATATCATCAGTTAAAGCATTTTGCTTATATTCAATACTTTGATTACCTGCTTTATCTATAACAATAAAAGTGAGTTCCTCACCTTTTAAGTAAACCTGATTGAAGTGACCGGACACATTACCAGTACTATCGACATAACCATAGCCAACAAACTCACCCGCAGCATTTTTGACACTAATAAAACTATTGGCTTCTGCTTGTGCTGTAAAATTTTGCCCATTTTCATTAAAGATGATGTTTTCAATCGGCTTTGGTGCAATGGTATCCATCAAAGCATTTAACTTCATTTCATCGCTACGGTTACCTACTCGGTCTATAACAACGAACGTTAATTCTTCTCCATGTAAATACACTTGATAGAAGTAACCCGTCACATTACCAGTGCTATCGGTAGAGCCCCAACCTATCTGACTACCAAATGAGTCAAAAATTTCAATCTGACTATTTGCTTCTGCTTGTGCCGTAAAGCTTTGGCCATTTGCATCAAATACAATATTTTTAATCAGATTTGGGGCAATATCATCAAGCGGCGCCTTAACTGAAACAGCTTCACTCACATTTCCAGCAAGGTCTTTAACAATGACTGTAAACTCTTCACCATGTAAATTGTAAGTACCGAAAAAAATAGTAAATGTACCATCAGCATTTACACTCTGACTCCACGTATTCATCTGCTGACCATTTTGATCAAAAATCTGGATGAAGGTATTTGGCTCAGCTACACCAGAAAGGGATGAACCATCTTCATTAAAGACCAGATCACTTGCAGCTACAGGAGCAATATCATCAAGCGGTGCTTTTACAGTAACCTCACCACTCAAATTACCAGCCTGATCAACTACAACTACTTTAAATACTTCTCCATGCATGTAGTTACTGTTTAAATAGATGTTAAATGTTCCATCCCAATTAACATTATTATTCCACTGATTTAATAATTGACCATACTGATCAAATATTTGAATCGTCGCATTTGGCTCAGCCATACCACTTAGATATGAGCCATCTTCACTAAATACTAAATTAGTCGCATTTTCCGGTGCTGTATTATCAAGAAAGGCTGTTTGTTTTACTTCAATGCTACGATTACCAGCTTGATCAATCACAACAAAAGTGAGCTCCTCACCTTTTAAATAAACTTGATTCAAGTAACCTGACACATTACCAGCACTATCCACATAACCAGAACCTACAACCTCACCCGCAGCATTTTTAACTTCAACTTTGCTATTTGCTTCTGCTTGCGCTGTAAAGTTTTGACCATTTTCATTAAAGATAATGTTTTCAATCGCATTCGGAGCAATGTCATCAATCAAGGCATTCTGCTTGACCTCTGTACTGCGGTTACCCGCTCGATCAACTACAACAAAAGTGAGTTCTTCACCATGTAAATAGACCTGATAGAAGTAACCAGAAACATTACCCATGCTATCGGTTGAACCAGATCCTATGACTTCACCAGCAGTATTTTTGACTTCAATTTGAGTGTTTGCTTCTGCCTGAGCTGTAAAGTTCTGTCCGTTCGCATCAAGTAAAATATTCTCAATCGGATTTGGTGCGATATTATCAATCAAGGCATTCTGCTTGACCTCTGTACTGCGGTTACCCGCTCGGTCAACTACAATAAAAGTGAGCTCTTCTCCATGTAAATAGACTTGATATAAATAACCTGACACGTTACCAGCGCCATCCACATAACCTGAACCTACAATCTCACCAACAGCATTTTTAACTTCAATTTGAGTATTTGCTTCTGCTTGCGCTGTAAAGTTTTGACCATTGATATCTAATATAATATTTTCAATCGGATTTGGCGCAATATCATCAATCAAGGCATTCTGCTTAACCTCTGTACTACGGTTACCCGCTCGGTCAACTACAATAAAAGTGAGCTCTTCGCCATGTAAATGCACTTGATACAAATATCCTGAAACATTACCTGCACTATCTGCTGATCCATAACCTACGACGTCACCGTTATTATTTTTGATTTCAATTTGGCTATTTGCTTCTGCCTGAGCTGTAAAGTTCTGGCCATTGAGATCTAATACAATATTTTCAATCGGATTTGGTGCGACGTCATCATTCAAAGCACTCTGCTTGACCTCTGCACTGCGGTTACCTGCTCGATCGATCACGACAAAAGTAAGTTCCTCACCGTGTAAGTAAACTTGTTGAAAATAACCAGATACATTACCTGAGCTATCGGTGTAACCAAAACCAATCTTATTTCCAGTCTGATCTAATACATCAATAGAACTTCCGGCTTCTGCCTGAGCTGTAAAACTTTGGCCATTTTCGTTGAAGATGATATTTTCAATCGGATTTGGTGCAATGGTATCAATTAAAGCATTTTGCTTAAATTCGATACTGCGATTACCTGCTCGATCTATAACAACAAAAGTGAGTTCCTCACCGTGTAAATAAGTTTGATTGAAAGAACCAGAAGCATTACCTGCACTATCTGTAGAACCCCAACCTGTCTGATTACCCAATGAATCAAAAACTTCGATCTGACTATTTGCTTCTGCTTGTGCTGTAAAGTTTTGACCATTTGCATCAAGTAAAATATTTTTAATTGGATTCGGTGCAATATCGTCAAGTGGCGCATTTATTGAAATAGCTTCACTCACATTTCCGGCTTGGTCTTTAACAGTGACTGTGAATGCTTCTCCATGTAAATTGTTGCTACCTAAGTAAATAGTAAATGTACCATCAGAGTTAATGGTGTTATTCCATATATTCACTAGCTGACCATTATGATCAAAAACCTGAATCGTAGTATTCAGCTCTGCTACACCCGTAAGATATGAACCATCTTCTGAGAAAACTAAATTACTGGCTGGTGCGGGAGCAACCGTATCAGCGGTAATTACAGTATCGGTGCTTACTTGCCCACGAGCATCCTTAATTGATAAGAAAAACTGCTCACCATCAACAAGAGGACGGTCAAGCTGGAGTTTAAAATAACTCGATCCATTCCAACCGTTATCTTCACCAACTTTAATTTCGGCTACAACGTCACCTTTGGCGTCTTTAACAACGAGAGTACTATTATTTTCAGCTTGCCCACTTATCACGCCATCCGAAGTAAAGCCATCAACATATGGAGCAAAGGCATAATTAGGTGCTTGTATCTGAGCTGCTAAACTTACGTTTCCATTTACATCGGTAGCCGTGACATAAACCGTCTCAGCATTGGTTAAAAATGTACCTAGTTCTATTGAGAAACTTCCACTCTCATCGGTCCAGTTATTCCAAAACCATTTATTAAGAATATTTCCTTGCCCATCTTTAACTAAAATTTCAGAGAAAGGTTCTGCATGACCATAAACTAAATCACCAGCATCATTGAAATTTAACTCCGTTGGAGCAGGTGGAGGAGTCAGATCTACGATGATATTTTGCTCAGGACTCATTAACCCTTTATTATCAATAATTTGAACGGAAATTTTCTCTCCATCAATTAAAGGGCGGTTTACACTCAAGCTAAAATGACTAAAGTCACTCCAACTATTATCATCACCTAATGTAACCTTTCCTAATTCATTGCCATCAGCATCACGTACAATTACCGTACTATTATCTTCAGCAACTCCAGAAATTAAGCCTTCTTGTGTAATACGTTCAACATGTGGAATATAAGCAAAGTTTGGAACCTCGATTAGGGTTTCACTCGTATTTTGATTTTTATCTACTACTTGTACAGTAACCGTTTCGCCTTCTTTTAAAAATTGGAACACTTGTAAACTTGCAAAGCCTTGCTCATCGGTAAAACCTGTAGCAATTAAATTGCCTTCTCCAGAAAATGCACGAATAAAGCTGTTAGGTTCATTAACATGTACTGATAAAGTCTCACCACTAATATCAAATTGTGGAGTTTCTAAAAATACTGCTGGAGTATAGTCTGCAGTAATATATTGTGGATGGCCTGAAATATTATCTTTATCTGTAGAGATAATAATTTGAGCCCCTTCCTCTAAAGGCTGATCGAGGGACAAAATAAATGGTCTTACTTCGCCTAATGCCATTACACTAAATGGTGTAATACCAGAGCTATCAAATACATTAGAATTAAATTCTTGTAGAATATTTCCATTCTGATCTTTTACAATAAAATGACTACCTTCAGTCGCATAACCACTAATCACGCCTTCTGGACTAATTCGTGTAATACTAATAGCTGGAACTTCAGTAACTAACCCAATTGATGAATTTTCACTGCTATAACCATTATAAGTAGCGACTGCGTAAACTTCTTGATTTGAGTTAATTGAAAGATCTTGTAAAGTAAATTTACCTTCTTCATTAGTTATTGTACTTGCAAGCCAATCACCATTTTTATTGTAGATATCGACCTTACTTCCTTTATATGCACTACCTGAAATGATAGCTCCATCTATATTGTTGAAAGTTAGTGAATCTAGGGTTGGTGAATTCGGAGTATGATCCACATTATAATTTTGGGTATGTGTGATAATGGCTGTATTGCCAGCTTGATCAGTAAGACTAATATCAATTGATATATTGGTTTGCGGCTCTACTGACCAAAGAAACTCTGCTGGAATTTCGGTAACCCATTCTTGCGTGACTTCATCAAAATGAAAGTTATAAGTAACATTGTCTAATGTCGTATTTACTGATGTCAGTGAGCTATTTAAATCTGTGGGTAAATTAGCTATTTCAAGTCTTATAGAAATAACTTGATCTTTTTCAACTAGACTTATTGTATTGTCTTCAGTAATCGGCTTTACAATCACTGTGGTTGATTCAACATTTAAGGAATTATCTACAACAACTTTTTGTATAGCAGATTCTGAGATATTGCCTGCTAGGTCTGTCACTATAGCTTTATATTGGTAAATACCATCAGCTAAATCTTTTTGATCAGCTGTTGTCTCTTGCCAAGTTTTTCCTTCATCTTTTGAAACTTCATAGTGGTCTAGTAAAGCGGCTTGTTCCCCAATCACAATCGGTTGAACTAGCTTTAAAGTAAAACTATTATCTTGCGTAATCTGATCTGTTGCTGAAACACCTGTATCATTCAAATCAGATAAAGTGAGTTTACCTGCTTGCGGTGCGGTAGTATCCACAACCACTTTTTGTACAGCCGTTTCCG
Source organism: Acinetobacter sp. FDAARGOS_494 (assembly GCF_003812225.1). Taxonomy (NCBI): domain Bacteria; kingdom Pseudomonadati; phylum Pseudomonadota; class Gammaproteobacteria; order Moraxellales; family Moraxellaceae; genus Acinetobacter; species Acinetobacter sp. FDAARGOS_494. Next base: position 826,862 of record NZ_CP033866.1, read on the forward strand.
AGGTATTGCCGGCAGCGTCTGTCACTACAGCTTTATATTTGTAAACACCATCAGCCAAATCTTTTTGGGCTACCGTGGTTTCCTGCCACGTTTTTCCTTCATCGGTGGAAACTAAATATGTTACTCGGCTACCAGTTTCCTGTCCTTCAAGCTTTAAATTGAAGTTTTGATCTTGCGTAATCTGATCTGTGGCTGAAACGCCTGTATCATTCAAGTCAGATAAAGTCAGTTCACCTGCTTGTGGTGTGGTAGTATCCACAACCACTTTTTGTACAGCCGTTTCCGAGGTATTGCCAGCAGCGTCTGTCACTACAGCTTTATATTGATAAATACCGTCAGCCAAATCTTTTTGGACTACCGTGGTTTCCTGCCAAGTTTTTCCTTCATCAGTGGAAACTAAATATGTTACTCGGCTACCAGTTTCCTGTCCTTCAAGCTTTAAATTGAAGTTTTTATCTTGCGTGATCTGATCTGTTACTGAAACGCCTGTATCATTCAAGTCAGATAGAGTCAGTTCACCTGAGTGTGGTGTGGTAGTATCCACAACCACTTTTTGTACAGCCGTTTCCGAGGTATTGCCAGCAGCGTCTGTCACTACAGCTTTATAAAGATAAATACCGTCAGCTAAATCTTTTTGATTTAATGTCGTCTCTTGCCAGGTTTTACCTTCATCGGTAGAAACTAAATATGTTACTCGGCTGCCGCTTTCCTGTCCTTCAAGCTTTAAATTGAAGTTTTTATCTTGCGTGATCTGATCTGTTGCTGAAATACCTGTATCACTCAAGTCAGATAAAGTCAGTTCACCTGCTTGCGGCGCGGTAGTATCCACAACTACTTTTTGTACAGCCGTTTCCGAGGTATTGCCAGCAGCGTCTGTCACTACAGCTTTATAAAGATAAATACCGTCAGCTAAATCTTTTTGATTTAATGTCGTCTCTTGCCAGGTTTTACCTTCATCGGTAGAGATTAAATACGTTACGCTACTTCCCTTTTCCTGTCCGCTGAGTTTTAAATTAAACTTGTTATCATTCGTGATTTGATCTTGTGTTAACTCCCCTGAATCTAAAAGATTTTGGAAAGACAATTTACCTGGTTCCGGAGGTGTTTTATCTTTGGCGTCTTGCTGGGATAATAATGCAACTGTTCCTGCACCAGCTAAAGCACTAACCACCCAAGACCAGATAGGTACAGAAGATGAAGCATCTATATATTTTGGTATCTCTTTTAATTCTAAATAATTAACAGTGGTCTGTCCTGTAGCATCTTCAGCTAAATTAGCAGCCCAATAAATCTGCCCCTCATTTAAAAGAATTTGTGGATTTTCACTAATAAAAAAGTTCTCTAAAACAATTTCAGTCCCATCTTTTAGATGGATAACCGCACTATTACCATCTCTTGTTATTGAAGCAATTTTTTCTGGATTAATATCAATTTTTGCGATTACCTTCGGATCTACTACAATATTTTTTGTTTGGCCAACATTAATATCAACTGTATTATTTTTTGAAGCATTATTTGCCATTAATGATACTTGTACCATTTTTCCACCATGAAATTTCAAATAATTATTAAGTTTTTCTAAAATATTAAGTCAAATAGAGATTCATTTTAATAAAATATTATTAAAGAACATAAAAAACTAAATCCATATTGTAGCTAGTTAAAAAGCACAGCTTTTTATATAGTAAAAATCTTTTTATGCATTAATATTATTTTTTAAAATGATAAAACATTTAAAATGTTTTCCTATTCCCCATATATAGAATTTTTAGCTTAAGCATTGTAATGGATAAAATTTTATCAATCTACTCATAAGTTAAGTGTCTTATAGAATTTTTATAAATTAAATTAATTGAAAAATCTTTAAATCGTAATTAAACCAATAATGCTGAATTTTTCCTTCATTTGAAATTGTATTAAAGCTATTTGGATTATGATGATATAGGCGAGTAGAAGTTGCTGTACCTGCATGTATATCAAAAATAGGATGATCTATTTTTAGAGAATAAATCTGAGTTAAATCATATATAGCTGTTTTATGGAGATGCCCATGTAACATTCCAAATAGACCAGTTGTACTCCACTTTTCTAAAGCGATTTTACCCAGAACCGGACAATCTTTTATTCCATGCTTATTATCAGGGGGCGTATAAAAGGGTTGATGAAAAACAACTAGCTTTATTTTATTTTTAGGTCCCCTGTCTAAACGCTCATAAGTAGCTTGAATTTGTTCAATCGAAATATGCCCACGCGTATGATAACGACGACGTATACTATTCACCCCAACAATATAAAAATGTTCAGTTTCTAAAGTCGGCTCTAATTCACCAAAAAAATATCTATAACGGGTAAATGGAGAAAAAAAACGGTTCCAGACATGATACAAAGGTATATCGTGGTTACCAGGCACCACAAGATAAGGAATATTGAGGCTATCTAAATACTGTCGACATTTAAAAAATTGTTCATATTTGGCGCGTTGAGTAATATCGCCGCTCACAACAATCACTTCAGGCTGTTGCTGAATACAAAAATCTCTTATTGCCTCTAAACACTCTTTTTTTTCTGTCCCAAAGTGTAAATCAGACAGATGTAGTAACATTCGGCACCATAATATTTAAAGCATTTTTTTCTACAGTGAAATTTAAAGGAGGTTTCATCTCTATGATTTCTCCATCTAAGGCCACTGTGAGTTTGGTTTTCTTTGCACAATCAACAATGACATGATCAGCACAAAAACTATATACATCTTGTGCATCTTCAACTTTACCTTGAACCCATTGCCAAAGCATATTTAGTAAACTCAGCTTATCACTTTTTGTAATTACAACTCCAGCGACTCTTCCCTGTGCTGCACATTCTGCAATTCTGAGCTTCATATCACATAGTTGCAATTGGTTATTTCCAAAGAAAATGAGCGGCGCTTTAACTGGGTATTTCTTGCCATCTACAGTTATAGAAAGCTTCATTGATTTATTTTCTCTCAATAAAACATCTAAAGCTGAGGTATAGGCATGTAAAGGCAGTCTTCCTAAATATTTATTGTAGAGTTCGCGTTTTTTGATAAAAAGAGGATATAAACCTAAACTGGCATTATTTAGATAAATATGATCATTAATAACTGCTACATGTACTGACCTAGGTTTACCTGTTGCAATAACCTCCGCTGCCTCTAAAAGGTCTAACGGAATCTCTAAAACTTTAGCAACATAATTAAAAGTCCCTAAAGGCAGAATTCCCATGGGAATAGAAGTATTTTTAAGTTTAGTTGCAACCGCATTTAAAGTACCGTCTCCTCCTGCCGCAACAACCACTCCTGTATTTTCATTTTGTGAATGTCGATGAATAACATTATTTATCAAATCATCAAATAATGTATTTTCATTTAATTCAAATACTTGTATTTCAAAACCATATTCTGTAAATACAGTCATGAGCTGCTCATAGACGTCTTCATGTTTTGAAGCATGAAATCCTGATTTTTCGTTATAGATGATTGAAAGAGGTTTCAAAGGCCGCATTTTATTATCGTAAAGTCAGTTCTTTATTCTATTTTGTATATAAAATCGCCTATTAAAAGTCTCTTTATGTAAATTTTGAATGAGCTTCATTTGTATAATCAATAATAATTCTCAAAAAAATTTTTCAAGCCTAATTAATTGATTTTAAACAAAATAATTTAGATAAATAACATACATATAACATAAAAATATAAAAGCAAAAACCTTATAAAAACATATAAACATATGATTTTCATTAAAAAATAAAGAAAACTCCAAATATCTGCTAGTTAGTCTTTAGTCTTATTTTTTTTATGATTTTATGCTTTAATACAGCCACTTTTTTATTTGATCTTTCATTGTATCCCAATGAATGACTTGTACGTTGTACATATTTTGAATAGGCCTCACCATGACCACAGTGAACGCACCAGAATTCGTTCGTCATCCTAAGCTTATAGCATGGGTTGAAGAAATTGCAAACTTAACCAAACCAGCAAAAATCGAATGGTGTGACGGAAGCGAAGAAGAGTATCAACGTCTAATCGACTTGATGATCGCTAACGGCACCATGCAGAAATTAAACCAAGAAAAACATCCTGGTTCTTATCTTGCAAATTCTGACCCATCTGACGTTGCGCGTGTTGAAGATCGTACTTACATCTGCTCTCAAAATAAAGAAGATGCTGGTGCGACAAACAACTGGGAAGATCCAGCTGTTATGCGTGAAAAATTAAATGGTTTATTTGAAGGTTCAATGAAAGGCCGTACCATGTACGTTGTTCCTTTCTCTATGGGTCCTTTAGGTAGCCATATTGCTCACATTGGTATCGAGTTAACTGACTCTCCTTATGTAGCTGTTAGCATGCGCAAAATGGCACGTATGGGTAAAGCAGTTTATGACGTATTAGGTACGGATGGCGAGTTTGTTCCTTGCGTACATACAGTAGGTGCTCCACTTGCTGAAGGTCAAAAAGATGTTGCTTGGCCTTGTAACCCAGAGAAATATATCGTTCATTACCCAGAAACTCGCGAAATCTGGTCTTTCGGTTCTGGTTACGGCGGTAACGCGTTACTTGGTAAAAAATGTTTAGCTCTTCGTATCGCTTCTGTCATGGGACGCGAACAAGGTTGGTTAGCTGAACACATGCTTATTCTTGGTGTAACTAACCCTCAAGGTGAAAAACACTACATCGCTGCTGCATTCCCGTCTGCTTGTGGTAAAACAAACTTTGCAATGTTAATTCCACCAGCAGGTTATGAAGGTTGGAAAATCGAAACTGTAGGTGACGATATTGCTTGGATTAAACCAGGTGAAGATGGTCGCTTATATGCGATTAACCCTGAAGCTGGTTTCTTCGGTGTAGCACCTGGTACAAATACCAAAACTAACCCGAACTGTATGGCAACTCTTCACAAAGACGTTATCTATACAAACGTAGCAGTAACTGACGATGGTCAAGTATGGTGGGAAGGTCTTTCTAAAGAAGTTCCAGCAAACTTAACTAACTGGAAAGGTCAACCTCACGTAAACGGCGAAAAAGCAGCACATCCAAATGCTCGTTTCACTGTTGCAGCAGGTCAATGTCCATCTATCGATGCTGATTGGGAAAACCCAGCAGGTGTTCCAATTTCTGCATTCATCTTCGGTGGTCGTCGTGCAGATACAGTACCTTTAGTTTCTGAAGCTTTCGACTGGGTTGACGGTGTATATAAAGCGGCAACTATGGGTTCTGAAACTACTGCTGCTGCTGTTGGTCAACAAGGTATTGTTCGCCGTGACCCATTCGCGATGCTTCCATTTGCTGGCTATAATATGGCTGATTACTTTGACCACTGGTTAAACCTTGGTGCGAAAGTAAGTGAAAAAGCTGAAGCTTCTGGCAACAAATTACCAAAAATCTTCAATGTAAACTGGTTCCGTCGTGATGCTGAAGGCAACTTCGTATGGCCTGGTTTCGGTCAAAACATGCGTGTTCTTGAGTGGATCATTGATCGTTGTGAAGGTCGTGCGAACGCTGTTGAAACACCTATCGGTTTTGTTCCAACATATGAAGACTTGAATTGGGAAGGTACTGAGTTCACTAAAGAACAATTTGACCTCATCACAAATCAAGATAAAGACCAGTGGGTTACTGAAATTGAAAGCCACACTGAGTTATTCAATAAACTTGGCGAACGCTTACCTAAAGCATTAAAAGAACGTCAAGCAGCTTTACTTGAAGCTGTAAAAACTGGCTTCTAATTGCTCTATATAAAAAAGGTCGCCATGTGCGACCTTTTTTATTATGCGGCATCGTCTTTTAATCGACGTTCAGATAAATAAGCTTCTAAAACTTTTACCTGTTTTTCATCAAATGCCAAACCTAATTTAGATCTGCGCCAAAGTATATCTTCTGCTGTGTGAGCCCATTCATATTCACACAAATATCTGACTTCACACTCAAACAAATCATGGCCAAAATGTTGACCCAATTGTTCTATAGCATTTCGCTCTTTAAGCATATTCCACACTCTTGTGCCATATGCATGAGCCCAACGGTTGGCAAGTGAGTCAGAAATTCCACTTACACGTGTTTTAATCTGATTGATTAAATCATCTAGTGTGGTCCAGTTTTCGGCGCCAGGTAATGGCTCATCTGCAGTCCACTCCTCTGCCATGTCATTAAAAAACGGAGCCAGATGCTCTAAAGCAGCTTCGGCTAACTTTCGGTAAGTTGTAATCTTGCCCCCAAACACTGAGAGCAATGGTGTAGTTTTATCTTCTGCCTGTAGAGCCAAAGTATAATCGCGTGTAATTGCAGATGGATTATCAGACTCATCATCACATAAAGCACGCACACCCGAGTACTGACTTACAATATCAGCTCGCGTCAACTGCTTTTTAAAATGTGAATTTGTCACTGTCAAAAGGTAATCGATTTCCACATCAGTAATCTCTACTTTTTGTGGATCACCTGTGTATTCCTGATCTGTTGTACCAATGAGGGTATATTTTTCTAAATAAGGAATTGCAAAAACGATCCTTCGATCTTCGTTTTGCATAATAAAGGCCTTATGGCAGTCATATAATTTTGGCACAACAATATGACTTCCTTGTATAAGCCTAATTTGATAAGGTGAACTTAAACTCAGGTTTTCACTAATAATTTCTTCAACCCAAGGTCCCGCCGCATTTACAATAGCTTTCGCACGTATCTGATAGAACTCAGCTCCGCTTTGTAACTCCAGATGCCACAATTCCTGTTGCCTATAAGCCTTAACACAACGCGTACGTGTAACGACTTTCGCCCCTTTCTCTTTAGCTTGTAGTGCATTTAATACCACAAGACGCGCATCATCTACAGTACAGTCAGAATATTCAAAACCACGTGTTATCGCTGGTTTTAAAGGGCTATCTTCTTTGAAATAAATGAGATTTGATCCTAATAATTTTTCTCGTTTTCCCAAATGATCATAAAAAAATAGACCTGCTCGAATTAGCCATGCAGGGCGTAAATGGGGTCGATGAGGCATGATAAAACGCATTGGTTTAATAATATGTGGCGCTTTAGCTAGCAATACTTCACGCTCTGCTAATGCTTCTCTGACCAGCCTGAATTCTTTATGTTCTAAATAACGTAGGCCGCCATGAATTAATTTGCTGCTAGCAGATGAGGTATGGCTGGCTAAATCATCTTTTTCACATAAAAATACCGATAATCCGCGCCCTGCTGCATCATTGGCAATACCAACACCATTAATACCACCGCCAATTACGGCAAGATCATATATTTTTGAATAATCATTAGGTTGTACTTTCATTTCTCATGTTCTTTTTATTGTTGATCTTATAAAAATTAAAACATCAAATTGATGAAACAACAATCAAAAAAGTAGAATAATCAATTTTAAATAACTAAGTGTTTAACCGTTAATTGATTACCCTACTAGTGAATTCAACCAGTTAAAGAACGAACTAATCCTCAGCCCAACTTTGACTACGTTTAACTGCCTTGAGCCAACCCTTATAAATCATCTCAGATTGCTCAGAAGACATTTTTGGCTCAAATACCTTTTCTATGGCAGATTTATTTCTTAACTCATGTAGATCTTGCCAGAAACCCGTCGCCAGCCCAGCAAGGAAAGCTGCACCCAAAGCAGTAGTTTCTTTCATTATTGGACGTTCTACTGGTGTCGCTAAAATATCAGCCTGAAATTGCATTAAGAAATTATTTTCCGTTACTCCTCCATCGACACGGAGTGTACGAAGCTCTTCTTCTGCATCTTGTTGCATGGCATCTAAAACATCCCGAGTTTGAAAGGCTATAGACTCTAGAGTTGCGCGGATAATATGTTCAATACTAGCCCCACGCGTCAGACCAAAAATTGCGCCGCGAGCTGTCGGGTCCCAATACGGTGCTCCTAACCCGGTAAAAGCAGGTACTACATATACACCATTATTATCCTTTACACGTGTTGCATAAAGCTCGGAATCCTTAGCATTCTTAATAACCTTTAATTCATCACGTAACCACTGTACGCAAGAACCACCGTTAAATACGGCACCCTCTAAGGCATAGTTCACCTCACCACTCGCACCACAGGCAATAGTTGTGAGTAATCCATGCTCTGAACGGACAATCTTTTTACCCGTATTCATGAGTAGAAAACAGCCAGTACCGTAGGTATTTTTAGCCTGTCCCGACTCAACACACATTTGACCAAAAAGCGCAGCCTGCTGATCACCCGCGATTCCGGCAATTGGGATTCCTACTTCTTGTCCACTAATGGTATGTGTATATCCATAAACCTCAGATGAACTACGAACCTCCGGCAACATTGCTCTAGGAATGTCTAAAGCTTGTAAAAGCTTTTCATCCCACTCAAGCTTTTCGATATCAAACAGCATGGTTCGAGATGCATTGGTAAAATCAGTGACATGGACGGCCCCATTAGTTAGTTTCCAAATCAGCCAAGTGTCCACCGTACCGAATAATAGCTCTCCTCGTTCAGCACGCTCACGGCTGCCTTCAACATGATCCAAAATCCATTTAATTTTTGTGGCCGAGAAATATGGATCAATGACTAAACCAGTGGTCTTACGGATATATTCTTGCCAACCTGCTTTATACAATTGATTGCATATTTCCGTTGTTTGTCGGCTTTGCCAAACAATCGCATTGTAAATAGGTCTTCCTGTTTTTTTGTCCCAGACAATAGTGGTTTCCCGTTGGTTTGTAATTCCAATTGCCGCAACTTGTTCACTCTTGATGCCAGCTTGAGCCAATGCTTCGACCCATACAGCACTTTGAGTTGCCCAAATTTCCATAGGATCATGCTCAACCCAACCTGGCTGAGGGTAAATCTGGGTAAATTCTCTTTGAGCAATACTGACAACGTTCGCATCATGATCTAAAACAATTGCTCTTGAGCTTGTTGTTCCCTGATCAAAAGCGACAATATATTTTTTCGGGCAATTTGACATCTGAATGTCCCTTTCATTTTCCACACACATCTAGCCCACAATGCAAAAACATCATGCCTAACTGTATTTATTTAAAATTTTCTTTGGAATATATCATTATTTTTAAGTGGTATAGGGTTTCTTCGTCCAAACATTACCCATTCTTTATCAATTTTTTACTGCATGGAAAAAAGTAATAAGAAAAATATTGAAATTAGAAGATAAAAATATGCTGATCGGCTAATTTGAAATCACATAAATATTCAACTTATTCCTTTGCTTAAATAATAAACATTGTTTTACAGACATAAAAAAAATAAAGTGAAATACTCCTGTAGATAATATGTAAAAACGGAATAAATCTTCTCTTTTTTAGCATTCAACCCAAGCGAAACATGGAGCGAATCATGGTTGATCAACCTTCTACCGCAACAACTCCACATTCTAATTTAGATACAAAAACCCGTCTAAAATCAATTTTGGGCGGTTCTGCCGGTAACCTTGTCGAATGGTACGACTGGTATGTATATGCCGCATTTACGCTCTATTTTGCTCATGCATTTTTCCCAAAAGGAAGTCAAACCGCTCAACTTCTTCAAGCTGCCGCTATTTTTGCAGTGGGTTTCCTTATGCGTCCCATTGGCGCATGGATTATGGGGATCTATTCTGACCGTAAAGGACGTAAAGCGGGCCTTACGCTTTCCGTTACTTTAATGTGTATCGGTTCGCTACTGATTGCTGTTACACCTTCCTACGAAAGTATTGGCGTATTTGCTCCATTGCTTTTGGTTATTGCACGTTTAATTCAAGGCTTAAGTGTAGGCGGTGAATATGGCGCAAGTGCAACGTATTTAAGTGAAATGGCAGAAAAAGATCGACGTGGTTTTTTCTCAAGCTTCCAATATGTCACTTTAATTGCAGGACAGCTTACAGCTTTATGCGTACTACTCATCTTGCAAATGATACTCACCGAAGAACAACTGCATGACTGGGGATGGCGTGTTCCGTTTTTCATCGGAGCCCTTTTAGCTATTGTGGTGTTCCGTATTCGTCGTGGCTTATTGGAAACTCAATCCTTTAAAAACGCTCAAGCAGAAACAGATCAGCCGAAATCAGGAATGTTTGCTTTATTTAAACATTATCCTAAAGAGGCCTTCACTGTATTATTCCTAACTGCTGGTGGTACTTTAGCTTTTTATACTTACACCACCTATTTACAGAAATATTTAGTGAATACTTCTGGTTTTACCAAGCCTGAGGCTACTCAAATTACCACTTTAGCCTTATTCATCTTTATGTGCTTACAGCCATTGGCAGGTGCCTTATCAGATCGAATTGGCCGTAAACCGCTTATGATCGCCTTCGGGGTTACAGGTGTTTTATTCACTTATATTTTGTTTGATACACTTGCAAACACGCATAACTACTGGACTGCTTTCTGGTTATGTTTAGGTGGACTAGTCATGGTAACTGGCTACACATCAATTAATGCTGTAGTGAAAGCTGAACTTTTCCCTGCACATATTCGAGCTTTAGGTGTCGCATTACCTTATGCAATTGCGAATACTTTATTTGGTGGTACAGCCGAGTTTTTTGCATTAAGTTTTAAAGAAGCCGGGCACGAATCTTGGTTCTTTATTTACGTCAGTATCATGATTTTCATTTCATTGCTGATTTATATCTTCATGAAAGACACCAAGCATCATTCAAAAATTAAAGAACATTAAAATCCTTCAATTAGAGCTAATATCATAAGTGAATGTTAGCTCTAACTTAGTGAATAAGCTCCAACAACGTTTCTATTTTATGAGATACTTCATATAAGAAAATAAGGACGATACTGATGAATAAAAGTATTCTATGTTTGGCATTAAGTAGTATGTTCATTTTAACTGCATGTCAGACTACGCCTCGACAATATAATGGTTCAACTGGCTACCAGATTGAAAACCAAACAAAAACTTCAGCGACTTTAGCTTACACTTTAGCTGGTCGTAGTAACCAGCAACTTGATGAGCGTAAATTGCAACGTGCTTGTCAAAATGTGTTAGGTGCTCAGAAAGTTTATAAATTATCAATTTTAAGCATCAATGAAATTCCTAATCCAGCTAAAGATGAGCATTACGGAATTCAACTAGGTGAAACCCGCGCTTCTTTTGGCTTATCAAATACACCTAGCTTAAATAATGGTGAAGATTATGCGACACGCCAAGCACTTGAAGCACGTCCAAGTACATTAAAAGTCGTTCGTTATACTTGTTCATAACATAAAAAAAGGCGCTGTTCTCTTACAGCGTCTTATAAAAACTTACATTTCTAAATTCTTTCGCTTCATCCAGATCTGGCCAAGTTGTTGCACTTCTTTCTTCAATTTTTTCATATTTTGGATGACTAAAATTTTTAACTCGGCTATCTGCTACCCAAACTTCTGGTGCAAATTTTAAAAATTCATCTAAGAAAAAGCGATTACATTGGTCATATAACACATCGGCAGCAAGTAAAACATCGACTTGTTCAGCCTTATATAAATCATCCAAATATTCGAGTTCTACATCATTAAGTAAAGCATTTTCACGGCAAGCATTTAAACTGACCTGATCAATATCACAGCAGATTACGCGTTTTGCTCCTGCCATTTTTGCAGCAATTGCCACTACACCAGAACCTGCTCCGAAATCTAACACCACTTTATCTTTAACATGGTGCGGCTCTGCAAGTATCCACTGAGCCATCGCCAAGCCTGATGCCCAACAGAAAATCCAATACGGCGTGTCATTCCAGATACGGCGAATAACTTCGTCATCCAACCGATCAGTTGGAAAAACAGGTGGAATCAACCATAAAGAAATTGGAGTTTCTGGCAACTGTTGTGCCATTAATTCACAATGAGGAATGACTTCATGTAAGGCTTGAAGTAAATGTTCAGGGACTTTGGACAGTTGAAAGGTGCAGCTCATAAATAAGCTCAACAATTTATAATTACTATTTGATCATCTGCATAACGAGCAAGACTAAAACAGTAGCTTAAAGCATGATAGTGGCTAGTTACTAAAAATACGTTAGTTCAATTCCACTGCTTTAATTAGTGCAACCGTTTTGGTCTTGCGTAGCATTCGCTACTCATCCCGAAAGAAAAGTAACATACGAGCTCCTAACATTTGCGTTAAACGGTAGGATGCCGCCGTGAATAAATTAAATTAACCTAAAGCTTTTTCAGCAGCTTCTACAGTTTGACGAATCAAAGTTGTAATGGTCATTGGACCAACACCACCCGGTACAGGTGTATAAGCAGAAGCAACTTCTTCAATACCTTGTAATTGAATATCGCCTACACCACCGCCATCACGTGGATGGAAACCAGCGTCAACAACAACTGCACCTTGTTTAATCCAATCTTTTTGAATAAGTTCAGCTTTACCTACAGCACCAACAATAATGTCAGCTTGTTTCACAAGCTCAGGTAAGTTTTGTGTACGTGAATGACAAATCGTTACTGTCGCATTTGCTTGCAACAACATCATTGCCATTGGTTTACCTAAAATTGCTGAACGACCAACTACAACCGCGTGTTTGCCAGCAATTTCGATATTGTTTTCTTTAAGAATCGTCATAATGCCAGCAGGAGTCGCTGAACCATATGCAGCTTCACCCATTGCCATACGGCCAAAACCAAGGCAAGTTACGCCATCTACATCTTTTGCTAAAGAGATTGCATCAAAACATGCGCGCTCATCAATTTGTGCAGGAACTGGATGCTGTAAAAGAATACCGTGAACATCTGGATTGGCATTAAGCTTTTCAATTTCAGCTAATAATTGTTCTGTTGTGGTTTCTTGTGGTAATTCGATTTTTAATGAATCCATACCTACTCGGCGGCAGGCATTCCCTTTCATACGTACATAAGTTGCAGAAGCACCATCATCCCCAACCAAAATAGTCGCTAAAATTGGGGTACGACCTGTTTTCGCTTTTAAAGCTTCAACACGTACCAACAAATTTTCTTCAATTTGCTTTGCTAATGCACGACCGTCTAAAACCAATGCCACAGCACATCTCCAAGGTAGACATGAATTTAATGTGCCAATAATACATGATAATTTCGACAATTTTATTCTAGATGTTGTTTTTATGTGCATCTTCGCTCAAAACAGTATTGTTTTTTTTGTAAAGGTTGCTAATATGTGCATCACCAAATGCAGGCGGGGTGGCAGAGTGGTCATGCAGCGGACTGCAACTCCGTGGACGCCGGTTCGATTCCGACCTCCGCCTCCAAATTTGGTAAAGCCCGGGTGGTGAAATAGGTAGACACAGGGGATTTAAAATCCCCCGCCCTCAAAGCGTGCCGGTTCGAGTCCGGCCCCGGGCACCATCTTCAAGTACTGAATATGGTGTCATAAAGAATCCAGCGTAAGCTGGTTTTTTTATGCCTAAAAAAAGGGTTACCTCAGCAACCCTCTAATTTTCTATAATTTCAAGCAGTCTTTTGACCTTGTTTTAACGGCATCAAATTTAGATTCAATACAATATCGTTTTGTCGGCTTGAATCTATCTGATATTCGGTATTTTTAATTGAATCTACAAATCTCCACTCAGAATGAACTTGCGCCTGATCTAGAGTAACCAACAGATATCCTCGTTGATTTAAATTACAATAAACCAATTCATCAATTAATGTAGTAAATGCAAATTCAAACTGTTGAAGCTGAGCCAGTGGAATACTTAAATATTTTTCTAAACCTGGAGACGATACAGAACTGGTCGCTAATTCAACTCCAACATATTTCCCTTTCTGGCTATATAAATAAGATGCCCATGCATTATGTGTATCCCCGGCTAACACAATGATCTTTTTATTAAACTCTGCCAATTTATCGTACACAAACTCTCGCTCAGCATAGTAACCATCCCAAGCATCGAGATTATATGGCGCAACCATCATAATTCTTGCTTTTTCTTGGGCTGTTAATGTCGGATCATTTTGTTGTAAACGAAGTTTTAAAGCGACTAACTCGGTAATTTGTGCATTCATCTTAGCAAGCGCCTCAGGCGAAGTTCCTCCTGAAGTAATTTGCCCTAAAGACGCCAACAACTCAGCTGGAATCCACATTTTACTCATTAATACTTGCTGTCCTACTACATTCCATGTTGCTGTAGATTGCTTTAATTTATCGACCAACCAATCTCTTTGCGTATATCCCATCAAAGTACGCACCGGATTAGTTAAATCTGCCTGAAACTTTGCAATATCCAAGCCTGTAGCCGTCATATAGTCTGTATATGCAAGCTGCTTATCACGCGCAATAATACGCGTATCTAGCATGGTTAACTGAACAAGAGAGCCAAAATTAAACTGGCGATAAATATTTAAATGATCTGTACTAGAAACTGGACGAATTGGCATCCATTCAAAATAGGCCTGTAGGGCAGCTAATTTACGGTCCGAAAAGGCCCCTTCATTACTTTGATGGTTTTCCGCCCCCTCACGCCAAGCATCATTTGCCAACTCATGGTCATCCCAAATCACAATAAAAGGATGGCGCTGATGAGCTGCTTGCAAATCTTTATCTTGACGATAAAGCGCATAACGTTTGCGGTAATCATCTAATTTAATAATTTCTTTATTATTATCGGCAGGTAAATTACGGCCTAACTTGGTTGCATCTTCTGTCGCATAGCCATCTGCCCCATATTCATAAATATAGTCACCCAAGTGAATAATGACATCAACATTCTGTTTTGCCAGTTCACGATAAACATAAAAGTAACCCGCAGGATAGTTAGAACAAGAACATACTGCAAAGCTCACTTTATTGGTGGATGTTGGTAATGTTTTCGTCTGCCCAACCGGTGAAACTTTATTACCAAATTTAAAACGGTAGTAGTACACCGTATCTGCTTGTAACCCAGCTGCATCAACTTTCACTGTAAAGTCATCAGTCTTGCTTGTTTCAACCATTCCCGTCTTTAAATTTTGTTTAAACTGATTATCGGTTGAAATTTCCCATACAACTTTTAAGCGCACCCCAGAGTCTGTCGGTGTTACTCGTGTCCACAAAATAACTTTATCTTGTAGTGGATCCCCGCTTGCGACACCATGAAGAAAATCTGCTTGTATTTCTGGGCTTTCATCATCTGAGCCATCATTACAACCTGTAAAAGCAACAGGTATAGATAAAGCCCCAAAACCGAGCAGACTTTTTTGAATTAATTCTCGGCGTGAAATTTTCTCTGACATAAAATTACCTAAGTTTTAAGCAATGAGTGTCTTAAACTTAAGTAGAGAAGATGAACAACTGATCTCAGTTTGATGAACAAATCATGACATAAATTGGTTAATTTATAGAAATACTGATAAGAACTGATTGAAAATAAAGCAAACTCTCTGTTTTTCTCTTGCCAATCGCGCACTTGTCCTCTATTATTGCGCACATGCCCGGGTGGTGAAATAGGTAGACACAGGGGATTTAAAATCCCCCGCCCTCAAAGCGTGCCGGTTCGAGTCCGGCCCCGGGCACCATTTTCAACTATTGAATTTGGTGCCATAAAGAATCCAGCGTAAGCTGGTTTTTTTATGCCTGATGAAAATAATGCCATGATCAGAATATTAATATTTATATCCGCTCTACTCTTTTTTATACCCTTTGCAAATGCCAAAGATATATTTAACGGTACAATCTTGTTCAAAAATAATGATTGGCACTTTGTACGCTGCTCTATTACTCAAGATGACTATCTAATTGAAGCCCCTCAAGAGATATTTACTCAATTTAAAGAGCTACAGCAGCAACAAAAAAACTATTGGGTCAGCGTGTTGGCAGAAGTAAATGAACAGCAGAATGGAAATTTAATTTTAAAAATTGAGAAAATAGACGAAGTTCACTTAGACGAGACATGTCATTTATTAGATGCTCTCAAAAATTTTGAAAATCGAGAGTAATCACCACTCTCGATTCATCACCAACTCTTCCATTTCCAGATCCAAATATCCTGCATCTTGTACCACCATCATCATTGCCTCAGCAATATAATCAGCAGCACTATCATCAAGCGATGAGTCTAGATCTTCGAACTGTGGCTTCATTTCATTAATTTCATTTACAGTTTGATGAGCGTATCGATAGATATCTTGCTCAGCTAACGCAGGTTTTTGAACTTTTTTAGCAAATTGCTCAATAAGCTGCTTGAGTTCAGCGACCAAAATATCTGGATAATATTCATCATCAAACATTGGGAGAAGTAAGTCTTCAAACATACAAAAGTTTACACAACAGCAAAAACTTGCCGCTTATAACATATTTTCGTAAAAATCACGAGATATTTACCCGACTCACTCATCCACTCTATTTTAATGAGCACTGAGTGAGTCCAATTTTATAACGTCATTATTCAGACTTGCTGCATCGCTTTCCAAACTAAAATTGCTTCATGCATTTCCTTTACATCATGCGCTCTTACAATGGATGCTCCCTGCTGAATACTAAGCAAATGCCCAGTTACACTTCCCACAGCACGTTGATCTGCAGGAGCGCCTTGTAAAGCTTCACCTATGAAACGTTTACGAGAAAGCCCGGATAAAATTGGATAACCAAGTTCATTAAGTTTCCAAAATTCTTTTAATAGTTTTAAATTTTGCTGGGCATTTTTCGCAAAGCCAAATCCAGGATCAACAATAATATTGTGCTTTTTTACCCCAGCAGCCAAAGCCTCATCAATACGCTGTTGCAACTCTTGCATCACATCGAGTGTTACATCAGTGTACTGATCCAACTGATTCATTGTCGTTGGTTCACCGCGCATATGCATAATTACTACAGGTATATCTAATTCTACGGCAGTTTTTAAAGCATTGGGACGTGTTAAGGCACGGACATCATTCCAGATATGTGCCCCTGCTGCTTTTGCTGCGCGAATAACTTCTGGCTGACTTGTGTCGATCGACAAAATAACGTTATGGTGAGATAAAGCCTCGACCACAGGTACCACACGACGCACTTCTTCTTCTACTACAACTTCTGAAGCACCAGGTCGGGTAGATTCCCCCCCAATATCAATAATAGTCGCGCCTTGCTCAATCATACTAAGTGCATGATCAACCGCTTGGTCTAATTGGTTATGTTTACCACCATCACTGAAAGAATCAGGAGTGACATTTAAGATACCCATAACATGGGGCTGAGATAAATCTAATTGAAGCTGTCCACACTGTAAAATCTGCTTTGGTAAAGATATTAACTGCATAAAAAGCTCCGGTTCAAAATCAGCGGCTATTTTAGCAAGTAAGCTTTACATGCTGTCGATTTCTTTTCAGCTTTATCCAAAGTTAAGACAAATAAAAAAGCCACATGACTGTGGCTTCTTTATTAATTAACTTAATTCATCGCTGGTAATGGCGGCGGAGTAGATGGACCATCTTTTGGCGGCTCAAACGCAGATACCGGATTTTCAGCAATATAAACTTTCGGTGGTTGAGGTTCGCGGCCTTCCATGATGTCACGGATTTGGTCACGATCAATAGTTTCCCATTCCATCAACGCTTTAACCATTGCATGGGCGATATCTTTATTATTTTCCAAGATATCACGAGCAACTTTATATTGTTCATCTAAAATACGGCGTACTTCCTGATCAACTTGTTGTTGAGTCGCTTCAGAAATTGTACGGCTACCTACGTTACCGAAGAATCCATTTTGGTTTTCATCTTCGTAAACCATCACACCCATTTTGTCAGACATACCGTACTTCGTTACCATCGCACGAGCCATTTTTGTAGCACGTTCGAAGTCATTTGAAGCACCAGTCGATTGTTGCTGAATGAAGACTTCTTCAGCAATACGTCCACCAAACAAAATTGCAATTTCATTTAGCATTTTGTCTTTATAGTGGCTAATCTGATCTTGTTCAGGTAACTGCCAAGTTACACCTAAAGCCCAACCACGCGGCATAATTGTTACCTTATGCACAGGGTCAGTACCCGGTAAAATCTCAGCAACAATTGCATGTCCAGCTTCATGGTAAGCAGTTGCGCGACGCTCTTCTTCACGTAGAACCATTGATTTACGTTCAGGACCCATATAGATCTTGTCTTTTGCATCTTCAAAGTCATGCATATCGACAGTGTTCTTATTACGGCGAGCAGCAAACAAAGCAGCTTCATTTACAAGGTTTGCCAACTGAGCACCAGAGAAACCAGGTGTACCACGAGATAAAACTTTAACATCTACACCAGTAACTGAAGGCAATTTTTTCAAATGTACATTCAGAATTTGTTCACGACCACGGATGTCAGGTAAACCAACCATAACTTGACGGTCGAAGCGGCCTGGACGTAACAATGCTTTATCTAATACGTCAACACGGTTAGTCGCAGCAATAACGATTACGCCTTCATTACCTTCAAAACCGTCCATCTCTACGAGCATTTGGTTTAAGGTTTGCTCACGTTCATCATGACCACCACCTGTACCTGAACCACGGTGACGACCTACTGCGTCAATCTCATCAATAAAGATAATACATGGCGCATGACGTTTTGCTTGTTCAAACATATCACGGACACGGGACGCACCCACACCCACAAACATCTCAACAAAGTCAGAACCAGAAATGCTAAAGAATGGAACTTTTGCTTCACCAGCAATTGCTTTGGCTAATAACGTTTTACCAGTACCTGGAGGACCAACCATAAGCACGCCACGTGGAATAGTAGCGCCCAAGCGTTTGAATTTTGCAGGATCTTTTAAGAAATCTACAATTTCCACAACTTCTTGTTTCGCTTCATCACAACCGGCAACGTCAGCAAAAGTCACTTTGATTTGGTCTTCAGAAAGCATTTTTGCCTTCGACTTACCAAAACTCATCGGACCATTTTTGCCGCCTGCACCACCACCCATGTTACGCATAAAGAACATGAATAACAAAATGATTAACAGTACAGGGAAACTAGCAATGAGAAGTTGCATCAAAATGCCTTGACGTTGTGGTGCTGTGCCCTCTACAACAACATTTTGCTTGTTTAAGCTTGGCATAAGTTCAGTGTCTTCAACCTGCGGACGAACAGTTTCAAACTGAGATCCGTTAGTTTTTTCACCACTAATATTTAAACCGTCAATCGTGACTTGCTTAATTTGGCCAGCATTCACCGCTGCAACAAAATCTGAATATTTCATTGCAGTTGGCTTATTGCGGTCACTGATATTACTGAAAATTAAAATCAGAACACCAAGTATTATTAGCCACAATACGGCATTCTTGAAGTAATCGCTCAAAGCTTTATTCCCATATCAATCTAATTTGATCATGCCCAAACTTGGCCGATCGTCTTAAAAACAGCAATTGTCTTGCTTGCGGATAACCTAAAAGATACAAAATGCACAATTTTTAGGAGCTTGGCAAGTAAACTTTATTGCAATGCTTTCTTACGCCCTTGTCCAACCAAAAAAACTTCTTTAGATCGTGCCCGAGAAGCTGCTGGTTTTGCTGTTTTTAACACATCAAAACTATCAACGACTTGTTTACGAAACTCATCAAATCCTGCGCCTTGGAACACTTTAACAACAAACTGTCCATTTGGACCCAAGACTTTCTGAGCAAAGTCTAAAGCAAGTTCACACAAGTAAATCTGTCGAGGTTGATCAACAGCCCTATTACCTGATGTATTGGGGGCCATATCAGAAATTACAATGTCTACTTGTCTTCCGTTTAAAATATTTAACAATTTTTCAAATACAGCTTCTTCTCTGAAGTCGCCTTGTAAGAAAGTGACATCTGGCAAAGCATCCATAGGTAAAATATCGGAAGCAATAACCAATCCTTTACTACCAACGAGTTTCCCAGCGATTTGTGACCAACTCCCAGGAGCTGCTCCCAAGTCCACCACTGTCATGCCTGGCTTGATCAACTTATATTTTTCTTGAATTTCAAGAAGTTTATACGCTGCTCGTGCACGATATCCTTCCTTTTGTGCTTTTTTTACAAAAGGATCGTCTAGATGTTCCCTCATCCACGCACGACTACTTTTAGACAATTTTTGGTTGGTGATGCGTGTTGCCATAACTCACTAAATATCAAAAAAACTTCTGATTGCTCATTGTACGTGAAAATTACTCTCATTACAGTACGGATGTAACGTAATCTCAATAACTTTTACAGTTTTTTTCCAATAATGTTGATCGATTATTTATACAGTTTTTCGTACATTTGATTTTAAGTTTTTTGCTATACTAAGTCGTTTTTAAAATCAGGTATTTTTAATGGCCGCTTTATCTATTCATGAACGTAAACGTTTACGTCAAATTGGTCATGTGCTTAATCCAGTTGTCATGATTGGTGGACAAGGCTTAACAGACGCTGTTATTGAAGAAACGCTCCGTGCTTTAAACGATCATGAACTCATCAAGGTAAAAATTGCTGGTGAAGACCGTGAAGCTCGTGCCGCAGTAATTGATGCGATTGTAGAAGCAACTGGTGCTGAAGCTGTACAGAAAATTGGTAAAATTGTTTTACTCTATAAAAAAGCAGCTAAGCAAAATCAACATTTATCTAACCTTGTTCGTCACGCACACTTAGCAAACTAACTTATTGACTACTTATGGCAAGTTACGAACTTTCAGCTTTTGATCGTTTTCATGCTGTTTCTGTTGTTGGCGCAATTGAACAGCAAGCCCCATATACATTAAATGTGGGTTTTTGGATTCGTGATCCAAACCAACTAATTATCTGGCCCCAAGAAGTCGCAGCTCATCCTCGCCAGGACTTTTTGTGGGAAGAGACTTGTTTTGAAATTTTCATTGGCGTGCATGATGAAGATTTCTACCGGGAAATTAATCTTTCCCCTTCTCAAGCATGGCAGACTTACCAGTTTGAAGAATATCGCTATCCGGAAAGCATGCCTCCCCTCGTTGCTTACGATATCGAATTGAATCATCTCAAACGTACCCACTATGGGTTAAATGTAAGTCTTGACTTAAGCCAGTTTATGCAACAGCACCGCTTAAAATGGGCAAACCTTTATCTAGGTTTGACTGCTGTTTTAAAAACAAAAGATGGTATGCAGTACTATGCAATGCAGCATAGTGGAAAACATGCTGATTTTCACAATAAACGTGATTGGCTGCATGAGTTTTAAAAAACAAAAAAGCGAGAAATTAATTCTCGCTTTTTTTATTAACTTTTAATGCTAAATCTTTAGTGATCTCTTGCTTTGTTCCAAGCTTCAACCGCATTATTTTTAGTGCGTTTTAAGCTTTCAGTTAAAGAGTCTTTGTGTTTTAAAGAAATTTGGCTAATGTCACCTTTAAGTTCCTTAGTCACTTTGGTTAGATCTTCAATTAATGCATTGATTTCAGCTTTTAAAGTATTTTTTAATTCATTCAATCCTTCTTGTGAAGTATTGAACTGAGCTTTAATCACATCAAGACGCTGTAAAATATCTTGTTTAATCTGAGCAAATTGATTGTGAATGTTCTGATTCAATTCTTGTGTTTCAGCTTCAATCTTTTCTTCGGTCTCATTAATTACAGCTTTTACTTGCTCTTGTGTTTCTGCAATAGCTTCTTTAACTTGCGAAGTCGCTTCGTGAGCGACTTCTTTGACCTGTTCTGTTTTTTCAGCTACAACTTCTTTTACCTGTGTAGCTTTAGTGCTAACCGCTTTTTTAGCTCGAGTCGTCGTTTTGGCTACGGCCTCTTTAGCTTCAGCTACTTCTGTTTTTACAGTCTCTGCTACTGATGAAGTATTCTCAGCTATGTCTTTTGAAACTTGGTTATCGCTCATGCTATTTCCTCGTATTGTTTATTTTTTAGCTAACATTACAATAAGAGGAATTAGACAATTTCAGCAGCCAGATTGTCAGACAATTTGCTAAAAGTATCAATTTCAGACAAGTGGATGAATTTTTTTGCTAAAAGCAAGCAATGAATTAAATTTTTTAATAGAAAATAAATAGACTTTTTAAGGTTCCATGCGTATAATGCGCTGTTAAGTTACAAGCGAGCAGACCAGTGAGGAGGGGCATGTTTTTTTAGAACATCGCCTATCTTTTTTAGGTCTACTCGCTTTTTTACAGCCGAAATTCAGGAGCTTTGGTTTGAGCACCCCCGCCATTTTAGCCCTCGCAGATGGAACGATCTTTAAAGGAACGTCAATCGGCGCAACGGGAAGTACGACTGGAGAAGTCGTTTTTAACACAGCCATGACAGGCTATCAAGAAATTTTGACTGACCCAAGTTATGCACAACAAATTGTGACATTAACTTACCCTCATATTGGTAACACTGGTTGCAACGAAGAAGACGTTGAATCTGGTCGTATCCATAAAGTATGGGCGAATGGTTTAATTATTCGTGACCTTCCACTATTACACAGCAACTTCCGTTCTGAGCAATCATTAAGTGAATATTTGCAAGCGCACAATGTTGTCGCAATTGCTGATATTGACACACGTAAACTTACTCGTATTTTACGTGATAAAGGTGCACAAAATGGTTGCATCCTTGCCGGCGAAAATATTACTGAAGAAGAAGCTATTGCTAAAGCTCGCGCTTTTGGTGGTTTAAATGGTTTAGACCTTGCAAAAGAGTGCTGTGACCCGACAGGCTTTGAATGGTCTGAAGGTTCGTGGGTATTAGGTAAAGGCTTTACTCAACCTGAGTTAAAATACCATGTGGTTGCATACGATTATGGTGTCAAAACCAACATCTTGCGTATGCTTGCAGACCGCGGTTGTAAACTCACTGTTGTCCCTGCTGAAACTCCGGCTGAAAAAGTATTAGCACTTAATCCGGATGGCGTATTCCTTTCAAACGGCCCTGGCGACCCAGCTGCTTGTGATTACGCTATCGAAGCTGTAAAAACTATTGTTGAAACCACAACATTACCTGTATTTGGTATCTGTTTAGGACATCAAATCTTGGCACTCGCTTCTGGTGCAAAAACTGTAAAAATGAATCATGGTCACCACGGTGCGAACCACCCTGTACAAAATCTTGAAGATGGTACAGTGATGATTACATCTCAAAACCATGGTTTTGCTGTAGATGCAGAAACATTACCGGCTAACTTAAAAGCAACGCATAAATCATTGTTCGATGGCACTCTACAAGGGATTCATCGTACAGACAAACCAGCTTTCAGCTTCCAAGGTCACCCTGAAGCAAGCCCAGGTCCACATGACTGTGCACCTTTGTTCGATCATTTCATCGAACTTATTGAAGCATCTAAACAGTAATTAAGGAGCGAATAATGCCTAAACGTACGGATATTAAAAGCATCTTAATTATTGGTGCTGGTCCAATTGTCATTGGTCAAGCTTGTGAGTTTGACTATTCTGGTGCTCAAGCATGTAAAGCACTTCGTGAAGAAGGCTATCGTGTTATTTTGGTTAACTCTAACCCAGCAACCATTATGACTGACCCTTCAATGGCTGATGCAACTTATATTGAGCCAATTACTTGGCAAACTGTTGCTCAAATCATTGAAAAAGAGCGCCCAGATGCAGTACTCCCTACTATGGGTGGACAAACTGCTCTTAACTGCGCACTTGCACTTGATG
The DNA here is from genome assembly GCF_003812225.1 of Acinetobacter sp. FDAARGOS_494. Classification (NCBI taxonomy): domain Bacteria; kingdom Pseudomonadati; phylum Pseudomonadota; class Gammaproteobacteria; order Moraxellales; family Moraxellaceae; genus Acinetobacter; species Acinetobacter sp. FDAARGOS_494. Next base: position 850,356 of record NZ_CP033866.1, read on the forward strand.
AAAATGGCGTATTAGAAAAATACGGCGTAGAACTTATTGGTGCAACAAAAGAAGCAATTGAAAAAGCTGAAGACCGTAAATTGTTTGATGAAGCAATGCGCAAAATCGGCTTGGAATGTCCAAAAGCTGCCATTGCTGAAACAATGGAAGAAGCATTGGAAATTCAATCTCGCTTTGGTTTCCCAGTAATTATCCGTCCGTCATTCACTATGGGTGGTTCAGGCGGTGGTATTGCATATAACCGCGAAGAATTCCTAGAGATTTGTGAACGTGGTTTCGACCTCTCTCCTACTCACCAATTATTGATCGATGAATCTTTAATTGGCTGGAAAGAATACGAAATGGAAGTTGTTCGTGACAAAAACGACAACTGTATTATCGTATGTGCGATCGAAAACTTCGACCCAATGGGCGTTCACACAGGTGACTCAATCACTGTAGCACCGGCTCAAACCTTAACTGACAAAGAATATCAATTGATGCGTAATGCTTCAGTTGCAGTTCTTCGTGAAATTGGTGTTGAGACAGGTGGTTCTAACGTTCAGTTCGGTATTAACCCGAAAGACGGCCGTATGGTTGTGATCGAGATGAACCCACGTGTATCTCGTTCTTCTGCGCTTGCGTCTAAAGCAACTGGTTTCCCAATTGCAAAAATCGCAGCCAAACTTGCTGTTGGTTACACCCTTGATGAATTGAAAAATGACATCACTGGTGGCGTAACTCCTGCAAGCTTTGAACCATCAATTGACTACGTTGTAACAAAGATTCCTCGTTTTAACTTCGAGAAATTCCCACAAGCAGAACCTGTATTAACCACTCAGATGAAATCTGTTGGTGAAGTCATGGCTATTGGTCGTAACTTCCAGGAATCTGTACAAAAAGCATTACGTGGTCTTGAAGTTGGCGTAAGCGGTTTCGATGAGAAAGTCGAAGCTGGTGCAACAAATGTAAAAGAAACTATTCTAAAAGAGCTTAAAGTTCCGGGACCTGAACGTATTTGGTACGTAGCAGATGCATTCCGTCACGGCTTCTCTTTAGATGATGTATTTGAAGCAACTAAAATTGACCGTTGGTTCTTGATCCAAATTCAAGATATTGTCAACACAGAAGCTCAAGTAAAAACTTTAGGTTTTGGTGATCTCACTGCTGAAAATATCCGTTCGTTCAAACGTAAAGGTTTATCTGACCTTCGTATTGCGAACCTCATGGGTATTTCTCAAAAGCAATTCCGTAAGCAACGTTGGAACTTGGGTGTTTACCCTGTTTACAAACGTGTTGATACATGTGCTGCCGAGTTTGAATCTGGTACAGCATATATGTACTCGACTTACGATGAAGAGTGTGAAGCTAACCCATCAAATCGTGACAAGATCATGGTTATTGGTGGTGGTCCAAACCGTATTGGTCAAGGTATCGAATTTGACTACTGCTGTGTACACGCTGCTTTAGCAATGCGTGAAGACGGTTATGAAACAATCATGGTGAACTGTAACCCTGAAACTGTTTCTACCGACTATGACACATCTGATCGTCTATACTTCGAACCTGTAACACTTGAAGATGTACTTGAAATCGTACGTACAGAGAAGCCTAAAGGCGTAATCGTACAGTATGGTGGTCAAACTCCACTTAAATTGGCACGTGCTTTAGAAGAAGCTGGTACTCCAATTATCGGTACATCTCCAGATGCAATTGACCGTGCAGAAGACCGTGAACGTTTCCAACAAATGATTCAACGTTTACAGCTTCGTCAACCAAACAACAGCATTGTAAAATCTGCTGAAGAAGGTATTTCTGAAGCTGCGAAAGTTGGCTATCCATTAGTTGTTCGCCCATCTTATGTATTAGGTGGCCGTGCAATGGAAATCGTCTATAACGAAGATGAGCTTAAACGTTATCTTCGTGAAGCAGTACAGGCTTCTAATGAAGCACCTGTTCTTCTTGACCACTTCCTTGATGACGCAACTGAAGTTGATGTTGACTGCGTATCTGACGGTAAAGATGTCGTGATTGGCGGTATTATGCAACACATCGAACAAGCAGGTATTCACTCAGGTGACTCTGCATGTTCTATCCCTCCTTACTCTCTTTCTAAAGAGATTCAGGATGAGATGCGTCGTCAAACAATTGCGATGGCAAAAGAACTTGGTGTAGTTGGTTTAATGAACGTTCAGTTCGCAGTGAAAGGCAACGATATTTACGTTCTTGAAGTAAACCCACGTGCATCACGTACTGTTCCATTCGTATCGAAATGTATTGGTGAATCTTTAGCAAAAGTAGCTGCTCGTTGTATGGCGGGTCAATCACTTGAGTCTCAAGGTTTTACTAAAGAAATTATTCCAAATCGTTTCGCAGTAAAAGAAGCAGTATTCCCATTTGCAAAATTCCCTGGCGTAGACCCAATGCTTGGCCCTGAGATGAAATCTACAGGTGAAGTAATGGGTGTTGGTCAAACCTTTGGTGAAGCATTCTATAAGGCTGTTTTAGGCTCAAATGACCGCTTACCAGGCTTGCCAACTGAAGGTGAAGTAAAGCATGCTTTCTTATCTGTTCGTGAGTCAGACAAGAAATACATCGCTGATATTGCTAAGAAATTAGTTGAATATGGCTTCAAACTTGTAGCAACAGGTGGAACATATCAGGTACTTAAAGAAGCAGGTTTAGAATGTGAATCTGTAAATAAAGTAACTGAAGGCCGTCCACATATTGTTGACCGCTTGAAAAATGGTGAAATACACCTTATTGTCAATACTACTGAAGGCAAACAAGCTCAATATGACTCTGCAATGATTCGTCGTGCTGCCCTACAAGGCAAAGTGTATTACACAACGACTATCAATGGCGCAGAAGCGGTTTGCCAAGCCTTTGCTGTGAAATTGCCAATGGATGTATACCGCTTGCAAGATTTAACTGTAGGTTAATTTTTTTCCGATAAGTCCCGCCACCTTATCGGTGGCGGGATTTTTTCATTTTTTTAACTGTGTTTTCTCAACTTAAGAGGGACCGAAATGCAACGTTATCCAATGACCCCTGAAGGTAAAATCGCCTTAGAGAAAGAATTACAACATCTGAAAACTGTTGAACGTCCACGTATTACTCAAGCGATTGCTGAAGCACGTGAACATGGGGACTTAAAAGAAAATGCAGAATATCATGCTGCTCGTGAACAGCAAGGTTTCTGTGAAGGCCGTATCCAAGATATCGAAGGGAAATTGGGTGCTGCACAAGTCATCGATGTTAAAGACTTAGAACAAAACGGTCGTGTTGTATTCGGTGTTACGGTAACGATTGAAAACCTTGATACTGAAGAACGCAAGACTTATAAGATTGTTGGTGATGATGAAGCTGATTTTAAAATCAATAAAATTTCAGTAAATTCGCCAATTGCACGTGGCCTTTTGGGTAAAAATGAAGGTGATGAAGTAAAAATTACCACTCCTCAAGGCGAAGTGGAATACGAAGTTGTAAGTGTAGAATACCTCTAAGGTAATACACTTGAACCCCTCTTTATGAGGGGTTTTTATTTAATATGGTTTGGCTCATTTTTGTTTGGATAATAAATTATGGATACTCCTCTAATTAACACACCAGTCCGCCATTGGTGTGAATTTGAGTTTATTTCCAAAACTGTGAAAAATCCAAATATCCATATTAAAGGGAATTACTCTTACTACTCGGCATATTGGGATCAAGGTTTTGAACGCTGTGTAGTGCGATATCTACATGACAAGCCTTCTACTCCAGACAAGCCAATTGATCAGCTCTATATTGGTAATTTTGTTTGTTTTGGCGCTGAATGCGTGATTATGATGGGTGGTAACCAACTTCATCGGCCAGACTGGATATCGACATTCCCCTTTGACACCCGAAGTTTTTTAGCCGCTGGTGACACTATAATTGCAGATGGCTGCTGGATTGGAAGTCGTGCAATGATTATGCAAGGTGTAAAAATCGGTGAAGGTGCTGTTGTTGCAACTGGAGCTGTGGTCACTAAAGATGTCCCCCCTTATACAATTGTTGGTGGCGTACCTGCAAAAATTATTAAATACCGTTTTCCTCAGGAGCAAATAGAAAAACTACTTGCTTTAAAAATTTATGATTTAGATGAAAAACAAGTTTTAAAAATGCGGGAATATTTACAAACGGATGATATAGATGCATTAACAGCACATCTTAAAAAATTACAGAGCGAATAAAATATATTTGCAAGAATTTCTTGCTTAAAAAACACAAATGATTACGTGCTCGAATTTAAATCGTAAGAAAAGAAGTATAAAGTATTGAATAAATAACCATCATTACAATAAGGAATAAACTCATGTTATATCAACATATTCTTGTACCAATTGACGGTTCTGAAACTTCTATGGTTGCTATGAAGGAAGCAATCAAAATTGGGAAAGCATTAAACAGTAAAATTACGGTTGTACAAGTTATGGCACTTGACCCGATTATTGCTGACCTTTACGTTAAGACGGGGCAAACCAATGAATTGATTGAGCGTACTAGAACATATTTGCTAGATATTTTAGAGCAAGCTAAGCAACAATTTTTGCAAGAAGGACTTAGTGTAGAAACCAAATTACTTGAAGGTTTTGTTGTTCACGAAGAAATTATTCAAGCTGCACAAGAGCTTAATGCTGATCTGATTGTGATGGGTTCTCATGGCCGCACAGGTGTACGAAAACTTGTATTAGGAAGTGTTGCGCAAAAGGTCTTAGGTGAAAGTCATATCCCGGTTTTAATAGTTCGTTAAAACTAAAAAGCCTGTCTAGCTTAATACAGCAAGGCAGGCAATTATTAAAATACTTTTAAGGCTGCCAAGCAAATTGCTTTAAGTTTACTTTGCCATTTAATAAATAGATTCCCTCTGTTTCAAGCTTTAACTGCTGAATATTTTCGCCCTTTTCATTAAACTTACTTAGGCTAATTTTACCTTGCGAATTAATAACACGGTGCCAAGGGACCTGATGATCTGCCTCAAGATGTTTAAGCACATACCCAACTAATCTGGCATGTTTAGGTAAACCTGCCATACGAGCAACTTGGCCATAAGTTGCAACTTTTCCATATGGAATCAAAGCGATGACTTCTAAAATTTGTCGATGTAGTTCATACTGAGTTGTCAAAATGGAATCCATAAACGTTGACATTATTCATATCATATAAAAATTTTTGAATAAAATTAAACCTACTCTAAGATGAGCTCAAGGGAAAATCGCATGAAAAAAATATTGCTGTTGATCAGTGGAACTTTACTGTGTGTTTCTTGTACTACTCGTCCCCCTCTGCTTTCAGAAAGAGGTCCAAGTATATCTGCAGATGGTCGGCCTATTGTTCCCGTCACTTTTGTTTTTACTACCAATACTCCTCAGGCTACAAAATTTGATAATTATCAACAAATGCGTAAGGAAATTAAGATTTTAAATAAATATTATGTAGATGATAAAAATAATAAGATTTTCAAATTTAAATTACACCGTTATATCCCTTATGAAGAGTTCTCAAAGTTACATTGTGATTTGAAACAGCAAATTAATCAGCCTTATCCCATTTCTACTGAAACTATTCCTGCCAGTGTAAATACATGTTTTCCTAAGCGCACTGCAAGTAAAGAAGTCATTGTCTTTATTTATGATGCCTACTCAACAAAATGGAAATTTGAAGATGTAACAAGCAGAGCATTTCGTAATAATGGCAAACCTTTTATTTTATTAGATTGGAACCGTCTAAATTATAATATTCAGGCTGGTAGTGTGCATGAGATGGGGCATGTATTTGGTCTAAAACATGTTTGTGCACCGAAGGCTACAAAACGTACTCCAACCAATATTATGACAAGTGCCGAATGTAAATTAGGCAGTGGTGGCTTAAGAAATTTAGGGTTTACTCCAGTACAACTGCAAACCATTTTATCGACTTACAACCAATATCCTTAAAATTTAACTTCAAGATATCTCCCTAATTTATCTTGGGATGCCATGTAATTCTCAGGGGTCAGTAAAGATGTCATATAAATACTGGCCTTTGAGAAGTCTTCAGCATCTACAGGATAAGGCTGCCAAAATGTTTGTAAATTATTGGTGTAAATGGGGTAAAGGCGAATGATATCTTTTGCTAAATCAAGTCTAGCTATACAGCCAAATGGCAAAGCATTTTGCTGTTCATATTCACCGTCACTATTAAAGACTGCATTGCCTATATTAAAAACAACAGGCTTTTGATTGATGATCTGGATTGGTTGAATAGTATGAGCACCATGACCAACGATCAGATCCGCTCCTGCTTGAGTAAGAATAGTCGCGAGTTTAGTTTGGTCTTTTGTAATAGGCTTAAAGTCGACACCCCAATGACAAATAACAATAATTTTGCGTTCTGGATGAGCCTGCTTATAACGCATTATTTGTTCAAGTAAAACGCCATTTAAGCAAGCTACTCCACTTCTTGATCCTAACGCATAAAAGTCATAATCCAGATAAGCCGTGTCTCTATGCCAATAACCATTAAAAATCGCATAGTGCTTAGTCTCAAAAGTGATTTCAAAGTAATTGTGAGCATCTTTTTGGTTCAGTCCAGCGCCAATATAAGAAATACTCGCCTGATCCAACTGATGTAATGTATAGGCTAATCCTTGCTCACCGTAATCTTTCAAATGGTTATTTGCTAAAACCAAATAATTTAGATGAATACTCTTAAATTCTTCTAATGTTTTTTTAGCATCTGCTTTTAGAACAAATGGCTTTTTATCTTTTAACGGCGATTGATTTTCTAAAGAAAATACTGCTTCAAAGTTAGCGATGTTGATGTCATTTTTACCTAAAAAGGGCTGTATTTTTTCAAATGAATAATGATACCCATATTGCTGTAAGGCATCTGTTTGCCCTCTAGACTTACGCTTTTCGGTATACATTTCACCAAAATAGGTATCTCCAAGAATATTGATAATGCCTGTTTGAGAAGAATATTTTTTGGCCTCGACATGCCCTTCTTGAAAATAATGGTAGTAAGGAACCATATGCTCCAGACGGTGAATATCATCCAGAAAAGAGAAAAAACCAATGCTCCGGTTATGTTCGGAATAAGTGATATAAATCTGTCTAAAGGTATGTGAGATATATAAAACCGAAGTGAGTACCGGATGAGCAAGCAAAGGCGTAATCGGTTGATATACTTTATTTTTAAAAGAAAGTGTTCTAATAAAGAAAAGTTTTTTCAGCTCGGCTGGATAGCTATAAATGTGTTTTACCAACAAAAATAGATTTTTTAATTGATTAGGTGCTCTTAAAGCTAACTGGTAATCTTCTGCTCTTTTAAACAAGATTAATTGTGTTTGCTCAATAGAGCCAAACAGCATATTGCTTAAGGCATCTTTAACATCATTTGCCTGAGTAAAAATTAAGAATTGTAAGAGCTCAGCAAATGTATATGATTCATTTTTTTCTAGACCTAAATTTTGTTCACCAATTTTCTTAATTTTTTGTTCAGGAACCCGATAGACTTCATCAGCTTGAACTTTTTTTTGATGGAATTGTTCTAATGCATAATCAATCAGTAATAATGTAGAAATGTCTCCATCAATTTCAAATGCCCAAATTGCCTCTTCAAATTGAGCATGATCAAGAGCGGTTAGCAGCTTAATTTCAAATAGAGGGTAAGTCATATCTCCCCTCCTTCGAAATCTTTTACGTAGGCAATATAACCAGAAAGGTTGTGTTCCTGATCATCAATTCTTACTCTAAAGCGATCATGCCGTACATAAAAAGCATGCAATATTTTATCTGGTCGAGCCATATACATGGCTATTTCTGGATAGAAAAAACCTGTGGTTTGAAATTCGGCTCGAAATGTAATGAGTTTTTTTAACTCAGACATATATGCTTGTTCAAAAAGTGCATTATGGCCTTGCTCTTTTAAACGATTTACCATTTTATAGGCTGCCATTAGCATTTCTAATAAAGTGGCATATGTTGTTTTTCTATTTCGAATAAAAATAAAATGTTTTAAATAATTATTTAAACCAAAAATAAAATATTTTTCTTCAGGGCATATTTTTGTAAGCTCATTGGTACAATAACTTAACCAGTGATCATGATATTTTTCATATCTTTTATGAATAAAATTTTCAAACATTAACTTAACTGTGTCTAATAATCTTTTATCCTGATTAATTTGATATAACCTTAATAAAGCTAATGCTGCTTCTCCATCATAATAAATGATTCTGAACTTTTCTTTTAAATCATAATTTGGATAATTTAATACATGAGTAGTTAATCCATCCGGATCCACTAATTCTAAAATACCATGAGCAAGTTTCTCTGCATATTTTAAATAATCATCTTTTCCTGTGATTTCTTGATATTTCGTTAACATTAAAATAGCTGCGGCATTTGCACCTAATTTAATTTCTAGCTCCCCTTCTTTACCATCAATCATAAACGCAGTTATTGGGTCTTTTTCTTTATAGAAAGTAGTAAGTGCGTATTGAATTGCTGCAACAATTTTAGGCCAATATTCAGGTTTATCTTGTACTTCAAAAGTCTCTAAAAGCGCGTAAAGCGAAGTACAGTGACGTACCGTATTATAGTTCCGTATATCACGATCATAAGCAGGAAAATATCCATAAATGAATTTGCCATTTTCTTGAATCTGGCTATGTAAAAACGCTGCATTTTTTTCAATGAGGTCTCTAAAGTGCTGTTTTTTATTGCTAGCAATGGCTCTAATACCATTTGCATCGTAGCGACTCGCTAAATTAATAAATTGTCCATTTTCATAAAAAGTTGCATAGGTATCGAAAGTCCACACTTCTTGTAGTGACTTAAGTTTAATTTCCGGCTTTGTTGCACGATATTTTTGTTTAATTGCATAGTTCAGATTTGTTTCATCAAAAAAGTTCGGCTTGTCATAACTTAAGCCCCGAATAATGGCTTTTCCATATATTTCTTGCTCCAGAAAAGCTAACGAACAGGAATCATCAAATCCAATACCTCTGCGGTAATGATTATTGTGAAATTGGTGATGAACCTGCTGCTCTATTTGGTTCCAACTTTGCTTTTCTAAATTGTACGCAACATCAATTTTTATGTAGTCTGGAAGTTGATCTGGCGAAAACTGATCATCAATAAAATCAAATAATTGTAGAGTTGCTTGTGTAAGCACTGTTTTTTCACTATGCCATACGCTACATCTGTGATCTTTAGGGCCAAATGATATAAATAAAATAGTTTCTTCTTGAAGGTCTGAAACATGGTGAACAATATGTTCTAACCAAAGCTTGAGCTGTCTTTTGAAGTCTAAAAATACCGCCACTCGAATTAAGTCCCTATCCGTTATTTGTTGTTCTATAAAATTCTCAATGCATCATAGCATGAACTCTTTCAAAGCTAGGTTAAAGTATTGTTTAAAAATAAAAAAAGAGAACCCTAGGGTTCTCTTTTTCTGATGATTCAATTATCTATTAATAGAGAATTTGACCATTGTTAAGTAATTCAGTCTCTGTTGTAGTAACACCTTGTAAGACTAACAATGTAGTGAAGTTATTACCTGGGATGAGTCCTGATAATCCATCACGGTCAATCTGAATTGTAGTGTTACCACCACTTGTAGTGACATTCAGATATTGTCCAATATTAGCATCTGTTTGATCTCCATCTAACAAGGCTCTGATATCAATCAGATCAGCTTGTTTGTCTGTAGCAACATTACCAACATGGAAGTCAGTCCAAGTATCTACACCGTTACCACCTGTATTTGCACCATTGTTAGCTGTAGCAGCAGTTCCATTCAACAATTGATAAATCACAGTATCTGAACCCGTACCTGTTGTGAATGTGTCATTCGCAGAAGTACTTGTGTAAAGAAGATTGTAATCAGTATGTGTTAAATCAATCGTTAAGGTTGATTGAGATTCAACTCCACCAGTTACGGACACAATCTTATAGTTAATACTGTCAGTAGACGCCAATTGTGTGGTTGTAGTCACATCATTTGGACGGTACTCATATTCACCATTTGATTGCATAATCAATACACCGTTACCGGTATTGATTGTTTGTCCAACTGCATCAACATAAGCATTTTGTGCATTATCCCAAACTTGGAGTTTAGCTCCTTCATGAGACAAGATGCCTGTATCCGCTACTCCACCAATGTTGTCTCCTGCCAACACATTTCCGCTGATCCAATCTGAACGATAAGTATCTAGATGAACTGTCGTTGTAGAAACATTTGTATCTAGTGAAGTCGCACCAAGTGAAACACCTGTTAGCGTATATTGTACGCGGTAGGTACCTGCAGCTAAATGCTCAACAGTGTCTTGGAATGCAACACTACCCGCTTGAATAGTTGCCACACTTCCTAGAGCAGTTTGAGAACCTGAGTAAATTGTATTCACCCATGCTGTACCATTCCAGCTTTGGATCACATAACTTACTGTCGGTAGTACACTTGCTAAAGGTTGTGCTGTATAAACCGCTGATAGATCAATATTAGCAACAGTTCCAGCTCCTACTACAAACTGATCAGACACTACTGAATTAGAACCGATGAGGTTTACAGAAACCACAGGGCTCGCCACATCTACTGGTAGATCAGCAGCATTTGAGAAGTCTGTAGTTGTAACCACATGATCAGGATTAGCAGTTAATTGTACTACGCCATCATTTGCTGGGTTAGCAGCATCCCATGCGATCGTTACGTCTGGTGAACCAACCTGAACATGTAATGTCGCTGTATCTGTTGCCCCTGTTAATACATCACGAATTGTATAAGTGAATGAATCCACTTTACCAATCGCGCTCAGATCAGTTGTATTTGGTGTATAGGTGTAGTGACCATTTGTAGAAATCACCAATGTACCGTATGCACCGTTTATAACTGTATCTGTTCCGACAGTTTGTGGTAGAGCACCCACTACTTCAGATGTCACAGTGGTAACTTGAGTAGTTAACGTAGTTACGTCATCAGTCAATACATTACCATCTGCAACAACCGCTGTATTGGTAGGCGCAACTGTGTAATCAAAGTCATCTTTCACTACACTCATTGTACCTAGGATACCTACTCCTAAACCGGTGTAAACCATAAATGCACGGTATTCACCTTGGCCTAGATCTGGAACAGTAACACCAATTCCACCGTTACCTAGTAAACCAATATTGAGTAAGCCAGTACTTGAGCCGCCGTCAATATTATGCCAAGCACCATCAGCACCTTTTTGCTGTAATACAACTTTATAGTCATTAAACAATGATAATGAAAGCACTGGAGCATATGCGAATGTCACATCAGCTTCGTGTCCAGCATCAATTGTAAATGCAACACTTGGTGTTCCTAACAAGGAAACATTTAAGTCCTCTGTAATGCCCACCAATGCTAGATAAGTTGCAGAACCTACAGCTACACCAAGCTCGCCTTGAGGAACGATATCTACACCAGCAGAAACAACGTTATCAATCGCGTCTACAGGAGTAACTGTGATGACAGCAGGTTGTGATGGATCACTTGTATTCCAAGTCATATCGACTGCATCGCTATCAATATGGAGATACAAGGTCGCTTGCGATGTATTTAGACCATCTGACAAGGTGTAAGTAAATTGATCAACTTGACCAAGGCTTGCAGCCTCACCATTTGGCTGATAGCTGTAGTTACCATTAGCATAAATTGACAATGTACCGTGGTCACCGACAATGGTTGTGACACCTGTCGCATTAACAGCAAATGCTGTGCCGTTAAATTCAACGCTAGTTACTGTGCTAAAACCAGAAGCAGTATCTGCGTGTCCATTTAAGCCGACATCATGAATAACATTACCTTCTGCAACTTGAGTGCTATAACCTGTGATATTTGTCGCATCAAATACATCTTTCTGAACTGACAATGTACCTAATAAGCTAACGCCAACACCACTACCAGCATAAGTCATATAGGCTCTATATTGACCAGCAGCTAGACCTTCCAATGTCACTGAATTTCCACCAAAGGCTGCCAGACTGAGTAAGTCCGCTTCTCCAGTGCCATTTACAGCTACCCATTGATTGGTTGCAGTATCAAATTTCTGAACCACGAGTACATAATCAGCAAGCAGACTTGCATCTATTAATGCACTGTAATTGAAGGTCACATCATTTAAGGTGCTATCGGTCAAAGTAAAGTCAACACCTTGTCCACCCAACTGGAAGTCAAAATTGTCAGTTAAGCTTAATAACGCCACATATAGGTAGCTATCTACCGCAACATCGTTACCAATTTGCAGATATTCTGGATTAACAACAGCTACAGCAAGGTCGTCTACGGCAATCACTGGCGTACTGTTGCCAATAGTGAAGTCTAGACTTGCACTTATATTGCCGCCCAAAGGATCAGCCAACGTATAAGTGAAGTGATCGACTAGACCGAGGTTGGCATTCGTATTATTCGGCGTATAGATGTAATCACCATTCGCGAATATTTGAAGCGTACCGTATTGACCCTGAATAATTGTTCCAGTATTTGGATCAACATTCGTAGTCACACCGTTTACAGTAACTGAATCAACAATTGTGTATCCAGTTACAGCATCAGCATTTGTACCTACGCCAAGACCAGTAATGACATTGCCTTCAGATGCCAAACCAGTAAAGTCAATTTGGTTTGGATCGTAAACATCCATCGTACCTGACAATGTACCTAGGATACTCTTACCATAGAGGCCGTTGTATGTCATAAAGGCACGGTATTGACCTTCGTCAAGCCCTTCAACAACCACTCCCGGTGTCGCATTCACACCTATACCCAATACACTTAAGTTCAGTAAAGAAGCTTCACTGCTACCGGTAATTGATTCCCAACGATTTGTAGCAGTATTGAATTTCTGTACTACAAGTTGGTAATCACCGAGTGCTCCTTCATTAATTAAACTGCTGTATTTAAAGGTTGCGGTTCCAGTTTCACCAGCACCTACATTGAACTCCACAGTACTATTCACGAATGGTAAAGGAGCTTGTAGGTTGATGCCAGCCAACGATAACAATGCAAGATAAGTTGCACTACCCAATGCTCTGTCATCTTCGATGAGATGAGGCTCAGCAGCAATTGCAGCATTTACAGCGTCATCCACTGCTGTAATCGTTACAGTAGCAGGTTGTGATGGATCAGCTGCATCCCAATTCATATCCACAACTTTACTATCTAGATGTACATAGAACGTAGCTTGTGAAGTTATATTAGAAGCTGGGTCTAACAAGGTATAAGTAAATTGATCAACCTGACCTAATCCAGCACTATCAGCATTTGGCGTATAGGTATAATCACCATTTGCATAGATGAGTAAAGTACCGTGAGTACCAATAATCTCAGTTGGAGATGCACTTACTGCAACACCATTGACTTCACTGATAATACTGTTAGGTGTAGCGATATCAACATCACCATTCGTATTTGGATCAGAGATTAGGTTGCCATGAGCTGCTACGACATCGTAACCAGTAATAACCGCTGGGTTATAGACATCTACACTGCCGTTTAATGTTACAGCTACTGCTCCGCCTACCAAGCCATTGAATGATAAGAATGCTCTATATTCACCCTCTGTAAGCCCGCCTATTTGCGCAGTTGGCGTATTACCAAGCAAGGTCAAGTTCAGTAATGAACGATCACCTGTACCATTCACTGCTTCCCATTGTCCTGTCACATCATTGTATTTTTGCAACACAACATTGTAGTCACCTAAAGCAGATGCACCAATCAAGCTATTGAAGTTAAATGTTGCAACCCCTTCCTGACCAGCACCGATAGTAAAGTCAACCGTATCTACTGTGAGGAGTTGTAGGTCAACAATATTTCCAACATTCAATAGAACGCCATAGAATGCTGAATCAGTCTCTGTACCCACCAATTGATATTGTGGATTGAGTTCAACCTCAACAAGGTTATCCGCTGCACGAATCGAATCAAACACGATATTAAGATTAGCTTGACCTGTTGCTCCAGTTACTGAGTCAGTTAACGTATATGTGAATACATCAGTTTGACCTACACCAGAACCATCTGCATTTGGTACATACACATAACTACCATCTTGATAGAAAGTAATTGTTCCGTAAGTACCTGCAAATGTCTCTCCATCAGCATCAATCGGATGACCATTCACTGATGAAACATAAGTATTTGCAGTTACCTGATCGACTTGACCTGTTGTTGGATCTGGATCAGTAATCACGTTACCTTCAGCATTACCAATTTCATATCCACCTGCTACAGACAAATCATAATCATCCATAGTGGCAGAAAGAGTGCCTAACACGCCCAATCCTAACAGTCCGTCGTAGGCTAAGAAGGCACGGTATTGACCCGCATCTAAACCATCAAGGACTGCACCAGGAACATTTCCTGTACCAATACCTAACAAGTGCAAGCTAATTAATGATGAATTAGCATCACCATGTATAGATTCCCATTGGTTAGTTGTTGTATTGAACTTCTGAACTACTAACTTGTAATCAGAAAGTACAGCTGCGTCGATTAAGCCACTATATTGGAAAGTAACATCACCTTCATGGCCAGCATCGACAGTAAATCCTAGAGAATTACCACCAAGTTGAAGGTCTAAGCCTGCTACAGATGTAAGTACTAAATAAGAAGTACTACCTAGACTTACATCATCACCAACAAGCGCTGGTTTCGGACTAAGAACTGCATGATCAGTGTTGTCAAAGGCAGTGATAGAACCTGCAAGAGTATAAGTTTGTGTATCTTGTAGAGTACTACTGTTTCCAGCGAGATCTGTGAAAGTCGCTTTAGCATCAACAGTTAAGTCTGGATCTAGAGCAAGGTCATTGCCCGCAACATTAACTGTCCAAGTACCCGCTATAGCATCTACTGTTGCTGTGTAGTCATTACCATTTATAGTCACCACTACACCTGTGGTTGTTGCATCTGCAGGAACGTTGGTCAATGTACCAGTTAAAGTTACTGTTCCACCAGCTTCTGTCGCATCAAGAATATTGTCTGCGGTAACAGGGTCAATTGCTAATACTGTTGTAGTGATATCAGGTGGAGTGACATCGAGTGTTACTGTTACATCTGCATCAGCAACATCTACGTTACCTTGCGCATCTACAGCCTCAGCATGGATCACAATCTGACCAGTCACAGGATCGGCTGCTGTTGCAGCAAGAATTGCGGTGATGTAGCCGTTGGTAATATCAGCTGCTGTCACGGTGTAGTTAGTACCGTTAACATTCACCACTGTGCCATCGATTGCATCCGGTCCTAATGCCACTTGTGCATTGAATGTACCGTCTGTACCAAGTTCTGCAGCATTCAGGATACCGTCGCCATTTAAGTCTTCAGGAACCGTAATTGCTGTAATCAGGTCTTGTGGAGTTGTATCAATGGTTAAGGTTACATCTGCATCAGCAACATCTACGTTACCTTGTGCGTCTACAGCCTCAGCATGAATCACTATCTGACCAGTCACAGGATCGGCTGCTGTTGCAGCAAGAATTGCGGTGATGTAGCCGTTGGTAATATCAGCTGCTGTCACGGTGTAGTTAGTACCGTTAACATTCACCACTGTGCCATCAACTGCATCCGGTCCTAATGCCACTTGTGCATTGAATGTACCGTCTGTACCAAGTTCTGCAGCATTCAGGATACCGTCGCCATTTAAGTCTTCAGGAACCGTAATTGCTGTAATCAGGTCTTGTGGAGTTGTATCAATGGTTAAGGTTACATCTGCATCAGCAACATCTACGTTACCTTGTGCATCCACTGCTTCTGCATGGATCACAATCTGACCAGTCACAGGATCGGCTGCTGTTGCATCCAGAGTTGCTGTGATATAGCCGTTTGCAAGGTCAGCCGCTGTCACGGTGTAGTTAGTACCGTTAACATTCACCACTGTGCCATCAACTGCATCCGGTCCTAATGCCACTTGTGCATTGAAGCTGCCATCTGTACCAAGTTCTGCAGCATTCAAGATACCGTCGCCATTTAGGTCTTCAGGAACCGTAATTGCTGTAATCAGGTCTTGTGGAGTTGTATCAATGGTTACCGTTACATCTGCGTCAGCAACATCAACGTTACCTTGCGCATCTACAGCCTCAGCATGAATCACAATCTGACCAGTCACAGGATCGGCTGCTGTTGCATCCAGAGTTGCTGTGATATAGCCGTTTGCAAGGTCAGCTGCTGTCACGGTGTAGTTAGTACCGTTAACATTCACCACTGTGCCATCAACTGCATCCGGTCCTAATGCCACTTGTGCATTGAAGCTGCCATCTGTACCAAGTTCTGCAGCATTCAAGATACCGTCGCCATTTAGGTCTTCAGGAACCGTAATTGCTGTAATCAGGTCTTGTGGAGTTGTATCAATGGTTAAGGTTACATCTGCGTCAGCAACATCAACGTTACCTTGCGCATCTACAGCCTCAGCATGAATCACAATCTGACCAGTCACAGGATCGGCTGCTGTTGCATCCAGAGTTGCTGTGATATAGCCGTTTGTAAGGTCAGCTGCTGTCACGGTGTAGTTAGTACCGTTAACATTCACCACTGTGCCATCAACTGCATCCGGTCCTAATGCCACTTGTGCATTGAAGCTGCCGTCTGTGCCTAACTCGTCTGCATTCAAGATACCGTCGCCATTTAGGTCTTCAGGAACCGTAATTGCTGTAATCAGGTCTTGTGGAGTTGTATCAATGGTTAAGGTTACATCTGCGTCAGCAACATCTACGTTACCTTGTGCATCCACTGCTTCTGCATGGATCGCTACAGGGCCTTCGCCTGTCACAGGAATCGCTGCTGTGATATAGCCGTTTGCAAGGTCAGCTGCTGTCACGGTGTAGTTAGTACCGTTAACATTCACCACTGTGCCATCAACTGCATCCGGTCCTAATGCCACTTGTGCATTGAAGCTGCCATCTGTACCTAACTCGTCTGCATTCAAGATACCGTCGCCATTTAGGTCTTCAGGAATCGTGATCGCACCGATCAGGTCTGCAGGAACTGTATCAACCGTTACTGTCACGTCTGCATCTGCAACATCTACGTTACCTTGTGCATCCACTGCTTCTGCATGGATCGCTACAGGGCCTTCGCCTGTCACAGGAATCGCTGCTGTGATATAGCCGTTTGCAAGGTCAGCTGCTGTCACGGTGTAGTTAGTACCGTTAACATTCACCACTGTGCCATCAACTGCATCCGGTCCTAATGCCACTTGTGCATTGAAGCTGCCATCTGTACCTAACTCGTCTGCATTCAAGATACCGTCGCCATTTAGGTCTTCAGGAATCGTGATCGCACCGATCAGGTCTGCAGGGACTGTATCAACCGTTACTGTCACGTCTGCATCTGCAACATCTACGTTACCTTGTGCATCCACTGCTTCTGCATGGATCGCTACAGGGCCTTCGCCTGTCACAGGAATCGCTGCTGTGATATAGCCGTTTGCAAGGTCAGCTGCAGTCACGGTGTAGTTCACACCATTGACATTCACCACTGTGCCGTCAAGCGCATCCGGTCCCAACGCCACTTGTGCATTGAAGCTGCCGTCTGTGCCTAGCTCGTCTGCATTCAAGATACCATCGCCATTTAGGTCTTCAGGAATCGTGATCGCACCGATCAGGTCTGCAGGGACTGTATCAACCGTTACTGTCACGTCTGCATCTGCAACATCAACGTTACCTTGTGCATCCACTGCTTCTGCATGGATCGCTACAGGGCCTTCGCCTGTCACAGGAATCGCTGCTGTGATATAGCCGTTTGCAAGGTCAGCTGCTGTCACGGTGTAGTTAGTACCGTTAACATTCACCACTGTGCCATCAACTGCATCCGGTCCTAATGCCACTTGTGCATTGAAGCTGCCATCTGTACCTAACTCGTCTGCATTCAAGATACCGTCGCCATTTAGGTCTTCAGGAATCGTGATCGCACCGATCAGGTCTGCAGGGACTGTATCAACCGTTACTGTCACGTCTGCATCTGCAACATCTACGTTACCTTGTGCATCCACTGCTTCTGCATGGATCGCTACAGGGCCTTCGCCTGTCACAGGAATCGCTGCTGTGATATAGCCGTTTGCAAGGTCAGCTGCAGTCACGGTGTAGTTCACACCATTGACATTCACCACTGTGCCGTCAAGCGCATCTGGTCCCAACGCCACTTGTGCATTGAAGCTGCCGTCTGTGCCTAACTCGTCTGCATTCAAGATACCGTCGCCATTTAGGTCTTCAGGAATCGTGATCGCACCGATCAGGTCTGCAGGGACTGTATCAACCGTTACTGTCACGTCTGCATCTGCAACATCTACGTTACCTTGTGCATCCACTGCTTCTGCATGGATCGCTACAGGGCCTTCGCCTGTCACAGGAATCGCTGCTGTGATATAGCCGTTTGCAAGGTCAGCTGCTGTCACGGTGTAGTTAGTACCGTTAACATTCACCACTGTGCCGTCAAGCGCATCTGGTCCCAACGCCACTTGTGCATTGAAGCTGCCGTCTGTGCCTAACTCGTCTGCATTCAAGATACCGTCGCCATTTAGGTCTTCAGGAATCGTGATCGCACCGATCAGGTCTGCAGGAACTGTATCAACCGTTACTGTCACGTCTGCATCTGCAACATCTACGTTACCTTGTGCATCCACTGCTTCTGCATGGATCGCTACAGGGCCTTCGCCTGTCACAGGAATCGCTGCTGTGATATAGCCGTTTGCAAGGTCAGCTGCAGTCACGGTGTAGTTCACACCATTGACATTCACCACTGTGCCGTCAAGCGCATCCGGTCCCAACGCCACTTGTGCATTGAAGCTGCCATCTGTGCCTAACTCGTCTGCATTCAAGATACCGTCGCCATTTAGGTCTTCAGGAATCGTGATCGCACCGATCAGGTCTGCAGGAACTGTATCAACCGTTACTGTCACGTCTGCATCTGCAACATCTACGTTACCTTGTGCATCCACTGCTTCTGCATGGATCGCTACAGGGCCTTCGCCTGTCACAGGAATCGCTGCTGTGATATAGCCGTTTGCAAGGTCAGCTGCAGTCACGGTGTAGTTCACACCATTGACATTCACCACTGTGCCGTCAAGCGCATCCGGTCCCAACGCCACTTGTGCATTGAAGCTGCCATCTGTGCCTAACTCGTCTGCATTCAAGATACCGTCGCCATTTAGGTCTTCAGGAATCGTGATCGCACCGATCAGGTCTGCAGGGACTGTATCAATAGTAAGCGTAGCTGTATCTGTAGCCGTATTACCAGCTGGATCAGTTGCAGTTACAGCCACTGTATGTGGACCATCTATTAATGCAGGCAAAGTATTATCTGCGAGCGTCCAAGTACCATCACCATTGTTAGTCGCTGGATAATCGATACCATCAACATTTACAACAACGGTTGCTGTTGGATCATCAATAGCTCCTGTTAAAGCAGGAGTCGTGTCATTAGTAGTTAAATCATCTAAAGATACAACTGGCAAACTAGTATCAATGGTCACCACTGCAGTATCGTTACCTACGTTACCTGCTGCATCTGTTGCAGTCACGGTAATGGTGTGTGGACCGTCTGCGAGTGTTGGAAGTGTATTGTCTGCAAGCGTCCAGGTGCCGTCACCATTGTTCACTGCCGGATAGTCAACGCCATCCACATTGACAACTACAGTTGCTGTCGGGTCGTTCACTGTACCAGTAAGTGCTGGTGTGCTGTCATTCGTCAACACATCATCCAGCGCAACCACAGGTGCTGTGATGTCTGCTGAAACTGTGCCTGTACCTGGCAATGAAGTGTTGCCTGCAGGGTCAGTCGCTGTTGCAGTCACTGTATCGCCATCCACCAGGTTACCTGGGTTTGGTACTGACCAGCTACCATCCGGTCCTGCTACCACTGTTGCAGTGGTGCCATCAGGATAAGTCACAGTCACGGTTGAACCAGGCTCTGCCTGACCGCTCACTGGGTCTGTTGCATTGATCGGATCAAGCACCGGTGCATTTGGTGCAACCGTATCAATGGTCACCACTGCAGTATCGTTACCTACGTTACCTGCTGCATCTGTTGCAGTCACGGTAATGGTGTGTGGACCATCAGTTAACGCAGGAAGTGTATTGTCTGCAAGCGTCCAGGTGCCGTCACCATTGTTCACTGCCGGATAGTCAACGCCATCCACATTGACAACTACAGTGGCTGTCGGATCGTTCACTGTACCAGTAAGTGCTGGTGTGCTGTCATTCGTCAACACGTCATCCAGCGCAACCACAGGTGCTGTGATGTCTGCTGAAACTGTGCCTGTACCTGGCAATGAAGTGTTGCCTGCAGGGTCAGTTGCTGTTGCAGTCACTGTATCGCCATCCACCAGGTTACCTGGGTTTGGTACTGACCAGCTGCCATCTGTGCCTGCTACCACTGTTGCAGTTGTGCCATCAGGATAAGTCACAGTCACGGTTGAACCAGGCTCTGCCTGACCGCTCACTGGGTCTGTTGCATTGATCGGATCAAGCACCGGTGCATTTGGTGCAACCGTATCAATGGTCACCACTGCAGTATCGTTACCTACGTTACCTGCTGCATCTGTTGCAGTCACGGTAATGGTATGTGGACCGTCTGCGAGTGTTGGAAGTGTATTGTCTGCAAGCGTCCAGGTGCCGTCACCATTGTTCACTGCCGGATAGTCAACGCCATCCACATTGACAACTACAGTGGCTGTCGGGTCGTTCACTGTACCAGTAAGTGCTGGTGTGCTGTCATTCGTCAACACGTCATCCAGCGCAACCACAGGTGCTGTGATGTCTGCTGAAACTGTGCCTGTACCTGGCAATGAAGTGTTGCCTGCAGGGTCAGTTGCTGTTGCAGTCACTGTATCGCCATCCACCAGGTTACCTGGGTTTGGTACTGACCAGCTGCCATCTGTGCCTGCTACCACTGTTGCAGTTGTGCCATCAGGATAAGTCACAGTCACGGTTGAACCAGGCTCTGCCTGACCGCTCACTGGGTCTGTTGCATTGATCGGATCAAGCACCGGTGCATTTGGTGCAACCGTATCAATGGTCACCACTGCAGTATCGTTACCTACGTTACCTGCTGCATCTGTTGCAGTCACGGTAATGGTGTGTGGACCGTCTGCGAGTGTTGGAAGTGTATTGTCTGCAAGCGTCCAGGTGCCGTCACCATTGTTCACTGCCGGATAGTCAACGCCATCCACATTGACAACTACAGTTGCTGTCGGGTCGTTCACTGTACCAGTAAGTGCTGGTGTGCTGTCATTCGTCAACACGTCATCCAGCGCAACCACAGGTGCTGTGATGTCTGCTGAAACTGTGCCTGTACCTGGCAATGAAGTGTTGCCTGCAGGGTCAGTCGCTGTTGCAGTCACTGTATCGCCATCCACCAGGTTACCTGGGTTTGGTACTGACCAGCTGCCATCTGTGCCTGCTACCACTGTTGCAGTTGTGCCATCAGGATAAGTCACAGTCACGGTTGAACCAGGCTCTGCCTGACCGCTCACTGGGTCTGTTGCATTGATCGGATCAAGCACCGGTGCATTTGGTGCAACCGTATCAATGGTCACCACTGCAGTATCGTTACCTACGTTACCTGCTGCATCTGTTGCAGTCACGGTAATGGTGTGTGGACCGTCTGCGAGTGTTGGAAGTGTATTGTCTGCAAGCGTCCAGGTGCCGTCACCATTGTTCACTGCCGGATAGTCAACGCCATCCACATTGACAACTACAGTGGCTGTCGGATCGTTCACTGTACCAGTAAGTGCTGGTGTGCTGTCATTCGTCAACACGTCATCCAGCGCAACTACAGGTGCTGTGATGTCTGCTGAAACTGTGCCTGTACCTGGCAATGAAGTGTTGCCTGCAGGGTCAGTTGCTGTTGCAGTCACTGTATCGCCATCCACCAGGTTACCCGGGTTTGGTACTGACCAGCTGCCATCTGTGCCTGCTACCACTGTTGCAGTTGTGCCATCAGGATAAGTCACAGTCACGGTTGAACCAGGCTCTGCCTGACCGCTCACTGGGTCTGTTGCATTGATCGGATCAAGCACCGGTGCATTTGGTGCAACCGTATCAATGGTCACCACTGCAGTATCGTTACCTACGTTACCTGCTGCATCTGTTGCAGTCACGGTAATGGTGTGTGGACCATCAGTTAACGCAGGAAGTGTATTGTCTGCAAGCGTCCAGGTGCCGTCACCATTGTTCACTGCCGGATAGTCAACGCCATCCACATTGACAACTACAGTGGCTGTCGGGTCGTTCACTGTACCAGTAAGTGCTGGTGTGCTGTCATTCGTCAACACGTCATCCAGCGCAACCACAGGTGCTGTGATGTCTGCTGAAACTGTGCCTGTACCTGGCAATGAAGTGTTGCCTGCAGGGTCAGTTGCTGTTGCAGTCACTGTATCGCCATCCACCAGGTTACCTGGGTTTGGTACTGACCAGCTGCCATCTGTGCCTGCTACCACTGTTGCAGTGGTGCCATCAGGATAAGTCACAGTCACGGTTGAACCAGGCTCTGCCTGACCGCTCACTGGGTCTGTTGCATTGATCGGATCAAGCACCGGTGCATTTGGTGCAACCGTATCAATGGTCACCACTGCAGTATCGTTACCTACGTTACCTGCTGCATCTGTTGCAGTCACGGTAATGGTGTGTGGACCGTCTGTTAATGCAGGCAGTGTATTGTCTGCAAGCGTCCAGGTGCCGTCACCATTGTTCACTGCCGGATAGTCAACGCCATCCACATTGACAACTACTGTTGCTGTCGGATCGTTCACTGTACCAGTAAGTGCTGGTGTGCTGTCATTCGTCAACACGTCATCCAGCGCAACCACAGGTGCTGTGATGTCTGCTGAAACTGTGCCTGTACCTGGCAATGAAGTGTTGCCTGCAGGGTCAGTTGCTGTTGCAGTCACTGTATCGCCATCCACCAGGTTACCTGGGTTTGGTACTGACCAGCTACCATCTGTGCCTGCTACCACTGTTGCAGTGGTGCCATCAGGATAAGTCACAGTCACGGTTGAACCAGGCTCTGCCTGACCGCTCACTGGGTCTGTTGCATTGATCGGATCAAGTACTGGTGCATTTGGTGCAACCGTATCAATGGTCACCACTGCAGTATCGTTACCTACGTTACCTGCTGCATCTGTTGCAGTCACGGTAATGGTGTGTGGACCATCAGTTAACGCAGGAAGTGTATTGTCTGCAAGCGTCCAGGTGCCGTCACCATTGTTCACTGCCGGATAGTCAACGCCATCCACATTGACAACTACAGTTGCTGTCGGGTCGTTCACTGTACCAGTAAGTGCTGGTGTGCTGTCATTCGTCAACACATCATCCAGCGCAACCACAGGTGCTGTGATGTCTGCTGAAACTGTGCCTGTACCTGGCAATGAAGTGTTGCCTGCAGGGTCAGTCGCTGTTGCAGTCACTGTATCGCCATCCACCAGGTTACCTGGGTTTGGTACTGACCAGCTACCATCCGGTCCTGCTACCACTGTTGCAGTGGTGCCATCAGGATAAGTCACAGTCACGGTTGAACCAGGCTCTGCCTGACCGCTCACTGGGTCTGTTGCATTGATCGGATCAAGCACCGGTGCATTTGGTGCAACCGTATCAATGGTCACCACTGCAGTATCGTTACCTACGTTACCTGCTGCATCTGTTGCAGTCACGGTAATGGTGTGTGGACCGTCTGCGAGTGTTGGAAGTGTATTGTCTGCAAGCGTCCAGGTGCCGTCACCATTGTTCACTGCCGGATAGTCAACGCCATCCACATTGACAACTACAGTGGCTGTCGGATCGTTCACTGTACCAGTAAGTGCTGGTGTGCTGTCATTCGTCAACACGTCATCCAGCGCAACCACAGGTGCTGTGATGTCTGCTGAAACTGTGCCTGTACCTGGCAATGAAGTGTTGCCTGCAGGGTCAGTTGCTGTTGCAGTCACTGTATCGCCATCCACCAGGTTACCTGGGTTTGGTACTGACCAGCTGCCATCTGTGCCTGCTACCACTGTTGCAGTTGTGCCATCAGGATAAGTCATAGTCACGGTTGAACCAGGCTCTGCCTGACCGCTCACTGGGTCTGTTGCATTGATCGGATCAAGCACCGGTGCATTTGGTGCAACCGTATCAATGGTCACCACTGCAGTATCGTTACCTACGTTACCTGCTGCATCTGTTGCAGTCACGGTAATGGTATGTGGACCGTCTGCGAGTGTTGGAAGTGTATTGTCTGCAAGCGTCCAGGTGCCGTCACCATTGTTCACTGCCGGATAGTCAACGCCATCCACATTGACAACTACAGTTGCTGTCGGGTCGTTCACTGTACCAGTAAGTGCTGGTGTGCTGTCATTCGTCAACACGTCATCCAGCGCAACCACAGGTGCTGTGATGTCTGCTGAAACTGTGCCTGTACCTGGCAATGAAGTGTTGCCTGCAGGGTCAGTTGCTGTTGCAGTCACTGTATCGCCATCCACCAGGTTACCTGGGTTTGGTACTGACCAGCTGCCATCTGTGCCTGCTACCACTGTTGCAGTTGTGCCATCAGGATAAGTCACAGTCACGGTTGAACCAGGCTCTGCCTGACCGCTCACTGGGTCTGTTGCATTGATCGGATCAAGCACCGGTGCATTTGGTGCAACCGTATCAATGGTCACCACTGCAGTATCGTTACCTACGTTACCTGCTGCATCTGTTGCAGTCACGGTAATGGTGTGTGGACCGTCTGCGAGTGTTGGAAGTGTATTGTCTGCAAGCGTCCAGGTGCCGTCACCATTGTTCACTGCCGGATAGTCAACGCCATCCACATTGACAACTACAGTTGCTGTCGGGTCGTTCACTGTACCAGTAAGTGCTGGTGTGCTGTCATTCGTCAACACGTCATCCAGCGCAACCACAGGTGCTGTGATGTCTGCTGAAACTGTGCCTGTACCTGGCAATGAAGTGTTGCCTGCAGGGTCAGTCGCTGTTGCAGTCACTGTATCGCCATCCACCAGGTTACCTGGGTTTGGTACTGACCAGCTGCCATCTGTGCCTGCTACCACTGTTGCAGTTGTGCCATCAGGATAAGTCACAGTCACGGTTGAACCAGGCTCTGCCTGACCGCTCACTGGGTCTGTTGCATTGATCGGATCAAGCACCGGTGCATTTGGTGCAACCGTATCAATGGTCACCACTGCAGTATCGTTACCTACGTTACCTGCTGCATCTGTTGCAGTCACGGTAATGGTGTGTGGACCGTCTGCGAGTGTTGGAAGTGTATTGTCTGCAAGCGTCCAGGTGCCGTCACCATTGTTCACTGCCGGATAGTCAACGCCATCCACATTGACAACTACAGTGGCTGTCGGATCGTTCACTGTACCAGTAAGTGCTGGTGTGCTGTCATTCGTCAACACGTCATCCAGCGCAACTACAGGTGCTGTGATGTCTGCTGAAACTGTGCCTGTACCTGGCAATGAAGTGTTGCCTGCAGGGTCAGTTGCTGTTGCAGTCACTGTATCGCCATCCACCAGGTTACCCGGGTTTGGTACTGACCAGCTGCCATCTGTGCCTGCTACCACTGTTGCAGTTGTGCCATCAGGATAAGTCACCGTCACGGTTGAACCAGGCTCTGCCTGACCGCTCACTGGGTCTGTTGCATTGATCGGATCAAGCACCGGTGCATTTGGTGCAACCGTATCAATGGTCACCACTGCAGTATCGTTACCTACGTTACCTGCTGCATCTGTTGCAGTCACGGTAATGGTGTGTGGACCATCAGTTAACGCAGGAAGTGTATTGTCTGCAAGCGTCCAGGTGCCGTCACCATTGTTCACTGCCGGATAGTCAACGCCATCCACATTGACAACTACAGTGGCTGTCGGGTCGTTCACTGTACCAGTAAGTGCTGGTGTGCTGTCATTCGTCAACACGTCATCCAGCGCAACTACAGGTGCTGTGATGTCTGCTGAAACTGTGCCTGTACCTGGCAATGAAGTGTTGCCTGCAGGGTCAGTTGCTGTTGCAGTCACTGTATCGCCATCCACCAGGTTACCTGGGTTTGGTACTGACCAGCTGCCATCTGTGCCTGCTACCACTGTTGCAGTGGTGCCATCAGGATAAGTCACAGTCACGGTTGAACCAGGCTCTGCCTGACCGCTCACTGGGTCTGTTGCATTGATCGGATCAAGCACCGGTGCATTTGGTGCAACCGTATCAATGGTCACCACTGCAGTATCGTTACCTACGTTACCTGCTGCATCTGTTGCAGTCACGGTAATGGTGTGTGGACCGTCTGTTAATGCAGGCAGTGTATTGTCTGCAAGCGTCCAGGTGCCGTCACCATTGTTCACTGCCGGATAGTCAACGCCATCCACATTGACAACTACTGTTGCTGTCGGATCGTTCACTGTACCAGTAAGTGCTGGTGTGCTGTCATTCGTCAACACGTCATCCAGCGCAACCACAGGTGCTGTGATGTCTGCTGAAACTGTGCCTGTACCTGGCAATGAAGTGTTGCCTGCAGGGTCAGTTGCTGTTGCAGTCACTGTATCGCCATCCACCAGGTTACCTGGGTTTGGTACTGACCAGCTACCATCTGTGCCTGCTACCACTGTTGCAGTGGTGCCATCAGGATAAGTCACAGTCACGGTTGAACCAGGCTCTGCCTGACCGCTCACTGGGTCTGTTGCATTGATCGGATCAAGCACCGGTGCATTTGGTGCAACCGTATCAATGGTCACCACTGCAGTATCGTTACCTACGTTACCTGCTGCATCTGTTGCAGTCACGGTAATGGTGTGTGGACCGTCTGTTAATGCAGGCAGTGTATTGTCTGCAAGCGTCCAGGTGCCGTCACCATTGTTCACTGCCGGATAGTCAACGCCATCCACATTGACAACTACAGTGGCTGTCGGGTCGTTCACTGTACCAGTAAGTGCTGGTGTGCTGTCATTCGTCAACACATCATCTAGCGCAACCACAGGTGCTGTGATGTCTGCTGAAACTGTGCCTGTACCTGGCAATGAAGTGTTGCCTGCAGGGTCAGTCGCTGTTGCAGTCACTGTATCGCCATCCACCAGGTTACCTGGGTTTGGTACTGACCAGCTACCATCTGTGCCTGCTACCACTGTTGCAGTGGTGCCATCAGGATAAGTCACCGTCACGGTTGAACCAGGCTCTGCCTGACCGCTCACTGGGTCTGTTGCATTGATCGGATCAAGCACCGGTGCATTTGGTGCAACCGTATCAATGGTCACCACTGCAGTATCGTTACCTACGTTACCTGCTGCATCTGTTGCAGTCACGGTAATGGTGTGTGGACCGTCTGCGAGTGTTGGAAGTGTATTGTCTGCAAGCGTCCAGGTGCCGTCGCCATTGTTCACTGCCGGATAGTCAACGCCATCCACATTGACAACTACAGTTGCTGTCGGATCGTTCACTGTACCAGTAAGTGCTGGTGTGCTGTCATTCGTCAACACATCATCCAGCGCAACCACAGGTGCTGTGATGTCTGCTGAAACTGTGCCTGTACCTGGCAATGAAGTGTTGCCTGCAGGGTCAGTCGCTGTTGCAGTAACCGTATCGCCATCCACCAGGTTACCTGGGTTTGGTACTGACCAGCTACCATCTGTGCCTGCCACCACTGTTGCAGTGGTGCCATCAGGATAAGTCACAGTCACGGTTGAACCAGGCTCTGCCTGACCGCTCACTGGGTCTGTTGCATTGATCGGATCAAGCACCGGTGCATTTGGTGCAACCGTATCAATGGTCACCACTGCAGTATCGTTACCTACGTTACCTGCTGCATCTGTTGCAGTCACACTTACCGTATGCGGACCATCTGCCAACACTGGAAGTGTATTGTCTGCAAGCGTCCAGGTGCCGTCGCCATTGTTCACTGCCGGATAGTCAACGCCATCCACATTGACAACTACAGTGGCTGTCGGATCGTTCACTGTACCGGTGAGTGCTGGTGTGCTGTCATTCGTCAACACATCATCTAGCGCAACCACAGGTGCTGTGATGTCTGCTGAAACTGTGCCTGTACCTGGCAATGAAGTGTTGCCTGCAGGGTCAGTTGCTGTTGCAGTCACTGTATCGCCATCCACCAGGTTACCTGGGTTTGGTACTGACCAGCTACCATCTGTGCCTGCTACCACTGTTGCAGTTGTGCCATCAGGATAAGTCACAGTCACGGTTGAACCAGGCTCTGCCTGACCGCTCACTGGGTCTGTTGCATTGATCGGATCAAGCACCGGTGCATTTGGTGCAACCGTATCAATGGTCACCACTGCAGTATCGTTACCTACGTTACCTGCTGCATCTGTTGCAGTCACGGTAATGGTGTGTGGACCGTCTGCGAGTGTTGGAAGTGTATTGTCTGCAAGCGTCCAGGTGCCGTCACCATTGTTCACTGCCGGATAGTCAACACCATCCACATTGACAACTACAGTGGCTGTCGGATCGTTCACTGTACCAGTAAGTGCTGGTGTGCTGTCATTCGTCAACACGTCATCCAGCGCAACCACAGGTGCTGTGATGTCTGCTGAAACTGTGCCTGTACCTGGCAATGAAGTGTTGCCTGCAGGGTCAGTTGCTGTTGCAGTCACTGTATCGCCATCCACCAGGTTACCCGGGTTTGGTACTGACCAGCTACCATCTGTGCCTGCTACCACTGTTGCAGTGGTGCCATCAGGGTAAGTCACAGTCACGGTTGAACCAGGCTCTGCTGTACCTGTAATCGGGTCTGTCCCGTTAACCGGGTTAATTACTGGTGCATCAGGTGCAGTGGTATCAACTGTATATGTTTGTGTATCGTTAACACTGCTGCTATTACCTGCCGCATCTGTAAACGTTACTTTGGCATCAATCGTTTTATCAGTATCAGCAACCAAACCGCTACCTGGTACACTTACTGTCCATGTACCTGCTGCACTGTCTACAGTTGCAGTATACGTCTGACCATTGATTACAACAGTGACCACTGTATTTGCTGCATCTGCCGGAACGTTTTTCAATACGCCTGTAACAGTAACGTTGCCTGACGCTTCTGATGCATTAATCACATTGTCAGCTGTTACTGAATCAACCGTGAAGTTAACGCCATCGGTATTTGGACCAACTGCATCAACAATAGCTGTACCTGGTAAAGATGGGTTGCCTGCTGGATCTGTAGCAATTGCCTCAACTTCGTCACCATCATTTAAACCTGGGTTTGGTACTGACCAGCTGCCATCAGGTCCTGCTACAACTGTTGCTGTGTCACCATTAGGATAGGTTACTGTTACGGTTGAACCAGGCTCTGCAGTACCTGTAATTGGATCTGTCCCGTTAACCGGGTTAATTACTGGTGCATCAGGTGCAGTGGTATCAAGTGTATAAGTTTGTGTATCGTTAACACTGCTGCTATTACCTGCTGCATCTGTAAACGTTACTTTGGCATCAATTGTCTTATCTGCATCCGCAGTCAAGTCACTACCTGGTACGCTTACTGTCCATGTGCCCGCTGTGCTATCTACAGTTGCAGTATACGTCTGGCCATTGATCACAACAGTGACCACTGTATTTGCTGCATCTGCCGGAACATTTTTCAATACGCCTGTAACAGTAACGTTGCCTGACGCTTCTGATGCATTAATCACATTGTCAGCTGTTACTGAATCAACCGTGAAGTTAACGCCATCGGTATTTGGACCAACTGCATCAACAATAGCTGTACCTGGTAAAGATGGGTTGCCTGCTGGATCTGTAGCAATTGCCTCAACTTCGTCACCATCATTTAAACCTGGGTTTGGTACTGACCAGCTGCCATCAGGTCCTGCTACAACTGTTGCTGTGTCACCATTAGGATAGGTTACTGTTACGGTTGAACCAGGTTCTGCAGTACCTGTAATCGGGTCTGTCCCGTTAACAGGGTCAATTACTGGCGCTGAAGGAGCAGCTGTATCCAGTGTATAAGTTTGTGTATCGTTAACTGTGCTGCTATTACCTGCTGCATCAGTGAAGGTTACTTTAGCATCAATCGTTTTATCAGTATCAGCAACCAAACCGCTACCTGGTACACTTACTGTCCATGTACCTGCTGCACTGTCTACAGTTGCAGTATAAGTTACCCCATTAATAACAATTGTAACGGCTGTAGCAGCCGCATCTGAAGGAACGTTTTTCAATATACCTGTAATCGTGACATTGCCAGCCGCTTCTGATGCATTAATCACATTATCAGCTGTTACCGAATCAACAGCAAAATTAACACCATCCGTATTTGGACCAACTGCATCAACAATAGCTGTTCCTGGTCCTGATGTATTGCCAGCAGGGTCCGTTGCTACAGCTGTAACTTCATCGCCATCATTCAAACCTGGGTTTGGCACAGTCCAAGTACCATCTGGTCCTGCAACAACAGTTTTCGTACTACCGTCCGGATAAGTCACAGTCACTGTTGAACCAGGTTCTGCTGTACCTGTAATCGGGTCTGTCCCGTTAACTGGGTCAATCACTGGTGTATTTGGTGCAGTGGTATCAAGTGTATAAGTTTGTGTATCGTTAACACTGCTGCTGTTACCTGCTGCATCTGTAAACGTTACTTTGGCATCAATCGTCTTATCTGCATCCGCAACTAAGCCACTGCCCGGTACACTTACTGTCCATGTACCTGCTGCTTTATCTACAGTCGCATTATAAGTTACCCCATTAATAACAACTGTAACGGCCGTGTTGGCCGCATCTGCTGGAATGTTTTTCAAAACACCTGTAATAGTGACATTACCGGATGCTTCTGATGCATTAATCACATTATCAGAAGTAACAGGGTCAACCGAGAAAGTTACGCCATCGGTACTTGGTGGAGTGGTATCAACAGGTGCTGAAGAATCATCATCACTATCATGATTTGATGCTGCAGCGATAATACCGCCTGCAACTAGTGGAATAGCAGCCCATAACCATGGGTTCACGCCTGCATCATGATAAAGTAGAGGTTCAATTGAAGAAATAGGCTGGTAAATAACATCAGATACCAACTCTTGTGGAGCTTCTGCTGGTAGAGCTGCTGGTAAATCTTCACCTAAAAGTGCTTGTGGTTCGACGTCACTGTCAGCATCTGCGTCCGCATCACTATCAGCATCTGCATCATTTTCAGCATCTTTGAATTTTGCCCAAATCAACTGTCCATTTTCATCTTGGAAAACCAGACTATTATCTTTAGGCTCAGCTGTTCCACTAAAGAAGCCTTCAATAACAATAGTCTCGCCATTTTTCAGACGTATGACTGCATTGGTACCCTCCCTATTTACTACCAATACATCGCTGGCAGCCACTTTCACCAACACAACTGACGCTTCTGAAAGTTTTGCAGAAGTTCCCTCTGTGGTTACCAAGGTTTTATGATTATCCTTGGCAATAATTTGTATCTCAGGCATATCTATATTCCTTTTATATTATTGATTTAAATGATTTTATGTATAATTCTTTTTACTTAATGTTTTCGAGTTTTTGACCTACAACTTAAAAACATTAAGTAATGTGATCATTTTTACATTAAACACTTTAAAATAAAAAAAACAAATACTAAAGTACTCAAAGAAAAAAAATTAATTAATACAAATTTTATATAAATAAAAATCTGATTTTTCTACTTATAATTTATTCAACAAGCTTATTAACTGTTTTATATATAAAACAAAATTAGTTTCTTATTATTGAACATTCATTGAAAATTATTTTAATTTAAATTTTTATATAACAAGTTTTAATATCTCAATAAAATAAAATATATTAATAATGATATATATAGAAAAAAAATGGCCTTAGATAATATTTTACTATTACACTAAAGCCTCATTTTTATATTCAAATAAAAATTATTTTTTTATTTACTTTTAGAAATTATCTGGACTTTCGAAACGTTTTACTTCTTGTAACTTATTTGGATCATGCATGGTTGCAATCCCGTCTTCTGTTTTTTGATCAACAATAACATCTGGGTTAAAGATAGTAATTGTTTCTCTTCCTAATGCATCTTCTCCAACTATATATTGAAAGCCACGGCGATTCATTTTATGGCATAGCTTTTGATAAAAGCCTTTAAGCCCTTCCGTTTCTTCATTAGGATTGTAATAAAACGCATTCATTACCGCAGGAAGGCCAAGTCCACATACTACACCAGATAACAATACACTAATAAAGGTATATCCAATCAGAATACTACTATAAGGACTCAGCGCCGGAATATTCGCGACCGCCAAAATTAAAGCG
This sequence comes from Acinetobacter sp. FDAARGOS_494, assembly GCF_003812225.1. Taxonomy (NCBI): domain Bacteria; kingdom Pseudomonadati; phylum Pseudomonadota; class Gammaproteobacteria; order Moraxellales; family Moraxellaceae; genus Acinetobacter; species Acinetobacter sp. FDAARGOS_494. Next base: position 882,572 of record NZ_CP033866.1, read on the forward strand.
AGTGAAATCCCTCCTCGAACACCCCCCCAAGATAAAATAGTTAAACTACCATTGTAACTTTTGGTCTTACGCATTGTTGGGAAGAAAGCAAAAGACATAAAGTTTGCTGCAAAACGAGAAATATGCAGAATAAAGAAAGCAACTATTCCACCTAAAATCAGGCTAAAGTTTAAGTCAAGAATAAATAACTCAAGGCCAATTAAAGTAAATAAGAATGAATTGATAATTCCTTCTACCGTATGCCAAAAATGGTTAACCTCTCTGATCTCACGCTCTTCACGAATTTCTTTCCATTTATTACCGACGATTAAACCACCAATGACGCAGGCAATCGGTGCAGATGCATGGGCAAATAGAGCCACCAAATATGCTCCACTTGCAAGTAATGCAGTTGTTAAAATCAGGGATTCCATTTCGTGTTTACCACGCAATAAGCGTAAGGTACCTATCCCAAATGCCCACCCAATACCAACAGCTACCACAATTTCATAAAGCAAAGCTTCTAATGTCGCAACCAATGAAAAATGTTCACCCTGTAAAACATTCAGTAATGTCATAAATAAGGCAATACACATCGCATCGTTAAATAAAGATTCTCCTTCTAATTTAACAATGAGATGATGAGGAGCACGAATTGAACTTAAAACACCTTTAATACCGATCGGGTCTGTTGCACCCAATGCTGCACCTAATAATAGAAGAACCAAAATTGGTACATGATGTCCAACTAACAATTGGAAACCGTAAAGTAAGCTACCAAACAATACAGCGCAGATTACCAAGGCAATAGTGGCTAAGATACTAATCTGTTTCCAATAGCTTCTTAGATCTGAAATTTTAAATTTAAGTGCTGAAGACGTCAGAATAAAGCAAATAACACCATTAATTAAAAAATCATAGAAATCGATGTGCCGTACTGCTTCCTCAATATTATGAATATTGATAGTAATGAATTGATTACCATTTAAAAGACTGGCTCCCCATTGCAAAATGAAGACAAAAATCGCAGAAACAAGAGGTACGCCGATAGCCTGAGGAAAGCCCAAAATACGCTTATTAAATATGGTGGTCGCAATTGATAAGGCAAATACAACCGTAAATGCTTGTAATAAGAAAAAATTACCCATGAATACCCTTCTTCTGGGTCAATGACCAAATAAAAAATCTAGACAGCAGAACTGAACAGAACGAGAAAATAGGCACCTCATGTGTGCCCAAGCAATTAAAAAGTTGGAATACAAGTTTAACGAATTACGTTAATCATTCTATCAATTAGTTAAATTTCTTAACATTAATTATGTTGGAGGGATGATTAAAAAGATGAGCCTACTTAAACACCTTGTAAACTCATCTTATTTATAGATTTAGATAGAATTATTAAAAGTATCGCATTGGCTAATATCACCGGTTTTTAAACCGACTTGGAACCAGTGCATTCGCTGTTCACTACTACCATGAGTAAAGCTATCCGGAACGACTTGTCCTGTTGCTCGTTTTTGTAAGTAGTCATCTCCAATTTTTTGCGCGGCATCCATTGCCTCCTCAACGTCCCCCTGCTCTAAAAACTGAGTACGCTGTTGATTATGATTGGCCCAGATACCCGCTAAACAGTCAGCTTGTAATTCTTGACGTACAGATAACTGATTACCTTCTCTTTGACTGACTTGTGCACGAGCCTGTTGTACTTGAGATGAGATACCAAGCAAAGTTTGAACATGATGTCCTACTTCATGGGCAACCACATAAGCTTGGGCAAAGTCCCCTGCCTGATCTTGTCTCGATAATTCTGTCTGATTTTGTTCGCCAGATATTCCCATCTGCTCACGCATATCTTTGAAGAATTCTGTATCGATATAAACCTTCTGATCTGCTGGGCAATAAAAGGGCCCCATTGCAGACTGAGCTGTACCACAGCCTGACTGAATCATCCCACTAAACAAGACTAATTTTGGTGGCGTATAAGTTTTACCTAACTGTTTAAAAATAGGTGTCCACGTATCCTCTGTATCGGCTAATACTGTTCCAACAAAATCAGAAGCTTCCTTTTGCTCGGCTGTTAAACTTTCGGGTGCAGTTGCATTTGATTGTTGCGAAGCAGTAACCTGCTGCGTTGCCTGATATGCTTGTTGGGGGTCAACGCCAAAAAATTTCCATGCAACAAATGCCACAACCAAACCAATAATACTAATACCACCTGCCCTAACACCGCCTCCGCCTCGACGGTCTTCAACATTGGTACTGACTCGACGATCTCTCCAACGCATAATTTCCCTCTTCTTTGTAGATGGCCTGATTAACTAGAAGCTTTTGGCCACATTTTTTGTATCAAGCTAACAACAAGCAATACTATTGCACCAGCAACAATTCCTATTGCAAAGTTAATAAGCGTTGGGGTTAAAGCACCAATGATGTTGCCTACAGCAGGTATAGTTTCCACATGGTCAACTGTATTTTCAGTGACATGATGGAGTAAAGGAATCGTATGATTAATAATCCCTCCACCTACCAAAAACATCGCAATAGTGCCGACGATAGACAATAACTTCATTAAAAGTGGCGCAAATGCAAGCAGCCCTCGACCAATAGTTTGTTTAAAAGAAGCAGCCTGTTTTGTTAAATATAGACCCAAGTCATCAATCTTAACAATCATGCCGACCAAACCATAAACGCCGATCGTCATCACAACTGCAATAATGCTGAGGACACTAACTTTAGTCATTAAAGTTGCAGTTGCCACAGTACCTAAAGAAATAACCACAATTTCAGCTGACAAAATAAAGTCTGTACGAATAGCTCCTTTCACTTTATCTTTTTCAAAAGTTGCCAAGTCTAACTCTTCACTATCAAACTCTTTTTGTGCTTCTTCTGAGGTTGAGGCTTTTTTATGTGTAATGGTATGAAGAACTTTTTCAACACCCTCATAACATAAGAATAGCCCGCCAAGCATTAATAAAGGATTAATCAACCAAGGAGCAATCACACTGATTAATAAAGCTAGAGGAACTAAAATGAGCTTATTAACAAAGGAGCCTTTAGCAACTTTCCACACAATCGGTAATTCGCGATCAGCACGGACACCTGTAACCTGTTGTGCATTTAAAGCCAAATCATCACCTAAAACACCAGCAGTTTTTTTTGCTGCCATTTTGCTCATTAAGGCGACGTCATCTAAAATTGTTGCAATATCATCTAGTAGTAAAAGTAAGCCACTTGCCATTTCTTATCCAGGTTTGTATTTATTAAACTATTGTAAGATGATTTTTTTCAATTTTTGTAATTTTACTGAATAAATTCACAATATTATTTTAAGAAAAGTTTACCCAATTGCTGACGAAAAAATTTTATTTCCCGTACAATAATGCCAATCTTTTATATTGCAGGGCTTATTATCCCTGATTAAGCCAATACCATAGTGGAATAAATAATGAGTAATGTTGATCAGCGTCCAATTATTTTGACAGGCGACCGCCCAACCGGACAACTTCACCTCGGGCATTTTGTCGGTTCTTTGCGTTCTCGTGTAGGTCTACAGGATAGCCATCATCAACATCTCTTATTAGCAGATGCACAAGCGTTAACAGACAATGCCGATAACCCAGATAAAGTACGCCGTAACATTTTAGAAGTTGCTCTAGACTATTTAGCGGTAGGCATTGATCCAACTAAAACCACAATTTGTGTACAGTCATGCTTGCCTGCACTGAATGAGCTTACAATGTTATATCTTAACTTTGTAACTGTAGCTCGTTTGGAGCGTAACCCAACCATCAAATCTGAAATTCAAATGCGTGGTTTTGAACGTGATATTCCTGCCGGTTTCCTTTGCTACCCTGTAGCACAGGCAGCTGATATTACGGCTTTTAAAGCGACTGTAGTACCAGTAGGCGAAGATCAAATTCCAATGATTGAGCAAACTAACGAAATCGTGCGTCGTGTAAACCGTCAAATTGGTCAAGACCTTTTACCTGAATGTAAAGCCTTGCTTTCTAATATGGCTCGTTTACCTGGTTTTGATGGTAAAGCGAAAATGTCTAAGTCATTAGGCAATACCATTGTTTTAAATGCTTCTGACAAAGACATCAAAAAAGCTGTAAATGCGATGTATACCGATCCAAATCATCTTCGCATCGAAGATCCGGGTCAAGTTGAAGGAAACATTGTATTTACTTATTTAGATGCATTTGATCCAAATAAAGAAGAAGTTGAAGAGCTAAAAGCACACTACCGCCGTGGTGGTCTTGGTGATGGTACAGTTAAAAAACGTCTTGAAGGTGTACTAAAAGAATTAATTACACCTATACGTGAACGTCGAGAAGAACTTGCTAAAGATCCTGACTACATTATGGATGTTTTACGCCAAGGTACTGATAAATGTCGAATCATTACCCAGCAGACTTTGGACGAAGTTAAAGATGGCTTAGGCTTATTTAAGTTCTAATTTTTATATTAGAGATATAAATCAAAAAAGCCCTACGGGGCTTTTTTTATAATTATATTTAAATTCAATAATTTAATTTTTTAGAATTTCTATATATTTATTATGATTCACACGCTTTTACCCTTTTAACGTGAAGTAACACTAATTAACGTGAACCTTAATGAACAAATAAGAATGCGTCACTAATATAACTTGAGTAGGTTGATATGAACCTCACGACATTTCTCCTTAAGCCGAAACTGTTTTTAACAGATTCGTTGTTCTACGCAGTGATCACCCCAATCATTGCGTATTTTTTTGTCTTTTTTAACCAAATTATTCCTTATATCAATTTTATTTAACTTTTCAATAATACAAAAAAATACCGCATCATTTTTCAGATGCGGTATTTTTTAAAGATTCAAGGAAGCAATTAAGCTAAACCTTTCTCTTTTAATACTTGCAACATAGTTGAACCAAGCTCAGCTGGGCTACGAGTGTAAGCCATACCTGCTTTTTCAAATGCAGCGAATTTCTCTTCAGCAGTACCTTGACCACCAGAAATGATCGCACCAGCGTGACCCATACGCTTACCTTTAGGTGCAGTTACACCAGCGATGTAACCTACTACAGGTTTAGTCACGTTAGATTTGATGAATTCAGCAGCTTCTTCTTCCGCTGTACCACCGATCTCACCGATCATGATGATTGCATCAGTATCTGGATCGTCTTGGAACAATTGAAGAGCTTCGATTTGGTTCATACCTGGGATTGGGTCACCACCGATACCGATACAAGTAGACTGACCTAAACCAAGCTTAGTTGTTTGAGCAACAGCTTCATAAGTCAATGTACCTGAACGTGAGATGATACCAATACGGCCTGGTTGGTGGATGTGACCAGGCATAATACCGATCTTACATTCACCCGGAGTGATCACGCCTGGGCAGTTAGGACCAACTAAACGAGTACCGTTACCGTTAGTTTCTAAATAACGTTTTGCTTTAAGCATGTCGATTGTTGGAACACCTTCAGTGATCACAACGATTAGGCCAACACCTGAATCAACCGCTTCAACGATTGAGTCTAAAACGAATGGAGCTGGTACATAGATTACAGATGCATCTGCATTTGTTTCACGTACAGCTTCTTTCATTGTGTTGAATACTGGTAAGTCAAGGTGAGTTGTACCACCTTTACCTGGAGTAACACCACCAACAACTTTTGTACCGTAGTCTAAAGCTTGTGCAGAGTGGAAAGTACCGTTTTTACCAGTAAAACCTTGTACCAATACTTTAGTGTCTTTATTAATTAATACGCTCATGATTGATACTCCCCTTACGCTTTAACTGCAGCTACAACTTTTTCTGCGGCATCAGACAAACCGTTCGCAGAAATTAATTTCAAACCAGATTCATCAAGTAATTTCGCACCTAACTCAGCGTTGTTACCTTCTAAACGAACAACAACTGGAACAGTTACATTTACTTCTTGAACCGCTGCAATAATTGCTTCAGCAATCATGTCACAACGCACGATACCACCGAAGATGTTGATTAAAACACCTTGTACAGACGTATCAGCAAGAATGATTTTGAACGCTTCGATTACACGCTCTTTAGTTGCGCCGCCACCAACGTCAAGGAAGTTTGCAGGCTGACCACCATAAAGTTTAATGATGTCCATAGTTGCCATTGCAAGACCAGCACCGTTAACCATACAACCGATGTTACCTTCTAAAGCAACATAGTTAAGATCAAATTCAGATGCTTTTAACTCACGCTCATTCTCTTGAGATTTATCACGTAAAGCAGCAACTTTAGGTAAACGGTAAAGCGCGTTAGAGTCGATACCTACTTTCGCATCTACACATAAAATTTCGCCATTTTCACGAACTGAAAGTGGGTTAATTTCAAATAAAGCGAAATCATTTTCAACAAATGCTTGATAAGCAGCTGTCATGATTTTCACGAATTGACCGATTTGTTTGTCTTTCAAACCTAAAGCAAACGCAACTTCACGTGCTTGGAATGGTTGTAAACCAACTAATGGATCAACTTCAACTTTGATAATTTTTTCTGGAGTTTCTTCCGCAACTTTCTCGATTTCTACACCACCTTCTGTAGAAGCCATGAAAGTAATACGACGGCTAGAACGGTCTACAACCGCGCCCAAGTAAAGCTCACGCTCAACTGGATATACGTCTTCAGCAACAATGATGCTGTTTACTGGTTGACCATTTGCATCTGTTTGATACGTTACAAGACGAGTACCAATGATATTGTTTGCAAATTCGATAACATCTTCTTTAGATTTTGCAACTTTAACGCCACCAGCCTTACCACGACCACCAGCATGAACTTGCGCCTTCATTACAGCGAATTTACCACCAAGCTGTTCAAATGCAGCAACTGCTTCGTCTGCATTGGTTGCCAAGATACCTTCTTGTACCGGCATACCATATTCTTTCAATAACGCTTTAGCTTGATACTCATGTAAGTTCATTTAGTTACCTACTTAACTTTGTTTGTTGTCTTCAATTTGCGCAACATTCTCATGTTGTATAAGCAAATTGCTGTCTACGTCTATCAACTTGATGATTTTTTAATCACACCATCGAATGTGAAAAAGAGCGGAGGACCGCTCTTTATTTTATTTACGCTTACGTTGAATCGCGTGAATTGCACGACCATCTACAGCAAGTGCAGCTTCATGAACAACTTCAGAGAATGTTGGGTGACCAAAAGTCATCAACTGAAGATCTTCAACAGAAGATACAAATTCAAGTGCGATCATACCTTGGTGAACGATATCAGATGCCGCAGGCCCAATCACATGCATACCTAATAAACGGTCAGTTTTTGCATCAGCAACAAACTTAACAAAACCTGCACCTTCACCAGCAGCTAAAGCACGACCATTTACAGCAAAACCGAATTGACCAGTTTTTACTTCATGACCTTTTTCTTTAGCTTGCTCTTCAGTTAAACCAACCCACGCCGCTTCAGGGTGTGTATAGATAACAGAAATGATTGTGTCATAGTTTACTTGAGCTGCATGACCATGAATACGTTCAACAGCCATTACGCCCTCTTCCATTGCTTTATGAGCAAGCATTGGACCGCGTACTAAGTCACCAATCGCATATACACCTTCTACAGAAGTTGCACAGTGATCATTTACTTCAACTAAACCACGCTCAGTTAATTTAATACCTGAATCTTCAGCTAATAAACCTTCAGCATAAGCTTTACGGCCAACACAAACGATTAACTTATCAAACGTTTGTTCTTTATCTTCGCCACCTTGAGTGTATTTAACAGTCACTTCACGACCGTTTACTTCAGTACCAGATACTTTCGCACCAATGCGGATATCTAAACCTTGTTTAGTCAAGATTTTTTGATATTCCTTAGAAAGTGCTTTATCAGCCATTGGCAAGAATGCATCCATTGCTTCAAATACAACAACTTCAGCACCAAGACGACGCCATACTGAACCAAGTTCTAAACCGATTACACCTGCACCAATTACACCTAAACGCTTAGGTACTTCAGGGAAGTTTAATGCGCCAGTTGAATCAACAATAATATCTTGATCTACAGGAGCTACAGGAATATTTACAGGCACAGAACCAGACGCAAGGATTACGTATTTAGGTTCTAAAATTTGAGTTTCACCTTCATGTGGAACAAACTCAACTTTTTTACCAGCAAGTAATTTACCTGTACCTTTTAACCACTCGATACCGTTGCCTTTAAGCAATTGATCAATACCGCCAGTTAATTGGTCAACAATTTTGTCTTTACGAGCAAGAAGTTTTGCAAGATCGAAATTCACTTCACCAGTTGTAATACCGTGATCAGCTAAATGATGCACTGTATCTTCATAACGATGAGAAGAATCAAGCAAAGCTTTAGAAGGGATACAACCTACGTTTAAGCAAGTACCACCTAAAGAAGGCTTACCGTTGTGAATACGTTTTTCAATACAAGCGACTTTGAAGCCTAGTTGAGCAGCGCGAATCGCAGCTTCATAACCACCAGGACCACCGCCAATGACAACAAGATCAAATTGTTGAGACATTTTTATCTCCATAAACCAGGATAGAGGATTACTCTACCCTGATAGGTATTTATTCGAAGAAATTAAAGATCAAGAATGAGTTTAGCTGGTTCTTCTAACAATTCTTTGATTGCTACTAAGAAACCTACAGCTTCTTTACCATCGATCATACGGTGGTCATAAGAAAGCGCTAAGTACATCATTGGCAAGATTTCAACTTGACCATTTACCGCCATAGGACGTTCTTGGATTTTATGCATCCCCAAGATACCAGTTTGCGGCTGGTTCAAAATTGGAGTTGAAAGTAATGAACCGAAAGTACCACCGTTAGTGATTGTGAAAGTACCGCCAGTCATTTCTTCGATAGATAATTTACCATCACGTGCTTTAGCAGCGTAAGCAGCAATACCTGCTTCAACTTCTGCATAGCTCATACGGTCAGTATCACGTAATACTGGTACAACAAGACCACGATCAGAAGATACTGCAACACCGATGTCATAGTAACCGTGATAAACGATATCATCGCCATCAATTGAAGCATTTACAGCTGGGTAGCGTTTTAGCGCTTCAGTTGCTGCTTTAACGAAGAATGACATGAAGCCTAAACGAGCACCATGACGTTTTTCGAAAGCATCTTTATATTGCTTACGTAATTCCATGATTGGCTTCATGTTAACTTCGTTAAATGTAGTTAACATTGCTGTTTCTTGAGTAGCTGCAAGAAGACGCTCAGCTACACGTTTACGTAAACGAGTCATTGGAACGCGTTTTTCGATACGCTCGCCAACAGCAACGCTTAATGGAGTAACGTTAGCAGCTGGTTTAGCTTGATGGTTTGCAACATCTTCTTTAGTAATACGACCACCACGACCAGTACCTTGTACGTCAGAAGCAGCAATACCAGATTCAGTTAACGCTTTACGTACCGCAGGAGCTTGATCAGATACAGTTTCATTACGCTCAACAACAGGAGCAGCACCAGCTTGAGTCTGAGCAACTGCTTGTTCTACTGCCGCAGGAGCAGCAGCCGCTGCGCCAGCACCAGCTTCGAATTGAGCAATAACTTCGTCAGAAAGAACTGTATCGCCTTCACCTTTAATGATTGCAACCAAGCTACCATCTGCAGGAGCAACAACTTCTAAAACAACTTTGTCGGTTTCAATATCACAGATTACTTCATCACGTGATACAGGTTCACCCACCTTTTTATGCCAAGTTGCGATGGTTCCATCTGCAACAGACTCTGGGAATACCGGTGCTTTAATTTCGGTTGCCATTATTGAGAATCTCCTGATTGTTCAGCTTCGATTGCCAATGCATCATTAATTAGCTGAGCTTGTTGTTTTGCATGCAAGTACGGTGAGCCACAAGCTGGTGCAGCAGAAGCTTCACGACCTGCAAAACTGATACGGATTTGTTTGCCAGATTTTAAGATATCGTCATATAAACGCGGTGCGATAAACAACCAAGCACCTTGGTTCTTCGGCTCTTCTTGCGCCCAAACGAGTTCTTTCACATTTGGATAAGCAGCCAAGATTTCCGCAAGACGTTGCTCTGGGTATGGATACAACTGTTCAATACGTACAATTGCAACATTAGTTAAGTTTTGTTCACGACGTTTTTCGAGTAAGTCGTAATAAACTTTACCGCCACAAAGTACAAGACGAGTTACATCTGACTTGTTAATTTGATCGATTTCGTCAATTACAGTTTGGAATGAACCATGTGCTAGCTCTTCTAAAGTAGAAGTCGCAAGTTTATGACGAAGTAAAGATTTCGGTGACATTACGATTAATGGCTTACGAATTGGGCGTACAGCCTGACGACGTAATGCATGGAAAATCTGTGCAGGTGTCGTTGGAGTGATCACTTGCATGTTGTCTTCAGCACATAACTGTAAGAAACGTTCTAAACGAGCTGAAGAGTGCTCTGGACCTTGACCTTCGAAACCGTGTGGTAACAACATTGTTAAACCACAAACACGCTCCCACTTAGTCTCACCAGAAGCAATAAACTGGTCAATCACAACTTGAGCACAGTTTACGAAGTCACCAAATTGTGCTTCCCAAATAATCAAGCTCTTAGGAATTGTAGTTGCGTAACCATATTCGAACGCAAGAACTGCTTCTTCAGATAAAAGAGAGTCATAAATCGCAAAACGCGGTTGGTTCTCTTTCACATGGCAAAGAGGAATGTAAGTTGAACCATCAACTTGGTTATGCAATTTCGCATGACGGTGTGAGAAGGTACCACGACCCACGTCTTCACCAGTAATACGAACTAGATAGTCTTCATCTAATAAAGTTGCATAAGCTAAAGTTTCTGCTGCACCCCAGTTCAATGGAGTTTCACCAGTTTGCATTTTCACGCGGTCTTCAATTACTTTTTGAACCTGACGCTGCATTACAAACCCTTCAGGAAGCTTGCTCATGCCCTCGCCTAACTCTTTAAGGCGATTTATGTCAAATGAAGTATCCCAATCGTCTGTATATTCATGGCCCAAATATGGAGTCCAATCTACAAACATTTTAGTGTTCGGCTCAAGAATCAAAGCATTCGCTACATGATTACCCGCTTCTAAATCAGCACGATAATCTTCAACCATTTGGTCAGCTTCAGCACGGTCAAGTACTTTTTCTTGTACCAATTGATCAGCATAAAGTGTACGAGTAGTTGCTTTCTTCGCAATCACTTGATACATCAATGGTTGTGTACCAGATGGCTCATCTGCTTCGTTATGGCCGCGACGACGGTAACAGAACAAATCGATGACTACATCTTTACGGAATTCGTGACGGAAATCATGTGCTAATTGAGTAGCAAAGATAACAGCTTCAGGATCATCACCATTTACATGGAAGATAGGAGCCTGAATCATTTTAGCAACGTCAGTACAGTATTCTGTCGAACGCGCATCACGTGGATCAGAAGTTGTGAAACCAACTTGGTTGTTCACAATAATATGAACTGTACCACCAACCGTATAGCCACGAGTTTGTGACATCTGGAAGGTTTCCATGTTCACGCCCTGACCTGCAAATGCAGCATCACCATGAACAATAACTGGTAATACGTCATCACCACCGATGTCTCTACGACGTACTTGACGCGCACGTACAGAACCTTCAACTACAGGGCCAACGATTTCCAAGTGAGATGGGTTAAATGCCAATGCCAAGTGAACTTCACCACCTGGAGTCATTACATTACTTGAGAAACCTTGGTGGTATTTAACGTCACCAGAACCTTTCTTATGAAGTGCTTTACCTTCGAACTCACCAAATAAGTCCGCAGGGTTTTTACCCATAATATTAACAAGAAGGTTCAAACGACCACGGTGTGGCATACCGATAACAACTTCTTTACAACCTACGGCACCAGCACGCTGGATAATCTCATTTACCATAGGAATAAAAGATTCGCCGCCTTCAACACCAAAACGTTTAGCGCCGACGTATTTATTACCGAGATATTTTTCTAAGCCTTCAGCAGCAGTTAAGCGCTCTAAGAAGCCTTTCTTTTGTTCATTTGAGAAATTGAATTTACCACGGGCACTTTCAAGACGTTGTTGAATCCAACGTTTCTCTTTTGTGTCCACGATATGCATATATTCAACACCGATCGAACCACAATAGATTGCTTCCATTGCTTCAATCATCTCAGCAAGCGTTGCTTCGCTTTTACCGATCTCAAGATTGCCTGTGTTGAATACTGTGTCTAAATCTGATTTGGTTAAACCGTGTGCTGAAAGATCTAAATCGGGAATATCTTCACGCTTAGCAAGACCTAACGGATCTAACTTAGCTTTTTGATGTCCGCGATTGCGATAAGCAGCAATGAGTTGTAAAACGCCAATTTGACGACGCTCATGTTCAGTACTGACAGTACTTTGTACAACAGGTTGAACACGATTAGCATTACGTCCTAGTAATAGGAATTGCTCACGCACAGCGCTGTGTGGTTGGTCACCCTTTGGATATTTATCGAAATATTGGCGCCAGTCCTCAGCGACGGAGGTTGGGGAAGTCAGGTACTGCTCGTAAAGTTCTTCAATATACGCTGCACTATCAGCGGAAAGTTCAGTGTCAAGACGCAATGCGTCAGCAACTTCTTGCATTTGTGGACCCATTTCCTATTGCAAAAAATATTACAGGCTGCCTTTTAAGCATACCCATGATGCATAATGTCAAATTGGTAAAAATGACACTACTTACCCAACAGGTCTTCAAGACCATGGGGCGTCATACTACCTAGAGAGAAAACTCCATAGGTAATTAATGAATCACAACGCCCTCAATGGCATCATCACTCACCTTATACTCGATAAAAAACCGAGCAATTTTTTGCAAATCTTTTTAGAAAAATTAACTTTAAAATTAACTTTTCTAAAATGACTTTAACCATAAAAATTAAGCACAGATCTAAGATCGTGCCACTTAATTTAATTTCACTAGTATACGCTTTTTTCACCTATAACTTTGTGGCAAATCGTATCATGTTCTTAACGAACGATTGATTTTTTTGACACATACCATCTATAAATTGGCGAAATACATATCCAATTTTATCTATTAATATATGGTGCTTTATATAAAAACCCCTCTTTTACCGACTAAAGTATAAGACACGTATTATAAAATTAAAAAAAAACGCACATCAAGGATGTGCGTTCTCTATTTGCGCAGAATTAACCCGCTTGATCTAACAACATATTACGGATATGACCGATTGCTTTTGTTGGATTCAAACCTTTAGGACATACTGACACACAGTTCATAATACCTTTACAACGGAACAAACTGAACGGATCGTCAAGACGAGCCAAACGTTCTGCAGTTGCAGTATCACGAGAGTCGATAATAAAACGATATGCATTCAACAACGCTGAAGGACCCAAGAATTTATCAGGGTTCCACCAGAATGATGGGCATGAAGTTGAACAACATGCACAAAGAATACACTCATACAAACCATTTAAGTGTTCACGCTCTTCAGGAGATTGCAAACGCTCTTTAGGTGGAGCAGGTTGGTTATTAATCAAGAATGGCTGAATTTTGTCATACTGATCATAGAATTGGTTCATATCAACAACCAAATCTTTAACAACCGGCAAACCAGGTAATGGACGAATTACGATTTTCTCTGGTAAATCGTTAAGGTTTTGCAAGCAAGCCAAACCATTTTTACCATTGATATTCACACCATCAGAACCACAAATACCTTCACGGCAAGAACGACGGAATGTTAACGTTTCGTCTTGAACCTTCAAAGCAAGCAATGCATCAAGCAACATACGGTGCTTATCAGTCAATTCAAGCTTGAAAGTTTGCATGTACGGCGCTTTATCCTTATCAGGATCATAGCGGTAGATTTCGAATGTACGAGTACCTCTACTCATCTTTATACTCCCGATTAGAATGTACGTGGTGCTGGTGGAATTGGATCAACAGTTAACGGCTTGAAGCGCACTGGCTTATATTCCAAACGGTTATCTGATGAATACCATAAAGTATGTTTCATCCACTCATCATCACGGCGACCGTATGAATAAGTTGGGTGATCAGCTGGTAATTCATAATCAACTACCGTATGCGCACCACGACATTCTTTACGCGCAGCAGCTGAAATTAATGTAGCTTTTGCAACTTCATATAAGTTTTCAACTTCAAGCGCTTCAACACGTGCAGTGTTAAATACTTTAGATTTATCTTTCAAGTGGATGTTACGCACGCGTGGTTCAAGAGCAAGAATCTCTTTAACACCCTTATCAAGCAATGCTTGAGTACGGAATACACCTGCGTGGTCTTGAACGATATCACGAATTGCATCAGCAACTTCTTGAGCATTTTCGCCAGAAGTTGATTCATCCAATTTACGTACACGAGCTAAAGTTTGCTCTAATACATTTGTTGGAAGCGGCGCATATTCATCACCATGATGTTTAGTTACGTAATCGATAATGTGCTCACCAGCAGCCTTACCAAATACAACCAAGTCAAGAAGTGAGTTAGTACCTAAACGGTTCGCACCATGTACTGATACGCATGAACACTCACCGATTGCATAGAAACCTTTTACAGGTTTAGTGTAGTTGTCTGTACCAGGCTCTGGTAAGCACACTTGACCATGCATATTCGTAGGAATACCACCCATTTGATAATGGATTGTTGGTACTACTGGAATTGGTTCTTTAGTGATGTCAACGTTTGCGAATTTTTTACCAATCTCAAATACAGATGGTAAACGCTTCATAATTGTGTCAGCACCCAAGTGAGTCATATCAAGCAAGATATAATCACCTTTTGGACCACAACCACGACCTTCTTTAATTTCTTGGTCCATAGAACGTGATACGAAGTCACGCGGAGCCAAGTCTTTTAAAGTTGGTGCATAACGTTCCATGAATGGTTCGCCGTCTTTGTTACGAAGGATCGCACCTTCACCACGACAACCTTCAGTCAACAATACGCCTGCGCCCGCAACACCTGTAGGGTGGAATTGCCAGAATTCCATATCTTGTAATGGAATACCAGCACGAGCAGCCATACCAAGACCGTCACCAGTGTTGATATAAGCATTTGTTGATGCACGGTAAACACGACCAGCACCACCAGTTGCAAATAATGTTGCTTTTGCTTGGAATACTGCAATGTTACCAGTTTCTTGGTCAATTGCAGTTACACCGAGTACATCACCTGCTTCGTTACGGATCAAATCAAGAGCGATCCACTCAACGAAGAATTGAGTACCCATTTTCACGTTGCTTTGATAAAGCGTGTGCAATAAAGCGTGACCAGTACGGTCAGCAGCAGCACAAGCACGTGGAACTGGTTTATCACCATAGTTTGCAGAGTGACCACCGAATGGACGTTGGTAAATTGTACCATCAGCGTTACGGTCAAACGGCATACCTAAGTGTTCAAGTTCATAAACAACTTTTGGCGCCTCACGACACATAAACTCGATTGCGTCTTGGTCACCTAACCAGTCAGAACCTTTTACTGTATCGTAAAAGTGGAAATGCCAGTTATCTTCTTGCATGTTACCTAACGACGCACCAATACCGCCCTGAGCAGCAACTGTATGTGAACGTGTTGGGAAAACTTTAGTAAGTACTGCAACTTTCAAACCTGCTTGAGCAAGTTGGTAAGATGCACGCATACCAGAACCACCACCACCAACGATAACAGCATCGAAAGTGAGGTTTTGAATATTTGAATAATCTTCTTTAGGGTTTATCGCGCCCATGATATCTTCCTATCAATTCGCCCAGAAAATCTGGATACCCCAGATTGCGTACACAAACACTGCAATAATGACAGCCGTAGTCAGTACAAGGCGTAAACCTTTCGCTGAAGGACCCATTTGACGAGTAGTGACATAGTCAGTAAAAACCTGCCACATACCAATCCATGCGTGTGCGATAAGCGACAAAATTGCCAATAAAGAGAAAATCTTCATTGGTAATGTCATCATGAAGCCAGCCCATTGTTGATAGTCAAATCCGCCTTTGCAGAGGATCCAACCAAAAAGAACAACAGTATAAGCTGCCAATACCACAGCACTTACACGCTGGATAAACCAATCACGAGAACCTGAACCTGTTAAACCTGTAGCACTTTTCATTAGAACATAATCCATACAAAGGCTGCGATAATGGCTACCACAGATAAGATCAATGAAATTGTCGCTGCAATACGACCGCTTTGCAGTTCTTCAGCAAAACCTAGATCTGCAAGCAAATGCTTAACCCCAGCAATGAAGTGGAAAATCAAGCCGGCTACAAATACCCACACAACAAAACGTACGAGGATATTTCCAAAAACGACATTTTTAACGTAGTCAAATCCTTCTGGTGAAGATAATGATTTATCTAGAATCCATAAGAGAACTGGTACTAATAAGAAAACGATGACACCTGATAAACGGTGTAAAATTGATGCAATAGCCACGGGTGAGCGTAAATTTACCGCTAACACCTGACCCATGGACAAATTGACAGGTCTGTTGCTTTTCACAGCGGGCATCCTGTAGGTAGAAACTCCGACCGGAGTTTGTT
Organism: Acinetobacter sp. FDAARGOS_494; assembly: GCF_003812225.1. Classification (NCBI taxonomy): domain Bacteria; kingdom Pseudomonadati; phylum Pseudomonadota; class Gammaproteobacteria; order Moraxellales; family Moraxellaceae; genus Acinetobacter; species Acinetobacter sp. FDAARGOS_494. The sequence goes on from NZ_CP033866.1 coordinate 899,116, forward strand.
GAATTAATTCCAAGGAAAGCTGGCATTGTTAGGCAAGCACAGCTCATGCCTAACCTATAAACGACACTGAATTATAAAACGCGAAATATCAAAATACAAACAATCGACTTTGGCTTTTCCGCAAAAACTCATCAAATAAGAATCATTCACATAGCCAAACAGCATCCTTCCCTATCCCGAAGTTAAGATTAAACAAAACATGTGCTTGTTTAATTTCATCTTTTATAAAAAATTGCTTTTCTACAGTTTTATTTAAAATAAGTGCATTTTAGACTAAAGATAAAGTTAATAAATCATCAACTCAAGACAAAAATATAAATAAAACTGCTTCTTACCTGCTAATTTTATTCAGTTTTACCTATAAAGAGGGTTTATCCGTATTTATATTAAAAGAAATAAAGTGCTACTTGACTGTTAACAATGATCACTATTTTTACAAAAAATGAGTTTTAATTTTTTCTAGACTGTTCAATGAGCTATTTTTTAAACAATTAAACTTAAAAAAAAGACAACTTTTGGAATTATCAAATAGTGATAATGTGGCGATTTTTGAATCACAATTTAAAATTACAGCCTGAGTTTTATGATTTTTTTAATCAGATTGGCATTTTATAACGTTACCCTATTCTTAATTTTTATTTAAAAATTTGCTTACAATTGTACTCACGCTTCATTTTTTTTCTGCACGTTCTTCTTGAATTGACTTATGATACCATCCCGATGCAGTGATTTTACTGACTTTTTTTGCTCGGGTCTTGATGACTAACTCTCTGTGGGAACGTCATTTTTTATCCATAAGTATAATTGACAAAATTTCAGTACTCACTAATCTTATAGCAAATTTTGACACCGTCTGATTCGCACATGAGAAAATTAGGATTTCGAGTCAGATAATCATTCACCAGGACAGGAGATCTATTGAATGTCTGAAGCAACTGGCAAAAAAGCCGTATTACATCTTGATGGCAAAGAAATTGAATTACCAATTTACAGTGGCACATTAGGTCCCGATGTAATCGACGTTAAAGATGTATTGGCCTCAGGTCACTTTACTTTTGATCCTGGTTTTATGGCGACAGCTTCATGCGAGTCTAAAATCACATTTATCGATGGTGACAAAGGTATTTTATTACACCGCGGTTACCCGATTGACCAGTTAGCGACTCAAGCAGACTACCTTGAAACTTGTTATTTATTATTAAATGGCGAGTTACCAACTGCTGAACAAAAAGTTGAGTTCGATGCGAAAGTTCGTGCTCATACTATGGTTCATGATCAAGTTAGCCGTTTCTTCAATGGTTTCCGTCGTGATGCTCACCCTATGGCAATCATGGTTGGTGTAGTAGGCGCATTATCTGCTTTCTATCACAACAACCTTGACATTGAAGACATCAACCACCGCGAAATTACTGCGATTCGTTTGATTGCTAAAATTCCAACGCTTGCTGCTTGGAGCTACAAATATACTGTAGGTCAGCCATTCATCTATCCACGTAATGACTTAAATTACGCGGAAAACTTCTTACACATGATGTTTGCAACTCCTGCAGACCGTGACTACAAAGTAAACCCTGTTCTTGCTCGTGCAATGGATCGTATCTTTACGCTTCATGCTGACCACGAACAAAACGCGTCTACTTCTACAGTTCGACTTGCTGGTTCTACTGGTGCGAACCCATATGCGTGTATCTCTGCTGGTATCTCTGCTCTTTGGGGTCCTGCACACGGTGGCGCGAACGAAGCAGTTCTTAAAATGCTTGATGAAATCGGTAGCGTTGAAAATGTTGCTGAGTTCATGGAAAAAGTTAAACGCAAAGAAGTTAAACTTATGGGCTTCGGTCACCGCGTTTACAAAAACTTCGATCCACGTGCTAAAGTGATGAAGCAAACTTGTGACGAAGTTCTTGAAGCATTAGGTATCAATGATCCTCAATTAGCGCTTGCTATGGAACTTGAACGTATTGCATTGAACGACCCGTACTTTGTTGAACGTAAACTTTACCCTAACGTAGACTTCTACTCTGGTATCATCCTTAAAGCGATTGGTATCCCAACAGAAATGTTTACTGTTATCTTCGCTCTTGCACGTACAGTTGGCTGGATCAGTCACTGGTTAGAAATGCACAGCGGTCCTTACAAAATTGGTCGTCCTCGTCAGCTTTACACTGGTGAAGTGCAACGTGACATCAAGCGTTAATATTCGAAAGAACATTAATGTAAAAAAGCTGCCTAATGGCAGCTTTTTTTTATAAATAAGTTTTTAAAAGTTATTCTTCTTCAAACATATTTAATAAGTGATGACTAATACCATCAGCTCTTAACCAAGCCAACTCATAACTTGCTTTAGCCAAAGCTAAAATACGTCTTTCAAACTCAGTCCATACTTCTTTAACTTGTGCTTCTGAAATCCCTAAACCACTCTCATGAGCTAAATGCTTATTCTTTTCACATATTTTTAAGGCATGGTAGAGTTTACGCCCTTTACTCGCCCCTTCCATTAACCTGACACGTTTACCTAATATAAATCCTTCTACATGCTGTAGATTCGCCTGCGGCAACATAGGTACCAAAATCTGATCCAATTGATCATCTAAACGCTTCCAGACAGCTAAACGCTGCTCTGCCGTATAGGTATTCCATTGAATTACTTCATGGTTAAAGCGGCGACAACCACGACACACCTGATCACCAAAAACTGTTGAACAACGCCCTGCACATGGGGTGAGAGAGAGCATTCGATGATCACTACTCAAAACAGACTCCTTAAATAAACCATATACTTTTTATGGTTTTCTCGCTTATTACGAATTTTCGCGCTAAAATATGCGCCTTAAATTTCTATCTTAATACATTTGGAGTTTTCCATGAACGCTACTGTAGAACAGCTTGCACCTGTAGAACAGCAAGCGACCGCGGGTTGGGTTGTTGCAGCACTATATCAATTTAAAGAAGTTCAAGATCCAGCTGATCTTCAACAACGTCTTTTAGACTTAGTGAAAACAATTAACCTTTGCGGAACTCTGATTGTAGCAGGTGAAGGAATTAATGGTACCGTTGCTGGGGACCGTGAGGCAATTGATACGATTCATCAATTTTTGTTAAACGAAGGCTTTAACGCTATGGAATATAAAGAATCCCATAGTTCTGACAAACCTTTCCGTAAAATGAAAATTAAGCTTAAAAAAGAAATCGTGACTTTAGGCGTTGAAGTAAAACCTCGTGATTTAGTGGGTCACTATCTTGATCCTAAAGAATGGAATGAGCTTATTGCACGTGATGATGTGATTCTAATCGACACACGTAATGACTATGAATATAAAGCCGGAACTTTCAAGGGGGCGATTGACCCAAAAACAGAAACTTTCCGCGAATTTCCTGAATATGTAAAAAAAGAGTTAGAACAACATAAAGATAAGAAAATCGCGATGTTCTGTACGGGTGGTATTCGCTGTGAAAAATCAACTTCTTTGCTTCTTCAAGAAGGCTTTAAAGAGGTTTACCACCTTAAAGGCGGTATTCTTAAATATTTAGAAGAAACTCCTCCTGATGAAAGCCTTTGGGAAGGTGAATGTTTCGTATTTGATGGACGTACTGCTGTAACTCATGGTGTTGAAGAAGGTGCAAACATTAAATGTCATGCTTGTGGCTGGCCTTTAACTCCTGAAGAGTCTGCGCTACCAAGCTATGAACATGGTGTTTCTTGCTTGTATTGTATTGATAAAACTACTGAAAAACAAAAAGCTGGTTTCCGTATGCGCCAATCACAAATTGCTGCCGCTAAACGTAAACGTTTATAATTAAAAGAGGGCATCATTTGATGCCCTCTTTTTTCTATTTTATTTATAAAGCTCCATAAGCTTTTTAAACTCTGGGCTAGCACAATTCATTGAAGACACTATTGGAGATTTTCCAACAACAGCCCTCAATTTCCCATCACTAGAAAAGCTTAATCCAATCTGACTATAGGTATTTATATCTGTATAAGGTCCTGTATTAATTATAAGATCTATAATTTCTAATTCACCTTCATCAAAAGTAAAGTCCATGCCATCCTCTTGTTCTTTATCCAATAATGCCGATACTGTTTGATTCCCTTTAGTGAAACTTACTTTATTCCCTTGTTTGACCAAAATACATTTTTCATCAGAATCAGTAGCAACTAAATTACTTTCCGAAAAATCATCAATAACCTTATCAGAGCATTTATTATATTGTTCGGTATTTTCTGTTTTCGGAAGTACTTGGCAAGCATCTTTATTAAAACCAAAAACTTTTGCTACACTATTATTTAAAAACTCTATTTTCTCAGGTACTTGAGATAAATTCCCATCTTTAATTAACATTAATAGTGAATCATAATCTTTAATATTTCTATTATTCTGAATAGCTTCCAACAACTCTTGAATAGCTTGATGAATAGGGTTATTTGCTTTCATCTCAGCAGTAAATAGATCCATATCATTATTAATACCGTACCCCTTTTTAATAAGTTCAGCGACCAAAGCAGAATTTGCCGAATTTAACTTTTCTGTAGTCATACTTCCAGATTGATACCATGTTACAGGAACCTGATTACTTGCATAAGCAACAACCATATCTGTGAGCGGGTTAATATTTACCCTTCCCTCATGGTCGATATAACTATGATAAGTTTGCCCCTCAGCTTTTGCCTCTAAACGACAAGGAAATTTACTGGTGTCTATTTCCCCTTGCCATTGCCCTTGTGCATTAACAATTACTTTATTTTTGAAACCAAGCCCATCTTTACAAATTGCTGTTACATTTGCACCATTTAAAACAGAAGTTGAAAATGCAGTACCAGAGATTAGTTTATAAGTAACTTGATTTTGGGTAGATTGTGCAATTTTTTCTTCACTGACACTGTTGCTATTTTCATCACCGCAGGCTACAAGTAATATTACTGAGAGTACGCTAGTAATTTTAAAAATTATATTCATATTAAATCACGTTGTTAACATATTAAAGATTTTCATGACGCCAATAAAATATTCATGGCGAGATAAATTAATTTTTTGATTAAGAGAGTAATATCAAAAAATTTTGCTGGTAATTATATAGAAATAAAATTAATGTAAAAATATTATATTTAATTATGTATTAAAAATACTAAAAACATAAAAAACGCCCTAGAAAGGACGTTATTTATTATTTCTTCTAATAAATTAATTTGGAGTATGGTACATCAAATATAACTCATTCAAATTATCTGGGATTTCTTCTGCCAGTTCATCCATTAACTGTCCATTGCGACGGAAAGATTCCATCTGTGGATCTTCTTCATCAATTCCGCTAAAAACCATGATTGGTAAAGTCAAATCAACCAATTGTTCTTCATACTCAGGGGCAAACCATGCCTCTTCGTTTAAGAACATTGCGTCAACAAACCCTACACTCCAATCACCTAGGCTTGATTCAACGTCAGCTTCTTCAACTTCAAATGGAAATTCAATCCCATTTTCATTTGCTAAATCTTGACGAATCGACTCTAGCCAAACCTTGATTTGTTGAATAATTTCAGCCGGAACCTTTTTCTGGTTACCTTCGAACAATTCATCTAACCAACGGTCAAACTGAGGACCTACTGCAATTGCACACAAAAATCCATGAGTTGCAGCAAAGTCTAGACCATATTCATTGTGGTCTCCATCTAGATATTCACTTAATTGGTCTAAATCTAATGCACTCATTGTGTGTTACCTGACTTTAAAAAGAAATTGACGATAGCATAGCACTTAAGCTGACGATGCCCTATTTAGTTTTGATTAGTCTTCGTCATCAAGATCATCATCGTCTAAATCATAATCGAAATCTTTTAACTCACGCTCTAAACGGCGCTGTGCCAATAGATCATCAATTAATCTACGTTTTTCCAACGATTCTTTTGCACTGATTTTGCCTGATGACTCATCAAAACCGACATCATCATCATCGCCGTAGTTATCATCTAGTTCAAAATCTGTAGAAGACACTAAAACTACCTCATAATGAAAAAATGTGAATGGGTCTAGCCGCTATTTATCTGTCTTACTTTTCCTTGTCAAGTTTTATTTATATTTTTTTCATTTAATTGCTCATTTGTACTTTTTTTCACCCAAAAAATTGTGTATTTATAAAACAGAACAATCTTTTGATAAGCGAAGATTTCTACAAATTTTTCTATGATTTAACCTTGAAAAAAATGATTTTAGCCCAATATTCAAAAAATAGTCGTGAATTCAAAGATATTTTTTATTTAACGGTCACCGATCAAAGCCCAAACATTTCAAGCAAATTGTGCTATCATGCACGGTTTTTCACTGCCACAGATTCAACAAAGAGTAAGCAAAGATGAGCGATATGCATTCCCCTACTTCTCAAGTAGCGGCTCTGATTAGCCGAGGCAAAGAACAAGGTTACTTAACTTACGCTGAGGTTAACGATCATCTGCCGGACTCGATTACTGAAAGCGAACAGATTGAAGACATCATCCAGATGCTTCAAGACGTTGGTATTCCTGTACACGAGCGTGCACCTGAATCTGACGATACCATGTTCGGCGAATCAGCTGATGCAACTGATGAAGTTGCTGAAGAAGAAGCTGCTGCCGTACTTGCATCTGTTGAAAATGAGCCTGGACGTACGACAGACCCTGTACGTATGTACATGCGTGAAATGGGTACAGTAGAACTGTTAACCCGTGAAGGTGAAATCAGCATTGCTAAACGTATTGAAGAAGGCATTCGTGATGTCTTGAACTCAATCGCTTACTGGCCAAATGCTGTTGAAGTTGTATTAAAAGAATATAATGATTTTTTAACTGGCGAACGCCGTCTTGCCGATATCTTATCTGGTTATTTAGACCCTGAAACTGACGAAGATATTCCTGAAGTTTTAGAAGATGTTGAAGAGCTTGAGGAAGAAGACGAATCATCTACAAAGTCAACGAAAGAAGTTAAGCTTGATGATGACGATGAAGAAGAAGAGTCTGAAGGTGATGATGATTCTGAAGGTGATTCAGGTCCAGACCCTGAAGTTGCAAAAGTTCGTTTTGCTGAATTAGAAGCTGCATGGGCTCAAACTAAAGCTGTCATCGAAAAACATGGCCGTAATAGCCCTGAAGCAAATGAAGCTCTTGAGTCTTTAGCAACTGTATTTATGATGTTTAAATTTACTCCACGTTTATTTGACATCATTTCAGAAATGATTCGCGGAACTCATGAACAAATTCGTGCCAATGAACGTGAAATTATGCGTTATGCAGTACGTCGTGGCCGTATGGACCGTAACCAGTTCCGTACATCTTTCCCGAAACAGGAATCTAATCCTGCTTGGTTAGATGAACAAATTGCTAAAGCTCCAGCTGAAATCAAGGCTCACTTGGAAAAAGTGCGTCCTGATGTTTTAGCCTTCCAGCAAAAAATTGCAGATATCGAAAAAGAGCTTGGCCTAAACGTTAGTGAAATTAAAGATATTTCTAAACGTATGGCAATTGGTGAAGCCAAAGCTCGTCGTGCGAAAAAAGAAATGGTAGAGGCCAACCTTCGTTTGGTAATTTCGATTGCGAAAAAATATACCAACCGTGGTTTACAGTTCCTTGACTTGATTCAAGAAGGGAACATTGGTTTGATGAAAGCCGTAGACAAGTTTGAATACCGTCGTGGTTATAAATTCTCGACTTATGCGACTTGGTGGATTCGTCAGGCAATTACCCGTTCTATTGCCGATCAGGCTCGTACAATTCGTATTCCTGTACACATGATTGAAACGATTAACAAAATTAACCGTGTATCGCGTCAATTATTACAGGAAATGGGCCGTGAACCTACTCCTGAAGAGTTAGGCGAACGCTTAGAAATGGATGAGGTTAAAGTTCGTAAGGTTCTTAAAATTGCGAAAGAGCCAATTTCAATGGAAACTCCAATCGGTGATGATGAAGATTCGCATCTTGGCGATTTCATTGAAGACCAGAACATCACTTCTCCAATTGATGCTGCGACTTCAGAAGGCTTAAAAGAAGCAACTCGTGAAGTTTTAGAAAACTTAACTGAACGTGAAGCAAAAGTATTGAAGATGCGTTTTGGTATTGATATGCCAACCGATCATACTTTAGAAGAAGTAGGTAAGCAGTTTGATGTAACACGTGAGCGTATTCGTCAGATTGAAGCGAAAGCATTGCGTAAATTACGTCACCCTTCTCGTTCTGAACACTTGCGTTCTTTCCTAGAGAATGACTAATTTTTGAAATCTTGAAATTTCGAGACTAGTCCCCATTTAATAGAAAGAGCTATAAACGCCTGCGATGATGCAGGCGTTTCACATGATGAGGTTACTTATGTTAGACCGCACTCCATCTCGCGAACTCCGTGAAGACCTTTGGGTATTTCCAATGGACTATCCAATTAAACTCATTGGCGATGCGGGTGAAGAATTACGTATAGCTGTCGTTGATATTCTAGTGAAACATTTTCCTGACTTTGACCAAACAACGTTAAAAGTACAAGAATCACGTACAGGCAAATACCATTCATTAACCGCGCAATTACGCTTTGATGAATTGGAACAAGTGCATGCTTTATATGCAGACTTGGCTGCTTGTCCGCAAATAAGAACTGCGCTTTAATTTTAAAATGCCATGACAAATTTAATGTCATGGCATTTTTATTTATACCAATCTTTATAGAAATAATTACAAATATTTAGAACCGCTTAAGCAAAATACTTTAAACTCATCAAAAGCATACTCTCATAATTTAAAGTTGAGAGACTTCCCTTCTGTTAAGTACTATGCACAGGAAAATGTTTAATGAGCCTTGATAAACCCACTTTGATTATTCGTCAGTGGAACGATTTACAAGATTATCAAAGCAAATTCGAATCGATGAAGAACCTGACCAATCAACGTGATGAAAATACAGCAGACGAGCTGTGGTTACTCCAGCATCATGAAGTACTAACTCAAGGTCAGGCAGGAAAACCAGAACATATTCTGATTCCATCAAACATTCCTGTAGTACAAACTGACCGTGGTGGACAAGTAACTTGGCATGGTCCTGGTCAACTCGTCGCTTACTTTATGTTTGACCTTAATCGACTGAAATGGAATGTACGCACATTGGTCAGTTTTGCTGAACAATTTATGATAGATGTTTTAAAGAAATATAACATTGAAGCATATGCAAAACCTGATGCACCAGGCGTTTATGTGGATGGCAGAAAGATTGGTTCATTAGGCTTCAAAATTCGCCGTGGACGTAGTTATCATGGTTTAGCCCTAAACTTGGACTGTGCTCTAACTGGTTTTCAAACCATCAACCCATGTGGTTATGCAGGGCTAGAAATGGTCCGCATACAAGATTTAGTGACTCCATATCCATTATTTGAACAACTTTGTCAGGACTTTATTGAGTATATTAAAGGTACTGGGTACTTTAATGACCCAGAAGTCAAAATTGAATAAATGATTTTGAGATGGAATAAAAATATATTAGAGTAATTACTCTAAATTTGCTTTTGCATAATTTTAAGAAGGGATAGCAAGTGATTTCGACAAAAGCTGTAAAGCCCACTCTGCAACTTGCCTACGTTAAGCTCATGATGGACGTTGTTGGTCGAGGCTTAGTCATGGCGAGTCAAGTAGATAGTGAAATACAAGAGGAAGTGTCTAAATTTCCTGTTCACTTTGTACTTTCAATGAATGTCTTCCCAAATGGACCAGCATTTTTTGCACGAGTGACAGAAGATAAACAATTAGAACTGCTGAAAAGAGCGGAAAAAAAGCCTGATTTAACCATTACGTTTAAGCATGTAACTCATGCTTTTTTGGTTTTCTCTTTTCAGGAAAGTACTGCTCAAGCCTTTGCAAATGACCGTATGATTGCTGATGGTGATGTATCTGCAGCAATTCGTTTAGTTCGCTGCCTCAATAAAATGGAGTCCCTCATTTTACCGAAATTGGTGGCTTCACTCGCTGTTAAAGAATACCCAACTGAACTTACCCTAAAAGAAAAATTCAACCAGGCTGCAAATATTTATTTAAAAGTAGCTAAGTCTTACTTCAAGCGGAGCGCATAACATGGCTAAACCATATTACGAATTCTTTTGTCCTGTAAAAGTCATTGCCGGTAATGCTGCTTTAGAACATATTCCGTTTGAACTTGCGACTTTAGGTGCAAAACGCCCTCTTATCATTACCGATAAAGGTGTTCGTGCAAATGGCTTGTTAAACCCTATTGAAGCTGCTTTTAGCACAACTGATGCAGTCATTGGTCATGTTTTTGATGATGTTCCACCAGACTCAAGCCTTGAAGTTGTTCGACTTGCCGCGGAAGCTTATCGCACAAATAAATGTGATGCGATTATTGCTGTGGGTGGTGGTTCTGTTATCGATACCTCTAAAGCAACTAACATTTTAGTATCAGAAGGTGGAGATGATCTTCTTCAATATTCTGGTGCACACAACCTACCAAAACCATTAAAACCATTTTTCGTCATCCCGACTACATCAGGTACGGGCTCTGAAGTGACCATGGTTGCTGTTGTGTCTGATACACAAAAGAATGTTAAATTGGCATTTGCTTCATATTACTTAATGCCACATGCTGCGATTTTAGATCCACGCATGACATTAACGTTACCACCTCACTTAACTGCAATGACGGGCATGGATGCATTAACACATTGTGTTGAAGCATACACCTGTATGGCAGCTAACCCGCTTAGCGATGCCTATGCAAGTGCAGGTATTAAAAAAATTAGCGAAAACCTATTTAATGTCTTAGAAAATCCAAATGACTCACAAGGTCGTTTAGAACTTGCACAAGCTTCTACAATGGCAGGTATCGCATTCTCTAACTCGATGGTAGGCCTTGTACACTCATTAGGACATGCATTAGGTGCAGTTGCTCACCTGCCCCACGGGCTGTGCATGAACTTATTCTTACCTTATGTGCTTGAGTACAATAAACAAGTCAATGGTCAGAAAATTGGCGAGTTGCTATTACCACTTGCAGGTGCGGATATTTATGCCCAGACTCCTGCTACTCAGCGTGCAGACAGAGCAATCGCAACTATTTTAGCAATGCGTGATCGTTTATTTAGCTTAACCAAATTACCACGTACCTTACGTGAAACAGGTAAAGTTACTGAAGCACAGCTTGATGAAGTGGCAGAGAAAGCACTAAATGATGGCTCAATTATTTATAATCCTAAAGAAGCAAGCTTAAAAGATCTACGAGAGATCTTACAAAAAGCTTGGTAAGTTAAGATTTAGATATCTAAAGAAAAAAGCTAAAGGTCTGATTTTTATGACAAATCAGACCTTTTTTATATCTATGAATTTTTATTCATCATTTTCTTTGGAAATATGGCAAAAAATTTGCTAAAAAATCCACGAAAGTACTGACAATTTGCATCAATTTAGGATAGATTGGCGCACTTTATCTTTTATGTAGGGGGGATCGTTCGTCTCAAACGATCCTTAACACCAAGCTGATCCTTGATCAACGATTATGAGGATAACGCCGTTGACAAACTTATCTGGGACTAAACCAACAGCTAAACTTCAAAAGAATCTTGTGCTTTGGCACATCATTATTATTGGTTTAGCTTATATTCAGCCATTAACTTTATTTGATACTTTTGGTTTAGTATCAGAACGAAGTGGTGGTCATGTACCTACTTCTTATATCTTTGCCTTAGTTGCAATTTTATTGACGTCGATCAGTTATGGACACATGATCAAACGCTATCCTTCTTCAGGATCAGCATATACCTACGCCCAAAAGTCAATTCACCCTAATGTTGGTTTTATGGTGGGTTGGTCATCTTGGCTAGACTATTTACTTTCACCACTCGTCAATATCATTTTGGCCGATATTTATTTAAGAGCTTTGTTTCCAGAAGTAAATAATTGGCTATGGGTTATTGGCTTAACTGCATTAATGACTGTGATTAACTTATTTGGCGCACGCTTTGTCGCGCGTTTTAACAGTACAATTGTAGTTATTCAACTTGGTGTTATTTTTTACTTTGTTTATCAAGTATATATTCTCCTTACCCAAGGCGTATATGCTGATGGTACGCTTAATCCCGATAAAGCCGAATTATGGTCATTAACTCCTTTTTGGAATGATATGACTTCTATTAGTGCTTTGATTGGTGGTGCAACAGTACTGTGCTTTTCTTTTACAGGTTTTGATGCTTTATCTTCACTTGCAGAAGAAACTAAAGATGCTGAAAAAACGCTTCCAAAAGCGATTTTCTCAACAGCATTGCTTGCAGGTATTATTTTTATCGTAAGCACTTACTTTATCCAGTTGTATTTCCCTAGCAATCCAAACATCTATTTTAAACCGTTAGATGAATCACAACCTGTTATGGTTGCAGCAATTGGCAGCATTGCATTTAAAACATTAGTTTTATATTTTGCTGTAGTTGCAGTAATGGCATCCGGTATTTCAGCACATGCTGGTGTATCTCGCTTAATGTATGTAATGGGTCGTGATGGGGTTATTAATAAAAAGTTGTTTGGTCATATTAGCCCAAGATTGCATACTCCGACTTACAACATTCTTATTGTTGGTGTGGTTGCATTATCTGCTGGCTTTTTAGACCTTGAACATATTGTTAACTTAATTAGTTTCGGGGCCTTAACTGCTTTTAGTTTTGTAAACTTCTCGGTGATTTCGCGCTACGCGCTGAGAGATGGTAAAAACAAATCTATCAAAGATATTATTAATTACATTATTGTACCAACGCTTGGCTTTGCTAGTGTGTTCTTAATGTGGTTAGAAATTGACAAGCTTGCTTTGCAAATTGGCTTAGCTTGGGCAGTGTTTGGGGTAGGTTATCTTGCCTATAAAACCAAAGGCTTTAAATATAATGCTCCTCAACATAATGAGCATGAATAACAAAAAAGGCGCTTAAAAGCGCCTTTTTTTATGGACTCATTAACCATATATTTTATTTACAATGGCTTGTACACGTTTTGCATAAACTTTAGCTGTTTCCAAATCCCCTGTTGGGACTTCATCTACACTTGCATCCGAAGGTGATTGAACTAAAAGCCCTACCGAACCGCCTAAGTTGTTTACATCTTCACGTGTTGCATCTTTAGTATTCGCTGGCAATAAGCCCAGACTCACCCAAATGCCACCATGCTGTGATGCTAAAGTTTGCAGCTGGATAAGCGTAACTTGTTTATCCCCATTTAAACTTGCACTATTCGTAAAGCCTGCAAATACTTTATCTTGCCAACCACGTGTGAACCAAACTTTTGAAGTGGCATCAGCAAATTTTTTAAATTGCCATGGTGCTGTACCCATATAGGTCGGCGCACCAAACACAATACCTTTTGCATTATTCAATGTTTCCCAATCTTGCTCAGTGATATTACCTTCCTGATCAATCTGGATAAGTTGAGCATTAATTTCATTAGCAAAAGTTTCAGCCACTACTTTAGTGTGGCCATAACCTGAGAAATATACAACCGCAATATTAGAATTAGACATGGAAGAAAACCTATGTTTTATTAAATTCCATTTAATGATATATTTTAGATACTAGGTGTCAATTAGTTACCATTTGGTAACTATCCTATTTTTTTAGAAAAGAGAGGGTAAATTAGATGAAAGAATGTCTAAAATATAATATTTTTCAACAACATTGCCCTGCTCGACTGTTTTTTGAAAAAATTGCAGACAAATGGGTTTTACTCATCTTAAATATTCTTGAGCATGAAACTCAGCACTTCAACTTACTTAAAAAAAATATTGAAGGGATTTCACCTAAAGTCTTGTCTCAGAAGTTAAAAATGTTAGAGAGAGACGGTTTTATCGAACGAAAAATTCAGGATACTTCCCCTATTCGTGTCGATTATTCCCTCACGCCACTTGGGCAAAATGTAGCTGCTATGGCATATCAGTTAAAAGAATGGGCTGAAACTAATATTGAGCAAGTTTTAGCAGCCCAAATCATGTATGACGAAAAAATACTAGAACAAGCTTAAATAAAAATAAGGCCACTAAGGGCCTTATTTTTATTTAGAACTTAAGAAATTAACCTAATTTTTTAAAGCCTTGCTGACGCCATGCTTCATATACAATTACGGCAGTTGCATTAGATAAGTTTAAACTTCTTGAGTTTTCTGCCATTGGTAAACGAATCCATTGTTCTTGAGGGAACATCAGACGAACATGTTCAGGCAAGCCGCGTGTTTCTGGCCCCATCAATAAAGCCACAGGTCTATTTAAATCAACTGTATGAGGCGTAGCAGAACCTTTCGTAGTTAAAGGAAAAACATGCTCAACACCTTTTGCTTTTAAGTCCGCAAGACAAAGCTCTATGTTGTCCCAAATTTGCATTCTTGCCCATTCATGATAATCAAGCCCTGCACGTTTAAGCTTTTTATCATCAAGTTCAAAGCCTAAAGGCTTAACTAAATGCAATTGAGCGCCTGTATTCGCGCATAGACGAATAATATTACCTGTATTAGCAGGAATCTCAGGCTCGTATAGAACAACATGAATCACTTAATTACTCACTTAAATTACTTATTGGTTAGCTCAGGCAATAATTACATCTCTTTTGCAGATATCAATAAGCCTACTAATTCCACTGTAACTGTTCACGCAAACGTACAACCTCACCAATAATTGTGAGTGTCGGCGCATGAATTTGATGTTCTGTCACTTTAGATGCAATATCAGCAAGTGACCCCACCACAACCTTCTGTTCAGGTGTCGTACCCTTTGAAATTAATGCAACTGGCATATCTGGACGTTGTCCATGCGCAATCAGCTGCTCACAAATACGCTCTAATCCCACCAACCCCATATACAGTACTAATGTCTGGTTTTCGTATACCAGTTCGTTCCACGGTAACTCAGGAGAACCTTCTTTTAGATGGCCTGTAAGAAAGCGGACACTCTGGGCATAATCACGATGGGTAAGCGGAATACCTGCATAAGCTGAACAACCTGACGCAGCAGTAATACCGGGAACAACTTGAAATGGGACGCCAGCTTGGAATAACTCTTGGATCTCTTCGCCACCACGGCCAAAAATAAAAGGGTCTCCCCCTTTTAAACGACAAACACGTTTACCTTTTTTCGCGTAGTCAACCAATAATGCATTAATACCTTCTTGAGGAACACTATGGTTAGAACGCGCTTTACCAACATATATTTTTGTTGCGTCTCGACGGCACAATTCTAAAATAGGTGCAGAAACAAGACGGTCATAAATGACCACATCAGCTTGCTGCATTAAACGTAAAGCTTTTAAAGTAATGAGTTCAGGATCACCTGGACCTGCACCCACCAAATAAACCTCGCCTTTAGGTGCTTTCCACTCCTGCAGTGCTTGTTCAAGCATGCTATCGGCAACATCTAGATTGTCATTAAAAACTTGTTCTTTTAAGGGGCTTGCATACAAGTTTTCCCAAAATATACGGCGCTCATCTGGATTAGAAATTTTTTCTTTAACCTGATTGCGCCATTTTCCTGAAAACTCAGCTAACTTGCCCATGCCATGTGGAATAGAGGTTTCTAACTGCGTACGGATTTGACGAGATAGAACAGGAGATGTTCCATTTGAGGCCACAGAAACAATTAATGGAGATCGATCAATAATCGCAGGCACCATAAAACGACAATGTGGAATATCATCGACGCTATTTACAAGTAAATTGCGCGCTTCACACTGCTCAAAAACTGTTTTATTTACTTCTGCATCATTGGTCGCTGCAATAACTAAACGATAGGGTGTACTTAAAAATTTTTCAGCAAAAGCTTCAATAAACGGCTCGCCGTCTGTTGTTTTAATTAATTGCAGAAGCTGATCTTCAATTGCAGGAGCAACAACATCAATTATTGCTCCTGCTTTAGCTAATAAAGTTGCCTTGCGTAAAGCAATATGCCCTCCGCCCACAATCAGACAACGTTGCTGTTGCAACTTCAAAGAGATTGGAAAAATATCCACCTTAAACCTCTACATCGATCATCTGACTATGTTTAAGCAAAAACCGTGCACACTTTAGATGCAAAGCTTAATCAATAAACGTTGCACCACCCATATATGGGCGTAATACTTCTGGAATCTCAATTGAACCGTCTTTGCGTTGGTAGTTTTCCATTACTGCAAGTAAAGTACGCCCTACAGCAAGGCCTGAACCATTTAGAGTGTGCACCAATTCGGTCTTCTTCTGATCCATACGGTAGCGTGCTTTCATACGACGTGCCTGGAAATCACCCATATTAGAGCAGCTTGAAATTTCACGGTAAGTATTTTGACTTGGAACCCAAACTTCTAAATCATAAGTTTTAGTCGCCCCGAACCCCATATCACCACCACAGAGCAAAATTTTGCGGTAAGGCAAACCAAGTGCCTGTAAAATGCCCTCAGCATGTGCAGTAAGCTCTTCAAGTGCCTGCATAGATGTTTCAGGCTTAACGATTTGCACCATTTCAACTTTGTCAAATTGGTGCTGACGAATTAAACCACGTGTATCACGACCATAAGAACCTGCTTCACTACGGAAACATGGAGTATGAGCCGCATATTTTAATGGTAAGCGATCTGCATCAATAATTTCATCACGGACAAAGTTAGTGACTGGAACTTCTGCTGTAGGGATGAGGTAGTATTCTTTTTCACCTTGAAGTTTAAATAAATCTTCTTCAAATTTTGGTAACTGACCTGTCCCACGTAATGAATCAGCATTTACCAAATAAGGCACATACGCTTCGGTATAACCATTCTTTAAAGTATGGGTATCGAGCATAAACTGAGTTAAAGCACGTTGTAGACGCGCTAAAGGCCCCTTCAACACACTAAAACGTGAGCCTGTGAGTTTAGTGGCAGTTTCAAACTCTAGTCCGCCCATCCACTCGCCTAAATCAGTATGATCTTTGATTTCAAAATCGAACTGACGAGGTGTACCCCATTTTGAGATTTCAACGTTATCATTTTCATCTTTACCAGCTGGCACAGATTCGTCCGGCAAGTTAGGAATGCTAAGCGCTTTTTGCTCAATCTCGTTTTGTAGCTCTGATAAAGCAACTTCGGCAGCTTTAATTTCATCACCAATGGCTTGCATACGTGCCATGATTTCAGAAGCATCACCACCGGATTTTTTAATCTGACCCACTTGTTTAGCACCGGCATTTCGCTCTGCCTGTAACTTTTCAGTTTTTGATTGCAAGTCTTTACGGCGAGTCTCTAAAGATGCCCATTCTTGAACATCTAACTGAACACCACGTTTTGCCAAAGCTGCATTAACGACTTCAATATTATTTCTGAGTAACTTAGGGTCGATCATAATCAATCATAATATGGGTAAAAAACTGGCTATAGTGTAAGCCCTTAACACTAAAAAATATAGTGATCATCTTCATAACGAATAGCTTTCACACAATTCTTAGAATAGATCTTATATTTTATAAGTTATAGTTCGGTACACTCGGTAAATACTCAGGTTTAATATATTTAGCTGCTTCAAAATATGGCAAGGTTAATTCAGACATACCTTCTGCATAAGAAGCTAATTCATAAATTGGATAGACAAAAACAATCCCATTTGCACCATAGTAGAAATTATCACTTAATTGCAGTTTTTCACGGCTAATATTGTGCTCTTGAAGCCAATTAGTATTTGCATCAAAAAGCGCATCAACTAACTGTTTTTCAACATCTGGCTTAATAAGTTCTTCAACGGTAATGTGCTTTTTATTTAGCAAGTCAAAATTTACAAACTCTTGATGTGACATACCATGTGCTGCCCCCGCAGAGTATGAATATGTCTGGAATGCAAAGGTTGCAAGGTTATAATTTTGCCCTAAATAACGGACATAGATTGCACTCTGACTTGAGCTCGGCTCCCCTTCCGGTACCTCAACAGGTTTATCAGCCAAATTTGCAAAAGCATTCGGGTCTGCTTTCTTTATACGGTTCGTAAAATAATCATTAATCCATTTTTGATTGGTTTGTACGGTCTGAAAATCATATTCAGTGCAGCCGTCTTCAAGACAAACTTTAGGTTTTGGCAGCTTTACCGGAACAACTTTTGCTTGAATGACAGGGACTTCAGCTTGCTTTTGCTCTTTTACTGAAGCACTAGAAGCCGGTTGTTCATCTTTAGCCGTAGATTTTGGCTGACAACCGCTCACCGCAACCATGGCAGCTAACATTGGAAGAATGAAAATAATTTTTTTATCGTAAAGTTGCATGTTAATCCCCGTAAACTCACTCCTACCACTATACAAAGCGTAAGTTTAAGACGGGGTTAAAAAATGTATCTAGGCTTGATATATAAAAAGAAAGCCATCGTAAAGATGGCTTTCTAAATAATCAGGCTTATTGATCAATAATATCGGTACCTTTCGGAGGCGTAAAATTGAAAGTTGAAGCCGGAATTGAGGCATTTACTTTAACATTCTTGAAACGAACATAAGTCGTTTGACCTAAAGAATCTTGCAATACCATGAGTGTAGGTGCTTTGTTGGCACCAAAACTAATCGTTAAGCTTTGGAAAGCTCCATCTTCTTTTTTAGGGAATAAAGTGAAATATAACTTAGATTTATCTGGCTGAGTTACTCGGTAAGACTTCATGATTTGGTTAGTATTACCAGAAAGTAATAAAGCCGGTGTATCAGCGACCTGATCATCTAGGCTTTGGCGCACAGCCTGTTGTAGATCAGGGTCATAAATCCAGACTGTTTTTCCACTTGTTACAATAGTTTGCTTAGAGGGACTTACAGTTTCCCAATAAAATTTCCCCGGACGTTCAACTTTCATTGAACCTTTAAATGTCTGGTTCATATGCTGAGCACTTAAGCCTTTTTTCTGTGCTACAGTTTTTGTATTCGCTTTCGTTGTCTGTTCAAAATCGGCAGTCAAACGCTGTAAGCCTGATAACTGATTTACCAGGTTCCCAATTGCCTGTTGCTCCGGTGCTGCTACGGGTGCAGCGAACGCTGTAGTACTCATTACAGGAGCAAGCACTGAGGCGCTGAGTGTAATAGCACACATGGTTTTACGAAGCATATTCATGTCATCACCTTTTTAGTTGCTGTAAGATAACTTGCTAGCCTTTCAATTAATCCAGCTAAACAAGCTCTTCATTCAAGACTTATATTAACCGACAAACTTTGTGCTAATCATTGAGAAAATAAGATATTTTGTTATGTTATTCATGTTGTTTGTAGAATTTCATTCATCATCATGAAGACAATATTGATGTATTTCCATAAAAAAAGCCCACAAAATGTGGGCTTTTTCTTAAGCTAAAACTTAAACAGTTTCAACTTTTACGTAGCGACGGCCAAATTGACCTTTCACTTCGAATTTTACTACGCCGTCAGCAGTAGCAAATAAAGTATGGTCACGGCCCATACCAACATTTGCACCAGCGTGGAATTCAGTACCACGTTGACGAACGATGATGTTACCAGCAGTTACAGTTTGACCACCGTAAACTTTAACACCTAACATTTTTGGGTTTGAATCACGACCGTTCTTCGTCGATCCACCGGCTTTTTTAGTTGCCATGTCTCTTACTCCTCGTGATTAGCCTGAAATACCAGTAATTTTCAACTCAGTGAACCATTGACGGTGACCTTGTTGTTTACGGTAGTGTTTACGACGACGCATTTTGATGATGCGGATTTTGTCGTGACGACCATGACCAATCACTTCTGCAGTTACTTTAGCGCCAGCTACAACTGGAGCACCGATTTGAATGTTGTCACCGTTTACAACCATTAATACATCATCAAATGTAATAGTTGCGCCAGATTCAGCCTTCAATAATTCAACTTTAAGGGTTTCACCCTCAACTACACGGTGCTGTTTACCACCGCTTTGGATTACTGCGTACATAACGTACTCCAATCAGCCCGTGTCGTCGTGCCGATAAAGGGATATATCGATCTTAAAACGAACGCCACTGGGGTTATACAAGGCGACAGATTTTAAGTGAAATTTGATCAAACGACAAGTGCTTTATCTTTAACTAAGCAACAGAAGCCATCATTCTTACATAATAAAAATAGCTTCAATTTGATTTTAGTACTTTTCATTGATTCTGAATGGAATTTAAAATACAGTTCCAAACACAACTTGCAACAAGAACAAGCTGTATTCATGTTGACGTTATTAAAATTTATTGTTTTGTCGGAAACACATCGTTTTGCCGAAATAAAGAACAAAGAACTCTTCATGAACATACAAATGATTAATATCAATTGCTTGTTTCCCTGTTTAATGCACTTTTAATTGATACACTAACGCCACTTATCTACCAATACGGGGTTTTTCTTCATATGGTCATCGATTTTAAGCAAGACATTCTCGCTCCTGTTGCTACAGACTTTGCTGCGATGGATCACTTGATTAATGAAGGAATTAGCTCAAAAGTCGGCTTGGTCATGTCAGTGAGTAAACATGTAGTTGAAGCTGGCGGCAAACGTATGCGCCCAATCATGTGTTTACTTGCAGCACGCGCTTGCGGCCTCGACAATATGCAAAATGCACAGCGTCTGGCAGCTATTATTGAAATGCTTCATACCGCAACTTTAGTGCATGATGATGTAGTTGATGAATCTGGACTTCGCCGTGGTCGTCCTACTGCAAATGCAACATGGAACAATCAAACGGCCGTATTGGTTGGTGACTTCCTTATTGCCCGCGCTTTTGACCTTTTGGTTGATTTAAACAACATGACCTTATTAAAAGACTTCTCAACAGGTACATGTGAAATTGCTGAAGGTGAGGTATTACAACTCCAATCTCAGCATCAACCGGATACAACCGAAGAAACATATTTAAAAATTATTCACGGGAAAACTTCTCGTTTATTTGAACTTGCAACCGAAGGTGCGGCTATTTTGGCAGGACAAGAAGCTTACCGCGAACCTTTAAGATTATTTGCAGGTCATTTCGGAAATGCATTCCAGATTATTGACGATATTTTAGACTACACTTCAGATGCTGAAACATTAGGTAAAAATATTGGTGATGATTTAATGGAAGGTAAACCGACTTTACCGTTAATTTCAGCATTAGCACATTCAACCGGTGAAGAGCATGCCATTATCAGACGCAGTATTGCGACTGGTGGTGTTGACCAATTACCTAAAGTGATTGAAATTGTGCAAAAGTCTGGTGCTTTAGACTATTGCCAGCGCCGTGCCCAAGAAGAAACAGAAGCAGCACTGCAAGCCTTATCAATCTTGCCTGATACACCTTATCGTCAAGCGTTGATTAATTTAACTCGGCTTGCATTACATCGAATACAGTAGATATTATTTTGCCTATGCATATAAATTTTTCAGAACATTTTTTTAAAATCCAGAAACAGCTTGAAAACCCTCAAGCTGTTATTGACGAAAATATTCTCATTGACTTAGTCAATGCTTTACGGCCATCCGATCCTCACGATACGGATGAAATAGAGCAAAAAATACAAGCCTTTATTGATAGCCTATTACTTACTCCTACCGCTCCAGCCCTTTTACAAACCTTTTTATTACGCCTCATTAATCAATATAAGCAAGTCAGCTTATATGCAGATAGCGGTATTTTGTCTTTAGATGGCTTCTGGAACCAGCTTGGGCAAAGACTTGGCGGCCATTTTCTGCCACTTATTGAAGATGCAAGCCAGCTAAAAATTCTGATTGGAAAAATTTTCTATTTAGAAAGTGATTCAATCTGGTTAAACAATGTTGATGACAAGGATTGGGCAACTTTGTTCGGACTTATTGGGCAAAGTAACAGTAATGTCGATGAAAAGCATGCCATTCAGCGAGAAATGATTAAGGCAATTACTGTCTTATCTTACCGTATTAGTGGTATCGGTCTTTATCCTGAATTTATTAACGCTCAACCTGAATTAACCGAATATGAATCGCCATTTTTGGTACAAAACCGTGAAATTATTGAGTTTATAGAGAAGTACAAAAAACAGGATATTTCCAGCAACGACATTGCTGTGCTTCCACCACCTGATGCCTCTCAAGCATTTGTAATGCTAGAGCAGTGTCGAGACGTCGTTTTAAAAATACGTCGAGCGACCAAAAGAATCGGTGTTAGTTTAAGTTTGACCTATCTTTTGTCTTTACTTGAACAGTGTTTAGATCGGATTGAATTATTACTCTATCTAGTTGTAGACGATAGCGAGGGACGCTACGTTTCTTTAGGAAACTTAATTTCAGACTTAACTAAAGCACATTATAGTGAAAAAAGTGTCCGCTCGTTACTCAGCACGACCAGTGAGCTTATTGCCTTTCAAGTCACAGAGAATGCAAGCCGTACTGGCGAACATTATGTAAGTACAGACACCAAAGGCTTTTGGGGCATGTATAAAGCCGCTGCTGGTGCAGGTGTGATTATTGCCTGTATGGCCTCATTAAAAATTCTTGCTGCACGTATGACTATGGCTCCGCTCATGCAAGCCTTTACGTTCAGTATGAACTATTCACTTGGCTTTATTCTGATTCATGTATTGCACTTTACTGTTGCAACAAAACAACCCGCAATGACAGCCGCTGCCCTCGCTGCAACTGTACAGCAACGTAAAGGCTCTAAAACTGCACAAATTGCAGAATTAGCCGCACTTATTATCAATATTATTCGAACTCAGTTTATTGCTATTTTGGGTAATATCTCGATTGCAATTCCTACTGCCGCTCTTATTACCTTTGCTTGGCAGTTCTATCTTGATGAGCCTTTATTAACTCATACCAAGGCAACTTATCTATTACACAGCCTAAACCCTTTTACGTCATTAGCCGTTCCGCATGCAGCGATTGCTGGGGTGTGTTTGTTTTTATCTGGCCTAATTGCGGGCTACTTCGACAACATGGCAGTTTATAGAAAAGTAGGACCCCGTTTAAAAGCACATCGACGTTTAAGAAACTTATTTGGACAAGAACGCCTGAACCGTTTTGCAGAATATATTGAACGTAATTTAGGGGCGCTCGCAGGTAATTTCCTATTTGGCGTAATGTTAGGAAGTATGGGAACAATTGGCTTTATTTTGGGCCTACCTCTAGATATTCGTCACATTGCTTTTGCTTCAGCGAACTTCATTCAAGGTTTAATGACTATTAATGGTAGCCCTGATATTGGCTTGATTATAGTTTCATTTTTAGGCGTACTCTGTATTGGTCTCACCAACTTATTTGTGAGTTTCACACTCACTATTATTGTGGCATTACGTGCACGTCGAGTTCGCTTTGAACAATGGAAGCCATTAGCTAAACTGGTCATGACCCATTTTCTTACCCGACCAAGTGACTTCTTCTGGCCACCGAAACAGCCTCTAGAATTAGAAGAAAATGCCCAAGCCAATAGCGGAAAAAAAGCAGAACATTAAATGTTTTGCTTTGTACACAAAATGTGATGTCCGTCAATTTTGTTGTGATTGTTTTTCCAAATGTTAAAAAAATTTCAAAATGAATTTACGATGATCTATCAGGCTTGAAAAAAAGTGTACTGGCAAGTACACTTTCAACGGCGTTCAATAGTGAAAAACTATATGAATAAGCAAAGGTGTGTTTATGCCCTATCTATTGCTTTGTATTGGTTGCGTTTTTTTAGGATTAGGTGTTCTTGGTCTTTTTGTACCAAGTCTTCAATCTTTGGACTTGCTCACCGTTCAAACATTGAGTCACCATCGTTTAGATTATCTTAATACTATAACCACCTTTCTTGCACGCGTAGGCGGCATGCCTTTTGTATGTTTTTTATCCTTTCTAGTATGTATATATTTAGCATGGTATAAAAAATATATTACTGTTATTTTCATTAGCTTGGGAGTTATTGGCAGTATCACCATGGGTTGGCTGCTCAAGTGGTGTGTTAACCGGCCTAGACCTCCTGAGGCATATCATATTGTTGAAAGTTATGGTGCATCGTTCCCAAGTGCACATAGTGTTTATGCATCAACACTGGCTTGTCTGGCAATGATTATGTTATGCCATAAGCACAACATTAACTCTCCTTATATTGTTTTGATCTCCTGTCTTTGGTTTGTGTGTATGGGGCTTTCAAGAATATATGCAGGAGTTCATTTCCCAACAGACGTACTCGCTGGTTGGGGCATTGGTTTTATTTGGATTGCACTGCTTTGGCTCTGGTTATTACAAACACAAAGTAGGTTAAGTAAAAAACAAATATATTTTTAGATTTTATCTAAACGAGGTGGAACAATGATGTCGGCTAAGCTTTGGGCACCAGCCCTTACTGCTTGCGCATTAGCAACAAGTATCGCGCTTGTTGGTTGTAGCAAAGGCTCCGATGAGAAACAGCAAGCTGCTGCTGCTCAGAAAATGCCGCCTGCAGAAGTAGGTGTTATTGTTGCTCAACCACAAAGTGTTGAACAAAGCGTTGAGCTTTCAGGCCGTACTTCAGCATATCAAATTTCTGAAGTTCGTCCTCAGACAAGTGGCGTGATTTTAAAACGCTTATTTGCTGAAGGAAGCTATGTTCGTGAAGGTCAGGCGCTTTATGAGCTCGACTCTAGAACGAACCGTGCAACGTTAGAAAATGCAAAAGCATCACTCCTACAACAACAGGCAAATCTAGCTTCACTACGTACCAAGTTAAATCGTTATAAACAACTTGTTTCTAGTAATGCTGTGTCTAAACAGGAATATGATGACTTACTTGGTCAAGTCAATGTTGCAGAAGCACAAGTTGCAGCAGCTAAGGCTCAAGTAACAAATGCAAATGTAGATCTTGGTTATTCTACAATTCGCTCTCCTATTTCTGGCCAATCTGGTCGTTCTTCAGTAACGGCTGGTGCTTTGGTTACTGCAAACCAGACTGACCCGTTGGTAACGATTCAACAGTTAGATCCTATCTATGTTGATATTAATCAGTCTAGTGCTGAGTTATTGCGTTTACGTCAACAACTAAGTAAAGGCAGTTTAAATAACAGTAACAACACGAAAGTAAAATTAAAGCTTGAAGATGGTTCTACCTATCCAATCGAAGGGCAACTTGCTTTCTCTGACGCTTCTGTAAACCAAGATACAGGAACAATTACATTACGTGCCGTATTCTCTAACCCGAATCATTTATTGCTTCCGGGTATGTATACCACTGCGCAAATTGTTCAGGGCGTTGTTCCAAATGCTTACCTGATTCCTCAAGCTGCCATTACTCGTTTACCTACAGGGCAAGCTGTAGCGATGCTTGTTAATGCTAAAGGGGTTGTTGAGAGTCGTCCTGTTGAAACCTCTGGTGTTCAAGGACAAAATTGGATTGTGACTAACGGCTTAAAAGCCGGCGATAAAGTCATTGTTGATGGTGTTGCCAAAGTTAAAGAAGGGCAAGAAGTATCAGCAAAACCTTATCAAGCTCAACCAGCAAACTCTCAAGGTGCAGCACCAAATGCTGCGAAACCGGCTCAATCAGGTAAACCTCAAGCAGAACAGAAAGCAGCTTCAAATGCATAAGGGGTAGATTGAATGGCACAATTTTTTATTCATCGCCCCATATTTGCGTGGGTGATTGCATTAGTCATTATGTTGGCGGGTATTCTTACGCTAACAAAAATGCCTATTGCACAATATCCAACGATTGCACCACCAACCGTAACGATTGCTGCGACTTATCCTGGTGCATCGGCTGAAACAGTTGAAAATACTGTAACCCAGATCATTGAACAACAAATGAATGGTCTTGATGGCTTACGTTATATTTCATCTAACAGTGCTGGTAATGGTCAGGCATCTATTCAATTAAACTTTGAACAAGGTGTTGACCCTGATATTGCACAGGTTCAAGTTCAAAACAAATTGCAATCTGCAACTGCGCTTTTACCTGAAGATGTACAACGTCAAGGTGTAACAGTTACTAAATCTGGTGCGAGCTTCTTGCAAGTTATTGCATTCTATTCACCAGATAACAACCTGTCAGACTCTGACATTAAAGACTACGTAAACTCGTCAATTAAAGAACCGCTTAGCCGTGTTGCCGGTGTTGGTGAGGTACAGGTCTTCGGTGGCTCATACGCAATGCGTATCTGGCTTGATCCAGCTAAATTAACAAGCTATCAACTTACTCCTAGTGATATTGCAACTGCCTTACAAGCGCAGAACTCGCAAGTTGCCGTAGGTCAGTTAGGTGGTGCTCCGGCTGTACAAGGTCAAGTTCTTAACGCAACAGTAAATGCACAAAGCTTATTGCAGACTCCTGAACAGTTTAAAAATATCTTCTTAAAGAACACAGCATCAGGTGCTGAGGTTCGATTAAAAGATGTTGCTCGCGTAGAATTAGGTTCGGATAACTATCAATTCGACTCGAAGTTTAACGGTAAACCGGCAGCTGGTCTTGCAATTAAAATTGCAACAGGTGCTAACGCACTCGACACAGCCGAAGCAGTTGAACAACGTTTATCTGAACTACGTAAGAACTATCCAACAGGTCTTGCAGATAAACTGGCTTATGACACGACTCCATTTATCCGTCTTTCAATTGAAAGTGTAGTACACACATTAATTGAAGCCGTGATTTTGGTATTCATTGTCATGTTCCTATTCTTACAAAACTGGCGTGCAACGATTATTCCAACGCTTGCAGTTCCAGTAGTTGTATTAGGTACATTTGCGGTCATTAATATCTTTGGCTTCTCAATTAACACCTTAACCATGTTCGCTATGGTATTGGCAATCGGTCTTCTGGTCGACGACGCCATTGTTGTAGTCGAAAACGTTGAACGTGTGATGAGTGAAGACCATACCGATCCGGTTACGGCCACTTCTCGCTCAATGCAGCAGATTTCTGGTGCGTTAGTAGGTATTACCAGCGTATTGACAGCGGTATTCGTACCAATGGCTTTCTTTGGTGGTACAACAGGTGTAATTTACCGCCAGTTCTCGATTACCCTTGTAACTGCAATGGTTCTGTCGTTAATTGTAGCGTTGACGTTCACACCGGCACTTTGTGCAACTATCTTGAAACAGCATGATCCTAATAAAGAACCAAGCAATAATATCTTTGCGCGTTTCTTTAGAAGCTTTAACAATGGTTTTGACCGCATGTCGCATAGCTACCAAAATGGTGTTAGCCGCATGCTTAAAGGCAAAATCTTCTCTGGCGTGCTCTATGCTGTTGTAGTTGCCCTTTTAGTCTTCTTGTTCCAAAAACTCCCGTCTTCATTCTTACCAGAAGAAGATCAGGGTGTGGTCATGACACTTGTACAATTACCACCAAATGCAACGCTTGACCGTACCGGTAAAGTGATTGATACCATGACTAACTTCTTTATGAATGAAAAAGATACCGTGGAATCTATTTTCACTGTTTCTGGTTTCTCATTCACAGGTGTTGGTCAAAACGCGGGTATTGGCTTCGTTAAGTTGAAAGACTGGAGCAAACGTACGACACCAGAAACTCAAATTGGTTCATTGATTCAGCGTGGTATGGCATTAAATATGATCATTAAAGATGCATCATACGTTATGCCGTTACAGCTTCCAGCAATGCCTGAACTTGGTGTAACTGCCGGATTTAACTTGCAGCTTAAAGATTCAAGTGGTCAAGGCCATGAGAAACTGATTGCAGCTCGTAACACGATTTTAGGTTTGGCATCACAAGATAAACGTCTTGTAGGTGTGCGTCCAAATGGTCAGGAAGATACTCCTCAGTATCAAATTAATGTAGATCAGGCTCAAGCTGGTGCTATGGGCGTTAGTATTGCCGAAATCAACAATACAATGCGTATTGCATGGGGTGGCTCATACATTAACGATTTCGTTGACCGTGGTCGTGTGAAAAAAGTTTATGTTCAAGGTGATGCGGGCAGCCGTATGATGCCTGAAGACTTAAACAAATGGTATGTACGTAATAACAAAGGTGAGATGGTTCCATTCTCGGCATTTGCTACAGGCGAATGGACGTATGGTTCTCCACGTCTCGAACGTTATAACGGCGTGTCATCGGTTAACATTCAAGGTACACCTGCACCTGGCGTGAGCTCTGGTGATGCCATGAAAGCAATGGAAGAAATTATTGGTAAGTTACCATCTATGGGCTTACAAGGTTTCGACTATGAGTGGACAGGCTTATCACTTGAAGAACGTGAGTCTGGTGCTCAAGCGCCGTTCTTATACGCACTTTCATTGTTAATCGTATTCCTTTGCTTGGCTGCACTATATGAAAGCTGGTCAATTCCGTTCTCGGTTTTACTTGTGGTACCACTTGGTGTCATTGGTGCAATCGTATTGACCTACTTGGGCATGATTATTAAAGGAGATCCAAATCTCTCAAATAACATTTACTTCCAGGTAGCGATTATTGCGGTTATCGGTCTTTCTGCAAAAAATGCGATCTTGATTGTTGAATTCGCAAAAGAATTGCAGGAAAAAGGTGAAGATCTACTTGATGCAACCTTACATGCTGCAAAAATGCGTTTACGTCCAATTATCATGACCACCCTTGCCTTCGGTTTCGGTGTACTTCCACTTGCACTTTCAACAGGTGCCGGTGCAGGAAGTCAGCACTCTGTAGGCTTTGGTGTACTTGGTGGCGTACTCAGCGCGACGTTCTTAGGAATCTTCTTTATCCCTGTATTCTATGTGTGGATTCGTAGTATCTTTAAGTACAAACCAAAAACCATAAACACTCAGGAGCATAAATCGTGATGCAAAAAGTATGGTCTATTTCAGGTCGTAGCATTGCGGTGTCTGCACTTGCGCTTGCTTTGGCAGCTTGTCAAAGCATGCGCGGCCCAGAACCAGTCGTGAAAACCGATATACCACAAAGCTATGCATATAACAGCGCTTCTGGTACGTCTATTGCTGAACAGGGTTATAAACAGTTCTTTGCTGACCCGCGTTTGCTTGAAGTGATTGATTTGGCTCTTGCCAATAACCGTGACTTACGTACAGCAACGCTCAATATTGAACGTGCTCAACAGCAATATCAGATTACACAGAACAACCAGCTTCCAACAATCGGAGCAAGTGGTAGTGCAATTCGTCAGGTTTCTCAAAGCCGTGATCCGAATAACCCCTACTCTACTTATCAAGTAGGTTTGGGTGTAACTGCTTATGAGCTAGATTTCTGGGGTCGTGTTCGTAGCCTCAAAGATGCTGCTTTAGATAGTTATCTTGCAACACAAAGTGCTCGTGATTCGACTCAAATCAGTCTGATTAGCCAAGTTGCTCAAGCATGGTTAAATTATTCGTTTGCAACAGCAAACTTAAGACTGGCAGAGCAAACGCTTAAAGCACAGTTAGATTCTTACAATCTCAACAAAAAACGTTTTGATGTAGGTATTGACAGTGAAGTTCCATTACGTCAAGCACAGATTTCTGTAGAAACTGCGCGTAATGATGTAGCGAACTACAAAACTCAAATTGCTCAAGCACAAAACTTGTTGAACTTGCTTGTAGGCCAACCTGTTCCACAAAACTTGTTACCTACACAACCTGTAAAACGCATTGCTCAACAAAATGTGTTTACTGCCGGTTTACCAAGTGACTTGTTAAATAACCGTCCGGATGTAAAAGCTGCTGAATACAACTTAAGCGCTGCGGGTGCGAATATCGGTGCTGCAAAAGCACGTTTATTCCCAACCATTAGCTTAACGGGTTCGGCTGGTTATGCATCAACTGACTTAAGTGATCTATTTAAGTCTGGTGGTTTTGTATGGTCAGTTGGTCCAAGCTTAGATTTACCAATCTTTGACTGGGGTACACGCCGTGCCAATGTAAAAATTTCTGAAACCGATCAGAAAATTGCATTGTCTGATTATGAAAAATCAGTTCAGTCGGCGTTCCGTGAAGTTAATGACGCGCTTGCAACTCGTGCCAATATTGGTGAGCGTTTAACAGCACAACAACGTCTAGTAGAAGCAACTAACCGCAACTACACACTTTCAAATGCCCGCTTCCGTGCCGGTATTGATAGTTACTTGACTGTTCTTGATGCACAGCGTTCTTCATATGCAGCTGAACAAGGTTTGTTATTGCTTCAACAAGCAAACTTAAACAACCAAATCGAGTTATACAAAACTCTAGGTGGTGGTTTAAAAGCAAATACTTCAGATACAGTGGTTCACCAACCATCTAGTGCTGAACTTAAAAAGCAATAAGTTTTAAATCACTTTCTTATAAAAGCTCACTTTGGTGGGCTTTTTTATTGCAACTCATCTGAATATTTTTTATCTTGAAAGCTTAAGAAATTTAGTTTGATAAAAAACAATGTTATTAAGTAATTTAGAAAGTGTTCCAGGCCATCAAATTTTAAAGCAGCTTGATGTCGTTTACGGGAGTACCGTCCGTAGTAAGCATGTGGGTCGCGACTTGATGGCAAGTTTAAAAAATATTGTAGGTGGTGAACTTACGGGTTATACCGAATTATTAGAAGAATCTCGACAAGAGGCTATGCAACGTATGATTGTAAAAGCCCAGCAACTTGGTGCCAATGCAATTGTTGGTATTCGTTTTTCTACCTCAAATATTGCCCAAGGTGCTTCTGAATTATTTGTATATGGCACAGCAGTAGTTGTGCAGCCAGCACCTCATCTACCCGATCCATTTAGTGCATAGGTAGAAAATGGACAATCTTATTTTTCAGCTTGTTATTTTTCTCATTCTTTTCAGTATTGGTTGGGCTTTTGGCCGCCATATTGAACGAAAACATTTAAATGAGCTTCTAGAAAAAGAGCAACAATTTGCCCATATCAGAATTGATACCAATCGTTTTGCCACAAGCGACCAGTTGGGTCATTTTATTAGCAGTAATGTGGTTATTTCGCATGACTATTTTAAATATGTACTGGCTTCTATAAAAAACGTTTTAGGTGGTCGTCTTAGCAGTTATGAAAGTATTGTTGAGCGTGCTCGCCGCGAGGCGATTGTACGACTAAAACAACAAGCACATAGTGTAGGTGCGAACCATATTATGGGAGTTCGGCTGAGTACAACCGAACTCGGTATGCAAGGCGGAATGGTTGAGGTTTTTGCTTATGGTACAGCAGTCAAAGACTAGCACTGCCCCATAGCAGAAAAGTGAATACGCGGATTGCCAATATTTTTAGTTAAGTGTTGGCAAATTCCGGTAATTTTCCATTTATCCTGTTGTTTTGCCAAAGTAAAATAATAGCGACCAAAAGAATGAAAATAATCATTTTCCGAAAAACGGTAAATTTGATAATTACACTCTAGCCATGCTCGGTCTTGTTCAATCCGAATAAGAGGATTACTCAAATTGTGCTGTAGTCGTAAATGCGACAAAGCTTGTTGCCGAGAACCTTTAAATTCATGACAAGACACCACACATAAAGGCTCCCCTCTAAACTGCAAATAGTCCACCTCAAGTTGATCGGCCAACAACTCATCAAACGCATCCCAATTTTTCTGGTCAAAAACCAATTGAAAACGCGTAATGACCTCTAAAATACGATGGTAGTCTTGATCCATGGTGAACCTTCTATGCGGGTTTTTCCATCAATTTAGCACGGCGAAATCTTTTTTTTATTTCACTTTTGTTTTCCGGATCATTTTATAGAGTAGTTTCGGTGACATACGGGAAACCATCACGCCTAATTTTTCTTTAGTACCGCCCACTACAATATATTCCTGTCCTTGCATTAAAGCCTTAACTGACTGTTCTGCAAAAACATCGGCCTCTAGTCCATTTTCGATTGCTTCATCTTGGTGGCCTTGAGGTTGCCCTGCACCATTTAGCGCATTAAATGAAACATTAGTTTTTACAAAGCCCGGGAAAATCACAGAAACTTCAACGCCCTGATCTGAAACTTCAGCACGTAAACTGTTGGCCCACATGTGAATTGCAGCTTTAGCAGCCGAATAACTTGCACGATACTGCGTACCTAATAGCCCTGCTACACTCGACACAAATACAACTCGGCCAGACTTTTGTTTAAGCATGGTCGGCAGCACAGTTTTGGTTAATGCCACTTGCGAGAAATAATCGACTTCCATAATGGCTCTTTCAGTCTCCATCGTGGTGTCCTGAATCAAAGCACGTTGACTTAAACCCGCATTATTAATAAGCCAGTCGATTCGACCTTTGGCTTTTAAAATCTGCTCATACGCTTCTTGAACTTGCTGTTGGTTGGTAATGTCTGCAACTACCGACAAGTGCTGATCCGGATGGAGTAAACCAACGCGAACTTCTTCTAACTCTTCAAAGCGACGCGAAGTTAAAATCACTTGAACCCCTTGCAAAGCAAACTCACCAGCTAAAGCTTTACCTAAACCGGAAGATGCTCCCGTAATCCACACCACTTTATTTTGCAAAGTATCAAGTTTGGCCATTTTAACTTCCTATTATCTTTTTAAGTTATGCTGCTTGATGCATAAAGGCCAAAAAGTGGTTGATATAATGAGTTGCGGTCGTTTGATCAACCTGCATCCCCAATTTTTCCAAACGTTTATAGCCCAAATGCGTTGTCATATTAATGACCCCATTTAGGGTTTTATCGACAACCAAATTAAATTTTAAACGTTTTTTAGGTTCACGTACTAGGCTTGTTACACCTAAATCCACAATTTGAATTAAGGTCTGAAAAGCTTTTTCTACGCTTTGCATATTGCCCTCACGTATTTGTTCCGTCAGTGTTTGGGCCTGTTGCACAAGTTGAGGGGTGATCGGGTATGTAATATAAACCTCTTGCTCACGTTCTTTCATGAGTGAGGTCATATAATCAACTAAAGGTAAAAGTCTTTCATTACCGAAAAAAGAGACTGACCAAGGCATATATTTTCGGAAAGTATCTAAAATTTGCTGAAGAACTTTCTCGGACTCATACCGCTGTTTTTCAGTCATAGTCGAGTTATCTTGCTCATCCTTTAACAATACAGAGAAAACTTGCTCAATAATTTCACACGACAAATCGGAAAGAACATCCCCCAATACTTTCGACTGGCTTTCTCTTACCCCAGCATGTAATTTCTCTCGAATTGAAGCAAACTGGGTATAGGTTGAATCGGAAATCTTTAAAAAAACTTTGTAGCTCATGTGTCGCATCCCTTTTCAATTCTTTTGTAATTTTTCTTCCGTGCCTCTACACGATTAAATTGTGATCCATGCTTCATAAATCTACCGTTTTTTGAAAAAAATACAAAACCGTTTATCTGTTTTCAGCACATTAATTTCGAGGCAATTTTTTGCTACAATAGATGCAATTTTTTATGCATATTCGATCTAAGCTACTATGACTGACGCTCAAACCGCTCAAAATATTGCCACCACCTACGATCCAACCGAGATCGAAAAGAAGTGGTACAAAACGTGGGAAGAACAAGGTTACTTCAAACCTTCTGGTCACGGTGAATCATTCTGTATCATGATTCCACCACCAAACGTCACTGGTAGTTTGCACATGGGCCATGGCTTTAACAATGCCATTATGGATGCCCTCACCCGTTATAACCGTATGATGGGTAAAAACACTTTGTGGCAACCGGGTACCGACCATGCTGGTATTGCAACTCAAATGGTTGTTGAGCGTCAACTTGGCTTACAAGGTATTACTCGTCACGACTTAGGCCGTGAAAAGTTCATCGAAAAAGTTTGGGAATGGAAAGAACAATCTGGCGGCACAATTACCAAACAAATTCGTCGCTTAGGTTCGTCTGTAGACTGGTCACGTGAACGCTTCACGATGGATGAAGGTTTATCAAACGCAGTGAAAGAAGTTTTCGTTCGTTTGCACGAAGACGGTTTAATTTACCGTGGTAAGCGTCTTGTAAACTGGGACCCTAAACTTCAAACTGCTCTTTCTGACCTTGAAGTAGAAAGCAAAGAAGAAAAAGGCTCACTTTGGCACTTTAAATATTTCTTTGAAGATAAATCAGTTAAAACTCAAGATGGCAAAGACTATCTCGTAGTTGCAACGACTCGTCCTGAAACTTTACTTGGTGATACTGCTGTTGCTGTTCACCCTGAAGATGAGCGTTATGCACACCTTGTTGGTAAAAATATTGTATTGCCAATTACTGGTCGTTTAATTCCAATCGTTGCTGACGATTACGTTGAAAAAGACTTCGGTACTGGTTGTGTAAAAATCACCCCTGCTCATGACTTTAACGACTATGAGTTAGGTAAACGCAATAGCTTGCCAATTATCAATATCTTCAACAAAAATGCCGAAGTTTTAGGTGAATTTGAATATATTGCCAAAGCTGGTGAACAAATTTCTAAAACCATTACTGCACCTGCAGACTATGCTGGTTTAGAGCGCTTCGAAGCACGTAAAAAATTAGTTGCTCAAGCGGAAGCTGAAGGCTGGTTAGACCAAATCCAACCGTATGACTTAAAAGCGCCACGCGGTGACCGTTCTGGTGTGATTATTGAGCCGTTACTGACTGACCAATGGTACGTAAAAATTGCGCCTCTTGCAGAGCCTGCAATTGAAGCGGTTCAAGATGGTCGTATTAAGTTTGTTCCAGAGCAGTACAGCAATATGTACATGGCATGGATGCGTGACATTCAAGACTGGTGTATTTCACGTCAGCTTTGGTGGGGTCACCGTATTCCAGCTTGGTACGATGCTGATGGCAACATCTATGTTGGCCGTAGCGAAGAAGAAGTTCGCGCGAAAAATAACATCGCGGCCGATGTTGAGCTTAAACAAGACGAAGACGTACTTGATACATGGTTCTCATCTGCACTTTGGACATTCTCAACTTTAGGCTGGCCAGAACAAACGCCTGAACTCAAAACTTTCCACCCGACTGACGTGTTGGTGACTGGTTTTGACATTATCTTCTTCTGGGTTGCCCGCATGATCATGATGACCATGCACTTCATGAAAAATGAAGATGGTTCATCTCAAATTCCATTTAAGACGGTTTACGTTCACGGCTTGGTACGTGATGGTGAAGGTCAAAAAATGTCGAAGTCTAAAGGTAACGTTCTTGACCCATTAGACTTGATTGACGGTATCGATTTAGAAAGCTTAGTCGCAAAACGTACGACTGGCCTAATGAACCCGAAAGATGCTGCGAAGATTGAAAAATCAACGCGTAAAGAATTCCCAGAAGGCATTAATGCTTATGGTACTGACGCAGTTCGTTTCACGTTCTGTGCCCTTGCAAACACTGGTCGTGACATCAAGTTCGACTTAAAACGTGTTGAAGGTTACCGTAACTTCTGTAACAAAATCTGGAATGCAACACGTTTCGTTCTGATGAATGTTGAAGGCCAAACTGTCGGTCAAGAAGCACGTCCTGATCTTTGGGAACTTCCAGAACAATGGATTATCAGCCGTCTGCAAAAAGCTGAAGCTGCTGTACACCAAGCGTTTGCAACTTACCGTTTAGACCTTGCTGCTCAAGCGATTTATGACTTTATCTGGAATGAATACTGCGACTGGTACGTTGAGTTAACTAAACCAGTTCTGAACGATGCAGAAGTTTCAGAAGAACGTAAAGCTGAAGTACGCCGTGTATTGCTTGCTGTCATGGAAGCATCATTACGTTTGGCTCATCCATTAATGCCATATTTGACAGAAGAAATCTGGCAAACACTTGCACCAATGCTTGGTCAAGGCGGCCCAACCATTATGACTGCTCAATATCCTATTCCTGAGCAAGCAAAAATCAATGAACAAGCTGAAGCAGATATGCAATGGCTTCAAGGTTTGATTGGTGCGGTACGTAACATTCGCGGTGAAATGGGCTTAGGTAATGCGCGTTTATTACCAGTATTACTTCAAAACATTTCTAATGCTGAACGTGAGCAAATTACTCGTATTGAAGCGTTGTTCAAAGCATTGGCTAAAGTTGAAAGTATTGAGTTCTTAGGTAAAGATCAAGAACCACCGCTTTCTTCTTCAAGTGTTGTAGGTCATGCATCGGTATTTGTACCAATGAAAGGCTTAATTGACCCTAAAGCTGAGCTTGGCCGTTTGCAAAAAGACTTGGATAAAATCCAAAAGCAACACGACCAAATTGCAAATAAACTTGCAAATGAAGGCTTTGTATCTAAAGCACCAGCAGCGGTTGTTGAAGGTGAAAAAGCGAAGCTTGCTGAGTTTGCTGCGCAGTTAGATAAAGTTAAAGCGAATATGGAGCAAATTGCTGCGCTTTAATTTAATTAGTTAAATGAACCCAGAATCTGTGCAAGCAGGTTCTGGGTTTTCTATATTTAAAAATCACTTTTCTGTAGAATCAGCATATGAAGATGCCATGTTTTTATATAACCTTCCAATAAAGGTAAATTTTCATTAATTTCTTTATGAAACAGCAGATTAAAATCACATAAGAATAAATCAGCTATATCTTGATAAGTAAATCCTATAAATTTTGTAGGTTCTCTAATAACCCACTCATCATAAATTCCCAATAAATCAACTACAAGAATTCCACCTTCAGAAAGAGCATTTATCATTCGTTTAATTACGCTATAAAAATAACTTGGGTTACAAAAGAACAGACTTGATGAAGCAATAATTAAGCTTGAAGACGGGAAATTAAAGTCTTCAAAAGATTCATGATAGAAAATAAATTTAGAGTCATCTTTAAATCTATCAGTACAGACTTTTTGCGCATCAATTGAAATATCAAAAGCATGAACATTAAATCCCTTTGAGAGTAGATAAGCAGATTCATTGCCAGCGCCACAGCCACAATCGATAGCAACTAAAGGTAAGTTAGGAAAATAACCTAAAGCCTTCTCTAAAATAGGTCTATGTTTAAGTTCTTTTGATAATTGAATAAGTTTTTCATTCATAAATCCGATCTTTTAATTTTTATAATTTCCACACTATATTTTATAAAAAATCCAATCTCAACGATTTCCTATTTCAGAATTTATACCTTATCAAATCATCGGTAGTCTCATGGCTGCACATAAAACCTAGAAACTGATTAAAGCACCCCATGCCCCAATAACATCTCCACCCCACTTACCTTTTTCATATGCTTTAAACGTTCCTTTTCCCACTTCAACTGCTGCTTTAGCTCAGCACAATCAGCATCTACAGCTTTATACACATCACTAATATGTACATGCTCTACTTTCACATTCTTGGCTAACTGAAAAGAATCTAAAATCTCAGCAATTTGACTTTCAAGCTGCTGACTTTGTGCATCCAAAGCCAGTTTATAAAACCGCAACTGCTCAGCAGATAACTCTTTAGCGCCTAGCCCTTTATTCTGTTCAAGCTGTAACTGGAGTTTGAGTAAGTAAAACAAGTCCTGTTTTTCATAGGCCTGACTTGCTTGTTGGAACAACTCAGTTTTTTCTTCTTTTTTAGTTTCATCTTGCTCACGGTCTGGGTGAATCATCGCGGCAATTTTTAAATAAACTGTTTTGAGTGACTGGGCTGCCATTTGCTCAGCTTGTTCACGTTTTTGTTGCTGTCTTTGCTGTTTAGCTTGTTTCCGCGCTTGTTGTTGCTCAGCCGCATACCGTTCAAAGTCTTCTTCTAACTCTAAACCTTGATCAACGCTTTCTTCATATTCAGATTTTATTGACTGAGCTTTTCTATTCTTTTTTGCCGATTCCGCTGCATGTTGCTGATAAAAGTTATCGATCTGCTTCACTAAATCCACCTGTTCAGCAGATAACATTTTTGAGCGCTTCAACATTTGTGCAAGCTGGGCAATTTTTTCATCCAGTTGTTGTATGTCTGCTTTGGAAAACTCATGGCTATGTAATATATTCCAAAGTTGCTCTAACTGCTGAAATAGCACTGTATGTAAATCATTATATACAGGCATCAGTTTTTGTCGTATGTACTGTTGAATCTCAGCTTGTGCATTTTGCCATGTGCTCAGACTAACTTTTTGCTGTTCTATTTTATCAATCAGGCGATTCAGTTTTTTCTGCTGTGCAGATGGTTCAGACCTTTGCTGCAAGCTCACTTTGAGATCAAAGGACATACTCATCCACCCGAAAAAGAAAAAAGTGTAGCAATAATTATATGAGGAAGGTAGCCAGCATTCTTTAAGTGTTAAAAAGCCTAAAATTTATATCTTAAGAAATCCACCAAATCACCAGTGGTAAAGTCACGGCGGTGCATAAAGTTTGAAAGCTAATCACGGCTGCCATAAGCTGACTATCTCCACCCAAAACTTTGGTTAAAATGTATGAAGCAGAAGCAGTCGGTAGCGCAAAGAAAATAACTAAAATTTGCGTTTGCAAACTTGGTAAATCAAACCACATGCAGACCATATAAGCCAAAGCAGGAACTGCTAAAAGTCGTGCAAACGTGTCTGCTGCCAATACCACAATGTCTTTTTTAATTTGCATAAACTGTAAAGCTGCGCCAACACATAACAACCCTAGTGGCAAACTCGACACTGAAAAAAGCTTAATAAACTGAGTAAAGCCTTCCCAAATAGGAATATGAAGCGCATTGACTACGGCTCCAATCACACATGATGCAATCAACGGGTTTTTAAGGAGTGCAATCAAAACAGGTTTAATTGCCATATGTTCTTTAGAGGTTAGAGCAAGCACCGAAATAACATTCACAAGCGGAATGCAAAGCGCCAATAAAATTGCCAGAATTGCCATTCCTTCACTTTTAAAAAGCGAAGTGACTAAAGCCAAACCAATATAGGTATTAAAGCGAACCATACTTTGTACATGCACACCAAAACGTGCGGGTGGTATGTGCCAAAACATTCGAAGTATGTATAAAAAAGCGGTCACTGCTAAAACCACAACCAACATCGCAATGATGGCTGTACTCAAGCTTTGTAAGTCAATTTTTGCGGTCGATAGCGTACTAAAAAGCAAAGCTGGAAATAAAATATAATAATTCAGCTTCTCTGCCCCAGCCCAAAACTCATCGCTAAAAAAACGATATTTTTTAAATAAGTATCCCGATGCAATTAATGCAACTAAAGGAAAAAGAGATAAAACAATACTATTCATTTCTTTACTCGAGTTTTGTTGAGGCTTGCTAGTTTGGGAACTAACTTGGCTTACTCATATATTAAAGATAATGAAAACTCATGATAAAATGAGTTTTTACTCATAATAAGTACAACATGACATTTACCCAGCTTGAAATTTTCGCACTCATTGCTGAACTAAAAAGCTTTACTGCTACAGCAGAAAAGCTGGGAATTTCACAGTCGGCAGTTTCCCATGCGCTTAAATCATTAGAACAACAATGGGGCATTAACCTGATTTCAAGAACTCAAAGCGATATTGAGCTGACGACGACAGGTCAGCAGTTATTAACCCATGTAAAAGAGCTATTGAGTATTTCCGATACCTTAGAAAAAGAAGTGGCTGCAATCCATGGTTTAAACGAAGGCACACTACGTATTGGATCTTTTGGGGCTTCATCCTCTATTTATCTATTGCCTGAAATTTTAGAAGCCTTTCGGCAATGCTACCCCAAAATCGAAATTTATATTGATGAAGGTGAAGATAAAGAAGTTGCTCAGTGGTTATTAGAGCGACGCATCGAAGTTGGTTTTTTGATTATGCCAGATGAGCGTTTTGATACATTTCCCTTAATTGAAGATCGTTTTGTTGCCTTAATTCCGAGTGGTTACCCGCTCGCCCAACAACTCTATATTGATCCAGCACAGTTAGAAAATTGTCCTTTCATTATGACAATGGCGGGTAGTCGACATCAGGTCGAATTAATTTTAAAAAATTTTAATGTCAAACCAGACATCAAATTTTATGTTTCACAAATTTTGAGTATTGTCAGTATGGTTCACAACCAGTTAGGGATTTCGATTGTCTCTGATATGGTGATCACCAAAGAGCTACTCTCGCTTTATCCAAACGTAGTTAAACGCCCTTTTAAACCAAACCTTAAACGTTCTATTGGTCTTGCAGTAAAAAACAAAAAACACATCAGTCCAGCCGTAAAAGCATTTATTGAAGTTGCTCAAGAGGTTTGGTCTGATCATTAATTAAATATAGATAATTTTTAAAAATTTAATAATGATCTCTTTCAGATCAATTTATCAACATATTAGATGACTTGTAACGTAAAAAGCGCCCTTATTGCCCTATCTTGAATAAATCAACGCACCATTTATCGCCAAAATCCTCTATTTCAATCCAAATTGGTGCGCTTATTGCATATTCACTTTTATGCAATTGAGTTTGTTTCGACAAACTTAGGTTTTTAGATTCCTTAAATCTATTTTGGTGCAATTTACAGACCCAGATTTGTTCCAAAATGGAATTTAGCACTTTTTTCGAGCATGCTATGCAAAATGTAGATCTGTTTTTCTTATTACTTGGTGCAGTTTTGGTTCTTGCCATGCACGCAGGTTTTGCATTCTTGGAACTTGGTACAGTTCGCCACAAAAATCAGGTGAACGCGCTTAGTAAAATTCTGACTGACTTTGCCCTCTCCGCAATCGCATATTTCTTTGTTGGTTACTACATCTCTTATGGCCAGCACTTCTTCCATGATGGTACGGTTTTATCCAATGATCATGGCTATAACCTTATGCGTTGCTTCTTTTTACTCACTTTTGCTGCGGCCATTCCTGCCATCATTTCTGGCGGTATTGCAGAACGCGCAAAAATGCGTTCACAAGCGATTGCCACACTCGCATTGGTTGCACTGGTTTATCCGTTCTTCGAGGGAATGGTCTGGAATGGCAACTACGGTCTGCAAAAGTGGTTAGAAACAACTTTTGGCGCAGCTTTTCATGACTTTGCGGGTTCAGTCGTAGTTCATGCCATGGGCGGTTGGATAGCACTTGCTGCTGTCATTTTATTGGGCGCACGTTCTGGCCGTTATAAGAAAGATGGTCGTGTAAGTGCTCACCCACCTTCTTCTATTCCATTTTTGGCGCTTGGTTCATGGATTTTGATCGTAGGCTGGTTTGGCTTTAATGTGATGAGTGCTCAGCGTGTTGATGCAATCTCTGGTCTCGTTGCGATTAACTCCCTTATGGCAATGGTAGGCGGAACGATTACAGCAAATGCGATTGGGAAAAATGACCCTGGTTTCTTACACAACGGTCCACTTGCGGGTTTAGTCGCTATTTGCGCAGGTTCTGACATTGTGCATCCAGTCAGTGCACTTGTAATTGGTGGTGCAGCAGGTGCTATGTTCGTGTATCTATTCACCTATACCCAAAACAAACTCAAAGTTGATGACGTTCTTGGTGTCTGGCCGCTACATGGTGTATGCGGTGCATTTGGTGGTATTGCCGTAGGTATTTTTGGTCAAAAATGGCTAGGTGGTTTAGGCGGCGTATCATTCATCTCTCAGCTCATCGGTACAGCACTCGCGATTGCCATTGCACTGGCTGGCGGTTTCATTGTTTATGGCATCCTTAAAGCGACCATTGGCATTCGCCTATCTCAAGAAGATGAGTTCCGTGGTGCAGACTTATCTATTCATAAGATCTCAGCAAACTCTGAAGAAGGTATGTTTTAATACTTTCTAAAGTGCTTAAGGCGACGATACTATTCGTCGCTTTTTTATTTTTTAAGGAAAATTGAACTTCTTTCACCAGTATAGTTTAAGAGCAATTTAAGATTAATTTTATGTAATTAGTCGCACCTATTGTCGATTGATATTGCATCAGAATGACTAATCAAAAACTTTTTTTCCAAATTAATATTCTCTTTCTTTTTTTCAGTTTTTTTATTCTTCTATTTGTATTTCCAGTCGGTGGGAAAATTGATATGTACCTCATCCAACCTTGGATTGATTCAACAGGTCATTTTTTCAATCGGGACAATTGGTATCTTGAAAGACTTAATCATGAAATTGTAAAACAAATCATCACCGCCGTTTATGTTATCTTTTTTGGTTTATGGCTTGCGTCATTTAAATTAAAAAAATTAAAACCTTATCGCTGGCAATATGGCTATATGTTTTTTGTCAGTATGCTCGGTAGCAGTATAGTTGGCCTAATAAAGTCACAATCTGCTCACGCCTGCCCTTGGAATATGGTTCACCCTAATACTTTAGGAAGCTATATTTGGGACTTTAGCGCTAAACATGGCCATTGTTTTCCAGGCGGTCATGCAAGTGCAGGTTTTATTTTAATGACAGGTTATTTTGTTTATCGTCTTGAACAACCTAAACGTGCTTACTTTTATTTATTCTCCGGTATTTTATTAGGTTTCATGATGGGTTGGGCGCAAATGATGCGAGGAGCACATTTTCTAAGCCATAACTTATGGACAGGCTGGGTCGTTTGGGCAATAAATATTTTATTTTATGCGATTTGTATTCATCGTTTTGAGTTTGAAAAACAAGTGAAACAAGAACTTACGTAATCACACTCTTGTTTCATGTAAATGTAAAACTTTAGGTAATTTCACTAATACAGAAAGACCGCCAAGCTCTAAGCTCTTATCGAGAGTTAAAGTCCCACCAAGCCTTTGAGTTGCACGATCTACAATAGATAAACCTAGACCACTTCCCACCTCAAGATGGTGATGCACGCGATAAAAACGCTTAAGGACTTTATCGTAATTTTCAGGGTCTATTCCTGCACCGCTATCTTCAATTTGAATACATGCGTAGTGATCTGGATCGGTATAAACTGAAATATTAATAACACCCTGATGCGGGGTGTACTTAATTGCATTATCAATTAAATTAAAAATAATCGAATGTACAGTAGGTTCAATACTATGCATTTCGATGGGTTCATTTCTAACAAAACCTAAATCGATTTCTTTTTGCATAGCCAAGTTGACCAACTGCTCCACACAATTTAATGCCACATCATTGAGTTGAAAATAACCAGTAGGCTCGACCATACTTAAAGTTACATCTTGCTTTGCCAATGCTAAAAGCTGAGTCACCAAATGCTGAATACGCGCCAAACCCTTGCTTAAGTTTTGCAATGATTCATGCTCAGGAAACTGGCTTAGCAAAATCTTGGTTTGTAAGTTCAATGCAGTCACAGGTGTTCGTAATTCATGAGCAGCATCGGCAATAAATTGCTTCTGTTCATTTTGCGCTTTAGAAATGCGCTCAAAAAGACGGTTCATTTCGTCAATAGTAGGTAAAAGCTCTTGAGGATAATCATGTACTTCAATTGGTGTGAGTTCTTCGGAATCGCGTTCTTTTAACTCATTTTTAAAATCATCTATTGGTTTTAAACCACGACGAATAATGGCTGCTAAGGCAAATATTGCAAAAGGTAAAATAATTAAATACGGAATAAACATACTGCCCGCAAGCTCCCAAGCGAAAGCTTCACGAACCCTCTCTTGCTGACTGACCTGAATCTGATAATCCTTCAAAGGTAAAACATAAGTTCTGACTATACCTTGAGCGGTTTTATGAGAATAAAATCCCGCTTGCTCAACAGGTGGAACCAGCAAATGTAAATGATGAGACAAATGGGCCTGATCCTTATAAGCCCAGATATCGATAAACAGATCTTCTTCGTGGTAAGTTTTATGAAAATCAAACTTACTGCTTACAGTTTTTAAAGGGTGCTCAGCTGTTCTTTCCGCTAAATACTTCATTTGAGTATCTAGAATTTCATCGACTTCTTGAAGTGCAACCTTATAAGCACTAAAAATTAAAATACAACCTAAGATGACACTGAAAATTGAGGTGCCCCAAATCAGTCGTTTTTTTAATGAATAATGCACTTTTATGAAGTCCCGAAATTTTAAATTATGATTGCCCCAAACGGTAGCCCAGTCCTCGGATGGTTCGAATAAAATCTTTACCCAGCTTCGCTCTTAAATGGTGAACATATACTTCAATAGTATTACTGGTCACATCACTATCAAAATCATATAACTTATCTTCTAAGTTGGCTTTAGAAAAGATTTTATTTGGGTGAGTCATAAGTGGAATTAAGATTGCCCATTCACGATTTGATAAATCAATGCGTTGGCCTTTAAACGTCGCAATATGCTGTTCAACATTTAAAACCAGATCACCACTTTCTAATAGTTGATCTTGACTCGCAAGTTGAGCTTCTACTCCACTACGGCGTAGTAATGCATGAATACGGGCAAGCAACTCATCAAACTCATAAGGTTTAATTAAATAATCATCTGCACCCAAATTTAAACCATCGACACGGTTTTGTAATTGATCTCGAGCAGAAATAATTAATACTGGTGTTGCTGCTCTTTGACGGATCTGCTTTAAAACTTGCATACCATCCATCATAGGCAATCCTAAATCCAAAAGAATAAGATCAAATTTAGTCTTCGCCAACTGAGCCAAACCATCTAAACCGTTATTGACCCATTCCACCTCAAATTGATGATATTGCAGCAACGTGATCGTTGATTCTGCAATCATAAAATCATCTTCAATCATCAAGATTTTTGTCATGTTCTAGGCTCGCTTTAGTTTACATGGGCACAAGAGTGCAACATGTCCAGTTGAGGGTTGATGACCTGAGTTGTTACATCCAGCAAACTTAACAAACTTGGGAATAAATTATCCTGACTTAACTTTTGTTTAGTTTGTTGGCTTAAACAATTCACTTGAGCAAGATTATGTTGTTTCCAACTTTCAGAGAACCACATAATCATTGGTACATGTGTTTGTTGGCTCGGTGCGATTGCATAAGGTGAACCATGTAAATATAAACCATGTTCTCCGGTTGATTCGCCATGATCAGATAAATACCATAAACCTGTC
The DNA here is from genome assembly GCF_003812225.1 of Acinetobacter sp. FDAARGOS_494. Taxonomy (NCBI): domain Bacteria; kingdom Pseudomonadati; phylum Pseudomonadota; class Gammaproteobacteria; order Moraxellales; family Moraxellaceae; genus Acinetobacter; species Acinetobacter sp. FDAARGOS_494. The sequence continues at coordinate 943,670 of NZ_CP033866.1, forward strand.
TGATATTTTGATATTTCTTTTAGAGTATTAATCATTTGGCTTAATACATGGTCTGTATATACGATTGTATTATCATAACTATTTAGCAATTCGGTTTGCGAACAGCCCTGTATCGCATTCGTATCACAAGTCGGTTTAAAGGGTTGATATGCTTCAGGCGCACGCTTGTAATATGCAGGTCCATGACTACCCACCTGATGCAAAACAATCAAACGTGGACGATCATCATCTTTGGCAATAGTAGACAAATACTGCTTTAAGCTGTCAATGAGAATGTCATCATAACATTCGCCATCTTTACACCATTTTTTCTTTAAGTTTTCTGGAATCTGGTATTGCTCAACGCGATCACATGCACCTTTACAACCCGAGTTATTATCAATCCAAGTTACTTGGTAACCCGCACGTTTTGCAATATCTAGTAAACCTTCGCGGTGACTGGCTAATTGCTCATCATAATCTACACGTGGCATACCCGAGAACATACATGGCACAGAAACCGCTGTTGCCGTACCGCATGAGCTCACTTGAGAGAAGTTGAAAATATCTTGTTTAGAAAGCTCCGGATTCGTATTTTTTGCATACCCATTTAGAGAGAAACTTTCGGCACGTGCCGTTTCACCCACAACAAGTATCATTAACTTAGGGAGATTCTTTTGTACGCGCTGAACTTGATGAGCATCTTGTCCATATATCACAAGAGGCAGATTTTTCTTCGGAGCCTTCTTATGGTAGTAAGACATAAGCGATGAAATACTATTTTGCGGTGAAATCATCCCTTTTAAATCACGATGCTCACGAAATATTGCAGCAAAATCGACATAGTAGGTAAAAAGTAAAACACCGACCACGGCCAATGAAGCTACCAGTGAGAATACTTTCTTCAATAACAACCGTGATACTTTTTCTTGTTTAAATTTAACTTGAGTAATTAAAAAAATGGGTAAAATAACAAAAAAAATTGTCCATAAAACAAAGCGTAAAGAGATTAGATCGGTAACTTCCGAAACATCGGTCTGCACCATATTTTGAATTTGGTCGGGTGAAATAATGACACCTAATGTGTTTACAAAATAAGAGCTAAAACCACCAATAAATATCAATAAAATTGCAAAGATTTTGGCAGTCCATTTCCAATTTAAGATTTGTAAAACCGCATAATAGGTAGCAACAAGAATTATGAGAGTAGCAGCTAAAAACAAAATAGCCTTTACTCCAAAATATGGAGTTAAAGTATGGACTTGATGATAAAAACCAATATTTAAAATTGCACCTAGCCAAATGGCTATAATGAGATTAAACATAAACAGGGAAATCTGTTTATTTCTTAATGTTGAAAAAAAATTCAGCATCGTGAGTGACTACAATCTTTTTATGATGCTTTAATGTAGAAATTGAAACTTAAAAATGACTTAAATAAAAAATGATCTAATTTAGAGACTTTATTTCATTATTATTTTTTAAATTTAACAAATAAAAAAAGACGAGGTTAAGTTTAACCTCGTCTTTTCTATTTTTAGCTAAAAAAATCGTTATTAGAAACTATATTTAGCCATTAAACCAACACGGTTATCTTTGTAAGACTTACCATCAAAGGTATCACGCTTACCGTTTACATACTCAACGCCTAAATCAATTGGTTTAACTGGCGTATAGATAAAGTTGATCCATGCTTGTTGAACTTTTTCATTTGCAGAGGCATTTAATCTCGCATAATCAGTGCCATCATCAGAGAACTGAGCACCATACGCTAAAGTAGAACGTAAGTTAGGTAAAATCTTATAAGTTCCACCCACTTGTACTGCTACAAATTCATTTTGCTCAATAGAATTCCCATCTACTGCGTATGGAGAGTTACTACCATACAAGTAACTATTATCACCCACAACATATGATGCGTCAGCAAAGAGTTTTAAAGGATCAGACACTTTAAAGTCAGTACCAACTGCAACGCCCCAACCAGTTTTATCATCATCAGCAAGTTGTGATTTATAATTTTCTACCAGAACACGAGCTGAAGCAGAACCTCTGCCTTCTGCATAGCCTTGAGTGATTTTAGCAGTTAATGCTGGTAGGCTATACTTAATACTATCACCTGTTACCGAAGTAGTACTATCACCTTTTTCAGCAGAAACAAATAATTGTGTAGTTGGGCCTAGTTTGTAGTTATAGCGTACTTGAGGTACACGTTTAGTACCACCACCAATGTTTGTCGAGAAGTCGATCATTTCTGGTGCATGGTTAGCCAAGAAGTTTGAAGTTGTTTGACCAAACAACCAGTTGTTATAGGTTAAATAAGCATGGCGAATACGCAATGAGCCATTTGAATCTGTGGTTGAACCAGCAAAATCGACTTCGATTTTACCACCAACTTTGTCGTCTCCAACAGGTGTATTAAAATCTAAACCGAGGCGTGTTGTTTTAGCAGTCGCACGTAATTTATCATGTGTTTTACCGTCTGACTTACTTACATCACCAAAGTCGTTATCTGCACCTTCAATAATATAGTTAGCATCGCCACGAACAAAACCATAAAGGTTCACATCAGCGCCAGCTTTAGATTTAAATCCTGCTAATGGAGACACTGGTGCTGCCACAGGTTGAGGTTGTGCTTTTACTTCAGCTAACTGTACTTGCTGTTGCTGCTGTACTTGTTGCTGTTGTTGCTGTACTTGACGTTGTTCTTGAACTAATGCTTTTAATGCTTCAACTTCTTGACGAAGCTTTCGAATTTCCTCTTTATCAGAAGTTGCCGCATTTGCCCCACTCATCATTAAAGCTGTTACTGTAATAGCTAAACTTTTAACAACAAACGATTTACGATTAAGGAATAGATCCATCAAAGACTCCTAAAAATATATTTTATGCTGCCTGTCCATGCCAAGTTGATTCGTGTGACCATTAAGCACTAAAGAATCAACCATCCTCCAAATTTGATTGCATTAATTTTATTACCGCAATCAAAACCAATTTTAACGCTGGGTAAGATTAAAAATTCCGGTCCAAAAGAATCAGCATTTACTTTTTGGTTTACAGAACCTTTACCTTAACTTCATGTTGTAACGAATCCTACACAACTCTCTTATCTTATAGAATGATTAAATCATTATTTCATTATTCTTTTTTAGACTTTAGGCTAATATCCAATCTAAATGAATATTTTTTTGCCAGTCTTATTTGATTCACATGATTTTTCTTGTTATTTGCATCCACTTCTCTCCTTGCAGCTTCCTTTTGCTTTCCAAACAAGATGGCACAATTAATAAGCCATTTAAATAGCCAAAAATATACATTTTTAAAAGATTGGCTAAAAATATAAGTATGATTTTTTAGTGCAGCTTATTTATATTTAAGTCTCTTTATTTCATCTACTTAATGTTATTTTTTATACAGTTTTGGCAGCTTTCCATAAGTAAATAGGAATTAAAAAGAGTACCGCAATACTGACAATAGCTATCAAATAATGGAAATAACCAAGCGCATCTGCAATGACTCCACTAAAGCTATAAAGACCACCACTGACTGTCGCCATGACTGAAACCTGAAAAGTAAAATCGGTACCCGCATAGTTTTTTCGACTATAATGCATAACCAAAGTTAACATCACAACCAGTAGCATGGCAGCAAAAGCATCTTCCAGGGCATTTACGGCATAGATAAGCCATGCATTTATTTTTATCTTTTGTTCATAAGCATAAGCCAAATACGCATAGCTCCCTAAACTCATAATTTTTAATATCGAAAAAGTCATTAATGCTGTGGACCTAGAAATATGTTTTAACATCCAGCCAGCAATAAGTGCCCCCAATAAAGCAGCAACAGCCCCAAGCATGGTGATGTAAATACCAATCTGAGTAAAACTTAAACCCATATCTACCATTAAAGGTTTAAGTAATGGCCCGGCTAAACCATCTGCAACCTTAAAAGTTATAAGGACGATTAACCAAGAACGAAGTTCCTTATTTTGAGAGAAGTACCCCAAGTAAGCTTTAATCTTTGTAACTAGACGTGGTTGGCTATATTGATGAGGTGAATGAGAAGTATGAGATGGCTCTTTAAATAGTAAAATAGGTAAGGTATTAATAAAGACTAAAGCGGCTAATAATAGAAAAGTCGGCTGCCATGATAACCAGTCTAGGCACCATAACACGGCTCCCCCGCCTACAATAAAACCAAGTCGTGAACCTACAACTTGAAAAGTATTTCCCCAATGTTGCTGATCGTGTTGCAATAAATTGACCGCTAAAGCATCGGTCGCGATATCTTGAGTTGCGCCTGTTAAGTTCATAAATAACAGCGTAATAAAAAATATAAAGAGATAAAGAGGCTGATCTAAAACTTGTATAGGGAAAAAAGATAAAATACAAAGTACACCCACCGTCAAAAACTGAGCGGGTAAAATCCAGCTACGATAGTGACCTAAATGCGAGATGGCATGTCGATCTACCCACGGCGCCCAAAATATTTTGATTGACCAAGGCAACATGAGCAGCCCAAAACCACCAATATGGGCAAGAGATACACCTTGAGCTCTTAATATGACAGGTAAGGCATGCGTCATAAAACCTACAGGCAAACCTTGTGCCCAATATAAGGAAAAGAGCAAAAGATAAAGATTTTGCTGTCGGAACATATATACCTACTTTTATTTATTTGTGCGGTAATAACATGAAATACCATGCGTGGTCTTACATTTTGCCAATGAAGCGCAGATTTCAAAAGATTAAGATAAAACAAAGGATGATTTAAAACTTAAAAATATGGAACAACATTTCCCTAATCTACCGTCTCAGGTTCCCCAACGTGGTAATGCTTTAAGTCGAGCATTATTTAAAAAACTCTTTTTGGCACAAGGCTGGACTATAGAAGGTGAAGTTCCCAACTTTCCTAAAGCTGTAGCCATTATTTCTCCCCACACCTCCAATATTGATGGCTGGTATGGTTTTCTTGCCATTTTTGGACTCGGTATTCAAATTACGGTGCTAGGTAAAGACAGTTTATTTAAGCCACCTTTTAAACGGGTTTTAGATTGGGCGGGCGTTATTCCTGTAAAACGTGACTCGGCCAATGGTCTGACTGAACAAGTCGTTGCGACTATTCAACAGTATGACAAGATCTGGATTGGAATGGCGCCAGAAGGCACACGTAAGAAAGCAAAAAAAATGAAGAGTGGTTTTTACCATATTGCTGCAAAAGCCAATATTCCTATTGTGATGTTTTCTTTTGATTATGACCGTAAGACTATTCACTGCTTAGGCTATTTAACTCCAAGCGGAAATTATGATGAAGATCTCGCCAAGATTTTTGAACGTTATGAAGGAAAAATATCACCGAAAAATCGTAATTGGCTTGCAGAGCCTTTACAAAATCTTGTGAAAAAAACCTAGCAAAAATTGAACGAATCTGGTCTGATGGGCCATCTTAATTTATCTTGCCATAGATTGTTTTTCAAAGATGAAAATTGCTCAATTTGCCAGTATCGGATTTATCTCTTTAGCCCTATTCGGCTGTGATAAGTTCAGCAAAACACCAACACCGACCACTTCAGTTAAAGCGCGCGAACCAGTGATTGCACTTGCATTGGGTGGCGGTGGAGCAAAAGGATTTTCACATATTGGTGTTATCAAGGTTTTAGAATCACATGGTATTAAACCGAAAATTGTTACGGGTACAAGTGCCGGTAGCTTTGTAGGCAGTATCTATGCCAGTGGACAAACGCCTTATCAACTCCAAAATCTTGCGCTTAAATTGCAAGAGTCTGATATTCGCGATTTAACCCTGAATCGCCAAGGTATTATTCTTGGGCAAAAGTTACAGGACTATGTTAACCGTAACGTAGGTAACAAGCCTATTGAGAAATTCCCAATTCGTTTTGCAGCGGTAGCAACCCGTCTTGATAATGGACAAAAAGCAGACTTTATTAAAGGTAATGCAGGACAAGCTGTTCGTGCATCATGCAGTATTCCCAATGTATTTGTACCAGCAACCATTGGTAAGCAGAAATATGTAGATGGCGGACTGGTTAGCCCAATTCCGGTCAAAACAGCACGTGATATGGGTGCTGATATTGTGATTGCAGTTGACATTTCTGCACGTCCGGCAGGAAACCGACCTGCGAATATGTGGGGATTGCTTGATCAAACTATTAATATTATGGGTCAACAAAGTATTAATGAAGAGTTAAAGCAAGCTAACGTGGTGATTCAGCCTAAAGTTGGGCACTTAGGTACACTCGATTTAAAATCAAGTAATGAAGCTATTTTAGAAGGCGAAAAAGCTGCTCAAGGTCAAATTCGCCAAATTGAAACTGCAATTGCAAATTTCAAAAAATCTCCAGCCGCATTTAAGCCTGCGCCACGTCCTAAATTTTAATTGAGGTGGTTTTTTTCTATCCACACTCTCCATCATCTGCTACAGTGGTAAAAGTGATATGAAATCACTTTTACCCATCATAAAGACATATAAAAGAGCAGATCTATGGAGTTTGTTGTAGAACCTTGGCACTGGTTTGTATTGGGTATCTTACTTATTCTTTCTGAGCTGATTCTCCCTGCCTTTGCCGCTCTCTGGTTTGGTATTGCAGCCATAATGGTTTGCTTTCTCTATTGGTTATTTCCAGATATCAGCCTTACTACTCAAATAGTGCTGTGGATTGTGTTATCGGTGCTATGTACCCTTCTCTGGTTTAAATTTATTAAGCCTTTATCTATTGATAAAACTAAAGCAGGTTTACCTCGAGAAGCGACTATTGGGCAAATTGGTATGGTGATTCAGACCGGACTTGCTCATGACCAAATTATTGTTCGTTTCCCTATGCCTATTTTAGGGGCCGATGAATGGAACTGCCGAAGCACCACCCCTGTTAAGGTCGGTGATCGGGTTCGAGTCATTGATATTTCGGGTAATGACTTAATTGTTCAGCCCCACAGCACTTCATAAACATTAAAGATAAAGAGAGGTTATTTTCATGCCAGTTGGTACTATTATTGTTTTAGCCTTTTTGGCTTTTGTTGCTGTTACCATTTTTAAAGGGGTACGCATTGTTCCTCAAGGTTATAAATGGATTGTTCAGCGTTTAGGAAAATATCATTCTACGCTTAATCCGGGGCTTAACTTCGTTATTCCTTATATTGATGATGTAGCCTATAAAGTCACCACTAAAGATATTGTGCTTGATATTCCATCACAAGAAGTCATTACCCGTGACAATGCTGTATTACTCATGAATGCCGTGGCGTATATCAATCTGACTACACCTGAAAAAGCAGTGTACGGTATTGAAAACTATACATGGGCCATTCAAAACCTTGTACAGACTTCACTACGTTCAATTGTCGGTGAAATGGATCTAGATGATGCTCTATCTTCACGAGATCACATTAAAGCTAAACTAAAAGCTGCGATTTCTGATGATATTTCAGATTGGGGTATCACTTTAAAAACAGTAGAAATTCAAGATATTCAGCCATCTTCAACCATGCAAGCGGCCATGGAAGCTCAAGCCGCTGCTGAACGTCAACGTCGTGCTACAGTTACCAAAGCTGATGGTGAGAAACAAGCTGCAATTTTAGAAGCAGATGGTCGTTTAGAAGCATCTCGCCGTGATGCCGAAGCGCAGGTTGTTTTAGCAGAAGCTTCTCAAAAAGCGATTGAAATGGTAACAAGTGCCGTAGGTGATAAAGAAATTCCTGTTGCTTACCTGTTAGGTGAACAATACGTCAAAGCAATGCAAGATATGGCGAAATCAAGCAATGCCAAAACTGTTGTGTTACCTGCCGATGTTTTAAATACAATTCGTGGCATTATGGGAAAGCATAATTAATTTAATTGCTTCAAATAATTACTTGAAATAAAACGGTGACAATCATGTCGCCGTTTTTTCTTTTATATTATTGGTTGTTTAATCTTTTCTGATCTTTCAAAGGAAGCTTTTTTACGACCAAGTCATAAGAGTCGCCAATTAAATCTCGGAGAAAATCGCTTGTTAAATTTTTATGCGGTTTAATCGAAATCCAGTGTTTTTTATTCATGTGATAGCCGGGAATAATAAATGGATAGAGTTCCTGATATTCCTGACTTTTATAAGGGTCACATTTGACATTAATCATTTTTATGCCAGACACTTCCACTGTCAGCATAAACATTTTTTCTAAAATTTTAAAAACTTCATACTCTGGACCAAATGGATGAGTTTGCTCACTAAAAGGGAGATTACGCGCCGCCTCTATTGCGAGTTGATGAAGCTGTTCACCATTCATTCTTTTCTCCTGTATTCATTAAGTCTGAATAGAAGTAGGAAGATTGATTTATGTTTTTATTAATTAGTACGAGCTAACAGGAATTGTGAAATCTCAACTAATTCTTTTGCATTTTCACCGAAATGCGCTAAGGCATCGAAAGCTTGATCATGCAATTCTTTGGCATAAATCTGTGCTTGCTCTAGTCCCATTAGAGCAGGATAAGTCGATTTTTGTACTTGTTCATCTTTACCAGCGGTTTTGCCTAAAGTTTCAGTGCTCGACGTAATATCCAAAATATCATCTTGGACCTGAAAAGCCAGTCCAATTGCTTGACCATATTGACGTAGTTTTGGAATTGCCTGATCTGTACCCGAGAAAATTGTCACTGCCCCCATCATAATAGCAGCCTGAATAAGCGCACCCGTTTTATTACGGTGAATATTCTCTAGTTCGTCTTGAGAAATTTGTTTAGCTTCCGCTTGTAAGTCTAAAACCTGTCCACAAACCATTTTAGAACTAGCTGTAGCTAAAATTTGAATTTGCTTTAAGACAATTGCAGCATCCGTTCCCTGCCCTTGCTCATCAAACAAACGGCTCCCTAAAACTTCAAAAGCCATTGATTGTAAAATGTCACCCGCAAGTAACGCGGTATCTTCACCAAATGCAACATGACACGTTGGCTGACCACGGCGAAGCAAATCATTGTCCATACAAGGCAGGTCATCATGTGCTAAGGAATAACAATGGATGAGTTCAACAGCAACCGCAGCACGGCGAGCAGCCGCAAAATTTGGATTATCTTGTAAAGAAGCTGTAGCGTAACACAAAGCCGGACGCACACGTTTTCCACCGAGCATAACTGCATGGTGTACAGCGCTTTTTAAAGGTTCGGGAATTGAGAATGCAGCCAGTGTCGTCAATAAATCTTGTTGAATACGTTGTTGAGCTTGTTTTAAAACATCCGCATTAACTTGAGAGAGTGATGACACAGTCGCCTCGTAAAATCAGTAGAGAAATTTTATTGAATGTGATGAAACATTCATGTGCTACATCATACACGATTCACTGTAAAAAGTGCGTGATGAGTTATGGATGTCAGAAGTAAAAAGCCTCTCTAGGGTAGAGAGGCTTTTCATTTAAATGACTTTTAGAAACTGTCACCCGGAACGCGTACCCAACCTTCCATTAACACACGCGCACTACGACTCATAATGGCTTTTTTCACCACCCATTGGCCATTTGTAAGTTCAGCTTGGGCACCAACACGTAATGTTCCAGATGGATGTCCAAAACGTACTGCTTCACGTTCTCCACCACCAGCTGCTAAATTTACTAAAGTGCCTGGAATCGCAGCCGCTGTACCAATTGCTACCGCTGCTGTTCCCATCATGGCATGGTGAAGTTTGCCCATCGACAAAGCTCGAACGAGTAAGTCGGCATCGTTCTCTGAAACGTTTTTACCGCTTGAAGCTGTGTAATTTTTTGGTTTAGAGACAAAAGCAATTTTTGGTGTGTGCTGACGTGCGGCTGCTTCTGAAATATCTTTAATTAAGCCCATCTGAACTGCACCATAGGCACGAATTTTTTCAAAACGTGCTAATGCTGCTGCATCACCATTAATATGATCTTGTAATTCAGTACCTTCGTAGCCTAAATCTTCTGCATTTAAGAAAATGGTTGGAATACCGGCATTAATAAATGTGGCTTGAAAACTACCAATCTCTGGAACATCTAATTGGTCAACAACATTCCCTGTCGGGAACATATCACCGCCCTCTTCACCATCATCGGCAGGGTCTAAAAACTCAATTTGAACTTCAGCAGCAGGGAAAGTTACCCCATCTAGTTCAAAGTCTCCGGTTTCTTGAACTTGGCCATTGATGATAGGTACATGCGCAATAATAGTTTTTTGAATATTTTTTTGCCAGATTCGAACAGTACAAAGGCCATTTTCAGGAATACGATCGGCATCAACCAAACCATTTGAAATTGCAAATGAACCAACCGCTGCTGTTAAATTACCGCAGTTACCACTCCAGTCTACAAAAGCTTGATCTATTGAAACCTGCCCAAACAAATAGTCGACATCATGATCTGGCTGTGTACTTTTGGCGAGAATAACGGTTTTACTGGTACTCGAAGTCGCTCCACCCATTCCATCAATTTGTTTTCCATAAGGGTCTGGGCTACCAATGACACGTAGCAAGAGTTGATCTCTTGCTTGACCTGCAACTTGAGCTTTTTCCGGCAAATCATCAAGTTTAAAGAATACACCTTTACTGGTTCCACCACGCATGTAAGTTGCTGGAATTTTAATTTGCGGTACGAAGCTCATATCAACTGTTATCCTTACTATTGTGTTTTTATATCTCAAAACAAGCAGACTTGTTTAGTCATTCGCTTCATCTTAAATCGTTTTATGATCAAGAGATAGCACTGTACTTTTATACATCAATCGTATTGACGCGGGTTTATTTTGGAAATTTCAATTCATGCCTGCAATGACCGAATAAAGCAAAATCATAAGAAAAAAAGTCTATCAAAAAATATATTTTTGGAAGATTTTTCAACCAATTTAACACGATTAAAAGCAAGTTTATGATTTTAAATATTTTTTATAGTTACTTTACAGTCATCCCTTGTTCAATTGTAGTCTAGGCTAAAATAAATCCATCTATTAGAATAATTTACTTATTCATTGTGAGTGAAGACCTTTGACCAACGAATCTTCTACACTTCAACGAGGACTAAAAAATCGACATATCCAATTAATTGCTATGGGTGGAGCAATTGGTACCGGATTATTTTTAGGCTCGGCGCAAGTGATTCAATCTGCGGGACCATCCATTATTTTAGGATATGCCATTGGTGGCTTAATTGCTTTTTTAATTATGCGCCACCTGGGAGAAATGATTGTTGAAGAACCTGTTGCAGGATCGTTCAGCCATTTTGCGTATAAATACTGGGGGAAATTTCCCGGATTTTTAGCTGGATGGAATTATTGGATGCTCTATGTTCTGGTTGCGATGAGTGAACTCACCGCGGTAGCCAAATATATTAATTACTGGTGGCCTCATATTCCAGCATGGACTTCTGTCTTATTTTTCTTTGTCGTGATTACGGCAATTAACCTAACAAACGTCAAATTTTATGGTGAGTCCGAATTCTGGCTCGCTATTATTAAAGTTGCTGCGGTTATCTCTATGATTGTTTTTGGCCTTTATTTGCTATTTACAGCAGATGTAGGTTCAAGCATTTCGTTTAGTAACCTTTGGTCTCATGGTGGATTTTTTCCAAATGGCTTTAGTGGCCTCTTCTATATGTTGGCTTTCTTGATGTTCGCCTTTGGTGGTATTGAACTGATTGGTATGGCCGCGGCAGAAGCAAAAGATCCGAAAAAAACTATTCCAAAAGCAATTAACCAAGTTGTTTTCCGTATCTTGATTTTCTATATCGGTTCACTAGCGATCTTACTTTCATTAGTGCCGTGGAACCAATTAGATCTTGGCGGTCTCGACAAAAGTCCATTTGTTATGATTTTTAGTCAAATGGGTATTGGTTGGGCTGCACACTTACTGAACTTTATTATTTTAACCGCCGCTCTCTCTGTTTATAACAGTGGGATGTTTGCAAATAGCCGTATGCTTTACGGTTTAGCTCAACAAGGCAATGCACCAAAAATTTTCAAGAAAGTAAATAAACAAGGTGTACCTGTACCAGCAGTTTTGCTATCGGCATTACTCATTTTTGGCTGTGTTCTTTTAAATTACTTTGTACCAGAAGATGCTTTAAGCCACTTAATGTACATTGTTGTTGGAGCACTGGTATTGAACTGGGCGATGATCAGTATGACTCACCTTAAGTTTAAATCAGCAATGAAAAAACTCGGTCAAAAAACTCACTTTCCTGCACTTTGGGCACCGTTTAGTAACTATTTGGTTTTAGGTTTTATTGCTGTAGTACTCTACATTATGTGGAGTCAAGGCTTTAAAGAATCAGTGATGATGATTCCTATTTGGATCGTTCTCATGTTTATTTTGTTTAAAGTACTCAATGCCAAAGAACAGTAATCTAACAGCTTGTACTTAAAACTATAAAAAGTCATTGCCTCGGCAATGGCTTTTTTGTTTATAATCAGAAAATTATGCGCCCTTAGCTTAACTGGATAGAGCAGTTGCCTCCTAAGCGACCGACGTGGGTTCGAGTCCCGCAGGGCGCACACTTTTAGTTAATTAATCCTTCACTTCAGCCAGCAATGTTTCAGCTGCAAGTTTGCCTAAATTATTAGAAGCAAGCGGACTATCGCCCGTTAACAATTTACGGTCTCGATGACATTGACCAGTAATGCCAGTGTTCAAAATCTTCACACCGAGTTTTTCAAGGTTTTCACCGACTAACCACGGTAATGCTCCAGGCATGTAACCAATATCAATATTCGCTCCCTTATCTAACGAGTCAGGGAATACACAAATTTGATAATCTTTAAAAATATAATTCTCAGGCTGTTCATCTACTGCGGCAGCCAGTAACGAAGCTGGACCATGACATAACGTAATAATAAATTTGTCTTGTTCAACTGCCCATTTAAGAACTTTCTTCACTTCAAGGCTATGCGGAATCTTCGCTAATACCCCATGCCCACCCGGAATAAATACAGCCGCATATGGAGAGTTTTCACCGACTACATTTTCTAAAATATCGGCAAGTTTTAACGGATTTTTTAATTTATCTGCATATTTCTGGAAAGTATCTAATACTACTTGTTCTTGCTTTGGCATTGCCCACATTTCAAGCTTGGCAGGGTTCCCTGAAAGTGTCGCAACATCAATTTCAAATCCGGCATTATCTAAATGGAACATTGGCAAAAGCATTTCTACTGGATGGTTTCCGGTAGAAAAGAACTTACCGTTTTGCATCTGGATATAACGTTCATCAGTTGCAATCATTAAAACCTTTTTATTGCCCGCATACGGCGTTGGATAGGTTGTGCCATCATAATCTGTTTTAGGAGAAGTATATTGACTCAGTGAATATGGTGATGGGAAGAACGCATTATCTTCAGCTAAATCTGGAGTTGGATTTTTATCATTTGATGCTGGGGTATTCATGGTTACCATCCTTTAGAATTGAAGAGCGAAATAACAGCTTTAAGACAGTTATTATTTCTTAGTAAATGTATATTCAGATCAAGAAACAGGTGCAACAAGCCAATAGAATTTGGCAATTTTTATATAGAAATAGGCACAATTAATAATTATAAAATTTCAGTTTAGGCAAACATGTCATTCACCTAAACTGTCACAGATAAGATTAAGCATTCATCTCTAAAACGATCTTTCCAATATGGTCGCCCTGCTCCATACATGCATGAGCACTTTGTACATCTGAAAAAGCATAGGTTTTATAGATTTGTGGTAAACACTTGCCTTGCTCCAATAATGGCCACACATGTTCATGTAAAGATTGAGCAATCTGTGCTTTTTCTTGGCTATTACGCGCTCGCATCGTTGAGCCTGTAATTGTGGCACGTTTTAAAATCAGTTTTTGTAAATCAAATTCTTTTGCAATTCGACCTCCCATAAAGCCAATAATGACAAGTCGGCCATCACGTTTTAATAGATTTAAGTTTTTCTGAAAATAAGAACCACCCACAATATCCAAAATAACATCAACACCTTGTTCTTGAGTATGGTTCAAAATTTCCTGCTCAAAATCTTGGGTTTTATAATTAATTGCTGTGGTTAAGTCAGAGAGTGCTTCAACTTTATCTTCACTACCAACCGTAGCAAAAGTTTTAATACCTAAAGCATGGCAAATCGCTAAAGCAGTGGTTCCGATCCCACTTGCACCGCCATGAATCAGGGTAGTTTCATCTTTCTTTAAACGGCCAATATCAAAAAGATTTGCCCAAACCGTAAAGAATGTTTCTGGAATCGCAGCAGCTTGAGTAAATGATAAATTCTCAGGTATTGGTAATACTTGAGTTGCAGTTACCGCACAGTATTCTGCATACCCGCCACCATTGGTTAAAGCACAAACCTTGTCCCCGACTTTAAACTGTTGCACTTGCTCACCCACAGCAACCACTACTCCAGCGACTTCAAGTCCGGGGATTTGAGTAACCCCTTTAGGCATTGGATATAACCCCATACGCTGTAAGACATCAGGGCGGTTAATTCCAACGGCTTTAACCTCAATTAAAACTTCATCAGCTTGAGGTACCGGAACATTTGAATCTTGAAGTTTTAAAACCTCAGGTCCGCCAGGAACCGTAATTTCAACAATTTTCATGGTTGTCGGAAGATTCATTGATATGCTCCATGTTTGGTTTATATTTAAGACGTGTTGATTTACTTTAGTTTGTTGATAATTTAGGTGGAACTCCAAACAGCCGCTTAAACTCTCGACTAAACTGTGAGGCACTCACATATCCTACTTCATAGGCAGCTTCTGCAACGCCCATTTGGTTATTTAGGATTAGATCACGGGCCTTATGTAACCGAGTAATTTTGATGTACTGTAATGGAGAATAGTTGGTAACTTTCTTAAAAGCTTGATGAAAAAGCGAAACGCTCATTCCTGCTTGTTTAGCCAACTCCTGAACCGTTAAGTTACGATAATAATCTCTTTGAATAATTTCACAAATCGTATAAATCACTCCACTTCGGCTCATAATAGCCGAAAGGTTCTGGATAAAATCACCACCACCGGCTTGTAAAACCCGATAAATAAGTTCTCGTTTCACCTGCTCTCCTAAGATTGCAGTATCTTGCTTGGAACGAAGTAAGTTCAACAAGCGTAAAGCAACATCAGATATAACCGAGTTCATTTCAATAATATTTAAACCACAGCTCAGTTTTATCTCTTTGTTATCAAAATCTTCTATAAGTGGTCGCTGCTCTTTATCCATTTTAGCCGCCAGCTCGGCCATCATTTGAGGTTCAAATTTAATCGCAATTGCAAGCATTGGTTCACGCTCAACCAACGTATCGCAATCAAAAGGAATAGCAATTGAGATAAATAAACACTGGCCTTGTTGAAACTTAAAAATATCTTTTCCGATATAAGCTCGTTTTACACCCTGAATGACTAAAACAATGGAAGGCTCTTGCAATACAGCAACCGGCTGTGTGGAATGATCTACCCTCATCAGGGTGATATTTGAAATATGAGTGGGATATAACCCCTCTTGAGGAGCCAAATACAAAAAAGCCTCTACCAAACTTTTCGTCAAGTCATTCTGTTGCATTGCTTTATTTTTTACGGGCTATTTAAGATTTACTATATCAATCAAACTAAAAGGAAAAAGTATTTCTTGGTAGTACTTTGTATAAATAAGCAAGTTAAAGCTATTTTTAGGCATAAAAAAACCTAGATTTCTCTAGGTTTTTATCCTTAATCTGACTATTAAGCAGATAAGTTAAAGAACATAGCAGCAATTAGGATAATTACACCTAATACAATTCGATACCATGCAAATACACGTAATGTATGACGCTCAACGAAGAGTACGAGTGCTTTTACAACCAATAAAGCAGCAATAAATGCCGCAACAAAACCCACTCCAATATTAACCATATTGTCTGAAGTCAACACATCAGCATTTTTAATTAGGTCAAATGTTGCTGCACCTAGCATGGTCGGCATTGCAAGGAAAAACGAAAACTCTGTTGCAGCTTTACGAGACAAGCCTGCAAACATCCCGCCTACAATTGTCGCACCAGAACGAGAGGTTCCAGGAATCATCGCAACACATTGAGCCAGACCAACTAAAAGCGCCTGTTTAAACGTGATCTTGGTCGCATCATCCGTTTTATGTTCAAATTGTTTAGATTCAACCCAGAAAATAATAAGCGCGCCGACAATCAGAGCAATCGCAACTACAATTGGGCTAAATAAAACACTTTTAATAAAATCTACAGCTAAAACGCCAATAATCACTGCCGGGAAAAAAGCAATTAAGACACTAATGGCAAAATGGCGTGACTCGACATCACCACTAAAAAAACCTTTGATTAAGTTAATGATTTTCTGACGATATAACCAACACACTGCCAGAATAGCACCTAACTGGATCACTACTTCAAAGACACGACCACCATCTGAATGGAAATCGATAATATGACCAAATAAAATTAAATGACCAGTACTCGAAATAGGTAAAAATTCAGTTAAGCCTTCAACAAAGCCTAGAAACAGTGCTTTTATAACTTCAAAATTTTCCATAACTTGCTCAAAGAAAGTTAGTTAATCACTAGAACGATCTAAAATTTATTTTATTGCCACAGTTAGCCTTTTATTTAGCTCAACATGTGTTCAATATCAGATCATTTCTAGCATTTGTGGTTATTGCCTCTAGTGAAAGGCAGTTTATTTAAAGTGCGATAATGTATCACATCATAATGACAAACTTAGGTTAACTATCGTAAAAAGATAAAACTTGGTTAAAAATGGCCAAATTTTCTTTTGTTATAGATAAGTCTTTTACAATAGATGAGTTTAGAAAATCATCTTAAAAAGTCCTTAAAAAAACATGTTATTATTCCAATTAAATACAACTCATATCAAAAATTCAGACTGAATGAAAAATACCAAAATTAACGCACGTCATCTTATTATCGACCTCTTTCTTTCTTCTGCTTATCCTCAGCTCAGTATCAAACAAATTTTGGTTGCAGCTAAACTTTTTAACTTAAGTGAAAATGGTATTCGAGTTGCGACAACACGCTTGTTAAATGAAGGTATGATCCAGAGCGTAGAACGCGGAATCTATCAACTTTCTCCATCTGCAAAAGATTGGGCGAAAGTTATTCTCAATCGTAAAAATGGAATTAAACAAACTAAAGAATGGCAGCAGCATTATCTTGCCGTGTTTACAGGAACCTTAGGCCGCATAGACCGAACAGCACTAAAAAAACGGGAACGTGCACTTCGTCAATTTGGTTTTAAAGAGTTGGAAACTGGTATTTACATCCGCCCAGACAATTTAGCTTATAGCTTTGAAAAAACCTGTGATGAGCTTGTTTTAGCAGGGCTAGAGAAAGAAGCAAAAATTTGTATTATTCAGCATGTCGACTCAACAACACTTAAGCAAATTTTTTCTTTATGGGATACCAAACAACTCGAAAAAAATTATGAAATGTATAGTCGAGATATTACGCACTGGCTTGAAAATTATGCTCACTCCCCTTTAAACGATGCAGCAGTCAAGGCACTTCTTTTAGGAAGGGAAACAATTGCCTTACTCATGAATGACCCATTATTACCAGAGCCATTTGTAAATGAATCTGCTCGTAATCAATTTGCTCAAGATGTACAGCAACTAGATGCAATTGGCCAAAAACTTTGGAAAAAAATATATGAACAGGAATTAAATTTATAGCCATCTGATTTATTTTTTTACAAACAAATATTTCACTTTTTAAATTTTTATGACTATATTTGTAATATAAAATATGGATACCAAACTCTAATTTGGGAGAATAAAAATGAATGCACAGGTGAGTGTTACCGATCTATTTAGCAGAGAAGAAATACAAGAGCTTACAGAACCTTCAGATGCATATGGCGCTTGGGCCGTTGCTAGCACATGGGCTGTTATTGGAGGAACATTTGCCAGCTTAATTATGATGTGGGATTACTTACCGAGTTGGGGGAAATTATTAGCATGTATGCTTGCTCTAGCTGTTTTAGCTGGCCGTCAGTTATGCCTCGCAATTTTAATGCACGATGCATCCCATAAAAGTTTATTCAAAAATAAGAAAATAAATGATTTCGTTGGGGAGTGGCTATGTGCCCGCCCAATCTGGAACGACCTACAAAAATATCGTGTACACCATGTTCGACATCACGCAAAAACATCTACACCGGATGATCCAGATCTTTCTTTAGTTGCAGGCTTTCCTGTCAGTAAACAATCTCTTACTCGTAAATTCTTACGCGACTTAACCGGTATAACAGGATTAAAGTTTAGCTTAGGCCGTGTGTTGATGGACCTTGATGTCATGAAATGGACTGTAGCCAATGATCAAATCTGGTTAGACCGCAGTGATAAAAATTTCGTTGACTATGCAAAGAGTATTGCAAAAAACAGTACAGGCGCTATTGCAACCAACCTATTACTTTATGGTGTTTTAAAAGCATGTGGTCAACAACGTTTTTATTGGTTATGGCCTTTGGCTTATTTGACTCCATTTCCATTATTTTTAAGAATTCGTTCAATGGCAGAACATGCAGGTATGCAAACCAGCAATACTGCTTTAACTAACACTCGTACCACACGTGCAGGTTGGATTGCGAGAAGCTTTGTGGCCCCTATTCATGTCAATTACCACATGGAACACCATTTAATGGCGTCTGTTCCATATTTTAAATTACCGCGTATGCACAAAATATTAAGAGAACGTGGGCATGTGCCCACTCCACCGAGCTATTTTGAAGTAATTCATATACTTTCATCAAAACAAGAGTTAACAAATTAAAATAGGGTTAGAAGACCACTTTCAAATTTGTGGTCTTCTTGATTATTCACGTATCTCTAAATTTTTTAGTTTTAACTGAGTTTGATAATACTTCGGTGTTACACCCATCCAGCGCTTAAATGCACGAGTGAAATGGGGTGTATCGGCATAGCCTAAACTTAATGCCACAGCTTCAATTGACATTGAACTATTTTGCAAAAGATCTTGTGCATATTGCTTTCGAGTTAAATCAACTAATGCTGAGAAACTTGTATTCTCTATTGCCAAATACCGCTGTAGGCTACGTTCTGACATATTCATCATTTGGGCAACTTGCTTAACTTTTAATATTTCCCCCTGACTATTGATCAATAATTTTTTTATTACTTGGCTAATTTCTGCTTTCCACCCACTTCGTAACTTCAATTTATCAATATCTTTTTTACACTGTGCTTTCAGTAAAGGTGCCAGCATAGGATCAGCCGTGAGTACAGGCTGCATTAAATATTCTTTTGGAATAATCCAAATATTATGTTTTTGCTCAAATAAACAACTTACGCCTAATTTATCTTTTATTTTTGAAAAACCTAGTGGTTCGGGCATATTCAATTGCACTGTACCTAAAGAAGATACCCCTGTTAGATGTTTTGCGATGTAAACAAAACCTAACAACAAAAAAATAGTCGCATCTGAACTTAATTGAAAACTTTTTAAAGGTTGATGAATAGACCAGTAAACATCGTCTTGCTCTTGCTTTAACTCAGGTTTAAAGGCATCACAACGCGAACCAATAAATTGTTCAAGTATTTTTAAAGCCTCCTCAAGATTTGCAGACACCATGGCCGCCATACCGACAGAACCATAACAAGAAGCTTTCATTTCCAATGCCAAATAACCCGCTAATGCTGGCTCATGAGTGAGTTGAATCGCATGCTCAAGTAAGTTATTTAAGATATTAAACTCAACATACCAATACGGTTTTTTTAATTGTTCCGGTGTTACTCCACTACCCTCTAAAAACTGCTCACAAGAGATACCTCTGCGCTTAACGATCTCAACTAATAAATTAATATAAGTTCCGGGTAATTCTGGAGTCATGAGCGGCCCATTAGAAAGCGTAATTGTGGCGTTAAATGGTAAAAACTGTCAGTTCATGAACTATGCCATGCTTTTAAATTCAGGCATAGTCACTTAAGACAAACTGACTTAACTCTCCGACATTCCACTAAAAACCAATCTTATCTTTAAGAGTAAAGACACTATGAATATCCTGATTGTTCATGCTCATCCAGAACCTCTGTCTTTTACAACCTCCCTAAAAACTACAGCACAGCAAACCTTTAAAAAATTGGGCCATCAAGTAGAAATTTCCGATTTATATGCAATGCAGTTTAATCCTGTTGCCTCTAAGGAAGATTTTTTAGAACTCAATCAACCTGATTACTTTAACTATGCATTAGAACAGCGAAATGCCACAAAACAACAACTTTTGGCTACTGATATTCAAGCAGAAATTGACAAAGTAAACCGTGCCGATCTAGTAATCTTGAACTTTCCGCTTTATTGGACTTCTGTTCCAGCAATTTTAAAAGGCTGGATTGATCGTGTATTTGTCTCTGGACTTTTTTATGGTGGTAAGCGGTTTTACAACCATGGTGGCATGGCAGGTAAAAAAGCAATGCTCTGTTTAACACTCGGTGGTAGAACACATATGTTTGGGGAAAATTCTATTCACGGACCAATTGAACATTATCTATCACCGATTCAACGCGGTAGTTTGGCTTATACTGGCTTTGAAGTTCTTCCCCCATTCATTGCCTACCATGTACCTTACATTAGCCAAGAAGCGCGTGAAACTATTCTTGAGGACTATGTCACGTATCTCACTCACCTTGACCAACTTGAACCTTTAAAATTTCCTAAACTTGAAGAGTTTGATGAAAAGTTATATCCCCTCTAATGCTATGTTTTAAATCTAAAAGGCGCGATAACCGAATTCTTTTCTATTTCGGTTATCCCTTAAATAAAGCAAGCTTAAATCCAGCAATTAATTCCTCAAAAAATTTGACCAAATAGTAAAGAAAATACTCTCAATTTTTATCTAATAAATAACAATATAAAACCGAATCAATAATATACATGTGTAGAGAAACTAGACTTATCCATTAAAAATGATGACTAATACTCATTTCATAATCAATCAATTCATATTTTTACAAAAAAATCTTTGACCATTTTTCTTGGATTTATGACAAAAATGTCATAAAAACAAGTAACTTTAATAATAGATAAAAAATATAAATATCAATTATTTAAATTAATTAAACAACAAAAATATTCCTTCATATTTCATTCATTATTGCCATTTTTTGTATAAAAAGTGAGTACTCTGCAGTTCATAGAACAGATTTACTCTTAGTGTAATTATGCTATTTTTGTTACATGGAGTTATCAATGCTTTGAAACTTGTAATTCAAAGCACTGAAGGCAACACAGTTTAAACGGTTTAACTCTGTTACTTTTAAAAAAATGTCTTGAAGTTCAAGGAAAGATTAAAAATGAAATTAAAACATCTGAGCACTGCAATGATTTTAGCAACGCTGCCTGCAACTGGGGTTTTTGCAGCAGCTTTAGATCGCTCTGGACAGTCAATGTCTGCGTTCTTCCAACCTGGTAATTACTTTGAAGCAGGTATTTCTGTTCTAGATCCTGATGTAGCTGGTAAAGAAGCTGGATCTAGTGCCACACGTCGTGATATTGGCGATATGGCGAATGACTACTACTTCCCAAGTGCTGCATTAAAATTACAAATTAATGACCAATTTTCTTTCGGTCTACTCTACGATCAACCATTTGGAGCAGATGCAGAATATTCAGGTAATAACGTATTCGTTTCGAATCCAGGCAGTGATACTATTTTAAGTCAAAAGGCATTAGGTGACTTAGCAAGCAGCTCAATTCAGAAGTTAGTTCAAGCATCTGGGTCAGCATTTACACCAGCTCTTATAGAGGTGACGAAGGTTACTGGCGGTGACCCTACAAAACCAACTCAAACAGAGATCTTAGGCGCATTACAACAAGTTGCTGCCGGAGGAAATACAACTGTAGGTGCAGGACTGACAGCACTACAAAAAACCCAAGCTGCTATTAACGCAGCAAATAATTATTTAGGTACTGGTGGAACTAAAGTTAAAGTTGATACACAAAACTTATCTTTTGTATTTGGTTATCAACCAACTAAAAACTTCAATTTCTACGCAGGTCCTGTATTACAAACCGTTAAAGGTAATGTAAGTTTACGAGGTCAAGCTTATAGTCTTTATAATGGTTATGATGCAAATATTAAAGAAACTACAGGTGCTGGTTGGTTAGCAGGTGCTGCTTATCAGATTCCTGAAATCGCACTTAGAGCATCTGTAACTTATCGTTCTGAAATTGATCACAAAGTAAATATTGATGAAAATTTATCTATATTAAATTTCCCTGGTCTTACTTCAGTACTGGCTGGTTTAGATGTTCCAGCATCTAAACTTCAAGCAATTAATTCATCTGGTAAAACTACAATCACAACGCCACAGTCTGTTAACCTTGATTTTCAGACAGGTATCATGGCGGATACAGTTGCGTTTGCCAATGTACGCTGGGTGAACTGGAAAGATTTCTCAATTCAACCATATAAATTTGGCAAAGTCTCAGAAGCTGTAGGTGGTCTTGTTGGGCGTCCAAATGGCTTCAACCTAGTTGAATATTCTGATGACCAATGGTCTGTGAACGCTGGTGTAGGCCGTAAACTTAATGATAAATGGGCTGGTAATGTTTCTGTAGGTTGGGACTCTGGTGCAGGTAATCCTGTAACAACATTAGGACCAACAGAAGGTTACTGGAACGTAGGTTTAGGTGTTCAATATAGCCCTACTCCACAAACTTTCATCGCTGGTGGCGTAAAATACTTCTGGTTGGGTGATGCCAAAGCTCAAACAGGCGCGCAAGCAGGTAGCGATGAATATGTTGCAGACTTCTCTGATAACAATGCTATCGCTTACGGTTTAAAACTTGGTTATAAATTCTAAGTTTCAAAAACCAATCTAAATAAAAAAGGCGCTATAAGCGCCTTTTTTATTGTGTATTTGTCCTTGCTTAAGCAGGAATATTGCGCTGTGAAACAGAACGGATTGCTTCTTTTAATGCATCATAACCATTGATTGCAGGAAACTGAGGAAACTCCGCAATAACATTTGCAGGCGCATCAAACAAGAAACCATGGTCGGCTTCACCAAGCATCGTTGTATCATTATATGAATCACCTGCTGCAATCACACGGAAATTCAAACCATGTAGTGCTTTAACCGACTCACGCTTTTGGTCAGGTTGGCGAAGTTTATAAGCGGTAATCATACCATTTTCATCTGTCTCTAATTTATGACAGAAAATTGTTGGCCAGCCTAATTGCTTCATTAAAGGATGAGCAAACTCATAGAAAGTATCCGACAAAATGACCAGCTGGAAATGATTGCTCACCCATTCAACAAACTCTTTTGCACCTGGTAGTGGCCCCATCTCGGCAATAACTTCTTGGATGTCTTTTAAGCCTAAACCGTGTTGTTTTAGGATATTCAAACGCTGAGTCATTAAAACATCATAATCCGGAATATCACGAGTTGTTGCTTCTAGTTCTTTAATCCCTGTTTTTTTTGCGAAATTGATCCAAATTTCAGGAACTAAAACTCCTTCAAGATCTAGGCATACGATTTCCATGAATGCTTCCAACGTTGGTTAAAAATTGCTGTATCATACCATTAAGATTTTCAGTTTTGCGTTGTTATTGATCAAATCAATTTTATTCATAAGGATCGAAATTAAAGTGCTAAGCAATTTATTCACTATCCTTTAGAATATTTTTCATAACTCAATGCGCCCAAGCCTTTTGCCAGGAACACCCATGACCGTTATTCCGACTATTGATATCGTTGATGCTCTCGCGGCTGAATATGCAGCTAAAAGTCCGCGCGAGATTCTAGAACTTGCATTAAGCCAACAAGGTGAGATCGCAATTTCGTTCTCTGGAGCAGAAGATGTAGTCTTAATTGATATGGCTTCACGTTTAGGTAAACCTTTCCGTGTTTTTAGTCTTGATACAGGCCGTCTACACCCTGAAACTTATCAATTTATTGAAACTGTTCGTAAGCACTACAATATTAATATCGAGATTTGTTTCCCTGATGCGGAAGCTGTGCAAAGCATGGTGAATGAAAAAGGCTTATTTAGTTTCTTTAAAGATGGACATCAAGAATGCTGTGGCATTCGAAAAGTTCAACCTTTACGTAAGAAACTAGCGACCTTAGATGGTTGGATTACAGGTCAGCGTAAAGATCAGAGCCCTGGTACACGTACTGAAATTCCAGTGGTACAAGCTGATGCAGGCTTCTCTGGTCCGGGTAAGCAACTTATTAAATATAATCCGCTTGCGAACTGGTCTAGCGCCGATGTGTGGAGTTATATCCGCATGATGGAAATTCCATATAACCCTCTACACGAGCGTGGTTTTGTTTCAATTGGTTGTGAGCCATGTACACGTCCAGTACTTCCAAATCAACATGAACGTGAAGGCCGTTGGTGGTGGGAAGAAGCAACACAAAAAGAATGTGGCTTACATGCAGGTAACTTGAAAAAATAGTTCGGTATAAAAAAACCACTGATGAATCAGTGGTTTTTTTTACAGTTATATCTCGTACACAAAGTCATATTTAATCTGTAATAAACGCTATATACTAAATTTACGGTTCTATAATTCTAATAAGAGCTCAGTTAAGGGCTTCTTAGAAAAAAGCATGAGGCACAACGAGTTATGCGTCCATTACACCCTATTGATTTTATTTTTCTATCACTAGAAAAAAGACAACAACCGATGCATGTTGGCGGCTTGTTTTTATTTGAAATACCTGAAAATGCCCCTGAAACTTTCGTTCACGATTTAGTAGAAGAAATACGCCAATCTAAAAGTATTCCTGTTCCACCCTTCAATAACCGTTTAAATGGTCTATTTTGGGATGAAGATGAAGAGTTCGATATCGACCACCATTTTCGCCATATTGCCTTGCCTCATCCTGGTCGAATTCGTGAATTACTGGTTTATATTTCCCAGCAGCACAGCTCTTTAATTGATCGTGCAAAACCACTTTGGACGTGTGACATTATTGAAGGGATCGAAGGCAATCGTTTCGCGATGTACTTTAAGATTCATCATGCCATGGTTGATGGTGTTGCAGGCATGCGCTTAATTGAGAAGTCGCTGTCAAAAACGCCGGAAGAAAAACATGTGGTTCCACTTTGGTGTGTAGAAAGTAAAAGAACAAAACGCTTAAAAGTACCAAAACCAAGTACAAGTAAGATCAAAAGTATTTTAGGTGGTATCAAATCACAACTTGAGGTGACCCCTAAAGTCATGCAGGAATTATCGCAAACCATTTTTAAAGAAATGGGTAAAAATCCTGATTACGTCTCTACCTTTCAAGCTCCGGTTTCAATTTTAAATCAACGTGTAAGTGCTTCACGTCGCTTTGCAGCCCAATCTTTTGAATTAAGCCGTCTTAGAAAAATTTCTAAAGCACTTGGTGTAACGATCAATGACGTCGTACTTGCTGTGTGTTCTGGGGCATTACGTGAATATCTAATTAGTCACAACAGCCTGCCTAGAAAGCCTCTTATTGCCATGGTTCCTGCTTCCCTACGCACAGATGACTCTGACGTGAGCAATCGTATTACCATGATTTTGGCAAATTTAGGAACCCATAAAGATCAGCCTCTAGAGCGGCTCGAGATCATTCGTCGTAGTATGCAAAATTCAAAGCAACGCTTTAGCCGCATGACCGCGAATGAGATTTTAAACTATAGCGCTGTTGTTTATGGTCCAGCTGGACTTAACATCATGTCGGGGATGCTTCCTAAGCGTCAGGCATTCAATTTAGTGATTTCCAATGTACCTGGCCCACGTGAGCCGCTTTATTGGAATGGTGCGAAATTAGATGCACTCTACCCTGCTTCTATTGTCATGGACGGGCAAGCGCTCAATATTACAATGACAAGCTATCTGGATAAGCTTGAAGTAGGTTTAACAGCATGTCGAAATGCTTTACCTAAAATGCAAAACCTTTTAACGCATCTTGAAGATGAGATTCAACGGTTTGAAGAAATTATTGAAGAGAAACAGCTGAAACATCATTCAGCGAGTTAGGAAAAATTAAGGGGCTTTAAAATGGCCCCTTATTTTTTAATTGCGCGGCACTGGTTAAGTAACTGATGACATACTGAACGAATCATTGCAGTTGTGATTGGTACTTCTTTACCTTGGTCATTCAACATATAGCAGCTATTGACTGGCGTGCTTTCTAAAACATGTTTAAGACCGTTGCTAATTAAGTTTTCACTTACATTCATGGGTTATACCTCTTATTGTTTGCTAAGACGTTTAATAGGGAGAACGTCTAGGGCTACTGTATGTAAGTAGTATTTAAAATTCATGAATGAAAGTAAAATTTCAGTTGTAACAAGGATTAAGCGATATCTTGTTACAACTTTAACTTAAAATGATATCGTATTGCTCTTGCGTATATAAATTTTCGACCTGAAATTTAATAACTCTGTTGATAAAATGCTCTAAATCCGCCACTGCAGGTGCTTCTGCTGTTAATAATCGGTCAATCACGGATGGATGAGCAACGACAGTAAAGCCACTCGTAGACTCAAATGCACGGGTGTAGCGTAATATCTCTCGAAATATTTCGTAACACACTGTCTCTGCAGTTTTGACAAAACCACGCCCCTGACACGTTGGACACGATTCACATAACAAGTGTTCTAATGATTCACGTGTACGTTTACGTGTCATTTCTACCAGACCAAGTTCAGAAACCTGTGTGATTTTGGTCTTGGCATGATCACGTTCAAGCATTTTTTCAAATTGACGCATCACTTCTTCACGATGAATCGCTTCTTGCATGTCAATAAAATCAATAATGATAATGCCGCCTAGATTTCGTAGTCTAAGCTGACGCGCAATCACCTGAGTCGCTTCCATATTGGTCTTAAAGACAGTGTCTTCAAGGCTACGGCCACCAACATAAGAGCCTGTATTGACATCTATTGTGGTCATCGCCTCAGTCTGGTCAATCATTAAATAACCGCCAGACTTTAAAGCAACACGTGTTTGCAGTGCTTTTTGGATATCTTCTTCAACGTTGTAAAGATCAAATAATGGACGCTCACCCGGGTAATGAATCAGGCGACTTTGCATATTCGGAACAAACTCATCTACAAACTCACGCAGTTTTCCATGAATCTCTCTCGAATCGACATAAATCTTTGCGGTTTCTTCACTTGCCAGATCACGGATAATTCGTTGCGGTAGCGGTAGTTCCTCAAAAATTAAGGAAGGTACTGCCACATCAACTTGCTTACGCTGAATATATTCCCATAACTTACTGAGGTAGCACATATCTTGTGCAATTTCGGCTTCATCTACCCCTTCAGCAGCAGTACGAACAATTACGCTACCGGGTAAATTATGCTCCGCCTGAATGCTCTCAATAATATTACGTAGCCGATCACGCTCTTCTTCAGACTCAATGCGCTGAGAAACACCAATATGGTTACCATATGGCATAAGAACTAAATAGCGAGAAGGAATTGAAAGATCTGTGCTCAGGCGAGCACCTTTAGTACCGAGCATATCCTTCATCACCTGAACGGTAAGAATCTGCCCTGGATGAAGTAGTTCAAACACATTTGGAGTTGGCTGTGAACGTGGCCAAACCATATCATTAATATGCAAAAAGGCCGTTCTGGATAAACCGATATCAACAAAGGCCGCTTGCATACCCGGAAGCACGCGTACAACTTTACCTTTGTAGATATTGCCGACAAGTCCACGTTTAACTGTACGTTCAACATACAGCTCATTAACAGTTCCATTTTCGATTAATGCCACCCGACACTCCATAGGTGTGACATTAATAAGTAGTTCTTCTGACATACATAAACTCAAAGCATTATAAAATTTTTATTAAAGAGTCAGAGGGACTGTTAATGTAGCTTTGTCCATTGTTCATCGACAATGCAATTCAATCAAGAATTATCAACAACCCCTTATGTCTTCACTCTTTTGAATAACTGTGAAAATTCGTACAAAGGAAGCCCTACCACATTACTATAACTTCCTTGAATTTTGGGAATATATTGTGAAGCAATTCCTTGAATTGCATATGCACCGGCCTTCCCTACAGGTTCTCCTGTGGCCCAGTAATCTTCCATATCTTGCGTAGTTAGAGATGCAAACTCAACTTGGGTCTGCACCACCTGACTTAAGATGTGTTGCTGTGTTGCAATACAAATTCCGGAAAATACATCATGCCAACGACCAGATAATTGTTTCCAGATGTCAAAGGCATGCTGCTTTGAGTCAGGTTTACCAATAATCTGACCATCCAGACCAAGGCTCGTATCTGCTGCAATAATCACTGAATCTGGAAAAATGTTTAATACAGCTTGGGCTTTTTCTCTCGCTAACCGCTCTACATATTGGTGAACCAGCTCACCTTCATGAACAGATTCATCAATATCCGGGCTATAGATTTCAAAATTTAAGCCCAGTTGTTGCAACAACTCTCTCCGACGCGGAGAACTAGAAGCTAAAACTAAATGCGCCATTTTGCTAAACAATAATAGACAACAGGCCAGGTTAAGATACTTGTCATCAATGGTTGCCAATGTCGAGCAATCGAAAAATGAATGCCCCCCATCGTTTGAGTCACCCACATAAACGCTAAGTGAGCAATAATCACCAATGTAGCAATCGTCCATAAATTACCAAAAGTCAAAATACGGCGTTCGCGTATTAAAAATCGGGTAATAAACGTGACAATAACAAAACTCAGTGCATTTAATCCTAAAGGTGCATCAAGCAATAGATCTGTAAAAATCCCCATACCAAATGCGAACCACACCCCACACCATGTTGGCTGGCACACAACCCAAAACAACATGATCATAAGCATGAACAATGGTCGCCAGCCCGAGATGTCGTAAGATAATGGATAGATCATGAGGACAGACCCCACGATTATAGAGAGAATAATTCCCCATAATGGATCTTTACGCTTCTCACGTTTCAACTTAGCGATCGGCATATGGTTGCTCCTTCGCTAATGAGTCAGAGAAAAGTACAACAACATGATGACCAGTTGCTAATTGTGCTGCTGGTGTAACATCAATTTCAGCAAACTCACCTGAATTATGGCGACGGATTTTAGCCACCGTACCCACGGCATAACCTGCTGGAAAATGCTCACCTAAGCCTGAACTTAATACTTTATCGCCGACCTGAATATTTGCACTCGTTGGCACATATTCCATTTTTAAACGGCCTAAATCACCAGTACCCGAGACAATTGCACGCATACCTGTACGCTCTAAACGAACAGATAGAGAATGCTCTTTGTCAGAAAGCAGCATCACACGTGAACTATGAGGATATACATTGATAATTTGCCCCATAATCCCTTTATCATCTAAAACCGTTTGACCAACTTTAAGATGATCCATTGCACCACGGTTGATAATAATAATGTGACGAAGTGGATCGGCATCTGTCCCAATCACTTCCGCAATTTCCATACGACCATCAATAATTAATGGTGTATCGAGTAAACCACGTAAGCGGGTATTTTCAGCAGATAATTCAGACAGCTTCTGCAAGCGGACCTGAGCCTGTAATAGCTCAGCCTGCATTGCAGTGTTTTCACGGCGCAGTTGTGTTTCAGATTTAGTTTGTTGATTCAGCCATTCTCTCGACAGTACCGGATAACTTGCAAGTGCATATATTGGATTATATGCAGCGTACAAGACATCCCTTGCTGGCTGAATTACATAAGGCATGCGCCAATCAAAGAACAGCACCACCAAGCATGTAATGACCGCAATAATGAACGAGCGGAAAGATGGCGGCTGTCTTGAAAAAATATTCGGTTGCACCGCCTAATCCTTAAACTTAACCGACGAAAAGCATGTCATGGTTCGGGTTGTCGAAGAATTCCAATACTTTACCACCACCACGGGTTACACAAGTAAGAGGGTCTTCAGCAACAACAACTGGTAAACCGGTTTCTTGAGCTAATAATTTATCAAGGTTACGAAGTAACGCTCCACCACCTGTCAACACAATACCGCGCTCAGCAATATCAGAAGAAAGTTCAGGAGGAGTTTGTTCAAGTGCAGATTTCACCGCGCTTACAATACTTTGTAACGGGTCAGAAATTGCTTGAGTAATTTCGTCAGAAGTTACGGTAATTGCACGAGGTACACCTTCTGCAAGGTTACGGCCACGTACTTCAATTTCTAATGTCGTACCATCAGAAACAGCCATACCAACTTCTTTTTTAATAATTTCAGCTGTGGTTTCACCAATTACGCAACCGTGAGCTTTACGAACATAATTGATAATTTGCTCATCAAATACATCGCCACCAATACGTAAAGAATCAGCATAGACACAACCTTGCAATGAAATAATTGCAATTTCAGTTGTACCACCACCAACATCCACAACCATAGAACCACATGCTTGTTCAACTGGCATGCCAGCACCAATTGCAGCAGCCATTGGCTCTTCAATTAGGCGTACATCACGAGCACCCGCATTAAATACGGCTTCGCGAATTGCACGGCGCTCGACCAAAGTTGATTTACATGGTACACATACAACTACACGAGGTGCAGGTGGGAACAAACGTTTTTCGTGAACTTTACCAATAAACTGATTCAACATGGTTTCAGTCACTTCAAAATCTGCAATTACACCGTCTTTCATTGGACGAATTGCAGAAATATTCGCAGGTGTACGGCCTAGCATTTGCTTAGCATCTAGCCCTACAGCAGCAACAATTTTTTGTGAACCACTGTGACGAATTGCCACAACTGTTGGTTCATTTAATATAATGCCGCGGCCTGGTGCATAAATAAGTGTATTTGCTGTACCTAAATCAATGGCTAGATCCGGCGAAAACAAGCCAATTAGTCGTTTTAGAATCACGGTTCGTTCTCAGTTAAACTTTCATGTGGATGCAAGGTGGCAACTTTAAACTAAATGTGATGATTTGAACAAGTCAATCGCTTATTATAACGCACGATATTTTGAAAATTTTTAATACTGATTAGGTGATGTTATGTCTACATCGGATGCACAGCATTCAGCAGATTTAAATGCACAAACAGTTTCAGCAATCGCCAATCTTGCTCGATTGTCGCTCAATGATACGCAATCTGCTGAATATGCTCAAAGTCTAAATAAAATTTTAGGCATGATGGAAACCTTAAAAGGCATTGATACGGAAGGCGTAGAACCTTTAAAGAGTCCTTTTGACAATCCTCAACCTTTACGTGCTGATGTGGTAACTGAAAGCAATCATCGGGACGAATACCAAGCAGTTGCACCTGCAACTCAAGATGGTTTGTATCTTGTTCCTCGCGTGATTGAATAACTTTTAATCAATTAACCCATCTTCCCTATTTTGAATGTAAAGAAATTTTACTCATGACTGATTTACATCGCTTATCAATTCGCGAACTTGCTGAAGGCTTAAGCCAAGCGAAGTTTTCATCTCGCGAATTGACTGAACATTATTTAAAACGTATTGCTAAAATCGATCCGCAAGTTAAGAGCTATGTGACGGTTACTCCAGAACAGGCACTTCGCGAAGCCGATGCTGCCGATGCCGCATTAAAAGCTGGCAATGCAACTGCTTTAACGGGTATTCCTCTTGCCCACAAAGACATCTTTTGTACCAAAGGTATTAAAACCACTGCTGGTTCAAAAATGCTCGATAACTTCATTTCACCTTACGATGCAACCGTTGTTGAAAAAACTAAAGCAGCTGGTCTGGTTACTTTAGGTAAAGTGAACATGGATGAGTTTGCGATGGGCTCAACTTCTGAGAGTTCATATGTAGGTGCAACGAGTAACCCTTGGGCACTTGACCATGTTCCTGGCGGTTCATCTGGTGGTTCTGCTGCGGCTGTAGCGGCTGATTTAGCACCATTTGCTACAGGTACCGATACAGGTGGCTCAATTCGCCAACCTGCTTCTTTCTGTGGTTTAACAGGCTTAAAACCAACTTATGGTCGTGTATCTCGTTTCGGGATCATTGCTTATGCATCATCATTAGACCAAGCAGGTCCAATGGCACGCTCTGCTGAAGACTGTGCTTACCTGATGAATGTAATTGCAGGTCACGATGCTAAAGACTCAACTTCGGTTAAAAAAGAAGTCGATGATTACGTTGCAAACCTAAATAACACATCTGTAAAAGGCTTACGCATTGGTATTCCTAAACAATACTTTAACGTTGCAGGTTTAGATGCGGACGTAAAAGCACGTGTTGAAGAGTCTTTGAAAAAGCTTGAAGAAATGGGCGCAGCGCTTGTTGAAATCGACCTCAACATGACTGAAGCTTATGTACCAACGTATTACCTCATCGCGCCAGCGGAAGCATCTTCTAACTTGTCACGTTATGACGGTGTTCGCTACGGTTACCGCTGTGAAAACCCAGCTGACTTGATGGATCTTTACAAACGTTCGCGTTCAGAAGGTTTCGGTCCAGAAGTTCAACGCCGTATTTTAATTGGTACATACGCGCTTTCTGCGGGTTATTACGATGCTTACTATGTAAAAGCACAAAAAGTACGTCGTTTAATTCAACAAGACTTCTTAAAAGCTTTTGAAAATGTAGATGTAATTGCAGCACCTGCTGCACCAACAACTGCCTACAAAATTGGTGCATCTTTAGACCCTGTTGAAATGTACTTAGGCGATATCTATACCATCGCAGTGAACTTAGCAGGCTTGCCAGCGATTAATGCTCCTGTTGGTTTTGATAAAGACAACTTACCAGTAGGTTTACAGTTAATCGGTAATTACTGGTCAGAATCACAATTGTTGTCGATTGTTCACCAATACCAACAAAACACTGACTGGCACACCAAACGTGCGGCAATTGCTGAGGAGAATGCATAATGGCTGAAGCTCAAAAGTTGAAATTGATTGACGGTTGGGAAGTCGTTATTGGTATTGAGATTCATACTCAGCTTGCAACCAATTCTAAAATTTTCTCAGGTTCATCAACTGAATTTGGTCAAGACCCAAATACACAAGCGAGCCTTGTAGACTTGGCGATGCCGGGTGTATTGCCGGTTTTAAATGAAAAAGTGGTTGAACTCGCAATTCGTTTTGGTTTAGGGATTGATGCTTACATCGACCAAGCTTCAGTATTTGCACGTAAAAACTACTTCTATCCTGACTCTCCAAAAGGCTATCAAATTAGCCAAATGGACAATCCGATTGTGGGCTTGGGCCATATCGACATTCAGCTTGAAGATGGTACGACTAAACGCATTGGCGTAACTCGTGCTCACCTTGAAGAAGATGCGGGTAAGTCTGTGCACGACCAATTTGAAGGTATGTCTGGCATTGACTTAAACCGTGCTGGTACGCCTTTGCTTGAAATCGTTTCTGAACCAGACATGCGTTCGGTTGAAGAAGCAGTTGCCTACATCAAAGCAATTCACACACTAGTACGTTGGTTAGGTATTTCTGACGGCAACATGGCTGAAGGTTCATTCCGTGCGGATTGTAACGTGTCTTTACGTCGTCCAGGACAACCGTTTGGCACACGCTGTGAGCTTAAAAACCTCAACTCATTCCGTTTCATTGAGCAAGCGATCAATGTTGAAATTGAACGCCAAATGGAAATTTTGGAATGGGGCGGCGAAATTGATCAAGAAACCCGTTTGTTCGATCCAAATAAAATGGAAACGCGTTCTATGCGTTCTAAAGAAGAAGCAAATGACTACCGCTACTTCCCTGATCCAGACTTGCTACCAGTAATTATTCCAGATGAGCAAATTGAGGCCATCAAAGCAACTATGCCTGAGTTGCCAGCAGCACGCCGTGCACGCTTTATTGCAGACTTTGGCGTAACTGAATACGACGCACACGTACTTACGCTCTCACGCGAAATGGCGGACTTCTATGAAGCTGTTGTTGCTGCGGCTGGCGGTGCGAAGCAAGGTAAAATTGCTGCAAACTGGGTAATGGGTGAATTCTCTGGTGCTTTAAACAAAGCGGGCTTAGAGTTAACAGACTCACCTGTTTCTGCTGAACAGCTTGGCGGCATGATTGCGCGTATTATCGACAACACCATTAGCGGTAAAATTGCTAAACAAGTCTTTGGCTTTATGTGGGAATCTGAAGGTAAATCTGCCGATGACATTATTGCGGAAAAAGGCTTAAAGCAAGAAACCGATACTGGTGCAATTGAAGCAATCATTAAAGAAGTACTTGCAGCCAATGAAAAAATGGTTGAAGAGTACAAGTCTGGTAAAGAAAAAGCCTTTAACGGTCTTGTTGGTCAAGTCATGAAAGCATCTAAGGGTAAAGCTAATCCTGCGCAAGTCAATGAATTAATGAAAAAATTGATTGGTTGATTTATTGACTAATTCATTGTTTTTATGCGATAAAAACCTCACTTAAAGTGGGGTTTTTTATGGATTTTAATAAAATAAAAATAGATAGACCAAGATCTATAATTACATATTTTGATTATTTTAAAGACAATATGCTTGATTTTCATACAGCCATGGCTTCAGGCGGCTTTGCTACTTTAAGTGATATAAGTTACGGTTTCTCAATAGAAACATCTCTTAATTGGACTGTATTTCTTACCTCTATATTAAAAACAACCAATCTAATTGATTTAATAGCTTTGGAAACTATAGATAAAAAAATAAAAAAACTATTCAAAGAATATGTTCAGAATAGTAGTTTAGATATATTTTCTGAGTTTAATAAAGTTATTTCAGAACTGAAAATTTATAGTCAAAAAACTAATTTCTTCTATTTCATTATCCAAGGATTAAACTGCGATAAAATATATTCATTTGAAAATATAACTCTTGGAAATTTTAATGAAAAAAACTCAAACAACATTTCTTTCTCAGAAAAAATAAATAAAAATATAAAACTAGTCATAGATGAGCGAAAAAGAAATGGGACATTTAATCCCAAAGATATATTTTTAAAAGAGCTAAAAAATACAATAAAAAAATATAAAAATAAAACAGTTATTGAGATTTCTAATCTTGGCGACCCATTAATGGCCAAAGAAAAAAGTAAAAATGATGCTAAAGAGTTAATAAATCAAATTATTTTCATCACTCATATATCAAAAAGTTATAAATTCCACATTCAAGTACATACTTATGAAGTTAAAGATAGAATTCAACCATTATGCGTAAATTATGACGAATTAAGTACTAGCGCATTAAGTGATGAAATTATTTACAATGTCGATTTTAGCTTTTCACAAAGGAATAATATAGATAGTCTAAGTAATATTGGTTCTAAATTTAAAGAATTATGCTTTCCTATACTAACTAATAGCTTTAACAATGACTTATTAGAGAAATTGCGTGTTTCTATAAATTGGTATAGTGCATCCATTAATTCGGAAAGTTTAAATGAGAGCTTTTTATTCTGTGCTATTGGAATGGAATCATTATTAACTACAGGTAGAGACTCCATTACAAAAGTATTAGCTGAAAACACTGCTTTTTTAATAGCTAAAGATGACATTGAAAGTAGAAAACTAGTTTACAACACTATGTGCAATTTATATGCAAAACGTAGTGGTATTGCACATGGTGGAAACATAAATATTGAAACCAAAGAGTTAAAGCAAATAAGATACTACTTAGCTATGAGTATAATAAAAATAATATCAAAAATAAAAGCCGATGAAATTAACTCAAATAAAGATTTAATTACTTTCCTAGATAATCAGAAATTTGGTTAAAAAAAAATAGCTTTACTTTTGTTTTGGCAAAAGTAACAAAACCATCTGTTAGGCAGAAGGCACATCTCTGATACCTCTGCCTAACGGCGACATCCATGTAGCCTATCACGTAACTAATACCAGTGAATTATCAAAAACTGTATTTGTTATTCTCACCCCCTAACTTCAGCCACCCTTCGACTAAAGAATGCACTTTTTGCTAAAAATCATACTTTCATTGTGCTAATTTAAATTACAAATTGAAATCACATATATTTTAAATAAGAGAGATAAATCATGTCTAAAAAGATTTTAATGTTGGTCGGTGACTATGCAGAAGACTATGAAACTATGGTTCCTTTCCAGTTCTTAACTGGTTTGGGTTATACCGTGCATGCGGTTTGCCCAAATAAAAAAAACGGCGATCATATTGCGACGGCTATTCATGATTTTGAAGGTGAGCAAACTTATAGCGAAAAACGTGGCCACAACTTCGCGATTAACTATGATTTCGATGCCGTTAATACCGAAGACTATGTAGGTTTAGTCATCCCAGGTGGTCGTGCGCCAGAGTATTTACGCATGAATGAACGTGTTGTCGAAATTGTACGTGAATTCGATAGAGTGAAAAAACCAATTGCAGCCGTATGCCACGGTGCTCAGTTACTCGCTGCAGCAGACATTTTAAAAGACCGCCTCTGCTCGGCTTATCCAGCATGTGCGGCTGAAGTAAAATTGGCAGGTGGACAATACGCAGATATTGCTGTGACTGAAGCAGTTACAGATGGTCATTTGGTGACTGCTCCAGCTTGGCCTGCACATCCAGCTTGGTTAGCACAATTTGTGAAAGTTTTAGGCGCTAAGATTAGTATCTAAATAAGATTCTTCACCCCAAATACAATAAAGCCTGCATTTAGATAGCAGGCTTTATTACTAAAATAGAAAACTAGATTTTTATCTTGTAATTCCCAACTTATTCCAAATTTCTGGTGTTAAAAACGTTGTCACCAATTTATTTAAATCGATGTAGCGTAATGTGCCCTGCAACTGCTGTTTAACGGCTGGGTCTTTAACAATATCTTCACCCGCACTTTGGCCTAACTGCTGGAAAGCCTCCCCAACAGCCTTCACACCTTCAGCCTGAATTACAGCTTTGGTCTGAGCAGAACATTGCTCTACAATTATCCGCTGTAAAACCTGAGCCAGTTTTTGATCTAACTGATCCTTTTGCTCAGGCGTTACATTACTAAATGCTTTTAAATCAGGATGAGCTGCTAAAGCTGTAAATGTCCATTGGAGCACTGTGGTTTTATCCGAAGCTGTCGTTGCTTTAACTAAACAATCACTGAGCTGATCAACTGTTGGACCAGCCATCGCAATTTGTGTTACACCCAGTACAGTCGCCGCCACATATATTGAACGGCTCAGATGTGAAAACTTACGGCGAGCAATAGCATAAAGATGACGTGACATAGGTCTAGCTCCAATAAACAATCTGTTCTTTTTATCACAGAGTCACTAAAGTTACCTGTTATGACTCTGTAACCACAAAGTAGTCATTTCACCACAGACTCTATTCGATCAAGCTCCCACACTCCACCTGCTGCCAAGCCTTTACACATACCCGTCCACATATCCTTAGTATGCACAAAACTCTTGCCGTCCCATACCCACTCTTCACTTGCCCAGCAATCTCCAATGCCTCGTCCCTTTTGAGCACTACTAATAATACCGCTATCAAAATCTGAGGCGGACTCAGTCACAAACGCGGCCTTACCGTTTAAAGACTCATCGAGTACCCATGCCCCATACCCTTCGTTATAAGCCCCTCTCCAGCACAATGTAGTCGCCAGAACTTTCTTATTGGTTAATTTATATAGCTCAATTTTCTGTGGTTCGGCTCCATCACTGTTACCACCATAAATACCTTTACAAAAGCCGTCTTCTTTCGGATTCGGTTTAGCAGCCATCAAACTACGGTGTATTGCTTGGTAATGTTTATTTTTAGGCTGTAAAGTTAAATAAGGTTTGGTTGAAGTCTTAATACGCT
Source organism: Acinetobacter sp. FDAARGOS_494 (assembly GCF_003812225.1). Classification (NCBI taxonomy): domain Bacteria; kingdom Pseudomonadati; phylum Pseudomonadota; class Gammaproteobacteria; order Moraxellales; family Moraxellaceae; genus Acinetobacter; species Acinetobacter sp. FDAARGOS_494. The sequence continues at coordinate 981,297 of NZ_CP033866.1, forward strand.
TCACAACTAGTTTTGGTTCAGGCATAAGCACTTGATTTTCATTGGCACTGCCCTTTTTAACCAAAGCACCAATAGTCCCTATACGCTTCTGAAAATCATCCATCTTTAATAATACGGCAGTCATCCCAGCATCGGAAACTTTCCATTTATGCTGCGCATTTTTAAATACAATTTCAGTCTTCTGTTTGGACTGCTGTAGTAGAGCATTGACTTGCGAGCTGTTTAGCTTACCCATAATTGGCAGCTCAGTACCGTCCACACCCACTGCACCTAAATCTTTGCCATTTATATAAAAATGGATATTTTTAAGCTGGTTTGCAGGTATGCTTTGTTCATAGTCAGACAAAGCAAATCCAATCTGTACAGGTTGTTTTGGGCCTGCTTTACGTGTTAATAAAATTGAAGCGGGATTATCACCATTTTCTTCGTTTTGATAGCCTGCAGCCTTACAGGTACCCGTATTACTGCAAGAGATTTCCCACTCTTGGTGAGAAAATGAAATACCTTTTATATCTTGAGCAAAACTATAAGAACTTATTACTGCCAAACAACAAATTGAAAGTATATTTTTCATTTTTTCATGTCTCTACACGTCTGTTTTATTATGAAGTTAACAACAGTGTTAAATTTTGAGTTACCGCCTAGTTTAAAAGAATATGTTAGATTTATATAAAATTTAAATTGATTACTTTCTAAAAATGAAAAAACTAAATTTTTTATTATGGGCAACATTAGTCAGCCTAAATTCAACTGCTTATGCAGAAGTAAAAAGCTTTACTCCTCATTTCCCCAAATTTTATAGCTCTGCTACAACCCGCAAAGCAGACAATCAATTCTATGCTCTTGGAGAGGCAAAATTTTTAAACGGCGTTGCAGTCCCTTTTTATGGCATTACGGCACAAAACCCAATAGAAGATGGTTTACTTAAAAGTTTTGAAAAATGCACGCCTAAAAGCTGTAGTTTTAATTTTAAACTTGATGCTCAACATGCCAAGCAATTAAAGCTTCTTGCATTACCTGAAGTAGGTGTAGTACTTGTTCCACGTAACTGGCAAGATATTCAAGCAAATGCAGGCGCAAATGGAACTGGTTTTGCTCTAATCATGAGTCCAGATCAAAAGCAAGCGATAAAGCTTTATGACTCTTCATTTTGCGTTGGATGTGGATTACCCAATGCAACGCTTTATTTTCCTGAACTATTAAAAGAAAGTCTTGAAAATGAATATGGTGGTTTTAAAGACCCTAAAAACCTTATCAATATTGTTCATCCCTCTAAAAAAGTCGCTTTTTTTAGCTACCAAATTCCTCAAGTGAACAATAAAACCCATGGTATTGCCAAGTATGATGATGAAGACACTTTTAACTATAAAGAGATTCAAGTCACCTTAGATAAGTCGCAGCAGTCTCTAGTTGGCCCTATCCTTAATTTTTATAATGCAACCCATTAAATCAATAATCATAAAAAAACCCGCTTTCGCGGGCTCTTTTTACTTATGTAATATCGATTCGAAAGCTTTTAAACGCTTATAAATTGAAAGTAGTTCAATAATCGTCTTCCAAGAAGTAATTAAATATTGAAATGATTCACGTACGCGTCCAAATACATTCGCAATTTGTTGAATTAAACCTAATGTGAGTTTACCAGCAGCAATCGATGGGAAAAGAACAACCAAATTATAGAGAATATCAAGCTGTCCATACCAAATCGCTGTCATATTAAAATAGGCATAGTGGAAGTAAAGTCTGAAATAGTTCTTACGTACATTACTAAATAACTCACGTAAAGTAGCAGGTTTTGCACGATCTGCATGATCCTCACCATAAACCAATTCTTTACGGTAAGCTGCTTCTACTTTTTGGTTATTAAATTGTAGACCGGGTAATTTAATACCAACCACCATGAGTAGGACAGTACCAAAAATTGACCATACAATTGCGGCCCATACCAAGGAGTGTTCTAGCTCGCCGACAATTGGTAAAACTGGAACATGTTTAGAAAGCTGAAATAAAATTGGTAAGAAAGCAATTAATGTAATAACTGCTTTGACCAGCTCAACCCCTAAGTCTTCCAAAATTGTTGCAAAGCGCATGGTATCTTCTTGTACACGCTGTGAAGCACCCTCAATATGGCGAAGCTTTTCCCAATGCTCCGTGTAATATTCATTCATTGCCGTACGCCAACGAAATACATAGTGACTTGTAAAAAAAGCATTAATCACAGCTAAAGTCACAGCAACCATTGCAATGTAAAGAAAGACTAGAGTTTCACTATAAAGTGCAGAGAGATCTCCCCCTCCACTTGAAAGCATTTGTTGGATTAAATCCCAAAATGGTACATACCATGCATTAATGGCAACACTGACCTGAACACTAAACCAGATATTAAATAAAATAAAAGCCGAGCCCCAGATAGACCAACGCTGCCATGGGTTATTCGATATAATTTTCCAAAAGCTAGCAAACAGTGCTGTGGAGACTAAAAACCAGAGGTAAAACCATAAAAAAGCAGGCGACCAGAAGCGACTTACCCCAATAGGCAACTCAGCATCTGCATACCCCTGAGGAAAGCCAAGATACTGTCCCCAGTGATCTCCCCCTGTATACCAGAGCACCATATTTAGCGCGAGCCAAATAACCGCAGATATAAAGAAATATCGTGGTGATGGAAAAAATGATTTGAACATTGAGTGTTGATATCCCTATATTTCTTCAAATTTACAATGAAAGGAATACTAAAACCTAAACCTTAAAATTGTGAAGGCTAAAGTTTAGAGAATTGTCAATTTTTCCCATTTCATTGAAGGATTTGATCGTTTTTTTGTAAATTCATCCCTTTATGCAATTTAATCCGTTTAAATTGCTTTGTATATGGCTCCCCTAAGAGCCATATACAGTTTTTATATCACAGCCATATGTACGTTTAAATCTCTTCTTTACGAACAATATAGCCTTCAAGTTGCATAGCCTGAATTAATGGTTCCAGATCTGGAGCGCTTTTTAGTTCAATATCGACACTCACCGCACTTTCTTTAGCACGGCTTGTTGCTGCAAAGCGTTCATGTCGAAGTTCATAAATATTACCGCCCTGCTCCGCAATAATTGCTGTTAGACGCGCTAAGGCACCCGGATTATCTGGTAATTCAACGCGAATACGAACCATACGGCCAGTACGAGTTAAGTGACGCTGTAATACTGAAACCATTACGCGTGTATCAATATTGCCACCAGATAACACCACACCAACTTTATGACCTAAAAATAGATCGGGACGAGACATAATTGCAGCAATTCCAGTTGCGCCAGCTCCTTCACACACTGTTTTTTCAATGTTGAGTAATAGCGCAATCGCTTCTTCAATCATATCTTCAGTGACTACCACAATATCATCTACAAAATGCTTAGCAATTTGTGTGGTCAGCTCACCCGGAGTTTTAACCGCAATACCTTCAGCTACCGTTGAACCCATTGAAACCGCGAGTTGATAGTTACAAAGCAGTTTCGCCATACTTGGATAAACAACCGACTGAACTCCAATAATCTTGATTTTAGGATTTATTGATTTTGCAGCAATCGCAATACCAGAAATGAGACCACCACCTCCAATAGGTACGACCAAGATATCTAAATCAGGAACAGCTTCCAGCATTTCGAGCGCGATAGTACCTTGACCCGCAATAATTTCAGCATCATCAAATGGATGAATAATGGTTAAAGATTCTTCTTGTGCCACACGGTGCATTTCAGCAGCAGCTTCCGAAAAGTCTTGTCCATGCAAAATAACACGCGCACCGTATTCACGTACTCGTTGCACCTTCACATTGGGCGTCGATTTTGGCATAACAATAGTTGCCGTGACTCCTGTGCGCTGTGCATGATAAGCGACCCCTTGCGCATGATTACCAGCTGAAGCTGCAATTACACCATGTTGTTTTTCTTGTTCAGATAAGCTCAAAAGTTTATTTAATGCGCCCCTTTCTTTAAACGAAGCCGTAAACTGTAGATTCTCAAATTTCAGCCACATTTCAGCCCCTAAAGTTTTAGAAATGGTTTCTGAAAAAACAAAAGGTGTTTTAACAACTAAACCATCTAAACGCTCTGCAGCGGCATGTATATCTTCTAATGTTGGAAACTCATTTTTTACCTGTTGCTGAATCATCTAAGTAGCTGGCCTCAATATGTTACAAATCAATTATTTTTTTGAAAAATAGCATGAATATCTCATATGTGTCATGAGTAGTTTTCAGCATAGCTCCACTATACAAAAATTTTTGTCAGCACATACAAATCTTTTATTTTTCAACAAAAAAGCCCTTAGCGGGCTTTTACTTAATTTTTCATATACTTGCTTTTAATTTATTGCGTTTGCGCACTTAAACCGTCAGTAGATAGATTCTGTTCAGCTATTTTTTCATCAATCGCAAACTGAATATCAGACAGTTTTGCATTTGCTGCATCTATGCCTGCCTTCATGGTTGCTTCACGGCCTTTTACATCAAAAATATGTGCTTTTTCTCTTAAATCCGGTTGAATTACTACATCTGCATATTGAAGTTCTTCGGCAGCCAAACGTCCTTGCATAATATTAATATTCTGGTTAAAGAGTCCCCATACATTTGAGGTTTCCGTATAAATGGGTTGAGCCAGAATATCGACAGCAATAATGACATCGGCTCCTAAATCACGGGCTACTTCAACAGGTACCGGACTGACTAAACCGCCATCTACATATTCAGATTTACCAATTTTAGTCGGTACAAACATGCTTGGTATTGAGGCTGATGCTCTCACGGCCTGTCCCGTATTGCCATAATTAAATACGGTTTTGGTGCCATGCTTTAGCTCTGTTGCCACTACATACATCGGAATTTTCATTTTTTCGAGCGGCAAGTTATTTACTTGCTGATTTACGTAGTCTTCAACTTTTTTGCCATCAAAAAAACCTTTTAAACCAATACTGATGTCACGAACATCTGCAGCTTTCATTTTCAATGCAGTATCGCGAAGTTCATCAGGCGTTTTTCCACTCGCATAAATTGCCCCAACAATACTTCCTGCACTGGTTCCAACAATGAAATCAGGACGGATACCATGCTGTTCTAAAACTTCAATAACACCAATATGTGCATAACCTCGTGCACCACCACTACCTAGTACTAATGCGACTACTGGTTTCTTATGCTGCTTCTTAAGCTGTGCAAAAGGCTGATCGACGAAACGTGAGTATGCCTCTGCCGTTTGCGGTTTTAAGGCAGATAAGTGTGAGGTGGTTTGGCACCCGGCCAACACCATAGAAAGTCCGAGAACCCACAATTTAAGCTGTTTCATGGCCCATCTTTGCACTATGACGTTAATTTTCGAATTGCAATTTTAGTTGCTCGTTTTGTGAAATGCTGTAGTGAATTTATTTAATTTGTCATGTTTAATTTTTATACTCAAGCATTTTTATTATGCCGAAAAAAAGCCCCTTATTTCTAAGAGGCTTTTCTTACAAAATTACCAAATATCTGAATCGACTTTTTTCTTCAACTCTGGATATTTATTAATTTTAAATACAGGTTCTTTAATACCTTGCTTCAATTGCGCTCGGTAATCTTTCAATAAAGTACGAGCCATTGGTGTTAAGAGTAAAATTGCGACCAAGTTAATGGTAGCCATAATACCCATAAACAAGTCTGCCATTGACCATACTAATGGCACACTACCAATTGCACCGAAATACACCATCACCAATACAAAAATACGGAAGATGAACATGACTTTCGGGTTGTTATTAATGAACTGTACGTTACTTTCTGCATAAGCATAGTTACCTAGTACAGCTGAGTAACAGAACAAGAATAATAGAACAGCTAAGAAGTCAGCTCCCCAGTGCCCCACTTGAGTCTCTAGTGCACGTTGGGTTAATTCAACCCCGACGAAACCAGCATCTTGGTAAACACCAGAAACTAAAATGATGATTGCTGTACTTGTACATACAATGAATGTATCTACGAATACACCAAGCATTTGTACCAAACCCTGGTTTACAGGATGTTTTACATCAGACGCAGCCGCCGCATTTGGTGCAGAACCCATACCTGCTTCGTTTGAGAACAACCCGCGCTTAATCCCTTGCATCATTGCCATTGATACAGCAGCACCGAAGAAACCACCTGCCGCAGCATTAAAGTGGAAAGCTTCAGTCACAATCAGTTTTAAAACATCAGGTAAAATCGCATAGTTGCTTAATGCAATATATAACGCTACAGAGAGATAAAGGCCTGCTTTTAAAGGAACAAACATCTCTGCGAATTTAGCGATACGTTTAATACCACCAAAGATTGCTAATGCAACCATCACAACAAGAGCAAGACCAACCCATGAAATTTCTAAATCAACACCACCTAAATGCGCAATAAGATTAGCTTTATCCCAACCCCAAGCATGTGAAGATGCATTAGCAATTGCATTGATTTGAACTGAGTTAAATACAAAACCATAAGTAAAGATCAATGCTAATGCGAAGATCACACCAAAAGTTTTACTACGTAAACCTTGAGTAATATAGTAGGCTGGACCACCGCGGAATTGCTTGCTATTACTGTCTCTCACCTTAAAAAGTTGAGCAAGAGTAGATTCGATAAAAGCAGAGCTCATACCAAGTACAGCGGTTACCCACATCCAGAACACGGCGCCTGGGCCACCAATTGCGATCGCAATTGCCACACCAGCAATGTTACCCACCCCAACACGGCTCGCAAGACCAGTTACAAACGCTTGGAAAGGTGTAAGGCCATGCTCATCTTCGCCTTCTGTACGGCTGCTTTTCATAACACGAATACTTTGCAAGAACATGCGAATTTGCACTGCTCCTGTTAAGACCGTATAAAAAATACCGACGGCCAGCAAGAAAATAACCAGAAAATCCCATAAAGGTTCATTAAAAAATTGTACCCACGACATCAGTGTGGCATTGAGTTGTTCATTCATACTCGGTCCGCTTACGTTCTTGCTAATGTGCTATTAGCACAAGCCAAAATACTGCAATAAACAAAAAAGCCCCTAAAAATAGGGACTTCTTCAGTACATTTAAGGAAAAACTTTTAATGTCACTTGAATAGCAATTACCGTCACAAGTTTAAGCAACATCATGCCCAGCACTAAGCCTTTGAAGGTTACATGAGAGAAAGCACCCTTCAGATAAAATAAATTCATCGCACCACTGAACATATTCCCATTTGGGTGAACAGAATGCATCGACTCGGCTACAAACTTGGAAACTAACAAATGACCACCGCTAAATCAGCTCGTTTAATGATTCCCATCAATTAATCGAGTTATAAAAACTGGATTTAAGCCAATAAGCATATTTACATATACTTTTGGGCGAATGTCTAAACTGGATTTAAATTTCAAAGACTGTAACAAGCCATCGTCATAACACGACTATCTGTACCCTTTTCTTTTTCATTAAAGAAGAGTGCATTGAGATCTGTACCAAGCTGTTGTATTTCTTGTGGCTCAGTAGTTGCGTGAGTTACGTTCATTTTCATGGTTGCAATGGTAATCGCCAATCCTTGTTTCATGAACTGCTTGTTGATGAGCGGTAAACTCATGTAAAGCTCCTTATACCTCGTGTATTTCTCCATTTCTGCACAAAATCCTTTCTGTAAAAGTATTTTATTTGCAGCCACTACTTTTTTCCTAACGTGAGTATGGAGAAATCATACCTGCGTAAAAAAGTCGGTATTATGCAGAAATTTAAAATTTTGTGTATGTTTTTCATTAAAAGTTTATGCTACTTAAGATTATTTTTTATGCAAAAACATCTGTTTTGTACTGTTTTTAAACATATTATACCTTTTTTCTAATTGAGCAATTTTCACTCAACCCTTATTTTGGCTTTAATCGAATGACTATCAAAGTCGCACCACTTTACCATTTTAAGCCTAAAGTGGCATATTCGAATTATCATTGAGCAGACATCATGTCTTACCCAAGTCATTAATCATATATATAAGGATATCTGTTTTCTAATATTTTTTGCTTATAAATACAGCAATTTCAGCATATAAAATTGCATCTCAAAAAGTATTAAATATTGAGGAAAAAGATCAGGAGTACTCATGAATTTGGAACAAGTCCGCCTTGTTGACGAAGCAATTACCTCTCGACATTCTGTCCGTGCTTTTTTAAGCACTCCCATTGAGCCAGAAGTCATTAAAGATATATTAAGAGTCGCAAGTCGAACACCTTCTGGTACCAACACTCAACCGTGGAAAGTTTATGTAGTTACAGGTCATAAACGTGATGAAATGGTAGAGCGTGTTTGTGCAGCACAGATTGAGGTTTCCAAAAATCCCGAACTTGCAGAGCAATATAAAGAAACTTTTGCATATTACCCTGAAAAATGGGTCTCTCCTTTTATTGACCGCCGCCGTGAAAATGGTTGGGGACTCTACGGTTTGTTAGATATTAAAAAAGGTGAAAAAGAAAAAATGGCTGCTCAACAGTTACGTAACTTCAAACTGTTTGATGCTCCAGTCGGAATTTTCTTTACAGTCAATAAAGCAATGGGAATTGGTTCCAAAATGGATATCGCCATGATGATTCAAAATGTCATGGTCGCTGCCAAGGCTCGGGGATTAGACACCTGCCCTCAAGCAGCTTGGAACCATTTCCATCCGCTAGTGTTAGATATTTTAGGCGCAGCAGATGACGAAGAGTTGGTATGTGCAATTGCACTAGGTCATGCCGACCCTGAACATATTGTGAATACCTTTATTACGCCTAGAGAGCCTGTTGAGAATTTTGCAGTTTTTCTTGATTAAAGATGCAAGCAAGCCACTCTCTTAAAATCAAGAGAGTGATTGGCTTTTTGCTTGACGAATCGCTTTTAAAACAACAATAAAACCACTTAATGTAAATAACACCATCATCACTCCCATATTGAGTGATGCAGACCAAATAAGGAAGTTAAGCAGTACTCCACCCAATAGACCGCAAGCAAATTGCATACTGCCCATAATTGCACTGGCTGTTCCTGCACGAGCACCTTGCTTTGACATGGCTAGAGCCATAGCATTTGGTCCAGTTAAACCAATTCCTGAAATTGCTAAGAACAGTCCTAACATTACTAGCCATAAAGGTGCTGCAGAAATTAAGCCAGCAATCAACACAATGCTTGCACCTGTCACTTGTACCATTGAACCTGCTTTTAAGCGCTTAGTGATTTCAACACGTGTGGTTAAGTGCTTATTTAAAGATGACATTAACATAATGCCAAAAGCATTGAGCCCGAATACATAAGCAAACTCTTGCTGATTTAAGCCATATTGGTCCATAAAAACGGCTGGAGCTGAACTGATATAACAGAATAATGCTGCACCTGTTAAACATCCTGCAAACATAGGTAAACGGAAGCTTGCATCTTTGAAAATAGCACCATATAAGGTAGCCACTTGATATAGAGATAACTTGAGTCTCTTATCAACTGCCAAAGTTTCTTTAAAAAAGAAATGTACACATAGCCAACAGATTGCCCCTACAATTGAAAGCGCAATAAAAATCGCTTGCCACGGAAACCAGATTAATATCCAGGCCCCAATCATCGGGGCCAAAATAGGTGCTAAGCCCATTACGATCATCATGCTTGAAAAAGCTTGTGCCGAGCCTTGGACATCTAATCTATCTCGTATAGCAGCACGAGCCATAACCACCCCCACACAACCACCTAAGGCTTGTAAAATACGGGCAGCAATTAGACTCCATTCATTTGTAGCGAGCACACAGAACAAGCTTGCAACTGCATAAAGCGCAAGCCCAAAATAAAGAGGCTTTTTTCGACCAATACGGTCGCTTAAAGGTCCATACACCAATTGTCCAATGGCTAAACCAAAAAAATAAGCTGGTAATGTGTTTGCTACCATTTGCGTACTCACCCCAAAATCATGGGCCATTTGAGGCAACGCAGGTAAGTACATATCAATGGATAATGGCCCTAAAGCCGTGAGTAAAGCGAGCAACATAATCCAGCCAATAGAATATTGACGCTGGGCTGTTTGTTCAGACATAACGATATTTCATTTTTCAATCATTTGCATACAGACAAGCTTACACTGTCTATCGTATGATTTGTGCAACATTGGTGTAGAAATACGCAAATCCTTTATCACTCAGGTTGATCAGCAAGGACTTCATTTGAAATCTTGGTTTAAACGCCTAAAAAGAGCGACTTATAACACTTCATTTATGTATAACGTGCGGATGCTGATTGCCTTTTCAGGAACTGCGTTCGTGCCTTATTTTCTAGGACATCAATTAGCAACAATTCCCCTCACTTTAGGTGTGGTCGCAGCTGGTTTAAGTGATATTGATGATCGCTTTTCAGTGCGAATCATGAATTTGATTTACACCTATATTGGTTTCTTCATTACCGCAGCTTCCGTACAATTACTTTTCCCTTATCCAATGCTTTTTGCACTAGGGCTGATTGCCTCTTGTATTGGCTGGATTTTACTAGGGTCATTAGGCCGCCGTTACGCAACAATTTCTTATGGATGTCTGGTTGTTTCAGTTTATACCATGCTGGGAGTTCATTTATTTGACCAGTGGTATATTCAGCCAGCTCTTTTGGTTGCGGGAGCAGCATGGTACGGACTTATTGCAACCATTAGCTTTTTATTATTTCCGGTTCGCCAACTTCAAGATAAACTTGCGGCCTCTTATGCTTCATTAGGCGACTTTCTATTTGCCAAATCCAATTTGTTTGATGTCGATATGACTCCTGCGAGTTATCAGCAAAGCATGATTGATCTTTCATTAGAAAATGGCAAATTAATAACGATTTTTAATGATCTTAAAACCGCCCTTTTAACCCGTTTAAAAGGTGACCGTGGACAAAAAGGAACTCGCCGTAGCCTACATTATTATTTTGTCGCACAAGATATTCATGAACGTGCAGATTCTGCCCATATCGACTATCAAAAGTTAGCTAAAATTTTCCAGCACAGTGATATTTTATTTAGGTTTCAGCGCATTTTGGCAATTCAGGGTAAAGCTTGCCAAGAGCTAAATGAATGTATTTTACAGCGTAAACCCTATATCCATAACAAACGCTTTAAGCAGAGTTTCGAGAATTTACGCTTATCTTTAGTAAAGTTAAGAAATGATCAGCAGTATGACTTATTGTGGGTAAATGCTCTTTTTGCCTTATACCGAAACTTAAAGTCTATTGACTCACAATTACTCAACTTAGAAACGGAACAGCATATTCAGTCTGACAAAGTAAAGCAGGCTGAAAACCAACTTAAAGATGATGATCTAAAAGGTTGGAATGATATTGTTGTTCGAATAAAACAAAATCTAACACCTGAATCTGTACTGTTCCGTCATGCCATTCGTGTTTCGATTGTTCTTTTTATTGGATATGTATTTATTCAAATGACTCATATCGAATATGGCTACTGGATTATGTTGACAGCTTTATTTGTTAGCCAACCTAACTTTAACGCAACAAAACGTCGCTTACGTTTACGTATTGTGGGTACATTAGTCGGAATTATTGTCGGCCTTAGCATAGTATTTTTAGTACCTTCTGTGGAAGGGCAATTAGTCATGCTAATTTTGAGTGGCGTACTGTTTTTCGAGTTACGTAGTAAGCAATATGCTCAAGCAACTGCTTTTATTACCATTTTGGCATTAATTAACTTTAATCTGGACGGTTCGGCAGTCGCTGCGGCTATTCCTAGGTTTGTTGATACCCTAATTGGTTGTGCTTTAGCATGGTTTGGCGTGACCTTTATTTGGCCTGACTGGAAATTCCGTCGCCTACCACGCAGTATTCGACGCTCCTTACAAGCACAATGTAATTATTTAGCTGAAGTGGTAAAACAATATCATGAAGGACATAATCATGCCCTCAATTACCGTATTGTCCGCCGAGCAGCACATAATACTGATGCAGAAGTCGCTTCGCTTATTTCTACTTTAGCAACAGAGCCAGACTTCGACCCTACTCGTAAATCCGATATATTTGAATTTTTATGCCTCAATCATACATTTTTAAGTTATATCGCAGCACTTGGAGCACATCGAGAAAAGATTCAGGATCAAGCGGTTCTTAACGTATTAGATCAAGCTTTAGATGATATACAAGGTGCTTTGTTAAGAGATGAAATGCCTGATCTTACGGCACAAAATATGCTACAGACGATACGTCAGCGCTTAAGCCAAAATGATGAAGATGACCAAAAATCGCTCATTATTTTACAGCAGTTATCGTTGATGCTCAGTGTATTAAATCGATTTAGTATGTTAAAACAAAGGCTAAGTCATGATCTGGATAATGATGCTAGCGAACTTGCATCATTATAAATTTGAGTCAGAATTTAGTATGAAATTGGCATAATATCCTTTCCTGACTTATGCCAATTAATGCTAAACTTAAAACAGTTTACAATTTGTTATTTGCACTATGACCGCGAAAACTTTATATGCTTATACGCTTCAGCCTGTTCCTTACGAGGTATCAGAAGCTGAGCAACGTAATGCACAACTTCTTATCTGGCGCAGCACCAATAAAATCAGCACAAAAATCTGGGCGATTATGGGCGTAATTTTAGCCCTTGCGATTTTAGGTCTTATCTTTATCAAGAACTACTCTACAGTGATTTGCTGGGTTGCTATTGTCTGTGTAGTACTTTATTACCTAGGCCGCAAATATGGTTTGGAATGGTACGTTAAGCGTAAGATGAATGAGTTTCCTGTGCAGGAAATCAAAGGTATTCGCTTAGGTGTACAACCTCACGGTATCGTAATGCGCCAGCAAATGGGCTTACAAGAAGGTGTTGGAACTATCGGATGGAAAAATATCTATGAATGGTACAACACCCCTGACTTTATTTTAGTTAACTTTAAAGTAAAAGATCCTAAAGGTCAGGAACAACAAGGTGCATATATATTGCCTAAACGTATGGACTCTAAAAACTTTTCTTTCAATACAATTCGTAAGCATTTGAAAGAAAGTGTAGGTGAACCGAAAACTTTATAATTTCACCTCTTTAAAAAGCCTCCTTTACAGGAGGTTTTTTATTATGCTAAAAATAAATGATAATGAAAATTAATATTATCTCCAAAATCCATATTATCTACTCAATCTTCGGCTATACTTCGTTACAAGATCTCCATCATATTTACATTATTCGACCATGTTTAAAAAGTTTTTATTTCAAATTCATTGGTTTCTGGGTATTAGTGCTGGCCTCATCTTATCCATTATGGGTGTTACAGGCGCAATTTATTCTTATGATCAGCAAATTTTAAAATGGGTAAATACAGATAGTTATGTTGTGCAAGCACAAAGCTCACCTAAGCTTACCCCTGCTCAGCTTTACCAGCATTTCACAACAATCCAGCCTGAAATTAAAATTAATAGCATTACAATTGCCAAAGATCCTACCGCCTCATCTGTAGTAAACATTGAAAAAGAAGGCGAACGACGCGGCTACAATATGATGGTTAACCCTTATACAGCTCAAGTATTACCAGAGGTACAAGGTCGTAAACTACTTTTATTAATACAACAAATTCACCGAAACTTAACTGCTGGTGAGTTCGGTAAACAAATTACCGGTGCTTGTGCCTTAATGCTCATATATTTTGTTTTGAGCGGATTATATTTACGCTGGCCGAAAAAGCACTCTGCACGTCAATGGCTTGCTGTTAAGCCCAAACTTAAAGGTCGAAATTTTATTTGGGATTTACACGCTGTTGTAGGTACATGGGTTATTGTTTTTTATCTTCTTTTTGCATGTACAGGTCTATATTGGTCATATGACTGGTGGCGTAGTGGTATGTTCAAAGTATTAGGTGTAGAACAACCTAAAATGCAAGGCCATAGTGGATCTGGGCGAAATAAAGATCAATTGCCTAAAATTCAACTAGATAATGCTCAACTGATTACCGCACTTAACCAAACTTGGAGTGGTTTTAATAATCAGATTGGACGTGATTATTCGACTTTAACAGTTAACTTACCTAAAAAAGATGATGGAAAAATTGAATTAAGTTTTGTAGATGCAACGCCACAACATGAACGTGCACGTAACCAAGCTGTCTATAACTATAAAACTGCCAATATTGAAAAAATGGAGCTTTATGAAGATAAAAAGCTTAATCAAAAAATTATGAGCAGTATGTTACCTGTGCACCGAGGTAGTTTCTTCGGACCAGTTTATCAATTTGTGGCGATGCTTGCTTCTTTAGCCATGCCATTATTCTTTGTTACCGGATGGATGCTTTACCTTAAACGCCGTAAGCAAAAAAAACTTACTCAAGCGGCTCGCCAGTCTTTAGCAGGCCATTATATCGACCAAAATGCTAAGCCTTGGTTAATCACTTATGCCACCCAAACTGGAGTTGCGGAACAACTCGCGTGGAGTACTGCAACGAGCTTACAAGAGGCGCATCAACCAGTTCAGGTTAAATCTGTACAACAATTAACCGAAGCTGATTTACAGCAACATGAACAAATATTATTTGTGATTAGCACCTATGGTACTGGAGAAGCACCTGACTTAGCTTCTAATTTTGCTAAAAAGTTATTAAAAACCAACTTAGAACTTCAACATGTCAAATATGCAGTATTAGCTTTAGGTTCTAAGGAATATCCGGATACTTATTGTAGTTTTGGCCACACAGTAGATGAATGGCTTAAAAACAATGGTGCCAAAGCCTTCTTCGATATTATAGAAGTAGATAATGCAAATCCGGCAGATATTCAAAACTGGAATCAGGCACTTGTAAAAGCAACTAAACTAGATTTGCATGCTGTTAATATCGAAAAAGTGTTTGATAATTGGACATTACAACAACGTGATTTACTCAATCCAAATAGTCTAGGTCAGCCTGCCTACAATATTGAACTTACTGCCAGTCATGAAGCTGTATGGCAAGCTGGGGACATTGCTGAAATACAACCAGGTAACAGTCCTGAGCGTATTAATAAGTTTTTACAGCATCATCACATTCTTAAAAATGCGGTGGTAGACTCGCTACAGGTTTCTATTGAAAAGGCACTTTGGAATAAAGATTTAACTGGTGAAATTGAACCGTTTGCCAATCTGGACCATTTACTAGAACAACTTCCTACCCTACCAACGCGAGAATATTCCATTGCTAGCATCCCTTCTCAGCAAGTATTACGTCTAGTTGTTCGTCAACAATATGATGAGTCTGGTAATTTAGGTTTAGGATCAGGTTGGCTGACTCAACATACAGAAATTAATCAAAATGTTGCACTGCGTATCCGTACCAATGAGTCTTTTCATTTGATTGATGATAATCGTCCAATTATTTGTATTGGTAATGGAACGGGAATCGCTGGTTTAATGAGCTTACTTCATACACGAACTCGCCATAACTATACTGAAAACTGGCTAATTTTCGGTGAACGCCAACGCAATCATGATTTCTTCTATGCATCAACTATTGAAGCTTGGCAAACGATGGGAATGTTAAAACGACTTGATCTTGCATTCTCACGCGATCAAGAACAACGTGTTTATGTTCAAGATATCATCCGACAAAATGCAGCGGAGTTAATCAACTGGATTGAACGCGGTGCAGTACTCTATGTATGCGGCAGTATTGATGGAATGGCAAGTGGAGTCGATCAAGCACTTATTCATATTTTAGGCGAAGAACAAGTCGATGAGTTAAGACAACAAGGCCGTTATCGCCGTGATGTTTATTAAATATCAATAAATAACAAAGCCGAGTAATAGCCAAAATGCTTTACTCGGCTTTTTATTACAATCAGCATTGAATTTGGAATGATTTTGCATACACTGTCTGCAATTTAAATTGCAGCTTTAAACACAATGCAAGTCAGTAAGTGGATTCGGATTTTCTTAGCAGTCATTGGTTCAATTTTATTTTTGGACGGCTTATTTCTAGCTTTTCTAAATAAAATTCATGTAGGCACACTTGTTCCTTTAGTTTTAGGAGCATTCTTCTGTCTTTATGCATTATTTTATTATCATTTAGAACGGTTTTTCTTCTATCACTATCGGCTTCATACTCTTTGGCGTTTTGGGTGGTTGTGTTTCTGGATTTGGTTAATTGGCTTAGGCTATTTTTTTAATTTTATTAAAGAAAATAAAGACGCAAGTCAAAATCTCCCCGCAGTTAAAGCAATTATTGTTTTAGGAAGTGGTGTCGAAAATGGACAGCCTTCAGCTATTCTTGCAAAGCGTCTTGACACAGCAGCACCAGTTGCCCTTTCACAACCGCAAGCAAAGGTTATTTTAACAGGCGGTTTAGACTTTTCCGAAAAAGAACCTGAAGCATTAGTCATGTCACGCTACTTGGAACAACATTTTCATATAGCAAAAGATCGAATGATCCTTGAAGACAAAAGCACAAGTACAGAACTTAATCTTAAAAATAGTAAACCTTTACTTGAACAAGCTCATATTAATGTTAATCAACCCATTGCAATTGTTACAAGTGACTTCCATACACCACGAGCTGCAGCTATTGCAAAGAAACAAGGCTATACACAGGTTTATATGGTCGCTGCAGAAACACCTTTAATTACTCGCTACAACGCTTGGCTACGTGAATATTTTGCATACGCTAGTGGCTGGCTTCTAAATGAGTATTAATCTTAGTTTACAAAGCTGCTATTGCGTTACAGCATGGCAGCTTTAGTTAAACTCGATAGTAATAATAATTCGAACTCAAAAATTAAGTATGGAAAAGAGAGAGTTAACCAAAAAAGATAAAATAGATAGATAAAAAATAGGAAGAGCAGAAACGCAAAAAACACTAAATAAATTAGCGTGTTTAATTTTTTAAATTTGAAAAAATTATGGTGGGCGCTGACGGGATCGAACCGCCGACATTCTGCTTGTAAGGCAGACGCTCTACCAACTGAGCTAAGCGCCCTGATTGAAAAAGACAACAATCACAGTCTTTATACATTACATCCTCTAGATCAGGGAATCAAGAGAATGGCGCAGCGGACGGGGCTCGAACCCGCGACCCCCGGCGTGACAGGCCGGTATTCTAACCAACTGAACTACCGCTGCACTTGCAATACTTTAAAAATAAAGTATGGTCACAAATTATGGTGGGCGCTGACGGGATCGAACCGCCGACATTCTGCTTGTAAGGCAGACGCTCTACCAACTGAGCTAAGCGCCCTGCAAAAGCGTTTTATAAAAGTGGCGCAGCGGACGGGGCTCGAACCCGCGACCCCCGGCGTGACAGGCCGGTATTCTAACCAACTGAACTACCGCTGCACTTTCACAATATCGCAATTGTGGGGTAAACGATGTTAAGTCTTAAGTGGCGCAGCGGACGGGGCTCGAACCCGCGACCCCCGGCGTGACAGGCCGGTATTCTAACCAACTGAACTACCGCTGCACTTGAGATCTTAACGTAAAGGCTTGGTGGGCGCTGACGGGATCGAACCGCCGACATTCTGCTTGTAAGGCAGACGCTCTACCAACTGAGCTAAGCGCCCTTAACGTCTTCATCGTTTGTGAGGTGCATTATAGAGAATCTTTAACAGGTGTCAAACGCTTTTCGACAACTTTTCAAAAAAATACGAATGAATGATTAAAAATAAGTCATTATTAAGTAAAAAACAATTTTTTGTATTTTATTTAAGCACTTATTTTAATATTTTGATCATTCGGCTAATTAAACAATAATCTTTAAAATCCTATTTTAGGTTAAAGATTGTTCAGACAAATAAACTAATGCGTCTTCAGAGACTAAATCAAACAATTCAATGATTTCTTCATTACGCATTCGAATACACCCATGTGACATTGGAACCCCCATCGGTTCTTTATCAGGTGTACCATGAATATAGATATAACGTTGCATCGTGTCGTGGCCTTCGCCTTTGTTAAAGCCCTCTTCTAAACCATCTAACCAAAGAATGCGTGACAATATCCAATCTCGCTCAGGAAATTGTGCGGCTAATTCACTGCTATAAACTTCACCTGTGGGCTGCCGTGCAATAAAAACTGCATTTTTGGGAGATTGCATACCAAATTTCTTAGCAACCCGATGCCATCCACGTGGGGTTTTACCCGTATTTTCTTGTTCCCCAATTCCATTTTTGCCAGTAGAGACCACGTAAAACTTATTATGTTTAGGTAAGCTTAAAGTTTGATTTGCTAAATCGATAAGAATATCTGCATCTTCAAGTTTAAATTGGGACATCGAATTTCTTCTCTTATATCAACTCAACTATTTTGAGCTTTAATGAAAAATTATGGGGAAACTTGTCTTGCGCCAAAATTAAAAGATTATCAATCTTTTAATTTTGGCTCAGGACGTAGCCATAACCAAATTGCAACAACAAGCATGGTAGTATCGGTAAAAACCTTGACCCAAAACGGCGCCGAAGTAAACAGCATCAGAATACCACTTGCGGTCATCATAATGGTTGCAATCCACTTTGCCTTACGCGGTACTGTCCCATTTGCTCGCCAATCCCGCAGGGTTGGTCCATACTTGGGGTGGTTTAACAACCACGCATCCATCTGAGGCCATCCCTTTGAGGCCGCCCAAGCAGCCAGAATAAGAAACACTGTTGTCGGCATGCCTGGTAAAATTGCTCCAATAATACCAAGCGTGATAAAAATCACGACCAGAGTTCGCCAAAACAATGTTCGCATATATAAACCTTAAGCTATTGTTACTCGTAGTATAAAGTGTTTTTCTGGTATTGTTTTGTTGATTGACCATGAAATTTGGATGAATTATTTCGAGTACTCAACGTATGAATATTGCCTCAATTAAAACATCCTATTTTGAGCCATGGTTACAGTTCAGTCACCCAATGGTAAGACAATTGGCCTTTACAATTGCCAGCCCGAACCTACTTAGCCAACTTCCCTGCAGCCTTACTATTCGACATAGTTTTCAATTACATACAGATAAAAATTGGGAACAACATTTTCAAAATTACTTACCCCGCCTAAAGCAGCTTGATGAAGCACCAGAACCTTTACTTCAATTTATGTCTCGGCTTAAGAGCACACGCTTAGGTTTACGTTTTGAAAATTTACTTTGGTTTTGGCTACAAGAAGATCAATATCATCCTTATCAGTTATTAGGCCATAGTATTCAAAAAATTGATGGAGCAAAAACTTTAGGTGAACTCGATTTTTTAGTTTTAAATCAAAATACTCAAGAAATTGAACATTGGGAAGTTGCTCTAAAATATTACCTAGGTGAAGGTCAATTAAATTTAGAACAATGGATTGGTTTAAATAGACAAGATACTTTAAGTAAAAAGCTTTACCACTTTACTGACAAACAATTTCAATTTTCAGAAGCTTTGGGTTTTAAAGTTCAACAACGTTTCGCTGTCTTAAAAGGACAACTTTATCTTCCTCTAAATTTACCTCAAGAACAGCTTATTCCTGAATGGGTAAATTTAAAACGTCGCTTAGGTACTTGGGGTACAGAAATCCCTAAATCTGACTTTTACCGCTTAGAAAGACATGAATGGCTTTGTCCTCATCAAAAAGCGAGTTCAAACACTGCTTATTGGTGGACTGATGGCCTATATTGTCAAAATATTAATGAAACCCGATTTTATATGTTCAGGCACCCTGCTTTACTAAGCTTAAAACCTTCTCTCATCAAAAATAACGGTATTTTACAAGAGACCACGTCCTTATAGAAACAATTTATAACGTTTTTACTATTAAACAATCATGTTTCTTTTTCCGTTTGTTTTTTAATCTAAATTTACTTCATTATTAAATTTATACGGAGAAAATGATGAAAAAAGTTTTAGTCGCATCTGTAATGGTGGCATTTGTTTTAACAGGTTGTAATACGTTCAAGGGTTTTGGTCAAGATGTCTCTAAAGCTGGTGATGCTGTAACTAACACCGCACAAAAAACTGAAAATAAAATGTAAGTTATGCTTAACATTTAAAAACCTTATCGTTTCGATAAGGTTTTTTTATTTTTAAATACCCATCCTTTAGAGATTCGCCTATTATATCGGACTATATTTCACCTCATCAGTACGCAATTTCCGGTATGAACCACTCAGACACTCTCTCGCTTAGCTTAGAACTTTTACAACAGCCTTCTGTTACTCCTATTGATCATACTTGCCAAACTATTATTGCTGAGCGCTTAGCTAAGGTTGGCTTCCATATTGAACCTATGCGCTTTGGAGATGTCGATAATTTATGGGCTCGACGTGGAACCGAAGGCCCTGTATTTTGTTTTGCTGGTCATACCGACGTAGTACCAACAGGACGTTTAGACGCTTGGAATTCAGACCCATTTGCACCAGAAATTCGCGATGGCAAATTATATGGTCGTGGTTCAGCAGATATGAAAACTGCATTAGCTGCAATGGTAGTTGCATCTGAACGTTTTATAGCAAAACACCCAAACCATAAAGGTTCAATTGCTTTTTTAATTACTTCAGATGAAGAAGGTCCTGCTGTTAACGGTACAGTTAAAGTTATCGAAACACTGGAAAAGCGTAATGAAAAAATTACTTGGTGTTTGGTTGGGGAACCATCAAGTACTCATAAATTAGGTGATATTGTTAAGAATGGCCGTCGTGGTTCTCTTAATGCTGTATTGAAGGTTCAAGGCAAACAAGGTCATGTAGCTTACCCACACTTGGCACGTAATCCAATTCATGAAGCATCCCCAGCGTTAGCTGAGTTGTGCCAAACAGTTTGGGACAATGGCAATGAGTATTTCCCTGCAACTTCATTCCAGATTTCAAATATCCATGCAGGTACTGGCGCAACCAATGTAATCCCTGGTGCTTTAGAAGTTACTTTTAATTTCCGCTATTCAACCGAGGTTACAGCAGAACAGCTTAAACAACGTGTTCATGAAATTTTAGACAAGCATGGCTTGCAATATGAAATTGTCTGGAATTTGTCTGGCTTACCATTCTTAACTCCAGTAGGTGAATTAGTTAACGCAGCTCAAACTGCTATTTTAAATGTGACTGGTACTGAGACTGAGCTTTCAACAAGTGGTGGTACATCTGATGGGCGCTTCATTGCTCCAACAGGTGCACAAGTTTTAGAACTCGGTGTTCTAAACGCAACTATCCATCAAATTAATGAACATGTTGATGTACATGATCTTGATCCATTAACTGATATTTATGAGCAAATTTTAGAAAATTTATTAGCTCAATAAAATAAAAAAGGAACTCAAAAGAGTTCCTTTTTCTTTTATAAACCAAGTAATTTTTCAATATATTCTAAGTTAGGTATATAGTAGCGTTGATCTTGCATACGCACATATTTAAATACTGCTGGGTGTTGTTCAGCCTCATGCTCATCCATTTCATCGACAATTTCAGAAATACGCAGACGAGTAGAAACTGGCATTGTTTTACAGATTAATGCAAAACGTTGGCTAATATCTTCCCCTTCAATCACTAATGCTACTGCATGTTGATCAATTGTGTTATGTACTGAGTAGACGGGTAGCTTCACATCATGCCATTCAATATGTTTTACGCCATTTTTTACATCCATGGCAGACAACACAATGTTTTGTGGCAATAGCATAGGTACCTGATCGTTACATTCAATGATATAAGCGTCAATAAAACCAGTTGAAACTGTAATAAGATGCTGTAGCTCTTGTTGGTCCATATTAGCGATCAATGATGTATTTACACTACCTTTCATGATTTGACCTCACTGTCAGACGCTACAAGTAAAGCATCGATATTCTCTAGTAACTCTTCTTCCTGGAAAGGTTTACCCATATATTGACTTACACCTAACGAGAATGCTCGTTCACGATGTTTTTCGCCTGTTCTGGATGTAATCATAATAATTGGCATGTATTGATGCATATCATGATGTCGTACAAGATTGAGAACCTCAAAACCATCCATACGTGGCATTTCAATATCAAGTAGCATCAAATCTGGCTTAATATTTTCTAGCTGCTCTATGGCGTCAACACCATCTTTAGCCGTAACCACATCATAGCCTTGACGTTCAAGCAATCGGGACGTGACCTTACGTACAGTTACTGAGTCATCTACAATCATGATGAGGCGGCGTTCATCAGACTCTCGGTGTCTATACACTGCTTCACTAAGTTGTTTATGACGCTGAGTTGACTGAATTTGTCGCGCAATATTTTGTCCGTCTAAAATTAAGCAGACCTGTCCATCACCTAAAATTGTGGCGCCTGCAATTGCTCCAATGCTAGAGAACTGTTGACCAATTGGTTTCACTACAATTTGTGCTCGAGAGCCAATTAACTGGTCAACAAGTAGTGCCACAGTTTGGCCATTATTGGCTTTAATCATTAACACAGGTAATGAATACATCACACCATTTAAACGTGGTATGGGTTGGTTACCAACAAATTCAGAAAGATAACGTAATGGATAACGTTTATTTTCATACTCAAATAGTTCTTGAGGACTTTCAAAATACTGCTCTAAAGAGGCTGGTGACACTCGAATAATTCGATCGATTTGAGCAAGTGGAATCGCAAATTGTTGATCTGCCACTTTAACCATTAAGGCATCACTTACCGCTACTGTAGTCGGTACGCGAATCGTAAATGTTGTTCCCTGCCCATAGACGGATTCAACGCTGACATGTCCCCCCAAAGACTTAATATCACTCTGCACGACATCAAGACCTACACCACGCCCGGAAATCTGAGTGACTTGCTCTGCTGTACTTAAACCCGGATGGAAAATGAGTTGCAGTATGTCTTGCTGTTCTAAGTCTTGTTCTGGCTTGATCAATCCGGCAAGGAGTGCTTTCTGACGTACTTTTTCAACATCAATGCCTTGACCATCATCACTAAAGACAACCACAACATCCGTACCTTGACGCTGAATATTAAGTTCAATACGCCCTGTTTCCGGTTTATTTGCTTGTTGCCGCTGCATTCGGTCTTCTAAACCATGGTCAATTGCGTTTCTGAGCATATGCTCAAGCGGAGTCACTAACCGTTCTAAAATATTGCGGTCCAACTCACCTTCCGTATTATTTACGAAAAGCTCAGCAGGTCTATTCAATGCTGTAGACGTCTGACGAACAATTCGTTGTAAACGCGGCAATAAACGCGAAAATGGGACCAAACGTGTCCGCATTAAACCTTCTTGAATTTCCGCTTGAATTCGTGATTGTTGTAAAAGCAAACTTTCGGTATCTCTGATTTTGTCAGATAACGTATTTTTAAAGTCGACCAAGTCCGATGCAGATTCAGCAAGCGATTTCGACAATTGATTTAAAGATGAATATTGGTCCATCTCTAATGGGTCAAAGTCAGTATAACGAGAATGTTCAATTCCATGTTTAGCAATAATCTGTGTTTCTAACTCACCTTCCATTCGTCGCAACTGATCGGCAAGTCGTTGAATCGCCAACTCCATTTCAACTAGTGTATGGCTAAATTGGCTTAGGTCCATTTCAATTCGTGAACGGTTAATGGAGTTTTCACCAGACAAATCAATCATTTTCTCGATTAAGTCAGCTGAAACACGGATCATTTCATTATTCTGATCCAGACGCTCTGTTTGCTCCCATGCTCCCATCATTGGTGGAGGCTCTGTACCATCACCTTGTATAAAGGTCATCACCGGTTCTGAGTTAAACAAGTCCGCTCTAGTTAACTTAGTCGGAATCTGGATTGTAGTTTCAAAGAATTGAATATTTTCTAAACTTTGCTGTAATCCATCGAAATGCTGATAATTGTGGTTGAAAATTGCATCTTTTAACCATGCAATCGCACTTTCTAATAAATGATCATAAATATTCGAATTGAAGTGATGTAGCGCAAATTGTTCAAAAGCATTTTCTAGTTGGTAGGCAATTGCTTGTACGGCTTCTAAACCCACCATCCGTGCACCACCTTTTAAACTGTGCACGGCTCTTTGAAGCTGAAGCAAAATACTACGGTTTGTACGCTGTTCAAACCATTGTTTTAATAGCGATTCAGCCATTTCTAACAATTCAGTAGCTTCTTCCAGGAACGTCTGTTCAACAACAGCCTCAATGTCCTGTTCATCAGCTGCAATTTCACTCTCTTGCGATGTAACCGAGGTAATTACTTCAACTGGAGTAGCTAACTCGGTAGCCGCTGTGTCGAATACCTGATCGTGATGAGTTTCTAACTCTGCAAGAGCAGGTTCAAGTTCTACTGGTATCTCATCTATTATTACTTCAGATATCACCTCTTGCTCAGAGAATATCTCACTTTCAGTATCAAATGCCTCAACCACTGGTAAAGGTTGGAAGTTAGAGTTTTGACCCGCTCGTTTTAATGCGTTAATTGTGTAAGGGGCTGCATAATCTAGTTGTTGTTCACGCATGATTTGTAAACGGTCAGCCAAGTCATCTTGAACCAAACGAATAAAATCAATTAAATCTGAAGTTGCTACTAATTGCTTTTGAATTAAACGCTCATAAATGCTTTCTAATTCATGGGCAATCAAACCAAGATACGTTGCCTGAACCATATTTGCTCCCCCTTTCAAGGTATGCAAATAACGCATTAGGTTGTTCAGAGCTGCAAAGTTTTCTTGCTCACCTACCCAAATATTAAGATCGGTATCAATTCCCTCAAGTAATTCTTCAGCTTCCTCAAGAAAGATATCTAAAAGATCAGCATCAAAATTTCGATTCACTTGTGTAGATGAAATATATTGTCGATCTTGCTGCACACTTTGACCTAATACCGCCCAGTCTACAGAGTCTGAGAAATTCTCTACAGTAGCTACTACTTCTGGCTCTTGTTCAATATTGGATATTGGTTCAAAAGATGTCGAATCCTGCTGAGGCAGGTCATTTGATAGGTCTGGAGTGTACTGCGTATAAAGTTTTAATTCTTCTAAAATACTTTGATGTTGCTTAACAATACCGACTCGCTGACCAGCAGCTAAAGCATCAAATAATTGAATGAGCTGTTGATGCGCTTTTTGATAAATTTCAAATATATAGTCTGATTGTAATAAAGTAGGTTTATCAAGCAGCACTTCATAACTTTCTTTCAGTTGGCTGGTATATTCATGTAAACCCAACATTGCTTGAGAATGTGTATGTTGCAGTAATAAATCAGCCTGTTCACTTAGGCGTTCAAGATAATCAGGAAACTCATTACGAATACCCTTCTCAAAATCTAATTCTGCATCCAGTAATTCAGAAACATCTAATTGTAATAATTGCGATACCAAGCCATGAGAAGGCATTAACGGATCTGTTCGGTCACCATGTTGCTCAACATATGCATCCCAAGATTGATTAAATTGCTGCAATCTCGCTTCGAGCTGTTCACTTGAACTATATCTAGATAGTAGTTCCAAGCTATCTCGAACAAACTCACGATATTCTTGTAATAATAAAATTTCTTCAGAGTGAGAAGATAACTCTTCTTGTAGCAGTATTTTAAATAAATGCTCAACTTTGGTACTGGCCTCGAAAATTGTTTCGACCTGTGCCATTGCAGAGCTACCACGCAAAGTATGTAAAGCGCGGATTAAAGCGTTATAACTGTCGTACTGATGTAACTCTTGATCCAAAAATTGATGAATCGTGGCTAAATGTTCTTCCGCCTCTTCCATAAATAAGGTCAAAGTTTCATCTAGATTTATTTCAATTTCAGTATGAGTAGCTTGAATGATTGGCTCGGCTAACGAATCTTGTTCAATATAATCTAGCTCAAGACCAGTCACTGTTTCGGCCGTAAGCGTATTTGAAAGTTGTAAAAGCTCTTCTAAAGCTGGTTCTAAACTTTGCTGTTGTTGTAGTTGTTGGCCTAATAAAATAAGAGGTCTGAAATCTAAGGTATGTGCTCGTTTTTGCTTAAAATTATCTACTAATTTAAGGAAATAGAACTTAAATACTAACTGCACATAGCTCTGAATAGTTGGCGTTAATTGTAAGCTTTGGTTGATTACCCGGTTGAGTGTATCTTCAACTGTCCACGCAAGCTCAGCTGAAGATTTAGCGCCAATCATTCTTCCGGAACCTTTTAAGGTATGGAAATGACGACGAATTTCAGTGAGCGTAGCAATATTCTCAGACTGCATCCATTTATTTATCAAAGGTTGCAAATCAACAAAAATCTCTTCAATTTCTTCAATGAAGATCTCAAGAAACTCAGCATCTTGTTCAGAATAGCTATCTTCAGGTAGCGTCATTGCTTCAGTTAAAGTTTTTAATATTTCTTTCATAGCAAAGGCTTCTTTTGCTTACCCCCTGAGTGGGGAAAACTACAGAGACAACACCAGAAAAATAACTATCTCCCCAATATTTGTCTGGCGCTGCTCATACTTTTAAAAGAATAGCGATATGAGAATAGCTATTCTTATCCCCCAATTTAGTCTGGTAATTTAAAGTCCGTTACTGACTCACGTAATGACTCTGCCATATTCGCCAACTCTGATACGGAGCGAGCAGTGTCAAACGTTGCCGTTGTTGTTTGCGAAGTAATTTCTTGTACAACCGTCATGGTGGTTGCAATGTGACTCGCAGATGCTGACTGAAGTTTTGCTGCGTCGGAAATGCTCGCAATCAATTTTGCCAAGTCACCCGATACTTTTTGGATTTCATCCAGTGCAATACCCGCATCTTTTGCCAAATTCGCACCACGTACAACTTCCGTCGTTGTTTGTTCCATTGAAATAACGGCTTCGTTGGTATCGGTCTGAATTGTTTTAACCAGTGTTTCGATCTGTTTGGTTGCAGATGCTGAGCGCTCAGCAAGACGTTGTACTTCATCGGCAACCACGGCGAAACCACGACCAGCCTCACCTGCCATAGATGCTTGAATTGCTGCATTTAATGCAAGGATGTTCGTTTGGTCTGCAATATCGTTAATGAGCGATACGATGTTACCAATTTCTTGAGAAGACTCACCTAAGCGCTTAATACGTTTAGAAGTTTCCTGAATCTGCTCACGAATAGTATCCATACCTTCAATTGAACGATTTACCACTTGTGCACCATTTGATGCAATTTGTACTGAACGCTGTGCTACTTCCGCAGATTCAGAAGCGTTGGCAGATACTTGGTCAATTGACTGTGCCATTTCATTCATGGCAGTAGAAGCACCTGCAATTTCTTGCGCCTGATGTTCTGATGCCTCTGCTAACTGGTTAGTAATACTTTGCGTATCTTGTGTGTAGCGTGCAACTTCCTGAGAGGTTTCATGAATTCGTGAAACCAAATCTCGCAGTTGGTCAATTGCGAAGTTAATCGAGTCGGCAATAGCACCCGTAAAGTCTTCAGATACAGTTGCATATGAACGTAAGTCACCATCCGCCAAGTCGGCAATTTCATCAAGTAAACGTAAAATCGCATTCTGGTTACGGTCATATTCTTCCTGTAATCGAGCAACACGTTGCTTATCCATTACACTACGTAGTGTAATTAACTTGAATACAGAGAAAATTAGTCCGCCTAATGAAAGAATAAGAACAGCACCTAAAAATAAGGTGAGCCAGTTCTTTCTTGCAACATCAGATAAATGTCCTAGACTTTCCAACATTACATCCGATTTAGAGAAAATCTGAGAAGAAGCCTGACGAACATTGACAATCTGGCTACCATTTTTTAATACCGTTGCAGCAGCAGATTTTAAGACTTTGTCATATTCAGACTTAATACTTTCTAAAGATTCACGTAAAGCCGGATCAGCAATACGATCAACACCTAACTCGGCATTACCATTCAGTTCAGCATTTAAATAGGTACCAAAAGTCTCAATATCGACACTAAAGTCACTAGTTGATACATTTCCGTCCGTACCACTTAACACCGAGTTAATCGAACGTAAAATACGCTCTGCAATAAATACCTGGTTTTTAGCAATAATTACCTGACTACTTGGCAAACCTTGGCGAGCCATTTGGTCGACCATCAAGTTATATTCTGCCTGAATCTCTGGAACCGTTTCACTAATCGAGATGTTGGTATCATATAACTGGTTAAGTACTCGTTGATGTGATGAAATCAAATCAATATTTTTTGAAACCTCACCCCATATTTTCTCAACTTTTTGATATTCATCGGTCGACTTACCGTGAATATTTTCAATTTCAAGTAAGTTCTCATCAAAGTCTTTTTTAGATTGCTGTAGCTTTGTGATCGCCTCTTGAGAACCCGACTCTGTTGCTTCAGTTGCTTGCTTAGAAATGGTTTGAGATAACAGACGTAACTCACCAAGACTTCGAATTAACTGGTTATGACGAGGTACATTATAAAATAGATAAGCTAATGAAATTAACGCACATACTAAACATAACAGCGCTGCATAAAGGATAGGCTTGGACTTTTCACTTTCCCCAAATAAACTGGCAAACTGCTCAATTTTTGACTGGATTTTTGCAATAAAATTGACACTCGATTTTCCGGTAGCACCGCGATTGCCACTTTTCTTTTTAAGTTTAAAGCCCATACAGCTTCTCCCCAGAAAAATACGCTGTTCATTCACAGCATAAAAATTAGTTTATAAATTTTGTCGATGCGTTCATGTAGTGTGGGTTTTGCAATAACCGACTAAATAAAAAGACATGCCAATGTTGATTGTGTTGGTGAAAATACCCTTGGCAATATTCTTTTAGGTTTTCCTCTAAGTCTAAACTCTCGGAAAAAAAACTTTTTTTATTAAAGTGCTGAATCCCCAAAACCTGATCCACAACCAACCCCACATACTGGTCATGATGGCTAATACACAGCACTTTTTGGGTAGACGAAAATGAACTCCGCTGCCCTGAAATAAAATGAGCCAAATCAGATACCGAAAGTAATCTTCCACGAATGTTTGCCAATCCCTTGACCCAACTTTGAGTATTTGGAACTGGTGTATATTTCGGTGGATAGATAACTTCTGACACTTCCCCAAGTGGTGCGACGAAGTATTGCCCTCTCATTTCAAAAGCAATTCCTGACCATCGCTGTGCTTCATTTTGAACTGAAGCGTAATTCTTATTACCCCGTTTAGACAAACGAAGTAACTCGATAAATCCATTCGCTGCCATACTCGATCCTATAAAACGGGCGTATTTATCCCGTTATTTATGTTTTTATGGATGGATGAGTTAATTTAGAAATTGTTTAATTACATCAATTAATTGCTTTTCTTCGATTGGCTTGATTAAGTAATCGATTGCGCCTTGACGTTTACCCCATACTCGGTCAGTTGCCTGATCTTTAGTACTCACAATCACCACCGGAATATGCTTCGTGTCTTCATCACGGGTAATCTGGCGCGTTGCCTGAAAACCATTTACACCTGGCATGACCACATCCATTAATACCAAGTCAGGCTGCTCAGCTTTTGCCAAAGTCACACCATCTGCACCGTTAGATGCTTCAAGTACGTCATAGCCATGCTTAGTTAGGATTTCTTTAAAACGAAAAGTTTCTGTTGGTGAGTCATCAACAATGAGAATACGTGCCATTTCTTTTGCCCTCAAATTACTTATTATGAACTTACATGATTACGAATCGCATTTAGCAATTCATCTTTGCTAAAAGGTTTCGTCAAGTATTCATCTGAACCTACCACACGCCCTTTTGCCTGATCAAATAAACCATCTTTACTAGAGAGCATGATAACGGGAATGTTCTGATAATTTTGAGAGTTCTTAATCAGAGCACAAGTTTGATAACCGTCTAAACGAGGCATCATGATATCTACAAAAACAATATCCGGATTCGCTTCAGCAATTTTAGATAAAGCTTCAAATCCATCGACAGCAGTAATCACTTCGCAACCTTCGCGTTGCAATAGAGTTTCTGCGGTACGGCGAATAGTTTTTGAGTCATCAATAACCATTACTTTCAGATTTTGGAATGCATCTTCCATTTAATCTTCCATCCCCATAACATAAAATATAAATGCAATTTAACTTAAATTTGTTTTTACAGATTTATACGCATTTTTAACATATCTATACTTCTATTTTCAATGAAAGCTTTTTGTCTACTTTCTCATTTATAAACAATAACTTTTAACCTCATCACACTTTCAAAAAAATTATCATTTTTTTTATAATGTCGATATTTTTATTCAGTTAAATAATAACTAATATATTTAAGATTAATTATTTAAAAATAAGTGACTTACCTTTCTTTTTTGGGGAATTTTATGAATAAGCGGATGAAATATGCCTTTTATAGGAACTGCTTGTCTGTATTTATAGGCATTGCCTCTTGCGGAGCACTGTTTTTCTCTTCCCCAACGTTGGCTGCAAATGCAGCTCCTAAAGCTGTCTGGTATCGTTATTATGATCAGCATGGTATTGCGAATATTAGTACATCCGTAACACCGGCTCATATTCGCTATGGATATGAAGCACTCGACCAGAATATGCAGGTCATTAAAAGAAATCATCCTTATAATTCTGAAGCCGATTTAAATCAGTCCTCACAGCGTGCATTATCAGCTCGATATAGAGAAGAAGATAACAAATTAAAAAGAGCATATAGCAATAGTAAAACTGCGACGATTAAAAGAGACCAAGCATTATTGGCAATTAAAAAACAAATAAATTATCAGCAGGACCAACTGAGCCAATTACAACAAGACAAAATTTTATTTAAACGGCAAGAAATGGAATATTTTCGTAAGGGTGAACAAGTTCCCGAAAGACATAAAACCTTGATTGAAAACAATCTTATGAATATTAATAAGGTTAAACAAACACTTGAAATACTTTCGAAAACCTATAATCGCACCAATAAAGATTATGAAAATATTATCGAACGTTTAAAAAAGCTTGAATAAGGTTACAGCTTTATCAAGAATAGGGGCAAAATAAAATTTGAATTACAGGATGATGCTGTATGCGCACAACGCATCTTACCCCTTCTACTTTTTTTAAATTAAGCTTGATCAGTCTGAGTTTAATCTTAGCTGCATGTAACCAGCAAGAAGTACCAAAAACAACAGCATCTGAACCTAAAAAAATTGAACTCATTCCTCAAGATTTAATTCCTGTAAAAGAAGGCTCACTCGCCGCTCAAACCGCTTTTACAGGAACTATTCGTGCAGTACAACAAAGTTCTATTCAAGCCCAAGTTAGTGCAACAGCAACTGCCGTTACAGCCAATGTAGGTCAAAAGGTACAAAAAGGCCAAGTCCTAGTTAGATTAAATAATCAAGACAACGCTGCACGCTTAGCTCAGGCACAGGCTAATCTTGCTTCTGCTCAGGCACAAGCAGAACTTGCACGTAATTTGATGAATCGAAAACAAAGATTGCTCAATCAAGGCTTTATTGCCCGTGTAGAGTTTGAGCAAAGTCAGGTGGATTATAAAGGTCAACTTGAAAGTGTTAGAGCTCAACAAGCCAATGTGGATATTGCTAAAAAAGCTGATCGAGACGGTATTATTACTAGCCCCATTTCAGGTGTGATTACGAAACGACAAGTTGAACCGGGACAAACCGTTTCGGTTGGACAAACATTATTTGAAATCGTTAATCCGGATCAATTAGAAATACAAGCGAAACTACCTATTGAGCAACAATCTGCCTTAAAAGTAGGTAGCTCTATCCAGTATCAGATTCAGGGTAACTCGAAACAATTACATGCCATACTGACCCGTATTTCACCTGTAGCAGACCAAGACAGCCGACAAATTGAATTCTTTGCGAGCCCTAAAGAAGCGATTGATTCATTAAGTATTGGTGCGTTTATTAACGGTATTATTTTGCATAATGATAGCAATCAGGGGCAAACCATTCCTTTAGATAGCATTCAAAATCTGCAACATGATCCTTTTGTATGGGTAATACGCAATCAAACGATTCAGAAAGTCAAAATTCGAGTGGTTGAGCAACGATACAACGAAAATATCGCTTTAGTTCAGGGTTTACAAAGTACAGATCAGGTAAGTCGTATTCAGTTTGAAGATTCTGATATCAATAAAAAAGTGACGCTTACAACCGAAAAAAATAAATAAGGTAGCAAATAGCTTATGTGGTTTACCCGAATTAGTGTGAAGTACCCCGTTTTTACCATCATGATGATGCTCAGTCTAATGGTACTCGGGTTAGCATCTTGGAAACGTATGACCGTTGAAGAGTTTCCAAATATTGATTTCCCATTCGTAGTCGTCACTACGCAATATGCGGGTGCTTCACCTGAAGCAGTTGAATCGGATATTACCAAAAAACTCGAAGATCAAATCAATACCATTTCGGGTATTAAACAAATCACTTCACGCTCAAGTGAAGGGCTTTCGATGGTGATTGCAGAGTTTAATCTTGATACGTCTTCGGCGATTGCAGCACAGGATGTTCGCGACAAAATTGCTCCAGTTATTGCCCAATTTCGCGATGAAATTGATACACCGATTGTACAACGCTACGATCCATCATCTAGCCCAATTATGTCAGTCGTGTTTGAATCGAACAGCATGAGCTTGGCTCAATTAAGCTCCTATGTAGACAAAAAAATTGTACCTCAGCTTAAAACTGTTTCTGGTGTGGGTAATGTCAATTTACTAGGTGATGCTAAACGTCAAATTCGGATTAAGGTTCATCCTGAACAATTACAAAGCTATGGTATTGGTATTGATCAGGTCATTAACACCCTAAAAAATGAAAATATAGAAGTACCTGCAGGAACCTTACAACAAAAGAATTCTGAACTGGTTGTTCAGATTCAATCAAAAGTCATCCATCCTCTTGGATTTGGTGATTTAGTTATTGCTAATAAAAATGGTTCCCCTATTTTTCTAAAACAAGTAGCAACCGTTGAAGATACTCAAGCCGAACTGCAATCAAGTGCTTTTTATAATGGAAGAACAGCGGTTTCTGTCGATATTTTAAAAAGTTCCGATGCTAATGTAATTCAGGTTGTTGATAAGACTTATCAAACCTTAGAGAAGCTAAAAGCTCAAATGCCTGCGGCTTTGAATTATAAAGTCGTCGCTGACAGCTCTAAAGGTATTCGTGCTTCAATTAAAGACGTTGTTCGTACCATTATTGAAGGAGCAGTCTTAGCAGTTTTAATTGTTTTACTATTTTTAGGTTCTTTCCGCTCTACAGTTATTACAGGTTTAACCTTACCGATTACCCTACTTGGCACATTAACATTCATCTGGGCATTTGGGTTTAGCATTAACATGATGACACTGTTGGCCCTGTCACTGAGTATTGGTCTATTAATTGATGATGCAATTGTGGTTCGGGAAAACATTGTCAGACATACAGAGCTCGGCAAAGACCATGTCACCGCGGCTTTAGACGGTACTAAAGAAATTGGGTTAGCAGTACTTGCAACCACACTCACCATTGTGGCGGTATTTTTACCAGTTGCCTTTATGGGAGGCTTAATTGGGCGTTTCTTCTACCAATTTGGGGTAACTGTAAGTACGGCTGTTCTTATTTCCATGTTCATCAGCTTTACACTCGACCCAATGCTTTCCGCACACTGGAAAGATCCTGTAAAGAAAAAAGAAAGTCGACTGCAACGTTTCTTTAACTATATTTCTAATCTATTAGATGGCCTAACGCATATCTATGAAAAGCTTTTAAAGCTTGCCTTACGCTTTCGTTTCATCACAGTCATTATTGCAATTGTTTCATTGGTTGTGGCATTAGGCTTATCAAAAATGATCGGAACCGAATTTGTACCTACACCAGATAAAGGTGAAATTCGTATTCAGTTCGAAACCCCAGTTGATTCTTCTTTAGAATATACCCAAGCAAAATTACATCAGGTTGATCAGATTATTAGGCAATTCCCTGATGTCGTTTCTACTTATGGAGTGGTTAACAGTGAAGTCGACTCCGGTAAAAACCATGCAGGTTTAGGAGTCACCCTAAAACCAAAACAAGAACGTAGTGCAGACCTGACAACACTCAACAATGAATTCCGTGATCGTTTACAAAGTGTAGCTGGCATCCGAGTGACTTCAGTCGCTGCTGCTCAAGACTCAGTGTCTGGTGGTCAAAAGCCAATCATGATTTCTATTAAAGGATCTGATCTAAATGAACTACAAAAAATCTCGGATCGTTTCATGGCTGAAATGGAAAAAATTGATGGTGTGGTCGATTTAGAAAGCTCTTTAAAAGAACCTAAACCGACTTTAGGTGTACATATTAACCGTGTACTGGCCAGTGATTTAGGTTTATCTGTTTCTCAAATTGCGAATGCGATTCGACCACTCATTGCAGGTGACAATGTCACAACATGGGAAGATCGTGACGGCGAAACTTATGATGTGAATATCCGTTTAAATGAAAATAAACGTGTGCTTCCCCAAGATGTTCAGAACCTATATCTCAACTCGAATAAAACCAATGCAAATGGGCAAAATATTTTAGTTCCATTAAGCGCCGTAGCCACAACCCAAGAAAAACTTGGAGCTTCGCAAATTAACCGACGTGACCTTGAACGTGAAGTTTTAATTGAAGCAAACACTTCAGGACGTCCAAGTGGGGATATCGGTCAAGATATCGATAAAATGCAAAAAGCATTCAAATTGCCAGCTGGTTATACCTTTGATACTCAAGGGGCAAATGCCGATATGGCTGAATCTGCGGGTTATGCGTTAACGGCAATTACCCTTTCGATTGTATTTATTTATATTGTGTTGGGTTCTCAGTTTAATAGTTTTATTCACCCTGCTGCGATTATGGCATCTTTACCATTGTCCCTGATTGGTGTCTTCCTGGCCTTATTCTTATTTAGGAGTACCCTAAATCTATTTTCAATTATTGGCATTATTATGCTGATGGGGCTGGTAACCAAAAACGCGATTTTGCTTATCGACTTTATTAAAAAAGCGATGGAAGATGGGATAAGTCGTTATGATGCTATTTTACAAGCAGGCAAAACCCGTTTACGCCCAATCTTGATGACAACAAGTGCGATGGTGATGGGTATGGTTCCATTAGCTCTAGGTTTAGGTGAAGGTGGTGAACAAAGTGCACCAATGGCTCATGCTGTAATTGGGGGTGTCATTACCTCTACCTTATTGACTCTTGTGGTTGTCCCCGTCATTTTCACTTATCTGGATGACTTGAAAAACTTTATGCTGCGTCAAACCCGACGATTCATGTCATAATGCAGCGACTATCGTATAATCCGCGTTTTTATAACGCTTAACTTTTAGGACTTTTTCCATGCGCGCAAGCCGCTTTTTATTTGCAACGTTGAGAGAAACCCCAAACGATGCTGAAGTGATTTCACATCAGCTCATGTTACGTGCGGGGATGATTCGTAAATTGGCATCTGGTTTATATACATGGCTGCCGATGGGAACACGTGTGCTTAAAAAAGTTGATGCCATTGTTCGTGAAGAAATGAACCGTTCAGGTGCTATGGAAGTGTTCATGCCCGTAACTCAACCCGCAAGCTTGTGGGAAGAATCGGGTCGTTATGAACAATATGGTCCTGAATTATTACGTTTCAAAGATCGTCACGACAATCCGTTTGTGCTTGGTCCTACACATGAAGAAGTGATTACCGATTTAGCACGTAACGAGCTAAAAAGTTATAAACAGCTTCCTGTAAATTTCTATCAAATTCAAACCAAATTCCGTGATGAGATCCGCCCTCGTTTTGGTGTAATGCGTTCACGCGAGTTCATCATGAAAGATGCTTATTCTTTCCATGCAACTCAAGAATCATTACAAGAAACTTATGATGTGATGTATGACACCTATAGCCGTATTTTCACTCGTTTAGGTTTAGATTTCCGCCCAGTACAAGCAGATACAGGTTCAATTGGTGGTTCAGCTTCACATGAATTCCACGTATTAGCTGCAAGCGGTGAAGATGACATTGCATTTTCAACTGAGTCTGATTATGCAGCAAACGTTGAAATGGCTGAAGCTGTTTTAGTGGGTGAGCGTGCAGCGCCTACACAAGAATTTAAATTGGTTGAAACACCAAATCAAAAAACAATTGCTGATGTTTGCCAGTTCTTAAATGCTGACCCTAAACAATCTGTAAAAGCCTTATTGGTTCAAGGCGTTGCTGATGAGAAAGGCAATGTACCTGTCGTTGCCCTATTCTTACGTGGTGACCACGAACTTAATGAAATTAAAGCCGAGAAGCATCCTTTAGTGGCCGCTCCTCTCGCGTTTGCCACAGAAGAACAACTTCAAGCATTTGGCTTAACTGCTGGCTTCACTGGTCCACAAGGTTTAGTTGAAAAAGGCATCACTGTAATTGTTGACCGTGCTGCATCTGTTCTTTCTGACTTCGTTGCTGGTGCAAATGAGGCAGACAAACATGCTGTAGGCGTAAACTGGGAACGTGATGCACAGATTACTGAAGTTTTCGATTTGCGTAATGTGGTTGAAGGTGACCCATCTCCAGATGGTAAAGGTACACTACAAATTAAACGCGGTATTGAAGTGGGCCATATTTTCCAACTTGGTACTAAATACTCTGAAGCTTTAGGATGTAAAGTTCTCGGTGAAGATGGCAAACCATTTACAGTAACAATGGGCTGTTATGGTATTGGTGTGACACGCGTAGTTGCAGCTGCAATTGAACAAAACTACGATGACAAAGGGATTATTTGGCCTCAAGCGATTGCTCCTTTTGAAATCGCAATTGTTCCAATGAATGCACACAAATCACCACGTACTCTTGAAGCAGCAGAAGCGCTTTATGCAGAACTTCAAGCCCAAGGCTTTGACGTATTACTTGATGACCGTAACGAACGTCCAGGCGTTAAATTCTCTGACCTTGAATTAATGGGTATTCCACACCGTATTGTGATTGGTGAAAAAGGTCTTGATGCGGGTACTTTTGAATATAAAGGTCGCCGTGATGCTGAAGCGAGCAATTTAACTAAAGAAGAACTCTTAGCTAAATTAGCGCGTTAATAAATACATAAATAAAAAAAGCAGCTTTTAGAAGCTGCTTTTTTTAATTTAATTTTACACCTGAACTGTTAAGTCTTTAATGGTTGTGGAAGATCCATTGTTTTTAACCGATTCGATACCTTTATCGCGTGAAGCTTCACTGGCATAAAACTGGCTCGAACCAATAATTTGATGATTTGCAGCTTTTAAATTGAAGTAAGGTTTCCCATTTTTTGCAGTTAAACGATCATATCGCGCATCGTCACTACTATTTTTTTGAACTGACTCAATACCATTGACTGCTGATGCTTTCGCTTTATATAGCTCACTATTTAAAATAATTTCGCCATTACCAGCCTTAAGTACAAAGCGATATTGTCCATCATTCGCTTGTGTAATTTCGTACCATCCTGCCATATGAACCTCGTTTTTTTGTTGGTGTGGGTATGACTTTCGTTATTATTCTGGACGAAAGTTAATTCTTCTTAATGACAATATAAATGAGCTATTAAGCTTTGGATAGTCTACTTTTTATACATTATCGTAATAAAATTATAAGGATGTTGAAATGTAAAAAGGTAGAGATCACGCCTGCGATCTCTACCAAAATGTAATTAAAATTAACAAATTAAGCTTTTTTTACAAATTCAGATTTTAACTTCATCTGACCAATACCATCAATTTTACAGTCAATATTGTGACCATCACTTGCATCTGGAACTAAACGAATACTTTTTACTTTTGTTCCGACTTTAACAACTGAAGAAGAACCTTTAATTTTTAAATCTTTAATTACAGTAACGCTATCGCCATCCGCCAAAACATTTCCATTAGCATCTTTAATCACTTCTTGCTCTTCAGTTACTAAAGCTTCCCCTTCTTTCCACTCGTGTGAGCATTCTGGACAAATTAATAAATCGCCGTCTTGATATGTATATTCTGATTGGCATTTTGGACAGTTTGGCAAAGACATAAAAAAATCTCAAAAAGTATATTATGCGAGATATGACTCATTTTTTAAAGTTTTAAATAAAAGACTTTTACCAAAAAAAAATTTATATATTTAACTTTTGCTCTTTTCTAATAAATATTCTTTTAAAATAATCGCATGGTTATGTTCCACATCTTTAGCCGAATATAAAAGTGTGACTTTAT
Organism: Acinetobacter sp. FDAARGOS_494; assembly: GCF_003812225.1. Taxonomy (NCBI): domain Bacteria; kingdom Pseudomonadati; phylum Pseudomonadota; class Gammaproteobacteria; order Moraxellales; family Moraxellaceae; genus Acinetobacter; species Acinetobacter sp. FDAARGOS_494. The sequence continues at coordinate 1,019,267 of NZ_CP033866.1, forward strand.
GATGTGAAACGATTTCTAATAACTCTTTAACTGCGGGGTTTGTTTCTAGTTCTTTTAAATAACGTTGTTTGAACTCATCCCAATGTTCTGCAGACTCTGCATGAAACCACTTACGAAGTTCGGTTGAAGGAGCTATTTCTTTTAACCATAAATCTAAATGAGCATTTTCTTTGCTAATCCCTCGACTCCATAGTCGATCAACCAAAATTCGCTTTCCATCATCACCGCTTACATCGTCATAAATTCTTTTAATTTGTATATCCATATCTTTATCTCACAAGAAGGCTTAACTCATTGAGCTTCATATGATCATTCAATATTTTGTTCATTTTTGATAGTGTTTAAAAAATAAAAAATGAGTAGTTTTTCTACTCACTTTTTACTTAAGTCTCAATTAAAAAAGACAATTATTGATCTGGAATGTCGGCTTCTACTAACAACTTCAATAAAGATAAAGACTCTTGCCAGCCTAAATAGCATGCTTCCACAGGAATAACTTCAGGTATTCCTTCTTGGGTAATGTGTATTTCTGTGCCGACCAATACTGTTTTTAATGTAATGGTGACCTGCATCGTGCCAGGTAAATTTGTGTCGTCAAATTGGTCGTTATAACGAATTAATTCATTGGGAACGAGTTCAACATAAGTACCTCCAAATGAATGCGTTGACCCGGTTGAGAAATTGGTAAAGCTCATTTTGTATGAGCCCCCTACTTTTGCATCAAAACTATGAACCTTCGCGGTAAAACCGTGAGGTGCCATCCATTTAACTAAAGCATCTGGGTCAAGAAAAGCACGATAAACTCGTTCAGCTGGTGCCTTAAACACTCGATGTAATTTTACTGTACCTGTTGCCATTGTCTTCTCCTTATTTTAAGTCCATTTAAGTTATAAAAATTATGTTGAATAGCTTAAACCGTAGAATTTCTTTTAACGTATATTTTTGGTGTTTTTTTGACCTAAACCTATTGTTTTATACAAAAGTAAATTACGAAAACTATGGCTGATTTTTTAGTAAAAATGGAGCAAAATAGTCAGCAATCATAAAGAAACATATTGAATTTGAGATTAATCATGAGTCTGCTCGCTTTCTCCTCATATGCATTAAACGGTGTAGATGCACAAAAGTTTTTACAAGGTCAAGTGACTGTAGATACTGAACGTTTAGCTGAAAATGAAACACGCTATACAGCCATTTGTGATCTTAAAGGCCGCATCCATTTTGGCTTGTGGCTAAAAAAGAATAATGCAGAAAGTTTTGAAATTATTGTCACTCAAGATCAAGCTGAAGAATTCGCGAAGCACATTAAAAAATATGGTGCTTTTTCAAAAATGACCTTAAGTGAACAAGGTGCTGTATTCCCAAAAGTTGTGAATGGCCATACTGAGTTCAGCTCTACAGAAACTGATATTTCCGAATGGCAAAAACAAGCCATCATGACAGGTCAAGCATGGATTGCTCAAGCGACTGAACATGAGTTTCAGCCACAAGAATTACGTTTACATCAACGCGAAGGCGTCAATTACGATAAAGGCTGTTACTTAGGTCAAGAAATTGTGGCGCGCCTTTGGTTTAAGGCAAAACCAAAACACTGGTTGCATTTAGTTCAAGGTACGGGTGATTCACCTGCTCCAGCAACTCAATTGCACAATGACGTAGAAGTGGTTAATAGTACCCAAACTACTGACGGTTATATTGCCTTAGTTGTTGCGAAACCTGCCGCCCTTCAAGAGTTAGGTCTTCAAGTTTTAGATTTACCAGAAGCTTTAAGTGGTGATGTTGCTAGACCACAATAATTATATTTAATAAATTAAAAGCCCGTGGATAAATCTGCGGGCTTTTCTATAGATACAAAATTCTAATGAATTCATTAAATTAGGACATCAATTTTTTAAGTTTTCTATGCCATCATAATCCACGTTGTAATCTAAGAGAAAAAATATGAAAACTAAACTTGCTACACTCATGTTGAGTTTGGCTTTTTTCGGTTCTGCTCATGCTGATGTTAAAACACTTGAACAAAATCTGAAGACAAATTATCCAGACCTCCCTGTAAAAGGTGTCTATCAGTCACCTGTCGCTGGAATTTATGAAGTCTATACAAGTGGCCGTATTGTTTATACCAATCAAGATGCAAAATACTTTTTTGTAGGCAATTTAGTTGATATCAAACAACAAAAAAATATGACAGAAGAGCGAATTGCCGAATTGGGTAAAATTGATGTTAAAAGTCTCCCATTAAATCAGGCAATTAAATACGTCAAAGGTAAAGGAGAGCGTACTCTTTATATTTTCAGTGACCCTGATTGCCCTTACTGTCAGCGTCTAGAACAAAATATGGTTGGGGTGGATAACGTAACCGTATATGTATTCTTATATCCGCTGACCAGCTTACATCCAAATGCTGAAAAGGTTTCTAATCAAATCTGGTGCTCTAAAAACCCTTCAGAAGCATGGACAAATTATATGCTTAACCGTAAATTGCCAGCGGCTGGCAAAAGCTGTACAAGTCCAATTCAGAAAAATATTGCTTTAGGCCAGAAATTAAATATAGATGGTACACCCACTCTGTTCTTACAAGATGGTCAAAGAATCTCTGGCGTACCAAGTGATGCAAAACAGATTGAAGCATTATTACAGTCAGTAAAATAATCCAATACGCCATTCTCTTAAGTAGAGTGGCGTATTATTTTTCTCCACAGTTTGCTTTATAGACATCGTTTTATATACAAATCGGCTGTTTACTTTCGGCCATCAATATTTATGATGAGAAATTGAATTGAGCTAATACATCGATGGAATGATGTAGCTACAAAGTAAAAGGTTAAAAAGAAATGAAGAAATTACTTATCGCCAGTCTAATTGCCATTTCAAGTTCATCAATCTTTGCAGCAGACACGACGGCTTCTGCAGCTAAAAACGATGTATTTAAACAGGCTGAGCAGCTATACGCAGCAAAAAATTATCCTGCTGCCTTTCAAGAAGTCCAACGTCTTGCACAAACAGGAAATGCTCAAGCCATCTATAACTTAGGCTATATGACACAAATGGGCCAAGGTACTGCCAAAGATAATGCCAAAGCTCTGAAATATTATGAAGATGCCTCAAATAAAGGTTATGCTCAAGCGAGTTACACGCTTGCACAACTTTATGAGACTGGTGAATTAGGTGTTGCCAAAGATAGCAACAAATTCAGTCAATATATTCAAAAGGCATCAGCTCAAGGTTCTGATGATGCAACTGTCAAAATAGCGACTATTTTATTTGCGCAGAAAAAACCTCAATCTCACCAAATTGCTTTACAAAAGCTAGCGCCTTTGATTAGAAAAGGAAACTACCCTGCTATTCAGGTCAAAGCGCTTTATGATATTAGCCAAGGGGTTGAAAATAAAAATCCTTTAATGAAACGCCAAGGCATTGAAGCTTTGCAAACAATTGCTCAAAAGGGTTATGCGCCTGCATCTATGGCTTTAGCAACCATGATGGCGAATGGCAATATCATTCCTCAGAACCTGCCTCAAGCAAAACAGATCTTTACTGAGCTTGCTAAGCAAAATGTTCCTAATGCTAGAGAATCTTTAGCTTCGGTCGAAAAAATTATTGCTGAGAAGAATAAACAAGCTGCCGCCGCTCCTATGCAGCCAGCTCCTAAAAAATAGTAAAGAGACAATAGCCCCTCATGGGGCTTTTCTTTTACCACCACAAGGCAATAAGCCCACTCACACCCATAAAGCCAATAATGGTACTAATCATTAAGGGGATTAATGCTCTTTCATTTAAACCGTAGGCTTGCCCAAAAATACCAAAAGCGATCGGCATTGGCAGCGCAGCAAGTAAAGTGCCAGCATATAACATCTCTTGGCTCACGTTTGGCAGTAAAAGGAACAGCCCAAAAATCACAACAGGCATAAGGATGACATTAAATCCAGCCAACAATATACTTTGGAAATTCACGGCGGTAATACCAATACCAACCAAGCTGCCACCAATAGCAAATAATGCTAGAGGCGAAGCTGTTCTTCCTAAAAGTTCTAAGGCTTGTCCAAGTTTTGAAGGCAGATGAATATCTAGCAAAATGCAGCTCATCCCAACTAAAATTGCAATAATTACAGGGTTTTTAAGTAAATTCATGAATGTTTTTTTCAGTAAAGGCAAAAGCCGTTGCTGTTGATGCAAACCCGCTTCTGCCAAAATGAGCATTAAAGCAACTATTAATAAATTTTCGATAATTAAGGTTAAAGATATATAGATTGCAGCATGACTCCCCATTAGCATGGTTAGAATCGCTGTACCCATAAAACCTGTATTTGACATAGAAGCGCCCATCGATATGACTGCACTATGTGTTAGGCTATTTTTAAAATACTTGCGGTAAAGGATAAAAGCCAAAAAAAACAAGATTAAAGAGCCGCCACCATAAGCAATAAAATAAGCTGGGTGCCAAATATCTTGTAAGTTTTTATTGGCTAAAGATTGGATTAAAAAAGCAGGTAAAGAAATTTTAATAACAAATGCACTCAGAGCCTTAATTTGTTCAGGTGTTACCAGTTTAATGAGGACACTACAGTACCCCATCAATAATAAAATCAAAATTGGTAAAATTACCTGAAAAACCACAGACTACTTCCTCACTCATTTCAAAAGAAAACGGGCAAATCTTAATTTGCCCGAATATTAAAAACTAAAAAGAATCAAAAAGCTGTTTTAAGCCATGTGGTTGGCAACGCAAATATTGGGGAGCAATTTTGACTTTTGCACCCAATGTAGCAGCAGCATGCCATGGCCAACGTGGGTCATATAACATTGCACGCGCAAGACCAATGGCATCAGCTTGCTGGTTTTCTAAAATTTGTTCAGCTTGTTGTGGGTCAGTAATAAGACCTACAGCAATCACAGGAATAGCTACATGTTTTTTAACCTGTTCCGCGAAAGGAACTTGGTAACCTGCTCCAATAGTAATATTTTGATGCTCATGTAAACCGCCACTAGAGACATGAATATAGGCCGCGCCTAACTGCTCTAAGGCTTTTGATAAACCAACCGTAGACTCAATATCCCACTGCTCATTGCCATCCATCCAATCTGTTGCAGATAAACGTACCCCTACCGGATAACCTTCGGGAACAGCAAGTTTAATTGCCTGAAGAACCTCTAGCGTCATACGCATACGGTTTTCTAAAGAGCCACCATATTCATCAGTACGTTGATTTGCAATTGGCGATAAGAATTGGTGTAGCAAGTAACCATGAGCAGCATGTACCTCAATTAACTCAAAGCCCGCTTCAACTGCACGTTTGGCCGCAGCTGCAAAGTCTTGTTGAATTTGTTTAATCTCGGCAATGGTTAAAGCATGTGGCGCTGCATCATGAACCGAAAAAGTACTTGTACTTGGAGCAACTGTTTGCCAACCATGTGGCTGATCTTTTGCAATTTGGCCTTTACCCAACCAAGGCTTTTCAGTAGATGCCTTACGTCCAGCATGAGCTAACTGAATTCCAAATGGCATAGGAGAAAGTGTTTTAACTTTTCCCAATAAAGTTTTGATCTGGTCACGTTGCTGATCATTCCAAAGGCCAAGATCTGCATAACTAATTCGACCTTCCGCCTGTACAGCTGTAGCTTCCACAATACATAGCCCAGCTCCAGACAACGCGTAATTTGCCCATTGCTGTTCATGCCAATAGGTAATTTCGCCTTCATCTGTTGCCGAATATTGGCACATTGGGGCAATTACAATTCTATTGACCAGTTGTAGTGAATCGAAATTAACCGTTTCAAATAATTTTGCCATTTTTAATTCCTAGAATTGTTTAATTACACGTAAACCTGCACTCCAGTTACGTCCATCAGCAGGTTCGAAATAGCGGCTATTACCGTCATTTACAATCACTGAACCTACATATTTTTTATCAAAGAGGTTATCTACACGAGCAAAGCTATTGACTTTCCAATCGCCCATTACCCATGCATAACCAACATTTGCTGAGGTTACACTGTAGCTCGGTGCTGCGTCACTGTTGGTATCATTCACGTATACTTTGTCCATATACTGTACATCTACACCACCATATAGACCGTGCGATGGCTGCCATGCCAAAGAGGCATAAGCTTGGTTTTTGGCAATACCCGGTATGGCATTTCCTGAGGAAATCTGAGCAATATTTCCTAACGCTGGAATGTCAGCATCAAAGGTTGCATCTAAATACGAGTAGCTTGCGGTCGCTATTAAGTCTCGCCATAACTTTTTATTCCATGCAAATTCTACACCTTCACGTAAGGTTTTATCTGCATTACGGAACGTTGATCGGCCATTTGAGTTACCGGCCGAAACAATGTCATCTTTAGTTTTAGTCTGGAAAACCGCCAAAGTAAAATCACCTAATTGGTTTTGTGACTTTAAACCTGTTTCATAGGTATCGCTTGTTGAAGCTGTTAAATCAAAATTAAAACCACTTTGACCATCAGGTCGATATGCCATTTCAGTAAAAGTTGGTGTTTCAAAACCTTTGGCATAACTTACATAGGCCATAAGTTCAGGTAAAATTTGCCAACTTAAAGCGACCGACGGTAAAACTTTATCGTAATCCGTCTTACCACTATCATCACCATTACTTAAATAGTTATCTTCAGATTTGTAGTGGACATTGCTATAGCGAACACCCGTGTCTAAACGCCATGTAGGTAAGAACTGCCATGAAGCTTGTAAATATGGATCGATATTCCATAAAGTATTGTCTTCATCACGACGTAAATTACCTTTGACACCATAAGAAGGTTGACCATTTACTAAATTAAAGTTTTCAAAACCTTTACGATCTTCATCCATTGCATCAAGTGCCACACCGACACTTAGCGTGGTATTTGGAAGTAACTCTTTACCCGTCCAACGGAAATCAGCGCCATAATAATTACGTTCAAAATCAATGACTCCACCGGCATGGTTTATGCTCGCATCTTGGGTGGACTTAGGAATAGATTGATATTGTGTGACTTGACGATTGCCTAAATATGCCATGGCATAGAGTTCATTTTTGTCATTAATCGGCTTAGACCATGTCACGCCCGTTTGGGTTTGTTCAATATCTTTACGAACATTAAATTGCTTTAAAAATGGAACTTGTTGCTTTGGATTTGCATTCCACTGATCATGCGTTAGACCCTGCGGATCATCGGCGTGGATTTTTACATAGTTGGTTACCCAGTTGATTTTACTACCATCATCAAGATTCCAGCTGAGCTTTGCATTATTTAGTACTTTTTCTGCACCGCTATGTTCGCGGTAACCGTCGGTATCAAAGTATGATGAGCTAATAATATAGCTTGGTTCATTCGCACCCTTTGCTCCACCTTGCAGCACAAGTCCTGCTCGGCTTTTATCATGGCTACCACCCGAATAACTCAGCTCAATTGAGTCTTTCCCTTGCCCTTCTTTAGTAGAAGTTAAAATAGTCCCGCCTGATGAATTTCCATAAAGTGAAGAAAAAGGCCCTGTTAGAACTTCAACATGATCTAAACTGCTTAAGTCGATATTAGATGTTTGGCCCTGCCCATCTGGCATTGTTGCAGGGATACCATCCACATAAAGACGAATACCACGTACACCAAACGTAGAACGTGCACCAAAACCACGCATAGATAGCTGTAGATCTTGCGCATAATTTTCACGGTTACGAATCTGTAAACTCGGTATGCCCTTCACAACTTCAGTTAAATTTACTTGTGAAGAACTATCCACTTGAGGTGCCTCGATTCGGAAAACCGAAGCTGGTGTTTGTAAATAACCGGTGTCAGTACGTGTCGCTTCCACATGTAAAGTTGGCAATTGGGCAACGTCTGAATTTAAGTCTTCTGCCCAAACAAGTGGGCTAGAAATACAGCCCATACTCATCAAAATACAGTAATGAAGTCGGTCTAAGCGTAATAAGGACATGCTTATTTCCTTTATTTATATTGTAGTTATGATAACAAAAAGCAGTGTCTTGTCTGGATATAGAATTCGGTCTACATTGTTGTAAATCTGGAACGCTCGTTTTGCCATATAAGTTTGTTTGCCAAATGAGAATTATCGACTTAATGATGGATGATCTTTCCAGCAATACCGTTCAGGCCAGTCTTTTGCTTCCTCGGCATAATCAATTCCAATACGTGGCGTTAAAACCACTTCTGGCTGTGTAGTGGCTGCTTCAATCCATAGTCCAGATTCTTCACCTAAAGTCTGGCCCTTTAAGGTCCGATCAATGCCCAAATAACGTGTCAGTTTGCCGGGTCCAGCCAAAAGCTTATATTCTTTTTTAGTTGAAGCACTATTTAAAAATGCTGATCGAATCATCACTCCTTCAGGTACACCTTCTGTTTGAGTAATAATGTTGAGCATTTCATACATGCCATAAATTAAATAGACATAAATGGTACCACCATGGCGATACATCACCTCTGTCCGTGCGGTACGTTTGTCATTGTAGCTATGGCAGGCTTTATCGCGAACGCCCAAATAAGCTTCTGTTTCACTAATTGTACAGCGGATAACTTGTCCATCCGGCTGTCGCTTACATAATACGCAGCCGATTAAATCATATGCTACTTCCGAAGTTTCTCGTTGAAACCAGCTTAATGGTAAAATATCTGACATAGTATTCTCTGAAATATTACATACCACACGTTATACTTGATTAATCCAGTATATCTGTTAATTCTGCGAGTTGGCATGCCTGAGTTACCCGAAGTCGAAACCACTAAAACCAGTTTATTTCCCTTATTGAATCAAAAAGTTCTAAGTGTTGAAGTACGCAATCCTAGCTTACGCTGGCCTATACCAGATAATGTTCAGAAACTTGTTGGGCAACGTCTCATTGGGTTAAATCGACGTTCAAAATATATTTTGGCAGAGTTTGAACAAGATCAAATGCTCTGGCATTTAGGAATGTCAGGTAGTTTTCGCCTGTGTCAACCAAACGATGAATTGAGAAAACACGATCATCTCATTATTCAATTTGAAGATCAGCAGTTACGTTACCATGACCCACGTCGTTTTGGCTGTATTCTTTGGCTTAATCCTGAAACTCAAGGCAAACTCATCGATACTTTAGGGCCAGAGCCTTTAAGTACTGACTTTCATGCAGAATATTTAGCTTTTAAACTCAAGAATAAATCTGTCGGCATAAAAATTGCACTCATGGATAATCATGTAGTGGTTGGTGTTGGCAATATCTATGCAACTGAAAGTTTGTTTAATGTTGGCATTCATCCAGCACAGCCCGCTGGTGATTTAACCATGCAACAGATTGAGAAACTGGTTGTTGAGATTAAGCGAATTTTGAAGTCAGCAATTGATTTAGGTGGCTCGACTTTACGAGACTACAGCAATGCCATGGGTGAAAATGGTTATTTTCAACAGACTTTACTCGCTTATGGTCGTGCCGGTGAAATGTGTGTTAACTGTGAAACCACATTAGAAAACTTAAAACTCGGTCAGCGTGCCAGCGTATTTTGCCCACAGTGCCAACCACTTAAAAAGCTGAGAAAGCCTTAATTTTTTGGAGGAAGACAACATGCAAACAGCAATTGTCCGACATATTTTAGTCAAAGATAAAGACTTAGCCGAACAGCTGAAAAAGAAGCTACAAAGTGGTGCTGACTTTGCCAAACTTGCCAAGCAATACTCCACCTGTAATTCGGCAAAACGTGGTGGTGAACTTGGTGAAGTCAAAAAAGGGCAATTGGTGCCTGTCATTGACAAAGTAGTTTTTACGGCTGCTGAACGTGTATTACAAGGTCCAATCAAAAGCCAGTTTGGCTATCATCTCTTAGAAGTTAAATTCAGAATGACTGGCTTACGTTGATTTCAGCATTTTACTTGTAATTGTGGGGAGCTTTAGCCTGCATATTGATTTGATATGTCCAGGCTTTAACATACTCACCCGATTCTAATTTTATATCTGCTGTCACGCGTTGGTATTGAAAGCCTTCAAAATCATCTAACATTTGCCAGTTTTCTGCTAACTTTTCTGTGCTAAACAAATAGCCTTCTACCCAATCTGCTTCTGGATCTAATTCTAAGGCCTTTAAGCCTTTGTCTGGTCCCCAATCTAAAATATGAATCACTCCTCGTACACTCGCTTTTGTCCAGTTACCACCAATCTGCTCTAAAATATGAGCATTTGCTTTATTAGGGCATAAAGTTCCATATACAAAAAGCTGATTCATTAATTTATGTCCTTGTTCTATCTGCTTAGCTAAACTTAACTGTGATTTAGCAAGTTTATCAATATCTCTAGTCCAGTATAAAATGCTATGTAATAAAAAACGGTACACTAGGTACCGTTTTTTATACTTAAATACTTTTTATTAAGCTTGTTTTTTCAACTCATCACGAATTTCACGTAATAATTGGATGTCTTCTGGAGTTGCAGCTGGAGCTTCTGGCTCATTCTTATCACGGCGAAGTTTGTTTAATAATTTCACCATTAAGAACACAACCCAAGCCAAAATCAGGAAGTTAATTAAAATGGTCAGGAAGTTACCATAAGTTAATACATTGATACCTGCTTTTTGTAAGGCATCTAGAGATTGTAAGTTATTAGGGTTTGCACCTAACACGATAAATTTCTGCGAGAAATCAACACCACCACCAGTAATTACAGTGATAAGTGGCATGATGATATCTTTTACTAACGAGTCTACGATTTTGCCAAAAGCACCACCAATAATTACACCAATGGCTAAATCCATCATATTGCCTTTAATGGCAAATTCTTTAAATTCTTGAATAATACTCATCTAAACATCTCCAGATGTAGGGGGGAGGAACACATCATATTTTTCTTTTTTCACTGGCCTCTTATCCGTCTAGATAGTACTCGCCATGATATTGATAATTTAATATTTTTTTCAAAAAAAGAAAGCTATTTCACACTTTAACAACATATTTGCTTACAAGAAAAATATGACTTTAAGTTTACTTTCAGCTTTACCAGTAAGCAATAAAAAACCGCTAAACGAATTTAGCGGTTTTTCTTTTTCATTTAAGAAAAATTATTTATCACGGTTACGTTTACGTTCATTTTCAGTCAAGTAACGCTTACGGATACGAATTGATTTTGGAGTAACTTCTACTAACTCGTCATCTTCAATAAATTCAAGAGCTTGTTCAAGCGTGAATTCAATTGCAGGTGTTAAAGTTAAAGCATCATCAGTACCAGACGCACGAACGTTAGTTAACTGTTTCGCTTTAGTTGGGTTTACAACCATATCGTCTGAACGAGAGTTAATACCTACGATCATACCTTCGTAAACTTCTAACTGTGGCTTAGCGAATAAACGACCGCGGTCTTGTAAGCTGAATAATGCATAGCCCAAGCATGTACCTTGAACCATAGAAATCAACACACCGTTTTGACGCTTCGCAACAGTACCTTGTTTAAGAGGACCATAGTGAGAGAAGCTTGAAGTCATAATACCAGTACCAGAGGTCATGGTTAAGAATTCAGAACGGAAACCAATTAAACCACGTGAAGGAACAGTTGCTTCAATACGGATACGGCCCTTACCGTCAACTTCCATATTGGTCATTTCGCCTTTACGGTGACCCATTTGTTCCATTACAGCGCCTTGGTGCTGCTCTTCAACGTCAAACGTTACGTTTTCGTAAGGTTCTTGTTTTTCACCATCAATTTCTTTAATGATTACTTGCGGACGTGATACACCTAATTCGAAGCCTTCACGACGCATGTTTTCAATTAAAACTGAAAGGTGAAGTTCACCACGGCCAGATACTTTGAAACGGTCTGGACTGTCAGTATCTTCAACACGTAAAGCTACGTTGTGAATTAATTCGCGGTCAAGACGCTCACGAATGTTACGTGAAGTTACGAATTTACCTTCTTTACCAGCAAACGGAGAGTTGTTTACTTGGAAAGTCATAGACACTGTAGGTTCATCTACAGATAAAGGTGGTAATGCTTCAACGTTTTTCGGATCACAAATCGTGTCAGAAATGTTAAGAGCATCAATACCAGTAATACATACGATATCGCCCGCAGATGCAGAATCAACATCAATACGCTCTAAACCATGGTAACCCATGATTTTTAAGATACGACCGTTACGTGTATTGCCTTCTTTGTCAATTACAGTAACAGGAGTATTTAGTTTTACAGAACCACGTTGAATACGACCAACACCGATAACACCTACGAAGCTGTTATAGTCAAGTGATGAAATCTGCATTTGGAATGGACCATCAACATCAACAGCTGGTGGCTCAACGATGTCTACAATCGTTTCGAACAACGGAGTCATGTCTTCTGCAAGCTCTTCAGGAGCAGGACCCGCTACACCACGTAAACCTGATGCATAAACGATTGGGAAATCAAGTTGCTCATCAGTTGCGCCAAGGTTATCAAACAAATCAAATACTTGATCGATTACCCAGTCTGGACGAGCACTTGGCTTGTCAACTTTGTTGATAATCACGATTGGTTTTAAACCACGAGCAAAGGCTTTTTGAGTCACAAAGCGAGTTTGTGGCATTGGGCCTTCTTGTGAGTCAACAAGAAGTAGTACGCAGTCAACCATCGACATTACACGTTCTACTTCACCACCGAAGTCGGCGTGTCCCGGGGTATCCACGATGTTGATACGGTAAGTTGTATCGGTACGTTTGTCTAACCAAGTAATAGCGGTGTTTTTCGCTAAGATGGTAATACCACGTTCACTTTCAAGCGCATTCGAGTCCATGACACGCTCAATCTCGCCTGCTCGGTCACCGAGAGCACCTGATTGCTGAAGTAGTTTATCGACAAGTGTGGTTTTCCCGTGGTCGACGTGCGCAATAATTGCGATATTACGGAGATTTTTGATATCTGACATGAAAATTCGAAACGCCTAAAATTTGAGGGCAAATTATACAGAAAAACACTACTCTTGAGTAGTGACAGTTTATTGACATTGACAAAAAAATTTTCCAATAGTCTGTATTTCGTTTTGTAAAGATAGGTATCTCGATTAGAATAGCGCCAATTTGCGAAATTGCGGCGTATTTACTCCCATGTCCAATCAACCATCACAAGACCGTCTTGACCTCGTTTATGGGCTAGATGACCGACCAAAACCGTTCGTGGCTTTTTTGGCAGCCTTTCAACATTTGCTTGCAATTATTGTCCCGATTGTTACTCCCGGGCTTCTAATTTGCTTAGCATTAGGCGTTCCACGAAATGAAACCAATATGATTTTATCAATGTCTTTGGTCATTTCAGGAATCGCGACTTTCTTACAATGTAAAAAAGTTGGTCCGTTTGGTGCAGGCTTACTTATTGTTCAAGGTACAAGTTTTAACTTTATTGGCCCGATTATCGGTATTGGCAGTGCAATGGTTGCTGCAGGTACACCAGTCAATCAAGTTATGGCTGCTATTTTTGGTGTTGTGATTGCAGGTTCATTTATTGAAATGGGCGTATCACAAATTCTCCCATGGGTAAAAAAGCTAATTACTCCCCTTGTGACAGGTATTGTGGTACTCCTGATTGGTCTAACGCTCATTAAAGAAGGTTTGATTAGTATGGGCGGTGGTTATCAAGCCATGCAGGACCATACTTTTGCCAGTGCTGATAACCTTATAATGTCGTGTACGGTTCTTGCTATTATTATTGTCCTAAACCGTATTCGTATTGTCTGGATTAAAAGTTCAGCTATTTTAATTGCTTTAGTGATTGGCTACATTCTTGCCGGCTTTATGGGATATCTAGACTTCTCTGGTCTAAAAGATGCGCCCGTGATTCAAATTCCGACACCGATGCATTTTGGCTTAAGCTTCTCATGGGGCTTATTTATTCCAATGGCATTTATTTATTTGGTTACGTCTTTAGAAGCAATTGGTGACGTAACGGCAACCAGTAAACTATCAAACCAACCTGTAGATGGTCCTCAGTGGATGCAACGTATTAAGGGTGGTGTGTTAGTAAATGGTGCAAATTCACTACTTGCTGGCCTATTCAATACTTTCCCAAGCTCCGTGTTTGCCCAAAATAATGGTGTTATCCAATTAACTGGCGTAGCAAGTCGTTATGTAGGAATCTGGATTGCTGCTTTACTCATTTTATTAGGTCTATTCCCTGCTGTAGCTGGTGTAATACAAGCTGTTCCACAAGCCGTATTAGGTGGAGCAGTCATGGTAATGTTCGGCGCCGTTGCTGCCTCAGGTATTAATATACTTTCATCAATTCATTTAGATCGCCGTGCCCTTTTAATTATTGCGATTTCACTTGCATTAGGTTTGGGTGTTGCTCAGGTGCCACAAATTTTGGAGCATCTGCCAGAATTATTTAAAAATATTTTTAGTTCCGGCGTAGCAACAGGTGGTATTGCAGCATTAATTTTAAATGTTGTACTCCCAGAAACACATAAATAACCAATTTTAATTTTGATTACTGCCCAGTTTTCACTGGGCATTCTTCTTCATGAGAGATGTACATGGACCCTAGAAGTGAAGTGATATTAAGACAACATGACTATTTAAAAGGTAGGGTCTTGTTAATTAATGCACCGAATGACGCCCTAGTCAGTCAATTACCCACTGAGATTGATGCATCAGTCTGGACGTGGAATTATGCTGACTATCAGGGTTTTTTAAATGCAGGCGCAACAGCTCATTTCTCGGTTGAGTTTCCATTACAAGAATTTGATCAGGCTATAATTTTTGTTCCAAAATCAAAAGAGCTTTTAAACTATATATTGCATGTAGTGATGAGCCATCTGAAAATTGACCAATCAGTTTTTTTAGTAGGTGAAAAAAAAGGTGGTGTTGAGAGAGCGGCAAAACAACTACAAAGCTTTGGCAAAATACTTAAACTTGATAGTGCCCGACATTGTCAGTTATGGCATTTAAAAATTGAGAAAACTGAAAAGATCAAACCTCTTGAAAGCTGGTTAAAAACCTATACTGTTCAAGTAAATGAGCAAGAACTTACCATTTGTGCCCTACCCGGCGTTTTCAGCCAAACTCATCTAGATGTCGGAACTGCCGTTTTACTCCCTTATCTAAATCAGGTGAAATCAGGTAGAATTGCCGACTTCGGGTGTGGAGCTGGAATTATCAGTTGCTATTTGGCAAAAGCAAATTCAAGTAATATTATCCATGCCCTAGATATTGATGCCTTCGCTTTACAGTCAACGGAAATGACTTTTAGTCGAAATGGAATAGGTTCAGACCAGTTGAGATTGCAGCCTGTTACAGGAATTGCAGACGCCCCAACAGAACTTGATGCCATTGTCAGTAATCCTCCCTTCCATCAGGGTATTCATACCAACTATGATGCAAGTGAAGGACTCTGCCAGAACGCTAAAAAACATTTAAAGGCATCAGGCGAGCTATGGATTGTAGCGAACCGTTTTTTAAACTATCCGATCTTAATTGAGAAGCACTTTGGTCAGTGTGAGATTAAAACTGATCTTCAAGGCTTTAAGGTGTTATATGCCTGTGCATAACAAACTATGTAAGGAATCTCCATGAGCGAAACACATGCTCCTGAAAAACTCCAGCGTAAGCTTGGGGCTCGTCATCTGAATATGATCGCCATTGGTGGTTCCATTGGTACAGGTCTTTTCCTTGCTTCTGGGTCAACCATTGCAAATGCAGGTCCAGGTGGGGCGTTACTCGCCTACTCCCTCATTGGTATTATGATTTACTTCTTAATGACCAGTTTAGGTGAACTTGCGACACACACACCAACATCAGGTGCTTTCTTTACCTATGGAAGTCGCTATGTCGAAGAGGGTTTTGGTTTCGCTCTAGGCTGGAACTACTGGTACAACTGGGCAATTACGGTTGCGTTTGAACTCGTTGCCGTACAGTTTATTATGAAATTCTGGTTCCCAGATGTTCCCGGATTCTATTGGAGCGCCCTCTTTCTCGTCATTATCTTTATGATTAATGCGATGACCGTAAAAGGATTTGGTGAAAGTGAATTCTGGTTCTCCATGGTTAAAGTAATTGCCATTGTTGCCTTTATTATTATTGGTATCGCCATGATTATTAAGATTATGTTGACACCAGGAGTAGCAACTTTTGGCAACTGGACTTATAAAGAGGCACCATTCGTAGGTGGTTTACAAGCCATGATTGGGGTAGCCATGATTGCCGGGTTCTCATTTCAGGGAACCGAGATGGTGGGTGTTGCAGCGGGTGAATCAAAAGATCCGAAGAAGACGATTCCGCTTGCAATTAAACAGATTTTCTGGCGAATTTTATTATTCTATATCTTGTGTATTTTCATTATCGGCACCCTTATTGCCTATGATGATCCAAACTTATTACAAGCAGCAGCAACAGAAAATATTGCTCTTTCTCCTTTCACCTTACTTTATGAAAAAGTAGGTTTTGCTTTTGCTGCAAGTTTAATGAATGCAGTTATTTTGACTGCTATTTTGTCGGCAGGTAACTCGGGCATGTACTCTTCTACCCGTATGTTATTTGATATGGCGCAACAAGGCCGTGCACCAAAATGGTTTGCAAAACTCGATAATCGTGGTGTTCCAATGAATGCGTTATATGCAACTACATTCATTGCTGCATTCTGCTTCTTAACGACTTTTATCGGAGAAAAGCAAGTCTTTAACTGGCTCCTCAATATGTCAGGAATGTGTGGTTTCATTGTCTGGTTAGGTATTGCAATTTCGCATTATCGTTTCCGTAAAGGTTATATTGCTCAAGGTTATAAATTAGAAGATCTTGCATACCGCGCTAAGTTTTTCCCATTCGCACCTTGGTTTGCCTTTATCCTCTGTTCTGTCATTATTTTAGGACAAAACTACCAAGCGGTTTTAGGCGGTAAAATTGACTGGATTGGCTTACTTTCTACTTATATCAGCTTGCCTTTATTTTTAGTAATCTGGCTTGGATACAAATGGAAAAATAAAACTAAATTAATTCCTTACGATCAAATGGATGTAAAACCAGAGCAAGATTAATACTGAGTTCAAGTAATTAATCAGCGCTTATCAAAGGTCAAAAACTTGATCTTTAGTTAAAAACAGGTAAAATGCCGTTCAGATTTTCAACGGCACTTTTTAAAAAAGGAGGACATCATGCCAACACTACAAGGTAAAACACAGTAACGATTTGGCACGATGTCAGCTCACGGACAAGTGTACAAATTTAATTCACTTGTCCGAATGCTCGAATTTAAGACCTAGCATTCGCTAGGTTTTTTTATGCCTATTCGGACAATAAATAAGAGAATAATTATGGGCATACAAAAGATATTAAACGAAGAGGCACAATATGGTGTCCCCGTTAAAATTTTCACTCAAGACATAGATAGTGAAAGTATTGAACAACTCAAGAAAATGGCACAACTGCAATTTATATATTCTCATATTGCTGTTATGCCTGATGTGCATGTTGGAAAAGGTGCAACTGTAGGCAGCGTCATTCCTACTAAACATGCCATTATTCCAGCTGCAGTAGGTGTAGATATTGGCTGCGGAATGAATGCTATTCGTTTGAGCCTGAAAGCTTCACAACTTCCAAATAACTTAAGTCGCTTGCGGGACGCCATTGAACGGAAAGTGCCGGTTGGATTTGCTTTGCATAAACAAGTCAAAGCGAAAGCTTCTAGCATTATTCCACTTGAAAAACGCTTAGAACCTATTATTAAAAAGCATCCGGGTCTTGTCCGAATGCTTCGTCAGTTTGAGGCAACATGGCAAAAACAGTTGGGCACTTTAGGCGGCGGTAATCACTTTATAGAGTTATGTATTGATGAAAATCAAGATGTATGGGTGATGCTCCATTCGGGCAGCCGAGGTCTTGGTAACGTCATAGGTACTTATTTTATTGAGTTAGCCAAGAAAGAGGCACAACATCGCTTTGGGCACGTGCCTGATAAAGATTTAAGTTATTTTGCTGAAGGCTCACAAAGCTTTAATGATTATGTAGAAGCAGTAGAGTGGGCTCAAGAATATGCTTTTGAAAATCGTAAAGAAATGATGCGATTAATATTAGAAGCAATTCGCCCTCTTCTACCTTCTTTTCAAATGACGAAAGAAGCAATCAATTGTCACCATAACTATGTGAGTCAAGAAACACACTTTGGTGAAAACCTTTTTGTTACAAGAAAAGGGGCAATTCGAGCAGGTTTAGATGAGTTAGGAATTATTCCAGGTTCTATGGGAGCACGCTCGTATATTGTTAAAGGTAAAGCAAACCCTGAATCTTTTTGTTCCTGTTCTCATGGAGCTGGCCGCAAAATGAGCCGAAGCAAAGCAAAAGTTCTTTTTAATCAGCAGGACTTGATTGAACAAACACAAGGGATTGAATGCCGTAAAGACAGTGGTGTAGTCGATGAAATTCCAAGTGCCTATAAAGATATTGATGAGGTTATAGCCAATCAGGCAGATCTCATTGAAGTCGTTCATACTCTTAAACAAGTTTTATGTATTAAAGGTTAAGACATGAAAATTAAAGAAATGCCGAAAATTAAGGTCCGTAATCAAGTAGCTCTATCCCCTCTACTTCACAAAGGTGGTATGCACGAAACAGAAAAACCTCGTGCTCAACATCGTAGAAATAGACAAGATACTAAACAGCAATTGAAGAAAGGTGTTTGGTAACTATTTTAAGTAATGATTGGAAGAGATTATGAATCAGGAGATTTACAAATGACCAAATATTTTAAAAATCGCCATAAAAAAAGCGACTCTAACGAGTCGCTTTTTTACTGTTCAAGAACTCAAATTATTGAGCTGCTGCAGGAGCTGCCGCTTCTTGACCAGGTTGAACTACTACAGTACGGCTACCAGTGATTGTCGCGAATACACGACGGTTCATAGCACGACCTTCTTTAGTTTTGTTGTCAGCAATCGGTTGATCCCAAGCGAAACCTTGAGTAGACAAACGAGAAGCGTCAACGTTGTATTCGTTTACAAGAGCTGATTTAACAGAGTTAGCACGAGCTAAAGATAAACGTTCGTTCAACTTACGTGGACCAGTGTTATCTGTGTGACCTTCGATACGTGCAGTAGCGTTAGGGTATTCAGATAATTTTTCAGCAACTTTAGCGATTTCTGGCTTGTATTGGTCTTTGATGTTTGATTTGTTAGTATCAAAGAACACACGAAGTTCCATGTTAAGGTCTTCAGTTAACTCTTGTGGTTGTGGAGCAACTGGAGTTGGTTCAACTGGAGCAACTTCTACTACAGGAGCAGCAGGCTTCAAGTGACCACCAAGAACTACGTTTAAGCCAGCAAGAGCTGTATAGTTCCAGAACTCTTCATCAGCATTATAAGTAGCACGAGCTTCAGTACGAAGAGATAAAGCGTCGTTTAAGCGCCAGAAAGCACCAACACCAGCGTTACCTAAAGTACCTTCTTCAGAAGTACCACGTGTACCACGATTTACGCCATCAAAGTCATATTTATAGTGACCAGCACCTAATAATACGTACGGCTTGATTTTGCTGTCGTAGTTTTTAGTAATTAAATCAGAAGTAACATAGAAGTTACCGTTGATTTGTTTTTGTTTATATTCAGCACCAGCAGAAGCGCCGTCTACGTCGCCTTTAACTTGGTTATATTCAGCTTCGAAACCTAACCATGGAGTTAACTCGATACCAAGAGCTGCACCAACGAATAAATCGTCTTGTAACTCAGGTGAATTAGTTAAGTTACCATCTTTACCGCCATTGTTGTGTTGGCTGTCTTGGAAAGTGTAACCAAGCAGTAATGGAGTAACTGTTACGCCAGCATTAGCAGCAGCTAATGGAGCAGCAACAAGCATAGTAGCAAGTGCAATACGACTCAATTTCATGGATATCCTCCAGAGATAACAATTGTTGTTCAAGCTCAGCCTAAATTTATTGGCCCCTGAGATATTTTTTTACCCCAGTATTATTTTTAAGCTATTCACATTTGAATCATACAAACACTTGATAGACTTTCCAAGTGCTTGATAATTTTAATCAAGTAAATTATTGACAAAATTACTTACAATTTCCGTTGTAATTCGGTAATTTTTTACCCAACTAGCAAATATGAACAACTTCTTTGTTTCGCTTGCCGTGATTTTACCAGTATTCTAGCCGACTGATAACCCTTATTTAATTTTGTGTTTCCTCATTATAAAAAATAATATAAATCATTGTCAGAAAACATAAAATTGCTCTATTTATACATATATTAAGGTTTTTTAATGTTTAAATCTCCTGGTTTTACTATAGTTGAGCTCACTATAACACTCGTAATTCTTGTGATTATGTCAGTTATAGCCATTCCTTTATACCATCAATTTATGGCATCTGTAGAACTAAAAAATACGCCGCGTATACTCACAATTCATATACAAAAAGCCAAATATGACGCAATTATTAGGCATAAGAATGTTGTTCTTTGTCCAAGTTCTGATCAATTGGTCTGCAATACGAATTGGGATAACCGCGTAATCAGCTTTGTAGATAATAACCATAATCTACAGCATGATTTAAATGAAGAGTTATTAACCTCTATAGATCTTAACCATCACTACGGTTCTATGAAATTACAACGTTTTGGAAAAAAACAAAATAGTATTATTTTTCAAGGTAGTTCTGGACTACCCATCGAGTCGAATGGCAGTTTTATCTATTGTTCTTATGACCAGCTTAAAAACTTTAAATTAATTCTTAGCAAAATGGGCCATGTGCGCTTAGAAGAACTTAAAAATTGTTAGAACTCTACAGTCTAATGCAGAAGCTAACCCGTTCTTCATTTTGCAATATACTGCTTAGGTTTTAAACATTTCTTATTTTGAGATTAAGAACAATCGGAGATTACAACAATGACTGACATCGTAATTGTTAATGGTGCTCGTACTGCTATGGGTGGTTTTCAAGGATCACTATCAGGACTAACTGCTCCTGAATTAGGAGCAGTAACAATTAAAGAAGCAATCGCACGAGCAGGTTTACAGCCTACAGATGTCGAAGAAGTCATTATGGGTTGCGTACTACCAGCGGGTTTAAAGCAAGGCCCTGCTCGTCAAGCCATGCGTAAAGCAGGTTTACCTGATTCAACAGGAGCTGTGACAATTAATAAGCTTTGTGGTTCAGGTATGAAGGCGGTAATGCAAGCGGCTGATATGATTAAAGCAGGAAGTGCTGAAATTGTAGTTGCCGGTGGTATGGAGTCGATGACCAATGCGCCTTATGTCTTACCCAAAGCACGTGCGGGATACCGTATGGGCCACGGTGAAATTAAAGACCATATGTTCTTTGATGGCTTAGAAGATGCTGAAACTGGACGTTTAATGGGTTCATTTGCTCAAGATATGGCAAATACACGTGGTTATACTCGTGAGCAAATGGATGACTTTGCAATTCGTTCTTTAAAACGTGCTCAAACTGCGATTACTGAAGGCTATTTCAAAGATGAAATTGTACCTGTTACTGTTTCTACCCGTAAAGGTGATGTCATTGTCGATCAGGATGAACAACCCTTAAATGCCAAGATTGATAAAATCCCATCCCTTAAACCAGCTTTTGCAAAAGACGGTACCATTACTGCTGCAAACGCGAGTTCAATTTCTGATGGTGCTTCTGCACTAGTTTTAACATCGAGTGAAGTTGCAGCACAGCGCGGCTTACAACCACTTGCAAAAATCATAGCCACTGCGTCAAATTCTCAACATCCTTCAGAATTTACAATTGCTCCTGTTGGCGCTATTGAAAAAGTACTTAAAAAAGCAGGTTGGAATGCTCAGGACGTTGACCTTTGGGAAATTAATGAAGCTTTTGCTATGGTAACGATGTGTCCAATTGATGATTTCAAACTTGATCCAGAAAAAGTCAATATTCATGGTGGAGCATGTGCACTTGGTCATCCTGTAGGATCGACAGGCTCTCGTATTATTCTTACGCTTATTCATGCGCTTAAACGTACTGGTGGTAAAAAGGGTGTCGCTGCTCTTTGCATCGGCGGTGGGGAAGCAACAGCTGTTGCCATCGAAATTCTTTAATTAAAACCTTTTTTAAAATCCCACTTCGGTGGGATTTTTTATGAAAAAACTACAAAAAATGACCCACAAAATCTCTTTTCCGTTTTAACTTATTCTTCTAAATGAAAACAACAATGGACAATAACAATGCAACTCAATCACTATCTCAATTTTCAAGGCCAGGCAGAGCAAGCTTTTAATTTTTATAAATCAGTATTCGGCGGTGAATTTGCCATGCTGAGCCGCTATAGCGATATGCCGCCTCATGACGGTGTCACGTTATCGGAAGCTCAAAAAAATTTAGTGCTTCATGTTTCCCTGCCGATTAACGAATACACTGTACTCATGGCATCAGATGTCATTGATCAATTCTGTACACCAAATAGTGTATTTACTCAGGGCAATAATCATTACATTGCAATTAACCTTGAAAAAGATGAGCAAGAAAAGGCAAAGCAACTTTTTGATGCATTATCTGTAAATGGCAAAATTGAAATGCCACTAGAAAAAACGTTCTGGGGCGCTTTATACGGTGCTTTTACTGATCAATTTGGTGTCAAATGGATGGTTAACTGCCAGTTAGATACTTAAATCTTTAGCCCTTATAGAGATCTCAGTGTTTCTATAAGGGCTTTAAACATCGATATTAGAGTATTGCGCAATAATCATTAAGCCGACTGTAATAAAACCAATCCCAATCCATCCTGCGACATCAATATTTTGCCCAAGAAAAATCTTTGCGAGAAAAGCGGTCGCCAATACCCCCACCCCAGACCACAACACATATAAAATTCCAGCTTGCATATATTTCAAAGCAATAGCAGCGCATGCAAAAGAGATAATATACAAAACTAGAGCAATTCCCTGAGCAGTTTTATTAACTAATCCATTGCCTTTAGCTGAATAAAAGGTTGAAAGTACATCCGTTGCAATAGCGAATATTAACCACCAAGTGCCAGGATTTATTTTTGAAATTAAAGCGAACATTCTTATTCTTCAATTCAGTTATTAAAAAAATTATTTATAAAAAAAGCTGAACCTGAGTTCAGCCTTTTCACTTAGAAGCTATTTAAGCACCAGTTTGATAACTTGCTTTTGGCACAGCTGTTGAGGCTTGATAAGGATGAGTAAAGTCTTGCAAACCAGCAGCAGCTTCTTGCACATCTTTACCTTCTTTGATGACAAAACTATCAAAACCTGAACGTTTTAAATAATTTAAGACATCCTTAAATACATCACCTGTTGCACGTAGTTCACCTTGGAAACCTTGGCGACGTAATAATGCAGCGAATGAATAACCTCGCCCATCTCCGAAACCTGCGAACTCAATGAAGATTGCATCAAGTTCACTAAGTGGGAATGTATGATCTTCTGGTGAATCATTTACAGTCACATACAAAGCTTTTTTACCTTGAGTGTTCGCCAGTTGATCGAGCTGTGCTGTTGTTAAAACAACGTCACCTTGAGGAATCACACCATCTTCAGCAATGATTTGATAAGTATTATCTGCAATCGTGCCATCTTTATAAAGCACAGGTAGAGCTGTATTAAGCATATGCACGCTCCTTAAATGGTTGAATTCCTACACGGCGATATGTATCAACGAAACGCTCACCTTCAGTACGTAAATCAAGATACGTATTTAATACTTCTTCAATGACATCAGGCACGGCTTCTGCTGCAAATGATGGCCCTAAGATGTCACCAATGGAAGCATCATGGTCTGAATTACCACCTAAGGTAATTTGATAGAACTCAGCGCCTTTTTTATCTACACCTAAAATACCGATGTTCCCCACGTGGTGGTGGCCACAAGCATTCATACAGCCAGAAATATTTAAGTCTAAATGACCAAGATCATAAACTTTATCTAAATCTTCAAAACGGCGTGTAATCGCTTCAGCAATAGGAATTGATTTCGCATTTGCAAGTGAACAGAAATCACCACCCGGGCAGCTAATAATATCGGTAATAAAGCCGATATGCGCACGAGCCATGTTGTGTTGTTCAAGCGCTTGCCATACATCGAACAAATCTTTTTGAGGTACATCTGCCAAAGCAATGTTTTGTTCGTGAGTCGTACGAAGTTCACCAAACGTATATTTATCAGCGAGATCTGCAATGAAGTTCATTTCTTCAGTGGTCATATCGCCCGGTGCGATACCTGCACGTTTTAAAGAAATCGTAACAATACGATAGCCCTTTACTTTATGCGCATGCGTATTGATATTGAACCATTGTTTGAATTTTGGATGCTCAGCAAATAAAGCTGTAAAGTCTTCATCTTCTAAATCTTGATAATCAAACGGAGTGAACTCTTCATCTAATTTTTTCAAGATTTCTGGCTGAATTTTTAATGTTTCACGTGTGTGTTCAAATTCAGCTTCAACTTTCTGTGCAAATACTTCAGGCGTTAATGCTTTAACCAAGATTTTGATACGCGCTTTATATTTATTATCACGACGGCCATGTAAGTTATAAACACGTAAAACTGCCTCTAAATAAGCAATTAAATCTTCACGTGGTAAAAACTCACGAATGACACTACCAATAATCGGAGTACGGCCTAAACCACCACCCACCATGATTTTGTAGCCCATCTCGCCTGCTTCATTACGCACGATATACACACCAATATCGTGGAATGCTGTTGCTGCACGGTCTTTTTCTTCAAGTGCAGAAACGGCAATTTTAAATTTACGTGGTAAGAATGCAAATTCTGGGTGGAATGTACTCCACTGACGAATCAATTCACATGTTGGGCGTGGATCAGCAATTTCACCAGCAACTACACCTGCATACTGGTCAGTAATCGTGTTACGAATACAGTTACCACTGGTTTGAATGGCATGCATTTGTACAGTTGCGAGTTCAGCTAAAATTTCTGGCACATCTTCAAGTGCAGGCCAGTTTAGCTGAATATTTTGACGCGTAGATACGTGTGCATAGCCACGGTCATATTGAGTTGATACTTCAGCAATTTTACGTAATTGTTTTGAGTTCATTAAGCCATACGGCACAGCAATACGTAGCATTGGTGCATAACGTTGCACATATAAACCATTTTGCAAACGTAATGGGCGGTATTCATCTTCAGAAAGTTTGCCCGCTAAATAGCGCTCTGTCTGATCGCGGAACTGAGCAACTCGTTGATTAATCAGCTGCTGATCGAAATCGGTATATAAATACATGGCGTATGGCTAGTAGATTCATTATTAAGGCGGATAGCATAGCGAGCTTTTATTCATCAATAAAATGCTTTTTTTGCATATTTAATAACGGTTTTATTGATAAGCTTTAATCTAAATTGACATAAAAAAAGCCCAGATAAATCCGGGCTTTTTTGATAGCAAACTTTTATTTGTTATCTGGTAATGCATAAGCCACTAAATAGTCGCCCATTTTTGTACCAAATGAACCATGACCACCGGCCATAATTACAACATATTGTTTACCATTAATTTCATAAGTCATTGGTGTTGCTTGTCCACCTGCTGGTAAACGCGCTTCCCAAAGTTTCTCACCATTCGTTACGTTAAACGCACGGATGTAGTTATCTTGAGTTGCACCAACAAACATGACATTACCTGCGGTAGAAATAGAACCACCTAAACCAGGAACACCAATTTTTACAGCTGGTAACTGGAACAAGTTCGGTAAACTGTCACGAATTGTACCAATACGTTTTTTCCAAACGACTTCATGAGTTTTCAAATCTACGCCAGCAACATATCCCCAAGCAGGTTGTTTACAAGGTAAACCAAGTGGAGATAAGAATGCACTGATTTCAACACCATAAGGCACGCCATACATTGGCTGTACACCCTGCTCAGTTCCCGCACCTTTTGCAGTTTGCGCACGGTTTGGATCAGCAGGAATTAAACGACTCACGAATGGCAGACCAATCGGGTTCATTACAGCAACTTGACGGTCAGGGTTAACTGACATACCGCCCCATTCAAACACACCTAAGTTACCAGGGAAAACTAAAGTACCGTTTTCAGATGGCGGCGTATAAATGCCATCGTAATTGAGGCGTTTGAATGACACACGACACATAAGCTGATCAAGCATAGTGGCACCCCACATATCTTTATCAGTTAATTTATCTTGTGGTGCCAAATTCAAATCAGAGAATGGCTGAGTTTTTGAATAATGCTCACCTTTAGTCTGTGGTCCGCGTTTAACTGTTTGTGGAACTGGTTTCTCAGTTACAGGAACAATTGGCTGACCATTACGACGATCAAGAACAAAGGCATTACCTGTTTTGGTCAAGACATAAATTGCTGGAACAGTTTTACCAGATTTGTCTTTAATATCTGCCAAAGATGGTTGTGACGGTACGTCCATATCCCATAAATCGTGATGGGTTGTCTGGAAGTTCCAAATCAATTTACCTGTTGAAGCGTTAATCGCTAACATAGAGTTCGCATAACGTTCTTTCAACTCGGTACGGTCACCACCCCAGATATCTGGAGTACCTACACCTGTTGGAACATAAACGATATCAAGTTTGGCATCGTATGCTAAAGGTGCCCAAGCATTTGGTGAGTTATGAACAAAGGTTGTACCTTCACCTGGCATTGCATTTGGATCTGCTGCACCAGTATCAAATACCCAAAGAAGCTTACCAGTGTTTACGTCATATCCACGGATAACACCTGATGGCTCTTTATTTGAATAGTTGTCGGTAACCGAACCGGCAATAACCACTGTTGAACCAGTAACAACACCTGGAGATGTTGGGTTATAACCACCTGGATAAGCATATGGCATGAATTCTTGTAAATTCACTTCACCATTTTGACCAAAGTCAGTACATGCTTTACCTGTGTCAGCATTTACAGCAACTAAACGTCCGTCATTGACTGGAACAAAGACTTTACGTGGACATTGAGTTGAAGTCGACTTTTTAGTTTGTAAGCTTGTCGCAAATTCAGTTGTGTTGTTTGCATCGTAATACATTACACCACGACAAGTTAAATGCTGGAACGATTTATCCGTTTTAAGCTTCGGATCAAAACGCCATTTTTCTTTACCTGTAGCTGGGTCAATCGCAATTAACTGCTGGTGAGCCGTACAGATAAACATGTTATTACCAATTTTAATTGGTGTAACCTGATTGGTTGTTTCGCCAGAGTCATTATCTGTTTTGAAATCACCAGTACGGAATGTCCAGGCAACTTTCAGATCTTTTACGTTCTGGTCATTAATCTGTTTCAATGGAGAATAACGTTCACCAGCTTGAGTACGACCATAAGCAGGCCAGTCGCTCTCTGCAACACCCGGAACGGCTTGAGCAGTTTCTGGTTGAGGTGTCTTGATTTCACCATTAATTTCTTGCGGATCATTGAAGATAGAATAAACCATCAACACGATTGCAATTGCTAAAGTTGAAGATAAGGCAACTTTACTTGATCCAAGGTTGTTGATTCCACGAGTTACAGCCGGAACCAATAACCATAAACCAAGAATACCTAAAATATCTAAACGTGGTGCAAGCGCCCAAAAGTCTGTTCCAACTTCCCAGACACTCCAGATAATAGTACCTAGCATTAATGCGGCATAAACCCACAAAGCAGCAGAAGCGCGCTTGTAGAGTTGCCATGCAACAATGAGAAGTAAGACTCCAGCTACAATATAGTAAATTGAACCGCCTAGTGTAGCGAGCCAAATACCTCCAATTAGCAGGAATAACGCCAATAACCCAATAATAATTACGGTAAAAGTCGTTAAACCTGATCTTGAAGAAGGTTGATTCATAAACCACCTCTTATCAATCATCATTTTTATCGGAAAGATGTGCCAAAAAACTTATAGAAAAATGACATCACCAATACGTCTAAAACAAAATTCAGGCATAAAGAAAAAAACGGAAGGTCAGGATACTTCAATCAATGATTTAGCCCTCGACAATCCGTTTTCGGAATAATTACTTAGAATGCAGTTGAGAACTTAATACCGCCTACCCAAGTGTTATCACCATTTTTTAATGCACCAACATGACGAACATATTGCACATTTGGACGAATAGTTAGCCAGTTAGTGGCATGAATACCATAGTAAAGCTCGGTATTATATTCGGTGTCGTATTCTTTGGCTTGAA
Source organism: Acinetobacter sp. FDAARGOS_494 (assembly GCF_003812225.1). Classification (NCBI taxonomy): domain Bacteria; kingdom Pseudomonadati; phylum Pseudomonadota; class Gammaproteobacteria; order Moraxellales; family Moraxellaceae; genus Acinetobacter; species Acinetobacter sp. FDAARGOS_494. Next base: position 1,047,334 of record NZ_CP033866.1, read on the forward strand.
CATCGTTCCAATCATCATTGATATGGATACGAGCAACACCAAGTGCCAACTCATCTTGAGGACGTTGATTGAGCAAACCTTTATAGACTAAGCCTATATTTTGCATGTTATCAACTTTGTTGGTATCTGAGTCGTGGAAAGTCAGGTTCACAAACCCTGTTAAACCACGGTCAGTTTGATCAGCTGGCTGGAATAATTTCTGTTTTGCAGTTACCCAAACACCCTGCTTATGAGATGTTTTAGTTGAATCTGCAATTTCTTTGGCATCGGCAGTACTATAGTAATAACCTAAACGGTATTCACCAGGCATGCTTTGCACACCTAATTTAGGTGACCAAACTACTTCTGCTGGAATAATTGCACCGTGAGAACCATCTGTACTTAGGTTGAAGCCTTTGCCACGTTCCAAGTTTTCAGGGTTATATTCATATACACCCACTTGTGTATATAAATCAGGTTGCAAGTTATATTTGACACGCATTGCCCATTGGCTAACTGGCCAGTTATACCACTGATCGCCTACCCAGTTACCCACTTGTGAACCACAAAGTGCCAAGTTCTGGAAATCACAGTCAAAACTATTAAAGTCTTCACCCTCGCCAAAACGGCCCACTTTAACATCTAACTTCTGATCAAGGAATTTTTTCTTGATCCATAAATCTGTTAAACGCCAAGTTTGTTCACGGCCCCACACTTCTTGAACAGAACTTTGGTGCCCAGCCAATGCTGGAGAATGTTCAGAAAGCGATTGCCCATCACGATAAGTTAATGTGATTTGAGCTTCTGTATCTTGCCACCCTAAAATTTTACCTAGGTCCAAATGAGAACCTAAAGCAAGTTGCCCTGTATAAGCACTACCGTGTGTAGATGTTTGTTTGGAATCTAAAATACCGGCATATTCACCGGTATATCCAAAAGAAAAATCATAACCTTGTGCTTGCAACGCTGTACGTTGCCCGTTCCAATCACCCAACATCCAAGAACCATTTGGGTCAAATGCAGCAGCAGCTTGTGCATGCTGAACAAAAAGAGTAATTGATAAAACGGATAAACAGGAAACCATCAAAGATTTATGCGTTTTCATGTTTACGAACCTTTTATGTCTTTGTTTATAAAGGTTACGCTAATTTTATGTAAAGAAATTATTCAAAATGTTAATCAATTGATTATTCAGATAATAATTTCAATACATACTGTATAAGAAATAGCCCCTTAACCTCACCACTGCCCTTCGCCAAGTTTTTGACCTACAAAGGAATATCTCATTTGCGAACGTGAAAACTTAATTGGGCATGCAATTTGCGGTTCTGTATCTGGCGTATTATTTTGCAAAGGAACATTCACAATCCATCCACGTTGTTGTGCTAACGGTGAATTTAAAGCCTCACTTAAACTCAAAACCGGTTCTACACAAACATCGAGATTTGCAAAAATTTCATGCCATTCTTTGAATGTTTTGGCTTTAATTTTTTCTTGAATGGCTTGCTTAACTTCCTGTCGATCTTGCTCATCTAATGACGCACCTTTTTGTAATAACACAGGTAAATCTAGTGCTGCAGACAAACCTGCCATAAATTGTGGTTCAAGGCTACCGATAGAAAGATAACGGCCATCTTGCGTCATATAATAGTCATAGAAAATCCCCCCATTGAGCATCCCCTGCTCGGGAGCCTGTTCAACTTGTGCGGCAAGCGTGGCTGAAGCTGCCATACTATTTAGACTTGCAACACAGTCCGTCATGGAAATATCAATATATTGACCTATACCGCTACGGCTGCGTTCAACTACAGCAGCCAAGATCGCAATGACTGCATGTAATGAACCACCAGCAATATCGGCAACCTGAATACCAAGCGGTGGCGGACCGCTATCTTGTCGGCCGCTATACCCAGCAATACCAGCTAAAGCTAAATAATTAATGTCGTGCCCAGCCCGATCTTTATAACTTCCAGTTTGGCCATAACCTGTAATTGAACAATAAATTAAACGCGGGTTAATTTCTGCAAGGGTGGCATAGTCCAGCCCTAAACGGCGCATGACATCTGGCCGAAACTGCTCAATCACAATATCAAACTCAGAAATCTTGGCTTTAATCAGATCAATACTTGCAGCATCTTTTAAGTCGAGAACAATCGACTGCTTATTTCGATTTAGATAACTATGTGCAGTCGCCTGTCCATTTGCATAGGGCGGCATAATCCGAATGAGGTCTGGACGTGATGGAGATTCAATATGGATGACTTCTGCCCCCATATCGGCTAAATACATTGTGGCGAAAGGTCCAGGTAAGAGCGTCGAGAAATCGAGAACTTTAAGTCCATTTAATGCAGTCGTCATCGTTTTTTTAACCACTATTATTCGAATTTTCTTTTATATTAGTTAAGCAAATATTCTAAAACAATGTCATGTTCAGCCATTTACCTTGATCATTTCGGCAATTTAACATGTAAAAAGTGCTTTTACACTGTTGTAAATCGCCAATTTATTTTTTTAGACGGTCATTTAGGTCAATTTAAAGTGAACATCAAAGAGACTGAAGGATTCAATATGAGTCGCGATACGATTAGCATCCACTTCGTGAATGCGGCTTTGACAGGCGTAAAGCGCCTTGGCATGGATGTCGAGACGTTACTTTCACATGTGGGTATCGAAGCGGAACTATTACGTCAACCTAAAGCTCGAATCTCACCAGAACAATATACCCGTTTTATAAAAATGTTATGGATGGTCACACAAGACGAACACGTTGGTTTCGATGTACAACCGCGTCGTTTGGGCACTTTTGCCATTATGTGTCAGTTGATTATTCATGCAAAAACCTTGGGCCAAGCCCTTGAACTTTCATCTCAATTTTACAAATTATTTGGTGATGAATGGTCAGTAACGCTGGAGCGTGACAAACATGAAGCACGTTTAGTACCTCTCATTCCAAAAACATTAGATCCCGATCATTTCATTACTGAAAGTATGCTCATGATCTGGCATGGATTGGCATCATGGCTGATTGAACGTCGCTTACCATTAGAACGTGTTCATTTTAGCTATCCACGTCCTGCACATGCAGATGAATATGACGCGTTATTCTTTGCGCCTGTTATGCAATTCGACGCACCGCGTACCGAAATAACCTTTGCGGCTGATTATCTTGACTTACCAATTCGCCAAGATGAAAAAACATTAGAAGAATTCTTAAAAGCAGCCCCTGCTCAGCTTTTAGTAAAATTCAAAAATACCAATTCGTTGACTTCACGTATTCGTGAAGTACTCAAAAGCCAAATTGGTGAAGAAATGCCAACGCTCAATGACGTTGCATCAATGTTGTATTTATCTCCACAAACTTTACGCCGCCGCCTAGCTGCCGAAGGTAAAAGCTATCAGGGCGTGAAAGACGCTTTACGCCGAGATGCTGCGATTCATTTATTACTCAATCCTGAGTTAACACTTGAAGATGTTGCTCAGCAAGTTGGTTTTAGTGAAACCAGTACATTCCACCGTGCATTTAAAAAGTGGACTGGTGTTACTCCCGGTCTATATCGCCAGCTCCATGGTTACCATTAATTCTTAAATCTCTTTAGTTTCACATTTAGCCCAAGTTCAACTTGGGCTTTTTTGTATCGCCATTGGCAAAAATCATCACCTGACTGGTGCGCTTATCGTCATTGCACTCCCTCTTAAAAACAGTACACTCAAAAACACGACAAAGTTTAAGTAATAAAAAAAGGAACTGTTATGAGCGAGGCTTATATTATTGACGCCATTCGCACACCACGCGGAAAAGGAAAAAAAGACGGCTCTCTTTACGAAGTAAAACCAATCACATTACTCACCACTCTATTAAACGAATTACAGCAACGCCATCAACTCGATACAACTAAAGTAGATGATATTGTTCTGGGCTGCGTGACACCAATTGGTGATCAGGGCGGTGATATTGCCAAAACAGCAGCGATTGCAGCGGGCTGGAATGATGATGTTGCAGGTGTGCAAATTAACCGCTTTTGTGCTTCAGGTTTAGAAGCGGTCAACATGGCAGCCATGAAAGTTCGTTCTGGTTGGGAAGATTTAGTGGTTGCTGGTGGCGTTGAATCAATGTCACGTATCCCAATGGGTTCTGATGGCGGACCGTGGGCGTTAGATCCGGAAACCAACCTTAAATCATCTTTTGTTCCACAAGGTGTCGGCGCTGACCTCATTGCAACCTTAGATGGCTATAGCCGAGAAGATGTTGATAATTTTGCCGTAAAGTCACAACAAAAAGCAGCGGCAGCTCAAGCAAATGGTTATTTCGATCAATCAGTTGTGCCAGTCAAAGATCACGCAGGTATTGTGATTTTAGAAAAAGATGAATTTATTAAAGGCAATACCACACTTGAAGGGTTAGCAAAGCTCAACCCAAGTTTTGAAATGATGGGACAAATGGGCTTTGATGCTGTTGCCCTGCAAAAATATCCAGAAGCACAAAAAGTAAATCATGTTCATCATGCTGGTAACTCATCAGGTATTGTCGATGGAGCAGCTCTTGTTTTACTGGCTTCAGAAAAAGCAGTGAAAGAACAAAACTTAAAACCACGCGCTAAAGTTTTGGCAACTGCCCTAGTCGGTACTGATCCAACCATTATGCTGACTGGCCCTGCGCCTGCTGCACGCAAAGCCTTGGAAAAAGCTGGTTTAACAATTGATGATATTGACCTATTTGAAGTCAACGAAGCATTTGCAGCTGTCGTAATGCGTTTTATAAATGAACTCAATGTGCCTGCTGAAAAAGTCAACGTAAATGGCGGTGCGATTGCTTTAGGTCATCCCTTAGGGGCAACTGGTGCCATGATTTTGGGTACATTACTTGATGAGCTTGAACGTCAAAATAAAAAACGCGGTTTAGCAACGCTCTGTGTCGGCGGTGGTATGGGTATTGCCACCATTATTGAACGTGTATAAAAATTTAGGGATATATAAAGATGAGTGCAATTCAATACGAAAAAAATGCCGACAATATTGTCATCTTGACACTTGATTCAACTGGTCAGTCTGCAAATACCATGAATGCAGAATTTCGTGACTCGCTTGATGAGGTCACCCAGAAACTTAAAGCAGAATCAGAACTTTCAGGTGTTATTTTTCGCTCAGCAAAAAAAACTTTCTTTGCTGGTGGTGATTTAGATGAACTGATTCAAGTTCAACCTGAGCATGCAACTGACTTTTTCAATATGGTTGAGAAGTTAAAAGGTCATCTAAGAACGATTGAAACACTAGGAGTTCCAGTTGTTGCAGCATTAAATGGCACGGCACTGGGCGGAGGATGGGAAATCGCATTAAGTTGCCATCACCGTATTGCAATCAATGACCCGAAAAGTAAATTTGGCCTACCAGAAGTTACCTTAGGTTTACTACCGGGCGGCGGTGGTATTGTACGTATGGTTCGTCTGCTTGGTCTTCAAAATGCGTTCCCATTTTTAATGGAAGGCAAACAGTTCGGTGTCGATAAAGCAAAATCTTTAGGCTTAATTCATGACACAGCTGAAAATGAACAAGAACTTTTAGATAAAGCGATTGCTTGGATCAAAGCCAATCCAAAATCTCAACAGCCTTTTGATGTGAAGGGTTATAAAATTCCGGGTGGCGATCCAAAAACTCCGGCAGTTGCACAAGTTCTCGCTATTGCACCAGCCATGCTAAAAGACAAAACCAAGGGCTGCTATCCTGCTCCTGAAGCGATTATGGCTGCCGCAGTTGAAGGTGCTCAAGTTGATGTCGATACCGCCTTGCGCATCGAGTCTCGCTACTTTACTCAACTAGCAACAGGCCAAATTTCTAAAAATATGATTGGCACTTTCTGGCATGGTCTAAATGCAATTAAGTCGGGTGCTAGCCGTCCTGCCGATATTGCAAAATGGCAAGCCACTAAAGTGGGCGTGTTGGGTGCGGGCATGATGGGTGCCGGTATTGCCTACGCCACTGCAATTAAAGGCATTCCTGTTATCCTTAAAGATGTATCTGTTGAAAATGCTGAAAAAGGCAAAGCATATTCACAAAAGCTCTTAGATAAACGTGTTTCACAAGGTCGCATGACGGCAGAAAAACGTGATCAGATTTTATCGCTCATTACGGCCACAGCTTCTGCTGAAGACTTACAAGGTTGTGACCTGATTATTGAAGCCGTATTTGAAAACCAAGAGCTCAAAGCGAAAGTCACTCAAGAAGCCGAACAATACTTAGCGCCTAATGGTGTAATGGCATCAAATACATCCACCCTACCGATTACAGGTTTAGCGCAAGCAAGTAAGGATGATAAAGCATTTATTGGCCTGCATTTCTTTAGCCCTGTCGACAAAATGCAGTTGGTTGAGATTATTAAAGGTAAAAATACCTCCGCAGAGACACTTGCTAAAGCCTACGACTTTGTACAGCAAATTGGAAAAACGCCAATCGTTGTCAATGATAGCCGTGGCTTCTTTACCAGTCGTGTGTTTGGTACTTTTATTCAAGAAGGTATGCGCTTACTTGCAGAAGGCGTCCATCCAGCGCGTATTGAAATGGCAGCACTGAAAGCTGGCATGCCGGTAGGACCACTTGCGATTCAAGATGAAGTGTCTTTAACTTTAACGGAGCATGTTGCAAGTGAAACACGTAAGGCACTACAAGCTGTAGGCAAAGAGTTACCGAAAACACCGGTAGATGAAGTGATTCATACCATGATTCATGAATTAAACCGTAAAGGTAAAGCTGCTGGCGCAGGTTTTTATGATTATCCTGAAAATGGTAAAAAGCACCTATGGGAAGGCTTAAAACGTTGGCAAAAAGATCATGATATCTCCGAGCAAGATATGATTGACCGTATTTTGTTTGTACAAGCCTTAGATACCTTACGTTGTTATGAAGAAGGGGTATTAGAGTCAGTGATTGATGCCAATGTCGGTTCTATTTTTGGAATTGGTTATGCCCCGTGGACGGGAGGAGCGATTCAATTCTTAAATCAATATGGTATTGATAAAGCAAAAAAACGTGCCGAAGAGTTGGCTGCCAAATATGGTGAGCGCTTCACGCCTCCAACGTTACTAAAAACTAAAGCAGAGCAGAAGCAAAATATTCAATAAGTTAGAGCTCTTGAATATTTAAAAATTGCATAAACCTTACCCATATAAATATATTTTATTTATATGGGTTTTTCTTTATGACCTTTAAGATTTCAGCCTTATACCTAAATATGCTATAAATAGACTTCATTTCTGTGCTTCTACAGCACATTCGAGATATCCTTATGTCCGATAAAAATTCTTCCGAATCAGCAATTTTAGGCTGGAAATTTGTTCTAATCGTCGGTGTTTTAAGTGCGATCTTCCTTGGCTTTTTCTATTTAGCAATGAGTAATGAGCCTGACTATATGCCAGGAGCACAGCGCAAAGCTCAACAGCATGAAATGCAGCAAAAAGCTGAGAAATCAACAGATCAGCAAACTCAGCATGACAATATGCCTGAAATGGACATGCAAGAACATCAGCATTCACATCAGTAATCAGATATTTTTCAAATGACAGATTTTTCTCGCAATGCACTGGTTGTAGAAGGTGGAGGCATGCGTGGTGCCTTTACCAGTGGTGTACTTGATGCTTTTCTACAACAACGGTTCAACCCTTTTGATTTATATGTGGGCGTATCTTCTGGTTCGACCAATGTAGCTAACTACCTGGCAGGCCAACAGGGTCGCACGTTAACCTTCTATATTGATCATTCACTACGTCCTGAATTTATCGATTACAAACGCTTCTTTAAAGGTGGTGATTTACTCGATTTAAAATGGATGTGGGAAATTGGCGAGCAAGAGCACCCGCTTGACCAGCAACGTCTTTTTGCGAGCAACCCTGATTTTTATATGGTACTCACCCATGCTAAAACAGGGCAAGCCGAATATCTCCGTGCCGGCAAAGACAACCTGTTAAATGCACTTCGTGCGTCTAGCTCAATTCCGGTTTTAACCCGTCATCCGGTCGATATTATGGGTGAACCCTATTTTGATGGTGGCGTTGCAGATGCCCTACCTGTCCGCTGGACAGCCCAGCAAAGTGGTGTCAAAAAGCTATTAGTTTTACGCACTCGTCCGAAAAACTACTTTAAAGCAAGTAGTCGAGGCGACCAATTCCTTGCGAAATATGCTTTTAAACACCATTACGGTTTTGCAAATAGTTTGCGTAACCGCTGTGCCCGTTATAATGCTTCAGTTGAATTTGTTCGTAGCAGTAACCCTGAACAGCAAATTTTAGAGGTATGTCCACCGCCTCTTAAAAATATGGCAGGGCGTTTAACGACAAATCCGAAAAAGCTTCGTTACAGTTATGAAGTTGGTTTGGAAACAGGCTTACAAGCCATCGAAAACTGGAATGCGATGAAGTAATTCAAAGTTGAGATTTCTAAAAAGGAATCTCAACTTAACGCTAAAGTCATATCAATATGTGGAATACCACAATCTTGGTAAACCTCACCCTGCACTTTAAAACCTAGAGCTTCATAAAAAGCTGTTACATAGGTTTGCGCGGAAAGCTTTAAATAAGGCAATTTATGTTGGCGCGCATATTCAATAATATGCTGCATTAGAATTTTACCTATACCCTGCTTTCGATAAAGCATTAAAACAGCAACACGCCCTACGCTATGCTGTGGCAACAAACGTGCTGTAGCGATAGGCTGCTCTTTGTCATACACCATAAAGTGCACAGCAGTGCTGTCGAAATCATCCCATTCATCTTTGGGCTCAATGCCTTGCTCTTGAATAAAGACTTGTTCACGGATGTATTTTGCATCTTCCTCAAACTGCGTCCAACTACCCGCTATAACTTTATACATCCACTCACCTTCCTAGCATTTGCAGCCAATATTTTCGATCGGCAGCTGATCTTGTAATAACAATTCCAATGTCTGTTTTTTAATTCCATACATTTCTTTCAATGCTTGAATTTGAGCCATAATCTTGGCATCAGGTTGTGTCACGTTTTTGCGTTTAGTCGCCAAAATCATTTTATTTTTGCTGGTGTGTTCAAGCGATACAAACTCAAAAACTTTAGTTTCATAGCCATATGCTTTTAAAAGTAAAGCACGTAAGGTATCGGTCAACATCTCGGCTTGTTGTCCCGCATGAATACCAAACTGTAGCATTGGTTGTAAAACTTCAGGGCTATGTAGTTGTGGACGCAACTCTTTGTGACAGCACGGCGCACACATAATCATTGAAGCATTTAAACGAATTCCCGTATGGATAGCGAAATCAGTCGCAATATCACATGCATGTAAAGCAATCATCACGTCCAGCTTTTCCGGCTGATAACTACGAACGTCACCTTCAAAAAAGTCTAAATGATTAAAATGTACTTTGTCTGCAACGTTCTGGCAAAATTCCACTAAATTACGGCGCAGCTCTACACCCGTAATGAGCGGAACCTTTTGTTGTTCTTGTAAATAATCATACAAAGCAAAAGTTAAATACCCTTTTCCTGAACCAAAATCGACAATATTTAACTCTTTTTGCTCAGCATCAATCTGCTCATATGCGCTCGCAAAAATTTCGATAAATTTATTAATCTGCTTCCATTTACGAGCCATGCTTGGAATGATTTGAGCTTTCTCATCGGTAATGCCAAGCTCTTTTAAAAATGCACTACCCTGCTGTACATAACGCTGTTTCTCACGATCATGCGCTTGTACAGTTGGAGCAGTAGTCACGCTGTGTTTTTTACCCATATTAAGCATGGCTTTTTTCTTATTTTTTTTAAGCTGGATTTCTTGATGAGTGGCAAATAAATTCGCTTGTTTGCATTGCGTAATCAGCACTGCATCTGTTCTAAGCCATCTTCGAATGAATAATTTTTAGTCACATCTTGGGTGGTATGATGATATAGCGCGGAAAGTTGTTTTTTTCCATGTAGCTCCACAACACGGAAAGTAATTTTTTCCAGCTGTGTCAACTCTCCTTTATATTGGCTCAAAATCAAACGTTCAAAAGTCTGCTGATTAAGCATTTGTTTGATTTCATGAAAGAATTGCTGTTCTTGCTCAAAGGAGAAAACCGACACTGATATACCTAAAAAATGGTGACTCATATAAAGTGAAAGTTTAAAGGGTATAGGATTAAAAATAAAATAACTTTACGACTGTTTTGTATTTCTATACATTTGTATTTTTAATCAAAAAATAAACTTATGAGTAAATCGGTGTTAGAAACCTACGACCCAAAAGAAGAACTTTTTAATGCCTACAGCCATGGCGCTGGTGTGGTTATGGCAGTAATTGCCTCTGTCTTTTTAATTATAAAAGGATCTTATCTTTCCACTGCCCAGTGGATAGGTTTATGGGTATATGCTTTTAGCTTAATTCTCGTGTTTACTAGTTCGACTCTCTATCATTTTGCACAAACACAAAATTTACGTTACTGGTATAAAAAACTCGATCACACGGCTATTTATTATTTAATTGCTGGAACATATACCCCGTTCTTAAGCATTGCTATACCTACACAAAAAGCTCATATTTTACTTATTGCGCTCTGGAGCATTGCTGCAATTGGTACACTTTTCAAGTTAGTTTTTATTCACCGTTTTCAGAAAATTTCGCTACTTGCTTATGTTCTTATGGGTTGGCTTGCCGTTTTTGTAATGGATGATATGCGAACTTATTTAAGCAAAGATACTTTGATGTTATTGATTACTGGAGGTTTAGCTTACACCGTTGGAGCATTGTTTTACGCGTTAAAAAAGGTAAGATATACCCATGCGATATGGCATATTTTTGTGCTTTTAGGTGCAGGTGCACACTTTCTTGCTATCTATTGGTACGTTGTTTAGTCCATTTTTCACTCATATTCAGTGATCCTGAAAGAGTCATGGATGATGTTCTTTCACGCTATTCTTTTAAGAAAAATATGCCTTTAAAGAGAATAGTAAATTAAAAATAAATTTTAACTGATATAAGGACTTATATGGAGTCAACCTCTGCGACTGCTGCTCCTGTAGTAGCCACCAATTCGAAAACACGGGTTTTGTTTGCAAGTTTAGTCGGTACAACCATTGAGTTCTTCGACTTTTATATCTATGCAACTGCTGCCGTTATCATTTTTCCACATCTATTTTTCCCTGCCAGTAGTGGTAGTGCCGCAGTCTTACAATCACTTGCAACTTTTGCAATCGCCTTTATTGCCCGTCCTATCGGTGCAGCACTATTTGGGCATTTAGGAGATCGTATAGGTCGTAAAGCAACATTGGTGGCAGCATTACTCACTATGGGTATCTCAACTGTATGTATTGGCTTATTACCAACCTATGCTCAGATTGGAATTGTCGCACCGTTATTGCTCGCCTTATGTCGTTTAGGACAAGGCTTAGGCTTAGGTGGTGAATGGAGTGGTGCTGTTTTACTTGCTACAGAAAATGCACCTGAAGGCAAACGTGCATGGTATGGCATGTTCCCTCAACTTGGCGCACCTATCGGTTTTATTTTAGCAACTGGTTCATTTTTACTTCTAAGTGCTGCTATTCCTGAGCAAGCATTCATGCAATGGGGCTGGCGTATTCCTTTTATTGCAAGTGCTGTCTTGGTTATTGTTGGCTTATACATCCGTTTAAAACTTCATGAGACCCCTGCTTTCCAGAAGGTTTTAGATAAGCAAAAAGAAGTTAATATTCCATTTAAAGAAGTGGTGACAAAACACACGGGCAAACTTATTCTCGGTACAATTGCAGCAATCTGTACCTTCGTTGTGTTTTATTTAACTACAGTATTCGCACTTAACTGGGGAACAACCAAACTAGGCTATGCGCGTGGTGAGTTCTTAGAACTTCAATTGTTTGCAACCCTTTGCTTTGCAGCCTTTATCCCTCTTTCTGCCATTTTTGCAGAAAAATTTGGCCGTAAAGCTACTTCTATTGGTGTATGTATTGCTGCTGCAATTTTCGGACTGTTTTTCTCTAGTATGTTAGAGTCTGGAAACACACTCATTGTGTTTTTGTTCTTGTGTACTGGCTTATCAATTATGGGCTTGACCTATGGTCCAATTGGTACTGTCCTTTCAGAAATTTTCCCAACCTCAGTACGTTATACGGGTTCAGCTTTAACGTTTAACTTGGCTGGTATTTTTGGTGCTTCTTTTGCACCGCTTATTGCAACTAAACTTGCTGAAACATATGGTTTATATGCAGTTGGTTATTATCTTACAGCAGCATCACTTTTATCATTAATTGCGTTTTTATTAATACGCGAAACAAAAAATGTAGATGTAAATAATCAGATTTAAATATTTTCAAACACCCTGATATAAAAAAGCCGGTTCAAAATTGACCGGCTTTTTTATATAGAACTTAGTTCAATGATGCAGGATTTGCAGGTGTAACACTGTTTGGTACAGCCGGAGCAGTTACATTACTCGCTGCAACTGCTGCCGCACCAGCAACAGCAGCTTCACCAATTAATGCAACTTTTGCTTTTTCTTGGCTCTTTGGAGATAGAGCTGGGTTACTTGCAACAATACGGTTAATATTTGCAGAGTTTGCTGGAGCGATCGCAGCAGTTTGTAAAATGATTGGGCGATTACCCGTATTACCCAATGTGTAACGAATACCTGTACGAGGGCTAATCACCGTCGTATTTTCTTGTTTCACTACAGCCTGAGCCGAAGTTGGGCCTTTTGCCGCAAGTACTTTATCAACCGTTGTGGTTTGAGGGGCTGAAGCTGTTTCTGCTGCGAAAACAAAACTTGGCACAGCAAGAACAGTTAAAAATAAAGGTTGTAATACTTTTTTCATTGTCTTTCCAACATACACTCTGGATGAGAAGTAAATAGCATTTAATGCTTAAAACTGCAAACATTATTCACAGGCTTACTACAAACGAAAAAAAAGCAGAACAAACGTTCTGCTTTTTTTTATAACACAAATTAAATTTTGCCGTGACACTGTTTATATTTCAAACCAGAACCACATGGACATGGAGCATTACGACTTTCAGGTACAGGGAACGTTTGTTGTTCAGTAGCTGAATCATTAAGTGCTTCTTGAGAAGCGGTCACTTCACCTGTTAATCCATCCACATCATCATGTTCAAAAGAAAGCTTCATTGCTTCTGCTTGTTGCTGCTGTTGAGCTTCCATTTCTGCAAGCTCTTCTGGTGTTGGGATATGTACGCGAGACAGATCAGTTACAACATCAGTTTTAATTACACCCAGCATGTTCACGAATAAGTTAAATGCTTCTTTCTTATATTCCTGCTCAGGATTTTTTTGCGCATAGCCACGTAAGTGGATACCTTGACGCAAATAATCCATTGCAGCCAAATGATCTTTCCAATGGCGATCAAGAGAATTTAAAACGAAATGACGCTCAAGCATTGCTGCCGATTCATCACCCATTTGTGCACGGCGCTGACGATAACGCGCAATTACTTCATCACTGATGCGTTCAACCAAGCCTTCTTCATCAAGACGTCGATCTTGTTCTAGCCATTCTTGAACTGGTAGCTCAATACCCAAATCAATACGTAAAGCATTTTCTAAGCCTTCCACATCCCATTGGTCATGGATTGACTCTGGTGGAATAAAGTTAGCAATCATCGCCTGCATTACTTCACGATGCATTTCTTCAACGTATTCTTGTAAAGTATTTTCAGCTAAGATTTCGTCGCGTTGTGAATAAATGATCTTACGTTGTTCATTATTCACATCATCATATTTAAGTAAGTTTTTACGAATATCGAAGTTACGTGCTTCAACTTTACGCTGCGCGTTTTCGATAGAACGGCTTACCATTTTGTGTTCAATCGCTTCATCTTCTTTAAGCCCCATTGCACGCATCATGGCAACGACACGATCGCCTGCGAAAATACGCATGAGGTCATCTTCAAGAGATAAATAGAAACGAGAAACACCAGGGTCACCCTGACGGCCCGCACGACCACGTAACTGGTTGTCAATACGGCGTGATTCATGGCGTTCAGAACCAATAATGTGTAAGCCACCTGCTTGCAATACATCTTCATGGTCCTGTTCCCATTGCGCTTTTAGACGCGCTTCATCTTCAGGGGTAGGATTTTCAAGTTTGGCAAGTTTCGCTTTCCAGTTACCCCCTAGGATAATATCTGTACCACGACCGGCCATGTTTGTTGCGATTGTTACTGCATTCGGGCTACCTGCCTGAGCAATAATGTCTGCTTCACGCTCATGTTGTTTTGCGTTCAAAACTTCATGATGAATACCAGCTTGCTTCAATTTAGACGATAGAATTTCACTGGCTTCAATCGTTGCCGTACCAATAAGGATTGGTGCAACACCCTGCTGACGAATATTCATAATTTCTTGAATAATCGCGTTATATTTACCATTACGGTTTAAGTAGATTAAATCGTTCTGGTCATTACGAATCATAGGTCGGTGTGTCGGAATAATAACGACGTCCAGACCATAAATTTCTTTCATTTCCGCAGCTTCAGTATCGGCAGTACCTGTCATACCTGAAAGCTTTTTATAAAGACGGAAATAGTTCTGGAAAGTAGTTGTTGCTAAAGTCTGGTTTTCAGGTTGAATAGCCAAACCTTCTTTCGCTTCAACTGCTTGGTGTAAGCCTTCTGACCAACGACGGCCCGGCATGGTACGGCCAGTATGCTCATCAACAATAACGACTTCACCGTCATGAATAATATAGTGAACGTCGCGTTGGAATAGGAAGTGCGCACGAATAGCCGCAGAAACATGGTGAACGAGGTTTAGATTTGTAGCTGAATATAAGCTTTCGCCTTCCGCTAACAAACCCATTTGAATAAGTTCTTGTTCTACAGTTTCATAACCAATTTCAGTCATTTCGACTGAACGCTGCTTTTCATCAATCCAGAAATGTCCGCCATCGGCAACTTTTTCTTCTTTTTGCGGGCGTAATTTTGGTGGAATAGTATTGATGGCAGTATAGAGGTGTGAAGAATCTTCACTTTGACCAGAAATAATTAATGGCGTACGCGCCTCATCAATCAAGATTGAGTCGACTTCATCGATAATGGCATAGTGCAAACCACGTTGTTTCTTCTCTGCTAAAGAAAACACCATGTTGTCACGCAAGTAGTCAAAACCAAATTCGTTATTGGTACCATAGGTAATATCAGCTAGATAAGCAGCTGCTTTTTCTGCTGGTTCTTGCATTGAATAAATTGTACCAATGCTTAGACCTAAAAATTCAAATAAAGGGCGGTTTAACTCAGCATCACGTTGTGCCAAATAATCGTTTACAGTAATGACATGAACGCCTTCACCACTTAATGCATTTAAGTAACACGCTAAAGTACCCATAAGGGTTTTACCTTCACCGGTACGCATTTCGGCAATTTTGCCTTCATGTAAGGTAATACCACCAATTAACTGGACATCGTAGTGGCGCATGCCCATTACACGTTTTGCTGCCTCACGACAAACTGCAAACGCCTCAGGGAGTAACTTATCTAAACTTTCGCCATTGTTATAACGTTGTTTGAATTCTGGAGTTTTTGCAGATAAGTCTGCATCGCTTAAAGCTGATATCGTCGGCTCGAGCGCATTGATTTGCTCAACAATTTTGCGCATGCGTTTGAGTTCACGCTCATTTTTTGTACCGAAGATACCTCCGATCAGACTTGCCAACATGGATAAACTCTCTAAATCTTGCTTGGTCAAATGAATAAATTTTTTCTCAGTCGTTTATTATGGTGTCAGAAATTTGAAGTACAAGGGGTTTGCACAAAACCCATAAAAAAAATCTGATCATTAGACAAATGGTTTTACCCATTTTCTAAGCCCCTTTAAAGCATCTGGCACCTAAAAACTCGACATTAATGCTCATCTATTGAGCACAACTTCCGAGAAATCTAATTTAGCAAATTTATCTTAAAGTTACATTGATTCAGCCCATAAATTCATATGTTTTGGTCATATATATTTACACTTATATAAAAAGTTCATAATAAAATATAAAAACAATAATTTTAATAATAAATAAATTGCGGCATAGTCATTTCAACATATAACAAATTTTAAGCAATTGAGGATTTATCATGACATTACGATTAGGCGACACAGCCCCTGATTTTCAACAAGAATCAAGCGAAGGCACTATTAATTTTTATGATTTTCTAGGTGATAGTTGGGGCATTTTATTTTCACACCCAGCCGACTATACGCCAGTATGTACAACTGAATTGGGTTATACAGCAAAACTAAAAGATGAATTTGAAAAACGTAATGTTAAAGCAATTGCTTTATCTGTAGATGATGTTGAGTCGCACAAAGGCTGGATTAATGACATTAATGAAACTCAAAATACAACAGTCAATTTTCCAATTATTGCTGACAAAGACCGCAAAGTATCTGAGCTATACGGTTTTATTCATCCCAATGCCAGTGAAACCCTTACTGTTCGTTCTTTAGTGATTATTGACCCAAATAAAAAAGTTCGTTTAATCATCACCTACCCTGCTTCGACTGGTCGTAATTTTAATGAAGTCTTACGTGTTGTTGACTCATTACAATTAACCGATAAGCATAAAGTGGCTACACCAGCAAACTGGCAACAAGGTGAAGATGTGGTCATTGTCCCTTCTTTAAAAGATGAAGAGGAAATTAAACAACGCTTCCCTAAAGGTTATACTGCGGTGAAACCTTATTTACGCCTTACGCCACAGCCTGAGCAAGATTAAAGCCTTTAACAAGGCTTTAATCGAAGCGCAAGACAAACGCAGTGCGTAGGCAAGCGTCTGAAAGGTCCCCTGCAAGACAAGCAAAGTGCGTAGGCAAATATTAAAAAAATTCTAAATCAGCCAGTTCACGTAAATAAACAAATATTTCCATCTCAAAAGCCATCTCACCCGATGGCTTTTTTTTACATTAATGAATACACATGGTTTTTACTGTTGAGATCAGTTATAACTTCCCAAGAGTTTGTGCAAAAAACAAAAATCATGATCCATAAAATTCATCATTTAAAATGCGGCAGTATGTGCCCTGTATGTGCACCTTTATTTGGGCAGAAAGGCTGGAAAGCTGAAATTGTTTGTCATTGTCTTTTGGTAGAAACTGATCGAGGCCTTGTACTGATTGATACCGGATTTGGCCTACAAGATTATCTACACATGCAACAGCGCCTTGGTTCTTTAGTCAAACGGTTGGGGAAAATTGAACCGAATCTTGAGTTCAGTGCTATCCAACAAATTCAGAAACTGGGTTTCCATCCTAAAGATGTGCAGCACATTTTTGTGACTCACCTCGACTTTGACCATGCAGGCGGAATTTCAGACTTTCCTCACGCCACTGTCCATGTGCTAGCTACTGAATACAATGCTGCGCAACTACCTAATTTTAAAGGTAAGCTTCGTTATAGAACTAATCAATATAAACAACATCGGTACTGGAACTTTGTTGAGTATCAACAAGGTGAAAAATGGTTTAACCTTGAAAAAGTAAAAGGTTTCCCCCTATTTCAAGATGAAATTTTAATGGTGCCATTATTGGGCCATTCTGCTGGACATTGTGGTATTGCGATAAAACAACAAAATCAATGGTTATTATTTTGTGGAGATGCTTACTACTCACACCTAGAGCTAAATCCAGCAAATAAATTAAGATCTCTTAGCCTTCTAGAAAAGACATTTGCAGAAGATAATGAAAAGCGTCTTATTAACCTAAAAAAATTACAGCATCTGGCTCAACATGAGCCAACGATTGAGATCATTTGTGCACATGACCCCCATGAGCTTCGGCGGTACCAAACATGAAAAAATTTTCGCTCATTGCATTTGCGGTCTGTTTAAGCCTTCAAGGGTGTATGCAACACGAAAGTATTGCCCATGAGCACAGACCTCACGATTGGGGAACCTTAGTTTCTCAAACTCATAATTTTTATCAAATTAGCAATGATGTTTTCCGGAGTGAACAGCCCGATGCAGCAATGATTCCCGAATTAAAACACCATCAAATTGGGACTATTATTAACTTAAGAGCCAAAGCATCAGATGATTTAGTCTTTAAAAATGAAAACTTTAATCTTGTTCATATTCCGATTAATACATGGGCAATTGATCGACAAGATTTATTAGAAGTTATGCAGCAAATCCAACTTGCCAAGCAAAATAATCAACGTGTTTTACTACATTGCTATCATGGTTCAGACCGTACAGGGGCCAGCGTCGCCATGTATCGAATTATTTTTGAAAACTGGGCAATTGATGATGCAGTGAAAGAAATGAAACAAGGGGGTTATGGTTATCATATTATTTGGAAGAATATTGACCGTTTATTTACCCCTGAAAATGTAAAATGGATTCAACAGCAACTGTCGAATCCATCTTAATTAGATTTCAGAATAAAATTAATCTGACTTACGCTGATCTAAAGGCACCCAGTCAATCACCCAAGCTGACTTCATATTTAAACTGGCGTCAGAAGTAATTTTCTTACGTGTAGTATCTGCCGTATCTCTATCTTTTGCAGGACCAACCATAATACGGATACCTTTACTGGTTGGACTCGTCGTGACCTTATAGCCTTTTGCACGTAATTTAGAGACTACAGCATCTGCATTTGCTTGGTTAGCAGCCAATGCAACCTGTACCATCCATTTTTTATCACCATTTTCAAGCAACTCACGTGCTTTCTCTGCTTCAGCTTTTTTCTCGGCCTCTGCCTTACGTTTCGCTTCAGCTGCTTTCTTATCTGCTTCTGCTTGACGTTTAGCTTCAGCAGCCTTTTTGTCCGCTTCTGCTTGGCGCTTCGCCTCTGCTGCTTTCTTATCCGCTTCTGCCTGACGTTTTGCCTCAGCTGCTTTCTTATCTGCTTCTGCTTGGCGTTTAGCCTCTGCTGCTTTCTTGTCTGCTTCTGCCTGACGTTTTGCCTCAGCCGCTTTCTTATCCGCCTCAGCTAAGCGTTTCGCTTCAGCAGCTTTTTTATCTGCATCCGCTTTAGCCAGATCTACTGACTTTTTTGTATCAGTTTGCTGTCCTTTTGCCTTATTCTCACTACCCGCGACTTCAGGAGGAATATTATCGGAACTTTCTTGTGCAGCAGCTCGGCGAGCATTAATCGCGGCATATTCAGCAGCAGCTTTACGAGCTGCATCCGCTTCTGCTTGTTGTTGCATTGCCAAGAATTCGGCAGCACGAGCCTCTTGTTCTGCTACAGCTTTTTCACGAGAACGGCGCTGTTCTTCAAGAAGACGTTTTTCTGTTTCAACATCAACTGCAAGTGGCTGTAGCTGTACCATCTGCCCTTCTTGTGCTGATTGCTTTGGTTTAGCTTGTAATTTCGGTGATGTTGACGTTTGGGGTTGAACATCTACCTGTTTTATTTCTTCATTTCCTTTTAGAAGTAATGCTGCCAATAAAACACCACCACCTAATAAAACAACGCCACCCATCCAGCGTTGTTTGTTATTCATTGACATTCTTCCAAATACTCCCAAATCGCTTCTAAAGTATGAAACGAACCACAGGCTAAAATCAGCTGATTGTTATTTGTTTGCTCAAGCGCTGATTTAAAAGCCTCTTTGATATTGCCAAATTGTTGTATTGTCTGGCCTTGCAGGGCGTCATTCAATTGCTGAATCGGTGCAGCACGCGGCACATTCAACTCAGCAATTTTCCAATGTAAAACAGTAGGTTTCAACAAATCGACTACTGATTTTATATCTTTATCTGCCAGCATTGAAAATACTGCGACAACTTCTGTGTACTGTTTATTGTATTCTAAGAAATTTCGCAATTGCTTTAACAAAAATTCAACACCATGAGGATTGTGTCCGGCATCAAAAATAATGGTTTTTCCATTAACTTCGCGCACTTCGAAGCGTCCAGCCAAGCGGGCATTTGTAATGCCCTCCTCTAGCGCTAGTTGCGAGATTTCAAGTCCGCTATTTAATACGGCCGCAACTGCTCCTGCAATATTCTCGATTGCAAGTGTACCAAGCGGCAACCTTAAAGTGGTTCCTTCACTTGCAAAATACCAATGTTTTCCATCATCGGCGAGTTTATAAAAATAATCTCTATTAATCGCGTATAGCGTGGCTTGTGAGCTATTTGCCTTATCTTGAATCGCTTGAGGCAAAGATTGCTCACCTGCAAAAATAACAGGAATATGAGGTCGGATAATACCTGCTTTTTCAAAAGCAATTTTTTCGATGGTATCGCCTAACCAATCTGTATGGTCGAGGCCAATATTGGTAATCACGGCGATATTAGGGTCAATTACGTTGACAACATCAAGACGCCCACCTAAACCGACTTCAAGAACCCATACATCGCATTGTTGCTGTTTAAAAATAACAAAAGCAGCCAAAGTGGTTGCTTCAAAAAAAGATAGGCTTAAATCACACTCGCGACGAGCCTGATCAACTTGTACAAAAGCATCAATCAGGCTTTGGTCATCAACTTCAACTCCACCTAATTTGACTCGCTCGTTAAAACGATAGATATGCGGTGATTGATACAACCCAACTTTGTACCCTTGTGCTTTTAATATAGACGCAAGCGTTGTTGTGGTTGAACCTTTCCCGTTTGTTCCAGCAACAGTAAAAACTTTGGCATTGGGTTTAGTCATGCCTAATTTTTCTGCTACGGGAATAACACGTTCCAGACCAAGATCGATCCCTGTAACGTGAACATGGCTCCAATAATTGAGCCATGTATCTAAAGAGTCTGTTGAAAGTGGAGCTTGTTGTTTCAAGGTAAGTTCATCAATTTTGATACAAGACGAGATACAGTATCACGTAAAGCATGACGATGAACAATCTGATCGACCACACCATGATCAAGCAGATATTCTGCACGCTGGAACGGCTCTTCTAGTGTTTCACGTACAGTTTGTTCAATCACACGTTTACCGGCAAAGCCAATCATTGCTTTAGGTTCTGCAATATGGATATCACCCAACATTGCTAAAGAAGCTGTTACACCGCCATATACCGGATGTGTTAACACCACGATATAAGGTAAGCCTGCATCTTTTAATTTTTGAATTGCAGCAGAAGTACGCGCCATTTGCATAAGTGACAACATACCTTCTTGCATACGTGCACCACCAGAAGCTGCAAAGCAGATTAATGGCTGACGTTTTTCAATTGCAAGTTCAGCTGCCTTAACAAAACGGTCACCTACTACAGTACCCATTGAGCCGCCCATAAAGTCAAACTCAAAAGCACATGCAATCATATCTACGCCATTTAAGTTACCTTGCATGGCAATTAAAGCTTCCGTTTCACCAGTTTTAGTTTGCGCTTCACGCATACGGTCTGGATATGGTTTGCTATCAACAAACTTTAATGGGTCTTTCGCGCTAAACTCTTGACCTAATTCAGCCACAACATTGTCGAAGAACCAGTTTAAGCGATCGCGAGCTTTCATTCGTAAGTGTTCGTCACACTGTGGACATACATACGCATTAAAAGATATTGCTGTACGTGTCACTAAAGCATGACATTCAGGGCACTCAATAGTTGGCTCAGTAAATGTTGCTTTGAGAGTCTGTTGCTCATCTGCAACTTCAATACCTGGAACTGGACGCTGTGTCCATGGCGTCGAAGGGCTAAGAACTTTCCCTGATTTCACTTCTTGATTCATACTAACTCATCGAGCGCTGCTCGAAGCTCCTTGACTTTATTCACCGTCTGTTCAACAGCTTCATCAGCTGCCAACGTTGCAAAAGATTTAACGAAAGCACTACCTACAATCACGGCATCTGCAACACTACCCATGGCTTTCGCTGAAGCAGCATCACTAATTCCGAAACCAACGCCAACTGGAACGTTAGTCATACCTTTGATTTTTTCAATACGTGCAGCCGCTTCAGAAGTATCCAAAGTCGCTGCACCTGTTACACCTTTGAGTGAAACATAGTAGATAAACCCGCTTGCCTGATTCGCTACGTGTTGAATACGTTGATCAGTTGAAGTTGGTGCAAGTAAGAAAATCTGGTCCATATCATGTTGTTTCAAGATTGCACCAAATTCTTTTGACTCTTCCGGTGGTAAGTCCACAAGTAATAAGCCATCTACACCACATTGTTTCGCATAAGAAACAAACTTCTCGTAACCAATCACTTCAACAGGATTAAGATAACCCATTAAAACTACAGGTGTTTCCTGATCCTGCTCACGAAACTCTTTTACCATGTTCAGCGCATCTAAGGTGTTCGTCCCAGCCGCAAGTGCGCGTTCAGCAGCAAGTGCAATTACCGGACCATCAGCCATCGGGTCTGAAAATGGTAAACCAAGCTCAATGACGTCTACTCCTGCCGCAACCATTTTATGAAGTAACGGCACCGTTACTTGTGGCTGTGGATCACCCGCCATGACATAAGATACAAGCGCTTTACGTTGTTGGGACTGCAGCTTTTCAAAACGGGTGGCAAGACGTGACATAGGGTTGTGCTTTCCTTGAATTATTTAAAATTGAGGAGTTGTTTGTAGAAATACAAGAACACCGCATTTTAACGCTATTTTTTGTTCATTGAACAGGTCTAACGTTATGGCGATATTCGATTGTATGATTCATACAACCCATGGCGTACATTTATCAATATTTTGAAACTTTTCTCAATGATCAAAGCTTCCTATTTTTGGGCCATTATTGATTTACAAATTGAGCAAAAAAGCATCTAAAATTCTATTTCGTTGCATTTTTCTGGATGAGCTGTAATTGCTTTTTTCGAGTTAATAATGTTTGCCCTGTTAAATTTTTATATGCTCTTGCTAGTGCAGACTGATCCGAATAACCTAACTGGTCGGCAATTGCAGTCAGACTTTCATTTTGTCTTAACAATATCTCGCAGCGTTTCATACGCTCAGCATCTAAAATTAATTTAAATGAAGTGTTTAATGCCTGTAATTGGCGCTGCAAGCTTCTAACAGAAACATTCAGCTCGATGGCAATATCTTCTATTTTGGGCGCTTGCTGCTTATGCTTAAAGTATTCCTGTACGATCCAATGTATTTGCTGAACTAAATCGGCATGTATTTTCCGCTGAACTAAAGCTTCTTCAGCTTGTTTCACCAAAAGTTGCACCAAAGTTGGGTCTGCATGTTGAGGGCGAACATTTAAACTTTCACTTGCAAAAGTTAATGCATAGTAAGGCCGCTCAAATGATAATTTGCACTGAAAGAAACGTTGATAGTGAACCACTGCTCCACGCGCTCGGTGTACGAACTCTACATGCTGTAAAAGAAACTCATGTAAAGGGGCGATCTGTTTAGCAAGCTGTACCATTGCGGCCAAGGTCAGCTCACTTAGTAGAATATTACTGTCGTCGACCAAAGGCCAATATAGGCGAATTTTGGAGGCATCCTGTTCAATTTGTATAGGGACAACCTGTGCACCATCAATGACCAAACGATGAAACTTTGCAATATACTCCACCACTTGACCTAAGGTATCACTTCTGGACGCCATATAACCCAAGACCCCAAAGTTGGCAGGGGTAATACAGGCTGCCATCTCTAAAGCCAAATTAGTCACATGTAATCGCGTTTCAGTTATCTCTAAAAGTTCAATAAAAAGGTCTAAAGAAGATTGAGCATCTATAGAAGCAGATAAAATATTTTGGACTTGACGTGTTTGAATTTCACTTAAATTAAGTGTCTGCCAATCTATTCCCTTTTCTTTTAAATACGTATTCCAAAGGTAGAAGTAACCATTTGAGATAGTAAATTCTTGCATGGCGCGTCCTTTTTACTGCCATTTTGTCGCAAACTGTATAAAAATTGGCGATAACTGTCAAAACAAAGCCGACCACTCGCGACATACTAATGAAAAGGTTATAGTTGCGAGAAATAAAAGATGAACGCACATGTTTCTTATCAGGTCGAACCAGTAGTTCGTAAAGATCTCGATTTTCATTTAAACGAAGCACCTCGCTTTTGGTTTAACAATGACCCTTTTTTAACTCGTATGTTTGATGCACTCAGCTTAACCTTTCCAGATGGAGAGCGTTACTTCATTGAATGTGTGCGTATGTTCCGCGATAAAATTGATGATCCTGAACTACAAAAACGAGTTGCGGATTTTATTAAACAAGAAGCTCAACACGGTATTGCACATGACAAAATGAATCAGCTCATGAAAGAGCAAGGCATGCCTGTTGACCAGTTCACGACCACCCTTAAAAAGATTTTCCGCTTTGAACTAACAAAACGTTCACCACAATATAATATTGCCATGACCGCTGCCGCTGAACATTTAACAGCGTTAATGGCAGAAACCTTTTATAGCCATAAAAAAACTTTAGAAAACGCTTATCCTTATGTTCGAGCACTGTTTGCTTGGCATGCCATTGAAGAGATGGAACACCGCGATGTTGCCTTTGATGTCATGAAACAGGTGGGAGAAGTTCCAGAGTCAACACGTCGCTTTGTGCTTGTTTTAACAACCGTACTCATGTTCGGTTTTACGCTTTACCGTACCAATATCATGTTGAAATGTGATGGCTTCAGTCCAAGAGAAAGACTTTTGATGAACCTTAAAGGTTTACCTTGGTTCTTTGGCAAAAATGGCACATTAACAGCTATGAAAAAACAATATATGGATTGGTTTAAAAAAGATTTTCATCCAAGCCAGCATCCTGTTATTCGTCAGTATCCTGTTTGGATTGAAACTTTGGAAAAAACAAATGACCCTATTGCAGCGGGTGAAGCATTTTGGCAAGCAGGTTTATAACCTGCTTGTTACCATTTCGCATAATGTTGTTCTAGTAAACCGTATTGTTCTTTGCAATTGATTATATCTGTTGGCTGATGCTCAATCGTGCCGCTAATTTTAGCTTGCCATTGATTGAACTGACTGCCAATCATTCTTAAGTTTATATTTTCATATCGGCACCACCCAATATGCACTTGTAGATTAAGTTTTTGATTTAGAGAACTAATTTGCCAAAGTTCATCATTTACTTTTTCAAATAAAACGTCTGTGAGCGGAAATAAAACTCCGTTAATCCATAGGCAGTTTTCATTACCAAAGCTTTCATTAACACCAGAGGCCAGATTTAACCCAATACGACGCCCCTGTTCATCCCAGAAGTTACATGAGAGCCAGAACCAAGCTGTTTCAGGACGTAAAAATCCGCAAGTATCATCAAGTGAAGCAAATGTCTTTTCATCAAATTGTACAACTTGATTTTGCTTATTAATGAACATTCCCTCTACAGCCAAAGTGGTCTGCTTTTGGGTATAGGTCCAACCATTGATACCTGTTGGTGTACACAAGCTTAAAATATCTGTTCCGGCGCAGAAAATACGGGCGCTCAGACAAATTTCCCCATATTTAGTTACCCGAATGTATCGCACACCATTGGCATGCTGAATATCAAACTGATAAGGCGATTTAGAAAAATAACTTTGATTAAACAAAGGCTGTTCATCAAGATACGTCTTGTGACCTAACGGCTGAATAGCATTCCACTCAATGACTTGCCCTGTTTCATGGTCATAGATATAGAAAAAACCGTGTCCGACCCAGCCAATATCTGCAATTGCCAGACCAATACTATAATGTTTATGTTGAATGCCACAAAATTTAAATTTCTTATATTTTAATTGTTTGCGCCAGCCTTTTAGGACTTTGCCATAAGGAGTTTTATAAATATAACGTTGGACATGAATGGTGGACGGTACAGATTCAAAACGCCCATAACGAGGCTGTCCATTTTCTTGAATTAAATCCATTTACCCACTTCCATATGAATATTAGATTTCAAATGACCTATCCCACAGTCAAATATGTATTTTCCCAAATTGTTGCAGCAAAATCGCCTTTTATTAAATGAATATAACGGCCTGCCACGCAATCTATCGCTAAACAGTCATCAATATCAATGACCCGGTCTGTATGTGCTTTTTGCCACTGCCGATCTATAAATTGTTTACCTAATTGTTTGGCAACTACCGTGTTGGGTGCCACCACAAACTCATAACGATGAAGTTCACCGAATTCACTTGCATTATATCCACCTAGATTAATTAAATATAACTTTAAATCATCTGGTTGTGGAGCAGCATCTGTAAAATGAATTTGATAGTTCTGTCCTTGAGAACTAACTCCTGAGAGCTTAGCCCAAGCATCAATATGTAATCCTTGAGCCTCACCAAACCAAGCTTGTTTAAGTTGAGGATAAACTTCTTCCAAAGTATCTCCTACAGCCATGACCACATCATGAACTTCTGTATTAGCACGTGCATGACGCCCGCCCAACATCACCATAAACAAGCTTGGCATTGTATCCTCTTACATCTCGACCATTTCTACGCCATCAATGCGTGCAACTGTCATTAAGTCTTTATCGCCACGGCCTGAAACAGTCGCAATAATAATCTGATCTTTAGACATCGTCGGTGCAAGCTTAGAGACATACGCCATCGCGTGCGAGCTTTCAAGCGCAGGAATAATCCCTTCGATTTTGGTTAAGTCACGGAAACCTTGAAGAGCCTCTGTATCATTAATCGGCACGTACTCTACACGCTTCATATCTTTCAAGAAACTATGTTCAGGACCAACACCCGGATAATCAAGGCCCGCCGAGATACTGTGTGTCTCAATAATCTGGCCCTGTTCATCACTCATTAAATAAGTACGGTTACCATGTAATACACCCACATGACCCGCATTTAAAGGCGCAGAGTGTTTACCAGTTTCAATACCAAAACCAGCAGCTTCAACCCCATACATTTTTACACTGGCATCGTTTAAGAACGGATAAAACAAGCCCATTGCATTTGAACCACCACCTACACAAGCAACTAATGCATCTGGTAAGCGACCTGCTTGTTCCAAAATCTGTTTACGCGCTTCACGACCAATAATTGATTGGAAGTCACGAACAAGTTGAGGATAAGGATGCGGACCTGCAACTGTACCAATGACATAATATGTTGTATCAACGTTGGTTACCCAGTCACGCATCGCTTCGTTCATGGCATCTTTTAATGTTTTAGAGCCACTTTGCACAGGCACAACTGTTGCACCTAACAAACGCATACGGTAAACGTTCATCGCTTGACGCTTAACGTCTTCAGCACCCATATAAACAACACATTCAAGACCTAAACGTGCTGCAATTGTTGCTGTTGCTACCCCATGCTGGCCTGCACCAGTTTCGGCAATAATACGTTTTTTACCAGAAAGCTTTGCAAGTAGTGCCTGACCAATCGTGTTGTTTACCTTGTGTGAGCCTGTATGGTTCAAGTCTTCACGTTTAAGGTAAATTTGCGCACCACCTAACTCTTTTGACCATCGCTCAGCATAATAAAGTGGACTAGGACGACCTACATAGTAGGCGAGATCACGGTCGAATTCTGCCAAAAACTGTTCATCATTTTTCATGCGGGAATAGAGATTTTCCAAATCTTCTAATGCCGCCATTAAAGTTTCTGACACAAAACGTCCGCCATGGATACCGAAATGCCCATTTGCATCTGGGAATTGGGTATAGTCAATCACATTATTTTGCTGATCCACGTTGGACTCCTTGCATAAATCGTTCAATGAGTTGTTGGTCTTTTATACCTTTTGCGGACTCTACGCCTCCGCTCACATCTACTGCAAAAGCACCGGTAGTATGAATAGCGTCAATGACATTGTCAGGGGTTAAACCACCTGCCAAGATTAATGGAATATCAAGTTTCGGGAATTTAGACCAGTCAAACTGATGTCCTGTGCCCCCTTTAAGCTCAGGATGCCATGCATCGAGCAATACAGCACTGGCACCAGCTGCCTGATATTTTTGAATTTCAGCAATTACATCCAGATCAGGTTTAACCTGAATCGCTTTATACCAGCGACGTTTACAATGACGCGCTATTTCCTGACATTGTTCTGGAGTTTCATCGCCATGTAGTTGTAATACATCTAGGGGAACACAATCAAGTATATCCTGAATTTCAGTAACACTCGCGTTTACAAACAAACCCACCATTTGTACATAAGGCGGAACGAGTTTTGCTAATTCTTCTGCCTGTTCAACTGTTACATTTCTTGGACTCGGAGGAAAAAAAACAAAGCCTATCGCATCTGCTCCCGCTACAACTACTGCCTGAACATCTTGCTTGCGAGTAATTCCACAGATTTTTGCTCGTGTACGTTTTTGGTTTGATTGGCTCATGAGCTGTTTAAACTACAACCATTTCTTAAAATAAGCGCCATTGTAATGCAATTTTTGCCCCTTGCGTAAAAGTTCTCAGGGAATTGCTTTAAATGACATTGTACGAAGTAATTCGGCACTTTATACTGCGTTCAAATGGAAGCAAGTGTAAGCAATTCATGCTTTAGGGAAGCTGGTGAAAGTCCGGCACTGCCCCCGCAACGGTAACAATGTAAAGCATATTTTTTAAGTCGAAATCGACTTACACCACTGCAGTAGTGTGGGAAGGTGAATATGTCCATAAATGAATTATGGCGCTGAAGTCCGGAGACCTACTTGTTTCATCTATCTACCCGATCATTCACGTGGGGTGAATGTATGGAGCATGTTATGTCTAAATCTTTTCAACCTACTCGTCTGGTAGGGGCTATCGCTATTGCGATGGGGTGTTCACCTGTTATTTTTGCTGAAGATGCAACAAATGCAACTCAGCTTGACCCAATTGTTATCACTGCTTCAAAAAGTGCTGAAAAAGCCAGTGAAGTTCCAGCGCGTATTTCTGTAATTTCTAAAGAAGAAATTGAAAAAAATCCTGTTTTAAATTTATCTGATGTATTACAAAAAGATGCATCTATTTATATAAAGCAATCTGGTGGCGTTGGTCAGCTCACAGACCTATCTTTACGCGGTGGACAAACGGGCTCAACATTATTATTAAAAAATGGCGCTCGCTTAAATACTCAAAATGGCTTAGGCCCTGTTTCACCTGAATTTATTAACCTATCAGATGTAGACCAAATCGAAATTTTAAAAGGCCCAGCATCTGTTCAATATGGTTCAGATGCTATTAGTGGCGTAGTACAATTAATTTCCAATAATCCAACAAAATCTGGAGCAAGTTTAACAGGTGTGTATGGTGAAAACCGTACTTATAAAACACTTGTAAATGCCGATTATGTAGATGACAGTGGTTTTTATGCAAGTATCGGTGGTCAACGGATGGAAACTGATGGTACTAGTATTATCAATATACAAGATAAAAGTGAAAAAGCAGCATTTGACCAAAAAGGATATAATGCAAAAATTGGTTATAGTAATGATGTAATTAACACAAGCTTAGCAATTGACCAAAATCAAGGTACGAATAACTATACTACGAACTATTCAACGAACAATGCAAAACGTAATTTTGAAAATCGTCTAGTAAATTGGCTGGCTAGTTATAAGGCTTCTTCTGATTTAGTCTTAAATGCACGTTATTCTCACTATCTTGATAAAATCGAACAAATAATTTATCAAAGCCACTTTAATACAACCTCTGATGAAGGGGACATAAATGCCAAATGGAATTTTGTACCAAATCAGAATATTTTAGCGGGTGTTACATACAATCGATCAAAATATGATGCTAGCTCATCTCCTGAAGCTGTAAGAGATATCAGCTCTACAGGTTATTATTTACAACATCAATATAACGATAATGGTATTCATACTCAGGTTGGTGTCCGAGTTGAAGATAATGATTGGTTTGGTACACATACAGTTGGACAAGCTGCAATTCGTTATCAAATCTCTCCTCTAACAAGTATCTACACTAACATTGGTACTGCATTCAAAGCACCGACCCTTGAACATCTATATGGCTCTTACGGCTATGATTTTTATAGTAACCCTGATCTAAAACCTGAAGAAAGCAAGTCATATGAAATTGGTATAGATCAGAAATTTAATTATGGTATTTCTGCCTATCTTTCTGGCTACTATACAGATGTTAAAAATTTAATTAGTTATGGTGCTATAAATGGTAGAACAACATATATCAACTTAAATAAAGCTGATATGAAAGGTGGTGAAATAGGTCTAAAGTGGTCTAAGGATAATATCTTTGTTAATGCTGAATACGCTTATGTAGAAGCTAGAGATAAAGATAAAGACATAGATGTCCCTTATCGTCCCCGTCAAACATATACTTTAACTGCAGGCTATGATGATGGTATTTATGGGGTGAATGCTTCTCTAGTCTCTCGCTCTAAAGCAAACGCACAAAATATTGAAAACTCAGTTAAAGTTCCAGGCTATGCAACTGTTGATTTAAATGCTTTTTGGAATATGAATCCAAATATAAAGTTATTTACGAACATCCAGAATATTGGTGATGTACGTTATAACACTGCATATAATGCTCAATCTTCATTCTCTCCGGAATACTGGTATATCAACGGTGGCCGCCAAGCTTCTGTTGGCGTAACTTTCCGTTATTAATTTCTCAATCTGATTATAAAAATATTTTCTTAACTCCAGTTTCGGGGTAATGTTCTGACCGACATTATCCCCTTTTTTATGTTCAGGATATCTATCATGGGACACCGTTTAAGCAAAATCTATACACGCACAGGCGATTCAGGTACCACAGGTTTAGGCGATGGCTCTCGTGTTGCTAAAGATGATCTAAGAATTGCGGCACTTGGTGATGTTGATGAACTAAACGCCATTATTGGGGTACTTCGTGCTCAAATCACAGATAGCCAAGTGGCTAATAAAGCTGATTGGGACAAAAGCTTGAGTCTGATTCAACACTGGCTTTTTGACTTAGGCGGCGAAGTTTGTATTCCAAATTACAATTTGCTTCAGCCCGTTTGTATTGAATTTCTTGAAAAAGAAATTGACCGTATGAATGAAGATTTGCCTATGCTAAAAGAATTTATTCTGCCATCTGGTTCTTTATCTTGCAGTTATGCCCATCAAGCCCGTGCCGTTTGTCGTCGTGCAGAGCGATCGCTCATGTCAGTACAAACTCGCGATCAAAATATTCAAGCCACTGCCCTTCAACTTTTAAATCGTCTATCTGACTGGTTATTTGTCGCATCGCGTGCTTTACAGCGTGCTGAAGGCGGACAAGAAGTCCTTTGGCAAAAAAATATTAATGAGATGATTTAAAAATAGATTAAGTTAAGAATGATCTCTACGTTTAAAGAGATCATTATCAAAAAGAACGGACAATAGAAATCTATGCGCATTATTGGTCATCGTGGTGCACGCCGAGAAGCTCCTGAAAATACATTAGGTGGTTTTCAGCACATTAAAAATTTAGGTATTCGTGGTGTCGAATTTGATATTCGTCAGCTGCAAGATCAAGAGTTGGTCGTCATTCATGATGATAATTTTTTGCGCACGGCAGGTGTCGACCAAATTGTAGAGCAATCAACATTGGCTCAAGCATTATCATTTGATCATCGTCAAAATTGGCCTAACTGGCCAACCTCTGAACCAACCCCTACTCTTACAGGCGTTTTAAATTTACTTGATAACTTTGATCATATTGAAGTTGAAGTTAAAGCTGTAAGAGATATGGCATTAGCAGAAAAGTTAATTCAAAAGCTTGAGACTGAGTTACAAGGTTTCGAGAAAGTCGTGACCATCACAAGTTTTGATCTTCAAATTCTAACCGCTTTACGTGATATCAACTCTCAATTTAAACGCGGATTATTAGTTGAACTTCCGGTTGGAGCAACGGCGATTGAACTTGCTCATCAATATGGGTGCTGTCATATTGGCTGGCATGATCAACTTGCAACAGATGAAATGATTCAATTGTCGCATCAAGCTGGTTTGAACATTAGTGTCTGGACAGTGAACGATGTAGAAAGAGCAGAAAGACTACGGGATTTAGATATTCAGGGCTTAATTACAGATATTCCAACCACAATGCTTGAAGCTCTTTAAATATAAAAAAGGTGGTATTGACCACCTTTTATTTTTTCTCGGCCTGAATCAAACGCTGACCGCTTTGATCAAGTAGATATAAGGTATTACCTACCAACTGGAAGCGTTTAATACGTTGTAAAGAATCGACCAATTCTGCTTCTTGAGCCAACGCGCCATCACAACTCGAATGACCTGCGTTAACTTCCATATCAAGTTTCTTTTGGCTGAAATCAAAAGTGTATCGACCAAAAACACGATTACATCCTGTATGACCAGTTACTGTTTTGACTGTAGAGTTCAATGAAAGAGTCGGCCACTGGTTAAAGAATTTTGCCTTATGACCATTTATCTGGGTAATTTGCCAATCTATATCTTGAATACCATCAGGACTTACTTTCTTTTTCACAACTGGCGTTTGTACACGATGTGTTGGTTTTACTTGGCCTTTGTGATTATTTTGTTGCGGCGTGCTTTGACATGCTGCCAATACAAGGCTGATTGCGATGAAAAGACATTTCAATGGCAATTTCCTTGCAATATCAATGCTATTCTTTTTTCTCAATCGCTGTATTTTCATTACACAACTTCTCCTATCTGAAATGTTGTCAGGCATGGTTTAATTCTGTTACGGTTCTTTCAATACATCTGTACAATAATGCTAGTGATTCTCACTAAGCACGTGCTAATATGATGTGCAAAATAGCAATATATCTTGAAGATTGGTTTTGCTATGTCGATTTGTCTTTTTACCTTGTATGACAAGGTTTCTAGGAGCGCTGCCGGATATGACTTCCGCCCCACTCAAGGCCCCAATTAACTGGACCGCTAGCATTACCTTAATTGGTTTACCAATTCTTGCTGCAATCATAATCCCGATTTATGCGTATTATTATGATTTTAGTGTAAGCGCATGGGTAAGCTTATTTTTTCTTTTAGCTTTAAGTAGCATGGGGATTACTGCTGGTTACCATCGTCTTTGGGCACATCGTGCTTATGAAGCGTCGTTACCACTTAAAATTCTTTTAATGATTGGCGGCACATTTGCTGTACAAAACAGTATTCTGTTTTGGGCATCTGGTCACCGTACCCATCACCGTCATGTCGACGATGTAGATGAAGATCCATATTCAATTGAACGTGGCTTTTGGTATGCCCATATGGGTTGGATGATCCGCGATCATTCTCCATCTGAACCAGATTTTAAAAATGCACCAGACTTACTCAATGACAAACTGGTGATGTTCCAACATAAATACTACGCCTTGATGGTCGTAGCGGTTCACGTTGGTATTTTAGGTTTGGTTGGCTGGGCAACTGGCGATTTATGGGGTGTTGTACTTCTTGGTGGTCTATTACGTTTAATCATTAGCCATCAAGTTACATTCTTCATCAACTCACTTTGCCACATGTTCGGTAAACGCCCTTATACCGATGAAAACTCAGCACGCGATAACTTCTGGTTAGCGATTGCAACTTGGGGTGAGGGTTACCACAACTATCACCATATTTTCCAGTACGACTATCGTAATGGTGTGAAATGGTGGCAATATGATCCAACAAAATGGCTAATCTGGACATGCTCTAAGATTGGTTTAGCAAAGAACCTACGTCGTATTCCAAGCTTTAATATTAAAAAAGCAGAATTGGCAATGAAGTTTAAATATGCTGAACAAGACTTGGCTATTTATGGTCATGATGTAAATGCCGACATTAGTCAAATGAAGCAACGTATTGCTCAAGAGTATGAAGCATTTACACATACTTTAAATGACTGGGCGAAACTCAAAGAACAAGAGTTACAAGCAAAGAAAGCAGCAATGGCTGAAAAGATTCACAAAATGGATCACAAGTTAAAAGTTGATTTCCAATTGCTTGAACATCGTTTGAGTCATCACCGTGAGTGTTTAGAAACTTTAATGCGTAACATTAAAAAGAACACAAACGTCGTACCAGACTAATACGTGTTTATCCCGAAATAGCACCTGTAGAGCCATACTTTGCAGGTGCTATTTTTTTGGCTTGTTTTTAACTATGGTATAGTGAATTTTGCCTCAAATATTTAGTCCAGCCTATGCAATTTAATCCGCTTTATTCATCGCTCAATCCTAAGCTTTTTCATATCCAGCAACCCTCTCCGCTTCGCGGTGCAAAGGCTGGACACTTTAATTTAGCTTTAGCCGAAGAGTTACAATGGACAGATGAAGAAAAACAGGCTTGGGTTGAAATTTGCAGTGGTCAGCGTACCTTCTCGGAATTCCCGCCTTTGGCTATGGTGTATGCAGGCCATCAGTTTGGGCAATGGGCCGGTCAACTAGGCGACGGACGTGGCTTACTCATTGCGCAGATTCTTAATAAAAAAGGCCAAACCATAGATTTACATTTAAAAGGTGCAGGCCCCACGCCCTATTCGCGTATGGGAGATGGGCGAGCAGTTTTACGCTCTGTTATTCGTGAATATTTAGCAGGACATGCTTTAAATGCTTTAGGGGTTGCTTCTAGTCACGCAGTAGGTTTTACAAGCTCCACTCAAGGTGTACAGCGTGAAAAGCTAGAACCTGGCGCAATGTTACTTAGAACATCTGAATGTCATATCCGTTTAGGCCATTTTGAATGGATCAATCAATATGCACCTGAGCTATTGGCCGAGTTCACTCAAAAATGCATTGAATGGCACTATCCAGAATGCCAACAAGAAGAGCAACCTATTTTAGCTTTTGCTAAAGCTGTGATTAGAAATACAGCCATTATGATCGCCAAATGGCAGCTGGTCGGTTTTGCTCATGGTGTGATGAATACCGATAACTTAAATATTACGGGTTCTACACTCGATTTTGGTCCATACGGTTTTATGGAACGTTTCCGACCAAATTGGATTAACAACCATTCCGATTACCAAGGGCGTTACACCTATCAAAACCAACCGAGTATTGCGCACTGGAACTTATGGACTTGGTTAAATAATCTCATTCCACTTGCCGAACCTGAGCATAAAGAGCAGTTCAAAGAAGCGTTGGCCGCTTGTTTAGAAGAATTTGAGCCGACTTTTATTGAGCATTACACCACTGGGTTGTGTCAAAAAATGGGGCTTCCTCATTTTCATAAAGACAGTACTGAATGCGGCTTAAGCTTTTTGCGTATTCTGCAAGCGGAGCAGCTCGATTACACCCAAAGCTTCATTCGCCTTCAAAATAAAGAATACAAAGCCTTACGTGATGACTGCCTTGATATTCGACAATTTGATGCATTCCTTACGCAGTATCAAAACATCCGTGAATATCAAGATATTGATGAGCTTGATGCAAACATGCAGCAGGTAAATCCAATTTATATCTTACGTAACCATATGGCACAGCGAGCTATTGAGGCAGCGGAGCGAGATGATTTTAGTGAGGTTGACCGCTTATTTAAGCTACTCAACCATCCCTATACAAAGCAATCAGATTTGGAAAAACCGGAAGATTTAGGTCCGTTACCAAGCGATGTACCTGATGTCGCGGTGAGCTGTTCTTCTTAATTTTTTATCCACATTTTCTGTGGATAACATTGTGGTTATCCACAGCATAACTTTTCTAAGCAATTATTCTTCTGGATATTCGAAGCGGTAACCTACTCCATAAACAGCTTGAATCCACTCATGACGGTTACCAGTTTCGGCCACTTCCGTGATTTTTCGACGCAAGTTTTTAATATGGCTATCAATAACTCGGTCGGCAACATCAAAGCTGTCCGGATTAATATGATCTAATAATTGTGCACGTGAATAAACTTGCCCCACATGTTCTAAAAATAACTCAAGTAGGCGAAATTCTGTTGGCGTTAAACTTAAAGATTTTTGTTGATACCAAATTCTTTGCTGTGCTTTATCAATACGGAAAGAATCATTTTGCTCTGGCTCAGCCTTACGTTCTAAACGACGTAAAACGGCCTGCACACGAGCAACCAGTTCTTTTGGACTAAAAGGTTTGCACACATAATCATCTGCCCCCATGTTTAGGCCCAAGACACGATCAATTTCTTCAGTACGTGCCGTCACCATAATAATCGGTAAATCTGACTGTTCACGTACCTTACGGCAAATCGTTAAACCATCCATTCTTGGAACCATTAAGTCCAGAATCATTAAATTAGGTTTACGTTGTTGAAAGCTCGTGTAAGCATCCTGACCATCATGAAACATGCTTACTTCGAATCCAGCAGCCTCAAGATAATCACGCACCAGATGCGCTAACTCGACTTCATCCTCAACCAACATAATATGTTTCATGGGCCATTTTTCCTTTTATTTAACTCTGCTTTTTAAAGGTCAGTACACAACGTAAACCACCTAATGGTGAGTGTTCAAAACTGAGTGTACCACCAAGCGCCTGCGCAATTTTACAAGATAAAGCTAAGCCTAGTCCTGTTCCACCTGTACTACGCGTACGCGAATCATCGACACGATAAAAACGTTCACCTAAACGTGATAATTGCTCATCACTTAAACCAAATGGACTGTCATCAACATATAAAGTCCACTCCTGAGGCGTTTGACTTGTATGAATATGAATCTTTCCACCTGTTTCGGTATAGCGAATACTATTACCAATCAAATTAACAATAATTTGTTTAAATCGATCGCGGTCTAACAATAAAGTAGCACCTTCACCTTCCACCTCAATTTCTAACCCTGCTTGTTCGAGTTTAGGTCTGAAATTTTCGACTTCTTGCAGTATAACTTCCCAAGGATTAACCGAACTCAAATAACATTTAAGTTGTTGAGCATCAGCCTGAGCCAAGTCTGCCAAATCTTGTGTCAATTTCTTTAAACTCGAAACTTGTCGCATCATGGCATCAAGATGTTCAGGTGTTGCCTTTCGGATACCGTCTTGCATCGCTTCAATCTGCGCTTGCAAAACAGCCAATGGAGTTTTCAATTCATGAGAGGTATCTGCAACCCATTGACGTCGTGATTCTTCATGCTGATGTAAAATTTCAGCTAAATGATTTAATTGAGTAGATAAATCACCTAACTCATCATTTCGTTTAATCACAACTTGGTGTTGATAATTACCTTTTGTTAACTCATTTGTTGCATTTAATAGACGCTGAATTGGCTTTTTAAAATAAGTTGCCATTAAAAGTGCTGCAACTAAACTCGACAGTAATGTTAAGGCATAAATTAAAAGTAAATAGCGCTTTTGATTACTGAAGAAATTAATACTTAATGCATCTTCTTTATCTAAAACTGGTTTTAGACCTAAATAACCTACGACCTGACTATTGACCATAATCGGGCGATAAGACATCTGATCCGAAGACGGCGGTTCACCCACTACGAACTGGTGTTTGGCATCATATAAAGATAAACGAGAACTTAAGCCCAGCCGGTCTGGTAAAGCAATAAAACGCTTCTTACCATTTTGCGTCTCAATGTCTTTGAGGCTTCCTTTTTTTGATTTGTTTTTATCATCGCTTGGACGAAACTGGTTTGCACTTAGCGGGAATCTTAAACCTTCAAATGGTTGATATTCCGAAGGTAAGTTTTGCTCAAGTGTACGTAGTTCTTCATCACTAAAAATAGAGTTTTTATTTACCGTTCCCGCATCTGGAGAAATATTAATGAGAGTGTGTTCATCGAAAGAATGCTGCTGAATGGCAATATCATATTGGCGCCGTAACCACCACTGGGAAAGACGGTCATAATCATCTGGTGCTGCCGTTCCTTCAATTTGTAAGATTTGCGCCTGAATCGCATTCCCCCAATCATGATAAACGGTATATACATTTCCCAGATTAGTAATGAGCCGATCTAGCTTTTGCATTTCAACATCGGCTACATATTTGGCAAAGTTCTTTTGCATCGTCCAGTGCAGAACACTCAAACTTGCAGTTGCAATTAACAGCGTGGTAAGCAAGACCGTTAAAAATAACCGCAAGGCTATGGGAACACGTAGAACGTTCAAAAGCACTCTCTCATTTTTACTCTATATTTTGCATTGTAACCAACAACGAAAAGAAAAACTCTCCATTGTTTCTTCATCTTTATTATCTAATCTTTAAGTCATCTTAAAACAAACATTAAAGGGTTTTAACCATGAAAATGACGGCTAAAATTGCATTATTCAGTGCAGCAATTGTAACTATGGGTAGTTTGGCTGCTTGTCAATCAACAACTCAACCACCTAAGCCAGAACATGGCATGATGCAAGATGGCCCACGTGATGGTCACCACCATCGTATGAAACACCGTGAATTTACGCCTGAACAAAAAGCAGCATGGGAACAACACCGTGCAGAGCGTAAAGCTCGTTTTGAGCAAATTCAAAAAGCATGTGAAGGTAAAGCTGTTGGACAAACTGTCAATGTTCAAGTTGGAGATAAAACACTTGAAGGTACATGTAACCTCCGCTTTGAGCCAAAACGTCCTCAACCACCAGTCAATGCACCTGCTCCAGTAGCATCTCAAGCAAAATAATTCTAAAAA
The DNA here is from genome assembly GCF_003812225.1 of Acinetobacter sp. FDAARGOS_494. Lineage (NCBI taxonomy): Bacteria > Pseudomonadati > Pseudomonadota > Gammaproteobacteria > Moraxellales > Moraxellaceae > Acinetobacter > Acinetobacter sp. FDAARGOS_494. The sequence continues at coordinate 1,085,598 of NZ_CP033866.1, forward strand.
CAGTAAAACAAAAGGCGCCAGAAGGCGCCTTTTGTTTATACATAACTATTTACGATTTTGACTATTTGTCTCATCTAAACTTCATCAAAAGTGTTTACACTCAAAGCACTTACATAGTTCAAGTATTTTTTTCTTGACTTTGCAGTCACAAAGTAAAGGCCCCGAGGTGCTTGTACAGTTATGCAAGTTGTTGCACGATGTAATAGTTCAAGGTGCCTTATGGCACATTATCGTAGATTAGGATTATAACTCTGGTTTCACCAGTATTGAGGAACCCGATATGCCACAATACAAAGCGCCCTTACGTGATATGCAATTCGTTTTGCATGAATTATTAAATGCTGAAGAACACTATGCAAAATTACCTGACTTTCAAGGTAACGTAAGCCGTGAATTGGTTGATCAATATTTAGAAGCTGCGGCAGACTTCTGTGAAAATGAACTTTCTCCTTTAAACCAAGTTGGCGACCGTGAAGGTTGTACTTGGAATGATGGTGTTGTAACTACACCAACAGGCTTTAAAGAAGCTTATCAAAAATACATCGAACTTGGCTTCCCGTCTTTATCAGCAGAAGAACAATACGGTGGTCAAGGTTTACCTAACTCTTTAGGTATCGCAATTTCAGAAATGGTAGGTAGCTCTAACTGGGCATGGGGTATGTACCCTGGTTTGTCTCACGGTGCAGTACGTACATTAGAACATCACGGTTCTGAAGAGCAAAAAAATACTTACTTACCAAACCTTGTTTCAGGTGTTTGGACAGGTACGATGTGTTTAACTGAATCTCATGCAGGTTCAGACTTAGGTATTATCCGTACTAAAGCAGAACCAAATGCAGATGGTAGCTATGCAATCTCTGGCGAGAAAATCTTTATCTCTGCTGGTGAACACGACATGGCTGAAAACATTATCCATATCGTTCTTGCTCGTCTACCAGGCGCACCAAAAGGGACTAAAGGGATTTCGTTATTTATCGTTCCTAAGTTCAACGTCAATGCAGACGGAACTCTAGGCGAACGTAATGCCGTACGTTGTGGTTCAATTGAACACAAAATGGGTATTCACGGTAACGCGACTTGTGTCATTAACTTTGACCAAGCAAAAGGTTATTTAATTGGCCCTGAAAACCGTGGTTTGAACTGTATGTTCACCTTTATGAACACAGCACGTATTGGTACTGCGGTTCAAGGTTTATCTGCATCAGAGTCTTCTTTCCAAGGTGCTTTAACTTACGCGAAAGAACGTTTAGCTATGCGTTCACTTTCTGGTCCTAAAGCTCCAGAAAAAGAAGCAGATCCAATTATCGTTCACCCTGCCGTTCGTAACATGCTTTTAACTCAAAAAGCATTTGCTGAAGGTGGTCGTGCACTTGTTTACTTACTTGCTCAATATGCAGATATCGTTGAAAAAGGCGAAACTGAAGAAGAGCGTAAGTTTGCTGACAACATCTTGTCTTTATTGACTCCAATTGCAAAAGCATTCTTAACTGAAACAGGTTCTGAATCTGCTAAGCACGGTGTTCAAGTGTTCGGTGGTCATGGCTTCATTTCTGAGCATGGCATGGAGCAAATCGTACGTGATACACGTATTGCTTGTTTGTATGAAGGTACAACTGAAATTCAGGCACTTGATTTGTTAGGCCGTAAAGTTTTACAAACTCAAGGTGCAATGCTTCGTGATTTCACTAAGATTGTTCACAAGTTTGTAGAAGCAAATAAAGACAATGCTGCCATGAAAGAATTTGTTGAGCCACTTGCTGCGCTGAACAAAGAATGGGGCGACCTCACTATGCAAATCGGTATGCGTGCAATGCAAAATCCGGATGAAGTGGGTGCAGCGGCTGTAGATTACCTCTACTTCTCTGGTTACGTTACTTTAGCTTATCTATGGGCTCGTATGGCGCTTGTAGCACAAGAGAAATTAGCTGCGGGTACAACCGATGTTGATTTCTACAATGCGAAAGTAACTACTGCTCGCTTCTACTTCAAGAAAATTTTACCGCGTGTACGCTCTCATGTAGACGTTATCGCAGGTGGTTTAGACCCATTGATGGCATTAGATGCTGAACATTTCGCTTTCTAATCATAGTTAGTTGCGATATGCAATGTTAAAAACCAAAAAAGGACTGCTCAGTTTTGACGGTCCTTTTTTTATAAAATCAATGATAAATTTAGATTTTAAATTCAATATCCATTTCGTTTTACAGGATATCTAGCACAGGCCGATGTGCACAAAAAAGGTGAACGATTATGCCAATTTACAATGCTCCTTTAGCTGATATGAAATTCATCTTAAATGATGTATTTAAAGCAGAACAATTTTGGCAGGCTAATGAGAAACTCGCTCATGTAGATGCTGCAACAGCTGAAGCAATTTTAGAAGAAATGGCTAAATTTGCTCAGAACGTGACTCATCCATTAAACCGTACTGGTGATGAAGAAGGCGCTCGCTACGAAAATGGCGAAGTCTTTACTCCTGCTGGCTTTAAAGATGCATTTCGTCAATATGCAGAAGGTGGTTGGATTGGCTTAGGTGCAGATGAAGAATGGGGCGGTCAAGGCATGCCAAAAATGCTTACCGTTCTTGCCGATGAAATGTTATTCGCGACAAATCCATCTTTCATGCTTTACCCGCTTCTTTCAGTGGGTGCAGGTATGGCTTTAAGCAGCTACGCATCTCAAGAACAAAAAGAAACGTATTTACCTAAGATTTATTCAGGTGAATGGTCAGGTACCATGTGTTTGACTGAACCACATGCCGGTACTGACTTAGGTATTATCAAAACTAAAGCCGAGCGCAATGAAGATGGTACTTATAACATTACAGGTACTAAAATCTTCATCACTGGCGGTGACAACGATTTAGCAGAAAACATCATTCACTTGGTACTTGCTAAAACTCCAGATGCTCCTGCTGGTTCACGTGGTATCTCGCTATTTATTGTACCGAAATACCTTGTAAATGAAGACGGTTCTTTAGGTGACCGTAACCATGTTGGTCCAGGCTCTATTGAACATAAGATGGGGATCAAAGCATCTGCAACTTGTGTGATGAACTTTGACGGTGCGAAAGGTTACCTCGTTGGTAAAGAAAACGAAGGCCTTGCTGCCATGTTCGTGATGATGAACTACGAACGTTTATCAATGGGTATTCAAGGTTTAGGTGCTTCTGAATTTGCTTATCAAAATGCTGCTCAATACGCGACTGACCGTTTACAAGGTCGTAGTGCAGCTGGTGTTCAGTCACCAAGCAAACCCGCTGATAGCATTTTAGTCCACGGCGATGTACGTCGTATGTTGTTAAATGTACGTGCAAACAACGAAGCTTCTCGTGCCTTTGCAGTTTATGTAGGCCAGCAGCTCGATATCACTAAATTCTCAACTGATGCAGAAGCCGTGAAAAAAGCCAATGACCGTGTTGCGCTTTTAACCCCAATTGCAAAAGCTTACCTCACAGATACAGCCTTCCAAGCAACTTTAGATGCTCAAATGGTATTTGGTGGTCACGGTTATATTCGTGAATGGGGTATGGAGCAATGTATCCGTGATCTTCGTATTGCTCAAATCTACGAAGGAACTAACGGCGTTCAATCTCAAGATTTAATTGGTCGTAAAACCATTAAATGTGGCGGTGCATTCATTGCTGAATACATCACTGAAATTCGTGACTTTGCAAATGACTTAGACACTGATTTGAACTTCATTAAAGATGCAACTTTAGATGCTGCAACTGAAATCGAAGCAATCACTCAGTTTATTATTGAGCAAGCTGCAGAGAACGTAGAGTTTCCGAACTCTGCTGCTGTTGATTACTTACATGCAGTGGGTCTACTCAGCTTCTCTTATATGTTTGCAAAAATTGCTGCCGCTGCTAAAGATAAATCTGGTGATTTCTACCAAAACAAACTTGCATTGGCTCAATACTTTGTTGAACGTATCTTGCCGGATATTGATGCGCGTATTGCTAAAATCAAAGCTGGTTCTGACTTAATTATGGGCTTTAGTGAAGATTACTTTACAAACCAAGCGTAATTAAATTTTTTATAAAAACGCCTGAATAATCAGGCGTTTTTTATTTCTAATCATAAAAAGTAGAATAACTTTTAAGTTTTTAATTTCTCAACCAAGAAGTCAGCAGTAATATTGACACTGGGTAAAAGCCCTCGTCTTGTTAGCATCAATAAACTTGTCGTTACGCTACCAGCAGACCATTCTGGCAAAACATGAATTAAGCTACCCTCAGATAGTTCATTCATACAAAAAGTTTCAGGTAAAAGCGTAATCCCCAATCCCCTTTTTGCAGCCCCCTTTAAAATCTCCGACTCATTTGCTACAAAGCGGATGTTTGGACGTACTATCTCTTTCTGACCATTTATATTTTGAAAATGCCATGGATTCATTTGCAATTCAGGCCATATACCTTCGTGTTTGAGTAAATCTTCTGGTGTATGTATAGGAGACGATTTCATTAAGTAGGCAGGCGCTGCAACAGCGATGATTTTATCATTTTTAAGTACACGTTGAATTAACCCAGAATCCGGCAAGGGTTGAAAATGACTACGGATCACGATATCAAAGTTTTCACTCATGACATCAACGTAACGATCAGTTACCTCTACTTGCAATAACAACTTAGGATAACGTTCTGCAAGTTCAGGCAAACAATCAGATAAAAGATACTGGGCAATGGGTACAGAAGCACTGAGCCTGACTACACCACTTGGCTCTTGTTGTTGTATTAATAAATTTTCTTCTGCATAACGAAACTCATCTACTGCATTTTTGGCATGTTGATAAAACAGTTTACCTGCTTCGCTTAAGACAAAACTACGTGAACTACGATGAATTAAGGTTAAGCCTAGCTTTTTTTCTAATATTGCAACACGCTTACTGATTGTTGATTTAGGTAAATTAAGCCGTTTAGCTGCTGCGGAAAATCCCTGATGCTCTACAGCAACAACAAAGAGATAAACATCATTCAAGTTTTGTCTAAGTAGCATTCTTCAATGTCCATATATGTAGACAATAAGTCTCATAATACCTGACTACTAGAAACTTTTCTGGCGACTTAAGATGATTTTACACATCACAAAAGAGTAATCATCATGTCTACTTTCACTTTATTTTATGGCGTCCCATCTGGCTGTTCATTTGGTTCTATTGTTGCCTTAGAATGGTCAGGTTTACCTTATCAGCTCTGTAGAATTGAGATGCCGGCTCAGTGTAATACCGAGGAATACCGCCAAATTAATCCAGTCGGCGAAACACCCGCACTGCTCTACGATAATGGTAAAGTTTTAACGGAAAGCATGGCTATCTTGAACCATATCATGGCAAAAAGCCTGAATGCGGCTTTTCATTATGAGCAAGGAACAGAACAATTTAATCTCTTTAATCAGAAACTAGCTTTTTTGAATACGACTTTATTTAATGCATTTAGCCCACTCTGGTATAGCCTTGAACACTCTTCATCAGAAGGTAATAAACAAGCATTACGTGAATATGGAGCAGTCCAAGTTAAAAAAGCATTTACCGCTTTAGAAAATAGCCTGACAAATCAAACTTGGCTAATGGGCGATCAATTATCTTTTGTAGACGGATACTACGCAGGTATCGCACGGTGGTTGAAATATCATAATGTTATTGATATTGATCAATTTCCAAACTGCAAACGACTTTATGAACAATTACAAAATGAGGCGGCTGTGAAATTTGCGCATGCGATTGAACAAGAACAGCCCACAAAGAGTATAGGTAAATTTTTAGGCCATATTGCATTTGAAGATGCCATTCAGCAATATGAAAATTTGGAATAGCCATCGCTTTGATAGTGGATATCGTCTTATTATTTGAATTGAACTAAATTTCAATAAAAACGCCTGAATAATCAGGCGCTTTTTATTTTGTATTTACTATTTCCATTGGCACAAAATTTGTTTAATTTTTAAACATTCTCATATCAAAAAAGATTTTACTATGCCTGATCCCAAAAAGTTTGAAAGAACCCTTGATCGGTTTGGACATTATGCTGTTGAGGCTTTTCATTATTTAGCCTTATTTATTATAGGCTGTATGATTGCTTGGTCTGCTGCTCATACCGTTTTTGAAATTCTGACCGTCAAAAAATATGCATCAATCGATGACATCTTATTGTTATTTATTTACCTAGAACTTGGGGCAATGGTTGGAATTTACTTTAAAACCAATCATATGCCTGTACGTTTTCTTATTTATGTCGCCATTACAGCCCTAACACGTTTACTTATTTCTGATATCCAACATGACCATAAAGCCGACCTTGATCAAGTCATTATTACTGGCTCAATTCTTATTTTAGCTCTCTCTATTTTAGTTGTCCGTTTTGCTTCTTGGCACTACCCATCTGTTATGAAAGAAAAACATTCAAAAACACCTACTTCGTTAAAAACGCCCCAACCGCAAGATGACGAGTTGGCATAAAAAAATGGCCTCAAGCGGGCCATTTTTTTATTTTACGTTTAACGAACTCGATAAATGTGATGTTTCGAGTCAACCAATAAGTATTGGTTAGGAGTCTTCACCCAGTGGTATCCACGTGGTGGTGCATATAAGCGATGTGCACGCCAGTCTGAGACATAATAACGGCTATTACGGTATTCCACAGGAATACGATCACCGCGCTTAAAGGCTACATATCGGCCATAATGGTTGCCACGCTCAGAGTGTGACCAAACAGGAGCTCTATGATCATTGCGGTGGTCATAACGATAATCATGACGCTGTTCATAGCGATTATGGTCTTTACCGTGATAGTTATCCCAACGATGATTTGAATCGGCCATCGCAGTTGCCGACATACCCAACATTAATGTTGAAAGTACGAGAACAATAGGCTTTTTCATGGAGTATTCCTTTTTATCTTGATCTGAAGCTAGATTAAGAGAGAGTCAAGGAGAAACCATGAATAAAATGGCTTTGATTGATATTGTTTGTAATGACTATAAAGAAAATATGAAGAATCTGTATCTGTGCTACCATTAGCATTTTTCAAGCTAGGTCAATTGCTGTGTCTGAAATCAGTTTTGAACGTCTTCATCAATTTTTCTGCAAAGTTCCAAGTGTACAAGAAGCCCGTATCATGGCTCATGGAGCAGATGGCGAACACGCTTGGTGGTTTAAGTTCAGTATTGATGTAGAACACCCTCTCGCATGGCAAACCGTTCAAGAACTCGGGCATGTTTTAAATTACCTGTCGACGAATGAGCGTTTACCTACTTTATTCTTTCCTGTATCTCCACCACCTTACATGAATGGTGAAGCAAAAGATTTTTTATCATGGGTTATTCAGTGTAATCACCCTGAGTTTTCTCCAGATGTGGTTTGTGATTGGCTTGAAGCGCGTTTGCCGAATCCTGTAGATGATGAGTCGCAGTGGAAAATTAAGACGGATTTGAGTGAAATAGAGAAGTTAGATGATAAGGCTTTGGATCAATTGATTCCGCCTACGCCTTAACTCGGACTTATGGCACAGCCCTTACTTACAATAATATTTGAATGTCTTTTGTATAAGCTAATGCCTCACTTTTGAGAGGTCAAAAGTGACAAAAACCTTTGTTTCACTGATGTTGCTTCCCTGCAACACAGTGAAACGGCGACATTCATGTCGGCAATCACCTTGCTACTTTTTGGAAAACTTCAAGATAGTGATTAAAAAGTCGATAATCCTGACCATTCCATAAAACGATAAATCCAATACTTCACTTTAGACTCATCGGCATACTTCGCATAATCCACGCTCATCTGTCTACCTTGTAGGTTTGACCACGAAGTATTGAAGTAATTCTGAGCGTCTTTAAAGACTTGATCTTGAACTTTGCCTACAACCAACATATCCGTTTCAAGGTTATAATTTTTTAAATTACGGGCTGTAAAATTGGCAGATCCTACAATTAACTCAGCTTGTTGAGCATTATATTTCAAGATCATTTTGCTATGGTTCTGCTCGCCATGAGTATCACACCAACGAATTGGAATGCCAGCAGCATGTAACTCTGACGCTACCTGACGGTTTGGGATACCATTCTTTTGTCTACCAAACGCATCTTTATTTGGATCGAGTAAAACACGAACAATAACGCCACGTTCTTGGGCACTTTTTAGAGCTTTAATAATCTTACGTTCAGACAAATAGAACATACTTAAATCAAGATGTTCTTTAGGTTTAGCCGTATTAATTAATTTTAATACAGCTTCATAGATTGCCCCTTCAGTTAGCACTTGAATTTGAGGCTTGCTAACGTCTTTTTCAAAATCGCCTAAAATAAGTGATGGTGAACTACTTCCTGACATTTGCGCAACAGCAGCTTCGGTTTGAAGTACATCAGCAGCTGTGGCTCCATTTACCACCAATGCCACATTAGAATGGCGCGAACTACCATCATGCGGATTTGCTGAGGTCACCAATGACTTCCAACCCGCATCGGTATCAACGACAACAGTTTTACGATGGTTTGCTTTAAAGTTAAATAAGTTCAAATAACTACGTAGCGTAATTTTTTCATCGCCAAATGGGTTGGGTAACCAGCCTTTCTCTGGATTATTGCCAATATTTTGGCAACAGATGTACCAAAACCCTGACCAGAATGGGTTAGAAGCACGTAAAGGTGCCAGATTCGTTTCGATGACATCAACACCAGCTTGGCGTAATTGACGGTAGTGTTCAGGGCTTAGTCCACCATATACCGAATTAATCGGGTCGGTAATCATAACGATCTGAATTTGGCGGTTCTGTCTTTTCTTACTAATTAGTGCATCAGTGAGCTCTTGCATCAATGGTCTTTGCTTGAGTTTCGAGTCACCCACTTCTGAATTAAACAAGAACATATCCACCACAATTGTGGTTTTTGCCTCATCAATCATTTTCAAGATTTCATCAAAGATGTGCTGATCAACCTGTTGTTGCCCATTCGCATCAATATACGTTTTATCGGCTAAAAATTTAACATCGGCATGTCTGAGCTTGCCACTAAAGTTAATTCCTTGCGGCAATGGTTTCACTGTGTGATAAATTGCCGATGCAAGATATGCAATAGCAACAACGCAAAGTATGACCGCCATATAACGACGTCCTGACCAATTTAACTTTTGATGAATTCGCTGAAAAATACGCATAAAAAAGACCTAACTTGATAGTTTCAAATTAGGTCTTTTGGCTTGATTTTTCAAGTTTAGTTTCGTGTTGAAGCCTTAGAAACTAAAATCTACACCGACGGTAAAGTTACGTCCAACTTGCGGGATATTTGATAAGAACGACGCATGTTGATAAACCGTGTCATCTAACAAGTTATTCGCTTTTAAATAAACGCGATAATCTGTTTTTGCACCATATTGTCCAGAGTATGCTACCCCTAAATTGAGCATGTTGTAGCCTTCTGTTTCGGTTTCATAAGCCGCAATCTTATCTTGATTAAAGACATGATAGTACTCAGCAGAACCACTAAAACCATCACCAAAATCTGCATCAACTTTAGTACCTAAACGACCAGCCGGAATACGTGGAGCATTGCCCTCGGCATCAATCTTACCGCGCACGTAATCGCCAAAAGCACTGATCTTGTATATTGGCGTAATTTGATAACCAATTTCACCCTCTGCACCATAGAAACGAGCTTTATCTTGAGTGTATTGAACTAAACGGAAGTCTTTATAACGGTCAAGAGTTTGCGCATAGATGTAGTCATCAAACCAGTTATGGTAAACATGAAGATGATAATCAAGTTTGTCATGATCAAAATGCAAACCTAACTCAACATTATTTGATTTTTCCTTACCGAGTTGATCATTTCCTAACTCATAAGTATTGGTCGCAAAATGGGCACCATTTGCATATAACTCTTGAGCAAGAGGTAGCCGCTCTTGGTGTGATGCTACAAATGAAAGCTTATAATTTGGCGCAAACTCCCAGTTGGCAGCACCAGCATAAGAAAAAGCAGAACCGTCAAAATCTTGTTTAGAGTTATCATCTACATCGATTTCTTGCTGATCTGCACGAGCAGAAAGTTCAAAATGAACATCCTTCCATTGTTTGTGTTCTAAAGCAAAAACACTCCACTTTTTGGTAGTGGTCGGTGCCATAAATGCTTCTTCACCAGTTAAATTTAGTTTTTGTTGGCCTAACTGGGTACCAATTACCCCTTCCCAATCAGCAATAGGATTATGTACTAACTCAATACGCCCATCATAACCTTTGTTTTGGAATCGAGTCGCGATTGTCCCTTCTTCAATTTCATCATGCTGATAATCTGTATAGCTCGCTTGGGCACGTAACTTTTGGAAGCCTGCAAATGGATCGTTTAACTCGGTTTTAAAATCATAACGCTCAGACTTTAAGTCAATCCATGGACCGCCATGTTCATGCTCGTGGTCATGAGCTTCTTCATCACTATGCCCTTCATGGTCATGGTCTCCACAATGTAAACTTAGATCATGAATATGACAGGTCTCATATTCATGGCTATGCCCCGGTAAACCATACTGGTCTCGACGGTTACTATACGAAATACCCGTATAACCGCGATCATAAATCCAAGACAACCCCACGTTCACTGAATCACCTTGTGCAAAGGTATTGTCTACACGGCGCTCTTTTTCACCTTCATGAATATAGTTTGGTGCAATATAGTTATTCGCATCACGTGTTAACCCCTCAACACGTAATGCAACTTGGCTTCCCAACCCTACAGTTACCCCAGCACTCGCCAGCTTTTCATCACTTCCAGTGTTGTAACGTAAGCCAACTTGTCCTTCATAACCATTTTCAGGCATTTGTGTAGGGATCTTGTTATCAATAACGTTGACTAAACCACCAACAGTTCCCGCACCAAACAATAAAGTAGAGGGTCCACGAATCACTTCAACTTGTTTTGCAAGAACTGGATCTACTGTTACAGCATGATCAGGAGACAAAGTTGAGACATCCACATTTTCAGATGAATTTTGAAGAACTTTAACACGTGGCCCATCTTGGCCACGAATCACTGGGCGACTTGAACCAGCCCCAAACTGATTCGCATAAATCCCCACCTCACTATTGAGCGCATCCCCAATAGTGGCAGCCCCTTCAGTCAAATGCTTTTGGTCAACTACAGTATCTGCGACTGCAAAATCTTTTGAAGTTTGCTCAAGTGGGTGTGCCTTGATGCGGATAGTTTCTAACTTCTCAACATTTTCATTTTCTGCTGCAAATACAGGTATGGATATGGCAGCCAAAATGGATAAGGTCAAAATATTTTTATAGAACAACATGAGGTGAGTCTCTAATCGTACGCCTTTTGTTTTGTTATATTATAACATTTCAGTTGTTTTGCAATAAAAAACATTCGCTAATGACATGTTTCGATAGACTCAACTTTTTGATGATGTGAGAAGCTTTCTTTTCTAATGCCTTTTACAATCTCCCATGCAGTTATCGCCCCTCCACTTGCTAAATTGAGCCGAAACACGTTGCCCATTGCCGCCTTAGCAATTGGCAGTATGACGCCCGATCTTTACCGCTTATTTACAATGCAATCAGGTATGCTGACTCATCAATGGAAGGGGCTTTTCTACCCTAACCTTGCATTAGGGCTATTATTCTCTGCCATTTGGTATTTACTTTACCGACCTGTGCTTTACCGTTTTTTTGGTATCCAACACGATTTAAAACTAGATTCTTTTAGACTTTTTTTTAGCTTTTTTATTGGAATCATAATTGCTCTACTCATTGGTATAGCAACACATCTCATTTGGGATGGGCTTACCCACTCAGACTTTAGAACTTTTATATTTCAAGACTTTTTATCGCAAACTGTTCACTTGTTTGGCCGCCCTTATCCATTGCATCGCCTTCTTCAACTCGGTTCTTCTGCTCTGGCATTACCTTTTTTAGGCTGGATGAGTATTCAGTACTATCAGCGCCATAAACAGCATTGGAAAGTAAATTATAAAATTAAAATTTTTGCTTGGTGTTTATTTGCTTTATCTACACTTTTAGGCTTATTTTCATTTTGGGACTATGCCCGTTATATTCCCCATGAGGTTTGGCATTCTGATACCTATTATTTTACTGGCCGCTCTATTAATGAGTTTATGCAAGGTTGGTTAAGTACGTTTAGTTTAGGATGTCTATTATTCTTATTTTTAGATCGACAACAAAGAATGGGCTAAATAGCTAAACTTGCTGCCAAATTGCTCATTTTTAGCTAAATTATAGCTGTTTTTTGATCTAGTTCTTGTGGCATGCCATTCAACAGGGCATAATCGAAAACTTATTTTTTGACGGTGCGCGGTTTACGCATCCGTCTTTTCAGCCAATATAGTTTGGATAATCTTCATCATGATGCGAACTCATTACTGTGGCTCTTTAACTGAAGCCCAAATCGACCAGACCGTTACATTATGCGGTTGGGTACATCGTCGCCGTGACCATGGCGGTGTTATTTTCCTTGATATGCGTGACCGTGATGGTCTCGTTCAAGTGGTTATTGACCCAGATACTCCAGAAGCATTTGCAACTGCAGATAAAGCACGTTCTGAATATGTATTAAAAATTACAGGTCGTGTTCGTCGCCGTTATGAAGGTACTGAAAACCCAAATATGGTGAGTGGTCAAATCGAAGTTTTAGGCAAAGAAATCGAAGTTCTTGCTGCATCTGAAACTCCACCATTCCCATTAAATGATGACACTATTAACGTGTCAGAAGAACACCGTTTAAAATATCGTTTCTTGGACATCCGTCGTCCAGAAATGTTAGAGCGTTTACGCTTCCGTTCTAAAGTAACCAACTTGATTCGTAACTATTTAGATGATCATGGTTTCTTAGACGTTGAAACTCCAATTTTAACTCGTGCAACCCCTGAAGGTGCGCGTGACTATTTAGTACCAAGCCGTGTACAAAATGGTAGCTTCTATGCCCTTCCACAATCCCCACAATTATTCAAACAATTGTTGATGGTTGGTGGTATTGATCGCTACTACCAAATCGCGAAATGTTTCCGTGATGAAGACTTACGTGCTGACCGTCAGCCTGAATTTACTCAAATCGACATTGAAACATCGTTCTTAAACGATGATGACATTATGGATTTGATGGAAGGTATGACTGTTAAATTATTTAACGACTTGCTTGGCGTAAAATTTGAAAAATTCCGCCGTATGCCATACAGCGAAGCAATGCGTGATTATGCATCTGACAAACCAGACTTGCGTATTCCGTTAAAACTCGTTGATGTTGCAGACTTAATGCAAGAAGTTGAGTTCAAAGTATTTGCAGGTCCAGCTAAAGACCCTAAAGGCCGTATTGCAGCACTTCGTGTACCGGGCGCAGGTTCATTAACACGTAGTCAGATTGACGAATACACTAAATTTGTCGGTATCTACGGTGCAAAAGGCTTAGCATACATTAAAGTCAATGAAATCGAAAAAGGAATTGAAGGCCTTCAATCTCCTATCGTTAAATTCATCGAACCAATCGTAATGCAATTGCTTGAACGTGTTGGCGCTGAAAATGGCGATATCGTATTCTTTGGTGCGGACAAAGCTAAAATTGTAAATGATGCAATGGGTGCGCTTCGTGTCAAGATCGGTCATGACTTGAACCTTGCGACTTGTGAGTGGGCTCCACTTTGGGTTGTTGACTTCCCAATGTTTGAAGAAACTGACGATGGCAAATGGACTTCTGTTCACCATCCATTCACATTACCTAAATCTAGCGTAGAAGACGTGAAGAGCAATCCAGGCGAAGCACTTTCTGTTGCTTACGACATGGTATTAAACGGTACTGAAGTTGGTGGTGGTTCACTTCGTATTTACACATTAGAAATGCAAAAAGCGATTTTTGAAGCGCTTGGTATTTCCGATGAAGAAGCAGAAGAAAAATTCAGCTTCTTACTCAATGCGCTTCGTTACGGTGCACCTCCTCACGGTGGTTTGGCATTTGGTCTTGACCGTTTAGTAATGCTTATGACTGGCGCGACTTCAATTCGTGATGTTATTGCGTTCCCTAAAACGAAAACTGCTGAATGTCCACTTACTCAAGCACCGGCTCCTGTTGAAGCAAACCAGCTTCGTGACTTGGGCATCCGCTTACGTGAACAACAAAAGAAAGAAGCTTAATTGCTCTTTAATAAAAAACCCTGCAATTGCAGGGTTTTTTATTAAGAAAATTTTAATGTGTTATCTTTTTCTCAAAACTCGAAACCGTATTAAATTTTTGCTCAAAAATTTGGATAATTTCTGTTTTTAATTTTTCAAAATCAACCACGTGTTCATCGTCATTTAGACAAATTTGTGGAAGTTGCTCATTCTTAATAACATGATTAATTTCAGGAAGATTTTGTATTCTTAAATTAAAGTTCTGCCCACGCTGAAATATATTTACTGGGTAAAAACGAGCCGAACATAACTGCCATAATCGAAATAGGTATTGGTTAACGTCTAAAGGTTGTCTAAATCGATGACTTGATACTTCTTTTAAGTAGCTCTCTTCGTTTCTCCAAACTTCTTCAAACACCGATTTTAGAAACGGTTGGGGTAAATGAGTACTATAAAAGCTTGAGAATTTTCGATTATATAAGCTTAAAAAATTGCCCAAATTATTACTTATCGAATATCGATGATTAAAAAGTGCAGAAGGATTACTCCGAAAGAGTTTTCTCTTATCAAAATATTTATTAATAATTGCGACATCCGTCAAAGCAACTGCGCCTAAAAAGTTCTCTTCCCCCACCACCATCAAAGGTTGTAATTGAATACCATCACAAGGTAAACCATTTTTAAAAAAGAACTCTGGTTCTAAAGGGCTATTAATAAAGGTGTCATCATTAAAATAAACAAAGTGTTCTGCCAAGCCTTCTATTTTATGAATATTGATTTCAATCGCATGTGAATTAAACGTAGGCAAACAATGAGGTTCTATAATTTGATCATGAGTAACTAAATTTAATTTGGGATGATTTTTGACTAAAAATTCGGGAAAATGACCACAGGTTACAAGATGAATTTTCCTTACCCAAGGACAGAATTTCTCAACAGATCTAAACCAGTAATGAAGATTATTCCAGTCACGATAACGACATTGATCAACGAGCTCATCAATCTTGGTTTTTGTTTCTTTGGATTTATAATATATATATTGCTGCTGCCATTTCGTATCGGTTGAGTCCACCCAAATCATTACAAAATCGATCGGCTGCATTAAACATCTATCCAAATAAATGCAGTAATTTACTAGATAAAATTCTATAAAAAAGGAAATCATGGTTTATTAATGTTAATAAAACTTCACAATCCCTCCATAATTTTAATTTTTCTATGCAATTAGCTTAATTAAGGCTCTATTGAGATGATAGTAGGCAAATGGCATAATAACTGTTCTCTTTCTCCCATGGTAATTGATTATGGCAATGCGTCCTGACGTTCGTCGACATGCTTTAGTCGTGATTGTATTTTCTCTCGCACAATGGTTTTTCATGCGCTATATCCTTGCGAATGAATTATTTAACCTTACAACAAATCAACGTATTCTTTATTTCTGCGTAAGTAGTTTAGTCGGTGCATTACTTATTTTTGTTGCGCTGATTTATATGGTCTTAAAAGGAAATGCGGATAAAAATTAATATCCGCATCTGACCTAACATTTAGAAAATCTTAAATTTATTTTCCAATATAATTATCACATAACTGAATCAGTTCCGCATGTCTGTCATGTTGATGGACAATAGGAATGATTTCTTGGTTACGGTTAATAATAAAACCTTGATCATTAATAGAAATTTGCTCTATTGGATATAATCCAAGAGTTACAATAATAGATTCAAATGGCTGACAACGAGTTACCTCTGCCAACTCATTAGTAATTAATAATTTATTATGCATGGCTTGATCATAAATTCTGTTAGACATTTTCTGATATGGCTGTTTACAGAATTCTTCAATCATTTTATTGATATAGACTTTAATTGATTCATGATCCCCAATAGTAACGCCAGAACAAGAGACTTGCTCATCTTTTGCAAGATTATAAAAACTCTCTCCGTATGCATCCAAAATCCACTTTTGATTATATTGCTCAGTACCTATCGTAAAGTCTGGATTTTCCATTCCGACAAATAAACCTTTGCTAAGATTCTTAAAAGGATTACTTTGGAAAAAAACGTCTCGAACATCAGTTAGCAATACATGTGAAGCATCAGGATGATTTTCTAGAATTTCTTTATATTCAAAGAAACGGCTCACATGAGGATAACCTGTGATTTTAAGGCCTTTTATCTTTGTTTCGGGTTTTTCTTCGTTTACGGTTAAGTCAATAATTTTCTTAAAGATATTTTTCACAAATTTATATTTATAAATACCTGAATACTTTGACTTTGATTTAAATTTACCAATAGTTGAAACTTTAAATTCAATTTTAAAATTTTTGACGTCTGAGAATGCATTCACAAACTCTGTCATTTGCTCTTTATATATAATTAAAGTCAATATGCCATCAAAGTCTGTCTTTCCCAAAGAATATACAAAAGAAGAGATCAGGTCAGCGTTGTATCCTGTAGCTGACCCAATAATAATATTTTTTTGCTTAACCATAAAATTAATAATAAAAACGAAAGAGACACCTAAATTATATATTTATTAAGTATATATTTCTTTAATTTAACTCTAAGGTATCGCAAAAAATCACTATCGTCTTGAGAATGCGAACCGACTAAGCTTCTTTCCTTCTCCAAATAGCTTAAAGCATCATTGTTCTCAATAATGGGATGATCGAATAAGAAACTGACATAAAAACTAAATTCACCACGCCCTACAAGGTCTTGCCAATGGTCGTAAATTTTTATCGGTTGATGATAGTCGACCAACATCTGTGCCATTTTACGATCTACAACATATGCATAAGCATAAGCAAGTTTTTCAAGATAATCGTAATCCACTTTAAGAATTTTTTGGTTATACAATTCTTCAGGTAAAAGTTTTCCTCGAACCCGATTACATATTTTCATTTGAATACCGCCCAAGCTTAGGAAAAAGCAAGGACCAAAATTCAAAGAACGAATGAGTTTTTCTAAATCTTGAAAATCAATTTCAAAACGTTCGATTACATCATCTTCAAAAATAATGGCATATTCTTCATCAGAGCTTAAAAAATCTTTTAATGCAGCAATATGAGACATGGCACAGCCTAGTTCACCAGGCGTCATCGGTTTCTTCTTGCCTGCTACCCCTTGTTGAAAATACTCACTAACACTTAAATTTTTCCCAATTACCCCAAATTGTTTAAATTCATCTCGATATTTATAAAATGTTGCTTGAGAGAACAACTTTTTTAAACGTTCACTATTCGTAGATTCAATACTGATTAAATATTTTTTCATTTCATTCAAATGTTAAAATGAGTCAGGGATAGTCTATCTAATTATAGTTATATCGAGTGTAAAATTTAATGCTAAATCGCCTAATCCAAAAAAAATGGTACAAGTACCAACAAGCAAAAAAAGCAAAAACTTTTGACTCTCATTGGTATATGCGTTTTGGCTGGTTAGAACAACCTTTTACAACACTTGAGCAATTAGATTCTCTCTTTGAAATCCATTCTCCTGGAAAGTTTACCTTTGCCGATAGCTTTTATGCTCATGAAAATGGACGACATTTTATTTTCTTTGAAGAGGTGGATGATCAACATCCGGTGGGCTTTCTTTCAGTTTTAGAAGTCTTTAAGGATGGCACTTACACCCCGCCCGAAACTATTTTAAAACTCGATTACCACCTCTCATATCCTTGCGTATTTAAAATAGATAGCACTTGGTACATGATTCCAGAGTCTTCTGCCAACAAAACTATTGAACTCTGGAAATGTACTGATTTTCCAATGAAATGGGAGAAGCATTCTAACCTAATGGAAAATATTGAAGCGGTTGATAGCACCCCTTTTTACCATGAGGGCTTATGGTATCTTTTTACCTCAACGCGTCGTGATTGTAAAAAGTTTGGTGACCGTTTAGATTTGTTCTTTACCGAAGATATTTTAAATCCTAACTGGCAAGAGCACCCAATGAACCCAGTGTGCCGAGGAAGTCAGCAGTTCCGTATGGCGGGCAAACCTTTTGTTTACAAAGGGCAACTGGTTCGGCCAAGCCAAGATTCTTTAAAACGTTATGGCGGCAATATCGAATTAAAAGCGATTACTCAGCTTAGTCCAGCAGCTTATGAAGAAAAATTACTAGAAGTAGTTTTACCAGACTGGAATCAAGCAGATGACGGTTGCCATACTATTAATTTCGAAGATAATTTCGTCGTACTTGATGCCATCCGCCTTACACCAAAAAATAATTAAGTTTTCAGCAGGCCTTTATAAATATTAAGCGTCTGCTCAGCCATGGCTGGTACAGTCAGTTCAGCCTTGGCCTTTGCATATAGTGGGCTGAAGTCATTTTGAGCCTCAGATTGAAGGGCATATTCAATCGCTTTTGCTAAACCTTGAGTATCTCCAATTTCGGCTAGATATTGCTCTGGCAACCACTCGATCACACCGTTCACTTTGGTTGAAGCCATTGCTTTATCGGCCTGTAAAGCCTCGACCATAACAAGTGGAAAACCTTCACGATCTGATGATAAAACCACGATATCAGCCAGTTGTACCAGATCACGCGCATCAGTTCTAAACCCAAGAAAAGCGACCCGATTTTGCATGTTCAATTCGCTGACTTGCTTTTCCAAACTTGCTCGAAGTGAACCGTCACCAACAATCCATAAATTGGCATCAATCTGTTGCATCGACTCAATCAATAAACTGATATTTTTTACTGGTTCTAGACGTCCAATACACATAACAACTTTTTTGCTTGTGTCTAGCTCAGTAAAATCTTTTTGAATCGATTGAAGCAATTTTTCTTTATTTTCAGTTGTAAGTACGGGCTGAGGATATACCCCGTTATAAACTACGTGTGCTTTAGACTCTGGAATGCCTTGCGTGAGCGCTTGGCTCACCGCAATAACTGCATCACCTGCTAAATAAGCAGACTTATTCTTTTTAGTACCATGAACAGTCGTTACAAACTTTGGACCAGATAAAAATGGCTTAATGCGGGCAATCAACTCAGCCGCTTTTCCTGCTTGTGCATGAACAATAGCGGGTTGGATTTGTTGAATAAGATTTTTAAGTTGCCAAAGTAAAAAAATATTCCAACGACTACGGGCAAAATCGATAGCATGAAAATGTACTTGTTGGCTAAACTTGTCTACATAGCAAGGATGTGCAATCACATGTACTTCATGGTTTAAAGCAAGCTCATTAACAAGGTTAAAAGTGTGCTGCTCTAATCCACCAACTCCACCGCTAGTTGCCAATACCTGAACAATTTTCATAGCTTGCCTACTTATTTTTTATCTTTATTCATGGTCTGTTCAAAAAGCTTAGCTTCTTTTAGAAATGCATAAAATGCGTTAATCATACTATTTACGAAACCACGCCAACCATTTAAGAAGCTACGGCGAATAAAATAAGACTTCATAAAAGTCACTGGCATCACCAAAACCAATTTTGCAATGCTTGGAGACTTTCCTTTTTGGTATTTCTCTAATGCTTTTAAGTTGGAATATTGGTTATTTTTTTCGACTTTAACGAAAATGCTCGACTCACCATAATGGTAAATATCGTGTTGAGCACGTTGAGATTCACCATCTACGATCACATTTTCATGGACTTTATTGGCAAGGTCATAATGCCCTTTAGACCTACGGAAAAAACGCACTTTTGCATGTTTTTTAGTATGTTTACTGTTCGGAACACCTAAAAATACATCATTAATTGGGGTGATTAATGCATCAAGCTTGTTCTGTTGAATGGTCTCAACAATTTCTTGCTTTAACTCCTCAGATAAGACTTCGTCCCCATCTAAATTAAGTACCCAATCATTTCTGCATTTAGCTAAAGCTAAACTTTTTTGCCCAGCATAACCCTGCCAGTCTTGGTGAGAAATTTGCGTATTTTCAAAACGCTTTGCAATTTCATAAGTATTATCAGTACTGCCCGAGTCTAAAATAATGACTTCATCAAACTCACTGACACTTTGTAAAGTTCGCTCTAACCAAGCACCACAGTTTAAAGTGACAATATAAACACTACATGGAATTTTATTCATAACTTATAACGTCCTTTAGCAAGGGCGATACGCATCTGTAAAGCATTCATGGCACCATGCGTGCTGACACGTGGAATATTAAATTGATTATCTGCTTCATATGCTTCGATTTTTTTACGAGTCGATACTGCATTTTTAAAGCCAATCTCTTGGGCCATTTTCTGGTGCTTTTCGTTAAATCGACCAAATGGATAAGCAAAACTCGGGCACTTCCCAACTAATGCTTCAACATCACGCTTAGACTGAAGCATTTCGTCATAAGCGGTTTGGTCATCAAGTTTAAGTAAGTTCACATGATGTTGAGTATGCGCACCAAATTCAATTAAACCAGAGTTAGCCATTTCATGGATTTGCTCATGAGTAAGCTTTTCAATACCTTCAATTTGCGTTGCCAAATAAATAGTTGCTTTCGCGTTATATTTTTTTAGTAGTGGATAGGCATAAAGATAATTATCCATAAATCCATCATCAAAACTTAAAGCAACCACATTCTTTTGATTACGATATTGTTCAAGCTCAGAAACAAAGCAAAAGATAGCCCCTTTACGCGTTAATAGCGTTAAGAGTTGTTCAAACTTTTCAGGAGGCATATTCATACCAGAAGCAGCATCTTTAGGTGTGACCTGATGTAACATCACAATGCGAGGTAGTTTACTCGAACGAAACGGAAGCCAGAATGTATAATTACCCAGCACATATAACAGTGCAGCAAGTGCTAGCAGGCCCACCGCAACGTACAAAAACCACATCATGCATAAACCTCATGTGACCATTCATAATCTTCTGAAAGGGGCTGTTTAAACGTCACCTCAACCATAAATTGGGTGATGCGTTTAGCATTGAAAGATTTACGTGTTTTCTCCCAGCCCTCTTTCGCTACTTTTACAGCTTGCTCTGGGTTTTGATCAAAGAATTGGATCTTTTTGGCCAAGTCAAACTGATCATCAAAGTAAACCACTTCCTGCTCAGTATAGAGTTTCTCAAAGCCTGGAATTCTTGGGCTAAAGGTAAGTAAACCATTACCAGTCAGCTGAACAATACGATCAGAGCTATATAAGGTTACATCATTACGGCGTGAGTAATTGAGCCCCATTTTTGTTTCAGACAGAACCTTATAATAAGCCTTACCATATACACCTGGCTGTTCAAAACAACCATAATATTGATAATTTACATGGCCTTGTTGCAAAGCCTCTGCTAAATCTTTTAAGAATTTCTCGCGCTCAGGCTCTTTATAAACAACACCGCAGAAAATAAAAGTTTTGTCAGTTTTTGAGTTTGAAAATTGCTGTAGTGTTTCTACATTGCGATGACCAACATTCGGCATATAAGCCACACTTAAATGAGGCTGTTTTAACTTTTGGAGATATTCTCCACCTGTTGTGCAGAAAATAGCATCTAGATAAGGTGAAAATGCTTTGACAAAGTCGAGTTTGTTTTCAAGATAAAGCGGATCAACATACCAAAATGCAATTTTAGTATTGGGGTAAGACTCTTTAATCTGTCTTAAAACATCTGGACTCATCAAATCGCTATGACCAATCAATACCAAATCAGGTTCAATATTATTAACAACTTTGAGTACTTCTTTATTGGCCCACTTTGCCCCTAATTTTTTGGTTTTAAAGATTGTTCCCATTCGAGCCATGTCACGGAAACTAAAATCATAAACGAAATGGCCATTTTCAATTAATCCGGCAGAAATTTTACGGTCTGTGCAGTAAAAATGTGCGCCTTGTTTATTAAAGCCAAAATTTGCAATATGCAATATTTTCATTTATTTACTCAAAATAAAAAATTTAATTTTTCGCTAAAAGATATGTTGCTACACGGTCTGCTTCTTTAAAAGCATAAGGTTGTGGCAACTGTACGACACAAGTATTCTGTGAAATTAGTTGTGATTCTATCATTTGATCAATCGAGTGCGTAATTCTATCGTCTTTCAACCGATCGATTGCTATGACCCCTACGCGACAACCCGCGGTAAGTGCTTCAAAAACCATAGAAACACTATCTTCTGTTACCCATACAGCTTCTGCTTTTTGCATCTCTTCAAAAATCCAGCCTTGAGGTGTTTGCTCAACCGGAAATATTTGTAAATGCTGGGCAAAACTTTGTTGTCTTAAAATATCAATAAACTCTGCTGGTGTTCGACGTGAAGTCGTTAGAATGATTTCGGCATCCGGATTATTCTCAACAATCTTTTGCACGCTTAATAATACTTTTTCTTGGTTCCATTGATGCCGTTTTGACGAACCGCCTAATGCAATTAAAATTCTAGAAGCTTGATGGCGTTTTTCATTACGAATAGGATTTAATGCCCCACGCGTAACAATCACTCGATTATTCGCAGGAATACCGTCGTGCTCTGGCATCACAGCATAATCAAAGCAACCAATAGGCAAACTCGGCTTCATTAAAATAATGGTCTTAGCCTTTTTGAAAATTTTACCGAGCAACCAGACACGAAAATGCGTATGACTTCCAACACCAAATATAAAATCGGGCGCCTGTTGAAATAGAGATTTTTTTGAAGAAAAAAGCGCTTTGATTAAGGACATAACAGGCAAGTCATTAATAGAGACTTCTTCAAAAGTTGCATTTGCCTGCTGTCTTTGCATCGCCTGAAACAAGCCTAAAGCTTGTGAGCGATGCCCTGCTTTACCATCAGAGACATAGACAATATGCATAAAAGCTCCCTAACCCAAAAATAAAAAGGCGAAACCAACGTTCGCCTTTTCATGTTAACGGATTAACTTATTTTACGTAAGTTAACCAGTGTTCATATTTTGGATTTTTACCTTGAACTGCATCAAAGAAAGTCTTTTGGATTTCAGTGGTAATTGGGCCACGGCAACCCGCACCGATTTGACGGTCATCGTATTCACGAATTGGTGTTACTTCAGCAGCAGTACCTGTGAAGAATGCTTCATCGGCAATATAGAATTCGTCACGCGTAATACGACGCTCAACAACTTCATAACCAAGATCTTTAGCAATCGTCATCACGGTTTGGCGTGTAATACCGTCAAGTGCACCACCCGCAATATCTGGAGTGTGTAAAACGCCATCTTTAATCAAGAATACGTTTTCACCAGAACCTTGGCACACATAACCTTGTGGATCCATAAGCATTGCTTCATCGTAACCAGAATGTGCAACTTCTTGGTGAGCAAGAATTGACAACGTGTAGTTACCAGATGCTTTTGCTTTACACATGGTCACGTTTGGATGGTGGTGAGTAAATGATGAAGTTTTAACGCGAATACCTTTCGCCATTGCTTCATCACCAAGATATGCACCCCATGCCCATGCTGCAACAGCGGCATGAATAGTGTTATTTGTTGCTGCAATACCAAGTTTCTCTGAACCGATCCAGATCAGTGGACGTAAATAGCAAGAAGCTAATTTATTTTCACGAACAACATCGATTTGTGCTTGTTCAAGCGCTGCTTGATCATACGGCACTTTCATTTGATAAATTTTTGCTGAATTTAACAAACGTTTTGTGTGGTCTTGAAGACGGAAAATTGCAGTACCTTTAGGAGTTTCATAAGCACGAACACCCTCAAACACACCCATACTGTAGTGTAAAGTATGGGTTAAAACGTGAATCTTTGCATCACGCCAATCAATTAATTGTCCATCTTGCCAAATAAAACCATCACGATCAGCCAAATTCATGGAACACTCCAAATTGTTATAAAATCATTCACTATCCAACTCAACCGAGGCGGTTGGGTCTATTAATCTTTGCCATAAATTGCAAACGACCGCACGGGTACTACGCCAGTCCGCTGCGCTTACTTGCATGGATTGATTCGCAAGGGCTAAGCGGTGGCTTTCGGCACGTTCACTAAGATAGGCTCGAATTAATGCTGTGGCATCTTCACTGGATAAGCAGTCTGCTTTAGCAGCATCTTCTAATATTCTTACATTATCAGAATAATGGGCGAGATCGGGTTTCGTCCCGCTCCATGCAAGTACAGCATACTGTGCCATAAATTCGATATCTACGATACCACCTGCGTCCTGTTTTAAATGAAAAATACCATGTTTTTTTTGTTCAGAAGATGAACCTAAGTGGTCTTTCATTTTCTGACGCATTTTCAGCACTTCTTCACGAACATAAGCCTCATCTCTAGATTGAGTCAATATCTCGCGGCGAAATATTTCAAATTTTTGGCAAAGCGCTTCATCACCTGCAATAGAACGTGCACGAACTAATGCCTGATGCTCCCAAAGCCATGCACTTTTCAACTGATAATGCTCATAGGCTTTCAGGCTTGTCACCAATAAACCAGCCTCACCTGAAGGTCTTAAACGTGTATCAATTTCATAAACGCGGCCATCAAGCGTTTGAGTGGTGATTAAAGACATAAACTTTTGAGCGACACGCATGGCAAACTCAAAACCTGTTATTGACTTAGTACCATCCGTGTCGGCTTGTTCATCTAGATAGTGAATAAAGACAAGATCTAAGTCCGAACCATAGCCCAGTTCAATGCCACCCACCTTGCCATAACCAATAACGGCAAAGGCTTTATAATCGAGTGAACAACGTTTTCCCTCGACATCTTTTGGGTAACCATGACGTTTTGCTACAGTCTGATAAGCTAAATTAAGAGTTGCATTAACACTGACTTCTGCAATATCTGTCAAAGCATCAGAGACCTTCATAAGAGGACTTTCAGCTAACACATCACTTGCAGCGACCGTTAACACATTACTCTTTTTAAATAGGCGAAGTACCCGCATTTGATCTTCGACCTGATCAATTTCGATACGAAGTAATTGCTGACGTAATGAGTCTTCCAAGTCCTTACGCTTTGGTAACTCAAAGTCCATCGACAAGAACTCATCCAGCAATACAGGATATTGGGTTAACTCTTCACAAATCCACGGGCTCACTGTCGCCATTTTTACTAAGCGTTGTAATGCCCCTTTACTTTCAATCAGCATTACCAAATAGACGGTTCGACGCATGACTGATTCAATCAGTGGCATTAAACGTAATAATGCAGTTTGTGGTTGTTCAGACTGTAAAATGGCTTCAATTAAATGGGGCCAAAATGTTTTTAAACGCTGCACGGCATTGGAAGGAAGTTTTTTAAGTGCATGACCATGCCAGAACTCATGAATCAGATTTTTTGCATTATCATCTAACACTTCATCTAGCTGCTGCTCTAACTGTCCAAAGTTCTCGGTAGCTGCATTGGAACTTGTGTCTTCAATGAGCTGCTTAAACTGAACTTTTACTTTTTGGCGTTTCTCGTTAAGAACATCAATAAATTCATTCCAACTCGTAAAACCCAAAGTATCTATAATGCGTTGTCGTAAATCTGCTTCTTCTGGTAATAGTTGCGTTTGTTGATCATTCAAGGCTTGAATTGCATGTTCAACACGGCGTAAGAATAGGTAAGCATCTTCAAGCTCTTGTACGGCCTGTTTTTCTAACAAGCCTGCCTCACCAATATGTTCAAGACTAACTAAACATTGACGGTCTTGCAGCTCACGTTTAGAACCGCCGTAAATAAGCTGGAACACCTGAACAATAAACTCAATTTCGCGTATACCGCCTGCCCCGAGTTTAATGTCATCTTCAATATGCCGGCGTAATACTTCGCGCTCAATCATCGCTTTCATATCGCGCATGGCAGCAAAAGCGGTGTAATCGACATAACGGCGGAATACAAAAGGACGTGTCATTTCTAATAAGTCTTGCCCTTCTTTACCCCCAGTGACAACGCGTGCCTTAATCCATGCGTAACGTTCCCATTCACGGCCATGCTGACTTAAATATTTTTCTAAAGCTGCATGACTAATCGCTAATGCAGAGCCATCTCCCCAAGGCCGTAAGCGCATGTCTACTCGAAACACAAAACCATCTGCGGTGATATGTTCAAGTAAATAAATAAGTTTTTGTCCCCACAAAATACAAAACTGCTGTACATCAATACATTTACGACCGTTGGTTTCGCCTTGCTCATCAAAGGCAAAAATCAGGTCGATATCACTTGATAGATTTAATTCCTGTGCCCCAAGCTTACCCATGGCAACCACAATCAAATCTTGAACTTTGCCTGAATAACTTAATGGTTCGCCGTGTTTAGCAACCAATGCAACACGAGCAAAAGCCTTTGCGGCACAAATACTTGCATCGGCAAAGTCTGAAAGTTCACGAGTAAGTGTAACGACATCCGTCAGTTGATTGGCATCTTGCCAGATCCAGCGAAACATTAAACGACTGCGCAGTATACGAAGCGCACGCATCCAAGTTATTTCATCGCCAATTCCATCAAGCGTGATGTCTACAAGTTGGTAAATTTGTTCTGTTGAGAGCGGTGCAGCAAATTGATCTATTTGATAATCTTGTTCTAAAACAGCCTGATGTAATCCTAAAACTTGTTCAGCATATTGGCTGGCACGCAATGTTTTTTGTAACTGCTCCGCATTCATATAAAAAAGCTCTTTTCCTCAGACTCTCTTTTTAGTTATAGCAGTTCAAGTAGTAGTAGGAAAAGGGATTAAACCAATTTTGCTTCAGATGTATTTTGTTGTTCTACATGATGTTCAGGAACTTCTTGAGCAGAAGGTAATAAAACTTTAAATGTCGTTCCCACTCCTTTTTGGGAGGTTACACTAATTTTCCCCTGATTAATCTCGACAAAACGCTTACATAAGCTCAAACCTAAACCCGCACCTTTTTCCCCAGCGGTGCCTTTAAAGCTTGCCGTAATACGCGGATGGAATAAATTTGCCATTTGCTGTTCAGTCATGCCAAGCCCTGTATCACGTACAGTGATTTCGACATTTGTACCCACCTGCTTCGCTTCAATGAATACTTTTCCAGAACCGTCAACATCGGTAAATTTCAATGCATTTGACACCAAGTTTTGGATCACGGAAGTCATCATATTGATATCGGCATAGATTTTTAAATCTTCGGAAACCGCATTTACCAATTCAATATTTTTCTTTAAAGCCAAAGTATGCAGCACATCACAAACAATATTGCTCACTTGTCTAAGCTTAAAATTAATTGGGTGATAAACAAAGCGACCACCTTCGGCCATTGCCCATGTCAGCAAACTTTCAAGTAAGTTATAGGTCGATTGAGAAGTGTCGTATAAATAATCAGCAATATTTTGAATACTCGACTCATCCAGTGTTTCACGTTCTTTAGCTAACACTTCGGAGAAACCTAACAAGCCATGAAACGGCGCCCGCAAGTCATGCGAAATAATAGAAAAGAACTTTGTTTTACTCGAGTTCAGCGCGACTTGCTGCTCATAGAGTTCATTTAATTCTTCATAATTAAATTTCAACTCGACTTGTTGCATAAAGCTAGAACAGTAATCGAGAAGCAACTGAATTTGATCATCTTCAAAACAAGTTTCATCGTCATCGAAGAAAACTGCAAATCCCATAGAGGTCTGATCAGGCTGCACTAAATGGACAGCTAAGGCACGCCCACATTCAATATTTAGCTCTTTTAAATAGTTGATTAAATTTTGATAAGAAGGATGATTGTGATGAATCACCTGTTGTTTAGCAAAACATTGTTTTAGGTGTCTTGAAGGTTTAAAGGAAATTGCAGTCATGCCATCCGGGCAATGATGCCAAAAATAAGGTTCCTGATTAAAAGTAAGCAAAGCTTTTTGACACTTCAACAGGCGAAGACTAAACCGGAAAAATTGCTCAATATAATTCTGCTCGGCATTTAATCCAAGTAATAGTGATATTTTACAAGCTGTTAACTGCTCTACCTGATGTAGTTCTAATCGCTGTGTCATGCCCGCCTCACAGATTTTGTCATTGTTGGTCGGAACCGCTCTTTTGAAGAATGTACTTATAATCATTATGATCTACTACAAACTTTAACACAGTACATTAAAAGAGCAACTTTCTTTTCGAAATAGAAATGTGAAGTTTCAATTAAAGGTTTTCAGATACATAAAGTGGGTATGCTTTAGAAAAATACAACAATTTTTTTGAAAGAAAGAGTTGTAAGTAATAAGAAATAGGAAGTCAAAATTAGCTAGAAAAGAGATAAAAATTAGCTTAAATCATCTTATAAAATATGAAACCTTAACTTCGACTCAAATTTTGCTTTTATCAAATGCATTTCATATTTAAATAAAGTCTGCTTGAATTGAAAAATTAAAAAACCTTTAATAGCTCTAAATTTATAAGCGATTTGATCCCGACCCTCGGAACCAAAGCAAGTAGCTCATAATTTCTTAAAGTCTAGGAACTTTTTATATCCAACAAAAAACCCCTAAACCGTCAGTTTAGGGGTTTTCGTAGAATCATAAGATTCTGAATCTTGGTCCCGAGGGTCGGGGTCTGAAAAGATTTTAATAACAGAGGTTTAATCAAAAATATGTGGGTAAATGTGGAAGAAGGTACGATTTATGGTGATTTTTATAAAGCATCAGAAGAAGTGCTAAATTGATGGAAACTCAAAATTTCTAATGACAAAAAAATCAGGTAACAAAAGTAACAGATTTGGAAAATAGTATTTAAATATATGAATAATATAATCTTTTTATTAATTTTATAAAGTGACATTTAAGTGACATCTAGGTGACAACAAGTTACCCACTTTTCAGGTAACAGAGCGTTACTAAATATATTTATACTTATCAATAACTTAATGACTGTGTTACCTAATCTGTTCCCTAATGTTACCTTTCTTTGTGACAACTTTTTCTTAAATATTTCATGTGCTTAAGTATAGTTTTAGGTGTGTGTTACCTAATTTCAGATTTTTTATTTTGATTTTAAAAAGCCTGTTTTTGACCGTGACTTTTCAATGATTTTCTTTCTGTAGAAATTTGAGGTAACCGTGTAGAAAAATGCAGAATCAATTTTGTGGTGTTTTGCTCGAAAGTAGGCCTTATCTACAGCCGTTTTACCCACAATTGTGGGTGACTGAATTTTTGTAGAGTATTCGACATATTTACTGCCCAGGTGTGGTGGGGGGACAACCGCCCGCGCTGAAGGAGAATGAGCAACTTCGGCCCATTCCCCTCAGATTTTAGTCAGGCTTTGATTTGCTGGCAGATCTCGTGGACCTGAAGGTGTAACCCACACATGATGGCGTTGAACTCATCACTTGTTAGGTCATTGTCAAAGTGCATGCGTGAAAGAGCTGATAGGTAGTGTTCTAGTTTAGAAAGAGAGTCATTGACTGTTTGAAGTAAGTCTTCTGGACTGGCTGGCTTGTTACCAGCTTTTAATAATGGAGTCATAGTTCTATTCACCTGTGTTTGGTTTTTCTATGCCATCCCAGCGACCAAACTAGGGTGGCAGACCGAACGGGGTTGGTCGACCGTGAAACACAGGTAAAACGGCAGGCGTTAGCCTCCCCATCCGATCCACCATAACAACGGGTGCACCGAATTATAGACAAAAAAAAATCCGCTAGTAGCGGTTGTCTACCATATGTTTCTAAACGAGCGACCAAACTCGACCACCATGTGGGTGGTAAATTTAGAGTAGCTTAGATACTATTAGCCGTCAATAATAAATAATAGGCTTAAAACTTTGAATATCGCAGCTAATTCCGAAGATACCTCTTATAAACTCATTAAAGACATTTCTGATAAAATTGAAATACCATTTGAAAATGATTTTTGGGGACGTGAAGCATTAGCAAGTCGTTTAACAGATCATGTCTCACGTATAACTGTTGGGGCAACTATTGCTATTGACGCTGAATGGGGAGCGGGTAAATCCTGGTTTGTTAAAAATTGGAAAGCAAAATTAGAACAAAACGATTTTAAAGTTATTTATTTGAATGCTTTTAATCAAGATTATATTGATGATCCTTTTTTAACTATTTCCATGGAAATTGCTAATTGTCTCGAAAATGAAGAAACAAACATAGATACAATTAAAGAAACTATAGGAAAAGCTTATAGAGCAATTCTTCCTAACTTACCAATGTTACTTTGGTACCTTACTACATCACTTGTAGGTATGGGCGCCTTGGCTAAACCTGTAGCTGAAACCGTAGAAAAACTTAAAACTGCTGATGATTTTGGAAAAGAAGCTGCAAAACTTCTCAATGAAAAACTACAAGAGCATCTTTCAGCACAAGTTGAAAACTACGATAAAGAAAAGCAATCCTTACAATACTTTAAAGAAGCTTTAGCAAAAATAACGTCTAAATTAGATAAACCTTTAGTATTTATTGTTGATGAACTTGACCGTTGTAAGCCAGAATTTGCGATTCGTCTTATTGAACGCATCAAACATTTTTTTGATATCCCAAAAGTTGTATTCATTCTTGCTATTAATAAAACTCAACTAGAAGAATCGATCAATAACTTTTATGGATTCTCAAATACAGCTAATTATTTAGAAAAATTTATTGATTTTTCTATAATGTTAAAAAGTAGAGATTTAGATGGCAATAGATATTCTGAAATTTTAAAAAACTATAATCAGGACTTTCAGCTATTACTTGATCATACTGAAATTCATATTTACATGAATTTATGTCAAATTTATTCTCCCAACCCACGACAACTTATACGAATTATTAATAAATTTTCATTATTAAAAGAAAATTTAGACAATCGAAAGAAATTATTTCTTTTTTTATTTTTAATTTATTCTGAAATGAGATTAATTGAAACATATAAAGAGATAAATTTTATTGAACACTTCTATGAATTACACCTTAATTTCCATCAAATAAGATTTCGTCAATACGCTCTAAATAGGAGCGGAGAGCGAAGTGAAGCTGCTAAGCTTTGTGACTATCTTGATTATCATGTTTACTCTTTTAATGGAAATTCATCTTTATTTGATTTATTTTTTTACTATATAGAGCACATTAAATCGTCAAGAAATGATTATAAAGAATGTAAGAATGCTTATTACCCTACTAATAAATGCTCCGAAGATTTAATTGATGAGTGGCATAAATATGTACATATGATTGAGGGATAATTTCCGATATAAGCTAATTTAGTGACATTATTCTCCCCTTAAAGATAATAATAAAATTTCAGACAGAAAGACCGCTTTAGCAGCGGTCTTTCTGTCTGTTCTTTGTCAGATGCCAATCTCCACCACTAAAGTAGAGTAGTAAATTCGATGTAGCTTAGATACTTTGCAGGGTCAATATTAGTTTTGATTTTTATTTTTTTAAAATATCTTTCAGTACCTGTAAGGTATTATTGGTATTGTTAGAACTGATACGCTCTTTTTCTATTTCTATTGTTGATTGGTCTTTTTCTAAAATAAAGTTTCTTTCTGTACCTAAGAGTTTTTCAATACATATAGTAATTAATTTATGATTGTTAGATTGTTTAGCAATTTGAACTGCTAAATTTTTAGACTCAATATTAGTCAACTCATTTTGATAATATTTAATATCATCTAAGCTTTGTTTATACAATTTCAAGAAAAAATACGCAAAAACTTCTATAAGTAAAACAAAAATGGCTTTAGGAAAAGTATTTATAATCATTTCTTCAATACTACCAAAATTTTGTACATTTACAACAAAATTTCCTAGATACAATATCCCTCCAATACTAAGCATCATTCCTAGTGACAAATTAATAATAGCACTTTTAGACAACCTGTTGATTTCTCCTTTTACTCTTGTTTCTATGCCCTTAGCTTCTTGTATAAAAAAATCAACTATGGCTTCAACTCTTACTTTATCTTTAAATTCTTTAAAATAGCTTTCTGTAGAAGCTAATTCTATTTTATTTCTAATTTCATTAGTTACCTCCTCCATATTAATATTATTATTTTTCTCACTAAATGGGTAATACCCCTCTTCAATACTTTTATTAAATAATTCGGTATATTGCTTTATTTTTCTTTTTCTCTGACCATACATTAATTCATAAAACAAATTAGAACTAGATTTATTAGAATCCAAATATGAGGAAATAGATGATACCAGTATAACTAGTGTCAACACAAAACCAACAATATACTTTAAAGGTGTAAAATCTAATTTATCAGATACTTCTATAAAATTACGGAATAGACCATATACGAAAATCACAAATATAAAAATAGTTATTGCAATAACAATATAACCAAACTTCTTATCCATAAAAAACCAATACTAATAATAAAATTTTTATTGTTTTATTTTAACATAAAGTATCTTAGATACCATATTAAATTGAAGTACCAATAAAATAGAAAATTTAGATTAAAGCATCATTAAATTAATCAACTCTTCATTTCATCATAATTTTTAAACTGGACTAAAGTCTCCCCTGCCCATTCATTAATGGTATTGGCTATCCGTGTTTGTTCAGGAACAATTTCTGAATACCAATAAGTTTCACGTGCATCTTTAATTGAACTAAAATTTTTAGAAAATTAAAAATTACCCAACAAAAAACCCCTAAGCCGTTAGATTAGGGGGTTTTCGTAGAATCATAAGATTCTGAATCTTGGTCCCGAGGGTCGGACTCGAACCGACACGTCATCTCTGACAGCGGATTTTGAGTCCGCCGCGTCTACCAATTTCACCACCTCGGGAGAGGAAGTATGTTTGTGTTGCGTATATTAGCGCGTTTGCAAAACTTGTCAAACCCTAAGTGAATATTATCGTTCACTTTTAGATCATTTAAACATTTTTCATGATTTAGGCCAGAAGCACAGCCATTAAAAAGCGAAAAAGTTTATACTAGGCGCAATTTTTGCGGTGTTTTTTCTCAAATATGCAACTGTCTGACTTTTCCTTTGAACTACCCGATGAACTTATTGCCCGTTACCCACTCGAAACACGTAGTGCTTCGCGTTTATTGCATTTAGATGCTAAGGGCCAATATCACGATCATATGTTCACAGATATTATTGATCTGTTCGAAGAAGGCGATTTATTGGTACTCAACGATACCAAAGTCATGAAGGCTCGACTGAAAGGAAAACGTGCCACAGGTGGGGCGATTGAAATTTTGGTTGAGCGTATGCTGAACCACACCACAGCATATTGCCATATTAAAGCAAGCAACTCACCTAAAGCAGGGGCTGAGCTTTTTGTTGGTGAAGACAATATTCCTGTGATTGTGCGTGGCCGTCACGAAAACTTATTTGTCGTTGAGTTTTCACAACCAATCTTGCCAGTACTTGAGCAATATGGTCAGTTACCTATTCCGCCTTACTTCAATCGTGAAGCAGAAGAAATTGATACTGAACGCTATCAAACGGTTTTCCATAATCCAGAAAAAATTGCCAGTGTGGCTGCCCCAACAGCAAGCTTGCATTTTGACGAAGAGTTGTTAGCAAAGTTAGACCAAAAAGGCGTTAAGAAAACGTTTGTGACTCTTCACGTCGGTGCAGGTACTTTTATGCCTGTACGCACTGATGATATTACAAATCATGTCATGCACAGTGAATGGTGTGATGTTCCTCAAGAAACTATTGATTTAATTTTGGCAACTAAAGCACGCGGTAATAAAGTGATTGCTGTGGGTACAACTGCAACACGTGCTTTAGAAAGTGCAGCTCAAGCACATGGCGGAAAAATCGCAGCATGGACTGGTGATACGCAAATCTTTATTTATCCAGGTTATGAGTTCTGCATCGTAGACCGTTTAATTACTAACTTCCATTTACCTGAGTCTACCCTGCTCATGTTAGTTTCAGCATTGTCAAATAGAGAAAATATTTTGGCTGCTTACGAACATGCCGTTAAAGATCGCTATCGCTTCTTTAGTTATGGTGATGCAATGCTGATTGATAAATTAGAAGTTTAAAGATTAAAGCTGGGTTAAATCTTATTAGTTAATTTGAGGTTTAACCCAGCATCTATAATTAAAATAAAAATAGTCTTAGTATTTCTATTTATCTCTTTCAATTTAAAAGATAATCTAGAGTTAGCACTTTATGATAATCAACTCATTACTTTCATGCCAATTGATACCGCACAACAAGCACTTCATATAAGACGTAAAAAAAATACACAGGTCTTTCGTAATATTGCCCGACTTTGGGATGCTGGACAAAAGTCACAAACCGATCAAGAACTCTTAAACGCATTACATCCATGGCGTGAAGATCATAACCTTCGTTTTGTGAATACCCTGTCTTATTTATTAAGTATTTGCAGTATTACGACGCTATTATTTGGATATTTTTTTCATCCTCATATTCAATATAGTTGGAGTCTATTATGGGCATTTTTAACTGGTTTCCTCGCCTATTTGCTCTATGAACCGCAAAAACCTTTAACTGAAGTTATTCATTATTTAGAACAGCATATGACTGCTTTACGTTATGGCCTAAAGTTTCAGCAGTTACCAGCTTATCTTCCAATACAAGCCCAACCCATTTTAGTCTTAAGCAAATTAAAACAACACTTTCCACTTTTTAACCGAGGCAATGAAGCGAATGAAATTACCGAGTTTGCTTCAGTAACATGGAATGACGGCATTACAGATCATCAAGTCCTGCTATTTAAATACCACTATGTAAATAATTTACCTATTCTTCAAGACCAGAACAGCGATAAAAAAATAGTAAAAGAGATTCATAAAGACTTATGGGGCGCTTTTATTTTTCAAATACTAGCTTTAGGTATTGCTGTAAGTAATCAACGTTCTCGCTTTTTTGAACCATACTTAAGCGAATGGCAAAGTAGTGACATTCTCATTAACCAAGAACTGAGTATTTTCGGAACCGACCAGCACCAGTTAGCTAAAGAAATGAGTCCAAGTCTAACTTTAAAACTTCATGATTTTTTTCAACATTTTAGCGGGGATTTAATTTATCATCATGAAGAGCAAATATTATGTTATCTCGGTGAGCAAGATCTTTTTCAAACCATCAGTAAACGTAGTGAAATTCATGATATTCCCGCATTACGTGGTCACTTACGTACCATGACTATGCCGCAATATGAAAAATTTCAGCAATTCATGCTTAATTTAATTAAATAAATCTCTCGTACTGCTGAACTGGCAACTTATTAAAAAAAATAAGAAGTTAGAGGGCATAATGAGGGAATAACAATAAGAGGAGTAAAAATGACAGGTTTATTCATTTTCTTGGGGATTTTCGTTGTACTGATTGCTTGGGGCATCCACATTCGCAATAACATTGTGCGTTATTTCAATGCGACCAAACGCGCTTGGGCTGAGGTTGCCAATTTCGAACGCCAGAAAGTAAAAACACTTGAAGCACTAGAAACCACACTCAATCAATATACTCAGTTCGAGAAGTCAACTTTAGAACAAGTAACTGCTTTACGTCAGCAAATTCTAAGTTTGAATGTCGATCATACTGATATTGCTCAATTACAACAGATTGAAAAAATGAGCAAAGAGCTAATCCACAGCCTAAATGTCGTGGTTGAAAACTATCCTGAACTAAAAGCAGATACGCTCTATGGCAAAATGATGGATGATATTCAGGAACAAAACGAAAATGTCGGCGCGGCAATCAGCATTTTTAACCGCAACGTCGAAGTATTTAATAATCAGATTGAAGTGTTCCCAAATAATATTATCAATACGATGACTTTATCTAAAAAAACAATTCGTCCTTTTCGAGATAATTTGGCTACTGACAATTTTGACTATAAACCGAACTTTTAGTCGAGGTAAAAAAGCAATCGGTCAACCGGAAATTTGACCGATTTTATAGTCAGCTACATTTAGTAGTAGAACTACGTCGCAGAATCAAGGAAAATAGCCCTCTTTTTAGCAGCGAACTGTTTTTTCGCCCTTGCACTGCCCTAAGGCATTGCTTGCTATTGTTCAGGATTTTTAAATGAAGTTTGAAAAATTAGGTCAGTCGGGTCGTGCCCGTCGTGGTCGTTTAACTTTAGAACATGGTGTTGTTGAAACCCCTGTTTTTATGCCGGTGGGGACTTACGGTACAGTCAAAGGCATGCTGCCACGTGATATTGAAGATATTCAGGCACAAATTATTTTAGGTAATACCTTCCATTTATATTTGCGTCCGGGCCTTGAAGTGATCAAGCAACACGGCGGCTTGCACGACTTTATTAAATGGAATAAGCCAATTTTGACTGACTCTGGCGGCTTCCAAGTATTTAGTCTTGGCGCTATGCGTAAAATTAAGGAAGAAGGTGTTACTTTCCGTTCTCCGATTGATGGTTCAAAAGTCTTTTTATCGCCTGAAATTTCAATGGAAATTCAGCATGTATTGAACTCTGACATTGTCATGATTTTTGATGAATGTACGCCTTATCCTGCGACACATGAAGAAGCACAAAAATCATTACAGCTTTCTTTGCGCTGGGCAAAACGCTGTAAGACTCATCACCACGATGAACTTAAAAATAAAAATGCGTTATTTGGCATTATTCAAGGCGGCATGTATGAAGACTTACGTGATGAGTCTTTAAATGGCTTACTTGAAATCGGCTTTGACGGTTACGCAATTGGCGGTTTGTCAGTTGGTGAACCAAAAGAAGAGATGATCAAGGTTTTAGATTATCTTCCAAACAAGATGCCGCATGACAAACCACGTTACCTGATGGGTGTAGGTAAACCTGAAGATATCGTTGAAGCGGTGCGCCGTGGTGTCGATATGTTTGACTGTGTAATGCCAACACGTAACGCACGTAATGGTCATTATTTTGTCACTGATGGTCTGGTACGTATTCGTAATAGTAAATATCGTCATGACCAAGGACCACTTGACCCACACTGCGATTGCTATACCTGTAAGAACTTTACTCGTGCTTACCTGTTCCACCTTGAGAAGTGTGGAGAGATGTTGGCATCTATGCTTGGTACCATTCATAACTTACGTTATTACCAACGTTTAACTGAAGGTATGCGTGATGCATTAGACAATGGCACTTTTGATGAATTTGTTCAGGACTTTTATGCCCGCCGCGGATTAGAAGTTCCACCATGCCCTGTCGATGAATAAGCGAGATTTGCGCTCAACCTCAAGACAAGGTAAATTGCAAAACGAATTAGGATTATGTCAGGTATCTGACTCATATTTTTTAACTTTAGGAAATTAAAATGAGCTTGTTCATTTCTACTGCACATGCAGCTCCAGCAGCAGCCCAAAGCCCTGGCCTTTTACCAAACATTTTGATGATTGTTGTATTCGTTGCAATCTTCTATTTCTTAATTTGGCGTCCTCAAGCAAAACGTGCAAAAGAACACCGTTCTTTAATCGAAAGCTTGGGTGTTGGTAGCGAAGTTGTCTTTGCTGGCGGTTTAATGGGCAAAGTAACTAAACTTGAAGGTGACTATGCGGTTGTTGAACTTAACCGTGGTGTAGAAGTAAAAATTCAGCGTGCCAGCGTAATTTCTGTATTACCAGAAGGCACTCTAAATAACCTTTAATCATAAAACAGTCGTGCTTTAGCACGGCTTTTTCATTTAAGAAGAAAGCGAATGCGTTACCCTGCATGGAAATATTTACTGATTCTGGTTGTTCTGGTAGTCAGTACATTATACGCACTGCCTAGTCTATATCCGGATGAGCCCGCCGTTCAAATTTCCGGTGCCAAAGCTGGTACCCAAATTGATCAAAGTGTGGTGCAAAAAGCAGAGCAAATTTTAAAAACAGCAAATATTGCAAGCCACGATAATACTTTTACAAATAATGCTGCTCTCTTGCGTGTCAGCTCTTCTGAAGCGCAATTGAAAGCAAAAGAAGTATTACGCCGTGACTTAGGTGATCAATATGTTGTAGCCCTAAACCTTGCACCAACAACTCCAGAATGGTTGCAAAAAATTGGGGCGAAACCAATGAAACTTGGTTTGGACTTACGTGGTGGTGTCCACTTCTTGCTTGAAGTAGATATGGACAAAGCCATTTCCCAACGTATGGAAACCTCTGCCACTGATTTGCGTCGTCAGTTCCGTGAAAACAAAATTAAATTTAACAATCTTGCGTTAAATAATAATGTGATCACTGTTCAGTTTGCTGACAATGCGGATCGTGATGCAGCAATGGATTTTTTACGCCGTAATGGTAATGAATATACCCAACAGGCATTAGCGAGCACGACAGGTTCAATCTTAAAGCTCACTTATACTGATGTACGTCGTCAAGAAATTCAGGCTTATGCAGTTAATCAGAACTTAACAACACTACGTAACCGTATTAACGAACTTGGTGTTGCAGAAGCTTTAGTACAAAGTCAGGGTAGCAACCGTATTGTCGTTGAATTACCGGGTGTTCAAGATACAGCAGAAGCTAAACGTGTTTTAGGCCGTACTGCTAACCTCGAATTCCGTTTGGTATCTGACTTAAATGATCAATATATTGATCCATATACGGGTAAATATAATGGTCAACCGTTACCTCCGGGTACGGAAGTTTTTGCTTATCAGTCTTTAGATAGTGGTCGCCAACTGTTGTTGCAACGTAACCGTATCTTGACTGGTGAACGCGTTCAAAATGCAAGTTCTGGCTTTAGCCAAGACTCTGGTGGTGCCGAAGTAAATATTACGCTCGATAGTGCTGGCGGTAAGCTGATGTCAGATGCAACCCGTAATGCAGTTGGAAAACGCATGGCGGTATTGTTCATCGAAAATAAACAAAAGATTAGCTACGTTACAGATCCAAAAACTGGTGCTCAAACAGAAGTTCGTACACCATATACCGAGTCTGTCGTGATTAATGCCGCAACCGTCCAAGCCGTTTTAGGTTCAACTTTCCGTATTACTGGTTTAAGTTCACCTCAAGAAGCATCTGAACTTGCGTTAATGCTTCGTGCCGGTGCTTTAGCTGCGCCAATGTACTTCGTTGAAGAGCGTGTTGTTGGTCCAAGCCTTGGTCAAGAAAACATTGATAAAGGTGTACTATCAACGCAAATCGGTTTCTTGCTTGTTGCAATCTGGATGGTCGTGTTCTTCCGTCTATTTGGTTTAATCGCGAACTTTGCACTTGTATTTAACTTGGCAATGATTTTAACCATTATGTCTTGGATAGGTGCTTCCCTCACCTTACCGGGTATTGCGGGTATCGTCATCACCATTGGTATGGCCGTCGACGCCAACGTACTGATATGTGAACGTATTCGAGAAGAAATGCTCTGGGGGGCCTCACCTAAACAGGCTATTGTGGCAGGTTATGATCGAGCCTATAACACCATTTTCGACTCGAACTTAACAACGTTCCTTGTTGCATTCATTCTGTTTGCAATCGGTACTGGCCCGATTAAAGGTTTCGCCGTGACATTAATGATCGGTATTATTTGCTCAATGTTTACTGCAATTACAGTAACGCGTGCGATTGTACAAATCATTTATGGTAAACGCCGTAACTTGAAAAAGTTGAGCATTTAAGGAGATCTATGATGACTAAAGTGACTCAACAGCCTTCAAAACAATATGGTCGTCCGGATGATGCAAAAATCATCCCGTTCATGAAGATTGCTAAACCTGCAGCAATCTTCTCGATCCTTATTACTTTAGCGAGCATTTTCTTTATTGCGACCAAAGGTCTTAACTTAGGTTTGGACTTTACCGGTGGTGTTTCAGCTGAGCTTAACTATGCTCAGCCAGCAAATCAGGCAGAAGTTATTCAGGCTCTCGATAAAGCTGGTTTTAAAGATGCTGTAGTACAAACTTTAGGTAGTAATAAAGACTTACTTGTTCGTATGCCAGTACAAGATATTAAGGTTGAAGATCTTAATAACGCCATTACCAAAGCTGTGCAATTACCAAACAATGCAGCAGAAGTTCATAAAGTGGACTCTGTAGGCGGTCAGGTAGGTAACGAGCTTTATGTTCGTTCGGCTGGCGC
This sequence comes from Acinetobacter sp. FDAARGOS_494, assembly GCF_003812225.1. Taxonomy (NCBI): domain Bacteria; kingdom Pseudomonadati; phylum Pseudomonadota; class Gammaproteobacteria; order Moraxellales; family Moraxellaceae; genus Acinetobacter; species Acinetobacter sp. FDAARGOS_494. The sequence continues at coordinate 1,125,486 of NZ_CP033866.1, forward strand.
TGTTGCACTTGCGCTGATTTTAATGTTGATCTATGTCACCATTCGCTTTGAGTTCAAACTCGCAATGGGTGCCGTGATGTCTTTATTCCATGACATCATCATCATTATTGGTGCATTTGCTTTATTCCAATGGCCATTTGACCTGACAGTTTTAGCTGCGGTACTTGCGGTGATTGGTTTCTCGCTTAACGATAACATCGTTGTTTCAGACCGTATCCGTGAAAATTTCCGTAAAATTCGCGGCGCGACTCCACGTGAAATCGTTGATATTGCGTTAACTGAGACTTTACGTCGTACCATCCATACCTCAATGACATTATTGCTTGTAGTACTTGCAATGATGTTCTTGGGTGGTGATGGCTTACACTGGTTCTCTGTTGCAATGTTTGTCGGTGTCTTTGTCGGTACTTACTCTTCGATTTATATCGGTACAGCATTTGCCTTATGGCGTGGTCTTAACCGTCAAGACTTCATTGTTCAGGTCAAACCTGAATTTGAAGATGAAATCCCTTGATTGTCTAAATGAGACTATAAAAAAACCGCGATTTATTCGCGGTTTTTTTATTTGGTTCAAAAATTATTTACGGCGTAACGCATCTGAAATAGCTTCAACTAGCTGTTGAGAAATTTCTTGCTTAGATGCTTTTTCTAACTCACGTTTTTTCATATGGTAACTTTCAGCAAAAAATACTGTCATCGCATTTTCATCAGAAGCAAAGCCAATATCGGCGCGAGAAACATCGTTACATGCAATCATATCTAGCTTTTTAGCAACGAGTTTCCCTGCTGCATATTCTTCAACATTCTGCGTTTCGGCAGCAAAGCCCACCATAAATGGACGTTTTTCCTGAGCTGCAATGGTTGCCACAATATCCGGATTTTTTACAAGGGAAACATTCAGCTCATCCCCTGCTTTCTTAATTTTATGCTCTGCCACTTCGGCGACGCGATAATCAGCTACAGCCGCCGTCGCAATAAAGATGTCACAGCCAGTCTCAAGCGACTCCATACTGACATCTAACATTTGTCGAGCCGAAGCAACATTTACACGTTGAACACCGTTTGGAGTATCTAAACTTACAGGACCAGCAATTAACGTAACTTTTGCGCCTGCTGCATAACATGCCGCAGCTAAAGCAAAGCCCATTTTTCCAGTACTATGATTTGAGATATAACGGACAGGGTCAATCGCCTCACGGGTTGGTCCAGCAGTAATTACAACTCGCTTACCTGCCAACAACCCAAATTTTTCAGCAATTGCACGTTGGGCTTGATGGAAATAACCCGCCACTTGCCTTGCAATTTCTTCTGGTTCTGGCATACGGCCTAAGCCTACATCACCACACGCCTGCTCCCCTGCATCTGGCATAATCACATGTACGCCATCTTCAACCAGAGTTTGCAAATTACGCTGAGTTGCTTTTGCAGCCCACATTTGCTGGTTCATCGCAGGAGCGACCCACACAGGCGCTTTAGTTGCTAAAAATAAAGTACTGAGTAAGTCATCTGCCAAACCATTAGCAAACTTAGCTAATGTGTCACAGCTTGCTGGAGCAACCAGTAATAAATCAGCCCAACGAGCCAATTCAATATGGCCCATTCCAGCTTCAGCCTCAGGGTCTAAAAGCTCGGTATGTACAGGATTTCCTGAAAGAGCCTGAAAGGTTAGAGGTGTAATAAATGCTTGAGCTCCGTGTGTCATCACAACCCGAACGTCAAAACCATAATCTTTAAGACGACGGACCAAAATGGCACTCTTATAGGCAGCAATCCCACCTGTAACAGCTAAAACAATGTTTTTATGAGGAATAACACTTAAATCAAAGCTCACGAACAGGATACCTTTCTGTTGCAGTGGCGCTCACAATAGCATTAAATACGCGCAGACCCAAGATTGATTGGGCAAACAAAATAAATTTTTAAGCAGAATCTTGCTGGGGAATATGAATACTTCTATTAAAAATTGGCCAGAACAAGAACGGCCAAGAGAACGGTTATTACAACAAGGCCCTCAAAGCCTTTCTGACTCTGAACTACTCGCGATCTTTCTTCGCTCAGGTTCACGTCAACATTCAGCAGTAGAGCTCGCACGTTTACTGATTCAACAGTTTGGTAGTCTAAACGCTGTTTTCGATGCATCTTACAATGAATTAGCTCAATTTAATGGTATTGGAGCTACCAAGTATTCCCAATTACTGGCCGTAAAAGAGCTTGGACGGCGTTATCTCGACTATCATTTTAGTCAGACTGAGCTAAGCCTTCATTCTTCTCATTTAGTTCTAGATTATTTACGTTACGAATTAAAAGGTGAAAAACAAGAAGTCTTTGCGGTACTTTGCTTAGATGCCGAGTTGAGAAAACTACATTTTAAAAAGTTATTTTTTGGTTCAGTTCAACACTGCGCTGTTTCAGTGAATCAAACTTTACGTTATGCCTTACAACAGCACGCTTGCCAATTAGTAATAGCACATAACCACCCATTTGGTTCCGCACAGCCCTCTCTCGAAGATATTAAACTCACACAACAACTTGAACAGGCCTGTCAGCTTGTTGAAATTCGTCTGCTGGACCATTTTATTATCTCGCCAGAAGGTAGCTTTTCATTTGCTGAACAACAACTGCTCAACCCTACCTCAATAGCCGTTCAATGATATTGACAAAGCTTCACTAAGCTTAGAATATCAAAACAAAAATAGCGACGTTTAAAATAAAATGATTGTTCGTGAACAGCCCAGTATTTTTAAAGTTTTATTCTCTTGGCGAGGGACGATATTACCTAAAATTTTGCCCTCTTTAGGGGTAGTAATGCTGATTTCGGCAATCATTGGTGGGGTTGAATACATTAACCTTTATCGTTTTCCAGAAATTCCTTTAGTTGGCTTTACTTTAATTGGTGTCGTACTTTCTATTTTTTTAGGTTTTAAGAATACTGCATGTTATGACCGCTGGTGGGAAGCCCGAAAATTATGGGGGGTCCTGATTGCAACTTCGCGTCATTTCGACCGTGACTGCCGAATTTTAACTCAAGCCCGCCGTGAACGTGTCATTCAGCACGTTATTGTATTTGCCAATGTATTACGTGACCGTTTACGCCGTCAAACAGCCAACCCCACCGAGCTAATACAAACCAGTGGCATGAGCCAACAAGCACTTACCCAACTTTACCAACAAAATAACGCACCTCAATATACGCTTAGCCTTATTCAATGGGAATTATTACAAGCGCTTAAAGAAGGGGAAATTTCAGATATTATTTATGCTCAAATGAATAAGAATGTTGCAGATCTAAGTGTCGTACAAACTGGCTGTGACCGTATTGCAAATACTCCTATTCCGTTTGCTTATTCAGTTTTGCTTAACCGTACTGTTTATTTTTTCTGTTTTATGTTGCCGTTTAGCTTAGGATCTTTGCTTGGTTTAGCAACGCCTTTACTGGTTGGAATTCTGGCTTATACATTTTTAGGACTTGATGCTTTAAGTACCGAAATTGAAGAACCATTTGGCACGCAAAGTAATGATTTACCTTTAGATGCAATGGTACGTAGTATCGAAATTGAGCTTTTGGGGACACTTGGTAAGCCCACACCTCCTCCAATTCAAGCTCAAGATAACAACTTGCTCTAAAATGCGATTAGATAAAACGTTCCCAAATGCCTTGCTGGTTACTCGCTGGTTTAGGGGTGTTTCCTAATTTAATCCACGGCATATTTTCACCATGAAAATCGCTACCAATTGAAATAGCCAAATGATGCTGTTCAATCATACGATCAATCATTTGGCGAGTAGATAAAGGATCTACAGGAGGCGGCAGCTCCACCGCATCTCCACCATAACTTGCAAATATCTCAATCAAATACCGGGTATTTGTAGCCGATAAATCATAACGGGTTGGATGAGCTAAAACTGCAAATCCTTTACTGTTATGAATAACCTCAATGGTTTCTTTTAAACCCAATCCTTCAAACTTTACAAAAGCACGCTTCCCTTCTTTTAAAAAACGATCGAAAGCTTGTTGAGGACGGCTCACTACATTCTTTTCAACTAAGGCTTTAGCAATATGGGTTCTGGTAATCCGGTCTGGTTGATTTTCAACTTTATCGAGCACATCTTGATAAATATCAAAGCCAATACATTTTTTTAATAGTTCACAAATAACTTCAGCCCTTTGTGCTCTAATTCTTTTTTGTTGTTCTAATGCTTCTAAAATTGGAGCTTCATCTTGCATATTTAAAGCCACAATATGTACGCCATAGCTTTTTTTCGTGCTTGGTCGTGACCACTGGCTTGAAATCTCTACACCAGAAATAATTTGCAAATCATGGGGTTGTGCAGCATTTTTTGCACGCTGCAATCCATCCATCGTATCGTGATCGGTTAGCGCTAAAGTATGCAACTTCACATCGACAGCAGCTTGCACTAGCAATTCCGGAGACAAAGTTCCATCAGAAATATTGCTATGTGTATGTAAATCTATGCCTTGCATCTTTTATACTATGCCATTCACCAAACCTGATCAGATACTCTAACATGAAAGCACTACTGGACTTTGTTCCATTAATTATTTTCTTTTATTTATATAAGACAGTTGATCCAGCCGATACACAGCATCCTTTACTCAAACTGATCGGGTCTGCTGGCGGTGTTGATAATAATAATATTCTTGTCGCTACTACCGGTTTAATTATTTCAATGCTGGTAGTGTATGGTGCGTTGTTCATCATGCAAAAGTTCCGTCTGGATAAACAGCAATGGATTGTGCTGTTCATGACAGTCATTTTTGGTGGTATTACCCTTATGTTGAGCGATGATTTTTACATCCGCTTAAAAGCCGCTATTTTGAATCTAGTTTTTGCAGGTGCTTTCTTAGTTTCACCTTGGTTTGGTAAAGACCGTAAGCCTCTTATTCAACGTTTATTTGATCCGATTTTAGCCTTAAGCGAAAAAGGTTGGAAAAATTTAAACTTTGCTTGGGCAGCTATGTTTGTCGTGATGTCTGGTTTACATGTTTTCTTTGCGTTTTTATTCCACGGCGGAAAATATTGGGGTGAATTTACTGCATTTGGTGACATGATTGTCATGTTTTCATTTATCATTATTCAGTTCATTATTTTACGTAAACATTTTAAGTCACCAGATGCTTAATGTGGTTTCGGATTGATTATAGAGATACGATGACATGCCTTTTTTTGTTCTAAGCTGTACCGATAACGAAGGAACTCTAGAGAAACGTTTAGCAGTACGTCCTCAACATATCGAACGTTTGCAAAAACTTGATGATGAAGGTCGTCTAGTTGCTGCTGGAGCGATGCCAAAAGACCCTAATGACCCGCAAGCTGGTTTCTATGGCAGCACCATGATTGTAGAGTTTGATACACGTGAAGCCTTAGATGAATGGTTAAAAGAAGAACCATTTTTGAAAGAAGGCATCTATAGTCATGTTGATGTCAAACCATTTAATAAAGCATTTCCAAAAGGGTAAACGCATGCAGCTTGCAACCAAAAGCTTTCTTGGCTTGTGTTTGATATGTTCAACTGCCGGAGCAGTTGAACCTGCTGCGACACCAGCAACGCCTCCAACTGCAGCGTCAACACAGAATGCTAAACCAGCACCTACTTCTGCAACTGTAGCTAAACCCGCGACTACAACAGCACCAACCTCAACACAACCGCTTACAGCAGAACAAATCGCAAAGAACAAGCAACAGCAAGATGCAAAAATTAAGGCTTTAGTTCAAGATCAAGCATCTCGTCTAAAACAGCTAGAACATGCAAACCTTGAAGCGCTAGCACAAAACCAAGAATTGCAGCTAAAGAACGATAACTTGTCTGTTCAGGTACAAGTTTTACAAAGTGAACGTAGTGCTCAAATGTTCTTATATGGCGCAGTAACTCTTGCAGGTGGCGTACTGCTTGGCTTCTTTATTGCGAGTTATGTTTACACCAAACGTCGACGTCAGTGGTAATCCTGAGCGACTTATTAAACCGAATGAACAAATCAAACCGTATACAAACTGCTGAGCTGGATTGGGAATCTATTGATGGTATTGAAGTTCCCATTTCCAAACAATTTGGTGATGTCTATTTTTCTAAAGATAATGGTCTGCTTGAAACACGGCATGTATTTTTAAATGGCAATGACCTATCAGAACGATTAGCCAATTTACAAGATTTTGAATATTTCAGTGTAGGAGAAACCGGGTTCGGCACTGGTTTAAATATTCTTGCGCTCTGGCAACTATGGCAACAAGTACGTCCAAATAACCACAGTCATTTACATGCAATTAGCGTCGAAAAGTTTCCTTTAAGCAAAGCTGATCTCATTCGTGCTTTAAATGTATGGGATGAACTTAGACCGCTTTCCAAACAACTTATTGAGCAATATCCCTTCCCTCTTGCAGGCTGCCATCGTTTAAGTTTTCCAGAAGAGCGCTTCAGCATCGACCTATGGTTAGGAGATGCACAAGATATTTTTCCAAGTATGGTAAAAACGAAGGCAGTGAATGCTTGGTTTCTAGATGGTTTTGCGCCTTCTTGTAATCCGGACATGTGGGAACAAAATGTTTTAAATAATATTGTTCGGCTTTCCGACTATGGCACTACCTTTGCCTCATTTAGTGTAGCTGGTATTCTCAAACGTGGGCTAAAGGCTCACGGAGTCGATATTACTCGTCCTCGCGGTTTTGGGCATAAACGGGAAATGCTTAAAGCCGTTTGGAAAGCACCTGTAAGTGAAGAAATTTTATTAGAACCAGTTAGAGATACTTTCCAATTTACTCAGCAGCGTATCGCCGTAATTGGCGCTGGGATTGCAGGTTTAAGCACAGCTTGGGCATTTGCTCAACGTGGGCATCAGGTCACTCTATTTGAGCGTACAGTGCCGTTATCAGGTGCTTCTGGCAATCCGTTGGCATTGCTTAATCCGAAACTATGCCCAATTGAACAAAGCCATGAGCATCTCATGACTTTAAGCTGGCAACATGCATTAAATTTCTATAAAAATTTTCAAGCCTTTCGTCCCATTCAAATACAGCAAATGGCTTTAAAAAATGCACAAGATCTTCTCGATCTTGCTGATCAATATCCTGCTGATATTGTCACGCAGCAAACAAGCTCACTTGAATCAGACTATCCACATATTTTGTTGACCGAAGCTGGAGCAGTTTCTCCGCACCAATTACGCGATGAGATTTTGCAACATCCAGGTATTGAACTGAAAATTGCCAATATCACGACACTTATTTCTTTTGAAAATAAAGTTCAATTAAAAAGTGGTAATGAAACTACTTTAGAGGCTGATCATGTCGTGGTGTGCTGCGCCAGAGAAAGTGCTGCTTTATTTGAAAATTATCCGCTATTAAAACCTATACGTGGACAGGTGAGCTGGGTTGATAATTCTTTTGCAACCTTACCTTTAAACGAAGCCTATAGCTATGGCGGTTATTGTATGCAACTGAATACGTCTGAACTTATTCTAGGGGCTTCTTTCTACCCAAACCGAGACGATCAAGAAGTACTGCTTGATGACCATGTGCATAACTTTGAATTAATCCACAGCGTTTTCCCTCATTATGCAAAACAATTACCACCAGTCGAACAATGGCAAGGACGAGCATCAGTTCGCGCTCAAAGTCCAGATTATTTTCCACTTGTGGGAAAAATGCAGAATGAAAGCCGTATTTCTACTTTTGCAGGTTTAGGCTCAAAGGGCTTTTTATTTGCGCCGCTTTGTAGTGAAGTTTTAGTGGCCCAAATTTTAGGTGAAGCTTGTCCTGTTCCCAAAAGCCTATTACAGAAATTAGATGCCCAACGTTTTCAAAAGAAAGTTAAACCTAAGAAACCTTATTTTAAATCTCAATAGTGCACTTGAGAAAATTTGGTCCCAATAAAAAAGCACCCGAAGGTGCTTTTTTTATGCGCCCTGCTCTAGAGGTAAACCTGCGTCACGAGCTGCACGCGTCCCTCCCATCAGCACGACATATTCACGCGAGGCATCTAAGCCTTCTAGTTTCTCAGCTGCACGAGGAGCTTTGCTACCACCACCACATAAAATATAAATCGGCTGATCCGCAGCGACCTGGTTCAAAATATCAGCATTTAAATCATTAATTGGGCGGCTTACCGCACCTTTAACATGCCCTTCTGCATAAGCACTTGAATCACGGACATCCCAGATAACAGCATTTTCTGGGAACTCAAATGTTGTAATTTCTTGTTTACGGATCATTGTGCACTCCTTTGATGTAAACAACACTTGGCAAATGAAGAAAACCCTCTTAGCATCTCAAATATTCTTTCACTTTGTAAAGGTCTAAACTATGCCTTCTTTCGATATTGTTTCCGAATTAGAGTTATTTGAAGTTAATCACGCTGTACAAAACACCCAAAAAGAGATTGCAACACGTTTTGACTTCCGTGGTCATGATGTTTCTATCGAATTAAATGAAAAAAATAAAGAGATAAAAATCAGTACAGAAAGTGATTTCCAGTGTGAACAAGTTTATAACATGTTAGAAAATCACTTTTATAAACGTAAAATTGATGTGCAAGCGCTTGACCCACAGAAAGCAACAGCATCAGGCAAAAATTTTGTACAAGTGATTAAACTAAAAGATGGCCTTGACTCTGATACAGCAAAAAAAATTAATAAAGCCATTAAAGAAAGTGGCATCAAAGTGCAATCATCTATTCAAGGTGACAAAATCCGTGTAACTGATAAAAAGCGTGACACTTTACAACAAGTGATGGCTTTTTTACGTGAACAACAATTTGGTCTGCCATTACAATTTAATAACTTTAAAGATTAATGTCTTAGCATGATATTCCCAATTAAGGTAATCCCATGTCTCAATCCAATCGTCTATTAAAACTGGTAAAAGCAACTTCAAAATTCCCTAAAGGTATTCGGAGTACGCTTTGGAGTAAGGCATTTGGCCGCATTGTGCCAATGGTGGGTACAGCAAACATTCGCTATCTGGAAGTAGATGTAAACCATGTGACGGTTCGCTTAGAGAATCAAAAAAATATGCAGAACCATATTAAAGGTGTCCATGCTGCGGCTATGGCGCTTTTGGCAGAAACTGCAACAGGTTTTCTAACGGGTTTACATATTCCAGATAACCGTATTTTATTAATCAAATCATTACATGTTGATTATTTAAAAGTGGTTGAAGGTGGTTTAACAGCAACAGCGACTCTCTCTACCGAACAGCAAAAATATATTGCTGATCATGAGAAAGGTGAACTTGTTATTCCAGTTACAGTGATTGATGATGCTGGTAATGAACCGATTCAATGCCAAATGTTATGGGCATGGTTACCTAAACGTAAGAAATAAAGATATAAAAAAGCCCAAATTCAAATTTGGGCTTTTTTATTACGATTCTTGAGAGGCAAGAAATTTCTGTTTCGCTTCCTCAGGAATCTGACGTTTGTTGCCTTTTACATCTACTGCAACAAAGGTAAAGACCCCTTCAGTAATACGAATTGGGGCACGAGAGTCATCATGGCTATCCCAAACTTCAATTTGCATTTGAATAGAGGTATTACCCACTTTTAGGATTTTGGTATAGCAGCTAATGACAAAGCCTACTTTTACCGGAACCAAAAAGGTCATCTGATTAATGGAAATCGTAGCACAGCGACCACGACTAAAACGCTCCGCGTGAATTGCTCCAGCCAAGTCCATTTGTGACACGATCCACCCACCAAACACATCACCACTCCAGTTTGTATCTGCTGGCATGGCAATCGTTTGTAAGGATAAAATTCCTTCTGGTTTGGTATAAGCTTCTGACACCTTAGCTCCCGAAATTCGTTTGAAGTTGTTGATCTAGCCACTGTTGCAATTCAGGCGCGCGTAATGCTCCGCTCATTCGAGCAACTTCTGTGGTTTTATTCATTAATACAAGGGTAGGAATACTTCTCACATTAAATGCTTGGCTTAAGCGAGGAGACTCTTCGGTATTAATCTTGGCAAAAATGACACGTGGATTTTGTTTTGCAACTTGTGCAAAATGTGGCGCCATCATTTTACAAGGTCCGCACCATTCTGCCCATAAATCTATCAAAATAGGCAGATCACTATTTGTGATGTAGTTGCTAAAGTTTTGTTCATTTAACTCAATTGGCTCAAGCGGGAGTAATGGCTGATGACATTGTCCACAACTCGGTTGAGCGGTAAGTTTTTCCTCTGGTACTCTATTTTTTGCATCGCACGATGCACATACAATAATCATTTACATCACTCCTATATGCTGATGTAAAAATTCTAATTGGGTCGTCACTGCTTTTTCAAACCATGAACCGTGATAGATATCAAAATGTTTCATATCCCATTCATGATAACTCACAAAAGGAGCAATATTAGTCGCAGCTTCACGACTAGACTCAATTGGAATCAAAGAATCATGCTGAGCCGCAATAAATAAAACTGGAATATTAATTTGACGTACAAGTTGAATTGGGCGATAACGCATCAAATTAAAAAACACGCGTGCCGGGACTTCTCCACTCCAGTAATAATCCGGATTCACAATCGATAAATAACCATAATAGCTATCTGCTGTTGGCATAAAGCACAATTTATATTGATCTACCACAGGTAACCTTTTAGGGTTAAGGCCCATTTTTGAACCCATATAATCTTGGCTCGACAACTTTAAAGCTTGGGGATAACGCTGTAGTGGATATAATTTTGCTGTTTCCGCACCATCAACATATGGAATTTGTACCATAATGGCCTGAATATTCTTTAATTCAGAAGCTAGGCTTAAAGCATATCCCCCACTTAAGGATGTTCCCCACAATACAATTCTTCGGTTATCTATAAATTTACACGTAGAAGCGTATTGGATCATGGTCTTCCAGTCTTCTAGTTGAGAGTTGATAGAAATCATCTCTCGGGGCTTACCTGTACTTCCACCCCAATATCGGTAATCAAATAAAATAACCGCATAGCCAGCTTGAGCAAAACGCTGGGCATATTGAATGAGTTTGAATTGACGTAATCCGGCAAAACCATGTGCCATGATAATTACCGCAGATTTATTATTTGTTTTTGGAATATAAAAGTCAGCTGCGATCATTTCCTGATCACATGGAACATATAAAGGCTCAACCGTATAAGCGTGCATATGTGCTCCGTGGCATTATGGTCGAAGTAATGAATTTACAAAAAACATCCTGATCGCCTTTTAAAAATCTAGAGCTGTTCTTTTACATAAATTTTATCTATGTAGGAACAACGTTTTAGTGTCTTGTATCTCAGGTTAAGCTTAATGCTATGATACAGCATAAGAGGTTTTATTAAATTTTGGAGTGACGAAATGTCAGAGAATGTTGGTTTCGCAGGTCAAATTGGCCCAGAACATGTGGGTCAAGTTGTAGAAAAAGGCTTTAAATCTATTATTAATAACCGTCCTGACATGGAAGGTGGTCCAGAACAACCTACCAGTGCTCAAATTGAAGAAGCAGCACGCCAAGCTGGCCTAGATTATGTTTATCAGCCTGTTGTAGCTGGCCAAATTACTGAACTTGATGTTCGTACTTTTGCAAATCACTATAATGAACTTCCAAAACCGGTCCTCATGTTCTGCCGTACTGGAAACCGTTCAAATAATCTTTATCAATTAGCCAAACAAATGGATTTGTTAGACGATTAAATAAATTCATAAGCTCTATTTTTATTTAAAGATAGAGCTTTTTTTTAATAAAAAAAAATATACAACTGCATCAATTCAACAGATATACAAACTGTCTTCAGCTAAAGTTGTTAAGTCACTTTTTATTTTCTTAGTTATTTTATGAATAAATTGATTTTTTTATTAGTAAGCTGCTTTATTCTCAGCGCATGTTCATCTATGCAAGTACGCCCTACTGTCGGGGTAAGTATGGGAACACAACTCTAAAAAAAGAAGCAGCTCAAAGGCTGCTTCTTTTTATATTAATTACCATTTGAACAGTTTGGATCTATTCCATATGGACTTTCCATATTTGGGCCATTAAGATCCGTAAGGCTGACATCTTTAGTTAAATAACCTAAAGTTAAGGATGTAGAACCTTTAATTAAACTTCCCGAAACTGTAGATTTAGCCGTTAACTGAACAGTTAACCATGATGCATAAATTTTAGGATATTGAATTTTAAGATCAAAACGTCCATTTGCATCTGTCGTATATTTATTATTGGTTGCAGCGGTACCTGCACTGTTAATATACGATACAACTTGGACTGTAGAATTTTCTTTAAGCGGCTTTAATTGATTAATAACGTCCCCATTCACATTTACAGCTTGGACTGGTGATGTACAGGCTGTTCTAATAACAGGAAGATATTCATCTGGTTTACCATCAGTTGGATTAGAAGTATCAACAAACCCATATCGACCCTTATAATACGCAAGAGCATTAACGCCCATGACTACATCTTGATTGGGTATCGGTTTACCATCCACATCAGTCACTTGTACTGAAATATTTTTATAGTAGTAGACTCCATCACTTGAATCTTCCATTGTGGTCGGATTATATGCTACGGCAATAGCGCCTACTGCTACTGGTACATCAGAATTAACCACATCAAGTTTATAAGTATAAATTTTTGTAGATTGGCCAAAGTTTGCTTCTAAAACAAGATCATCTGTTACGAACTGACCAGCACTATATGATGAGGTTCTTTGATTTTCACTAAAAGATAAAGTATAGCTGATCTGACCATTTACATCAGTTTGTGTCGCATTAGGAGTAAATTTGACACCATTTAAAACTGAATTTCTAACTTTAAGTGTAATCGCTTGGTTTGCTAAAGTTGCACCATTTGCATCTACAGCTGTTAATGTGACGGTTGTTTGATCACCTCTAACATTTAGAGAGGTTTTTGTAGCATCAAACAATACAATACTCGTAGTATCAGCTTCGACAGTACTGTTGCTACCTGTTACTGTCACTGTCTGTTCTTGAGTAAGCGTACCATTATTCGTAGAGACTTTTAATTTGAAACCATTTTTCACCAACTCATTTATCGAACTCGATGTTTTTGGTGTTTTTATAATGTATATAGCATTACCTGCCGCATCAGTAGTTTGAGTAGATACGCCTTCTATAGATACGTTATTTGTTGGATCATCTAATTCCAAAGTGACATTAGCACCAGCAACACCGCCTTTATTCTTATCTAAAGCTCTAACAGTAACAGTTAAAGTATCATTCGTTGCGGCAACTGATAATTTATCTAGTTCTATCTTTAAAGCTGTAGCAGTCGCTTGCTGAGATCCGCTATTATTACTTCCAGATGATGAGTTATTTGATGAACCATTTTGGTAATAGCCATCACCGCCTCCCCCGCCACAACTTGCTAACATAATTGACACAGCAATAGCCGACAACTTTAAGGTAAGTTGTTTTTTATACATAATTTTCATTTCCCCAATCTTTCCTAAAGGTATAAGATTTTTTAATTATTTATATTATTAGTGTAATCATATTCACCATACTCTGTAAACATAAATTACATTGAGTTTTATTATGTAACTTATTAAGTGAAAAACTTATAGATATTGGAATTTATAATGTTCGATATTATCATCATTGGCGCAGGTACTGCTGGTATTAGCGCATACAAAGAAGCCGTTAAACATACCAACAATATTTTAATTATAAATGATGGACCATGGGATACCACTTGCGCACGTGTAGGGTGTATGCCAAGTAAAGTCTTAATCTCTACTGCAAACCGTATGCATGATATACAAAATGCTCAAGAGGTTGGGCTGAGTGCTTCAGCAGATATTAGTACTGATCAGGTTATGGAGCATGTGAGAACCTTACGTGATCGTTTTACTAAGGCCACAGTAAAAGATGTCGAACAATGGCCCACTGAACATAAAATTTCGGGTAAAGCTCATTTTATTGATGCAAAAACTATTGAAGTAAATGGTAAACGGTATCAGTCAAAAAGTTTTATTTTAGCAGTAGGCTCTACACCTAATTATGATCAAACTTGGAAACAAGAATTAGATGATCGTCTTATTACTACAGATCAAATATTTGAATTAAACACCCTACCCAAGTCTATCACTATTATTGGAAGTGGAGTAATTGCCCTAGAAATTGCCCAAGCCATGCATCGTTTGGGTGTAGAAACCACTATATTTGCTCGTAGTAAAAGAATTGGGACATTTACTAGTCCTAAGCTACAACAACTCGCTCAAGAAGAACTGAGTAAAGAGTTAAATTTTTTATTTGAGACATTGCCTCATGAGGTTAAATCTACTTCTGATGGTGTTATATTGAATTATAAAATTAATGAAAAAGAAGAATCTATCCAGACTGAGTACGTGTTATCTGCAACAGGTCGTTCGAGCTTACTTGACACGCTAAAGTTAGAAAATATTGATAAGTCTTTTAAAGATATTAAATTACTACCTGTAAATGCAAAAACTAAACAACTAGATAACTATCCAATTTTTATTGCTGGTGATGCATACACTTCTACCCCTTTACAACATGAAGCTGCCCATGAAGGTAAAAAAGTTGTTCATAACTGTTTGAATTATCCACAGGTAAACGCAGTTAAAACACTTACTCCATTAGGAATTGTATTTAGTCATCCAGAAATGGCAATTGTGGGACAAAGTTATAAACAACTTAAAGATAATGGAGTAGATTTTGTTACAGGTGAAGCATCTTATGAAAGACAAGGAAGAGCTATCGTACTCGGGAAAAATAAGGGTGCTATTGAAGTTTATATAGAGCGAGGAAGTCAGAAATTGCTTGGTGCAGAGTTATTTACCGAAGCTACAGAACATATGGCTCATCTATTAAGCTGGATTATTGGAGAAGAGCTAACTTTAAATGATATTTTAGAGAAACCTTTTTATCATCCAACACTAGAAGAAGGCCTGCGTACTGCTCTTAAACATGCTCGCAGACAGTTGAAATAATTATTATTAAAAGAGAGTTCTCTTGCAAAGTTAGCTCTTTATACTTCAAGAAGCCTTCTTCTGTTGAGTGATACATTTTTGCTTGATTGAGGCTAAATTCGTTCAGCTAGATAATACACAGTTTATTTTTATTCCCTAACCACTTTTTACCCAAAAAAAACACCCCAACCTCTTTTGAGATTGGGGTGTTTAGAATAATGAGCTGGCGATGACTTACTCTCACATGGGTAATCCCACACTACCATCAGCGCTAAGAGGTTTCACTTCTGAGTTCGGGAAGGGATCAGGTGGTTCACTCTTGCTATGGTCGCCAGCACAACTGTTTATGGATACTTGCTTAGGTCTTACTTGATGCCGAAGCGTTTTCCAAATCTGTAACAGACTGGGCTGAATTGAATCTTACTTTATCTGTTCATTTTAGCTAGAGGTATAACTAAATCAAGTTGTCTTGCATACTTAAGAATCGATTGATGCTTCATATACAACTGCTTGGGTGTTGTATAGTCAAGCCTCACGAGCAATTAGTATTGGTCAGCTTCACATATCACTATGCTTCCACATCCAACCTATCAACGTCCTAGTCTCGAACGGCTCTTTAGAGGACATAAAGTCCTAGGGAAATCTTATCTTGAGGTAGGCTTCCCGCTTAGATGCTTTCAGCGGTTATCCCTTCCGAACATAGCTACCCGGCGATGCGACTGGCGTCACAACCGGTACACCAGAGGTTCGTCCACTCTGGTCCTCTCGTACTAGGAGCAGATCCTCTCAAATTTCCAGCGCCCACGGTAGATAGGGACCGAACTGTCTCACGACGTTCTAAACCCAGCTCGCGTACCTCTTTAAATGGCGAACAGCCATACCCTTGGGACCTGCTTCAGCCCCAGGATGAGATGAGCCGACATCGAGGTGCCAAACACCGCCGTCGATATGAACTCTTGGGCGGTATCAGCCTGTTATCCCCAGAGTACCTTTTATCCGTTGAGCGATGGCCCTTCCATACAGAACCACCGGATCACTAAGACCTACTTTCGTACCTGCTCGACTTGTGGGTCTCGCAGTTAAGCGCGCTTTTGCCTTTATACTCTACGCGTGATTTCCGACCACGCTGAGCGCACCTTCGTACTCCTCCGTTACTCTTTAGGAGGAGACCGCCCCAGTCAAACTACCCACCAGACACGGTCCTCGTCCCGGATCACGGGACAGAGTTAGAACCTCAACATTACCAGGGTGGTATTTCAAGGACGGCTCCACTGGAACTAGCGTTCCAGCTTCAAAGCCTCCCACCTATCCTACACAAGTAAGGTCAAAGTTCAGTGTCAAGCTGCAGTAAAGGTTCACGGGGTCTTTCCGTCTAGCCGCGGGTACACTGCATCTTCACAGCGATTTCGATTTCACTGAGCCTCTGCTGGAGACAGCGCCGCCATCATTATGCCATTCGTGCAGGTCGGAACTTACCCGACAAGGAATTTCGCTACCTTAGGACCGTTATAGTTACGGCCGCCGTTTACTGGGGCTTCGATCAAGAGCTTCGCTTACGCTAACCCCATCAATTAACCTTCCAGCACCGGGCAGGCATCACACCCTATACGTCCACTTTCGTGTTTGCAGAGTGCTATGTTTTTAATAAACAGTTGCAGCGGCCTGGTTTCTGCGGCTGTCGTCAGCTCAGGAAGCGAGTTCCATCACCAACAACAGCGTACCTTCTCCCGAAGTTACGGTACCATTTTGCCTAGTTCCTTCAGCAGAGTTCTCTCAAGCGCCTTGGTCTACTCGACCTGACCACCTGTGTCGGTTTCGGGTACGATTCCTGTGTAACTGAAGCTTAGAGACTTTTCCTGGAAGCATGGCATCAACCACTTCGCTGTACAAGTACAGCTTGCTATCAGATCTCAGCATAGAGTACCCCGGATTTGCCTAAGATACATGCCTACATCCTTTCACCTGGACAACCAACGCCAGGCTGATTTAGCCTTCTCCGTCCTCTCATCGCATTACACAGAAGTAATGGAATATTAACCATTTTCCCATCGACTACGCCTTTCGGCCTCGCCTTAGGGGTCGACTCACCCAGCCCCGATTAACGTTGGACTGGAACCCTTGGTCTTTCGGCGAACGGGTTTTTCACCCGTTTTGTCGTTACTCACGTCAGCATTCGCACTTCTGATACCTCCAGCATGCTTCTCAACACACCTTCATCGGCTTACAGAACGCTCCCCTACCACGTATACAAAGTATACATCCGCAGCTTCGGCACATAGTTTTAGCCCCGTTACATCTTCCGCGCAGGCCGACTCGACTAGTGAGCTATTACGCTTTCTTTAAAGGGTGGCTGCTTCTAAGCCAACCTCCTAGCTGTCTATGCCTTCCCACATCGTTTCCCACTTAACTATGATTTTGGGGCCTTAGCTGGCGGTCTGGATTGTTTTCCTCTTGACTACGGACGTTAGCACCCGCAGTCTGTCTCCCGGATAGTACTCATAGGTATTCGGAGTTTGCATCGGTTTGGTAAGTCGGGATGACCCCCTAGCCGAAACAGTGCTCTACCCCCTATGGTATTCGTCCGAGGCGCTACCTAAATAGCTTTCGGGGAGAACCAGCTATCACCAGGCTTGATTAGCCTTTCACCCCTATCCACAAGTCATCCCCTGGCTTTTCAACGACAGTGGGTTCGGTCCTCCAGTTAGTGTTACCCAACCTTCAACCTGCTCATGGATAGATCGCCTGGTTTCGGGTCTATACCCAGCAACTAAACGCCCTATTAAGACTCGATTTCTCTACGGCTCCCCTATACGGTTAACCTCGCTACTGAATATAAGTCGCTGACCCATTATACAAAAGGTACGCAGTCACACCACGAAGGTGCTCCCACTGCTTGTATGCATGCGGTTTCAGGATCTATTTCACTCCCCTCACAGGGGTTCTTTTCGCCTTTCCCTCACGGTACTGGTTCACTATCGGTCAGTCAGGAGTATTTAGCCTTGGAGGATGGCCCCCCCATATTCAGACAAGGTTTCACGTGCCTCGCCCTACTCGTCATCATTATGTGTGCCCTTTCGTGTACGGGAATATCACCCTCTACGTTCGCACTTCCCAGAGCGTTCCACTAAAACACACATAACTTAATGGGCTGATCCCCGTTCGCTCGCCGCTACTGAGGGAATCTCAATTGATTTCTTTTCCTAAGGGTACTGAGATGTTTCACTTCCCCTCGTTCGCCTTGCAACACTATGTATTCATGTTGCAATACCTACCTTAAAGTAGGTGGGTTCCCCCATTCAGACATCTCCGGATCAAAGGATATTTGCCGCCTCCCCGGAGCTTTTCGCAGGCTATCACGTCTTTCATCGCCTCTGACTGCCAAGGCATCCACCACATGCACTTAATTACTTGACTATACAACCCCAAACAGTCGATGTTACCTACAAGTTAGTAACTTCAACATTTCAGTTTAGAGCACTGTGCACTTAAGCACTGTACAGCTTCAATCTAAATTCACATACCAAAACGCTTGATTCAGTTAATTTGCTAGTTCTCAATTCATCTAGATTAATTGCTTAACCTAAACTCTTGAGTGAACAATTTATTTCAGACTCAATTTTGCCAATCTGTTAATGAGTTAATGTGTCTTCGTCAGATCACACTAATTACCGTGATAATGAAATCACAGAAGTTAATAAACCAAGATCTTAATCTTTATTTACTAATTTCTGTAATCCGAACTTATCTTAAGTTCTGGTGGAGACTAGGAGAGTCGAACTCCTGACCTCCTGCGTGCAAAGCAGGCGCTCTACCAACTAAGCTAAGTCCCCAGCTTACATCATCAATCATGTATCTTTTATCTATAACTTCAACCAGTCAAAGTCATGGTGGGTCTGACAAGACTTGAACTTGTGACCCCACGCTTATCAAGCGTGTGCTCTAACCAACTGAGCTACAGACCCTCAGATACATCTATGAAGAACAACTTGTTGTGGATTCTTACCAATCGTCAATCTTTCGTTAAGGAGGTGATCCAGCCGCAGGTTCCCCTACGGCTACCTTGTTACGACTTCACCCCAGTCATCGGCCACACCGTGGTAACCGCCCTCTTTGCAGTTAGGCTAGCTACTTCTGGTGCAACAAACTCCCATGGTGTGACGGGCGGTGTGTACAAGGCCCGGGAACGTATTCACCGCGGCATTCTGATCCGCGATTACTAGCGATTCCGACTTCATGGAGTCGAGTTGCAGACTCCAATCCGGACTACGATCGGCTTTTTGAGATTAGCATCACATCGCTGTGTAGCAACCCTTTGTACCGACCATTGTAGCACGTGTGTAGCCCTGGCCGTAAGGGCCATGATGACTTGACGTCGTCCCCGCCTTCCTCCAGTTTGTCACTGGCAGTATCCTTAAAGTTCCCATCCGAAATGCTGGCAAGTAAGGAAAAGGGTTGCGCTCGTTGCGGGACTTAACCCAACATCTCACGACACGAGCTGACGACAGCCATGCAGCACCTGTATCTAGATTCCCGAAGGCACCAATCCATCTCTGGAAAGTTTCTAGTATGTCAAGGCCAGGTAAGGTTCTTCGCGTTGCATCGAATTAAACCACATGCTCCACCGCTTGTGCGGGCCCCCGTCAATTCATTTGAGTTTTAGTCTTGCGACCGTACTCCCCAGGCGGTCTACTTATCGCGTTAGCTGCGCCACTAAAGCCTCAAAGGCCCCAACGGCTAGTAGACATCGTTTACGGCATGGACTACCAGGGTATCTAATCCTGTTTGCTCCCCATGCTTTCGTACCTCAGCGTCAGTATTAGGCCAGATGGCTGCCTTCGCCATCGGTATTCCTCCAGATCTCTACGCATTTCACCGCTACACCTGGAATTCTACCATCCTCTCCCATACTCTAGCTCACCAGTATCGAATGCAATTCCCAAGTTAAGCTCGGGGATTTCACATCCGACTTAATAAGCCGCCTACGCACGCTTTACGCCCAGTAAATCCGATTAACGCTCGCACCCTCTGTATTACCGCGGCTGCTGGCACAGAGTTAGCCGGTGCTTATTCTGCGAGTAACGTCCACTATCTCTAGGTATTAACTAAAGTAGCCTCCTCCTCGCTTAAAGTGCTTTACAACCATAAGGCCTTCTTCACACACGCGGCATGGCTGGATCAGGGTTCCCCCCATTGTCCAATATTCCCCACTGCTGCCTCCCGTAGGAGTCTGGGCCGTGTCTCAGTCCCAGTGTGGCGGATCATCCTCTCAGACCCGCTACAGATCGTCGCCTTGGTAGGCCTTTACCCCACCAACTAGCTAATCCGACTTAGGCTCATCTATTAGCGCAAGGTCCGAAGATCCCCTGCTTTCTCCCGTAGGACGTATGCGGTATTAGCATCCCTTTCGAGATGTTATCCCCCACTAATAGGCAGATTCCTAAGCATTACTCACCCGTCCGCCGCTAGGTCCAGTAGCAAGCTACCTTCCCCCGCTCGACTTGCATGTGTTAAGCCTGCCGCCAGCGTTCAATCTGAGCCATGATCAAACTCTTCAGTTAAAATCATTTTGCACCTTATTTATAGACAAGGTGCCAATTCTGGCTCATCAATTACTGACTTAAATTTCGCTCAAATAAACTTCGAGTAATTTAAACCAATCAATCAATGAAAATTATTTCGATTAATCAATCAGTAAAAATCCACACAAGTTGTTCTTCAATTCTCTTAATGATCTTCTTACTGGTTCGTCACCAGCAAGCTAGGTCGGCTATATTACTCTTAATCTCTTAAAAGTCAACAGGTAATTTCGATATTTTTAAAACTTATTCTCTAAACCATCTCATCATCAAATTCATCACTTAAAGCAATCAACCTAATCACAAGTAACTGTTTTTCAACAAGTTTCTATCTGCATCACCGCCGATGGATGTGCATTATAGACCATCTCTCTCCCTTTGCAACCCCTTTTTCTAGCATTTCATATCAAGCGGTCGTTTTTTAGGCTTTTTACTAGATATTAGATGAGATATTAAACTTTTTTTAGTTATTCAACTTCATGTAGAATAGATTATTCGTGCAATTGATTTGGCATTAACTCACCATGTGGCACTCCGCTAAGAAAGTATTATTTTGCATACTTGTAGTGTTTGCTACGAGTGGGCCTGCTTATGCCAATTCAAAACATAACTTTTATGTGCTCACTTTATCTATTTTAAGTTATAGCAAATGGGAGAATGTAAGCACGCCTACTCTTTGCGTAATTGATAATGCATCAATTACTTCTACCTTCCAGTCTTATATTCAACAATTATCTTATAATTATCGTGTACAAACCGTTAATGCTAAAGATTTTTCTAAATCGCATTGCCAGGCTGTTTATTTCTCTACTACACCACCTCAGCAGCAACAAAACTTAATTCAGAATTATCCATATCGTTCTTTGCTTTCTTTAAGTATTAATAACCCAGAATGTGAAGTTGGTAGTATCTTTTGTTTCTCTGTACACGATAAAAATAGATAACTCATTGAAATAATGTCATAATAATTGTTTTCTAACGACGAATACTATGACACATCTCAATGAGTTATATCTTATCTTAAACAAATATCTAAAATGGAACAAGTCACATTTAAAGTGCTTTGCGCTCATCATGCTTGTGATTATTTTAAAGCAAACATGTAATCTTTCTTCTGCATCTAAAGCCTTGCCCATCAAGTGCTTACCACAATCATTTTATCGACGTATGCAGCGCTTCTTTGCAGGTCAGTATTTTGATTATCGTCAAATTTCTCAGTTGATTTTCAATATGTTTTCATTCGACCAAGTGCAACTGACTTTAGATAGAACCAATTGGAAATGGGGAAAACGAAATATTAATATCCTGATGCTCGCAATCGTTTATCGTGGAATAGCGATACCTATCCTTTGGACATTGCTTAATAAACGTGGAAATTCAGATACGAAAGAGCGTATTGCTTTGATTCAACGCTTTATAGCCATTTTTGGTAAAGACCGTATTGTGAATGTGTTCGCAGACAGAGAGTTTATCGGTGAGCAGTGGTTTACATGGTTAATTGAACAAGACATCAACTTCTGCATTCGTGTTAAAAAAACTTCATTGTCACCAATCATTTAGGAAAGAATCATAAAATTAGTGATTTATTTCGCCATCTTAAAGTTGGTCAAATTGAATGTCGTAAACGACGGATTTTGGTTGGTCGGGTGAAACTATATATAAGTGCACTACAGTTAGAAAATGGAGAGCTTTTACTCGTCGTTTCTCCTCAGTTTAATGCCAATGCTATTCAGGATTATGCATTACGCTGGGAAATTGAAACCTTATTCAGTTGTCTCAAAGGACGCGGGTTTAATCTTGAAAATACGCGCTTGACAGACCCTAGACGAGTGAAAAAATTGATTGCGGTGTTAGCTATAAGCTTCTGTTGGTGTTACTTAACGGGTGAATGGCAACATGATCAAAAAAAAGCGATAAAAATAAAGAAGCATGGACGACTCTCAATGAGTTTATTTCGCTATGGTTTAGACTATGTTCAAATGGCGATTCAGCGTTTAATTGGTTTTGGGAAAAAAGAAGAGTTTAAGGAAATTTTGGCAATTTTAAGAAGGCAGAACCCTGATAGGATAAGGGTTCTGTGAAATTTGTCGTGTACAGAGCTTTTGTTTATATAATCAAAATAATTACACCACTTTTAAAGTTAACTTAGATGCATTAAGCCATTCCAAGGTCCATATTGATCCAAGGGTTTTACTCTTGGCTAAGAACGCGGAGTAAGGATTATGATATCTAAGTTGTATCAATCCACTTCGCTACATGCACTTTTTAGAAAGTCTCAATTTACGATCTTTGCTATAACTTTCTTTATTTGCTCTTTTACATTTGTATCAATTTCCGTTTTTACGATGGAAACTTATGCAAAACAAAATTTGCAATTACTTAGCCATACTCTTCTTGAGCGTATTCAGCCTGCCGTTGTGTTTAACGATAAGATCACGATCGAACAAATCTTAAATGAATACACAAATGATCACTCTATTCGAGCAATTCATATTTATGACTCTGAACATCACCTGATTGCTCAAAGTTTTAAGTTGTCGAGTCAAACTTCGGTGTTAGAGAAATGGTTTGATCACTGGTTTTTAAATGAGCCGGTACATTTGACGATTTATCATCATCAACAGAATGTAGGTGAACTCACCCTTTTTGGTAGCTCTGAAAAAATATTACAATTTTTAAAGATGATTATGGTCGGCCTTGCTATTGCGATGCTGTTTATTGTTTGTGCATTGTGGTGGTCAGTGAATTTGACTTATCGTCAAATTATGCAAGCGATTTATCCACTCACAAATATTGCTCAAATCGTGAGTGAACAAAAAGCTTATAACCTTCGTTTTCCTTATAACCGAATTAAAGAGTTTCAAGATCTAAATACAGTTTTTAATGAGTTACTTGAAGAAATTCAGATTTGGGATAATCAGCTGCAAAAGGAAAATCGTAAATTATCGTTTCAAGCTCATCATGACCAGCTGACCCTATTACCGAATAGACATTATTTTTATCAAATACTATTAGATATGTTTGAAGATAAGGATTTTGATAATAAGTCAGCCTTATTGTTTATAGATAACAATAACTTCAAATCAATTAATGATCAGTTCGGACATTTAGCTGGTGATGAGGTTTTAAAAGAGATGGCGAAAAGGTTACAAACGCGTTTACGTCATCAAGATTTTATTGCCCGTTTAGGCGGTGATGAATTTGCGGTTATTTTGCATTCCATTACGCATGCCGATCATTTAATATCTATTGCTGAAAATTTACTCGAAAGCTGTAAAGAACCTTTGCATCTAAATGATCAAACGATTTATTTCAGTTTTAGTGTAGGGATTGCTTTATCCCAATTTGCGTCTAGTCCAGAAGATTTTATTATGCAAGCAGATCAAGCGATGTATAAGGCTAAGACTTCTGAGCAACATTGGTTTATTTATAAACCAGAGAATTAAATTTAGGCTAATTTATGAATACAAGATCTTTGAAACTCTCCTTTATTGCATTGCTGTGCATTGCGCTTGCAGGCTGCTTGAGTTTTGGTCCTTTGAAATATCGTCAAGTAAAAATGCTAAAAAAAGAAGGGTTTGTACTTACTAATGAAGGCTGGACTCTAGGTTTACCAGAACGCTTATTATTTGATTTTAATGACGCAACATTAAAACAAAGTCATGAAGCAGAGCTTACACGTTTAGCAAATCAATTAAATAAATATGATTTGAATAAATTAAAAATCGTTGGTCACACTGACGATGTAGGTAATCCTGAATACAACCAAAAGTTATCTGAAGAACGTGCACAAAGTGTGGCGAACCTCTTCTTGACTCACGGTTTTAAAAAGGAAAATATTTACGTTATTGGACGTGGTTCAACTCAACCGTATGTACCGAATACAACCAATGAAAATCGGGCAATTAATCGTCGTGTTGCTATCGTAATTATTCCTTAAATTTTCCATTATAAAAAAGCCAATCCTTTGTGATTGGCTTTTTTATTTTATACAAGTTCAATAATATCAATAGTAGGTGGTACACGAAATCTTAATGGTATTCCAACCATACCTGTTCCTACGGTAACAAATACATCGGCGTGTTCATGCGAATAGAAACCACGTTTATGGCCTAAAATTGATACTTTTTTCATAATATAGTTGGTTACCCACGGAAGTTCGACCTGCCCTCCATGTGTATGACCTGACAACATTAAAGGGCGATTAGGTAATTTAGGGACCATATCTACCGTATCGGGGTTATGGGAAAGAATTAACCATGGTTTATCTTGAGGTAAGTCTGGCATTGAACGCATATCAGTTTTCCCTGCCCATAAGTCACCAATCCCGATTAAACGAAACTCATCAAACTCAACAATTTTTCCTTCAATGTCCATTACATCATTGTAGTGAAGTGCATCTTTTAATAATTGTTGAATAGGCGGACCTGGATATTGCTCGTCATGGTTCCCTGGAACTGAATAAACTGGAGCTTTAATATCTTTAAGAACACTCAGTTCTTGTACTAGCTTATCTTCTGGCTCATAAGTCCAGTCTCCTGCCACAACTACTAAGTCTGGCTGTTGTTCATTAAGCTTTTTCACAATGATTTTGAGTTGACGTTCATGCCCAGAGAATAGGCCTATATGTAAGTCTGCAATTAAAGCGACTTTTACAGGTTTAGCAAAACGACGATCTGGATTTAAACGATATTGGTGAACATCGACACGTACCATATGTGGCTCTATAAAACGTGCGTAAATGAGAATACCGCTTAATAAAAAGATAAAAATGGTTTCATGAATTGAGTAATAACCTATCCAACCGGCATATAAATTAAAGAACCAAAGTGGAATAAGAAGATAAGATAGATAAAAAGCAAGTAAGTGAACAAAAGCTTTAAATGGATGAATCGTTTCAGTACGTGATTGATGAACCCAGGCTTCAATAATTCCCCAGAGAGCAAGTATTGAAAAAATAAGGTAAAAACAAAAGATGATTGAATTTGGGTTCCACATTACGATTCTCGACTTATCTTATATTGATTGCTAGTAATCAAATTCAATATTTATCTTTCAATATGCACGAATTATACTCTAGCTCACCTTATCGTATGTATTGATTATGGCACAATCCTTTCATTCCAAACAGCTTCAAACTCATCAACTGGCTAATGGCTTTTTGATTAAAGCTTCTATAGTCGTATGTTCAAGTTTCGCTGTGGCTTTGACAGGTTGTAGCACATTACCCAAACATAGCCCTGAACCAATCCAATACGCACGAGATATCGATACATCTCAAACTTCTCTTTCAAAAATTATTACGCCTTTACGTGAAAAAAATCCGAATTTAACGGGTTATCATCTTTTAAATGATCCCTTAGAAGCACTCGCGGCTCGCTTAAGGCTGATTGATAAAGCCGAAAAGACTTTAGATTTACAATACTACATTTGGGATAACGATAAAGTCGGTGCTTTAGCTTTACATGCAATTATTCGTGCTGCTGATCGTGGTGTTAAAGTACGTTTATTAATTGACGATAATAATGCTAAAAAGATGGAAGGCGTGTTACTCGCGCTTTCTCAACATAAAAATATTGAAGTTAAATTATTTAACCCCTACCGTTTCCGCAAATATCGCGCGATGGATATGATTTTAGACTTAAAGCGTATCAATCGTCGTATGCATAACAAGAGCTTTATTGCTGATAATCAGGTTGCGCTTATTGGTGGGCGCAATATGA
Organism: Acinetobacter sp. FDAARGOS_494; assembly: GCF_003812225.1. Taxonomy (NCBI): domain Bacteria; kingdom Pseudomonadati; phylum Pseudomonadota; class Gammaproteobacteria; order Moraxellales; family Moraxellaceae; genus Acinetobacter; species Acinetobacter sp. FDAARGOS_494. The sequence continues at coordinate 1,151,702 of NZ_CP033866.1, forward strand.
CAAATCAGTATTACAACGTCAGTGACAGTTACCAGTTTTCTGACGTCGATGTCATGTTGGTTGGTGCTGCCGTTGATGATATCGTGAATTCTTTTGATGACTACTGGAATCATGAATATGCATATTCAGTCCAAAGTATCGTCAGTGCTCAACAACACCGTTTGCGCTATGAAAGCTTAAAACAACAACTTGATGCTCATTATCAACAAGCCACCGTTCAGAACTTCCTTGACTTAACCTCTAGATCACATGCTTTTGATAAATGGTTAGACCGTAATATTAAATTTGATTGGGTTAAAGCAGAGGTTGTGAAAGACTCACCTGATAAAATTAGATCAAAAGCGAAAAAAGAAGAACATTTAAATTTCCAATTGATTAACCATTTGGAAAAACCAGAAAGCAATGTTGACCTGATTTCGGCTTATTTTATTCCAGAAAAGCAAGGCGCTAAAATTTTAAGTACGCTTGCTAAAGAAGGTGTAGAAGTTCGAGTTTTAACAAACTCATTCAAAGCAAATGACGTAGCTGTTGTTCATGCGTTTTATGGAAAATATCGTAAAGAACTTTTGAAAAACGGCGTTCAACTGTATGAGTTTTTACCAACTCCAGATAAACGCGATTTAAATAAAAATACGGATGAGCTGGCAACTAAAGCGAAAGTAAACATGAAAGGTTTAAGCCGCTCAAGTTTACACACCAAACTTATGGCATTAGATGAACAGGTTTTTATTGGTTCATTTAACTTTGACCCACGTTCGGCGTATTTAAATACTGAAATTGGCGTAATTTTAGATAGTCCATCACTGGCCAAAACAATTCACCATACGATGGATGAAAACTTAAACAAATATGCTTATAAATTAAAGCTCGATCCAAACAATCATATTTACTGGCAACAGGAAACTCCAAAAGGCCCTGTAATTTATAAAAAAGAACCAGAAATGAAATGGTGGCAAAAGGCAGGCATGAAACTACTATCATGGCTGCCACTCGAAGGTTTTATGTAATTAAATTTTTGGCTTAAGTACTTTTTTATGTAATTGAGCCAATCCTTCAACCATTTTTTCTTGTACTTCTTGAGTCAAACTTTTTACATCATGGCCTTCTACCGAAATAGGAGGAAGTGTAAGTAAATGAGCTGTTACCTTCGGCATTTCTAGCACACGTTGAATATGCTCAACGAATGACATCTCACCAATAAATGGTGCAACGGTATCTAACTCACCATGACGGTTTACGTAACAGATTAAACATACCTGTACCGGACGCTGAGCTTCGATAGCAGCTCCGAGTAAACGACCATGAACCCGCTTAACAGAATGGCCATCTGTAGTAGTCGCTTCAGGGAAAAATAAAACTGGAATATTTTGTTTTAAAAATTCGGTAATTTGCTCTCGAATTTTAATGGAGTCACCTGATCCACGTTTAATAAATAAGGTACCCCCACCTTTCGCCAAATTGCCAAGAATAGGCCACTTTTCTATCTCGGCTTTAGCTAAGAAGAAGACACGTGCACCTGAACCTAAAACGGCGATATCAAGCCAAGAAATATGGTTACTCACCCATAAAGCGGGCTCTCTGGGGATTGTGCCATGTACTTGAACTTCAAGATTAAATACTTGGCATAAACGACGACAGAAATATTGAACATATCGAGTGTTAACAGGGTTATTTGGATCTTTATAAAGTCCATGACGATAAACTAAGTAAAAACCTTCACTGATTGCCGCAGTCGCTGAAGTAACTTTTTTTCCGTATAAACCTATTTTTGAAAATTTCTTTAACGTTGAATTCACTATACTTTGCGTTTGAGTCATAAAATTTCACTAACGATCAATCATTGTTATACCCATCTCGAGCCATTCTATACGTTTCGGAATAAACTTGCATCGCTGTGTGATAGACACAAATAAAAATAAAATGCGCTGTAGTTAATCTAAAGAATAAGAGTAAACCCTTTCCCCTTTTGTCCAAGTTTCCTCTAGAATAAAGTTTTACCTTATTCAGGATTTATAGCCACGTGGAATATGTTGATCGGCATCAAGGCGGTGAACGCACAATATTAGTGAGTGTGTCTGTACAATTATTAGATGATCTGGATGCCGAAGAATTTGCTCTACTTGCACAGTCAGCTGGTGCAGATATTCTTGAGCACATTAAAGTTCAACGTAATAAACCGGACCCTAAGTTTTTTATTGGTTCAGGTAAAGTTGACGAGATTGCAGAACAAGTTCAGGACTTAGAAGCAAGTCTTGTTATTTTTGATCATGCATTAACCCCTGCCCAAGAGCGTAATTTAGAAAAGATTTTAAAATGCCGCGTTATTGACCGCACCGGTCTCATCTTAGATATTTTTGCCCAGCGTGCGCGGACCCATGAAGGTAAATTACAAGTTGAACTTGCTCAGTTAAAACATTTATCAACCCGTTTAATCCGTGGTTGGTCTGCTGATTTTGAACAACAAAAAGGTGGTATCGGTTTACGCGGTCCCGGTGAATCACAACTCGAAACAGACCGTCGTCTCATTCGTGTTCGTATTACCCAGTTAAAAGATAAGTTAGAGAAAGTCCATCAAACCCGTATGCAAGGTCGAGCTGCAAGACAAAAAGCTTCGATCCCAACTGTTTCATTAGTCGGTTATACCAACGCGGGTAAATCAACCTTATTTAATATTTTAGCGAAAAGCGATGTGTATGCAGCCGACCAACTATTTGCAACACTTGATCCAACCTTACGTCGTCTAGAATGGGATGGAATTGGTACGGTGGTCCTAGCAGATACTGTAGGGTTCGTACGAAACTTACAACATGATTTGGTCGAATCATTTAAAGCAACTTTAGAAGAAACGCTTGAAGCGACCCTGCTTTTACATGTCATCGATAGTAGTAGTCATGACATGCTTGACCAGATTGAAGCCGTTGAAGGTGTATTGAAGGAAATTGGAGCGGATGCACCCGTACTTCGTGTTTATAACAAAATTGATTTGAGTGGCGAAGAAGCGAAAATTATTTATTCAGAGCCTCATGTTCCAGATCGTGTTTATGTATCTGCACATTCAGGTTTAGGTCTAGATTTACTTCGTCAAGCCGTACAAGAATGTCTAATGGGACAACTTCAACACTTCTCATTGGTACTTAAACCTGCTTATGGCAAATTGCGTACTCAACTTTATGCTTTAAATGTCATTCAATCTGAGCATTATGACGATGAAGGGCTATTACATATCGACATACGAATTGCACCTCATAAGCTTGAGCAGTTAATTCGCCAAGCCAAACTCCCTATAGATGAGATATTAGGTGAACGCGCAAGTCAGTTTAAAAGACCACTGGAAGAGTTTGAAATCAAGCACTAGATCAGTTAAAACTTGATAAGTAAACTTTTAGAGATAAAAAATATGGATAAGATCAAAAGTATAGACTGGGCAGCATGGGTAGGAACCTTACTACTTATTATCGGTTTTCGCGAAGGCTCAGTCGTCGTTATGCGTGCTTTTGGTCATCCAGAGTTAGGCAATCTGGTAGGTTTAATTAGTTTACTTATCGTTTTACTCATTTGGCGTAAATTTAAGAAAATCCCGCTAAGACTTGTCGATACTAATAATAAAGTCATGAAAGAAAGTGGTTTTGCTTTTTTACCCATTTGTGCAGGCTCCTTAATTATGCTGGTGCATATGGGTAAAGAAATTCCGCTATTTCTTTTTGTTTTGGTAGTGAGCACCCTTATACCCTTGTGGGTCTATGCAAAAATGGCAAAACATTGGTTATAAGGAGAATAAAATGTTTATGATTCTTTATGGATTTTTGATCACTTTAGTTGGCTACCTTTGTGCAAAACCATTAAACCGCCGCTTTCCTCAAGTTCCTCTTTTAGTTTTCGGCATGTTCATTGTCATTGGGCTATTGTCAATCTTGAAAGTTCCCTATGAAGAATATCGACTTTACGTAAATGATTTATTCAGCCATTTATTAGGATATGTCACGGTTGCTTTAGCTATACCTTTGGCTGCAATGCGTTATGACGATTTACCTCTTAAATCGGTGATTGGTATTTTATGCTTTGCCAGCATTAGTGCCGTTGCTTTACCAATGGGCCTTGCTTACCTACTGCATATGTCTGAGCCGACTATTTTGGCATTTGCGACACGTGCAGTAACCACCCCAATTGCTTTAAACATCGCGACCTTATTACATGCTCCAGAGACATTAGTCACTCTCATTGTAATTTTATCCGGAGTTATTGGTGCAGCATTTTCACCATTTTTACTTAAGCATATACACGATGAAAGAGCTTCAGGTTTAGCTCTAGGCTTAGCTGCACATGCAATTGGAACTGCTCAGGCTTGGCAACGTGGACCTGTAGCAGGCCGTTATGCGGCATTTGGTATGGCATTAAACGGTGTATTTACTGCTATTTGGCTACCAACCTTCATGTTATCTTTTGGAATACACTGATTAAAAAGTAGTTTAAATAAACATTGAACCCGTTATTAATTACAAATAAGATGGACCTTTCAAATCTAAAAGGATTTTTTGATTATGGGGAAATTTTTTGTTGGAGCTTTGCTCCTAGTGGGAATAAATACAGCTACTTTTGCAGCTGATATTACAGGTCTTTGGCAAACGATTGATGATAAAACAGGTACACCTAAAGCACATGTAGAAATACGGAAAGAGGCAAATGGTACTTATGCAGGTAAAATCGTAAAAATAACACCACGCCCAGGTTATACGCCAAAAGAAATTTGTGATAACTGTCCTGCACCTTATACCAATAAGCCTATTTTAGGCTTAGATATCGCAACCGGGCTCAAGCAAACTGATAATTCAACCTATACAGGTGGAAAAATTCTAGACCCAAATACTGGTAAAGTTTACGGATTAAAAGCAAAACTCAGTGCAAATGGTAAACGTCTACATATGCGCGGTTACCTTGGGGTATCTGCTTTAGGCCGTAATCAGATCTGGATTCGCCTAGAATAAATATCTTAAAAATAAAAAAGCCGCTTCAGCGGCTTTTTTTATTACATAACAGGATTGCTCACAGAAAAAACTTGTTGATCTTCAAGACGATAAGCAATTAAGTTTTTACCCCATACACAACCGCCATCAACATTTTGGATGTGCTCACTAATAGTTCTACCCTCTAGAGCAGCCCAATGTCCAAAAAATATTTGATGGGTTTGTGCAGCCTTACTTGGAAATTCAAACCACGGTAAATAACCTTCTGGCATTGGTGCATCTAAAGTATCTTTAAAACTAAACTCCAAAGCCCCTTCTGCATTAGTTAAACGCATACGAGTTAAGTAATTGGTAATACAGCGTAAACGTTCATTACCTGTCAAATCATCTGTCCAAAGATCGGGTTTTGAACCATACATTTCAGCTAAAAATGCATCTAGCACAGATAAATCATCATGCGCCAATACAGCCTCAACTTCTTTTGCCAATGCAGCAGTTTTTTGTGCATCCCAAATACAAGGTACACCTGCGTGCGTCAGTATTGTTTGTTCATTTGGAAATAAACATAACGGCTGTTTACGTAACCAATCGATAAGATCATCACCATCCACGGCGTCAATAACATCCTGCGTGCGATCTTTTTCTTTAATTTCCTTAAGACCACGAGCACCGGCAATCAGGGTTAAATCATGGTTACCCAATACGGTAGCAGCAGCCCCTCGATCAGCTAGTTTTTTAATAAAACGTAGAGCACCTACAGAGTTTTCACCACGTGCAACCAAGTCACCAGCAAACCAGATAAAATCTTGATCAGGGTCAAAACGTATTTCTTTTAATAGCGCTTTGAGTGCCTCAAAACAACCTTGCACATCTCCAATTACATAGTTATAGCGCTTAGTCATTTATGCCACCATTTGATCTGCCAAAGCCACAAACTCTGCAAGAGTTAACGTTTCTGGACGAGCCATTGGGTCGACTCCTGCTTTCTCGAAACCATCCTCTGCCAACATGCCTTTAAGACTGTTTCTTAGCGTTTTACGGCGCTGAGTAAAGACGTGGGCAACCAAGCGAGCTAAAGCTTTTTCATCTTTCGCCGTAATTGGTTTTTGTTCGTAAGGAACCAAGCGAAATACTGCACTTGTCACTTTTGGTGGCGGGTTAAATGCGCCTGCTGGAACTTCAAATAAAAAGGTAGGCTGACAATAATATTGGATCATGACTGATAAACGGCCATATTCTTTTGTATTCGGTTCAGCAGTAATACGTTCTACCACTTCTTTTTGCAACATGAAGTGCATGTCTTTAACTTGGCTACCAAATTCCAAGAGATGAAAAAGTAATGGTGTAGAAATGTTATAAGGCAAATTGCCGACAACGCGTAATGGACGCCCATCTTTTACAAGCTGACTAAAATCATATTTTAATGCATCAGCTTCTACGATAGTTAAACGTTCTGGATGTGGCACGCGTTCAGGTAAGCCAGCAGCTAAATCACGGTCTAATTCAACTACAGTTAATGCATCACATTCTCCAATTAGAGGAGAAGTTAAAGCAGCTAAACCTGGACCAATTTCGACGATATTATCACCCGTACGCGGATTGACTGAGCGTACAATTTTGGCAATGACTCGTTGATCATGTAAGAAGTTTTGACCAAAACGTTTACGAGCTTTATGCCCTTCATCTTTCGGGTTTAGGGCATTAATTTGATACATAGAACATTTCCAACATGAAAAATTTAACTCGCTGCCAAAGATAAAGCTAAATCGACAGCGACATTTAAACTTGAGCTTTTTGCCAATCCTGTCCCAGCTAAAGACAGAGCAGTACCATGATCGACCGAAGTTCGAATAAATGGTAAGCCCAATGTGATATTGATGGCTTCACCAAAACCTTGTGATTTTAACACAGGTAAGCCTTGATCATGGTACATCGCAAGAACAGCGTCAGCATTTTTAAGATGTTCGGGCGTAAATAAAGTATCAGCTGGCAAACTTAAACTTAATTTAACTCCCTGTGATCGGTAGCTTTCAAGTACCGGATTGACCGTATCAATCTCTTCACGTCCCAAATAACCATCTTCGCCTGCATGAGGATTTAACCCACATACTAAGACTCGAGGATCATTAATTTTAAATTTGGTCTTTAAGTCGTGAAGTAAAATATCAATCACTTGATGCAAGCGTTCTTTGGTAATTGCATCTGCAACATCTCTTAATGGTAAATGAGTGGTCGCCAGAGCCACCCGCAACGTTTTCGTTGCCAGCATCATAACAACACGCTCTACACCTGCAAATTCTTGATAATATTCAGTATGTCCACTAAATAAAATCCCTGCATCATTAATCACCGACTTTTGAACAGGAGCAGTGGCTACACCGACGCTCTTACCAGACATAGCATAATCAGCTGAGCGACGTAATTGCTCTAATACATAAGCGGCATTAGCAGCATTAAGCTGTCCATCAACGACTATAGTTTCTAGGGGTACATGTTCTATATAAAGCTCGCCTTGCAAAGACGATTCAGCTTGTCCGCTATACTCTAAAAATTTAATGTCCAGACCAAGCTTTTGAGCGCGTTGTTGTAATAGATTTCGATCAGCCAAAACCACAACAGGACGTTCATCAACCCGTTTTGCCAGACTCAAACAAATATCTGGACCAATACCGGCAGGTTCACCGGAAGTGACATATAAAGGCAGCACAATCACCCCCGACACATCTCTAAAATTTGAATTATTTTAACATATCCTACATTCATCGGATTAGGGATAAAATTATGTAGCTTATATGGGATTTTTCTTGTGATTGACAACAAACTCGTTTAGAATCTCGTCTCCTTTTTGTTTGAGCGATGTCTAGCTCAAACCAACTATAATAGGTAGTGTTTGAATGAAAACTCTCAGCGCAAAGCCTGCTGAAGTACAACACGATTGGTTCGTTGTTGATGCTACAGGTAAAACTCTTGGTCGTTTAGCGACTGAAATTGCACGTCGTTTACGCGGTAAGCACAAAACTTCTTATACTCCTCACGTTGACACTGGTGACTACATCATCGTTATCAATGCTGAACAAGTTCAAGTGACTGGTAACAAAGCGCTTGACAAGAAATACTATCGCCACACTGAATTCCCAGGCGGTTTAAAAGAAACTAATTTCGAAAAATTAGTTGCTCACAAACCTGAAGAAATCTTTGAACGTGCTGTTAAAGGCATGTTGCCAAAAGGTCCTCTTGGTTATGCAATGATCAAGAAGATGAAAGTGTACGCTGGTAGCGAGCATCCACACGCTGCTCAACAGCCACAAGTTTTGGACATCTAAGGGATACAGCACATGGCTACTAATTATGGTACAGGTCGCCGTAAGACCGCAACTGCACGTGTTTTCTTGTCAGCTGGTACAGGTAAACTCGTTATTAACAACCGTACTTTAGAGCAATATTTCGGTCGTGAAACTGCTCGTATGGTTGTTCGTCAACCTTTAGAGCTTTTAGAAGCTACTGAAAAATATGACCTTTACATCACTGTTAAAGGTGGTGGTATCGGTGGTCAAGCTGGTGCGATCCGTCACGGTATTACTCGTGCACTTATCGCTGCTGACGAAACTTTAAAACCTGTTCTTCGTCAAGCTGGTTTCGTTACTCGTGATGCTCGTGAAGTTGAACGTAAGAAACTTGGTTTACGTAAAGCTCGTAAACGTCCTCAATTCTCTAAACGTTAATTCGTTTACCGAATCGGACAAAAAGCCTTGGTTTTCCCAAGGCTTTTTTATTGCTTATTCATTTTGTAGATGAGTGAAACAGATAAATATATGAAACTCTATCTTTGTCACCGTGATTTCCTCGCATATTTTTAGTATTCTAACCGATTCACACAACCATACCTTGTGATATGTCGGTCGAAAACACCTCAATTCAGGGAATTACCCTTTACAGCCATGCTGATGATTTCCGTTCACACTGGATCCGTTTTTTATTGGCAGAAAAACAAATTAAATATCAATTAATCGTAACTGATCACGAAGATGAAGATCTGGCAAGCTTAAATCCTTATAATCAATTGCCAATGCTGGTTGAGCAAAATCTTAAATTATTTTCAGCACCTATTATTGCTGAGTATCTCGATGACCGATATCGTCAGAATAAACTATATGCCGATGCCCCTATGGCACGTGCAGAGCAACGCCAATATATTTGGCGTCTTGAAAATGATTGGTTTAAGTTGGCCGATCATATGCTCAGACATGCAGATACGTTAAATGTAGAACAAAAACAAAAAGCACAAAAAGAATTGCGTGATACCTTAATATCACTTACCCCTTTATTTCAGCATTTCCCTTATTTTATGTCCGAAAATTTTTCAATTCTGGACTGTATGCTTGCTCCAATTTTTGTGAGGCTTAATAGCATGGGAATTGATTTACCAAAGCAGCAGTGTCGACCTATATTTTTGTATTGTAAACGTATCTTTAACCGCCCTTCTTTTGTTAAATCAATGACGCCCCAAGAGAAAACCCGTTACAATGAACTATTAAATATGGAATAGTGTGATATGTCTGAGCAAACTATTGAATTAACCCCTACACGTCCTTATCTTGCTCGTGCAATCTATGAATGGATTTGTGACAATCAACTCACACCTTATTTACTCGTTGATGCAACACAACCGCACACTGATGTACCACAACAGTTTGTGAAAGATGGACAAATTGTTTTAAACATTGTGCCTCATGCGGTACATCAACTACTCATTAGCAATGATGCGATTACATTTTCAGCACGTTTTGGCGGCGTTTCCAAAGATATTTACGTACCTATTCAAGCAGTTTTAGGTATTTATGCACGTGAAAATGGACAAGGTTTATTCTTTGACCCTGAAGAATATGCCAATGTAGCGCCTGTAGAAGATAAGTTAGACTCAGAAACACAAGAAACATCTGAACCAACCAAGAAAAAGCCAACATTAAGAATTTTAGATTAATTTTAGAGGAATAAAGTATGGCATTTGATTTAGTCCAATACTTTGCTGAGCAAATAAAAATTCAAAAGCCTCAGCTTTTAAATCAATATCCAGCCAATGAGAAAAATAAGCTGATTGACGAAGTGAATATATTGACGCTTGGTAAATTAATCAGCTTATGGCGTCAGGACGACAATAAAATTTATCATGAAATCAAAACTGCCGATCCATTGTATATTCAAGAAGTTGCACGTCATCTAACTACGTCAAAACACAATAAGTCAGTTTTAAAAAATTCTGAACTTGAGCAAAGTATTTCTGAGATTCTGGCATTACAGTTAACAGAACTTAATCAACTTGATGAGACTGGTGGTTTCGGCCAAAGTGGTTTAAAAGAGCTCATTTTAGGGCAAGTTGAACATTTATCTGGCCAAGCTGAAGATTGGGTTTGGTCAACAAACCATCTAACAGAGCTCATTGGTTCTAAACCTGTTGAACAAGAAGAGCTATCATTGGATGCAACAATGAAGGAGTTCAACCAAATGGTTCACCAAGCCCAACCACATCATGAAGATTTACATGTTGAAGAGCAACCTATCGAAACTTTTATTCCTGCATGGTCAAAAGTTATCGCTCCTCTTGTTGCTTTAGCTATTTTAGGCTATCTCTATTGTATGTATACACAGCTTGTATAATTTTTTTTTATAATTAAAGGGAACGTATGTTCCCTTTTTTGATTTAAATAATCATCTTCTATAAATCAATAGTGATTACCAGTAACCACAATTGCTCTTCTCTTAAATTTGGATACTAAACAGCATTTGCCGTTTTTTCACTTGTTGACCTTGCTGACCTAAAATTTCAGCGACTACACCATCCACATCAGATTTAATCTGTTGCTGAATTTTCATGGCTTCAAGAATCAATAATGTTTGGCCCTTCACTACTTGATCGCCTTCATTGACCAGGATATTCACTACAGCCCCATCCATCGGTGCTCGAATTTTGCCATCTCCCGCTACATCGGTAGCTTCTGGTGCAGCGTAAGTCATATTGCGTATCAAAACATTGCCATTATCTCGATCTAGATAAAGCTGATCATCATCCAATACATATTGAACACGGCGACGTACACCATCAATTAAGTAAACTAGTTGCTCTGGCGTTTTCTCAAGCACATCAATAACAACTGTTTGATCACAGAACTGTACCGTGAATATGTTATTTACAGATGAAAGCTGCAATTGAATTTGCTGATCGGCAGTTTGTAATTTTAACGGTAATGGCACACCAAGCCCAGTTTGCCACACTGCAGTACCTTTACTTTGGCTAAATAATGCCGCAGCAATTGCTAAGGTTTCTAAAGATAAAACCTGATGGTGTAAGCTGGGATCATTTTGGAAATGCTGTTGGATGAATGCAGTATTGGTATCCCCTGTAACAACAACTGGATGGCGCAGTAAATTGACCAAGAACTGTTTATTACTATTCACTCCAAGTAAAACACTATCATCGACTGCACGAGCCAGTAAGCGAATCGCATCCTCACGGGTTTTCCCATAGGCAATCACCTTTGCTACCATCGGATCGTAAAATGGACTAACTTCATCAGTTGCTAACATGCCATGATCGATTCGCACATTTGGCAAAGCTGCAGGCTTCCAACGTAAAATTTGTCCTGTTTGTGGCAAAAAGTCCTGACGAGGGTCTTCTGCATACAAACGCACTTCGATCGCATGACCATTTAAGGTCAATTCCTGTTGCTTTAAAGGTAACTGCTCACCATTCGCCACACGTAACTGCCATTCAACTAAATCTAACCCTGTAATAAGCTCAGTGACCGGATGTTCTACCTGCAAACGGGTATTCATCTCCAAAAAGTAAAATGCACCCGATGCATCTAGCAAAAACTCAACTGTACCTGCCCCGACATAAGCACATGCTTTTGCCGCTGCTACGGCTGCCTCACCCATTTTCTGACGCAGTTCAGGCGTCATCACCGGACAGGGAGCTTCTTCAACAACCTTCTGATGACGGCGCTGGATTGAACAATCGCGCTCAAACAAATACACATAATTACCATGTGTATCACCAAAAACCTGAATTTCGACATGGCGTGGAGCAATAACTGCTTTTTCTAAAATGAGCTCACCAGAACCAAAAGCATTTTCAGCTTCTGAACGTGCGGTTTGTAATGCCTCAAACAACTCGGATGCTTGCTGTACCAAACGCATGCCACGACCGCCGCCACCTGCAGAAGCTTTGACCATAATTGGAAAACCAATCTGCTCAGCTTGAGTTGCTAAATATTCGAGATCTTGTCGGTCACCTTCATACCCCGGCACACAAGGGACGCCTGCCTCAATCATGGCGATTTTTGAAAGGCGTTTACTGCCCATTAACTCAATTGCAGAAGCGGTAGGCCCAATAAATGTAATCTGGTTGTCGATACATGCCTGAGCAAAATCAGTATTTTCTGACAAAAAACCATAGCCGGGGTGAACTGCATCCGCCCCTGTTTTTTTGCAAGCTTCAATAATTTTAGCGATGGAGAGATAAGACTCCGATACTTTTGAAGCACCAATATAAACAGCTTCATCAGCCTCTTGCACATGGCGAGCATTACGGTCTGCATCGGAATAAACTGCGAAGGTTTGGTAACCCATTGCCTTGGCTGTTTGCATAACTCGAACTGCAATTTCACCACGATTGGCAACCAGTATTTTTGAAAATTTCATTATTTTTATCCTTATCTTTTATGATCCATCGGCCCAATTTGGTAACCTTTTCTGGATAAAAGCCATCGTTCCTTCTTGTCCTTCAGCACCACCAACCGCTTGAGCAAACTGCTGTGCAGCATCATCTAGCAACTCATTTAAAGGTTCATTGAGTGTTCGATGTAACAGTGCTTTAGTCACACGTGAAGCTTGAGGAGCTGCTCGTTTAATGTGTTGAATGGTTTCCTGTAAAGCTTGTTCAAGTTCAATTTCATTATGTGCAATTTGATGAACCACACCGACACTCAGTGCGGTATGCCCTTCAAAACGCATGCCGAGTAAAGCCAGTCTGCGTGCCTGAGTCAGGCCAATACGTTTCACCACAAAAGGAGCAATTTGAGCAGGAATCACACCAAGCCCAGTTTCAGGTAAACCAAACTGCGCATTATCACGGCTAATGGCAACATCAGAAACACAGGCCAGCCCAAAACCTCCACCTAACACCGCACCTTCTAAAATGACCACAACAGTCTGTGGTGCAGCTTCAACTTGCTCAAGCATGGCACCAAAACGGCGGTTAAAGTCAGTATAAGGTTGTAGACTACCAATGTTAGTTGATTCAACGCGTAAAGCAGCCATGTCCTTAATATCACCACCTGCGCAGAAAGTCCCACCTTCACCACGAATGATGACTGCACGAATTGAAAGATCATTGCGAATGGCAGTAAAAACTTGTTGAATCGCATTGACCATATTCAAGTTCATGGCATTACGGCTCTCCGGTCGGTTTAACCAAAGATATAAAATACTGCCGTCTTGTTCTAATTGAATACTGTCATCAATATCTAAAGCTTGAAGCGATGCTGAAAGTGTCATGGCTGATTCCTTATTTTTGTTTTTTTGGCAAGATATCCATCAACTTACAGATAATCCCTAACATAATCTCATCTGCGCCACCCCCAATAGAGCCTAAACGACCATCACGATATAGCTGGGATGCAGGGTTATCCCACATAAAGCCATTGCCGCCCCAATATTGCAAGCAGCTATCGGCAACTTCACGGCTTAAACGGCCTGCTTTGAGCTTTGCCATAGATGCCAGCTTAGTCACATCTTCACCCGCAATATGCTGTTCACACGCTTGGTAGGTTAAAGCTTTAAGCGCTTCTACTTCAGTCATGAGTTCGGCAAAACGAAAATGGATATATTGGTTATTAATGAGTGGTTGACCAAACGTCGTACGCTCTTTGGTATAGGCGATAGTCTTTTGAATTAAATTTTCCAAACCACCAATCGCATTAGCACAAGCCCATAAACGCTCTTCCTGAAATTGCATCATCTGCATCATGAAGCCCATACCTTCAACGCCAACCAAATTACGCTGAGGTACACGTACATTGTCCAAATAAACTTGTGCTGTGGTCGTTGAACGCATGCCTAATTTATTTAACGGTTCTGAAAAACTAATCCCTTTAGTTTTTGCTGGCACAATAATCATCGACTTGTTGACGTGAGGTTTATCGTCAGATGTGTTGGCCAATAGGCAGAAGAAATCAGCCTGCAGTGAGTTGGTAATCCACATCTTGCTGCCGTTAATGACATAGTCATCGCCATCTTTTTTAGCAGTCGTTTTAATAGCAGCAACATCCGAACCAGCATGCACTTCTGATACTGCAATTGAGGCAACATATTCTCCAGCAATGGCTGGTGTTAAAAACTCATCACGTAATTCTTTGCTACCAAAACGCGCCAAAGCAGGTGTTGCCATATCGGTTTGTACACCAATGGCTAAAGGCACACCACCGCAAGCTGCGCGTCCAATTTCTTCAGCCACAACCAAGTTATAAGAGTAATCTAAAGCCAGACCACCATTTTCCTCAGGCTTACAAATCCCCAATAGGCCAAGATCACCCATCTTTTTAAATACATCGTGGATCGGGAAACGTCCAGCTTCTTCCCATTCTGGAATATTCGGATTCAGTTCATTTTCAACAAATTGACGCGCTGTGCGACGTAATGCTTCATGTTCGGCAGTAAATTTCATGGTGTTGTTCCTATTAATTTTTTTAATTACGGTAAAGATTGATTAAAAACGAGACACACCAAAACGGGTCGGATTTAGTTCGCGTTGCTGTGCTTCATAAATGGTTTGTAAAAGGAAAATAAGTAATTTTCGGGTATCTCGCGGGTCAATAATGCCGTCGTCATGTAGCATGGCCGTATTGAAAAGCGCGGTAGATTGCTGCTCTAATTTCATGGCCGTACTTTGCTCAAGAAAATCGAGCATTTGCGGATTCGGTTCCTGACCGGAAGCTTTTTGTTTTCCTTCAGCCACAATGCGTAGCACCTTTCCGGCCTGTGCAGCCCCCATTACAGCAACATGCGAGTTCGGCCAAGCAAAAATAAAATCTGGCGATAAACTCCGACCACACATTGCGTAGTTACCAGCACCATATGACCCTGCCACAACGATTGAAATTTTAGGTACAGTACAATTGGCAACCGCTTGAATCAGTTTTGAGCCATGCTTAATAATGCCATTTTGCTCGGCATCGGTTCCCACCATAAAGCCAGTAGTGTTATGTAAGAATAATAACGGACGGTTGGTCTGTTCACATAAGTGAATAAACTGAGCTGCTTTCGCTGCTCCTTGAGGGGTAATCGGACCATTATTGGTAATAATACCGATATGCAAACCACCAATTTTTGCCCAGCCACATACCGTTAAATCATCATATTCCAGCTTAAATTCTAGAAAATCTGAATCGTCAATAATGCGGGCAACCACTTCTTTCATATCAAATGGTTGTTTAGGATCACTTGGAATAACACCCAACAGTTCCTCGGTATCGTAACGAGGCTCTTTATAAGTCACATCAACTGGTTTGTTTTGCTCTTTCCAGTTCAGGTGTTCAAAAATTTCACGCGCAAGTCGAATCCCATCGGCATCATTTTCTGCTAAGTATTCTGCTGTTCCAGCAACCTGTGCATGCATTTCAGCCCCACCCAATTCCTCCGCTGTGGCGACTTCACCCGTGGCAGCCAGAAGTAAAGGTGGGCCTGCAAGTAACATTTCAGTCTGTTTACGTACAGCAATCACATAGTCCGAAAGACCTGGTTGATAAGCTCCTCCTGCCGTTGCATTCCCATGTACCACTGCAAGTTGTGGAATACCTGCCGCAGACAAACGTGCCTGATTGGCAAAGGTCATACCACCATAGGTAAATACTTCTGCAGCATAATTTAAGTTGGCGCCGCCACTTTCCGTCAGCGTAATCATTGGAAGTTTTTGTTCTAAAGCAATTTTTTGCAAGCGCAAGGTTTTCTGTACACCCATAGGTGACATGGTACCGCCCTTGATTGCACTATTACTGGCTGAGACCAAGCAGCGCACACCACTGACAAAACCAATGCCAGCAATTACGCCACCACCAGCTTCGGAGCCATCTTTATCATCATGCATGTTGTAGCCAACCAAACCGCATAGTTCGATAAAAGGCGAATCAGCATCGAGCAATAACCGTACACGCTCATGCGGTAAAATCTTGCCTTTCTTGTCAAACTTCGCTTTGGCAGCATAAGATTTATCAATGCTTTTTTGTTGAATAGCGCGGACTTCACTTAACTGGGCAAGTAAAGCCTCTTTGTTCCTTTGATACTGTTCACTACCAACAGCGATCTCTGATGGAAGAATTGTCATTGTTACTCCTCCTCAGCCTCAGTCTTTTTCTGAAAGATTTCAGGAATAAACGCGCGATGGAAACCATTATAAGATTCACTATTTGTCGCCTCACCCAGTGGATACATGCGTGTCCCTTGCGATGCAGCACCATCAATACGCAAAGTTACACCGGACACAAAAGCTGCGGCATCCGAGAGTAAATAACAAATCGCCGATGAAACTTCAGACTCTGTTCCCATACGTTTTAATGGAACATTTCCAGCAAGGCTTGGAATAATCACTTTGGCAAAATCACCGCTATAATTATCCATACCGGATGATACAATCCACCCCGGTGCAACCGCATTTACACGAACACCAGATTTGCCCCACTCAACCGATGCTGTTTTAGTTAAGTTATCAACCCCTGAACGCGCAGCACCAGAATGTCCCATTCCCGGCATGCCGCCCCACATATCAGCAGTCATATTGACAATACTGCCACCATGTTTAACCATCCATTGGTTATAAGCTTCACGCATTAAATAGAAAGTTGCGTGTAAATTATTACGCACGACTGCATCGAAACCATTCGCCGAAATATTCTCTAAAGCTGAGGGAAACTGCCCGCCTGCATTATTTACCAAACCATCGAGTTTGCCGAATTTCTCAATCACTTCGGCAATCATATTTTTCACTTGTTCTTCTTCACGGTTATCACAAACAATGAAATGAACTAAACCACCATCTTCTATTATTTCTTGGCTTACTTTCTCTAATTTTTCAATTTTGCGTCCTGTAATCACTACTTGAGCGCCAAGGGCTGCAAGCTCATGTGCAGTACAGCGCCCAATTCCGGAGCCGCCACCTGTTACAATAATGACTTTATTGGCGAAAGCATCTGGTCTAAATATTGATTGATAACTCATCTTTGTTTCATCCATTCATTTTATTTTTCTAAAAGATGTGCCGGAACTTTAACAGGCATATCCAATAACTGTTGGGCAAAAGCTTTACCTTGCGGATCAATACGTAAGCTGGCAACACCACCACCGCCTAAGGCATTCTCCAACATAAAATTCAGTGCATTTAAACCCGGTAACTCATAACGGATTACTCGCCCTTTCTCAGCATCCAAGACATGTTGCATATAGCTTGCAACAGACTGTTCAGTTAGTGCTGCACGAATCCATGGTAAATAGTCTGCTTTACGTGCAATCACGCCAATATTGCTATGATTGCCTTTATCACCACTGCGGGCATGCGCAATTTCAATCAAGGGAACTTCAATTTCATCTCCTTGATAAACTGCATTTTCACCTGCCGTCAATGTAAGCAATTGCTCTGTAGAAACCCCTTGTGGAATTTCAACCGCGTGACGTTGGCCATCAAAATCGATTTCAACATTCACCTGATTTTTATCAATTAAAAATGAAAATAATTTGATCACTGGAGATGCTTTGGGTCGGCCTCCAACAATTCCTGCCAAGGCTGGAGCCATACCTGTTGAAGCTTGTGCAATTTCAGATGCAAAGAACATACATGCTTCTTTAAACATGTGTTTTACAGCTATTTTGACCACAACTTCACGACTATTTAATGTTTGGGCATGGTCGCCATAGGTACTTTCAATACCTAAAATTTCAACAGACTTTTCACTAAATGGCGGCACTGAGCGCATTGCTAAAACACGTTCGCACTTAGTCAAAATCGCATCAGCAATGACTTGTGCTTTTTGTGGTGCCTCACGTCCTGCAATGAGGAAACTCACTAAAACCCGATATCCATCTGGGTAAGTCGCGCTGACTTTATATTGTGTAGTTGGTGCTTGTCCTTTTGCACCCGTCACACGAACTCGGTGTTCCCCGACTTGCTCTAAATGCACGTGGCTGAAATCAGCAATGACATCGGGTAGTAAATATGCTTGAGGATTGCCTATTTCATAAACAATTTGCTCTGCAACTGTAGCAGTAGAAACCAGACCACCTGTACCTTGAGGCTTAGTTACAACAAATGAGCCATCTTCACTCACTTCAACCACTGGAAAGCCCATGTTGTCGAAGCCCTGTACCAATTGCCAATCGGTAAAATTACCACCCGTACATTGGGCTCCACATTCAATTACATGACCTGCCAACGAACCTTGTGCCAATTTGTCATAGTCATCTAAAGGCCACTGATATTCATGAAGTAAGGGTGCAAGTACCACAGCAGAGTCAACTACACGACCCGTAATCACAATATCTGCACCTAAGTCTAAGGCGTCACGAATAGCAACCGCGCCTAAATAAGCATTACTGCTTGCCACCTGTTCTGGCAACGCTTCTCCGCTAAACATTTCTTGAATATTCTGTGATTTTAGCTGCTCATGTTTTGGCAAAAGATCATCACCTAACACCACAGCCACTTTCAGATCTAGACCATACTCTTTAATAATTTTTTGCAATGCGTCCCGACAAGCCAATGGATTAACACCACCCGCATTACTAATCACTTTAATCTTTTTTTCAGCAATTTTTTTTAGTAAGGGTGCCATGACTCGGCTGACAAAATCTAAAGCGTAACCATGTTTCGGTTCTACCATCTTCGCTTTTGCCATAATCGACATGGTAATCTCGGACAAATAATCAAAAACCAAATAATTAATATCGGTCAAATGCACTAACTGAAAAGCGGCAGTATTGGTATCTCCCCAAAACCCAGAGGCACAACCTATTTTTACGACTCGATGATCATCCTGCTGATTATTTGCCATTCTATTTCTCATTATTTTGTCTAAAAATCAGCCTCAACATTACCAAGCAAGCGCTTGGTTTGTAAAGCGCAAAATGTTATTGTGATGTTGACCAAATCTTCCAAATTCAGCAAATAACCTGAAATGCAATGAAATTTAGTGAAAATTTCCACTATAGACTTTTAGATAAAGGAACAAACTGAGCACATGATTGCCACCTCAATTGAACAGATTCCAAATATCCCCTGCTTTGATGACAGTCCACGTGGCCGTTTATTGCACGGTGCTGCCTATCTTTTTCATAAGCAAGGCTATGATAAAACCACTGTTCGTGAACTTGCTCAGTTTATTGGAATCCAATCGGGAAGCTTATTTCATCATTTCAAAAGTAAAGATGATATCCTCGCTCATGTGATGGAACAGACCATTATCTATAATCTTGCCCGTTTAAATGATGCAGCAACTCAATCTACAGACCCAGAACAACAATTACGTGCTCTTATTAAAGCCGAACTGATCTCAATTACTGGAGATACTGGTGCAGCCATGGCTGTGTTGGTGTACGAATGGTTCGCTCTATCAAAAGAAAAGCAAGATTATCTTTTAAAAATGCGTAATGAATATGAGCAAATCTGGCTCGATATCATTGAAAAGTTACGCACACAAGGTAAAGTCAAACACGATGCTTTTATTTGGCGACGCTTAATTGGCGGTGCAATTTCATGGACTGTAACTTGGTATAAATCTGAGGGTAAAGTCAAAATTGATGAGTTAACGGAAATGGTTTGGGAAATGGCTTTGAAATAAAAAAGGTGGCTCAAAGTCCACCTTATAAGAATTAATAACCAAGCTGTTTACTAATCAAATCTTTCATAATTTCTTCAGCACCACCGCCAATCATATTGACCTTCACTTCACGGTAAATACGTTCTGACTTGGTACCTCGCATAAAGCCCATACCACCTAATGTTTGTACAGCCGCATCAGCACAAAATTGCATAGTGCGAGTCGCAACATTTTTAAGCATTGAAATTTGCACCACCAACTCAGGTCCTTGTAACTTCGGCTGAGTCATTTTCCATGCTGTTTCTTCAAGTAATGCCCGCGTTGAGGTCAGTTGGGTTGCCATATCTACCAATTTATGGCGTACTACTTGATGATCTATTAATCGCTTACCAAAAGTTTTACGTTGCTGTGCCCACTCTAAAGCTTCTTCATAACAGACTAATGCATACCCATAAGCGACTACTCCCAAGAAAAACCGCTCCATATTAAAGTTATTCATAATAACTTTAAAACCGGCATTTTCTTTGCCAAGTAGATTTGATGCAGGTACTCGTACTTGATCAAAATGCAAATGTGCCGTATCTGATGCCCACCATCCCATTTTCTTCAAAGGCGTTTTAGTAATACCTTCACTATGTGCATCAATGAGTAACATTGAAATGCCTTCTGCACCCGTTTTTGTCGGATCAGTACGCACTGCAACTGTATAATAGTCTGCACGAATTCCCGATGTAATAAATGTTTTCTCGCCCGAAACAATATAATAATCCCCATCTCTGACAGCTTTAGTCTGTAATGCAGCAACATCTGAACCGCCACCAGGTTCTGTAATCGCTAAAGCCGAAATTTTCTCACCGGAAATAATACCTGGCAGAACTCTAGCCTTTAACTCCTCACTCCCAAAGTGCTGAATGGGAGGGGCGCCAATGGTATGGACCATGAGCGAGATATGCACCCCACCTGAACCCGCCTTTGCCATTTCGATACCAGCCAGTAATGAATAGAATGGATCTGCATCTGGAATACCACCATATTCTTCTGAAAAACCTAGACCCAATAATCCAATTTCGGCAGCCTTTTTATAAAGTTCTCTTGGGAATGTCTCAGCCTCATCCCATTCATTAACGAAAGGTGTCATTTCTTTTTGTACAAATCTACGAACATTATCGGCAAAAGCTATATGTTGTTCATTATAGTAAATTGGATTGAGCTGCATTTTTAGAAATGTCCTGATGTTTTTATTTAATTCCAGAACATATCTTGTCATGTTTACCATCAGTCAAAAGTTGCAAGAATCTCCATTTTCTTGGCATAAAATATCAAATCCAGACGATCGAGTTGATTCGCAAGACCTATACCCTTAAACAGCAGCGAAAACCACGAGCTGCATAATATGACTGGGCTCCATTGTGATAGATGAAGACTCGACCATAGCGACGGTCCGCAAAAAGAGCTCCTCCTAATTTTCGAATTTCCTCTGGAGTAGCAAGCCAGCTTGATGTTTTTAGATCAAACTCCCCGAGCTGTTGTAATTGGTGATATTGCTCTTCTGTTAGGAGTTCAGCCCCTATTTCTTGGACTAAGTCTATTGCGCTATTTTTAGGAGGATGATCTTTTCTAGACTCTAAGGCTTCTCGGTCATAGCAAAGGCTTCTACGACCTTGAGGGGTTTCAGCAGAACAATCGACGAATAAATATTCATCTTTTTGCTTGTTATACGCTACAACGTCTGGCTCTCCCCCAGTATTCTCCATTTCTTGCAATGTCCATAGTTTATCTGGAGACTCAATAAGTTTAGCTCGCACATTCGTCCAATCAATTTCTTTATGTCGATGTATATTCTTTTCAAATCTATTTTTTAATAATTCAAGCAACATATCTATTTGTTTTGAAGTCAATTGTTTTTTAGTCATCATTGAATACACCTTATAGTTATTAAACAGAACGCCCATCAAAATAATTTATTTTCTTTGTTTAATATCGAGGGCTTCTCTGCCTCAAACATTAATTGCAGAGATAGAACTCAATCCAATCTCTCTACATGAGGGTTCATAATTAAGATAATAAATAATCCTTTACTATATATTTAATTCCAAAAGTGTCCACAACGCTTACATTTACTCCCATTTTTAAAAGAAAATAAAGGTAGGCCGAAAAACATAAACACTAAAAAGGCAGATTTTTTTCCTTTAGTATTAACCTCTATATCCAAACTTCCACACTCAGGACAATATTCTTTATTCTCCCCGAACTTTTGTTCAAGCTCATCACTAAAGTCTTTTTCAAGAAATAACTTCGCTTCATCAACATAGTTTTCTGGAACTAATAAACGAACTCCACCTAAAGCATTAGAATAAAACCAATCCATATTAATTGTATGCTCATTTTCAATATAAGCAGGAATTCCAAATGCTTCTAATTGAGTTTTTGCAATTTGTGCCTCATAAGGAAACGAGAAAGTTTTAACTACGATCCATTGCATATTAAATTTTTGATGAGGTAAATAACTTTAGATTAGCTTTATTTCTTTATAATTTGAATCAATTTTAAAGTTTAAAGGATTGAGGATACAAATTCCAGCTATAAAAATTGATTGATTTCTTGCTATAAAAAAACACCCCAACCTCTTTTGAGATTGGGGTGTTTAGAATAATGAGCTGGCGATGACTTACTCTCACATGGGTAATCCCACACTACCATCAGCGCTAAGAGGTTTCACTTCTGAGTTCGGGAAGGGATCAGGTGGTTCACTCTTGCTATGGTCGCCAGCACAACTGTTTATGGATACTTGCTTAGGTCTTATTTAATGCCGAAGCGTTTTCCAAATCTGTAACAGACTGGGCTGAATTGAATCTTACTTTATCTGTTCATTTTAGCTAGAGGTATAACTAAATCAAGTTGTCTTGCATACTTAAGAATCGATTGATGCTTCATATACAACTGCTTGGGTGTTGTATAGTCAAGCCTCACGAGCAATTAGTATTGGTCAGCTTCACATATCACTATGCTTCCACATCCAACCTATCAACGTCCTAGTCTCGAACGGCTCTTTAGAGGACATAAAGTCCTAGGGAAATCTTATCTTGAGGTAGGCTTCCCGCTTAGATGCTTTCAGCGGTTATCCCTTCCGAACATAGCTACCCGGCGATGCGACTGGCGTCACAACCGGTACACCAGAGGTTCGTCCACTCTGGTCCTCTCGTACTAGGAGCAGATCCTCTCAAATTTCCAGCGCCCACGGTAGATAGGGACCGAACTGTCTCACGACGTTCTAAACCCAGCTCGCGTACCTCTTTAAATGGCGAACAGCCATACCCTTGGGACCTGCTTCAGCCCCAGGATGAGATGAGCCGACATCGAGGTGCCAAACACCGCCGTCGATATGAACTCTTGGGCGGTATCAGCCTGTTATCCCCAGAGTACCTTTTATCCGTTGAGCGATGGCCCTTCCATACAGAACCACCGGATCACTAAGACCTACTTTCGTACCTGCTCGACTTGTGGGTCTCGCAGTTAAGCGCGCTTTTGCCTTTATACTCTACGCGTGATTTCCGACCACGCTGAGCGCACCTTCGTACTCCTCCGTTACTCTTTAGGAGGAGACCGCCCCAGTCAAACTACCCACCAGACACGGTCCTCGTCCCGGATCACGGGACAGAGTTAGAACCTCAACATTACCAGGGTGGTATTTCAAGGACGGCTCCACTGGAACTAGCGTTCCAGCTTCAAAGCCTCCCACCTATCCTACACAAGTAAGGTCAAAGTTCAGTGTCAAGCTGCAGTAAAGGTTCACGGGGTCTTTCCGTCTAGCCGCGGGTACACTGCATCTTCACAGCGATTTCGATTTCACTGAGCCTCTGCTGGAGACAGCGCCGCCATCATTATGCCATTCGTGCAGGTCG
Source organism: Acinetobacter sp. FDAARGOS_494 (assembly GCF_003812225.1). Classification (NCBI taxonomy): domain Bacteria; kingdom Pseudomonadati; phylum Pseudomonadota; class Gammaproteobacteria; order Moraxellales; family Moraxellaceae; genus Acinetobacter; species Acinetobacter sp. FDAARGOS_494. Next base: position 1,175,423 of record NZ_CP033866.1, read on the forward strand.
GAACTTACCCGACAAGGAATTTCGCTACCTTAGGACCGTTATAGTTACGGCCGCCGTTTACTGGGGCTTCGATCAAGAGCTTCGCTTACGCTAACCCCATCAATTAACCTTCCAGCACCGGGCAGGCATCACACCCTATACGTCCACTTTCGTGTTTGCAGAGTGCTATGTTTTTAATAAACAGTTGCAGCGGCCTGGTTTCTGCGGCTGTCGTCAGCTCAGGAAGCGAGTTCCATCACCAACAACAGCGTACCTTCTCCCGAAGTTACGGTACCATTTTGCCTAGTTCCTTCAGCAGAGTTCTCTCAAGCGCCTTGGTCTACTCGACCTGACCACCTGTGTCGGTTTCGGGTACGATTCCTGTGTAACTGAAGCTTAGAGACTTTTCCTGGAAGCATGGCATCAACCACTTCGCTGTACAAGTACAGCTTGCTATCAGATCTCAGCATAGAGTACCCCGGATTTGCCTAAGATACATGCCTACATCCTTTCACCTGGACAACCAACGCCAGGCTGATTTAGCCTTCTCCGTCCTCTCATCGCATTACACAGAAGTAATGGAATATTAACCATTTTCCCATCGACTACGCCTTTCGGCCTCGCCTTAGGGGTCGACTCACCCAGCCCCGATTAACGTTGGACTGGAACCCTTGGTCTTTCGGCGAACGGGTTTTTCACCCGTTTTGTCGTTACTCACGTCAGCATTCGCACTTCTGATACCTCCAGCATGCTTCTCAACACACCTTCATCGGCTTACAGAACGCTCCCCTACCACGTATACAAAGTATACATCCGCAGCTTCGGCACATAGTTTTAGCCCCGTTACATCTTCCGCGCAGGCCGACTCGACTAGTGAGCTATTACGCTTTCTTTAAAGGGTGGCTGCTTCTAAGCCAACCTCCTAGCTGTCTATGCCTTCCCACATCGTTTCCCACTTAACTATGATTTTGGGGCCTTAGCTGGCGGTCTGGATTGTTTTCCTCTTGACTACGGACGTTAGCACCCGCAGTCTGTCTCCCGGATAGTACTCATAGGTATTCGGAGTTTGCATCGGTTTGGTAAGTCGGGATGACCCCCTAGCCGAAACAGTGCTCTACCCCCTATGGTATTCGTCCGAGGCGCTACCTAAATAGCTTTCGGGGAGAACCAGCTATCACCAGGCTTGATTAGCCTTTCACCCCTATCCACAAGTCATCCCCTGGCTTTTCAACGACAGTGGGTTCGGTCCTCCAGTTAGTGTTACCCAACCTTCAACCTGCTCATGGATAGATCGCCTGGTTTCGGGTCTATACCCAGCAACTAAACGCCCTATTAAGACTCGATTTCTCTACGGCTCCCCTATACGGTTAACCTCGCTACTGAATATAAGTCGCTGACCCATTATACAAAAGGTACGCAGTCACACCACGAAGGTGCTCCCACTGCTTGTATGCATGCGGTTTCAGGATCTATTTCACTCCCCTCACAGGGGTTCTTTTCGCCTTTCCCTCACGGTACTGGTTCACTATCGGTCAGTCAGGAGTATTTAGCCTTGGAGGATGGTCCCCCCATATTCAGACAAGGTTTCACGTGCCTCGCCCTACTCGTCATCATTATGTGTGCCCTTTCGTGTACGGGAATATCACCCTCTACGTTCGCACTTCCCAGAGCGTTCCACTAAAACACACATAACTTAATGGGCTGATCCCCGTTCGCTCGCCGCTACTGAGGGAATCTCAATTGATTTCTTTTCCTAAGGGTACTGAGATGTTTCACTTCCCCTCGTTCGCCTTGCAACACTATGTATTCATGTTGCAATACCTACCTTAAAGTAGGTGGGTTCCCCCATTCAGACATCTCCGGATCAAAGGATATTTGCCGCCTCCCCGGAGCTTTTCGCAGGCTATCACGTCTTTCATCGCCTCTGACTGCCAAGGCATCCACCACATGCACTTAATTACTTGACTATACAACCCCAAACAGTCGATGTTACCTACAAGTTAGTAACTTCAACATTTCAGTTTAGAGCACTGTGCACTTAAGCACTGTACAGCTTCAATCTAAATTCACATACCAAAACGCTTGATTCAGTTAATTTGCTAGTTCTCAATTCATCTAGATTAATTGCTTAACCTAAACTCTTGAGTGAACAATTTATTTCAGACTCAATTTTGCCAATCTGTTAATGAGTTAATGTGTCTTCGTCAGATCACACTAATTACCGTGATAATGAAATCACAGAAGTTAATAAACCAAGATCTTAATCTTTATTTACTAATTTCTGTAATCCGAACTTATCTTAAGTTCTGGTGGAGACTAGGAGAGTCGAACTCCTGACCTCCTGCGTGCAAAGCAGGCGCTCTACCAACTAAGCTAAGTCCCCAGCTTACATCATCAATCATGTATCTTTTATCTATAACTTCAACCAGTCAAAGTCATGGTGGGTCTGACAAGACTTGAACTTGTGACCCCACGCTTATCAAGCGTGTGCTCTAACCAACTGAGCTACAGACCCTCAGATACATCTATGAAGAACAACTTGTTGTGGATTCTTACCAATCGTCAATCTTTCGTTAAGGAGGTGATCCAGCCGCAGGTTCCCCTACGGCTACCTTGTTACGACTTCACCCCAGTCATCGGCCACACCGTGGTAACCGCCCTCTTTGCAGTTAGGCTAGCTACTTCTGGTGCAACAAACTCCCATGGTGTGACGGGCGGTGTGTACAAGGCCCGGGAACGTATTCACCGCGGCATTCTGATCCGCGATTACTAGCGATTCCGACTTCATGGAGTCGAGTTGCAGACTCCAATCCGGACTACGATCGGCTTTTTGAGATTAGCATCACATCGCTGTGTAGCAACCCTTTGTACCGACCATTGTAGCACGTGTGTAGCCCTGGCCGTAAGGGCCATGATGACTTGACGTCGTCCCCGCCTTCCTCCAGTTTGTCACTGGCAGTATCCTTAAAGTTCCCATCCGAAATGCTGGCAAGTAAGGAAAAGGGTTGCGCTCGTTGCGGGACTTAACCCAACATCTCACGACACGAGCTGACGACAGCCATGCAGCACCTGTATCTAGATTCCCGAAGGCACCAATCCATCTCTGGAAAGTTTCTAGTATGTCAAGGCCAGGTAAGGTTCTTCGCGTTGCATCGAATTAAACCACATGCTCCACCGCTTGTGCGGGCCCCCGTCAATTCATTTGAGTTTTAGTCTTGCGACCGTACTCCCCAGGCGGTCTACTTATCGCGTTAGCTGCGCCACTAAAGCCTCAAAGGCCCCAACGGCTAGTAGACATCGTTTACGGCATGGACTACCAGGGTATCTAATCCTGTTTGCTCCCCATGCTTTCGTACCTCAGCGTCAGTATTAGGCCAGATGGCTGCCTTCGCCATCGGTATTCCTCCAGATCTCTACGCATTTCACCGCTACACCTGGAATTCTACCATCCTCTCCCATACTCTAGCTCACCAGTATCGAATGCAATTCCCAAGTTAAGCTCGGGGATTTCACATCCGACTTAATAAGCCGCCTACGCACGCTTTACGCCCAGTAAATCCGATTAACGCTCGCACCCTCTGTATTACCGCGGCTGCTGGCACAGAGTTAGCCGGTGCTTATTCTGCGAGTAACGTCCACTATCTCTAGGTATTAACTAAAGTAGCCTCCTCCTCGCTTAAAGTGCTTTACAACCATAAGGCCTTCTTCACACACGCGGCATGGCTGGATCAGGGTTCCCCCCATTGTCCAATATTCCCCACTGCTGCCTCCCGTAGGAGTCTGGGCCGTGTCTCAGTCCCAGTGTGGCGGATCATCCTCTCAGACCCGCTACAGATCGTCGCCTTGGTAGGCCTTTACCCCACCAACTAGCTAATCCGACTTAGGCTCATCTATTAGCGCAAGGTCCGAAGATCCCCTGCTTTCTCCCGTAGGACGTATGCGGTATTAGCATCCCTTTCGAGATGTTATCCCCCACTAATAGGCAGATTCCTAAGCATTACTCACCCGTCCGCCGCTAGGTCCAGTAGCAAGCTACCTTCCCCCGCTCGACTTGCATGTGTTAAGCCTGCCGCCAGCGTTCAATCTGAGCCATGATCAAACTCTTCAGTTAAAATCATTTTGCACCTTATTTATAGACAAGGTGCCAATTCTGGCTCATCAATTACTGACTTAAATTTCGCTCAAATAAACTTCGAGTAATTTAAACCAATCAATCAATGAAAATTATTTCGATTAATCAATCAGTAAAAATCCACACAAGTTGTTCTTCAATTCTCTTAATGATCTTCTTACTGGTTCGTCACCAGCAAGCTAGGTCGGCTATATTACTCTTAATCTCTTAAAAGTCAACAGGTAATTTCGATATTTTTAAAACTTATTCTCTAAACCATCTCATCATCAAATTCATCACTTAAAGCAATCAACCTAATCACAAGTAACTGTTTTTCAACAAGTTTCTATCTACATCACCGCCGATGGATGTGCATTATAGACCATCTCTCTCCCTTTGCAACCCCTTTTTCTAGCAACTCACATCAAGCGGTCGTTTTTTACCCAAAAATGATAAAAATATTCATTTTTTATATAAACACGGTTGTAAAAGCAGCAATTTATCGAGCATTTTTTCGTTTTGATTCTTTTCTTGCCATCTTAAAGGTCGGCAATCAATGTATTCACAATATCCACCTTCTCCTTGAAGACATTGATTATTCCAACTTAATTGATAACGAAAACTTCCTATGTATCCAGCAGCTAACCCAAATTTGTAATCACCACGACTTTCACCATAGAGTTCAAAAATAACTTTTCCATTTTTTTTACATTGCCAAGAAAACTCTCGTGGTAAATACATTTCTCGCCCATGCGGTGTTTCAACTTTTGGATAAACCCGGTGGATGTGGAAATTAACATCTTCTGTAAACGTGACGGGCTGCTTTCCTAGTTCTTGAATATCTAAACGTGAAAATAGAATGATATTCCACTGATTTCTTATTTGAGAAAGTGTGACTTGAGTGGTTTCATTCAAATTAATAATTTGACAGGTATAAAAACATAAAGATAAAAAAGGTAAATGTAAGGCTCGAGCATGTTTAAATCGGCCTAATCCATTGACCTCATATTTCTGTCCTTTATATAAAATCTCACCTTCACAGTGGCACAAAATAGACCAGTAGTCAGATATTCCCCACTGCAATGCTGATGAATTCGAAATGTCGGAAGGAGTTTGGACGATTAAATCACAGCTCATTTCAGAATCGATTCGTCTAAGCTGAACTCTTGGGATTTGCCACTCAATAAGATCAGTTTTATCGAATTGATACCGACTAGGATTAAGCTGACATTGGCGTCGAATGGAATAAGTTTTTAAGTGCCCTACACTATGTAAGCTATTGCTAACCAGTACAGTTGCTGTATCAACTGCAGAAGTCACAATACCATTTGCGTTATAGCAAAGAGGGATTCTAGGCTGACCGATTAGACTAATGTAATTAAAGTAACGAAGTGGTGCAGGCAGGTTAGGAAGAATTAAACCTTGATAGACAACTTTAAAAAAACCTCTGGCGGGCTGATAGACAACTCCCCCATTTGAGTTGAGGCTCAGTTGCTGTAATTGATTTTTTTCACTTATCAACTTAGGCATACCGAACCTCATCTAATTTTATGTTTTGATGGTCTCGTTATTTTTTTTAGCTAAAAGTGTGGTAACAAAACCTGATAGAGCATAGATGATTGATACAATCAAAATACCCATTGGAATATTATAAGTGATTGCTGCAAAAATCAGTACTACTGGCAACATAACTACAAAAGGAACACGCTTACGATCCATTTGCTTAAATGAATAATATTTAATATTAGAAATCATAAGTAGTCCTACAACCACCATGATGACCGCGTTAATGGTTTGAATAGCAATATCGCGTAAATCAAAAATGAACGGATAATCACGAGCTACCCATACGAGTGAAATAATGATAATCGCGGCGAGTGGACTAGCAATACCAATAAAATAGCGCTTATCAACCACTCCAATCTGAACATTAAATCGTGCTAAACGGAACGCGGCACAAGCGGTATAAACAAAACAGCATGCCAAACCGATACGGCCTAAGTCATGTAGACTCCAGCTATACATTAGCATTGCTGGCGCTACACCAAATGCTAACAAATCTGATAAAGAGTCATATTGCTCACCAAAAGCACTTTGGGCACCAATAGCTCTGGCAACGCGTCCATCTAACCCATCAAATAATGCTGCAAGAAAAATGGCATAAATCGCTTGAGCAAATTCGCCATTCATACTTGCAATAATGGAATAGAAACCAGACAACAAAGCGGCTGTCGTGATTAAGTTAGGCCAAAGGTAAATACCTCTGCGCTTCACTTTTTGTCCTTCCGGATTATCTTCTTCTTCAACCACTTCGAACGTAATCCCATCAAAAGAATGTTCATTATGAGTTAAATCTTGCTCTGGTTTAGGCGCATTTGTCATTATTTTCTATTCCAAACATGTGCATTGATTTAGATTAATTATTACTCACCCACTAACCAGCGTACAGCGGCATGACCACCTGTTTCTTGCATACGTAAGTGAGGGAATAACCATTGTAGGGCTTGATCTGCTTGTTCGGAGAACTGCCAAGGTGGGTTAATTACTAATAATCCACAACCATTCAAACCTACAGGTGTGTCATCTGGCCAAACACAAATTTCACAGATTAATTGACGGCGAATTCCAGTTTTAAACATTTTCTTTTCAAAACGTTCAATCATTGCGCGATCTTTAATTGGATACCAAACCGCGAAGACACCTGTTGGCCATTTTTTATAAGCGCTTTGTAAAAGTTCAACCAATTGCGGGAAATCCTTACGCTCTAATTCGTAAGGCGGATCAATCATCACTAAACCGCGCTTTTCCTTTGGTGGAATTACGGCAAGCAAGCCTTCATATGCATCACGCTCATGCAAGCCCGCACGTTTATCATGAATGTTATGGCGTAATTGCTGAAATACATCACGCTGCATTTCAAATATTGTAGCCTTATCAATTTCACGCATACCTTGCAAAGCAAACCACGGAGAGCCCGGATAACTTCCCTTACCTTCTTGAGCACGTAATTCTTCTACAAGTTTTAGGTATTGCTGGATGGCTTCAGGAGCTTGGCGCTTTTCCATGTCAGAAAGCTGTACAAGACGATGAATACCTGTTAGGAATTCTCCTGACTTTTGTGCAGGTGCCTGAGATAGATCATATTTTCCTGCACCTCCATGCGTATCGATATAACGATAAGGTTTATCTTTAGCATTTAAACGGTTGAGAAGCTGTAGCAAAAGCACATGCTTCATAACATCTGCAAAGTTGCCCGCATGGAAATGGTGACGGTAATTCATGTTGACTTTAATTCCTCAATTCAACGATTAGTTTAACATGAAAAAAATATTCTTTCGTAAGGTTGTGATCATCTAAAATAAGGCTGCTTGATTTTCTTACGATCGATATGAGGTTATATGCACTCTCAACCGCTTCCTGACTGCTGGAATCTGGACCAGATTTTAGATGACTTAAATGCTCATGGTTTCGCAATTGTGAACCAAGCTTATTCTGCTGAATATCATACTCAAGTTGCCAAAGAGTGTAGCCACCACTTTGATGAGTTTCGAGAAGCGGGTATTCAAAATGGTGTGGTGAGTACGATCCGAAGCGATCATATTTTATGGATTAACGAATCTCTTCCTGTGGCTGAGCAGCATGTAGAAACATTATCTTCATTTTGCCAGCATCTAAATCAAGCTTTCTTTTTAGGGATTAAAGAAGTAGAAGCACATTTTGCCTGTTATAACCCGGGTGAATTCTACGCATTACATCGAGATAACCCTCAGCAAAAAAATGATCGTATTATGTCTACCGTTTATTATTTACACCCTGAATGGCAAGATGACTGGGGTGGCCAATTACGCTTACAAGATAAAAACAATATTTGGCACATTATTACACCAGAGCCTAATCGCTTAGTTATATTCCAGAGCAATTTGCTTCATGAGGTTTTAGTTTCTAAACAGCAGCGCCTCTCTATTACTGCTTGGCTTCGTAGCGGAAACTCAATTTGGGTTTAAAAGAAAGCTCTTTAAATTTCTTAAATGGACCCGATATAAAAGATATTGATTAAAAAGGCGAAGGCGTATGTCTATTGAAACAAAAGCGATTGTGTCCAGAATTGGTGAAACAGACCAACTCTATTTAACTGAGAATACGCCCGAGCTTGCTTTGGAGCGTGCGGAATTACGTATGCAGCTCGTTACGTTAAGCCGTGTTCGCCAAGAACAAATTCACTTCTTGCAAGAAGCCATTGTTTTGCTGGAACAAGCTCGTATGGAATATGAAGAAATGCCAATGAGTTTGTATTTAAACCTATCGCTGCATTTAGCTAAAGCTTATATGCTTTATTTTGAGTTAAATAAGGAAAAACGCTTTGCGCTGATTGCTCAGCAAATTTTGAAACCTCTAGCTCATCATCAACATGGCGATATATATTTCTTCTTGGCTTATGCGTCAGCAGCACAGCAAGAGTCTGCACTAACTCGTCATTGGCTCACAAAATATTTATCAACCGCTCAATGTGATCTTGAGTTGCTTCATGAACATCCTATATTTAATCCGGTACGTCATGAACCATGGTATAAAAATTTAATTAAGTTAAGAACTCACTAACTTATGAATGAAAAAGGCCTGTTAACTATAACAGGCCTTTTTCATTTGTTATTTTTTCACACTATCTTCATGTAATTGCTCATTCAGCTCATCAATAACTACAATCCACTCATCATCTTTTTCCCAATGACTTTTTAAAAAATCACTTTGGCCTTGGGACCAGAAAGAGGCCTCATGTAACTTCTGTTCAGCCGGCAATTGATGCGTTCTGATAAAATTTTCAATACTTGCATCATCAGAATCTAAACCCAATTGCTCAAATAAAAGTTGTAATGTCGGTTGTTGTTCAAACATTGTTATTCTCCCATGGCTTCTTTTCAATAATCTAACAACAATAGATGTGAGTTGCATATCTATGCTTATATTTTCTTGTTGTTTTTTGTGTGTTCTTATTAAATTTCACATATAAAAAAGCACCCTACAAGAGAGTGCTTTCCAACTCATCAAACTGATGAATTATTTTACCATGTCAGCAATTGCTGCACGTTCTTCTTCAAGCTCGTTTAGAGTGAAGTTGATACGCTCACGGCTAAATTCATCGATTTCTAAACCTTGAACGATTTTGTATTCACCGTTTTCAGTTGTTACAGGGAAACCGAACATAACGCCTTCAGGAATACCATAAGAACCGTCAGAAGGAACACCCATAGTTACCCACTTGCCGTTCGTACCAAGTGCCCAATCACGCATATGGTCGATTGCAGCGTTAGCAGCAGAAGCAGCAGAAGACAAACCACGCGCTTCGATAATCGCAGCACCACGTTTACCAACAGTTGGAAGGAATACGTCTTTGTTCCAAGCTGGATCGTTGATCTTGTCTTTTAAGCTTTCACCATTTGCAGTTGCAAAACGGTAGTCAGCATACATAGTTGGAGAGTGGTTACCCCAAACTGTTAATTTTTCGATGTCAGCTACAGCAACACCAGCTTTTTGAGCAACTTGAGTCAACGCACGGTTGTGGTCAAGACGCAACATTGCTGTGAAGTTTTTCGCTGGAAGATCTGGAGCAGATTTCATCGCAATGTAAGCATTCGTGTTTGCAGGGTTACCTACAACTAATACTTTAACGTCACGGCTAGCAACTTCGTTTAATGCTTGACCTTGGCCAATGAAGATTTCGCCGTTAACTTTTAACAAGTCAGCACGTTCCATACCAGGACCACGTGGACGAGAACCTACCAATAACGCATAGTCAGCATCTTTAAATGCAACTTTAGGATCATCAGTCCCGATCATGCCAGCCAATAAAGGGAAAGCACAGTCATCAAGTTCCATCATTACGCCTTTAAGCGCTTGTTGTGCTTTTTCAACTGGAACTTCAAGCAATTGTAAAATAACAGGTTGATCTTTACCTAGCATTTCACCGCTTGCGATACGGAATAATAAGCTGTAACCAATTTGACCTGCAGCGCCAGTCACGGCAACACGAACGGGTTGCTTCATGTAATTGTCTCCAATGAGTGTCCTTAATCGGGTTAAGTAGCGATTCTACTTAACCAAATCATCATAAACGGCAAAGATTGTACTCTAAAGAAGTGGCAGATGCATGTAAAAGCGACTCATTTTCACCAAAAGTCTGATAGAAAATACAAATTAACCTTTACAAATAGATTCATTGTATGGTCAGCATTTTTTTATGAAATGGTTATTGCTCTTAATAACTGCCTTTAATAGTAATTTCGCTTGGGCAATTAGAGACAACGTGATTTGAGCATTGCTTATATTGACCATTTACCGTGTAACAGACTTTAACTTCTGTTAGTACGACATCAGAGCGTGAGAGCTGACAAGTGAAGCGAATACCATTTTGAGGTAAGCTTGGATTAAGCTTGGTAAATTGTTGACGTAATGTAGATTGTTGCATTTCCACATTAGTAGAGCTGGTTAGATTAGCAGGTATTTTTAAACGTTCAGCAAAGTTAATAATCGTACGGAAATATTGACTTGCATTCATAGGCACACAGCCACCCACACTTCTCCAGAGTTGCACACGAGCATTATTGTCTGGCATCACCCGAGCGACCACCTTAGCTTGCAGTGGTGACAGTGTAGCTGAGCTTTGTGTTGAACAGTCAGTTCTGGTGGTTTCAGGCATTAAACCAGTAATCGTAAGCGAATATCCTTCAAGACATTTACGCTGCTTTTGTTTAGAAGGATCTAACGCACAAACAGCAGGCGTCATCTGTACATGCATAACATAACCTTGCACGTTAACAGGTTCCGCATGTAAAACAGAACTCAACAAACCAACGCTTGCACAGATGATCCACCATGCAAGTTGCGATATTGATTGAAGTCCTAGGTCTCTATATTTCATTTAATTAAAACTTGGTTATGCCAATTAAAAGAATGTTCCATCATTCATCATCTAAAACTAAGGTGATGATCGCGTTGGAATGACTTTCATACGTTGTATTAATGATTGAGCACCTTGACCTAATATCACTCCATAATGCGTCGCATTCGTCATGACATGCTTGACATAATCTCTGGTCTCAAGCAATGGAATGGTTTCTGTATATTGATCAGCCTCAATCGGTTGGTAATCAGGTTGCCAACGTCTTGCCCGATTCGGCCCAGCATTATAACCTGCCGTTGCTAAAACAGGGTTATTACTTAACTGCCCTTGAATCATCGATAAATAAAATGTCCCATAACGAATATTGGTGTTCATTTCACTTAACGCTGCCGGATTATATGTTTCTCCCATCTGGCGAGCAATCAACTTTGCCGTATCCGGCATAATTTGCATAAGTCCACCAGCACCTACATGAGAGCGTGCCGAGGTAACAAATCGGCTTTCTTGACGCATTAAACCATAAGCCCAAGCAGGATCAATTCCAGCATTGTAACTATGGCTTACGACATTGGTCTTATGCGGGGTCACATAACGATACGTATCATTATGTTTATTCGTTGTACGATCTGCCGCATAAATCGCGCGGTCATACCATCCCATATCATGAGCACGTTTTGCCGCCGCTAATAGTAATCCATCATCATGCTGTAGATATGCTTGACGAACAGCCCAGTTCCACTCTCGGTTAGTATAGGTTGGGTTGGCATTAATTCGTCTTAAAGTAAATGCACGATTAAAGTGAATATTTTGATCTAGACGGCGTAAATCACTTGCAGTTGGCTCATCATTATACGGCTGATGATTATATCGTACGCCTAAACGGTCTTTTGCAAGAAGGTTGTGATAATCATCCCCACTTTCAGCTAATTTTTTATAAATACGTTGTGCCGTATTCTTAGAATTACTATCGCCACGTTGCTCTGTCGCACGCGCTAACCAATACTGCCAGCGATCTTCTTGTTTTTGTGAAACCGACATACTATCAATTGCACGAATTAAACTTTCCCATGCACTAAAACGAATAGCTTGTCGTGCATAAATTTCAGCTTCTTCAGGACTTAACGGATAGCCATAACTTGCGTCAAAATATTGAAGGACTTCACGGTTAAAGTTGTTCTTCATTACCGTAGTTCCACCAATATAGGCTACGGTTCGATAGAGATACTTTTGCACGCTCTCTGGAGTACCTTGCGCTACTCGCTGTACATTTGCAAAAGCATTTCCTAAATCATTATTTGCTAATCGGCCTAGTGCAAAAATCAAATAGGCGTAATCTACGTCATTGGTTTTTGGTGCTGACCATAAGTAATTCAGTGGATTCGCCTGAATCTGATTGAGCTGAGCCAAAGACAAATTCAAACCCAAAGTCTGTGCTGTAGCAAGCGCCTGTCCAGATAAACCTGCACGTAACTGTACCCACAGGCGCTGCTGCTTGTCTTGTGCACTCATTAATGGACTAGACAGCATCATACGGCCGAGTCCAATACATGATTCTGGTTGCGATTCAGTGGCTAACCATACATCTTTATATTCAGCAAAAACTAATGCATCACCACTTTTAGCTCTCACCTGCGCTAAAGCACAATTTTCGGCCTGGTCAGGATTCGAAACATAAGGCAAGATTGGTTGTGCAGACGCAAAGTCAGCTTGTTTAACTTTTTCTTCGACATAATCCGCGGCCAGCTTTTCTGCCATAGCAGACTGTGGATAGCGCTGTGCGAAGCTTACAATTGATGTCGGAGATTGAAAGCCTAAATTTGTGTTTAATTTCCAATATTCAGGATAGTAGCCCAACACATCATTTTGCATTGCAAGCTGATATTGATCTAACAATGCAGTATTACCACTATTGGCGGCATTTAGTGCATCGTTAAATTGTTCTTCTGCGGCATAAGATAATGAACAACCAAGTAAACACACAGCTCCTAACCAGCTACGATGTGCATATTTATTTTTCATCACACGACTCTTGTTTGATGAGCTCTTTTTACCTGGTCTCATAAATGCGTTAAATCCTGACTATCCACCTTTAGGCATAGTTTAATTATTCTTCATGCTTTCTTTTGTTGTGTTATGTAACTATCTGATTCAACATCATTAAAATTCATGACATTTGTCTCCATAAATCATGTGTAGCTTATGGGAGTTTATTGTTATCTGTTCTGCTCAAAATACTGCTATAATGATTGGTTTGACCCGTTTTGGGTCATTTTATTATTTAACTAGATCGATCTGTTAGGAGCCTGCATGACGGTTCAAACCTTCATTCCCAATGGTGCCAAAGCTGCCTCAGAAAACACTGTTACCCAGCCAACGCACACCACTGACGTTTCAATAAAGAAACTATATATTGAAACTCAAGGGTGTCAGATGAATGAGTATGACAGTCACCGTATGGCAGACCTTTTGGGGGATTCTCATGGTTATGTGTTAACGAACAACCCTAATGAAGCAGACATTCTGCTCATGAATACTTGCTCTATTCGTGAAAAAGCACAAGAGAAAGTATTTAGTGAATTAGGTCGTTGGCGCAAATTAAAAGAACAAAATCCTGATCTTGTTATTGGTGTGGGTGGATGTGTTGCTTCTCAAGAGGGTGACAATATTCAAAAACGTGCACCTTATGTCGACATGATTTTTGGTCCACAAACCTTACACCGTTTACCGCAAATGCTTGATCAACATCACGCACAAGTGGAAAAGCCGAAAAAAGAAAAAATTAAGCTCGTTGATATTTCATTCCCTGATATTGAAAAATTCGACTTCTTACCTGAACCACGCGTAGAAGGTTTCAAAGCATTCGTTTCTATTATGGAAGGTTGCTCTAAATACTGCTCTTTCTGTGTTGTTCCATACACTCGTGGTGAAGAAGTTTCACGTCCACTTGATGATGTTCTTGCAGAAATCGCAGGTCTTGCTGAAAAAGGTGTCCGTGAAATCAGCTTACTTGGTCAAAATGTGAACGGATATCGTGGTGAAACATTCGAAGGCGGCATTTGTACCTTCCCTGAATTGTTACGACTCGTTGCAGAAATTCCAGGTATTGGCCGTTTACGTTATACAACTTCACATCCACTTGAGTTCTCTGATGAACTTATTCAGTGTTATGAAGATTTACCTCAAATGGTTTCACACTTACATTTGCCAGTACAAAGTGGATCTAATGATGTACTCAAAGCAATGAAGCGAAATCACACGATTGATGTATACATCGATAAGATTGCCAAGTTACGCAAAATACGCCCTGATATGCATTTATCGAGCGATTTTATCATTGGTTTCCCTGGTGAAACAGATGAAAATTTTGCAGAAACATTGCAATTTATCAAAGACTTAGACTTTGATCATTCTTATAGCTTTGTTTACTCAAAACGCCCAGGTACACCAGCATCTGACTTACCAGATACAACCCCTGAACACGTTAAAAAAGAACGTTTAGCACAAGTTCAACAAGTCATTAAGCAATCTAGCATTGAAAAAACTGACGCAATGCTTGGCAAAATTGAACGTGTACTTATTGAAAAAGTATCTGATCAAGACCCTAATATTTTAGTAGGTACAGCAGACAATACACGTTTAGTGACTTTTGTAGGCGATGCATCGTGGATTGGTCGTTTTGCAGAGATTGAGATTACTGAAATTAAAACTTTAAATTTAGTTTACGGTGAACTCTTGAATCTTGAGCCTGACGTGGCGTAATGTAGAGGTATTCTAAAGTCTACTGAAAGGTTTTCTCTTGACTGCAGCGATTCGACGTACCGTAACATTTCCTGAAATTTCAATGGAACGTTTAAAGAGCATCTTGGGTGCCTATAATGGGCACCTTAAGCAAATTGAACAGCGTTTAGATGTCAAAATTACTCATCGTGGAGATGTTTTTTACATAGATGGTGAGATAGATGCTGTTGGGAGAGCCGAAGCGTTATTGCAACGACTCTACGAAGAAACAGAGGCGTCCCAACAAATCAGTGCTGACCTGTTACACCTCTTGATTCAATCTTCGCAAACTGAACGAAACTTCGAACTAGTTGGCGAAGAAATGGATGAGCATGATGCGCCCATGGATGTCTATTTCCAGACTCGAAAAGGTCGCATTAATCCACGTGGTGCCAATCAAAAACGCTATGTACAACGTATTTTACAAAGCGATATTTCTTTTGGTGTAGGCCCTGCTGGTACAGGTAAAACTTATTTAGCAGTTGCTGCCGCAGTGGACATGTTAGAACGTAATGAAATCCAGCGAATTTTACTTGTCCGCCCTGCGGTAGAGGCAGGAGAAAAGCTCGGTTTCTTACCTGGTGATTTAACCCAAAAAATCGACCCATATCTACGTCCTCTTTACGATGCCCTCTACGAAATGCTGGGCTTCGAAAAAGTCGCCAAGTTAATCGAACGTCAAGTGATTGAAGTTGCACCACTTGCTTATATGCGTGGTCGTACTCTTAACCATTCATTTGTGATTTTGGATGAAGCTCAAAACACTACACCAGAACAAATGAAAATGTTCTTGACCCGTTTAGGTTTTGGCTCTCGTGCAGTGATTACAGGTGACATTACCCAAGTAGATTTACCTCGAGGCCAACAATCTGGTTTGGCACACGCCCTTCGCGTACTTGAGAACATTAAAGAAATTCATATTACCCGTTTCCATTCCCGCGATGTAGTACGCCATCAACTTGTTCAA
The DNA here is from genome assembly GCF_003812225.1 of Acinetobacter sp. FDAARGOS_494. Lineage (NCBI taxonomy): Bacteria > Pseudomonadati > Pseudomonadota > Gammaproteobacteria > Moraxellales > Moraxellaceae > Acinetobacter > Acinetobacter sp. FDAARGOS_494. The sequence goes on from NZ_CP033866.1 coordinate 1,191,155, forward strand.
AAAATTGTTGAAGCTTATGAGGGTTGGGATGGTGAACAACAGCGTCTTAATGCTGAAGCACGTGCTGAACGTAAAGCACGCCAAGAAGCATTAATTGCTGAAAACGATACAGCAGCAGACTTGCAACATCAGGATGCTTAAGGATTCATTTTGAAAATCAGTTTAAGTTTACAACAAGACTTTCAATCCCCTGAGTTAGAGCTCAAACGAGCTCAACTCAAAAAAATTATTGAGACAACTTTACGCCACGTTGGCTATAAGGAAGATTGCGAAATTGGTATCGCATGTGTTGATTTGGAAGAAAGCCATCAACTTAACTTGCAATATCGAGAGAAAGATAAGCCAACTAACGTTCTATCTTTTCCAAGTGATATTCCTGAAGAAGTTTTACCAATGCTCGACGCATTACCGTTGGGTGATTTAGTAATTTGTATTCCAGTGGTATTACAAGAGGCTCTGGAACAAAAGAAAACCGCACAAAATCATTTTGCGCATCTTTTAGTCCATGGGGTTCTACATTTACTTGGTTATGACCATGAAACAAGTGATGAAGATGCTGAAGAAATGGAGGGTTTAGAGATCGAAATCTTAGCTAAACTCAATATTGCCAACCCATATCAGGAATAATCAAATTCTCTCACACGATTAAGAACGCAGTCAGCTTCTTAATACATTTTAAAAATGTGGATATCCTAAAAGTTATCCACATTTTTTCATTAATGAACTTCAAATTCAGCTTCAGCTGGATCAAAACGCCATGTACGAATAATACGAAGCTCTGAAATATCTTTCATATTTACATCAAAACGGCCAAATGGCGCTCCACGCCGTACCGATGCCTTTGCTGCTTCATCTAGAACTGGATGACCTGAGCTTTCAAGCAAACGAATTGCACGAATTCCCCCTTGAGCATTCAAAATTACCATAAGGCGAACTTCACCTTTTAACTGTTGCTGTTTCGCTTCTTCTGGATAATAACGGTTGCCATAAAGCTCTACTTTTTCACGAAATTTATCTAGATAAGCTGCTGACGCATCTTTCTTGGCTTGAATACCATCTACTGTTTTTATCTTTTGTTGGCGACTAAAATCTTGCTGACGTTGTAAATACTGAGCTTCAAGACTCGCTACCATGGCAGCTTTTGCCTGAAACTGACTTTGTAATTGTTCAAGTGCTTTTTTTCTTTGGCTCTCCTCTGCTTGTTTCTGCCAACTCAATACAGTCATGAGTACTTTTTCTTCAAATTTAAGTTCTCTTTGTTGCTGCACTTTTTCTAAAGTTTCTAGCTGAGCTTCTCCTGTTGAAGCATCACTTGGCATAGGCGCTGGAGAGTTACTCGACATCCGATGAGCTTCCCGAAAAGCCCCTGAACCTTGTTGATCAGCTTGGGCTAAAAAGTCTGCATGCTTGATCACATCTTCAGTAGGACGAATCGATATTGCAATTTCTTTAGTCGATTGTTCTGACGGCGCAGGCATCGCAAAATGGATGAGCAACACAAAAATATGCAGTAAGATTGCTAATATTATTGCAGCGATAAAGACTCGGTCTTGCCACCAATAATAAAAAGGCTCTATGGATAGACTTCTTTTTTTCAACATAATCTTAAAAGCATATAGATGCCTTTTCCCCACGGTATTACCGAATAAAACATAAACTGATATTCAAATATGGATAAAAGTGTGATTCACTTCAAATATTGATATTTATCCATTTTCATTTTGTCAAAATGTATCAATTAAATTTGTTACACTGCAATATCAAAACCTGTTTTTTATCATAATAAAGATTGTGTGGATTCTTTAGTAAATCATCTTCTGGAAGTTCTTTTATGCAAACGCTATTTTCCTCATTAGTCAAACGTCTTCATAAAGTCTACCGAAAAGCTGAAGCCTTCATTGAGGAAGAAAGAGATTTTACATTATCGCAAACTTTTCTAAATGCCACCTTAGAACGCTACGTGACTAATAATGTCGAGTTTTTAGATGATCTACATGCAGATCTTTATCATGACTGGTTAAGACTCTATGCCACAATGCATGTTAAAGGTTTAGAGACCACTTTGTCGGTCGACTTAAAACTTATCCAGATGGAATTTAATAAAGAACAACAACTTATTGTTTTTGAGCAAATTAGTAACACACAAATTGTAGAAGCTAAATATAAAAATTTCTGGCAAAAAATTGCTGTAAAAGCGGCTATTTTTTACTATCACAAAATTCTAAAAAAAGATCCATTAGGCATGATTCTGGAGCGATTTGATGTAGCCCAAGAAAAAGATGACCTGATCTTCTTAGACCTTAACCGTTGGTTTGCTAAAAAGGCCAGTATTATTGAAACCTTAGGCAAGGTTCATATCAACTATGCACGAGTACGTGAAGCAGAATTAGTTGTCTTTGGTAATGTTAATCTGGCTGCTTTACTTTTCCGTGATCAAGATGATGATTCTGAAGATGAACTTGGAGATACTGAAATTACGCCAATACAGCAAAAAGATGTATAACAACGGTACGAACTAAAGAAATTCACTGTTAAAAAACACAAAGAGATTACATATTTAGCATAAATCCTGATTATTTCTCCATGATCAACAGGCATAATATGCAAAAGTCATAGATGCATCAGCACTGACCTATCAGTCTGTACAAGGATATTTACTTATGGCAACAAAATTTCTGAAATCATTCAGCATCGCAACTGGTATTTCGACAACTTTGCTTATTGCAAGTTTCTCTAGCCACGCACTTGCCATGAGCCCATTTCAGGCAAATTATCAGTTTACCTACAATAATAAAGGTATGGGTTCAGCGACACGTGCATTGAGTCAACAAGGCAATAATTGGACTTATCAATTCACAGCAAAAGCAGGTGGAATCGCTTCTGCAAGTGAAACAAGTAAATTTAGTTTTGCAAACGGTAAAATTGGTTCACAAAGCTTTAGTCGTACCAGTAAAATTTTGATCCATAACAACACAATGAGTATTAATTTTAATCCTGGCAATAAGACTATTAGCACGAAAAAAGACGATAAAGCGCGCTCATTCGCTTGGCAAGCAGGTGTACTTGATGAGCTGAATGCAGAATTACAGATTCGTGAAGATTTAAAAAATGGTTCACTTAAATCGTCTTACCCTCTAGCCGATGCAAAAGAAGTTGAAAATCGTCGTTTTGTTAAACAAGGCAACGAGAAAATTAAAACCTCTTATGGCACATTTGATACCGTGAAAGTTGTTTTACAACATAAGAAACCTGAGCGCAGCACAATTTTCTGGCTAGCTCCGAAATTAGACTACCTTCCAGTCAAGGTAAGTCATATTGATGGCAAAACATCTTATGGTTTGTTATTAACAAGTTATACAGGTAAAACGAATTAAAGCTTGCATTTTTTCGGATGCTTTTTAAAATACGCATTTGCTTTAAAAAGCATCCGTCTAGAGGATTCTCCCGTGCACGCACTAGAACAGAAAATCTTAACAGAAGGTATCGTTCTATCTGATCAAGTGTTGAAAGTCGACGCTTTCTTAAATCACCAAATTGACCCTGTACTCATGCAGCAGATTGGTAAAGAATTTGCCGCTCGCTTTAAAGATGCAGGGATTACCAAGATTATTACCATTGAAGCTTCAGGTATTGCGCCAGCAATCATGGCAGGTTTAGAACTTGGTGTACCTGTGATTTTTGCTCGCAAATATCAATCGCTTACTTTAAAAGACGATTTATACCGCGCTAAAGTGTTTAGTTTCACTAAACAGACAGAAAGTACCATTGCCATTTCAAATAAGCACATCAACTCAAGCGACAAAGCCTTAGTGATTGATGACTTCTTAGCAAATGGTCAAGCTGCGCTTGGTTTGATTGACTTAATTCATCAAGCAAATGCAGAAGTTGTAGGTGTGGGTATTGTGATTGAAAAATCATTCCAACCAGGCCGTGATTTATTACTTGAAAAAGGTTACCGCGTTGAGTCATTAGCGCGCGTTCAATCACTTGCTGATGGCACAGTAACTTTTGTAAAAGAATAAAATAGTTTAAATAAAAAAGAGCGGAAACCCGCTCTTTTTTATTGCCATAAATTTAAGAATGAAGTTTTTTTACGATTTCGCCTAAACGCTTCCCTTGAACTTCACATAAAATTTTTTCATCTTGGCTTAAACTTTGATCATGTCTTGGACCACTCACGTGGCTTGCGCCATAGGGAGTCCCACCTGTTTTAGTATTCGACAAAGCCGGAATAGAGTTTGGTAATCCTAAAATCATCATACCGTGATGAAATAATGGAGGTAACATTGTTAATAACGTACTTTCTTGCCCACCATGCATTGAACCAGAAGAAGTAAAAACGCATGCTGGCTTATTATGTAAAGCACCATTTAACCAAAGGCTTGTGGTCTGATCCCAAAAATATTTCATTTCGCTTGCCATATTACCAAAGCGAGTTGGAGACCCTAGCGCTAAGCCTGCACAATTGGCCAGTTCCTCTAAAGTACAATAAATATCACCTTCTTCAGGAATGCTTGGCTCAGCTTCTGTTACCACTGTTGCAATATTAGGTACTGTGCGAATTTTTACATTCACACCTGCCGATTCAACACCATTCGCAATAAGGTGCGCCATTTCTTTAGTTGAACCATATTTACTGTAATAAAGCACAAGAATGTAAGGTTGCATCGGTTTCACGAATTTTGTTAAAAAGAACACTATACGGTATTTTTTGTTTTTTTGGCGTAGCCAATTTTATGAAATTCTAGAGGTGATTGATTTTTAAGGGCACAGTAACAAATATCGGTAAAAGCTTTTTACTACCTTTTGTTACGATGATACATACAGAACTTTCAGAATACTTTTTTATTCTTTAGGTTAAAGTTTACCCACATCAACGATAGTGTTCTCAACCGAATACACTGGTGAATATCAATCACCCACATCATGATTAAAAAAATCGGGATAGATGACGCATGTTAGAACGTTTTTTGAAGAAGCTTCCTTTTTATAACAAGACCTGGTTTCAATTTATTTTATTCGTAATTAAGCGTTTTGAAGCGGATCGTTGCCGTGAACAAGCCGGCTCCCTCACCTATACGACTCTTTTTGCCGTTGTACCTATGTTAACGGTATTTTTAGTTATTATTTCTTCAATTAAGGCATTGGAACCTGCCAGACAACAGTTACAGCACTTAATCTACAGTAATTTTTTACCTAAAAGTACGATTGCTTTTGATAAAGCTCTTAATGCTTTTACCGAAAAGTCCAGTAATTTAACTGTAATTGGTGTGCTATTCCTCTTTGTCACAACAGTTTTAATGCTTACTTCAATTGAAACCGTTTTTAACCGAATATGGCGAGTAAAAGAAACCCGTAGCGGTATTGTAGGCTTTATGCGTTACTGGACCATTATTTCGCTTGGTCCAATTATTTTAGGCAGTGCATTTGTTATTTCATCAACTGTTGCTTCCATGAATTTATTGAGCAATAACTTCACAGGTTATCAACTTGATGGCGCCTTTTTACTCTGGCTTATTTCTTTTGTTCTCACAATTTTAGGTTTTTTTATTTTATATTGGACTATTCCCAACCGCACAGTTCCCCTATATGCAGCAGCAATTGCTGCATGCTTAAGTGCTGCATTATTTGAGACACTCAAAAATTTATTTAGCTTTGTTATGTCAAATTTCACCAGTTATGAAATCATATATGGTGCGTTTGCAGCAGTACCTATTTTCCTATTATGGGTCTTCTTATCTTGGAATATTGTATTGCTTGGTGTCGAGGTGAGTTTTGCTCTTACCGCTTTTCATTCAGGCAAAGAGCAAAAAAGACATCCGGTTTTAATGCTACTCGACATCTTGGAATTGTTCTATAAAAAGCAAAAACTTGGTGAAAGCGTAAGTGATAAAGAAGCATTAGAAATTTTAGGTCGTGGTGAGGTTGGTCGTTGGCCTGCTTATGTTCTCTTACTAGAAGAGCAAAATCTGGTTAAACGTACCGATAAAGATGAATATGTTTTGGTCCGCAATTTATCTCAAGTCGACTTTTGGAGCTTCTTCACTGCACTGCCTTATCCATTACCTTTACGTCAGGATGTATCAAATGTTCATGATGATGACGAATGGATGGAAAAAATTGGCCCAGCTTTAGTAGAGTCTAATGATTATTTAGCTGCAAAGCTCTCTATTCCACTTTCAACAATTTTCGAAGAGAAATAATACTCAACTAAAGTCAGGGCTTAGCTGCTGTTAGCTTTGCCCTGCTTTAGACTCATGATGACTATTCCTGACAACACTAAAATACTTCCAAAAATAAATTTAATTTCTAGTTTTTCCTCTAATAACAAAATACTAAATAACACACCAAATAATGGGGTTAAAAAAGAAAATATCCCTAATCGTGATGCAAGATAATTTCTTAATAACCAAAACCATAATAGTAAACTTGCAAAAGATACGATTAAAGTTTGAAAGCTTAAGCTTAAGATCGCTAAAGTGGTGAAATGAATTGTTGTTTGATTTGTTAAAAAAGCAATTAATAAGAGTAGAACAAAACAGCCAAATAGTTGATAAAACAATGTTTGAGTTGCCGGCGCTTGAGCTAAAGGAGATAAACGAACAATAATTGTACTGAGTGCCCATGCAAGCCCAGCCATAAGTGCATATAAATCGCCTAACAAAACTTGTGCTAGAGCTGGCGCATTTGTAGCTGTGGTTGTTGGGTAAAATGTAAGAATGATCCCCATAAAAGCCAGAGCAATACCACCCCATTGCGCTCGATTCAGACGTTCAGTAGGAAATTTCCAATGAAGCCCTAATGCAACAAAAATTGGAGCGGTATACAGTAAAACTACTGTATGAGAGGTAGAGGTAAACTTTAAGGCTTGGGTGACGAAATAAAATTCTAATGAAAAAAATAAAGCAACAAGAGCGCCAGCTTTGCATTGTCTATAAGAAAATAGATGAATCGAATGATCTCGCCACAATAAAGGTAAAACTAGAACAGCAGATAAGCCGGAACGTAAAGCAATTTGCATAATCGGCGAAATATCTGGTGCTGCTATTTTCAGAACTACCTGTTGCAGCCCTAAGACCATACATAAAAGCACCATTAAAGCCGAAGCTCTGGTATCCAGATTTTTGCGCTCTTCCATTTAGCACCTTTATTTATAGCGAAAAATCTGACTATAGAACTGTCTTATTTAGATGATATAGTGAAAAACAGACAATACATAAGCAATTTCAGGCAATTTTCAAAGATGAAAAAATCAGCTCAACGTGTGCAGGATTTTCAGGAAATTCCGGCTCATAACGCAATTCCTGATTTGCTTTGGTTCCGTGTTCGTAATGCACCCGCAGAAACGGTTTATCCTCAACATGCGCATGCATGGGGTGAGTTTATTTATGCGTTTAGTGGTGTACTCGAAGTTAATATTGATCAAATTAATTATTTAACCCCGCCACCTTATGGTATTTGGCTTCCTCCTTATACCAAACACAGTGGTATTAACCGCAACGAAGTGACTCATGCAACTTTATATGTTCATGAAAGTCTGTGCCAAAAGTTACCGCAGAAAGCTGGTATATTATTAACTTCCTCACTTGTACCTGCTTTACTCGATCACTTGAGGCAAAACCCACACGATGAAACCCAAGTCGAATATATACGCCTACTCCAAGTTTTATTAGATCAACTCATACAGGCTGAATTAGTGGGTAGTTATTTACCTACAACAGATCATCCAGCTTTAGCAAAAATTCTAAATGATTTACACCAATGCCCTGCCGATAACAGCACCTTGCAAGAATTAGCTGAACGAATAAATATGACTGAAAGAACGTTGGCACGTTACAGTCAAAAAGAGTTGGGAATGTCTTTACATGAATGGAGGCAACGATTAAAAGTAATGAAAGCAATGACCATGCTTAATCAAGGAAAAACCATAGAAAGTATCGCTTTTGATTTGGGCTATGCCAGCGCATCGGCATTTATTTATATGTTTAAACGTTGGATGGGTTTTACCCCAGACCAGTTCCGAAAGCTCTATCAATAAATTAATTTTGAGTATAATAAAAAAACCCTATTATCCGGTTAATAATAGGGTTTAAAGTTTAATAACTTAAATAAAATTATGCTTTAACAAATGTTTCCCAAACAAAATCTTGAGTAGCACCTTTCAAAGTCATTTTTAACTGATCGCCAGCATTTAATGGCCCTACACCTGCGGGTGTACCCGTCATAATGACATCGCCTGGCTCAAGTGAGAACACCTGATTAATATCTACTAAAAGATAAGCAATATTAAACATGAGCAAAGCAGTATTACCATCTTGACGTAATTCATCATTAATATGGAAAGTAAATCTAGTCTCTTCCCAGTCCGTGATTTCACTCACATCTACCCAGTCTGCAAGCACACATGAACCATCAAAAGCCTTTGCTCTTTCCCAGGGTTGGCCTTTATCTTTTAACTCATTTTGTAAGTCACGTAATGTTAAATCCAATCCTAAAGTCACTGCACCAATGGCCTGCAATACTTTTTGCGGATCAGTTTCTCCTTTTAGTGGCTGATCAATGCGTAAAACAAATTCACATTCGAAATGACAACTACCCCACGCAGGATTCCATGAAATGCCTTCATCTAAACCAATCAAACTACTTGGTGGTTTGATAAATAACACCGGACGTCCTGGCATTGCATTGTTCAGTTCTTTTACATGATCAGCATAACTTCTGCCCACACAAACGATTTTTGAAGGACGTGTTTTCATGAAGCTTCCTTTATTGTTGCGGCTAATAATTCCAATAACTTATTTCTTAAATGTATTTTCAAATATAGTTTGATCTGAAGCCTGAGCAAATGCACGTTTCGGCACAATGATGACCGTTTTATTTTTAAGCTCAAGCATATAAGTCAGCTTGCCTTTAGCAAAAGTCTGCACTTCACTATACTGTACAGCTTGTTTACGCCCAGCAGCATAGAGCTCAAAATAATCTTGATATAAATCGATTCCTTGCTCGCTCTTACCAAATTGATAACGTACAAATTGACGTTTAAACATCATAGGTAAAAGCCAGTAGCGCATTAGACCTTGCATAACCAAGAAGAAAACGCCTAAAGCAACATAGTAGCGGCCAACACCTGAAAAGCCTAAATATAAGCCCCAAATAATAATTGCAATACTAATAACAGGTGTCAAAAACCGTGTGAATTGTTTCTTTCCGAATGTCACCAAGCCAAATCCGTCTTGAGACTCTTCTAAATTTAAATAATAACGTAAAGATAAAGCGCTTTTTTGCTCGGTCATCACAATGTATCAATATTGAATAAATCGAAACTATTAGAGCATATTCATCTACGCTTTAAAATGAATCAAAAGTGATTTTTTATTTTTGCTTTAACTGTAAAGCTTTTATTAGTACAAGCTACTTATGCGTTTCATATATAGAACGTAGATTCATATTTATAAGGCTTATTTCATATTTTTAAATTTATAGAATGCTTCTATTGTCTCTTTTCGTGGAATTCGTCATGTCTTTCTTTGCAAAACTATTTGGCTTCAAACAAAAAACAACAGCTCAAGAAGATGTGGCTTTGAAAGCTGCTCAAGAGCTAGAACCTTCAAATGAAACCTCTTTTATAGAACTCATTAAAAACCGCCGCTCTATTTATGCAATTGGCAATAACTTAAGCCAATCAAATGATGAGATTGAAAAGTTAATTCAAGAAGCAATAAGACACAGCCCTTCAGCTTTTAACTCTCAATCATCTCGCGCTGTGATCTTATTTGGACAATCACATCATAAATTCTGGAATACAGTTCTAGAAGTTTTAAAAACCATTATCCCAGCTGAAGCGGTATCTGGAACAGAACAAAAAATTCAAAGCTTTGCAGCAGGCGCAGGTACAGTTCTGTTTTATGAAGACCAGAGCGTTATTAAAAGCTTACAAGAGCAATTTGAACTTTATGCCGATAATTTTCCGATCTGGTCAGAACATTCAACAGCAATTGCTCAATTTGCAGTTTGGAATGTATTAGCTGAACAAAATATTGGTGCTTCATTGCAACACTACAATCCAATTATTGATGAGAAAATTAATACCTCATTTAATATCCCAGCAGAATGGAAACTAAGAGCTCAGCTAGTTTTTGGTTCTATTGAAGGCGCAGCAGGCGAAAAAGCTTTTATTGATGATGAAAGCCGCTTCAAAACATTCGGCTAATAAATAGCTTCGAATTTAGATTTTTTTAAAGCTGGTTATCACAAGTACCAGCTTTCTTTATTAAAAAAAATATAAAAATTAGGCACAAAAAAACCGCTATATCTAGCGGTTAATTCTTCAAGTGGTGCGCTCAGAGAGATTCGAACTCCCGACCCCTTAGTTCGTAGCCAAGTGCTCTATCCAGCTGAGCTATGAGCGCGTACTTGATGGAGGGCATTATACGCAGTTTTTTCATTTTAGAAAGACATTTTTCATCTTTTTGTCATCAAGCGTCTAGTTCTTAGCCATAATGAAATATTTAAGTAGATTAGCTTCAAAAAAGTCGAGATGATTGCCTATAAAATGTATTTGAAATATTTTTTTTCAATTAAAGTTCTCTATTTCTCGTATCTAATTTGGGCATTTTGGCCAAATTGGCAGAAACAAAAGTCTAGTTTTTTAGTCAGGATTATATAAATAAAATATTTCTACTTATGCAAAAGTCTTTTTATAAATAAAATTAGTTAGCTTTAATATTCATAAAAAATAATAAAAAAATAAAGAAAAAATGTATTCATCTATAAAGAATATATTATAAAAAAAATTATTATTTTTATGTCTAAATCTAAAGAATAACTAATTGTCAAAATATTATAAGTATCAATTTATTTGAGTAGAAATATGCATTGACACTTTTTGAGATCTACACAATACTAATTTTTAATTATTGCGATACATATCTCAATAATTGCGTAACGCAATATATAAATACTTACTTAAAAATACATAAATACACAGGAAATAGACCACCATGTTCTTACTGAAAAATCTCGTCTCTTCAATATCAAAAGTTACTCAGGACCTGGGTAATATTGTATCGATAACCCCTGTAGTAAACACAGGTTCCTCTGTTAATGTAAATGTTTCTGATATCAACATTGCTAATGTTTCAACAACAGGCTTACTTTCTAATGTGATTTCAACTGTAACCGATACAGTTTCACATACAACCACAGACTTAGTTTCTAATGTAGTTGGTACCGTAACAGGTACTGTAGGTTCTACAAGCCCAATTGATACTGTAACCAATATTATTGGCGGCGTAACGGGTGGCGTTACAGGCAACCCTCTTGAAGTTGTTACTGACATTATCGGCGGAGTAACGGGTGGTGTTGTCGGCGGAACTTCTCCAATCTCTCCAGTAATCGATGTTGTTCAAGGCGGCATTGATATTCTTCAAGGCGTTGAAAGCTTAAAAACTGAAATTATTAATACAGGCATTGAAACTGTAGCTGATGCAGTTATTGGTGTATTACCTCAAGCTGAGCATCCAGTTTCTGAAATTGCAGACCTTGGCACATTAACTTTTGAAACTTCTCGTGACACAGTCAATGGTGCTCTTGAAGTTGTTTCTGATTTAGTCGGTGGTGATATTCAAGGCGCTACTGAATCAGCGACTGGTATTCTCGATACGCTTATTACAAATGGCACAACTGCTACAGGTATTGTTACTGGTGTGGTTGGAAGTGTTACTGATGTTATTGGTGGCGTAACTGGTGGTGTTGATGGCAACCCACTTGAAGTGATTACAGATATTATCGGTGGTGTAACTGGCGGTGTTGATGGCAACCCACTTGAAGTGATTACAGATATTATTGGCGGTGTAACTGGTGGTGTTGGGGGTGATAACCCTCTTGGCGTAGTAACTGATATTATCGGCGGCGTAACCGGTGGCATTATTGGTGGCGGTACATCTCCTATTTCTCCAGTTATTGATGTTGTTCAAGGTGGCATCGATATTCTTCAAGGCGTTGAAAGCCTAAAAACTGAAATTATTAACACTGGTATTGATACAGTAGCCGACACTATTATTGGTGTATTACCTCAAGCTGAGCATCCAGTTTCTGAAATTGCAGACCTTGGCACATTAACTTTCGAAACGTCTCGTGACACGGTCAATGGTGCTCTTGAAGTTGTTTCTGATTTAGTCGGTGGCGATATTCAAGGTGCTACTGAAAATGCAACTGGTATTTTAGGAACACTTATTCAGAATGGTTCAACAGCGACTGGAATTGTTACTGATATTCTTGGTGGCGTAACAGGTACTATCGGCGGCGTAACTGGTGGTATCGGTGGTGACAATCCGCTCGGTATAGTAACTGACATTATCGGCGGTGTTACTGGCGGTATCGGCGGTGATAATCCGCTTGGTGTAGTGACTGACATTATCGGTGGTGTTACTGGCGGTATCGGCGGTGATAATCCGCTTGGTGTAGTGACTGACATTATCGGTGGTGTTACTGGCGGTATCGGTGGTGACAATCCGCTTGGTGTAGTAACTGATATTATCGGTGGTGTTACTGGCGGTATTGGTGGTGACAATCCGCTTGGTGTAGTAACTGATATTATCGGTGGTGTTACTGGCGGTATTGGTGGTGACAATCCGCTTGGTGTAGTAACTGACATTATCGGCGGCGTAACCGGTGGTATTATTGGTGGCGGTACATCTCCTATTTCTCCAGTAATCGATGTTGTTCAAGGTGGCATCGATATTCTTCAAGGCGTTGAAAGCCTAAAAACTGAAATTATTAATACTGGTATTGATACAGTTGCGGATACAATTATCGGTATCCTTCCACAAGCAGAACATCCAGTTTCTGAAATTGCAGACCTTGGCACATTAACTTTTGAAACGTCTCGTGACACGGTCAATGGTGCTCTTGAAGTTGTGTCTGATTTAGTCGGTGGTGATATTCAAGGCGCTACTGAATCGGCTACCGGTATTCTCGATACGCTTATTACAAATGGTACAACTGCAACTGGTTTAGTAACTGAAATCATTGGTGGAGTAACAGGAACTATTGGTGGCGTAACTGGCGGAGATAGCCCACTAGGTTTAGTAACTGATTTACTTGGTGGTTTAACTGGTAGCGTAGGCGGCGACAGTCCGCTTGGTGTAGTCACTGACCTTCTCGGTGGTTTAACTGGTAGCGTAGGTGGCGACAGTCCGCTTGGCGTAGTCACTGATCTGCTCGGCGGTTTAACTGGTGGTGTTACTGGCGGTACAGACAACCCTATCGGTATCGTAACGGATATCGTTGGAAGCTTAACGGGTGGTGTTACTGGTGAAGGCAGTTTAGATGTTATTTCTAATTTGCTAGGCGGATTGACTGGTGGTAGCTTACTCGGTGGTGTAACTTCTACAGTATCTAGCGTAACAAATACAACGCATACGATCGTACCGACATCATTACTTACTGATAACTTCCTAGAAAACTCATTCAATACTGTTTAATAATTACAAAGAAAGCCACTTTATATAAGTGGCTTTCTTTTTTAATATATTTTTAAATATTAATTAATCTCTTGCCATTTATAATATTTTCTATGAGCTAACTCCAACATCGCATAATCATTAGGTGTATCACCATAAGCATAGATTATAGTATATTGAGTTAAGTCATATTTATTTTTTATTCTATTTACTTTTTCTAAATAACCACAATCACCATCAATAAAATAACCTGTCAAAATACCATTATCTATTTCAAGTTGATTACAAATAACATCCAGATCTAAAGATTTACACCAACTTTCCAAGTAAACACTTAATGAAGCAGATACAACAACAACCTGATCTCCCTGTTGTTTATGCCAGAGAATGCGTTTTAAAGCATTTTCACGAATACAGGAAGGAATTACTTTTTTAGCAAACTCTTGTCCTTTGCATATCAAAGAAGCTGCATCATAGCCGATATATCCCACTTGGCAGAGCTTAGTACGGATCGTTTTATCCGTTACCCACCCAAGCTTATAACCCGCTATATAAGGTGCAAGACGGATGCCACCTAATATTTGAGTTTTTTTACTCAAAGAAAATTTAAGGAATAAACTGAAGGTATCATTATGGGTGATCGTGCCATCAAAATCGAATAAAGCCAGATTCATTTATCGTTATCTCTAATATAATTAAAAAGTTATAAAATTTAGATTTTTAAAAATTAATAAACAGCAGATACAAAAAAACCGCTATAAAAGCGGTTAATTCTTCAAGTTGGTGCGCTCAGAGAGATTCGAACTCCCGACCCCTTAGTTCGTAGCCAAGTGCTCTATCCAGCTGAGCTATGAGCGCGTAACTTGTGTGCTTTTCAGCGATTCATTCGATTTTACTTGGTGCGCTCAGAGAGATTCGAACTCCCGACCCCTTAGTTCGTAGCCAAGTGCTCTATCCAGCTGAGCTATGAGCGCATTAAGTAAATGGCGGTGAGAGAGGGATTCGAACCCTCGATACCAGTAATAGGTATGCTTCCTTAGCAGGGAAGTGATTTCAGCCACTCATCCACCTCACCGGAACGAGCCGCCATAATACAAACTAAAACTACATTGTTCAAGTCATGATACTGAAATTTTCTTGTTTTTTCGTTCAATTAAATATTTTTTAAACAATTTTCGTATTCTTTTCGCCTTTTTCAATCAAACGCTTGTTAAGATAGATATTATTTCTTTATTTCAACACAGTAGTGCATAACACATTATTGCAAACCTGAACGTGCAGTTCTGGTCTGCATGTCTTATGCTAAACCTATCTGCCAAGCATGAAACCAAACGACATGACAAAAAACTGGGTTGACCCCGAAGCAAAAGCCGAAGCTGAACGTTATGACAATCCTATTCCAAGCCGTACTCTTATTTTAGATACGTTGGAACAATTGCAAACACCGCAATCTCATGCAGAACTTGTTGACCATTTTCATATTCAAGATCAGAAAAGTATTGAAGCCTTAAGTCATCGCTTAAGTGCTATGGTTCGTGATGGCCAACTTATGAAGGATGGTTTTAAGTTTCAGTTGGTGGCAGACCAACCTACCTATGAAGCAACTGTCTATATTAATAGTAAAGGTTTGGGTACAGCACATATTGATGGTCAAGATGATTTGTTATTACCTGAGCGTGAGTTACGTTTAGTCTTTAATGGTGATCGGGTCCGTGTTCGGCAGACATCGGTAGATCGCAAAGGTAAACCATGGGGTTTCATTACCGAAGTTATACAGCATCGAGTAAAACAGTTAATTGGTAAATTGTCGGTACATGAGGGCGAATATTTTATTCAGCCTAACAATCCAAATCAGCATCAACCTATCCCACTAGAAAAAGAATTAGTTGAACATGCTAAAGCAAATGTCGGCGATATGCTTCGTGTTGCTATAGACACTTACCCAACCCGGGAAGAATTTGCAACGGCACATATTATTCAGTCTATGGCAGATAAAGCCGATACTGAAATTATTATTCCGCAAACCATTTTAGAGTTTGGTTTGCCTTACGAATTTCCAGATGAAGTTATAAAAGAAGCTGAAAGTTTCAAAGAACCTGCTGAACAAGATCGCGAAGGTCGAGTTGATTTAAGAGACTTGGCACTTGTCACAATCGATGGTGAAGATGCGCGAGATTTCGATGATGCAGTATATGCGGAAAAACGTCCTGGTGGTGGTTACCGAGTTGTCGTTGCAATTGCCGATGTGAGCCATTATGTACGATTAGATTCGGCATTAAATGAAGAAGCTGAAGAGCGCGGCACTTCGGTTTATTTTCCACATTTTGTTTTACCAATGCTACCAGAAGCATTATCAAATGGATTGTGTTCACTTAACCCACACGTAGATCGTTTATGCATGGTCTGTGACCTAAAACTTTCTCGTACGGGTCGTGTTACAGGTTATGAATTTTATCCGGCAGTCATGCATTCAAAAGCACGTTTGACCTATACACAAGTAGGACAATATTTTGAAGGTGCCACTGATGCAATTCCAAAAGATCGTGATATTCATAAATCGCTAAATACACTTTTCCAGCTTTACCAGATTTTGAAAAACTTACGTGTTGATCGTCATGCAATGGAGTTTGAAACCATTGAAACTTATATGACCTTTGACGAGTTAGGTGGAATTAAAGAAATTTTACCTCGTACACGTAATGATGCTCATAAGCTTATTGAAGAGTGTATGTTGCTTGCCAATGTAGCAGCAGCAGAATATGCCTTAGAACATGATATTCCGATGTTGTATCGTGTACATGAGGCACCTGAATTCTCACGTATTCAAAAAGTAAAAGATTTTGTAAAACTATTGGGTTTACCTTTCCCTGACCAACCAACTCAGGCAGACTATCAAAAAGTTATTGAGGCAACTAAAGACCGTATTGATGCGCCAAGCATTCACGCCGTGTTATTACGCTCAATGATGCAAGCTTACTATGGTGCCAAAAATGCAGGTCACTATGGTTTAGCTTATGAAGCTTATACACATTTCACTTCACCAATTCGCCGCTACCCGGACTTATTGTTACATCGTGCAATTAAAGCTCATCTAAAACAAAAGCCTTACCCACTTTCCGGTGCAGCTTTAGATGATGCAGGTGAACATTTCTCTCAAACAGAACGCCGTGCCGATGAAGCATCCCGCAGCGTAACGACTTGGTTGAAATGCCACTATATGCAACAACATTTAGGTGATGAGTTCATTGGTATTGTGAGTGCGGTAACTGAATTTGGCCTATTTGTTACTCTTAAAGATCTTTATGTTGATGGCATGATTCACATTAGCCAACTTGGCGATGATTTCTTTATTTACGATCAAGCCAGTCAAAACCTCATTGGACAAAATCGTGGTCAAGTCTTCGGTTTAGGCGATGAAGTTAAAATTCAAGTTGCTGGTGTAAATCTAGAAGAGCGTAAAATCGATTTCCAACTCATTAAACAAGTTACTCATGCTGGACGTGTAGTTCGTAGTCGTGCTCCACGCACAACCAAAACTAGCACACAAGCAACAGAAGAAGTTTTTGGTAAACCATCTGTATCAACTGATGGTGAAAAACCTGTCCGTAAAAAGAAGGAAAAAGGCAAACCAAGTTCATATAGTAAAAAGTCGGGTAAGAAAACCTCTACAAAAGCAGAGGCCAAACCAGAAAAAGTAAAGAAAAAAGCGAAACCTAAAAAGAAAAAGTCAAACGCCAAGTCTAAGGCTGACTAATTCATAGGTATTTGCATTAATTATGATTAAGCTCCCAAAATGGGGGCTTAATGTTTTTAAAACGTTTATTTTTTAAATTAAGCTTGATTTCCTGCCTAACAATACCTACATCTAATACTATGTTTAAAAAATAATGTGGCTATTAGCAATGACTTTACAGCAAGCGACTCTACCTACTCCCCGCTTTGATCAAATTACATTAGATAATTTAAAACAAGATATTCAACAAGCGATTCAAGCAGGACAAGAGTTTTTAAACACCCTTACGGCTGCACCATCCGAGACAGACCAGCAACTTGCCGTGCTTGAACAAATTGATGCACTTGAAAATAACCTCAGTGAATCGTGGGGAGTGTTGTCACATTTAAATGCTGTGATGAACAATGCTGAAACCAGAGAAGTCTATCAATCACTATTACCCGCTTTAAGTGAATATTACACTCAGCTTGGCCAACACACGGCGTTATATCAGACCTATCAACTCATACATGATAGTCAGAGCTATTCAAAGCTAAGCCCTGCGCAACAAAGTGCCATCCGTCTCGCTTTACGTGATTTTAAACTTTCTGGTGTCGCTTTAGAGGGTGAAGAGAAAAAACGTTACGCTGAAATTTCTGCACGTCTTTCACAGCTTTCTTCTGACTTCTCAAACCATGTACTTGATGCGACACAGGCTTATTTTAAACCACTGACAGAAGACGAATTAAAAGGTCTTCCGGAAAGTAATGTTGAGTTATTAAAACAGTACGGTAAACAGCGTGAGCTTGACCAAGCAGTCGCAACTTTAGATTTCCCAGCTTATTTTGCCATCATGACCTATGCCGATGATCGTGCCTTGCGAGAAGAGCTTTATAAAGCTTATGTCACACGTGCATCAGATCAGTCTGAGCAAACAGAATTTGACAACAGCAAAATTATGGAAGAAATCCTGAGTCTTCGCCAAGAAATGGCAAAACTACTCGGTTTTAATAACTATGCTGAATATTCTCTTGCCAGCAAAATGGCTCCTGATGTCAAAACAGTTCACGACTTTTTGGTCGACCTAGCTGAGCATGCACGTACCCCTGCACTTCAAGAAGTTGCCGAACTCCAAGCTATTGCCAAACAAGATGGTATTGATGAGCTTAAACCTTGGGATACCACTTACTATTCTGAAAAGCTTAAACAACAACAATTCAACTTATCACAAGAAGCTTTAAAACCTTACTTCCCTGCACCAAAAGTGATTCAGGGATTATTCCAGATCGTACAGCGTCTATATGGTATTAACATCGTTGAACGTGAAGCTCCGGTTTGGCATCCAGATGCACGTTATTTTGAGTTAGAAGACCAAGGTGAAGTTGTTGGTGGCTTCTTCTTTGATTTATATGCGCGCACAGGGAAACGTGGTGGAGCATGGATGAGTGGTTTCCGCTCACGTATGCAAACTGTTCATGGTTTACAAAAACCAATTTGCTATATGGTGTGTAACTTCACTCCACCTGTAGGCAACCAGCCCGCCTTATTAACTCATGATGAAGTCATCACCTTATTCCACGAATTTGGTCATGGCTTACACCATATGCTTACTGAAGTAGATAATATCTCAGTTGCAGGTACTCACGGCGTTGCTTGGGATGCAGTCGAGTTACCAAGTCAGTTTATGGAATTCTGGTCATGGGATAAAGAAAGTCTTGATGTTTTAAGTGAGCATATTGAGAGCAAGCAGACTTTACCTCAGGAGTTACTTGATGCTTTATTAAATGCACGTTTCTTCCAGTCTGGTATGCAAACTTTACGTCAGCTTGAATTTGCCTTATTTGACTTAACTATTCACACCAAAACTCCTGCGTTGAATAGTGAGCAAATTCAGCAGACCTTAAATGATATTCGCAAACAATATGCAGTAGTTCCAACCGTCGACTACAACCGTTTCCAGCATAGCTTTAGTCATATTTTTGCAGGCGGCTACGCAGCAGGTTACTACTCTTACAAATGGGCAGAAGTTTTAGCAAGTGATGCCTTTGACCGTTTTGAAAATGAAGGTATTTTCAATACTCAAACGGGTAAAGAATTCCGTCAGGCAATTTTAGCGGTGGGTGGGAAAGATACTGCTCTTGAAGCATTTGTGAATTTCCGCGGTCGTGAGCCAAAAATTGATGCATTGTTACGTCATCAAGGTTGGACGAACGATAACAAAACCGCTTAAACTATGGGCCTAAATTGATCGTGTGGTTAGGGTGATAAAGATGAAGAAACGTTTCATTGCTGGGGCTAAATGTCCAAAATGTGAAGCCATAGATCGGATTGTCATGCTAACCACCGCTGAAGACGAATGGATTGAATGTATCGAATGCGGTTATAGCGAAAATCGTCCGACTCATATTGATGAGCCTGAAACGCCCGCTATACCTGATGAAATTGGGGTAATACAGTTCAAGCCTCGTCGTTCTGACTAAAGGTCTTAGACATGCCACTACAAAGAAAACAAAACTCAAAACTATTGTGGATTTTAATTGGGGGCTTAAGCATTCTCGTCGTGCTTTTTTTCGCAGCACAATGGTTTTTCAAAAAAACTGAAACATCAGCGCCAATGGTTGATCCACAACCAGCCTCGGTACCAGCTCCTGAAAAAACTACAAATCCATCTGAAAGCTCGGAACCCGTAGTTCAAACACAAACTGCTAACTCACAGCAACTTGTGAATGAAGATGTGCTCAAACAACCAATTCCTGCTCAAGAATCTTTAGCTAAAGAGGAAGTGTCTAAACTCAATGACATTCATCGTCAATTGCAAGATCAGGAAGCGACATTAAAAGCTCAACATGCTGATGCAGATCAACTTATTAAGCTAAAAGAAGAGCAAGTGAAGCTTCTTGAGGCCCAAGTTAAACAACAATAGTATTTGTTTAACTCTAGATATGATGCAAAAAGCTAGTTCACTCTGAGCTAGCTTTTTTATTTACTAAAAATTTATATGCTTCAAATAACTACCACATAAAAAAACACCCTCTTAAAGAGAGTGTTTTTGCTCGGCTTATATATTTAAATTACTTATACCAACCAAATAATTTCAGTATTAGTGGTGCATAAGTTACCAATACCAATGATGAGAACAAGACAATAATTGGTAATAACCAGCGTTCATATCGGTAGTAGAAACTTGTGTACTTCTCTTTGGCTTCTGCATCGGCAGCATTCACCTCATCATCACCAACGGATAACCGCGTTAATAGATGGTTCAAGGCAACTGGCGGCGTTACATAACCAAATTCGAATGCGACCAATACAATCATCCAGAAGTGAATTGGATGAATACCATTTTCGTAAGCTACAGGAGCAATAGTTGCTGCCACTAAAATTACGGCACCAAATGGATCTGTACACATACCAATAATTGCAAGTAACAGTGCAATACATGCCAGTGATATATAGATACTACCTAAATGAGTTGGTAATAATTCGACCACTTCAGAGCGTTCAATTAAACCACCTACACTTGCAGACAATGCCATCAAAATAATTAAGGCACCGATATGCCCCACTGTTTCTGATGTCGCAAAACGTAAAGCACCACTAAAACCAAGACGGAACTGTGAACTATGCGGATCATGAGTCTGTAAGAACGGTGATTTCTTTTCATGCTCACGAACAATCGCCTCATGAATATTTAAAGCTGGTGCCTCTTTAGGCATAACCATTTTATCGTACAGAATCATCGCAATAAGCACGAGTGGCAGAATCACTGGTGCAGTAAATTCATTCATTCCTGTATCTAATGCATATTTATAAAATGCAAGGACAACTACAGTAATTAAGATATATGGAATAACTGGTACGAAAGCTCGTGCCATACCTGGTAGTGCCACTTTTGGCGAGTTCACACGGAACTTTTCTTCTGCCAATAAAAGGGATACACCCAAGAAAATAAATGCTGTTAGCCAGAAGACATAAATACCATGTCCGAATAATTCATCAGATGTAACATGACGACTATCCAACATCGCAATTAGAACGACCAAGAGACATGGACGTACAACCACCCCTAGGGAGCCAGACATTGCAGATACAGCTAATGCATATTGACGGCGAGCGCCTGCGTTCCAAACTTCCTTATAAATAATCGCACCAGCCGCGATAACGAAAATCCCCGAAGCACCGGTATAAGCAGTCGGTACAGCAGCAGCAATCAGAATTAACCAAGTTAAGGTTTCTGGCGCCAAGTTCCATGGACGAAGTACATTTAAGAACAAGTCCATAACACGGGTTTGCGTGAGTAACATACCCGCCCAAATAAATAAGGCAAGATTTAAGAAGATACCCGAGAACTCAACCAATAAACCAAGGTAAATCCCTTGCCCCATTGGATAATCCATAAAGAACGTGAATACAATACCTGTAATTAGTGCCATATAAGCATATAAAGGTACAGAAAGTAAGGCTAAACCTATATTACCGCCTTCACGTTTTGGTGGAGGTGAAACAAATAGTTGATACAGACTAATTAAGGTCAGAACAACAAACAGAATCATCCATATCCAGTAAATCGTTACTGTTTCATAAGTAGGTGTTACCCCTGAATTAATGACTGAACGATACTGGCTAATGACCGAGAAGCTCAGTAGCGCATTACCAATCAACATAAATAGAGAATACACTTTGTAATCTATTTTTGTTGCTGGATTACGCAAGCCAATATGGTGGTATTTCAATGATGCAGTAATCGCTGAAATCAGTACCATAAAGACCAGTAAAATGGCACGGTTCTCTGTACCGAATTTAAAAATACCAAAGAAACCTGTTTCGATCGCACGATAAGTACGTACTCCCGGGTTTGCTTCGATATATTTAATAGTTTTGTCATAAGCCTGATATTTTTCTTCACATTGCTGCTGTGCTGCCAGTAAGGATGCACGGACATCACTTTCCGATGCAGCACCAAAGAAGCTCGCAAAATCATCAGATGCATTTGCTTTCATCTGCTCTTTTACTTGAGCATCAATATTCGGATGTCGATCACAAGTCGGCTTTTCAGGCTCAGCACGCAAGAATGAATATTGCATGCCTGTAGCAGGGTCACCATAAAGACGTTCCCCGATACGTAATAATTGACCGTGGATCATTTCCCCGGTACCAATTATGAGCGTCATCAATAGTAAAATGAGGATAATGAATGTTGAGATCCATTCATTCCAGATATAACCCAGCAGACCTAATCCAGATCTTTTTTCTTGATATTCTTGCATAAATATTCCAATTTTGTTCTCTCAAATCCCTCATAACAAAGGCTTTGAGTCATGCAATTTCCTTGGTCAGGGGTATCGTCCATCCCCCTTCTACCAATCCCTTTATTCAACGATCAAATTTGCATCAAACTTTATCAATAAAGAATGACTAAAATCACTTTTTTAACAGTTTGTATTGTCAATCTTTCTATTTGAACCTTTGTATGAGCCAATAGCATCCTCCAAAGATTGCACCACCAATCGCCCCATATAGATGAGCTTCAGTTAAAACTGGACTACCAATGAGCTGTGCTGTTCCTGTTTGCCCAAATGTATTTTCCCAAATTAACTTTGCAACAATTAAACCTAAGACCAGAAATGCAAAATTCCTTTCTTTACGGTATTGCAAGTAAACCAAAGCAACTGCGGTATATAACCCATGGAGTACCCCAGAAAGGCCTGCATATGCATCGATATTGGGCAAATAAAAATAGAACACCAAGCTAATAAAAGGTGGTAAAAGAATAAGAAGACTTAAAATGTGCCACACTTTGGTATGGGGAAATATGAAAGGCAAACACGCAAATGCCATCATATTTAAAAGAAAGTGAATCCATCCGACATGTACCCAGTGTGCTGTCCATAAACGCCAGAACTCGCCGAGTAAGCTTTCACGCCAATAGATAAAATAATCCGGAAACACCTGTAAACATGCAGAAACAGAAATGCACCCTGCGACCAAAAGCACTTTTTTATTGAGTACATGATCTTTCATAGCACACTCCTTTTAAACCAGGCTCCTTACGATTACTAGAGTTAGTAACCGTAAGGAGTGAGTTCCTTCAGATCTATTTACTGTGCTGGTGCAGTTTTTGTGTCAGCTGGGGCTTCCGATGCAGCTCCACCATCAAACAACTCATCCAATTCAGCTGAGCCTTCGTTTTTCTCATCCCAGAAATGAGACATACCGTCATCACCGGTACGAACACCAGTATGCTCAGTCCAGTAACGGTCAGAAATACCGCGCACAATTAAACCAGCCATACTATCAATTAACTTAAAGTTCGGATTGACTGGTTTGTCATCTGCTTGAGATGCAGCATAAGTTTTTAATGCATCACGGATTTTGGCATCGTCACCACTCGCTTGAGCAGCTACGGCATATAACGCATGAGATAAACGAACACCTTTTTGTTCACCAATTTGCACGGACTGTTTTAAAGTCTCATATGGATCGGGCTTCCCTTCATTAGCGCCTGGTAATAAAGTCCAGATCACTGCGCGCGTTGCATTTGGTGCGCCCCAGAATTTTTGATTATCAAGGCAGACCATACCGCGCTCTACAATAGCAGCAATATCTTTCGGAACATTGACAGAACCGCCAGAGTTAATGTCGTTGGTCACAGCTTGAAGACCACTGATCATCCCAAGTAAATATACAGTTTGGTCAATATCACTACGCATTGTTGGACAAGAATCACCTAAATGATATTTATATTTAGATTCCCAACGATCAGCAAAGAGCTTATAGCCTGCGTATTGTCGCTCAGCAGCAATTGCAGCCCAACGCTTCTGTGCAATACGTGCATCTTGAGCTTCTGTTACCTGCCCTGCTTTTGAAGCGCGCAAATAACGTAACTCCTGTTCTAATGCTTGGTTTTCCGCGCATACACCTGAAGCAGCATACATTAAGACAGCAACACGAGTAGGATCTGCCCCCATACCTTTAGTCGACATGATTGCAGGAGTTAAGGCACTACCAGTATTACAAACCATTTCAGCATCTTGCATTGCCAAAATAGGTGGAACGACGTGCTTTTCCGTAAAACCTAAAGCAACATTTGCTCCGCTTTTCACAACGTATGAACAACCTGATAAAACTGAAGCTGCAAGAAAACTTACCGCCAAACCTTGGCATATTTTTTGGACTTTAGACATCTTCCTGTCCTCGATGTAATTTGTTTTTTCCTTTTCAGATGTACATTAGCAGATGCATATCTTGAATAAAAGAGTAATTACTCTAATTGTAGCGCTTATACTTTGACACACTTCACAGCAGATAAAATTGACAGTTTTTCAGGGAAACAAAAATTTTAGGCAAAAAAAAGTAGCATTGCGACGGTTCAGCACATGCTACTTATTAACTGGGATAAGCTTTTAACGGCTTATATTATTGTTGTTCTAGATAATCCTTAAGTAAAGTTCCTGCTCTTCCTACTACTACTGCCATAATTACTGCAATCAACAGAAACATCCACATTGAAATCTCCATGAGAGACCTCCTTACTACGTTCGCACCCAGTTAAAAACTGGACACTTGATGAAATTAATCGATTAACCAATTAGATTATTGACTGATCGATGACCTTTGCATCCTCTGTCTCTTAACTTTGCTAAGATTAACTCGGTTAAGATGTTCCCTGAGTAAAGTTCCTGCTCTTCCTATCACCACCGCCATAATTATGGCAATGACCAAGAACGACCATGTTGGCATCTCCATTTGAGACCTCCGACACACTTTACGTTGGTGTTTGTACTTTAACCGATAGAATAGTAACCATATTGAGAAATTGTCCGACAATTAACTTTCTTGCTGTTTTTTCTGTATTTTAACTAGACAATTTCAGTTTCCCAAAAAGAAATAAAAGATAAGATATTGATTAATAATAATTTTAAATAAATATACAAATGTAGAATTGTCTAACAATTAATAGAGTTTTTCTAAAGTTTTAAGCTTTTTCCACTCTGCTAATGACATTTGATCAAACCAAATGATAGAAGTTAGTGTTTTATGACCTTCAAAATAGATCACTATGAAAATCTGACAATCAATTATTTTTAAAATTTTGACGCGAGAAACGGTGTTCTGTGACTTATAAGCAAGCGACCATAGTTTTTTATCTAAATAAGCAATTTGTGCAAGCTGCGGACGCTTTAAAAAGAAAATAAAGCTGATAAATAGTAAGCTGATTACAACTAACCACCATAGTAACGGCATTAATTGATAAAATAGAACTGCTAAGCTTAAGCCAATAAAAAACTGAAATATAATCGAAAAACGACTATATTTCAGCTTAAAATTCAAATGGTTGATCAAAATAAATTAACCATGAACATAGTGTTTTAATTTATAGATAAAGTCACGTAATTCGGTACGTGGTGGTTCTGATACTTCCATAAACCAATCTAGTAAATCAGGGTCTTCCTGTTCTACCAACTCAGCAAACAACGCTTTTTCTGCCGGGTCTGCCTTTAAATAATAATTTTTCACATAAGGGTCAAAATAGACATCAATTTCCTTTAAACCACGACGTGCGCGATAGATTACTTTACGTTCTTCCAAGGTCATTTCTTCAGACATTTATTTCCCCATCTGCGTTGATAGTGCGCTTAGTTTACCTGATCACATGAGAAAGTTCGCTAAAAATATCAAATTGACCAAACTTATCACTTCACCGCCATAAATGAGCATTCATCACATTGTTAGACCTAGTCGCTTCCCTTATGTTTAGCTCATAACATTAAGCCCAAACCAAGGAAGAAATACAATGCAATCTGGTGCTATTCGTCCCATTCCAAATATGTTACCTCGCCATTTATTTAACGAAGAACATGAAGCTTTTCGGGAAACGGTACGTAAATTCTACGAGAAAGAAGTTGTACCTAATATTGAAAAATATGAAAAACAACAACACGTTGACCGAGATCTTTGGAATAAAGCTGGTGCCTTAGGTTTACTCTGTACTACTATGCCAGAACAATATGGTGGTGCAGGTGTCGACCGCCTATACAGCATGATTCTTATTGAAGAACAAGCCTATGCGATGGACTCAAGTACAGGTTTCTCACTGCATTCCGACATTGTAGCCAACTATATTAATAACTTCGGTAATGAAGAGCAAAAACAGAAATGGCTCCCTAAAATGGCTACTGGTGAGACGGTTACCGCAATTGCCATGACCGAGCCGGGAACAGGTTCAGACTTGCAAGCGGTTCGTACAACAGCCGTTCTTGATGGCGATGAATATGTCATTAATGGTTCAAAAATATTTATTACCAATGGCTATTTATGCGATATGGCGATTGTCGTTTGTAAAACGGGGAATAGCGATAAAGGATCTGCCAATTTATCACTCATTATTGTCGAAGCTGACCGTGCTGGTTTTACTAAGGGCAAACCACTTAACAAAATTGGTATGAAAGGCCAAGATACCTGTGAACTCTTCTTTGATAACGTTCGTGTTCCTAAAGAAAATCTTTTAGGTATGGAAGGTATGGGCTTTATCATGCTCATGAAAGAATTAGCGTGGGAGCGTATGCTAGTTGCTATTATCTGCCAAGCCGGGGCAGAAGCGGCATTTGCACATACTGTTCAATATACAAAAGATCGTAAAGCATTCGGCAAACCAATTGGAGCATTCCAAAATACTCGTTTTAAACTTGCTGAACTTAGAACAGAGATAGATTTCTGCCGTACCTATTTAGATCGTTGTATGGAATTACAACTCGATGAAAAATTGAGTGTTGAAGCTGCAGCGGCTGCAAAATATAAAATTTCAGATATGTTTTCAAAAGTTGTAGATGAATGTCTTCAATTACATGGTGGTTATGGCTATATGATGGAATATCCAATTGCACGCGCTTATATCGACCACCGAGCAAACCGTATTTATGCAGGCACCAATGAAATTATGAAAGAATTAATCTCTAGAACTCTTTAATCTTTACTATAAAAAGGAGGCTTATAGCCTCCTTTTTATTTTCGAATATCAAGACACTAATTTTGGTTTACGTGTGGTAACTTCTGAATGCTTATGAAAACGTAGAACACCATCATCAAATTTTGCATTTTTTAATGATTTTCGGTCTTCAAGATAATTATTGGTTACCTGCCATGGTGCTTGTTTACCTTGTTTAGGAATCACGTCGGCAGCACGACTAATATAACCAGATGATAAGCTACCCATGACTGTGTCCTCTTCCATCACACTCTTATCACCAGATGGAATCACTTCATCATAATTATTCTTATCCATGTAGTTTAATAAACGGCAGATATAATCTGCTGCAATATCAACTTTTAATGTCCATGAAGCATTTACATAGCCAATAATCATCGCCATGTTTGGTACATCGCTGAGCATCACGCCGTTATAAAGCATGTGTTCAGATGATTTAACTGGTTCCCCATCAATAGTTGCCTGCACACCGCCCATGATTTGAACCTGCAAACCTGTTGCAGATACGATAATATCGGCATCAAGATGCTTGCCTGATTTTAATTGAATACCAGTCTCAGTAAATTTTTCAATTTGATCAGTCTCAACACTCGCCTTACCTTCACGAAGAATTTTGAATAAATCACCATCAGGAACTACGCAAAGACGCTGATCCCACGGATTATATGAAGGTGTAAAGTGTTTCATATCAACTTTACCCTTAAGTTGCATTTCAATTGCTTTTAAGAGTAAACGACGAACTGTTTTAGGATGCTTTTGAGACAATGCATAAATTGCTCGTTGCATACCAATATTACGAGCACGCGTAAATTTATAGGCTGCTTCTTCAGACATAAATCTACGAGTTTTTTCATAGATGAAATCAATAGACGGAACAGAAGCAATATAAGTTGGTGAACGTTGCAACATCGTTACATGACCTGCTCCACCTTTTGACATTGCAGGCACCAGTGTAATTGCTGTAGCTCCACTACCAATAATTACTACTTTTTTACCCTTATAATCCAAATTTTCCGGCCAATGTTGTGGATGAATGAGTTGACCTTTGAAAGCTTCTTGATTTGGGAAAGTCGGCGCGTAACCTTGGTCATAATTATAATAACCAGTACAACCTACAACGAAGTTAGCAACCCAAGTCTGCTGTTTTTTCTTATTGTCCTCGACAATAACATGCCACTTTTTCAAGGCAGAATCATAATTCGCAGAAAGGACACGATGGCCAAAATGAATTTTTTCTTTTAACTTAAACTCATCAATCACTTCCCCTAGATATCCTTTAATAGAGGCACCATCAGCGAGAACATTGGCTTTGCGCCATGGTTTAAAGTTAAAACCAAAAGTAGACATATCTGAATCAGAACGGATACCAGGATAGCGGAAAAGATCCCAAGTTCCACCAAACGATTCACGACGCTCCAAAATTTCAAACTGACGTTGTGGAGAGTTTTTAGATAAATGGGCAGCAACTCCTATTCCTGATATGCCTGCACCAATGATTAATACATCAACTTGCTTTTCCATTTTATTTTTATACCCATTGTTGAGAATATAACTTTATTAAATCACAATTTTGACAATACACAATGTCAAGTTTGACCGTTTATCCGTTTTTTTATGTCACTTGGGGACAAATTTTTAATTTTATATTTTTTGGAAAATAAAAAAGACCGGCATAAAGCCGGTCTTTTTTGAATAATATCAATTATTCAGCTGAAGTGTTCACTTCACGATCTACAAGCTCAACGTAAGCCATCGGTGCTGCATCACCAGCACGGAAGCCCGCTTTAAGAACACGTAGATAACCGCCGTTACGTTCTTTGTAACGAGGGCCGAGTACGGTAAATAATTTACCAACAGTTGCAGCATTACGAGTACGAGCAAATGCTAAACGACGATTTGCTACAGTATCGTTTTTTGCTAGAGTGATTAAAGGCTCAGCAACACGACGTAATTCTTTAGCTTTAGGCAAAGTTGTTTTGATCAACTCATGTTCAAATAAAGAATTAGCCAAGTTTTGGAACATCGCTTTACGATGGCTGCTTGTACGGCCTAATTTCACACCACTATTACGATGACGCATGGTGATAGTCCTACTTAATTAACGGCTACGATAGGCAAAACGGTCGTCCATACGAAGACTAGCTGGTGGCCAGTTCTCAAGACGCATACCGAGTTGTAAACCTTTCGATGCCAAAACATCTTTGATCTCTGTTAACGATTTTTTACCAAGGTTAGGAGTTTTTAACAACTCAACTTCAGTACGTTGAACAAGATCACCAATGTAGTAAATATTTTCTGCTTTCAAACAGTTAGCAGAACGAACAGTAAGCTCTAGATCATCTACTGGGCGAAGCAAGATTGGGTCAACTTCTTCACGAGGTTCTTGAGCAACAGGAGTTTGGTCTTTCTGAAGATCAACAAAAATTGCAATTTGTTGTTGCAAGATTGTTGCCGCTTTGCGGATTGCTTCTTCAGGATCAACCGTACCGTTGGTCTCAAGATCGATTACCAGTTTATCTAAATCGGTACGTTGTTCTACACGCGCATTTTCTACGGTGTAAGAAACACGCTTAATTGGGCTATAAGAAGCATCTAACTGTAAACGACCTACAGGACGTGTTTCGCCTTCAGGGAAACGAGAGTCAGATGTTTCATAACCACGACCTTGAGAAACTTTCAAGCGCATTTTTAATGAGCCTGTAGCACTCAAAGTACCAATTAAATGTTCTGGGTTAACCACTTCAACATTATGAGGTAAACGAAGGTCGGCAGCAGTAATGTCACCAGGACCTTGTTTTTCTAATGTTAAATAAGCTTCATTTTGATCGAACAGCTTAATAGACAATCCTTTTAGGTTCAGCAAGAGCTCGACGATGTCCTGCTGCAAGCCTTCTAAAGTACTGTACTCGTGCTCGACACCTTCTATCTCTACTTCAACCACAGCAGCGCCTGGCAAAGAAGACAATAGAATGCGACGTAAAGCATTACCTAGAGTATGGCCAAAACCACGCTCTAAAGGTTCCAGAATCACTTTTGCCGAGGTCCCGCTTACCGCTTCGACCTTGATCGCTTGCGGAGTTAGAAACTCGTTTGCAGTACGCGTCATTATTGCTACCTCAAGGATTATTTAGAATACAATTCTACAATCAAGCTTTCGTTGATTTCAGCAGGTAAATCAGAACGATCTGGTGCAGCTTTAAACGTACCTTCAAGCTTAGAGTGATCAACTTCGATCCAAGCTGGAATACCACGTTGAGCAGCCAATTCAATCGCGTTTTTAATACGCAATTGTTGTTTAGCACCTTCGTGAACCGCAATTACATCACCAGCTTTAACTTGAATAGATGCGATGTTTACACGACGACCATTCAAAGTAATGCTACGGTGACTTACTAACTGACGAGCTTCTGCACGTGTAGAACCAAAACCCATGCGATAAACAACGTTATCAAGACGGCTTTCAAGCAATTTCAACAAGTTCTCACCAGTTGCGCCTTTAACACGAGCTGCTTCTTTATAGTAGTTACTAAATTGACGCTCTAACACACCGTAAATACGACGGACTTTTTGTTTTTCACGTAATTGTAGTGAATACTCAGATTGCTTACCACCGCGAGCCTGACCATGTTGACCAGGTGCTTTGTTAGCTTTTTTAGTTTTGACGTCAAATGGTTTAACGCCAGATTTAAGTTGCAGGTCTGTCCCTTCGCGGCGAGAGAGTTTGCATTTTGGACCAATATAACGAGCCATGAATGTTTCTCCTTACACGCGACGTTTTTTAGGTGGACGGCAACCGTTGTGAGGAATTGGAGTCACATCGGTAATGCTGTTAATCTTATAACCCACTGCGCCTAATGCACGAACCGCAGACTCACGACCTGGACCAGGACCTTTTACAAGGACGTCAAGGTTTTTCAAACCGTAATCTAAAGCTGCTTTACCAGCAACTTCAGCAGCTACCTGAGCAGCAAACGGAGTTGATTTACGTGAACCACGGAAGCCTTGTCCACCTGAGGTGGCCCAAGCCAATGCATTACCTTGACGATCGGTAATCGTAACAATGGTGTTATTAAAAGACGCGTGAATGTGTGCAACACCTTCAGAGACGGTACGAGTGACCTTCTTGCGTGTGCGAGTATCTTTAGCCATCTTTTAGCTTCCAGAAATCTTACTTTTTAATCGGTTTGCGCGGACCTTTACGGGTACGTGCGTTAGTTTTGGTGCGTTGACCACGGACAGGCAAGCTGCGACGATGACGAAGGCCACGATAGCAACCTAAATCCATTAAACGTTTAATGTTCATGGAAATTTCGCGACGTAAGTCACCTTCGGTAGGAACCTTAGCAACTTCTGCACGAATCGCATCAAGCTGTGCATCGTCCAACTCACGGATCTTAGTAGTCTCAGTAATACCAACTGCAGCTAAGATGTTCTTAGCAGTGTGGCGACCGATACCAAAGATGTAAGTGAGGGAGATAACAGCATGCTTGTTATCCGGAATGTTTACACCGGCAATACGAGCCATTCACTTTTCTCCAAAAAGGCAGTAGAGATAATCAACCGCCCCACAAAAATCTTGAGGGGCGGATATTAACCCAATTCGCCTACTGAAATCAACAGGTCTTGATTAGATTAACCTTGACGCTGCTTATGACGAGGTTCTGCGCTACAAATCACGCGAATAACCCCATTACGACGGATAACTTTACAGCTACCACAAATTTTCTTTACAGAAGCTTGTACTTTCATGATGAAACCTCTAAGTGCGCTTATCCCTTAGGATGAGCAGTCGTTTTTCTCATTAATGTTTGATTGTCATATTGATGAGAAGTTAAATGCGCTTGTAGCTGAGCCATAAAGTCCATAACAACAACGACTACAATGAGTAATGAGGTACCACCCAAATAGAATGGAATACCAAAAGAACTTTGTAGAATCATTGGCATCAAACAAATGACTGTAATATAAATCGCACCAATAAACGTCAAACGATTAAGAATATGATCTAAGTAACGAGCAGTTTGCTCACCTGGGCGAATACCAGGCACATAAGCTCCGCTGCGTTTTAGATTTTCTGATACTTCCTTAGGGCTAAATACTAAAGCCGTATAAAAGTAACAGAAAAAGATAATTAACGCACCAAAGAGCACCAAATACAAAGGCTGTCCAGGCGACAATACTAAAGCTAAATCTTGTAAACTACGTTTAATTAAACCAGCATTCGGATCTGCACTTCCTACCCATTGACCCAAACTAGCTGGGAACAAGAGTAAAGAGCTCGCAAAAATCGCAGGAATCACACCAGCCATATTAATTTTCAACGGTAGATGTGTTTGCTGAGCTGTAAATATACGACGCCCTTGCTGCTTCTGTGCATAGTTTACTGGAATACGACGCTGTGCTTTTTCAATAAACACAATCGCTGCCAATACACCAAGAGACAAAAGACCAAAGATAACAAGACCAATTAAACTTGTTTGACCATTATCGACAGATGATACTGATTGCATAATTAATTTAGGCAAACCAGCAACAATACCTGCAAAAATAATCATTGAGATACCATTACCGATACCTCTTTCAGTGATCTGTTCACCTAGCCACATTAAGAACATAGTTCCTGCGACAAGTGATGTAACTGCTGGTATATAAAAAGCAAGACCACTAGATAGAGTAATACCCTGTCCAATAAGACCTGCACACATACCTACTGCCTGAACCACTGCAAGTAATAATGTACCCTGACGCGTATATTGATTAATTTTACGTTTACCTTGCTCCCCTTCCTTTTTCAAGGCTTCGAGAGAAGGAATCACTGTAGACATTAACTGCACAATAATTGATGCAGAAATATACGGCATGATCCCTAAAGCAAGAATCGACATTCGCTCTAAAGCACCGCCAGAAAACATATTGAATAGCCCAAGAATAGTTCCTTGGTTTGCATGAAATAAATTTTCTAACGCAGCATTATTAATGCCTGGTACTGGAATATGCGCTCCTAGTCGAAAGACCAGCAATGCACCGATTAGAAAACTCATCCGGCGAATAATTTCACGATATTTCACGTGAAATGGCTGACCTTTCATCATGTTGACATGACCTGAAGAACTAGGAGACATAGACACTCGAGATTACTCCTCGACTTTGCCGCCAGCTGCTTCAATTGCAGCTTTAGCGCCTTTAGTCAATGCAACACCTTGAACAGTGAATGCACGAGTGATTTCACCAGAAAGCACGATACGAGCGCGAATTTGATCGCGACGAACAACATTCGCAGCTTTTAAAGTTTCAAGGCTAACGATATCGCCTTCCACTTTACTTAACTCAGACAAACGTACTTCAGCAGTTTTTAAAGCGATTTGGCTAGTGAAACCGAATTTAGGTAAACGACGATAAATCGCTGTTTGACCGCCTTCGAAACCTGGACGAACGCCACCACTTTTACGTGATTTTTGACCTTTGATACCACGACCACCAGTCTTACCAACGCCAGAACCGATACCACGGCCTAAACGACGGTGTTCACGTTTTGCACCTTCGGCAGGTGCAAGCTCATTTAAACGCAGAGTCATGGCTTATTCCTCTACACTAACCATATAGTAGACTTTGTTGATCATACCACGGTTAGAAGGCGTATCTTGCACTTCTACAGTATGACCAATACGACGCAGACCTAAACCTTGTAAGCAAAGCTTGTGATTTTTCAAGCGATGTGAAGAAGATTTAGTCTGGGTAACTTTAATCGTTTTCATGATTGATTACCCTTGAATTTCTTCTACTGATTTACCACGTTTCGCAGCGACTTTCTCAGGAGAAGTCATATCACGCAAACCTTTAAAAGTTGCGTTTACTACGTTAGCAGCGTTAGTAGAACCATAACATTTAGCAAGTACGTTATGTACACCTGCAGCTTCAAGAACGGCACGCATTGCACCACCAGCGATTACGCCAGTACCTTCTGAAGCAGGTTGCATGTATACACGGCTTGCACCATGACGAGCATTCACAGGGTGTTGTAAAGTAGTACCAGCAAGGTCTACAGTGATCATGTTACGACGTGCAGCTTCAAGTGCTTTAGAAATAGCAGCTGGAACTTCACGAGCTTTACCACGACCAAAACCTACGCGACCATTACCATCGCCCACAACAGTTAATGCTGTGAAAGAGAAGATACGACCACCCTTAACAACCTTGGCTACACGATCAACGGCAACCAGCTTTTCAACGAGACCTTCGTTTTGTTCAACTTTTGCCATGATTAGAACTCCAAGCCGCCTTCACGAGCAGCATCAGCCAAGGCTTTGATACGACCATGATATTTAAAACCAGAACGGTCAAATGCAACTTTAGTAACGCCAGCTGCTTTAGCACGTTCTGCGATTAAAGCACCAACTTTCGTCGCAGCTTCAATATTACCAGTAGTACCACTACGTAAAGATGCATCTAAAGTTGAAGCTTGCGCTAAAACTTTGCCACCATCTGCTGAAATAACTTGAGCATAGATGTGACGCGGAGTGCGGTTTACACACAAACGAGTCGCACCCAATGCACGGATGTGCAAGCGTGTGCTTTTCGCACGACGCAAACGGGATTGTTTCTTTTCGTTCATAAGAACCTCGCGCCTTATTTCTTCTTAGCTTCTTTACGAAGAATGACTTCATCCGAATAACGAACACCTTTACCTTTATATGGTTCAGGAGAACGGTATGCACGGATTTCTGCCGCTACTTGACCTAACAACTGCTTGTTTGCTGATTTCAAAATGATTTCAGTAGCAGTTGGAGTTTCCGCTGTTACACCTTCAGGTAAAGCGTAGTCAATTGGGTGTGAGTAACCAAGGTTAAGGTTTACAACTGTACCTTTAACCGCAGCTTTATAACCAACACCAACTAGCTGCAACTTACGTTCGAAGCCTTCGCTAACACCTTTAACAAGGTTGTTCAATACAGCGCGAGCAGTACCAGCTTGCATCCAAGCATCTTTCGATTCTTTAGCTGGAGCAAGTTGAAGTTTACCTTCTTCCTGTTTTAGCTCGACCAGCGCATGCAGGTTGAAAGACAATGTACCTTTGCTGCCTTTCACTTCGACCTGCCGGCCGTTCTGAGTAACTGTTACACCATTTGGTACAGTTACTGGGGCTTTAGCCACACGAGACATGAGGAATCACCTATTAAGAAACAAAAGCAATAACTTCACCACCGATGCCCGCAGCACGTGCAGCGCGATCAGTCATGATGCCTTTGCTTGTAGAAACAATTGCAATACCTAAACCTTGCTTAACGCTTGGAAGTTTATCTTTACCACGGTATTGGCGAAGGCCTGGACGGCTTACGCGCTTAACCATTTCGATAACTGGCTTGCCTTCGAAATATTTTAAAGTAATAGTCAAAGTAGATTTTGTCTCTTCTTGAGCAACTTCTACGTTTGAAATATAACCTTCTTGTTGAAGTACGTTTGCAATAGCAACTTTCAACTTAGAAGACGGCATAGAAACAGTTTGTTTCTTAGCCATTTGTGCGTTACGAACACGTGTTAGCATGTCGGCAACGGTATCTTGCATACTCATTTAGTCGCTCCTTACCAGCTTGCCTTAACAACGCCTGGTACATCACCTTGCATTACTGTGTCACGTAATTTGTTACGGCTTAAACCGAACTTACGGAAGTAACCATGAGGACGACCAGTTAAACCACAACGGTTACGAAGACGTACCGGAGATGCATTACGTGGCAATGCTTGTAACTTTAACATCGCTTCGAAACGTTCTTCGTCGCTCGCATTTACATTTGCAATAGTAGCTTTTAATTCAGCACGTTTTGCAGCGTATTTAGCAACAGTTTTTTCGCGTTTCAATTCGCGATTAATCATACCTTTCTTAGCCATATCGACCTCTTATTTGAACGGGAAGCCGAATGCACGCATAAGCGCACGGCCTTCGTCATCGGTGCGAGCAGTCGTAGTAATAGTAATATCCATACCACGAATACGATCAATCTTGTCGAAATCGATTTCAGGGAAAACGATTTGCTCTTTCAAACCCATTGAGTAGTTACCACGACCGTCGAAAGATTTCGCTGAGAAACCACGGAAGTCACGGATACGAGGGATTGCGATAGAGATCAAACGGTCCAAGAATTCGTACATTTGGTCGCCACGTAAAGTAACTTTACAACCAATTGGCCAACCATCACGGATTTTGAAACCAGCGATAGATTTACGTGCAAGAGTAACTACTGGTTTTTGACCAGCAATTAATTGCATGTCAGCTACAGCGCCGTCTAATAATTTCTTATCAGTAGCTGCTGCGCCTACACCCATGTTAAGAGTGATTTTTGTGATGCGAGGAATTTCCATCACATTCTTAATGCTAAGTTCTTCTTGTAACTTCGCTTTAAGTTCGTCGTTGTAACGTGCTTTAAGTCTGGCCATTGCCTTTTCAACCTATTACTTCGCTACCGCCACTGATTCACCAGTTGATTTGTAAACGCGAGTTTTCACGCCATCAATCACTTGGTAACCAACACGGTCAGCCTTCTGGGTTGTAGCATTTAAAATTGCCACGTTTGAGATATGAAGCGAAGCTTCTTGAGTAACGATACCGCCTTCAGCGCCAGTTACACGATTCGGCTTTTGATGCTTCTTCACTAAGTTAAGGCCTTCAACCTTAACGCGGTCTTCAGAAACAGACAAAACAGTACCCTGTTTGCCTTTTTCTTTACCTGCGATCACGATAACCTGATCGCCTTTTTTAATCTTAGCCATGATTGCCTCTTATAGAACTTCAGGAGCCAATGAAATGATTTTCATGAACTGTTCAGTACGAAGTTCACGAGTCACTGGTCCGAAGATACGAGTCGCAATCGGAGCTTTGTTGTTGTTCAAAATAACTGCAGCGTTATCATCAAAACGGATCACAGAACCATCTGGACGACGAATGCCGAACTTAGTACGAACTACAACTGCATTCATCACGTCACCTTTTTTAACACGTGCGCGTGGAATAGCTTCTTTTACAGTAACTTTAATAATGTCGCCAACAGAAGCATAACGACGATGTGAACCACCAAGTACTTTAATACATTGTACGCGGCGAGCACCACTGTTGTCTGCTACGTCGAGCATAGTTTCGGTTTGAATCATTGCCCTACTCCAAAACCGAGCATCACCGGTCACAATTTCGAAAGGCTCAAAGAGTACTCGAAATTGAC
The DNA here is from genome assembly GCF_003812225.1 of Acinetobacter sp. FDAARGOS_494. NCBI lineage: Bacteria > Pseudomonadati > Pseudomonadota > Gammaproteobacteria > Moraxellales > Moraxellaceae > Acinetobacter > Acinetobacter sp. FDAARGOS_494. Next base: position 1,228,526 of record NZ_CP033866.1, read on the forward strand.
CGATGATGCAACAAGAACGTCGAATTACTCAGCAGCTGCTTCAACTACTTCCACTAAAGTCCAAGCTTTAGTTTTAGAAATTGGGCGGCTTTCTTTAATGGTTACAACATCGCCAATTTTAGCAACGTTGTTCTCATCATGAGCGTGTAACTTAGTTGAACGGCGAATTGATTTGCCATACAACGGGTGTTGAACGCGGCGTTCGATAAGGACAACAATAGATTTGTCCATTTTGTCGCTTACTACTTTGCCGGTTAACGTGCGGACTGTTTTTTCACTCATTGTCCGTTCCCCTGTTTTTCGGTAAGGAGTGTCTTAATACGAGCAATTGTCTTACGAGCAACTTGCACTTCGTGCGATTTACCCAACTGACCAGTTGCTTTCGCCATACGAAGACGGAATTGGTTAAGCTGTTGCTCATCAAGCAAAGCTTTCAACTCTTCTACCGATTTTTCACGTAGATCTTTAGTTTTCATTACATTACCGTCCGAGTCACGATAGTGGTTTTAAACGGAAGTTTAGCAGCAGCTAAAGCAAAAGCTTCACGTGCCAAGTCTTCGTTCACACCTTCAATTTCGTACAGGATCTTACCTGGTTTGATCTCACAAACCCAATATTCCACGTTACCTTTACCGTTACCCATACGAACTTCTAATGGTTTTTCGGTAATTGGTTTGTCCGGGAATACGCGAATGAAGATTTTACCACCACGTTTAATACGACGGCTAATGGTACGACGTGCAGCTTCAATCTGACGTGCAGTCATACGACCACGCTCAGTTGCTTTAATTGCAATCGAACCAAATGATACTGTACTACCACGATGTGCTAGACCAGTGTTACGGCCTTTGTGCACTTTACGGAATTTGGTACGTTTAGGTTGCAACATGGATTATTCTCCCTTGTCAGCAGCACGGTCACCGCGACGACCACGACGCTCTTGACCTTCACCACGACCACGACCGCGTTTAGCTGGACGTTCTTCAGCAGGAGCAGGGTTCATGACTTGTTTCATGCCACCTAAAATCTCACCACGGAAAATCCAAACTTTAACACCAATCGTACCGTAAGTAGTTTCAGCACGCATAGTTGCATAGTCGATGTCCGCACGAAGAGTGTGCAAAGGTACACGACCTTCACGATACCATTCTGTACGAGCGATCTCTGCACCACCTAAACGGCCAGAAACTTCAACTTTGATACCTTTAGCACCAGCACGCATAGTGTTTTGAACCGCACGCTTCATAGCACGACGGAACATTACACGTTTTTCTAATTGAGAAGCGATTGCTTCAGCAACTAAACGCGCGTCCAAGTCTGGGCGATCAATTTCGTTGATGCTTACTTGCGCTGGAACACCCATGATGTTGGTAAGTTCGCGCTGTAATTTTTCAATGTCTTCGCCTTTTTTACCGATTACGATACCAGGACGAGCTGTGCTAATTGTTACTTTAGCAGCACCTGATGGACGTTCGATAAGAATATTGCTAACCATCGCATTCTTAAGTTTTTTAGTTAAAAACTCACGAACTTGAAGATCTTTAAGCAAGTATTCAGCGTATTGTTTCGGATTCGCATACCAGTTAGCGTTATGACGTTTCACAACACCTAGGCGGATACCGATTGGATGAACCTTCTGACCCATATCAAACCCCTACCTTAACGGTGATGTGACAAGTACGCTTAGTAATACGATCTGCACGGCCTTTAGCACGTGGCATAATACGTTTAAGGCTCATGCCTTCGTCAACGTAAATCGTAGAAACTTTAAGGTCGTCAACATCTAAACTGTTATTGTGTTCAGCGTTTGCAATTGCAGATTCCAATGCTTTTTTAACTAAAACTGCAGCTTTTTTGTTGCTGAAGTTCAAGATGTTTAAAGCATGTGCAACAGACTTGCCACGGATTAAGTCCGCAACCAAACGTGCTTTTTGTGCCGAGATAGCGGCACCGCGTAATTTAGCAGTTACTTCCATCATGACACCTATTAACGTTTAGACTTCTTGTCAACACCGTGACCACGATAGGTACGAGTTGGCGCGAATTCACCGAGTTTATGACCAACCATATGCTCAGTAACAATTACTGGAACGTGGTTACGGCCATTGTGAACAGAAATTGTTAAACCAACAAAGTCTGGAAGGATCATCGAACGACGAGACCAAGTTTTGATCGGCTTGCGAGAGTTACTAGCAACAGCCGCTTCAACCTTAGCGAACAAGTGCGCATCGACGAATGGGCCTTTTTTCAGAGAACGAGGCATTAGTCAGATTCCTTTACTTGACGCGACGGTCGCGAATAATCATCTTAGTCGTACGCTTGTTGGTACGTGTCTTGTACCCTTTAGCTTTTTGACCCCATGGGCTTACAGGTTGAATACCTTTGTTACGCCCTTCACCACCACCGTGTGGGTGATCAATCGGGTTCATCGCCATACCACGTACGGTAGGACGAACACCACGCCAGCGTGCAGCACCAGCTTTACCTAATGAGCGAAGGTTGTTTTCTTGGTTAGAAACTTCACCAATTACAGCGCGGCATTCAACGTGTACTTTACGCATTTCGCCTGAACGAAGACGAATGATTGCGTAAGAACCATCACGACCCAACAATTGAACTGAAGCACCAGCAGAACGTGCTAATTGAGCACCTTTACCGATTTTAAGTTCAACGTTATGAAGTGTAGAACCGATTGGCATGTTACGAAGTGGTAAACAGTTACCTGGACGAATTGGAGCATCGTTACCAGATTGTACTTTATCACCAGCACGTAAGCCTTTAGGCGCAATGATATAACGACGCTCACCGTCAGCATATTTCAATAATGCAATATGCGCTGTACGGTTTGGATCGTATTCAATACGTTCTACAACAGCAGGTACGCCATCTTTGTTACGTTTAAAGTCAACGATACGGTAATGTTGCTTATGACCACCACCAACGTGACGAGTAGTAATGTGACCGTTGTTATTACGACCACCAGTACGTTTTTTTGCTTCTACCAACGGTGCATAAGGCGCGCCTTTGTGAAGATGGTCATGAACCACTTTCTCTACAAAGCGACGTCCTGGAGACGTTGGCTTACATTTTTGAATCGGCATAATTTTCGTCCTTATTCCGCTGCGCTTTCAGCGGTATCGCCCAAGTCAGCCATTTCAACATCTTGGCCGGCTTTCAGGGTGACGTATGCTTTTTTAACATCAGAACGACGTCCTAATGTACGACCAAAGCGCTTAGTCTTACCTTTAGTAATAGTTGTGTTAACTTTAACAACTTCTACACCAAAAAGTTTTTCAACTGCTTTTTTGATTTCAAGTTTAGTAGCGTTGATATCTACTTTAAATACTTGAACACCAGCAGTATCACCTAAAACTTGTGCCTTTTCTGAGAAGACTGGTCCTTTTAGGACTTGATAGATACGTTCGTTGTTCATCCGAGTTCTACCTCAATTTTCTTAGCAGCAGCTACAGACATCACAACTTTATCAAACGCGATCAAGCTTACAGGATCGATTGCAGTTGCATCTACCACATCAACGTGTGGAAGGTTGCGCGCTGCAAGATATAAGTTCTCATCTACAGCATCTGTAACGATCAAAGCACGAGCTGCATTTAAATCGTTAAGTTTTGCAAGCAATTCTTTAGTTTTTGGAGCAGCAACAGCGAACTCTTCAACTAAAACAAGGCGATCTTGGCGAACAAGTTCAGCTAAGATACATTGCATTGCACCGCGATACATTTTACGGTTTACTTTTTGAGACCAATCTTGTGGACGAGCAGCAAAAGTTTTACCACCACCAACCCAGATTGGGCTACGAATAGAACCCGCACGAGCGCGACCAGTACCTTTTTGACGGAATGGTTTTTTACCACCGCCAGAAACGTCTGCACGTGATTTGTGAGCACGAGTACCTTGACGACCACCTGCTAAGTAAGCAGTAACAACTTGGTGTACAAGAGCTTCGTTAAATTCACGTCCGAAAGCTACTTCAGACAATTCAACAGCAGAGCCGGAAACAGTTTTTAAATTCACGGTATTTCCCCTCAGGCCTTGATGGTAGGACGTACGATAACGTCACCGCCAGTTGCACCAGGAATTGCACCCTTAACAACCAAAACTGAACGTTCAGTGTCAACAGATACGATTTCAAGACCTTGTACTGTTACGCGTTCATCACCTAAGTGACCAGCCATTTTTTTGCCTTTGAACACGCGTCCAGGAGTTTGGTTTTGACCTGTAGAACCTAAAACACGGTGAGAAACAGAGTTACCGTGAGTAGCATCTTGGGTACGGAAATTCCAACGTTTAACACCACCTTGGAAACCTTTACCTTTTGATTGACCAGTTACGTCAACAATTTGACCAACTGTGAACAAATCAACGCCAATAGTACCGCCAACTTCACGGCCTTCAAGCTCAGCTTCAGTAACACGAAACTCTTTAACTAAACGACCAGCAGCAACACCCGCTTTAGCGAAGTGACCTTTTTGAGCGTTAGTTACGCGAGACTCGCGACGTTCACCAGTAGTTACTTGAACAGCTTGATAACCATCAGTTTCAAGTGTTTTGATTTGCGTAATGCGGTTTGGATCGACTTCGATGACTGTAACAGGTACAGAAACACCAGCATCTGTAAAGATGCGAGTCATACCACATTTGCGACCGACTAAACCAATAGCCATGTGCATAAACCTCTAAAAAAGCGGCCTAATTAACTAATCGTTAATTAACCGAAAGCCTTAACCCAAAGCGATCTGAACATCAACACCAGCTGCAAGATCTAACTTCATCAATGCATCAACAGTTTTATCTGTAGGTTGAACGATGTCGATCAAACGTTTGTAGGTGCGGATTTCGTACTGGTCACGCGCATCTTTGTTAACGTGCGGTGAAGTAAGAACGTTGAAGCGTTCGATGCGAGTAGGCATCGGAATTGGACCACACACTTGTGCGCCGGTACGCTTAGCGGTTTCTACGATCTCTTGAGCAGATTGATCAATCAGACGATGATCAAAAGACTTAAGACGGATACGAATTCTCTGGTTAGACATACCAGTAAACTCCAAGCCAAATATATAAAGAATCACCTTTGACGCATCTCACCTATCTGGTAAGTGTCAAAGGCAGTGATAATCACCAAGGTCGTGATCGATGCCACGACTGTAATGCACATTTACTACTTTCTTCGCAGTAAATGCCCTCTTCTTGAGGGTCGCTTATTATAACGATTGTTTAAGTCTTATGCAATTCTCTTTTTCTATTTTCTGCTCAATTCATCCTTTTTCTCATCAACTCTATATTTTTATTGATTGACCACGAACTCTATTGCCCTGTTTAAAAGTTGATTGCCTTGTTCAAACTTTTGGATGTCGCAATGATGTAGTTCATCTAAAGATTGAACATACTCACCTTTAAAAATAGAAAGCTCTTGTTCGTTCTCTAAAAGAAGATTTAATACCTTCGGTGTCATTTCTGGATGAAATTGAAAACCAAGAACATTTGAACCAATTTGGTACATCTGGTTACGACAAACTGAGTTCTCTGCTAAATGAATCGCACCTTTAGGAATCTCAAAAGTTTCACTATGCCACTGCATTACATTTATTTTTTCTGGTAATAAAAAGCTTTCTTTAGGTAAATTCGGCACCCTTTGTACGGTCGACCATCCCAATTCTTGATAACGGTTTCTACTAACGGCGGCTCCTAGTGCATTGGCAATAAGTTGGCCTCCGAGACAAAGTCCTATCGCAGGCTTTCCCGCCGCCAAATAACGACGTATCCATCTTTTTTCTATTTTTAACCATGGATAATTTGCCTCATCATTTACACTCATAGTTCCCCCCATAATAAGTAGCAAATCCACATCTTCAATATGTGGCAATGCTTCTATTTCCAAAGGGAGATCAACTGGAAGTGCAAAAAACTCTGTAGCTGTTATCGTTGCATGGTGTGCTTTTAAGAATGAATAGCAGCTTCCAAAACCTTCGCCAGCAATATGTTGAAAATAGTGAACACGTAAATGCGACTTCATGCGCTTAAACCTATTGTTGTTAGAATGTTGGTTTGATCTTTGCAAAAATAAAGCCAAGTTTTAATGAATGTTACACTAGTAACGAAACATCTTAGAAATAATCAAAAATCTAGCAGTTAAGTAAGTTTTCTCTTAATCTAATCTCATTATGTAAAGTATAGCGCCCCATGAAAAAGCATAACAATTTCCAAACCCAACTCATTCATGCACCACGAAAAGCACCTCAATTTATTGAAACCGTGCAACCTCCCTTATTTCGTGCATCAACTATTATTTTTAAATCAACTTCGCACCTTTTTGACCGTCATTGGACCGATCCTTATGACTATAGTTATGGCACCCACGGTACGCCTACGACATTCACACTAGGCGATAATATTGCTCAAGTTGAGGGTGGTTTATACTGCCTACTTGCTCCAAGCGGGTTATCTGCGATTAATCTCGTAAATTCTGCTGTGCTAGCAACAGGTGATGAAGTTTGGGTGCCAGACAACATATATGGTCCGAATCTGGAACACCTAAACTACTTAAAAGATCAATATGGAATTAATGTTCAAGTTTATAACCCGATCGATGTCTCAAGTTTCCAGCCTTCTGATAAAACCAAGTTGCTATGGTTAGAAGCAGCAGGTTCTGTCACTCTTGAATTTCCAGATCTCAAAGCGCTAGTAAAAAAAGCAAAAGCACATGGCGTTTTAACTGCACTAGATAATACTTGGGGAGCTGGCCTCGCCTTTAATGCTTTTGATTTTTCCGATGAGCATTTATCAGTGGATTTAACCATTCATGCGCTTACCAAATATCCAAGTGGTGGTGGCGATATTTTAATGGGAAGTGTGGTAACTCGTGATGAGAAGTTACATCACCGTTTGTTCCGAATGCATGCCATTTTAGGGATTTCGGTATCTGGTGATGATACCGCCCAAATTCAACGCAGTCTTGCGCATATGTCATTAAGGTATGAGCAACAATCAAATAATGCTAAAACCCTACTGACATGGTTAAAAGAGCAACCTCAGTTTGCACAAGTTCTACATCCAAGTGATAAAGCTGCACCTGGTCATCAATACTGGCAAGAAATTTGCTCAACAGGTAAAAGTGCAGGCTTAGTGAGTGTTGTATTCAAATCTGATTATGATATTTCAGCAGTACGCCGTTTTTGTGATGCTCTTAAGCTATTCAAAATTGGTTTTAGTTGGGGAGGACCTGTGAGTCTCGTCATGCTTTATGATTTAAAAATGATGAGAAAACTTGAAAATACACATTTACAACAAGGTTTGTTGGTTCGCTTCTGTATAGGGCTAGAAGATCCACAAGATTTAATTCAAGATATCGAAAATGCTTTGAAACAAATGTAAAACGACAACATCAATAGTGGCTCACACTAAGGGATAAAAATATATGGGTACACCGATTGTTATTGCAAAAAATATTAACGACACATCAAAAGAAATTGTTTTACTTTCCCAATTTGCCAACCGGCACGGCCTGATTGCAGGTGCGACCGGTACAGGTAAAACAGTCACCCTAAAGGTGCTCGCAGAGAGTTTTTCTCGAATCGGCGTTCCCGTCTTTCTTGCCGACGCAAAAGGTGATGTTTCGAGTCTCGCAAAAGCTGGTGAAGCTTCGGATAAATTTAATGAACGCTTAAAGCTTTTACAGATCGACAGTGTTCCATTTGCAGCCAATCCAGTTGTTTTCTGGGATTTATTTGGCCAGCAAGGCCACCCTATTCGAACCACTATTTCTGAAATTGGGCCAATTTTATTAGCACGTATACTCAACTTAAATGACACCCAAGAAGGTGTTTTATCTGCCGTATTCCGTATCGCAGACGACCAAGGGTTACTTCTGGTCGACTTTAAAGATTTAAAAGCCATGATCACTTTTGTAAGTGAACATGCAGCTGAGTTTAAAGCCGAATATGGCAACTTATCTCCAGCCAGCTTAGGCGCTATTCAACGCAATCTTCTTGCTCTTGCCGACCAAGGTGGAGAGCAGTTTTTTGGAGAGCCAGCTTTAAATATTCTGGACTTTATACAAACCGACGCAAATGGGCATGGTTATATCAATATTCTTGCGGCTGACAAGCTCATGAATACACCTAAGCTATATGCTACTTTCCTGTTATGGATGCTTTCAGAATTATTTGAACAGCTTCCAGAAGTTGGTGATATGGATAAACCTAAACTCGTGTTTTTCTTTGATGAAGCTCACCTGTTATTCGACAACGCCAGTCAAGCTTTACAAGAAAAAATTGAACAAGTTGTACGTTTAATTCGTTCTAAAGGTGTGGGAATTTATTTTATTACCCAAAACCCGCTCGACTTACCAGAAAGTGTTTTAGGGCAACTCGGCAACCGTGTACAACACGCTTTACGTGCCTTTACTCCTAAAGATCAAAAAGCAGTAAAAACAGCAGCAGACACATTCCGCTCTAATCCCGATTTTAAAGTAGATGAAGCAATTACCGAGCTCGGTGTAGGTGAAGCACTGATTAGTTGTCTAGATGAACAAGGTACACCTCAAATTGTAGAACGTGGTTGGGTTATGCCTCCTTACTCTTCATTTACGCCTATCACTCCAGAAGAGCGTCAGACCTTAATTTCGCAAAGTATTATTGCCGGGGTTTATGAACAAGCTGTAGATCGTGATAGTGCCTATGAAATGCTCCAAAACAAAGTGGCTGAACGGGAACAGCAAAAACAAGATGCAGAACTCGCAAAACAGCAAGCGAAAGAACAGGAAACCTTAGCGAAACAACAAGCCAAAGAACAAGAGCGTCTAGCACGTGAACAGCAAAAAGAAGAGGAACGTGCGGCGCGTGAAAGAGCTAAACTTACTCAAGATATTGTCGGAACTTTTGCAAAAAGTGCCGCTCGCAGCTTAGGTGGTAGTACTGGCCAAAAATTAGTACGGGGACTACTCGGCTCATTATTTGGAAAATAAAATTTATTTTTAAATCAGTATATTAATTTAAGGGATTTTATATCCCTTAAATTTTTTAAGGTTTTTATTAAAAAGCTATTGCTACAACTATTTTAAAGATGTATTTTAAATACATCTTATATAGCCAGATAATTAAGGTCTAGCCATGACTCCACAACAAATTGAACTCGTTAAATCTACTGTACCTGTATTGCGTGAACATGGTGTTACTCTAACTACATACTTCTATAAGCGTATGTTGAATAACAACCCAGAATTAAAAAATGTTTTTAATCTTGATGATCAGACCAGCCTGCGCCAACCTCGTGCTCTTGCAGCAGCTGTACTCGCGTATGCTGAAAATATTGAGAATCCTACGGTGCTTGCCAAAGCGGTTGAACGCATTACCACTAAGCATGTCAGTTTAGATATTCAGCCAGATCAATATGCAATTGTGGGCGACAACTTGCTTCATTCAATTAGTGAAGTTTTAAATGTTCCATTTGAATCAGAACTCATTGAAGCGTGGAAACAAGCTTACTTACAGTTGGCAGATATCTTAATTGGTGTTGAAAAACAAAAATATGAACAACTTGAAAGCTTGAAAGGTGGATGGGCTGGCTGGCGTTCATTTGAAATTACGCAAATTGACCCACTTGAGTCTGGCAAACGCTTTACTTTAAAGGCAACTGATCATGAAGATGTACTCACCAGCCCAGCAAATGCTTTTATTTCTGTAAAAGTTCAAGTACCTAACCAACAGCTTGAACAACCAAAAGCATTTAAGTTCACAGAGGCTCAAGAGGACAATACTTATCATTTTGATGTTCAACCAGAAGAAGACCATACAGAGTTCTCTGTTTCAAACATTTTGCTTGAGCACTATAGAGTTGGTGATCAAGTACAAGTTTCAGCTCCTTTAACGCTGTAACTTAAAAAGCTCTAGCCTGAAAGTTTTATTCTTTAGACTTTCAGGCTAAGATGATCAACCTCCTAACCTTTAGTTTTTGGTGATCATGCAACTTAATAAATTTACCGATTATGCTTTGCGAATATTAATGTATGTCGCTCGTCCAAGTGATGCGCCGTACACGATTGCAGAAATCGCTCAAGATTTATATGTTTCGCAAAATCATCTTGTGAAGGTTGTCCATTTTATGGGTAAACAAGAGTGGATTATTACCATTCGCGGCAAAGGTGGTGGAATTCGATTAAATCCAAAAGCTTTAGATTTAAAACTTGGAACAATTGTCCGAATTTTACAAGGTGACCACCAAATTGTTGAATGCAATACACCACCTTGTGTTTTACGCTCCCATTGCGGTTTGAAAGGTATTCTTGATCAAGCTTTGGAAAGCTTTTATCAAAGTTTAGATCAATATACGTTGGGTGAAGTTTTACAACAGCCAAAATCTGCTTCAGATCACTCCCCTATCGCCTTTTTACAACTCTAGAGCCCGTAATTCTATTTATCTTTTTAAGCAAGCTTACTGAAAATTAGCAAGAATAACCAAGCTCCTTTATACTAGGCGCGAGCCCTCTCATTTAAAAAGTTATTTTTTATGCGTCGTAGTGAAAAATCGAAAGACACCAAAGCCAGACTCGCACCCAAGCAAAAGATCAGTTATGAAAAGAAACCGGATCCAGCGATTACAGCCTATGCTGTGCAATCTCTAAACTGGTTACGCCAAGCTGAATTTTTAATGAGTGCTCCGAAATTGGCACTATGTGTTGAAGATAGTGGCTACGAGATTGCGTTTGCCGGACGTTCAAATGCAGGAAAATCTAGCGCAATTAATGCATTAACAAACCAGAAACAGCTTGCACGTGCCTCCAAAAAACCTGGGCGCACGCAAATGATTAACTTTTTCAGCCTAGGTAACCCAGATCAACGCTTAGTTGACCTTCCTGGTTATGGTTATGCAGCCGTACCGGAAGATATGAAACGTGTATGGCAAAAAGAATTAGAAAACTATCTAATCCATCGTAAAAGCTTACAAGGTTTGGTTTTACTCATGGATATTCGCCACCCTTTACAGCACTTTGACATGATGATGCTAGAGTGGGCTTATTCACGCCATTTATTTGTTCATATTCTTTTAACCAAAGCAGACAAACTGAACCGCGGTCCAGCGAACAAAGTATTGCTTGAAGTTAAACAACAACTGAAAAAAATGAAGCTTGATTTCTCGATTCAGCTTTTTTCTTCATTAAACAAACTAGGTTTAGAAGAGCTAGCAAGTGTGATGGCTGGACGTCTGCACTTTACGCTTGAACAACAGCCAGAATTTGACGTTGATACAATCCCAGAAGCGAGCGATGAGGATGCAGAAGAGTAAATCGTCAAAACAGATACAATTTCTTCATTAAATTTATATTCAATTGGCCCCTATTGCTAAACACAAATGTAGGGGCTTTTTTTATACTCATCATAACTTCATCGAGTTAAAAATCAGGACTAAATGATGAAATTGCTATCTTTTTTGAAGAATAAGGCTTTAGGTTCTTCTATTGATTATAAAATTCTTCCACGCAAGGTAAAATTTGACTGGAAAGATACCCCTGTAGACTGGATTCCAAACCAACCGTTTGCAAGTTATTTTATTAATGAAATTAACAATATCTTGCCTGCTGGAGAGTTCTGGTTTTGCCGGCTCTATAACAAGGTTTTACCTCGTATTACTGATGAAAAACTTAAACAGGATGTACAAGCATTTATTCGCCAAGAAGCAATGCATGCAAACGCACACACTTCTGCCAATAAAGAATATTTAAGTGCACGCAATATTGATATCCAGAGAAATCTGGACATTATGAATTATCTATTTACTACTGCTTTGGCAGATAAGCCTTTTGACAAAGAAGTTCCGCAATTCTTGCAAGAGCAATGGGATTTATTCCGTTTAGGTGTTATCGCGACAGTTGAGCACATGACATGTGTCCTAGGTAAATATGCGCTTTATAACAAACGCTGGGAAGAGTTAGGCGCAGATCCAGAAATGGTAGACTTGGTAAAATGGCATGGTTCAGAAGAAATTGAACACCGCACGGTTGCTTTCGATTTATATCGCCATTTAGGAGGCGGTTATATGCCGCGCTATTATTTAAGTCTTGCAGTAATTGTGCTTGTGTTAGGACTATGGGTAGACGGCGCTGCACATATTATGAAGCAAGATCCACGTTTTGCTGATGCTGCCAAATCAAGATTTTTCCCAGCTTGGGTTGCTCTAGAATGGTATAAAATTAGCCGAAAAGATAATCAGGTTTTACCAAACCCAATCTGGCTTATTGCTCAGCAAATTGACTATCTCATGCCGTGGTATGATCCAGTTAAAGAAGGTAGCACTGAAGATGCGGTAAGTTATTTATCGCAGTCGCCAGCAGCCAAAAGAGCTGAATTACAAGCAGCTTAAAATAAAAAAGCAGGATATAAATCCTGCTTTTTTATTTAGAGATTAGATACTGATATCTTTATCTTTGGTATATCGATCTACTACCACACTAATCATCATATCTCCCTGCACATTTACAACCGTTCTTACCGTATCGAGTAAACGATCGATTGGAAGTAAAATCGCAATTGCTTCGGCAGGTAAACCCACAGACTGTAATACCATAATCATGGTAACCATACCCGCACTTGGAATTCCTGGTGCTCCAAGTGATGCGATCATTGCGGTTAGGCACACTACAATTTGTTGTGTCAGGTTTAAGTCTAGTCCAACTAGATTTGCCACAAAGAGCGCGGCAGCAGCTTCATATAAAGCTGTACCATCCATGTTGAGCTGTGTACCCAATGGAATCACAAAACCTGCAGTTTGAGGACGAACACCTAAGTTTTCCTGTGCGCATTTCATACTCAGCGGCATAGTGGCAGAGCTAGAGCTCGTTGCAAATGCGGTAATTAAAGCTGTACGTGTGCCTTTGAAGAAAGTCCAAGGGCTCATACGACCAAAAATCCAAAGCAGTAGCGGTAAAACAACAGCGCCATGAAAAATAGTAGTACCTGTTACCACAGCAGCAAACTCCGCCAATCGGCTTAATACTGAAATGTCTTCGGTAGCCATTAATTTAGCGAGTAAGGCAAAAATACCTAACGGCGCCAATTTCATTACCCAGCCTACTAGCATCATCATCATTTCAAAAAACTGATGACTCAATACCCGAATACTTTTAAAACGTTCGCCACCATGAACTAAAGCAACACCCACAAATAGAGCAAACACGACGACAGCTAAAACATTTCCGTCACTAAAAGCTTTAAATGGGTTAATTAAAGTATTTTGAATAAAATTAGTGAAGAAAGTTGCCGGGTTTAAACTATCTGGTGTTTGATAGCTTTGCATAGATGCCTGAAAAATTGAAATATCTACACCTCGCCCGACCTCAAACAAATGAGCACAGCTAATACCTAAAATTAAGGCCAAGGTGGTGGTGGTGATACAACACAAGAATGTGATTTTCCAAACTGGGCCTAATTGTCCACCTGCCTGCAAATTTGAAACTCCAACCACAATGGAGCTAAAAATTAATGGCACCAACAACATTTTAAGTAGCCCAATAAAAACACTACTTAATATGCCTAATCCATATAAACTGTGCTTTACAAAAGCAGTGTCCGGATACATGGTAAGTAGGAAGCCAAAGGCTAAACCTAAAATGGCAGCAATCAGAATTTGTGTATTTAAGTTCATATCAACATTATTTTTTTCAGTAGGCAATCCTTTTGTAAATATGACATGAGCTTGCTTTTCATTCGAGCAATTTTTTGTCACATCGTTTCAATTAAAAATAAAAAAGCCATCTTTTCAGATGGCTCATCGTTATTTATTGAGTTTCAATTTCCCGTAAACGCATCAAACCCTCTTGCACCGTACTACATACGAGTTGGCCATTTTGCCACATACGGCCAAAGTTTAAACCACGAGAAGCCGCACTAACTGTAGCTTCCATGTCATAGAGCATCCATTCATCAGCACGAAGTGGGCGATGGAAATAAATCGCATGATCAATACTGGCACATTGCAAACTTGGAGAAATATAACTTAAGCCATGTGGTCTTAAAGCTGTTGTCATCAAAGTAAAGTCTGAGTAAAACGCTACAATTGCTTGATGCAATGAAATATCATCTAGCTGTTTTGGAATACGGTCATGGGTACGGATATAGTGCGCATTAAAAGGCGCTTCCGGTTGTGGTTGAAATGGATTGACTGGATCAATCGGACGGATTTCAACATGACGCTCACGCATAAAACTTGCACGAACATTTTCCGGTACAAAATTCAGGATACCTTCTTTCAGCTCACTTTCCGATTTTAGCGCTTCAGGAGCTGGGTAATCTGGTTCTGGATGCTGATAGTTCAAGCCTTCTTCAGGGTTAGCAAAAGACACCATTGCCGAGAAAATAACTCGTCCATGCTGAATTGCCCGAACTTGACGGCTGACAAAGCTTTTGCCATCACGCAAACGGTCTACTTCATAGATGATTGGAGCATTAATATCACCACCATATAAAAAGTAGGCATGCAGAGAATGCGCAGGACGATCAGTTGTGTAAGAAGCAGCACGTAATGCTTGACCGAGAACCTGACCTCCAAAAACACGTTTACCGACCAAATTACGGCTAATTCCACGGTAAATATTTTCTTCAAGCTTTTCTAAAGTGAGCAGCTCAACCAGTTCTTGGGTTAACGCATTCATGAGAGATACCTTCATATTGCAGGCAAAATTGGTATTAAAGGACAGATGTGTAGAATCTATTGTGCCATAAAAAACTATTTGTACATGGAACAATCAGTCAACTTCTGACAAACATTGCCTTTAAAACAGCTAAAAATACGATTTTTAACGATAAAAAATGCCAAAAGAATTATAATTTATCAGAAAATAGCATATTGTTTTTTTTAATAAATACCGCAAAATATTTACCCTCTGCCTTTGGTGCCGGGATTTGTCTTTAAGAAGTAGGAGTTCTTATGTCCAAGAGTGGGTTTGGTCAAATGTATCGTCGGCTTTCGAGTAAACTACTTGACCTCGTGGTAACACCACATGTTCTTGGGGAAGTTCCTACTGAACCAGTATCAACAACAGAAACAGAAGCGAAGACCGAGCGCCAAAAAGTAGTGTGCTATGTCTTGCAAAATCATTCTCGCAGTAATGCTTTAGTGGTGGATGGGGAAACTCGCCGCTTAAATTTAAAGCCAGCGCTAGATCCATTAGTCATCGGTACTCATCAGGAAAAAGCTTCAGTTTTATTTTTACAACACAATGATGAAAATAACCTACTGAATCCCCCTCCTCATGCTTTTCCGCCACGTTTAATTAAACTAATCGAAGTTTTACAAGCAAATCCTGAACTCGACATAGAACTGGTTCCGGTAACCGTTTTATGGGGTCGTTCTCCAGATAAAGAAGACTCTTGGTTTAAGTTGTTATTCTCAGATACATGGGCAACACCAAGTACAGTTAAACAGCTTGTGAATATTGGTTTGCATGGTCGCCAATCTTATTTGGAATTCCATGAACCACAGTCTTTACGTGACCTCGTTGAATATGCTCAGAAGCATTATCCAAACCTTTCACCAGCAACTTATATTGTTAGCACTTTAAATGACTACCTTGATCGCCAACGCGAAGTTGTTTTAGGCCCTGACTTATCTGACCGCCGCAATGTCATGCAGTCGGTATTAAAGTCTCGTGATGTTCAAGAAGCCATTCGACGCGAAAGTATTCGCGGTAAAATCAGCATGCTTGAAGCAGAGCGTCGTGCGATTGGTTATGTGAATGAAATCGTATCTGATTATTCTCACTCAGCAGTACGTTTTGCAGATTTGGCGTTAACACGTCTATGGACTCAGCTTTATGACGGCGTAGAAGTTCATAACTTCAGTACTGTCCGAGAGCTTGCAAAAGACTATGAAATTGTTTACACACCATGTCACCGTAGCCACATTGACTACTTACTACTGTCTTATGTGATTTATAAACGTGGCTTGATGGTTCCGTATATTGCTGCGGGCGACAACCTAAACTTACCTTTCGTTGGTCAGCTTTTACGTGGTGGCGGTGCCTTCTTTATTCGCCGCTCTTTCCGTGGTAATGGTCTCTATACTTCTGTATTTAAAGAATATTTATATAGTATTCTTTCTCGCAACACACCACTTGAATACTTTATTGAAGGTGGACGTTCGCGCACAGGCCGCTTATTACCACCGAAAACCGGCATGCTCGCAATGACAGTCCATAGTCATTTACGTGGCCGTGCCAAGCCGATTGTATTTGTGCCAACTTACATTGGTTATGAGCGTCTTATGGAAGGTTCAACCTATGTAGGCGAAATGCAAGGTAAGCCAAAAGAAGCCGAGTCTATTTTTGGTATTTTAAAAACACTCCGAAAAATTGAACGTATTTTCGGTAAAGTACACGTTAACTTTGGTGAACCTGTTTTTCTAGATGACTTGCTTAAACAGCATAATGCTGAGAACGTTTATATTGAAAAGAACGATGACCCAGTGCCACCTGCTGTTTCAGAGGCAGTAAACAGTTCTGCAAATGCGATTTTAGAAAATATTAACCGTGCGGTAGTGATTAATCCGGTTTCTTTACTTTCAATTATCTTGCTTGCAACACCAAAGCATACACTTGATGAAGAAATCTGTATTAAGCAGCTTGAAGCTTACCGCAATTTAGCATCAAATTTCCCTTACGATCAGCGCACAGAAGTGACGCCGCTATCTGGTAAGGAAATTATTGCTTATGGCTTAAAGCTTAAATTGATTAAGCGCGTACAGCATGCCCTTGGTGACATTATTGCGATTGAAGATAACCAAGCGGTTCTCCTCACCTATTTCCGCAATAACATTTTGCATGCATTCGTTTTACCTTCATTGATTGCATCTCTTGTTGAACATAACGGGAAAATTAGCCGTGCTGATTTAAGCAATGTTATCTATACACTTTATCCATTCTTAAAAGCCGAACTATTCCTTAAATGGAAAAGTAGCGAACTTAAAGAACAGATTGAGCAATATGCAGATGCATTGGTTCAATCAAATCTTATTCAACAAGATGACGAAGGCAATTTAATTAGCTCTGCACCAAATACTGAAGAGCATAATCAGCTTGTTGTATTAGCAACACCTGTTAAACAAAGCCTTGAACGTTATTACATGACTTTAGCTTTAATCACTCAGCGTGGTTCAGGCAATATTTCAGCAAAACAAGTTGAAGAATTAAGTCATTTATTAGGCCAACGTTTATCAGTTCTTTATGAATTTAACTCTCCTGAATTCTTTGACAAAGCATTGTTCCAAAGCTTTATCAAAGTTTTAACTCAACAAAACTACATTCGAACGAATGACCAAGGCCAAATTGAGTTTGATGATAATTTCCGTCAGATGGCAGCAGGCGCACAGTTGGTGCTTGATGAAGTAACATTACAAATGTTGCAACACATCACAACCTTTACTGATGAAGAGTTAAAAGAAGCTCTTGAAGCAATGGCTTCTCAGCAAGCCAAACGCCGTTTAAAACGTAAAAAAGCTTAAAGTCTTCATGCAAAATAAAAGGCAACTTAAGTTGCCTTTTATTTTATCTACTCATTGGACATTCAAAGTAACGCGGATCATCAATACAACGTAAGCGTTTCATTAGCTCCACAAAGTAGGCATCGTAATAACCGGAGCGAACATATTGATTGCGTATTTTTGCCACCATAATGTCATAGCTCTGCTTTTCGTAAAAAGAAACGTCAACCCAATAATAGGCTGGTAAATGGTTTTCCCATTGTATAGCTCGATTCGTTAATAATTGACTATTTTGGACAAACCAAGCCCGAATTTTCCGTCCAAAATTGGCTGGATAAGCTTGTGGTTTAATAATTATATTTACCCCGAAATACGCCAAAGGAAAATTAATCACCTGAGTATCTGGCCCAAAATCTTTCTGTAGGTTATAAGGCAAAAGACCATAAACAGGCGCTGGCATAATATCGATTTTATTTTGTCGAAACTGCGCAATCGCATTCGATAAATCAACATATACTGGCTGCGCACCTACACTTCTCACCAAAGCTTGTTGTGGCGGGTTATTGGCCAGAACTCCAATTCTTTGACCTCTAAGCTGTGCCACTTTTGATATTTTTTTGGTTTTCATGACCATATTTGCAGTTCCAACCGGAATCATACCAACTGCTTCATAGTCTTTATTAATTAATCTTTTCTCAATTGTAGGATGATTTAAAAGCTGCAATAGATTTCGTGCAGTCCGGTTATTGGGTATAAGACCAATACCTGAGGTACTACCCATAAAATGATTATACTGATAAGTATTAAAGTTACTGGCTGCTAAGCCTGAGCATTTACCCTCATCAAAGGCTTGAATGGCTTGCTGCTCTTTTTGATAACTAACGACTTTGAATTTAACCTGATATTGCTGAGCATATAAACGAATGTCATTTAGTCGACGCGTAATATCCCCTTGGGTACCCGCTGGATCATATGCACACCACACCTGATCCCCAGCCCAACTCGTAACTGACGTTACACTCAAAAAGAGAGCTAAACAAAATTTTTTCACTTTTAACCTTTTTATCTTTATCGGCAATTTAACTGCCTCATCAGGTATTTCTGTTGTTATTTAAAGTTTAGTCTAAATTTTAATTTGTACCATGAGCATTTAAACATAATAAATAGTCATTAAAGCAAATTGGATGCTCAAGTTGAAAACCCGTCTCAAACAAATGTTTCGCATAAATTTTTTTGCCTGACACATGAGCTGAATCTAAGGTAAGTAGCGGTAAATCTAACTGACTTTGAAACCACAGTAAGACTTCATGCAAAGGTACAGGTGCATTATTAGCAACAAGATAACTTTTATGGGGTTTTTCAAAATCAGCTAAAAATGCCAAAAACCTTGCTAAATCATCAATATGAATACGGTTACTATAGTGAATATTTGGATAGGTTTGCGTGTGCTCAGCCATTCGTTTTAGGCGATCAATAGAAGCCCCATAAATCCCTGTAGGACGTACAATCACGCACTGTGACGGAAAATACTTTTGCCATAGCAATTCCATATTGTGCAAGATATGCCCTTGGGCATCGTTTGGGTGAATCTCACTATGATCATCAATTGTTTCACCAGAATTTTCACCATATACCCGCGTAGATGACACCACAATTAATCTTTTAACCGGATGCGATTTTAAAGCCTGACGAATAGGCTCAATACTATCCACATAAGTATGCTGATAACCTTCAACAGTACTATCGTCTGGTGAAAGTAAAATATACACTACATCTACAGGTGCAATTTCGCTTAAATCGAGCGTAAAAATATCCTGTACGAGATGTGTCCCATAAGGGTCTGTCTTTTCACTACGGCTAATTGTGGTAATTTGATGTCCTTTCTCAAATAGTTGTTTAGCAACACGCTGAGATGTTTTACCATAACCGATAAATAATATATGCATAGAGAACTCGTTGAGGGGACATGACTTCAGTCCATCAGTTACAAGGCGTTGGATCGGCTTCAGCAGCCCTACTCGAAAAACTAAATATTTTTACCACAGATGATTTGCTGTTTCATCTGCCCCGTGATTATGAAGATCGCAGTACCATTATTCCTATGAATCAATTGGTGGTTGGTCGTAGTTATTTACTCGAGGGTGAAGTCAAATCTGTTGATTTCCCTCCAGGTAAACGTAAATCTATGGCCGCATTAATACAAGATGAATTTGGTAAGGTGACTTTACGCTTTTATCATATTTATAAAAATTTAACCGACAAAATAAAACCTGGTAACCGTTTACGTATTTTTGGTGAAGTTCGCGTAGGTGCACGAGGGCTTGAGCTTTATCATCCAGAAATTCAACTTATTAATGAACATACTCCCCTTCCAAAAACGCAGCTCACAGCAATTTATCCAAGTACCGATGGACTAACACAAGCTAAATTACGCGAATATGTTAAACAAGCGTTGAAGCATCATAGTGATGCTTTACCCGAGTTACTCCCTAAACAATATACAAATGGGTATGCACTCAAAGAAGCTTTACATTACATTCATGAGCCACCAGTTGATGCCAATATGATCCAATTGGCTCAAGGCTCTCATCCTGCGCAGCAACGTCTTATTTTTGAAGAGCTGGTCGCACATCAAATTAGTCTTCTCACTCGACGTGCTTATATTCGTCAAATTGCTTCACCTGCTTTTCCGAGTAGTAAAGTGCTTGCAAAAAAGCTGCTAGAAGCTTTACCTTTTCAAATGACCAACGCACAAAAACGTGTATCAAAAGAAATTTTAAACGACTTAAAACAACATCAACCTATGCTGCGTTTGGTACAAGGTGATGTAGGGGCTGGAAAAACTTTAGTTGCAGCGGTTGCAGCATGTCACGCATTAGAAGCAGATTGGCAAGTGGCTTTAATGGCACCCACCGAAATTTTAGCAGAGCAGCATTATTTAAATTTTAAACGCTGGTTTGAACCTTTAGGTATTACGGTAGCTTGGTTGTCGGGTAAACAAAAAGGGAAAGCGCGGGCACACGCTGAGCAACAAATTAAAGAAGGCCATGCTGAACTGATTGTGGGTACTCATGCCTTATTTCAAGATAACGTTGAGTTTGCAAAACTAGGACTCGTGATTATTGATGAGCAGCACCGATTCGGGGTCGATCAACGATTAGCCTTACGTAATAAAGGCGCCGAACAGCTCACCCCACATCAACTGGTCATGACTGCAACGCCAATTCCTAGAACACTGGCAATGAGTGCTTATGGCGATTTAGATACATCAATTATTGATGAATTACCGCCAGGTCGAACTCCAATTCAGACCGTCACGATTCCGCTAGATCGTCGTGAAGAAGTACTGCATCGAATTGCTTCAAACTGCCGAGAAGGCAAACAGGCCTACTGGGTATGTACTCTGGTTGAACAGTCCGAAACTTTAGATGCTCAAGCCGCCGAAGCCACCTATCAAGAAATGAAAGAGCGCTTTCCTGAACTTAATATTGGTTTGGTTCATGGCAAAATGAAAGCCGATGAAAAACAGGCTGTCATGCAAGCATTTAAAAACAATGAACTACAACTGCTAATTGCCACAACTGTTATTGAGGTTGGAGTAGATGTACCCAATGCGTCAATTATGGTCATTGAAAATGCTGAACGATTAGGGCTTTCACAGCTACACCAATTACGAGGGCGTGTAGGACGAGGTGCAAAAGCCAGTTTTTGCGTTCTTCTCTATAAACCACCACTTTCACAAAATGGGCAAGAAAGACTTTCAATTTTAAGAGAAAGTAATGATGGCTTTGTTATTGCTGAAAAAGATCTTGAGCTAAGAGGCCCGGGTGAGTTATTAGGAACAAAACAAACAGGTGATATGGGTTTCCGTGTCGCACGTTTAGAGCGAGATGATCATTTATTGAGTCAAGCACACTACGTTGCACAACAAGTTCTAAAAGATTACCCTGAGCAAGCTGATGCCTTATTGAAGCGCTGGCTTCCTGAAGCTCCTCGATACGCATATGTTTAAGTTTTTAAACCCACAGTATCTTTTTCAGTTGCTGTCCCCTTGCCTACTTTGCGAAATAGGAACACGGGAAAAATACTCTCTTTGTAAAGAATGCTGGGAACAGCTACCGTGGCTTAAGCAAACCATTCAGCGCAATGATCAGTCTGTTCTTGTGGCCTGTCACTACGCCTATCCAATTAACCGGATCATTCAGCAGTTTAAATATGAACAAAAATTACATTACCAAACCTTACTTGCTGAAGTTTTACAGCAATTAAAATTTCCTAAGGTACAAGCGATTGTACCCATGCCTATTTCTAAACAACGTTTAACTGAACGTGGTTTTAATCAATCCTTATTACTCGCCAATCTTTTGAGTAAGCAATTAAAAATACCAGTTTGGCAGCCTGTACAACGCTTAAATGAGCATTCTCAAAAGGGATTATCTCGACTCGAAAGATTTGAAAATATTGAACAGCAATTTGTTGCGCTCACTCAAGAAAAACGGCGTTATCGTCGTGTACTGATTATTGATGATGTAATCACAACAGGAAGTTCAATTCACGCTTTAAGTCAGGCGCTAAAACAGCTAGGGTGTACATCTATTCATGCCAGTTGCCTAGCTGCTGCTTCATCTACATCATATTAAAATTATAGAGTTATAGATAAGTTCTGCTCACACCACGGAATTACAATTTCTTTGGTTAATGGTGCGAGTTTTGTCTCGGAATCATTAAATTTCACCCACTTCATTTCAGCAATTTCAGCTGCAATTTGTGGGGATTGTTTTAATCGAACCAAATATAAATGGCTAATAAGCTTGTGATCCGGTTCATTGGCAGCTGCTGTCTCAAAACGCCCTATAAACTGTTCTATTACACACGGGCTGCCTATTTCTTCCAAGATTTCACGCTGTATAGCACTTTCCGGAGCCTCATTCGGCTCCAGTTTACCGCCTACCTGCATAAAAGCTTGTGTATTACGCTTTCTGACAAGCAATAATTCATTTTGTTCATTTAAGATCACCGCAGCGGCGACCGTAATTGTTTTCACCTATTTAACCTCATTTATGGTTGAACGTCGGCATTTGTCCATTTCGGAGCAGGAGCCTGATATTGCTCAAATTGTTGAAGAATATCTTCAATTTTGTCTGAGGCAATCAATTTATCAACAAACCGCGCTTGGCTAAATCCGTTATCTACAGTTCCCTGAATCATTTTAAGCAAATCTTCATAAAAGCCAGCTACATTTAGAAAAGCACACGGCTTTTGATGAATACCTAATTGTGCCCATGTCCATTGTTCAAAGATTTCTTCCAATGTACCTGCCCCACCTGGTAAAGCAATAAAACCGTCCGACAGATCTGCCATTTTGGTTTTACGCTCATGCATATTTTCGACGACATATAATTTTGTCAGTCCAGGATGAGCTAACTCGCGATCAACTAAAGCACGAGGAATTACCCCAATGACCTGCCCGCCGGCTTGCAAAGCACTATCAGCAACAACACCCATTAAACCAGAACGGCCACCGCCATAAACGAGTGTTTTACCTTGTTTAGCAATAGCTTCACCGGTTAATTGAGCAATTTGTTGAAAGATTGGGTTTGAACCAAGAGATGAACCACAGAAAATACAAATTGAATTCATAGTATAAAAACCGTTTTATTGAACTGTCATGCTGACAAACTAGACTATCGACAGAGTTTTTTTTTGCAAAATAGCGTATTGGCAAGTGTTTTTCGGCAAATCCTTGTCTAAAATACACCCATCAATTTCCATCAGACTGCGTAAGGAAAAAAGACACATGCTTGAAGCCTTTTATGCCACAGAACGCGGAAGTCTGGAAGATGCCACCATCAATGGTGGATTTGATCTACATCCCGAATTAGTATGGCTTGATCTTATTGCACCCTCTCAAGAAGAACAACAATGGGTCTTAGATGCTTACAATCAGAACTTACCTACACTAAAGTCGTTAGAAGACATTTCATCTTCTGCTCGATTCTACCGTGATGATGACGGTATTTTGCATATCAGCACCTATTTTTTAACGAAAAATAAAAATTATCAGGTTGATGGGGATGCCGAAGATTCTTCCCATATGCTTGCCATGGTGCAGACTGTTGCATTCATCTTACATAAAGATCGCTTATTTACTTTACGTGGTGAAAAGTTAGTTGCCTTTCGTGCTTTTCGTGCTCGAGCTCGTCGTAATGACTACGAAATGGATTATAAAGATCCAACATGGATTTTATTGGGCTTACTTGAAGCAAAGCTAGATGAGCTTGCGGATATCTTGGAAGATATCCACAAGGATCTAGAAAAATACTCAACCGAGGTTCTCAATAACCATCAACGTGAACAGATTTTAGATCTTGATGACATGATTACCCGCTTGGCACAACAAGAAGACATGCTTGGAAAAGCACAGCTCTGTTTAATTGATTTGCGCCGTGTTTTAACGTTTTTGTCTCGTCCACGTGCTTTAGGCAGTCATATCTACGATGCAGATATTCGAGAACTTAGTGAAGATGTTCGCTCGCTTGTCGAACATGACGCTTTCTTATTCCAAAAAGTACGATTCTTGCTTGATACAACGTCAGGATTTATTAACACTGAACAAAACGATACGATCCGTCGATTCTCGATATTACCAAGTATGTTGGCACCACCTATGTTAATCGCCAGTATCTATGGTATGAACACTGATGTACTTCCTTTCGCACACGGTACAACCAGCTTTATTATCGTTTTATTAATTATTATTGGTTTCTTTATTGGACCTATCATTTATTTCCGCTGGAAAAAATGGATTTAAAGAGATTACCCCCGCAAATTTTGTATATAAAAAAGCACCTAAATTTAGGTGCTTTTTTATCTTTGCTCATCAAACCAAATGTAGGTCTTCTTGCAAATGGCAGGCTTGAATGATTTTCAGCATCTTCTCCGGTACATTTTTAAAATGTAATCCAGACTTTTGTGGAGTTTGACGTAGCCATTGCACTAAAACAGCCAAGGCTAACGTATTACCATGCTCAAGCTGCTTTAAATCAACAATTAAAGGAAAGCTTGTTTGCTTTTTAATAATTGCCAATCCAGCTTGGTATTGTTGTTCAGCATTTTCAAAATCAATTTTGCCTGAAACAACTAACTCTTGGTTAAGATACTGAACCACTCTTCACCTACTTATTTTTGTTTATTCTGATTAACAGCAGCATCTGCATCAGGTTGGAACGTAGCAATTGCTTTATTCAAATCACCGCCATTACGTTTCACAGTTGCAGCAAACTGGTTACGGAACTGCAATCCTAAATCAATACCAGAAACATTGATGTTACGGATTTTCCATTGTGAACCTTTGTCTGCCAACTGGAACGACACAGGAATTTTTTCACCATTGTGATTAAAATCTAAAGTCACAACAGGGTTTTTACCAGCTGTCGCCTTGTATGGACGCATCGTGTAAGTTTGGTTTGTATACTTAGCAAATGCACTACCGTAATTCTCAATTAATGTATTACGGAAGTTCGTTTCAAACTGAGCACGCTGTGCAGCAGTACTATATTGGTTTGTTGCATAAGTACCCATCACAATACGAGTAAACGCTTGTGAATCAACATACGGGTCTAAGTTTTGGCGTACAATTGTTTTTACTAATGCTGGGTTATTTTGCAATTTAGCATGATCGGCTTTTAAACGAGAAATCAAGCCATCAGCAACACGCTTAATAAAGTCAGGTGGTGCTTCTGAAGGTGCAGCAAAAGCTGTACCAGCAATCATAGTAGACAAAATACTTGCTGTAAGGGTTTGTTTAAACAACGTATTCACCTGGAACCACTCCTTCAAATAATCTCTTACTCAACAAATGACGGCTGTGCACTGCTGTCAGTACTTGCAGGAGCTTTTTCTTCTGCTGAGGATGAACCAGCGGCAACCTTACCTGCGCCACCACCAGTAATAAATTTACTAATAAGATCTTCTAGATCCATCGTTCCTTGGGTATTAGAAATAGTATCGCCACGTTTAAGGTAGTTTAGACCACCACCCGGTACGATTTTTAAATATTTCTCACCCAATAAACCATTGGTTGCAACCATTATATAAGCATCTTCATCAATACTTGTGATGGAGTTCATGTTACTGATCAGTTGCTGTTCCATTGTTTTTTGTTGCGCTGGAGTCGCTTGTGTATAATCAGAACTATAACGTAATTCGTCTAAAGCATTTTTTTGAACTTCTTTTAACTGTTCAGCATTAAAGCTTGTCAGTTTTCCATCAAGATCAAAAGTAACCGTAGCCAAACGTGTAACCGGATCAAGCGTGATTGAATCAACGCGGCCAATTGTTACACCGCTCATCGTCACTTTAGCACGAGGCTTTAAACCATTAACGTTATCAAACTGAGCTTTCATGGTGTAGCCATCGCTCAAGTTCGTGCCCACTAGACCACTCACTTTCATTGCTAAAAAGAATAAAGCAATACCGAAGATAATGACAAAGATACCTACGGCCAGCTCACTAGTACGTGATTTCATTAAATCCCTCCGAACATGACCGCAGTCAACACGAAATCAAAACCTAAAACACATAATGAAGAATATACAACCGTGCGGGTCATTGCCGTTGCAATGCCTTCAGGTGTCGGCTCACATGCATACCCTTGGAAAACAGCAATCCATGTACACAGCAAAGCAAATACAATGCTCTTAATAATGCCATTTACGACATCGTGGCCAAATTGAACATTATTTTGCATACCACTCCAAAAGGAGCCTTCATCAACGCCAAGAAAGTCAACTCCAACCAATTTACCGCCAACAATACCAATCGCAGCAAAAATAACGGTTAACATTGGCAAACTGACTATACCAGCCCAAAGACGTGGTGATACGATTTGCTTTAAAGGATCAACACCAATCATTTCCATACTGGCAAGCTGTTCACTTTGTTTCATCGAACCAATTTCAGCAGTCAATGCAGAACCTGCTCGTCCAGCGAAGAGCAAAGCTGCAACAACCGGTGCAAGCTCACGCAGTAAAGTTAAAGACACCATTGTGCCTAGCATTGATTCACTACCAACATTGACTAATATTGAGTAGCCTTGCAATCCGAGTACCAGACCAATAAATAAGCCTGATACCGTGATAATAAGTAAAGACATTACCCCTACACGATGCATTTGATAGACAAAACGTCCAAAACCGCCCGCTGAAGGTAATGAAAAAATAATCTGTAAGAGCATCAGTGCCGCAACACCAATCCCTCGAATCCGCTCAATAACGAGTCTACCTAACCAGGCAATCGTATTCATGGACGAACCTCGTTATCTAAATAAGCTTGGTGGCTAAACTGGTATTCAACCGGACCTTCTGCCGAGCCGGTTAAGAACTGTTTTACAAATGGAGAAGCATAAGCTTGTAATTCTTCTGGCGTTCCTTCCCCTTGAATCTTCCCTTCCGCTACAACATAAATGTAGTCAGCAATAGATAGGGTTTCAGGAACATCATGCGAAACAATAATCGTAGTTAGATCTAAAGCTTCTCGCAATGAACGAATGAGACGTGTTAAAACACCTTTCACAATCGGGTCTTGCCCCGCAAAAGGTTCGTCATACATAATTAAATCGGGATCAAGCGCAATTGCACGAGCTAAAGCGACCCTTCGGTTCATACCACCTGATAATTCAGTAGGCATAAGCTGTTCTGTTCCACGCAAGCCCACCGATTCAAGTTTTAAAGCGACCAGTTCTGCAATGAGATTTTCAGAAAGCTTAGTATGCGCACGAATTGGAAAAGCGACGTTTTCATAAACCGACATATCGGTAAATAAAGCTCCACTCTGGAACAGCATTCCCATACGCGCACGTGCTGCAAATAATTCCTGACGTGACATTTGAGCAATATCTTTACCATCAAGCAAAACTTCGCCCTGATCAGGAACAAGCTGTCCACCAATCAAGCGTAATAAAGTCGTTTTACCTGTACCAGATGGTCCCATAATGGCCGTGATCTGGCCTCGACGTATATTTAAACTAATATTGTCATAAATGACGCGTTCCCCTCGGTTAAAACTCAAGTTTTTCACTTCAATCAGTGATTGAGTCGAGAGAGGAGTTTTATTATTCATAATGGCAATCATTCCTGCACTTTTATGCCCGCATACTATAACACTGAATTTTGGGAATCTTGTTGTAATTTTGACAAAAGCAAAACAAGCTAATATAGGAATATGAGCTAGATTTTGAAAAGAAATTTATTGATCGAGAACTTGAAACTGGTCTACGAAATGGCCAGTTAATAAAGCATAGGCAAAGTAGATTCCATTGCACAAAGCAAGTGCAATAAAAAGATATGGCAAACCACGTTGAAATAAGAATTTACTCAACCACGCCAAAGGCGACTCTTTTCGCTTACTTTTACGCATTATTACAATAAACATTGAACTGTTTCACACTTTGTTATTTTATAACAAAACTAAAAAATAAAAAAGGCCAGTATGTAAACTGGCCTTTTTTTAAATCTCTTAAAGATTAACGGTCGAATTTACGACGGCGCTCACCACGAGATTCTTGATTAAAGTGTTCTTCGCGAACTGCGCGACGTGGACGTTCTTCACCACCAAAGCTACGTTTTGGACGATCACCAAAACCGCCTTCACGACGTGGACGATCTTCACCACCAAAGCTACGTTGTGGACGGTCACCGAAACCGTTTTCACGACGTGGTTTATAGTCTACGCGGTTACCACGATTGTCATCATTTGAATCAAAACGAGGCTTATCGTTAAAACCACCTTCACGGCGTGGACGATCTGAGTTGAACTCGCGACGCGGACGATCTTCACCACCGAAGCTACGTTTTGGACGGTCTTCAAAACCACCTTCACGACGTGGACGGTCTGAGTTGAACTCGCGACGTGGACGATCTTCACCACCGAAGCTACGACGTGGACGGTCTTCAAAACCACCTTCACGACGTGGACGATCTGAGTTGAACTCGCGACGTGGACGATCTTCGCCACCGAAAGCAGGACGCTCACCACGAGGCTTATCATCGAAGCTACGACGTGGACGATCATCACGACCACCTTCACGACGTTTGAAGTTACCTTCACCCTCGAAACGACGACCACCGCCGAAACCGCCACCACGACGACCATCACGGCCACCGTTACCACCACGACCACCTTCACGACGTGGACGAGCTGGAGGTGGAGATGGCTCTAAACCTTCAATTTCAGAAACATTTAAACGAGCTTCTAAGTAGTCTTCAAGCGCACGGATTTTACCGCGTTCACGATAAGTCGCTAAAGTAATCGCTTGACCTGTACGACCAGCACGACCTGTACGACCAATACGGTGTACATAATCTTCATGCTTCATTGGTAAGCCGAAGTTAATAACGTGTGAAATTGTTGGAACGTCAAGACCACGTGCAGCAACGTCAGTAGCAACTAAGATTTTCGCACGGCCTTCACGGATACTACGTAAACGACGGTTACGAACTGTTTGCGGCATTGCACCGTGAAGTGCAACAACTGAGTGACCTGCTTCTGCAAGTTCTTCAGCCAACATATCTGTATCTTCTTGTGTGCTCGCGAATACAACAGCTTGGTCAAGCGTTTCATCAGCCAACCAGTGAGTCAGAAGTTTCTTCTTGTGTTCGAAACCATCTGTCCAGTGTAAAGTTTGGGTGATGTCAGTATTGGTGCTGTGACCAGTTTCAATTGCAATACGCTCAGGTTCATTCATCATGCGCTCAGCAAGACGAATAATACGGTCAGCAAAAGTTGCAGAGAACATTAACGTTTGACCACGATTCGCAGCCAAGTCACTGATCGCTTCTAAGTCTTCAGAGAAACCAAGGTCTAACATACGGTCAGCTTCGTCCACGATTAAAGCATCAACTTTGTCTAGCTTTAATTGACGACGGTTAACTAAGTCTAATAAACGACCTGGAGTCGCAACTACAACTTGAGCACCTTTAAGCTGTTGAATTTGTTTACCAAAAGGCATACCACCCATAATTGCAGCAATACGAACACCTTTCATGTGACGTACAAAAGCAATTGCGTCTTGGCTAACTTGTTGAGCCAATTCACGTGTTGGGCATAAAACTAAAATGCTAGGCTGAGTCACTGCTTTCATACGTTCTTTGAACGGAACGAAAGTATCTTGACCTGCCAAATTATGTAATGTCGGTAATAAGAATGCAGCAGTTTTACCAGAACCAGTCTGGCTAGAAACAAGAAGGTCTTTACCTTCTAAAGCAGCAGGAATAGATTGTTCTTGCACAGGAGTTGGGTTAGTAAAACCTAAACCTTCAAGAGCTTGTTGTAAGGTTTCGTGCAAAGAAAATTCGGCAAAAGTTTTGCTCATAGAGAGTTCCACCCCAAAGGGTGCTCCATTTTTAATAAATACAAATAGACATCGGCAAAAGCGGCAAAGCAAATATTAGCTGAATCTTATTATTCAGCAGCAATCCGAGTAACGACGATGTGGACTAAACGCACGCTTGATTACGGCCGCAACCTGAAGAATCGCTGAGCGATTGGGGCGCAAGAAATGGTCCTCTCTATGGACAGCGTGCGCTTACAATGAATAGAACAGAATGTTCAGGTAATGAACGGAAATTTAAGTGCGTGGGCGGATTATAGCAGAAAGAATTTAAAAGTCATGTGTTTTAATCAACTTTCTCAGTATTTCTACTGTTATTTGTATTTTACCGACCATTAAAAAGTAAAACCCTCTATAAAAAGAGGGTCTTACTCAGAAATAATTTTTTAAATTATTTTGCAGCTTTGTCCCAAGCAGGAACTACAGTTTGCATTAATGTCTTTAACATTTTCAGTGAGCATGCAATCACTTGACCATTTTCAAGTGAATCATTACCACCACGTGCGTCAACCACAACACCACCAGCTTCCTTGATAATAAGCTCACCAGCAGCGATATCCCATGGTTTTAAACCAAGTTCAAAGAAACCATCAAAACGACCAGCAGCAACATAAGCTAAGTCTAAAGCAGCTGAACCACCACGACGGATTTGAGCACCCGCTTGAGTCACAGCTAATAATGAAGCAAAGTGCTGCTCTGCATAAGACACAATTTCACCAGCACGTTTAGCACGGTAAGGGTGACCTACTGCCAAGAATGTATTTTCTAGGCTGTCTTTTACATTTACGCGAATACGACGCTGGTTCATCACTGCACCACGGCCACGACTTGCAGAGAACAATTCGTCACGTACTGGATCGTAAATTACGCCGTGCTGAGTAACACCTTTGTGCTGAACAGCAATAGAAATACAGAAATGAGGGAAACCATTAATAAAGTTTTGCGTGCCATCAAGAGGGTCGATCACCCAGCACCAGTCTGCATCGTGGCCTTTGCCCTCTTGCAAACCGAACTCTTCACCTAAGAAGCTATGGTTTTTATAACTTTTACGTAATGTATCAATCGTCAATTGTTCTAAATAACGATCTACACGTGTTACAGGACCATCAATGCCTTTCTCTTCAACTTGCAAATCGAGCTTATGACGATTTTGATGCGCTTTTAAAAGCTCTTGACCAACTGTTTGAGCCGCACGCGCAGCCATCACCACCATAGGTTCCATTGAACACCCACTACAAT
Organism: Acinetobacter sp. FDAARGOS_494; assembly: GCF_003812225.1. Classification (NCBI taxonomy): domain Bacteria; kingdom Pseudomonadati; phylum Pseudomonadota; class Gammaproteobacteria; order Moraxellales; family Moraxellaceae; genus Acinetobacter; species Acinetobacter sp. FDAARGOS_494. The sequence continues at coordinate 1,259,637 of NZ_CP033866.1, forward strand.
ACAAATTTGAAGATTTTGACAAAGAATAATGCATAAAAGCGTATCCATTTTAGCAAATGAATACGCTTTTTGGGAAAAAATGTTTCGAAAAATTTTATTGAGGTATTAAACCACCTGATTTACCTTAAGCCATGCTCGCTCAATCGAGTTCAAAATACCCTTAGCATCTAAACCACAATCTTGTAGCATTTGATTATGTGTCGCCTGATGCAAGAACGAGTCTGGTAGACCTAAATTAATGATAGGTTTAACAATTTGTTCTTGAGCCATAAACTCATTCACTGCACTACCCGCACCACCCATAATCGCGTGTTCTTCAACTGTCACGAATAAATGAGTATGCTCAGCCAAGTCTCGAATCATTTGTTCATCAAGCGGTTTTACGAAGCGCATATTTACAACACACACACTGACGTCATGTTTTTGAGCAAATTGCTCAGCTGCTTCCAGAGCAACCATGACACGACTACCAAATGCTAAAACCGTAATCTGCTCATCACTGTTTGCTTTAATTTCTGCAACAATTTCAGCTTTACCCAATTCAAGAACAGTCATCTCTTTTTGGATTTCGACGCCCACACCTGCACCACGTGGATAGCGTACCGCAGCCGGGCCATTATAGGCATAGGCCGTATGAAGCATTTGACGGCATTCATTTTCATCTTTCGGTGCCATGATCACCATATTAGGCACAGTACGCATATAGGCATAGTCATATGCACCTGCATGCGTTGGACCATCTTCACCAACCAAGCCTGCACGGTCAATACCAAAAGTCACGTCAAGATTTTGCAATGCGACATCATGAATAAGCTGATCGTAACCACGCTGCAGGAATGTTGAATAAATGGCGACAACAGGTTTTAGCCCTTCGCATGCCATTCCTGCTGCAAGTGTTACAGCATGCTGCTCTGCAATCGCGACATCGAAGAAACGCTGCGGAAATTGCTTAGCAAATTTAACCATGCCCGAGCCTTCACACATTGCAGGCGTGATCGCAAGCAAGCGCTCATCTTGTGCAGCTTCATCACACAACCACTCACCAAACACATCAGAGTATTTTGGTGGTGTTTTCCCGCCCGAAGCAGCATTAATTTTGCCAATCGCATGGTAAGTAATCGGATCTGCTTCAGCAGGAGCAAAGCCTTTACCTTTCTTGGTATAAACGTGAACTAAACGTGGACCTTTACGTTTTTTGAGCGCGTTGAACACCTGAACCAACTGAGTGACATCGTGTCCATCAAAAGGCCCGAAATAATCAAAACCAATTGCTTTAAATAAATTATCTGCCGCATCGGTTGCCGATTGGTGTAATCGAGAGTTATATGTCCATTTTGGGTGTGGCTGGATATAAGCTTCACCATGTTCATTGACATTAACTAAATGACCTTTTTCCCAAATTGCAGCTAAATGTTTGGCAAAGCCACCTGTACTGCAAGAAATCGACATATCGTTGTCATTGAGTACAACAATTAAATCTGCATCATGAGCAACAGCATCATTCATTGCTTCAAATGCCATGCCCGCAGTCATTGCACCATCACCCACAATACAAACGACTTCACATGGGTCTTTCTGATAGCGACGTGCCAAAGACATACCCAAACCAGCTGAAATAGCAGTTGAAGAATGCCCTACCCCAAAGGTATCAAAAACAGACTCTTCTCTGGCAGGGAAAGCAGCCAATCCATTTTTAGCGCGAATGGTCGTAATTTGTTCACGGCGTCCAGTCAGGATTTTATGTGGGTATGCTTGGTGTCCCACATCCCAAACTAAACGATCATTTGGTGTATTAAAGCAATAATGCAGCGCTACCGTCAGCTCAACCACGCCGAGGTTAGCACCGAAATGGCCACCACTCTGGCCTGCTGCATATAAAATATATTGACGCAACTCATCAGCCACTTGTAGTAATTGGCTATGCTCGAGCTGACGTAATTGTTGAGGATGATCAATCGCATCTAACAATGGCGTAACAGGGCGTTGAGTTGGAATTTCGGTATACAACATATGTGGCAAAGCCTTTATAAGCCTGGCAAATCCTAAGCTGGGTCAAAATGGGTCGATCATACAATCGAATGAAGTCACCTTCAATCAGCCACATTTGCGAACGAGATCATGCAAAGCAGTCTCTCATACAGTATGGGTATGGTTGGCAGATTATCCTGAATAATCTGACTATTTATCAACTATTATCGTCTTCTTTATACAAAAAAGAAAACCTTAGTGTGCAAAATGATTATGACAATTCGACCAATCTCCCAGCATTACGCTATACTTTAAACCGTTTTCGGTTAAAAGATGAGTTAATCTGTGCCTATAGAGTTCATTGCAACATCAAAACTCCCGACCGCTTTTGGTGAATTCAATATTTCTGTGTTTCAAGATCCCGTAACAGGTGAAGAACATGTGGCACTTTCCAAAGGGTTAGAAAATCCGCCAACGGGTCCTGTTTTGGTCCGCGTACATTCTGAATGCTTAACGGGTGATGCATTTGCATCATTGAAATGTGACTGTGGCCCACAACTACAAGCCACTCAGAAACTCATCAATGAAGCAGGACAAGGTGTAATTTTATACTTACGCCAAGAAGGACGCGGTATTGGTTTAACCAATAAAATTCGTGCTTATGCCCTGCAAGATCAGGGGCACGATACAGTAGATGCCAATTTACTACTGAATTTACCCGCCGATGCACGTCGTTACGATATGTGCAGCATTATGCTCGACCACTTAAAAGTGAAAGAAGTTAAATTAATTACCAATAATCCTTTGAAAATTCAGGCACTCAAAGATCAAGGTATTAATGTCGTAGACCGTGTACCTTTAACTGTCGGCCGTAACCCTTTTAATGAACAATATTTAAAAACCAAACGTGAAAGAATGGATCACCTTTACCAAAAAGATGATTTTTGATTTCGAGTCCAAAATTTAAAAATTATATTTAAGGGATTTTTTCAGGAATTAGAAAAAATCCCTTACTTTTTTTATGGATTTATGTTTTGATGTATCTAATCTATTTCGATCATCTTTGAGGGTCATTATGCAACATCCGACTTCAACAGATATTCAACGTGTCCGCGAATTTCTCCTCGATTTACAAGCCCGTATTTGTGCCGGTTTAGAACAACAAGAAAAAGCTGGTGGTGGGACAGCAGAATTTATCATTGATGATTGGGAGCGCCCTGAAGGCGGTGGCGGCCATTCACGTGTACTGCAAAATGGTACAGTGATTGAAAAAGGCGGCGTGATGTTTTCACATATCAACATTAGCAAACTTCCTGCTTCTGCAACAGAACGTCACCCTCAAATTGCAGGGGCAAAAGCTCAAGCGCTAGGTGTGTCTTTAGTCATTCACCCTAAAAACCCGAATATTCCAACCTCGCATGCGAATGTCCGCTTATTCGTTGCAGAACGTGAAGGTCAAGATCCGATTTGGTGGTTTGGTGGAGGTTTTGACTTAACGCCATTTTATCCAGATGATCAAGATGTTTTAAATTGGCACCAAGCCGCTTATGACCTGTGTAAGCCTTTTGGTGACAATGTTTATGCTGAACATAAAAAATGGTGCGATGACTATTTCTATTTAAAGCATCGCGATGAACAACGTGGTGTGGGCGGTTTATTCTTTGATGATTTAAATTGCTGGGATTTCGAAACCTGCTTTAAATATATTCAAGCAGTAGGTAATGGCTATTTAAATGCGATCTTGCCAATTTTCGAAAAACACCGCGAACAGCCTTATACCGAAGCTCAACGAGAGTTCCAGCTTTACCGCCGTGGCAGATATGTCGAATATAACTTGGTGTATGACCGCGGTACGTTGTTTGGATTACAAACAGGTGGCCGTATTGAGTCGATTTTAGTTAGCTTACCTAATCTAGCTGCATGGTCTTATCGCCCTGAATGGGATGAAGACTCTCCAGAGAAGCGTTTAACTGACTACTATTTAAAACCTCGTGATTGGTTAGGTTTAGAAGAAAAAGTCGCCTAATTTTTTGTTTTGGGGATTCTTTGGCTTCCACCCTAAAGAATCTCCTTTTTTGATTTCTATTTGCCTTCATTCAAATATTTTTTCTTGTGCTATTTTGACTTATAGTGAGGCCTGCTGAATATTCAGTGCAGGCTCTATCTGCTTCATGCCATTTTAAAATTTTGGATACAAGAATGACCAAACAGTTTGCAGTAATTGGCAATCCGATCGAACAATCACGCTCTCCTGAATTGCATCATGCTTTCGCTGAAAAAACAGGTGTTGATCTAAACTACCAAAAACGGCTTGCTCCTCTTGACGGTTTTGAATCGAGCATGCGAAGTTTCTTTGCAAAAGGCGGCAGTGGTATGAACGTTACTGTTCCTTTTAAAGAGCAAGCTTTTGCTTTATGTGATGTGTTAACCGAGCGTGCTCAAATTGCTAAAGCTGTAAATACCTTATGGATGGAAAATGGCAAATTGCATGGTGACAATACCGACGGCCAAGGCTTAGTTGCCGCAATTCAAGCTTTAGAATGGAATCTTGAAAATACAACTATTTTAATTTTAGGAGCTGGCGGCGCAACGCGTGGTGTTATTTATCCCCTTGTACAGGCTGGTGCCAAAAAAATCGTCATTGCAAACCGAACTTTAGCTCGTGCAGAACAACTTGTAGATGACTTAAAAACAGCAGTTCCACAAGCCCAATTACAAGCAATTTCCCTAAATGATTTAGAAGGCGATTTTGATATTGTGATTAATGCAACTTCGGCAAGTCTTTCAGGCGATGCTTTACAACTACCTGAAAAATTAAAATTTAAATATGCCTATGAAATGGCTTATGGCAAACCTTCTAGTTTCCTTGATCAAGCGAAACAGCGTAATGTGCCTTATGCGGAAGGTTTTGGCATGTTAGTAGGCCAAGCTATTGAAGCCTTCTCTATCTGGAATAATGTACGACCACAATTAAAAGATTTTCTATAAACCAAAAAAGAACCTACATATGTAGGTTCTTTTTTATCTTACTTATTATTTTCTAGCGGCAACCATTTGCTTATAAACCTCACGGAAAATTTCATAATCGATAAATTCATTATGTTCAGGTTTTAAGTTCTGAATTGTTTTTTCCGAAAGCTGTTTTTTACGAGCAGCCACATAAACATTCCCTAAAATATCAGCCGTTTCTGATAACAGATGCTTTTCTTCAGCAGAAACACCATTTTGTTTTTCAAACTCTAACTGATACTGTTTTGAGAAAAGTTGGGCTGGCTGTTTATATTGCTTCTGTAGCTTCTGCCAAGCTTCACGCCCTGTTTTACCTTGTATAGTTGTTAATACAATATGATCTACAGCACGTCCTAACTCGTGGTCAAACTGATCATCTTGTTCAAGATGATGTTTTTTCTGTAAAGCGGTAATACGCTCTAAGGCTTTTCCTTGAGGATTATATGTATCTTCATCAGAGAACCAGTAAGCATAAACCTCAGCAATTTCTTGGAGTTGTTGAACTGAATAATACTTAATATATGACGGTTTTTCGGCAGTCAATTTGGCAATAAATACTGCTTTATAAGTTTTATCATAAGCATGCGTTGCATCATAGGTTTTATCTGCAAGTACAGCCAGATTTGCATCTAAATCTTGTACATCACTATGTGTGGCCACAGGGTGCTCTGAAACATCACTTTGCCCAAGCTTTTCACTAAAACCTTTAATAAAGTTTTCCAGCATAGAACCTTTACTTGCTTCAGCCACAGATTTAGCTTGTTTAAGCTGCTGCTGATCAATTGAAGTCGCTTTCCCATAATTCAGAATTTGCATATCTGCTTTAATATTGAAGCGGTGCTTAAACTCAGCTGGCGTATAATCAACATCGTAATCCATATTGACTGCACGGCCTTTGTCATCTAAAGCCACATCAATTGTGATTGGGTTTCTTTGCTTCGGTAAAGCTTGTTCAATTTCATCCTTATGTTTTAACCAAAGAGCTTTGAATGCTTCATCATTAATAAACTGGTTTTGGTTATAAGCTTCAAAAGTTTGCTTTAAAGCGTCCTGACGAGACTTGATTTGCGCTTTTTGAATACTTGTATCACTCTGATCTAGAACATCAATACCGTAGATTTGGCAATAATTAATATCCCCTAAAGCGACCGGTTTTTTAAGTGATTTTAATTCAATACATTGATCTTCCGTCAGTGCAACTACCTCTTCATTTTCTGAAGTTTGCTCGGCCTCTGCTACAGCTACATCACTCGCCTCTTCACTAGAAGCAGACTCTATTTCCTCATCTTCAGAAGTAGAAGTATTGCCTAAATGAGCATTAACAAGGGAGTACAACTGTTGGCTAACAGCAGCGGCGTCATCAGAAGAAACCTTTTGTTCTTCTTTACCAGCAGTGCCTTTTTTCGCATCAGAAGCAGCAATCTCTGCGGCAAGCGTTTCAGCAAGTTTTTCCTCATCAAGACCTAAAACACTTTTTTGAAGATATTTTTCATTAACTTGCCCAAACAAATCTACTTCTAAAAGTAGTTGCTCAACCGTCGTCTTTAAACGAATTTTTTCAACCGCCCCTGCTTTACGATCAGCCTCAGTCAACGATACACGTTGTAGGTTTTGCGGTTCAGCTAATCGGTATGAAACAGCACTTGAAGCTTTAAGGTATTCAATAAATTTCTTCTTATCGACATTTTTAAAGAAGGCTTTATATTTTGAGAAATCAACATAAGCCAAATTATTTTGATTATCTTTATTAACCAAATATGGCATCAAACCAAAATAATTTATGTAAAACTTATAATTCTCAAGATCAAGCACCATTGGCAATTTTGCCTGAACTAAAAGTGTCGGTTTTTCATATCTAGCAGTTAAATTAAATGAACCCATTTTTTGACGATAATGTATCGAGCCGTCATAACTAAACTGAAGATCATTTAACAAATTAAATAATACGGTATTAATTTTTTCAGAACGTGCTGAGGAAGTCAGTCCCAAATCACCTTGTTCGTTTGCAATCGCCGTATATAAGGTTTGTTTCTGTGCTTTACTTAAGGCAACTTTTTGTTCACGTAAATATTGATCAACTTTCTTTTGTAATTCAGCATCTAGCTTAGCAGTATTCTCAGCTTTTACATTTTGCTTTATTTGTGAAGGATCAACGGTAATTTTAAAGTTTCCGCGATAATCATAACTTGGGTATTCATACATCGCATTAACACTTTGAATGGCTTTTTGCTCTAAACTCGCAGATGCCACCTGTGGACGCACGCCGTGTTGTGCACATGCCGTCAAGCCCAAACTAAATAAACATAAACTGAGATATTTTAAATGCATAACCTTTTTTAAAACCTTATCGCTTTATCTTTTTAACAAAACTTGCTAAAAATAAAAAAATTAGTTGTTTTTTCACATAAAAGTATAAGTCCCGACTTTAGCAGAAATTATAATTTCAGGTGTATTTATTTTCGACAAAATTCGCTTTTCTGACATTCCTTTCGGGTGCGATTAACATTGTATTTTTATCATGCGAGTGAATAATCAAATCATCGATTCAGATAATCCCACAATGATTCAAAATTAGGATTAAAGCCATGCCAGCATATAAAGCTCCGCTACACGATATCCGCTTCTTAATGAATGAAGTACTAGACTATCCTGCTCACTACAAAACTTTATCAAATGGTGAAAGTGCAGATCCTGATACAGTAGATATGATTCTTGAAGGTGCAGCAGATTATTGTGAAAACGTATTGTCTCCACTTAACCAATCTGGCGATGAAGAAGGTTGCCATTTTGACAACGGCGAAGTTAAAACGCCAAAAGGTTTTAAAGAAGCTTATGACCAGTTTGTAATGGGTGGCTGGCAAGGTCTTTCTTATCCTGAAGAATTTGGTGGTCAAGGCCTACCAATGTCTTTAAACCTGATTAAATCAGAGATGATGGGTACTGCGAACTGGTCATTTACCATGTATCCAGGTTTAAGTTCAGGCTGTATGAATACTATTTTGCAATTCGGTACAGATGAGCAAAAACAAACGTATATGCCGAAACTTGTTGAAGGTACATGGAGCGGCACAATGTGCTTAACCGAACCTCAATGTGGTACAGACTTAGGTCAGGTAAAAACCAAAGCTGAACCACAAGCTGACGGCACTTATAAGATTTCTGGTACAAAAATCTTTATTTCTGCCGGTGAGCATGATTTAACAGAAAACATTATTCATATTGTGCTTGCACGTCTTCCAGATGCACCAGCAGGTACTCGTGGTATTTCATTATTTATCGTCCCTAAATTTATCCCAACTGCGGAGGGCGGCGTAGGTGAACGTAATACTGTAAGTTGTGGTTCAATCGAACACAAAATGGGTATCCGTGCTTCTGCAACTGCTGTATTGAACTTCGATAATGCAACAGGTTACCTCATTGGTGAAGTAAATAAAGGCCTACATGCCATGTTTACCTTTATGAACACAGCGCGTATTGGTACTGCGGTTCAAGGTATTGCCCATGCAGAGTTATCTTTCCAAGGCGCTCTACCATATGCCAAAGAACGTATGTCTATGCGTGCCCTTTCAGGTAAAAAAGATCCAGATAAAGTTGCTGATGCAATCATTCACCATGCTGATGTACGCCGCATGTTGTTAACTCAAAAAGCAATCGCTGAAGGTGGTCGTTCAATGATCTACTACGCAGCACAGCTTGCTGACAAAATGACAGATGCTTTGACACGCGGTGACCAAGCTGCATTTGAAGATTATGACGATAAACTTGGTTTCTATACACCAATCTTAAAAGGTTTCTTGACCGAGCTTGGCCTAGAAGCTGCTAACCACGGTATGCAAGTGTACGGCGGCCATGGTTACATCAAAGAATGGGGTATGGAGCAAATCGTACGTGATGCCCGTATCTCTACTCTGTATGAAGGAACAACTGGTGTTCAAGCACTTGATTTGATTGGCCGTAAAGTGTTGTTAAGCTCAAAAGGTAAAGTAGTTCGTGAATACACTGCTGAGATCTTAAAGTTCTGTGCTGCACATGCGCGTAATAAATACTTACGTCGTTTTGCTTGGGACTTAACAAAGCTTTGTGCTCAGTGGAACACTTTAACTGTTCGTATCATGCTTGCTGCACGTAAAGATCGTGACATCGTATCTTCTGCTTCTGTAGATTTCTTGATGTTCTCAGGCTATGTGATGATGGCTTATTTCTGGGCACAACAAGCAGTTGTCGCTTCTGAAAAATTAGAAGCAGGTAATGGCCAAGAAACTCCTGAGTTCTATAAAGCAAAAATTAAAGTTGCAGATTTCTACTTTGACCGTTTATTACCACGTGCTCAAGGTCATGCAGAGTCAATGGTAACGACTTCTCGTACGCTGACTTCATTACCAGCGGAACACTTTAGTTTCGACTACTAATGATGTATAGACTCTAAAATCAAAAAGAGCGCAATTGATATTGCGCTCTTTTTGATTTTGCTAAAATTGACTTTACTCTTTATCAAGTACATAAGCTTTTGTAGGAACAAAATAATTTTGTTCCAAAAACTCACGGTTTTTACCAAAATCGCTATAAAATAATTTTTCTAAATTTACGACTAATCTTTGTTTTGCATCAATATCAAAATAGAAGTTAACATCTGATAAAGGACATTGAATCGTTAACTCATGAACGGCAGGTTCGACCTTCCATTTCAAGGAAGGACATAATTGATTGATGACTGCACTTTTTGAGCCATCTTTACTACCAACACGACCAAAATGAACAACATTCCAATACGCAGTTCCATCAGGTAATAAATTTAAAATATATTCTGCCTCGCCTGTTTCACAATCGGCAAAATTATCTTCACATGAAATACGAGTATGATAACGGCCTGCATATTGTTGGTCTGCTTCGGATAGTTTTGAGGTTTGATCTGGGACGCCCTCAGGCAAGAAAGTTCGTCCCGCTGCATCATCTAGAGTTTTAACCTTAGTGGTGCTTTTAATCAAACTATCTTCATGTCTAGAAGTCGTTGCTACCGCGGAGTGATCTTTAGAGTCGGCATGATTTACATCACAGGCACTTAACCCCATACACAAGATGGCTGCCACACCCAAATGTTTCATTAAAAGACCAGACGACTTCAAAGACATATACATCATTCACATACAACAGCAATGCTACAGTTCAACCTTATTGTTCAGGAACGATATCATCGCTGCTACAAACACTTTCAGCCCCGAAACAGTGCATTTTAGTAGATGTTGCTTTCATTGATTTAAACCATTTACATATTTTAACCATTTTTAGTTTTGTGAACCTTTAATTCATTCGGATTGGCTCCATATTCTTATTAACCAAGTGAATAAATGATTCCTTGTAACTTATATATTTGAGGAGACTTAGATGGCCAATTCTGGTTTATATCGCTCGAACCGACAAAGCATGATCGCCGGTGTAATGGGCGGTATTGCTGAACGATTTGGTTGGAATGCAAATTTATTACGCATTATTTTCGTGTTAGTTTCGATAATGAGCGCGGCTTTTCCAGGGATTTTAGTGTACTTAGTTTTATGGTTGGTAATTCCTAAAAAACAGCCAGAACAAGTACAAGGTTATCAACAACCTGTTCGCACTGTACGAGAAGAACAAATACATTAAATAACTTAGTTTATTTTGGTCGCTACGGTTGCATCCCCTAATCAACCGTAGCTTTTTTTATGTTTAAAATTACAATTTACGATTTAACTGCTGTTGTAAAGCCGCAATCATATCTGCACGGCTAATGATTCCAATCAGTTTTCGTTCCTCAACCACCGGAATATAGTTAAAAGACTTCTCAACAAAGTAAGGTACAAGGTCTTGAATCGGCTGAGTTGGCAGTACAGTAACTACTCGACGACTCATAATTTGTCTTACGTAATGCTGCCATGAGTTTCTTGGGTCTGTTGCCCCTTTAAACCATTCCACAACTTCATATAACGCCAAAGTACCCACTAAATGGTTGTCTGCATTAACTACAGGCAAACTCATGAGATTTTCTTGTTTAAATTTATCTAATGCCTGATGAATATCATCATTTTCATGCAATTTAATCACATCACGGCTCATAATATCCTGACAGGTATATTGGTTCACCATACGTTCATTGGCATGTTCTTGCGCTTCTAAAATGATTTTTTCTAAGTCGTACTGGCTGATATCTAACAGTTCAGTATGATGTTCTAACGCATACTCAATATCTTTTGGCTGAATTGATACTTTTTGAGTGGGAGTTGGATCTTTACTACGCTCATTTAAATGTGCAGTAACCGGATAATGTCGCCCAATCAATCGATTAAAAAATACAGCAAAACCGAGTAGAAGTAATGAATTGAGCAGAACCGGATAAAAAACGAAATAAAAGCCTAATTTATGAATAGCAGCACCGCCCAACACAGCCGTAATCGCAACTGCCCCACTAGGTGGATGCAAGGAGTCGGTAGTCATCATCAAAAATATGGCAAAACCCACAGCCACGCTAAAAGCCGTGGTTAAATCAGGAATCCACTGTGCACAGGCGACCCCAATAATTCCGGCTAATGTATTACCGACAATAACATTCCAAGGCTGAGCCAATGGACTGGTAGGTACAGCAAATAAGAGAACAGATGAAGCCCCCATTGGTGCAATGTACCAAGCATTAATTCCGCCTAAAACATACCAGCTAATTAACGAGGAAATTGCTAAACCACATAGCGCTCCAACGCCACAAAGCAACCGTTCTTTTAGGGGTAAAACCTTAAAATTCGGTTTTAAAATCTGTAACCATTCTGGCTGTATAACACTCACAGTACACCTTAGGGGATATGCCGTTATTTATAACGGGCAAAAGTATACGCCCAAAGCCACATAAAGTGCATTTAAATTATATCTTTCAATTATCAGAAAACCTGTTGAATGTGCTCTTACTATTTTAATATTTTAATATTCAATTAACTTTTCATTTAAATAGCGCCAGTAACGTTTAGGCAAATATTGCACATGAAGCTTAATATTTTGGCGTTCCGTAATATTAACGCTTTTAAAATAATCCTTCCAAAGCTGATCATATAAAACTTCCTGCTCATCAAGCTCAAGCTGAAAGCTTTGACTCATTCCATTTTTTAAATTACGGTCAACGTCTGAGGCTTCGAGTGAAACTTCATGTATTTCCCGTAAATCATAATACAGTCCGAATTTACGTTGCTCATCATAAATGAGCCAACGCTGATCTTGATAACGCCGTTTAAAATGCGGCTGAATGAGTGGTAAGACATTAAAATCAGGACGAACCAGACTTAAAAAAAGCTCATCTTTGGTTTTCTTAAACCGAATAAAAGCCTCCATTCGATGCTTCTCACGCCCGACCTTTTTCGTCCACTGTGCAATCGCTAAAACACTGGGATGTGAATAATCTTTTTCTACAGAAGAATGACTACTAAACACATAAATACAGTAATTAAATAAATGCTGATAGGCGTCTAAAGATTCAGATAAAGAGGCAAAATAAAATTGTTTTAAGGAAGAAGATGAAAGCTTTTTTTGTAGCGCGGACCAAACACGCTCGGCGTGTTGCTCGTTATTTGAAACCTCAATTTTATCAGCAAATAAGCCATGTTGAGCTGCATCATTCAAACAGAGCCTGACCTGTAATTCTTTAAATTGAAATGCACGAAATACACAGCTCAGCAGCCCAACCATTGAACCATCAAAATAGTAAGCTACTTCCTCATTAAACATAGCTAAAACCCAAGGCTTAATTGTGGCGAGAGTTGCTGCACATATTTAGAAGATCCCTGAGTTAAAATCTGCTGCCGAATAAAACTTGATGATAGCTCTTTTTGGAATTTTGGACTGTCTTCGCAGCGAATAAAGAATTTTGCTCGTTGGTAGGCCACACCGAGTTTTTTAAGTAAATCGATATGGATTTTCCCAAAACGGCGAGCCTGCACAATTTTCTTGGCCGATTTCACACCAATGCCCGGTACACGCAAAATCATTTGATAATCTGCACGGTTTAAATCTACCGGAAACTGTTCAGGATGCCTTAAAGCCCAGCTTAATTTTGGGTCTACATCAAGGTCTAAGTTAGGGTGTTTTTCATTGACGATTTCATTGACTTCAAAACCGTAAAAACGCATCAGCCAGTCACTTTGATAGAGTCGGTTTTCCCTCAATAATGGCGGTGCAGAGCCAACTGCGGGCAAATAATTATTTTCAGTATTAATTGGGATATAACCCGAAAAATAGACACGTTTGAGTTTAAATTCTTTATAGTGTTTGTCAGCCATAAACAAGACATCTTGGTCTGACTCTTGATGAGCGCCAACAACCATTTGCGTAGTCTGCCCTGCTGGTACATATTTCGGCACGTGCTTAATAATTTGTCGCTCATCTTTCAGTTGAATGAGCCGGTCACGAACTAAACCTAAATCTTTTTGTACTTCCTGATGTGATTTTTCTGGCGCAAAAGTTTTTAACCCAATCTCAGTCGGCATCTCTAAATTAATACTCATCCGGTCAGCATATAAACCTGCTTCATGGATCAGTTCAGGCGATGCACCCGGAATTGTTTTTAGGTGAATATAACCGTTAAAATTTTCTTCAAGACGTAACTTTTTCACGACTTGAAGCATGCGCTCCATCGTGTGATCGGCCGATTTAAATATGCCGGAGCTTAAAAATAAGCCTTCAATATAATTACGGCGGTAAAAATTAATAGTTAAGTCTACAACCTCTTGCACCGTAAATGCTGCACGCTGGACGTCGTTAGAACGGCGTGAAACACAATAGGCGCAGTCAAAAATACACACATTGCTAAATAGAATTTTTAAGAGAGATACACAGCGGCCATCTTCGGTATAGCTATGGCAAATACCCGAATGACTGGCATCCCCCAGACCTTTATTTTTGTTTTTACGATCACTGCCACTTGATGAACAAGACACATCATATTTAGCAGCATCAGCAAGAATTTGTAGTTTTTCTCGAATGCGATCAGACATATCAAACGACTCATTTATGGCATCGTTTAAAAAATATCATTTCGCATTCTTAAATTTAATCCAGTGAAATACGCTCAGCGTCATGAGGTGACGTTTAAAATAATTCGTCTTAATTAACGTATTCTTCAAGCTGCTTTACACGCGCTGCATACTCTTGCATTGGGCAATACGAATACATGGGTGAGCCAATGTATGAGCCTGCATTATTACATTCCTGATCTACATAAGCTTTCCAGAGTCGTTGAGATTTTAAAATATCTTGGTAACGTTCTGGCTGTTTATATTCTTCGCTTTGTGTACGAATTTGATCAATCAGAGCAACAATTTTTTCTTCATAAGTCTTTTTAGCTTGTTCAGAACAGCTATGCACGACCATATTGTTAATACTCTCAAGCTGCATTTCTTTAATAGTCTGATCTACACATTGGTTGTACTCGTCTTGCTCGTCAGCTTCGGTCTGCGCATACAACCATGGACTACCAAAAAGGCTAGATAAAACAATGAGTTTGCAGCAAAATTTCAGCATAATTTATTCTCGATTCTATAATTTTTAATATGCTTCAATATAACAAAAAAATGATTATTCACGCACTTGCGCTTGCACCCATCCCATTGCTGAGTTTATCTGCTTTAGGGGTAATAATATTAAATGCTGAGTTCAACCTTTATTCGATTGGAGTTGTTTTTCTAGCCCACTTCTTATTTTATTTACTTTTTTATGGCCTTCTGGTTATTCCTTTTGTATATATCATTTCCTATTTTCTCGCCCGTAAAAATCGTTTAAATCTGATGAGTATTTTCATCAGCACAACTGCGATCTGGATTTTGATTGGCCCTATTACACATTTGATTTTTGTCGGATCATTCCCTTCCCCTTGGTGGCATATTTATAAGATCTACAGTTTCTATCTGATGATCTTATTTACAGGCTTTTGCTATTGGTTAGGCTTAAAGTGGCTAAGCCAGAAAAACAAATGACCGAATCATGTATTCCCTTGATTAAGCCTTTGCCACTCCACCACAAAATCCTTATACTTAGTGGCAATTTTTCTCATAAATTCGTGGATGCTACATGAGTCGCGCCATCTCGCACATTGATACATTTCAGGGCTTAATTCTTGCCCTACAAAACTATTGGGCCGAACAAGGCTGCGTCGTACTACAACCTTACGACATGGAAATGGGCGCTGGAACATTCCACACCGCAACATTCTTACGTGCTTTAGGGCCAGAGACTTGGAACGCGGCATACGTTCAACCTTCACGTCGTCCAAAAGATGGTCGCTACGGTGAAAACCCGAACCGTTTGCAACACTATTACCAGTTCCAAGTAGTACTTAAACCAAACCCAGACAATATCCAACAGCTTTATCTCGATTCTTTAAAAGCAATCGGGATTGATACGCTTACTCACGATATCCGTTTCGTAGAAGACAACTGGGAATCTCCAACTCTTGGGGCTTGGGGCTTAGGTTGGGAAGTTTGGCTTAACGGTATGGAAGTAACTCAGTTCACTTACTTCCAACAAGTTGGTGGTGTTGAATGTTACCCAGTAACAGGCGAAATCACTTACGGTTTAGAACGTCTTGCAATGTACCTTCAAGGCGTTGACTCGGTTTATGACCTTGTTTGGACGAAAGGCCAATTCGGTACTGTAACTTACGGCGACGTATTCCATCAAAATGAAGTTGAGCAATCGACTTATAACTTTGAATACGCTCCAGTTGACAAACTATTTGAACTATTTGATTTCTACGAGTCAGAAGCTAACCGTTTAATGGAAGCTAAACTTCCACTTCCAGCTTATGAGCAAGTCGTTAAAGCGTCTCATACCTTTAACTTGCTTGATGCACGTGGTGCAATTTCTGTAACTGAGCGTCAACGTTACATTTTACGTGTACGTACTTTGGCGCGCGCTATTGCACAAAGTTATGTACAAGCACGTGCAGAGCTTGGCTTCCCAATGGCAGAACCGCATTTACGTGATGAAGTATTGGCACAGCTAAAAGCACAAGCTGAAAGTGAAGCAGCAAAGGCGGAGAAAAACTAATGAGCAAACATACTGTTTTATTCGAACTTGGCTGTGAAGAGCTTCCACCAAAAAGCTTAAAAACGTTACGTGATGCACTACAAGCAGAAACTGTAAAAGGCTTAAATGAAGCAGGTTTAGACTTCGCATCTGTTGAAGCTTATGCAGCTCCACGTCGTTTAGCGCTTAAAATTGTAGATGTAGATGCTGCTCAAGCGGATACACAAAAACGTTTTGACGGCCCTGCTGTTCAAGCAGCTTACGATGCAGAAGGCAAACCGACTAAAGCACTTGAAGGCTTTATGCGCGGTCAAGGCATTACTGTTGATCAGCTTTCTACATTCCAAGCAGGTAAAGTTGAAAAAGTTTGCTATTTAAAAGATGTGAAAGGTCAAAGCCTTGATGCTTTACTTCCACAGATTTTACAAACTGCGTTAGACAATTTACCAATTGCTAAGCGCATGCGTTCTGCTGCAAGCCGTACCGAATTTGTACGTCCAGTGAAATGGGTTGTCTTACTCAAAGATGACCAAGTTATTGAGGCGACTATTCAAGATCACAAAGCTGGTAATGTGACTTATGGTCACCGTTTCCATGCACCTGAAGCTGTGACCTTAGCGCATGCAAATGACTATTTAGCTGCGTTAGAAAAAGCATATGTTGTAGCGAACTTTGAAAAGCGTCAGGCAACCATTCAAGAACAAGTGAAAAAGTTAGCTGATGAAGTGAATGCAACTGCGATTGTTCCAGCTGACTTACTTGATGAAGTAACAAGTCTGGTTGAATGGCCTGTGGCTTTACGTGCAACTTTTGAAGAACGCTACTTAGCTGTTCCTCAAGAAGCACTCATCACGACAATGCAAGACAACCAGAAGTATTTCTGTTTGATCAACGCGGAAGGTAAATTACAGCCTTACTTTATTACTGTTTCAAATATTGAGTCTAAAGATCCGACTCAAATTATTGAAGGTAACGAAAAAGTTGTTCGCCCTCGTTTGTCTGATGCTGAGTTCTTCTTCTTACAAGATCAAAAGCAACCGCTTGCATCTCGTAAAGAAAAATTAGCAAACATGGTATTCCAAGCACAGCTTGGTACGCTTTGGGACAAATCAACACGTATTGCAAAACTTGCAGTTGCATTATCTTCAATCACTGGTGCAAACCCAGCTGATGCTGAAAAAGCTGCATTACTTGCTAAATGCGACTTAACCTCTGAGCTTGTTGGTGAATTCCCAGAACTTCAAGGTATTGCGGGTACTTACTACGCGCGTATTGAAGGCGAAAACACTGAAGTTTCAGAAGCTTTAGGTGAGCAATATTTACCAAAATTTGCGGGTGATGTTTTACCAAAAACCAAAACAGGTACAACTATTGCCCTTGCTGACCGTTTAGATACGCTTGTTGGTATTTTTGGTATTGGACAAGCGCCTACAGGTTCTAAAGACCCGTTTGCACTTCGTCGTTCAGCAATTGGTATCTTACGTTTAATCATTGAAAATGAATTAGATGTAACGATTGAAGAGCTAGTTAATCTTGCACTTCAAGGTTATGGCGATATCGTTAAAGACCACGACAAAACTCGTGCTGATGCGGTTGCATTCTTAGAAGGTCGTTACCGAGCTAAGTACGAAGACCAAGGTGTTGCTGTTGACGTACTTCAAGCAGTTCAAGCACTTGCACCAAAATCTCCACTTGATTTTGACAAGCGAGTAAATGCTGTTAACCACTTCCGCACATTACCTGAAGCTGCTGCACTTGCTGCTGCAAATAAACGTGTTGCTAATATTCTTGCAAAAGAAGCAGCACCAGAAGGCTCTGTAATTGAAGCGAACTTGGTTGAAGATGCCGAAAAGGCATTATTTGCTGAGCTTCAAGCAGTGACTCCTGTGGTTGAACCATTACTTGCAGCAAAAGACTATACTGCTGCCCTTTCTAAGCTTGCAGCACTTCGTGCGCCGATTGATGCATTCTTTGATGGTGTAATGGTCATGGCAGATGACGCTGACCTGAAAGCAAACCGTTTACGTTTATTGGCTCAGTTACGTAACTTGTTTACTGCTGTTGCTGATGTGAGTGTGTTGCAGGGTTAATTAGCTTATTATGAAATAAAGGGATCTTTTATAGATCCCTTTATTTTTTGAGTTAAACAAACTCTTTAATTTCTTCTAAACTTTTCGATGGCTCAAACCACATAAAATCATAATCGGCCACATCATGAATATAAAACGGATCGTTTTTTATAATTTTTTCAGCTTCTTGAATAGAAGAACTTAAAACTAAAATTACCCCACCTACTCTATTTTCACGGCGACCTGATGCCAGAAATTTCTTTTGCTCATAGTAATGATCTAAAAATGCAATATGTTCTTTGAGTACAGCGTCAACTTCGGCTAACGGTTTTTTATAAGTTAAAGTAACAACAATCATCTCATTCTCTTAAAGCAAGTAGCGCATGACATAGCTTATTCGATAGTACGCCGATTCCCCCAATTCATCCACACTAAACTTCCCACAATAATTACTCCTCCCAGCAGCACCATCATTGATGGTTTCTCATTTAAGAAAATCACCGCCAAATTCATCGCGACAATAGGAGAGCAATATAAAAAATTCGATGCAATCGTTAACGGCATATTTTTAAGTACATAGCCCCAAAGTACATAAGCCATCGCACTTGGAAAAATACCCAATAAGACAACCGACATATTGGCTTGCCAAGTGGCATGTAAAATTTCATTAGGTAAATGAGCACTATAAAATAGTAAAGGAAGGGTCCCGAACCAAATGATGTAGCACATCATGCTCAAGGCATCATAATTTAAGGCAAATTTTTTATATAAATTAAAATAAAGCCCCCATGCAATTGCAGCTAAAACAATCAACAAACTATAAGGGCTCGGCATACCAAAACCATGATCTCCGCTGACCACTAACACGGCGCCACAAAGCCCTAGCAAAATACACAACCACTTTTTAAAACTGATTTGTTCTTTAAAAAGCAAAACCGAAATAATAAAGGTAAATAGCGGAATAGATTGGCTCAAAATACTAGATGCGACAGCAGTTACATATTGCTGCCCCGTATTTATCAGCAAATGATGCAGCGTTACAGAAAAAAACCCTAATACAGCAAGTGCAGGAACATCTTTCCACTTTAAAGGCTGAATTCCTTTTTTCATAACCAAAAGCAGCAAGAAAACCGATGCAATCAAAAAGCGAAGCAAGGCAATGTGCTGCGGTGTATATGAATGCAAAGCACTATGTACACCAATAGGTGAATAGCCCCAACAAAAGACGGTTACAGCAATACATAAGTAGAGCTTAAATGCGGGAGGCTGGGTTTCGGCAGCAAGAGAAATTGCCATGTTAAATCTGCACTAATGAAATGGAACTCTTTCATCATATGCGCATGGATAGTTGAATAAAATTAACTTATATTGAGTTTAATATTCATTAAAAGTGAATGATAAAACATGGATATCGCTCAGTTAAAGATGTTCCAAACCGTGGTTGAATGCGGAACAATGGCAAAGGCATCAATGCAACTGCATTGTGTACCATCCAATATTACGACACGGATTAAACAACTCGAAGAAGAGCTTGGAGCACCTTTGTTTTATCGTGAAGGTAAAGCTTTAAAACTCACCCCATCAGGAGAAATCTTTCTCGATTATTGCCATAAAATTTTAGCGCTATGCGATGAAGCGAAACGAAGTATTCATCCAGATGCACCGCCCTCTGGCCCGCTCAAAATTGGAGCTATTGAATCTTCTGCTACAACTCGCCTGCCTAACTTACTTGCAAAATATCATCAACGTTATCCAGAAGTTTCTATTCAAATTATTACTGGCACATGGAAACAGCTACTAGTCGATATTTCTCAGCACAAACTTGATGGTGCAATTGTTGCAGGCAATATTGAGTTTCCTATGCTCAATAAACTGAGTATTTATCAAGAAGACATGGTCTTAATTGCATCTCATTCTTTAGGAGAAATTCATTGCCAAGAAGATCTGATTGGTAAAGAAATTTTTATGTGGACTGAAGGCTGTCCTTACCGCGCAGCTCTTGAAGAATGGCTTAAACTGAAGAATATCTCTCTCCCTATCACCAGTATTACCAGTTACGCCACCATTATTGGGTGTGTCAGTGCGGGTTCTGGCGTGGCGTTAGTGCCTAAGAGTATTTATGAGCAATATAAAAATTTAGCGCATATTCAAAGTTATAAATTCGAATACCTTGCCTTTATGCAAAATCATTTTTTCTGGCATAAAAATGTGAGTAACCATAAAGCGAGAGACATGTTTATAGAATTGATTAAGTCTGAGTTTTGTTTATAAAGTATTTGGGTAATGATGCTATTCCCTTCAAATGATGATTTCTCGTAATCGAATCGTATGGGTTTTATCTCATGTCTGCACAAGATTTATTTTTAACAGTAAGATCAGCTATCCATATTTTGATAGTCATTGGGGAGATTAATCCAAAATGAAAGCCATAAAAATTTTATGTATTACAAGCTCTATCTTGGTTTCATCATCTCTCTTTGCTGAAACACCTCAACCTCAACAAGTGAATGAAGCAACCTCTAAGACAATGCCTTATGGCGATAATCCAAGCTTAGGCCGCGTACTGTTATACAAAACAGGAAAAGGAATTCAAAATTTAGGAGATTCCATTCAAGGCGCTTCTGAAAAAACTTCAAATAAAATTAGTGAAAAATGGAAAGATACGAAAGAATTTACCGCCGAAAAAGCAGAAGTTGTTCAACAAAAAACGGATACAGCCAAAGTATTTACTGAACAGAAAATAGAACAAGCTAAGCAAAATATCACCAGCAGTAGAAACGGTGAAAATATTCCAATCGAACAAGGTGAGCTAAGTAAATCTAGTACGACTGCCAATTAAGATTAAACCAGATTAGCGCGATCATATCGCGCTTCCAAAGAAACACACTTTAAAAAAGACATACATCCACTACAAAGAGCTAGGAACCTGCCTTATGAACAGTCAAAAACTTCTCTTTTCTACCCTGTGCTGCTTAGCATTAACTGCATGTGCAACTACCGCACCTCTTTCTTCTTATCCTCAGGCACAAGTTTTAGAACAAGATACCAATATCGAAGCTTATCCAACCACCACAGGCAATGTAGCCAAGCTTATTAAACACGATAAGCAAGCTTGTATGATTGAATTTACGGGTTATTTAGGTGGTGGACAAGTAACTGAACATTGGATTTTTAATAATAAAGGTCTGATTTCAGCTCAATCATTTACAGAACAATATCCAGACTCTTCTGGCATATTAAGTCAAGCGACCAATTCGACAACCAAAAGCTCTACCACTTTTAATATCCAAGATCCCGAAATTCAAAATAACTTCAAAAAACTTCAAAGTAATTTTAGTAAAGACAACTTAGCAAAGTGTGATTAAGGCTTTTTCATAAAAAAACTCGTTGCAGAAGTTATCTTTTGCAACGAGCCATAGCCATTTAAATTTTTGGACCTAATAAAAAATTATAAATATGCTATTTAGTTAACGGTTAAACCATTGGTTGCCGCCAGCAAATCAATCCGTGGGAAAACCAGGCCCGTTCTTGAGTCAGTAATAGGTTTACCCGTAGCTTTTAACCGACTAATAGTTTGATCGATACTTTCGGTTGGACTTACGCTATTCGCTCTCAATAGAGCAATCGCGCCTGCCACATGTGGTGTCGCTTGAGAGGTACCGCCCATGGTATAGCCACCTGCGGTAATCATTGCACCCGGTGCCAATAAAGTCACAAGACTTCCCCCATTACTAAAGCAGGCTACCTTATCTGCTGCTGTAGTAGGGTCAGAACATTTCACGGGGTTACCCCATGACACACCACCAATATTACTATCATAAACAGCACCTACCCTTACTGCCCCTGCCACACAAGCAGGAGATGAAATTCCGTCAGGGAAGGCATCATTACCAGAGGCTACAACCGGAACCACGCCAGCAGCTCGCGCATTGGCAAATGCTGTTCCATAACTGCTATCGCTACACTCAGAGGTATATTTGACTCCCGGCACACCAAGGCTCAAATTCACCGCTTTAATATTATAGGTTTGTGCATTGTTTACAGCCCAGTTAATCCCCGCGAGAATATCACTATCATAAGCGGTGCTTACCCACTTACCTTGCGATCTGACCTTTCTAAATACATCAATACCAATAATTTTAGTTTTAGTAGCGACTTTCGACACAATAGCGGAAACGTTACTACCATGCCCATCATCATCCAAAGTGCCATCATCTGGTGCACTATCAAAAGAATAAACCACGCGGCAAGTACTCGATGGAGTATTCACAGCGGTACATCCAAAATCTGAATGTAGATAATTTACCCCTGTATCCAGCACAGCAACACTAGATCCCTCCCCCGTAAAACCATTGGTATTGGCTTGTGGTTGATTAATCAAAGGCAAACTTTCAGTAGTTGTAGTACGGTTAATACGGTTTGGATAAACTGCTTTAACGTTCGGATCATTTAATAAAGCTACTAAAGCCTCACGGTTACTAATCCGATAAAAAGCCAAAGGTAGGTTATTGTAATCCCGAAGTACTTGTACACCACCGGCACGATTAAACCTTGTCTGAAGATTCTTTTTATTTGTAGCAATATAACTTCGCCGTTCTAAACCTGAAGGTACGCTCGATGAAGGAATATTGTATTCGACAATTAAATCGTTTGAATCATTACTAACCAAAGCATCTAAATCTATTTTACCTTGGAATACTTTTTGTTTTGCTGCCTGACTTAACCGCTGTTTGGCCCCTTTGGAGTCCAAAGGAAGAGCGGACGCAGTTGTACTGAAAATTGTACATAGACCTAATAGAAACAACGTTTTACTTTGCATTATTTTTCTCCGTAGTTTTTCAACTAACAATTTGCTTATTTCGCTTTTATTTCATTTGCTGGATCTTTTTCTGGATCAATCGGTTGAATCGAAGGATCACTTTTTGTGTCATAGAAAGGAACGGCATCTGCTGATACCGGTTGAGAGTGGTTTGAATTTAAAGATACGTTTTTAAGTTGAGTAGGCTCCTTAAGTTTAGAAAGGGAAGATGAAGTATCTGTTTGCGGTGAATTCGTCTCATGTAAAGCAGAATTGAACACATCAGATGCACCGCTTGTGGGTTTGAAATAAAGAACAACGGCGATCAAGCCGACTATTACAAGTAGGGAAGCTATAATTTTCATCATTTAAGATCTCTGTTCTTTTGTTTATAGACATCTATATTTACTTTTGATTATTCGAAATAAAGAGACATTTCTTGAGTTACATTTCATGTGAAATTTCTATTTCGTAAAATGTATAAACATGAGAAAAGCTAAAATATCTTTTCTCGAATAAGCAAAAATACAGTTCTGCCCTTTACGTTTATATTTCTGGCAGAATAAGGTTCAAAAAAGTGCTAAAAAGCACCCTATTCTCATAATAAGCAATTATTATGCCGTTTCCTCTAACAAATAACGAGAACTACATCACATTTAGAGATATAGGCATGTATCACATGAACAACGATAGAAAAATTTAGGAGATAAAGGTTAAAAAGCTGTAAGATGAAAATAGGACCAGCTTAATAAGAATAACTAAAAAATAAATGTTCTTTTTCACTTTATTATTAATTTTTATTAATCTTCACAATTTATCCCTAGTCTGTTTACTCAATGTAACACTGTTGTAACGTTTTGATGAAGTGAGTTCCCAAGCTCATATTTCCTTAGCTATGATGCGATTGCGTTTATGAAATACCTCACTAAAAGGGTATATTCTTTGAAGGATATCGCAATGAAAATGATGAAAACAGCTATCGTTACTGCAAGTGTACTTGCTTCTGCCTCTATTTTTGCACAAAGTGCGGGCGTTAATGCAGGTGCATCTGCTCAAGTCAACGTACAACCAGGTGGTCTTGTTAGTGGCGTAGCCAATACAGTCAAAAATACTGCACATACTGTAGGGAACACAGCAAAACATGCTGGTCACGTAGCTGCTGACACAACCGTTAAAGCTACAAAAAAAACAACAGGTAAAGTAACTGAACTTTCTTCTAAAGCTGCTACTGGCACTAAACATGTAGCAAGTGAAGCTGTAACTGGTACTAAACATTTTGCTACCGAAGCAGCAACAGGTACAAAAAATTTAGCGACTAAGGCTGCAACTGGCACTAAAAACCTAGCAGTTGAAGCTAAAGCAGATACAAAAGCGCATCTTGATGCTGTAAAAACTAAGGTAGCAGAAAAACAAGCTGACCAAAAAGAATTTACTGCTGAAAAACAGGCCGATGCTCAAGCACGTGTAGATGCTGTTAAAGCTCGTGTAGCACAAAATCAAGCTGAGCAAAAAGAATTCGTTGCTGACACTAAAGCTGATGCTCAAGCAAAATTAAATACAGCTCAACCAGCTCATGGAGTTAACGCTCAAACAGGTGTAAACGTTGGTGTTAATGTTGCTGGTATTAATGCAAATGCAAACGTAAATGCAGGCGCTCAAGCGTCTACACAAAAAGGCGAAAAGAAATCTTTTATTAAAGGTCTTTTCGGTACTAACTAATTAAGTTAGCAATAAAAAAAGGGCGATTCATCGCCCTTTTTTTATTTGTCTAAAATTAATTATTCAGATTGTTTCAGTTAAAACCAAGCCTGCACGTAAACCGATCTTCACATTCGGGTTTGGAAATAAAATCCAGACCTGATCTTGTTCAACTACATAGTTACCAGAAGGCTGAGTCGCAATGATTTCGCCTTTAGTAAAAGTTGAAAAGTTTGGAGCCTCAGCAGATAAATTCATGTGGAACTCTTCATCTCTTTTTATTAAAGAGTCAGATACCTGAAACACACGAATTTTTGGTTTATTACGCACTGGTAAAGCTTGCTCAGAAACCACGTTACGAATGACTTCATCAATTGAAGCAAATTGACTCAAGTCATTTTGACCAAATGGCAATGCTTTGCCTAACTCTAAAGTTGCACTCGCCGCCTTAAAATTCTCACTCGTAAAATGGGTAAACGTTTTACCTACCGCATTATGATAAACCAAAGCATCCAAATCAGCTGCTTCAAGACTTGCCGTTAGATCAGCATCATAGCTATGCGTTTGATATGGAAATAAAGCAAATGTTGGTAATAATGAAGCCCGAATTGCTGTGTGCAAATCATAATGATAACGTTTTGCCTGACTCGAACTTTCCTGAAAGAAAGTGGCAACAGTCTGCTCTAAAACCTCAGCACGCTTAGATTCTTCAGTTACAGGCAGATTTTTATACCCACCACAGAACATACGGTTTACATCGTCATGTACATAACGCTTGCCTTGACGCATCGCATAGGGATTACCCAATACAAGCAATAATCTCACCGCAAGCTTTAAACGCCCGGCAAATAAAACGGTGCAAAGATGAGATAGCAATTCAATTGGTGCCGTTTCATTTCCATGTACTCCAGCTGACAGTACGACAGCTTTGTCGTACTGCGCATGTGGTGTACATTCAAGAAGTCCCTCACCTAACCAACGCCAAGAAAAATTTGCTTGTTTTCCCTCACGCGTTGCAGGTTGCTCACCTTGTAAGGTTAATGCTAGAAAATCTTGCATGTCACCTCCTCATTATTTTTGGAAAGGATAAACCGAACCTAAACCTAAAATTTTAGTCAGTTCATCAAGTGCCATACGGCTTTCCATGAGTAAATGCGGATCTGCCAAATCTTCTTGTGCTAAACGATCACGATAGTGTTTATCTACCCACTGATTAAGTGTCATAAACAATTGATCATTCATGAGAACTTTGGGATTTACGGCATTTAATTCGGTTTCATTTAATGCTACACGTAAACGTAAACAAGCCGGACCACCACCGTTACGCATACTTTCACGCAAGTCATAAACCTGAATTGCATCAATTGGTGTACCCATTTGAATCATGTCATTCAAATAGCTCCACACTGCAGCATTTTGGCGAGACTCTTCAGGCACAACAATGGTCATTCCGCCATCTGGACGAGTCAAAATCTGACTATTAAATAAATATGTTGCAACAGCATCGTCCACAGTCACACGGTTTTCAGGCACTTCAATTGAAATAAAGTCTTCACCGATGCTTGCCATTTTTTGACGAATTTCAGCAAAGGCCTGATCTTGATTTAAAAAGGCATGTTGATGATGGAATAAAACCTGCTGGTTACTTACCGCGATCACATCGTTATGGAAAACGCCCTGATCAATTACATCCGGATTTTGCTGAACAAAAACAGTATGTGCATCATCTAAACGGTGCAAACGTGCAATTGCTTCACTTGCCTCACGCGTTTGACGAGCCGGATAACGTTTTGGTCCCGGTAAGCCATTATTTAAATGTTGTTGACCATAAACAAACACCTGAATACCACGTTTAGCATAATCACCACCTAAACGATTGTGATTTGCTGCTCCTTCATCACCGAACAAAGCCACTTGCGGTAAAGCTTCATGGTGTACAAAATGACGTTCATTTTTAAAGATCGCTTGTAAAACTTGGCTTGTAGTTTCAGCTTCAATTGAACGGTGAAATTTATTGTTCAGGTTAGCCGCAGTAAAATGCACACGCTCATCTTGGCTATCAGCCGAAGGTGAAACTGTCGCAGCATTTGCAGTCCACATTGGAGAAGCTGAGCTTAAAGATGACAGTAGCTCTGGTGAATAACGCATTGCTTGAGCCACAACACTAATGTCATCTCCAGTAAAACCTAAACGGCGTAACATCGGAACATGTGGACGCTCATGCGGAGCAAGTACACCTTGTTTCATGCCCATATCAGCCAAAGCTTTCATTTTTAATAAGCCTTGTTTCGCCGCCAATTTTGGATTAGACAAATTATTGCGGTTTTTGGTCGATGCTTCATTACCAAAAGACAAACCCGCATAGTGATGTGTTGGTCCCACTAAACCATCAAAATTTACTTCATATCCTTTCATTTTTTCTTTCCCTAGTGTTAAGGCAACACAATCCCTGGAGATAATTTTTCTGGCAACGTCAAGCTTTCACTTTCGAGTGAAGCCATTGGCCAAGCACAGTAGTCAGCAGCATAAAATGCACTCGCACGGTGATTACCTGAAGCTCCTACACCACCAAATGGTGCTGCACTCGATGCTCCTGTTAATGGTTTGTTCCAGTTCACAATTCCGGCACGTGCTTCAATGAGTAAGTCATCAAACAATTCACGTTTTGGAGAAACTAATCCAACTGACAAGCCGAAACGAGTTGCATTGGCAATTTTTAATGCTTCATCAAAACTGTCATAACGCTGAATAGTGGTAAGCGGACCGAAATATTCTTCATCTGGAATACCCGCCACACCTGTTACGTCAATAATGCCTGGAGTAAGTAATGAGCTGTCTTCTTGAGGACGTGTCATTGGCAACAAGCTTTTTGCACCAAGCTCAAGCAACTTTTGCTGGGCATTCATCATGTTTGTTGCAGCAGCCGATGAAATTACGCCGCCCATAAATGGTTGTTGCTCATCATTCCAACGGCCAACTTTTAAGTTTTTAGCAACCTCAACAAAACGTTGAATAAATGCATCGCCTTGCGCACTATTTTTTACCAAGATACGGCGCGCACATGTACAACGCTGCCCTGCCGAAACAAATGCAGATTGAATAGTGAGGTTAACAACAGCATCCATATTTTCGATTTCATCGATAATCAATGCATTATTGCCGCCCATTTCAAGCGCAAGAATTTTCTCAGGAGCACCCGCCATTTGTTTGTGTAGGTGATAACCTGTGTTTGCGCTTCCGGTAAATAACAGGCCATCAATTTCATGTGAGGCAGCTAGCGCTTCACCCGTGGTACGACCACCTTGCACCAAATTCATTACACCATTTGGCAAACCGGCTTGTTGCCAGAGTTTTACAGTTTCTTCAGCAGTCCAAGGCGTTAATTCACTTGGTTTGAATACAACTGTGTTACCAGCAAGTAACGCAGGAACAATATGTCCGTTCGGCAAGTGGCCCGGGAAGTTATATGGACCAAAAACTGCAAGTACGCCATGTGGGCGGTGACGTAAAGATGCCACACCATCTGCCATTTCAGTTGAGCTTTCACCGGTACGTTGGTGATAAGCACGAATCGAAATTGCAACCTTGCCAATCATTGACTGAACTTCAGTTAATGTTTCCCAAAAAGGTTTACTGGTTTCTTGGCTAATCACTTCCGCTAAATGCTTTTTATTTTCTTCAAGCAAAGCTGCAAACTTTTCTACAATCGCCACACGCTCAGCAAAAGGTAAACGCGCCCACGCTGGGAATGCTGTACGAGCAGCTTGGCAAGCTTTCTCAACATCACTAGCCGTAGCTTCAGCGCCTGACCATACAGTTTGGTTATCAACCGGGTTTGTTTTTACAAATGTTGTACCGCTGCCTTGTAACCAGACACCGTTTATAAATAAAGAGTTTGACATCAGGATACTTCCATAGGATTTAGTGATAAAACACGAACAGCGTGACCTTCTTGTACACCGAGTTTTTCAGCTTGTTCATGCGTTAAATTTAAAGTGTTATCTACGAGATCAAGCTTCAATAACATGGCCCGATAGTCGTGGTAATTATCATTGGCAACAAGGTATTGTGTTTTACCCACTGTTGCCTCATTAGTAATTTTGACGTTTAAGAGTTGACTTTCTTTGACTGCACGCAACTCATCAATATTCGCTTCAATAGTTGGACCCGCATCAAAAATATCGACATATCCTTGATAACGTAAACCTTCTGATTCAAGCACATGATAAGCAGGCAAAGTATGTGGATGCATTTTTCCAATCACTTCTTGCGCATCTTTTGGCAAAAGGTCAACATAGACTGGAAAACGTGGCATCAGCTCGGCAATAAAAACTTTTTGGCCAATACCACTTAAATAGTCTGCAGTTGAGAAATCCATATTGAAAAAATGGTGCCCAATCGCATCCCAAAAAGGTGAACATCCATTTTCATCAGAGTAGCCACGCATTTCCGCAATTAATTTTTTCTCAAAATATTGCTTAAATGCTGCGATAAACATAAAACGGATTTTCGATAAAAATTTACCGTTTTGATTTTCACGGCGTTCCGGATCTAAAAATAATGTACAGAGCTCACTACTTCCTGTTCTGTCATTACTTAAAAATAAAGTCGGTAATGACTTATAAACATTTAGTGCTTTTGAAGCGTGTACTTGTGTTCCCACATGAAAGTTGTACCAAGGTTCAATTAAACCTACCGCAACCTCAATTGCACTTACACCAATAACACGTTGAGCTTCGGTATCTTCCAGAACAAACAAATATCCCTGTTCACTCTTATGAACATTGCCATTTAAAGTATTGCGAGTACGTGAAATTCGAGCCGAAAGCGTATCCATATTTTGTGGCAAGGAAGTCAGGCCAACACCTGACTTACCTGCTAATTTATAAATATCTTCAAGGTCTCGAAACTCGGCATGACGGACAATCATCATGGCTAGCTTTCCTTTTTTTTATTTAGCCAACTTTGCCAAAGCTCTTTTTAAACGAGCAATCCCTTCATCAATATCTTGTTCAGGAATAATTAGAGAAGGAGTGAAACGAACCACGTTAGGTCCTGCGATTAAAGCGAGTAATCCTTCTTCGCCTGCCCATGTGGTAATATCTTTCGCTTTACCTGCATATTCAGCTTTTAGTACACAGCCAATCAATAAACCTTGACCACGAATTTCATCAAATACTTGATATTCAGCATTTAAAGTATTTAATGCATCAAGGAAATATTGATGACGGTGTTTCACGCCTTCAAGTACTTCTGGTGTATTAATAAACTCAAAAACTGCACCTGCAACTGCACTTGCTAACGGGTTACCACCGTAAGTTGTACCATGTGTACCGACAGAAAAATGCGGAGCAAACTTATCAGTTGTTAACATTGCACCGACCGGGAAACCACCGCCCAATGCTTTTGCAGTCGTAAGTACATCCGGAATCACACCGTAGTTCATGTAGGCATAAAGTGCACCTGTACGGCCCACACCAGTTTGTACTTCATCAAAAATAAGTAAGGCACCGAACTGATCACACAGTTCACGTAAACCTTTTAAAAATTCGATATCAGCAGGAATAACCCCACCCTCACCTTGCACAGGCTCTACAATTACTGCACAAGTTTGTTCATTTATGACTGCTTTAGCCGCTTCTAAATCATTATAAGCAACATGGCTAATACCGTTTGGAAGTGGTGCAAAGTCTTGTGAATATTTTGGTTGGCCACCTGCCGAAACGGTAAATAAAGTACGGCCGTGGAAAGCATTGTTAAATGCCACAATGCCACTTTTACCTGCAACACCGCTGTCGAGTCCAACTTTACGCGCAAGTTTTAAAGCTGCTTCATTCGCTTCTGCACCTGAGTTACAGAAGAAAACCTTGTCTGCAAATGTATTTTCAGTGAGTTGTTTTGCAAGGCGTAGAACGGGTTCATTTGTATAACCGTTACCGACATGCCAAAGTTTTTTTGCTTGTTCTGTTAACGCATTGACTGCCACTGGATGCGCATGACCTAATGCATTTACTGCAATCCCGCCTGCAAAATCGATATATTCTTTATTTTCTTGATCCCAGATACGTGAACCTTCACCACGTACCGGAATGAAATTTGCCGGTGCAAATACTGGAACCATCCAGTCATTAAAGTTGCTTCGAGTTACAGAAATTGGCTGTTCCATGCTTACCTCAGTATCTATTTAATTTATTTAATCTGTCTTACTGTCTTTAATTTAATTCATTTAGAAAAAGGGACCGAACAAATAATCCTATAACATCCTTTATATTTGCTCGGCCCACCTTTCCTAAAAGGTAGTTTCCTCAGATTAGCCTGGGAAAATACCGCGTTCTTTACGAGCTTTTAAGATACGCTCACATGCCAAGATGTAAGCTGCTGTACGTAAAGTACAAGCATTCTTGTTCGCTGTATTCCAAACGTCATCCATTGCTTGAACCATCAACTTGTCTAAACGCTCGTTGATTTCTTCTTCGCTCCAGAAGTAGCTCGCCATGTCTTGAACCCATTCGAAGTAACTTACAGTTACACCGCCGGCGTTACATACCACGTCAGGAACTACAACAATGCCACGCTCAACCAATACATCTTCAGCTTTAGGATAAGTCGGGCCGTTCGCGCCTTCTAAAATCAACTTAGCTTTAAGTTTTTCAGCACGCTCAACTGTAATTTGGCCTTCTAATGCAGCAGGAATAATGATGTCTACTTCTGCAGTCCAGAAATCTTCATCTGCAATTGCTTGTGCACCAGCAAAACCACCAACACCTTGGTTTGCATTTACGTGATCACGTAGCGCAACAAGATCAATACCATCAGCATTGAAAATTGTGCCAGTGTGGTCTTGAACGTGAGTGATTTTTGCTTTTGATTCAACAAATAAGAAAGCAGCTTCACTACCTACATTACCAAAACCTTGAACAGCAACTTTTGCGCCTTCAATTGGTAAGTTGATTTTTGCAGCAACTTCACGACCAGTAACGAATACACCGCGACCAGTTGCTTTCACACGACCTAAAGAGCCGCCTAAGTGAACTGGTTTACCAGTTACAACACCCGTCACTGTGTGACCTTGGCTAGTAGAATAAGTATCCATCATCCAACCCATAATATTGGCATTTGTACCAACGTCTGGAGCAGGAATGTCTTTTTGAGGTCCGATAATGTGACCAATTTCAGTCGTATAACGGCGAGTTAAACGCTCTAATTCACGATTTGATAATTTACGTGGGTCAACACGGATACCACCTTTTGCACCACCAAATGGCAAGTTCAAAACTGCAGTTTTAATTGTCATCCATGCAGACAATGCCATCACTTCATTTAAGTCAACATTTGGATGGTAACGAACACCACCTTTACCAGGACCACGAGACAAGTTGTGTTGTACACGGTAGCCTTCAAAGTGCTGGATTGAACCGTCGTCCATTACAATTGGCACGTCCACAATAAGCGCACGCTTAGGACGTTTTAAAGTATCGATATAATCAGCTAAATGTTCTAAGTATGGCGCTACACGGTCAATTTGAGCCAAGTAAGTTTGCCATGCATCGCTATGTTCGTTTACGTATGAAAGATCTGACATCTTTTTTCCTATCTACCTACACAGACTCAGATGTGATAAATCTGCAGTCTTTATTATTCAGCAACCAAAACCTTGCAATAACAATGTTTTGATTTATTTATAAAATCTTCAGCTCTTCTAAAGCTTTAGACCTTTTAAATTCCATCTTGTGATATCAAAAGTACGATTTACTTTTATATATCGATATCTTTTACAATATTCTTTTGCCTCATCTGCCATTTATAAAAAGTCTTTATAAAAGCAAAAGTTCCACCGCAACCAACTCAAATAAGTCGACTGGAAATAAGTACAAAAGAGGTGACATAACCGTTTGGGAGTTAAAAAGAACTAGGGTTCATGAAACAAAAAAACCATAAGTCCCTAAAATTATTTTTGACTAATCGATAGATCCCTCCATTAGTCTTTTTAAATAAAAATTGTTCAGTAATACTGCAAGTTTCACATCACTACTCAAGCGAGTTAATCAAGCCTTCATATAGACATAAAATCTTTAAGTAAATATAGCACAGAGCAAGTTAATTTAGAACATTTTAAAATAAACAAGCAGAGAAAAAATAATCAATTTTCTCTATTTTTTATAATAAAAAAGTAACCAGACCTAAAAAAACACTACACTATAATAATTTTATTTTATGGAAATTAAAAAAATATTAAAATTAAAAATGATTAAAAAATTACCATTTAATAACAAAGACTTAATTAACAAAAAATTTCAAAAAATTCTTAAAATTTCTATAAATTTTCATAATATTTATTCAGTTTCTCTAATTCAAAACAAAGATATATAAATATTTAAACAATCTCTTTATTAAATAACCATGATAAACATATACTTATTTAAAAACTTATAATAATTAGCTATTAATAATATTCCGACAAGTGGTTAATTTATGTGTCAATATTTGGTTTTATTATCAAAACAAAAAAAACATTTTCAAAAAAAATATATAAAGCTCAAGTTGCGCCCATGAAAAAAGGCCCCATAAGGAGCCTTCAATCAACACAACCAAGTAAGCAAAAGACTTAGTTTTGAGCTATATCTTTTTTACGATAAAAGATGAAATAGCTGACATAGCATAGCAAGATAAAAATAATGCAGCAGATAAAGCCCACTTGCATAGAAGGATCAAATACCATACTGATACAAGTAACTATACAGAATAGCCCGCCTACAATTGGAGTAAGAGGAAAAAGTGGTGCAGCGAAACGTAGATCTTTTACTGTTTTTCCTGACTTATACCACTGTCTACGGAAGTTAAATTGCGAAATACAAATTGCAATCCAAACGACAACCATTGTAAAAGCAGCAACACCCAACAAATTTTTAAAAATTGTTTCTGGTGCAAATTGTTCTGAAAGCAATCCTGGAATAGCACCAAACATTGTCACAATAATGGCAATAATAGGTGTTCCAGACGGCGTGAGTTTCGCAAAAATTTTAGGTAATTGATTTTTTGCTGAAAGCGACCACATCATACGTGATGCAGCAAATAAACCCGAGTTAGCAGCTGATAGTAAAGCTGTAATAATTACGAAACGGATAATATCCTCTGCATACGGAATACCAATGTAATTAAATACAGTCACAAATGGGCTACTGCTCACATCATTTGCACTAAGACCTGCTAGGTGGTATGGCAATAGTGAACTAATCACTACAATCGTACCAACAAAGAAAATCAATAAGCGCCAAATAGCCGCATTAATTGCCTTAGGAACTGTTTTTGCTGGATTCTCAGCTTCGCCAGCCGCCACCCCAATTAATTCTGTGCCAGAAAAAGCAAAGTTAACGATAAGCATAGTGGCAAAAATTGGGAAAAGACCATTTGGGAACCAACCATGAGCAGTCAAATTACTGAACAATGGTGCTGTTTCATGCCCCTGATAAGGAATAAAGCCGAAAATTGCAAGCAGCCCCAAACCAATAAAACAGATAATGGTGATTACTTTTACAAGCGCCAACCAAAATTCAGACTCTGCAAATAAGCGGGTTGAACTTACATTAAGAAAGAAAACCAAGGCGCCAAAGAAAAGAGTCCAAGCCCATACCGAGGTAGATGGAAACCACTCCTGAACCAACAGGGCCGCAGCGGTAAACTCAGTCCCCAAAGTTGCAGTCCAAGTCAGCCAATATAGCCAAGTAATCATATACCCCGTACCTGGACCGATATAACGCCGTGCGTATTCACCAAAAGAGCCAGACTCAGGGACATGAACCGCTAGCTCACCGAGACACAGCATAACGGTATAGGCAATTAGACCGCCCAAGAAATAAGAGATAATTGCGCCAATTGGACCTGCTTGAGAGATTACGTCGCCAGACCCAAGAAAAAGACCTGTACCTATGGCACCGCCAAGGGAGATCATCACCAAATGTCGAGTACTCATTGCTCGTTTCAAAGGTGCAGAACTTCCATGTTGCGATGCATCATTATTCCGATAATTTAATGATTGCATATAAAAAACTGTAACGACAATTTAGTAAAAAATCATTTTAGGATAAAAAAATAAATATGCAATTATCTTTGAATAGTGGAGTTATTTTAAGCAATCTTTTGCCAACCAAATAAAATATATTTTAAAAACAAACAATTAATAATTATTAGGATAATTATTGTATTTTAATTAATCTTACATCATTTCTTTAATTTATATAAATTAAAAAATCATACTTTTTAAAATATAATAATTTTTCACTTAATTCCCCATGCCTACTTTTAGCTTTATCTTTATTTAAAAATTAGAGACACTATTTATTTAAATAATGACTTTTAATTTTATATACAAATAAATTGATAAAAAAATATTTTTTAAGCAAAAAATAAAGCTCAAATCTCAAGATTTGAGCTTTATTTAATCGAGGAAATGACTTAGTAGCTGGTCAATACAAACTGTTGAGATGGCTGAACAGAACCTTCAACGTAATCACAAACACCTTGTTCATCACAATTTAAATTTAATTGCTTGTAGCTTAACGCAAAGAAATCAGAATATTGTTTAATGACAAACGGACTCATATCCGAAGTGAGTGCGTCACCCTGTTTAAACAATTTAATAATTTTTCGGTCATTCATCCCTAACAAATAAAGTTCATTATTTAATTCAATCTGAACAACCCCAGTGTGCTCTGCCACAATCGGAATCAAATATGAAGGGTTTGCCAACACTACATCTACAGCATAGGTTTCAAGCTTTAGATTAATCAAATTAAATACTAGTATTGCCTCAAATTGATTTTTAAAACCTTTTTTAGGGTTTTCAGCTTGCTGGCTATACTGAATTTTAATTCCAAGCTTCTGAAAATCTTGCTCTGTAGCTTGCTTTGTTTTAATAAGACTACGTGAGACCGCTTGCTTAAGCGCATTGTCTAAATAACGTTCATCTAACTGAAAGTCATTTTGACGCAATATTTTCAATAACATGCTGTCATGGTATGTCAGCACATTTGCAAGAACATTACGATAATAGAACTTACTTTGTTTTTTGATTTTACGAACTTGTTGATAGAAATACGTTTCATCAAATTCATGCTCAATAAAATCATGTAAAAGGCTTGAGCTTGCCAATACAGATAAAGCTTCATGTCCTGTAAAAGGCAAATGAATTGTATGTAAACTTGGTAAGATCTCTTTTATTTTTAAGTAATGTTCGCGATCAATTGAAAAGTAAGGGTCATAAACAATAATGTATTCACGACTTGCATCTACATCTTGCGGCTGAATTTGCATGTCTTTATTCGCGACAGCATCGAAAAACTCAGCATAGCGTCGGTCTTCAACTTGTTCAGGGTCAATTGAATACTGAGGCACAAATGCAATGATTCGATTCATATTTAATAAATTCGAATATTTAATTGCTGCATAGCCGCCCATTGAGCCGCCATAACCTACAATATTTTTAAAACGCTGAATAATAGGCAAAATGACTTTTGCCAGCTCAACCATACTGGCCTTTGGGAACCATGATTTTTGTTTTGGCATCACCCCAATAACACTGTATTGGTACTTTATTAGAGACTTTTCAGCATTGATAGATAAGCCACTCGCCCGGGTAATCAAATCGCCAAAAGAGAGAACTAATATATTAGAATCGCCTTGTAAAAAAATGGCTCTAATGTGTTCGTCTTCAAAAATAATTTGCTTATCCATGCTCACACCGAAAGAAAATTTACTCCCACATACATCGTCAAAAATGAAACAAAATAGGTGTTTTGCCAATTTATGATTGCGGAGTATCTTATTTTATAGATGCCAGTCAGATTAAAAAGCGCAAAATATGACACAATCCTTACATCCTGCCGCTCAAAAAGGCTTCAGCTCTGCTGCTGAGCTTTATCAGCAAGTTAGACCAAATTATCCCGTAGAAATAGTAAGTTGGCTACAAGATCGGCTCCAAATCCATGAAAATTCTACTGTTATCGATCTTGGATCGGGTACTGGCAAATTCTTACCTTACTTAAAACAGACACATGCCAATATTACTGCAGTAGAGCCAATTGGCGAGATGTTACAACAGCTTCAGCAAGCCTATCCTGATATTAAAACTATACAAGCCTTTAGCCACAATATTCCGGTAAATGACCAACAAATTGATGCTGTCATTTGTGCCCAATCTTTTCATTGGTTTGACAACATAGAAACATTGACCGAAATCCATCGAGTATTAAAACCTCAAGGACATTTAGGACTTGTTTGGAACCAGCGCGATGAAAGTACAGACTGGGTAAAAGCCTTAGCGGATTTTCTACTACCACTTGAAGGTGATACACCTCGTTACCATAGTGAAAGGTGGAAAAAGGTTTTTGAAGAGCAAGATTTATTTACTTTTGACAATTTAAATACTTTTTCGCAATCGCAGCATGGTACTGTCGAACAAGTGGTGAGTAAACGGTTACTTTCAACAAGTTTTATTGCAGCAATGACTGAAAAAGATCAACTACAGCTCAAAGCTAAGTTTGAAAAAATTGTTTATGATTTTACTGGGTTAGGCCCACAAGATCAGATTGTTTTTCCATATATTACATATGCATATCATTTTCAAAAAAGTACGTCGTCAAATCATAGAGAATAGGTTCGGTTGAAAGCTATGTTAAAAAAAACGCCTCATATCATCTTAATGTCTTTGCTCAGCTCTAGCCTATTATTGACGGCTTGTAAAAAAGCAGATGAGCCAGCAAAGACTGAACAATCTCATACAAGTTCATCTACCGATCAGGTCTTAGAAAAACTCAATGAAAGACCAGTGAAGAAATTCCCAGCTACTGCGGATGACGCTCATGATATTGCACTACTAGAAGATTACGATCACCGCTTTACTGAAATGAGTGACGAGATGGAAAATGAGTTAGCAAAATTGCATGAGGCTGGCACACTCACCGCAGAATTTGAACAAAAACGTACACTTGATAACGTGCGTTCATCATTAACCATGTTAAAAGATCTCGATTTAAAAACTGAACAAGGTCGTTATATTCAGGGCTTACTCTATCAATATTGGGAAAACCAAGAAAAGAACTTTAGTGATAAGCAGGCAAGTAAAGATGAGCAGGTCAAACAGCTTGCTGACTATTTACAAGCACAAAATCAGTTAAAGTACTGGAAAGCCTCACAGCAGCATTAATTTAACTGCATGCAATAAAAAGCCTTCTTATAAAGAAGGCTTTTTTAATTTAAATATTTTGTTTTTCAACCCAGTGAATGGATTGAACACGGAAGAGTTCACATGCACCATCGCCGGTATCAGTTGGGGTCAAAGATGACTTCCAAACCAAATCTTTATCTTTGATTTCAACCAGATCACCTTTTAAATAAACCAAATCACCACGCTTAACTTGCTTAATTTGTTGGGCGATTTCAGGGTTTGCAGGAATAATGTGCATATTCGATACCATCTGCATTGCTTGCTCAGCTGGTACAGGAAGTTTTGCTATTTTCCAGTTTAAATAGCGGTCATATTGTTTCACTGAAATATGTCGCGCGATTTCAGGTTGAGCAAATAAACCCCAACTTACCGCATAATCAATCGGTGAAAATTTGGCTTGCTCATCATTGTGATAAATTTTTGAACCTAAAATCCTAAAATTTCCCTGAAATGGTTGTAATACAGAAATTGATTGATCTTTTTCAACTGGAAGCAAGCCATTGGCAATATTGTATTCACTCGAGGTTGATGCAAGTGCTGAACCCATGCCTAAAGTCGCCAGCAAAGCTATCATCAAACGTTGTTTTTTCATCGCTTTATACCTCAAATATTGCTAGATCAAATTCATTAGATCTTC
This sequence comes from Acinetobacter sp. FDAARGOS_494, assembly GCF_003812225.1. NCBI lineage: Bacteria > Pseudomonadati > Pseudomonadota > Gammaproteobacteria > Moraxellales > Moraxellaceae > Acinetobacter > Acinetobacter sp. FDAARGOS_494. Next base: position 1,298,069 of record NZ_CP033866.1, read on the forward strand.
GTTTTATGGTAGCTCTAAGGTATGAAAAAAATATCGGAATTTAGTAACAATACAGATCAATTTCGTCTATTTTTGTGCCTAATTAAATAGATTATTAATCTTCAAAATCTATTCTTAAAGTTTCAAAGCGAACTTTCCCTTCCTTAATTGCCTGAGCAATTGCTTGCTGCCCCTTTGTTAAACGTGCCCCTCCACTTTTGACATCCAGCAAAATAATTTGAATATCATCGGCAGTTCCGTCTCCATCTCGAAAATCGGTATAGCCATCGAAAATAATATAATCAACCGGGTCGCCCATAAACTTGGCATCACTTGGCAAATACTGAAACTCCGGCAAGACCGGCGCAAATTGTTCTGCCATTTTTCCTTTTAATACGGCGCGGCTCGTATTCACACTTCTCTTTTGTGCTTGGGCAAGGGCTTGTTGATGCTCAAGCTCCAACTCGGCAATATATTGCTCGTATTCAGCCTTGATTCGGCCATTACGGGTATTTGATAAAATGAGCGTCGTGATAATAATACCAATACCAGCACCAATAAGCATGGCCAGCCATACGGACATAAATTTTCCTTAACAAATACACATCATCGCGATAGATGAGCAATCATATCTAAAATTAGGGAGTAGCTTAAACTTTTGTCAAAGGCAGTCATCTACTTCACATAAAAAGATGCTAAGGTATAAGTAGAACAAGTGTGCTGCTGAATATAACTGAATTTATGAAAACGATACTTATTGCAAATCAAAAGGGCGGATGCGGAAAAACCATGACAGCCATTACGTTGGCAACAGCTTTGGCACAAAAAGGATATAAAGTAGCATTGGCAGATTCTGACAACCAGAAATCTTCCTTACAATGGTTAAAACAACGTCCAGATAACGTAGCTGTAATTCAAAGCCTCGACTGGCGTCAAGAAAAATCAATTGGTGATGCACCTAAAAATTTAGACTATTTAATTATTGATGCACCGGGTGCCCTTTCAGGTGATCATGCTGAACAATTAGTCAGCGAAGCCCATGCGATTATTACTCCACTTCAGCCTTCATTTTTCGATATCGACAGTACACGACGTTTTCTCAAGCATTTGCAAGATATTAAACGTATTCGTAAAGGTAAAGTACAAATTTTACTACTTGCAAACCGAGTTAAACCGAACAGCGCCAGCTCAAAAGATATTCAGCAATTTTTTGAAAAAATCGAACATGAACCTATTGCATGGATTGCAGAGCGTAGTGCTTATGGCAGTTTAGCAATGCAAGGTTTAAGTGTATTTGATAAACCACAAAAGAACTTTATTGCAATTCAAAGCCAGTGGCAGCCTCTTTTAAATAAACTGATTGAAGATAAATCTGAGTGGTTCTAAAACCATCTCTTTATTTTAGGTGGGCAAGATGCAGAAATGAGCACACCTGCCTAAAATTTGTCTCAGGTCATTTTTCAGTTAATATGACCTTATTCTATTTTAAAAATTAGAGAATTTTGTTCGTGCATCCATACGCTCCTACTTTACAGCGCGTTTTATTGTTTGGGCTGTTTTTTATCCTGATCTTTTTAGGATTTAACATCCTGAAGTACTTTATTGTACCTGTACTTTGGGCTGCCATTATTGCCTACATGACTTGGCCGATTTATTTAAGAATTCAGCATTTTTTTGGTGAAAACCGAAATAATTTAAACGCTACAGTTATGATTAGCTTAGTCATTTTAATTGTTGGCGTGCCATTTACATGTGCTATTTTTATTCTACAACATGAAGGTCGCAACCTTTATTTTGATTTACAGCGTCAAGTCTTTTCAGGTCATTTAAGCGTTCCCGATTTTATTCGTAATCTTCCGTTTATTGGTAAAGAAATATCTCGTACACTCAACGAAATTAACACAGACCCTAATAGTACTATTCAGAATATTGCAGCTTGGGTACAAAGCCATTTAAGTTATGGGCGTGTGTTATTAAATGAAATTAGTAAAAATATCGTCAAACTTTGTTTTGCGATTTTAAGTCTTTTCTTCTTTTATCGTGATGGCCACACGATCTTAACCCAAGTGAGTAAAGCCTTGGAAATGGTGATTGGGCCACGTATTCATCATTATCTCGACACAATTTCAGAAACAACACGTGCCGTTGTGTATGGCGTGGGTTTAACTGCAATTGCTCAAGCAGTACTGGCTGGATTAAGTTATTTCGTCGCTGGTGTACCTAACCCAATGGTTCTCACCATTGCAACGTTCTTATTAGCCCTAATTCCGTTTGGTACTCCTGTTTCCTACTTAGGTGTTGGTCTATGGTTGTTTTCTCAAGGTCAAACCATGGAAGCTATTGGCGTCATCTTATGGGGTGTGCTGATTGTAAGTAGTTCAGACAACGTGATCCGTCCACTTGTAATCTCTGGTGCGACTCAAATTCCGTTTTTATTGATTATGTTCGGTGTATTGGGTGGTATTGCAAGTTTTGGTTTAGTTGGTCTATTTATTGGCCCTGTTATTTTAGCTGTTTTATTAGCGATTTGGCGTGAATGGCTTCATGAGACGATTGACCCTGAACCCATGCCAAAAACAACCATGATTTATGATTCAGATGATGATTTACCACCATCTAAAAACTAAGCTAATAATTTAAAAATATTTCAAGATACAAAGTGACTATTTAAATTAACTTGTAGGGTTCACGCACCTTTGCTTGAATAAAAAAATCAGATTTATAGTTATAAGGATATCTATAATGCCAGTATTTAATAAAATTGGTGCAGTATGTGCACTGACAGCTTTATTAACGGTCGGTTGTAGCACGGTAAGTAAGACTGTATCTGATACAGCCCATGCACTTACCACAATGCATACTAAAAAAGTGGTGGATGTTAATGAAGTGACAGCCAATGGTATAGGTAAAAAACTTGGTACGATTAGCTTTCAAGATAGTGATAAGGGCTTAATCATTACTCCTGCTTTAGCAGATTTACCAAGTGGTACTCGCGGTTTCCACATTCATGAAAATCCATCTTGTGCCCCTGCTGTTAAAGATGGAAAACCAGGCGCTGCTTTAGCTGCTGGTAGCCACTATAACCCTAACCAAGCCCCTCATCATGGTACGCCAACTACCGGGCATTTAGGCGATTTACCAGCATTAGTCGTTGACAATACTGGTGTAGCTACAACTGCTGTTATTGCACCACGTTTAAAACTTGCTGACATTCAAGGTCGCGCTATCATGATCCATGCTGGTGGTGATAACTATTCAGATTCTCCTCTGCCTCTAGGTGGTGGCGGAGCGCGAATCGCATGTGGTGTAATCAAATAAGTGCTTTTTTTTAAATTGTGGGTATCTAAAAAGATATCCACAATTTTGCTATTTTATTAAGCAACTTAGACTAATTAATTATTATAAAATCTTAAAAAATAAACTGACTTTTTTAAACAAAACGCATAATATTTTTCAAGTAATAAAAATTTAAATACCAATTGTCACGTACCCTCTCATTTAGAAAAAAGCCGTGAATAACCTGACTCAACTATTCAATCGTTTTAAAACGAATTCAATTTTAATTTATTGCCTGCAAATTTTAATTGTACTCACAGGCACAACTTTAGGTTTACTTTGGTTAGGTCATAATGAGCTGATCGTTCCTGTGACTTTAGGTGCGATTGCTGCTGCACTTACTGATTTTGATGATCGCTTAAGTCTTCGTTTACGCAACCTGCTCTATGTCTGCCTACTCTTTTTTACTGTCAGCACTATTCTTGGTTTTTTAGCACCTTATAAATTTTTATTTATTTTATATCTTTCAATTTCCAGTGCTTGTTTCATTTTATTGGGAGCTTTAGGGCAACGCTACGCTACCATTTCTTTTGGTACGATTTTACTCTCAATTTATAGTATGTTTGGTTTAGGAGAATATGCATACTGGTACCAACAGCCTACTTATTTTGTCTATGGTGCGTTGTGGTACGGCCTAACTTCTATTTTATTTTTTATTCTTAAACCAACACTTCCTTTACAAGATAAACTTTCACAAATTTTTGAAGAAATTTCAGCCTTACTTCAAGCTAAAGCACGGTTGTTCGACCCAGATAATAAAGAAAATGTTGAACAGCTTTTATTTAAGTTATCACTACAAAATACACAAGTTGCGCAAAGCCTTAACCAAATACGCAGCTCTCTGCTGACTCGCCTTAAGGCATCACGAGTCAGTAATAAAAGTATTTACTGGTTAAACCTATACTTTTTTGCGCGAGATATACACGAGCAAGCAACTTCTAATTATTTACACTACGAGCATATCCAACAAAATTTTAGCCGTAGCGATCTCATTTTTCGTTTTCAGAAAAACCTACGCTTACAGGCACAAGCTTGCCATGATTTAGCCCAATGCATTTTGCATAATCAACAATATCAGTCTTCTCAAGAAAGCCAAATTGGCCTAAACCATTTGGAAAGCTCTTTGAAAGACTGGATACAACAGCATCCACAAAATTTTGAAGTTAAAAATTTAAAGCTAATTTTTAATAATTTAAAAGGAATGCATGAACAATTTGAGCAGCTTCAATATGCTCAACCGTTTAATGAAACGCTAAGTCAGAACAAGCAAGAACATCTCAATTTACTAGATGATGATATTCAAGGATTTTCAGACCTTGTTTTAAAAATTCGGCAGCAACTGACGCCACAATCGGCCCTATTTAGACATGCAGTACGAATTGCGGTTGTATTTGCCGCAGGTTATGCCATTTCCCTCTTACCTTTTGCCCAACATGGTTACTGGATTTTGCTCACCAGTTTATTTGTTTGCCAAATTACTTACTTTGCAACCAAAAGTCGTTTAAAGCTTAGAACGATTGGGACTTTACTCGGCGTTTTATTGGGTATTCCCATTTTATATTTTGTTCCTAGTATTGAAGGTCAACTCATTCTTACCATTATTTGTGGAGTTAGCTTTTTCTACTTACGCCAGAAAAAATATGCGCTGGCAACACTGATGGCAACCTTAATGGTATTGCTCATTTTCAATTTAAAAGGTGCAGGTTACAGCATTATTTTACCTCGTCTAATCGACACCTTATTAGGCTGCTTTATTGCTTGGCTTGCTGTTAATTTTATATGGCCGGACTGGAACTTCCGTAATATTCCAAACAATATTAAGAAAAGTAGCCAAGCCACCTTTGATTACTTCAATGTGATTGTCGAGCAATATCAGCATGGGAAAAATCAAGACATTGAATATCGTAGAATTCGCCGTGCTGCACATAACGCGCAAATTGAACTGTCGAATATGATTTCAAGCTTAAGTGCCGAGCCCAACCCAAATCCAGAGCTGATTCATTACGCCTTTCGTTATTTGGTTTATAGCCACAGCCAGTTGAGTTATGTCGCAGCATTAGGCAGCCAAAGACAAAAAATTGATGATCAACAGGTATTACAACTTTTACTGGATTGTCAGCAAATTCTTAAACAAAGTTTATTTGAACAAGCGTCGGTTAACTTTAGTTTTCTTGAACAGACTTTAAAGCAAATTCAAAGTTTAATAACTCACGAACATTTTTCAGAGAACTACACACTTGTCTTAAAACAGATGAGTTTATTATTAGAAACCTTGCCTGAACTCTTAAGCTTAAAAGGCAAACTTTTAGAGCATGAAATTAAATAGAATAAAAAATACCGGAATATAAATTCCGGTATTTTTTTAATGTAAGTCTTGTGCAACTCTTTCCTGCATTTCTCGTTTTAAAGCTAAACGTGGTTGAGTAAACCACAAGACAATAAATGCAAAAGCAGATAAGACAAAAGCCCATAAATGAAATTGGGTGTAGAGGTAACGTACAAGCTCAATCATTGCAAAAAAGCTCGTCATCAATAGCATTGAAACAGCAGCAGCTACAGTTCCTTTTGACACTTCAGATGACATGAGCGCAAAACGGTACAATACTGAGAAGCTAATTCCTTCACCAAAACAAATGAGTGTCATACCTATTAACAAGCAAGGAATTAAATAGGCTTGCCAGACAACACCTAATATTAAAATTAGCGTACCAGTGAGCATAATCGGTAAGCCAATTAAGACAGTTTTACCTAAAGCTAAACGGTCAATAATTTTAATTAAAACAATGTTACCAACAATTAAACCTAAAAATACCGGGAACTGTGCTAAACCATATTGCACACTCGTTAGCTTCAGTTCATCGACCAAAATAATTGGTGATAACGCGATCCAGAGCATAAGCGGCATACCTACAAGCGGTAAGGCCAACGTTAACCCAAGGAACTGCCGATTGCTAAATACCTTTTTAAAGTCATCAAAAAGATAACTAAAAGGCTGTTTGGTTACACTCACCTTATGACTAGGCATTTGTTTCTTTAAGCCAACCCAACTCAGCAGTGCAAGTAAAGCAATTGCCACGAAACCCCAGTGCCATGAAACATAATCAATTAAGAAAGCTCCAAGTACAGGCCCTAGCAAAGGCGCAAGCAATGAAATATTTGCCATGAGGGCCATGACTTTAATCGCATCACGCTCGGCAAAATTTTCCTGAATTGCGGCATATCCCACTGCTGAAATTACGCTTAACCCAATACCTTGTAAAAAACGTAATGTCAGAAAGTGTTCAATTTGTCGCGTTAATAAAATTAAAAAACAGCACAAGGCAAAAAATAAAACACCAGACAAAAGTACTTTTTTACGGCCTAATCGATCTGATAAAGGTCCTAGTAACCATGCAACAGATGCACCACCTAATAAATAAAATGACATTGAAGACGGCGCCCAAGTTGCACTTACACCGAAATCTTCAGTAATTGCCAACATGGCTGGCTGAATCAGGTCATTACCAATATAAACCGCAAATTCAAATAGCACTAAAGCTAAAGGAAACATCAACGTTGTACGGTTCAACGCTGTCGTTTGAATATTTTTCATGAGTTTGTACACTTCAAAATAGCGGCCACTATGTCTCAGCAACTACATATTGAAATAAATAATGTAGTCATGACGATGACAGTATGGTCAGTCAATCTTTAGTTAAGTTGTTATATGCCGTGAGAGTGCATGTTTAGAATGTGAAACACCGTATTCACAAGGTGTCTAAAACGAGAAAAAATGTATGACGTGAGATTCGGTAATTTTTACCATCTGGCATAATTGCCGGATGACACAATATCACTTTTCAAATTGATCATCAATCGGACAATTCCAACAATTTTAAATTCTATATTTTAATGATGACGAACTCATTTTTATATTGTGAATAACCCTAAAGTTATCCACATATTCAATAGTAATTCAGCTTTAAGGACAAGGATTAACTTGAAAGTCTGCTGTTTCCTCGCCTTTTGTACATTGATAACTTTGTTTTTTATTCACGATTTTCCAAACAGTCTGATCTTTTTTTAATAAATACTCAGTACGTGTTTTCGAAACAGCATCTTCACTCGGCTCTGTCTGCAAAATAGTAACTTGAGCATTGGAAGGATCCTCTAAGGCATTCATTTGCTGTGAAATACTTAAATTACTGGCATTATTTAAAAGATTAGGTTGATCGAGCAAAACAGCTTGTATCGGACTGTTCGCTTGAGGTGTAGGTGGATTTGTATTGGGTGTACAAGCACTCAGAATCAACAAATTACACATCATGAGTAAACCAATCTTTTTCATACTCAACTCCACCACAACTTCACCTTGATGCTAAAGGCTACAAATAATTTTTTCCGTTCAACTTTGTAAAGTATTTGCCATTAAAATAAAGAAACCAATATAAGGTATCAAACCAAGATTAATGATTTTTAATCAATAATATTTTTCCAATTACTACATTTTTCTTTAAGAGTAAGTTCTCTAAAGTATCGCTCAAGTTTAAGAATTGAATTAGAGTAACTCCCATGAGCAATATTTTAGTCATTAATGGTGCCAAACAATTTGCCCACTCAAATGGTGAATTAAATGACACACTCACGACATTAGCGACGAATCATCTCACTGAACTAGGTCATGAAGTAAAAGTCACTCGTGCAGATAGTGACTACAATGCTGAAGCTGAAGTAGAAAAATATTTATGGGCAGATGTCGTGATTTATCAAATGCCGGGCTGGTGGATGGGTGCACCGTGGACCGTAAAAAAATATATTGACGATGTATTTACGACAGGTCATGGTTCTCTTTATGCAAGTGATGGTCGTAGCCGCTCTGATGCCTCAAAAAAATATGGTTCAGGTGGTTTAATTCATGACAAAAAATATATGTTGTCGCTTACTTGGAATGCGCCAATGGAAGCATTTGACGATGCGGATCAGTTTTTCCATGGCGTGGGTGTAGATGGTGTTTATTTACCATTTCATAAAGCAAATCAGTTCTTAGGTATGAGCACCCTACCAACATTTATTGTAAATGATGTAATTAAAATGCCTGATGTAGATAGTTATGTGGAAGCATACAAAGCACATTTGAACACACTATTTGCAGCAGCCTAACCCGGAGAAAACCATGCTTACTATTATCGCGGAAATTCGTACTCAATCGGGTGGACAGCACCGCCAAAACGTATTGAATGCATTTCAAAAAATCATTCCAACTGTTTTAGCAGAAGATGGTTGTCATGGTTATGAACCTTTGGTTGACCACATTTCAAATGCGAGCTTCCAAAACAAAGACCCTGACATTATTGTGATGTTAGAAAAATGGGAAAGTGTGGCTCATCTTGAAGCACACTTAGCTACACCTCATATGCAAGCGCATCATGAAGCAGTCAAAGATGATGTAGTTGACGTCAAAATTAAAATTCTAGAAAGCGGCGTATAATTTAAGAAATAAAAAAAGACGATATATTTATCGTCTTTTTTATGCTTAAGAACAAAGCTGCGTTTGGAAACCTTTAGAACCTTTTCCTCTTGCACATTGGTAGCTCTTTTGCTTATTTTGCAATTGCCACTTTTCATCAACCAATTTAAATAAATATTCCGTCCGAATTGCTGAGACAGAGTCATCCATTAAACCGGTTTGTATAACAGTAATGCGAGAAACTGTTGGGGATTCTACTCGGTTAAATACCTGCTGAACTGAAGTATTGTTATGCTCTTTTACAATCTCGGGTTGCGTTTTAAGTACTTGTTGCATTGGGGTTTCTGAGCCCACAAAAGGAATTAATTTACTTGTGGTTGCACAACCCGTCATAAGTCCAGCACAGAGTGCAGAAATTAAAAATAAACGTTGCATTTTCATCACCAAAAAACAAAAGGCATAGCTTTATGATGCTATGCCTTTGTCGGTTACTCTGTAGAAACTATGTAGTTCTACAAAATAGATCTAATTAAAGATCGAATAATTTACCCGGATTCATAATACCTTTCGGGTCAAATACTTTTTTCAAAGCTTTCATATATTCGATTTCTTCAGCTGAGCGCGAATATTCCAAATATGGCTTTTTCGTCATACCTACGCCATGCTCGGCAGAGATTGAACCATCATATTTTTTAACGGTATCAAACACATATTTATTCACAACTTGACACTTCGCAAAGAACTCATCTTTGGTCAAGTTTTCAGGTTTTAAAATATTTAAGTGTAAGTTACCGTCGCCGATATGGCCGAACCAGCAAATTTCAAAGTCAGGATAGTTTTCTTGAACAATCGCATCAATTTCACGAATAAATGCAGGTACGTGAGTAATTAATACTGAAATATCGTTTTTGTATGGAATAAACGGCGCGATTGATTCAGAAATATCTTCGCGTAAACGCCACAAGCTCTCTACTTGGTCAAGGCTCTGGCTCATTACACCATCAAGTACCCAACCTTGTTCCATACAGTGCTCGAAAATCTCCATTGCTTTGTCGATAATCGGTTCGTATGGCGCTTCAAACTCAAGCAATACATAGAATGGACATTGAGTTTCAAATGGACGTTGAACATGACCACGGTCGAGTACTTTTTGCATTGCAAGCTCACCAAAGAACTCAAATGCAGTTAAGTCGATATCTTTTTGGAAAGCATGTAACACAGGCATTACTGCATCAAAATCAGGCACACCTAAAACTAAAACTTGTAGGTTTTGTGGTTGACGCTCAAGTTTAATTTCTGCTTCAGTCACTAAACCTAATGTACCTTCACCACCAATAAACAAATGCTGTAATGCATATCCAGTTGCATTTTTAATCATGCCTTTGTTTAAACGTAAAATGTCGCCTTTACCTGTCACTACAGTTAAACCGAGTACCCAGTTACGCGTCATGCCATATTTAATAACTTTAATACCACCAGCGTTGGTACCGATATTACCGCCAATCTGACTAGAACCTGCTGACGCAAAGTCAACCGGATAATACATACCCTGCTCTTCTGCATAATTTTGCAATTGCTCAGTCACAACACCAGCTTGTACACGAACCATACGGTCTGCCGGGAAGAACTCAAGAATCTGGTTCATTTTGTCCATGCTAATGACAATTTCACCATTGGTTGCTACAGCACCAGCAGAAAGTCCTGTACGCCCACCTGACGGTGTAATTGCGATATTAAACTGGTTTGCAAGCTTCACAACTTCCTGAACTTGTTCAGTCGTTGACGGAAAAACGATGACCGATGGGTTCGGATTAAAATGCTTGGTATGATCTTTACCCCAGTTTTCGAGACTATCAGCATCGGTTTTAATACGGTTTTCACCGACGATTGCTGTTAATTGGGTGAGTAACTCAGGTGTTAAAGCGACTGGAGCATTCATCGTTTGCAGACCTAGCAAGAAGTAAACTGTGGTGGGACTATGACCTCATATTTCTCTAGGTTTTCACCTGAGCAAAGCCATAATGTTCAAGGAACTCCTATATTCTACATGTAACAGCACAAGCGATAAAGTTCAGAATAGAGATACTGTCACTACAAAACATGTTTAACACCAATAAAACACTTTTTATAAGGCCTTAAAGGAAAATTTGGGCCTCAACGTAGGCCAAGCATATTTTGTAACGCTCGACAAGCCATAAATGGAAGTGATTAGACATAGATAAAATTGCCATAAGGCGATGGTATAAACGAAATATCTATAGCGCTGCCCAGTATGTTATTATACCGCCACCAAATTTGGCCTTTGTAGCGGAGCCGTAATGAGCCAACATCTTTCACTACCTAAAGATAAAATCCGTTTCCTTTTGTTAGAAGGCGTTCACCAAAACGCAGTCGATACTTTAAACGCTGCGGGTTATACCAACATTGACTATCGCAAAACTGCTCTTGAAGGCGAAGCGCTTAAAGAAGCAATTAAAGATGCTCACTTTATTGGTATTCGTTCGCGTACCCAATTGACTGAAGAAGTTTTCGAAGCTGCAAATAAATTGATCGCAGTAGGTTGTTTCTGTATCGGAACAAACCAAGTAGATCTTAAAGCAGCGATGGCACGTGGTATTCCTGTATTTAACGCACCATATTCAAATACGCGTTCGGTTGCAGAGCTCGTACTTGCTGAAACTATTCTTCTTCTTCGCCGTGTTCCTGAAAAGTCAGCGGCTTGTCATCGTGGTGGTTGGGACAAATCTGCTGTGGGTTCTTTTGAAACTCGTGGCAAAACTTTAGGTATTGTGGGTTACGGTTCCATCGGTTCTCAACTTTCAGTTCTTGCTGAAAGTATGGGTATGCATGTCATTTATTATGATGCAGTCACTAAATTACCAATGGGTAATGCTCGCCAAGTTGGTTCTTTAGATGAACTTTTAGCAACTGCTGATGTTGTGACTTTGCATGTACCGGATGTTCCGTCTACACGTAACTTCTTCACTAAAGAACAATTTGCAAAAATGAAAGAAGGCGCAATCTTCTTAAATGCTGCACGTGGTACATGTGTAGTAATCGAAGATTTAGCTGATGCAATCAAATCTGGTCACCTTGCAGGTGCGGCAGTTGACGTATTCCCGAAAGAACCAAAAGCAAATGGTGAAGAATTCCAGTCTCCACTTCGTGGTTTAGACAACGTGATCTTGACTCCTCACGTTGGTGGTTCAACAATGGAAGCTCAAGCAAATATCGGTTTAGAAGTAGCAGAGAAATTTGTTGCTTACTCTGATAAGGGTATGACACTTTCTGCGGTAAACTTCCCAGAAATCGCGTTGCCATTGACAGCGGGTCAACACCGTTTACTACACATCCACAAAAACGTACCGGGTGTATTGTCTAAAATCAACAACTTGTTTGCTGAACAAGGCATCAACATTTCTGGTCAGTCACTTATGACTAAAGGCGACATCGGTTACCTTGTAATGGACGTAGATGCTTCTGCTTCTCAAGAAGCTTTAGATATGTTGCATGAAGTTGAAGGCACAATTCGCGTACGCGTATTGTTCTAATACAGACTGTAAATTTAAAAGCCACAGCATTGTCTGTGGCTTTTTTATAGGTATTTACATTATCATGTGAAAAGTATACCAATTGATCAAATAATAAAATGTCCAGTCCAAGCCAGAAATCCCAGCTTCATGCTTTGGGCTTTCTTATTCTTGCCATGTTAAGTGTCCAAAGTAGCGCATCCTTAGCTAAAGTCCTGTTTCAGAACTTTCCTGTACTGACTGTTTCTGCAATGCGTTTATGTATCGGGGCATTTATTTTGGCTTTCATTTTTCAGATCTGGAAAATTAATTTTAGTCAGGTCCGATGGAAAGCTATTTTGAGCTATGGCTTTGCTCTTGCTGGCATGAATGCTCTTTTCTATTTATCGCTTGAACGTTTACCCATTGGTATTGCGGTTGCATTTGAATTTATTGGTCCACTCAGTGTGGCCCTTTACCATGCTAAACAAAAATATGATTTTGTCTGGGTCACTTTCGCAATTATTGGTCTCATTTTATTATTTCCTTTTAACCAAGCACATAGTTTGGACTGGATTGGAGTCCTATTTGCGATGAGTGCGGGTGCTTGTTGGGCCCTATATATTATTGCAGGGCAAAAGCCTTCTGGTATCTCAGGTAACCATACCGTTTGTTTGGGCATGACTGTAGGTGCTTGTATACTTTTACCCATTACTTTTTTCTCAGGCTCGATTGGGCAAGTTATAGAACTACCATACTTTTTTTATTTTATTGGTCTCGCCGTTTTAGCCAGTGCACTTCCATTCTCTTTAGAAATGTTAGCTCTACGCAATTTAACACCTTTAAGTTTTGGAACATTGATGAGCCTAGAACCAGCTGTTGCTGCACTTTCCGGTTTTATCTTCTTAGGTGAATACCTGTTATGGAATCAATGGTTGGCACTCGCCACCATTATTACTGCTTCTGTGGGTTGTACCATAACCACCCAAAGAGCCCGACAACAACGTGAAAAAACAGTAAGTTAATTCTGCAAAACCTACGAGTTGAAACCCAGTATTGGCTATAATTAATCACCCTTATTTTTTTAAATATCAAATAAAGCGTTAAGGTATTTCCATGCAAAATCTTCCAATTATTGCTGTGCTCTATATGATTTTGTCGATGGTTTCGTATCAAATCAGCGCTTCATTTGCCAAGCAACTTATCGCAGCTTTAGATCCGCTTACCGTTACTATTTTAAGACTATGTTTTGCAGCAGTGATTGTTGCCGTTATGTTCCGTTCTTGGAAAATCTGGTCTCGCTTACCTTATTTAAAATGGCGTGATTTATTAATGTACTGCGCATCTTTAGGGTTAATGAATATCTTATTTTACACATCTCTTGGGAAATTGCCCCAAGGGATTGCAGTAGGTCTAGAATTTATTGGTCCATTAGGCCTAGCCCTAGTTTCTATCAAACAAAAGAGCGATTATATCTGGGTAGCTTTTGCCATGCTGGGTATTGCACTCATGGTACCTTGGCAAGATCCAACTCAACACCACTTTTCTTACGTAGGTGCAGCCTGTGCTTTAGGCGCAGGGCTTTGTTGGGCATTCTATATTTATTTTGGTCAAAAAGTTGTAACTCAAAATATAGGAATGCATGCCTTAACCATAGGGATTACCGTATCTGCCATCGCCTTATTACCAATTGGTATTTGGTATAATGGCCCAGCATTACTTGATACACAGTACTGGGGTAAAGCCTTAGTTATTGCAGTTTTAGCGACTGCTATTCCCTATGCACTAGACCTAATGGCACTCAAACAACTTAATAAATTAACTTATGGCACCCTAACAAGTTTAGCGCCAGCATTGGCAGCATTAACAGGTTTCTTATTACTTCACGAAGAAATCAGCATGCTGCAATGGGTGGCTTTAGCTTGCGTAATGCTAGCTTCAATTGGGGTTACTTTAAGAAGTAAAACAGCATCATAGGTGTAGCTTATTGCTGTTTTTTATACTTTTTATATTCCTTTAAATATTTATTGCCTAGCGTTTCTTTTTCACTGTCTTTAAGAATTTTACCGGCTTGCTGAAAAAACTTATGCTCTTCTTCTTTTAAGTGGTGATGGACTTTTTCGCTCAACTGTTTAGCGGTTGCCAACCAACTTGGGCTACTCATATCCGTTTTTTCAAGTTGCTCGACCAACTCATCCATTTCATGGTGTTCAGATAAAGCATGTCTTGTAATATCCAAACCGACATCATCAAACATTAAAGGAATATATAAATAACGGTCTTCGGCAACTGAGTGAGCATAAAGTTCGTTTTTTAATGCATCAAATAATTCTTTTCGTTCTTCGGTTAAACCATGTGTCTGGATTAATTGTTCAGAAAGGTTGCGTTGATTTTCGTGGCTTTCTCTTAATGCTTCGAAAATATTCATTCTCTTCCTCATTTTTAGTTAAAAAATCTTTTTTATTTCAAGGTTTATCGTACGGCAAAATTTATATTATTTAAGTAGCTTAAAATGAGACTATTTTTTACACAGTTTTCTTTCTAGTAAGTTTCTGTAATGATTTTTATATTTATAGCTTTAAATGATACACAAAAGTATGAACCACTCCTCAGGAACAGTTCATACTTTTATCTTATTTAACCTGTAACAAACATTTGATATCCCAAACGGCAAATCAGGATACTCACCAAAATTAAAAAGATAATACGTACAAAACCACTACCGTATTTAAGCGCGGTACGCACCCCAACAATAGAACCTAGCACGTTAGCCGCTGCCATCATCAAACCAATATGTAAAATAGCGTGCCCAGTTGGGATGAGGAAACTCAGCGCAGCTAAGTTAGTCATAAAATTACCGATTTTTGATAACGCCGAAGCATGTAAAAAATCGACTTGTAAAAAACGAATGAAGAAAAAAATAAAGAAACTACCAGTACCCGGCCCGAAAATACCGTCATAAAAGCCAATCGCCAGACTACCGATACCAGCTAAAATTAACATTTTCGTGGTAATTTTTTGCTCGGTATGAACCTGTCCGAAGTTCTTTTTAACTAGGGTATAAATCGCAATCACAATCAACATCACGAATACGAAAGGACGCAATACCGATTGAGGGATAAGCGACAAACAAGCCGCACCTGCGAAAGAACTAATCAAAGCACAAATGGCAATAACGGCTAAAAGCTTCCATTGCAACTTTACTTTTTTAGCAAATGTATAAGCTGCCGATGCCGTACCAAAAATGGATGAGACTTTATTGGTACCAATCACTGTAGCAGTCGACATGTTAGGAAAAGTGCTCATGATCCCGGGAATCTGGATGAGTCCGCCGCCACCAACAGCAGCATCAATTGCTCCCGCAGTAAACGCAAAAAAGATCAAACTAAGGATAACATCCCATTCCATGCCCATGTTTTATACTCTACATCTACTACAAATTTAAGATACGTTTAGGTACCAACCGTTTTTTATCGGTAATTTCAGCTAAACCTAGACAGCGTTCACCCGAAAAAACCAACACTTCTGCTTCTGCAGAATGATCAATATTGCTTTCTAGACCGTTACAAAAATATTTTTCCCGTCCTTCGGGAACCTGAATTTTTAAGAAATGGTCAATTGGAGCATATACGGGCAGTAGCAAAGCTTCTCTTTGCTCTTCCATTAAGCTTTCCAAATATTCAATGGTATAACTTGGGATGAGTTCAAAATGTCCAGTTTGAATACGGTGAAGCATGGTTAAATGACCACCACAACCAAGTACCTCACCAATATCTTCACCTAGCACACGAATATATGTTCCTTTAGAACAAGTTACATCTAAAGTGATACTATTTTCAGTAAATTCAATGAGTTCTAAAGCATAAATCGTAACCGGGCGTGTCTCACGCTCAATCTCTATACCCTTTCTGGCCAGCTCATATAACGGCTTACCTTCTTTTTTTAATGCCGAGTACATCGGTGGAACTTGTTGAATATCGCCCCTAAACTTTTCTAAAGTTTGCTCAATAAGCTCTTTGCTAAGAACCGGGATAGGACGTTCTTGTAAAATATCGCCTTCAACATCGCCTGTTGTTGTAGTTTGGCCTAATCGAACAGTAGTTTGATAACGCTTTGTCGAGTCCAGCAAGTAATGTGAGAATTTAGTGGCCTCTCCTAAACAAATAGGAAGTAAACCGGTTGCTAATGGATCTAATGCACCAGTATGACCCGCCTTTTGGGCACGGTAAAGCCAACGCACTTTTTGCAAAGCAGCGTTAGAACTTAGCCCTAATGGTTTATTTAAAAGAAATACACCACTGATATGGCGACGAGAAATTTTTTGATTTTTTGTCGTCATTTTTACTGGAACACAAAGCTAGAGAAAAGTGCCGACATGTTAGCAAATTCAGCAAGATATTTTCATAATATTTAGGTGCCTTTTCACTTATTTTATGGCACATTAATGATCGAGTAAAAAAACAACAAATGAAAACTTAAGGAAGATATCTTTATGCAAAGGATGCAGAAAAAGATAGGGTGGTGTGTGCTCGGATTTTTTATTTTGAGCCTCATCGCATGTGTGTATTGGCTAAGCCCAGACTCGGAAAATACTTCACCTCAGCCAAATCAGGATGAAGCTAAAAGTTTGGTAGCTACTTCGCAATCTACTTTAAATTCATCATTAAACGAAAATACTTATTTGAGTAAAAGTCAGCAAGATACTCAAGTTAACTGCCAATTAAAAATTGATAGTTCACAGCATTTAGTTGTGAATAGCCAAACCCGTGACTGCTTTGAATATTTTATTACGCAGTATGGCGAGAGCAATTTACAACAAGTTAAAACTCATTTTAAGAAATTTATACAAGATCAATATTTAGAGCCAGCCCGCTCACAGATTATTGATTTGTGGACGCGTTATTTAAAATACCGTGAGCAGCTTGCACAAATTCAACCGCCTCAATCTAAAAAACAAGATCAAAATTATTTTCAAAAGATCTTCAGCTCAATTCAAGATATAAGAAAACGTTTCTTCTCTGCCTCTGAAATTGAAGGGTTATTTTCAACAGAAGACATTTATCAGAACTACACATTAGATCGCATGAAGATTTTAGAAGATTCATCTTTAAGCGAAATTGAAAAAGCTAAAAAACTTAAAGAGCGCTTTGAACAACTACCAGAAGACTGGCAAGAAAACCTACAAGAACTTTCAAAGCTTGATGATTTACACACACTGACCAAACAAATTAAAGCTCGCAACGGTTCAGCAGAGGAACTTCGGCAAATGCGTACAGCACTTGTTGGAGCCGAGGCAACTCAACGATTAGAAACTTTAGATATACAGCGTAATGCGTGGCAACAGCGAGTGACTGGCTACTTAAATCAGCGTGATGAAGTCCTGCATAGCAATATGAGTGACAACGCTAAAAAACAAGCTATCCAACAACTACGCCAACAACAATTTAGCT
This sequence comes from Acinetobacter sp. FDAARGOS_494, assembly GCF_003812225.1. NCBI lineage: Bacteria > Pseudomonadati > Pseudomonadota > Gammaproteobacteria > Moraxellales > Moraxellaceae > Acinetobacter > Acinetobacter sp. FDAARGOS_494. Next base: position 1,315,789 of record NZ_CP033866.1, read on the forward strand.
CATCGCAAGAACAGCTTCGTCTTAGAACTTTTGAAACAGTCCATGACCAAGGAGGTGAACTACCCTTTAACTACTAGGCTTTTCTATTTCAAAGTGAGCCAAACCTTATCCAGCAGTAGAAGCTGCTTCTCATACAAAATAAAAATAGTGAGTAAAAAATGAAAAGGAACTTAATATTTTTCTGTGCTGCAATACTCTCAGGACTGAGTGTTTCAGCAACCCATGCCACAAATGCCGAGCAAGTCAAAAGCTCTTTCGTCTATTCGACTTATGCACAAACCAAATATCCATTGGTTTTTAACCATGGTATGGCGGGTTTTAATCGAGTTGGAACAGATACGCTTGGTCTGGACTACTGGTATCAGATTCTTCCTGATCTTGCACGTAACGGAGGAAATGTCTGGGCAACAAGAGTTTCTCCGTTTAACTCAACTGAAGTTCGTGGAGAACAACTTGCCCAACAAGTAGAAGAAATTATTGCCATCACTGGAAAGCCTAAAGTCAACTTGATCGGACATAGCCACGGGGGACCTACAATTCGCTATGTCGCTGGGATCATGCCTGAAAAAGTCGCTTCGCTTACTACTATTGGTGCACCTCACAAAGGATCGCCAATGGCAGATGTCATCCTGAATGTTGAGGGTACTCCTCTATCCGGACTGGCAACATTAGTAAACTGGTTTTCCGCAGCAATTACTTGGGCAGGAGGTCTAGACCCAAATAGTTATCCGCATGACTCCTTAGCAGGTGCCCACAGTTTATCGACTCAAGGCTCTGCACAGTTTAATTCTCAATTTCCAATGGGTGTTCCTACCACGTCTTGTGGTGAAGGCGCTTATCAAGAGAAAGGAATCTATATGTATTCATTCTCTGGCAATAAAGCACTCACAAATCCATTAGATCCTTTTGATATTGCATTAACAGGAAGTAGTCTAGTGGTTGACCCATTTGGGGATAATGATGGGCTGGTTTCTCGATGCAGTGCCAAATTTGGTAAAACTATCCGTGACGACTATAACTGGAATCATTTAGATGAAGTCAATCAGGTCATGGGAATACGTTCTATTTTTGCAGCAGACCCTGTCTCGGTTTACCGTCAACATGCTAACCGTTTAAAACTTCAAGGATTATAAGCTTTAAAACAAAAAAATGCGCCAAAAGGCGCATTTTTTACTCGCTATAAGCTTACGCTTTACGAGCTGGTAATTTTTCACGAATACGTGCAGCTTTACCAGACAAGTCACGGAGGTAGTAAAGTTTAGCACGACGAACGTCACCACGACGTTTCACTTCGATTTTAGCAACAACTGGTGAGTGAGTTTGGAATACACGCTCAACACCAACACCGCTAGAAATTTTACGTACTGTGAACGCAGAGTTCAAACCACGGTTTTTCTTAGCGATTACAACACCTTCAAATGCCTGAAGACGTTCACGGTCACCTTCTTTTACTTTAACTTGAACAACTACTGTGTCACCAGGAGCAAATTCAGGAAGGTCAGTTTTTAACTGTGAATTTTCAATAGCTTGAACTAAAGGATGTTTACCACTCATTGTGGGAATCTCCAATATATGCGGAGTCAGAAGAGGCCTGAGTTTCCGCTGGGGATAGAGGCTAAAGCGCATATCAACCCGTTTAACTTTCCCTTTACGACAACCGTAAAGAGCCTTAAGTGCACATAAATCTATAAAAAAATAGACTTATGCTTTAATTCGAAGCAAAGCTTCTCATCTTTTGCTCAGAAAAACACAGGGAATATGCTTACCCTTGTTCATCTGACAGCCATTTTTTTTGCTGCTTAGTCAACGTAACCTGTTCAATCAACTCAGGTCGACGCTCTAAAGTTCGTTGATAACGCTGCAAAAAACGCCATTTCTCAATATTGGCATGATGTCCCGACTTTAAAATTTCAGGAACATCTAAACCTTCAAACTGGTCTGGCTTAGTGTATTGCGGACAATCCAAAAGACCATCTACAAAAGAATCCTGTATCGCTGATTGCTCATCTGACATTACATTCGGCAAACGGCGAATAATACTATCAAGCAACACCATGGCAGGTAGTTCACCACCAGATAAGACATAATCTCCAATTGACCATTCCTGATCAACATAATGCTGGATCAAACGCTCATCGACGCCTTCATAACGCCCACACAATACAATTAAGCCATCATAATCGACAAACTGCTGTACTGCCTGTTCATTTAAAGTTTTGCCTTGTGGAGACATATACACCACAGGTACATGAACACATCCTGCTTGCGAAGCAAGTTGTTTGGCATGGTTAATTGCTTTTGCCAAAGGCTCCGCCATCATCACCATACCAGGGCCACCACCAAATGGACGTTCATCCACTCTTCGGTAATTCCCTTCAGCAAAATCACGTGGATTAATACAAGTGACTTGTACTATGTCACGTTTTGCTGCACGCCCGCTAATCCCATAGGCTGTAATCGCTTCAAACATTTCAGGAAAAAGCGTAATGACTGCAAAAAACACCGCAGACTCCTCTATTTTCCTGCTGCGTTAATCCTATAAAAAGGATTAATAATCTACGCCCCAATTGACGTAAATGCGACCAGCTTCAAGATCAACGCGTTGCACCACATCTTTATGCCACGGGATCATGCGTTCTTCTGAATCAATGCTGTCTGGTGTAGCGCGTACAACCATCACATCATTGGCTCCAGTTTCAAACAACTCATGAATTTGCCCCAAGTTCACTTCCTGTTCGTCGTCATCAAGACCTAACACTGTTAAGCCTTTCAAATCTGACCAGTAGTACTCATCTACATCTGCTTTCGGCAGTTGAGATTTAGCAATCCAGATATTAGCGCCAACCAAGCTTTCTGCTCCTGTGCGATCACTCACACCTTTTAGAGCAACAACCAGGCCTTTGCCATGTGGTTTCCAACGTTTTACATCAACGATTTGCCAACCGGCCTTGGTCTCGATGTACCAAGGCAAGTAGTCAAACATATTGCTCATGGGTTCTGTATTGGAATACACCCAGAGCCACCCATTTAATCCATAAGCTGAACGTAACTGTCCAATCTGAATACGATCTTCGGGAACATTCTGTGTTGGTGTCATGGGCTACCTACTACAATAATTATGCAGTAGCTTTTTTAGCTTGAGCAGCCAAAGAAGCAACACGTTCAGAAGGTTGAGCACCTTGAGAAACCCAGTGAGCAAAACGGTCTGCGTCTAAACGAAGTTTTTCTGCTTGACCTTGTGCAGTTGGGTTAAAGAAACCGATACGCTCGATGAAACGACCATCACGTGCATTGCGGCTATCAGTCACAACGATTTGATAGAATGGACGTTTTTTTGCGCCGCCACGTGCTAAACGAATAACAACCATGATAAAAGCCTTATAATTCTTACGGATTATCCCTGCGCCGACCATCGGCAACACTTCAAACCCCTTTCATAGAGGGCGACATTCTACGTGATTTTCACCCTGAAAGAAAGATTAAATTTTGAGTTATCCGCAGTTTTGAATTTAAATTACTCTGTCCAACTTGATGAAGCAGATAGTGCACAAACTGTGGCACCTTTTGCCCAAAATTTTTGCCCTTGGTCATTTAAACAAATAATTCCATCACCTGCTTGTGAGCTAGTAGAAATAGGTGTTGCAGTAAGTACCCAAGTTGAATCATTCAGAGTTGCAAAAGCTAACTTATATAGAGCCTGACCTTGTATAGGACTCACATTAGAACCATAAATCGACTGTATGGTCGCATTCGACGGATAACGATTGTGAACTACTTTTTCTGATTCTAATGTTTGGGCAATATTCATCATTTCGGATTGAACAGCTGTACGATGCCCTTTACGTAAATATTGCAAATATGAAGGTGTCGCTATAGCTGCTAAAATTGCAATTATCGCTACTACAATCATGATTTCTATTAAAGTAAAACCATTCTTCATTGCCAATTCTCACTATTTGTTTCACATACATTGCAAGTGACTGTTCCACCACAGTCATTATCAACAGCCGTAGCTGTTAAACTTTGACAACGCAAACCTGAATTCTTAGCAATAAAATTAAAGTTTCTTGAATCTGTAGTTGTCGCTTTAATGACCCATGTTTGACCATTAGAAGCAGAATTTGTTAATAAATTACCTGTGGTCGTATCATCAGTAATTTGAATCGTATATCCCCCGCGAGGTAGGGTTATAGAGGTTGTGGTAAAACCCCTATAAGTAAAATTTCTTGATTTATGCTGTTCTAATTGTTCAGCTAATTTCAAAATTTCACTTTTAGCCGCAGATGCAGTAGCTCTACGGCTATAACTTTGATATGAAGGGATAGCAATTGAAGCAAAAATAGCAACGATAACAATCACGACCATAAGCTCAATCAAGGTAACCCCTTGATTGAACCGTAGAATAGAGTACTTATTCATAAGCTGTTCCTTCTAGCGATAGCGCTCATACCAGCGCACAGGAAGTAAATGACTTGTACATTGCCACTCACCTGTTCCGTTCTCGTTTCCAGACAGCTGTAATTTCCCACAACTATTAGTCACAGGAGGTTCATCTCTTTTTGGAACAAATGTGATATTACGAATACCTGCACCAATGACATTTGTATTACATTCAGAGACTCCAGCTGGACAGTTACTACCAGTTTTTGTTTGAAACCCGCTCGGGTTTTCTTTATTTGAATTAATGGTTCCATCCGGATTAAGACAAGCACCAAATGGTAAACAATAAGTTTGTCGGTCTGTTTCTCCCACAACACGAGGTAGACAAGGATCTGCCGCAACAATTCCCGTTCCTTGAGGGTCATAAACTGGAATAATTAAATTACCCGTAATTGCCATTGGTTCTTCAAAAGCTTTGAGTCCTCCTTTAATACGAAAACTATTATTAGCTTTTTCTGTACCATCACTCGTACTAGAAAGCGAGCGATACCAACCACCTTTACCTACTCCTGTAGTGGGGAAGAAAATTTGTGCTACTCTTGTTTCACCTGTTCTTAGAATTTGTGGATTTTTTCTTAAGCCTGTCCGTGTAATGTCTTTTGTTTCAAGCTGATTATCAGTTAAAGACATTAAGTTCTTTTTAACAAAGTCTCTATCAATAATTCCATATACATTATTTACAGGACGTCCACTTAATGCACTTGCAGGCGTCATACCTTCACGACCTGTGAGTGGGTAAACATCTAAAGGTGTACTACGGTCTCCTGATGCAATTCCTAATGTAATAAAAGTGTGAATTCCATAATCGTGGATCGTTACTGTTGGAGGCTCATAAAAACGAGGAGCATTCCCACCTGTATAATCATTTGTGCCATCATAAGTTGAATCATTTGTTGCTAAATTCGCTAAACGCACAACTCTGACACCAAAACTGCTATAGGTCGAATTGGTTTTTGTCTGATTATTATTAAGGTCCACGCGAAAAATTTGTCCGCCTAAATCTCCAAAATATAGATGGTCGACTAAGCCATCAGCATCACGGTCTAAAGTACTAATACGGCTAACAATACTATGCTTCATATTGGCGTTATCAGTATTAGAACCTGTATCACTTGTCCACCACAAACGCTGACCAGTTTTTGCGTCAATAATATAGACAGCATTTCCTTTTGCTTTTCCATTGGTAAAGCAAGCGTCAGTCAACGTAATATTTGGTTTTTCATAACACTGATCATAACCACCGCCAACAATCAGGACGCGTCTAATAGAACCGTTATAACGGATGTTCGCGAGTACGGGTTTAGACCAGCTTTGACCCATACGGCTATAGTCAGTCTGGTCTGCCCCTATTCTAAAAAGCAGTTTCGGTGAAGTAGGGCTTAATACATCTAGTCCGTAGTAGCTACTTCCTCCCATACGCATGCCGCCATAAATATTCATTTGCTTTGCAGTTACTTTTGATACTGCCGAGCTACCACTTCCCACTGTAGTAATATTATAGGCTGGATCAGATACCCAAGCTCCGTCCATACCATGAGCGGGAGCTGAAGCATCACTTTGACCAACAACTAAAGCTTTGGAAGCAACTGAATCATTTAAAATATCTGCAGGAACAAAGACCATTTGCTCAATACCAGATGAAGCATCCACAATATGTAATCCGCCTTCCATAGTTCCATAGAGGATGGATTGTTCTCGGGCAGATGTTAAATTCCCATTATCATCTAGTGTTCCATTGTAGGTTAGTTGAACCGGTAAAGAGTGAATACTTCCCCCCATCGATAAATAAGGTTCATTCGATGTAACCAAAGATGAAGGCAGAGTTGTTGCATTAATATCTGTTGAATAACCTAAATAATTTAATATTTTTAATTTCAAGCTTATAGGAAAAGCTTTTAAAATATTTTGTCCAGTTGATGGATCAAATTTACCTAAAACATAACTTGCTGTATTAGCCACCGTATCAAAAGGATTAGTTCCTTCTGGTGGAGCAGCTGGAATTTTTAGCAAATTAGTTCCAGAAGTTGAAATTTTCGTTAAGCTACCATCTGATGCGACGGCGGAAACATCAGTAAATAAGTTGCGGATTTTAGTTTGTACTGCGTAATAATATTTTGTGATATTTCCTTCTTCATCACGTGTTTCAGGTTGTCCAGCAATGGGTAAAGGAACTTTTGCATATGAACCACCAAAAAAGACTTTACCTCCATCATTATAAGTAGAGCTATTCCAATAATCTTTTGTACCCGTTCTAAATGCCCCAGTTGCGTTGTAAACCAACCCACCAGTATTAGCTTCAAAAGTACCTGCATTCGCTCCAGATAAAACAACATGATATTTCTTTAAATTTCCACGCCATGTTAAGTACGTGTTAGCTGGATTTGGCTCAAAAGCTCGTAAATAACCATATTCCTGTAAATTTTTGGGATTCAATGCATCATATGGAACTGAGATAGCACCTGTGGTTAAGGGTTCTAAAGGAACTTTATCTAAATTATTAATAAATGCGATAACGCTGTCTGTTACGCCTTGTGAACTCTGAGTAGGGAAAAAACCACCATTCCCATAACCTGGTGCAGCTACCGCATTTGTAGATTGATTCGGTGAACACGCATCATCTCCTTTTCGGTCAGACTGGGTTCTCGAACTTAAACGGCAGGCATTTTTTACATCAGAAGAACTCAAACTAGAAAAGTCACTACCAAAACCGACAAATGCTGTTTGAATAGAAACTCCGGCAGGGTTCTTTGTTTTATCAAATAATCTTTTTGCAAACTCCCCCATACAAGCCCAACCAGAGTCTGCCGTAGTGTTAGATAAACCTCCAGAACAATTAAAATCAGCTCCAAAAGTACTACCTAAAGCAGTCGACATGACACTTGCCGAACGTGTATTTGTTGTATTGTTCGGTTCGCCATCCGATAAGAAGTAAATACCTTGCCCATCACAACTCTGGCGATTCGCTACTGCAGGTAAAGGTGACTGATACACTGCATTGGAGTTAGTAGCATTTCGGTCTACAACAATATTCGGATTGCTAGCTGTATCGTTTGATTTAGATTTTGGAATACCGCTATCTGCATTTGCTACAGCATAATTAAAAGTGGTGTAGTAATAAGTATAGTAATAAGTCCAGTCAGATGAAGTATCATAAGCAGTAGCATTATCCACACCTGGATTATTTGTTGACCAGCTACTCCAATAACTATTTGAACGACAAGGTTGCCATAGGTTGGCTGTATCAATTTGCGAATCACGGTAATTAGTACAATATGAATATTCAGTTCTATTATCAGATCTTCTTACACGTTTGATATAACTATCTTTACGAATAGCATAATTCGTCTCTGAATATGTGGTTGTCCCCATTAAGTAAGCAGCTGCTTCAGCATAAGCGTGGGCTGAAGGTGTTGAGCCTCCCGCAGTTAAATTAGCAACAGCTTGTTTTAATTTATAACGTTGTGAGCCTACCGTATTTAAAGTACTTGCATCACCTAAAGGAGCAGCAGCCACTAAAATTTGTCCACTTCGGCTATCACCATTTGCCGAGAAATTTCCTAAACCTACTCGCGTATCATTTAAGACAGGGTTATTGCTAGCCAAAAAAGCATTCATACCATTTTTAAGCATGGCTAAGCGGTTTTCACCATAACTATTGTTGGTCATACTTCCTGATGTATCCAACATCATCACAATTGTTTTTTTACCTGCTGTAGGTGAGGCATAAATTTGTAAATCACTTGCTTGCACCACAGAGCTTGTCATTAGCCATGTGAATATCATTGAGCTTGAATAGACGGCATACCACAAATTATTTGGCTTAAAATTCTTCAATTTTAGTTTCATGATATTCCCCATTATGAACCTGGTGCCGTGATTTCAGTCAGCTTATTGGTATAGTTAAATTCTTGAACTTGAGTACTAAAAGGTACATTATGGTTTGCCAAACAATCAGCTAGAGTTTGCTTATCCGTTAATGCACTATCAAAGTTGTCACTAATTTTTGCGGAACTCGTACTTAAGCAATCAGATTGCAGAGTTTCTAAAGAAGTTGAGGCATAAGCAGGTAAAAACGCTGTTGTAATAACCCGGATACGTTGCGTAGATAGCATGCTTTTAGGAAGTTGGGTTCCTTCGGAAAGATTTATGTCCCGAGGTAGATTTGAACCCGGAATATCAGCCATGGCATCGGTTGGGATACTGACAGCAACTTGAGTAACTACCGCTTGACGATTACTCCCATAGTCACTTGTTAAATCGCAGAAACCTGCTACTCCACCATCTTCAACCACAGCATTATTAGCGCTGCCAGCTCGAAGCAAACTTGCCCCCCGAGTTTGAGCAAAACTTACAGATGTAGAAGTTGGTTTATAGCAAAAGTTATATTCCGCACCAGGGTTACTTTCATGTGCTTTCAGTGCTGCTCCAATCACATTGGTAATATTTGTCAATGTGGTTGGGTTCATCTGTACAATAAGCTCTAACGGAGTATCTGAAGATTGAAAGTTTAATTGGCCAACTTGGCTATTAGTTGCAACTTTTAGAGAAACAATCGCTACTCTTATTGCCAAAACCCCGACAGAAATAACAATCAATAAAATAATAAGTACAACAATAAGTGTGGCACCCGTTTCCTTAGATCGACCTTTAATATTTTTATAATTTAAATGGGTCATATTGTTTCCCCCATTGCATTGCGTAAAGCAATTGTCACGCTATATACGCGTCGCAAAAAGCGAGTTCTGTTATCGGCAGCATGCACATTCTGATCTAGCATAAGAAAAGACTGATTAGGGTCTATTGCCTTATTTTGAGCATTATTTGTAGAACGGGCTAATACCGATATTTGTATTGACAGAATTCTTGGAGCAGCCACAGCTGGACTCGCATCTCGAGCAGCTTGTGCAGCCACCCGATACTGAGGAATTGTGTAATAAGCAAAATTACCAGCTGCGTTTTTCGCACCTAATAAGACATGAAAATGGTCAATACGAGGCAGTATAATTTGGCCTGCATCTCCTAATCCATTAACGATATCAGGTTGCGCTGTAGCACTAACCGCAGGGGTATTCGCATCACATGCAAGTGCATAATCCTGTTGAGAGCTACCATTATTATCAACACGTAAAAAATACCGTTGAACTATTAGGTCCCCCGCTAACACATTCACACCTTCACAATTAGTCATATTGGTCGGGGCAATGAATTGAATAGTCAGTTGATCGCTTTGTACTTCAGCATTTGAACTATTCTGTATATTTGAAAGACCTTTCCAGTAGTTATTCACTGTACTTACCGTATCACCTGCACCACGGCTTAATAACGCTTCCGGAATATAAGTATTTGTATCAACTTTTGGAATAAAATTAATATTGTTGGCATTTGTTGCTGTTGAACCTGTTAATACAATACCTCCCCAAGGCGTTGTATCTGTTAATTGTGGATTTACAACATTTCCATAATTTAGAAGCCGTATATCACGTGCCATATATTCCAAACCAAAAATACCGCTGTCCTGGATTTCAGCATTGGCCTTTTGCAATCGGCTCGATAAAAGCCCTCCAATAAATAGCTGTGTTGCAGCAGCCACTAATATTAGGCCTAAAGCTAAGGCGACTATAAGTTCAATCAAGGTAAAACCTTGTTCTTTATTAGAAATAAATGATTGAGCCATTTAATATGCCTCCATCATTAAGCAAGTTGAATTATTCACGTAAACACCGTTATTACTCATACAACTTGAAACATCCACACTAGTATTTGTTCCATTTGTAGTAATCACTGGCGCAGTTCTACCCCAAAAGACAAATAGGCACTGGCGTTGTTGCACCATTGTATTTGTAACGCCAGGGCAATTTGACATCGTAATTCTCATACCCAGTTGATTAGCATTTCTAGCTGCTTGATAGGCATCAAATTGAGCGAGTTGGGAGGCAGTACATAGAGAGTTAAAACATGACGTGGGTGCAGGAGTATCAGATGTATAGTTGCTATAACTACGCACAAATGTAGGATACTGGCTAGCTTGAGTACTATTTGTACGGATATTTTCTGCTAATCCCCTCATCACTAGAATGGCTTGAGATTTACTTAATGCTTCTGAAGATGCATCCATAGCTCTTAGCTGCAAGGCAACATAACCTAAAACTCCAATAGCAAGTAAAATTAAGGCAACCAAAACTTCGAGTAAGCCCACCCCAGCTTGGGCTTTTTGCTTATAGTGATGCATTAACAATTCTCCTCGGCCTTAAAAACCAAAGTGCCAAGCTTGGACAAAATAATGACTTTCTTTTTATTTATTCTAGAATTACAAATAGATAAAAGCGTATCTTGAGTTATATTTGCCACTACTCCATTTGCGTTAAAAGCTAAAGTAGTAGTCGTTAAAGAACTTTGCGTACCATCAGCGGCTATATTTTTTAGCTCAAGAGTATTATTAGAAGCTGTCTGCCAATTTAATGAAGTGGGTGTATTTGAAGCTGTTGAGTTCAAGTTAACAGAAACATTCTGACGTCCTAAAATTGCCTGACTTTTCGCTTCTGATAAAGTGTTGATTAAGTCTCTTTGATTAGCATCTAAACGTTTACTTTCTAATAAATTTGACATTGATGGTGCAGCCATCAGTGCAATAATAGCCATGACCGCAATCGTCACCATTAGCTCGACCAAGGTGAACCCTTCTTGTGGAATAATTCCCCTCATCCCCAGAACCCCAAATAAAACTAAAATTTTTTATTTCTTATTTAAATTTTACTTTTACAAATTACAAAACAAATACAAAACAGACAAAGGGTATAAAAAAACAGATAACTGTCATGTTAACAATTATCTGTTTAACTATTTAAAATCAGTATGTTAAATAAGTCACATTTTATGCTTGGGTCACATGAATACGTAATTCTTTAGGAAGACTAAAAGTAATATTTTCCTCACGTCCTTCTAATTCTTTAGGCGCCTGAGCTCCCCAATCTTGTAAACGTTGAATCACTTGCTTAATTAAAATTTCTGGAGCTGAAGCTCCCGCTGTAACACCAATTTTACAAGTATCATTGAACCATGATTGTTCAAGTTGATCTGCATTATCTACTAGATAAGCAGCTTTCCCCATACGCTCAGCAAGCTCACGTAAACGATTCGAATTTGAAGAGTTAGGCGAGCCAACAACCAGCACAACATCACATTTTTCAGCTAAGTCACGTACTGCATCTTGTCTATTTTGAGTTGCATAACAGATGTCATCTTTACGCGGACCTTGAATATTCGGGAATTTCGCACGCAAAGCATCAATCACTTTTGCTGTATCATCAATAGATAAGGTCGTTTGCGTAACAAATGCTAATTTTTCCGGATGTCTAACCTCGAGTGCTGCCACATCAGCCTCATCTTCAACCAGATAAATATCGCCACCTTTTAATTTGTCATATTGTCCCATCGTACCTTCAACTTCTGGGTGCCCTTCATGACCAATTAAAATAGCTTCTGTCCCTTCGCGAGCATATTTAGTTACTTCAATATGTACTTTAGTCACCAATGGACAAGTCGCATCAAAAACTTTTAAGCCTCGACGCTCTGCTTCTTGCTGAACTGCTTTTGAAACACCGTGTGCACTGAAAATTACAATAGAATCATCTGGCACTTGGTCCAGCTCATCAACGAAAACAGCCCCTCTTTGGCGTAAGTCATCTACCACAAATTTATTGTGTACAACTTCATGACGTACATAAATAGGAGGATTAAAACATTCCAAAGCCCGATTGACGATTGCTATGGCTCGATCAACACCGGCACAAAAACCACGCGGATTAGCTAACACAATTTCCATAACAGCCTCAAAATTAATAAAACAGGGGAACTTCTCGTAAATATTTGCAGTTAAAACTATTCAGTTTAAACGCACGGTACACTACAATAGCGAAGATATTTTATCATATCAGGAAAAATATCATGTCGGGTCTATTGTTTGTCGTTTCTGCTGCATCAGGAACGGGCAAAACATCTTTGGTGAAAGCCCTACTTGACCGTGTGAGCAATTTACATGTTTCAGTTTCGCATACTACCCGAGGTCAACGACCAGGTGAGTTAGATGGTGTTCACTATCACTTCACAACAAAAGATGAATTTTTAGACCAAGTGAACCAAGGTGGATTTATCGAATATGCTGAAGTATTTGGTAACTACTATGGCACTTCGCAAGCAACCGTAAAACAACAGTTAGCTCAAGGACATGATGTCTTGCTTGAAATTGACTGGCAAGGTGCAGAGCAAGTACGTAAGCTGTTTCCTGAATCTAAACAGATCTTTATTTTACCACCTACTCAATTCGATTTACGTCAACGTTTATCTAACCGTGGTACAGACTCTGTTGAAGTTATTGAACACCGCTTAAGCTGTGCTGTTGAAGACATGCAGCACTATGTAAATTTCGACTATATCATCATTAATGATGACTTTAATAAAGCCTTACATGAGCTTGAAGCCGTCATTACAGCAAATCGTTTAGTCTTATCTCAACAGGCAAAAAGACATCAAAATCTAATTCAAGACTTGATTACTCCACAACCAAAACAGGAATAACTTGAGTCTGGAACGAAAGCCTTTTATACTATTTAGTCTGTTCAAATTTACCATTCCAAAACGAGAACTTTTATGGCACGCGTCACCGTTGAAGATTGTTTAGATCATGTAGACAACCGTTTTGAGCTTGTGCTCGTTGCAAGTAAACGTGCTCGTCAATTGGCACGTCAAGGCATGGAGCCAACTGTAGAATGGGATAACGACAAACCAACAGTTGTTGCTTTACGTGAAATCGCTGTAGGTCACGTAACGAAAGAAATTCTTAAACAACGTGAGCAAGATTATCAAACTTCTAGTCTTGATCTTGCCCTTTCTACAAACAGCTTAAATTTAGAAGGTTTTTCTTTCTAATTACTCCTGTTTCTATAAAAAACCATCGTTTTTTTGCGATGGTTTTTTATTTGGCTTTGCATATTTAAAACATATTGGTAAAAGCAATTATTTTCATTGAAAAAAAAATACACTTTTTCAAACGAAAAAATTGACAAGTTCCGCAATATGCTTTTCATTAAGAAGTAGATAGATTTAGTTTTTTAAGCAACAGAAAAAGGGTGGTCTATGCCAGGCGAAGAGGTCAGCCAAGCCAAGCAACAGCTCAAATTAATTATCGACCCTTACTTATCGGTAAGTGAAGTCGAAAAAGTGCTTGCTGCCTGCGATTTTGGAGATCTGGCACACACTGGTATTACCCGTAAAAGTGGTGAACCTTATATTCTGCATCCTATCGCGGTTAGCTGTATTTTAGCGAATATGCGCCTGGATCCTGAAACATTAATGGCTGCACTTTTACATGATGTCATTGAAGATACTCAATATACAAAAGACGATATTATTGAGCGATTTGGACAAACAGTTGCAGAGCTTGTTGATGGCGTAACCAAACTAAGCCAGTCGAGCGATAAAGAATATAATAAAGCTGCTTCTTTTAGAAAAATTCTACAAGCTACTTTGCAAGATCCACGCGTCATTATTATTAAACTAGCTGATCGCTACCACAATATGACCACATTGGGCGCCTTACGTCCCGATAAACGTGCTCGTATTGCTCAAGAAACCTTTGATATTTTCGTACCGATGGCAAGATTAGTCGGCATGAATGAAATGGCCGATAACCTTGAAAATTTATGTTATCAAAATCTCGATTTAGATATGTTTGATAACGTTCAAAATGCGTTGCTTCAAACCAAACCAGAGCGATGTAAATACCAAAGTATCTGGGAACAAAATCTTGCAGAGCTTCTCCACAATTATCATATTCAAGGTCGAATTAAAAAGAAAAATAATAATATTGAGCTCTTACGCCATTTCGTAAAAAATGAAATGGATTTACAAGAACTTACTCATAGCCATGCCTTTGAAATCGTTTTACAATCCATTGCAGACTGCGATCGTTTAGTAGCAGCATTAAAAGAAAATTTTCAGGTCATCCAATATCAAGATCATATCCGCCGCCCGTTACCAGGTGGTAATCAGTCACTAATGATCAAGCTTAAGGGTGAAAAAACCACGTTATCGCTCACTATTCAAACTGAGTTGATGCGTAAAGCTGCACGTTTCGGTGTCGTACTCGGCGAAAATGCTCCACAAACTTGCCGCTCTGCCATTCAAGCTTCCATGCAGAACCTAAATACACTCATTGATGGTGAATGCGCTAAAACGACTTTTAATGACTTACTTGATTATTTGCATCAAGAAAAAATTTGGGTTTACACACCACACGGCCAGTTACATGAATTACCACAAGGCGCCACAGTAGTTGATTTTGCCTACTCAGCTAGTCTTTTCTTAGGCAACCATGCGGTAGGTGCAAAAGTTGATGGTGAAATTAAGCCACTTTCTACACCATTAGTTAGTGGGCAGGTTATTGAGATTATTACTGACGTTTTAGCAACGCCAAATCCAGATTGGCTGAGCTTTATTAATACTCAAAAAGCTCGCCGTGCTTTACAGCACGTACTCAAAGACCAAGATATTGAAGAACAACGTTTAGTTGGTGCCCAAGCACTTTCACGAGCTTTGAAACTCTTTAATCGTTCTATTAACGACCTTTCAGATGCAGATTGGTTAGATCTTTTACAATGGCGTCATATTGATAATAAAGATGCATTATTTGAGCAAATTGCTGTTGGAGATTTACTTCCTCAACTTGTAGCTAACCATTTGTTTGCAAATGACAAGCATCCTCGAGCAGAAAATTCAGATCGACTAATTCAAGGAACTGAAGGCATTGATGTTAAATATGCCCACTGTTGTAATCCTATTTTAGGCGATCCAATTCAAGGCCATTTAACACGACGTGGTTTAATTGTGCACCGTATTCGTTGTCATAATTTGCTTCATGAACAACATTTACACCCAGAAAACATTATGCCGCTTCAATGGAAAGCAGATGACGTAGATGATGTACGTTTTACTGCTTACCTTGCGATTTATATGGCAATGAATGATGAACAGGTATCAGACCTCATCTACCAATGTCGTAAAAATAATGCTGGGGTAGAAATGGTACATTCCAACGAACAGCGTACTTTCGTCAATATTGTAGTAAACAACCGTAAACATATTGCAAAAGTCATTCGTGATTTACGAATGCACTATGGCTTCCCACGTATTGAGCGTCTAGACGCCCCTGCTCCACAAATGGAAATTTCCAAAGTCAGCTAAAATTTGTTCTGCTTTACTAAAATCTAACTTCTAGAAGTACCTAATCAATTAAATCGATGATACTTTTGTCAAAACGTATCATCGATTATGATGAAAAAAGATTTAATCAAGGAGAACCAAATGTCCCGTCAAGTCATTCATACTGAAAATGCCCCTGCTGCCATCGGCACATATTCTCAAGCCATTTTAGTAGGTAACACACTATATTTATCAGGGCAAATTGGTTTAGATCCTTACAGTATGGAACTTGTAGACGGTATTGAAGCTCAAATCCGCCGTGTTTTTGATAACCTTAAAGCAGTATGTGAAGCTGCAGGCGGCACACTTGCAGATATTGCAAAGCTCAATATTTTTCTTACTGATTTATCTAATTTCCAACTCGTTAACCAAATTATGGGCGAATATTTTGCTCAACCATACCCAGCTCGTGCTGCACTTGGTGTAGCAAGCCTGCCTAAAGGGGCTTTAGTTGAAATGGATGGAATTGTTATTATTAATCAGTAAGATAAAATATTAACTAGAAATTATTTAGCTCTAAAATTAGATACCACCCCAGCTTAAAAAGCTGAGTAACTCTCAGATTTCCGCTTAGGTGGTATTTTTTTATCCAAAATCCCAATAACGATAAATGAGATTTTAAATGAATTTCATTGACAAACGATAATAATTATCAATAATATCAATTATCGCATTTATATTTGGGGATCACTCCCATGTACGTTTGCTTGTGTCGTGGCATTACCGATCAGGATATTAAAGACGCTATTGAAAATGGCGCTGAAAGCTATCGTGAAATTCGCGATTTGCTTGATCTTGGTACTTGCTGTGGACGCTGTGCACCAGAAGCACGTGCTATTATTAGTGAAGAATTAGCAGAAATTGCTGCGCGCATTTCTGTAGCTGCATAATAAAAATTAATAATTAACAAAAATTTATTGACTCCTCCACCGCTTTTTGCGGAACGTTAAATGTTCCTCATTGAAGCGGTTTTTTTTGGAAGGAAATTCACATTTACCAATATTGTGTTGTTTTTGATTGCGATTTTCATTTGCTGTTCTATAAATTACTCGCCATATCCATGATTGTTCACTAAAATGAATTTATAGATTGCCTTAACTGAATTAAGGCAGAAATTGTTTTGGAGTAGCTACAATGAAAGGCAATCGTGATGTCATTAATCAGCTCAACCAAGTGCTGTATCATCATTTAACTGCAATTAATCAATACTTTTTACACTCTCGTATGTTTAATGATTGGGGAATTGAACAACTCGGTTCTGCCGAATATAAAGAATCAATTCGCCAAATGAAGCATGCTGACAAAATTATTGAGCGTATCTTATTTTTAGAAGGTCTCCCTAATCTTCAACACTTAGGTAAATTGTATATCGGTCAACATACAGAAGAAGTTCTGCAATGCGACATCCGTAAAGTAAAAGAAAATATTGAAGCAATTCAAAAAGCGGTCGCTTTAGCCGAAACAGAACAAGACTATGTAACGCGTGATTTGGTACAAGAAATCTTAGAAAAAGAGGAAGAATATTGGGATTGGTTAGATACTCAAATTGATCTTATTGGCAGTGTTGGTATCGAAAATTATATTCAAAGCCAAATGTAATTTCTCATAAAAAAATCCCCTTGTATTCAAGGGGATTTTTTTTATTTATCTTTTAACAACTCTGCCAAAGTTATTTGCTGTCGATAAAGATGCTGCAAAATAAATATTTGTTGCTCGGCCTGTTCTACTTTTCCATTATAGGCAAGTAGCTGGGCATATTTACGCAAGTTATAAGGCGTCGCTTTATTCTTCACAAAATTACCCCACACTGCTAAATCAGCATCAGATAAAGTAGTTTCAGGCTTCATCTCAATCCATTTTAGACGCTGCTCAAACTGCGTTAAAACAAAAATCTGATTACTTCCCAAAACCTCAGCATTTGGCTGTTTATTCTTAAACAACAAATTACTATTTGTGACATAGACATTATAGTCACGCCAAATTGCTAGCAGAAGTATTAAACTGACTCCCCAAATTAAACGAAGAACCTGCTTGTTGAGCACAATACCTTTGAGTACAGGTGTCTGTGCCTGAATTATGCCTAATAAGAATCCACAAGTAAGTAAGAAGTAAGCGTAGCGTTGAGGAAACTCTAACATGGCATGAATGAGTACGGTACACACCATCATAATTGCAATAATTGAGATAGTTTCTTTAGCCTGCTGGTTTAGCCAAAGGAACCAACATGCAAAGTAAGCAATAATGGCTATACCTATTGGGATACCGTTCCAGATGATGAGATCTAATAAAATATTATGGGCACTGGTCGTCCACTCAGTTGTTGGAAAAAGAGCATAGGCTGACATTTGCGCTACACTGGTTTGGTTCCAACCATACCCCAACCAAGGATGTTGCTGTACAGCAAGTAGCATTTGGGTCCAGATATTAAAACGTAGATATCCAGAGCTTGCTCTTTCAACTAAACTACTTGCTTGGGCTACATCAGCGCTCGACCATGCTTCAATTAAACTAGTAGCAAATGGCAGAATCACGCCAGCTATTACAAAAAAACCAGCGCACCACAAGAACCCTTGAATAAAACCAAATCTTTTTTGTTTTCCAAATAGTTTAACTATCCAATAGATAAGTAAAAATGGAAAAACGACCCAAGACGTTCTTGATTGGCTTAAAGCGATTGTAAACAAGATAATGAGTGCAGAAGGGAAAAGTAACCAAACTGTTGCTTTATTCTTTTCATATAAAAATAGACAACCTAATAGCCCCATAATCAGAAAGGTTGCCATATTGTTAGGTTGACCAAAGTTGCCGTAAGGACGGTTACCAATTAAATGCAACATATGCACAAAATGAGACTCAATATTTAACCATTGGCATATCGCAATAAAACTGGTCGCAATTGATACAATAATCAGTAATAAACTAAAGCCTGTAAAAATTTGATCTCGCTTTTGTTGATCTAGTGACAAGTTATAACCCGCCACAACCATAAACCAGAAGCCTAATAAGTAAAGTGAACTTAACAAAGCTGTACTAAAATCAAAAACTAGACCAAAAGCCCACTGCACCACTGGAATTAAAATAAATGGCAACAGCAATAATTGTGCACGCGGAATTTTAATATTTTGATAAAAAAGTGCAGCTAAGACACTTAAACCTGCCGCAAAAGTACTCATTTCACTAGAAAACATTACCCAAGGGTTATAGTGAAATGGTGATAGCCATGCGAAACCCAATAGAATTGCTGCGAGGAACAGAAAGAATACTTGCATAGTGACAGGTTTGAGACTATTAGAAATGGGTGAAATTATACATGGAACCCTAAAGAAAAATGTATGAAGTCTATATGAAAAGGACTTGATAAAGTTTACTTCAAAAGTTAAGGAATTTTTGAAGCTGGTACTAAGTGCTCCGCACCACCATAAAACCAAAAGTTTGGAGCCATTCGTCCTCCATAGCTTCCGCAACTCCAACAAGTTAAATCTTGCCCTAAATACATTATTGTGATGTATAAGAATAAAACTCCCCATAAAGCAATCAGTATTTTTGTCGACCTAGAAGAATATTGGGAACTAGAAGTTAACTCTCTATGAGAAAAAGTAAAAGCTATAAATAATACACAGGCAATTTGTGACGCTGGGTACACCATACTACCTGAGAACATTGCATCAACTAAAACGGCGATCACACCAACTTTCAAAATTAGTGAAACAGTTTTATCTTTAAATAAACCAATTAATTGGGTCAACATCCATATACAGAATATGAGACCTATAATGCCCCATTCAAAAATAAGTCTTAAATATAGATTATGTATATGATGTCCATACGCATACTGTATTTTAGACAAGTATCCACCACCAACCCCAGTAAATGGGTGCTGTTTCCATTGTTTAAATACAAACTTCCACATTTCTGCGCGCAGCGATGTTCCCGTTCGTATTACAGTCATTGTATTTTTTTCAGCTAAAAAAATAGTGATTTTATAAATAAAAAAAGCTAAAAAAATATAAATACAGCTTTGCAAAATAAGCTTTCGATTTTCTTTAGAATATATAAAGAGAACTAGCAATCCTGTCATTACCGCAAGTAAAGCAGACCTAGCTCCATCAAAAAACCATGCTAAAGCAAAAAAGAAAATTACTATAGGGTAAAAATAAGAGATATAAGGATATTTCTTATTTTTTAGATAAATCAGGAAGAAAAACAAGGGAACAATAACACTATCATAAATCCGAATCGTGCCAGAGTTAAACTGCCAATCAAACCATTGTTGATGGATAATAAAATTAAAAATAGAAATCAAAATAAATAAACATGGAATAATTGCTGTAACTACAATTAGTGCAATACCATGCTCTATATTTTTTATATTCCTTAACTCATATGTTAAGGCAGAAAATATAAAAAGTAATGCTATCGCAGACCAAAGCTCTTGAAACTCAAAAATTCCCCAATTTATGTGTTGAATTAATATAAATACCCCAATAATAAAAAAATTAATTTGACTATAAATTGAGTATTTTAGTTTTTTTGCGGAGATTAATATTAATAAAGCACATAACGCTAAAGGAAACTGCAATAAACGAAGTTCATCATATTGAAAGACAGACCAGCCAATTCGATATCCCAATAGTGCTGTAATAAGATAGATTACTATCACAAACAGTAAAATATTTTTCTTTAACATATTTATTTTCTTCAATAAAAAAGAGAGGCCGCAACCTCTCTTTTTATTAATTAACTATTAAGAAGCACCACATGATTTAGGACGTAAGTTTTCAGCTACATCAGTTTTACAGCGCCAAGCACCTGTCGTACCATTTGTAGCATTATCTGCATCACGGATCCATTCAATTTTTTTACCATTAATTTGTGATGTACCTTTCAATGTACAAGTAATATTACTTGCACCATTAGTTCCAATATTGGCTGTAATAGCACAAGCATTCGTAGATTGTTGTAAACCTAAAGTTGTTACATCAGTTAATGCCGCAGTTAAACCTTCTGCTAATTTAGTTTCTGCATTTGTCTTACCAGCAGTAATATCAGCTAAACCAGTACTTACTTGTGACTTAGCAATGTAGTTTTGATAAGCAGGAATCGCAATTGCTGCCAAAATACCAATAATGGCAACCACGATCATAAGTTCGATTAATGTAAAACCTTTTTGTGCATTCATAGCCTTTTCCCCAAAGATTGTATGTATGTTTTTATATAAGCTTTTCAGCTATCAAATATATTGCAGCAACCATGCCAACTTTTATTATTGTTAAAAAACATAAACTTATAATTTATAAAGCCTTATTTTAGTAGTTTAAGCTGTAATTAACTGACAAAAATTGTCACTAGGAATTTAGTAGAATTAAATCACCGATAAAAATTAATTTATTGCCTATTTCATTTTTTTAATATCGAATGTGATAAAAATCTCTATAAAAATAATCAAATAGGTGACATTTTTTGTCAGCCACCTTATTGAGCAAAAATTTAAAAAAACAACTAAATTTTTGAGTCAATCATTTAATTAATAATGATAGGTGCGTTACCTAATTCATTTAATTGATCTGGCATGTTTTCATCGTAAAAGCGTGACATCACTTCTCCAATTTGCTGAACTCCTGTAACTACTGCTTTCTGATATTGCTTTTGTTGAAGCTGCTCTACAATCGACTTACAAATCTGCTGCCATATTTGTTCAGTAGTTGCATTTCTAATCCCACGATCAAAGATGATTTCTACTGTACGTTCACACAAATTTAAATAGAGCAATACACCACTATTGAGCTCTGTATCCCAAACACCCAGTTCTGCAAATAATTGCTGGGCTCTTAAACGGGTATTTTGTCTATACGCTTGTGAACATGGGATATGGCCTTCTATGACAACCTGTATTTCGCCAACATGCCCATGCTCTGCTTGCTGTACAGCCTCAGCAATAGCTTGTTTATCTTGTTTGGAGAAATATTTGCTACTTGCTGGTAAATAACAAAAATGCTTAAACCAACGTTTTAAACTTGGCTCTACATATTCCTCAATTTTTGGCTGAGTAATAATTTGGGTTGTTTCTGATGTTGTTACCATGAGCCTGAAGCACCTCCACCGCCAAAACGTCCACCGCCGCCGCCGTAGCCTCCGCCACCACCGCCAAAGCCTCCTCCGCGTCCACCGCCACCAGCTCCGCTCAGAATAGCCTGTAAAATCAGTTGGGCAATTGAAGTTATGAGTAAAAAGAAAATACCAAAACCCAGTAGTAAACTCATTACTACGCCAGCACCATTTACAAAACCAGCTACCGCTGCCGCAACTCCTGCTGTTGACGCGCTAAGTGGTCGACCAACAATAAATGATCCCACAACCCCAGCAACAAGAATAAATAAAGCCATTGTAAGCGTTGTTTGTTTGGCTTGTTGTTCTTCGGCAGCTTGATGTTGGCGTTCTTTTAAATCTTGAGCAGCTTGCTGAGCAACTTCCGGATCTAAATTTAAAATTCTTCCAATTTCATCAAGTCCTGCATTTAGTCCTTGAGCATATTGGGCTTGTTTAAAATAAGGGGTAATTTGATTTCGAATAATTCGACTTGCAACAATATCAGGTAATACCCCTTCTAAACCGTATCCAGTTAGAATCTGTATTCTATGGTCATTAATTGCAACTGCGATAAGTAAGCCATTATCTCGTTTACTCGAACCGAGTTGCCATTTTTCACCTACTCGCAAAGCATAATCAAAAATATCTTCTTGACCTGTAGTTGGTACAATCACAATACCTATTTGTGCTTTACCTTGCTGGTACAGATTTAAGATTTTCTGGCTAAGCTGTTGTTTTTCAGTTTCACTCAAAACGTTAGCTTGATCAATGACAGGTTGATTTAATGTTGGTAAACCACGAATTGATTCACCATCAGCCATATCATTTGCAACTTGCGTTTGAGGTGTGACACTCGAAGCTGCCTGAGAATTTATTTGAGGCTTAGATGCTTGAGCTTGCTGCTGTTGAATAATTTTGCCTGCCACTACCGTATCCGTTTCATCGGTAGCAGTGGCAATATTATTCTCACTCCAAGCCGCATTCTGAAACAGAACACCACAGCAGAGAACAATTAAGGTAATAACGAATACCCTAATTTGCTTAGGCTGAAGCAATATAGTATTTCTCATGCGGCACTCCTTTGATTTAAATTAATCAAAAGAAACTTTTGGAGCCTGCTGAGCAGATGCTTCTGCAGAGAAATTGGCTTTAGGATGCATGCCAATCACTTTTGCTGTTACTGCTTGTGGGAACTGACGAACATAAGCGTTATAGTCCTGAACAGTTGTAATATAACGATTACGGGCAACAGCAATTCGGTTTTCTGTTCCCTCAAGCTGAACTTGCAATTCTTGGAATTGGGTATTGGCTTTTAAATCCGGGTAGTTTTCTGAAACAGCAATAAGTCGAGATAATGCCCCAGTTAACTGGCTTTGTGCCTGTTGATATTTTTCAAGTAATGCTGGATCTTCTAATACTTCTTTATCAACCTTCAAGCCTGCAACATTGGCACGTGCTTGAGTGACCTCTGTTAAAACCTGTTCTTCATGTTTAGCATAACCTTTTACAACATTTACCAAATTTGGAACTAGATCGGCACGACGTTGATATTGGTTTTGTACTTCAGACCAAGCCGCTGTTACAGCTTCATCTTTAACCTGTAAAGTATTATAGCCACAGCCTGAAAATAATAGGGTACTGGCAAGTGTTGTCGCGATAGCAAGTTGTTTAAACGTTTTCATCGTCACATTATCCTCAAGTTTTTCTTTATATTTTTAACCACTTTTCCCGATTGTATGACGATTTTGGCATTATTGTGTTGCTTTTATTTTATAGATTTAAAAAAACCGGATTTTTAAATCCGGTTTTTTATTAGCTTGGTCTTGGATTTTTTTCCTCTTGGAAACTTGCCATTTGATATTCATCAGCCAAATAACTTTTCCAATAATCGACCATATGGCCATAATCTTTTTGACTCGGGTGGAAGTCTTTTTTGTAATAAGCAAAATATTCAGGAGTTAGCTGTATAAGCATTTTAGCAAGCAAATATAGCCCAAATAAGTTACCTCCGATTTTAGGCAAGCTCTTCCATTTATCTTGCCAAAATAGCCGTGTAGTGCCATAAAAAGCAAGACTTGCAAACCCTGTAGTAACACTCCGCATGAGTAAACGACGAATACGGTCATCGCCATATACCTGTTGATAGACATCGAATGCAACTGAACGATGCTCAATTTCTTCTATAGCATGCCAAACCCAAAGCTTTAGCGCATCTTGATCCAAAGTTTTTAGAAGTTCTGGATGCTGTAAAATATATCCCCCCAGCAAAGCCGTAAAATGCTCAAATGCACATGTCAGTGCTAGCTGCAGCTTAGGAGAAATTGTTCTTAAATATTTGTCACGCTCATTCAACCAGTTTTGAAAGCGATCCAGATTATAGTCATCACGACGCCAAGCCTCATTGAACTCTCCATGTGCTTTCGAATGCATTGCTTCTTGCCCAATAAATGCCGCAATCTGAGCCTGTAGTTGAGGATCGGAAACTTTGTCACGTACATTACGCACGCTATTTACAAAAAACTGTTCTCCTACGGGAAATGTTGAAGAGAGTGCAGTTAAAAAATGGGACATTAAAGGCGAATTTGCAAAATAATAGCGTTTGATAGCTTGAGGATTAAACTCAAGGCGACGCACAATAATACCCAACGCTTTTCGACGATTTAAATATGATTTTTCTGCCGTCATACCTGCGATATTCATATTCAACACCTATTGTATTGAAGAAGGAAGCTTTGAGTATCTCTTGCGACTAAGGGGCTAAACAGGGCAAAAAAGCTTATTGTATTTGCCAAAAGCATCAAACTGACTAATGGTAAAAAAAATAAAGCCTGCATATCGCAGGCTTTATCAAAAACTTTAATAATGATTTTTTAGATTAAACACCAAGGTAATCTAAAATACCTTCAGCAGCTTGGCGACCTTCCCAGATTGCTGTAACTACAAGGTCTGAACCACGTACCATATCACCACCAGCAAAGATTTTTGGGTTTGAAGTCTGGAATTTAAATTCCTGCTGTTCAGGTGCAACAACACGACCAGAACCATCAAGATTAATATTCACACTACCAAACCAGTCAGCAGGGCTTGGACGGAAACCGAACGCTAGCAAAACTGCATCAGCTGGTAAAACTTCTTCAGAACCCGGAATTGGCTCAGGGCTACGGCGACCACGACTATCTGGTTCACCCATTTGTGTCGTTACCACTTTTACGCCTGTTACCTTACCATTTTCGCCAACAATCTCGATTGGTTGACGGTTAAATAAGAACTTTACGCCTTCTTCATACGCATTTTTTACTTCACGTGCAGAACCCGGCATATTACTTTCATCACGGCGGTATGCACATGTTACGTCGTGGGCACCTTGACGTAATGAAGTACGGTTACAGTCCATTGCAGTATCACCACCACCAAGAACAATAACTTTCTTACCATCCATGCTAATGTATTCACTTGGGTCCTTTTCCCATCCCTGACAACGGTTCACGTTAGAGATTAAGAAATCAAGCGCATCATAAACACCGTCAAGGTCTTCACCTGGGAAACCACCTTTCATGTAGGTATAAGTTCCCATCCCCATGAATACTGCATCATATTCAGCAAGTAATTCATCAATCGTGACATCTTTACCAATTTCAGTATTTAAGCGGAATTCAATGCCCATGCCAGTGAAAATTTCACGGCGGCGCTTCATCACATCTTTTTCCATTTTGAATTCTGGAATACCAAATGTTAGTAAGCCACCAATTTCAGGACGCTTGTCAAATACCACCGGTTTAACACCGCCACGAGCTAAAATGTCGGCACAGCCTAGGCCTGCTGGACCTGCACCAATGATTGCAACTTTTTTACCTGTCCACTTCACATGTGACATATCTGGGCGCCAACCCAAAGCAAAAGCCGTGTCATTGATATATTTTTCAGCATTACCAATAGTTACTGCACCAAAGCCATCATTTAAGGTACAAGCACCTTCACACAAACGGTCCTGCGGACATACACGACCACATACCTCAGGTAAAGTATTTGTTTGATGGCAAAGCTCAGCAGCCTGGAAAATTTGGCCTTCAGCAATGAGTTTTAGCCAGTTTGGAATGTAGTTATGTACAGGACATTTCCATTCGCAATATGGGTTACCACAACCTAAACAACGGTGCGTCTGATTGGTTACAGTTTCCGAAGTAAAAGGTTTATAAATTTCCACAAACTCTGCTTTGCGGACAGTAATATCTTTTTTCTCTGGATCTTGACGTGGTACATCCAGAAATTGAAAGTCATTATTTAGGCGCTCTGCCATGTCTCTCTCCGTGGGTAGGCGCGGATTTCCTTGTTGCCCGCACCTGCCTATGTCTTTGCAGTCGTGGAATTATTGTGGGTCAGCTTGTGTTGTTTTCAAAAGCGTTTGCAAGTTAGCAGCTTTAGGTTTCACAAGCCAGAATTTACGGCTGTAGAAATCGAACTCATTGCGGATTTTATAAGCCCAAGCACTACCTGTTTCCTTGATGTGCTCGTCAATAATACGCAATAAGAATTCTTTATGATCTTCCATAGATTCTGTTGAAATACGGGTTAAGTCAATTAACTCGTGGTTGTAGTAATCTACAAAGTCATTATCGAGGTCAAGCACGTAAGCAAAACCGCCTGTCATACCTGCACCAAAGTTATGACCCACTTTTCCAAGCACAGTCACAACACCACCAGTCATATATTCACAGCAGTGGTCACCTGCACCTTCAATAACAGCAAACGCACCAGAGTTACGAACCGCGAAACGCTCACCTGCTGTACCTGCAGCAAATAACTTACCGCCAGTTGCGCCATACAAACAAGTATTACCAATAATTGCTGTATTTTGTGTTTGGAAAGGTGAACCTTTTGGTGGGAAGATCGAAATACGACCACCAGCCATACCTTTACCTACATAGTCATTTGCATCACCTTCAAGACGGATGTGCAAACCACCAGCATTCCAAACACCAAGTGACTGACCAGCAGTACCTGTTAGGTTCATTACAACCGGATGTGCTTCCATACCCAAGTTGCCATAGCGACGAGCAATCTCACCCGATACACGTGCACCAATTGAACGGTCACAGTTCACGACATTAAAATTGAATTGACCACCAGCGCTTGACTCGATTGCAGGAAGCATTTCTTCGACCATTCTTTCAGCCAATACGCCCTTGTCAAACGGTGCATTACCTTCTACTTCACAATACTGTGCTTTACCTTCAGCAGCAGGATGAGAAGTTAATAATGCACTTAAATCAAGATGAGCATGTTTCTCTGTTTCACCCGGTAAGACTTCAAGTAAATCTACACGGCCAATCAAGTCTTTAAGTGAAGCTACACCAAGAGCTGCCAACCATTCACGCGTTTCTTCTGCAATAAAGTGGAAGAAATTAATGAGCATTTGTGGTTCGCCAATATAGTGCTCTTGACGTAAATGATCTTGTTGAGTCGCAACACCGGTCGCACAGTTGTTTAAGTGGCAAATACGTAGGTATTTACAACCTAATGCGATCATTGGTGTAGAACCAAAACCGAAACTTTCAGCACCTAAAATAGCCGCCTTAATAACATCAAGACCAGTCTTTAAACCACCGTCAGTTTGTACACGTACTTTGCCACGCAAGTCATTTACACGAAGTGCCTGATGCGCTTCACTCAAGCCAAGCTCCCATGGCGAACCTGCATGGTGAATTGATGAAAGCGGAGACGCAGCAGTACCACCGTCATAACCTGAAATGGTAATAAAGTCTGCATATGCTTTAGCAACACCTGCAGCAATCGTACCTACACCCGGCTCAGATACTAACTTCACAGATACCATTGCTTTCGGGTTAACTTGTTTCAAGTCAAAAATCAGTTGCGACAAATCTTCAATTGAGTAAATGTCATGATGCGGCGGAGGTGAAATAAGTGTCACACCCGGAACAGAGTAACGTAAACGTGCAATCAAGCCATTCACTTTACCACCTGGCAACTGACCACCTTCACCCGGTTTTGCACCTTGAGCAACTTTAATTTGCAAGACTTCAGCAGAAGTTAAATATGCAGGTGTTACACCAAAACGTCCAGATGCAATTTGCTTGATTTTCGAGTTACGAATTGTGCCGTAACGCGCAGGATCTTCACCACCCTCACCAGAGTTTGAACGACCACCAATGGTATTCATGGCAATTGCAATTGCTTCATGGGCTTCTGGAGAAAGTGCACCTAAAGACATCCCTGCCGAGTCGAAACGAGGCAAGATAGCTTCAACCGATTCAACTTGCTCAACCGGAATTGGATTGGTTGTTTTTAACTTAAACAGGTCACGAATAGTCGCGATCGGACGGTTATTCACTAACTCGGCATATTCTTTAAAGTCTTCGTATTTGCCAGAACGAACTGCCTTATGTAGCGAGTTAATCACGTCTGGGTTAAACGCGTGGTATTCTTTACCAAATACGAATTTCAGCAAACCACCTTGATCAATTGGTTTACGGTTAGACCAAGCTGTAGCCGCTAACTTTTTCTGGTCATTTTCAAGATCAACAAATGTTGCACCTTGGATACGACTAGGAACACCTAAGAAACATTGATCTACAACTTCAGAAGATAAACCAACTGCTTCAAATAACTGACCACCACGGTAAGAAGCTACTGTCGAGATACCCATCTTTGAAAGAACTTTTAATAAGCCTTTCTCGATACCTTTACGGAAGTTTGCCTGTGCATGGATTGGATCACCTAAAAGCTCACCTTTAGCAATCAAATCATTGATTACATCATATGCAAGGTATGGGTAAATGGCAGTAGCACCAAAACCGAGTAACACCGCAAATTGATGTGGATCACGTGCAAAACCGGTTTCAACCATAATGTTTGCATCAGTACGCAAACCAGTTTTTATGAGGTGATGGTGTACCGCACCTGTTGCAAGCGCAGCATTTGCAGGTAAATAACCTTGACGAATGTTTTTATCAGTTAAAACAATTAAGGTCTTACCATCACGAACAGCTTGTGCAGATTCTTCACAAATACGAGTAATCGCAGCTTGTAAACCTTCGGTTTCAGCATAGTTCAGATCAATATCAACCGCCTCATAACCTGCACGTTCAATGCTACGAATTTGCTGCATTTTTGAATTTGATAAAACCGGGCTAGAGATGATGATACGATCAGCATGCTCAGGACCTTGTTCGAATACGTTCTGCTCACGGCCCAAACAGGTTTCAAGTGACATAACAATTGACTCACGTAATGGGTCGATTGGCGGGTTTGTCACCTGTGCAAACTGTTGACGGAAGTAATCGGTCACATGACGTACTTGACGAGACAATACAGCCATTGGTGTATCGTCACCCATAGAACCAACAGCTTCCTGGCCGCTCTCAGCGATTGGACGTAACAACTGATCGCGCTCTTCAAATGTCACCATAAACATTTTTTGAGCCGCTTTTAATGCATCGCCAGTTAAACCTTTATCAACAAGTTGTTCTTCAAGTTCCGGGTTTGCATTTAAGCGAATTGCATGGTCACGTAACCACTCACGGTACGGACGCATGTTTTTCAAATGATTGCTAACATCTTTAGTATCAAGCACTTTACCTGTAAGGGTGTCTACAACCAAGATTTGACCAGGACCTACACGACCTTTTGATACTACATCTTCTGGCTCATAGCCCCAAACACCAATTTCAGATGCCAAGGTAATGTAATCATTTTTGGTAATAACCCAACGCGCAGGACGTAAACCATTACGGTCAAGCATACAAATCGCATGACGACCATCTTGAATAACGAGGCCTGCCGGACCATCCCAAGCTTCCATATGTTTAGAGTTGAACTCATAGAATGCACGCAAGTCTGCATCTAAAGTTTCAACGTTCTGCCAAGCTGGTGGCACGAGCATACGTAAAGCACGGAATAAATCCATACCGCCGCCCACCAGAATCTCAAGCATATTATCTAAACTTGAAGAGTCCGAACCTGTACGGTTTACAATCGGGTTAAGCTCGGTCAAACCTGGCAATAATGGGTTTTCAAATTTAGGAGTACGCGCTAATGCCCAGTTACGGTTTGCTGTAATTGTGTTGATTTCACCATTATGCGCAAGATAACGGAATGGTTGAGCTAATGGCCAACGCGGTAATGTATTTGTAGAGAAACGTTGGTGGAATACCACGATATGTGATTTTAAACGCTCATCTGCCAAGTCTGTATAAAACTCGGCAATCGCCGCAGGCATCATTAGGCCTTTATAGCTAATAACTGTCGAGCAAAGCGTAGTCACGTAAAATAACGGATCATTTTGGAGTTGTTGTTCCGCACGGCGACGCGCCAAGAATAACTTACGGTTAAATTCAACCTCAGTTACGCCCATTGGACAGTTCACGATGACTTGCTCAAAAACAGGTAAAGATTGAAGCGCGATTTCACCCAATGCATCGTTGTTTGTTGGAACGATACGCCAAGCAAGTACACGTAAACCTTCTGACTCAATTTCTTTCGTTAAAATATTTTTAGAGTGCTGTGCTAATGCTGGATCAATATTTAAAAATACCGTACCTACAGCAAAAATTTCACTCAGTGTAATATCACTCAGTTTTTTTGCTTCATCACGGAAAAATTGCTTTGGCATCGCCAATAATAAGCCGCAACCATCTCCCGTCTTGCCATCTGCGGCAATACCACCACGGTGCGTCATGCAACTTAAACTGTGAATCGCGGTTTCTACTAGATGATGACTTGATTCACCCTTCATATGGGCAATCAGTCCAAAACCACAGTTATCCTTAAACTCATCAGGCTGATATAAACCTTGAGCGGGAGCTACAGTATTAGGCGATGGCATGTGCATAGCGTACCCTTCTTTCAATAAGGCTCTTTCGAGCGTCAAACAAACAACTTCTTTTTGCGATAGTGCCTATGGACGATAGTTAGCTCAATGTTTCGCAAAAAAAAATTTTGGGCGGATAAGCCAATATACGCTGTTCCATTTTTACGTACACTGGTTTTTGCTAGAAAAATGTTTTGACTTATTTCGCACTCTTTTAAAGCAGTTCGACCCCACGACTCTGCATAGAATTCACTTCTTAGAGGCTAAAATAGTTTGCAGCACATTAATAAGCACAACAATAAAGCAAAAAGTGTGCCAAAATAGAAAAATAGGCCTAAATCTTTATATTTATTATAAATATAATTATTTTATTCACGTTATCATGTTAAAAAATGACTAAATATGCACCACATCTGGTCAAAAAATATTAATACACCTTATATTTGCACTATTTTAGAGCACAACTTAAGGTGATTTAGTTCCCTCTTGTGCCCTCATTTGTAGCATTTTTGGGTTGATTCTCATTAACCCGTGTCTGCGCAGGTTTATTTGGCTGATCAATATTAGAATTCGATTGTTGTACATCAACCACATTTCCTGCCGCATCACGACGCACAATAGTAGTTTTTGTAGCCGAGTTAGTACTAGTAGGTTTTGGCTGAGTGTTTAGGGTACTACTCGCTGGAGCTGACATTAATAAAGATTCATCAATTCTAGGCAAAGCCGCTGGACGCAATCTAACTTCATATAACTGATTATTGCCACCTTTCATCTCATCTGCCCCCAAATCATTTACCAGTGGGGCATAACTTGAGAACTGCTGTGGCTGAGGTTTAACTGAATCAGGTAACTGCAAATTAATCTGTGTTAATTGCTGAACCGCATCTTCTGAACGTTTGAATGTTCCGTAAGCCAACACATACTGCTCTGCTTGTTGTTCTCCGCTTAAGCGGAAATAAATAAACTTATTACGATCAGTACGACTTTTTAAAAAGTTTTTAATGATGTCTTCATCAGAAGCTCTGAATAACTCAAGCGTCCATTGTTTTTTATTTTCATTAATAAATTTTGTACCACGAAACTCAGGCTCATGTTCACCTGACGCCACAGTTCGTGTTGTTAAATCCAGTGGACGAACCTCGTCAGCTAAAGCACCTAAGTTAGGAGTGGTTGCAACTTTCTCTGGCTGAATTTGTACGGGTGCATCGGAATCAGCCGACTTTTCAACCTCAACCAGTTTTTTATTATCGGTTATGACCCAAAAAATAAAAGCAAGGAATAAGCAGACAATACCACCAACCAACCAGATATATTGTTGAACATTCTGCCAAAGTGTACGTGATACAGTCATGCTTTACCTTATTTGTTATCCGTGTTGATTCGCCAAAATAGCTTGTTTCATAAGTTCAACATCAAAGTCCTTAGTAATTACAGCTTGTCCGAGTTGTTTTAACAACACCAAACGTAATTGCCCATTAAGAACTTTTTTGTCATGAGCCATATATCCAAGGAAATCATCCAATGGAATTTGTGGACATGATATCGGCAAATTCGCACGTTGAATGATTTTTTTTGTACGTGCCACATCTTCATTTGAGATCCAACCCAAACGTTGTGATAAATCTGCCGCCATCACCATTCCAGTTGCGACAGCTTCACCATGCAACCAAGTCCCATAACCTAGATACGACTCAATCGCATGGCCAAAAGTATGGCCTAAGTTAAGTAAAGCACGTTCCCCTTGCTCTTTCTCATCATTGGCAACAATGCGGGCTTTGTGAGCACATGAACGATAAACAGCCTCTGCTAAAAGGTCAGCATCTCTTGCAACCAGGCCATCCATATTTTCTTCAAGCCAAACCAGGAAATCTTCATCACCTAAAAGTGCATATTTAATTACTTCGGCTAAACCGGCCGAAAGCTCACGTTCTGGCAGCGTATTCAATTGTGCCATGTCAGCTAAAACGACTTGTGGTTGCTGAAAAGCACCTAACATATTCTTGCCAAGCGGATGATTAATTCCTGTTTTTCCACCAACACTTGAGTCTACTTGTGAAAGTAAGGTCGTAGGAACCTGTACAAAGTAAACGCCACGTTGGAAACAAGCAGAAGCAAAACCAGCCATATCACCAATGACGCCACCACCTAAAGCTAAAACCGTACAATCGCGGTTAAAACCAACTTCAAGCAATGCATCAAAAATTAAGTTTAAATGCTGAATATCTTTATACTTTTCGCCATCAGGTAAAATACAGGTCGCAACCGTTTTACCTAGACTTTCCAAAGCTTCCTGATAGTGGCTTAAATATAAAGGCGCAACCGTAACATTACTCACAATCATGACCTGTTGACCATGAATATAAGGCTCTAGTAATTGTTCCGGGTCAAGTTGGCTACCAATGAAAATAGGATAACGGCGTTCGCCTAATTCAACATGTAAAGTTTGCATGAATTTATAAAACCACTAGTCAGTTCGTCTATTTTAACTTGTTCGATAGAATAAGTTGCAAAATCTTTTGGGCAAGATCACGTGCAGCACCTTGATTCGTTTCAATCGTATAGTGTGCAACTTCACGATACAGAGGATCTCTGATCTTTAATAAATCCCGCAATTTTTGTTCAGGATTTTCAACTTGTAATAAAGGTCTATTTTTATCGCGATAGGTTCTTTGTAGTTGTAATTCGACAGGAGTATATAGATAAACAACGATTCCACGTTGCTTTAAAAACTCCCGATTAGGCGCCTGAGTAATAGCACCGCCACCTGTGGCAAGCACTAATGCCTTACGTGAAGTAAGCTCATTTAAAACGACAGTTTCACGCGTACGGAAGCCGACTTCTCCTTCTTTTTCAAAAATCCAGGGAATAGTAGCCCCTGTCTTGCGCTCAATTTCATGATCACTATCTAAAAATTCACGCCCTAATAGTTCTGCTAAATGACGTCCAACGGTTGTTTTTCCTGCCCCCATGGGCCCTACCAAATAAATATTTGGTAGGGTTTCAAACGCTTTGCTTGGCAAGGCGCCACCTATTTCAATTGCTTTCATTAAAAAATATATTAATGATTTCTCGCTAAAGTGTCATTAACAATTCGTGGTGTAACGAAAATCAGCAACTCTTGTTTATCATCAGACTTTACATCTTTTCTAAATAAACGCCCAACAACAGGAATATCACCAAAGAAAGGAACTTTGGTTTGTGAATTCATAGTCGTTTGCTCAAAAACACCACCCAAAATGACAGTTTCGCCATTATCTACCAATACATTGGTGTTGATATTATTTTTATTTAAAATCAACTCTCCATTTGGAGCCGCACCCGCTACAGAATCCTTAGAAATATCCAACTTCATTTGAATCTTGCCATCAGGTGTAATACTTGGTGTCACATTTAAACTCAGCAAAGCATCTTTAAAAGATGTTGTAGCAGTTGAACCTGCCGCAGAGTTAGTTGTAGATTGATATGGAACTTGTTGACCAGTTGCAACTTTTGCTGTTTGTTTATCGGCAGTCATGACTTTAGGGGTAGAAATAACCTCACCATAACCATCCGCTTGTAAAGCAGACAATTCAAGATCTAACATAAAGTCAGACATACTAATCAAGCCAAAAGCAATACTTCCTGCAGGATTAGAAACCCCTAAATCCACGTTTAAGTTATCTGGGCGCTCAATCGTATATTTATACCCACCTGTAGTTTCATCTTTTTTAGGTTCGCGTAAATTCCATAAAGTTGTTTCACTACCGCCAACCAGCAAATTGTTATTATTGGTAATACCTTGCGACAGAATGCCCCACTTCACACCAAGTTCTTTGGTAAATGATGTAGAGGCTCTCACAATACGTGCTTCAACCATAACTTGTTTAACTTGCACATCAAGTAGGTCAATCATTTTACGAATTTGATCAATTGACTGAGCAGTATCATTAATAATAAGAGTATTAGTTCGGTCATCTTGGGTAATAGTGCCACGTGGGCTAAGCAAACTCCCCACATTATTGCCTAGACTATCAACTCCAGTATTTAAATTGGTTGAAGTTGAGGTCCCTCCACCAGAAGTATGCTGTAAGCCATTACTATTATTTGAGCCTTGTGTAATGAGACCCATAATATCGCCAGCTTTAGCATACTTCAGTTGAATATACTCAGTCTGTAAGGGTGCAAGTTTGACACTTTGTGCAACAGCTTTCGCTTCTTCTTCTTCCGCTTTAATCAATTCTGCAACTGGAGCAATCCAAATCACATTGCCGTTACGGCGTTTATCAAGATTTTTAGTTTTTAAAATAATATCAAGCGCCTGATCCCAAGGTACATCTTTTAAACGTAGTGTGATATTACCTTGTACACTATCGGCAGCTACCATATTGATGCCTGTAAAATCAGCAAGCAATTGCAACACACGACGTACTTCAATATCTTGGAAGTCTAATGAAAGTTTATTTCCCGAATAATTCGGCGTTTTATATAAAGAGGTAACATTTTTATCTTGGGGACGTTTCAAACTGATCGTGAGCTTATTCTCTGCCTGATAGGCCATATATTCATAGCTACCAGAGGACTGGATAGTTATTACACCAACCCCTTTATCATTATAAGCATCGATACTTGAAACCGGTGTTGCAAAATCATTTACATTTAAGCGACGTGCTAAATGTGTCGGGATTTTTGTACCTATTGTTCTTATAACGACTTTACTACCCTGCTGCTGAACATCTACAGGCGTATTACTTCCTAAAAGATCTACAACAACCAGACCTTCTCCCTGACTACCACGTTGAAAGCCAATATTTGAAACACCTTGTGGTTGTGCTGAGACCACAGGTAGCGGCTTATTACTTGTTTGAGCAGAATTAATTTTTAAAATAAAGGTATTACCTTCTACTCGTGTTGTAAATGCTCCAGCATCTTTTAGGTTTACAGTTAAACGTGAACGCTGGTCATCTGAAGTAACATCTACAGAACTAGCCTCATTAGTTGCAACACTAATTTTAGACTGTTTTAAACCTTGCTGTGCCTTATCAAAATCAAGGATTAAACGTGAAGGATTTTCAAGTTGGTAAGCTTGTGGTTGTGGTGGCAAGCCATTAAACATGACTCTAATTTCTGTGCCCTGACCTGCAATTTGCATTGGTACAATGTTGGTCATGCTGACCTGTGCAGATGCAGCCTGCATAATCGCAATAGCTACAGCCCCCATAGAAAACTGACGGAATACGTGATTCATTGTCTGACCATCCCCAATTAAATAATCTTTAAAAATATTTTTTCGTTGTTATTCCCTAAATTTTAGGGTGCAGGCCCAATCAAGACCAAGGTTCTCGGTCTTTCGACATAGCCTTCTCGACCATCCGGTACGATTTCAACCAGATCAATCTGGGTTGGACTAATATGGGTAATACGGCCCTGATTCATGCCCATATAGTTACCCACTTGTACCCGTTCAATCTGCTGATCCGGTGTCTGGATCAGGGCCAATATCTGCCCTCGATTATTACGCATGCTCCCTTTCATATTTAAAGCTTCAAGTGCATAACTTTCGAGTGGTTGCGGCGCACGTGAGAAATTCGGATAAACCCGTTTGCCCGCCATAATCTTGAGCTCGGCAGCTAGAGAACTTGGCATAAATGGGCTTTTTAATTGATGAGCAGCGTAATTAAATTGTGGTACAGGAGTAAAAATCGGTGCTGGTTCAATAGGGAGTGGCGGCTGATTACGAATATTGGCCATTTCCTGATTTACTGCATCAATTCTTGAATCACAACCGACAAGCACAGCACACGCCAAAACATAAAGAGTAATTTGCTTAATTTTCATCATAACTCTCCTATTTCGGCTGAACAGTAGTGTTCGTTGAAGCAGATGCTGCTGGAGCTTTGCCTGTTTGCTCCGATGTATCTGTTGCCCCTACGTATCGGTATGTTTTTGCTTTAATGGAATAGTTCAGCACAGGAATATCAGACTTGTTATCTTTAGCTGGCGATACATCAACAGTAAAATCGTGAATGGTTACAATACGAGGCAAAGCAGCGATACTACTTACAAAAGCTCCAAATGCGTGATAGTCCCCGGTCGCTTCTATGGCAATTGGTTGCTCAATAAAAATTTCCTGCTTTACTTCATCTTCCAAGCGAATATTTTTAAATTTCAATCCAGAGTTCACTCCTGTTAAGTTGATATCTTCAACTAAACTCGGAATCTCAGTTTCTTTTGGTAACTGCTCTAGTTGCTGGTTGAAATTTGCCTGCATCTCTTGAAGTTGCACCTGATACTGTTGCAGGTTACGTAATTTCGAGTCTTTTTCACGAAATTCGTTTAATAAATTGCTTTCCTGAGCTTGAGCATTATCAATAGCTTGTAATTTCGGTTGAATAACAATGAAATACCCCAAAGCTAACACAGCAAAGAAAATAAAAATCCAACACGTAATTTTTACAGATATTGGCCAACTACCGTAGTTGTTCATATCCAGCGTATTAAATTGCTGAAGGAATTTATCGAGATTAAATTTCTTTTTCTTTGCAGATAATTGTTCTAATGACAATTCTTGAAGTTCGTCTTGACTCATTTAGCAGCCCCCACACTTTCACCTGTAGATGGCTTAGCAGAATCATCCGTTGTGGTCACGCCCATTTCCCCCAAATCGACAGTCACAACAAAACTACCATAGTGGTCTTCCACCCTAGGGAGAAGAGAACTTGCAGCCTTATCTTTTTTCTCTTCATTAGCCAAGAAAGAGTTCATAAAAGCATTACGATACCAAGGAGATGCTTCAAGATTACGGAGTAGTTCGGCTACTGTATTTGGACTTTCAGCTTTACCTTCAATCGTAAACTTATCTCCGGTTCGGCTAAATTTCGTTAAATACATAGCTGATGGTGTGACTCGAACTAACTCATCAACAAGTCTTACCACTACTGGACGTTGACTCTGCAAACCTTGAATCAACTTCATGCGTTCAATAATGGCATCACGCTGTTCCTGTAAGCCGTTTAATGTTTTTAATTGCTGATCAAGGTTCTGATTTGTGCTCATAATGAGCTGATTCGCTTGCTCTTGATCATCTAATTTATGGTCAAAATAAAACCATCCCCCAAATACGGTTGTAATCCCCAAAACAACCACCCCAAAACATAACGTTATAAATTGTTTTTTTCGTTGCTCCCTCAGCTCTTCGCGCCAAGGCAGTAAATTAATTGTTGCCATTAATCAAAACTCCTTAAAGCCAAGCCACATGCCACCATTAAAGATGAAGCATCATTTTCAATTTTTTGAACGTCGACTTGAGGAGAAAAGCCCATTTGTAAAAACGGGTTGGCAATCGTGACACGGTAACCTAATTTTTGCTGCAAAAGCTTGGCAAGGCCTGGAATATTCGCATTTCCACCAGCGAGCAAAATATGGTCTATTTCGTTAAATTGGGATGAAGAAAAGAAAAATTGTAGTGAGCGGGCCGCCTGCTGAACTACCGCATCTAGAAATGGGTCTAGCACTTCAATTTCATAATCATCTGGTAAAGAACGATCTTTTTTCGCTCTGCTTGCTTCTTCTAAAGACAAACCATAACGACTTTGAATTTCAAGCGTAAGTTGTTTTCCGCCGAAAACCTGCTCTCGTGTATAAATAATCTTGCCATTTTGCATGACAGATAATGTCGTCATGGTATGGCCGATATCTAAAATCCCTATGGTATTTGCACCCATCGGTAAGCTATCAGCAAACACGCTAAAAGCGCGCTCAACCGCGTAACTTTCGACATCAGCCAATTTAGGATTTAAATCTGCCAATTCAAGCACTTCAACGCGTGTTTCAACGTTTTCTGTTCTTGTGGCGACCAAGAGCACATTTACACGATTTGGATTCGTAAGACGATCCGGCAAAACCTCAAAATCAAGGCTCACCTCATCTAAAGGGAACGGTATATACTGCTCCGCATCTACACGAATCTGAACTTCGCGTTCGTCATCGCTCATATCTGCATCCATTTCGATAGTTTTATGAATAACCGTCGATGTCGGAACAGCAATTGCAGCATGAGTGGTTTGGGGATTTGCTAAATTCATCGCCCGTTCCAAAGCCTCTGCAACTGCTTCTGGATTTAAGATATTTTTTTCAACTACACTGTTTTCGGGTAAAGGCATCAAAGCATAGCTTTCTACCCAATATTTACCGTTCTTGACAGAGAGCTCTAACAACTTAACAGAAGTCGAACTAATATCGACACCCATTAACCCCTTATTAGGTTTACGATATAACCTGAGCACACTATTGTCCTATTATTTTTTTATCCCCAAAAAAAATTACAAACCAATAATCTCGGTCTTTATTTTTACACGGATACAATATCTCATCTAACAATCCGC
This sequence comes from Acinetobacter sp. FDAARGOS_494, assembly GCF_003812225.1. Lineage (NCBI taxonomy): Bacteria > Pseudomonadati > Pseudomonadota > Gammaproteobacteria > Moraxellales > Moraxellaceae > Acinetobacter > Acinetobacter sp. FDAARGOS_494. The sequence goes on from NZ_CP033866.1 coordinate 1,354,759, forward strand.
ATGTCTAAAGGCTATACTGACCACAATTAGTTTGTATTCGATCTTATTAAAGCTTACTTATCATGAAAAAGCTATCCAGTTTGGGCTTCGTGCGTCCAATTTTTTTGATCATTATTATTATCTTAGTCTCACTTCCGATGGGATTCTATGGCATGTATCTCTATATTGCCCCAACGCTTCCGGAAATGAGTTCACTAAAAAAAGCACCGCTTTTAAAACCATTGCAAGTCTATACAGCCGACAATCAACTCATTGCTGAATACGGTGGTAAACTTTCTATTCCGGTTGAATACAAACAAATTCCTCCTAATTTTATTCATGCATTTCTAGCAGCAGAAGATTCTTCTTTCTTTGAACATAGTGGCATTAGTTTTAAAGGTTTAGGTCGTGCTTTGAGTGAAAGTGTAACTGGTTCTGATGTACAAACTGGTGGTTCAACCATCACGATGCAGGTCGCAAAGAACTATTATTTAAGTCCAGAAAGAACACTAAAACGCAAAATAACAGAAATCTTTTTGGCTCGAAAAATTGAGCAAAACTTATCCAAAGAAGACATCTTGAGCCTCTATGTGAATAAGATTTTCTTAGGTAAAAACGCTTACGGTATCGCAGCGGCTGCAAAGATTTACTACAACAAAAGCATTAATGAGCTCAGCATTGCCCAAATGGCCATGATTGCCGGCTTGCCTAAAGCACCATCTAAATATAATCCAGTTGTTAACCCTGAGCGTGCACTTGAACGTCGCAACTGGATTTTAGGCCGAATGCTTCAACTTGGTTATATTTCTCAAGCAGAATATCAAAAGGCCGTTGCAGAGCCAATCAATTTGAATATGCCCAACCGTGACCTAAATAATATTCACCCCTACGCAGGTGAAATGGTCCGCTCAGAGCTTGTAAAACATTTTGGTGAACAAGCAATTGATTCTGGTTATAAAGTCTACACAACAATTAATGCGAAACGCCAAGCGATTGCGGAAAAAGCTGTGCAGGACGGTCTTGAAGCTTATGACCGTCGTCATGGCTGGCGTGGTGCAGAAGCACATGATAAGCCATTAAGCGAATTTAGAGCATATGCCAACACTTATCCGGCGCAAGTCACCAAGGTAAATAGCAGCTCTTTTGAAGCATTAATGCAAGATGGCTCAACAGTAACCGTGCAATGGTCCGGCATGTCATGGGCCCGTCCCTATCGCAATGCAAATAGCGTAGGGGCAGCGCCTTCTCGTGCATCTCAAATTGTTAAAGTTAAAGATATTGTTCGTTTACGCCCAAATGAAGCTAAAACTGCGTGGTCACTAGTTCAAGTACCAAAAGTTCAAGGTCAGCTCATTGCAATTAACCCAAACGATGGCTCAATTGAAGCAATTGTAGGTGGTTATAATTTCTATCAATCAAAATTTAACCGTGCTTTACAAGGCTGGCGTCAGCCAGGTTCTACCATCAAACCATTCCTCTATGCTTTAGCATTAGAACGTGGCATGACACCTTATAGTATGGTGAATGATAGCCCTATTACGATTGGCAAGTGGACACCGAAGAACTCTGATGGTCGCTACCTAGGTATGATCCCGTTACGCCGTGCTTTGTATTTGTCTCGTAATACGGTTTCAGTAAGGCTCTTACAAACTGTAGGAATTGAACGTACTCGCCAATTATTCATGGATTTTGGTTTACAAGAGGATCAAATTCCACGTAACTACACCATTGCTTTAGGTACGCCTCAAGTATTACCAATTCAAATGGCAACTGGATATGCAACATTCGCAAACGGTGGTTACCGCGTTCAACCGCATTTTATTCAGCGTATTGAAGATGCATACGGTAAAGTCATTTACGAAGCCAAACCAGAATATGCATGTATTCCATGTATTAACGCTCCTGAGACAACTGACGATGCACAGGTAACTACTCCAGATGATCAAGTTGTTGAAGTTACAAATAAAGAGCTAGAGCAGAAAGAAAAGACAACCAAACAACTTAATCTTAAACAGACGGACAAAAATAACAGTCAATATCGTCAAGCTCAGCGCATTTTAAAATCAAGCTCTGCTTATGACATGGCAAATATCTTACGTGACGTAATTGAGCATGGTACAGGTCGTGCTGCACTCAAGATTGGCCGTAGTGATTTAGGAGGTAAAACAGGTACGACTAACGATGCAAAAGATGCATGGTTTGCAGGTTTTAATGGCAAGTTAGTAACTGTAACATGGGTTGGTTTTGACCAGCCGACTACACTTGGTCGCCGTGAGTATGGTGGTATTGCTGCACTACCAATCTGGATTAACTTTATGGGTCAAGCATTGCAAGGTACACCAGCTGCTTGGGTTCGTTTAGAAAAAGATGCTCAGGCACCTATTTCTCGCGATAAGCAAGAAGTCACAACTGAAGTAGGCGATAAGAAAACCTATCGTGCTGCCCCTCCATTAGCACGCCCACTCTATCGTCCTGCACCACCACAACCTAAAACCACCAATAATGACTTCGATGACTTACCGGGTGAGGAAATTGTGATTCCTTCCAAGACAACACCTCCAGCGATGAAACCTTCGCAAGGGGCAGCGCCGAAGCGTGAAAAAGATGAATTAGAAAACTTGATTAATCAAATTGAGTAAAAATAAAAAAGCCATCGTTAGATGGCTTTTTTATTACGCTTTTGAAAAAGATAAATTTGAAAAGATGCGGTCACTTGTAAGTGTGCTTTCTGTTCTAATTGCATACGACGTTCTGGAGATGCCTTATAAGCATAGGGAGTCATAGCAATAAGATTTTTTAAAGCCTGCTGGTCAAGTACTAAAGGAGCATCAATAACCTGCTGTTCTTTCAACTCAAATAAATCTTGCAATTGTTCAACAAATTTCTGTGGTGTGTGAGGATTAACCTGTTCAAACAATGCCTCACGCATCGCATACAAATGATCAGATGCCGGAGTCACAACAATTAAATAACTATCATCTTTTAAAACACGCAGAATTTCCGTTTGGGGAATCGGGCTAAAAAGACTCGTACACACATCCATGCTTTGATCGATGACCGGTAAAGTTGCTCCTGTACCAACCACCCATGTCACTTTGTCATTTAACTTTGCTGCGCGTTGTACTGCATTTTTTGCAATATCTACACCTATACACTGTTCAACGACCTGTTGCATTGCACTGGTGTAATAGCCCTCACCACAGCCAATATCAAGTACCGTTTTAGCTTTAAGCTGTTTCAGCAAATGAACTACTGCTTGCTGTAAAGGTTGATAATAGCCACCTTGTAAAAAAGCACGGCGCGCATCTACGGACTCAGTAGTATCTCCCGGATTTTTACTATGTTTGTGCTGTACAACATGTAAGTTCACATAACCTTGCTTTGCAATGTCATAGCTATGCCCCTGTTCACATCGCCATGTTTTGCTTACCAGCTCAAGTCGTTGACGACACACAGGGCACATTAAATTTTGCGTAGTCACGTTTAATTATTCTCTTGTTCTTTTTGTTGTAAATAAGCCTTAGCGTGCATTCCAACAAATGTACGGCCTGCATTTGTTCCCTTAATCCATTCATCTACTTCAAACAAATCAAATAAGCCCACTTTAACTAAAGTTGGAATTGCGATCTTCAACTCTTCTTCAATTTGCCCTCTTTGCCCCGCATTATAGAGTTCAATATTATGCAGCATCGTCGCGACAGTTCCCGTTTGCACCTGACTTCCATCTTTAAGCACAACTTGAGGTAAGACTTCGCCCTCTCCAACTACTTTTTGATTAATTACAGATAATTGGTCTAGACCAGCAACTTTTGTCATTTACCTCTCCAATAAAAAAAGCCAGTAGAAACTGGCTTTATATTGACACCAAAATAAGTTCTAGCGCAATTTTAAGGTCATTAGGCCTAAAACAACCAGCATAATCGTAATAATCCAGAAACGGATGACCACTTGGGTTTCTTTCCAGCCTTGTTTTTCATAGTGATGGTGCAAAGGTGCCATCAAGAATACGCGTTTATTCCGCATTCGTAATGAGCCGATTTGCAGGAATACCGATACCGCTTCCATAACGAAAACACCGCCCATAATTGCGAATACGATTTCTTGGCGAACCATAACGGCAATGGTTCCAAGCATTGCGCCTAGAGCTAAAGCGCCCACATCACCCATAAAGACTTGCGCCGGATGTGCGTTATACCAAAGAAATGCCAAACCTGCACCAATCATGGCAGAACAGATCACCACAAGTTCAGAGGTATATTTCACATAAGGAATATGCAAATAGTTGGCAAAACGAATATCACCAGATAAATAAGCAAATACGCCTAAGCCCGTCGCTACCATAACTACTGGCATAATGGCTAAACCATCTAATCCATCAGTTAGGTTAACCGCATTAGAGGCACCATTAATTACTAAATAGGTAAATACAATAAATGCTAAACCTAAAGGAACAATAGAAAGCGGAATTGAAAGATTCTTAAAGAAAGGAATCAATAAATCCAGCATATTTGCTGTGTATTCTGCATTAGATTGTTGGGTAGCAATTAAATATAACGCAATACCAGCACCGAGCGATGCGACAGAAGTCCAGAAAAACTTCTTACGGGCAGGTAGACCTGCATTATCTTTATAGCGAATTTTAATCCAGTCATCTGCCCAGCCAACCGCACCGAACACAACCATTACACCAAGTACAATCCAAACATAAGGGTTAGATAAATCAGCCCACAATAAAGTACTAATACCAATTGAGAGCAGAATTAAAATCCCACCCATGGTCGGTGTACCCATTTTCTTAGCATGATTTTCAGGAGCAAATGAACTTACTGCCTGACCGTATTTTAACGCTTGTAATTTACGAATCATGATTGGTCCGAGAACCAAACCAATGGTCAGTGACGTTAATACACTGAGTAAAGAACGTAATGTTAAATAACGAACAACCTGAAACGAACTGTGATAGCCCGCAAGTTGTTCAAACAACCATAACAGCATTTAAAGTTTCTCCATCAAATCAGCCATCAACGTTTCCATATGAGTAAAGCGAGAACCTTTAAACAGGAAACTCATGGACTGGGGTTGATGTGTTTGGATTAGATTGATTAAAAATGGAAGCGCCTCAGCTTGAGTCTGAAATGCTTTCAATTTAGTAGAATGAAGACCTGCGCCTTCGAGAGCTGCTGAGGCAAACTGCCCAACTGCAACAATATGGTCTAAAGGAAGCTCAGCAAGATCGCGACCTAAATCGTGATGTTCTTGCCAACTGCTATCACCTAACTCCCCAATATCCCCCATCACCATGACTTTAATGCCATTTTGCTGAAGTAATACTTGTGCCGCAGCACGCATAGATGTTGGATTGGCGTTATAAGTATCATCAATAAATAAATGAGGCGCTTTTTGAATAAAATTCAAACGACCTTTTGCACCTTGTGCTTGCTCTAGACCTTTTACGATATCTTCCAAGCTAACACCTAACGCCAAAGCAAATGCTACTGCTGCAGTTGCGTTTTGCACATTGTGCTCACCCGCAAACGGCAGTCTTACAAAACTTGAACCTTGAGGCGTATGTAACTGGAAATTGACAGATTGTGGCAACAATTCAATCTCTGTAGCAAAGACATCACCACCAGCACCAAAGCTCATGATTTGATGGCTTTTGGCTGCTTCACGAATCTCAGCGGTAAAGTCATCTTGTTGCGGCACAATAGCAACGCCCTGAGGTAAAATATGACGATAGATTTCTGATTTAGCGCGGCAAATGCCATCACGCCCGCCGAACTCACCCAAATGAGCAGTTCCAATATTTAAAATGCCAGCAACATGCGGTTGAACAAGTTTTGATGTGTAATCAATTTCACCTTGATGATTTGCACCAAGTTCCATCACCGCATATTGATGTTCCTTTCGAAGCTCAAGCAACATCATCGGCACACCAAGGTCATTATTTAAATTGCCTCGGGTAATCAATGTAGGTGCTAAACGAGACAAAATACTTCCTAGCATTTCTTTGGTGGTGGTTTTACCACTACTACCCGTTAAAGCAATTACTTTCAATTGAGCATTTTGTTCACGACGATACGCACCAAGCTGCCCCAAAGCCAAACGGGTATCGGCAACGACAAGCTGAGCAATTTCTGCATCTATAGGCCGCTCGACAATAGCAACTTGGCAGCCATTTGCAGCCACTTGCCCGACAAAATTATGCGCGTCGAAACGTTCACCTTTTAGTGCTAAAAAGGCATCCCCACTTTCTGCATGACGCGAGTCAGTCAAAATACGTTTAATTTCAGTTTGAGGGATCTGGTCTTTATGCCAGTAACCCTGTGTTGCCTGTTGTAATTGTTGAGCTGTCCACGGTTCCAAAGGCACGGTACTGGTGGTTGAAGTATGCATAATTTTTCCTATTGTGCAGGGTAAGCAGCATCTACCGTATGATGTTGGGCATCAATCGCGGAACGCACTTCAACCACATCATCAAACCAGTGACGCACACCATTAATTTCTTGATAATTTTCATGTCCTTTACCAGCAATCACTACAATGTCACCAGCTTGAGCTTGCTCTGCAACAAATTTAATTGCTTCACGGCGGTCATGAATTTCATGCATACGATGCCCTGAAAAATCGATTCCTTGCTTCATATCAGCAAAAATTTGTTCAGGGTCTTCTGTTCTTGGATTATCTGAAGTCAGAATAACAGGGTTTGCGCCATCTAAAGCTGCTTGAGTCATGAGTGGACGCTTACCACGGTCACGGTCACCACCACATCCAAACACCGCCCAAAGCTGATTCGAAACATGACGCTTTAATGTTTTAAGCACTTGAATCAATGCATCTGGTGTATGCGCATAATCCACTACAAATAATCGCTCATCATCACGAATAACTTGCATTCGGCCTGGCGCACCAATTAGTTTAGGAACAAAATTAACCAATGCCTGTAAATCGAAACCAGCTTGCTCAGCAGCGATGAGTGCGGCAATTAAATTTTCAACATTGAAATGACCTAATAATGGGCTTTCTACCGCAAATGAACCTTGCTGACTTACTAAATTAAAAGTTGCACCCGCCAAGCTATAGCTTAAATCGGTAATGTAATAATCAGCTGTATTTTGAGTTAGTGAGTAAGTCAAAATTTTAGGTTGTGCTGGATTATTTTGGGCAGACTTAATCATCAAGTCAGCATGGGCATCATCTAAATTAATAACAGCGACTTTTAACGAATTAAACTGAAATAAACGCGCCTTCGCTTCTGCATAAGCTTCTAAAGTGCCATGATAATCCAGATGGTCACGACTTAAGTTGCTATAAACAGCAATTTCAATATCGCAACCATTTAATCGACCCTGTTCAAGACCATGTGAACTTGCTTCTAAAGAAGCAAAAGTTGCTCCCTGTTTAGCATAATCATGTAGCGCATTTTGTAACTGTAGAGCGTCGAGGGTAGTATGCGTAGAAGGCGTTAAGTTAGGTAAAATACCATTCCCTGTTGTCCCCATCACTGCACAGCGCTGCTGTTGTGAACTAATTAACTCAGCAATTAAACGAGAAATTGTTGTTTTACCATTTGTGCCTGTTACAGCTATAATCCGTAAAGGTTTTACTACATCAGCCTGTTGCAAATAACGTTTTTGCCACTCTCCCATGCGCTGACGCACATCAGGGCATACCCATTCATTTGCTACACCTAATTCGGTTTCGCTAATGACAGCCAACGCTCCATTTGCTAAAGCCGCTTCAGCAAATGTACGCGTTTTTTCAGGCTGGCTATAACTTGTCAAAGCAATAAAAATTTGGCCCGTTTCAACTTTACGACTATCTAAACTAAAGCCGTGAAATGGCTGTTGAGGCCATTGAGCATCAATTTCGATTGGATGAATTTCTTGAAAAGAAACAGTCATAGCTTACCTGCGAATAGGATTTTCTGGAGTATTAAGTGGCTTATCAAGCGGCACATTCATTAAGCGCAACGACTCTTGCATAATACGAGCAAAAACTGGAGCGGCAACCAAACCACCGTAATAGCGACCTTGTGGGTTTTCCACCACTACAATAACGGCTAAACGTGGATCACTAATTGGTGCGACACCCGCAAATAAGGCACGATACTCATTATTTGAATATCCTTTACCATCCGCACGCAATTTATGTGCAGTACCTGTTTTACCACCTACCCTATAACCAGGAATATTGGCTTGTTTTGCAGTACCACCCGGCATAGTCACTTGCTCAAGCATTAACAAAACTTGATCGGCAATTTTCGGATTTAAAACTTGCTCACCTTTAGGTGGCTGATCTAGTTTATGCAAGCTTAATGGCATTTTGACACCATGATTTGCAAGCATGGCATAACCTTGAGCCAATTGAAGGATTGTCGCGTTTAAGCCATAACCATATGCCATGGTCCCGATTTGAGAAGAGTTTAATTTATTAACAGGTAAAACCAGACCTGAACTTTCCCCAGGGAACCTTACTGCAGAACGCTTACCAAAACCAACACGATTAAAGAAGCTCGGCAAAGTTTCTTTCGGAAGTGATAATGCAATTTTTGCAGAACCCACGTTTGAAGACTTAATAATGACACCACTTACGGTCAAAGCCCCATAGTTATGGGTATCACGAATAGTATGCCAGCCTAAACGCATTGAGCCAGGAGAGGTATTTACAATCGTATTTGGCGTATATTGACCAGTTTCTAAAGCTGCAGAAATAGTAAAAGGTTTCATGGTTGAACCTGGCTCGAACATATCGATCGCACCACGGTTACGCATAGCATCTTTATTTGATAAGCCATTCTTATCATTCGGGTTATAAGATGGCCAACTGGTCATTGCCAGAATTTCACCCGTTTTAACATCAACTGCAATTGCTGTTGCTGAACGCGCATTGTTAGCCACACCTGCAGCCGTTAATTCACGGTACATAATGTACTGCAAACGTGAGTCGATACTTAAAGTGATATTTTCACCTGGTTCACCCTCACGAATTACCTCAGAAACTTTTAAACGGTTACCACGCTTATCGCGAATAATTTTTTGCTCACCGTCTACACCTGACAGTTGCTTATTCAACTGCATTTCCAAGCCTTCGATCCCTTGACCTTCACTATTGGTCAAACCAATAATTTGGGCATTTGGCTGAGGTTGCGGGTAATAACGTTTATAAGTTTTTTCTGCATACACCCCTTGGAAATTACCTTTCATAATGAGGTCAGCTTGCTGAGGAGGTACTTCTTTTTTCAAAACCAGATAGCGGGAACGCGGACGCGCATTCATCTGTTTTTTAAGATCAGCACGATCAACACCCACCACGTCGGCAAGTTCATCAAGATTTAAATTTTTATCTGGTAACTGGCGTTTTAATTTACGGTTGTTTGGATCTTGTTTTAGTTCAGCCGTAATTTGATCATATAAATGCTTGGTCTCAAAATAATCACGCGGATCAATCACAATTTTCATGATTGGACTACTAATCGCTAAAGGTACACCGTGGCGATCACTAATCACTCCACGCATAGCCTCTATACGTTCAGTACGCAAAATATTAGCATTGGCCTTATTTTGCAAAAAGTCTTTATTAATGACTTGAACATAAAATGCACGTGCAATTAATACCACAAAACACAGTAGCACGACTGCCCAGAGCAGATAAAACCGCCACATATCAAAGGCAAGACTTGGTTTTTCCGAAATAGACTGCTGTTTTTTTCGTGTTTGCTTTGTTCGCTTATCTACCATACAGCAAGGCCTTACTTATTTTGCTCTGAGGTCATCGGTAAAGAAATTACCACCGTTTCTGCAGCAGGTGGCGAAAACATTCGTAATTGTGTCACAGCACGTGTACCAATTTGAGCAGTCGCACCAAATGTTTGTTGCTCAATCAATAAACGCCCCCATTCAGCATTGAGGTCATCACGTTCACGCATATAAGAGCTTAACTCTCTATAATCATGACGGTATTCAAATACTTGAAATACCACCATCATGGCACTGATAAAAACCAATGCCACCATGACTGCATATACCACAACTTTTTTGACCACTTTATTTTCTGTGGTTTCGATTTCATCACTGCTTTTCATTACGCGCCTTTTTGTTCCAAGCGTTCAGCAACCCGAAGCCATGCACTACGTGAACGTGGATTCGCTTTTACTTCTTCTTCACTCGCACGAACCCGTGAAATTTTCTTTAATCTTCTCGTATCAACCTGCTGTTGAGGCATCCCCCAACCAGAATCTTCTGCTAGAGTTGATTCTTTTTGAATAAACTGTTTGATCAACCGATCTTCAAGCGAATGGAAGCTGATCACAGACAAACGCCCTTTTGGTTTAAGCAAGTCTACAGCTTGCGGTAAAAATACTTCAATATCATCTAGTTCTTTGTTAATAGCAATACGGATTGCCTGAAACGTACGTGTCGCCGGATGTTTATGCTTTTCCCATTTTGGATGGGCTGTTTTTACTATTTCAGCCAATTGCGCCGTAGTATCCAATTTTCCGGCCTGCTTAATTGCCCTAGCAATACGGCGACTATATCGTTCTTCACCATATTGATAAATGATATTTGCCAAATCTTCCTCTTCAACCTCAAGTAACCATTCGGCAGCAGTCAACCCCTTAGAGTTATCCATACGCATATCTAACGGGCCATCTTGCATAAAGCTAAAGCCGCGTTCAGCCTGGTCGAGTTGAGGAGAGGACACACCTAAGTCTGCCATAATTCCATCGACACTTTGCACCCCAATTTCCTGCATTTTTTCCTTAATATCAGCAAAACTTGCATGAATAATCGTAAATCTTGGATCTTCTTGTGCTAAAGCAGCCGCAACTTCCAGAGCTTGAGGGTCTTTATCAAAAGCATATACTCGGGCGTTTTCATCGAGTTTCGACAATAACAAGCGCGTATGCCCACCTCGTCCAAAGGTTGCATCGATATACACCCCAGTTGTGCGATCTGCCAATAAGCTTTCAACGGTCTCAAAAAGTAAGACAGAAATATGCGACATAGGAGTTAAATCATAGCGTAAAAATGTAACTGCACATTATCACCTTGTTTATGGCTAACACCAAACGGCTTTTTGTAGGAAAATATTAATTTTTCATAGAGAAAACCGTTTTCTTTTCATTTTTTAAGCAAAACAAAAAAGCAAGCTCACCTTTTCAGGTTCACTTGCTTCACTATAAAAAAGTAAACTAATTTTTAAAATTCTACTCTACCAATATTTTATCTACTGCTTTCCATCATAAATCTGATCAAAGATGGCTCCATTGGCAAAATGGGTTTTCTGAGCTTTTGCCCAACCGCCAAAAACATCATTGATCGTAAATAATTTAATTTTTGGGAATTGTGCTGCATATTTAGCAGCAACTTGAGGATTGCGAGGACGAAAATAGTGTTTAGCAGCCAACTCTTGACCTAAAGGTGAGTATAAAAAGTTGAGATAACCTTTTGCCAAAGTACGGTTACCGTCTTTGTCGACTGTTTTGTCAACAATAGCAACAGATGGTTCTGCCAAAATTGAAATTGATGGGTAAACAATTTCATATTTATCTTTATCGAGACCTTTCGTTGCCAATAGTGCTTCGTTCTCCCAAGAAAGTAGAACATCTCCAATTCCACGCTCAGCAAATGTAGTAAGCGAGCCTCGTGCTCCCGAATCTAACACCTTAACGTTGTGATAAAGTTTTTTAACCAGCTCTTTGGCTTTAGCATCATTTCCACCTGGCTGTTTTAAAGCATATCCCCATGCAGAAAGATAAATCCAACGCGGTGCCCCACCCGTTTTTGGATTAGGCGTAATAATTTCGACATCAGGTTTAGTTAAGTCATTCCAGTCACGAATATTTTTTGGATTGCCTTTTCTTACTAAAAACACAACTGTAGAGGTATACGGTGCAGAATTATTAGGGAATTCTTTTTGCCAGTTGGGCTGGATAAAGCCTGCTTTTACAATTTCATCAATATCATTGGCTAAGGCTAAGGTCACCACATCTGCCTCAAGACCAGTTGCTACAGCGCGAGCCTGTTTTCCTGAGCCTCCATGGGATTGTTTAAAATCCACGTCCTGTCCGGTACGTTGTTTCCAGAACTTTCCAAATGCCTGATTATATTCCTGATAAAACTCTCGAGTTGGGTCATAAGAAACATTTAAAAATGTAGTCGCCGCCTGCACAGCATTTACTGCTAACCCCATATATGTAGCGACTGCAATTATTGCTATTCTTTTCATTTATAAAAACCAATTTTACTTTTAATGTTACTATATTTTTATTTTTTTAGTTTTCAATCAAATAGTTATATAAATAAATGTTTTACTAATCACTTTAAAAGATATAGTTAACTCTAATTTTTCCTTCTCCTTTTTGAAAAGTTTTGTAATTATTCTTATAGTTTATTTATAGTCTTCACTTTATCTACACATTAATTTGTTAAATAATGAGACGTAATGGATACACATAGGCTACATTTAAAGGTACCAGCGTAAAATAAAGGTATTTTTTGTAAAAAGTGTGACATAGTTCTACTTTTTTATTAAAATTTATGTTTGAATCGTAGCGTTACCGTAATTTTACATTTGGTTAAACTCAAAAAATAGACGAAATGTACTGAGGGGATGAACAGAAAATGAAAATTCATTATGGAAAAGCTTTAAGCTTGGGTTTGGTGCTTAGTTTTGCATCGCAACTGTCTACAGCAGCCGTACTGAAAGATACACCAAGTAAAAGTCTTTCAGATAAACAGTCTTCACTTATTGAAAAAGCTTTAGATCAGCAAAAACGTAACACTATTGTACTTCCATCAACAGATGATGAGTTAAAAGTACTTAATACTATCCGTGTTACACCAACTCAAAACTTTCTTGCAGCACAGCATGAACGTTTTTCACGTTTTGTTCAGGCAATCTTCCAGCCGCACACTTCTTAATATTTGAAACGACCCCTCATCGTTTCAATTTCAGCCCAGACTGTCGTTAAATAAAACGTCAGAATACTGGGCTTTTTCGTTATAATAGTTCCAATTTTTATTTTGACCCATTAACTATGAAAGTTCGTACTCGTATTGCACCGTCTCCTACCGGTTTCCCACATGTTGGTACTGCCTACATCGCCCTATTCAATATGTGTTTTGCGAAACAGCATGGCGGGGAATTCATTTTAAGAATCGAAGATACAGACCAGCTTCGCTCTACGCCAGAATCTGAAAAAATGATTTTAGACTCTCTACGCTGGTTAGGCTTAAATTGGTCTGAAGGTCCGGATGTAGGTGGTCCTCACGCTCCTTACCGCCAATCAGAGCGCATGGGAATTTATAAGCAATACGCGTTAGAACTTGTTGAAAAAGGTCATGCTTTTTATTGTTTTGCTACAGCAGAAGAACTTGACCAAATGCGTGCCGAGCAGCAAGCTCGTGGCGAAACGCCAAAATACGATGGTCGTGGTTTAAAGCTGTCTCAAGAAGAAGTAGCTCGACGTCTTGAAGCGGGTGAACCTCATGTTATCCGTATGAAAGTGCCTGAAGAAGGCGTGTGTAAATTTAACGACTTACTCCGTGGGGAAGTTGAAATTCCTTGGGCACAAGTCGATATGCAAGTGCTTCTTAAAACAGATGGTTTACCAACCTACCATTTAGCTAACGTTGTTGATGACCATTTAATGGAAATCACCCATGTATTACGTGGTGAAGAATGGCTTCCATCTGCGCCGAAACATCAGTTGCTTTACCAATACTTTGGTTGGGAAATGCCAACGCTTTGCCATATGCCATTGCTTCGTAATCCAGATAAATCGAAGTTATCTAAACGCAAAAACCCGACCTCAATTAACTACTACCGTGATATCGGCGTTCTACCAGAAGCCTTACTCAACTATTTAGGCCGTATGGGTTGGTCAATGCCGGATGAAAGAGAAGTTTTCACATTACAAGACATGATGGATAACTTTGATATTCAACGCGTATCACTAGGTGGACCAATTTTTGACGTTGAAAAACTCAATTGGTTAAATGGTCAATGGATTAAAGGGTTAACCCCAGGACAACTATTAGACCGTTTATTGACATGGAAAAGTGATCGCAGCACTTTAGAAGACATTGCTGCCGCTATTCAACCACGTATTAATTTACTTTCTGAAGCTGTAAATTGGGCTGGTTTCTACTTTAACCATATGCCACAAATTACGGCTGAAATGTTTGAAAGTAAAAAATTGACTCAAGAGCAAGTTCGTCAAAGTTTACAATTCGCAATTTGGCGTCTTGAAAGTCAGTTTACTTGGAATAACGACACAGTTAGTCAAACTTTAATGGATTTGGCAAATCAAATGGGCATTAAATTACGTGACTTCATGCCAACGTTCTTTATTGCAATTGCTGGCTCAACAAGTTCAACACCAGTTATGCAGTCAATGGTTACGCTTGGCCCTGACTTAACCTTTGCTCGCTTACGACATGCACTAGAAATTGTGGGTGCACCGAGTAAAAAAGAGGTAAAAAACTGGGAAAAGCTTAATGAAAGTTTAAAATTGCCGAAAAATGAAGCAACTAGCGAAGCTTAATTCATTTTTTTATTGACGTGTGAGCGCATTCACCCTAATATTGCGCTCACACAAACTGGGGTCATAGCTCAGTTGGTAGAGCGCTACAATGGCATTGTAGAGGTCAGCGGTTCGATCCCGCTTGGCTCCACCAAGCTCCTTTGTGTTTGCCTCATCAAGTCCCTATCGTCTAGAGGCCTAGGACATCGCCCTTTCACGGCGGTAACCGGGGTTCGAATCCCCGTAGGGACGCCATTTTCTATTTTAAAAATTCCTTTTAAAGACTCTATCGTCACCTTCCTGTCTATTCTTTGACTGCTTCTTGATTGCACATTTGTCTATTTTATCTAAAATAGCGTCTTTCTCAAATTCTCTCAATGTGTAATATGCAGCCATCTGACAAACAACTAGATGCTCAGCATCAGAACAGTACTGCACCTTTAAAAAGAGCCATGAGTACCCGCCACCTTGTCATGTTATCGCTAGGTGGAGCAATCGGTACTGGTTTATTTTTGGGTTCAGGGGAAGTCATTTCACAAACTGGACCTATTGGCGCAATTATTGCCTATATTCTTGGGGGTGCAATTGCTTACATGGTCATGCTCTGTTTAGGGGAGCTGGCTGTACATATGCCTGTTTCGGGTTCTTTCGGTGCATACGCTCGAAAGTACATTAGTCCAAGTACAGGTTACATGATTTCATGGATGTACTGGCTAACATGGACAGCAACGCTAGGAACCGAGTTTACCGCCGCTGCTCTACTTATGCAGGAATGGTTTCCACAAATTTCAATGTGGATCTGGACACTTATTTTTGCAGTAACTATTTTCGGGTTAAATATCAGTTCAACCCGAGTATTTGCCGAGTCAGAGTTCTGGCTAGCGCTAGTTAAGGTCATTACCGTTATTGCTTTTATTGTGCTTGGATTATTAGCAATTTTTGGCTTAATTCCTTTCCACGGCGCTCAAACTGCTCCATTGTTTAGTAATTTAACTGCCCAAGGTTGGTTCCCACACGGTTTTCTTCCTATTTTCACCACTATGCTCATTGTTAACTTTGCTTTCTCTGGAACAGAGTTAATTGGCGTAGCTGCTGGCGAAACTAAAGATCCGGCTCAGAATGTCCCTAAAGCGATTAATGCTGCAATCTGGCGTCTTCTTATCTTCTTTGTAGGCACCATTATTGTAATTAGTGCATTACTTCCTTTCCAACTTGCTGGTTTAGGTGGTGACAACGTAAGTAATAGTCCTTTCGTTACCGTATTTAATTACATCGGTATTCCATATGCAGATGACATCATCCGTTTTGTTATTATTACTGCACTACTCTCAGCCGCAAACTCGGGACTATATGCAGCTTCACGTATGATGTGGTCTTTATCGGAGCAAAAACTCCTTCCGGGTGTATTTGCAACACTTTCAAAAAGCGGAACACCTATTGTTGCTTTAGTTGTAACGATGTTCGGTGCAATTCCAGGCTTATTATCAGAGCAATTTGCTCCTGAAACCATCTTTAAAAACTTGCTAGGTGTTGCAGCTTTTACTATGGTTATTGTCTGGATGAGCATTTGTTTAAGCCAGTTCAATTTCCGTCGACAATGGTACCGTTCTGGACATACGGTTAGCGATTTAAAATATGCAACACCGTTATTTCCTATCGTTCCAATTTTAGGTTTTCTTTTCTGCTTTATTACATGTTTAAGTATGGCAGCAGATCCTGAAATGCGTGCTGGCTTTATAGGTTGCTTAATTTTTACTGCCTTGTGCTATCTCAGCTACTTTATTTTCTATCGAAATAAAGCTTAAGTGTTTGTAATTTAAAAAGTGTAGCAAAAAGCTACACTTTTTTTTGCTTAGAGACTGGCTTTATATAATCTACCGTTGTAGATTTAAATTTATATTAAAAAACAATTCCTTGTATACAATGAAAATTATATTTATCCATGGGATGAATCAGCAGAATTACACAGCACATCGTTTAAAAGAGCACTGGCTAAAAGTATTTAAACTGGGCTTAAAACAATTGCACTGTAGAGTTAATTTAAGAGATCTACATATACATATGCCATTTTATGGCGATTTAATGACGAAGTATCAATTATCCAATCAACTTGATCTTAATACTTTACTTCCAAAAACTTTTAATTTTCATTTACCCATCCATTTACATCATCAACCATCAACACCCAAGGAACATACTCCTTTTATACCCCACCTTCCTCTTTCACCCGATCAACCAGCGCAAAGCTTATCAGAGCGTTTATATTTAACTTCACAGTTGGTGAAAGATCGCGTTCTTAAGGAAATGGTGGTTCTTTTAAATAATTTTCCGAAATTACATGAAAGCTTAATTCAGCAATTCTTGATTGAAACTTATATGTACTTATCTAATCCTGATTTTATGTATGAGGTTCATCAAAGAATTTTAAAACAAATGCATGATGATGAAGATTGTATTGTAGTCGCCCACTCTTTGGGTTCTGTAATTGCCTATCATTTATTATCAGATCCTTCCTATCAGTTTTCAGTACAGCGTTTTATTACCTTAGCATCCCCTCTTTCTTTTCGCGTCATACAAAGCAAACTCCCCACTCCCATTGAACGTCCTAAATGTTTAAAGGGCGACTGGTATAACTTTTATTCTAAAGATGACTTTTTAACCGCCTTTCCATTAAGTGAGGCACCTTTTAATTTTAATCCTCCCATTATTAATCAAGAGATTTTTACTTTTGCCAACCAACCTCATGAAATTGTCGGCTACTTACAACATCATGCTGTGGTAAAAACAATTATTGAGCCTTTCCAATAAAAAATATCTATAAACGTATATTTTTTCTACAATTTGAGTTATTTTTAAGCGCTTAACTGATTTTTTTAATATTTCTTCAGAAAACTATTTGACACTTTTATTAAATCGACCTAATATACGCCCACCTCTGAAACGTCCCTATCGTCTAGAGGCCTAGGACATCGCCCTTTCACGGCGGTAACCGGGGTTCGAATCCCCGTAGGGACGCCAATATTTTTCAGATGTATGCCTCATATAAGTCCCTATCGTCTAGAGGCCTAGGACATCGCCCTTTCACGGCGGTAACCGGGGTTCGAATCCCCGTAGGGACGCCAAATTCTAAAAAGCCACTGCATAACGACAGTGGCTTTTTTCTTATCTAGACAATAAAAAAGCTGATCATAAACCAGCTTCCCGTCACACTTATTTAATTTGCGATTCCAACTTGAATTTCCAGACGGCCTGATTGAACACGTAGCCCTTTTATTTCGAACTGATCTACCAGTTGCTGCACAAGCTCACGACTTTCTCTTAAAATATTAAGTCCCGGTAGAATACTAAAGTCGGTTAAATTTAAAAGTTTTTCTACCATCCATGAGCGGTTATTAATGAAATCAATAAAACCTGCTTGCTCAAGGTCAATGAACCACATGCGATGACCATCACGCTGAATACCCGGAATATCACGAATCAAATGATTAATCAGCGATGGAATAGGCAACATATTAATCACTTCAAAACCTACTCGACCAATACGGCGAACCGCCCAATTCGATAATGTTCCACCATGACGTATTTGCACATCCAGACTTTCATCCATTTGACGTAAGCGTAAGAACTTTTCTTGTCCAATGCGGCATTCCAATACTCGAAAATCTAAACTAAGCCGATATAGAAAACGGTGATAGTGCCCATCGATTTCAACCTGAAACCGATCATTGCCACATTGAACTTTAATATCATCAATTTCCGAACGATCTATGCGTTTACGAATTTGACTGTTTAATAGCATTTCAGGCAAATACAAATTCAAGGTACTTTTACCTAGAAAAGTACGTGCCATGATTAAGGCAACCTGTCTTGCAGTTTCACTTGTTTCAGACACCATATCTCTGACAGTCCCTGCTGCCAGATTAGTCATGCCCACCACTCCACGCTTTGTATGAGATGTCACTTGATCTAAAGCATCTAAGGCTGCATCAGCAACTTCAGCAAGATTACGTGTAGTATCACTAGCAAACCCGACGGCGTCTTGCGCATGCTGTAATGTTTTATGCAGCAAACGGCGTGAGAATGACAGTTTTATAGGGTCAGGATTCCCTGAAACTGTTGATGTCGTTGTAGGCTTCGACTTATTGTCATCTTCTTGACCCAAGTCCCTCTCCTTTTTATATTTCTTTCACATCCTATTGATGAGCATTTCAGCTCATTTCCAGTGTTGGACACACTTGGTTTTTATCTAGATTAGCATGCTCTACAGCATTATTTTAATTTTTATGTGTACGCATAAATCATCATTTTTTTATATACCATTGTTTCAAAAAAGTATTTTATATTGGATATTCACCTCAACTTTTTAATCAGCTACAAATTTTTTTCTTTCTTTGCATTTCCGTTAGAATAGATTCAAATTTAATGTGGAGCTGTCATGCAATATCGTTGCCCTCAATGTCAAAGTGTTAAAATTATGCCGGTGAGCCAAGGTGTTAATAGTGCTAAACCTGTTGTGCCTAAAAGCTTAGTGATTTTAGTTCCTGCCATTTTTGTACTTTTACTCTTGGTTGTGATTAGTATTTTTATGTGGATTTTTGGCAATGGTGCAGGCAGCTCTCTTCAAATTGCAACAGTAGTTGCATTTGTGGTTACTGTAGGTGCAGGTTTTATGTTCTGGCGCGATTTGCCTGATTTTAAATTGTCTATGCAAGCATTTATGCAGTCACAAAAACATTGGAAATGTCGTGACTGCAATCATGAGTGGGAAATTTAAAACTGTATTCACATCAGCTTAATGCTGATGTGAATGTATCTTGTCATTATCGTTATGCTCGTGTGAAGCATGTTGAGCAATATGCTGACAGTTGATCTCAGCATCATCTTCAATTTGCAATGTCACTTCACCAATACCATGCTCATGAGAAAGCATTTCAACTGCATCTTGATAGAGCTTATTACGGTCAGCTTCAGGCGCAAATAAGTGCACGGTTAAATGGATATTTTTAGACGTAATTGCCCATACTTTGAGTTGGTGAATACTCTCCACACCATTTAATGAAAGTAAATCTGCACGTAGCTTTTCAATATCGACTTCTTCGGGTACACCTTCGAGCAAAATATTAATACTTTGTTTAAGTAAAACCCATGTTCTTGGCAACACCCAAAATCCAATCAGTACCGCAATAAGCGTGTCAATCCAGTACCAATTAGTGAAGTAAATAATAATTGCACCAATAATAACGCCAACTGAGCCTAGTGCATCACTCAATACTTCTAGATAAGCACCTTTCACATTTAAGCTGTTATTGGCACTCGACATAAGAATTTTCATTGAGATGAGGTTTATTACCAAACCAATGGTCGCCACAATGAGCATACCTACACTTTGAATTTCAGGTGGCTGCGAAAAGCGGATATAGGCTTCATATAAAATATAAATTGCCACCACAAAAAGCATAAGTGCATTAAATAAAGCGGCCAGAATTTCAAAGCGCTGATAACCGAAAGTACGTTTATTATCGGCAGGACGTTTAGAAATCTGTATGGCAACCAAAGCAATTGCTAAAGCAGCTGCATCTGTAAACATATGTGCAGCGTCAGAGAGCAATGCCAAACTTTGTGTGATTAAACCTGCAATCACCTCAACAATTAAGAATGTCGTGGTAAGCGCCAAGGCAATCGTTAATTTTTTAGCATTACCTTCAGTCACTACAGCATGACTATGATCATGACCATGATGTCCACCCATTTTGCGGACTCCTTTTTATTTATCTTTATGGTGAGTTAAAAGTAAAGATGAAGACATCATTACCTTTAACTCTTACAAACACTTTTTCGACTTAAATTTTGTAATCAAAAAAGATATCTCAAATCGATGACATTATGAATGCTCAACACTTTTCGTCTTGCCTTCATTCATCCATCGATAAATGACCGGTAATAAAACCAAAGTTAATATCGTAGATGAAATAATGCCACCAATAACCACTGTTGCCAAAGGCCGCTGAACTTCTGCACCAGTTCCTGTTGCCAAAGCCATTGGAATAAAACCAAGTGAAGCAACACAAGCCGTCATAAGTACCGGTCTTAAACGTAAGATCGCCCCATTCCACGTGGCTGTTTGAATATCAAATTTTTCTCTAAGCTCTTTAATAAAGCTCAGCATCACCAAACCATTCAAAACAGCGACACCAGATAATGCAATAAACCCAACACCAGCCGACATGGACAGCGGTATATCTCTTAGCCAAAGGGCAATCAGGCCACCCGACAAAGCAAACGGCACGCCGCTAAACACCAGTAAGCTTTCTTTCACATTATGGAATACAGCCATGAGTAGAATGAAAATCATAGCAAGCGCCAATGGAACAACTATTTTCATTCGCGCAGCAGCTGAAGCTAAATTTTCAAACTGACCGCCATATTCCAACCAATAACCCGCTGGCAGTTGTTCTTTTGCGAGTGTTGTTCTTAACTCTTGAACAAATGACCCTAAGTCACGGCCTTCTACGTTCGCAGTAATAATGACACGGCGCTTCCCATTTTCACGTCCCACCTGATTTAGGCCTGAGGTACGTTCAACTTTAGCTACATCTTGAAGTTGGATAAGTCCACCATTTGGCAACTGAATCGGAAGTTGAGCTAAGTTTTGGATGGTACGCTGCTGGTCTTCTAGGCGAATTTCAAAATCAAATCGTCTATCGCCTTTTAAAATCTGTCCAACATTTTGTCCACCAACACTTGCAGCAACAATATCTTGAATAGCTTTGGCAGATAATCCGTATTGCGCGGCCAGAGGACGATTAATTTCGACACTCAGCACCGGTAAACCGCTAGTTTGTTCTACCTTAACCGCGGTAGCGCCTGAAATTTTTTGCACTTTCTGAGCGAGTGCCTGTGCCTGCTCATTGAGTACTTGCATATCGTCGCCAAAAATCTTGACGCCAATATCACTACGAATCCCTGAAATTAGCTCATTAAAGCGTAGCTCAATCGGTTGAGAGAACTCACTGTTATTACCCGGTAAGGTTGCCAAGAAAGCTTCCATACGTGAACGTAGCTCAGCTAGCGTCTCTTTCGGGTTTGGCCATTGATCATGCGGTTTAAGCAAAATGACCGCATCAGAGATATTAGGCGGCATCACATCAGTTGCAACCTCAGCTGTCCCTGTTCGAGCAAAAACAGCTTTCACCTCTGGAAAGTTTTTCAAAATGAGCTTTTCAGTATTTTCCTGCATTCGCAGTGATTGCTCGAGACCAGTACTCGGTGAACGCATTTGCTGCAATGCAAAATCACCTTCACTGAGCTGCGGAGCAAATTCACTACCCATTTGGGTCGCTAACACACCTGTGAGCACTAAAATACTTAATGCAAAACTAACAACTACTATCTTAAGCTGATAAGCCTGATCGAGGATATCTCGGTATTTCTGCTTTAAAAGCTGCATCCAACGTGTTTCTTTTTCTTTCACTTCACCTGTAACAAAAAGAGCAACTGCCGCAGGTACAAATGTCACAGAAAGAATCATGGCACCCAATAATGCCATCACCACTGTCATCGCCATTGGATGGAACATTTTGGCTTCAACACCAGATAGGGCAAAAATAGGTAAATAGACCACCAAAATAATCATTTGCCCAAAAATAAGTGGTCGACGGGCCTGCTTTGCTGCAAGGAAAACTTCTTTAAATCGCTCAGCTCGTGTAAGAGGCCGGTGTAAAGCATGCTGTGCTTCTGCCAGACGTCGAATACAGTTCTCTACAATAACTACCGCGCCATCCACAATAATCCCGAAATCAAGCGCTCCTAAGCTCATGAGGTTGGCACTAATGTTTTGCTCAGCCATCCCCGTCAGAGTAAACAACATCGATAATGGAATAACACAAGCCGTAATTAAAGCTGCGCGGAAATTTCCTAGAAAAATAAACAAAATCACAATAACCAGAATCGCGCCTTCTACAAGGTTCTTCTGCACCGTCGCAATTGCTTTATTTACTAAGCTCGTCCGGTCATAAACCGTCTCAATTTCCACTCCTTTAGGCAAGGTAGATTGTATTTCCTTAATTTTGGCATCAACCGCCTGAGCAACTGTACGGCTGTTTTCTCCCATCATCATCATGGCAATGCCAAGAACGGTTTCCTCACCGTTGTAAGTTGCAGCCCCTGTTCTTAAATCGTGTCCAATAGAGACATTCGCCACATCTGCCACGCGGATCGGCAAACCATTTTTGGTACTTACAGTAATGTTTTGAATATCTTCAACACTACTTAACATGCCCGGCACACGAACGGTGAGTTGCTCTCCGTTTTCTTCGATAAAACCTGCACCGCGATTTTCATTATTTTCTTGCAGAGCAGTTTGAAATTCATTGATTGAAATCTGAAGCTGCTGCAAACGTTTTAAATCAGGTGACACAATATAGGTTTTATTGTAGCCACCGATACTGTTAATTTCGGCCACGCCTTTCACACGCTGCAATTGAGGACGTACAATCCAGTCCTGAATTTCACGTAAATCCATGGCTGTATAGGCGGTGCCATCTGCTTTCTTAGCGCCTGTTTTTGCTTTTACCACCCATTGGTAAATTTCACCCAAGCCCGTTGAAACAGGAGACATGATAGGATCAACTGATTCGGGTAGTTGGCCGTCCGCTTCTTGTAAACGCTGGTTAATCAGTTGTCTTGCCCAATAAATATCTGTCCCATCTTTAAAAATGATGGTGACTTGGGAAAGCCCATAACGAGAAATAGAGCGAGTTTGTTCCAGATTTGGAATTCCTGCCATCGCATTTTCAATAGGATAGGTAATCCGCTGTTCGACCTCTAAAGCGGTATACCCATTGGCTTGAGTATTAATCTGGACTTGGGTATTGGTAATATCTGGAACGGCATCAATAGGGAGTTTTTGATAACTCCAAATGCCAACACCAATCCACGCCAGAACAAATAGCATGACCCAAATAGCATTTTGAATAGCAAACTGAATAACTCTGTCAAACAGTCCTTCTGGCTTGGGCAGCTCAGGCTTATTAATGTCCATGCTCAGCCTCTCCTTTTTCCAATTCGGACTTCAGTAAGAAGCTGCCTTCTGCAACATAGCGCTGGCTTGGATTTATTCCTTTTACAACTTCAACCCATTGACCATCTTTAGAACGTTGGCCCAGCTGTACAGTCACAGGTTCAAACTCAAAACCTGTTTTGACCATTTTTGGTGTAAAGATAACGTCTTTACCTTCGACTTGTTGAACTGCTTGCGCTTTTACACGAGTCACTTTTTGTGTTGATCCTGCATTTAGCTCAACATTAACCATCAAGTTTGGACGCAGCTCACTGCTATTTGCCAAAACTTTGGCACGCACTTGTAAGCGTCCAGTCTGAGCATCTGCCTCTGTTGTTAAACTTTGAACCTGAGCAGAAAATGTATTCCCAGTTTGTAAAGATTTAAATTCAATCTGTTGATTTGGCTGTACATTGATATTTGCATTGCTTGGTAAAATAAATTCCAGCCATAACCGATCAAGCTGATTAATAATAAAAAGCTGATCTGCTAACTGTACGTTTTCACCCACTACAATATCTTTATTACTCACGATACCCGCAATTGGCGCTGTTAAGGTATAACGCCCTGCTGAACCAGAACCTGCCCCGAATGCACTTAAGCGCGAGCGAGCTGCTTTAACCTGAATTTGTGCTTGCTGATAGGCGTTATAAGCTCGTTGATAATCTTGTTTCGCAGAAATTCCTTGAGACCATAAGCTACGTTCACGCTCATAGTCCTGACGTGCTAACTCAAGATTAGACTGGGCTATTTGCAAATTGGCTTGCTGATCGACTAAATCTGGCACTAATAAGCTTGCAAGTGCCTGGCCTTTTTTAACTTGTTGTCCTAGTTCAACATATACCGCTTCGACACGACCACTAAAACTTGGCGAAACATGGGCTTGGCGGTCAGTATTGACTACTAGTTTGGCTGGATAAGTCTGAAGTTGAGGAACTTCACCTAGTTCAGCTTGTTCAATTTTTAAATTTTGTTCCTGCATTTGCTGAGCAGTGAGTAGTAGTGGTTTTTCTCCCTCATCATGGTGTTCTTCACCCTCTTCTTCAGCATGCCCGTGGCCTTCCGATGGTTCCGAAGAATTAGATTTATTTTTTGAATTTAAAACGAGTAAACCAATTAATATTGCAGTAATGGCAGCAATTACTCCAACCCAAAGCCATTGAG
The DNA here is from genome assembly GCF_003812225.1 of Acinetobacter sp. FDAARGOS_494. Lineage (NCBI taxonomy): Bacteria > Pseudomonadati > Pseudomonadota > Gammaproteobacteria > Moraxellales > Moraxellaceae > Acinetobacter > Acinetobacter sp. FDAARGOS_494. Next base: position 1,379,490 of record NZ_CP033866.1, read on the forward strand.
AATTTTTCTTTAAATTTGCCGACATTATTATTCTCCTGCCTGAGTTGGGAATGTTTGAGCTTGTTGCCAAGCACGTTGATTAAGTTGCATTAAGGCATCTTTCGCCATGATCTGTTCTGGCTCTAGCCCAAGACGTAAACTTTGAATTTCAATTGAATTTTGCCAAGCCTGTTTTAATAGCTCGACTTTACGTAAGCGCACATCTTGCAACTGCATTGTGGCTTGCTGCACATCGGTAACCGCAAACTTACCCAAACGGAAACCTTGCAATGTTTTTTGTTGAACCTGTACGGCAAGAGGAACTTGCTGATCATTTAATTGCTTGAACTGAATATGTAAGCCATTTAACTCTGACATCAGAGTTTCAATATCCACTTGATTCTGCTGTCGATAAAAGCTCTGTTGTCGTTGAGACAGCTCTTGTTTGGCCTGAGCAATCTTGATTCCGTATTGTTGACGATTAAAAAGATTTAAAGGAATTTCCACCCCTAAGCGGATTTGATTTTCCGTACGCTGCTCTGGAGAACGAGTGTTATTCACCCCCAAAGTTACCGTAGGTTGTGGCCTTGCTTTTGCCTTAAGCTGTTGAATAGTGGCTTGCTGCGCAAGAGCATCTAGTTGAAAAGAGCGCTCTAGCAAATTGTTTTGCCGATCTTGACCAGTATCTACATCCGCTGCCAATACCCACAGCTGATTAGAGCTTTGAGATAGTTGGATCTGATTTGAATCACCGCCCCATAAGTTGGCCAGTTGCTGTTTAGCAACTTGTAGTTTCAAATCGACCTGCTGATATAAACGCTGGTTTTCCAAGTGAGACATACGTACTCGATCTACATCAACCTGAGCAATACCCCCTGCCTGATAACGCTTTTCCGATGCAGACAAGTTCTCTTGGCTAACGGATAGCTGCTCTGCAATAAGAGACTTTTCAAGCTCAAGCAAAGCCACTTGTGACCAGAAATATTTAACGATTAATCCAAGTTCAGCTTGATAACGCTTCTCAGCCAAATCAATTTTTGATATTTCCACTTTTGCTAAGTTTTGCGCAGCCTTACGTTGTCCAAAAATATCTAAAGGCTGAGAAATACCTATCGCAAGTTCTTTTTCTTGGTCACTCTGCAAACCTGTTTGCTCAATAGAAAGACTTGGATTTGCCCATAAGCGACTTTGTTTTAATTGCGCCTCAGCCATTTGCTGCTGTACCTGCCAAACACCTTGTTGAGTTTGATAACTTTGTGCTCGCGCTAATGCCTGTTCAAAACTAAAAGCTGCTTTTTGGGTATAAGAGCCCTGTTGAATATCAGAAGCAGCATTTGCCATTTGTCCCGCCAATAACATGACAATAGACAGGCTTGAGATGGTTACAACCTTTTTCAACGTTATCTTAACGTTACAACCCAATAAGTCGGGATGGCTCACCCGATTTGAAAAAATAGAAGACATGTTTTAGCCCCGCAATAAATAAAAGATGCGGTGGGCTTTTTTTGGCTACCCCACCTATAGCGGGGTTAAAACAGGAGGCGGTTTTAAGGCACTAAGATGTGGAGACTGATAAGAATTGGACCAATGATAAATTTGTGAAAGTTCATGAACATGCAAAACAGGGGTTTGTGCTTGTTTTGCAACTTCTGTCATGACGACATGAAAACATGTCGGTAAATGATCATGATGGTCTTGTAAGTTTAAAGGTGCTTTATGAGCAGCATCTAAAGTCTCAGTATGTTCAACATGGGTATGAGAAGACGTTTGATATACATTTAAAGCTGCATGATGACCAAAATGATGTAGTGCTTTTTCTTGATTTTCATGCGCGCAAAAAGCCGCTGCTATATTCCATAAACTCTGGAATATAAGCAAACAGAATAAGACGGACATGAAAATTGCAGAACGTGGCAACAGTACACCATGGCTGTTAGAAATTGCACGAAGCAACTATAGCAGGCGAGCTACATGTAATAAAATTACAAAACGTTGATTTATGGGTTCCATTCTTAACCCATATCTTTCCTAAGTTTTTTAAAAATAATTTTTAAGAGTAATGTTCATGTATAAAACATTGACCACTTGCCTACTAATAACTTGTCTTGGCTTAAGTGGATGTGCAACTTCTATATTATCGACTGCCCTGCCGAATGAGACGACTGAGGTCCAAACAACTATTTTAAAAACAGATCAAATTATTGCACTTGGGCAAGCCGTTAAAAACCAGCAAGAACAAGGCGTCGTATTTATAGGTCAAGACTTTAATTATTTAATGACCGAAGGAAGTTCAGAATTTTTAAATATCATTAAAAATATTCCTGTAAATCAAAGAACTTTAATCATTCCATCTCCTCTGCTACTTGAAATGGATGATCCTACGCATTTTCATGGTGAACTCAAGTTTCAATACAATATTCCCGCTTCAAAACTCTCTGATCAACAGAAAGAAAATTTAAAAAATTTAGGGTTTAAAAATCATTTTATGGTTATGGAGAACCAAACACAGCTTTTATATCCCTACGCTATTATTCGTTTTAAAGGCCAAATTTATCAAACCAGTCCTACTTTAAAAGTCCAACAAACGATTCCAACTCCATATCCAATCGCCTTACAACAAAAAGATGAAATAACCAAGAAACATCCGTTTAAACGTGTAACGCGTATGGCGCTTTATCCTTTAGCGATGGCATTTGATATAGTGACGGTAGCTCCTTCTCTCATCTTGTCAGATTTACGAGGTGACTTTACTAAATAAGCACCCTTACCATTCTAAAAACAAAACCAGCCCTTAGGCTGGTTTTGTTTAAGAAAATTTCTTTTGTTTGATATTTATAAATTTTCTCAATTTTTTTATTTTGAATAATCATTTGTTCTTAAACTTTTTAAATTCTATTTTCACGTTTGTATACCAATACTTTTATAGAAATTTCGCTAAGCGTAAAAACACGTGTAACTTTTATGTAAGCTAAAACTTCATCATTTTTCATCCAAATGCGCTATATCAGATTTACAAAAAATAACATAAGATTTTCATATAAGGGACTAGCTTAAAAGTGTGAGTCAATTCAATCAAATTGAGGAACAAGGGGAGACTGTCATGAATATGAAAACAATCAAGCATGGGCTTAATCACTTGTTTGCCTTTGAAAACTTACCAGCCGATATGCATTCACAAGCTGAGGATGAAATTGAACAAGGCTTACGCTTTGAAGAGTTAGCCATACAAGATCATGAACGTATGCAGAATTGGTTAGATATTACCCCAAATGACCGCAATGCGATGTGGTGCTACCTCCGTGCAGCTTTAAGAGGTAATGCTGACGCTTCCTTTAAACTTGGTATTGGCTATTTAAATGGTCAATTTGGTTTAGATAAAAACTACACTGAAGCTGAAAAGTGGTTAAACAAAGCAGCAAGTCAGGGACATCCTGATGCTGAACGTTGCTTACAAGAAGCTTTTAGTAAACTTGCCTTCTAACAAAAAACCAGCCCTTAGGCTGGTTTTTAAATTTAGCAGTAATTAACCGCTAATTTTTTTGTATTTCTTGCGATGAGGCTGAGCGTCATCACCTAGCTTAGCACGGCGATAAGCTTCAAACTCGGTATAGTTACCTGTATAGAACTCTGGTTGTTCATCTTCAAATGACAAGATATGAGTCGCAATACGGTCAAGGAACCAACGGTCATGCGATACAACCATGACTGTACCCGGGAATACCAAAATTGCATCTTCAAGTGCACGTAAAGTTTCTACGTCCAAGTCGTTTGATGGCTCATCCAGTAAGATAACGTTTGCACCTTGCTGTAAAATTTTCGCAAGTTGTAAACGGTTACGCTCACCACCTGACAATTCACCTACGCGTTTTTGCTGATCTTGGCCTTTAAAGTTAAAACGACCAATATAAGCACGTGATGCAATTTCATAATCGCCCACTTTCAAGATGTCTAAACCGCCAGAAACTTCTTCCCAAACCGTTTTGTTATCATCTAAAGTGTCACGAATCTGACCAACATAAGCAACTTTAACTGAATCACCAAGTGTTACAGTACCGGTGTCAGGTTTTTGCTCACCTGTCATCATACGGAATAAAGTCGTTTTACCGGCACCATTAGGACCAACAATACCTACAATTGCTGCTGGTGGTACGGTAAATGACAAGTTTTCGTAAAGTAAACGATCACCAAATGACTTGCTGATATTTTCTACTTCAACAACCTTGTTACCTAAACGTGGACCAGGTGGAATATAGATTTCAGAGGTCTCATTACGCTGTTGGAATTCGCGTGAGTTAAGCTCTTCAAAACGCTCCATACGCGCTTTGTTTTTCTTTTGCTGACCTTTCGCATTTTGACGAACCCATTCAAGTTCTTTTTTCAATGCTTTAGCAAAAGATTCTTCTTGTTTCTGCTCTTGTTCTAAACGAGCATTTTTTTGCTCCAACCAAGAAGTGTAGTTACCTTGGTAAGGAATACCGTGTCCACGGTCAAGCTCCAAGATCCACTCGGCAACGTTATCTAAGAAATAACGGTCGTGCGTAATCGCCACGATTGTGCCAGGGAAATCTTTTAAGAATCGCTCTAACCAAGATACAGACTCTGCATCCAAATGGTTCGTTGGTTCGTCAAGAAGCAACATATCTGGTTTAGAGAGCAATAAACGGCAAAGTGCTACACGACGGCGTTCACCACCAGAAAGCTTAGTTACATCTGCATCCCAAGCTGGAAGGTTCAAGGCATCTGCCGCGATTTCAAGCTGGTTATTTAGGTTATGTGCATCCCAAGCATGGATAATTGATTCTAATTTTTCCTGCTCTTTCGCAAGCGCATCAAAATCAGCATCTGGGTCTGCATATTCTGCAAATACCTGATCAAGACGCTCTAAAGCATCTAAAGCTTCACGCACACCATCTTCAACGTTACCACGAACGTCTTTAGTCGGATCAAGTGGCGGTTCTTGCTCTAAATAGCCGATTTTAATTCCAGGTTGTGCACGAGCTTCACCAGAGAAATCTTTATCTACGCCAGCCATAATACGAAGCAAGGTAGACTTACCCGCACCGTTCAAACCGAGAACACCAATTTTGGCACCCGGGAAAAATGATAAAGAGATGTCTTTTAAGATTTCGCGCTTTGGCGGAACCATCTTAGACACTCGGTTCATCGTATAAATATATTGGGCCACGCAGGACTCCTCAATTGAAAAACCAATACATCGCAAGACGCGACAAAATAATCGCGCGTATTATACGATGAAAACACTAATGACTTGAAGTTATGATTTCCATCGTACGGATTTATCAAACAATTTTCTTTTTCAATAAGTTGCAAAATGTTTATGTATAAGATTTATACAACGTTTCAGCGTATATTTTTCTATCTATATTCCTAAAATTGGATAACAAACCAGAATTTCTGCAATTTTCTATATAAATTTTAAGCTAGACTCGCTCAATATTTAACTCACGAAGATGAAGTAATCATGACTTATAAAGATGAAACCTTAGCCATTCACGCAGGCTACACTCCAGAAGCAACCACTAAAGCTGTTGCAGTCCCTATCTATCAAACAACTTCGTATGCATTTGATAACACACAACACGGTGCCGACCTTTTCGATTTAAAAGTTCAAGGCAATATCTATACCCGTATTATGAATCCAACCACAGCCGTACTTGAGCAGCGCCTTGCTGCGTTAGAAGGCGGTATTGGGGCATTAGCTTTGGCATCGGGAATGGCAGCTATTACTTACGCAATTCAGACCATTACTGAAGCTGGAGATAATATTGCCTCAGTCTCAACTTTATATGGTGGAACGTACAACTTATTTGCTCATACCCTGCCAAAACAAGGCATTGAAGTTCGCTTTTTTGATTATCAAAAGCCTGAAAGCTTACGTAACTTAATTGATGATAAAACTAAACTTGTTTTTGTTGAGTCAATCGGCAATCCGCTTGGAAATATCATCGATCTAGAAGAAATTTCGAAAATCGCCCATGAATATGGCGTACCTGTCGTTGTTGATAATACAGTCGCTACCCCTGCTTTATTAAAACCATTCCAATATGGCGCCGATATCGTCATACATTCTTTGACTAAATATATTGGTGGTCATGGCAATAGTATTGGTGGTGCGATTATCGATAGCGGTAAGTTTCCTTGGGGTAAATATCCGGAGCGTTTTAAAGTATTGAACACGCCAGACCCAAGCTATCATGGTGTGAACTATGTAGAGGCATTAGGTGAAGCTGCCTATATAGCAAGGGCTCGCGTTGTACCATTACGTAATACAGGCGCAGCTATTAGCCCGCTCAGTGTTTTCTTAATTTTACAGGGTCTAGAAACGCTTAATTTACGGATGGAACGCCATACTGAAAATGCACAAAGAATTGCGGAATATTTGCAAAATCATCCGAAAGTAAAATGGGTCAATTACGCAGGCTTAAAAGATCATCCACAACATCAACTTGCGCAAAAATATGTAAAAGGTAAACCTTCTGCAATTTTATCTTTTGGGGTTCAAGATGGCCGTGAAGGCGGTACTCGCTTCATTGATGCCCTCCAGCTATTTACCCGCCTTGTGAACATTGGTGATGCGAAAAGTCTGGCGTGTCACCCTGCAACCACAACTCACCGCCAACTCAACGAACAAGAACTAAAAGCTGCTGGTGTAAGTGAAGATATGGTACGTCTTTCAATTGGTATCGAGCATGTTGATGACCTCATTGCCGATTTAGAACAAGCACTTTCATCCGTATAAATTTTAAACTCATCTAACAAGCCTCTGGAATATAGAGGCTTTTTTATTTTCAAGTGATTTAACTATTAAGAATAATTAATGGATTAGGGTAATAATTTAGAGTTTTTACTCTAAATAAATTGTTAAATTTCATATATTTACACACTAGACAATTTTTAAACATCTATTAAGATAAGGCAATATTTAGGAGTTCATCAGGATGAACCAACGGTTGTAAAAATAAAAATTACATACCGGAATAAATAGCCCCTGCCCCTACTTAGGTAAAATGCTGTGAATAAAAAATTAGAAGCTCTGTTCCAGGAAAAGGTACAAGGTAAAGTCATCTTAGTGACAGGCGCCTCAAGTGGAATCGGTTTAACGATTTCCAATAAACTTGCTGACGCTGGTGCGCATGTTTTACTGGTTGCCCGTACTCAAGAAACATTAGAAGAAGTCAAAGCAGATATTGAAAGCCGTGGCGGTCAGGCATCAATTTTCCCATGTGATCTGAATGACATGGAAATGATTGATCAGGTTTCTAAAGAGATTTTAGCTTCTGTTGACCATATTGATATTTTAATTAATAACGCAGGTCGCTCTATTCGCCGTGCCGTACATGAGTCTTATGACCGTTTCCACGACTTTGAACGTACTATGCAATTGAACTACTTTGGCGCTGTACGTTTAGTGCTCAATATTTTGCCTCACATGATTCAACGCAAAGATGGGCAAATTATTAATATTAGTTCGATTGGTGTATTAGCAAATGCAACCCGCTTCTCGGCTTATGTTGCTTCTAAAGCTGCGCTTGATGCATTTAGCCGTTGTCTATCGGCAGAAGTTCATGCACATAAAATTGCAATTACTTCAATTTACATGCCTTTAGTGCGTACACCAATGATTGCGCCAACCAAGATTTATAAATATGTACCGACTCTCTCACCTGAGCAAGCAGCCGATTTAATTGCTTATGCAATTGTGAAACGTCCAAAACGTATTGCAACTAACTTAGGCCGTTTGGCTTCTATGACCTATTCAGTGGCCCCTGGCATTAACAATATGTTTATGTCGATTGGTTTCCGTCTGTTTCCAAGTTCAGACGCCGCAAAAGGCAAAAAAGCTGAAAAACTTAACTGGGTGCAAAAAGCATATGCACGCATTTTCCCAGGTGAGCATTGGTAATTTAAAATATTCAGCGAACTTAAATAAAAAAGCGCCTCATGAAAGGCGCTTTTTTTATTTGGTTCTATTTACGTATCTAAAAACTCGACATGCCCTGTTTTAACATCGTAAATCGCGCCAACAATCGCTATTTCACCACGATCCAGCAAGTCTTTAAGTACCGTACTGTTATTAATAATATATTGGATATTGTAGTGAACATTCATAGCAGTTACCTGATTTACGAAGGTCTTGTTTAATTCACGGGGTTGCATAATGTCATATACGCTTTCTACCGAATGCATGAGCGGACCAAGCACATATTGAATATGCGGCATCTCTTTGACATCGGAGATTTGCTTTTGCTGTAAGCGTAACTGACATGCACTAGTCACTGCACCACAGTCAGTATGGCCTAAAACTAAAATGACTTTTGAGCCTTTGGCCTGACAAGCAAACTCAAGCGAGCCTAATACCTTTTGACCTGCAATATTTCCTGCAATCCTTAAACTAAATAGATCACCAATACCCACATCAAAAATCATTTCAGTTGGAGCACGTGAGTCCATACAGCCCAAAACGGCAGCAATTGGGTGCTGGCCTTCATCTGCAGTAACACGAATTTGGCGATAAATATCACGTTGCAAGCGCTCATTTTTTACGAAACGTTCATTTCCTTCTTTAAGTAAAGTAATGACTTGCTGTGGACTTAATTTACGTTGTAGATCTCTCGTACTAATGTAGATATCCAGTACTGCATCATCTACCTCCTCATAGTGCTGCTTAAATCCAATAAGCTTAAGGTCGACTTGGCGTTTAACTGCCGTCTCATTTTGATAGTCTTGAATAACTTGATAAATATCCGGATCAATCGAATCACATTGAGTGGCATCAATAATCAACTGTTGATCTTTATGAACATGTTCCAAGGCAGAAATGAGTGCGGAACGATTCAGAAAAGTCACTTGTGAAGGAAGTTCAATACGCGTCACGATTCCATGTAAATGCTTTTCTTTATAAACACGAACGCCTTTATTGAAGTTGCCATATAAAATAAATGCACTACTGGTAAATAGCCCCACCAAGATTCCGGTTAATAAATCTGTCAGCAAGATTGCAACCAAGGTAATAATGAATGGTAAAAACTGTCTCCAACCTTTTTGGTAAAGCTGTTTGAATAACTTTGGATGAGTCAGTTTAAAACCAGTCACGATCAAAATTGCTGCAAGTGCAGACAAAGGAATCATGTTCATGAGTGGGACAAAAAATAGAATGGCAAGCAGTAACAACACACCGTGAATAATGGTTGAGCATTTACTACGTGCACCTGTATTGGCATTTACAGAACTACGGACAATCACTGAGGTCACTGGCATTCCGCCAATTAAACCCGACACAATATTACCTGCTCCTTGCGCCCATAACTCACGATTAGGTGGAGATGAACGCTTTTGAGGATCAAGTTTATCTGCTGCTTCTAAATTTAGTAATGTTTCTAAAGATGCCACGATCGCAAGTGTAATGGCTCCGGTATAAATTAATGGTTCAGCTAAATAGCTAAAGTCAGGAAAAACCAATACCTCTTCTGGTGCTTGCAATATATTTGGTAGTTGAATCAAATTATTACTTTGCACAGCCCATGAAGAACCGATACTTATTAAAACAAAGTTAAAAACTGCTGCGAGTACCACGGCAATTAAGGCAGAAGGCAACGCTAACTTTTTAAGTGGGCTACTGTCCCAAGCTAAAATTAAAAATAAGCTCAGCAGTCCAATCAATGCTGCTCCAGCATCAAATTTTTGGATAAACGTATCCGGTGTAGCAGTCCAAACTTCTTTCCATGAAAAATCAGTCAACCCAAATAAATAAGGTAACTGTGTCACAATCAGAATGGCACCAATGGCTGCCAACAATCCTAAAATGACATTGTTTGGAATAAAATTGGCAAAGAAACCCAACTTAAATACACCAAACAGAATTTGTAAAATTCCTGCAAATACAATACACAATAAAAAGGCGGCATAATTGCCGCCTAATTGATCGAGTTGTACAAGGATGACCGCAGTCAACCCTGCTGCTGGGCCAGAAACGCTGATATGAGAGCCACTCAGCAGGCCAACAATAATTCCACCCACTATTCCAGCAATAATGCCAGAAATAATTGGAGCACCTGAGGCTAAGGCAATACCCAAACATAAGGGTAAAGCCACGAGAAATACGACCACTCCCGAAAGGAGGTCGTTTACGTGAAATCTATTTTTCAGTTCTAAAGCCGGCATAAAAACAACCATTTATAATATAAAAAAACAATCAATTTTTAATGTAACTGCCTGAAAGTGAGGAACTTACTTCAAGGCTTTATCGATATTGTCTGACAACTGAATCTGGTTAAAGTTGAGTTATGCTATAACGTTGTATAGTTGATTGTAGATTTCACGACGTTTTTGTTGATCTTAAGATTCACCTCATCTTTATGAGCGTGAGGTTTTAATAAAACATAGCACTAGCCATTTAGAAGACGATTTAGAAACAATAAAAAAGCCTCCCGTTTAGGAGGCTTTTTTAAGTTCTCTAAAGGCTCTTATTTAGAACCCTTAATTCCTGCTTGCAATAATAATGCACCAAAACCACCAATTTTTTGCTCTTGTGGTTTTTCTTGCTTACTACGCTGCGGACGTTCAACTTGATCTTTACGCGGTTGTGGACGTTTACCTTGTGGTTTACGCTCAGACCGCTGTTCGTTATTTTGTTCACGACGCGGTGGACGCTGTGCTTTCACAGGTGCCGCACCTTCTGCACGCATACTCAAGTTCACACGGTTACGTTCAACATCAACCTGCATAACACGCACTTGTACGATCTGACCTGGTTTTACCACTTTATGCGGGTCAGAAACGAACTCATTGGCTAATTCAGAGATATGAACCAAACCATCTTGATGCACACCAATATCAACAAAGGCACCAAAATTCGTCACATTCGTCACAACACCTTCAAGCTGCATACCTTCAGTCAACTGAGCAACTTCAGTAATGTCTTCACGGAATTTAGCTGTGCGGAATTCTGGACGAGGGTCACGGCCCGGTTTTTCAAGTTCTGCTAAAACGTCTTGAATGGTTGGCAAACCGAATTTGTCATCAACAAACTCTTCTGCTTTAACCTGACGAATAATTTCGGTATTGCCAATAATGTCTTTTACCGTTGTCGCTTTTGCTGCAACAATTTTCTCAACAAGACCATAACTTTCAGGGTGAACAGCAGATGCATCTAATGGCTCTGAACCATTTTGGATACGCAAGAAACCAGCTGCCTGTTCAAAAGTACGTTCGCCAAGACGCGGTACATTTTTAAGTGCCTGACGTGTGTCAAAACGGCCATGCTCTTTACGGTATTCAACAATTTGCTGTGCAATTGCTTTGTTTAAACCTGCAATATAAGCCAAGATTGCTGGTGAAGCAGTATTTACATCTACCCCGACAGCATTCACACAGTCTTCTACAACCGCATCAAGCGTTTTTGCCAAACCAGTTTGGTTCACATCGTGTTGATATTGACCTACGCCAATCGACTTCGGATCAATTTTAACAAGCTCAGCCAACGGGTCTTGTAAACGGCGCGCAATAGAAACTGCACCACGGATTGAAACATCAAGCTCTGGCAGTTCCGCCGCAGCAAGTTCACTTGCAGAGTAAACAGAGGCGCCTGCTTCACTTACGGTTACGCGAGTTAATTTAAGATCTGTATTTGCAGCCATCATTTCAGCTACTACAGCTTCTGTTTCACGGCTCGCAGTACCATTGCCAATAGCAATAAGCTCGACATTGTATTCACGACATAGACGTGCAAGCTCAGCAATTGAACCTTCTTTATCTTCTTTAGGCGCAAATGGATAAATCGTGCTATGTGCAAGTACATCACCAGCTTCGCTTACTACGGCTAGTTTCACACCAGTACGAATACCAGGGTCAACACCCAAAGTCGTACGGCTACCAGCTGGCGCTGATAACAATAAGTGACGAAGATTTTCAGCAAACACCTGCATTGCTTCTGCTTCAGCAGCAAGACGTTTTTCTGTAAGTAATGAATGCTCGATTTGAGGACGAACTTTACCTAACCAGAATAATTTTGCAGTTTGTTTTAAGAAATCTTGACGTGTTTGTGGCTGAACCTGATCAAGGTTGTATTCAGTTTCAATACGTGCCAGTGGTGCATCATCTTCACCATCAACTTTTAAACCAAGTACGTTTTCTTGGCGGCCACGTAACATCGCCAATAAACGATGTGATGGTAATTTGTTTAGGCCTTCAGAGAATTCAAAGTAATCGCGGAACTTTTTGCCCACTTCTTTCTTCTCTTCAGATGCAACAGTACTTTTTAATACTGCTGTTTTTGCAAAAGTCGCTTTTAATTCTGTAGTAAGAGGAATGTTTTGTGCCCAGTCATCAATCAGAATATGCTGGATTGCGTCTAACTGACTTTCAACATCCGGATAGTCTTCATGACTAAAACCAGCCAATGCTTCTGTCGGATCAATTTGTTCTGAAATAATTTTTTCGGCAATTGGTCCAAGGCCCGCTTCTTTCGCCTTGAAAGATTTGCTCGTACGTTTAGGACGGTACGGCGCATAAATTTCTTCTAAAGCATTTTTTGTTTCGGCTGCATTCACCCGCGCCAACAAGTCATCATTCAATTTATTCTGTTCTTGCAATGACTGAATGACCTTTTCACGGCGCTCATATAAATCACGTAAATACGCTAAACGAGTATCTAATTGGCGTAACTGCGTATCATCTAAACCTTGTGTTACTTCTTTACGGTAACGGGCAATGAATGGAACACTGGCACCTTCATCAATTAAGCGGATGGCAGCTTCTACTTGGTTTGGACGTACGGCAAGCTCACTTGCCAACTGCTGAACTAAGTCAGTCATCGTGTTTGATCCCACAAGGATAAAGTTTAAAAGCACTGATTATAAAGACCAAGACCATAAAATCCACACTTGTTTGCGTATTCAAAACGTTTTTTTGTATTGACTATGAATTTTTCACATTCTTATGGCCGTAAAAAAGTTTTTTCTGTGACTCATTTGGGCCTTTAAGCTAGCCTTTTACCTTTTAAAAAATATGAAATTTATAGATACTTCTTTAATTAAAGAAAATTTTTAATATAAATTATGAGAAAAAGAACATATTGATACATTGCCAGGACGTTCAAAATATAGTTTTTCTTATCTTTCCAAATAAATTATTAAGTCCTCATACTTAAACCGTGAATGAATAAATTAAAAGTTAGAACTTAAGAACCAAAACCCATTTTTAAAATAATTTATTTGAAACAAATATTTATTAGAATTTAATCGATGAGAAAGAGGTAAATAGCCAAATATTTGAGTTTTTCTTTAAGGCTTTGCTAAATTATGGGCATAAGATGTTGTTTTTTGGTTTCAAGCCCCTACGAAAATTGTAATTTTGAGCAAATTGATACATAGTCTTAACAAGAACATCGGCATTATACTGAGGGCTTGTTGGCAATAAGCCTAACCGATCCAATAATATATAAATTATGACTTTAAAAGGGAGTACATCATGAGTTTAGTTGTACCTGCTGAACATCCTGAAACCGTACATAACGAAACGGATCGTGTCGAGCGCATTTTAGTGGTCGATGACGATGTGCGTTTACGTACCCTCTTGCAACGTTTTTTGGAAGATAAAGGCTTTGTTGTAAAAACTGCCCATGATGCCTCACAAATGGATCGTTTATTACAACGTGAGTTATTTTCACTTATCGTGCTCGACTTTATGTTGCCCGTTGAAGATGGTTTAAGTATTTGTCGTCGTTTACGTCAGTCAAATATTGATACTCCAATTATCATGTTAACTGCACGTGGTAGTGACTCTGACCGTATTGCTGGTCTTGAAGCCGGCGCAGATGACTATTTACCAAAACCATTTAATCCAAATGAACTCTTAGCACGTATTCGCGCAGTATTGCGTCGTCAGGTACGTGAAGTTCCGGGTGCGCCAAGCCAACAAGTTGAAGTGGTTAGCTTCGGTCCATGGTCTCTAGATTTATCTACACGTACACTGACTCGTGAGGGTCAAATCGTTACATTGACTACAGGTGAATTTGCCGTATTAAAAGCTTTGGTACAGCATCCACGTGAACCTTTAACACGCGACAAGCTCATGAACTTGGCTCGTGGCCGTGAATGGGGTGCAATGGAACGTTCTATTGATGTTCAAGTGTCTCGTCTACGCCGCTTAATTGAAGATAACCCGGCACGCGCACGTTACATTCAAACTGTATGGGGCGTAGGCTATGTGTTTGTTCCGGATGGTGCTGAATAAGCTTGAGATAAAATAGAGTGAGTTTAGAGCCAATACCACCGCAAACCTTTACCGACTACGTTGCGTACTCAGAGCGTAAACGGACCCGATGGGAACGTTTTCTCGATAAGATTAAGCCACGTTCTGCGGCCATGCGTACCACAATTTTGGTACTGCTGGTGGTACTCTTTAGCTTATTTATGTCATTGTGGTTTTTTTGGCGAACCCTCTATTTACCTGAAATTCAGCAACATGCACGCTATCTAGCAGTTGAACTAGAACTGGTAAATAACCCTAATATTCGTATTTTTCATCGCGATAGCGAAGTTGACGTCGACACATGGTTACGCAATCGGGTTGGCATTGAATATGTCACGAACCCCAAAGAATATCCAAGTGTCCGCGATAAAATTATTGCCGAGTTTTTTACCAACCAAGTTGAGCAAAAACTGGCAAATGAAATTGGCGCAAAAGACGTTACTGTCTATTTCCAATTTAAACCTAGCCCACGTATCTGGATTCAAACGCCAGAAATGCATGGTAACTGGGTTCGTGAACCTTTAAAAACCTATGCCAACTATAGCCCCGAGCTACTGGTAGGCTGGGTTGTGGGTGTCCCATTAGTTTCGGCCATCATTATTTTAATTTTGGTTCGACAAATGAACCGACCATTACGTCGTTTGCAAAATGCTGCCAACGAATACAGTAAGTCTGGAACTGCACCTTATTTAGATACTAACCATGGCCCTTTAGAAATTCGCCAAGTAAACCAAGCATTTAACCGTATGGTATATACGCTTGAACAAACGGAGCGTGAAAGACGAATCATGCTAGCGGGAATTTCACATGATTTAAGGACTCCCCTTACACGTATTCGTTTAACTGCAGAAATGCTACCTGATGAGTTTCTACGTGAAGGTCTGGTTTATGACGTAGATGATATGGATGCGATTCTAAATCAGTTCATCTCATATATGCGCGATGGTTCAGATGAGGAATTAAAAGACACTAATATCAATATTCTTTTACAAGAATTGGTGGTTCAGTTTAAACCCCTTGATATTCGCTTTAACATGCAGGA
This sequence comes from Acinetobacter sp. FDAARGOS_494, assembly GCF_003812225.1. NCBI lineage: Bacteria > Pseudomonadati > Pseudomonadota > Gammaproteobacteria > Moraxellales > Moraxellaceae > Acinetobacter > Acinetobacter sp. FDAARGOS_494. The sequence continues at coordinate 1,394,782 of NZ_CP033866.1, forward strand.
TGTTCCTATCATTCCTGCACGCAGTCTCTCTTTAAAACGACTTATTGCCAACCTCATTAATAACGCAAAGCGTTATGGTGCTGAACCGATCGAACTCAGTGCAAAGGTTGAAAATGAACATATTTTAATTACGGTTGCTGACCATGGTGAAGGCATTCCAGAAGATCAAATTGAAGAATTAATGCAGCCTTTTGTAAGAGGCAACTCGGCTAGAACGATTCAGGGAAGCGGTTTGGGTCTTGCCATTGTTAAACGTATTGTCGATATTCACCAAGGTGAAATACAGATTCACAATCGTGAACAAGGCGGTTTAGAGGTTATTATTTCTTTACCAATTCCAAAACCCGCCCCTGAAGAAAATACAACACACAATCCTTTAGAAAAAATCAAACAAACTTTAAGTGAGCGCTTTTAATTTGAGCAATTGAACATTTAAAGCGCTATTTTAAACCTCAAAAAAGCTAATAATAATCAATATATTAAAAATCATAAAAATAAGTTATACCCACATTTATTTAAAAAATTAGACCTTAGCCTAACACCTATGCACTTTTCATTTTTTCATAGCTAAAATCCGGTATGTTTTGACAATATTGAGGATGTCCAATGTCTTTAAGTCGTATTCGCCTAGCTTCTCTTCATGACAAGGTCATCAGTGCTGAACAAGCTGCGCAATTCATCGAAAATGGAATGACCGTTGGTATGAGTGGTTTTACTCGTGCCGGTGAAGCTAAAGCTGTTCCACAAGCACTTGTAGAGCTTGCAAAAAAGAATCCGTTAAAAATCACGTTAATTACGGGTGCTAGCTTAGGTAATGACTTAGACAAACAACTCACGGAAGCAGGTGTTTTATCTCGTCGTATGCCATTCCAAGTGGATAACACTTTGCGCCGCGCAATTAACAACGGCGAAGTCATGTTTATTGACCAACACTTGTCAGAAACTGTTGAGCAAATGCGTAACCAGCAACTTAAACGTCCAGATGTTGCGGTCATTGAAGCAATTGCGATTACTGAAGATGGTGGCATTATTCCAACAACTTCTGTTGGTAACTCTGCAAGTTTTGCGATTTTTGCCGAAAAAGTAATTGTTGAAATCAACACTTCTTTAAGCGAAAGCTTTGAAGGTTTGCACGATATCTATATTCCAACTTACCGTCCAACACGCACACCAATTCCATTAACAAAAGTGGATGAACGTATTGGTACAACAGCTATCCAAATCGATCCTTCGAAAATTGTTGGTATTGTCTTTAACGATACACATGACTCTCCATCGACAGTCACTCCTCCAGATGATGAGACTCAAGGCATTGCCAATCACCTTATCGCATTCTTTGAAAAAGAAGTGGCTGAAGGTCGTTTACCGAAGAACCTTGGTCCACTCCAAGCAGGGATCGGTTCAATTGCAAACGCTGTACTAACAGGTTTAAAAGATTCTAATTTTGAAGACCTCATCATGTACTCAGAAGTACTACAAGACTGTACTTTTGAACTAATTGATGCAGGCAAAATGAAATTTGCTTCTGGTAGTTCAATTACGCTTTCAGCAAAATGTGGTGAAAAAGTTTTTGGTAATATCGAAGCTTACAAAGACAAATTAGTGCTTCGTCCACAAGAAATTTCTAATCACCCTGAGCTTGTACGTCGTTTAGGTATTATCGGTATTAATACTGCACTTGAGTTTGATATTTACGGTAACGTGAACTCAACTCACGTGTGCGGTACTAAAATGATGAACGGTATTGGTGGTTCAGGTGACTTCGCTCGTAATGCGCACTTGGCAATCTTTGTAACCAAATCAATCGCTAAAGGCGGCGATATTTCTTCTATCGTGCCAATGGTGAGTCACGTTGATCATAGTGAACACGACGTTGATATTTTAGTGACAGAGCAAGGTTTAGCAGACTTACGTGGTTTAGCACCTCGTGAACGCGCTCGCGCTATTATCGACAACTGCGTACACCCGCTTTACCGTGATGCATTAAATGACTACTTTGATCGTGCATGTGCTAAAGGCGGACATACACCTCACTTACTTCGTGAAGCATTGTCTTGGCATGCAAACTTCGAAGAAACAGGCCAAATGCTTCAACCAACACCAGTTGCAAAATCAGCTTAAGCCATACTTCTAATTTAAGCACTCCTACGGGGGTGCTTTTTTATTTGTGTAAATTATTCACAAACTACTGCTCAAGTTCGAATTTTTATTTTATCTTTTCAATACATCAAAACAAAAAGTAGAAATCCATATGTTCATTATTCGCCAATTTACAAATGCAGATCTGGATGATGTGGTCAATCTATGGGAAAGCTGTGGCCTAACTCGCCCTTGGAATAACCCTGAAACGGATATTTTCAGGAAAGTTTCGCAGCAGGACGATTTATTCCTCGTTGCTATTAAGGATGAGCAACTGATTGGCACGCTTATGGGCGGCTACGACGGCCATAGAGGCTGGATTAATTATCTGGCTGTTCACCCCCACCAACAACGCCTAGGAATCGCTACAGCGCTTGTTCAGCAGCTTGAGAAGCGCCTCATCGCTCGTGGCTGCCCAAAACTACAATTACTCGTCCGTAAAGACAATTTGAATGTGTTGAACTTTTACGAACAACTCGGTTACGACGAAGTAGAAGCCGTGTGTTTAGGAAAACGGCTGATTAATGATAGCCCTCACGATTAGAGACAAGTTTTCAGTTGAGCCATTTTTAGAAAGTTAAGGCAATATTGGGGATAACCCTCTTTGCTTGTGGATAAAATGAGATTTATACACAGGTAAGGTCTTAATATTTTTATTAAATAAACAGGCATGAAAAAAGCCCCATACATAATGTATGGGGCTTTTTCGAATATGGTGGCGAGACCCAGGATCGAACTGGGGACACACGGATTTTCAATCCGTTGCTCTACCAACTGAGCTATCACGCCGATGGCCTGTATTAAGCCGTATCTCAGAACAATAGTCAACAATTATCCTGAGTTTTTGATTTAAATGAGTATTTTTTATACTCAAAAAAAATCCCTGATGGGATCAGGGATTGAAAACACAAATAATGGTGGCGAGACCCAGGATCGAACTGGGGACACACGGATTTTCAATCCGTTGCTCTACCAACTGAGCTATCACGCCGAAGTGGGCGTATTAAACAATGTTTATAGGAGGACGTCAAGCAACTTCCGCATTTTTTGTAACAAGTGTTTAATTTTAAATCACAAGTGTCGTAAAAATAGATTTTTAGCTATGCAATTTACCAATATGAGCTAAGCAGCGATGAATTGCACCACAACCTGGCTCAAAAATTTTAACGCCTTTTGCTTCTTCTATACGACAAGCTTCTTCAACTAGACGCTCTGCTACTCCGCGTCCACGATTTGCAGGGTGTACAACTATATATTCAAGCACCTTGCTTTCACCTTGTCCTGAACACCAGATTGCACCTATAATTTTGGTGTTAAATTCGGCAGTGTATAGCGTGGTATACTGTTGTAAATCTTGTTCAAGTTGTTCAATCGCATCGTGCCCGTCACCAAACTCCGGACTTGTGTCATACAGTCGCTCAAGCTGATCGCGGATCTCTGAATTATCTAGAGAACTATAAGCATGTACGGTAATAGGCATTGATTAACCCTCCTGAGCAAACTATGATACTGTCACGAATTCGTCACAGCGAAATTGTCGTTAACATCCAATCATTTTTGACGTTTTTTGAGGAACGTGTCCATGACGCAACGTATCAGTGAAGTGGTTAGAAATACCAATGAAACCAAAATTCGAGTTCGTTTAAATCTCGATGGTACTGGTCAAGGCACACTAAACACCGGAGTTCCATTTTTAGACCATATGATTGATCAAATCAAGCGACATGGCTTATTTGATATCGATATTCATTGTGATGGAGACTTAGAGATTGATGATCACCATACCGTAGAAGACTGCGGTATCACGCTTGGACAAGCTTTTGCACAAGCTTTAGGTGATAAAAAAGGTTTACGTCGTTATGGACATTTTTACGCGCCATTAGACGAAGCTTTATCTCGTGTGGTTGTAGATTTGTCTGGTCGTCCGGGTTTATTTATGGATATTCCATTTACTCGTGCGCGCATTGGTACCTTTGACGTAGATTTATTTTCCGAGTTTTTCCAAGGTTTCGTAAACCATGCGCTTATGACCTTACACATCGATAACTTGAAAGGTAAAAATAGCCACCATCAAATCGAGAGTGTATTTAAAGCACTAGCTCGTGCTTTACGTATGGCATGTGAAATTGATCCACGTGCTGAAAACACGATTGCATCGACAAAAGGTAGCCTCTAATGACACGTATCGCATTGCTTGATTATGGCATGGGTAATCTGCACTCAGCCGCTAAAGCACTTGAATATGTAGGTGCAACCGTCGATGTGACAAATGATCCAACATTAATTGCACAAGCCGATAAAATTGTTTTCCCTGGTGTTGGGGCAATGCGTGACTGTATGCAAGGCATGCGTGAAGCAGGTATTGATGAAGTTGTACGCAAAGCAGCTTTTAATAAACCTGTTCTTGCAATTTGCGTAGGCATGCAGGCACTACTACAAAGCTCAGAAGAAAACGGCGGTGTAGATGCCTTAGGTATTTTTGACGGGGTAGTAAAACACTTTCCTCAAATGGAAGGTTTAAAAGTCCCACACATGGGCTGGAACCAAGTTCATCAAATGGACCCAAGTCACCCGATGTGGAACAACATTGAACAAGATGCTCGCTTCTACTTTGTACACAGCTACTATGTTGAACCTAAAGATGAAAATCTTGTGGCTGCTACATGTGAGTATGGCGTGAACTTCTGCACAGCAATTCACAAAGATAATTTATTCGCGACTCAATTCCACCCAGAGAAAAGTCACACTGCTGGTTTGCAGTTACTGAAAAACTTTGTGGAATGGAATATTTAATTCGATTCAAAAACTAAAACAGATCAGGTCAAGATAGCCTGATCTGTTTTTTTATTTATAATAATAACCAATCATTTATAGAATGATATTTTATTCAACAAAATATTGAATATTTATACTTTTAAATAAAATCAAATGATTAGGATAAACACAATGAATTCACCGTTTAAGGCAAATGGTCGTTTTGGACGACTCTCTTATGCAGCTTGGACATTCTTATTTACGCTAGTCCTTGTTACCGCCATTCTACTTATTATGTTTACTTTTGGTTTTACAAACCCTGAAGGTGCCCCAGACTTTTCTACGCCTGGCTTAATCTGTATAGCAATTCTTTATATAGTCGGTATTTATATTAACTTCGTATTTACCATCCGCCGTTTGCATGACCGCAATAATACAGGGTGGCTCTCTTTACTGATGCTAGTACCAGTCGTGAATATTGGCCTTGCCATTTATTTATTCTGTGCAAAAGGAACTGAAGGTCCTAATGATTATGGACCTAAGCGTCCAACGCCAAGCTGGGAGCGTGTTTTAGGCTGGATTTATATTGTGCTTATTCCGCTTGCATTAATTTTTGGTGTTATTGCCGTAATTATGGCTCCAACCTATGAAGGTTATGTCGAGAAAAGCGAAAGTATTGTAATTGGTAGCCCATCTCAGTCTGAATAATTTTTTAAGATGTACATAAAGCCTAGTTCTCTAGGCTTTATTCATATATAAAGTGAATAGCCCTATTCATTTGTACGCTGTTAAATATGTCTGAAGCCTCTGCCCTTCTTGATAAAACTTCTATTCAGCAGCTCCCTCCTTTTGAAAATCTTAACCATCAAAATATTGTGGTGATTGAAAATGGCGAGCAATGCAAAACTATTGAAGAAGAATTAAAAGCAGCGACCTTTTTAGGATTTGATTCTGAATCTAAACCTACTTTTCAGGTAGGTGAAGTATCAACTGGCCCGCATTTGATTCAGCTGGCTACAGAACACAAAGCCTATTTATTTCATGTCAATTCATCGACTTTAAAATTCTTGCAGCCCATTTTATCTAACCAGAAGCAAATTAAAGTCGGGTTTGGGCTTAAAAATGATAAGCATATTTTTCATAAAAAAGGCATAGAGCTTGAAAGCTGCATTGACCTTGCTAAAGGTTTTAGCCATTTTGGCTTTAAACAACAAATGGGTGTACAAAAAGCCGTAGCACTATTACTTGGTCAGTATCTTGCCAAGTCGAAGAAAGTTGGAACTTCAAATTGGGCACGAAAACCGCTTACTTCACAACAAATCAGTTATGCAGCTGCTGACGCCTATGCTGCCCTATTGGTATTTCTCGAGCTTAAAAAAAGAAAAGTATTACCGATCCATATTTCTGAAAAAATTCAAACCGCACTTCAAGGGTAAAGTTATAAAAGTCTTTTCTAAGGCTTAGCGATTGATCAATACTTTGCTAAGATGTGCACAATTTCATAAACATGATGAAGCAAGGAGCGAAAGCATGCTAATCATTCCAGCAATTGACCTGAAAGATGGTAAATGTGTGCGTTTAAAACAAGGGCGTATGGAAGACGATACCGTTTTCTCTGACGATCCGGTTGCAACTGCCCAGCATTGGGTAAATGAAGGCGCACGACGTTTGCATTTGGTCGATTTGAATGGTGCTTTCGCAGGTACGCCTATTCATAAACCTGTTGTTGAAGCGATTGCAAAAGCTCAGCCAGAATTACCAATTCAAATTGGTGGCGGTATCCGCTCATTAGAAACCATTGAACACTATTTGGAAGCTGGTGTGACGTTTGTCATTATCGGTACTAAAGCCGTTCAAGAGCCTGAATTTGTAGAAGAAGCTTGTAAACGTTTTGCAGGCCACATCATTGTCGGTATTGATGCCATGAATGGCATGGTTGCAACTGACGGTTGGGCAAACGTTACTGATGTGAAAGCAACTGATTTAGCAAAACGCTTTGCAGATGCAGGCGTGTCTAGCATTGTTTACACGGACATTGCGCGTGACGGCATGATGCAAGGTGTAAATGTTGAGCAAACTGTAAACTTGGCTCAATACTCAGGCTTACCAGTCATTGCTTCAGGTGGTGTAACCAACCTTGATGACGTTCGTAACTTAAAAGGCCAACCGGGCATTTTAGGCGCGATCACAGGCCGTGCAATTTATGAAGGTACTTTAAACCTTCGTGAAGCTCAGCTTTTGTTAGATGAAAACCGTCTTTAATTTTTAAGATGTAAAAAAGAGCCGCTTTAGGCTCTTTTTTATTGCTGATATGAAAATATATTTCGAATCAATAAACCACATTACGAATAAATTTAAGTACTTGGCTACCGCTATTGATACAGGTATAAGTCACTGAACTGGCAAAAATAAAAGATGAACCAGCCGCAATGGTTTTTGAGCTGTCTGTAAATTGTATGGTCAATTCGCCTTCTAACACATAAATCAGTTCTTGCCATCCTTCGGCATCGGCTTCGGCAACATAAGACTCCCCAACAGCCAAAGACCATGTCCAAAGTTCAACTTGAGAACGGGAAGGAACTGAAGCAAGAAAAGTTGCTTTGCTTTCTTCCTTTTCACCTTGCCAAGCGAGTGCATTTACTAGGCCATGTTCTTTTAGCTCAGGCGCACTCACAATTGTTCTAAAATCTACTCCCAACACTGCCGCAATCGCATCGAGTTTAGCTAAGCTAATGTTGACTTGGCCTGTTTCCAAAGCAGCAATGGTACGTCTACTTACACCTGCCCGATCAGCCAAGTCCTGTTGGCTTAAACTGCGCTCATCTCTTAATGAACGGATATTTGTGCCTACATGTTGTAAAACGCTACTCGACTGGCTCATAAAATAGATGAATAAAGAAAATTTGAGCAATATATTGCACAAAACAGAAGAATAGCGCAATATGTGCAGTATATTGCACAATTCCCTTTAGTTTGAGTATGTCACCAACTTATCTGAGTTCAAGCAAAGTTCCTCAATTAGCTCTCATTTTGATTACGGTCATTTGGGGTGGAACATTTCTTACTGTGCAGTACGCACTGAATTTTTCATCACCTATGTTTTTTGTCGGCTGCCGTTTTGCCGTAGCTGCCTTAACGCTATTACTTATTTCATTAAAGAGCATGAAAGGCGTTACATTAAAAGACTTGGGCGCTGGCAGTGTAATTGGCCTTGTCATTGCAGCTGGCTATGGCACGCAGACAATCGGCCTGCAAACTATTCCGAGTAGTGAATCAGCTTTTTTAACGGCGCTTTATGTTCCGCTTGTTCCTATTTTAATGTGGCTCATATTTAGAAAAACTCCACATATCATGACTTGGGTGGGAGCAGCTCTTGCTTTTACTGGCCTTGTTTTATTGACGGGTAATGGTTTTAAGCAAATTTCCTTGAATTTTGGACAGCTTTTAACAGTGCTCGGCGCCATTGCGATTGCCTTAGAAATTATTTTTATTAGCTACTTTGCTGGAAAGGTAAATTTGCGTCGCGTCACCATTATTCAACTTGGTGTCGCCTCTCTACTTTCTTTTGCCATTATGCCTATAGTAGGTGAACATACAATTCCAGCATTTTCATGGCCTCTAGTACTCATTGCTGTCGCATTAGGCTTAGCAAGTGCACTCATTCAATTTGTAATGAACTGGGCTCAACGTGTGGTTGACCCTTCGCGTGCTGCAATTATCTATGCAGGAGAACCTGTTTGGGCAGGCATTATTGGTCGAATTGCAGGTGAGCGTTTACCAGTTATTGCCCTTTTTGGGGGTGCTTTAGTGGTGTTAGGTGTTTTAGTCAGTGAGTTAAAAATTAAGCTGCCTATTAAGAAAAACAAAAGAGTTCGAGAATAAAAAAGAGAGCTTAACGCTCTCTTTTTTATTTATTAAGGTTGATACATCGGACGGTTATCATTTAGCGCAATCAAGCCACGAATTGCACGATATACAATCCAGATCCATGCTGCCGCGATAACACCCACACAGAATACAGTCGATGAAATAGCAACGCCTGCAAATAAATCGGTATTTTCACCCGTGAAGAACAAGAAAATAAACGGCAAAAAGGCAATAATATTCCAAGCCAAGTACCACCAGAATGTTCTGATTTGCCATGTAAAGTGGCTCGCAAAAATTGAACCTTGCACATCAGAGCGTTTTACATAGTTAATAATTAAAGCAATAATCGCAAGTAAGCCGCCTGTAAAAATGGCAACAATATAAAGTACATATAAAATAAGTGTTAAAGTACGATTTGGATCTTGGTCGATAGAACTATTCATTTTTATACCTCTCAAGTTTAATAAAACAATTTACTTTTATGATCCCCGCAAAACGTTTAAAGGAGAAATTAGCCACAAAATCAAAAGTAAATGAAAGAATATGGTACAAAAATAAATCTTACGAAATGGTTGTTTTTGTGTTTTATGTCTCAGTTTTTGTTGTGCCCACCACGCAGCTGGCCATCCCCCTAAGAAACTGACAATGTGCAAAGTCTGCTCAGGAACACGGCGATTGCCCAATTGCGCTGCTTCTTTATCTTGTGAATATAGCCAGTAACTCAACACATTCATCATTAAGACAAACAATAAGGTATAAGCCGGCAAAATATGAATAAAACTCATAATGCCCATTAAAACGAAATAAAACACAATTCCCATTTGCATAGCAGACCATGGGCTGGCCTGAAAAGAAGATTGTGTTTTTGCAGGTTTTAAAGCCTTACGGGTTTGAGATGCCTTTAAATAAGTGACCTGCTGAGCACGAAAACGGCCTCGTTCATCAAGGATTACCAGATATTCCAGTGCACAACCAATAATTGGCCGAGGTCCGGGGCGTGCAAAATCTTTGATATGCAAAAAGACTCGCTCTTTTTCAGCATCATCCGGCTGAATAAAGCCATAACCCTTTTCGTCGAACCATTCGACTAAACGCCCCTGATCTCGCATCTTTATTCCCTTTTATGCTTTTACATGGCTTAAACGGTCTTGCATCATTGCTCGCATTTCTTGCGGGTCTTTTTGCAAGATGTCATCGCCAGTACGTCCTTCTTCTTTATTTTTTTGAGCAACTTGCAAACGCATTGACCAAAAACGGCAAGCCGCCATTGCCAAGAATACATCTAAACATTCAAGTTCATCTGAAGTCAGCGCACGAACTTTTTGGTATGCCTCTAAATAAGCGTCGACTTTGTCTGAGTTTAAATGCGCTGCTGGATATTCGGTACAAAAATCATTAATGGTAATCGCAATATCAAACAGCAACTCATCTTGATTTAACTCGTAAAAATCTAGAATACCTTGTAGTTGCTCGCCTTCAAACAAAGTATTGTCACGGAACAAATCTGAGTGAATAAAACCTGTCGGTCGATTTGAATACTGCGCTGTTTTCGCATTAAAGGCTTGATAAACCTGCTCAAGTAACGTTTGGTCATCTTGAGTCATATTTGGTTTAAGCTGCTCTGCAACACCTGTCCAGTATTGATGATCACGGCGATATTCGCGTTCAAGCGGAAAATCTTGTAAAGCTACATGTAGCTTCGCCTGTGCATCTGCAATTGCAGCAACTTGGGCTACTGTCGTTTGCATGGGATGGTGTCCCATTAAACGTGGTGCAATTTGTGCAGGCTTACCCGCAATGAAGTGAACCGCTTGGCCGCTGTGCTTTAATGGCACAGCAACGGGTACATCATGAGTACCTAATTGCTCAAGCACAGGAATAAGCTCGCCTGCACCTTGTGCATCTAACTCTTCAAACACGGTGAGTACATATTGTTTGCGGTTTACATCAACCAGAAAATAATTGGTGTTTTGAATACCTCCCTGAATTGGGTTCAGCTCCAACACCTCTAATCCATAAGGTGCAGCAAAGGTGCGAACTTCATCTAAACTCAACGGGGTATAAACCGACATGGAAAACCTGCAAAAAACATCTGTGAAGTTTGATAGAATACCTCTTCCCTCCATGAAGGTGTAGCGCCTGTGTAGGAACTTTCACCAACGGCGATTATTTTTGGAAAAAGCTATGCTTGCTAAACGTATTATTCCTTGCCTAGACGTTGATAACGGACGCGTAGTTAAAGGCGTTCAATTCCTCGATATTCGTGATGCGGGCGACCCTGTTGAAGTGGCACGACGCTATAACGAACAAGGTGCAGACGAAATTACTTTCTTAGACATTACCGCTACACATCATGGACGCGATACCACTTACCGTACTGTTGAACGTATGGCCGAGACTGTATTTGTGCCATTAACTGTCGGTGGTGGTGTACGTAAGGTTGAAGATATTCGCGCATTATTAAATGCAGGTGCAGATAAAGTGAGTATTAACTCGGCTGCCGTATTTAACCCTGAATTTGTTCAAGAAGCTTCTCAGCACTTTGGCGCACAATGTATTGTGGTTGCGATCGATGCCAAAAAAACTGGTGACAACAAATGGGAAATCTTTACTCACGGTGGCCGTAAACCAACGGGTATTGATGCCATTGAATGGGCTGTAAAAATGGCTGACTACGGTGCGGGCGAGTTACTCATTACCAGTATGGATGCCGACGGTACTAAAGCAGGTTACGATATTGCGTTAATGCGTGCTATTAATGACCGCGTGACCATTCCAACGATTGCCTCAGGCGGTGTAGGTAACTTACAACACCTTGCAGATGGTATTTTACAGGGTGGCGCCGATGCAGTATTGGCAGCAAGTATTTTCCACTTTGGCCAATATACGATTCCAGAAGCTAAACAATATTTGGCTGAACAAGGTATCGAAATGCGCTTGTAAGCTTATTTATATTTAAAGGGGCAATATGCCCCTTTAATTTTTTATGCAGCACCTTCTATCGCATTTACATCACTAACAAGTTTAGGCTGTTCTTTTTTCTCGACCCATTTTGCTGGAAAGATTTTTTCTACAGCTTGAGAGAGTGGCCTAGCAAGCGCAGTAGGTAACCGTATCCCCAAAGGATTTTGTTCTTTTAAATCTGCCGAAGACACCACACGTGTTCCCATTACATAGTCAAACCAAGGTTTGGTCACACACCAATTAGCATCTTGGTTAGAGTTCATATGGTGGTCGTAATGCCACGGAATTTTACGCTTTGCCCAGTCAGGCTCTAAATGTGCACGGCGATGAATATAGTAATAATTACCAGCACTGTACCAAGCTGCAAGTGCCATACCTTTTGAAAAGGGGTAGAAAATTGCACTTGAAACGGTTGCCACCACGGCAAGTGAAATTAACTCATTTTTGGTTCGCCAGTTTCCAACGCCCTCAACATAACAATCATCATGAAACTGTTGTTTACGGACTTCACGATGGTGTGCCCAATGCGACTCCATACTTTTCGGCACTGGGCTATAGCGCGGTTGTCCGGCACGGTGCACACCATGCAAAATATATTTGTGTGCCACCCATTCAAATGCATTGGCAACTGCAATTCCGGCAATAAACCCTTTTAACATCGCTTTACTCCTTTTTCTTTTTATTCAGCATATAAAATTCGTTATGCTAGGTATTGACCAGAATTTATGGTTTCATTGACAAATCACGACAAGAAAGAGGTGGTCAAGGATGCCACAATTAAAAAATTATACAGGCTCGGTATATGGAGGACTGGGGCACTTATTAAAAGCTTATTGCGAAGCCAATGAGTTAGCTATTCCTGAACAATTAGAACAAATCCAAAATCTGGAACGCTTTGACTATGTGGTTTGGCGCGACCTATTAGAAGTGATTTATAAACTAGACCCGAAGCCGGGTTTAGGGCTAGAAATTGCCAAATATGTACAACCCAAACATTTAGGCATTATTGCCTACCTTGCTCTTTCTTGCGATAACTTAGGTGAAGCCTTAATTCGTTACCATGACTTTCACCGTCTGATTTATGACGGGAGCCCATTAGTGGTTGAGCTACAAGGGAGATATGGTTCTATTCGTTGGGAGGCACCAGAGTTACACCCTACCCAGCTTACCGATGAAATCGCGATTGCACTGGTGATTCAATTCTTACGTCTTTTTATGTCTCATGAAGATGTGCAGTTACATGAAGTACGTTTCTTAAATGCTGCCCCTAAAAATATCAGAGTTTACGAGCAGTACTTTCAATGTCCCGTTCGTTTTAGCCAGCCCCGTACAGAGTTACTTATACCCATTACCGAAATTCACAAGCCGCTTAGTAGTGCAGACCACACCTTACAGCAGCTATTAGTTCAGCAGGCTCAAGCACTTTTAGAACAGTTACCCAATTCAACCCAACTCGATCAGCGTTTACAGCATTCAATTTTGACTGGTCTGCAAAAGAATCAGTATCAAATTGAATATATTGCAGCTCAATTAGGCCTATCGGTTCGACAGCTCCAAAGACATTTACAACAACAAAACACCACCTTTCAAGAGCGCGTTCAACAAGTGCGGTTTATGCTAGCAACCGAATATTTAAAAGATCCGCATTTGAGCCTACAAGAGATTGCGCTTTTACTTTGTTATTCAGAACAAAGTGCCTTCCAAAGAGCATTTAAACATTGGACCAAACAAACACCACAACAGTGGAGAGATCAATTTTTAAACAAAGAATAACCAACCAAAACTTACAAATCTTTTCTTGATTAAAACAACACTGAAAACAAAAATTTCATATAGTCACATGCTTAATTTTTTGTGACGTATTTCACATTAATTAAAAAATAGATCAATAGATGAGTAATCACAATGAATAAATATTTTGCTGAATTCTTAGGTACGTTTTGGCTAGTCTTTGGTGGTTGTGGTAGCGCAGTTTTAGCCGCAGCTTTCCCTGAACTTGGTATTGGCTTTGCAGGTGTAGCCCTTGCCTTTGGTTTAACCGTACTCACAGGTGCTTATGCTCTAGGGCATATCTCAGGTGGACATTTCAATCCCGCGGTAAGTGTTGGCCTTTGGGTCGGTGGCCGCTTCGATGTTAAAGATTTAATTCCGTATATTGTTGCGCAAGTGGTTGGTGCGACTGCTGCTGCATTTGTTCTTTATATTATTGCTCAAGGCCAAGCAGGCTTTAGTGGTGTTGGCGGGTTTGCAACCAATGGTTTTGGTGACTTATCACCAAATAAATTTGGTTTAGGTTCTGCTTTCATTATTGAAGTGGTTCTTACTGCTTTCTTCTTAATCATTATTTTAGGAGCAACTGACCGCCGTGCGCCTGCTGGCTTCGCTCCTATCGCGATTGGTTTAGGCTTAACACTCATTCACTTAATCAGTATTCCGGTTACGAACACATCGGTAAACCCAGCACGTAGTACAGGTGTTGCGTTCTTTGCTGAAACGGCTGCTTTAAGTCAGTTGTGGTTGTTCTGGGTAGCACCGATTTTAGGGGCTGTGATTGGGGCGATTATTTATAAGGTAGTTGCTGGGGATAAGGATTAACTGCACAACCGCAAATACCACGGTCACTCAAGTTGTAGTTATATAGGTAATGCCTCGCTTTTGAGTGAGCAAAAGTGACAAAACTCATTCGTTTCACTGACGTTACTTCCATGTAACGCAGTGAAACAGGCGGCATCCGTGCCGCCGTCGCGATAGCAAATTGAGTAAAATATATTTATTACAAAAACGGATTATTAATTTCTTGTTCAGCTGGACGTTCAATTTTCTCAGGCAATTCTTCTTTTTCCAAAGCTGCAACTATATCGTTTAAAAAACTCTGCAATGCCTTTGCCTGCTCTAACCCGACTTTGTCTTTAGTGATTTGCAAATTGCCATAAATACTCACGCAATCGACATCATTTTCTAATGTTAAATCTTCAATTGAAGAAGACTCAGTACCCTTTTCAAATGGCTTAAACATAGCTGTTATCTCGTTGTTATATCTTCACAGTGTAATACGACCAATTTAAAAAAAATCAATCAAAATTAAAAGTGCCGACAAAATTAAGAAGGCGCCCATCAGGATATTAAAATATTTCAAACGGTTGCCCTGATTCAGTACCACTGAAAATTTATCGCCACATAGTCCCCAAAAGAACAAGCATGCATAGCATGTGAAGAAATAAATAATAATAAAGATCGGCAACGACTGCGGGTTTTCAATGCTAGTAAACATGGTAATACCCGACACACAAGCCAACCACGCTTTTGGGTTAAGCCACTGTAATAAGAAACCATCTTTAAAATTGGGAATAAGCATGTGCCCTACAGGTGCACTTGAAATTGAAATATTGGCAGCAGAAAGAATAATTTTTATGCCGATATAGCACACAAAGAGCGTTCCACAAACTGCAAGAATTTTTAAGACAACTGGAAATTGAGTTAATACACTTTGAAGACCAAAGGCCATAAAAATCAAAAGTAAGGTAAAGCCAATGGTGGCACCTGAAATATAGGGAAGTGATCTTTTTAAACCATGATTTAAACTGGTCGATAAAATAACTGTATTGACGGGACCGGGTGTAATCGACATTGCAAAAGAAAAAAGAAACATCGAGGCAAACATTATTATTATCCTTATTCGAATAAATAGATGAACAGACAGATCTGTCTGTTCATCTTATTGTATCGTTTCAGCCTTCACAACAGTGCTAGAAGCGTCTTATTTCATTATCTGCAAGAAATAGTTCACCAAGGCTTCAACCAATTGTTTCACAATGGCATTTCTAGTTTCTTCATCAATACTTGGAACTTTTGCTTCCATCGGTTCAGAAGAACCAGTTTTTTGCTTTTTAAATTGGTCTTGTAACGCTTGAATTTGTTCTGCGCTTAGGTCTTGTTCGCACTGGCTTTCACCATCCCAATGCAAATAGTCGAGCTTTTGGTTAGGTTTAACTTGGCTAGCAGTTAACGGTAAGCGATAAACGTTACGTTTTTGCTGTTCTGTAAGCTGTGGAAATAAGTTAATACCAAGCTTTTCTTCTATATAACAAACACTCACTACCTTCACTTGCTGCGAGTTATTGTTAGGTGCGTAGTAAGCCCCAATAGCGCCAGTTTTTGGCATATACACCGCTTTATAAACTGCGGTAGGTACAATCACACCCTGCCCAATCGTTTTGAGACGTTTACCCTCAAAAACAGGTCCTGTCACGACATATACATCTTGTTTTTGCTTGGTGACAATAGCACGGGTTGCTTCTTCAAGTTTACGCCAGACTTCTTGGTTATTTTTAGGCGCTTGCGGCACCATGTTGCTGAGCGAGAAACTATCAGACTGTGATTCTTTATTTGGCATATCGCCATTCGGTGCCATATGACCACGGTCATACCCTGAACCACGGTAGTCACTTAAAAGTGCCCGATGCTTTTGAGGAACACGCGTTTCTTCATGGAAGTTATCTTCACGTTTAATTTTGACACTTAAACGTTCTGCATCTAAATGCTCGGCCGACCATAATGGTGTTTTAGAAATGCCTGAATAGAGGACATTAAAACCGTTAAAGCACAGCGGATAGCTGTCTTTTTTTAAGCTTTCTTTATTTAACGCAGGCGGAACTTCACGATAAAACTGGTTAAGACAAGTCGAGTTAGTACTTAAAGGCGAAAACCACTGTGAAATCTTTTCACTGCCGAAAGCAATTGCAAAGCTTCCAGCTGCAATACATGCAAGAATAATCTTGCCAAAATGCTCACTTAGAGAAAATGAATTTGTACCTTTACTACGTTTTTTACTTGCCATGTTTCTATCAATACCACTGTCCACACGCAGCTTAACAATCCTGCTTTTTTAAGTATATCGCTTATCTTTCAAATGGTTAAAACGTGGTCATCTTTTTTGTAACTCTAATCGGTTTTACGTAACAGTCTGTTGGCATTATGAGAGCCTTTGGCTATTGAATTGCGCCAATTGCGTATCTTTCGTTGAAATGCACTTATAGCTTATGACATGGTTAGCTCCACAAATTTGGATAAAAATATAATCGGAGTCCATTTAATGATCCATTCAAAGATTATTGGTATTGGCGTAATCACAGGATTGTGTAGTATGGCTGCTTTGGCTGAACCAGCAGTCCAGCCAGGTGATACTTTAGAAAGCTTATCTAAAGTAAAAGTGACTACAACCGTCAACGGCCAACCAGGTTCTATTAGCGATTTGGTCAATAGCGGACAAGTACAGCAAGTTTCTGCTGCACCAACAAGCGCAGCGCCTACCGGTGCTCCTATTCCGGCAGATGTTCCACCAGCACCTCCAGCGGGCGGTGAAATGGCTCCTCCAGCTGCACCTACTGATGCAGTGCCACCTGCACCGAATCAAGCGGCTCCAGCGCCACAAGATCCGAACACTCCACCGCCAGCTGCTAACCCGAACCAGTCAGCAGACCCAATGGCAAAAGATGGGGCGTTACCAGCAGATGCACCTATGCCACAAGCTCAATAATCAAAGCCATAAAAAAACCAAGACATATGTCTTGGTTTTTTTATTACATCAAATTTTATATTTCGATTTGGCTACCTAACTCAACCACACGGTTAGTTGGAATTTGATAGAAATCACTGACCGGACTGGTATTACGCTGCATTGAAATAAACAGCTTTTCTCTCCATGGCGACATGCCGTCTCCCACAGAATGAACAATACGATCACGCGAAATAAAGAAGCTGATATGCATCAAGTCATATTCAAGGCCTAATTGTTCATAGGCTTGCATTAATGCTTTCGGCACATTCATTTCATCTTTAAAGCCGTAGAAAATTTTAATACGGAAGAAATGTTCGGCTAAGGTTTCTGTCGTAATACGCTCTTCAGGTGCAACAAACGGTACATCTTCAATCACTACAGTGACCAAGATATTACGCTGATGCAGTACCTTATTGTGCTTAATATTATGCAGCATGGCATGTGGCACAACATTTGGCGTACCCGTCATAAATACAGCATCGCCCGGCACCCAGTGCACACTATTACCAATACTTTTTACAAACAAATCGAGTGACAAAGTATCGTGTTCAAGCTTAGCAAAAGTAAGCTCACGGCCACGTTTCCATGTCATTAAAATAGTCACCGCAATCGCACCAATCAATAATGGCACCCAACCGCCCGACAAGATTTTAAGTGAAGTTGCACCGACCAATACCGACTCTAAAATAAAGAACGGAATAATCAGGAGAAGCACTTTTGGCAAACTCCACTTCCACGCCGAGTAGATAAACACGGCAACCAAAATCGTGTCACAGAGCATGGTCAAAGTTACGGCCAAACCGTATGCACTTGCCAAATTCGAGCTGGTTTTGAAGATTAAAATTAAGATAATAATTGCGATTAAAAGTAACCAGTTTAAGAAAGGTACATAAATCTGACCTTCTTCGGACTCAGACGTATGTTTAATACTTAAACGTGGTAAATAACCCAATTGAATCGCTTGGCGCGCAAGAGAAAACACCCCAGAAATTACAGCTTGAGAGGCAATGACAGTTGCCATGGTTGCCATAATAATCATTGGGTACAAGGCCCACTGCGGCACCAGTAAATAGAACGGGTTTTCAATTGCCGCTGGGTCTCTGAGTAATAATGCGCCCTGTCCTGCGTAGTTTAAAACCAAGCATGGCAATACCACAAAGAACCATGCCAGACGAATCGGAACTGGTCCGAAATGTCCCATATCGGCATATAGCGCTTCACCACCAGTCACTGTTAACACCACAGCACCCATCACAAAAAATGTCATGATCGGATGGTGATAGATAAACTGGATCGCCCAATGCGGACTAAACATGCCTAGTACCACAGGGGTTTGGATGACACTGTGAATACCCAAGATTCCTAAAGATAAGAACCACACAAGCGTAATTGGACCAAAAAACTTACCTACAAACGCCGTACCGTGCTTTTGCACCAAAAACAGCGTGACGATAATGGCAATTGCAATAGGCATAATGAACGGGTCAAACACATCGGTTGCAATAGACAACCCCTCGACCGCAGACAATACCGAAATGGCTGGGGTAATAATGCCGTCACCAAAGAACAGTGATGCCCCTATAAAGCCTATCGCAATCATGTAGATTTTTTTGTTGTCGGCAATTTTCGCTTTACGCAAATTCAACGCGAGTAAGGCCATGATACCGCCTTCGCCATTGTTGTCTGCACGCATCACGATTGCGACATACTTGATGCTAATAATCAGCATTAAGCACCAAAAAATAATGGATAAAATTCCTAATACGTTTTCAGGCTGAATTCCCAACCCATGCGCTGCATGGAAGGACTCTTTCAAGGCATAGAGCGGACTTGTTCCGATGTCTCCAAAGACCACTCCAAGAGCTGCCAAAGCCGTGGCAGGCAAGGTCGCTTTTTTGGCCGTATTTTGCATTGTGTAATTAAACCAATATGATTTTTAGCGCAATCTTATCACCTCTATTATTTTTTTTCTGTAAAGCTCGTCTTAAATCTTGGCAGGACTCGTTTTTTTAGTTACTATCGCACGCCTTGGTGAGGTGTCCGAGTGGCTGAAGGAGCACGCCTGGAAAGTGTGTATACGTTTACGCGTATCGAGGGTTCGAATCCCTCTCTCACCGCCAGAATTCAAATTTAAAGAAGCTTAAACTTAATGGGTTTAAGCTTTTTTATTGGCTAAAATATTAAAAATAGCCAAAAAAATATTGATAATTTTTATATCCATCACAACACCTAAATTTAAGTAAATATTTAAATTCAATGAAGAATCTTATTTCTTTAGCTAAAAAAAGCCTAGTCGTGCATAGCAACTTAAACCTGCCTTTTGCCGTCTATTCAGCTTACCAAGAGCAAAAAATCACAAACGTTCCGATTTCTAAACCCTTACTCATAATTGTATTAAGTGGATTTAAAGAACTTGGAAAAACTGAAAATATTAAGTGTGTTGCTGGTTCTTTTATTTTTTTAGCCAACAGCTCCAGCATTGATATGCGTAATATTCCAGATCAAGAAGAATATTTCGCTCTTCTTATCGAGTTTGATTTTGAAGATTTTAATGACTTGCCTCAAAACACGGGTACTTCTCAAAACTATGTTCAAGGCCAGCTGAATCCTCTTTTAGAAAGTGCCCTGCATCAATTTATAGATTTCTCTTTAGTTGCCCCACCTTCTGCATTTAAATTTAGAAAAAGAGAGCTTTTAGAACTTATTTATTATTCGGGCTATACCGCCATCGCTAAACTCAACATGAATAAAAGCTTGAGTGAAAGAGTTCAGACTTTGATTTCCTATCATTTGTCTACAGAACTCACCGCTGAATTTATCGCTGCTCAACTTTTTATGAGTTCATCAACGTTAAGAAGAAAACTGAAAAGTGAAGGAAATAGCATTCAAGATATTCGCAATAGAGTTCGACTAGGCCATGGACTGCATCTTATTCAAACCACCAATAACAGCATTGGAAATATTGCTTTTGAATGTGGCTATCAATCCCAATCTCGATTTACTGAACAATTTAAAAATTTGTTTGGAATTACCCCACGTGAACTACGTAAAACCAAAATGCTCACTTAGGGCGAATATATGGCAAATCTGCGTATAAAAAACTTTTAGAAGAAAACTTAAGATCTTTTGCACATTTAAAAAAGGTTCTTAAGCAAGCAAATGAAAAAAGTAGCAGTAATTTTATCGGGTTGTGGTTATTTAGATGGTTCTGAAATTAGAGAGTCTGTTTTAACCCTATTAGCTTTAGATACAGTCAATATTGAATATCAAATTTTTGCACCTGATGAGCCTTTGTTTCATGTCATTGACCATGTGAGTGGCGAAATAAACATGACTGAGCGGAGAAATATTTTGCAAGAAGCAGGACGAATTGCCCGAGGTAAAATTTCCTCACTCGATCAACTTAATGAAAATGAATTTGATGGTCTTATTTTGCCGGGTGGTTTTGGTGTCGCTAAAAATTTATCAACTTTTGCCTTTAAAGGAGCAGAAGCGAGAGTACATGGTACAGTGGCTTCAATTTTAAAAGCGTTTCATCAGAGCAAGAAACCAATTGGGGCAATCTGTATTTCCCCTGCACTCTTGGCACTTACGTTTGGAGAGTTACACCCAACTATTACGTTAGGATCTGACCTTAACATTGCTAAGGAAATTGAAAAAACCGGTTCAATTCACCATGTTTGTCAAACCTCAAGCTGTGTGGTCGATAAACAAAATTTATTTGTTACCACCCCTGCCTATATGGATGATCAAGCTAACTTAAAAGATATCTATGCAGGTATTACAAGCTTGGTTAATACAATGACAGCTTTAGCAAATTAAAATGTTTAATGAGGGATAGAAATTTCTATCCCTCATTTGATGTGTTCTTTGTATAAGTCTAATCAACGATAAGTAACTTCGCACCATTCAAGCTATAAGACTGATGTGGCTCCGAGTTATCCCCTACTTGATAACTCATGCCTGAAGTTAAAGTAAATGTTCTTCCGTCTTTCAATCTACTTTCTAGCTCGCCTTCTAGGCAAAATAATATGTGTCCTTTTTCACACCAATGATCAGCTAAGTAATTTGCCGAGTACTCTACAAGCCTTACTCTTATTTTATTTCCTTCTTCACCAAAAAATTGAGTTTTCCAATAAGCTTTTCCTGTTTCACCGCTATATTCAGTGACTTCTATTTCTTCCCAATTTGTAATTTGAAATGGAAAAGGTGCGATATTCATAGTTTTTCCAAAGACGTCTTATTGTGTTTTCAACTTATAGACAAAATTGGTTTTTGCAAACGATTTAAAAATATTATCTCTTAAAGCCAACGCCCACCTAAGAAAGAAACTCATTAGATTTCTCTAATCAGCCTTAATCCAGATCAAAAACTTCTAATGACTCTACATAAGGCAAAATAAGATATTCATGATTAGATAAATGTTGTTCTAGTTGGTTATGAGTTGTTTGGTTGAATTGATAAAAGTTGCTCAACTCATTAAGCAATTGAGGAGTTTTATTTGCATCAAATTCTGGTGTTTTAATAAAATATAATAAGCTTGCACCTAAGCCAACATACTCTAAGTCATAGTTCTGATCTAAATGCTGAATTAGGCTAAAAGATTCAAACGGATTCAAATCACAAGTAAAGTATCCATTGAGGCATGCTGCAAATTTTTGAGTTTCAGTTTCACTGTTTACTAGCTTTACTTGAATAACTTCATCTAAAATTTTTTCAGGTTCAGCATTGATCTGTAGCAGAGTCGACTGATCTTCATCACAATAATTAAGTTTTTTTGGCAACTTATTAAAGTCTATATAATTTTCTCGCTTTAATAATTGTTCAATATGGTATTGAAGCTCTAAAGGTCGAGTATTTTTCCAACTTGCTGCACTGTCATCTTCAACGAATTCTGTGGTATCAAAATAAAGCCCCTCTCCCATTGAAGCATGCATGGACGTGTATTCGCACTGTCCTATATTGAACCGTACCGGGTTTGTCGGAGAGTCAATATTCTGAGAGACTATCCCGATGACAAAACCAAACTATACCCCCGAAATTAGAGAAAGAGCGGTTCAATTACTAATTGAATCTGAAAAAGATTATCCTTCTACTTGGGCAGCAATCACAGCTATTGCTCCTAAAATCGGTTGTACTCCTGAAACATTGCGTGTTTGGTATTTAAAGCATCTGGATCAACTAAATCCTGCCAAAGTACAACAGATATCTGACCAAGAAAAAATGAAGCAAATGGAACGTGAAATTAAAGAATTAAAACGTGCCAATGAAATTCTACGCAAAGCAGCCGCTTTTTTCGCCCAGGCGGAGCTCGACCGCCCACACAAATAATGGTGGATTTTATCCATAACAATAAAGATCGATATGGTGTTGAAGCGATTTGTAGAATTTTACCGATTGCACCTTCAACCTATTACCGAACTTTAGATCTCACTGACAATCCAGAACATCGAGCGAAACGAGATCTACATGATGAGTATCATGCTGAACAAATTAAACGAATTTGGAAAGAAAGTTCAGGTCGATATGGTGTACGTAAAGTTTGGCAAAAATTGAAACGTGAGGGTTATGTTATTGCACGTTGT
This sequence comes from Acinetobacter sp. FDAARGOS_494, assembly GCF_003812225.1. Lineage (NCBI taxonomy): Bacteria > Pseudomonadati > Pseudomonadota > Gammaproteobacteria > Moraxellales > Moraxellaceae > Acinetobacter > Acinetobacter sp. FDAARGOS_494. The sequence continues at coordinate 1,417,648 of NZ_CP033866.1, forward strand.
ACAGTTGCTCGATTGATGCAAAAGCTAGGTATACAAGGTGTTTGGCGTGGTAAGAATAAACAAACCACCCGTAACCGAGATGACCAAAAACGGGCAGATGATTTAGTGAAACGTAATTTTAATGCTGATCATCCAAACCAACTATGGGTGGGTGACTTTACGTATATTCAAACTCATTCAGGCTGGGTATATACCGCATTTGTTATTGATGTGTTCTCACGAGCAATTGTTGGATGGAAAGTATCTACACGGATGAATACAGATATGGTGCTTGATGCATTAGAGCAAGCATTGCATGATCGAGGCATGCCAAAGAATGTGATTCATCATTCCGACAGAGGTGTGCAATATCTTTCCATTCGCTATACCAATCGTTTAGAAGCAGCAAATTTACGAGCATCAGTCGGTACAACGGGTGATTCATACGATAATGCTCTGGCTGAAACGGTGAATGGCTTATACAAAACAGAGGTGATTGAATATTTAAAAGCAGATTGGCAAGGTTTAGCAGATGTACAACTTGCGACACTAAACTGGGTAGATTGGTTCAATAAAAAGCGTGTACACAGTGCACTGGGTTATGTATCGCCTTTTGAGTTTGAAGCAATGTACTATGATAAGATTAACCCGTTAGGTCAGGTGGCTTAACTTAAATAAAAAAGTCTCCGACAAACCCGGTACGGTTCATATCTTCTAAAAGTAATAATACTTTTTTAGGGAAATGTTTCTGCTTAATTTCTGAATATAAGTTAACAATATCGTTCCATGAGTTTATTTCACTGATTGTTGCGTAGCATATTAATTCATGAGCATCTTCAGTTATAAGGGAATTTTCTTTTTCTTTAATGCGAAAAACGGTCATAATTTTTTAAATTTAATCTATATTTAACGAACATTTATATCATAAATAAACTGTATATTTAACTTAAAACCTTAATGTAATTTTTTAAAAAATCTTCTATATAAAAGACCCAAACCCTTACGTTTAGGCCTCCTGCTTTTAAAACTTACTCAGACAATGCTAATAACTTCTGAACATACTGAACGGCACTGTTATCTATTTCTTGGTGAGTTGGAATAGCATCATCTGGTGAAGGGTTTGTGTCTAAACCATACAATGCGTAAAGCGGTTGATAGACCGCCCCAACATATAAAGCGGTGAGTTCAAAAGAACTAAAAATCTGCTCTAACGTAAGCTTATATTCGCCTTGCTCTGAATAAACTTTTTCTTGAGCACCTGCAGACACAGCCAACATAAATTTTTTATTTTTAAGCTTGTCACCTGTTGAGCCGTAAGCCCAACCATACGCCAAAACTTCATCAAGCCATTGTTTCAAAAGTGGCGGGCAGTTAAACCAATACACTGGAAATTGAAATACTAAATTTTCGTGTTCTTCTACAAGTGCTTGTTCTTTGGCAACGTCAATTACGCCATCTGGATAGGCTTGATAAATCTGGTGAACGGTAAATTGGTCGGGATATTTTTCTAACTCCTCTACCCATCTTTTATTAATTACAGACTGGTCTATGTGAGGATGCGCAACGATCACTAATGTCTTTTTCATTATAAAAACACTCTTATCGAAAAGTAGATAAATCGATTATAGAAGTGTGCTTTCCTAAATATAAGTACGGTAATTTTTGTTATATACTATACTAAAAGATAGTGTAGATTTTAAAAATGACTGACTGCCTTCCATCAAATACGCCATTAGAAGAAACAGGATTTGGCTATACCCTTTCTTTAATTAATGGCAAATATAAGATGATCATCATGTATTGGCTGTATGGAAAAACTGTTATGCGTTTTAATGAGTTGCAGCGCTGTATTGGCAATATTTCATTTAGAACGCTGAGCAATACACTTAAAGAGTTAGAAAGAGATGAGCTGATTATTCGTAAGGAATATCCTCAAATTCCCCCAAAGGTTGAGTACCGTCTTTCTGAAAGAGGACAGTCTTTAATTCCTTTATTGGATATGATGTGCCAATGGGGCGAGCGGAATATGAATTCTTAGTTTTATAGACTGAAAGTGATACTCAATATGAGACATGAATTAAGAGAAATTTTTATTAAGGGATGCGACGAGAAAATTGAAAAGAAGGGAGACAATGTTGGTCTGTCTTTTTATGCTTTTTTTAAAAATAAGAATGATAACCCTGAGCTACTCATGGAAGCAGCGCATTGGTGGATTATGGAGCATAAACTAGATCACTTCGAGAAGGCAGTTAAGATTAAACAGTTAGTTTTGAGCGAGCAGTAACAAAAAGAGTTAAAAGATTATCGTTAATGCCCTAATTAAATATGACCCATGAATTATAAAACGTTGATTTTTGAATTTTATAATCCAATATAAAGCTACTATCTTAAATCAGCGCCAAGAAAAATTTAGTCCAATTTAATTATTTTGTGGCGATAGACCTGTTAAGAATGTATAAGCTTGGCAAGCTCTATCAAATAAATCGTCATATGTTAAAAACTCATCTAAAGAATATTGTTTAATAATTAGCTCTTTATATCGATTAATATCAACTGAGTTTTTAAAACTGAGCTGTGACGAACGGCTCATTATTAAACATGTTTTACACTTCACATTGATACTGGGGTATTGCTTCCTAATTAAATTATAATGTTCACTAATAAAATGTGTCCATTCAGCTGTCTGAAAAGCTGCTTGTCCTACTTCCGCTCTAGGTTGTCCTTGGCTTGTAACAACATTTTTTGAAGCACGTTCTAATTCGATCAATTTATAGGACTGATCTGAATAGGAAATTATAAAATCAGGCTCTACATATGTTTTTCCAATAGGAGAAAACTCACCAGCGGGATAAACTAATTTAGGTTTACTTTCAACTTTTCCATATACATCAAGTAATAAAGGATGCTTTTCCATAAGCTTATGAAAAACTTCTTCTGTCTCATGTGAATGAAAATGTAAAACTTGTCTGAACTCATTAATTGCAACTTCTAAATTCAATAGTCTGTTAGTATAATTTTCAACCCACTCCATGTTTTCACCGAATGAAATAACCCCTCCCTTTTTATCATCTAAATTAGCAAGATGTTTAGCAAAATCTCTTCTTAAATCATTCTTAACTCTAAGATTCATTAAACGTGCATCCCATGCACATGAAGAGGCATGACCATATATTTCAATATAATTAAAAAATCTTTTATTGTTAAGATCAGCAGGGAAAAAACCAATTTTCTCCATTATAAATGGTATACCAAATGAGTCCGCTGAGGTCGGTAATTTTATATCAAGTACTTCCCCATAAGCACCAAATGTAAGAGTCGAAATTACTTGCGATAAACTTAGACTAATATTTAATAAATTAAGTTTTACATTTAACTCCTCACATTTTATAACTAAACGATCATCTATATTCTTAAACATCCCTTTCCATACAGGAGCACTTATATATTTTTTTGAAACTATTCTATAAATACCAATAGGTTTCCCATATAAATTATTTTTTTTTAATAATTCTATAATATGTTTTGGAGTTTTTGTTGGTTCATAATCTATTTTTAAGGCAGGACCTCCTGCTATATACCATTGATAATCTGGTTCAGGAGCAACTTCATTAATGACTACTCCATCCTCAGCCAAATAGATATCAAATTCTTTAGCCGTTAAATAAGGAGAAACTAACAATTTTGGATAACCAGCGCCATGAGGTGGTGTTGATGTAAAAAATTTATAGTTTTCCCTATATTTTTCTATATAAAATCGAATATTCTCCCCTAATTCTTTTAACTCAACTTTCATATATGCACCACTTTAAATTTATATTTCTTCACTATGTATATTAAGTTTAATACAATAACCACAGATTAAATGAAAGATATATTTTTAAAATTATTAAGACCTTCATTATTAGACCCAAATCTAATGGAACTTCCCCTCCAATCCCCCTTAACATAATCAAACAACTCCTCTTAAAACAAATAAAACTATCTCGATTTAAGCCATCCACCTATTTCTTTTAATACATCTACTAATTTTTCTAGTTTTCGGCCTTCCTCAGTTAAAGAATATTCAACCTTAACAGGCACTTCTGCATAGACTTCTCTTGAAATAAATCCTTCTTCTTCTAAAAAACGTAACTCTAAAGTTAGCATTCTCTGAGAAATATTAGGAATTGCTCTGCGTAACTCATTAAAACGCATGGTTCTTTCTAATAAAAAAGAAATAATGAGCATGCGCCAACGACCACCTAACACAGTCATGGCTTCTTCGACTGTACAGCCAGAAATATTATCTTTCATAGATGATTACTAAGTATAATAAATATACCTACATAACAAAAAAATGCCTAATTTACAACCTATACCTAATTATAAATAATGCTTCTATCTAACCAATCACGGATATTTACTGTGGAATATAAAGAAATTTCAAAGAAAACCATCGGGCATTTATATTCAGCTCATTCATCTATTAGATCTTCAGATTTAGACCCAAAACTGATTGCTTTAGCCGAGTTGTATGTATCTCAAATCAATGGTTGTGCGTATTGCTGTGCTTTTCATTCCAAGGAGTTAAGAGACTTTGGCATAGCTCAAGAGGTTATCGATCAAATACCGGGGTATAAACATTCAAAAGCTTTCGATGAAAAACAAAAAGTCGTTTTGGAGTTTGCATCCGCAATTACTTCTTTAAATGACCCGAAACAAATTGAAGCGACCAGAGAAAGTTTGGCTCAGCATTTTAGTGAAAAAGAAATTGTAGATTTAACGGCAAGTATTTCTTTAATGGGGGCATTAAACAGATTAAGAATTACCTTAGGCGATTAAGCCCCATACAAATTTTTAAGTTTAAAAAAGGCCTAGCTATAGGCCTTTCCCCCTCAAACCCGACTTAGAAAATAATCAATCAGATATTCCCTTTCATCAGTTTGATTTGAGCCTAAAAGCTGCACCATTGCGCCATCGACCACAAACAAAAACATATGCGCATCTTCAACTGTAGCGGCAGGTTTTACAGTTAAAAGTAGTTTGTGAATTTCCTGAATAAGCCAGTTTCGATAATCAACCACCACTTTATAAGCCGAAGGATAATGCTTTTCTATTTCAAAAATTGCCTTAAAAGGCAAACGATAAAGCCCGTCTGAGTCAGCATGTAAAAAGAAAATTCTCTTAAGTTTATCGAACACCATCAGTTCACGGTATGAATAGATCGTAGAAAATACCTCTTCTTTTAAAGCGTCTGTTTGAAAAGTTAAGCTCATCTGAATGAGTCTTTCTTTTGAGTGGAAGTAGTTGTAAAAGGTGGCTTTGGGAATTTGGGAGTCGGCAATAATTCGGTCTACCCCTACCTTATGAAACCCGTATTGGTTAAATAAATCTTTTGCCGTGTGGAGCACTCGCAATGCTCTAAATGAAGCTTCTAAATTTTTCATGTATATCGCTTAAAATAATTTTTTGTTGTAAATAAAAGAGATAGAAATGCCGTCGCTCTTAAATTGAGCGCTAAAAACAGGCATGCAAAAGCCGCACAAAAATGGTGTGCTCGCCTATCTCGGGTTTTATTGTTGCTATGATTTTTTAGTCGCAATGACCTATGGGCTAAAACCTAAAGTCGGTTAAACCGTTTTAAAGACCAGTTGGATCTAGTCATAAAGATTTTGGCGAAGGTTGCCAATGAGAGAGATGAAATAGTACGCATAATGGCGAACTCCTTGTGTATTAAAGAAGAACTACCACGATTACTGCTAAATAATGGTGGCAGAACGAAGGGGGTTAGCAGACTGGTACACAAGGACCCAGCACGCGCAAGCGCGTCCCCCTCCGTCCTACCATAGAAAAAAGGGGGACGTAAGGATCCAGTACTGAAAAGCAAGCTTTTAGTACTCTTGTGTAAAAGGGTCTGCTAAAACCCACTGACAATGTGGCCAGCAGGCAAAGGATAATCCGCGTGTTTTGGAGTGTCAATGTGATATTGGCTATTCATTTATAAAGATTATTTTTATTTTTCATTGGCATAGTGCTTTAAGAATATATTTGCTTAAAGTTTAGTTTGTCTGGTCATTTCATTGTTAATTTATCGTTCATTTTCAAACCGCTTAAATGAACCGATTGATCACGCTATAAATAAAAGCTACAGTAAATAAAGTTTGAATTTTATAACTTTAAATAAATTGATAACGCACGCAGGCAAAGACATGGAAACCATACATGATTTTTATCGCCGCTTTTCTTTAACCAGAGATAGCGATTACTCGGTTCCATCAACCTCGTTTGGACATTTTAACGTGTTTCAGCGCGATGCCTGCTCGTTCCTCACGCCTTATAGCCGCCGCGATTATTATAAAATTTCACTGGTTTTAGGCACAGGTGAACTTCACTATGCTAACCGCTGGATACGAGTTGACCGCCCTGCTTTACTGTTTTCCAACCCGATGGTGCCCTACGCATGGGAAATTAATTCGCCTGAACAGGCAGGCTGGTTTTGTCTATTTACCGAAGAGTTTGTAAACCAAGAATCGCGACAAAGTTTTTTAAAGGACTCACCGTTGTTTAAAGTCGATGGCGACCCGCTATATTTTTTAAACGACCAACAGGTTGAAGAAATTTCATTTATTTTCAAAAAGATGATGAATGAAATAAATTCAGACTACATTCATAAATACAATGTTTTAAGAAATTATTTGCATCTGATTGTGCATGAAGCCATGAAAATGCAACCGACCCAACAGTTTGAAAAACATAGTAATGCTTCGGTGCGCATTTGCCATTTATTCTTTGAATTATTAGAGCGCCAGTTCCCCATCGACTCGCCCCATTTTCAGCTTAAACTCAAAACTGCAAATGACTTTGCCTATGGCCTCTCTGTGCATGTGAACCATTTAAATCGAGCTGTAAAAGAAGCCACAGGTAAAACTACGTCTGAGCATATTAGCTCGCGCATTACGCAAGAAGCCAAAGCGCTGTTACAACACACCAGTTGGAATATTTCCGAAATTGCCTATAGCTTAGGCTTTGAATATTCAGCGTATTTCACCAATTTCTTTAAGAAAAATACCGGTTTTTCGCCTAAAAAATTCCGCGAAGACTGTGTAGCCTAAAAACAGATTGTTTGAATTTTATAATTATTGGTTTGAATGTTATACGTCAGTTTGAGCCAAAGCATTTTATAGTTTTTCTACTCAAGTGATTTTGCAAAAAGAGTGTGAAAAATGAAATATAGAACTTTAGGACAAACAGGCGAAAAAGTATCAGCACTTGGTTTAGGTTGCATGGGAATGAGCTTTGCCTATGGTGCCTCAGACGACACACAAAGCATTGCAACTCTAGAAAAGGCCTTAGACCTCGGCATTAACTTTTGGGACACTGCCGACATGTACGGCAACGGCGCAAACGAAGTCTTGCTCTCAAAAGTTTTAGAAAAACACCGCGACAAAGTGTTTTTGGCGACCAAATTTGGCTTCCGCTATAAAGAAGATAACCTTAACCCGAAAAACTCTTTAGAGTCTTATATCGACGGCTCACCTGAGTGGATTAAAGTCGCGGTCGAAAACAGCTTAAGACGCTTAAATACAGATGTGATTGATTTGTATTATGCGCACCGCATAGACCCGAATGTTCCAGTTGAAGATACCATTGGCGCAATGGCGGACTTGGTCAAACAAGGTAAAGTTCGTTATTTAGGACTGAGTGAAGCGTCGGCTGAAACTATTCGTAAAGCACATGCGATTCACCCGATTGCAGCGGTTCAACATGAATATTCGCTACTTACCCGTGAGTTTGAGCAAACCCATTTGCAAACCATTCGTGAGTTAGGTATTAGCCTTGTGCCATATTCACCACTTTCGCGCGGTTTAATTACCAATACGCTTGATGTAAATAACCTAGACGAAAATGATTTCCGTCGCCAGTTACCACGTTATCAGGGCGATAACTGGAAAAATAACCAAAGCTTGGCGCAAGCATTTAGTGAATTTGCTCAAAGCAAAAATGCGACAGCAGCTCAACTGGCTTTGGCTTGGATTTTGGCGCAAGGTGACGACATTATTCCAATTCCGGGTACGCGTAAAATCGAGCGACTTGTAGAAAATGCGGGTGCTGTAGACCTTCATTTAACACCAGCAGATTTAGCAGAAATCGAAGCGATTATTGCAAGATATCCAAACATGGGCGCACGCTATAACGCTCAGCAACTTGCTGCGGTGAATCACTAAAATATAAGCCATAAAAAAGTCCGACTCAGTGTCGGACTTTTTAATTTAGTCTTTGCTGTATGTGCCTTGCTGGCGCCCACCCTGCCAGATCGCGTCTAAGGATTTATCCGAAATCGTTAGGCTTTCAGGGAAAATGCTTAAATCCTTTTTAAATTTAGTCTCTGGTTTTAAACCAATACAGCCACCATTTTTCCACCATGTGCCTTCGGCATATTGGTCTAAAGCACCCACAGCGAGCATCCATTGAAACTTGCCATCTGGCTGAAGTAAAAGCTCTGAACCGACTTCCATCACACCATGTAAATAATAGTGCCCACTCCACGCCTCATCGGCTTTTTGGAATTTCACTTCTTTACATGATGTATTTTCCACATCTGCATAAATCTGCGCAGAGAAAATAGCCGTCGAAACAAGCAGTAAAGGTGCAAATATGTTTTTCATTATTTACTTCCTAAAAATTAATCTTATGATTTTTCGCTACTCATATTTTTTAATTTATTCCAGTATAGACATACAGCTATCCCATATATGAATAGAGCAAACCAGCTATACCAATACATAATAGAATGATAAAGGTTATATTTTCTGTCTCAGACTTATTTTTACGCTTTTTACCGTATAGCCCAACAATTACTGCAATTATAATTACTAAGATACTGACGAGCATTACAATGCCCATCATAATTCCATGGCCAATATTTGCCGAACTTAACATTTAAGTTTCCTTTGAAATCTTAAAAATAAAACTAAGAAATTTATTATTTTCCAGACTCAACTTTTAAATAAGTACCGTCTGCATATACGTTATGTCCAAAACCACAGCCCGAGTTGCCCTCGTTTTGTTTGATCTGAATATAATTTCCTAATTTCGCATTAGATTTAAAATCGAGCTGAATACGGCAATCTTGGTCTTTATAAATGGTTTGCTTGGCATTAGTCGGCATTGTAGTGCCAAACTCACCCATATTTGGGCCATAAATTAAGCTTCTAAGTCCCATATAAACACCCGAATAACCAATGGCATATTGGCCCTGTTTACGACTTACCGTGATGTGATCCCACTCACCAAAACCTGAGTAACGTACGTATTCACCCGACAAATCATTTGATGCTTTAGGTTGAGGCAACTGCTTAAGGTTAAATTGACTAGACTTTGATTTTTCATCAAGCATAAACCATGCTCTTGCCCAAAGTGGCTGACCCAATTTGGCATAGGCTAAGCCCACGTTATTGTTGGCAACTTCAATATCACGGTCAGTAAATTTAACTATGGTTTCGTCTGCATTGGCTTTACAAAAAGCAGTCCAAGAGGCTTGGTTTTGGAAGTTTTCGAGCGCTTTTTTATATTGTTTTTGGTCGTAGTTTTTCTTACCTAAGCTCGCATATTGCTTCACTTTATTACAGCCTTGTTGTAATTCTTGTTCATAAGAAAACTCTGCATGAGTTATCGTTAAAGCTGAAAGTGTAAGAACCGCGCATCCTGTAATAATCGATTTAATCATTTTTAAAATTCTTTAATAATTAACTAATTATATAATATGAGCTGGCGCTATAAATCACAATTATTTGAAACAAAAGTCTATTAGAAGAGTTTATGTTTTTATAAAAATAGTTAAATCCATACAGAATAAACCGTCGACAATATTCAACCTTAACTGGTTATTTTAATTGAATATTCAACCAAAAAATAATGTAGACTGCATGCGTAAAAATTAGGAAGAATTATAAGAGTGAATAATTTAATTATTGGAACCCTATTTGCACTGTGTGCAGCGGCTTTAAATGCATCTATTGGTGTAATTAGTAAATTACTCATGCACAGTGGTTTAAACCCACAAGACATTGCCTTTTTAAAAACCATTATCGCCTTTTTCTTTTTAAGTGTGTTTTTATTTAAAGTGCCTGTTAGCCAAAAGATTGCATTTATTAGCAGCACGCCAAGCAAACTCAGTGTTTTCGCTCAAATTGCTATCTGTGCTTTTTTAGGAATTTTCTCGCTATTCTTTTTCGAGACTATTGCCTATAACCACGGTGCTGCGGCCAATGTGGTGGTGGTACTCATGGCTTCGGCTGCCATCTCTGCCCTATTTTTTGGGAGGTTCATTTTAAAAGAAAGCATCTACATTCATTCGCTTATTGGAACATTATTGGCGGTTGCTGGGATTAGCATTATTTCGTGGAAAGGGGAAAATAGCCTTTTAATGCTGATCAACGCTTCTATTGCCGGTACGGGTTATGGCTTATTTTCGGTTTTAGTGAAAAAGTTCAAATTAAACGGCGGCCTGTTTCTGACTAAATACTTACTACTGTTTGGTAGTGTTTATCTTGCAGTTCCGTTTTTAATAAACTTGCATAGCATTACTTTTAATAGTGACATCATTTTAGGTTTGATTGGTTTAGCTGTTCTACCAACCATACTCGGCTTTTTCTGTACCACTAAAGCGTTGTCTTATATGAGTGCCGCAAAGGTACAAGTGACCGAGCTTTCAGAACCTATTTTTGCAGCGCTTATGGCTTGGGTTTTCATTCATGAACAGCCGACTTTATCGTTTTTATATGGTGCGATTTTTATTATTTCAGGCATCTTTTTAATGAACAGAGCGCCGAAATCAAACTAGCTGATTTCATTTATTTCGTTGGCGTGGTGACAAGCCACTTGCACCACACTGGCAAAGTTAATCGCCATCTGTGAAGGGGCGTGTTTCTTATAAGCAAGCCCTAAACCCACCTTAGGTACAGGCGCTTTCAAAGAGCGATAAGCCACACCTTGTATTTGCAATTGTTTGGTCGACTCGGGAACCAAAGACACCCCTAAATTTGCAGACACCAACGATAAAATTGACACAATTTGTGGGGCATTTTGTCCAATTTTCGGTTCAAAGCCATGCTCATGACAGGCCTGTTTAATCGCATCAAAAAGCCCTGCACTCACTGAAGGGGGCGAGACAATAAAATCAAGCTCTCGCAGCGCAGTTAAATCAATTTCTTGTGATACATCGTCCAGATTAAAAGACTCGGAAGGTAAAGCAGCAATGAGCGGCTCAGCTAATAATTCTTGCAGAATGAGGCTATCCGGCATATTGCGTGGCGAACGAATAATTGCGACATCTAAACGGTCTTCAAGCAATAAATCGATGAGTAGTAAGGTATTGGCTTCTTCAAGCTTTAAATTTACTTTCGGGTATTGCTGCTGGAAATAGCGAACGCATTTAGGAATTAAAGGGTTCAACATTGAAGTACCTGTAAAGCCTAACCGTAATTGACCCACTTCGCCATTTGCCACTTGTTTAACAAGGTTTGCTGCATCTTCTACACGCTGCTGTACTGGCTGAATTGCATTTAAAAAGGCAAGCCCAGCTTCGGTCAGCTCCACCCCATGAGGCGAACGAATAAATAAATCTGCACCTAGCTCTTCTTCTAAGTCTCGTATTTGCATACTTAAAGGCGGCTGACTCATGTTTAAGCGCTGCGCAGCTTTGGTAAAGTTTTTTTCTTCTGCTACTGCCAAAAAGTAGCGTATATGCCTGAGTTCCATTGTTATATATAAAACATATCGTGTCCCATTATTAAATATATTAGAAAAATACCTTTTAAATTGCTAATTTTAATTTATCGAATTTTCTCGATTCAGCATGCCTTTAGGCACTGCTCTTTTTTCTGTCATGGTCATGATATGAACTCTTCATCTACACCCAGTACTTTAAACACTGAGGCAACGTCTGTTCTTTCCCGTGAGTGGATTCACAAAGGGACTAAAGCTTATAAACATGCAGGATTTGCTTTATTCCTCGTAGGTTTTGCTAGCTTCTCTCTAATTTATTGTGTACAGCCACTCTTACCTGCATTTAGCCAAAGCTTCCAGATTAGTCCTGCGAGTAGCTCTCTAGCACTGTCATTAACGACTGCCTTTTTAGCAATTTCAATTGTGCTATCGAGTGCCTTTTCACAAGCGATTGGCCGTCGCGGTGTGATTTTTACATCAATGCTGTGTGCAGCAATTTTAAATATTGTCTCGATGTTTACACCGAACTGGCACAGTTTACTCATGGCACGTGCGTTAGAAGGTTTATTACTCGGTGGTGTACCCGCAGTGACTATGGCTTGGATTGCCGAAGAAATTGCACCTGAACACCTCGGTAAAACCATGGGTTTATATATTGCAGGTACGGCCTTTGGTGGCATGATGGGCCGTGTCGGTATGGGTATTTTGGTTGAATATTTTTCATGGCGCACCGCCTTAGGCCTACTTGGAGCAACCTGTTTTATTTGTTCGATTGCTTTTTTAAAACTACTTCCCGCATCGCGTAATTTTGTGCAGAAAAAAGGGCTAAATTTAGGCTTTCACATGCAAATGTGGCGTGCTCATTTAAGCAATACTAAATTATTACGCCTGTTTGCCATTGGTTTCTTGCTTACCAGTGTTTTTGTCACCCTGTTTAACTATGCGACCTTCCGCTTAAGCGGCGCACCTTATTCACTCAGCCAGACACAAATTAGCCTTATTTTCTTGTCGTATAGCTTTGGTATGGTGTCTTCATCGTTGGCAGGTAGCTTAGCCGATCGCTTCGGCAAGAAAACCATGATGATGAGTGGCTTTGCCTTGATGATCATGGGTAGTCTCATGACCCTGCTCAGCTCCCTTTTCGGCATTATTATTGGCATCGCATTTATTACCACAGGCTTCTTTATTACCCACTCACTTACGAGTAGTTCTGTGGGTACCGAAAGTAAACAAGCGAAAGCTCATGCTAGTTCGCTGTACTTACTGTTTTACTATATGGGTTCAAGTATTGTCGGCTCGGCGGGCGGTTGGTTCTGGTTACACGGTGGCTGGAGTGCGATTGTCGGTTTAACCGTGGTCTTGTCTTTAATTGGAATATTTTTAGCGATTTATACTTCACATGCCAAAGCGCATTAATGTAGTAAAACCTTAACTTTTTTAAGCTAAACCCGATGAGTATTTAAAAATCATATGAAAAAATTTAAATGCTCATTTTTTGGCTTGTATTTTTTTTAAGAAACTGTAAAATTCACTCCACATCGCCGGCATAGCTCAGTTGGTAGAGCAACTGACTTGTAATCAGTAGGTCCACAGTTCGAATCCGTGTGCCGGCACCATCATTAAACCTCATGAATATTTGATTTATGGGGTTTTTTGTTGCCTGTAGGTTTTGGAATAGACCTTTTGACTGTGCTGCCTTAGGTAGTAAAGAAATTCGTTAATAAGAAATGAAAAAAGCCCAACATCCTGTTGGGCTTTTTTCGTATTTCGTTACTAGGCATACATCCTGTAATACCTCACGTCCTGGTGCTTAAACTTATTATTGTTGTTTTACGTTTTGGAACTTCCTGTTCCTGATGAGTTCATCATAGGCAATTCATGAGGTCATAGAAAGACGTCAATTTCCTGAATGGATGTAGGAAAAAACGTACATGGTTCTTTTAAATTTAAAACTTGATTTACCCATCATTGAAATAAAAAATATGAATTTATAAACAAGTTCTGTTCTTCAATTAAATAAGAAAAAGATATAATGAGTTTATTAATTTATTTCTAAAATAAATTTAAAAACAACAAGGAACGACATGTCTAATCTACCATCAAATCTTTTTCAACCTTTAGTGATCATACTTGCATGCCTTATTATCCTTGTAAGTAAAATGCCTCAGCTAAAATTTAGAAAAACCATATTATTTTTAGCTCTTGGCAGTCTTACTTTAATCTGTGCTTTGGCAATATTTGGCTTCTTTAATTAAGCCTTATTTCTTGCTCTTCTCTATCATTTTTTCAAAGTGTTTAAGGTTTGGGTTCAACATGTCCCACGCATAGGTCTGACTCACAAAAACCTCCGCTTTAGGATGATAGAGACTTGGATCATCCAAAGTGCCTGCGCGTATTGAAATCATTTCAGGAACAAGTTCAGGTAAGCCAAAAAGTTGAGAACCACAAGTCGGGCAAAAGGCTCTTTTAATGGGACGACCAGAAGAACCTAATGTCTCAAAATATTTAAGTTCGCCACTTATTTTCAATTCAGATTGATGAAAAAAAGCGATTGGTGCATAGGCCGAACCTGTTGCCTTTTGGCAATCTCGACAATGGCAATTAAAACTATAACGTGGTTCTGCATCACTTTGATAGCTCACAGCTCCACATAAACATGATCCTTGATATTTAACTGACATGGCTCACCCTATTTTTTTATTGCTGTTATTTGAATATAACGTACATACCCATTTTGATAGAGTTGTTGGCATAACTTTGCAGTCATTTGGATTTTAAAATTTGCCAACCCTCGGTTATGGCTTTGTGCTTGTTGATTTTGAATATACTGTGAAAAACCTAATAATACCTGTTCTGATAAATCTTCGATTTTAATATCTGTAAAACCTTGTTGTTCCAAGGTAGTTCTCAGTATCTCTTCAGTGAGTAAGGCATCCCAATTTACATCGGCGGCTTTAAGTAAGTAACGATGCTTTTGTTCTTGTAGCATGGTCATGTTGTGACATGAGTCGGCACGCATCAAGTAATGAAAACCTAATCGTCCTTTTGAATTTAAAACTGGCGTAACCGAATCCAAAAATGAATTTAAATGACTGTGATAAGCCGCATCGATACAGAGCACCACATCGAAGCGTTGTTTAAATTCAAATTGTTTTAAATTTAAAAATGAACCACAGAAAATCTGACTTATTTCAGGAATAAATTTTTGAATTTTATTAACACATGAGGCTTGTAATTCAACAGCCCTAAGGCTTTTGGGGTGATAGTGCTGTAACCAGTGCAATAAACTTGCACCCTGCCCACAACCTAAATCTAAGAGATGATCTTTTGAATTTAAATTGACAGCTTGTGCCAAATGATCAGCCAATTGGCGACAAGCTTCACGGTAGGTTTGGGTATTTTTCCAAAAACCCAAGTTTGTCCAAGCAAGCTCTTCACTATCCCCCAAACTTGATGCATCAATTGCATATTTATGAGGGATAAGTCGAGAAAGAGCTGCTCGAACTTTTGCTTTCACAATTTTAGTAACCGAGTTCAGGGGCAACTTCGACCTTAGGCTTTAATCCCACGAATGGTAAAGGTGCACCCAAAATTTCAGCAATATGCATCGCAGAAGTCACTGCTGACTCTAAAATTGGCAAACCATCACATGACCATGAACCACAGTAGAATACTTTACGGTTTGGTTCTAAGTGACGTTGTTGTAGCTCTTTGTTTAAAGCAATAGTTTGCGAGTCTACAACTGCACGCGTTAAGGTCACTTTTGAAATGACTTTTTTAGGGTCAATATCAACTACTGGACGCCAAGTTTGGAATACAGGATTTTTACCTACTAGTGATGGCTCAACGGCATTCATCCAAACTGTAAACTGCTGACGAGTAAACTTACGGTCCATCATATAGCTCAGCACTGACCAGTCTTTACGGCGTGGTGGCATTACTGTTGCATCTGTATGAATAACCAAGTCGCCTTGTTCAAAGCGGAACTGTTTAAGCAGATTCATATCTTCTGCAAACTGTTCAGGGTTTAAGAACTCTTCAAGTTTAGATGTTGGCGTCGCCACAATAACGCGGTCAAATGTACCTTGGTCACCTTTTTCATTTTCGACCAGTACTTTTTCACCTTGTAGCTCAACTTTTTTAATTGCCGAACCGCTATGGATATCAATGCCTTTAATTAAGCTGTCTACAAATGCAGGTGTACCGCCTTTCATACGCAACAACATGTCACCATCAGTTAAATGACGCAAAAACTCAAGAAGGTTTTTCGCAGGCCAATCACCAATTGTTTTTGGGTTACATGTACAAATCGTATAAAGCACCGGCATAACTACACCATGCCAGAATACTTCTTCAATATCGTTCTGATTAATAAATTCAGCGAGAGTAATATCTTGATTTTTAGATTTAAAGAACTGGTGAATCGCAGTTTTTAATTGCAGCATCCCTTTTACCAGACGCCAGCCATATTGCTGGATACCTTTACGGTTATTGATAATTGGGAAATTACCAATACGGCTACGAGATGTGGTTAACCATGTTTCAGTACGATCTTCAAATAACCAGCTACAAGACATATAGGTACGAACCGGAAAAGTTTTAATGCCTAAATGTGCAGCAAGGCTGAGTGTATTTTTCCATAGATGCGGGTTCATAACACGCAATGGTGCATCAATAATCCCACCATCGAACTCAATGCTATGACTGTCCATTCCCCGGCCAGGAAGTGCTTCAAATATCGTGATTGTATGTCCTGCATCTTTCAGAATTCTTGCTGCTGCAAGTCCTGCCATTCCACTGCCAATAATTGCGATATCCAAAATGATGTCCCATTTTTCGAGAATTTTTTTGATTATCACTCATACCCTAAAAAAACACCGTATTAAAAACTACCAGATTTTTATTTTTTGCATCAATTTATATAGAAAAATTTTAAAAGGTAAGCCCAAAAGTTTTTCATAAAATTTTACAAAAGAGGATGACTGTATAAAAATCTATATTTTTTAAAAATTTAAAAAAATTCTTTTAAATAAAATAAGATAATTTAACTGTATTTATATCATTCGTTTTACAAGTATCATTTTTTGCGGTATCATGGTGGCATAATAATGAGAACTAAATCACACAAAACAATGCCGACACAATAATGATATCCATCATAAAAACAGAAACTTTACAGCGAAAAAGCCCGCTATTCACACTTGATAGCGGGCTTTTTATTACTTTGCTTTTAAAGATCATTAAGTACAGCTTAGCAATTTATCCTTCTTGCATGATTGAACCGAATTTTCCACGATTAAAATCGTTAATCGCTTCCATAATCTCGGCTTTGGTATTCATGACAAATGGACCATAACCTTCGATTGGCTCATTTAGTGGTTGGCCAGTCAACACCAAGAATTTAGTGTCTTCTTCAGCATTTAAGCTAAACTCAACGCCCTCACGAGATAAAATCGCAACGGTTTTGCCTTCAAGACGGTTTGTATCATTGACCACAACCGCGCCCTCTAGCACAACAACAAGGGTAGTATGCCCTTCAGGTACATACAGGGTATGTTTTTGGCCTTTTACCAATTTACCGTCCCATACATTTAATGGACTAAATGTAGTTGCTGCACCTTTTGCATCTGCATATTCACCTGCGATCACACGCAAATGACTACCGTGCTCGTCTAGTGCAATGTCCGGAATATCTTTAGCTTCAATGGCTTGATATTTTCCAGGGGTCATTTTTGAATGCGAAGGTAAATTTACCCACAATTGCACCATTTCAAAAAGACCGCCATGCTCTGCAAATTCAGGAGAATGGAACTCTTCATGTAACACCCCTGCACCCGCAGTCATCCATTGCACGTCACCGGTTTTAATGGTTCCGCCACCACCACTTGAGTCTTTATGAGTCACTTCACCTTGATAGGCAATAGTAACTGTTTCGAAGCCACGGTGAGGATGTGAACCTACACCTTGTTGTTCAGTGGTTGGTGAGAAGTTATAAGGCGCTGCATAATCCAGTAACAAAAATGGGCTTAGGGTTTGGCCTAAACGGTCATAAGAGAACAGGTTATATACAGGGAAACCATCACCAACCCAATGCATGTGGTTATTTTGATATGCACCAAGAAATTTCTTCATCTGATCTCTCCTATATATGTAGGATTTTCTTGAACTGAGATTGATTTTACGCCTCAATAATTGCAGTTTATAGATCAGGATTAGCAACACATTATTGCATTTATGAGACAATCATAAATTTTGATGTTTTGTTTAAGAGATCGTCCTATTTTTAAAATTCTTAATCCTATTTTTTAGACTTAATTACGACAACAAACTCATCTAGCATGATTTTAGGCACTGATGACCTACTCAATAATTTTTGATTATTCAATTTGATAACATGAGGACATAAAAAATGGCTCAAGATTATGTACGCTTAGACAAGGATAATGCTGCGGTTCTTTTAGTTGACCATCAAGCAGGTTTACTTTCTTTAGTTCGAGATATCGATCCGGATAAATTTAAAAACAACGTACTTGCTGTTGCAAATGCAGCAAAATACTTCAATCTTCCAACAATTTTAACAACCAGTTTTGAAACTGGTCCAAACGGTCCTTTAGTTCCTGAGTTAAAAGAAATTCACCCAGATGCACCTTTTATTCCACGTCCAGGCCAAATCAATGCGTGGGACAATGAAGATTTCGTAAAAGCGGTTAAAGCAACTGGTAAAAAACAACTAATTATTGCAGGTGTTGTAACTGAAGTGTGTGTGGCTTTCCCTGCACTATCTGCTTTGGCAGAAGGCTTTGAAGTATTCGTGATTACTGATGCTTCTGGTACTTTCAACGAATTAACACGTGATGCAGCTTGGGACCGGATGTCTAAAGCAGGTGCTCAGCTGATGACTTGGTTCGGTATGGCGTGTGAATTACACCGTGACTGGCGTAATGATATTGAAGGTTTGGGTACATTGTTCTCAAATCATATCCCTGACTACCGTAACCTGATTTCAAGTTACAATCACAACACTAGCCAAAAATAAGTTCTACTGCCAAGATTAGAATGCTTAAGCATTCTAATCTTACATTTAAATGGGTTGAACGGACATTGATAAGCTCTTTTGATGATTTTTATTATTTCTATTTGGTCGTGAAACACGGCGGCTTTAGTGCTGCCAGTGAGGCCGAAAATATTAGTAAATCCAAGCTCAGCCGACGCATTATTGACCTTGAAAATAAATTTAATGTCAGCCTGATTCAAAGAACAACCCGCCATTTTAAAGTGACCGATTTAGGTCAAGAGTTTTACGAGGAATGCTGCAAAGTCATTGCTCAAGTTGAATGTGCAGAGAACGTGTTATTAAAGCAAAAAAGTGAGCCTCAAGGTTTGGTAAAAGTAAGCTGCCCGCCTTTAATGATGCATTTTCAAATTAGAAAAATTTTAAATCAGTTTTTAAAAACCTACCCTAAAGTTGAAATATCTCTTGAGCTAACGAGCCGTCGAGTAGATATCTTGCATGATGACATCGACCTTGCGATTCGAACCAATTTTGAACCGAATGAAGATTCAAATTTGATTGTTCGTGATGTGATTAAAACCGATCATTGTCTGGTGGCTTCGCCTGAATTACTGCAAGGTCGCACCATTAAGCATTATTCCGAATTACAGGACTTTCCAAGTATTAGCTTAGGCACACAAAAGCAAAATTATATTTGGCATTTATGCAATATACGTAATGGTGAATCGGTTGATGTGCCTTATCAACCACGAATTAAAAGTAATGACTTGGCTGGCGTTTACTATGCTGTAATGGATGGTTTAGGTATTGCAGATCTTCCTTTTTTAACCGTTGAATCGGAAATTCGTAAAGGAACACTGGTCCATATACTTCCTGACTGGAAGTCGAATATTGGCATGCTACAACTGGTTTATGTGTCCCGAAAAGGCCAACGCCTTGTGGTCGAAAAACTCATTGAAACCCTCATTGATGAGCTTCGTCGTTTACCCGAAAGCCATGAAGGATATTTGCCGACTTAAATAAAAAACCGATCATGAATGGGCATGACCGGTTTTTTTGTGAAACATCACATGCAGTATAACTGCATGTTTTCGTTCAGAACAAAGCGAACTCGCTTTATCCCTTACTCAGATAAGTCTACGCAGAGATATTTCATTTCGACATATTCTTCGATGCCGAATTTTGAACCTTCACGACCTAGACCTGACTGTTTTACGCCACCAAACGGAGCAACTTCGTTTGAAATCGCGCCCGTGTTAATGCCGACCATACCGTACTCAAGTGCCTCACCCACTCGCCATTGACGAGCTGTGCTTTGAGTAAACAAATAAGCAGCTAAACCGAACTCGGTATCGTTCGCCATTGCCACTGCTTCATCTTCAGTTTTAAAGCGGAACAATGGGGCAAGTGGACCAAAAGTTTCTTCTTTAGATACTTTCATGTCTTGCGTTACACCTGTTAACACAGTCGGTTCAAAGAATGTACCGCCAAGTGCTGAACGCTGACCACCAATACGAACTGTTGCACCTTTCTCAGTTGCATCTGCAATATGAGACTGAACTTTTGCAACTGCATCTTCATCAATTAAAGGTCCTTGTGTTGAACCTTCTTGACGGCCATCGCCAACTTTAAGCTTAGACACAGCTTCAACCAAACGCTCTGCCAATGCATCGTAAATGCCATCTTGAACATAAATACGGTTAGCGCAGACACAGGTTTGACCGCTGTTACGATATTTACTTGCCATGATGCCCTGAACTGCTTGTTCAAGGTTGGCATCATCAAATACCAGTACCGGTGCGTTACCACCCAGTTCAAGCGAAAGCTTTTTAATGGTTGGCGCACATTGTTGCATCAAGATACGGCCAACTTGCGTTGAACCAGTAAAGCTTAACTTACGAACAATATCGCTTTCGCACAGGGTTTTACCTACTTCAACTGCATCACCACTAATGTTAATTAAAACATCTGCTGGTAAGCCTGCCTGTAACGCCAAAACTTCAAGCGCATAGGCGGTTAACGGTGTTTGCTCTGCCGGTTTAACCAACATTGAACAACCCGCAGCAATGGCTGGACCTGCTTTACGCGTAATCATGGCAGCCGGGAAGTTCCACGGCGTAATTGCAGCTGTAACACCAATCGCTTGTTTAATCACGAGCAGACGTTGGTTTGGCAAGGTAGGTGTTAAGACTTCACCATCAATACGACGCGCTTGCTCGGCAAACCAGCGAATGAATGATGCTGCATAACCAATTTCACCACGTGCTTCTGCCAATGGTTTACCTTGCTCAGCTGTTAAGATTTGAGCCAGATTTTCTTTGTGCTCAAGCATGAGGTTGTACCATGCCAATAGCACATCAGCACGCGCCAAGGCAGTTTGCTTTTTCCAAGCAGCCTGCGCTTTTGCTGAACGGTTAATTGCGGCTTCAACTCCTGCACGGTCATAGGTTTTTACCCATGCCAAAGTTTCACCCGTAGCAGCATCATTAACCTCGATATAGTCATTTGATGCAGGTGCTTCTAATGAAATATCAGGATGTTTTAATAAATACTGCAAATTATTTTGAATCATGCAGATTGCTCCATTGCTTTTGCACTACCTGCTTTTAGTGTCGCAAAACCTTGTTTCAAGATATCAAGACCTTGACGGAATTGCTCAGCAGGAATGGTTAATGGATATAAGAAACGAATTACATTACCGTATTTACCACAAGTAAGAAGTAACAACCCGTTTTCCATTGCATAGTTTTGTACAACTTTTGCTTGTTCAGCAGTCTCAAGTTCTACTGCAACCATTGAACCCAATGCACGAATATCAGTTACGACATCGCTAGTTGTTTGCTGAATATCTTTAAGCGTAGCAACTAATTCAGCGCCTAATTCATTGGCACGGTCGCATAGGTTTTCTTCTTCAATCGCGTCAATCACGGCATGCGCAGCTGCAACTGCAATCGGGCTACCTGCATAAGTACCGCCTAGACCACCCGGGTTTGGTGCATCCATCACTTCTGCACGGCCCACAACACCCGAAATAGGGAAACCGCCGCCCAAGCTTTTCGCCATCGTGATGAGGTCTGCTTTAGTTTCATAATGGTTCATCGCAAATAACTTACCAGTACGAGCAAAACCTGATTGCACTTCATCAGCGACAAGTAAAATACCGTGCTTATCACAAATTGCGCGTAAACGTTTTAAGAACTCGGCTGGCACCACATTGAAACCGCCTTCGCCTTGTACTGGCTCTAGCACAATTGCTGCAACGTCATGTGGTGCAATATCTTCACTGAAAATATCTTCAACGCTTTCAATTGCCGCATCTACTGAAATACCTTTTGCAGGTACTGGGTAACGTGCGTGGAACACACCCGCTGGCATTACGCCGAAATCACGTTTGTAAGGTGCAGTTTTACCTGTCATTGCCATGGTCATAAATGAACGACCGTGGAAACCGTTACCAAAAGTGATAATGCCGTGACGACCTGTGTAAGAACGAGCAATCTTCACCGCATTTTCAACTGCTTCTGCACCTGTTGTGAAAAAAGCAGACTTTGCAGGACCAGCAATTGGCGCGCGTTCATTAATACGCTCAGCTAAAGCGACATAGCTTTCATATGGTGTTACTTGATAGGCAGTATGCGTAAATTTAGTAAGTTGTTCAGTCACCGCTGCAATCACTTTAGGATGGCGATGGCCTGTGTTTAAAACCGCGATACCACCAGCAAAGTCGATAAATTGGTTGCCTTCCTTGTCCCAAAGCGTGGCATTTTCAGCTTTTTCCGCATACCACTGACACATCACGCCTACACCACGTGGAGTTGCTTGCTGTTTACGTGCGTTAAGTGCAGAATGTTGATTATCCATTTGATTCCCTCATATTTTCATCATCAGTTGCAGCTTTGGTTTCTTGCATCCTGTGCTTAATTTTCAGGGTGCTTTACAACGACTGCCTATGCATGTAATTTCGCTCGTCTGATGCCAACTGACGAGAGCCACTTTTTAACTGTAGGAGAGAGCCAATTGCGTAGTTTACTTGGAGATCATTTGCTGCAACGACTCCAACAGGACACTGAGGGGAAACTACATCAACGCCTTTTCCGTTGCCTGCGTGGTGCCATTATTGATGGAGTCATCCAGCCCAAGACTCGTCTACCTGCGTCACGCGATTTAGCCAGTGAAATTCATGTTTCAAGAAATACAGTGCTCACTGCCTATGAGCAGCTACAAGCTGAAGGCTACTTAGAAGCCCGTACGGGACACGGCACATGGGTTGCCGAAAAGTTACCAGAGAGTTTTTTAAATACACAAAACAAGAAAAAAGTAGTTTCTAGCCCAAATGTTCAAAGTTCTTACGCCCTCTCACAGCGTGGCTCAAACTTATTAGGCTATGCCGCAGCCTCGCCACATCAATGGGGAGCCTTTGTTCCGGGAGCACCCGATGTTACAGAGTTTCCACATCATATTTTTAGTCGTATTCAAGCACGCTTAAGCCGCGAACCGGACATTAACCGCCTGATTTATAGCAACGCAGGTGGATGCATAGAGCTTCGAAGTGCGTTGGCAGATTACTTACGTGTTGCGCGTTCAGTCCAGTGCGATGCGGACCAGATTATTATTACCGAAGGCATTCATCAAGCCATTGATTTAGTCTCACGTGCACTGAGTGATATGGGAGATAAAGTCTGGATTGAAGATCCCGCTTATTGGGGAATGCGTAATACGTTACGGATTAATGGCCTCGATATTCAGCCCATGCCTGTCGATGCTGAAGGCATTATTCCCGAAGAAAATCCGGCAGTACCGCCTAAACTCATTTTTGTCACACCATCACATCAATATCCGCTTGGCTCACATTTAAGCCTTGATCGTCGCAGACAATTGATTCAGATTGCACGTCAGCACAATAGCTGGATTGTAGAAGATGACTATGACAGTGAGTTCCGTTTCTCGGGCCAGCCTTATCCATCTTTGCAAGGCTTAGAAAATAACGCACCTGTTTTATATATGGGCACGTTTAGTAAAACTATTTATCCATCCTTAAGAATTGGCTATTTGGTCGTCCCTAAGCCGTTATTTTCACCGCTACGTATTGTTGCGGCCGAGCTTTATCGTGGTGGGCACTTGCTTGAGCAAAAAGCCCTTGCTGAATTTATTCGTGAAGGCCATTATGAAGCTCATATTCGCCGTATGCGTCTGCTCTATGGTAAACGCCGTGATTACTTAGTGAGCTTAATTCAACGCTATCTTGGCCCCGAATTTATTCATGAATATGACGAAGCGGCAGGGTTACATCTAGTTTTAAAACTACCGAACTCTTGCGATGATGTCGCAATTGCGGCGACTGCACTTGAACGTGGTGTTAAAGTTCGTCCACTGTCTCAGTACTACATGCAGTCGCATGCACATGCAGAGCGCGGACTGCTGATGGGCTTTGCCTGTGTAAATGAAAAAGACATGGTGATGGCTTTTGGTGTCTTGCTCCAGTGCTTACGTGAAGCAGGTGTACCCACACTGAATTGATCTTTTTATCTGAGCAAAATAAAAAAGAGCCTCATTGTGAGGCTCTTTTGGTTTAAAAATTTAAACTAACTTTTCTTCATGGCTATGAGTTAAATGAGTCGCCCTACGCTCTTTACCCCAACCTAGCTTTTCAGACAATAACCCGAAGAACACAATAATGCCGAACAATGCTGTAGTGTAAATCACTTCTTTAAAATAAGTACCTTCAATCAACATGGTAAGAATTGCACCAATAATTGCAAAGATCACCACATAGGTTAGGTAAGGGAACATCCACATTTTAAAGTCAATCTTCACGCCTTCAGCTTCTAATTTTTTACGCATACGAAGCTGAGAATAAGCAATGGTCAGGTACACATATAGTGTTGCTGCACCTGTTGTTAGCATGAAGAAGTCATAAACATTCATACTCTCTGTTGCAGTTAAAATTACCGCAATTACAGAGAAGAAGCATGACACAATCACCCCCACCCAAGGACTGCTTTTACTGTTTACAGAACCAAAACTTTTTGGTGCATCACCACGTTTAGACAACGAGAATAGCATCCGTGAACACGTGTAAAGCGCTGAATTAAAGCAACTACATACCGATGTTAGAACTACAAAATTTACGATATGGCGCGCGCCCGGAATACCAAGTGCAGACAAAGTCACGCTATAGGTTCCCCAAGTTGAATCTTTCAAAAGTTCATTGTTGTGAGGAATAAGACATACCGCAACGAACATTGAACCAACGTAGAATAAAATAATACGCCAAACCACCGAGTTTGATGCCTTACGAATTTCTTTAGATGGATTTGCAGACTCTGCCGCTGCTACAGTAACAATTTCAGCGCCAATATAGGCGAACATCACCCCAAGCAAGGCGGTAATCACTGATGAACCACCATTTGGCATAAAGCCTTGAGAGGTTAAGTTACTTATACCAGATGCAGCTGGATTGCCCCAAGGCCACAAATGCATGATGGCTAAAATACCAATCACAAGGAAAACAACAATCGCGATAACTTTGATGAGCGCAAACCAGAACTCGAATTCACCATAGTTTTTGACGTTTTGTAAATTGACAACAACCAGTGCGACAATGACGACGGTCATATAAACCCAGATCGGAATAAACGGGAACCAGTTATTTAAAATTTTTCCTGCTACATAAGCTTCCCAGCCCATGAGCATCGCCAGCGTACACCAGTACAACCAACCAATTGAAAACCCTGCCCAACGGCCAATCGCACGGTCTGCATAAGTTGAAAAAGAGCCACTGTCAGGATTTAAAACGGCCATCTCGCCTAACATACGCATGATGAACCAAACGAGTAGACCACCTAAAGCATAAGTTAGAAAAACTACAGGGCCGGTGTTGTAGATAATACTGCCTGAGCCAACAAAGAGAGAGCCACCAATAACCCCTGCAATCGAGATCATGGTTAAGTGGCGTGATTTAAGTCCATGTTTTAAACTTTGGGAGTGATTGGCTTCAGAACCATTTTGATGAGCTGCCATATCATTTTCCTTAATATATGGAGGATATCGGCTAGTCTCGGAAATCCTCCGAAGCCAAAAAATATCCCCTAAAAATTTAGCCGTTCTGCCCAATTCCTAAAACAGAAAATTCACTGAGCTTATCCGGCGCTTCCGTATGCATACTTCCAATGGCTTTAATTTGTCGTTTCGGCACTCAAGAAACGAGAGCCATTTTTGTAATAAAAGAGAGAGCCAATTGCAAAATTTATACGCAAAATTGGCCCTTTTTATAGAAGATGCTGGTAAATGGCTCTTTGTTTTTATTTTAATCAGATTGAATTTCTTTAGTTTTGCTCAGAAATTAATAACGCCTTTGTGCCTGTTTCCAAAGCTCTAAATATATGTTTTTGATCGGCTGGATAACAAATATAGTCTCCAACACCCAGCTCAACCGCTTCATCAATTAAACCCACTAAAGCTCGCCCTTCCACTACAATAATATGTTCTACAGAACCAACTGGATGTGGTTCTGAAAGTCGATCTTCGCCCGGTTCAACAATCAATAAATAAACATCTCGGCGCGCATGGGGTGGACAGGTCGCCAACAAAATTGCTTTGTAATTGGCAATCTCCGAACTCACCGTTGGCCCCTCGCCACAGCGAATGACTTGCACTTGATTGCTCGGTTCTTCCATCAAACGTGCAAATGGAATATTGAGTGCAACACAAAGTGCCCATAAGGTTTCAATACTTGGATTACCTTGCCCTGCCTCTAATTGAGAAAGTGTAGATTTGGCAACACCTGCACGGCGCGCAACCTCTGCCAATGAAAGCCCTGCTCTTTGGCGTTCACGCGTTAAACCTTTGGCAATAATTTCGATTGGCTGAGACATTCATTCTATCCGTTCTATAAAAAAAACGATCGTTCGTTTTGACAAAACAATCAGACTTATTCATTATAATGGAAAAACGTTCGCTATATCATGCCATGACTACATACGCTCTTATTAGAAAACTTAGTAAAGATACTACTCGCTCGATTTTCTTTGTGTGCTTAGCAACGAGTGTCGTTGGTATGTCCTTAGGTTCACTCGCCGCAAGTTATGGCTTAGCACTTTGGATCCCACTTTGCCTGTCCATATTTGTGCTCGCGGGAACTGCTGAATTTATTTTTATTGGATTCTTGGCGGTAGGTGGTAGCCCGATTGCGGCTGCAATTGCAGGACTACTCGTCAATTTAAGACATCTGCCTTTTGGCATAGCGGTCAACGAACTGATTCGAGGCAAATTCTCTCAATATTTTGGGTCTCATATCATGAACGATGAAAGCGTTTTGTTTGGTATGGCACAGTCTGATTTCGAAACCAAAAAGGCTGCTTACTGGCTATGTGGTATAGGCATCATGCTCAGTTGGCCGCTCGGTGTCACTGCAGGTTATTTTATTGGGAGTGCTATTCCAGACCCTAAAACATTTGGCTTAGATGCGATTTTCCCAGCGATTTTAATTGCTCTTACTTTTTCTGCTTTAAAGAATAAGGTGACTCGAAAAGCTGCATTTGCCGGATCAACTTTAGCGTTGATAACCACACCTTTTTTAGCCTCAGGACTTCCAATCCTGATTTCACTTTTTGGCTTGATATGGAGTAGAAAAAAATGAGTCAACAGTTACTGATTATTGTAGGAATAGCTCTACTCGCACTGGGTACGTACAGTATCCGTTTTGCTGGTTTCCACTTAGGTGCCAAGTTTTCATTTTCTGAAAAATACCAAGTTTTACTCTCACACGGCGCAACCGTTTTGCTCTGCGCCATTGCTGTGACCACTACATTTTTTGAAGGTCACCATTTCGCAGGTTTCGCACGTATATTTGGGGTGGGTTTGGCACTTTTCTTAGTTTGGAAAAAAGCCCCGCTTTTATTGGTGATTTGTCTGGCAGCTGCCGGCACGGCACTGGTACGTTTACTTGGAATTGAATAATAAAAAAGGCGAGATAAACTCGCCTTTTTTGAAACTTTGATTAGAACGGTAAATCGTCGTCTAAATCAGCTGGTGCAGATGCTGGTTGTTGTGGCGCTTTAGGAGCGAAACCACCACCTTGCGGGCTATTGCCACCATTACCGAAACCACCTTGGCCACCATAACCACCATTGTTTTGGCCGTAGCCACTACCTTGGTTGTTATTTTGATAGCCGCCACCTTGTTGAGGCGCGTTAAAACGTGGTTGGTTAAAATCATTACCGCCAGCAAAACCTTGTTCACCTTGTTGACGAGCATCTAACATTTGCATCTGGTCGCCACGGATTTCTGTAGTGTAACGTTCTTGACCATTTTGGTCTGTCCACTGACGTGTACGTAATGAACCTTCGATATAAACTTTAGAACCTTTACGTAAAAACTGCTGAGCAATTTCCCCTAAACGGTTATGCAAAACAATACGGTGCCATTCTGTTTGTTCTTTACGTTCACCTGTATTTTTATCGGTCCAAACTTCACTTGTTGCGATAGAAAACTGGGTCAACGAGCCCCCATTTGGAAAAGTTTTTGTTTCAGGATCACGACCCAAAGTACCAACCAAAATAACCTTATTTACACCACGCATTAGCTGTCTTCATCCTATACATTTCTATGTTTTACTTTATAAGAGTTATGCTTAAATGGCTACCTCTTTACCGAACAACTGCGTTAAATCACGTCGCGAAGCGTCATCAAGAGACTGTTTATCGACTTTAATATAAGCAACTTGCTGGTCAGGCATCACCACAACTTCTTCGATACCACGAATTGCCAATAGTTGTGTGGTCCACTCATTCACCTGTTGCACTTGCGGCAATGGCAGCACAATAGATGACAAATACCGCGGCTGAGCTAAACCAAAACTAATTAGCAGCCATATTATAGCAATCCCTGCTAAGACACTCCATCCAATCGCAGTATTATGTAACATCAATAATTGACCACCTAGTGTGCCACCAAAAAAGGCACCTAAGAACTGGCTACTGGCATTTACCCCCATAGCAGTGGCTTTCGACTGGATTGGAGCGGATTTTGACAGCCAAGAAGGTAATAAAGCCTCCATGACATTAAAGGCAATAAAGAAAATTCCTAAGCCGGCAAGCAAGACATATTTGGACTGATAACCAAATATCAGTAATAGTAAACCTGCAATAATACCTGTAATAGCTGTTAAGAAAATGCCGCGCATTTTGCGATATTTTTCAGCAATGATAATGCTAGGAAATGCAAAAAACAGACTAATAACCAAGAGTGGCAAATACACCAAACCGTGGCTCGCCAAAGGAATATGCGCAAACTCAATAAGCTGTGACGGCACATAAATAAACATGGCGGTCAGCAATAAATGCAATGCAAAAACCGAAACGTGTAAACGGTTTAAATCACCCATTTGAATGACTTGTTTAAGCTGTGCCATGTAGCCTTGCTGGTAATTACGATGGTGACGAGTAACTTTAGGCACCAGCAATAACATCGCAATCGCGATCAAACCCATGATGGTTGTCACAAAGAACAAACCAGAAATACCTACAAGGCTTGTGAGCCAAGGCCCAAGACTAAAAGCGACTACAAAAGATAAGCCAATACTCATACCCATGGCAGCCATGGCTTTAGTACGCTGCTCTTCACGCGTCACATCGGCTAAAAGTGCCATAACTACTGCCGAAACTGCACCCGCCCCAGCGATAGCACGGCCAATAATCACGCCATAAATGGTGTCAGATAATCCGGCAATTGCACCACCAATAGCAAAGAGTAACAGACCAAAGACCACAAGCGGTTTACGGCTAAAACGGTCAGCAAGTAAGCTAAATGGAATTTGTAAAATGGCCTGACTTAAACCATAAATACCTACAGCCAAACCAATGAGTGCTGGAGTCGCATATTGATATGACTGCCCAACTACAGAAAAGACAGGAATAATCATGAACAAGCCCAACATGCGTAGCGCAAAAATACTACTTAAGGCAAAAGTTGAGCGACGTTCCAAAGCATTCATCATATCAATACACGTTATCAAACTAAGTAAATTATAAGCCGATTCGTTTCTAAAAATACGGGACACCTTATTTAAAATAACGATTTGGGCTTAAAAAAATAAAGAGGCATTTAGCCTCTTTAGTTTATCGAAGTTTGCTGAAAATTAGCTTAAGGCGACTGTTGCTCGCGCTTCGAATATTGAATTGAAGCGATAACCGCCCAAACAATGAACGCTACACCAATTAAACCTGTAACAACTTCAGGTACATGTACGCCAGTACCACTTGCAATCATAATGAATGCTAAAGCACCGATCGCATAATGCGCGCCATGTTCTAAGAACACGTAGGCATCTAGTGTGCCTTTTTCTACAAGGTAAACTGTCATTGAACGGACAAAAATAGCACCAATTGCAAGACCGAGCATAATCACGACAACATCGCTAGTAATGGCAAATGCACCAATTACACCATCAAAACTAAATGATGCATCTAACACTTCAAGATATAAGAAACCACCTAAACCGGCTTTTACAACACCAGAAGCGGCGCCTGATCCATCTTGTAATACAGCATTACCATTTTCATCAATTTCAGGCTCACCACCTAACAAATGACTGAGCACTTCAACGCCAATATAAACCACAATGCCCCAAATACCGGCCATAGTTACAGCTAAACGTTGATGGTCATCGACATAACCTGCCATCACAATTAAGGCAATCAAAGCAAGAAATACAGACATTGCCGGTACGCTTGCCAAGCTTGCAAGTTTAGATTCAAGCCATCTAAACCAATGCGTTTCTTTTTCGTCATCAAAGAAGAAGTTTAAGAAAACCAGTAATAGGAAGGTTCCACCAAAAGCCGAAATTTCAGCGTGATGTGCCATTAAACGTTCAGAGTAGGTTTTCGGATCATTAAGTGCCATTTTGGCTACTTCGACAACACCCATATCAGCAGTCACTGCAACAATCACGACTGGGAAAATCAGACGCATACCAAAAACGGCGATTAAAATACCTACCGTTAAAAAGATCATTTTCCAGAACGGGTCCCAATTACGTAGAACCGATGCATTCACGACCGCATTGTCAAAAGATAAAGAAACTTCCATCACAGCTAAAATCGCGGTAATGGTTAAAGCTTTAAGCATGGTTGACACGCCCGCTTCAGGTCCATGGGTAAAACCCCAGTAAGCGGATAGTGCTAAACACACCACCGTAAAAAATATCGAAAATCGGAAATGCTTCATGGATCAGACCTATACCAAGAACTAAATTTAATCTTTCTTAAAACCGCGGCTATTATATCGATAATTAACCACAAAACGATGTTGTTTTGTGCCGTTATTCACTTTACTTTATCTCACTGTTTAATAAAGAAATTTATAATATTTCATTAACTTATTAATCGTATTAAATATTTTCTTGCGATATATCTATCATTATTATTTTTGTATTTTAAAATTGATTTAAAATCGGGTTTAGCTATCTTATTTTAAATGGAATGTTTTTATGCTTTTTTCTCAAGAACTCTGGCAACGTAATTTAAATTTATATCAAAAAATTCTCGACCTGCCTTTTAATCAGGAACTTGCTAACGGTACTTTAGATAAAGAAGCTTTTTGTCATTATGTTATTCAAGATGCTCAATATTTAGTGGCCTATGGCCGTGTGTTGGCTGTTGCAGCAGCTAAAGCTTTTGATGCTGACGATATTATGCAGTTTTCAGATGCAGCGAAAATCGCAATTGTGGTCGAGCGCAGTTTGCATGACGACTTTATGAAAAACTTTGGTGTCACCAAAGAAGAATTTAAAAATACCCCATTGACCTTGGCAGGCCATCATTACACTTCATTTTTGACAGCGACTGCTTGGTCTGAAAGCTACCCTGTTGTACTTGCTGCACTTTTACCTTGCTTCTGGATTTATGCCGAAGTCGGTAAAGACATCGTGAGTAAGTCTGTCCCGAACAATCCTTATCAGGCATGGATTGATACCTACGCAGGTGAAGAATTCCATACCGCTGTTCGTAATGTGATTGCCACAGTAGACAAGGTTGCCGCACGTTGTGATGCAGATACTTTAGAGAAAATGCATGCAGCCTATACCATGGGTGCAAAACTTGAATGGTTATTTTGGGATAGTGCCTACCATCAAAGACAATGGTTAGGTTTAGATCAGATCTAAAATAAGATGAGTTCTGACCATTTAGTTCATTAAATGGTCAGTCTTTAATTTAACTTTGAAACAATTGCCAGCCGTAAATCAAACCTGCCGCAGCCACCACCCAGCATAGCGTTGCGACTCCTAGACAAGACCACATCGACATACGCGTTGCCAGCACATAAACAGCAGCTAAATAAATGGCATAAGGAATCAGTGACCATAAGCCAAACAGAGCCGTTTTTTGTAATGCCTCCGCCCCTTTTTGCTGAAAAACAATAACATGAGCAATCAAAGCGAAGGTAGGAAAAAGCGGGACTAAACCTGCAATATAAAATGCCTTACTTTTCGATAAAATCGAAATAATGAGGACAACCCCAGCCCCCAACATACACTTTAAAAATAACGCCCACATGCGCCTATCCTATCTGGTCATTTCCATTTCAAAACGCTGTATTTTGCGCTTTTTAAAGAAAATTAACAGCGGCTAAAGCAATCAATGCAGGAACCGCCTGAATATAAATAATCTTTTTACTGGCAGTTAGACCACCATAAATACCAGCAATCAGTACACAGCCTAAAAAGAAGTTGGCAATTGATGTTGCAAATGGTGCATCAGCCAATAAAGACCAAAATAAACCCGCCGCTAAAAAGCCATTATAAAGACCTTGATTCTGTGCCATGACTTTGGTGAGTTTTGCTTTTTCTGCATTATTTCCAAAGGCTTTCATGCCATAAGGTTTGTCCCACAAAAACATCTCTAACACTAAAATATAGACATGTAATATTGCGATAAGCGCAATGAATATTTGTCCGATCATACAATTTTCCTTTTTATTTTAAAGACATGAAAAAAGATCAGTCTCTCGACTGATCTTTTAGTGTTTTACGGCTTTAATAATACTTTGCCTTGACGAGCGCCTTGCGTTGCTCTTTTAGCCGCAGTTTTAATCTCATCAAAACTAAATACACCTTCTACAGGAAGGATTAATTTTTTCTGAGTCGCTAATGTTAGCAGCTCAACGATCAGTTCCTTTTTACGAGCTGCTGGCATTTCTTTATTAACCACACTCGCCCAGAAACCTTTTACTGTCGCTTGTTTGAAAATTAGATCACCCGATGAAATCTGCATGGTTTCGCCAGTCATACTACCGAACGAAACGAGCAGGCTATTTTCACTGAGTAAATTCAGCATTTCACCACTTGCACTTCCACCAATCGAGTCCACACCGGCAATTAGAGGTTGGTCACCGTGAATCTGTTTAACTTGCTCTTTCCAGTTAGGTTGATCGGTTGCAACAACATGCTGAATACCTAATGCTTGCATCTCGG
Source organism: Acinetobacter sp. FDAARGOS_494 (assembly GCF_003812225.1). Lineage (NCBI taxonomy): Bacteria > Pseudomonadati > Pseudomonadota > Gammaproteobacteria > Moraxellales > Moraxellaceae > Acinetobacter > Acinetobacter sp. FDAARGOS_494. The sequence goes on from NZ_CP033866.1 coordinate 1,450,815, forward strand.
CAATTGCATCACTACGACGAACCAGATTAATCACAGGCAAACCACGTGCCTGTGCAATCATTGCCACCGTTTTACCGACTGCACCATTCGCCGTGTTTTGAATGAGCCATTGGCCTGGTTGAACATTTACAAAGTCGAGTAGCATGAGTGCACTAATTGGCATACCAATCAGCTGCGCTGCTGTTTCATCATCAATTTCATTATTGAGTGGAATAATCCCTTGCGCTGGCGCAATAAAGTATTCAGCCCAACTGCCATGCACAGCCGCAACGGCAATACGTTGCCCTACCTGTACATGTTCAACACCTTCACCCAACGCATCTACAATACCAACTGCCTCACTGCCACCAATCGCAGGTAAGGTTGGTTTATAGCCATAACTTCCTCGTACTGTCCATACATCATGATTATGGATCGGAGACATGATGGTTTTAATACGCACTTCGCCTGCTTTTGGCTCAGGCTTTGGCATATCCGCCTGCTCTAAAACGTCTACAGGTTCGCCAAAATTACGATGGATAATACTTCGCATGCTTTATTCCTCTATCGGTTTTAAGAGTTGTTGGGTGGTTTCTAAGGCTAGATGTAGATGTGCTTTGTCTTGCGACAATTTTGTGAGTAAAGCAGCACCTAACCATAACTGATACATGACTTGCGCAGTTTTCAAAGGTTCAATATGTTTTGGAATTGATCCTTCTTGTTGCCCTTCTTTGAGTAGTAAAGCCAAACGTTGGGTTAGTTTGTGCACACCGTCATTGAGAATTTGGCGCATATCTTCTGACAAGTCCGAAACTTCGGCTGCCAATTTCACAATCAAGCAGTTTTCAGCCCAGCTACCATGTACCGGATCATCAATCCACGCCTGCCATAAAGCCATTAAACGGGCATGGGCACTTTGCTCACTGTGCTGCCAAAGCTGTTCCATACGGACTTTATAATTGGCCATGTATTGCTCGAGCAACGCACAGCCAAACGCCTCTTTTGAAGCAAAGTAGTGATAGAACGAACCTTTAGGTACGTCACAAGCCTTTAAAATTTCTTGCAAACCAACACCGACAAAACCTTTATGTAGTACCAGTTCAAAACTGGTATCTAAAATGTGTTGTCGTGTAGTTTCGCTTTTATTTAATCGTTTCATGCATTCATCATAAACAACTATTAGACCAGTCGTCTAGTAAAATTATGTTGCTGGTTAAAATTTGCTTAGAGTAGAAATGTAGAAGGAGGAATGTTAAAAATACAACCTGCTTAATTAAACAAATTTTGTCGTTTGTCGTTTAACCGTCACAATTTGTCGCTTTAAATCATTTTATACCACTTGAACAATTTTAAATCGTTATCATATATAGGGTCTGTTGTTTATAACCAGTCACACCTCCCTGCGGCTGATCACTCAACACCTAAATTTTCATCAATACACAATTGAGATGTTTTATGAGCCAAAGTCATATCCGTATTCGAGGCGCACGCACCCATAACTTAAAAAATGTGTCACTCGATATTCCACGCGACAAATTTGTGGTAATTACGGGGCTATCAGGTTCAGGAAAATCTTCTCTTGCCTTTGATACCTTGTATGCCGAAGGACAGCGCCGTTATGTCGAATCACTTTCGGCATATGCCCGTCAGTTTTTATCGCAAATGGAAAAACCTGAAGTCGACTCGATTGAAGGTTTATCACCAGCCATTGCGATTGAGCAAAAGTCTACTAGCCATAACCCACGTTCAACGGTTGGTACGATTACCGAAATTTACGACTATTTGCGTCTGCTTTATGCACGTGTCGGTACGCCTTATTGCCCTGAACACGACTTACCTATGGTTGCGCAAACTGTTTCTGAAATGGTCGATGCGGTAAAGAACCTTGAGGAAGGCACTGCACTCATGTTGCTTGCCCCTGTTGTTCGTGAGCGTAAAGGTGAATACAGCAACTTGTTCGAACAACTACAAGGTCAAGGTTTTGTTCGTGCCCGTGTTGATGGTGAAATCATTGATATTGATACACCACCGGAACTCGACAAAAAGAAAAAACATACCATTGAAGTCGTTGTTGACCGCTTTAAAGTACGTGATGACTTAGGCAACCGTATTGCTGAATCATTTGAAACTGCACTACGTTTAGGTGGCGATATTGCAGTTTTATCGTGGATGAATGGCGAACACCCAGATCGCGTTTTTTCTGCAAAACACTCATGCCCTGAATGTGATCGCGCAGTCGCAGAGCTTGAGCCACGTTTATTTTCATTTAACAACCCGTTTGGTGCGTGCCCTGTCTGTGATGGCTTAGGTACACGTAGCCATTTTAGCCCTGAAAAACTCATTCCTAACCCTGAACTTGCAATTAGTGAAGGTGCTATTCGTGGTTGGGATCGTCAACGTCCTTATTACTATTCAATGCTGCAAAAAGTTGCCGACCATTTTGGTTTTCAACTTGATACACCTTGGAATCAGTTAGATAAAGACACGCAAAAGAAATTCTTACAAGGTACTGGCAAAGAAAAAATCGATTTAAGTTATATCGATGAACGTGGCCGTAAACATACACGCGTGCAACCTTTTGAAGGAATTTTGCCACACCTTGAGCGTCGCTATCGTGAAACTGAAAGTAACTATGTACGTGATGATTTAGCACAATATTTGTCTAATGCAGCTTGTGATGCATGTGGTGGTTCACGTCTCAATGAAATTTCACGTCATGTTCGTGTAAAAGATAAAACCATTGCCGACATTACCCGCATGTCGATTGGTGATGCTGAAAGCTACTATCAAGGTATAAACCTTGAAGGTGCCAAAGGTGAAATTGCAGATAAAATCTTTAAAGAGATTCGTGAGCGTTTACATTTCTTGGTGAGTGTTGGCCTGAACTATTTAAGTCTGGCTCGTTCTGCCGAAACACTATCGGGTGGTGAAGCCCAGCGTATCCGTCTAGCTTCGCAAATTGGTGCAGGTTTGATGGGTGTCATGTACGTCCTTGATGAACCATCAATTGGTCTCCATCAACGTGATAATGACCGTTTATTACAAACGCTAATTCGCTTACGTGATTTGGGCAATACGGTATTAGTCGTTGAACATGATGAAGATGCAATCCGTGCAGCTGACCATATTATTGATATCGGCCCTGGTGCTGGCGTGCATGGTGGTGTTGTTATTGCTGAAGGTACGTATGATGAGCTGGCTAAACATGCCGACTCACTCACAGGTCAATATCTTTCAGGCAAACTCAAAATTGAAGTGCCAAAACAACGAACTCAACCACCTAAACCTGAAGAAAAAATTAAACTTTCAGGTGCAGCGGGTCATAACTTAAAAAATGTCGATTTAACCATCCCACTTGGCATTATGACTTGTGTTACGGGTGTTTCAGGTTCAGGTAAATCAACACTGATTAACCGTACGTTACTTCCACTGGCTGCAACACAGCTCAACGGTGCAACGACTTTAACAGCTGAAAAATTTGACTCGATTGATGGTCTACAACATCTGGATAAAGTCGTTGATATTGACCAAAGCCCAATTGGCCGTACACCGCGCTCTAATCCAGCGACTTATACGGGTCTATTTACGCCAATTCGTGAATTATTTGCTCAAACACCAGAAGCGAAAGCGCGTGGTTATAGTGCGGGTCGTTTCTCGTTTAACGTAAAAGGTGGACGCTGCGAAGCGTGTGAAGGCGACGGTATGATTAAAGTCGCAATGCACTTCTTACCAGACATGTATGTACCTTGCGATGCTTGTCATGGCAAACGTTATAACCGTGAAACACTTGAAGTCGGCTATAAAGGCAAAAACATTTCTGATGTTTTAGAAATGACGGTTGAAGATGCTGCTGAGTTTTTTAGTGCTATTCCAGTTATTCACCGTCGTTTAGAAACCTTAACTCAGGTAGGTCTAGGCTATATTCGTTTAGGTCAGGCGGCTACTACTTTATCTGGTGGTGAAGCACAGCGTGTCAAACTGGCTCGAGAGTTAGCGAAACGTGATACGGGTAAAACGCTTTATATCTTGGATGAACCAACAACAGGTCTGCATTTCCATGATATTGCCAAGTTACTCGATATTTTGCATGAGCTACGCAACAAGGGTAATACCATTGTGGTAATTGAACATAACCTTGATGTCATTAAAACAGCAGACTGGGTTGTCGACTTAGGTCCAGAGGGTGGTTCGGGCGGTGGTATGATCATTGCTGAAGGGACACCTGAACAAGTAGCCGAGGTCGAGATTTCCCATACTGGCCGCTTCTTGAAACCGATGTTGAAACAATAAAACAAAAAGCCGGAATTTATTTTCCGGCTTTTTTTATCCCTCTACTACATTCCGTCCCCGAGCTTTAGCTCTTAAGAGTGAACGATCAGCGTTCTCTAATAACTCCATCCAGCTTGTCGCTCCAATCGCAAACCCAATACTGACCGATACATGCAATTTTTCTTGTGTACCAGATAGATCAATTTCCTCTAAAGAAATCGCAATACGAATTTTTTCGGCCAAGAGACGTGCATCTAAAAACTGCACTTGTTCTAACAAAATTAAAAACTCATCACCACCATAACGAACAATTAAATCAGAAGCCCGTACATTTGCTTTTAATTGATCTGCGATACGCCGAATCACTTGGTCACCCACAATATGACCATATTGATCATTCACGTGTTTAAAGCGATCAATATCAATAATCATCAAACAAGTTTGAGAAAATTTTTGAGGGTAACTCTCAACAATTTTTAAATACTCAGATAAAGCCAAACGATTGGATACACCCGTTAATGGATCTGTATTAGCAATATTTTTAAGCTGGAATTCAAAAGCATCTCGCTGTTTGAGCATCCTTTGTAAACGATCAATAGCTTCGAACAACGAAATAAATTCACCTTTTTTAGGTTTCAACTCATCTATTGGGTAATCTGTGCTATGAGATAAATCAAGAATTAAGGTACGGGCCTGAATAAGAGGCTCAAACACCCTTCTCTTTGCATAAATTAGTGTAAGTAAAGCAGCTGCTAAGGATATGCTTGAAATGAGCAAAGTAAGGAAAAACTTCTTTTTTGCCAAATAGTTTTCTTGAGATGCAATCAAGACGCTTTTATTAAGTAAAAACTTTTGCAAATCAATAACCGTGGTAAATTTATCAACGATTTGGTCTGTCAGTTCTGTTCCGTTTAAATGATAGGCTTGGTGCTTTTGGCTTTCATCTAAAAGCTGACCCACAATAGGTACGCCTTTATCTAAAAATTCAGTTTTAACCCTTGAGTAAAGGCGATGATATTCCGGAGTTTTAGCTTGCTCTGACTGTAGTGTGTCTACAAGTGCCCATAAGTAGCGTGCTTGCTGCTGAGTCTGCAAAGACCGCGCCCGATTATCATTAGGTATGGTTTCTTTAAAGGTCACAGGCGCAATAACATTAGATGCGGTACGACCAGCTTGATCCCGCATATCGGTCAACACCACAATCAAAGTAAAGTAATTGTTAATTTGGCTATCTTTACTTTTTAACTGTAGCATCAAATTTTGTAAAACTTCTCGGCAGCTATCCCAAGCTCCAAACATAGCCAAAATTGCATTATCGAATTGTATAGAGCTTCTCGCTTGTTCAGGAGTTGCAACATAATAGTCAACTACAGCGCGAGCTTGTTTTAAATCATCTCTAAATTTAGTATCTAAAGTATTTGCTAAATCGGTATAACCTTCTTCTTTTAAAATATGAATAGTTTCATTAAGTTGGCGATCAACAGAGAGGCGATATTCTTTTAAGTTTTTTTGATTTTTTAAAAAGTCGGCAGCGTTACTCGACATTAATTTATTTGCGGGCGCACGTTCTTTAGAGACTTTATTTGCAACTTCAGCAATTGATCTTAAGCTTTTAATTTCAACCAAAGCCTGTTTAGTTTTTAAGTACTCTTGATAACTGCTGACAATAAGCGGAACCGCCATAAACAGTAAGGACAAAATAATGACCAACATGAAGAAAAACAGTCGATTACTGATATGTTCTGAACGTAATCCTGACATTTCTAGCTGGTACTCCGTAAATGTCCTACCATGATCACTACTATAGAATGAAGTAATTAATCCGCATCCTAGCACTTTACTGAACAGAAGTTCAGCAACAAAGTTCGATTAACGCAATATACGCTTTCATCTTTTCTATTTCTTAAAAATTTGATCGAAAGAGCAAATGATGGCTATAGCAAAACTCCATTTTACAGATGATGTAAATTTCGCAATCCTATAATTAGCTTCTTTTTCCTCTTGGATGTTTCTCCCAGCATCCTAAACCCAGCCCTCAGCTGGGTTCTTTTTTATACACACTCAATAGAAGAAATTTCATGTATTTTTTTTAATAAATATTAATGTTTTCTTATAGATAAAAAAAAGCTCAACCTTGGGGAAAGCTGAGCTCGTAAAGTCTGATGTGATAACACATCGTATCTGGGAAAGCACTTCCAACTCTAAAAATGTTAGATAGTGAACTTTGCAATTGAATTGTGTGACTTATCTCTAATTTTGTAAAGTTGATTAAATTGATCAGAATTAATTTTTTAATCGTTTTTTTAGTTTAAAAACATATTTTCTTTGCTTTATTCAATTATATAATAATTCAAAATAGATAGATTATTTAGATGAACTTATCAAAATAGTGTTAACTATTACTCAAAATACAGCAAAATTGAAAAAAGAATAATGTTTGAGTGGCTATTTATTAAACAAGTCGACAAATAAATTAACGTTAAAACCGATTAATAAAATCGCTTTTTCCAATTGTAAATGTAATTATTTTTAAACTATTTAGTGTCAATTCCCTATGAAACTTAAGGTTTAGACTCTTGTTAATGTTCATTTTTTTAGCAGGTTGACATAATACACTTCAATTGTTGTTTTTTTAACCATTTTTAACATAAGTGTCAAATTTCCTTAACATTACGTTTCATCTATTATTGACTTCATAAATTGTTACAATACAATGACCCCAGCTTTATCTCTTGTTAATGCTGGAAATGATTATGAAAAAACTTGGTTTAGCCACTGCTGTATTATTAGCCATGACCGGTGCTCATGCTTATCAATTTGAAGTTCAAGGTCAATCTGAATATGTTGACACAACTGCAAATGATAAAAACTTCACTGGTGACGTTGCTGGTACATTCTATTTGAAAAATGTTGATACAGCTAAGGGTCCTTTAGCTGAAGCAGCTTTCTTAAACCAAGCTTCTAGCGTGTCTTTAGGTTATAGCTATCAACAATATGACCAAAACAACGTAAACTACCACATTGGTACATACGGTGTTAAAGGTGAGGCATACGTTCCAACTCCTTACCTTCCTGTATATGCTAGCGCAACTTACAACCACACTGATGTTGATGGTAAAAACAACTTCTCTAAAGATGACAACGGTGACCGTTATGCATTAGAAGTTGGTGCTATGTTGTTACCTAACTTCTTAATGACTGTTGGTTATACAAGTGTTGCTAACCAATTCGCTTTAGATAACTTCGGTATCATCGGTAACGGTATCTACTCTGCTGTTAACCAAACTGCTGCTATCCAAAACGACCAAGATGCTGTTACAGCACGTGCTAAATATGTTGGTCCAATCGATGGAACTAACATGGCAATCGGTTTTGAAGCTGCTGGTGCATTCGGTCAAGAAAACCAATACGGTTTAAAAACTGACCTTTACTTAACTCCTAAGTTAAGTGTTGGCGCTACTTTCGTTGGTAACGATGGCGAAGCTGACATCAAAGGTAATGACCTTGGTGAATTCCGCCAAGCTTGGGGTGGTAACGTAAACTACTTCATCACTCCTGCTTTAGCAGTTGGTGCATCTTACATGAAAGCTGACGTTAAAAAGTCTAGCTACGATACACAAACTATCGGCTTAAATGCTAAATTCCGTTTCTAATTTAATTTAGAAATTGAATTAAAAAAAAGGACTCAATTGAGTCCTTTTTTTATGGCTATTAACTGCGTACGATATTTAAGAAATGTAAATGACGTTCGTACTGATCAATAATATCCTGAATCAAATCTTCCTGAGTCCAGTCCATTACATCATAGTTCTGTCCACCTTCTCTTAAAAACACTTCGGCTTGAAAATACTGACCGTCTTCTGCTTCTGTACGACCAATTAAAAAACTTGGGGGTACTGTTTCACGTGAAACAACTTTATAAATAAAATTAATTTCATGATGATGATCGACTCGAAGCTGCATACCATCTTCCACTTCACTAATCGACACCTCAAGATGGCGGCGTCTAAACTCATGCTGAATATTTTCAAAAGCACGTGAAACCTGCTTTTCAATATATTGCTTCACCTCTTCTTCACTATGAGGATAATGCATGATTAAACCAAGACGCTGCTGCCAGCTTCTAGGGTTATGAATGGCGCGTGGTGTAATGCGAGCCTCTTGAATTGCTATCATTTTAGTGACATCAAGATGCAAGGCTTTTATTAGGCCCCAACTCATTAACAGCATGACTACGGTAAAAGGCAACGCACTCATAATGATTGAAGACTGAAGCGCCGCAAGACCGCCCACCAAGAGTAAAATAATAGCCAGCACCGCCATAAGTACTGTCCAGAACAGGCGCTGCCAAGTAGGTGAATTTTCTGTTTTTGCTGTTAAGTAGTCAGTAACCAATGCCCCTGAGTCAGCAGAAGTCACAAAGAATAAAACCACCAAAATAGTCGCCAGAATATTCATGACACCTGACCATGGCAAGTGTCCTAAAAACTCAAATAGAGCAACTGACGAGTCTTGCTGAACAGCCTGAATCAAAGTGGTTTGATGTTCATGGATAATGCTAAATAACGCAGCATTTCCTAAAAAGCCCATCCAGATAATGGTAAAGCCTGTTGGAATGAGGAGTACCCCGACAATAAATTCTCGAATGGTACGACCACGTGAAACCCTTGCGATAAACATACCTACAAATGGCGACCAAGAAATCCACCAAGCCCAATATAAAATCGTCCATCCCCCAATCCATCCATTCGGCTGATAAGCATATAAATTGAATGTCATGGTAAAAAGGTTAGAGATATACTGCCCAGTGTTTTGAATAGTGGTCTGAAGTAAATAAATACTAGGGCCAGCGATAAAAACGAATACTAATAATATTAAAGCTAATACTAAGTTTAGCTCTGATAAACGTTTGACCCCTTTATCTAGTCCTAAGAACACAGATAATGAAGCGAGAATACTCACAAAAATAATGAGTAAAACCTGAGTAGTGGTGCTTTGCTCAATACCAAATAGATAATGTAAACCAGAGTTAATCTGGGTAACACCAAATCCGAGAGAAGTCGCTACACCAAAGACTGTACCAATGGTCGCAAATATATCGATGCTGTCGCCCCAGGGTCCATAAATCTTTTTACCAATTAGTGGATACAGTGCTGAACGGGTTTTGAGCGGTAAATTATGCCGATAAGCAAAATAAGCTAATGCTAAACCGACCACGGCGTAAATTGCCCATGCATGTAAGCCCCAGTGGAAAAAGGTTACACGTAAAGCTTGTTGTGCTGCCTCAATTGTCTGTGGCTCACCACTTGGTGGGTTGACATAGTGCATGACAGGTTCAGCCACACCAAAGAACATTAAGCCAATACCCATACCCGCAGTAAACAACATGGCAAACCATGATCCGTTACTATATTCGGGCTGGCTATGGTCAGGGCCTAATTTAATACGTCCAATCGCAGAACAGGCAATATAAATGAGTAGGATAAGAAAGAAGGCAACCGATAAGACATAGAACCAACTAAAAGAATCAGTGATCCACTGCTTTAACTGTTGCGTGAGAAGTTCAAAAGAACTCGGAGCGATCACAACAACTGCTAAGAACAAAGCAATAATAATGACCGTACCCAAAAAGACATTGGGATTAACATTTGCGAACCAACTCGCTTGTTTGGAAGGCATAAATCCTCCATGTTATTTTAATGAAAATGACAGGCTTAAAGCCAATAAAGACATTCAGGAATGAACAAAGTTTTATCTTTCAATAGAGAAAGCCGATAATACTTTAAATAAACTTAAATAATATTGCAGTTACAAAGGTGTAAATAAATTAAAACACCTCCTTCTTTATTTATCAGAATTCTTTTTAGGCGTGTGCTTGATATATTGTAAAGCGATTAAACGCGTAACTATTAGGGCCAAATACATCACACCACAAAACATCTGTAACATCGCTAAAACACGTGCTGGTGGACTAAGGGGCATTAAGTCAGACAGTCCCGTAGCTGACTGCAAACTAAAGCTTAAAAACAGTAAATCTAACCAAGTTTGTAAGTGATGGATGTGGTTTGGATTTTGAAAGCTATTAGGAATGAGTAACTGACAAATGTTATATAAAAATGCAAATCCCCAAGCCAGCAAGGTAAAAACTGCGGCAGCTGCAAACAACTCATCGCGGGTTAAATATCGGTCGGCAAACATATAGCGAAATAAACCATAAGCAGCCGAAAAGTAAGCTAAGGCTTCACAGCTATGGGCAAAAATCTGGATGGTTAAATTGCTATAGCCTAATAAAATAAAGACCGAAGCTATAATTGCCCCACTGACAAATGCGAGACCGAGAAAAGTGAACATGGGTGTTTGGCGAATAACTTTAGCAATAATGAGTAATGCAAGTACCCCTAGCGCCCAAGTTAAGGTCCTGTAAGCCTCATTATCAAAAGTCAGCATAGCCAGAATAAGTAAAATGAATTGCACCAACAGCAGCCATGCAGAAGGCAACAATCGAAAGCTCGACCAGAATTCAATGATAGATCGCATTTAATTATTTTCCATTTTTTCATTATGTTTTGGATTATAGAAAATCATACTGTACAAAAAATAGGATAAACAAGTTGTTCTTTATTAAGGAGCTTCTTTCAATACACTTTATAAGATAAATAAAAAAAGCCCCGTAGGGCTTTTTTGAGATGTTCAAGTGGTTTTGATTTTAGTGGTCTGATGCGCCAGAAGCACCAATACCTGTCATTGAACGAACATATTGAGCATCGAAAGAAGCGCGTTCTTTTTTCGCACGTGCTGAGCTGTCAGTTACCGAGAAGAACCAGCAGCAAAGGAACGACAAAGGCATTGCAAATAATGCAGGACCATTGAACGGGTTAATTGGGGTGTCAGAGATTTTTAAAGTATCTACCCATACTGCTTTAGACAGAATAATGAGTACAACCGCTGTTACAAGACCAACTACGCCACCAATGACCGCACCACGAGTTGTTAAACCTTTCCAGAACATTGAAAGAACAAGAATTGGGAAGTTTGCACAACACGCTACAGAGAATGCTAAACCTACCATGAATGCTACGTTTTGCTTTTCAAACAAAATACCTAAAATCATGGCAAAGATTGCTAAACCAAGCGTCGCGATTTTTGACATGCGAAGCTCTGAAGCTGGAGTGGTTTGACCTTTTTTAAATACGTTAGCGTATAAATCGTGTGAGATCGCAGATGCACCTGAAAGCGTTAAACCAGCAACAACAGCAAGAATCGTTGCGAACGCTACTGCTGAAATGAAGCCCATGAATAAGTCACCGCCTAAAGCGTCACTTAAATGCACGGCTGCCATATTGTTACCACCAACAAGCTCAAGTTTGCCGGTCATTGCCATTTTCGCAACATCAAGGAATTGCGGGTTATTTGATACGAAAAGGATCGCACCGAAACCAATAATGAAAGTTAAAAGATAGAAGTAACCAATAAAACCTGTTGCAACGACAACTGATTTACGCGCTTCTTTTGCGTCTTTTACCGTGAAGAAACGCATAAGAATGTGTGGAAGACCTGCTGTACCAAACATGAGTGCTAAGCCAAGAGATAAGGCATCAATCGGGTTTGCGGCAAGTTTACCTGGTCCCATAATTTTTGCAGCATCTTCAAAGCTTACGTCGTGAACTTTACTGAACACTTCAATTGATTGGGTGAACATATTACTAAAGCTGAAACCAACCGCTTTCATCACCATAAAGGCCATGAACGTTGCACCACTTAATAACATCACTGCTTTAATGATTTGTACCCATGTGGTTGCTAGCATTCCGCCGAAAATCACGTATGCCATCATGAGCAAGCCGACAATCACAACTGCAATGTTATAGTTCAAACCAAATAATAGTTTGATGAGCTGACCTGCCCCTACCATTTGTGCAATCAAATAGAACGCGACTACAACAAGCGAGCTGAAAGCAGCTAAAGTACGAACTGGTTTTTCTTCAAGACGGAATGACACTACGTCTGAAAGGTTATATTTACCAAGGTTACGTAAGCGTTCTGCCACCAAGAATAAAACGATTGGCCAACCGACCATGAACCCGAGTGAATAAAGCAAGCCGTCAAAACCTGAGCTAAACACCATTGCAGAAATACCAAGAAATGACGCTGCTGACATATAGTCACCCGCAATCGCCAAACCGTTTTGGAAACCACTGATCCCACCACCAGCAGTATAGAAGTCTTGCGCCGATTGAGTTTGTTTAGCCGCCCATTTGGTAATAAACAAGGTAAAGCCAACAAAGATGATAAACATGATAATGGCATGCCAGTTGGTAGCTTGCTGTTCTGCTTCACCTAAGTCCGGGCTTGCCATAGCAACAGTTGAATATAGCGATGCTGCTGCCAATAAGGCTTTCGCTTTGAATGAATTCCATTTCATATTAGTGTAGTCCTTTCTCATGCGTGATGGCTTCAACTTCCTTCAACGCTTCTTCACTCAATTGGTCAAGGGTATTATTTGCGATATAGGAATACACACCACAAAGTAGGAAAGATAAAACAATAATTCCTAAACCTAGCGGGATCCCCCATGTCGTTACACCACCACTAAAGGAACTCATCAAAAATTCTTTGTTGTAGCCCACAAGTAGCATAAAGCCCACATAAAGCACTAACATGATGATTGTGAGCGTCCAGCTTAATGCACTTTTTTTCTTGACCATTTTTTGAAACTTTGGATTACGTAGAATCTGTTCTACTTGGCTTTGATCCATAACCAAACTCCTTACATAGTGCCGAACCTTGGTCACTTTTTTTTAATGTATTTTTTCATTATTAAAGTTAGCAAGATTCCAGCTCAGTCGTAACTTAGACTTTGGTCGTTAAAATTTAATCAATTTATAGCTTTGTTTCGGCTTGGGTTATGATAGGCATAAGGTTTCACTTATGTAGGTCATATGAACAGTTGGCTGATTATTGGGGTGCTCACTCTTTATATTGCGCTTTTATTTGTCTGTGCTTTTTTTGGTGAGAAGCATGCCAGTCGTCTTAGCACGCGTGGCCGTATGTTTTTATTTAGCTTAACTTTAGGTGTCTATTGTTCCTCTTGGACATTCTATGGCGCAACTGGGGCTGCCGTACGTGAAGGCGTTATCTTCTTACCTATTTATTTAGGTCCACTGTTATTTGTTTGGTTTGGTTATGACATCTGGCGGCGTCTAGGTCGAGTTCGTCAGCATCATGCGATTTCGTCAATCGCTGACTTTGTCGCGGCACGCTATGGTAAAAGTGGTGTACTCGCATCGTTGGTCACTATTCTTGCCGTTATTGCGATTATCCCCTACCTCGCGTTACAGCTGCGTGCGATTGCTTTAAGTACCTCGGTCATTATGGAGCAAAGCTCGCATATTCATACGACGACCAACAGCGTGTTATTGCTCACCAGTGTGCTTGCGATTTTAGCCATGATTTTTGGTACAAGGCAGATTGCAAACACGGAGCAACACGGCGGCCTCATGCTTGCAGTTGCATTTGAGTCATTTGTGAAGTTATTTGCCTTACTTTGTGTCGCTTTATTTTTTATTTTTGAATCACCGGCCAACCTGAGCCAAATGACCTCTGATGTAAACCAGACTTTTCAGGAAGTTCAGCTCTTTGGTGTACCCGAAACCTTCTGGATTCAAACATTATTGGCGGGCTTAGCCATTATTTGCTTACCACGTCAGTTCCACGTGGCGGTAGTCGAACTCCGCGATGAGAAGCATATTCGCGGTGCCCGTAAATGGTTCGCGGTTTATCTCATTTTAACTATTCTTGCCATTATTCCGATTGCAAGCTGGGCTTTACATGCTGCACCGAAGTTTCTGACCGTGCCTGATGTGGCTGTGCTGTCATTGCCTTTAAGTTATAACCAAGAGTGGCTGGCATTACTGGCCTTTTTAGGCGGGTTCTCTGCCTCAACAGGCATGTTACTGGTGTCATCAGTAGCATTGTCTATTATGCTCAGTAACGACTTGATTATGCCTGCTCTATGGCGATTTAAGTTGCTGTCACGTCACGATAAGCACTTACCTAAAGTTCTTAAATTTAGCCGCCGTATTAGTATTGTTGCAGTGATGCTACTTGGCTTTTTATTCTTCCATTTCTTTAATGACATTAACCAACTTTCAGTTTTCGGCTTATTGGCCTTTAGTGCTGTAGCACAGTTTGCACCTGCACTGATTGGTGGTTTGTATTGGCGTGGCGGAAGCCGTCAAGGCGTCTATGCAGGACTTATTATTGGATTTTTAATGTGGAGTTATACATTACTATTTCCAACTATTTTGCGTAGCTTGCCTGAAGCCTATCAGGAAACTGCTCAAAGTATTTTACTTTTCGGTCCTTTCGGCATTAATGCCCTACGCCCGGAATCTTTATTTGGTTTTGAGTCATTTGCACCTTTAACTCACGGTGTTATTTGGTCACTCGGCTTAAATATTGTTTTATATATCTGGATTTCAAAAATTTATCGGCCAAGCGTCGCTGAACAAATTCAGGCAGAAAGCTTCTTCTACTATGAAACTAAGCCTTTACCATCACCGCACACATCTACTGATTTAACCTATCTTCCTCATGATGCGGCCCGCTTAAAAGTGGGTGATTTATTTGCCCTAGCCAAAAGAATTACGGGTGAGCAACCCACTACGCAAGCGTTCGAAAATTTTTGTGAGCAAAATCACCTCACCCTCAACCCAAATAGTATTGCCAATGGCATGTGGTGGCGTTTTACCGAGCAATATCTGGCCGGTATTATCGGTGCCGCTTCTGCACGTACGTTGCTCACAACAGCAATGATTAATAACGGCCTCGCTTTAGGGCAAGTGGCTAATATTTTAGACCAAGCATCGCAGTGGCAACGTTTTAATCAGAACCTTCTTATGACCATGATTGACCACATGACCCAAGGGGTAAGCGTGGTTGATAAAAATATGTGTTTGGTCGCATGGAACAATCAATATTTAAAACTGTTTGGTTACCCAAAAGACCTCGTTTATGTGGGCTGCCCAATTGCCGACCTCATTCGTTATAACGCCGAACGCGGTGAATGTGGTCCCGGTTCAGTTGAAGAACATGTGCGTAAACGCCTTCACTGGATGAAAGTGGGAAGTGCTCACGAATTTGAACGTATTCGTAAAGATGGCCGTGTAATTCAAATGCGAGGAAATCCAATCGCAGGTGGAGGCTTTGTAACGACATTTGCCGATATTACGGCCTTCCGTGCGAACGAAGCCGTGCTTGAAGCCCGCGTAAAAGATAGAACTCAACAGCTTGCCGATGCCTTAACTGAGCAACAGCTTGCACGTGAACAAGCCGATATGGCCAATATGTCAAAGAGTCGATTTATTGCCGCGGCAAGTCACGATCTATTACAGCCTATGCATGCTGCTCGTCTGTTTAGTACCGTTCTTGAGCAAAGTATTTCGACCGAAGAAGACCGCCAGACCCTACAACAACTTGACCGAGCACTCTATGGAGCAGAAAGTATGCTCTCTGCCCTACTCGATATTGCGCGTTTGGAAGGCGGCACCATACAGCCAAAGAGACAACCTTATCCGTTGCATGATTTACTCAGTGATCTTGAGTTGCAGTTTAAATCGATCGCTGCTCAGCGAAATATCTCACTGAAAGTCCACGATGTGTCTTTCTGGATTGATACCGACCCGCAGTGGATTCGTCGTATTATCCAAAACTTTGTCAGTAATGCTTTGCGTTATACCGCCAAAGGTCGAGTGGTGGTGGGTGTACTCCGCTCTGCGCAGCAGTCTGGACATATTCGAATTGGGGTTTGGGATACTGGACCTGGTATTGCCGAAGAACAACGGATTAAGCTATTCCAAGAGTTTGAGCGCTGTGGGCATTTATCACCTTGGGGTGAACAAGGTTTAGGGCTAGGACTTGCCATCGTACAACGTATGACAGGTTTGCTAAATTACCCTGTTCATGTTTACTCAGAGTTGGGCAAAGGCTCATGCTTTATGATTGAAGTACCTATTGTCGAGCCACCAAAAGTTGCAACACCAGCTGTACAAGCCGTACCTTTAAAAACTAAAGCCTACCGTATTTTGTGCCTAGACAATGATGAAACTATTCTTGAAGGAATGAGTAGTTTATTAGGACGATGGGGTTATCAAGTTTTCAAAGCGACTGAACCTGAACAGGCGCTAGAAATTATTCAAAAAGAGAATATTCAGGTTTGGCTCATTGACCAGCACTTAAACCACAATCAACTTGGCGTTGATTTTATTACTCAAAATCGTCAAGAAGATGTTCCTGTTGCCTTAATTACAGCGGACTCGCACCCTGAATTACCGCAGCAATTAAAAGAACTGAATATTGTTTTACTCAAAAAACCGTTAAAACCTGCTTCATTAAGAGCATGGTTATCTGGGCTTAAAATTGCCAGCACGACAGACTAATCATTTATCGCTTCCCCAACCTTTAATAAGTTTGGGGAGCGGTTCTTGGCAAAAATGTTTGACTGAATTTAAGCCAATAGGCAGAACTGCTCAAAAAGTCTACTTTTACCCAGTAAATCATTGACCAAAATTTCCAATACCTTTTTTTCTATGGCAAAGCCCACCTTTTTTGTAAGTGAACACTTGTATACTTAGTTACAATTTAATAAATCATTGTTTTTATAATATATTATTTACAAAAAATCACCTTATACGACTTTAGTAGTATTCTACTTGCATTCTTCATGACACATAAATATTCAAAACGAATTTTTAAATTGTATAACGAATTATCAAATCGATTTCCAATCTATATAGCTTCACTGCTCTAGAATGAATGCAAAGGATAACTGCCATGAATATTTCTGATAACACCCCACAAGGGCAACTCTCGTCTCAACAATTTTATCGTCAATACAGTGCCAATGCCTTACTTCCTGAGTTAGATTGGCAAAGTATTTTTCCGCATAGCAAGCTTAGCGAAGCACATATCAAAGCACTCAATACTATTTATCAGTGTGCTGTACCTCTCGCACTTAATGTATTTCATGATCTAAATTTTGATGTATTTGCGCCTGCTGCTTATCATCCGCAAGGCTTAGGTTTATTTGATAAATTAGCCCAACAAGAAGAGAACTTCTTAAAAGTTCTTACTGCTGAAAGTGAAAACCTTGACCATGAAACACGCCATCAAATCTGGAGCATGCTTCTACGCGGTGGTGCTGTTCTGGTTTTCAAGGCTTGGCTTGGTCATGTCAAACTCGGAGAAAACCAGTTAGATATGACTCAGTTCGATGAGCTTTCTGACTTGCTGTTTATTAAGACTCCTCCACATCAACTTGCTGAACGTTTGCATGTAGATGAAAAAGCAAAACTTGACCATATCTTCTTAATGTATGGCAATGATATTTTCCTTGACCGGTTCAATAGCCTAGAAACTGCAGCTCTCTTTGTTGATTTAGGTGTTTATGATGCGGCTTTCTTAAGCTTGCGTGATGACCGTGTAGCTGAATATTTAAAAAGCAAGGGCTATGTGACCCAAGAACAAATTGATGATTTGCAATGTGCTCTTAACCCACTGTACTGCGACAGCCTAACACCTAAGCAAGATTGCCTTGCCTAAGTGGAACATATAAAAAAGACCTCAATTGAGGTCTTTTTTATTTTAGATTTTTTTATCTTCAATATTTAATGCACTAATTGCCAATACAGCCTGTGTACGATTTTGTACGCCTAGTTTTCTAAAAATAGCGGTTACATGCGCTTTAATGGTAGCCTCTGAAACATCGAGTTCATAAGCAATTTGTTTATTTAATAAACCTTCTGCAACCATCATCAAAACTCGGAATTGCTGAGGCGTTAACGACTGAATACGTTCAGCCAAAGCAGTTTCATCTGCCGCTCTCGGATCAAGATTAATATTTGATGGCAAGTTTGGCGGTAGCCAGATTTCCCCATCTAACACTTGACGGATTGCTTCGCCAATATGACTTGGATGAGCCGATTTAGGAATATAACCCATTGCACCATGCGCAATTGCACGTTGAATAATTGACGCTTCTTCGTGTGCAGAAACCACAATAATAGGAATAGATGGATATTGTGCTCTTACATAGACTAGAGCCGAAAAGCCTGAAGCACCCGGTAAGTTTAAATCGAGTAATACCAGATCAGGTTCTGCCCCATTTTCCAAACGCTCATAAAACTCATCAACCGAAGCTGTTTCATGAATTTGTGCCTGCGGCAGGCTATAACGTACTGCTTGAATCAAAGCATGACGAAACAAAGGATGATCATCAACGATTAAAATATTCATAAGCGATTAAAGTAATCTTGAGCATAAGTATGGCCTATTGTAACCCTACTATTTAGATGAAAGATATGCTCATCTTATCCATTTTTATGCAAAATGTTGTTAAATACAGACCTTTGCTTCGATTTTCAGATGTTTTTTACCTTTTAATCAAAATTAATCTGTTTTTTATATAAGCTTTATTTTTATTCTAAAAAATATATCATCAATAATTATATAAAATAAAAACAGTTATTTAACTCGCTATTAAATAATAAAAATCAACTATTCGGGTTTTATATTTAAAACTGATAAGGTTGACCAATTTCGTTATTTTACAGTTCGCCAGCATTGTTGATTAATAAGTCCAATCTTCTTTTTTAGGCTTAGGAACCAAATCATGACTGGTATCGCATCATCAAAACCCTTAAATATTGTTGCTGTTTCTGGTGGTTTGAATACGCCATCTAAAACCGAAAGTCTGGTTCAGGCCATTCTTGATGAGTTATCTGAAGCAATTGATATTAAAGTTCACTTTATTAAATTGAGTGAAATCGGGCCCTTATTAGGCGGCGCATTTTATCGCAACCAGCTTCCGCAGCGCGTACAAGATGACCTTGCAGCGGTTGAAGCAGCAGATGCCTTAATTGTTGGTACGCCTGTCTACCGTGCTTCTTTTACAGGCCTTTTCAAACACTTTTTTGACTTCGTTGAACAAACTGCATTAGTAGATGTACCTGTACTTTTAGCTGCATCAGGTGGTAGTGATCGTCATGCACTCGTACTAGAGCATCAGCTTCGCCCATTGTTTAGCTTCTTTCAGGCACAAACTTTACCAATTGGCGTATACGCAACAGATCGCGACTTTACTCCTGAATATACGGTGAAAAGTGAACAGTTATCTGACCGTATTACGCTAGCCGTAGCGCGTGCATTGCCAATTTTAGAATGGGCACCAGCGAAAGGTAAACGTGCTGAAGTGGTTAAACCTAAATCTCAGCAAGCGAATCAAGAGCTCGGTATTAACAAGCAAATTGAGCAAGAAGAAGTATTGCCTTCAGCAGCTGTACCAAATCTAGATGCAGCAGAATCTCGTTTGCATCATAAGTCCGGTAAATCATTAACGCATGTTGCCTAAATGCAATATAGCTAAATAAAAATAACGAATGGGGAGAGAGCACCATGACGCAATTACAACAACCAATTAAATTTGCTTATTGGGTACCAAATGTAAGCGGTGGCCTTGTCGTAAGTAACATCGAACAGCGTACAGACTGGAGTTATGATTACAATGTTCGACTTGCACAGGCTGCCGAAAACAATGGTTTTGAATATGCGCTCACCCAAATTCGTTTTACGGCAGGGTACGGGGCAGAAAACCAGCATGAATCTGTGAGTTTCAGTCATGCATTACTTGCAAAAACTGAGAAACTTAAAGTGATTGCGGCTATTCTGCCCGGCCCTTGGAAACCGGCACTTGCAGCTAAACAACTCGCAACGATTGATTATCTAACCGAAGGCCGTATTGCCATTAATGTGGTGAGTGGTTGGTTCAGAGGTGAGTTTGATGCTATTGGCGAAGAATGGCCTGAGCATGATGAACGTTATGTCCGCTCTGAAGAATTTATTCACACGTTAAAAGGAATCTGGACTACCGATAACTATAGTTTCGATGGTAAGTATTACCAATTTCAGAACTACACTCTTAAACCAAAACCTCTGCAAAAACCACATATTGAAGTCTTTCAAGGTGGTAGTTCACGTGCCGCACGTGACATGGCCTCTCGTGTGTCTGACTGGTATTTTACCAATGGTAATACTGTCGAAGAAATTCAAAAACAGGTCGAAGATATCCGAGCCAAAGCAAAAGCCAATAACCATCAAGTTAAAATTGGGGTGAACGCTTTCATTATTGCTCGAGATACCGAAGAAGAAGCAAAAGCGGTACTTCAAGAAATTATTGATAAAGCCAACACTGAAGCAGTAAATGCGTTTGGCGATGCAACTCGCGAAGCGGGTGCTGCTTCACCAGAACAAGAAGGCAACTGGGCAAAATCAACTTTTGAAGATTTAGTTCAATATAACGATGGCTTTAAAACCAATTTAATTGGTACACCTCAGCAAATTGCGGAGCGGATTGTGGCGCTTAAAAATGTAGGTGTCGACTTGGTTCTTTCAGGTTTCTTACACTTTATTGAAGAGGTGGAATACTTTGGTGAAAAAGTTCTGCCGCTCGTTCGTCAGTTAGAACTACAACAGGAAAAGGAGGTAGAAATTCAAGCTAAATCAGCCTAAAACCTCCAGTTAAAACAGCGCAAGACAATAAAAACAATAAATAAAAATAAAGACATATTGGCTCCAAGACTCGGCTTGGAGCTTTTATTTTTTAAGCTTTCTCTACTTCTCGAATAACAGTTTCAACTGAGTAACGACACCATTTTGAGAGGACTTCAATAAAAGCATTGAGTTCTGCTGGTTCGAAATGACTAACGATCATATAACAGGCATTACCCATAACCTTAAAGCACTCATCGATTTGTTCATATTGCTTTACTAAATTTTCTATTTCTTCAAAGGAGCGCAGTTCATTTAAATGCAAATGAATAAATTGTTTATGCCTGTATTGCACGGCAATGGTGTAATTTTTAATAACGCCTGCATCTATTAACTGAGCAATTCGCGCTCCTACTGCCTGCCCTGTCCGATGAACACGCTGCCCAATTTCTTTATTTGTTAAGCGAGAATCTTGCTTAAGCAATGCAATAATTTTTAGATCAATAGGGTCTAATTCAATATTCATTTTTCATAACGAAAGAAAACTGGCGATAATGCTTTCATATGACTATAGCCGATTTTGCGGGCAGAGAATAACCTTGTTTTATCTTATACCAACAAGAGTATTCTCATGAAACAAGCACTATTAGTTATCGATGTACAAAATGATTATTTTAAAAATGGCAAAATGGAATTGGTTGGACCAGATCAAGCGCTCGATAAAATAAAACAGCTCGAGCAATATTTTAATGAAAAAGGTTTACCGATTATTTATGTGCAACATATTAACCCGCCACAAGCCAGCTTCTTTCAAGAAAATACTGAAGGTGTGTTACTTCATCCAGAACTTAGTGCTGGCAGTAATTCATTAATCGTGACAAAGCATTATCCAAACAGTTTTTTAGAAACCAATTTAAAAGAACTTTTAAAAGCACATCAAATTGAACAACTCGTGATCACAGGCATGATGACACATATTTGTATTGATTCTGGCACACGTGCAGCCAAAGAGTTAGGTTATCAACCCATCTTGATTGGAGATGCCACTGCGACCCGTGATTTAAGCCATAACGGAAAAACTGTTAAAGCCGAAGATGTACAAACTGCTTTTTTAGCTGCTCTTGGTATGTTTGCAAGCGTACAAAATACTGCTGAATTTCTAGCAAAATCTTAAACAGGCTTAATAAAAAAGCCCCTATCGGGGCTTTTTTATTAAAACGTTATTTTTGTCTATCAGGATAAACTGTCGCAATCAGTTGATCCACCACAGCAGGTTCAGCTAGGGTTGAGGTATCGCCCAAACTATCCAGTTCATTCGCTGCAATTTTTCTTAAAATACGGCGCATGATTTTACCTGAACGGGTTTTAGGTAATGCTGGCGCCCAGTGCAGTGCATCTGGTGAAGCTACTGGTCCAAGTACTTTACGTACCCAGCTAATTAACTCTTTTCGCAGTTCTTCCGATTCCGGAACCCCCGCCTGCAGGGTCACAAAAGTACAAATACCCTGCCCTTTAATATCATGCGGCATACCCACAACAGCAGCCTCTGCCACCGATTCATGCGATACAAGAGCACTTTCAATTTCAGCCGTACCTAGACGGTGGCCTGAAACGTTTAAGACATCGTCAACACGACCCGTGATCCAGTAATAGCCATCTTCATCACGGCGGGCGCCATCACCTGTAAAATAAGTATTTTTAAAGGTCGAGAAGTAAGCTTCAATAAAGCGATCTGGGTCACCCCAAATGGTACGCATCTGGCCCGGCCATGAATCTTTAATCACAAGGTTACCTTCGGCAGCGCCTTCTAGTTCATTGCCTTCACCATCGACAATCGCTGGTTGAATACCAAATAAAGGACGCGTTGCCGAACCGGGTTTTAAAGCTGTTGCCCCCGGTAATGGCGCAATCAAAATACCACCTGTTTCGGTTTGCCACCATGTATCAACAATTGGACAGCGGCCTTCACCAACAACGTTGTAGTACCAGTTCCAAGCCTCTGGGTTAATAGGTTCACCCACTGAACCTAACAAACGCAAACTACTACGGTTACTTTCACGTACATACGAATCACCCTCTCGCATCATGGCACGAATCGCGGTTGGCGCTGTATATAAAATAGAGACTTTATGTTTATCGACCACATGACCAAGACGTGCCCATGTTGGATACTGAGGCACACCTTCAAACATTAAGGTCGTCGTACCATTTGCCAATGGTCCATAGATTAGATAACTATGGCCTGTAATCCAGCCGACATCAGCGGTACACCAGTACACATCATCTTGTTTTAAATCAAAAACTTCTTTAAAGGTACTCGCCACATACACCAGATAACCACCTGTAGTATGCAACACTCCTTTAGGTTTACCTGTCGAGCCAGAGGTATAAAGAATAAATAAAGGGTCTTCGGCCTTCATTGGTTCTGGAGGACAGTTTGCATCCACCTCCATAATAATAAGGTGATACCACAAATCACGACCCGGTTTCATCTCGATTGGGTTTGCATTACGGTAAACCACAATCACGTTTTCAACACACTCTGTGCCCGGCAATGCTAGAGCCAAATCAACATTTTCTTTAAGTGGTAACAACTTACCGGCACGTAGGCTTGAGTCAGCCGTAATCACAAGTTTAGCTTGGCTATCTTCAATACGACTTGCCAACGAGTCTGGTGAGAAACCACCAAATACCACGCAGTGCACCGCACCAATACGGGCACAGGCTAACATGGCAATTGCAGCCTCAGTCACCATTGGCATATACAGCACAACGCGGTCACCTTTACCAATGCCATATTTCTTTAAAACGTTGGCGAAACGGCAGACTTCGTCGTGTAACTCTTTATAAGAAACGATTTTATGACGAGAAGGATGGTCACCTTCCCAAATAATTGCAGGTTTGTGGGGGTGTTCTTTAAGATGCCTGTCCAAGCAGTTTGCTGATACGTTCAACTCACCATCAGCAAACCATTCAATCTTGAAATTGTCTTTGTCAAAACTGGTATTTTTAACTTGGGTAAATGGCTTTATCCAATCGACAATTTTAGCTTGCTCTGCCCAGAATTCATCTGGGTTCTCGATAGAGTGTTGATAACGTTTAAAGTAGTCTGCTTCAACAGTACGAGCAGTTTTTTTAAATTCCTCTGGTACTGGATAGATCTCATTCATACGCAACTTCCTTGATCTTGTGCATCCCATCTCGAGACTGTGGCTATTATTTTACTGGATCTTATTTGTTTGCCTTTTCAGTATGATGACTCTTTCAAAGCCTAGACAATGCGACTTTGGTCATATATTAATCACTTACTCAAGCATACGAAATTATGAACATTTTTATAAAATTAAGTTGATTTAAAACATTTGTCTATAGCTTTTACTTTTATAATTTTTTTAAGTTTTGATGGTTTTGACCATCAACAAAGTTTATTTTAGCTTTTAGAAGCAGTGCAGGAATAAAATAAGATGTTTGCCGAAACTCCCTCTTCACGTCCACCTCAACTCCCGTTTAAAGACAGCCCTTTTTCAATTCATGGCCGCTTTAACCGAATGAGTTATTTGGGTGGATATGGCCTGATTTATTTAGTCACAATCGTGGGCTATTTTATACTGGCTTCGTTTCTTGGAAGTTTTCAGCTTTCAAGTGATCTATTTAATTTTGAGTTTTACAGCTCTCTCTCCGGTATAAGTGCTTTAATGGTCTGGGCTTTCTGGCTATTTCTGATCTATCTCAACATTATTTTGGTCGTTCGACGCCTACATGATTTAAATAAAAGTGGCTGGATGGGACTACTGTTATTTATTCCAGTCGTTCAGTTCTTTTTTATGCTTTATTTACTGCTTGCTTCTGGTACAGCGGGCACTAATCAATATGGTCCTGTTCGGCCTTCAACGTTTATAGAAAAACTGATGGCTTGGCTTATTTTAATCGCTATTTTAATTAGCCTTATTTCTACAGCAGGCTTTTTTTACTACTTCTCTGGTACCGATACTATTCAAACCCCGACACAAATCTTACAAAAGGGAACGGAATACTTTTAATTAAAAAACACTTTATTATTTAGATGAACTCATTATAGTAGGCGCACATTTTATCTCCTACTATGATGGAAGCTGAAAAGGCTTTCTGAATTTATTCAATTAGAGACTTGTCGTGGCTGATGAACAAAAATCCTTAACGGATGTTGCAAAAAATACAGGCGAACTTTTGCAAGAAGCAGGTACTAAAACCACTCAAACAGTTTTAGCGCATACCGAGAAATACCATGATGCCTATACCACTATCGACAAAATCGTAGATAGTTTTTGGGAACGTGTACCTTATATCTGCATTGCAATTGTTGTTTTTCTTATTTTTTGGCTACTGACCAAATTATTTAAGTTCTTTGTTCGTAAGACCTTAGAAAATCGCTCTTATACTCGTCAAAATCTTGTTTTAGTTTTAAACCGTGTCGGTAGTACAGCGATCTTATTCTTTGGTTTCTTAATAGCCCTTGTCATTATGATTCCAGGGTTCACACCAGGCCAGCTTATGAGTGCGCTAGGTATCGGTTCGGTCGCCATTGGTTTTGCATTTAAAGATATTTTCCAAAACCTACTTTCAGGTATTTTGATTTTATTGAGCGAGCCATTCCGTATTGGCGATTCAATTGTGGTGAATTCACTTGAAGGAACTGTAGAAGACATCCAGATCCGTGCAACCTTCCTACGCTCACCGGATGGTCGCCGTATTGTTATTCCAAATGCAACGGTTTATACAAGTGCCTTAACTGTTAATACTGCTTATCAACAACGACGCTGTGAGTTCGTAGTCGGAATTGGCTATGACGATGATGAGCAAAAAGCAAAACAGATTATTTTAGATATTCTTAACAATGACCGAAATGTACTGAGTCAGCCTGCGTTTTCGGTTAACGTCACAGCTTTAGCAGATTTCTCGGTTAACCTGACTGTACGCTGGTGGGTTGATACCACTGAAACTGATATCTCTTCATCTATTAGTAATATTCAAGCTCAAGTAAAACAAGCTTTCAATGAAAATGATATTGATATTCCTTACCCAATTCAGGAATTAAAAATGGTATCTAATCCACCAACTTTAAACCCTGAAACATCAGCTAAACAAACGACCTAAAATATAAGAAATAGACGTTTCGGTTCTTAAAATACGGTTGCCTAAGCTCATAGCTTGGCAGCCGTTTTTTATGAGCAAATCTACTTCGTAAGGAATAAATCCCCCTTCCGGTCCGACCACTACACTACAAGCATGGCTAATATTAATTGGCATACGTTGCTCAGCATAAGGATGAGCCACATAGGCAGGTGTTTCCTGCGTAATTAAACTTGGCAAGACGTCTTCAACAAAAGGTTTAAAGCGTTTATAGAGTTGAATTTCAGGAACAATTGTATCGCCTGCTTGCTCAAGTCCCAGCGTAACGTAGTTGTCTACTTGCTGTAAAAAAGGTGTTTGCCAATAGCTTTTATCAACACGATAACTATGAATCAGGCTTATCTTTTCAACCCCTAAAGTCACACTGTCCATAATTAGACGGCGTAAAACTTTAGGTCTTGGTAAAGCTACAATTAAATGAACCGGAAGTTTTGCTGGTAGTGGTTCTTCACGAATAGGCCGTATACGGACTTCATGCTCATTCATCGAAACAATTTCAGTGATATAACGGGCGCCGTTGCGAATACCAACTTTTAGATTCTGGCCGACTGTAATATCAAGATGTTCACGCAAATGCTGTAATTGACGTTTTGAATGGATAGACCATGTATCCGATTGAACATCTTCAGACTCTAGTAAAACAATATTCATGATTTTTCGGCCAGATAGCGATTAATCACCCCGATATGTTTTTGTAAGGAACCTTGATTACGTTGCAACACTTTATGCGCCTGTACCACTAACTTTTCAGTCGCCTCAGGTTCTGCCAGACATGCTAACCAGATATCAACGACCTGCTGCGCATCTTGAGCAATAAGCACAGCATTTTCATCAATGAACTCATCGACAATCGTTTGAAAGTTAAAATAACGCGGTCCAACCACAGTAGGTACATTTAAAACCATAGGTTCTAAAATATTATGCCCACCACCCGGCTCATTTAAAGAACCGCCTACAAAACACACCTGACTTAAGGCATACCATAACCAGAGCTCACCCATACTGTCAGCGAGATAAACTTGCGTGCTGGCATGAATACTTTGGCCCATACTTCTACGATGCGTAATTAAATTTAAATTTTGGCAAATTTCAAATACTTCATCGAAACGCTCAGGATGACGAGGCACCACAATACACACCAACTTACGATCTGAATTTAAATAAGGTGCGAGTGCTTCCAAAATTTGTTGTTCTTCGGGTACATGTGTACTGGCAATCGTCACAACCTGCCGATTTTCCAGATACCATTGCTGATGCAATTGGGCAGCTTGTTTAACAAAAGCCTCTGGTGCATGGATATCAAACTTAATATTACCAACGACCTGACTTTTGTGTTCGTCTAAACC
This sequence comes from Acinetobacter sp. FDAARGOS_494, assembly GCF_003812225.1. Classification (NCBI taxonomy): domain Bacteria; kingdom Pseudomonadati; phylum Pseudomonadota; class Gammaproteobacteria; order Moraxellales; family Moraxellaceae; genus Acinetobacter; species Acinetobacter sp. FDAARGOS_494. The sequence continues at coordinate 1,478,120 of NZ_CP033866.1, forward strand.
AAGCTCAACATAACGCTGACGAGTTGCACTATCTTGCGCTAACACCCAGTCCAGCTGTTTTAACATACCTGCGGTTAAACCCGAGACTTTGCCATATCCTTTTGCAGATTTTTCTGACAACCGAGCATTAAGCAGCAAACAAGGTACATGCTGTAACTTGGCTTGATCGATTAAATTTGGCCAAAGTTCAGTTTCAACCAGTGCTAAAAGCTTTGGCTGATATAACTCAAAAAATTTTTTTAAAAGAGGCTTCTGGTCTACAGGCAAATAAACGGCTTGAAATAAATCTAAATAAGGTTCTTTTAGAAAAAGTGACTTGGCACGAGCCTGACCTGTTTTCGTGGTATTGGTCACTAAGACTGGCTGCCCAAGTTTTAGGTAATATTCAATTAAGGGCTGTGCAGCATTGGTTTCCCCGACTGAAACAGCATGAAACCAGATCGCTTTTACATTCTTCGGTGCTTCAAACGGCCCAAATCTTTCCAGACATTCCTGCTGATATAATTCTAGACTTTCTGCACGTCTTTTTATCCGCCAACGATAAAACGGTTTTAATAAATGAAGTGCGGTGTTGTACCAAAATGGGGTCGCCAAGCGGTTTGCCTCAAATAGTCAAAATTCAAAAAACTGCGGAAAATATAACATAGATAAAAAAAATGGCAGAGTTTCGATACCTAAACTCTACCATATACAAGAAAAGTTATTTACTGAACTCACGAAAGAGCAAGTTCAGCATATAGTAAATTTAAATAATATTATGAACTTATGAAGCTTCTAAAGCCGGATAGTCTGTATATCCTTCAGCGCCTTTAGCATATAAAGTCGTTGGTTGAAGTTCATTTAATGGTAAGCCTTGTTCTAAACGCTGTAATAGATCTGGGTTAGCGATATATGCTTTACCAAAAGATACAGCATCTGCCTGACCTTCACGCAAGATACGTTTTGCTGACTCTGGTGTCAGATTTTCATTGGCAATCCATACACCATTAAATTTTTTACGTAATTGTGGGCTAATACTATCAGCTGCTTCATATTCACGAGAGAAAATGAAAGCCACATTACGTTGGCCGAGTTGTTCAACCACATAACCAAATGTCGCTAGCGGGTTTTCATCACCCATATCATGCGAGTCGCCACGCGGTGCAATATGCACACCTACTCGGCCAGCGCCCCACACTTCAATAAAGGCATCAACTACTTCTAATAACAAGCGAGCGCGGTTTTCAACCGGACCACCATACTCATCATCACGCTGGTTAGTATTACTTTGAAGGAACTGGTCAATTAAATAACCATTTGCTGCATGTAGCTCAACGCCATCAAAACCTGCTGCTTTAGCCAATTCAGCTGAATGCTTATATTGAGCAACAATTTCCTGAATTTCTTCAATTGAAAGCGCACGTGGCGTTACATATGGACGTTTAGGGCGTAATAAACTTACTTCACCCGCAGGTTGAATCGCACTCGGTGCAACAGGAATATCGCCATCTAAAAGCTCTGGATGTGAAATACGACCCACATGCCACAGTTGAACTACAATTTTTGAACCTTGAGCATGAACTGCTTCAATAATCTTATTCCATGCTTGTGCTTGCTCTTGTGACCATAGTCCCGGAGTATCTGCATAACCTACGGTTTTTGAACCAATCACTGTTGCTTCAGTGAGAATGAGACCGGCATTTGCACGTTGCTGATAATATTCCACCATTAAATCGTTTGGAACACGGCTTTCGCCACTACGCGCACGTGTTAATGGGGCCATTACCAGTCGATTTTTAATTTCAAAATCACCAACTGTTAAGGGAGTATTGAGTTCAGCCATGATCGCCTCGACTTACACTTTATTTGTTTTAAAGTGTTTGTTTTAAATGTTCGATATATTGCTGAATCAAAGCTTCGTTACGTGAAAAATAAGACCATTGTCCATATTTTTGGACCTGAATGAGACCCGCCTGCTGTAATACAGACAAATGATTGGACATTGTAGACTGAGCTACTTTACCCAAACGTTCAATATGACCTGCGCAAACCCCTTTTTCAAAACTACCACCACACTCTTCTACCGGTAAATAATGCTCCGGTTCTTTTAACCATTGCAGAATCTGCCGACGCAGAGGATTGGCTAGGGCTTTGCTAATTGCATCAATATCCATAGGCTCAACACGTCTTGTAAACGAACAAAGCTTTGTTCAGCATTTCGAAAACATAATATCGTATTTTGACGATATTCATATCTATTTTTTTCGATATTCATATCGTGTTTTTCCGATTAACTTCCAAACACTGAACTGCTTTGCCGTTTTAATCGCTAAAAATTTAAGAGTTATACAGAATTAAAAGTTCAAAAGACTCTTATAACCCCTGTTTCAAACTCGCTTCAATAAAACGATCAAGGTCACCATCAAGAACCGCACCAGTATTTGAATTTTCAACACCCGTACGCAAATCCTTGATTCGAGAGTCATCAAGTACATAAGAACGAATTTGGCTACCCCAACCAATATCAGACTTCGAGTCTTCAAGTGCTTGAGCGGCTTCATTACGTTTTTGCATTTCTAATTCATACAATTTTGCACGTAACTGTTTCCATGCATGATCACGGTTCGCATGCTGTGAACGTTGGTTCTGACATGCCACTACAATACCAGTCGGAATATGCGTCAAACGCACAGCCGAGTCGGTTTTGTTAATGTGCTGACCACCTGCACCAGATGCACGGTAAGTATCAGTACGAACATCTGAAGGATTAATATCAATTTCGATATTGTCATCAACTTCTGGAGAAATAAATACCGCAGAGAAAGAAGTATGACGACGGTTACCACTGTCAAATGGTGATTTACGTACTAAACGGTGTACACCAGATTCTGTACGTAACCAACCATACGCATATTCACCTTCAACACGAATCGTAGCAGATTTGATACCTGCGACGTCACCGTCAGAGACTTCCATAAGTTCTGCTTTAAAACCATGACGTTCAATCCAGCGCATATACATACGTAATAGCATTGAAGCCCAATCTTGTGCTTCTGTACCACCTGAACCCGCCTGAATCTCGACATAGCAAGGATTCGGGTCCATTGGATTGCTAAACATACGGCGGAATTCAAGTTTTGCTAATTCTTCTTCAGCAGTACTCAGTTCAGACTGAACATCTTCAAGCAAGCTTTCATCATCAGCTTCTACAGCCAAATCCAACATTGCTTTTGCATCTTCAAGCTGTGTAGATAAGCCATCTAATACATTAATAACGTTTTCTAGTTCGCCCTTTTCTTTCGCCATTGCCTGAGCACGGTTTTGATCATTCCAGATCGCAGGGTCTTCTAACTCACGTAAAACTTCTTCTAAACGTTCTTTTTTTAGATCGTAGTCAAAGATACCCCCGTAGTGTTTGGCTACGATCAGTTAAGTCTTTCAATTGGTTTAGATAAGGATTAATTTCCACGCGAGTGTTCCCATAAAAGCAGATAAACAGTCGAATATTTTATCATAGCTACGGTTATCTTCGAACCTGCTTTAATCGCTAACTCTTATTTCAATGAATAAGTTTGCTAATTTTCTTTCAGTAGATTTTAAGCTTAACTCGTAACATCCCCATACAAAATTGGGTACTTTTCCAGCATTTTTAAGTTTCTACACAAAATCTCCTCATTTTTAATAAAATAAAACATTGTTTTTTTATTATTTAAAATCAATATATTAAATTAAATTTAGTTACATAAAAAGCACATGGTTACAGTCCAGTTACTTGGACAAGATTGACGGTGAATGATTTTGCTCTAGACTGAAAGTTGTAACAAAACATTTATAAAATCGTTTTTAGAGGGGAGAGATTCCATGAAAAAACTAGCAATTGCATCAGCTCTTTTATCTGCTCTTGCAGTAAGTGGCGCAGCAAACGCTTACCAAGCTGAAGTTGGTGGTTCTTACAATTATCTTGATCCAGATAACGGCAGCAGCGTAAGCAAATTCGGTGTTGATGGGACTTATTATTTCAACCCTGTTCAAACACGTAATGCACCGCTTGCAGAAGCAGCATTCTTAAACCGTGCAAGTAACGTTAACGCACATGTTAACTATGGCGATAACAGCGGCACAAAAGACACTCAATATGGCGTAGGCGTTGAGTACTTCGTTCCTAACTCTGACTTTTACCTTAGCGGTGATGTAGGCAGAAACGAACGTGAAATCGACAACACTAATATCGACAGTAAAGTGACTACTTATGCTGCAGAAGTAGGTTATTTACCAGCTCCTGGTTTATTACTTGCTCTAGGTGTTAAAGGTTACGACGAGAAAGACGGTAAAGACGGTGCAGATCCTACCGTTCGTGCTAAGTATGTAACCCAAGTTGGTCAACATGACGTAAACCTTGAAGCTTATGGTGCGTTTGGTGACCTTGACGAATATAAAGTTCGTGGTGACTACTACATCGATAAAACTTTAAGTTTAGGTGTGGACTACTACAACAACGACTTAACTGATAAAGATGAATTTGGTATCAATGCTAAAAAATTCTTAAATCAGCAAGTAAGTGTTGAAGGTCGTGTTGGATTCGGTGATAACGACAACACTTATGGTGTTCGTGCAGCATACCGCTTCTAATCTAACCTAGATTAAAAAAAATCCGCTCAATTGAGCGGATTTTTTTATTGATTTAAATGCACAATGCGTAGCTGTAAGCTCACATTACCATTAAAGACATTACGGTCTATTTCATAAACCAAATGCACATGGTCTCGCATCGGATCAAACTCGAAGCGACCTGCTGCATTAAAAGCAATAGCATCGAAACTATATTGGTCTATCGCTAATCTAAGCTTTAAATGTGTCTCTTTGAGCCAACGAAAATCGATAACTTTAAAATATCCTTCAAATTGAGGCAGTGGAAATTTTTGTCCCCACGGACCTAATTGCTCAATCCAGTTTAAGGTATCTAATTGCAAAGCAGAGACAGGTAGCTCACCATCGGTCCATAATGTCGCTTGAAAGATTGATTCATCCATAGCAGCTACACAATCATTAAATACGGTTTTAAAAGCTTCAAAGTTTTCTTTACGAATCGTTAAGCCTGCCGCTGCCGCATGTCCACCAAAATGACTCACCAGCTCAGGATGTTGTTCGGCAACTTGTTCAATGGTATCTCGAATATGCACCCCATCAATGGAACGTGCTGAGCCTTTAATATGAATACCATCTTCATCTGGAGCAAACACAATCGTTGGGCGATGAAACTGTTCTTTTAAACGTCCCGCGACAATCCCGATGACACCTTGGTGCCAGTTTTCTTCAAACAGAACAAGCGCCGCGGGAATATCTTGTTGTGAGAGTTGTAAACTGTCTAAAGCAGATAAAGCTTGTTGCTTCATCTCCCCTTCAATTTGACGGCGATCGATATTTAACTGATTTAATTGCTGAGCAATGGGGTATGCAGTTTCCATCGTGTCAGCTAATAAACACTCGATCCCAATACGCATACTCTCCATACGTCCAGCAGCATTAATGCGCGGTCCGAGCACAAAACCTAAATCTTGAGCACGTATTGAAGTAGCTTCCCGACCAGCGATATCGAGTAAGGCTAAGATTCCCACTCGACACTGATGTTGCTGAATACGTTTTACACCGGCATCAACCAAAATACGGTTGTTATAATCCAAAACAGCAACATCGGCATAAGTTCCCAAAGCGACTAAATCTAAATATTGAGTCACTTTACTTGTGCTTTTACCCTGTCTATTGCGTAGACTCGCCAAATTGGCAAGTACATAAAAAGCAACGCCAACACCGGCAAGTGCCTTACTTGGAAACTCACAGCCTAATTGATTTGGATTAACAACTGCTTCTGCAAGTGGTGTTTCTTTAGTCGTTAAGTGATGATCAGTAATAATCACTTGCATGCCTAGGGCATGTGCTGCATCAACACCAGCATGGCTAGAAATTCCATTATCTACCGTAATTAATAGATCGGGTTGATAGGTGTGATGAGCAAGCTCAGCAATGGCAGGAGTAAGTCCATAGCCATATTTAAAACGATCCGGTACCAGATAGTCGACTTGTGCTCCCATATCGCGAAGCACGAGCATCATTAAAGCAGTGCTGGTTGCGCCATCAGCATCATAGTCCCCCACAATAACTATTTTTTTCTGCTCATCGATGGCTTGATCCATTAATGCTACAGCAGCATCCAACCCCTTGAGTTCAGGAGCCAGTAAATTCTTAAGCTTTAACTCTAGTTCTTGCTCGGATTGTACGCCCCGTCTTGCCAAAATTTCGGCAATAAACGGAGGCACGCCCTGAAACTGTTCAGGGCGTGTCAATAAAGGTCTTTGTTTAATTTGTATTTTTGTCATTTAAGGCATCAGTCGGTGCAACGTCCATTGACCGTCGATTTTTTCATAACTCAAGCGGTCATGTAAACGATTTGGTCGCCCTTGCCAGAACTCATAATAATCCGGCTGTAGACGATATCCGCCCCAGAACTCCGGCTTATCGAGTACTTCACGGCTTTGAACTTGTTGTTGCAAGTCTTGAAAACGCTGTTGTAACAACTCGCGACTTTCAATTTTGCCACTTTGGGGGGTACTGATATGAGCTGCGATCTGGCTATCACGTGGACGTTTATGATAGTAGTCTGTAGATTCCTGTTCAGGAATTTTTACAACATGCCCACCTACTCGTACCTGACGCTCTAAGCTTGGCCAATAAAATAACAATTCAGCATATGGATTTTCTGCCAAATCTATACCTTTTTGACTGTCATAGTTGGTATAGAAATCATAACCTGCTTCTGTCGCACCGCGTAACAACACAGTTCTGACATGCGGACGACCACTAGCACTCGCAGTTGCTAATGACATTGCATACGGTTCATGCAAGTTAGCTGCTAAGGCATGATTAAACCAACCTAGAAATTGCTCGTGGGGATTGCTAGCAACTTGAGTCTCGTACAACTCGCCTTGTTCATAGCTTAAGCGCAATTCACTTAAGTCTTTAATGACATCACTCATGCCATACACCTTATGCGACTTGTGCCTGTGAACGAACTGCATTTGCTAAATGTTCAGCTAAAGTTTTCACTTCTTGCTCGTTATCACCTTCAACCATGACACGAATGACTGGCTCAGTTCCAGACTTACGAATTAAAATACGTCCACGTCCTTTGAGCTGCTCTTCAGCTTTATTAAACTCAGCAACTAATGCAGGAATAGAATATGGATCAAGCATTTGTTCCAAACGTACATTTACAAGAACTTGTGGGTACAGTTTAAAGTCGTGAACTAATTCGTGCAGCGCTTTGTTCTGCTCAACCATCACAGTTAACACTTGTAATGCTGCAATAATCGCATCGCCTGTTGTGCTCTTGTCTAAAGTCAGAATATGACCAGAAGGCTCACCACCTGTTACCCATCCATTTTCTTCTAGGGCTTGTAACACATAACGGTCACCGACTTTTGCACGGACAAAGCCAACATTTGCTTTTTCAAGTGCAACTTCAAGTGCCATGTTACTCATTACCGTACCAACAACACCTGCTGGCTTATTTTTTGCCTGAGTCGCTAAAATATATAAGATGTGGTCACCGTCAATTAAGCTACCGAACTTATCAACCATCACTACACGGTCAGCATCACCATCAAAGGCAATACCTAAGTCAGCCCCATGTTCCACAACCGCCTTTTGTAAGCTCTCTGGATGAGTTGAACCACAGTTTTCATTAATATTTAAACCATCTGGCTCATTGTATAAAGCGACAACTTTAGCGCCGAGTTCACGGAAAACCGAGGGGCCAACGCTGTAAGCAGCGCCGTGAGCACAATCCACAACAATTTTTAAATTATTTAAATCAAAATGATATGGGAATGTAGATTTACAAAATTCGATATAACGACCATTTGCATCGGTCACACGAACACTTTTACCTAAGTTTGCAGTGTCTTCGATAAATAAATCTTTTTCTAATTCTTTATTAATTTCTTCCTGCAATGAATCTGGTAATTTTTTACCTTCACTTGAGAAGAACTTAATCCCGTTATCAAAATATGGGTTATGTGATGCAGAAATAACAATCCCTGCATGTGCATGTAAGGCACGGGTAAGATGTGCAATAGCCGGTGTAGGTAATGGTCCAAGTAAGTGAACATATACACCAGCAGCATTTAATCCCGCCTGCAAAGCAGACTCTAAAATATAACCGGATAAACGAGTATCTTTTCCTAATACAACAAGTGGCTTATTTTTCGGACTCGTTCGTTTTAATACCTTCCCTGCAGCAAAACCGAGTTTTAAAGCAAACTCTGGCGTAATCGGCATTTGCCCAAATTTTCCACGAATACCATCCGTTCCAAAATAACTCATAGCTTATCTCATTTTTACGCCACTTCAGCCGTGGCTCATTTCATATATGGCTATTCCGCCATATCTCTTTTCATCGGATTTACTTTACACCAAAAACAAAAAGCCGTCAGTGTACTGACGGCTTTCTTGATTGTTTTGGTTACCAAAATCTAACCAACACGATAGTTCGGAGCTTCTTTAGTAATCGTTACATCATGAACATGTGACTCTGACATGCCTGCTGAAGTAATTTTCACAAATTTCGCATTTTGGCGAAGATCTTCAATCACAGCTGAACCTGTATAACCCATCGATGAACGTAAACCACCCATCATTTGATGAACGATGTTACCCATTGGGCCTTTATATGGAACGCGGCCTTCGATTCCTTCTGGTACTAACTTCTCAGCACCCGCTTTTGAATCTTGGAAATAACGGTCAGCAGAACCAGTTGCTCCCGCCATTGCACCTAATGAACCCATACCACGATATGCTTTGTAGTAACGACCTTGGAAAAACTCAACTTCGCCCGGCGCTTCTTCAGTACCTGCAAGTAATGAACCAACCATGATCGTACTTGCACCCGCACCGATCGCTTTTGCCATATCGCCAGAGAAGCGGATACCGCCATCTGCAATTAAAGGAATTTGATCTTTTAATGCGCTAGCAACGCTGTCAATTGCAGAAATTTGTGGCATACCGATACCAGCCACAATACGTGTTGTACAGATAGAACCAGGACCAATACCCACTTTTACAGCATCTGCACCTGCATCTAATAATGCTAATGCAGCATCACCAGTTGCAATGTTGCCACCAATCACTTGTACTTGAGGGAAGTTTTGTTTCACCCAACGTACACGTTCAATTACACCAGCAGAGTGGCCATGTGCTGTATCAACAACAATGACGTCAACACCAGCTTCAACCAATGCTTCCACACGACTTGGTGTATCAGCACCTGTACCTACCGCAGCACCAACACGTAAACGACCAAGATCATCTTTACAACTGTTTGGATAACTCTCAGCTTTGCGGAAGTCAGTCACTGTAATTAAGCCTTTAAGTTCGTTGCTCTCGCCAACAACCAAGACTTTTTCAATACGGTGTTTTTGCAATAATGCTTGAATATTTTCTTTAGACTCGCCTTCACGTACAGTGACTAAACGATCTTGGCCTGTCATGATGTTGCTAACAGGTTGTTCTAAATTGGTTTCAAAACGCGTATCACGGCCTGTCACAATACCAACAACCTTGCCGTCTTTAACAACAGGTACACCACTAATGTTATTAGCAGAGGTAATTGCAATCAGTTCACGTACTGTAGTTTCAGGGCTTACAGTGATAGGGTCTTTCACCATACCCGCTTCGAATTTTTTCACACGGCGTACTTCTGCAGCTTGAGCAGCAATATCCATGTTTTTGTGCAAAATCCCGATACCACCATTTTGCGCCATTGCAATCGCCATACGTGACTCAGTCACTGTATCCATTGCAGCTGAAACTAATGGGATATTTAAATAAATGCCGCGAGTTAAACGTGTCTTTAGAGAGACATCTTTTGGGAGAACAGTAGAGTAGGCAGGAAGTAATAAGACATCATCGAAGGTTAGCGCTTCTTGAACGATGGTCAGCATAACAATCTCACTGGTAAATTCCGTGAGCTATTATAAACAAATTTCGATGCAATTTTCATATTATCTTTGCCTTTTTCAGTAATAGATATTCGCCTACTCTAAATATTTCCCACTTATTATTGTGTTAGCTTATATTTAACTCACCTGATCATAGTCGTGATCATTCTCTGAATCTGCCGGGCTAACTTGAATAAGAGGAATAAGCTGGTGCGCTAAACGAGCTTTATTACACTGCTCATCAGCAATCTGCACTTCTCTACAGGTAGAACTACGCACCGCATAGATAGAACAACCCACCTCTTTACCAATTTCACCCGTCAAAGCCTGACATCGGGGCTCAGGCTGATTGGTTCCACGCATACATGAATAGACAGGTGTCAAAGGTTCAACTAGATGTTCTTCCATTAACTCGGCCTCAGCCCAGTAAAATGAAACCCGAAAATGTGCACAACATGCCCCACAGCGTAGGCATTCATCTGGAGTCGCAACTTGAGATAACATTTTTATTCAAATTCTCGTCATCAAAAATTTTTCTGCGACGCGAAATCCTAAAAAAATTTCAAATTGGACTCAATATGTCGAACATTATTTTTTATGTTGGACAGCTAAAAATTTGTTCTGTCATTAAATCTACACCGCATGGCAATGTTTCAATCCAGTCTAAAAACTGATTAATCATCTCTTTACCAATAAATGGACTACCGTGCTGAGGGACAATCATTTCAATATCCATCTGACGAACCATGTTGACCCATAAGCGAATGACTTTATTTGAACACATATAACGTTGATGAAAAGCTTTCATTTTCATCACATGGCTATCAAAATCTTTTAGAGGCTGACTTGCATCATCTACGATGGATGCTCCCATATCGCCCGAAAACAAAATTTTAGCCACGGGATCATAAAACTGAAAATTACCCACCGAATGTAGGAAATGCGCTGGAATGATTACAAGTTTCGATTCACCTAATTGAATCACTTGACCACGATCAGGCAGCTCAATCAAACGGTCTTCCCAATTCCCTTTCATACGCTCACTCATAAATGATGAATTTAAGTGAGGTAAAAACCGTGCCCATAATCTTGAGGCCACCACTTTAGCATCGGTATAAACCAACCAGCGGGGCATTGAGGTGATAATGTCTGGATCCTGATGCGAAGCCATCACATAATCAAGATTTTTAAGGCGCGTATATTTATTAAGTTCCATTGTCAGCGGAACATAGGTCAAATCACCACCCGGGTCGATCACGGCAGCACGCTCATGATCAATAATTAAAAATTGATTGGCTTGTATGCCTTCCCCTTTGACCAAACTGGTAAAACTAATACATTTGTGTACGCCATTATCAAATAATATCTGTGATGTTGTTTTTTCAAACCCCATAAAATTCCCCAAAAAAACTTTAAATATTAGATATTTTTATTTCCATAATAAAATAATGGGATTCAATAACTCATGCAATGAATTACTCTATTTTTCTCATAATATTTTAAAATTGATTTTGCTTTTCTTATTTTATAAATGAATCATAATGTTATTTAAAATTAAACTGCAATAAATTAAAATAATTCTCATTATCAAATTTACTTTTTGTGCTGTTTAGGCCTCCCATGACTCAACGCTTTGCTTTTTCAACTTCAAAAACTTTGTTAGCAGTTGCTATTTTTACTTCAATGACAACAAGTCATGCTGAAGAACCGGCAGAACAGCAAAATTCAACCAATGTGTTACCCACTATTTCTATTCAAGCACAAAAAGAAAACCCCACTTCTTATGTCGCAACAAAAGCAAATTCAGCTTTAAAATCAGATGCACCTCTATTTAAAACTGCTCAATCAGTTTCTGTCGTCACCCGCGAACAACTTGACCAAAAACAAGCAAGAACTTTAGCAGATGCACTTGAAGGTGTTGCAGGCGTAGAAGCTGGGAAACTTGGTCGCCGCGGTTGGGATGATTTCATTATCCGTGGGCAAACTTCTTCTGATTCGGTGTATGTCGATGGTTTAAGGGTAGGCCAAAATACTTATGTTGCCACCGAACTATCTGGTATGGATCAGGTACAAATTTTAAAAGGTCCTGCTTCTATTAATTTCGGTTTAGTTGCTCCGGGTGGTATGGTCAATTTAGTGACTAAAAGACCGGAAGCAGAAAGCTTTGCACGTGCTAGCATGACTTATGGTAGTTACAGCCTTAAAGAAGGAACATTCGATTTAAACTACAGCCCAAACAATAGCGAAAAAGGTGCTTTCCGTTTAAATGGACGTATCTCTGATCAAGATGATCCAACCGATTATGTTTATTTTAAAAATTTTTATATCTCGCCTTCTTATAATTTTGACCTCGGTGATAACACTGACCTCTCTGTAATCGCAAGCTATCAACACCGCGAATATATTCGTCAGCAAGGTTTACCTGTAATTGGTACATTAAAAGACAACCCTAATGGATCTATAGATCGTAGTTTATATATTGGCGATCCTAATTTCGGTAAATATGAGGCAGATGTTTATCGCACTGGTTATACGTTTAAACATACTTTTGATAATGGCTGGAACTTTAACCAGAATTTTGCCGTACAAAAAACCGAAATGGATGGCAAAGCAGTCTTTGCTCGTACAGGTAGTAACTTTTGGGCAAAAGATAAACAAGGTGAAATTGATTACACGACTATCAGCCGTAGAAATAACAGCCGACACCAAGTTATTGATAACTTAAGCTTCGCCATCGATAACCGTTTAAATAAACAGTTTGATCTATATGGCATGCAGCACGACATTAATATTGGAGTCGATGCTTTTCAGGAAAAAAGTGATTACACCAATGATAAATATGATATTGGTGATTTAAATATCTATAACCCTGTCTATGGTCAGAACGTGACATTGAAGCAAAATGTACGTGATATCAACCGTCTCAAATATCTGGGGCTTTATTTACGCGACCGTATTCAGCTTAATGATCAATTACTTTTAAGCTTATCAGGACGTCAAGATTGGGCACAAACCCAAACTACAAGTTTAGTAACTGGCAATGCGAGTAAACAATCAGATAATGCATTTACGGGCAGTGCTTCTGTCATGTATACCCTCAATGACATTGTGGCACCTTATGTGAGCTACGCTACTTCATTTACCCCAAATAGTGGTACTGATGTAAATAGCAACCCATTTAAGCCAGAAAAAGGAAAACAGGTTGAGGTCGGGATGAAATTACAAAGTCCCGATCAACGAATTCAAGGTGCTATCGCTTGGTATGATCTAAAACGTCAGAATGTTTTGGTTACTGATACTGCGAATAGTGGCTATAAAGTACAACGTGGTGAACAGTTAACTCGCGGTATTGAAACTGAACTTAGTGCAGAAATTTTAGAAGGATTAAAATTAACGGCTGCATATACCTACACAATTGATGCAGAAATTAGTAAAGATGCAAATGCAAGCAATGTAGGGAAAGCGCTCGACAATATTCCTGAACACGCTTATAGCTTGTCAGCTCGTTACAAATTTGATCCATCATCAAAACTTGGTTGGTATGTAGGTGGTGGTTTCCGAGGTGAAACTTATAAAACCGTTGATGGTTTAGATGTGCATGTTCCGGGCTATACAGTATTTGATACCGAAGCGGGTTATGATGCTGAGCGTTGGGGTGCCCAACTTGCGATTCGTAATTTATTTGATAAAGATTACTATACAGGTGCTCTCAACGAAAATTTGGTAACTCTAGGCAATCCACGCCAAATTAACTTTACTGTGAAATTTAACTATTAAAATTACCTATAAAAAAACGCACTCCATTCGAGTGCGTTTTTTTCGCAGCTTAAAATGCGTTAGAAGAAATAATGCTGTACGAGCGTAGAAACACCTACAATGAAGAAAATAGCGGCGCCAATTTTATGAATGAGCGCAATAGACAAACGTTCAGCCAATTTGTTGCCAATAAATACAGCTGGTGCGTTGGCAATCATCATTCCTAAAGTTGTGCCTAACATTACCCAGAAAATGCTGTCATAACGTGCAGCTAAAGCGACTGTTGCAATTTGGGTCTTATCGCCAATTTCCGCCAAGAAAAATAAAATAAAGGTTGCGCCAAAAACGCCAAACTTTTGCCATTTATTAATACTCGCTGTTTCATCATCAAGCTCATCCGGAATAAGCATCCAGAACGCCATACCAATGAAACCAACTGCAAGTACCCAGACTAAGATTTCAGGGCTTAAAACCGTTGTAATCCACTGCCCAAGCACAGCAGAAATACCATGGTTAATTAAAGTTGCTAAAAGAATCGCGATTAAAATAGGGATTGGCTTACGAAAACGAGCAGATAATAAAAGTGCCAACAATTGAGTTTTATCGCCCATTTCAGCGAGGGCAACAATCGAAGTAGAAATCAGAAATTCTTGCATGTCGGTTCTCTGGCTAGCATAAATGCCTATGACCTACCCCTCCTGCTAGCCAAATATCATAAAATGATTGCAGAGTGGTAAATCAAAGGTCTTGCCAACTCAGGAACGATGAGACGTTTAAGCTATGATGACCATGTTCTGTTGAACAATTATGTTGACCATCACCTATTCACATTTGCTGTGAATAGCGGCTACTCCCCAATGAAGTATGGGCTTATTATATTCGACTAAATCTATTTTTCAAATATTCAGGCAAAAAATTTTACCCATGTCCATACGAATAAACGGGCTATTCCTAACAGCACTGCAAGACAAGCACTTATACTGATAAAACCAATATGGCTGCTACTTGTTCCAGTTTGATATTCAAGGGGTAAAATCAGAGTAGCGACAAACACTTCAATCCCCATGACAACATAAGTCATCCACTCCCAAGGGAAGTGCAAAATACTGACCCATATTCCCATCAATAAAAATACAACCAACAACAAGGGCAACATAATTTTCAGAAAACCCAACATTTACTATTTCTCCTTTATGTAATAACGAGAAATGTCTCCTCAATCTCGATAAATCCTGCTTAATCTGTAGATTAACCTAAAATTAAGTCAAATAGACATTAAAACAAAACCCCGCCGAAGCGAGGTTTTAGTATGTTCTTTCAAAGCATTAGATTAATAAAGTACGAATATCTTTAAGAAGTTTCGTAAGTTTATTTGTAAAGCGCGCTGCATCCGCACCATTAATTACACGGTGGTCATAAGACAATGACAACGGCAACATTAAGCGTGGATCAAAGTCTTTACCATTCCATACAGGCTGCATCGTTGCAGGTGAAATACCCAAAATTGCAACTTGTGGCCAGTTAACTAGTGGCGTAAATGCTGTACCGCCAATTGAGCCCAAGCTTGTGATCGTGAAGTTAGCACCTTGTAAATCTTTCGGTGTTAATTTCTTATCACGCGCTTTTTTACTCAACTCACCTAATTCAACAGCAATTTGCTTAATTGATTTTTGGTCAGGATTACGTAGTACAGGTACTGTCAAACCATCTGGAGTCGCAACCGCAATACCCATATGGATTTCATTACGGAGCAATACAGATTTCTGATCATCTGCTAAGTGACCCGCGAAATAAGGCTCTTCTTTCAACAAGTGAGCTACTGCTTTTGCAATAAATGCTAAAATTGTTAGGCTCACACCTTGTTTCTTAAAGCCGTCTTTCAACTCACCACGCCAAGCTTCTAGCTCAGTAATATCCGCAAGGTCAAACTGAGTTACTTGTGGAATGTAGTTGTTTAAAGACAACTGCGGTACAGAAACTTGCTGTAAACGCGTCATTGGTTTCACTTCACCGCCACCAAAAGCAGTAAAGTCAGGTAATGACGGCAATCCAGCCGGAGCAGCGGTAGCTTGAGCTATTGGTGCAGCTTGCGGTGCAGTTAAACGACTCTTCACATAAGCAAAGATATCTTCTTTGACAACACGGCCATGCTCACCAGAAGTTTTAACTTGTGACAAGATTACACCAAGTTCACGAGCCAGCTTACGAACAGCAGGACCAGCATACACTTTAGCGTTTTCTGCTTCTTGCTCTTTCGTTAACTTATCAGTACCAGATGTAGACGCCGCAGGTGCAGACTGAGTTGCAACAGGAGCGGCTGCTTTAGGTGCTGCTGCCTGTGGAGCTGGGGCTGCTTCTGCTTTTGCCGCTGGTGCAGCAGCAGGTGCTTGGCCTTCAGCTTCAATTGTTGCAAGCAATACACCTTGTGAAACTTGTTGGCCTGCTTGCAAGTGAATTGCTTTTACAACACCAGCAACGGTACTTGGAACTTCCACAGTTGCTTTATCTGACTCTACAACAACAAGGCTTTGGTCTACATCAACTTTATCGCCAACTTGAACCAAGATTTCAGCAACAACAGCTTTGTCTACACCCAAGTCAGGAACATTGATATCAACTGAACCAGACTGAGCTGGAGCCGCTGCCACAGTTTCTTGCTTTGCAGCAACCGGTTCTGCTACCGCAGCTGGAGCTGGTGTAGTAGTAGGAGCTTCTGCTTGCGCATTAGATGCAGCTGCTGTTTTCACTTGAATAAGAACAACACCTTCTTTAACGGTATCGCCTTCTTTCACTTGAATACTTTCTACAGTACCAGCAACACTACTTGGAACTTCTACAGTCGCTTTATCCGACTCTACAACCACAATACTTTGTTCGACATCGATCTGGTCACCCACTTTAACGAGGATTTCACCAACCAATGCTTTTTCAACACCGATGTCAGGTACAGTCACTTCAACAGTTGCAGTTGATGTAGCAGCAGGTTGAGCTGAAGCCTGAGTTTGTTGCGCCGGTGCTGGAGCAGCTGGCTTTTCAGCCGCAGGAGCTGGTGTTGGTTCCGGTGCTGCTTGTGCCGCACCTTCTGCTTCGATCTCAATCAAAGCAACACCTTCAGTCACATCATCACCTTGATTAATCAAGATACTTTTTACGACACCTGCTGAAGTGCTAGGCACTTCAACAGTTGCTTTATCAGACTCAAGCACAACGATACTGTCGTCAACTTCAACACGGTCGCCAACTTTTACTAAAATTTCAGCGACGTTTGCTTTATCTACACCAATATCAGGGGTCTTAATTTGCATGCTTAGTTCCCCTCACCTGTTTGTGTTTCATTGTATTCAGCAACTGGCTGAACTTCCGGATGTGCTTGCGGCGCCCATGCAACCGGACGGTCAGTATCTAGCTCAAAGTTAGAAATTGCATCTTTCACTAAACGTGCGTCTACTTCACCTTCGTCAGCTAATTTTTTCAAGGTAGCAACAACGATGTGCGCAGCATCAACACCAAAGAAACTACGTAAGTTCGCACGTGTATCTGAACGGCCGTAACCATCTGTACCCAATGCAACAAATGGGCGACCATCTGGAAGATAAGCACGGATTTGTTCACTATAAGCACGCATATGGTCGGTCGCAGAAACTACGATACCTTCCGTACCACGTAATTGTTTAGATACCCAAGATTCTTTAACTTCTTCAGCAAGTGGGTGTAGGCGGTTGTATTCTTCACATGCCATACCATCACGTGCCAATTCATTGAAGCTTGTTACACTCCAAACGTTTGAATGGATTTGGTATTCATCACGTAAGATTTTCGCAGCTTTAATCACTTCGCGAAGGATTACACCTGAACCAAGTAACTGAACAGTTGCTTTTTCATCTTTCTCGAATAAATACATACCACGTTTAATGCCTTCTTCAACGCCTTCTGGCATTGCAGGATGCTCGTAGTTTTCATTCATTACCGTTAAGTAATAGAACACACGCTCTTGGTTCACATACATACGTTGTAAACCGTCATGTACGATGACAGCCAACTCATAACCAAAACATGGGTCATAAGATACGCAGTTTGGAATCGTGTTCGCCAAGATGTGAGAATGACCGTCTTGGTGCTGCAAGCCTTCACCGTTCAATGTTGTACGGCCAGCAGTCGCACCTAACAAGAAACCTTGAGCTTGTGCGTCACCCGCAGCCCATGCAATATCACCAATACGTTGGAAACCAAACATTGAGTAGTACATGTACATTGGAATCATTGGCAAGTTATTGGTTGAATAACTTGTCGCTAACGCAGCCCATGCACTCATCGCACCTGCTTCGTTAATCCCTTCTTGTAACATGTGACCGTCTTTTGCTTCACGGTAATGCATTAACTGCTCTTGGTCTTCCGGTGTATATTTTTGACCGTGAGCGGCATAAATACCAAGCTGACGGAACATACCCTCTAAACCAAAAGTACGTGCTTCATCCGGAACGATTGGCACTACGCGGTCTTTAATTGCTTTTTCTTTAAGTAAAGCAGCAATTAAACGAACCATCACCATAGTGGTTGATTGCTCTTTGCCACCCGAACCTTTCAACACTGCATCAAATACAGATAGATCAGGAATCGCTAAAGATTCACTCTCACGACGACGTGCAGGTAAGTAACCACCTAACGCTTCACGACGCGCTTTCATATATTTCATTTCTGGAGAGTTTTCACTTGGGCGATAGAATGGAAGCTCTTCTAATTGCTCATCTGTGAATGGAAGATTGAAACGGTCACGTACATATCTTAAAGAGTCAATTTGCATCTTTTTGATTTGGTGAGTTTTGTTCACCGCTTCAATTTCTTCAGATAAACCGTAACCTTTAATAGTTTTCGCCAAGATTACTGTTGGTTGACCTTTTGCTTTCATCGCTTCTGCATATGCAGCAAAAACTTTATAAGGGTCATGACCACCACGGTTAAGATTATCGATATCTTCATCGCTTAAATCTTTTACAAGTTCCGCAGCTTCCGGGTACTTACCAAAGAATTTTTCGCGTGTATATGCACCGCCTTTTACTTGATAGCGTTGATAGTCGCCATCAACAGCTTCTTCCATACGTGCTTTTAATGCGCCGCTTGTGTCTTTAGCTAGTAATGGATCCCAATGACGACCCCATACTACTTTAATGACACGCCAGCCTGCGCCACGGAAGATTGATTCAAGTTCTTGAATAATTTTACCGTTACCACGTACAGGACCATCTAGACGCTGTAAGTTACAGTTAACTACCCAAATTAAGTTATCAAGCTTCTCACGACCAGCAAGTGAGATCGCGCCTAAGCTTTCTGGCTCATCCATCTCGCCATCACCGAGATATGCCCAAACTTTACGATCTTCTTCTTTGATCAAGCCACGGTTCATCAAATATTTTTGAATGTGCGCTTGATAAATCGACATGATTGGACCAAGACCCATTGATACAGTTGGGAATTGCCAATAGTCAGGCATTAAATATGGATGTGGATAGCTTGGTAAACCGTTACCGCCAACTTCACGGCGGAAATTACTTAACTGTTCTTCAGTTAAACGTCCTTCAAGGAATGAACGTGCATAAATACCAGGAGCACAGTGTCCTTGGTAATAAATCATATCTCCGCCAAAGTTATCACTGTTAGCGCGGAAGAAATGGTTAAAACCTACGTCATATAATGTTGCACTTGATGCGAAGCTCGCCAAGTGACCACCTAAATCATCACCTGTTTTATTCGCGCGAAGTACCATTGCTAAGGCATTCCAACGAATCAATGCACGAATACGGCGTTCCATATCTTGGTCGCCTGGCATTGCAGGTTGCTCTTCAACAGAAATTGTATTTAAGTAAGGTGTATTGAGACGTTGAATTGGAACATGCTTAGCAATTGCTTGTTGGTAAAGTTTTTCCAACAAGAATGCCGCTCGCTCAGTTCCCATGTGTTGTAAAACTGAATCGAATGCATCTTGCCATTCTTGGGTTTCTTGTGCGTCGGAGTCACCGTAAAACGCCATAATTCACCTGTTCCTTGTTCTCTAATCTACTTTGTATTTTTACCACGTTTTACCCCTTTCAAGTTATTGCCACGGGTGAATGTGGGGGGGGCCTATTATTTTCTGAATGAATAGTCATTGACCGAGCAGTAAACAAAATAACAAAAAAACGCCAATAAAGGCGTTTTTTTATACAATCATTACGTTAAAAAAGGTTTAAGTTAATTTCAAATTCATAAATTTAATAACCTTGACCTTGGAGGCAATGTAATTAAGGCAACATTGCCAAGTAAGTTGATGGATTCTTACGTTGACCATCTTTAACTACTTCGTAATGTAAATGTGGACCAGTACACCGACCTGTACAACCAACATTAGCAATATGATCACCAGCAGAAACCTGATCACCTACTCGAACCATTAAGCGTGAAGCATGTGCGTAACGCGTTAAATAACCATTACCATGGTTAATTTCAACATATTGGCCATAACCTGTGCCCCAGCCTGATTTAGTCACAATACCCGGGCCAGTCGCATAGATTGGTGTACCACTTGGTGCAGCCATATCTAAACCACCGTGATGCTCTGCACGACCACCCATGGTACGACCACCAAAGTTAGAAGAAACACGTACTGTATCAGGAAGAGGATGAGAAACTAACCAAGAATAAGGATTTGAAGAAGAGGTTTTAAATGAGTTTTTAGCTGTCGTAGTGCCGTATTTCTTTGCCAGTGAATCATTGTTGAGTTCAACTGTTTTCTCACGTAAAGTCACTGAAACTTTTGCACTCGCCGGAAGATCTAAATCATCAGGATGAGTATATGAGCCTTGAGATAGTGTTTTTGATAACTGTTCCAATCGATCTGAATCAGTAGATTGGTTAATATTTTGATAATCTGCAAAAGCAACCGATGCTGCCGAAGCGGCAAGTGAAAACGCTAATAAAATACGACGCGTGTGCATAAAAACCTCTTGAAACTGTTCTTACTCAAGTTCCTTATGATCTCTTCCTTGATATCGGTTGAAATGAACGCTTAAGATTAGGACAAGAAACCATTTGAGAATGATCAATGTCTAAACCCGATAACGTTTTTCAACAAACCGGAAAACACATAAAAACAGGAAACCTTACGTTTCTAACAACGCAAGTCGCGCAATGGCAAAGACTTACGAAAATAATCCAACCCTTATTGCCCCAACCGGAACAATGGCAAGTCGTGTGTTATCAAAATGGCTCTTTAATTATTACTGGTGAAAATCAGGCAATGATTAGTCAACTCAGCTATTTACAGAGCCAATATGTATCTAAATTATCTCAACTTGAAGGATTAAAAGACTTACAAAGAATTCAAGTTCGCTTAAGAAATAAAACTATTCCTGTAACGACCTCATCTGAGCCTTCTAAATCCATCCCCCCGGAAACACAAGAAATGTTACGTAGTGCCGCCGACTTCGTGAGCGACCCTAAGCTTAGCCAAGCTTTACTACGTTTGGCAAGCAATAAAAAATGATGAGCTTTCTATTTCTTAATTAGAATCGTTCTTAATATGTGATAAAAATCACACTTACTAATGTTACATTATAACATAGCCAAATAAAGACAATGACTTATGTCACACTCACGTATGGAATTGGACAGTCTTTCTCGTCATCAAATGTTACAATTTCATAATTACTCGGATCGCTTTGAACATTGCGTAATAGCTGATTATTTAAGGCATGTCCTGATTTATAGCCATCAAACTTGGCAATAATTTGATGACCAAGTAAATACAAATCACCAACTGCATCTAAAATTTTATGACGAACAAACTCATCGGCAAATCGTAATCCTTCTTCGTTCACAACACCCGTATCATCTACACCAATTGCATTATCTAGACTTGCTCCTAAAGCTAAATTATTTGCTTTGAGATAATCCAAGTCTTTCATAAAACCAAAAGTTCGTGCCTCACTGACTTCATACACAAACGTTTCAGTAGAAAAATCGATAGTTGCAGACTGATACTCTTTGGCAAATGCAGGATGATCAAAATCAATCGTAAAGTTAAGCTGAAAGCCATTATGCGGGCTGAATATTGCTTTTTTATCATCAATTAAAGCCTCAACTGGCTTTAATATTTTTATAAATTTCTTAGGAGCATCTTGTTCACGCAAGCCACCTTGCATGAGCAAATAAATAAATGGACCAGCACTACCATCCATAATTGGAACTTCGGATGCGGACACTTCCACAATTAAGTTATCGATTCCTAAACCGGCAATCGCACTCATCACATGTTCGATTGTCCCGACTTTAATATCGCCAGTGACAAGATTTGAACACATAAATGCTTCTTGAATCAGCAATGCATTAGCAGGAATATCGACAGGTGGATCCAAATCGATACGGCGAAATACAATACCTCCATCCACGGTATGTGGAATGAAATTGATCATCACTTTTTGACCGCTATGAAGACCTATTCCACTCGCTTTTACCACACGATTGAGAGTACGCTGTTTCACCATGCTTTGTAACTTCTTTTTTAAAACCGCTATACGTTAGCATATTTAGTCATTGATCAAAAATAAAAAAAGGCAGTGTTTATACACTGCCTTTCGATAGATTATACGCTAAATTACTTACGTTGCTGATTTTTCAAGTAATCTTGGATACTCATTGGCGAAGAACGCGGAGTTGAACTTGGCGCATTATTCACGTCATTTTCAGCATTTTGGCGTTTATTAATTGCAGGAACATCATCTTCATCTACAGATTGAGCAGATTGAGTTGATGTATGACTAACTGTATTACGCTTTCTTGGCTCTGCATCAGCTGCATTACGAGTTAAACCAGTTGCAATCACAGTTACGCGTAATTCATCACGTGCATCTGGGTCAAATACTGTACCGTAGAAGATTTCACCTTCATCGAGGTCAACAATCTGGTTAACAACGTCAGTAATGATTTCTGTTTCACGTAATGTGATGTCATCACCACCAGTAATGTTAATTAACACGCCTTTCGCATTAATAATATTCACATTATCAAGCAATGGGCTACGGATAGCTTGTTCAGCTGCTTGACGCGCACGGTCTTCACCACGGCCCAAACCAGCACCCATCATTGCGTAACCACGAGTACTCATTGCAGTTTTCAAGTCCGCGAAGTCAAGGTTAATATGACCACGGTTAACTACAAGGTCAAAAATACTGCGTACAGCGTTTAACAATACGTCATCTGCCTTTTTATAGGCATCTTTCATTGAAATATCACCATAAACGCTTAATAAACGTTGGTTAGGAATAATAATCAATGAATCAACATGAGCTTCCAGCGCTTCAATACCACGCTCAGCAGACTTTTGACGACGACGGCCTTCAAAGTTAAATGGAGTTGTTACAACACCAACAGTCAAAATCCCCATTTCTTTAGCAACTTCGGCAACAACCGGAGCTGCACCAGTACCTGTACCACCACCCATACCAGCGGTTACAAACACCATGTCAGTCCCTTCAAGGTGCTGACGAATAATTTCACGGCTTTCTTCTGCTGCTACCTGGCCTACTTCAGGGTTAGCACCTGCACCTAGACCGCGTGTACTTTGCTCACCTAACTGAATTTTGAAAGGGGCATTCATACAGTCAAGTGCTTGTTTATCTGTATTAGCACAAACGAATTTAACACCCTGAATATCAGACTGTACCATGTGCTGAACGGCATTACCGCCACCGCCACCTACACCAAATACAGTGAAACGGGCTTGACCGTTGCCATCGTTTAGTTCATCTTCTATAAATTCAAATGAGGCCATGACCTTTAGGGTTCCTAATACATTATGGCAGTCACTTCAGCCCGTATACTGCCTTGATTTTCAAAAATAACTAATTTTAAGAATGCTGTGCAATACCAACCTTGTCAAGTACAGTGGTTTTCTCTTACAACTTCCTAACAATTCTACCAATAAATACATACATCCTAAAAAATGGCTTTAAGTTTGCTATTAAAAGCATTCCAGCCATTCACCATTCGTTCCCATACCGAACGGTCATTTCCCTCTTCAGGCTCCTCAACAGCTTCTTGTAATTCACTTTGGCTAAACATAAGTAAACCAGCTGCTGTTGCATACATTGAGCGGCGTAATGCAGCTTGATGCTGATCATCAGCATACACCTGTAATGGAGGATTACCTAGATGGGCAGACACACCTAACATACGACGCGCCAAACTTACCATACCTTCAATCTGGCAAGCATCACCAGTCAATACAACACCATGATATAGACCATGGATTGCACCGCTTTGTTCGAGTTCTTCGCGAATCTGGCTGAAAATCTCTTCATAACGAGCAATAATAATTTCCGCCAACTCAATTCGGCTAATCGTTTGCGGACCATCAATACCCTGTACTTGAATCATATGGTCAGGCTTAACAGCACTTAGATCAACGCAGCCATGCAGAATCTTAATACGTTCAGCTTCTTCAGTGGTTGTTTGTAACACGGCAGCAATATCACGTGTTACATGCTCACCACCACGCTGTAAGGTGCGTGCTAAAGCCAAACGGCCATCTAAATAAACTGCCAGATTGGTAATACCTGCACCAATATCGACAAGACAGACACCATATTCTTTTTCATCTTTAAGCAAACTTGCCTCAGCCGTAGCCAAGCAAGAAACCACCATTTTCTCAACTCCAATGTTCGCGCCTTTCATCGCACGATCAAGGTTTTGCATAGTGGCAATCGGCATCATCATAAGCTGATAATGACCAGTCATGCTGTGAGCGGTCATATTGATTGGGTTTTGAACCCATTCAGATGAGTCGCCTAATTCAAATCCTAATGGGACTGCACTCGCTAGATAATAGTCAGAAGTCACATGGCTTGCTTTTGCCAACTCTAATGCACGTACAACTTCATTGGTTGTAATCACATGTGCCGGGTTAGCAACAGGTGTGCGTCCAGAAGCATAGAAACTTTGTAGCTCGGTACTCGGAATAGATACCCACGCACTATGAATGCGACATTCGGCCATATTTTCCGCTTCAGCAACAGCGTTTTTAATCGCAGCAATGACTTTATCGAGACTTACAATTTTTCCTTTGTTCATGCCTCGATTGCGAGCAGTTGCCATACCGATAACCTGAATGTTATCCGGCGCATGAATTTTTCCAATCAAAACTGAAACTTTATGCGTCCCAATGTCAATCGCAACAACTGAGGGAACAGCTTCACTCATCACTCATACCATTTCTTTGTTGTCTAATACCAGGCAAATTGCCTATTTTAAAGCCACGTATTATGGCTTTGCTTTTGTACCACCTGCAATGCTTGTGTCATCACTCGTTACAACAAACTGACCATTCACGATTTTAGGTGGGGTTGCATTCTTCCATTGAATAGATAATCCATTACGATATCGCAAATCAATGGCTGAGATTTTCGGCCACACAGGTTTTAGGTCAGATTGTGCCAAATGACTTAAACGTTGCAATTTATTCATTGTTTGATCTTGGTCAACAATAATTCGTAAACCAGAGTCAAACTGCATAAACCAAGTCATTCGCTCTGTTAGATATAACTCTTTTAAACGCAAATTAACAGGATGGAATAACTGATTAATTTCATTATAGCGTCGCATCATCATTTTAGACTGACTTACCGGACCGTGTAGTAACGGAAGCTCAGGATGAAGTCTCGGCTCTGCTTCACTAAATACATCGCCACCATCGCTCAATAAGCGACCTGTTCCCCAACGGGCGATAGCATGTCGAGGCATAACACGAACGCGAATACCATTGGGCCAAGCACGAGATACGACGACTCGATCTACCCATGAAATTTCTAATGCTTTATCACGAATCTGCTCTAAATCAGATGTAAAGTAGTTATCTTTTACAATCGGCTGCACATATCGCATCACTTGCTGAGTCTCAACTGGAGTTGTTGAACCTACAACTTCAAGTTTTGCAACAGTTGCATCAGTAATAACTTTATATAGTCCGTAAATTCCGACCGCCAAGACTAAAAAGGCAATAACCAGCAACACCCATCCGCCAGCATTGGCAAGTTTTTGCTTGCGCGTAGGCGGTTTTTCATGAATGGAGGTAATTGCCGCACGTTTACGGCGCATGGATGCCGGAAGTTGTGCCATATTTAAGCCGTACCTTCCAAAGTTTGCTCAAGAATTGCAACACACAATTCATCAAAGCTATAACCTACTGCTTTAGCAGCCTTTGGTACAAGCGAATGACTGGTCATGCCTGGCACAGTATTTACTTCTAAAAGCCAGAAGTTACCTTGCTCATCCTGCATTGCATCAATACGTCCCCAGCCTTCTGCACCTACGGCCTGGAAAGCGCGTAAACATAGAGCTTGTAGTTTTTTCTCTTCAGTTTCGCTAAGACCACAAGGAATGCCATACTCAACATCATTACGTTGATATTTTGCTTCGTAGTCATAGAAAGCAACATCTGCTGGTGGCTGCAAACGAATAACTGGTAAAGGCTGACCATTTAAGAATGAAATCGTAAATTCGCGTCCTGTAATCCATTTTTCTGCCATAACTACAGCATCATGCTGAGTTGCCTTTTCAATTGCTGCCGCAAAATCTTCAGCTTTCTCAACTTTACTCATGCCTACACTTGAACCTTCATGTACAGGCTTGATAATGACAGGCAACCCCAATTCAGCAATCACTGAATCCAAGTCAGTTTCTTTAGTAATAATGCGATACGGTGCGGTTGGTAAATCACTACCTTGCCAGATTTGCTTGGTTTTGACTTTATCCATACCAATGGCAGAACCTTGTACACCCGTTCCTGTATAAGGGATGTTCAACCACTCAAGTACACCTTGGATTTGACCGTCTTCACCACCACGACCATGCAATACAATAAATGCACGGTCATAGTTTACAAGTTCAGTCACGCTACGGTCTTGCGGATCAAATGCCTCAGCCTGAACACCTGAACGTAACAAAGCGTCCAAAACTGCCTGACCACTATCTAAAGACACAGCACGCTCAGCCGATTTCCCACCAAGTAACACGGCAACTTTGCCGAATTTTGTAGCATTTGACACGTTTAAATCCTTAACCCGATAATTCAATACTTTTTGTTTATTTCACATACAAATGGTGCTGTGCAAGTTCTACTGAAATTGCTCCCACGTTACCTGCACCTTGCGTTAATAACAAGTCATTTGGTTGTAACACATTTTGCATGATGTTTTGCAAATTACCTTCAACCGGATCAATCAAAATCGGTTCAACCTGACCACGCAAGCGAATACTACGCGCCAAAGTACGGCTATCTGCGCCAACAATTGGTTTTTCCCCAGCCGGATAAACTTCTAGTAATAATAATTGGTCGACTTGAGATAAAACTTCAATAAAGTCATCAAAACAATCACGTGTACGAGAGTAACGGTGTGGTTGGAAAAGCATAACTAAACGACGATCAGGATGGCTCTGACGAGCAGCTTTAATCGTAGCTTCCACTTCTTTAGGATGGTGTCCATAGTCATCGACTAATTTTACATTCCCTTCACCAAGTTCAAATTCACCTTGTACTTGGAAGCGACGTCCAACACCACTAAAACCTTTTAATGCACGGCTAATTGCTTCATCTGAAACGCCTTCATCAGTTGCAACACCAATTGCAGCCAAAGCATTTAAAACGTTATGTAAACCCGGTTGATTAATGGTTAGACGTAACGGCTCACGTCCTTTACGTAATACCGTAAAGTGCGAACGCATACCATCTTGCTCTACATCAATCGCACGGATGTCATTATCTTCATTAAAACCATAAGTAATAACCGGACGGCCTACACGTGGCAAAATCTCGCGGATGTTCGCATCATCGCCACAAACCACAGCCAAGCCGTAGAATGGTAAGTTATGAAGGAACTGTACGAAGGTATCTTTTAATTTATCGAAACTGCCTTCATAGGTATCCATATGGTCAGCATCGATATTGGTTACAATCGCTGCCATTGGCTGTAAATAAAGGAAAGATGCGTCCGATTCGTCAGCTTCAGCAACAATAAAGCGGCTTTCACCAAGCGCTGCATTTACACCTGTACTGTTAAGTAAACCACCGATCACATAAGTTGGGTCGAGGTTTTCTTCCGCCAACATTGTCGTCAAAAGACTTGTGGTTGTAGTTTTACCATGTGTACCTGCCACAGCAATACCATGACGGTAACGCATAAGTTCACCGAGCATTTCTGCACGACGTACAATCGGAATACGTTGTTCAATGGCAGCTTTAACTTCCGGATTTTCCGGGTCAATTGCTGTTGACACGACAAGCACATTTGCATTTTTAATATTTTCTGCTTCGTGTCCGATATAGACCTTAATGCCATTTTCTTCTAATTGTTGTGTGGTTTTTGATGCCTTAATATCTGAACCGGAAATTTTATATCCTTGGTTAGCTAACACCTCAGCAATACCACACATACCTGCACCGCCAATTCCCACAAAATGAATGTGTTTGATACGGCGCATTTCAGGCACTTTAATCAGTTTTTTTGCTTGGTTCGCAGCTGTTGTTGGAGACATAGTAAATCCGATTACATTTTTTGGATAAGATCAACCACATGCTGAGTTGCATTTGGTTGGGCATGTTGACGCGCTTTCACTGCCATTTCTGTAAGTAATTGGCGATTCATCAGCGTAGTAAACAATTGATTTAAAACTTCTGGTGTCATAGTCGATTGCTGGCAAATTTTTGCAGCACCGACATCGGCCAGAAATTTGGCATTTGCAGTTTGGTGGTCATCCACCGCAATAGGAAGCGGTACAAAAACTGCTGCAACACCAGCTGTTGCTACTTCTGTCACAGTTAAAGCACCAGCACGGCAAATAATCAGGTCTGCTTCGCTATAAGCTTTCGCCATATCTTCAATAAACGGCAAAACCTGTACGGTCAAATTTGCTGGTGCGTCTGCGTACAAAGCTTGAGTTGCTTCAACCTGTTGCTGACCACATTGATGGAAAATATTCAGTGGAACTTCAAGTTGTTTTAATGCCGGAGGTAAGCGTTCATTCAGTGCTTTTGCACCTAAAGATCCGCCCACAATTAAAATATTTAACAGCTTACCCGCTTGCTCGCGTTCATCATAGCGCCACTTTGGACTTAAGATATCAGTGATTTCACGACGTACCGGATTGCCGGTTGTTACTACTTTTTCGCTAGCAGGAAATGTATTTGGAAACGCTTCACATACCACTTTAGCAACACGGGATAACTGTGCATTGGTAAATCCTGCAACCGCATTTTGCTCATGGATGAGAACAGGAATACCTAATAAACGCGCTGCTAGCCCACCCGGACCTGCCACATATCCCCCAAAACCTGCAACTGCATCCACTTTAAGCTGTTTCATATAGCGCATTGCACTAAAAGTTGCTTTTAAAATTTTAAAAGGTGCAGCAAGTTTACGGATCACTCCGTTTCCACGCACACCTTGAATATCAATTTGATAAATTGGAATATTTTGATCTTTTAATAAACGATTTTCCATACCTGTTGGCGTGGCTAACCATGAAACTTGACAACCTTGTTGTTGAAGTTGTTTGGCTACGGCGAGGGCTGGAAAAACATGTCCACCAGTACCGGCAGCCATCATCATGACATGTTTAGGTTTGCTTTGCTGTGAATCGGTCACGGTCTAATTCTTCAACTCAAAAAACAATGGAAATTGTCATCTATTTTTGTAGCCGTTTATTTTAATCCTAAAGCTTCATTAACGAAAAGCGAATTTCACTCGTTTATAACAGAAAGATGTGCTTTTTTGAAAATATGCCTACAAAGCGCTAGCGTATTTCATATTGTGATTTTATTAATACATATATTTTCGGGTGATTTCCAATAATAAGCTTAGGAAACCACCCGAACTAGACCCTTATGCTGGACGACTGGCTTCTAATACATCAAATAGGTCATCGGCAATTGATGTACCAAATTGCGCATCAATTTCACGAATACAGGTTGGACTTGTCACATTAATTTCAGTGACATAATTTCCAATTACATCAAGACCTACAAATACCAAACCTTTTTCACGTAAGAAAGGACCAACTTTAGCAGCAATGAGTTTGTCATTTTCTGTGAGTGGACGCGCTTGACCTAAGCCACCAGCTGCTAAATTCCCGCGCACTTCACCATTTTGCGGAATACGTGCCAGACAATAAGGAATAGGCTCGCCATTTACCATTAAAATACGCTTATCCCCTTCTACAATTTCAGGAATGTAGCGCTGAGCCATAATTGGGCGGGTGCCTAATTCCGTAAGCATTTCTAAGGTAGAACCAATATTTACACCGTCTTGGTATAAACGGAAAATACCCATACCACCCATACCATCAAGTGGCTTAACGATCACATCACCGTGCTCGGTAATAAATTCGCGAATCAAGCTCTGCTGCGATGTTACAAGTGTTGGCACCTGTAATTCAGGAAATTGCGTAGCAAACAATTTTTCATTGCAGTCACGCAGTGATTGGGGCTTATTAATAATCCATGAACCTTCACGTTCAGCTTGTTCAAGCACGTAAGTTGTGTAGACAAAGTTCATGTCAAAAGGCGGGTCTTTACGCATGAGGACAACATCATAAGCCGCGATTGATTCTTTTTTCTTTTCGCCTAACTCATAATAATGGTTGTAATCTTCGAAAACTTTTAACGGAGCGATGAGACCGTAAGCCTTACCTTGATCGATATATAAATCTTGTTGTAATGCATAACCTAACTCATGTCCACGACGGCTCGCCGCCCACAACATTGCCATGGTTGAATCCTTTTTCAGATTTACGGTTTCAATCGGATCCATGACGACAAGTACACGCATGCTCAAGCTCTTCTTAAAATTTAAATTAGCATGAGTATAGCTGAGATTTTTCACTCGTTTTTCTTAATTTTAGTAAAACCTTATCGGTTATTTCTTTATCTTGAATTAAGGTAAATTCAGTTAAACTACTCCCATAAAATATTATTTTTAAAGGCTAAAGATGAAACTTTATCGCTATTTAACTGGACCTGATGACTCTGCTTTTTGTGCACGAGTGACTAAAGCACTTAATCATGGTTGGGAGCTCTATGAAGCACCTACTATGACTTTTAATGGCTCTCAAGTCATTGTAGGCCAAGCGATTTGCAAAACAATTGACGAAAATTATGATCCAGAAATGGATATTTTAGATGTTCTCAAAAATAATGCGTGATTTTAGAGGGGGCATTTTTATCAATAAAAAGCCCCCTCTAAAACCTAATTAACAAGAAAAACTAATGAGTCAACTCAATAAGTCCTTTAATTTGCTAATTAACTTCCTAAAAATCAGTTAATAAAAAATAAATATGCCATTTTTTAAGTTAATAGTTCTTTTATTCTAAACAATTAAATGATTATAATTATCATTTATACTTTTATTTTTGTTAATTGATTTTATTTTTATGTTAAGAATTTCTATATCATCTCCCCAAATTAAGGGTTCATTCCCGCTCAGCTTACTCAGTTTAATGATTTTAAATATTCAAGGTGCTAACGCCGAGGAATTAATTGAATTCTCATCAAAAGCCGCAGCCACCATGCCAACCATAAAAATCGAGGCCATGAGTGAGCTCGACCCGATTAAAAGCTATATCGACTATGACAAAGCCAATGTCACACGTAATGGTTTAGACAAAAAAGATATTCCCCAAACTATTGATACCATTGATGTGCAGAAATATAAAATTTATGGATCGAATGACTTAAGCGTCATGCTGCAAGGTACACCAGGTGTATCAACCAGTTACGATATGCGTGGTGATGGGATCACGATTCGTGGTTTTGGTGCTGATACAGGTGATATTTACCGTGATGGCATACGTGAAAGCGGACAAGTACGCCGCAGTACAGCCAATATCGAACGTATAGAAATTTTAAAAGGCCCCGCTTCGGTTTTATATGGCCGTAGTGCTGGCGGCGGGGTTGTAAATATGGTGAGTAAATTCGCCAATTTTGACTCTAAAAGTTCAGTTGGCGCATATACGGGTTCATACGATAACTACGGAACAACCGCTGACATCAACCAAGTACTTAATGACAATTTAGCAGTGCGTTTGACTGGAGAATATGGTGAGGCAGGCAGCTTCCGCTCTGGTATTGAAAATAAGATTGAGATGTTTTCCCCAAGCTTTACCTATAAAAATGACGATGGAAAGCTGACTTGGACCACACAATATACCTATGACAAATTAGGTCGAGTTCCTGACCGTGGACCAACACGTGACAACTTGCCTGCGGGAACTTCAATTAAAATGGGATTTGCTCAAGACGGCGATTATGTTGATGATATTTTGCAAGTCGTTCGCTCCGATGTGAATTATGAATATGCGCCTGATTGGAACTTCCACTGGGCGGCAAGTTACCGACAAGCAGAACAGAACTTTGACCACTTTTATTTTGGAAATTATTGTGGTTTAGATGAAAAAAACTCAAAGAATGAGGCTTGTACAAAAAAAGGTTACATCGATCAAATTTACTACTGGCAACAAACCAGCAATAAGACCACCACCAATACATTTGATATTAAAGGAAAGTTCAAGACAGGCCAGCTTGAACACCAAATTATGGTTGGTACAGACTGGACTTATGAACAACGAGAGCCACGTCTAGCCAATAAAACTCAAAATGGGTCAGCTATTTATGGTTACGTTAATCCAATCACTGGTGAACGAGAGTACAGTCGTGGCAATGGCCCATTAAAGATTAGTCAGCATAACTATAATGAAGGCACAACTTACGGCGTATTTATTCAAGATTTAATTGGTCTAAATGACCAACTTAAACTTATGATGGGACTCCGCTACGATTACTTCGACTTTTCAACTACTAACAAAATTAAGAATGAACTTCGTAATGTAAAAGACAGTACTTTTAGCCCAAATGTTGGCTTGGTATGGCAACCAGTTCCTGAACATAGCTTTTATACGTCTTACTCTAAAAGCTTCGCACCATTTGGTGGACAAATGGGTGTCAACCAAGTTACTGGAAGTACCGATGTCGCGAAAATGGATAAAGAGCCTCAATATAACGAGCAATATGAAGTTGGGGTAAAAAGTGAATGGTTCGATAATCGTTTAAATACTCAATTTTCTGTCTTTGATATTCGTAAAAATAATATTCGTTATAAACCGAATCCTAACAGTGAACCAGAGGTATGGGCAACTGCTGGTCAACATCAATCTCGTGGTCTCGAATTTAGTTTTATTGGCCGTGTACTTGATAATGTCTTTGTTCGCGGTGGGTATGGCTATACCGATGCAAAAGTAAAAGAAGACAAGCAAAATCCTGAACGTGAAGGCAACTATTTAGCAAACACATCTAAGAACACCGGTAATTTATTTGTTCGTTATTTACCAACCGAGCAGTGGTATACCGAGGTGGGCGTGACCTATGTGGGTTCTTATTATCCAAATATTAATAATCAAGTAAAAATGGAAGGCTTCAATCGTGTCGATGCAGCGATTGGCTATAGTGCCGACCCTTGGAATGTCACACTTGCGGTAAATAACCTAACCAATAAAGAGTACTGGCGTTCGGACAGTATGCCAGGCACACCACGTAATGTGTTATTGCGTTTAAATTATCAGTTTTAAGTAAGTATTAAAAAGGCATACCCCTATTTTAGAGGTATGCTTTTTTATTTTTAGATACCATATTTCTCGCGATAAGCTTGCATGTTTGCTAGCGCTTCTTTTTCGCCTTTTGCTTCTAAATAATCCATTAAGTCCTTCATGGTAATAAGAGCATGTACAGGTATTTCTAATTCTTTTTGAACTTCTTGAATTGCAGAAAGTTCACCTTGCCCACGTTCTTGACGATCTAGCGCAACCAACACACCCGCAATAGTTGCACCGGCATTTTTCAAAATCGTTACCACTTCGCGAATCGCTGTGCCTGCGGTAATCACGTCATCAATGATCCAGACTTTTTTACCTTCAACCGCAGCACCGACTAAAACACCGCCTTCACCATGATCTTTTGCTTCTTTACGGTTAAAGCCCCATGGCACGCTCTTGTTATGTGTTTGCGATAAAGCAACAGCAGTCGCAGCTACAAATGGAATACCTTTGTAAGCTGGTCCAAAAATCACATCAACATTTTCACATTGTGTTAATTTATCGGCATAGCCTTGTGCTAAAAGAGATAAAGCTTCACCATCGTTGAGTAGGCCTGCATTAAAAAAATAAGGACTCACGCGTCCAGATTTTAAAGTAAACTCACCAAATTTAAGCACACCGCGTGATAATGCGAGTTCGATAAATGCTTGCGGGTGAAATGACACAGGCGTTGTCATGAGGTGCTCCAAATTCACAATTGAGGTTAAATTTTCGCATGATACCAAAGGATCAGTATCCAAGTGATGTAAAAATTCTTCGAGTCGTTTCCATTAACGTAAATGGCTTACGTTCTTCAGTGACGAAAGGCTTACTTGAATGGTTAGAACAATCAGATGCCGATGTCGTATGCATGCAGGAAAGCCGCATTACCCATGAACAATGGACTGAGAAATTTAGACCCGAGGGATGGCATACCCATCTCTTTCCAGCAGAGCGTGCAGGCTACGCAGGTACTGCAATTTATAGCCGCTTACCCTTTGTCTCTATTAAAGATGGTTTAGGGTTTGAATTGGCCGATAGTCAAGGCCGCTTCATTTCTGCCGAATTCGATTTAGGTTTGTCACATCCCGTACATATTGCATCATTATACTTACCTTCAGGCTCAAGTGGTGAAGAAGCGCAAGCACGTAAAGATTTATTTTTAGGTGAATACGCCAAAATCTTGAAACAATGGCGTGATGAGAATAAGTCCATCATTATTTGTGGCGATTACAACATTGTTCATAAACGGATTGATATTAAAAACTGGTCTGGCAACCAAAAGTCGTCTGGCTGTTTACCACATGAGCGTGCTTGGCTTGACCACATTTATGATGAACTTGGTTATGTCGATACTTTCCGTGTTGTAAGAACAGAAGCGGAATTGTATTCATGGTGGTCAAATCGCGGACAAGCGCGTGCGAAAAATGTAGGTTGGCGTATTGACTATCACGCATGTTCACCAGACTGGAAAGCGCGCACTGTAAATGCATGGGTCTATAAAGATCAATGGTTTAGTGACCATGCTCCAGTTATTATCGACTATAAAATTCAAGAATAAGTGAACACATGTTCACTTACATTGTCGTTTTTGCTTACAACACATGTCGCTTTTGAGTATTTTTCTTACACATGTTTAACGGCATTATAGCCCCACGGCACAGGGAAGCAGTCAGGATGACGCAAAAGGATAGGACGCCGTAGGAAGATAAAATAAACTTAAGATAAGTTTATTTGCAAGGATGTGACAATGGACGTTGAAATGAGACCCGCATGATCAGGATGATTAAATGCGGGTTTTCTCTTTTCTATCTCTTATTTTTTGCGCTACGTTCTTTTAGTTTTTAATTTATTCTTATTAAGCTCATTATTACCTTGTCTTATGACAATAACATGACATTCTTTATTGTTTTAATCATTATTTTTCATTTGTTTTAAAAGTATCTGTATAAAGTAGTGCTCAAATGCATTTTGGGTTAGGCTGTGTGTTCTTTCTTTTTGACATGGTCCGATAAAATGTTAAAAATTTATGGTATTAAAAACTGTAACTCGATGAAAAAAGCATTTGATGCTTTACAAGCAAAAGGTTTGAGCTACGAATTTCACGATTATAAAAAACAAGGGATCGATGCCGATACTCTAAAAATCTGGTTAAAAGAAATTGGACAAGATACGGTGCTCAACAAGAAAGGTACCACGTGGAAAAAACTATCTGAAGAAGAACAAACGCGTGCTTTAAGCAGTGAAGATCATCTTATTGAAGCGCTAATTGCTCAGCCAAGCTTAATCAAGCGACCAGTTCTACAGACCTCTAAAGGGTTTCTTGTGGGCTTTGATGAAACGGCCTATCAAAACTTAAGTGCATAAAAAAACGAGCCCAATGGCTCGTTTTTTTATTTAGGCTTTTAGTTCGCACGAATCCAAGTTTGGTTACGGCCCAATGCTGAGACGCCAATATAACCACGTAATTTAAGCTTCTTACCGCCCTCAGCCAACTCACCTTTTAATTTGTAAGTTTTGCCAGATTTCGGGTCTAAAATTGTACCGTTTTCATAACTGTTGCCACCTACATTTTTTAGATTATGTACAATGGTCACACCTTTAAGCGGTTTGTTTTTATACGGACCTTCACATTTTGTACAAGCGTTTTCTTCACCTGGTGTCAAAATGTTTTGAATGGTTGCAGTTAAGGTTCCATCCTTCTGTTCCGTAAATTTTACTACGGCTTTGGGCTTATTGGTTTGGTCATCAATCGTTTTCCATACCGTTCCGTTTAGTGGGTCAGCCGCATTGGCAAATGCAGCCATACCAACAAGTCCTAAAGCTAAAGCAATCTTTTTCATTTTTGTAATATCCTTGGGTCTTCCAAGACTTCAGTATTCAAAACTCGCAACGATATTGCAATTTTTGAATGTGACTGTTTCGTGTAACCTTGTAACCTTGAAAAATAAAATTTATAGGGAAACAAGTAATTAACATAAGCGGATACTATATGAATATACCTAATGTTTTAAAATATTATTTCACAGAAACATTTCTTAAAACAGCAATTCGCAAACCAAGTCAGTTGAATTTACCTCCAACTGCTCTGCGCCCTATGCTTGAACAACTTTGCCGAGCATTCCCAAAACAAAAAAATGTAACCGTTCGACCAATTCGACTTGCTGGCATTAAGGGTGAAGAAATTAAAGCTCAAGATTCAGCGACCCAGCTTATTTTTCATATTCACGGCGGCGCCTTTTTTTTAGGAAGTTTAAAAACACATCATGCGTTCATGACAGATTTGGCTGCTCGTACCCAAATGCAAATTATTCATGTGGACTATCCACTTGCACCCGAGCATCCATATCCTGAGGCAACTGAGGCCTTATATGACGTCTATCAATCGTTATTAGTTCAAGGTATCCAGCCTAAAGATATTATTTTATCTGGTGACTCTTGTGGAGCTAATTTGGCTTTGGCACTTTGCTTACGTTTAAAAGAACAACCCGAACTTATGCCAAGTGGCCTGATTTTATTGTCACCTTTTCTAGATTTAACCCTAACCAGTGAGTCTTTAAGATTTAACCAAAAACATGATGCCCTACTTTCTCTTGAAGCTCTTCAGATCGGTATTCAACATTATATTGGCAATCATATTGCGGCAGATGACCCGCGTGTTTCACCTATTTTCGATAACTTAGAAGGTTTACCGCCAACATTAGTTCAGGTTGGTTCAAAAGAAATTTTATTAGACGATGCCAAACGTTTTAGAGAGAAAGCTGAAGAAGCAGGTATCAAAGTACACTTTAAACTTTACACAGGCATGTGGCATAACTTCCAAATGTTTAATGCTTGGTTCGAAGAAGCAAAACAGGCGATGGCGGATATTGCTGAGTTTGCTCATGAACTTGATAAGACGTAATCAAAATGAAGAAGTGACAAATTTAAAATTTGTCACTTCTTCTTATTTTTCACAATCCAAATCATGAGGTTTAATTTATGAATCATGGTATGTTTAGGTTATGAATCCTTCAAACTCTCCCTCTTTAGGATGATCTGACGAAGAGACATCTCTATTTAGGAGTTCCTTTATTATTATGAAAATTCGTTTAATCACTCGTCCTATAAATAAAATAAAACAGGTGATTCTCGATTTCATCCATCACAATCACATTATTAACTGGACCCCATTACAAAAAAGCGCATTAATGCTTACCCTCGCCTGCGCAATGAATTTTAGTTGGATTTTATGGAAAGGCTATATTTTAATTACTCCTACTGTTTGGCAATGGGCAAACCTATCTTTAGTTGAATCACAAATCTGGCTGAATTTACTGACCTTATTTTTATTAGCTGTACTCATTATTCCTTGTTATCGCTACAAAGACCAAGCTTGGGCGCAAAAAATTGTGCCTTTAATTAGTGTACAAGCCTTTATGTTGATGTTGTGCCACGATGGATATTTAATTGGTAGTATCAGCCCTGCCACAATGGTGGGTTACGTAGGCACTATTGGCGTAGGTTTGTAGGTTTGGTTTTATTTGAAAGAAAAATTGTTTATAGCGCTTTTATACCTGCAACTATTATTCTAGCGGTATGTACATATTTAAGTATGACGGGGGTTATTTCATATGCTCCCCTATTTAATTTTACAGCGATACGGCATGCCCAAACCAATCCATTTTGGCTAGGAAGTATGCTGTTTTTTATTATGCCCATTTTAGTGGCGTGTTTTATTTTATTTGAAATATTGCTGACCCAATGGCGTCAACGAGAAACCTATATTCAACGTTTAAGCCAAATCGACCCGTTAACTAATGTCTTAAATAGACGAAGCTTAAACACCCATCTTGAAGCACTTCATGAACAGCAATTTGATTATGCCGTGATACTTCTTGATATCGATCATTTTAAAAAAATTAATGATATATACGGACATCACCAAGGTGATCAGGTTTTGATTGAAATTGCTCAATGTCTTTCTGAAAATTTACGTAATGAAGACATCATTGGTCGATTTGGTGGAGAAGAATTTATTTTATTACTTCCTCATACCGATATTATTCAAGCAGAAAAAATTGCCGAACGTTGCCGGCAAGCTTTACAAGAATTGACTATCTTCAATAATCAAAATATCCAAATTCATGTAAGTGCCAGCTTTGGCATCAGCAGTTCCGCATTTGCAAATGACCCCTATCTTGTGATTAGACAAGCCGATCAAGCGCTCTATGCGGTAAAGGCCTCTGGGCGTAATCAAGTACGCACTTTTCACCAACTACCTCAGATCAAATCAATTTGAATCTTTAGCTTTTGATAAGCTTCCCAGCTGTTGTAAAAGCTCTTGCTGACTAAATGCGCCTGTTAAACGTAAAGAACGAATTTCTTGCTGTTGCTTGTTTAAAAAGAGATATGTAGGAGGCCCAAGAATATTCCATTGTTTGAGTAGAGCTTCATGTGATTGGTCATAATGACTCAAATCAAGCTTAATGAGATAGTAAGGCGCAAGAGCCGCCTGAACCTCAGGTGCTTTTAAAATACGATGTTCAATAGGCTGACAAGCCACACACCAATCGGCATAGACATCAACAACAATAGCCCGATCAGCAGGAGCTGCTGCTAAAATCTTTTGAAAGTCTGCTGCCGTGGTCGCCACATGCCACTCAGCCATATGCTCAGAATTTTGTAAGCTACGATTTTGAATATGTTGATACTGGTTATAAACCACAAATGGCGTTACCAATAAAAGTAGGAGCGCATAAAGCCACTGTAACTGCCCTTTTTTCCAAAAGAACTGATACAGCGCATAGATAATAAAAGCCAGCCCAAGTACACAACTAAGTGCTTGCATCCCCCAATCTGGTAATAAAGGACGGATGAAATAAAGGCTTAACCCCAACATCAGAAAAGCAAAAATCACTTTAATCTGATGCATCCAGTCGCCCGCTTTAGGTAAAAACTTTGCACCTAAAACACTCGCGATGAGTAAAGGTATTCCCATGCCAAAACCGAGACAGAATAAAAGCAAAGCACCTTGCCATTGACTCTGGGTTTGAGAAATAAATAATAAAGTTCCAGCCAAAGGCGCAGTCATGCATGGGCCAACCAAGAGCGCAGAAACCACGCCCATAACGCCTGCACCAACTAAAGTGCCGCCTTGTTGCATAGACTGAATACGATCAAGGCGATTTAACCAAGTTTGCGGTAACCGAAGCTCAAAAAGCCCAAACAGATTTAGCGCAAAAACCACAAACAACAAACTAAACGCAATAAGAGTAGCAGGCTGTTGTAGCCAGCGTTGGAAATTTAAACCCGCTGAAGAAGCAATCAAGCCTAGACCTGCATAGACCAATGCCATACTACACACAAAAGTAAGTGCAATCGTCCAAGCTTTTAAACCTTTGTGATCTCGGATAATTAATGAAGTTAAAATCGGCAGCATTGGTAAAGAGCATGGCGTAAATGCAAGCAGCATGCCTAAACCTAAAAATAATAAAACACCATACCAAAGCGAGTGTTCAATTAACTTTGCTGACCAAACCTGATCTTGGGCAATCTCTGGAGCAGCTCCTTCAGCTTGAGTAGCTGAACTCTGATTCTCTAAAGACTCCGTAGAGCTTGATGCTTGTGTATTTGCCAAATCTAATAAGCGTTTTGGTGCTGCACCTGCCTGATTTTGCAGACCGACCAGACCATCTGCGTCAGTTTGAAACTTAATAGTTTGTGGCGGATAACAAATACGGTCTTTGGCACAGCCTTGCCAAGTTACTGTGTAGTGCTCTGAAGGCTTGGTTTTAATCTGGAAGTTGACTTGATGGTAATAAACTTGGCTTTGGCCATAGTTCTCATCATATTGAGAAACCGCTTTAGGCAAATTTAAAGTTAAAGGCTGATTGCCCTGTTGTACGGTAAATTTATGCTGATATAAATAATAATTCGGCTGAATCTGCCACGATAACTTTGCGGTATGCGGTTGTGGCGATTCAACCGAAAATGAAAAAGCCTGTTCGGGTGACAATAACTTATCTTCTGCAAAGACAAACTGACTTAATACAAAAGTAGTGGCTACTAGAAAATAAATAATTCCCTGAGAAATAAGCTTTTTCATCAATAATAATGAGTTCAAGTTAGTCTGATCAGAATAAGAATGCCATGCCTAAGCCACCTTTGTAGCTCTTATCTTGACCTTCTAAGTCCACACCAATATTTGCATCAAGTTGAGTGCGGTTATTTACTGCGTAAACTAAACCTGTTCCTAAACCATATTGGTAGTCTTGGCTTTCAGCTTTACGATAAACAAATTCAGAATATCCTGAAAGTTTGCCCGCAATCTTATAATTGATGGTTGGAATTGCAGTCACTGCCCAGTTACTGTTTTGTACTTCATAACGCATGGTAATAGAAGTATCCAACAAATCATTATATTTATAAGCTACTGCTGAACTTAAACTATATATATCGTCATGGGCAGTAAACTCATCATTACCTGTTGCGATAACAGCTTCAGCCAATACAGCCATTGTTAAATTTTCATCATTTAAATCAATCGCTTTTTTTAAGCCGATGCTTACATCGCCAAAACCTGAGTTATCCG
The DNA here is from genome assembly GCF_003812225.1 of Acinetobacter sp. FDAARGOS_494. Lineage (NCBI taxonomy): Bacteria > Pseudomonadati > Pseudomonadota > Gammaproteobacteria > Moraxellales > Moraxellaceae > Acinetobacter > Acinetobacter sp. FDAARGOS_494. Next base: position 1,519,065 of record NZ_CP033866.1, read on the forward strand.
TTTTTTTACCAGCACGTTTAGTTTGAGTCCATGCCGGACCTTGCCAGCCTAATTGCAATTCCAAACCATCAGCTAAACCTGTACGGAATAACATATCCTCATTTACAGTAACTGTTTTTTCTTTAACGCCATCAACAGTTGTCTCTGTATAGGTTGCACTTGGTAAACCTTGTTCCCATGCTAATTTACCAACTGGCGTAATGCCTGTTCCAAAGCCTGAACCCGGACGATCAAACGAGAACTCTGCGGCAAAAGTACTTCCTGCAGCAACGGCGGTCAGAGCAAAAGTTAAAATTTGAAATATTCTCATTCTATTATCCAATCAAGTAGTTAATTCTTTTGACATTTTTGCTCCATGACGGCGCAATAACTCTAGTGTTTCACGCTCTTCTTGAAGCGCTTCTGACCAATCTATTTCATCAAAATCACAATCAAAGAACAACTGACTGATTGAAGATAAAATGGTGAGTCCTTCTTCATCACGTGTGTTTGGATCAACTTTTTCATCTAGCAAGCGCTGAACTGCTGGTGCACATGCTGAACTTGCTGCATCCCATAGTGGACCATAAAACTCTTCTGCATCCCAAAGATGAACATTTGCCTTTGCCTGAATGAGGGCTTCAAGAATATCGAGATAAACTTGCAGGGCTTGCTGTTTTTCTTCTTGTGATAATGGAGTTCCCGCTTCATACGCTTCAGAGACGTCTTCCCACCATTTAAAAATTCCATCACAAATAATGGACACTGGCGGTCCTTGTTCCGGATCAATGAAATTCGGATCAAGACCCTCAGCAAGTAATTTTTGTACTTGCGCGAGTTCTAATTCTTCTATGGCTTTAATTAAAGCCTGCTGTTGGGTGGTTAACATGACCATCTCTCAAAAATATATTAGCGCTATTATGCCTAATCTCTACTGAAGATTTTAGAGGTCAACGCTATTGCATTGCAAACCTAAAGTTGTGAAGAGTTTTTATTGGACTTTTTATGTATTCATAAAAAAAGCCCCGAAGGGCTTTTTAGTGTTTTTTAAACTTCATCATCAATGAATTCTGGTTGACCACCTCTCGGGTGTTCTTTTTTCTCAAAGGTATGTTCAAGGCTACGTTTTAGCTTTTCAATCGCGCCATGAATTGAAGCGTCAATATTTCCTGCTTTATGGTGCACTGCAACTGGTTTTAAGCCAGAAGGACGTGCTTCGATCATACAGTGGATATCTTTGTCTCCACCTTTGTCCCCATTTTCATCACTAAAATGAACCGAGAAATGTGTAATACGTTCGCTATGACGTTGGAATTCTTGAGTAAGTTCTGCACGTACATAAGTAATTAAACGTTCACTATTATGGATGTTTTTATCTGTGCGGATTTCAATATTCATAAATACCATCCTCTCTTTCTTACTGTGGATCTTTTCTATGCAAAACTTTTTTATGTTGGCATGTTTTAAGCATGCATGAACTGACTTCAATTGTACATTTTGATGGTGTAATGGTTTGTTATCTCCTGACTTAAACGTACTGCTTTTAATTTATTTTGAAGATCTTCATACCTTCAATATCAGTCCATCTATAAAAATATGCAAGCTGATTTTTTAAATTTTTATGAAAAATTGAACAAAAGGAGAGCAATTGTGTCCGAATCTTATCTATCTGGAGCAGAACTTATTGAGCAGATTCAAAAGTCTCCTTATTCACGTGATTTAATCGGTTATCACGGACAGTCTCCAGAGGTGAAATGGCCTAATAATGCTAAGGTTGCCGTGCAATTTGTGCTGAATTATGAAGAAGGTGGCGAAAAACATATTGAACACGGTGACGAAGGTTCAGAGCAGTTTTTATCCGAGATTATTGGCGCTGCAAGTTACCCAGCCAAACATATGTCGATGGACTCTATGTACGAATATGGTTCACGTGCTGGTTTTTGGCGCATTCATAATGAGTTTCAACGGCGCAAGCTCCCCATGACCATTTTTGGAGTAGCAATGGCGCTTGTTCGCAACCCTTATATTGTAGAGGCAATTAAACAGGCCGATTACGATGTGGTTTCTCATGGCTATCGCTGGCTTCATTATCAAGAGACTGATCTTGAAGTCGAAAAACAGCATATGGAACAAGCCTTATCTGTTTTAGAAAACTTGTTTGGAAATAAAACTATAGGTTGGTACACCGGACGTGATAGCCCCAATACGCGTCAGTTGCTTGCAGAGTTCCCGCAAATACAATACGACTCTGATTATTATGGTGATGACCTGCCTTTTTGGACCACACTTACCGATACGGCGGGTGCGTCACGACCTCATCTGATTATTCCTTATACTTTGGAATGTAACGACATGAAGTTCTGCTCACCAGGTGGATTTAATAGCTCAGAACAGTTTTTTCAATATTTAAAAGATAGTTTTGATGTGTTGTATGCCGAGGGAGAAACTGCACCAAAAATGATGTCTATTGGAATGCACTGCCGTATTTTAGGGCGTCCGGGTCGTTTTAAAGCATTACAAAGATTCCTAGACTATATTGAAATGCATGATCGTGTTTGGGTATGTCGCCGTCAGGATATTGCAGAATATTGGTATAAAAATCACATAAATCAATAATTGATTATTAATTTTCCAAATTCTTAAGCAAATCTCACATCACTCTTGGCACTGTTATTGCTAAAACTCTATATCACGACAATGAGTTTAGGAATAACAGTGTTTTTAGCCGAGTTTAATCAAGCCCCACCCGACCAACTCAAGACTCTGTTAAACAACTGCGTCCATATTCCTGTATGGGCCGAAAAAATTATTTCAGAACGTCCCTACTCATCAACTTCAGTACTTTTAGGGTATGCAGAACAATTAAGCCACACATGGTCATGGCAAGAGATTCAGGCCGCATTAGCCACCCATCCAAAAATTGGTGAAAGACAGGCAAAAAAACAGCTCAATGCAAAAGAGCAAAATTTTTCAGCCCAAGAACAAGCTGGCATTTCCTTAGATGAACAAACACAACAAGCCCTGCTGCAAGGTAATATCGAGTATGAGCAGAAGTTTGGTTTTATTTTTCTAATTAAAGCCGCAGGCCTCAGTAGCAACGAGATTTTAAAAAAACTCCATCAACGTCTTCAAAACAACTTAGCTATTGAAAAAACAATTGTACATGAGCAACTCGCTGCAATTGCTCTATTACGTCTATCTCAGGAAGTACAAGCATGATCAGCACTCATATTTTAGATACGAATTTAGGTAAACCGGCGGAACAGGTCGAAGTGAAGTTGTTTCATGCAGCCACTCATGAACTGATAGCGACTGCAATTACCAACCAAGATGGGCGAGTGAGTGATTTTGGAATAAAAAACTTAGGTAAAGGTGCTTATCAACTTGAATTTGAAGTTGCCCCTTATTTTTCATCACAGCAAATCAAAACCTTTTTTCCCCGTGTTTGTATTCAATTTTTCATAGAAGACACCACTCAGCATTACCACATTCCATTACTGATCAGCCCGTTTGCTTACTCCACTTATCGCGGCAGCTAACTCAAATATAAATAGGAGAAAAATATGAATCATCAGCAAAAGAATGCGATTTCTCCAGAGCATGAATATTTAGGAATTTCCAAAAGTTTTGCTTACGGCTTACAGCATGTGCTCACCATGTATGGGGGCATTGTAGCCCCGCCACTGATTATTGGAACGGCAGCTGGCTTAAGCGCAGCACAAGTCGGAATGCTCATTGCAGCAGCCTTATTTGTAGGCGGGTTGGCAACTCTCATACAAACCATCGGAACCAAATATCTAGGGGCAAAATTACCTCTGGTGCAAGGTGTGTCTTTTGCTGGTGTGGCAACCATGGTTGCTATTATCACTACAGGCGGTGGTTTACCTGCTGTCTACGGCGCGGTTATTGCCGCATCTTTAATTGGACTATGCCTTGCGCCTTACTTTTCAAAAATTATTCGTTTTTTCCCACCTGTTGTGACGGGATGTGTCATCACGATTATTGGGTTATCTCTGTTACCCGTTGCGATTCGCTGGATGATGGGTGGCAACAACAAAGCACCTGATTGGGGTAGCGTCGAGAATATCTCTTTAGCTTTGCTGACCTTAGGCATTGTGATTATTCTAAATATGCTGCCACAAGCAAGTATTCGCCGTTTATCAATTTTGTTGGCTATTGTTGCTGGTACTACCCTTGCCTACTTTATGGGTTTTGGAGATTTTAGTCAGGTGAGCTCAGGCGCATGGCTGCAATTTCCACACTTATTTGCATTTGGTTTACCAACTTTCGAGCTAAGTGCAATTTTATCGATGCTAATCGTTACTTTGGTGATTATGACGGAAACTACAGCCGATATTATTGCTGTCGGAGATATTGTAGGAACCCAAGTCGATTCAAAACGCATCGCCAATGGTGTACGTGCAGATATGTTTTCAAGTGCGATTGCTCCTATCTTTGGTTCATTCATGCAAAGTGCTTTTGCCCAAAATGTTGGACTGGTGGCAATTACAGGTATCAAAAGCCGCTTTGTCGTGGCAGCAGGCGGAGTCATTCTGATTATTTTAGGTCTATTACCTGTTATGGGCCGCCTTATTGCGGCAATTCCTATGCCAGTACTTGGTGGTGCGGGTTTGGTCTTATTTGGGTCGGTTGCAGCAAGTGGAATTCGCACTTTGGCAAAAATTGATTATAACGATCAGAAAAATTTGATTATTGTAGCAACTGCTTTATCAGCTGGGATGATTCCAATTATTAACCATGAATTTTATGCTCATTTCCCAGTTTGGGTACAAACTTTGTTCCATTCGGGTATTAGTTCGACTTGTATCTTTGCTATCTTATTGAATTTGTTATTTAATCACTTACCTTCATTTCGCAGCTCGCGTACCCCTCATTTAAGCCAAACAATAAACACACGAAATACACATTAATGAGTTAGTTTTTAGCGCCCCACTTCGGTGGGCTTTTTTTTAATCGTTGATCAAATTTGGCTTCATTTTTGCTTAAGACCCTGTATCCTTAGCGTGCTTTATTTGGGGGGAGATCATTTAAATGCAATTAAAGCAACTTGCGGCGACTTGTGCCTTGTTATCTGCAACTGCCATGGTTCAGGCAAAACCAATCTGGCAAGATTTTAGCGTGACTGGACTTTATGGTGAAAACTATGAAGTTGTAGATGACAAAGAAACTACGATTACTTTGGAATATGCAGCAAAAGTTAAATATGCTGATGTATTTTTCTTTATGGACCGCATGCGTGGCGAAGATGACTATAAAAGTACTTACTTTGAGTTATCACCACGTTTAAGCTTAGGTGAAGTTTCTGGCAAAAAACTGGCGTACGGCCCAATTAAAGATGTGCTCATTAGTACCACTTGGGAGAGTAACTCTCAAAACGGCAATAACTTCGACAACTTCCTTTATGGTTTTGCAGTTGATTTAGATATCCCATATTTCCAATATGCGAATTTAAACTTCTACCGTGCGAATAATGAGAAAACTGACGACGATTATCAAATGACATTCGTTTACGGCATCCCATTAAAATTAGGATCTGAAGATTTCTTGGTAGATGGTTTCCTTGACTGGTCAACCGCTGAAGATGACCATGCAAGCGAGTTGAACTGGACCACTCAATGGAAATGGAATGTAGGTAAACACATTTCTCCTGATACACGTCTATACCTCGGTATTGAGCATTCAGTGTGGAATAACAAATTTGGTATTAAAGGTGCCGACGAGAATAACGTTAGTGCATTGGTTAAATACCACTTCTAAAATTTTTATTTAGAAGATAAAACAGCAAGGAAAATCCTTGCTGTTTTTGTTTTTAATCGAGTGGATTACCCACAATATTGCTAATAATCCCCTGCATAATATGTCCGCCTTGTTCACGGCGTAGTTCTGCATACCATGCCTGTGTGACCGTTTCATCTTTCATATGCGTTACGTCACAGCGTTTGCGCGCACGAAGCACCAATTCATTGGCACGTTCATTACGCTTGTTTTGATAGCGACGTAAAGCATCTTCTAGTCCCAAGGTGTTAATTTGCAAAGACCGCGCTAAATAAATCGCGTCTTCCATAGCTTGGCAACCGCCTTGCCCAATATCAGGTGTCGTGCTATGTGCAGCATCACCCAAAATCACCACACGACCTTTATAAAACTGTGTGAACGGTTCAATATCATGGATTTCTACCCGATTGGTTTTTTGTGGGTCTAAGCGCTCAATAAGCTGCTGTACTGGTTGACACCAATCAGCAAAGTATTGTTTTAAAAGTTTTTTATATTCATCTCGATTATTCTCTAACCCTGTTGGTAAAGGTACATCTAAAAAGAAATAAAAACGTCCATCCGCAACTGGCATCAGAGACGCGCGTTTACCCTCTCCTACATAAGTCGTCCATTGCTGAGCTGGTGCTAAATCTTCGGATATTTCAACCAGACCATTCCAGTTCACATAACCTGCATAGCGACGTTGTACCTGCTGACCTAACACATAGGCCCGAGTCATTGAATGCGTACCATCTGCCCCTATGAGTAAATCAGCCTGTGTTGAGCTACCATCAGCAAAATGAACCTCTACAAAATCAGTTTTATCTTCAAGGCTGACCATTTTTTTGCCTAAATAAATCTGATCTCGACCAAACTCATCCATTAACATATTTTGTAAATCGGCACGTGCAACCGGATAAGGGCGTTGTCCTACTTCTTCAATTAATGGTCGTAAACTGAATTGTGTCATCACATCTCCAGTTAAACCATCTACATAGGCCAAGTCATCCATTTGTCCACCAAGTTTGGCGATTTTCTCGGTTAATCCCAGATAATTTAGACATTTCACACCATTCGACCACAGCGAAATTGCGGCGCCGACCGGAAGAATCTTTTCAGTTTGCTCAAAAATACGAACTTGGTGACCAAATTTCTTTAATGCAATGCCTGTGGTTAGACCTCCCATTCCCGCACCAATAATCACCACATTCATAACACGCTCCTATAGATATTCACCTATAGGGTGCTTATGCTAAAAACATGCCATCGTTCAAAATTTATTTAGCTTTTCCACAAAACTGGCATGCACCATGCTTATATATTTATGTATAAAACTCATCTCAACACGCTCAGTGTGAGTGCAGTTTTAAATGAAAAATCATGTTTTTAACAAGAAATACGGATACTCCATTATGGCAACATTGCACGCTCCAGCTTTTGAACTTCCTGAAATTTTGAATACTAAAACAAATTTGGCAGATGCCCGAATTGGTGCACAAGTGATTGAGTGTTCAGATGATTTCTTTGCAGAAGCAAAGCGTATGCTGCAATTTGAAGCACCTATTTTTGTTGAAGATAAATTTGATGATCATGGCAAATGGATGGACGGTTGGGAGTCCCGCCGTAAGCGTCATGCAGGCTATGACTGGTGTATTGTGAAACTAGGTGTGAGTGGAAAAATCAGTGCACTTGATATCGACACCACGTTTTTTACAGGAAATTATCCTGCATCTGCATCATTAGAGGCATGTTATGCACCAAATGGTGACCTTACTGGGGTAACGTGGCAGAGTATTTTGGAAAATACAGAGCTAGGGCCGAGTCAACATCATATTTTTATGGTCAATAATGATGCAATTTTCACGCATATACGCCTCAATATTTTCCCAGATGGCGGTATTGCCCGTTTACGCGTTTATGGTGACGTTCATATTCAGGTGACCGACCACGAGCAGACTCTCGATTTATTGGCCTTAGAAAATGGCGGTCGTGTAATTGCTTATAGCGATGCGCACTTTGGACATCCACGTAATTTGATTAACCCAGGCCGTGGCGTCAACATGGGCGATGGGTGGGAAACCAAACGCCGCCGTGCACCAGGTTATGACTGGTGTATTCTTGCATTGGGTAAAAGCGGAAAAATTGAAAAAATTGAAATTGATACGGCGCATTTTAAAGGTAACTTTCCTGCTGAAGTTTCTATTCAGGCTGTCTACCTTGAAAATGCAACCGATGCACAGCTGATTCCACAAAGTATGTTTTGGTCTTACTTACTTGAAGCCCAACCTATGCAAATGGACCATATTCATGAATATATGAATGAAATTTTACAGCATGAAAAAGTCTCGCATATCCGTATTAATATGATTCCGGATGGTGGTATTAGCCGTGTCCGTTTATGGGGAAAAATTGCCAAGTCATGATCATGAAGAATATTCAAATTCAGCCTTTAACCATTGAGAACTTTCAGCCCTTCGGAGAAGTCATTTGTTGTGACGGGCATGATTTTTTTCATATTAATGATGCACACACCGAGCGCTACCATGCGCTCGTCGAAACTGAAATTGAAGGCGAAGCAAAGGCAGGAATTAGTATTTTCCGAAATATTAAGGCCAGTGTGTTACCTATGGAAATTTCAATGCTAGAGCGCCATCCGAAAGGCTCTCAAGCATTCATTCCATTACAGGAACAAAAATTTTTAATTATTGTGGCCCCTGCTTTAGATGAAAATACTCCTGATATTTCAAAACTATGTGCTTTTGTTTCGGATGGCAAGCAAAGTATCAATTATCGGGCAGGTACTTGGCATCATCCTTTGCTTACCTTTGAAGCACCGAGTGATTTTGCAGTAGTGGATCGAATTGGAGGCGGTGCAAATTGCGATATTTTTCAATTTCCAGAAGCTATAAAAATTACTGTCTAAATTAAAATAGACAAATCTGTCTATTTTTTAATTTAATAGTAGAACCCGTTGTGGTGATTTTCAACAATTTAGATTTACACAAAAAAATCCCCGCCAATTGAGCGGGGATTTTTTATTCATTTTTAAACAGTAATATCAGCTAAGTTGCCCTTCTGCTCAAGCCATTGCTTACGGTCTGCTGCACGTTTTTTTGCAAGGAGCTTGTCGAGTAAACCTGCCGTTAAATGTGCATCATCTAGATCAAGCTGAACCAAACGACGGGTGTTCGGATCCATTGTTGTTTCACGTAGTTGAATTGCGTTCATCTCGCCCAACCCTTTGAATCGGGTAATTTGCGGGTTCTTATTGCCTTTAACATTTTTCAAAATGGTTTCAAGCTCTTCATCATCTAGCGCGTAATGGACATCTTTACCAATGTCGATACGGAACAATGGTGGCATTGCTACATACAAATGCCCTTCTTCAACCAATGCTGGAAAATGTTTAACGAATAAAGCACAAAGCAAAGTCGCAATGTGTAAACCATCCGAATCGGCATCGGCCAAAATACAGATTTTGCCGTAACGTAATTCAGATAAATCATCACTACCCGGGTCTACACCAATTGCAATGGCAATGTCGTGAACTTCCTGAGAAGCAAGTACTTCATCTGAAGAAACTTCCCATGTATTTAAGATTTTTCCACGAATTGGCATGATGGCTTGAAAGTTCTTATCACGCGCCTGCTTGGCACTACCGCCCGCTGAGTCACCCTCAACAATAAAGAGTTCACTTTCTTCACGTGTTTGGCCCACGCAGTCTGCCAACTTACCCGGTAAAGCTGGGCCAGAAACAATCTTTTTACGCTCAACTTTTTTTGCAGCTTTTAAACGGCGCCCTGCTTTAGAAATTGCCATTTCAGCAAGTTGCATGGCAATTTCAGCATGCTGGTTGAGCCAGAGCGCAAACGCATCTTTAGCAATGTTTAAAACTATATTGGCAGCTTCACGACTTGAAAGACGCTCTTTGGTTTGACCAGAGAACTGGGGTTCTTGGAACTTAAGCGATAAAATATAGTTCACGCCATCCCAAACATCTTCAGCCGAAAGTTTAAGATTACGTGGTAATAAATTACGTAACTCACAGAATTCACGTAGCGCTTCGGTCACCCCTGAACGCAAACCGTTCACATGAGTACCACCTTGTGCAGTTGGAATCAGGTTGACATAACTTTCTTGAACCTGTTCACCACCTTCTACATTCCAGCAAATCGCAAATTCACACGCAGCACGGTCTGCTTGCCCACTGCTTACAAATGCAGGGTTTGGTAGAATTTCACGGTCTTGCAATTCATCCATCAAATAATCGACAAGGCCATTTTCAAATTGCCATTCGATTTTTTCATCATTAATTTGATCGATATAAGTGATTTTTAAACCAGCAGCTAAAACAGCTTTGGCTTTTAAATTATGTTTGAGTGCTTTTAAAGCAAATTTTGGGCTATCAAAATATTTGGCTTCAGGCCAGAAACGTACCGTAGTTCCTGTCGCACGTTTAGGTGCTTTACCTTCTAACACCGCTAAAGGAGCAACAGGTTCACCTTGCTCAAATGCCATCTGGTATAAATTACCCTGACGCTGAACTTCTACTTCAACACGTGTAGATAAAGCATTTACAACCGAAATCCCCACACCATGTAAACCACCTGAAAACTGATAGTTATCAGTACTAAACTTACCACCAGCATGCAGCTTGGTTAAAATGATTTCGATACCACTTTGGCCATATTCAGGGTGAATATCGACTGGCATACCACGGCCATTATCTTCAACTGACAATGAACCATCTTTATAAACCGTGACACAGATTTTGTCGGCATGACCGGCTAAGGCTTCATCGACAGCATTATCAATAACTTCTTGGGCTAAATGGTTAGGACGAGAAGTATCGGTATACATCCCCGGGCGACGACGAACAGGGTCTAAACCGGAAAGAACTTCAAGCGATTGAGCCGTATATTGTGTCACGTTGTACGTTTTCCTTATTTGATGGTGTGCGCAAAGAATTCGATCACTAAGGGTAATTTTTCTTCAAAATCTTCCATGGCATGATTGCCATGAGCATCCGTCAAAATCAATGAGGATGGTGTTGCAGCACTATAATAGCGTTGTGCTTGACGATAATCCAAAATTTCGTCGCCTTGTTGCAACAAGACGAGTATTTTGTCAGCATTTACAGGCTGTTTCAGTTCCAGTTGTTCTAACTGTCGTAACTGAACATGATCAATTGACCATTGATCATTCACCTTATAAGGCATGCTTTCAACTTGAAATAACTCATCAAACAGCTTCCATGGTTGCATAGCAGGGTTAATCAGTACAGCCGGAATATTATATTTCGCGACAAAATATGTCGCAAAAAAACCACCAAGACTACTGCCGACTAAAGCCACCTCTTGTAAAGACTCAATCAGCTCTGAAACCTGTGCTACTACCTGTTCCGGAGATCTATTTAAATCTGGCAAATGCACATTTATGTCCAATTCGCTACAATACTGCTTAAGGCTGAGCCCTTTAATTGAAGAAGAGCTACTATTAAAGCCATGGAGGTAGATAATATTCATATATTTTCCCTCTAAATTGAGAATAAACTCACATTTTTGTTCTCAGTTTGTATATAAAAACACTATTGTCAGACAAGAAAAACCACTCAACTTACCATTCATCAGTATTTTAAAAACATGTGTTATTTAAACTACTAAGATGGAAACGTTAGCTGCCGTTCATAAAAAGTACAGCTTAAAACGTCGGTTATAACGTAAATGGGGAAAAGATATGCCGAGCTTAACACCGTTACATGAAACTTATTGTAAATGGGATCGTACGCCACCTAGTCAGGCCGACGTACTAGAAGGTTTAGCTCAACTGTTCAGTACCAGCTTAAATGGTGTACATGAATTAATACAAGTCATTAATATTGAAGTATTAAAAAATGCTTTTGGTATTAGTGCCCAAAATGCTAAAAATTTCCAAAAACGGCCCTCTGTCCAAAAGGCATATCAGTTTTCTTATGGTGCCTTACAAAAATATGGTAGTTGTTTTTTAGCACCAGGGTTACGTCGTATTATTGAAAAATTTCCAACCCTTCATGAGAAGCCATTAACACCAACCCTTCATTTTTTAGTAGGAGTGTTAAATGGTATTTTCGGAGACTATCTACTTAAACAACATAGTCCCCTCGCCTTGCCAATGGTTCTATACGACCACTACGGTGCAATCCAACAAGGCGAACTTGCAGGCCGTATTGTAATTTTAGTTCATGGTTTGTGCATGAACCATCTTACTTGGTCAAATGCACATTATGGCGGGATTGGTGAGCGTTTATTAGCGCAGCGTGATCACAACACGATGCTGTATTTAAATTACAATACAGGCCGCCGCATTTCAGCCAATGGCCGCAGTTTCTCAAATTTATTAGAAGATTTAGTACAGCGTAATCCAAGAATTACCAGCATTGATTTAATTGGTCATAGCATGGGTGGATTAGTTTCCCGTAGCGCACTGTTTTACGGTAAACAAAATATGTACCAATGGATTCATATGGTCGAAAACCTCGTCTGTATTGGGTCTCCCCACCACGGTGCAGTACTTGAGCGTTTTGGATTTGCACTACAAGATCGGCTAGGCGCTTTTCCATTTGTTGGCCTAATTGGTCAGCTGGTTAACATCCGTAGTAATGGGATTTTAGACCTACGCCATGGTAGTGTTCGAGATGATGACTGGGAATATATGGATGCCCGTATTGGCATGATGGATGACAACCGTGCTCCAGCTCCTCTACCTTCCCATATCAATACCTTTTTAGTGGCAGGAACACTCGAGTTTGAAAAGGTGCGTAATAAAGCGCTTACCGTGATTGGCGATTACTTAGTGAGTGTAAAAAGCGCACTAGGTGAACATCCTAATCCACGTTTTCAGCTTAAAGTTCCAGATTCACATAAAGCGGTGTTTTATGGCTTAAATCACTTTGAAATTCAGTATCACTCAAGTGTTGCCGAACAGATTACTCGCTGGTTATATCCTCATGTGAATGATTATGTGCAAGATGGTATTCAAACCCATATTATTGATATGCCGAACTATACGCTCGAAGATTTAGAAGGAATTGTAGAGACGTAAAAAAAGGCCCAACTTATATTGGGCTTCTTTAATTAATTAGCTTTTGTAGAAGAAAGAAAATATTTTTAAATTTCAACCTTCCAAGCTTTATTGGCAACTAGTTTTCCATTTTTTATATTTAAAACGATATTATATGCTGCTGCACCACCATTATTAAAAGTATTTAAAATAAAAATATTATTATTTAAGTAATATATTTTAAAATCAGCAAGCTCGTTCTTGTCACCATATATACCATTTTTAGGAAAAAAGTATTGCTCTATATCATTTTTACCAATTTCTATTTTCTTATCTTTACTCTTAATAATGATTTTATCAAGTTGTAAAAAATCATTATTAGGTAAAGTACCATCAGTACCAAAGAATTTTTTATTATTAAAATACTTATATTCACCTTTAAAAGTTTTATAAAGTTTAGGATCTAAAATAGCTTTTTTTGCATACACTTCTACTATTATATTTTTATCATTATAAACAGCTTTTTCTTTAGAATATTGAAATAGTTTAATAGAAGTGTAACCACTAAAATTATTTATTCTATTTTTATAAACAAATCCAGTTACACCATTGCTTGCATTAACTAAACAAAAATTATTTACTCTTTCATCCATCACACAAGAAACAATTTCATTATTATTTAATTTGGACGTAACTTTAGAAGTTAAACTTGAATTTTCCCTTACATTCACATACCCATCTTTATCTTGAATAAAACCAAAATCAGCATAGGAGGATCCTACAGGCCCCATCATAAGAACAGTAGAAATTATAAATTTAAAATGTTTTTCCATTTTGAACAAACTCATTATTCACTTCGAATTTCTATTTTATAATACTAATAATATCAAATTTTAAGCTGATATTACCATTATCAAATGCAATCAAAATTTTAATAAAGAATAATTACTCTTCATCATCATGACAATCATTTTTCTTATTTTTTATATTCATATCAGTTGTATAATTAATTCCAAAATTTAAATTTATTAAATCTTCTTTTCTAAAAATTTTCGGAACTATATTCCAAACATTTTTACCGTTAGTAACAAATGCTAAATTAAATTCCGGAACTTTATTATTAGTGTCAATTTGATATTCTACAGAAAAACTATCTTTTTTCTTACCAACAATATTATATATACGTGGCTCCTTTAAACCTTGATCACAAGCTTGATATATATAAATTTTATCTTTTAAAATCTTAATTGTACTTTCACTACAATAACATCCACCTGTTTCCAACTCTTTCATGATACCATTTGTATATCTAAATGGTTTTATTAGCTTTCCTTCTAAATTATCAAGGTCCAAATATGAATTTTTCAAATCTTTTATTTTAGAATTATTAAAATCACTTAAACATTTATAGTTTCCACTATTTGCTTCTTTTCCATTAAAATTACATTTTAAATTTCTATTTTTCAACCAAAAACGTTGAGTATCAACAAGATATTTAACTTCATTTTTATTATCACTGATATAGCCTTTTATATCTGAATACACACTATTCAGTTCATGCTCACTATTACTATATATTGTTTTCTCATCTAACTGTTCTAGTTTATAATCTGTAGCATTTGAAGTAATACATACGCTAAAAATCAATAAAAAATTATGAAATTTAATAAAACTAGTTCTCACTATATACACTTTTAATAAAAATTAAAACCTATAAATATTATTATAATTACATATATTACTTAAACATAACAGATCTACACCTTGTCAATTAAATCATTAATTAGTTTAAATAAAAAAGAACTATTTATTATAGATAAAAAAATAGTTCTTTTTATTTAAAATTTAACCACATCTACCATTAAATTGGTTAAAAGTAATTTTTGAACTTGTAAGACAATTTACTTTCTTCGGTTTAAAATTATCTGATGTTTCTTCTCGAGGAGAAACAAGGTAATTATCTTGTATAAGTATCGGCTCTTTATTTTTATCTGTTTTAAAAGTGGCGTATCTATATCCTATTTGGGAGCTATCTGCACATGTACTATATTCTAAAGTAAAATTATTTTTACTAATAGAAATATTATCAAATGAACTATAATTGCATTCATTAAAGGAGTTGTTAAAAATTTTATCATTCTTATAAATCAAAGAATTATCCAATCCATTTAAAATATGTATTGAGCTTGGCTTATTATCTTTTCCTACAACTTCAATAAAATCTTCCACTCCATCATGGTTAATATCCATTTTATATTTTTTTAATTTTTTTTCTGTTTTTTTTGAAAAAGATTTAGCTCTATCATTAAGAAAACCATTTATCTCGCTAAGTACACTAACTTTATTATTACTCACAATTATATCTGGTTTACGAACCCATTTACCTCCTTCATTGAAATAAACTTCGTAGCTATAATTATCTTTTGCAATATAAAAACTTCCAGATTTCTTATCTTGATTTAAAAATTTAAAAGGCACTATATAAATATATTTTCCTTTTATATTTTTCATATTATTTAACTGTATATAATCATTATTATGATCTGGAGCAATTAGATAAACCATAGCATTACCAATTTTATTATTCTTACCATCATATGGACAACCAAAATCTGGAATAGTAAAATAACCATCTATATTAGTATATTCTGTGTTGCCTCCATTACATGCAACAAGTTTATCTAACTCTCTATCTTTTAATTGGTTCTGATCTGCTTTCGCAGCACAGGCACTTAAGCCAAATAAAATAACACTAATAAATATCTTACTTCTCATATTTTTTTTCCACTAATAATTGGCCTAAAATATCCCACCCATCCTCTATGCTGGGCTAAAGCTTTTCCAGATCTTCTATATACAGCTGTTCGCGTACACCCTACTTTTTTTTCGCCCCCATTATTTATATTAAAATTTTCATCAGCACTTCCAACGTCACCTATAGCCTCTAAAATAGTAACGGTATCATTTTGTCTATCAACATCATACACTATACCACAGTGCCCACCACCATTACGCCAAACAAATATATCCCCAATTTGAGGGATAAAATTAAGATCTTTACTTCCAACAACATACTCAATTTTATTTGAACGTATAGCCTTTCTAAAATCATTTTCAGTGAGCATAACACCAGTATGTATAGAATAGAATTTATCAGTAACACCTAACTTTAAAAGATATATTGCAACAGTTTCTGAACAGTCTAATCCTTTTAAATCATTAGCAGTAATTACTGAGGTAGCATTTTTATTACTTCCAGCACCTCTTGCACCAGTTTGCGAATAAGGTATGTTTCTATCTACTAATTGCTTTATTTCCTTTAAAACATTACTCAGTGTAGGTGTAGGTGTAGGTGTAGGTGTAGGTGTAGATTTACTTAGTAAGTTCGCTTCTACAATTGAATTTTTACATTCATTAAGCTTGAAGACTTTCGCAGTTATATACTCAAAATTCTTTTTTCTATCTGATCTTGATGCTGTATCTCGATTAATAATATCAATTAAAGAATCTACAACTTCTAATTGAGTCCTAATATCTACTTGTTTTTGTGTAGCTAGTTTTGATAGACCAAAAGATTTCCAATAAGCCATTGAAGCCAATGTCCCTTCATAAATATTATTAATATTATTTGCATCAATAGATATTCCTACATTGGGATAATTATCTTTTATTGCTTTATTAATTTTATCATATTTATCTTTACCAGTTATCTGTATAATTCCCCGACCTCTATATTTCCAACCATCACCAGATTGAATATCACCATTTCCATTTCTATTCGCATATGCAATATTAGCTATCATTACTTGATCAGCAGGATGATTATCATTTCTTCCATATTTATCACATAACTGTCTATTTCCTCTAAATGCTGAAAATGGCCCACCATGAGTCATTTTCTCAACTCGCTTACCTTTTTCTATTATATACTCTTTTCTTTTTATTTTTGTATAAGACAAAAAAAGAATATCAGAGTGATAATTTAAGCTTTCTCCATCCTTAACTTCTATCTTTTTACCCACTTCTTCTAAAACTTGAGCAAAAAAATGTGCCTTACTTAAACAATTATTCATTCCAAATTTTTCTGAGAAATTCGTATAAACATCAATTATTTTTTTTATATCGTTAGAATTAGCTTGTGTAAATATCTGTTTCAGCTCATTTTCTGTAATTTTTGTGCAATTACTACATCCCTCTACAGAAGTTCTAGCTATAGGATTATTTTGACTATTACTTCCATTAGTTGTCGTCGATTGGCCATTATTATTTACATTATTATTTATAGGCTTTTTATGATTGTCTGTTTTTGCTTCAAATTTAATAGTATCTAATGAAATACCTATACCAAGGTTTCTATTCTCAGTAATAAATCTATTACTAATTAATTTATAGCTATTATTTGTCTTAGACCATCCTTGAATAATTATATTTTCTCCTGATTTTTGCCTTGGAAGGGTTACAACACCTCTCGCATTGGTTAGCTGATTACTATATATATTATTTCCTACTTGTATTTTTAATTTGAAATTTGAAATTGGTTCTCCTTTTTTATTAACTATAGCTATACCAACCTTACCTCCTAAATTCTGTATAGGCGTAGGCGTAGGCGTAGGCGTAGGCGTAGGCGTAGGCGTAGGCGTAGGCGTAGGCGTAGGCGTAGGCGTAGGCGTATTTTTTAATTTTAATTTCTGTCCTACAAATATCAAATTTTTATTTTTTATACTATTAAGCTTAATAATTTGCTCAACTGTGCACCCATTTTTATTTGCAATAGATGTTAATGTATCTCCTTTTTTAACTATGTACATTATTCTTCTCCAAAAAGATAATCTAAATTTTCAATATTAAAGTCTGTATAATTAGTTTCAAATAAAATTAACTCTATTTCTTCTTCTTCCTTAGTAAAAACTCGTTCTGTCTGTAAGTCATCATTTATTGTTCCCACCATTAATATATCACCTGTTTTCTTAAGTAATATTTTATAAGGTGCCCCTATTAAATTTGGATTATCTTTAGATAAATCCTTTAAGTCAAATAATTGGCTAAAACCACCTTCTTGTATAACAGGTAAATGAGGCAGTTTCATTGAAACCTTTGCCCCACCCGTAAACAAATGCTGCCCAGCTTTACTTTCAAATTTACCACCTGTTGTTGAAAATACCCCATTGGCATTAATTTTGAGCTGTGAACCACCTGCCGTTAATACAATTTCTTTTGGACTCGTAAGCTCGATTTTATCTTCAGTAGAAATAAGCTTAATCACCTTCTTCGCAATTGCTTCAATAGCGTCATCTTGTGCTTGTAGTTCGAGCTTTCCTTTCGCTGCATAAGCACGCAAACCCTTTTGCGCAGCAAACAAACTGATTTTGTCTTGTGCGTGCCCAATAATATTTTTTTGCGCGCTTAAATTAATAGAACCGCTGGCACTTTCGGCAATATCTTGCGAAGCTTGCAAAATAATATTTTCAGGCGTCGTCAAAGCAATACCATTTGGCGATGCTAACAACATAAGGGCTTGTCTGAAGATCTTGCCTTGCTCTTGTTGTTTAGTATCGGAACTGCTTTCTAAACCTTGGGTATAACCTTCCATAAAGCCTTGTAAAGAACTCAATGCTTTAGAAGGTGATACTTCCAATTTACTGCCTTTACTAAAAGTTCCACACGTACTCATCAAATCAAAATCTTTAGTCTCGACATTTGCTAAGACTTTCCCGACCTCTTGAATACTTTCAAATGGATTTTTATGAATTCGGTCTTTAATACTTGCGAGTTTTCCTTTAACAATATCAGGGCCATGTTCTTCAACGTTTTCGATGAATGCTTTTAAATTTTCTACCGCATCTTTGGCATCGCTAAAGAAAGAATTGAATTCATCTACAACGCCTTTTGCGTTTCCTCCTAGTGCACCAATGTCTTGAATAAAGCCACCACAGTCTTTTAGGGCATGGATAGGATCGTTATTAATTCCTTCTTTGAATAGGTTTACCGTACTATTTAATGCCTGCCCTGTGGTTTTTAACTCAAGCGACTGGATGAATTTGGGTAAGCGATTAATTACATTCAAAGCATCAGTTTGTTGCTTGGCTGCAACTTCACTGAGCATTTTCATGCTTTCATAGCCTTGTGAAAGTAAGGATTGTGCTTGTGCGGCCTCTAAATGGTCTGCAATCGCTTGCTCTTGTGCATAGGTACTAATGAGCATGCCTTTACCCGCCCGCACAGCTCCCCAAGCGTCTGTTCTAAGCTCAAAGCCTTCACCACGGCCTTGGCTTGTCGCTTGTTCTTTAGGATGGCTTAAATTACCTAAATTCAGCTGTGTTGCTGCATGACTACTTTGTAGTTGGGTACTAATTTGCCCAGTTGTGTCATCAAAGCGTAATTGATTAAACCCGCTGCCATTAACCTCCTGACTGCGTATGCCACTTAGCTTTTTAGTATCAGGAAGCTGCCCTTTTACATCGAATTTAGTTGGCGAACGCTGTGCTTCATGGATTCGACCCGTCACAAATGGACGGTCGATATTGCCATCAAAGAAGTCAATGACCACCACTTCACCAATACGTGGTAAGAAACGTGCACCATAACCTTCTCCTGCCCAAGGAGTCAGTACATCCACCCAAGCCGAGTCGGTATCATTGTCATTACTACCTGCGCCACCATCATGGCCATGATCATCACTACGAGTAAATAGAAAACGTACTTTAATGCGTCCCCATTCATCGACATGAATAGTTTCTCCCTCAGGTCCCACGACTTTCGCTCTTTGTGGGTAGGCTATTGGCCGATGCTGTTCTGGATTATATTCAGGGGCAGTTTTAATTTGACGACGTATTAATGTCAGCTCATTACCCTGGCGCTCAATCTCATCATACCCATGTTGATCCCAACGACTTTGGGTTAATAACTGGCTAACTTGCTGATGTAAATCTTTAGGTAAATTATTTTGGTTATAGAAATTTTTAGCAATGATTAGGAACTCTTGATCTGCTCCTTCATGCTGATCAATTTCAGGGTGCTCTCTTAAATTAAACCAATAGCCGACTTGGGTATCGCGCACACTACTGTAGGCTTTAAAGTATTTGGCCCGACTCGCATGCATGTCGGTGAAGTGCTGATTTAATTTTTCTAATTGGCTACTGCTTGAAGCGGTTGCCTGATCTTCCCCTTTTAAATCTTGCATCCAGGCGGGACTTACGTGCCATGCTTGCTCAAGACTTAAAGTGGCCGAATCAAAATTATCTGAGTGTGTATGGGTAGTAACAACTGAACCATTACCCTCTTCTTGCGCTAACGCATCGGGCTGCCAACGCTGTACATGTACGGCAGTCGGTTGCAGACTTCGCACTGCAACAAAGCCTGTAATACTATCTTGATATTCGGTTGCGCTACTTCTGTGATAGCGAATACTACGACGCGCTAAAGCTTGGTATTGGTTATTATCATCAATTAATTTTAGTTTTTGAGCTTGTATTGGTGCAGTAAAATGAGGGACAAAAAGCTCTGATTCATCAATGAGCCAACTAACCCCCTCACTTCGCCACAAACGTGTGAGAAAGTCATAGTCTGACTCATTATGCTGCATAGTGAACGGACGAATATCATAGTTTTGACTTAACCCACCCAAATCAAGACTTAAACTCGCAGCAAACAGTGGACTTTTTTCTTGCCATTCTTTAAATAGAACTTCGGTAATTTCTACGATACTTTTATTCATAAAAACACGACTATTACGGCGTTTGTGCCATAAATTTGTCGCATCTTCTATAGTCAGCTTATAAAGCGTTAAAGCGCCATCACTTTGTCCATAACTGGCCTCAGTCACAATGCCTGTAGTTCGGAACAATTGACCCGAATCAGTGACCTGATCAACAGCGACTTGAACACCAATAAATTGCTTCAATGCAATTTGGGCATTTGTTGAAAGGCAGATCAACTCTGCCATTAGGCCACCATTTAGCTGATGTTGGCCTTCTATACGTTGTAAGAATACTTGATGATTGAGTAGTTCATTAGAAAATTGTACGTGAATAGCACGTTTCTGAGCATTTAGCCCTATTTTTTCCAAGACACTAAATATATTAAAAAGCATTTTTTTATAATCATAAGGATATATAAACGGCTGCACTTTATAAAAAACAGAACTATCTGTCTACAAAATTATGCGTTATTTCTATCAATTTTTTTATATTTTCACTTATTCGAAAGTTATAAAAAAAGCCCAACTTAAGTTGAGCCTTTTTTAATTACTTTAAACTTACTTTTTAGCCGTCTTAAACACTGGATAAAAACGGAATAACTGCCATAAACAAACCAATAACAGTAAAAGGAAATAGACCAATGACCAAACTGGTAAAGACTGACCTAAAAAAGTCCAGTCAATTGCCGCACACTCACCTGAGCCAGAAAGTACCTCTTGTAAAACGGTTTTCATTGGTAAAGCATCAATGAGGTAATTTAAACCCGGACCACAGCTTGGTACTTGATCTGGTGGTAAATGCTGTAGCCAAACATGTCGGCCCGCCACCCCCACTGACCATAAAATTGCAATACCTGCCAAAAATGCATAAAAGCGTTTAATCGCATTGGAAACCGGGTTATGCAAAAACGTAATAAGAGCCACAAAACCCATTGCCATTAAGCCAACACGTTGAAAAATACAGAGCGGACATGGCTCTAACCCTTTTACATGTTCCAAATACAACGCAAAAGACATGCCGACAATGCTTGCCAGAACAAGCAGTCCACTCACCAAACGGTAACTTAATCGCATGTAAAACCTCGTTTTTATCTATATTGTTCAAGATATTGATCAAAACTGATCTGACTATCTTGCTCAAGTTGTTCTTGCTGCTGTAAAGATTGCACAGCTAATTGTTCAAAATATTGCAAAGTCTCTGCACTAATCTCATGCTTTTCATAAGTTTCAGCATGTAACTGTGCCATATGACTACCAAAGCTCCAGGTTCCACCATGCTTTAATGTGTCATCAATCACATGAGCAGATAATGTTTCATCTACTTCATCAATACGTTCTTGCATCACAGCCAAAGCCGAGCTGTATAGATCTGTTGCATAGGTCTGATCGAGTAAGCGAGCACAATCCTGCATTTTAGAAATATGCTGACGTGCCCAATCTTCAATATGATAAGACCCGTTTAAATCAGTAATGGTTGCGTTTGGTGCTCGACCACGGTTAACCACTTCTGTCTGGTTTTTCTCAATCAAATCTTGCTCAGGGCATAACAGTTCAGGACTATCGCTTAATAAACAATAAAGCGCTAATGCCTCAAGGAAACCTGCTGTTGTTTCATTGACGCCAATTGCCGAATATGGATTTACGTCCACTGCACGAAGTTCAACATAACCCACCCCTCGATTTTTCAAGGCTTGAGACGGTGTTTCACCCGCTTGAGGAACTTGTTTTGGACGCACGAGACTGTAATATTCATTCTCGATTTGTAAAACATGATCATTAATTTGCAATGGTTCACCAGAGGCATCATTTAACCCTAAACGGCTAAATGGCGGATATGGAGAATGTACTGCTTTTTGTAAACCGGCCAGATAACCCGTTAAATTGTTATAGTGAATGCCTAAACTTTTTTGTGCCGAGTTTTGGTAGCCTAAACGCCCCATACGCAGAGCTGTAGCATACGGTAAATAATATGACCCTTTGATTAAAGGCAACAAATGATGTTCATGACCCGTCAGAAAACAACGGCAAACCGATGGGCTCGCACCCACCAAAAACATAACCAGTGGCGTTAAACGAATAAAGTTACGAATCAAACCAAAATAGCGATGACTACGATAATCTTGCAGACTAAGTGCTTTTAATTTTTCGTCAGTTTCATGTGCCTGCAAAGCAGAAAAAAGAGAATCAGGGAAAGATAAATTATAGTGTACGCCCGAAATCGTCTGCATACGGCGACCATAACGAATACCTAAACCACGGCGATAAAGCGTCTTGAAACGGCCAATATTAGAAGTGCCATATTGAGCTAGACGAATACGTTCTTCATTGTCATCTAGCATACATGGCATAGACAACGGCCAGAGCTTTTCACCATTTTCTAAATGACGGTGCACAACCGCATGAATATCGGTGAGCTCATGCAAGGCATCACCAATGGTTGGCTGTGGTGAAGTAATAAACTCCATCAACGCTTCAGAATAATCTGTGGTGATTTTCGGATGTGTTAAAGCTGAACCTAATGCCTTTGGATGTAACTCTTGTGATAAGAACCCATTACTTTGCATACGTAGGCTTTCACGTTCTATTCCACGTAACATGCCTTGTAGTAGCGACGAATCCACCCAAGCAGGAATAACTGATTGAGATGGTGTAGTGGGTTGACTCATGCATTTGCTCGCTTATAAAAGATCACTATATACAAAATCGTGACATGATACGGCTATTGATATGATCACATCATTTCAGTTTGGCAATTTTTATCACAATCTTGTTATTTAAGACACGAAAGAATTGTGATTTTATTGAAGAATAATTGCTAAAGAGTTGTCAATATCATGAACGATCAAGACATTTTAAACTTCTGGTTTTCACCTGAACACCGTTCACTCTGGTTTGCAAAAAGTGAGGATTTTGACGCAAAAATTCGTGATCAATTTGCAGACGTTCATCGGCAGGCAACTCGAGCAGAACTTTGGTCTTGGCGGAAAACACCAGAAGGTCGTCTTGCAGAGATTATTGTGCTAGATCAGTTTTCTCGCAACATTTATCGTGATCAACCCGAATCTTTTGCTTATGACGGCCTTGCTTTAGCCTTGTCACAAGAAGCAATTAGCTTGCAACTCGATGCACAACTTAACCCAGAACAGCGCTCGTTTTTGTACATGCCATTTATGCATAGTGAATCGAAGCTAATTCATGAGTTTGCTTTAAAATTATTTCAACGCCTCGGCAATGAAATTAATTTAAGCTTTGAGAAAAAACATAAAGTGATTATAGATCGCTTTGGACGTTATCCTCATCGCAATGCCATCCTTGGACGTGTCTCAACACCAGAGGAAACCGAATTTTTATTAGAACCGAACAGTAGTTTTTAAGACTTCTCTATTTTTAATGCTGAGGCATCCATTCTTTTATGCTCAGCTGGGAGTTCACCATGAAATATCTCTCTCTTTGTTTAGCTTTAGGCACTGCCATAACTTTAAGTGCTTGTTCAACTGTACCCAGCAAACCAAAAACTTTCGATCAGCTTGGCCAGTTTTCGGCCTATCCGTTAAATGCTCAAACGTTTCGAATCAGCTTTCAGGCTGATCCAAACATGAGCTATGGAGCAGCCGAAGAAATTACTTTGGTGAAATCAGCACAGACTACAGTACAAAAAGGTTTCCGCTTTTTTAAAGTGCTGAACGACCCAAGTAATCAAAGCCAAAAGCCACCGCGTCAAGCTGTAGTTTACCCATCTGCACCAAGCTTTTACCCGTATGGTTACTACCGCCGCTATCCGGGTTTCTGGCATGATCCGTTCTATGATTTCCCGCAAGTGGTCAATATCGACCCTGTTCAAGTGTCGTATACTATTGAATGTTATCGGGATCAAAAGCAGGCTCCTCAAGATGCCTTTGATGCAACGTTAATTCTCAAATCTATCGGACAAAAATATGGTTTAAGCCCGACAGGAGAATTGTTGCCGCCACCTGAGCCGCCAGTAAAACAAAAATGAATAGGATGACCGTATGAATATGGCAGAAGAAGTACACCATGCACCCAATCTGAAGCGCAGCAAATATTTCGCTACGATGGCACTTATTATTGTGGTGGTGCTGTGGATTGGGTTATTGATCGCCAATCGCTTTCTGCCAGAGTATACAGACTTAATTCATATTTTAATGCTAGGTGCCGAAGCTGGTGTAGTGGGTGGACTAGCAGATTGGTATGCGATTACCGTTCTGTTTCGAAACCCATTTGGTAAGCTTCCCATCCCTAAGTTTTTGCGTGATCATACCGAAATTATTCCACGTAATAAGGCACGTATTGCCGAATCAATGGGTCGATTTGTGCAGGAAAACTTCCTGTCGCCTCAGGTGGTCGAACGAAGCCTAGAAAAAACCGATTTAAGTCTTGCCATTGGCCAATGGCTTGCCAGTCCACAAAACAATACTCAAGTGGTACAACTCATTCAGCAAACTGTACCTAAAGTTTTTGAATTTGTGAGCCAAGAACAAATTGCCAATTTCGTGCAAAACAACAGTGTGCAATGGGTGCGTAACACTCAAGTCAATAAACTTGCGAGTGAAATGCTGCGTGCAGTATTGGAAAATGACTTCCACCAAGATGTACTGCAACGTGGTCTCGATATCGCGCATGAGTGGGTGGTACAAAATCCGGATAAAACTCGCGAATTGACAAGAAAAATGTTTAAAGCGCTGGGTGTCTGGTCTCTTGCAAAAGGTGCAAGCTGGATCGGTATTGATGTTCAGCAGCGCACCATTGATTCACTGGTTGAAAAAGTAGAATCAATGCTGGCTGACCATGAACACCCATGGCGACAGGAAATTGAAACTATTGCCCACTCGCTCATGCTGGAGTTGGCAAACCCTGAGAGTATTGCCAGCCAACGTCTAAATAGTGGCAAAGATGCGTTGCTAGATAGTCCTCAAGTCTTAAATTTCATTAGTGGCGCTGTCACTATTTTATGTGATGCCATTAAAGAAGATTTAATGAAAGAAGACTCTGGTATTGCAATGAACCTCAGAGCTGCCATTCAGCAGTTGGGTGAAAACCTTGTCCAAAATGTAAAAGTACGTGAAGTTCTCAACAAAGAAATGACAGGACTTGCCATGAACTTTACGGACCAATATAGCCATAAAATCATACGCTATGTGAGTGAGCGCATTCATGAGTGGGACTCACGTGAAATGATTGGAAAAATTGAAAATGAAGTCGGTGGGGACTTACACATGATTCGTGTGAATGGCGTTGTGGTAGGTGCATTTATCGGCTTAACTCTAGGTGTAATACGAGCAGCGATTGAATCAATTTTATAACGTTAATAATTTCCTTAAGAGAACAATATGCTACAGCTTCAGTCCAAATTGCCCGCACAAGGGGTGACTATTTTTAGTACGATGACGGCAATGGCACAGCGCTTGGGTGCACTTAACCTTTCACAGGGTTTCCCGGATTTTCCTGCACCCCCTGCTTTGCTCGAAGCCCTATCTCAGGCAACTTTGGCTGGACACAATCAGTATCCACCTGGTGATGGCATTCTCGCACTGCGTGAACAGCTCGCTTTACAATTTCAACAGCGTGACCAGCTTCAACTTGATCCTGTAACTCAAATCACGATTACGCCCGGTGCAACTATAGCAATTTTCTGTGCCATACAAGCCTGCATCAACACAGGTGATGAAGTCATTATTTTTGACCCGAGTTATGACAGCTATGGACCTTCTGTCGAGTTAGCAGGTGGTAAAGCGGTACATATTGCCTTGCAAGCACCTGACTTTAAGGTGAACTGGCAACAAGTTAAAGATCGAATTAACGATAAAACCCGTATGATTGTGGTAAATACTCCCCACAATCCAACAGGTACAATCTGGTCCAAACAAGACTGGTTAGAACTCATTGAATTAATTCAGGATAAAAATATTGTAGTTTTATCTGATGAAGTCTACGA
Source organism: Acinetobacter sp. FDAARGOS_494 (assembly GCF_003812225.1). Classification (NCBI taxonomy): domain Bacteria; kingdom Pseudomonadati; phylum Pseudomonadota; class Gammaproteobacteria; order Moraxellales; family Moraxellaceae; genus Acinetobacter; species Acinetobacter sp. FDAARGOS_494. The sequence goes on from NZ_CP033866.1 coordinate 1,545,506, forward strand.
ACACTTAGTTTTTGATGGTCAGCAACACTTTAGCGCGTTGCATTTCCCTGAGCTTAGAGAACGTAGTTTTGTGATTGGTTCTTTTGGAAAAACCTTTCATGTCACAGGTTGGAAAACCGGTTACTGCGTTGCTTCAACTGATTTAATGCGTTTGTTCCGCCAGATTTATCAATATGTTAATTTCTGTGGCACAACACCTTGTCAGATTGCGCTTGCGCAATATATGCAGCAACACCCAGAACATATTCAGGAACTTTCACAGTTTTATCAGACTAAACGAGACCGATTTAATCAGGCGATTCACAATAGCCGTTTTTTGCTTAAACCATCGCAAGGAACTTATTTCCAAAACCTTGATTACAGCCAGATTAGACCTAACTTAAACGATGTGGAAATGTGCCAGTTTCTTGCCGAGCAACATAAGATTGTGGCTATTCCTGTTTCGGTGTTTTACCAACAAGCCCCAGAGTCTTTACGCCTAATTCGTTTCTGCTTTGCAAAAAATGATGAAACACTGCAAAAAGCAGGAGAAATTCTGAATCAATGTTAATAAATTTAGTCACTTAGCATAGTAAAAATACTACAAGAAGTTCCCTACAACTATGCTAAGTTGAATATCCGACCCGCTCATCAGAGAGATGGGCGATGGAGAATACATGCCACCAAGACAGTCTTTAATTCATCAGCAAAATCTTTGGAAAACATTTTTTGTTTTCTTATTGCCCCTGATTGCAACCAATATCTTGCAAAACCTGTCCGGTACCATTAACACCATCTTTGTTGGACAAATGATGGGGGTCGATGCGATTGCTGCCGTCTCGGTTTTTTTCCCCATTTTGTTTTTACTGCTTGCGTTTATTATCGGCATTTCAACGGGTACTACTGTTTTAGTAGGGCAGGCATGGGGCGCGCAGAATATTGAAAAAGTTCAAAGTGTGGTCGGTTCTACCCTGTTTATGACCATCATTGGCGGTATCATTACCGCAATCATTGGTGTGTTTTTTGCCCATGATATTTTAGAACTTTTAGGTACGGATCCGAAGGTGATGCACCTCTCTTTGCCTTATGTGCGATGGATGTTGGCAGGTAGTCCTCTTCTCTTTGTTTATATTATCTATACCTCAATTTTACGCGGTGTAGGAGACAGTACTACTCCTTTACTTGCACTGGCTTTAACCAGTGTGATTGGTTTGGTCATTACCCCGATATTGCTTAAAGGTTATTTTGGTTTACCCGCTCTAGGAATTATTGCTCCGGCAATTGCGACCATTACTGGCTATGTAGCTATTCTCATTTTTCTTGCGATTTATCTAAACAAGAAAAAGCATCCACTTCGGCCGAACCGTCAGCTTTTGCAACATATTCGTCATAATTCGGAATTAAGTAAAATCATTTTACACCTAGGTGTTCCAACCGGTATTCAAATGATTACCACTTCAATGGCCGGTTTAGTCATTGTGGGTTTAGTGAACCGTTTCGGAGCTCATGCCACAGCTGCGTATGGTGCTGTGAATCAGGTACTCAACTATATTCAATTTCCAGCGATTTCGATCTCCATCGCGGCCTCAATCTTTGCAGCGCAAGCGATTGGTGCTGGTAAGTCGGACCTACTCGCACGTGTTACACGCACCGCTTTAGGTATGAACTTTTTGTTTACAGGTGCGTTAATTGCACTCGGCTATCTATTTTCAAAATATTTGATGGCTTTATTCATCACAGATCCAACTGTGGTGGTGTTAGGGCAACAGCTTTTATTTATTGTACTTTGGGCAATTTTATTCTTTGGTGCAGGTGCCATTTTTGCATCAATTATGCGTGCCAGTGGGACTGTAACCGTACCGATGCTGATTAACATCTCTGCCATTTTATTTATTGAAATGCCATGTGCTTACTGGTTTAGTTCGATGTGGGGACTTAAAGGCATTTGGGTCGCCTATGCCTTGGCATTTGTCAGTTTATGTATTATTCAAGGCTTGTATTATCAATTTATCTGGAAGAAAAAGAAGATCAAAGTTCTTATTTAGAATGCATTAAACCTTATAAAAAAGCCATCAATTGATGGCTTTTTTCTTTTAAACCTTATTTCATCCATTTGGTTACAATGGTTGAAGCACGTTGATATCCCGTTGGGAATAAACGCTGGAATGCATCCAGAATTTTTGCATCGCTACCAATGAGTAAACGGCGTTTATTTTTCAAAACTGCATCTAAAATTTGACGAGCTGCTTCCTCTGGTGGGGTACGCAATAACTTATCAAAGTTTTGAATCGATTTAGTTGGGTCCATACCCAAACTACTCAAGCTATCACTCATTTTTGCAGCTTTAGCGATATTAGTACGAATACCGCCCGGATGTACGCATAGCGAACTTACGCCGCATTTTTCAATATCTAACTCTTGACGCAATGACTCAGTAAAACCACGTACCGCAAATTTAGTCGCATTATAGCCAGACTGAGTTGGCTGAGCTGTTAAACCAAATAAACTGGAAACGTTAATAATATGGCCATCTTGTGTTTGCTTAATGAACGGTAAGAATTCTTTAGTACCATAAACCACGCCCCAGAAGTTAATTCCCACAATCCACTCTAAATCTTCGTAAGTCGCGCCTTCTACAGTTGAGCCTAAAGCTACACCAGCATTGTTAAAAATCAGGTTAACACAGCCATGATCTTGAACAGTTTCCTGTGCCCACTGCCTTACAGCCTCACGGTCAGAAACATCTAACTTCTTGGTTGTTACAGTAATGTTACTGTACGGTTTTAATAGCTCAACAGTTTTCTCTAAGCCCTTTTCATTAATGTCACTTAATGAAAGATGGCAGCCCTGCTTTGCCAGAAGAATTGCTAATTGTTGCCCAATGCCAGAACCCGCACCCGTAATTGCAGCGACTTTGTTTTTAAAATTTTTCATTGTCCATCCTTTGTTTTTCGATTTGCACAACTGGTTCATTGCATGTGCAATTTAGACTCTTTCAATATAATTTTGACAATATACATTGTCAATATAGTACACTGTAATTTCAGATAGATTGGCACAATTCTGCTGACGGCTTTATCATAGGGCTCATATTTGCCGAAAAACCGATAAATTAGGAAACCATTTATTTATGGCGACAAACGACTCAACCAGTAAAAAGAAAACAAAAACTGTGAGTAAAGAACGTCAGTTCAAAGGGTTATCTCTGTCTGAGCGCAAAGAGGCACGCCGCGAAAAACTCATTGAAGCCGGTATTGCAACTTATGGAACCCTTGGCTTTTTTTCCGTGACGGTAAAAGATGTCTGCCAAGAAGCAAAACTCACCGAACGTTATTTTTATGAATCATTTAAAAAGAGTGAAGATTTATTCCAGACTATCTTTTTAAAAATGATTGAAGAATTACAGCAAAACTTGATGCAAGCCGTCATTAAAGCGGCTCCAGACCCTGAGCAAATGGTCGATGCTGGTTTACGTGCTCTACTGAGTACTTTAAAAGACGACCCTCGTTTGGCTCGTATTGTATATGTCGATGCAATTTTGGTCCAAGAATTACATAATCAGGCCACCATTCAGGAAACTCTCGCCCAGTTTGATCGTATGATTCAAGCTTTTGTGATGCTAACCATGCCGCAAATCCAGCATAACGAAAATGAACTCTCATTAATCGCTACTGGTTTAAATGGATACGTGACACAAATTGCCGTTCGATGGGTGATGGGCGGGTTTAAGCAGTCTCTAGAGCAAGTTTTAGCGGCCTGCCGTATCGTTTTTTTAGCTTTGCTCGCGAAAGTTTCAAAATAATATTAAAGTTTTTTGACACTGTTTTTATTTTAAAAACCTCGTTTGAGATAAGCTTGTAACACACTGAATGGTTTTAAGAAAATTTATACCTACCTGTCATCATTTGGTCATGCGCTTGCCGTATTTTTGTCACAAATTATTGCTAAATTCGTTTTTATAGACTTTTCTGCAATGAAATTGTCATAATTAATCTTTGTAATAAGCCTGTCATAACTACAAAACGGTTCACCGTTAAAATCTACAAGGTATTACGCTGTGAAAGATGACTATATTTTAATTGTCGATGATGAGCTTCCTATCCGCGAAATGATCCATACCTCTTTGGACATGGCAGGCTTTCAGTGTTTACAGGCAGAAGATGCCAAACAGGCTCATCAAATTATCGTCGACCAACGTCCGGCGCTTATCTTGCTCGATTGGATGTTACCCGGGGGCGTAAGTGGGGTCGACTTATGTCGCCGTTTAAAACGAGATGAAAACTTAGCAGAAATTCCTGTCATTATGTTGACCGCTCGCGGTGAAGAAGACCACAAAGTACAAGGTCTGGATGCTGGTGCAGATGACTATATGACCAAACCATTTTCAACCCGTGAACTGGTTTCTCGTATTAAAGCTGTTCTACGCCGCGCAAATGCATTAAGCGGTGAAAAAACAATTGATGCCAATGGTTTAATTCTTGATCCTGTAAGCCAACGCGTAAGCTTTGGTAACAGTATTTTAGATATGGGACCAACAGAATACCGTCTGCTTGCATTTTTTATGACCCATCCGGAACGTGCCTATACACGTGCCCAGTTGCTCGATCAGGTGTGGGGCGGTAATGTATACATCGAAGATCGTACCATCGATGTGCATATCCGTCGTTTGCGTAAAGTCTTAGAACCTTTTGGTGTAGACCGATTTGTTCAGACTGTACGTGGTACAGGTTATCGTTTCTCAACACGTGCAGATTTAGCCGCAGGTTAACCAAAATTTATGTATGAACCCTACCCCGTCCCCGAACAGGTACGTGAACAAAAGCTTTCCCGCTACAGTAGTTTATGGACGTTTGCTAAACAAGATTTACGACTTTTATTATTTTTCCTGATTATTGCAGGTTTAGTCGGTTTAGGAATTGGGTATTTCTGGAGCTGTATTTTTATTGCCTTTGTGGTGTTTTTTACACTTCAGTTGCGTTCTTTATATTTGGTCAATGACTGGATTGCCAATAATCCATACGATGTCCCTCCGAACCTCAACGGAATTTGGGGGGCATTATTATTTAACGTTTACCGTGCCCAGCGCCAAGAACGTATCGTTCAAGCGGAAATGGTAGGACTTATTGACCGCGCTCAATCTTCATTAGTTGCACTCGCCGAAGCGGTAGTCTTGATTGATGATCAACATCAAATTGAATGGTGGAACCCAGCCGCAGAGCGTTTACTAGGAATTAGTCCACTTGACCGTGGTCGCAACTTATTAACCATTTTGCGCCAGCCAACTTTTATTGAATATTTTAACAATATTGATCAGGCACCCGATGGGATTAAACTCCATTCAAATCTTGATGATGACCGTTATGTACAGGTTAAGCTCACACGATTTGGTGGGGAAAGTCGCTTACTTGTGGCATACGATGTGACTCGTATGCATAATCTTGAGCAAATGCGTAAAGACTTCGTCGATAATATTTCACATGAACTGCGCACACCATTAACCGTCCTGAGTGGTTATATCGAAACATTTACCGACCAAGAAGATATTAACCCGCGCTGGAAACGTGCATTTGACCAGATGCAATCTCAAACCAAACGTATGAATGCGTTGGTTAATGATTTACTACTGTTATCAAATTTAGAAAATAATAAGAAAATCGCAAAAAATCAGATTATTGAAATGCCGAGCTTAATGAATCAATTATTTGATGATGCTCAGGCCTACAATGCCGATTATGGGCATACACTCAATTTACATATTGATAGCCACTGTGACCTCATCGGTTCTGACATGGAAATTGCCAGCGCATTTAGTAATTTAATTACTAATGCCATTAAGTACACACCAAAAGGCGGAACCATTACCATTGGTTGGCACGATGACGGTGAGCATGCTTACTTTAGCGTACAAGATACCGGTATCGGCATTAACCCTAAACATTTACCGCGTCTGACTGAACGCTTCTACCGCGTGGACAGCGACCGTAGTCGTCAAACCGGTGGAACAGGTTTAGGCTTGGCGATTGTAAAACACGTACTCATGCAACACGGCGCCTATTTAGACGTGCAATCTAAAGAAAATGAAGGATCAACCTTTACCGCAGTTTTTCCAAAAGAAAGACTCTATAACATGACTTAAAATCATCTTTTTTCAAATATAAAAAGCCGACTTATGAAAAGTCGGCTTTTTTGTAGCATTTAAACCTATTTATTTAAAATTTGAACAATAAGATTTCGCCTGTTTTTTCTCTATGACATTTAAAAAGTGAGTGGCAAAAGTATGACTCTGACGTAGTGCATCGCGATGATCTCCACCATCAATTGTTTGATAAATGGTTGGTTTTTTTAATTTACATAGCTGTTGGTAATAAGCGTATGTTCCTCTAGGGTCGACTAAATGATCTTTAGTACCTTGAACAATCATTAACGGTACAGTCGGTACCATGTTTTCAATTGACTGTTCTTTAAGATAAGTCAAAAGAGGTTTTAAATCTGTATTAGGTCGAAATATGTTAGAAGGAGATTTCTTCAAATCAGATTGAAGTTCAGATAGGCAACGGCTACGTGCTTGAGTTAGCACATTGCCCATTTCTGGACTGACTAAATTTTCAGGAATAATACTTGGCTCTGCTGCTTGCGCTCCCAATAATACAATCGGGAAAAATGCTGCCACACTTGGTTCTGGGTTTGGATGACTCAACACATATTCTGCAATGCCTTCATATTGATAGCCACCTGGCGCAAGAGCAATTGCCCCTTTTAAATCGAGTTCGGGAGCATCTTTTTGACCATAAGCCGCCACGGTAATAGCAGCAGCACCGCCTTGGCTATGCCCCATCACCAACCACTGTTTATTAAAATCTTTTGGCTTAAGCATATGTAACGCCCGCACTGCATCTACTACTGTATGCAATTGGCTCTTTGCATTCATATAGGGATGTGCGCCTAAAGTGCCCAGACCTTGATAATCAGGTGCGACTACTGCATAGCCTCGTGCAAGCCAACCATCTAACGCTTTTGAAGCAACTTCCTGATATGAATGAACTGGTCCACCGGCATAATCACCCGAAGGTGCACAAGTATCGGCTACTCCTGTTGTACCATGCGCCCAAGCTAGTACGGGCCAGCCATTTTTTGGTGGTGTTCCTTTCGGTAATAAAATAAACGCTGAGGCAACGATAGGCTCGTTATTCACACCTCGACTACGATAATTGATCAACAAATGCTGATCGGCATGAGGAAATAAGCTCGTTACATCTTGCTGTGCTATAGACAATATTGAACCCGGTTTTTCGCTCACAATTTGCTTACTCAAATCTGTAATTGGAGTACCCATAGCAGAACCAGATATCAAACAAATACTGCTAAATAAAATTTTTAATAAAGAATTACTTTTTCTAATCAAGGGATTACTCCTCTATTATTTACATTACATCTATTTAAATAATTAATTTATAAAATATAAATTACCATAAAATTATCTATATTTATATTCAACTCAAAATAATTTACATTTATATAGTCACTTAAAATCTAATTAAAATATATTTTAAAGAAATGTATTATAAATATCGTTGCAAAAATTAATCCAATTTCAATGATAAAAAATATATGCTGATATTTTCTTAATTACTATAGCGATTAAAATGTCAAAACAAAAATTTATACCCTACCTGATTTTTCTTATTCTCGGTTCTCTATCCATCCATAGCTTTGCAGACGTACATGTATATGGTCCGGGTGGCCCAGCACCCGCTATGAAAGAAGCTGCCAAACAATTCACTAATAAGACAGGTATAGCAGTCCATGTGACTTCTGGTCCTACTGCTCAATGGTCTGAAAAGGCGAAACTAGATGCTGATGTTATATATAGCGGTTCAGAAGCCATGATGTCTGATTTCGAAAATACCTTTTCTGAGCAAATTATAAAAGACTCGGTAGAACCTTTATATTTACGTCCCGCAACGATTTTAGTGAGAAAAGGAAACCCTAAAAATATTAAAGGATTTAAAGGCCTCGCTAAATCTGGCATTAAAGTTTTAGTTACACATGGGGCAGGTCAAGTCGGTATGTGGGAAGATATCGCTGGCAGAACCGGAAATATTCAATTAACAAAAGCTTTTCGAAAGAATATTGTCACCTATGCAGCCAACACAGGTATTGCCAAGAAAAACTGGGAAGAAAATAGCAGCTATGATGCTTGGTTAGTCTTTAATATTTGGGGAATCAGTAACCCAGACGTTGGACAAATTATACCTATCGAACCAGAGCTAGTTGTCTATCGCGACACAGGCGTAGCCTTGACTAAACATAGTTTAAAAGACGCTGAAGCAAAACGTTTTGTAGAGTTTTTATCGTCTCAGCAAGGTAATACTATTTTCAAAAAATATGGTTGGACTAAATAAAAAAGGGAGCTTGGCTCCCTTTTTTATTATTTACTCTCAAACTCTTTAAAATCAGCTTTTCTGATTTTTGCATGAATACCTTTGGTTTTATCTACAACTTGTGAAACTTCAAAATCAGTTGCGGCACTTAAATACGCATATGCTGTCGCCTCATCAATCCCGTATTCTTGGTTTAAGAAACGAATGGCTTCACGTGTAGATTTCTTCATCGCTTCATCTAGATCTTCATCAAGTCCTGGTGTAATCCAAAACTCAGCATTTTCAGCTAAAGGTTGTTTTAATTCTTTCCCCGGTATTTTGTCCTTACCCGCTTTGAGTAAGGTAAATTTCAACGTGGCGCGGGCTGAAGCTTCTAGTGCCGTTAATGCCACCTCTCCATCGCCTTGCGCGAAATGACTATCACCCGTATAGAATAATGCACCTTCAACCTGAACAGGATAATAAGCGGTTGAACCTGCACCTAATTCATTAATATCAATATTTCCGCCATACATTGCAGGTGGTACAGAGTGAACAGGCTCAGAAGTATTGGCTGCTACTCCCATAATTCCCATAAAAGGATACAGCGGAAAACGTATTGATTTACCCGATTCTGTTTTTAATACACCTTCGTACTCACCTTTAGCATTTTTTTCAATTGGTGTGAAAATTGAGACATTTCCATAGCGTTCAGGATGCTCAGCCGATGCATTTTCTTGCTTTGCTTTTTTAGGAAATTCCCCTACTAAAGCACCTTTACCATGTCGATTTGAAATAACACCGTAAGGTACACGCGGCTCAACTTTAAGTACCTCAACTTTCAAAATATCACCGGGCTGTGCGCCTTCAATTGCAACAGGGCCTGTCACAATATGCGGTCCATCTTTATGAAAATCATGCTTTAAATTTGATTGCGTAATTATTTTTGCATCTTCTAATATTTGATTAGAATTTACGCCCTTCGATTTAAAGAACTTTTCAGCATTACGCCCTTGGTCTTCAAGCAAACCTTCATGAGAAACCGTATCAAATGTTACGACACTACCCGACGGAACAGTAAGCACGGGTTTAACATCTCGATTTGGTAAATAACCCCATGTAATGGTATTTAAAGTAGATGGAACATAATAATTCCCTTTATATTCCCCAGTTTGAAGGTGAGTAGGTTGTTTTGAAATTTGATTTAAAACTTTAAAATCATTGGCATGAGTGAGTGAAATACAAAGTACAGATAAAATCGAAGCTGTCAGACATTTAACTTTTAACATGATTTCAGAACCTAAAAAAATATGAAAATTACAGTAAGGTCCTAAATAGTTAGCAAGCATTGTGCCAAGGCTAAAGGCTGTGCAATATCTAAAAAGCGCCTCGTATTTATAAAATTAAATAAATTTTTTGTATTTAATTACTTATCTTCAAATAAAAGTAAAATTACGACTTAAGTCTAACTTAAATATTCCTTTCTCTTTTTATTTATTAATTTTCAATCATATTAATATTTTTGCTCTCTTCAGAAACATATTTATAGACTAGCTTCTATAACGTGCTATTTCAGATCAATTAACAATAATTATATTTCCATATAATATAGATAAAAACATAGTTATATATTTTACTTTTATATAATTTAAATCAAAAAATAAACCCTGAATAATTAAACTCAGGGTTTGCTTTTTTATACGCGCTCTATAGAAGACTAAATTGTATGGCCCATACGTTCGCCCATGACAACAACGGACTCGGCTTTAAAACGTTTTTCCCACTCGATTTTATCTTTTTCAAATAAAATAATTGCAGTAGAACCTAAATAAAAACGGCCAAGCTCAGCACCTTTCTCTAACTTCAACTCATGATGCTGTAATTCGATACGACCCGATGGTTTTACTTTACCTGTTGCCACAGTTTCAATACCTGCCACAATCATAGCACCAACCAAAACAACGGCCATACGACCAAGCTCAGTATCAAACAAACATACCATACGCTCATTACGGGCAAATAATCCCGGTACATTTTCAGCAGTCACCTGATTTACTGAGAATAACTCACCCGGTACATATAACGTTTCAGTTAATGTGCCTGAAAATGGCATATGAACACGGTGATAATCACGTGGAGAAAGATAAACCGTTGCAAACTCACCTTCTTGGAAAGGCTGAGCAAGTTGTGGATCGCCAATTAACTTTTCTACAGAGAAACTTTGGCCTTTTGCTTGAAATACTTCGCCCGCAGTGATTTTACCAATTTGAGAAATCGCGCCATCCGCTGGTGAAACAATACTATCCGGATTTTCATCAACTAAACGTACGCCGTCTTTCAATGCACGGGTAAAGAAATCATTAAAAGATTTATATTTCAGTGCATTGCCTTGTTCAGCAATTGATAAATCAATGCCATATTTGGTTTTAAATGCATGAATAACAGCAGCTTTTAAAATTGGATTTTCACTTGCAGCAACTTTGCCCACTACACGACTTAACTGATGCTGAGGAACAAGATTTTGTGCCTTAATAAATAATTCTTTTTTTAAGCGAGATGTAAAACTCAAGACGGCGATTCTCCAGTAATGATAGGACTATCGAGGCGATTGCCCCATTCACTCCACGCACCATCATAGGCTTTTGCTTCCCAACCTAAAAGTCTAGCCAGAATATAAGCCAAACCAGAACGGTGATGTGACTGGCAGTATACGACTACAGGTTGCTTTAAATCGAACCCAAGTTGTTCAAGACGCTGCCGCGTGCGTTCAAGCGGATGCAATTTTAGATGATTTTGACGATTAAGTGCAGTACTCCATTCAAAATGGAGGGCATTTGGAATGTGACCACCGCGTCGCGCTGCTAAACGGACGCCACTATATTCATCACTCGTCCGGCAATCCCACAATTGCACACTTTCTTGCTCAACTTGTTTGCGTAGTTCTTCATAGTTCACTCGGAACTGAGCAGCATGTGATAAATCGATCTGAATTAAGTTATCAACTCGAGGAAGTTCTTCAACCTCGGCTGTGGTGGGTAAACCTGCCCCAAGCCATGCATGAATTCCGCCATTAATTAAACTTGTACGGGTAAAACCTAAGCAATGGAGATTCCAGATTAAACGCCCTGCCCATGCCCCACCTTCATCATCATAGACCACCACATGGTGATTTGGTGAAATATTCAATTTTTCAATAAGCGCTTGTAAACCCGCTTCATCTGGTAAAACACCTGTTGCTTCTTCGTGTTGAGCAACTAACCATTTAGGTTGTAAGTGAATAGCATGCGGAACATGGAGCTGCTCATAAACTGATGCACGGCTCAAATCAACAATACGGATATATTCATTGCCTAAATAAGGCACTAACTCTTCTGCTTCTATTAATAAATCGAGTTTAAAATCAGGGAGTGTCATCGTCATGGTTACTTTTTATACCAGCTTAATTTCATCTTAGCATAAGCTTATATCTATCAAACTCTGATTTTCTGCTAGTGTTTAGCAGAAAATCAGATATTAAAATTCTCAAGTCTTAAGTGGCAGCCAAGCGCTTAAGCTCTATTGTAATTAAATTGCTTCATCCAGCTCTTCGATTTGGAAAACCTGACGCAAATAGGCCAAGAATGTATCGTTATCAGTCATGGTTTTGCCAGGGCTGTCCGAAATTTTAGCAACAGACTGGCCATTACACTCAACCAGTTTCAATACAATATTGAGCGGTGTTTGGCCCATGTCATTGGTCAAATTAGTACCAATACCGAAACTCACCTGAAAACGGTCTTTGAAATATTGATGTAGTTCCCAAGCCTTTGGCAAATTAAGGCCATCACTAAAGGTCAACATTTTGGTTTTGGTATCAATTTTTAATTTACGATAGTGTGCATACGCTTTATCACCCCACTCGTACGGATCACCACTGTCATGACGTAAGCCATCAAATAGTTTGGCAAAATACAAGTCAAAATCTCTGAGGAAAGCGTCCATACCAACAACGTCAGTTAAAGCAATTCCTAAGTCTCCGCGATATTCTTGAACCCACGTTTCTAAAGCAGCTTTTTGAAAGTCACGTAAGCGAACATCAAGTGCCTGAAAAGCTTGTAAGAATTCGTGGGCCATGGTTCCAATTGGCGTAATATTTAACTCTTTGGCAAGCAAGACGTTACTTGTACCACGGAACACATTTGGCACAGTGTTATGAAATGCAGCAACTACATGTTTTTGCCATTCAAAACTATAACGGCGGCGGGTACCAAAATCAGAAACTAAAAATGGTGGATCATTCGGTTGTTGAGATTTTTCGTATTGCTGAATTAATTCAAGTTTTGCTTGTAAACGACGCTCGCCTTCAGCCCAGACTTCATCTGTTTTAATCCGGCTAAAATATAATTCATTTACAATGGCTAAAACAAAAATCTCAAACATCATGGCCTGAACCATTGGCCCTTCAATACGGATGTCTAATCGACCTTCTTCATCTATACTCGCATGAATAAAACGGCGTTTGAGTTGAAATAATTCTAAATAATCGACAAAGTCGCTTTTAATAAATCGTAATTTTCTTAAATATTGTAGTTCGTCTTCTTTATATTTGAGATTACATAAATGGTCGAGTTGCTCGTTTAAGTCGTCCAAAATATCCACTAATGGATAGACCGTATCTTCTAAATTTCTGCAACGAAAATGATAGACGCTATGTGTTTGTGGGAATTTATGCAGAACCACTTGTAGCATCGTAAATTTGTACAAGTCTGTATCAAGTAAAGAATGGATAATTGGAGACATAGTCAATGATTATTCGCTTGCTTCTTAGCATTAAAGCACACTTTTTCTAGGAAATGGCTCTATCTATTGCAATTGATTATGTTTCATAAAGCTGAAAGCATTGTATCTATTTAAATTCAAATACCTACCTAAAACAGTTACTATTTTTCTGTTGACGGTTGGATGTCTTTTAAGCGTTGCTGTTGTCCAAATTGAATAGCAAACTGTTCTGCAGTCAACAGTCCTGTTTTAGCGGCATTGGCATCACAGTCGACTTGACGCAATTGTTTAGCAATACCCCATTCTGCTTTTACGATGGCCCCCATTAATGCAGTATGTCCACGTTTATCTCTAAGACAACGGTTGGCACCTTGTTCTAGTAACACTTTTACTGCATCTTTCTGCCCATAATAACTTGCCATCATTAACGCGGTATAACCCGAATGATCTTGAACATCAATCGGAAAACCATGACTTAAAAATTCTTGTAAAACTTCAACATTGCCGACTTTAGCTGCTGAAAAAAACAGTTCAATGACTTCTGCTGAACCATTGTCCTGTGAAGATGGCATTGCTGCATAAACCGAAGCTCCTATACTGCTACACAACAGACAAGTTGCAAGAAATACCGAGCGAAAATAGATCATAACAATACCCTCAAAATCTCAATAAGAAGTGCCTGTAACACTCGCCCTAGGTGCAGGAAAGGCGATTGAGGTTACAGGACTTTCTGGAGGTAACATTCAAGCACCTGTTACCACATAGATTAAAAGATATTATTCATCTTTTAGTTGGGCTGCTTTGGCTTGCACCATTTTCAGATCTACACCTACTGCTTTGGCAAGACGAGTACCATAATCTGCATCTGCTTTATAGAAATAGGACAGCATGACCGTTTTAGTTTCAACATTCTTCACTTGCCCTAAGTCTGCAGCTAGATTACGGATTAAGTCTTTTTTCTCTAGTGCTGAATAGCTACGATATAAATCACCAGCTTGTTTATATGGTTGTTGTTTCTGAATTGCATGTTGCATCACCGTACCTTCTAGTGGTGTTTGAACAGCTCTGGCTTTTTCGGTCGCTGGTTTTGGCTCGATCTGACTTGGCTCATAATTCACATGGGATTCAGTTTGACCCATATTCATAAAGCCTTCTTGATTATTGTTGTTGACTGCAACTCGTGGACGATTGACAGGAATTTGCTGATAATTAGCACCTAAACGATACAATTGCGTATCAGAATAAGAGAAAACACGACCCTGCAATAAACGATCCTCAGATGGCTCAATACCAGGAATTAAATTTCCAGGCGCAAAGGCAGATTGCTCAGTTTCTTGGAAAAAGTTTTTCGGCATACGATTTAAGGTCAATGTACCGACTTTAAATTCAGGAACCAGCTCATTCGGCCAGATTTTAGTTGCGTCTAACGGATTAAAATCAAATTTGTCGAGATCTTTTGGATCAAGTACCTGAATGTACAAATCCCATTTCGGGTAATTTCCAGCATAGATGTTCTTATACATATCATTGGTTAAATGACTCCAATCACGGCCTTGCACTTCCCGAACTTGTTCTAAATTCAGGCCTTTTACGCCTTGTTGAGAACGCCAGTTAAATTTAACGTATTTATACTCACCTTTGTCGTTATAGAGCTTAAATGCATGTACACCAAAGCCATCTAAAGTCCGATAACTCTCAGGCGTACCCAAATTCGAATAAACATAGGTCAACATATTAATCGACCATGGTTGGCTTTGTAAGAAATCAAAAATGCGGTTTGGATCTTGAACATTAGTGACAGGATCAGGTTTCATTGCATGTACAAAGTCTGGAAACTTAATCGCATCACGAATAAAGAAAACAGGCAAATTATTACCTACTAAATCCCAATTACCTTGCTGGGTATAAAACTTCACAGCAAAACCATGTGGATCTCGTGCAGTTTCTGGTGAACCTTTCGGATGAATTACCGTTGAAAATCGCACAAATACAGGTGTTTTCGTTCCTGCTTTGAACAAAGAAGCCAGCGTTAAATCCGACAAATCTTTAGTAGACACAAACTCGCCATATACACCTGTACCTCGAGCATGCACGACACGCTCAGGGATGCGTTCACGTCCGAAACGTTGTAGTTTTTGAATAAGTTGTACATCTTGTAACAGCGTTGCACCATTAGCACCGGCTGTTGTTGAATTCTGATTATCACCTACAGGTGCGCCATTATCTTTTGTTAAAGGTGCTGCATACACTGTGCTTAGCGTTGCCGCAATTATTGTAAATAAAAATGTTCGTTTAAACATAATGTTAAATCCAAAAGTATAAATGCCTTTCCTGCAGGGTCACTATACAAAGTTTTTAACAATAGATAAAAAAGATTATTTTAATTAAACCAATCGAAAAGTAAGATCAAAGCTTATAAACTCGTAGCTCACTGTCTCTATAAGTACATGAATTCTGCTAGACTACTGAAATTACTGAATACTTAGTTTTAAATCCCTCTATGCGTGCATTAATTCAAAGAGTCCTCGAAGCCAAAGTTGAGGTCGATGGTCAAACAACAGGTGAAATTAAGAAAGGTTTATTGGTTTTTTTAGGTTTAGGAAAAGAAGATACTTTAGAGAAAGGACAAAAGCTCATCGACAAAATTTTGAAATATCGTATTTTTGATGATGAGCAAGGCAAAATGGGCTGGAATGTATCTCAGGCAAATGGCGGAGTCCTGCTGGTTTCACAGTTCACTTTAATGGCTCAAACGCAAAAAGGACTACGTCCTGACTTTGGTCCGGCTATGCCGCCTAGCGACGCAAAAGCACTATATGAACAGTTAGTAGAATATACTCGTTCACAGTTTGAAAATGTTCAAACAGGTATTTTTGCTGCGGACATGAAAGTTCATTTGATTAATGATGGACCGGTCACTTTCAATTTAGAAGTTGAAGCATAGATATAAAAAAACTCCCGATCGGGAGTTTTTTGTTAGATCTTAACGACCAGTTTTTTCTTTAATAAAGGCACGTGCTTGACGTACTTTATCTTTTACTGGTTTTGGTAATTTTGGTGGAATCAATTTAGCTGCTTGGTTAAACCAAACGAGCAAACTGAAATCACCTTCCATTTTAATGCTACCGTCTTGCATACCCGTCATAAATGCTGTTGGGTCACCTTTGAGTAAAGTTTTTACGCCTTGTTCGCTATCTGCAAACTGCAAAATAAAGTCAGCTTTTTCAGGTGATCCAGCAACTGTATCGATGTGACCATGATTAATAATAATTTGGCGTGCCACACCTAAATCAGTACCAATTTGAATGCGGAATGCACGGTCATGCACTAGCTCAATAAACTTAGGACTTGTACGTGCCAACTGTTTCATACGCAGCGCCAAACCTGCTACCAATAAATCTAACGGGTCTGTACTGACATCAACAAGTGGTAACTTGACTACAGGTATAGAAGAAAGTTTCATGAACATTCACGCCTATTGTATTTTTATGAAAACCTTGGGGCAAAACTCAGCAAGGACTCACCATTGCCTGTTTCGTGCATCGACTGATGATATTCTAATTGGCAACGCAATCTATATATGAAACGTCAACAGACTAGTCTATCGTAGCATAACTGGCTATTTTTTAATAAATGCTTTGTATAATAAAAATCATGTTTTCGTAAATAAAAAAGGCATGCTGTGCATACCTTTTTACCGTTAGATAACAATTGAATTATCGGCTAGAACATTGCTGCTGATCATCTTCATATACTGGCGTGTGTTCTATATATTGGCGATTTGCCAAAGCCTTCTGTGCCTGTTTATCCTCACGTAATAAAACAAATGTAACCATTACCATCGCTAGACTTAGTGCAGTTAAATAACTATATGTGACTGGCATTTCAAAAGTGACTTGAACTCCAAAACGGACCACTTCCAATAGCCCCCAAAAAAACATCCCTGCAAGCATAAAACCAAGCCAACGACGGTAAGGAGAAAAGAACACAGCAACAAGCGCGACAGCAATTAAGCTGAGTCCGGCGATAGCGGCAAAATTCGCTGTTACCATAGAAACCTCCGTCTTAATGAAAACGTCTAAAAACATTCGGTCTGAACACCAGACCTCATTCCAAAAACAACTTTAATTCATGATTTGTGTTGAAGCTTAGAAAGCATTATGGATGTTTTTTTTTAGAAAAAAAGACCTGTTATTTGTCGATGCGACATACTTTGTCGCAACATTCTTTTGTCATTACATTTTTGTAAATTTAAAAAAGTTCTACTTCCTATATGGCATCAATTCTGGCGTGTCATTACAAAAAACTATGCTGTTTTTTTGCCTCAAAATAAGTTTTTTTCAGTTTTTTTTATTGCCTTTTTTCTGTGCATAATTTTGTCATAACTTGCTTGTTTTTATGACTATTCTGCATAAAAAAAGCGCTACTCTTGAGCAGCGCTTAATGATTGTTCACTATTATTTAAGCACGGCTTAAATCTTTGTCATGCATACCGAGTAAATACAGTACTCCATCCAAACCAACGCTTGAAATCGCCTGATTTGCATTTTGACGCACCAGTGGTTTAGCACGATATGCTACGCCAAGTCCTGCAATCGCAAGCATCGGTAAATCATTTGCGCCATCGCCAACAGCCATCGCTTGCTCTAGTGAAATACCGAGTTTGTTCGCCAGCTCACGCAGCAACTCCGCTTTACGGGCACCATCAACAATTACACCTTTTACTTCACCAGTCACAACGCCATCTTGTACATCTAAAACGTTAGCGTGAACTTCATCAATGCCTAATTTAGCTTGTAAATATTCAGCAAAATATTGGAAGCCACCAGATAAAATTGCCGTTTTATATCCAAGGGCTTTTAAAGTCGAAATGAGGCGCTCGGCACCTTCGGTGATTGTCAATCGCTCGGCAATTTTAGGTAAAACTGATGCATCAAGACCTTTGAGTAAAGCAACCCGCGCACGGAAACTTTGCTGAAAGTCCAACTCACCTTGCATCGCTCTTTCAGTAATTTCAGCAACTTGCTCACCCACCCCTGCTTCAAGCGCCAATTCATCAATCACTTCTTGTTCAATTAAAGTTGAATCCATATCGAAGCAGACTAAACGGCGGTTACGTCGATAAGCGTTATCTTCCTGAACAGCTACATCAATATTTAATTCGCTTGAAAGAAGCAAACAAGCTGCACGCATAGCTTGAGCATCTAAAGTCGGACCACTGCTTAAACCAAACTGTACACAAGCACGGCGAGGCAATGTGCTATCTTTTTCAAGGTCTACACGACCTGATAAACGAGTTACAGTTTCGATGTTAAAGCCTTGGCTAGACACAATTTGTGTAACGGCTTGTAAATGTGCAGCAGTGAGTTCCGGTGCTAAAGCCGTGACGATATAACGAGTTCGTCCACCTTCGCTGACCCATTGATCGTATTCTGCGCCCGAGATAGGTTTAAAGCGCACTGTTAAGCCAATATCATGTGCTAAAATCAAAATCTCTTTCATTGCCAACGCGGTCGCGGTTTCATTTTCAGAGGCGACCACAATGCCCAATGTCAGTTGATTATGAATAACAGCCTGACCTACATCCAGTATTTGCAATGAATGTACGGATAGTACTTGCATTAATCGGGTAAACTGGTTTGGTTGGTCCGGTCCTAAAAAGGATATAAGAATGATTTCTCGCATGAATTGACTCTAGTCTGAGTGACAACTATTGTAAGAATCATAATCGAATTTCAATATAATTGCCTTGGAAGTTTAACTTGATTGCGCCTAGACAAGGGCTATTTGCTAGCCTACTGATCATTAGTTTTGCATTGCATACCTTTTTATTGGTGATTGCAACGACACACCAGCTCAATGAAAACCGTGCGAGTCAAGGTCAGCTCATGACCAGTCAACTCGTTGCAGACAGCTTATCTGAGCTTGAACCTGCCAATACGGTCTCTTTAGCTCTGATTGCCAATCGCTATGCGACCAATCCAAGTGTGGCATCTATCCGTATTCTTGACGCCAATAAACAAGTTTTGGCAACAAGCGGCATGTCAAAAACTCGCCAAGGTGAAATTTTTGTTCGTGATGCGCTTCAAAACGAGAAAAAAGTCGGTTCTATTGAAATCACACTAATTCAACCAAGTATTGGGGAAATTCTTCGTACCCAATGGCTTGCGATTTTAGCTTCACTGTTTTTACATGTTTTATTATGGCTAGCTTACCGTGCCATTGCTCGCCCAACACGTAGCGAATACTTAGCCCGTATTAATGAAGAAAATCGTTTAAAACATGAAATTCAAGAGTTAACTCAAGCTCTAGCACTTGAAAAACAAAATACGGTAACCTTGGTAGCTCAAGCTCAGCAGCAAGCTAAAGCGAAACCAATTGTTCGCTCACAACCAGAAAAAAGCTTAGAGTCTACAGACCAAAATACCTTGGCACTTAATATTCAATTTTATGACCCTAAACAGTTATTAAGTAGTGTTAACCAGTCTGTTTCTGTACCGTACTTTAAACTTTGTCAGCTCTTCTTAAACAAGAGTATTGAGCTATGTACGAAGCATTATCATTTGAAAGCGACTGATATTGATGTCGTAGACGAGTTTCATGCAGAGGGCGCAACACTTGCCATTTCGACTTCACATCCACACGCTGTAGAGTGTCTACTTATGGTAGGTACGGTTTTCCAATTGCTTTCAGACGTTTTATATAAGCGTTACCGTGAAGATAAACGCTTTGCGCTACAAACTCGCAGTGCCGTGTGTAATGCCGTAGAAGCAATGCAAATTGATGCCAAAGAAGCTGCTCAACGTTTAGCGCAACATCTTCATGCGAAAGAATCTGCACTCTACCTTGATAATGAACAGCTTAAAGCAATTCAAGACAGCTATCAGCTTGTTGCAATGCCTAACCCAAGTAATGTCATGACTCGTCATGCATTTATGATCAATGGTATGAATGCTGAATGTGCAGAGCTTGCACAAAATATTCGAACTGAAATTTTGATGGGTAAAAAATCAATTCCTCAAAATGACAGCCCGAGTAGTGCAGCATCTTAAAAATTTATTGTGCGCATTTAAACCTAGCCATCCGGCTAGGTTTTTTTATCTAAATTTATGGTATTTATTTTAAATAATTTTATTTCCTTATGATTTATTTATCTAAATAAATCCGGTTCTATGATGTTGAGTCGTAAATTTGGATAAATCAGAATCATAGGCAAAATTCTATAAACAGCGTAAACTATGCGAAATTTATTCAATAGAAATTGTCTTACGACAAAAAAAGGTGAAAGCGAATGCCGCTGAGTCGTGTTGAAGAACTTGTCGCCGATATTCGTGCAGGCAAAATGGTCATCTTAATGGATGACGAAGACCGTGAAAATGAAGGTGACCTTGTCATCGCAGCAACGCATGTACGCCCTGAAGATATTAACTTCATGATTACACATGCACGCGGTTTAGTTTGCTTAACTTTAAGCCGTGAACGTTGTAAACAATTAAACCTCCCGCTGATGGTTGACCAGAACGGTGCCCAGCATGGTACTAACTTTACGTTATCTATCGAAGCAGCTGAAGGTATTACTACAGGTATTTCGGCAGCAGAACGTGCTCACACGATTCAAGCTGCTGTGGCAGCACATGCCAAACCAACCGATATTGTACAACCGGGCCATATTTTCCCACTCATGGCACAGCCAGGTGGTGTATTACACCGTGCAGGTCATACCGAGGCAGGTTGTGATTTAGCACGACTAGCAGGTCTTGAGCCTGCATCTGTCATTTGTGAAATCATCAAAGAAGATGGCACAATGGCACGCCGCGCAGATTTAGAAATTTTTGCTGAGAAGCATGGCCTAAAAATTGGTACAATTGCCGACCTAATCCACTACCGTATGACCAATGAGCAAACTGTAGAACGTTTGGATCAAAGAACGATTCAAACAGAATATGGTTCATTTGAGCTCTATCGCTATCGTGAGATAGGTAACCCTGACATTCATTTGGCTTTAGTCAAAGGTGAGCCAAAAGAAGGTGTTACAACGGTACGTGTACATGGTTTTAGTCCTGTTCGCGATTTGCTTAAGCTAAATAAAGCTGACGGTGAACCGGCTTGGAATCTAGACCGTGCGCTACAAACGATTGCAGCAAGTGACCGCGGCGTTTTAGTCTGGATCGGACAAGATCATTTGCAAGACTTGGGACCAGCGTTGGATGATTTAACTAAGCCAAAACCGGTGAAATCCAATGCAGCACTTTCACATCAATATCAAACCATTGGTGTTGGTGCTCAAATTTTGCGTGATTTAGGTGTTGAAAAAATGAAGCTTCTGAGCTCACCATTGCGTTTCAATGCCTTATCTGGCTTTAATTTAGAAGTAGTGGAATATGTCACTGCTGATCAAATCACAACGAAATAATCGAGGTTGCTATGGCAATTCGCCGTATTGAAGGTTTATTACATCTCGCAAGCGAAGGTCGTTATGCGATTTTAGTGGGTCGTTTCAACAGTTTTGTTGTTGAACACTTATTAGAAGGCGCGATCGACACGTTAAAACGTCATGGCGTAAATGAAGATAACATTACTGTTATTCACGCTCCAGGCGCATGGGAACTACCGATCGTTGCTAAAAAATTAGCTACATCAAACCAGTTTGATGCCATCATTGCACTCGGTGCAGTCATTCGTGGTAGCACACCTCACTTTGACTTTGTTGCTGGTGAATGTGCGAAAGGTTTAGGTGTAGTTGCGTTAGAAAGCAGCTTGCCTGTTATCAATGGTGTATTAACTACTGACAGCATCGAGCAAGCAATCGAACGCTCAGGTACAAAAGCAGGAAACAAAGGTAGCGAAGCTGCTTTAACTGCAATTGAAATGGTTAATTTATTAAAGGCAATTTAAAGCATGTCTCAAACACTGCAAGCCGCTTATGCAGCAAAACGTAAAGCACGTCGTTTT
Organism: Acinetobacter sp. FDAARGOS_494; assembly: GCF_003812225.1. NCBI lineage: Bacteria > Pseudomonadati > Pseudomonadota > Gammaproteobacteria > Moraxellales > Moraxellaceae > Acinetobacter > Acinetobacter sp. FDAARGOS_494. The sequence goes on from NZ_CP033866.1 coordinate 1,567,555, forward strand.
GCTGTACAAGGTATTTATGAGTGGCAAATGAGTCACAACCCTGTACATGAAATCGAAGCGCGTACACGTGCTGAAAATGCAATGCACAAGGTAGACTTGAACTATTATCACGAACTACTTACTCAAGTTATCGCTCAGCACGAAGACCTTGATGCGTTACTTATTCCGGTACTTGACCGTGAAATTGACGCGCTAGATGGTGTAGAGCTCGCAACCTTGCGTTTAGGTGCTTACGAGTTACGTGATCATCTAGAAATTCCATATCGTGTGGTACTTGATGAAGCAATCGAACTTGCGAAGCATTTTGGCGGAGCAGACAGTCATAAATACATCAATGGTGTATTAGACCGTTTAAGTTCGACACTGCGTAGCGCAGAAAAACAACAAGCAAAATAATAGGCTTGATGTTCTATGGCTGAGTTCTCAATTATTGATCAATACTTTAATCGTCAGTCACATCCTGACGTTGCGCTTGGTATTGGTGATGACTCAGCCTTAATTACTCCCCCTCCAAATCAACAACTGGTGATCTGTGCAGATACACTTGTTGCTGGACGTCACTTCCCTCTTGAAACCTCGCCCCATGCGATTGGCTGGAAAAGTGTTGCCGTAAATCTGTCTGATATTGCTGCAATGGGTGCAAAACCTCATAGTATTTTACTTGCAATCAGCTTGCCTCAAGTTGACCATGAGTGGCTTGAAGGATTTAGTCAGGGAATCTATGACTGTTGTGATCAATTTGGAGTTGCCTTAATTGGCGGAGATACCACTCAAGGTCCGCACCTTACCATTACCGTCACAGCCATGGGCTGGATTGAAACAGGAAAAGCTGTATTACGTTCAGGCGCTAAGGTCGGTGATTATGTTTGTGTAAGTGGGCAGATTGGTGATGCTGCTTATGGGCTTCAGCATTTAGGACATTCCCTACAACAAAGACTGGACTATCCGACGCCACGTTGTAAGCTTGGAGAAGAGCTAAAAGGGCTCGCCTCTAGCATGATCGATGTGTCAGATGGTTTAGCTCAAGATTTAGGACATATTTTAAAAGCATCCACGGTTGGAGCACGACTCATCCTAGAAAAATTACCTGTCGATCCTGTACTGCAACAACTAGAAGAACGACAACGTTGGCAATATGCCTTGGCAGGTGGTGATGACTACGAATTATGTTTTACAATAACACCGCAAAATTATGAAAAACTTTTGCAAAAACAACTAGACGTTAAGATTACAATGATCGGACAGATCGTTGAGCAAACAAAACTAACTTTTGAGCATTTGGGTTCAGATTACCCATTGCAAATTCATGGATACCAACACTTTGCATAAACCGCCGATTCATTTTAAAGACATGTCTTGGTTCAACCGCTGCATCGTTTTCTGTGGGGTTGGTTTTGGATCTGGTCTTGCTCCTAAAGCACCTGGTACTTTTGGCTCTGCTTTCGCCTTACTTTTTGTTCCCATCTGGTTATCTCTCGGATTTACTTTAAGTTTAATCGCTATTCTCATCATGTCAGTGGTGGGTATTTATATTTGCGGTCAAACTGCAAAAGTAATCAACGTACACGATGATGGTCGAATTGTGTGGGATGAATTTGCAGGTCAATCTATTACCTTTATTCCCCTGCTCTATTTACAACAAATAAATTGGATTTGGGTAATTACAGGATTTATATTATTTCGAATTTTCGATGTTTGGAAACCTTGGCCTATACGCGTCATTGATCGCCAAGTACACGGTGGTTTTGGTATTATGCTTGACGATATTATTGCCGGTGTATGGGCTGCTCTTTGTACACTAATTATTATCCATTTGAGTTAAATCATTCGAGTTATTCATGTCAACTACTGTCATTATTCTTGCTGCAGGCAAAGGAACGCGAATGCGTTCTCAGCTCCCTAAAGTACTACAACCTTTAGCTGGTCGCCCGCTACTAGGACATGTTATTAAAACAGCAAAACAACTATTAGCAGAAAACATCATTACCATTTATGGACATGGTGGCGATCACGTAAAAAAGACTTTCGCACAAGAAAATATTCAGTGGGTTGAACAAGCAGAACAGTTAGGGACCGGTCATGCTGTACAGATGACTTTACCGGTACTTCCTAAAGACGGCATTTCATTAATTTTATACGGTGATGTTCCTTTAGTCCGTCAAACAACACTTGAACAACTGATTGAAGTATCAAATAAAACCGGTATTGGCATGATTACTTTACATGTCGATAACCCAACAGGTTATGGCCGTATTGTCCGCCAAGACGGTAAAATCCAAGCAATTGTTGAACATAAAGATGCAACCGAAGCTCAGCGTCAAATTCAAGAAATCAACACAGGTATTTACTGTGTCAGCAATGCAAAACTTCATGAGTGGTTGCCTAAGCTTTCAAATGAAAATGCACAAGGCGAATACTATTTAACTGATATCGTTGCGATGGCTGTTGCTGATGGTCTAGAAATCGCCTCAATTCAACCAGAGCTCGCATTTGAAGTTGAAGGTGTAAATGACCGCCTGCAACTTGCAGCACTTGAGCGTGAATTTCAGAAGCAACAAGCAAAAGAACTTATGCAGCAAGGCGTAACTTTTGCTGATCCTGCACGTTTTGATTTACGTGGTACAGTAAAAGTTGGTCATGATGTTCGTATTGATGTGAATGTCATTATTGAAGGCGACTGTGAACTCGGTGACTTTGTCGAAATCGGTGCTGGCTGTATCTTAAAAAATACAACCATTGCAGCGGGCACTAAAGTCCAAGCATACAGCGTTTTTGATGGAGCAGTTGTTGGGGAAAATACCCAAATTGGTCCATTCGCACGCTTACGTCCAGGTGCTAAATTGGCAAACGAAGTACATATCGGCAACTTTGTTGAAGTCAAAAATACAACGATCGGTCTAGGCAGTAAAGCTAACCATTTCACCTATTTAGGTGATGCCGAGATCGGTGCTGAATCAAATATTGGGGCAGGTACAATCACCTGCAATTATGATGGTGCAAATAAACACAAAACCACTATTGGCGATGCAGTTTTTATCGGTTCTAATAGCTCGCTGGTTGCGCCTGTGACTATTGGTAATGGAGCAACAGTCGGTGCGGGTTCTGTGATTACGAAAGATGTGGCTGAACAAAGTCTCTCCTTTGAGCGTGCTCAACAAATTTCTAAAGCAAATTATCAACGTCCCCAAAAGCTTAAAAAATAAGAGGATTGAAATATGTGTGGTATCGTCGGAGGCGTTGCAGAACGTTGTGTAACCGAGATTTTAATTGAAGGTTTAAAACGTCTTGAATATCGTGGTTATGATTCGGCAGGCGTTGCTTTACTCAATAACCAGCAAATTTTACGTGAGCGCCGTGTTGGTAAAGTTGCCAATCTTGCAGATGCTGTTTCAGAACACCAGCTTACTGGAGCAATTGGTATTGCGCATACCCGTTGGGCAACACACGGTAAACCGACCGAAAATAATGCTCACCCGCACATGTCAGGCAAGGTAGCAGTCGTTCACAACGGTATTATCGAGAACTATCAAGAGCTTAAAGATGACCTTCAAGCTTTAGGATATGTATTTACTTCTCAAACAGATACTGAAGTGGTAGCCCATTTAGTTGCAGAAGCTCTAAAAAATACTGATAGTTTACTTGAAGCAGTAGAATCTGTAGTTCCTCAGCTTAAAGGTGCCTATGCGTTAGGTATTATTCACAGCGATTACCCAGATGAACTCATTACTGTACGTGAAGGTTCACCACTTGTAATTGGTGTGGGTATTGGCGAGAACTTTATCAGTTCAGACCAATTGGCCCTTTTACCAGTAACAAACCGTTTTATTTACTTAGAGGAAGGCGATATTGCCCGTCTTACTCGTACTTCAATTGAAGTATTTGTAAAAGGTGAACGTGTTGAACGTCCAGTTAAAGAACTTGATGCAACTGTAAGCAGTGCTTCAAAAGGTGAATATAAACACTACATGCTCAAAGAAATTTATGAGCAGCCTGAAGCAATCAAACAAACAATTTCTCAAGCGCTTGATGGCAACAATTTACGTGATGATTTCTTGAAAGATGCTGATGCAGATTTCAGTAAACTTCAAAGTGTTCAAATTATTGCGTGTGGTACAAGTTATCACTCAGGAATGATCGCTAAATATTGGTTTGAACAGTTAATTGGTGTGCCATGCCAAGTTGAGATTGCGAGTGAGTTCCGTTATCGCTCACCAGTGATTGTGGAAAATACACTTTACATCTGTATTTCACAATCAGGTGAAACAGCGGATACCTTAGCTGCACTACGTGAAACTCAAAAACGTGCTAAAGCAAATAATATCGACATTCAGACTTTAACGATCTGTAACGTCGCAACTTCTTCAATGGTGCGTGAAACTGATCACCACTTATTGACACTTGCAGGCCCAGAGATTGGTGTTGCATCAACAAAAGCGTTCACGACTCAGCTTGCTGCATTAATGTTGTTAATCTTGAAAATTGGTCAAGTGAAACAACGTATTAGCAATGTGATGATTGAAGAGCTTGCTCGTGAATTGTGGCACAGCCCGAAAGTCATTCTAGATACGCTTAAGCAAGATGCTGAAATTTTACGTTTATCAGAATTGTTCGTTGAAAAACAACACTGTTTATTCTTAGGCCGAGGCACACACTATCCAATCGCTTTGGAGGGTGCATTAAAGCTTAAAGAAATTTCATATATTCACGCAGAAGGTTATGCGGCTGGTGAGTTAAAACATGGCCCATTGGCACTTGTTGATACTGAAATGCCAATCGTGATTCTTGCGCCAAATGACGAAATGCTTGATAAGCTTAAGTCGAATATGGAAGAAGTTCAGGCGCGTGGCGGTGAGTTATTCGTTTTTGCTGATGAAAATAGCGGTGTAGTCGAAAAAGATCGTCAACACGTTGTACAAATTCCAGCAGTAAACGAATGGCTTGCACCAATCATTTATAGCGTACCAGTTCAGTTGTTGTCTTATCACGTTGCTGTATTACGTGGTACAGACGTTGACCAGCCACGTAACTTGGCGAAGTCAGTAACTGTAGAGTAATTCAAAAAAGATCATTATTAAGGCATCACCTGCTTTAATAACTGATTTATTAAGCCCGATATGCATTAATTGCCTATTGGGCTTTTTATAGCTCTACAGCTTTTACAGACAATTTCTCAGATAACAAAGAAAAAGTAACGTCCGCAACTTCCAACGGGTCTGAACTGGTCCAAATAATATGATTCCCCTCATTTGGACTTTCAGAACTTAAATGATATTGATTGAGCTGCCGTATTAATTGCGCTGTCACAGCTTCCGAAGGCTCAATAATTTGAATATCACGGCCTACAATTTCCTGAATCGTATCTGAGACAAATGGATAGTGTGTGCATCCTAAAATAATCGTATCGACTTTTTGCTCGACCAACGGCGCCAAAATATTTTTTAAATAATCTTTAACTTCCGCGGTATGTGCTTTGCCCGTTTCGATTTTTTCAGCTAAGCCAATACAAGGCACTAAAGACACTTTAATATCTTGCGCATACGTTTCAATTAAACTTTTTAAATTTTTACCCTTTACCGTGGTGGCAGTTGCCAAAACCGCAATATGCTTACTTTGAGTGATTGCTACTGCCGGTTTTACGGCGGGTTCTATTGCAATAAGTGGCACATTAATTTGCGCTCTAATCGTTTCAATCGCTACAGCCGTCATGGTGTTACAAGCAATTACGATCGCTTTGCATTTGCCCTGAGCAACTAAGTTTGAAATTAAATGCGTGGTTCGTGAAACAATCCAGTCGCTTTCTTTGTCTCCATACGGGACATATTTCGAGTCAGCGAAATAGATAATGTCTTCATTCGGAAGGGCCTGCCGAATATGCTTAAAAAGAGACAACCCACCTAAACCAGAATCAATCATTCCAATCGGGTTGTTATTGTTATTCATGGTTTGTCCTGCATTTCATATATTCAGAAAAATTTTTTCATGGTTGCCAAGTCTGTTAGCACGACTTTGGGCTGAATGGTTTTTAATTTTTCAGCCGATGTATAACCCCAACCTACCGCAGCAAAATCAATGCCTGCTTTATGTGCAGCTTCGCCATCAGTCGTTTGGTCACCAACATAAATAGCCTGCTCTTTATTTAAATTCAAAATGTTTAGAACACGCTTAATTCGTTTAGCTTTACCAAATATAGACGAGCCACCATCAATATGGCTAAAAAGTTCACATAGTTCTGTACCAAGAATACTTTGACAGTTTTCTTTAGAGTTTGAAGTAATAATTGCGAGCGTATATCCCCGCTTATGTAGTTCTATTAGCTGATCCCGCATGCCTTCAAACATGTAAACTTCTTGATCTCTTTCTTTCATTAAACGAATGAAATCTTTGGCAATCCAAGGCAGTTTCCACCTAGAAACATTCATCTCTTTCATAATTTCTTTTGGTGAAAGATGTTTGTACTGCTCTACTTCATGTAGCTCTACAGATTTAAATTTATGCTTCTTGGCAAGCTGATTTAATGCCCCTAAAAAGAAGCGAAAGGAGTCGACTAAAGTACCGTCCATATCAAAAATAATAGCTTGGTATTCTTTTAAAGATTTTTCCATTTTAAAGTTCTGAAATAAAATATATTTTTTATAATTATATTCTGTTTTCTATTGGTTTTTAAATCAGGCCCTTCGAGGACCTGACCTAAATTTTGATTTTTGTTTTAAGCTGCCGCTTTTTGTTCCTTAATCCAATTTTTAATACGGGCATCCAGTATATTTAAAGGCAGTGTTCCTGCATTTAAAATCATGTCATGAAACGTTTTGATATCAAAACGATCTCCAAGCTCCTGTTTTGCAAGCTCCCGTAGCTCTAAAATTTTGAGTTGACCCATCTTATATGCCAATGCTTGGGCAGGAATAGCGATATATCGGTCTGCCTCTGCCTGAATATCGGGTTCATCTAAAGCTGAGTGTTCTCGCATAAAATCAATCATTTGCTGACGGGTCCATTTTTTATAGTGTACGCCAGTGTCCACCACTAACCGACAAGCACGGAACAACTCACTCGAGAGTCTTCCATAGTCTGAAAGCTGGTCTTTATAGAAACCAACATCTTTACCCAACTGCTCGGCGTAAAGTGCCCATCCTTCAATGTAGGCGGTGTGGTTGGGTTGCTTTCGGAACATCGGCAAATTTGGTAGGTTTTGGGCAATATCAATCTGCATATGGTGGCCGGGAATTGCTTCATGGTAAGCGGTTGCTTCCATTGATATTTTGGAACGTTCAGAGAAATCGCCAGTATTTACATATACCTGTCCCGGCCGTGAACCATCAGGCGTTCCTTGATGATACTCCGCACCTGCCGCTTCTTTTTCGCGATATTGCTCTACAGGTAAAACCTCGACTTTATTTTTGGGTAATAAACCAAACAGCTTCGGCAGCTCTGGTTGCATTTGGGCAATATACCCGCGATAAATCTCTAAAATTTCTTCACGAGATTTTGGGAAAACCGCAGGATTTGTCTTTAATGATTGTTGGAAACTTTTTAAATTATTGAAACCTTGTGCTTTGGCAATTTTCAGCATTTCCGCTTCTATCCGAGCAACTTCTTTTAATCCGAGCTGATGAATAGTTTCAGGGCTTTCAGAGGTTGTCGTATTGTTTTCTACATAAAAGCGATAGAGCTCTTCACCGTTTGGCAAGCTCCATATACCCTCGTGTTGTCGTCCATAGGGTAAGTAATCTTTCTGAATAAACGTCCCGAGTTTTTGATAAGCAGGCCGTACATTCTGGTCTATGACCTGTAGTACTTCACGGCTTAAACGCTCTTGTTCTGCTTTCGAAATGTTGTTTGGAAATTGCTTTAATGGAGAAGCAAACACACTGTCCTTTCCTGCTGGAGTTGCAATGCTATCAATCTGCTTTGCCACCTTTTCAATTAAATATTTGGGTGGCATCAAGCCATCTTTTTGTCCTTGTTTCGCTAACTGAATACCTTGCTCAAGAATAAGAGGAATTTGTTTTAAACGAGAAATATAGTCTTGATATTGTTTAGCATTATCAAATGGAATCGAACTAATAAATCCCGGAAATTGTAAATGTAGTCCCCACATTTGATTGAAAGGCATCTCATACAATTTCAAATCATAATATTTAAGTGACTCTTTCAACTGATAAATCATTAAATCTTTATTTAATTGATCAGTTGCTGAAAACCCTGTGCTATCAATTGCTTCAAAACGTTTTAAAAAATTTTGCGTAGTTTTTTTATCTTTCTCAATCTGAGTTTTTGAAAACTTGGTCCACCGATTGTTGTAGCGTAAATCACCTAAAGTCGTTGCAATTTCAGGATTATTTTTTAAAGTATATTCCCACTGCTCTTGTAAAAGCTGGTTTAAAGCTTTCACCCGAACAGAGATATCACTCTTTTGTTTAGATTGTGATTTTTCGATGGTATTCGTATTAATTTCGGGGTTTGCAGCACCAGAAGAATGAGACATCCAAAATAAAACACTGATACAAGCAAAATGTAAGGTTCTGTTTTTCATTTAATTATCCAAACATATTTAACAAAGGTTAAAATAAAGACAAAACAAATTACGTGCCAAGCAGCATATAAAATAGTGTAAAAATCGAGTATTTTTTAACTCAATGATTTTATAAATTAATTTTCTTTTTAATTAAATTAATTATAGTTGCTATCTATATTCCGTATCTGACTTTAATTTACCAGAAAGTCAAAAAAAAGCGCACATGAGCGATCTCAGTGCACTTTTTCATTTCTACCTTAAAAATTGTTTCTCAAGAAAACAAATATTGATAAACAATATAGGCAGCCAACTTTGCAGTTCTATTGTCTAAATCAAATTTTGGATTGCACTCAGCAATATCTAAAAGTTTGATTTTTCCAGTCTCTTGAATATGCTTAAAAATTGCTTCAAAAGTCGCTAAATCAATTCCTTTTACAGCAGGTGCACTGACTCCCGGTGCAACCGCAGCCGTGAAGACATCTAGATCAATCGTAACGTACAAGCAGTCTACTTTTTCAATAAAAGCATCAACCGCTACGAGCACGTTGTTTAGGTTAAACATATTAACCTCATGATCACGTAAATATGAACAATTCAGCGCATCGGCAGTATCAAACAAAATTTTAGTATTGGCATGGTTGGCAACCCCAATACATAAATAATTAAATTGTTTTTGATGCTGTTCTGAAAGTCGAGCTGCCTGTAAAAAAGGTGTTCCAGAGGTGGCATGCTCTGCTTCACGCAAATCAAAATGGGCATCGAAATTAATAATGCCGATTTTTTTATTTGGTGCGTGGGCTTGTACATATTGGAACAGACCGCTAAAGCTGCCAAATGCAACTTCATGTCCACCGCCCAATACAACAGGTTTTAAGCCATGTTCTAGGCTATTTGCGACTTGTTCAGCTAATTCGCTTTGTGCTTGCTCTAAATTGCCATATTCACAGGTCACCGTCCCCAAATCGACAATACTGACTGGACGATGAATTGGTAAGTTAGCAAGTTGGGTACGAATCGCATCTGGTGCGTCGGCAGCACCAACACGGCCTTTATTACGTTTTACGCCTTCATCAGAGCTAAAACCAATCAGGGCAAATTCAGCATGTTGGGTGGTGTTCACTATATGGTGAATACGTTGATGTGCCTCACCCTCGCCATCATGTCGGCCTTGCCATTTAAATGTGTGATTCATGTGACACCGTTTAAAAAATAACTTCTTGTCCATGCTGAACGACTCGCTTAGGCAAATCTCCGCCCAGCCAGTAAACAATTTCAGATGGATGCTCAATATCCCAAGCGACAAAGTCAGCGACTTTACCCTGCTCCAAACTACCGTGTGTTTGCTCTAAACCGAGCGCTTGTGCAGCATGAATAGTGACACCTGCTAATGCTTGCTCAGGTGTCAGACGGAATAGCGTACTGCCCATATTCAGCATTAAACGCAAAGAAAGTGCCGGAGATGTGCCGGGGTTTAAATCGCTCGATAGCGCAATACGCACGCCATGCTTAATCAGACTTTCAATCGGTGGGTATTGGGTTTCACGCAATAAATAAAAGGCACCCGGTAATAACACTGCAACTGTGCCTGACGCTGCCATTGCTTTGACGTCATCTTCAGTCATGTATTCTAAATGGTCGGCCGACAAAGCATGATAACGTGCTGCTAAGCTTGAGCCACCTAGCGATGAAAGCTGTTCAGCATGAAGTTTAACGGGTAGCCCCAATGATTGTGCCGTTTTAAAAACACGTTCAACCTGAGCTGGCGAAAATGCTAAATGCTCACAGAACGCATCAACTGCATCGACTAAGCCTTCAGCATGTAGTTTAGGCAGCATTTCGGTGCAGATATGCTCGATATAAGCATCGCTTTGATCTTTGTACTCTGGCGGTAACGCATGGGCAGCCAAACAGGTACTTTTGACCGTCATCGGTAATTTTTCACCAATTTGACGGATTACACGCAGCATTTTGCGCTCGTTTTCGTAATTGAGTCCGTAGCCAGACTTAATTTCAATGGTGGTGACACCGTCTTGCTGCATACAGCGAATACGTTTCAGTGCTGAGTTTAAGAGTTGTTCTTCACTGGCTTCACGTGTTGCGCGTACTGTACTTGCAATACCGCCACCGCTTGCTGCAATTTCAGCATAACTTACACCTTGTAAGCGCTTTTCAAACTCAACACTACGATTGCCACCAAATACGCTATGCGTATGACAGTCGATGAACCCAGGGGTTACCCAAGCACCATTTAAGTCAACTGTTTCGGAATAAGTGTCGGTAGGAAGTTGTTGTTGTTTTCCAATCCAGTGGATGAGATGCCCTTCGGTAACAATTGCAGCATCTTCAATGTAGGAATATTGCCCATTTTGCATGGTGGCAATATGGCAGTTTTGCCAAAGTTTTTTCATTAGCCTATCCTCGAAACTGCCCAACAGTAAAACTATTGGGCAGCTGATTTGTTAGCTTTCCATTTCTATGTTTTGCTGGACAGGCTCACTTTCCTTTCCCAAGCTTTGCTCTGGTTTTACCCAAATACGATAAGCAATAGTTAAGAGAGCAAGCCAAGTGATTCCTACATAAATTGCAGGACGCGAGTCTGGGAAGTAGCCCATCATCACTAAAATGAACACCATAAAACCGATTGCAAAAGCAGGGGCATATGGCCAGCCAAATACAGGGAAATCAAGTGCCTTAATTTCAGCAGTAGATAATTTACGGCGCATCGCGACTTGCGAAAGCAAGATCATGAGCCATACCCAAACAGTTGCAAACGTTGCAATTGATGCAATGATGACAAACACATTTTCAGGAATCAGGTAGTTCAGCACGACGCCAATTAACAGTACGCCAGCCATAACCACAACAGTCATCCAAGGCACGCCATTACGCGATAATTTTTGGAAAATTCGAGGTGCTTGACCACGATTTGCCATACCGTACAACATACGGCCTGCACCAAACACATCACTATTAATTGCCGAAATTGCAGCAGTTACCACTACAATATTTAAAATATTTGCAGCAGATTTAATGCCTAAGTTTTCAAAAATTTGTACAAACGGACTGCCTTGGCTACCAATCTGGTTCCATGGGAAAATCGACATGAGTACAAAGATGGTTAGTACATAGAAAAGTAAAATACGTACCGGAACAGCATTAATTGCTTTCGGTAAAGTGGTTTTCGGGTCTTGTGATTCACCTGCTGTAATACCAATAATTTCGATACCACCGAAAGCAAATACCACTACAGATAAACATGCAACCAAGCCTGCAATGCCATGTGGCATAAAGCCTTCATAGATCCATAAGTTTTGAATCCCCGGCACTACACTGCTATGGTCAGCATGGAAGCCATAGAACATCAAACCTAAGCCACCTAAAATCATGGCAACAATGGCACTCACCTTGACAATTGAGAGCCAAAATTCGAGTTCACCAAAGACTTTCACATGAATGAGGTTAATTGCGCCCAAGAACATGATGAGAGACAAAATCCAGATCCACCGTGGGACATCGGGATACCAGAACCCCATATAAATACCAAACGCAGTGACATCGGCAATTGCAACAATCACCATCTCAAAAACATAAGTCCAGCCTGTCGTAAAGCCGGCCAAAGGACCAATGTATTGAGAAGCATAGTGGCTAAATGAGCCAGAGACAGGGTTATGGACTGCCATTTCACCCAGTGCGCGCATCACAATATAAATTGCAATCCCTGCAACGATGTACGCAAGTAATACTGAAGGCCCTGCCATTTTAATAGCAGTTGCCGAACCATAGAAAAGCCCAGTTCCAATTGCTGAGCCCAATGCCAAGAAACGAATGTGGCGGGTGTTTAAGCCCCGCTGTAGTGTGGAGTTTTGTGACATTATAATCTCCAATCCTTGAGGAAATTTAGTTGGATTCGGCCACTCCATGTGACCGTTTTATCAATCACACTTCAGATAAACTAGGGAGTAGTTTTGGAATGAGTAACTCGTTTAGGCAACCACTCGCAAGCAATTCACTAGCCTGTTCGATATCAGGAGCAAAGAAACGGTCTTCACTGTAGTAAGGAACTTGGTCGCGCAAGATTTTACGAGCTTGTTCAAGTTTAGGCGAGCTTTTTAAACCTTCACGGAAGTCTAGACCCTGACAAGCGCCTAACCATTCAACAGCTAAAATGCCGCGAACGTTATCAGCCATATACCAAAGACGTTTACCAGCATTTGGAGCCATCGATACATGGTCTTCTTGGTTGGCTGAAGTCGGTAAGCTATCCACACTTGCAGGATGTGCAAGCGCTTTGTTGTCACTTGCAAGAGCAGCAGCGGTTACCTGAGCAATCATAAAGCCCGAGTTAACACCACCATTTGCTACCAAGAACGGTGGAAGCTGTGACATATGACGGTCCATCATCATGGAAATACGACGTTCAGACAGTGAACCAATTTCTGCAATTGCCAATGCTAAATTGTCGGCCGCCATTGCAACAGGTTCTGCATGGAAGTTACCACCAGAAATCACGTCACCTTGTTCAGCAAACACAAGCGGGTTATCAGATACAGCATTTGCTTCAATTTCTAATACTTCAGCAGCCTGACGGATTTGAGTTAAACATGCACCCATCACCTGTGGTTGGCAACGTAAAGAATATGGGTCTTGAACTTTGCCACATTCTTCATGTGAACGAGAGATTTCACTCGAATCAGTCAATAAATCGCGATAAGCCGCAGCCACATCAATTTGACCACGTTGGCCGCGTACTTCGTGAATACGCGCATCGAAAGGTGCACGTGAACCAAGCATTGCTTCAACACTTAAGCCACCACAAACTGTCGCGGCAGCAAATAAATCTTCTGCTTCGAATAAGCCGCGTAAAGCGTAAGCTGTTGAAACCTGTGTACCATTTAAAAGTGCCAAACCTTCTTTAGCCGCTAAAGAAATTGGTTCTAAACCTGCAATTTTTAAAGCTTCAACTGCTGGTAACCATTCACCTTTATAACGTGCCTTACTTTCACCAAGTAAAACTAAAGACATGTGTGCAAGTGGTGCCAAGTCGCCAGAAGCTCCTACTGAACCTTTAAGTGGAATGTGTGGGTAAACTTCAGCATTAATTAAGGCCAACAAAGCATCAATGACTTTACGACGAATACCAGAGAAACCACGTGCCAAGCTATTTGCTTTCAATAGAATAATTAAACGAACCATTGCATCATCAAGTGCTTCGCCTACACCTGCCGCATGCGAAAGAACTAATGAACGCTGTAATTTTTCTAAATCTTCAGGCGCAATTTTAGTTGAGGCAAGTAAGCCAAAACCTGTATTAATACCGTAAGCTGTACGTCCTTCATTTACAATTTGCTCTACACAAGCCACGCTTGCATTAATTGCAGATGAAGCACTTTCATCTAGTTTAACTTTAATTGGGTTGAGGTAAGCTTGACGTAAATCGGCTAAGGTCAGTTTTCCCGGTTGGATCAGTAATTCCATGTTGGCTTCCTAATTTTTTGCACTATATTCTGCTGAGACGGTGCTTTTCACAATTGCAAAAAGCACCGCCAGTTCTTCCATGTATTTTTATTGGGTGATCATTGGCAAGTGTAGGCCTTGCTCTTTGGCACAGTTAATCGCAATTTCATAACCTGCATCGGCATGACGCATAACACCTGTTGCAGGGTCATTGGTTAGTACGCGAGCAATACGTGCAGCAGCTTCATCTGTACCGTCACACACAATCACAACGCCTGAGTGTTGAGAGAAGCCCATACCTACACCACCACCATGATGTAGAGACACCCAAGTTGCGCCGCCTGCTGTATTTAACAATGCATTTAATAAAGGCCAGTCTGATACTGCATCTGATCCGTCTTGCATTGCTTCAGTTTCACGGTTAGGACTTGCAACCGAACCTGAGTCTAAGTGGTCACGACCAATCACGATCGGTGCAGACAATTCACCGCTACGAACCATTTCGTTAAATGCCAAACCAAGTTTTGCACGTAAGCCCAAACCTACCCAGCAAATACGCGCTGGTAAGCCTTGGAAACTAATACGTTCACGAGCCATGTCTAACCAGTGATGTAAATGCTCATCATCAGGAATTAACTCTTTAACTTTGGCATCTGTTTTATAAATATCTTCTGGGTCACCAGAAAGCGCTGCCCAACGGAATGGACCAATACCGCGACAGAACAACGGACGGATGTATGCAGGTACGAAGCCTGGGAAATCAAAAGCGTTTGCTACGCCTTCTTCTTTCGCCATTTGACGGATGTTATTACCATAGTCAAATGTTGGAACACCCATTTTTTGGAAATCAAGCATGGCTTGTACGTGTTTTGCCATCGACTGTTTTGCAGCTTTTACAACAGCTTCCGGTTCTGTTTTCGCGCGTTCACGATATTCCTCCCAAGTCCAGCCTACTGGTAAGTAGCCATTAAGTGGATCGTGTGCACTTGTTTGGTCAGTCACCATGTCTGGACGTACACCACGGCGTACAAGCTCAGGTAAAATTTCAGCAGCATTACCATGAAGTGCGATTGAAATTGCTTTACCTTCTTTTGTATAGCGATCAATACGTGCTAAAGCGTCGTCTAAATCAGTCGCTTGTTCATCTACATAACGAGTACGTAAACGGAAATCGATACTTGCTTGTTGGCATTCAATGTTTAAAGAACATGCACCTGCAAGTGTTGCAGCTAAAGGCTGAGCACCACCCATACCGCCTAAACCAGCAGTAAGAACCCAACGACCTTTTAAATCACCATTGTAATGTTGGCGACCTGCCTCAACGAAAGTTTCATAAGTACCTTGTACAATACCTTGGCTACCAATGTAGATCCACGAACCCGCTGTCATTTGACCGTACATTGCCAAAGCTTTAGCGTCTAATTCGTTAAAGTGTTCCCAGTTTGCCCAGTGCGGTACAAGGTTTGAGTTTGCAATTAAAACGCGTGGCGCATCTTTATGAGTTTTAAATACACCTACTGGTTTGCCTGATTGAACTAATAAAGTTTCGTCAGTTTCAAGATTTTTTAGCGTATCTACAATTTTGTCGAAACATTCCCAGTTTCGTGCTGCACGGCCAATACCACCGTATACCACCAATTCTTTCGGGTTTTCTGCAACGTCCGGATCAAGGTTATTCATCAACATACGCAATGGGGCTTCAGTTAACCAACTCTTAGCCGTTAATTCAGTGCCGCGTGGTGCACGAATTTCTACATCACGAAATTTTGTTGTCGTTGTTGTCACAGTCGGACTCCTTCCTTTGAGCTTACATCAGCAGAACATCACTTGTTTCTGCATTTGTATAGTAATGTATTAACTTGTATATACATCTATATACTACACAAATATTTTTCGGCGTGAAGAGGCTTGCTCGTATTTTTTTTAAAAAGTTGAATAAACTTATGAATTAAATTAATTTATTTTTATATCTGACATAAAAAAAGCACATATCTTCTAACAAGACATGTGCTTTTTAATCAGTAAATGATGTCTTTTTAACGTTGAATTAACTCAATGATATAGCAACTTTTGAGCTGTTTTTTTGGAAAATTGATTGATGTGACACCAGATTTTTTCTCAATTTTTAGCGTCTCATGAGCAGCAAGCTGAACGGAATGCTCATCAACGTTCACTTCCGTTTCACTACCCTGATTAAAAATAAAAATCAGGTCTGCCGAACTTATAAATTCCTGCTCCGCTGCCTCATTCAACCACTGAAAACGGGCATGAAACTTTGCAGGATCATAAATTAAATTTAAATCCCGAATTGCACCGTCTACCAGTTCACTTTGGACCTGACTTTCACCATGAAAAGCAAAAATATCGCCCTGTTTCAGCTTTTTGGCAGGAAGGTCATCGACATGCAGTACCATGCCCTGCCCATCGAGTACGCTAATAATGCGTTGCTTATTCGGAAATAACGAAAATGGTCCAGAAGTTGTTACATCTGCCATCGAAATGCGCCACTCAAAGTCGGCTTCACCTTGGCTTCGAGCAATTTCTAAAGTAAAGCCTGCACCATTTTTCCAAAGCATTTTTGTATATTGATCGGCCCTGATCAATTTAATCATGGATTAAATTTCCCTTCGAGATAATAGCGACTGCCCGGATAAATCAATCGTGCACTTGAAATGAGTTGTTTGTTTGACCATGTGCGACGGCGGATGAGTAAACACGGTTCAGCTTTAGTAATCTTTAACCACTTACACTCTTGAGGCGATGCTAAAACGGCCTCAACAATGTGTTCACCTTCTGTCACGGGTGCTTTTGCCATGAGGTAAGCATTTGGGGTAATGGTTTTAAAATCTTGTTCTAAATAATCTGGAATCAGTGCCGCATCAACTAAACGATCTTCGACCTGAACAGGCACATCATTTTCATAATGCACAATAATCGAGTGAAATAATTTTTGCCCTTCGCGAGTCTGCATTAACACGCTTTGCTCTGCATTTGCATAAATTTGTTCTAAGACTAAAACTTCAGCATGGTGCTTATGGTTTCGTGCAATAATCTCATCGGCAATATTGTTAATTTGAAAAAGTGCAGTTCGGCCTTGCCCTTCAGCAACGAAAGAACCAACACCCTGAATTCGAACAAGTAAGCCTTCTGTTGTTAACTCACGTAGCGCACGGTTTACCGTCATACGGCTACAGCCGAGTTGATTAACCAGTTCACTTTCCGAAGGAATTTTTTTATTTACAGCCCAAGAGCCTTCATAAATCTTTTGTGAAATCAGCTGTTTTACGCGCTGATATAAAGGAACTGGACTATCAGCTTCAATCGAAAGCTCAGTATGTTCTTGTTTTGATGTTCTGGGCATAACAAATACTCAAAAAGGCAGCAGGCAAAAAGGTATTTTAGTTGACATGCTATGTATATACAACCACATACAACATGTTAATTTATGAATTAAATATATTTTAAAAAGTTTAAAAAATAAACATAGCTCGACAAGAGCTAATTTAAAGTTTTATGTAGAGAAATTCAAATATATAAAGGCTTTATCAATATTTATTTAATAGTTATTTCTGCTAAGCCAGTGCCCCATCCTAGAAAACAAAAATATCATTTTTTCTGGTTTACGAAATGATGCTTAAAATTTTTATTTAAAATAACTGATCGATAGTATTCTTCTGCCACACAGTATATTAATAAAACTGGAAGCACATCGAATGCGTAATTATAAAATAGATATTCTTCGAGGAATTTCTATCCTTTTGGTTCTTTTACATCATTTTAATATTCCCTATAAACTCAAAGATACATGGTTAGGTTTTGATTTTTTAGGTGAAGCATTTAGCACAGTCATCGCAAGAAACGGAAATTATGGCGTCACCATGTTTTTTGTGATTTCGGGTTTTTTAATTACCCATCACACTTTAAAACGAGACAAACAATTTTCTGCAATTAACCTCAAGCATTTTTATATCCGACGGGCAGCACGTATTTTACCGTGTCTGGTATTACTCATTTTAGGTGTAAGCATACTTGGTTCATTTGACTTAAAACCCTTTATGAACCAAGCACCGAATGGCATTGAGGTCTCTTATCCTTTAACCATATTTGCAGCCTTAACCTTCTGGATGAATATCCTGATTATTAAATTTGGTTGGGTAAACTACGCTTTGGGCGTGTTGTGGTCGCTCTCTGTAGAAGAAGTTTTTTACTTTGTTTTTCCATTATTGTGTCTACTTACGCGTAGTAATAAGGTCTTTATTACTGTACTTGTTGGAGTGATTTTATATGGACCTTATTTTAGGTCTCTCCATTTTGGAGAAGAAAGCGGTGCCTATTTATATCATTATTTTTCGAGTTTTGATGGTATAGCAATTGGTTGTTTAACGGCGATATTTTCTCATACCTATCGACCAGATTGGACCTATAAAAAACCTCTTTCATGGTTGATTATTTTGAGTATGACCGCTCTATATTTATATGCGCCCATTAAAGAAGTCAGTACATGGGGTATTAGCTTATTTGCTTTTGCCACAAGCTTACTGATTTTGTGTTTTCAACATCCTTCCGAAACACAAGCGCATAACCTATTTACCAAAGTGATGGTCTGGTTGGGGCAAAGAAGTTACGAAACTTATTTGTTTCATCTGGTTGTGCTGGGCCTTATGAAGGTTGCTTTTATTCCAGCCCAAACCGACTCTAGCATTAAAATTATGCTTTTAATTGGCTATTTGGTTCTGACTTTTATCATTAGCGCAGCAATTGAAAAATACTATTCCACCCCGCTTAACAGCTACATTCGAAAGGTTTTTATTAAAGATAAATCATAAAAAAATAAGCCCCTTGAAAATAGGGGCTTTTTTATTAAGCGATCAACATCGTTTCATCATCTTGCTTAAAAGGATTAGACCAGCTCTGCCATGCTTGTGGTCCTAAAGCCATTTCTTCATCGTTTAACAAGCAGCTATCTAAGCGTTGTATTAAAGCTTGCTCATCCATTTGCATACCAATTAAAACCAGCTCCTGACGCGCATCACCTGTGCGGGCATCCCAGTTTTTCTTAATTTCTTCAATACTGGCTAGGTCACTCGGCCAGTCTTCTTCTGCAACGGCTGCCCACCAATAACCAGCTAAACCGTGTCGAGCCATTGCTCCCGCTTGTGACCATGAGTAAGCCAATGTCGGTTCGGCAGCCAACCAGAAAAAGCCTTTGGAACGCACGACTCCCGGCCATTCAGCCTGAACCAAATCATAAAAACGCTCTGGATGGAAAGGTCGGCGGGCACGATAAACAAAGCTACTAATGCCATACTCTTCAGTTTCAGGTGTATGCTCGCCGCGTAACTCTTTTAACCAACCCGGTGCTTGCGCGGCTTCATCAAAATCAAATAACTGTGTATTTAAAATTTTATCTAAAGCGACCTTTCCAAATTGAGCAATTTCAATTCGGGCACGCGGGTTTAACGTTTTTAAAATGGCGATAAGCTGATCTTGCTGAGCCTGATCAATCAAATCAATTTTATTCAGTACAATCACATCACAAAACTCAATCTGATCGATAAGAAGGTCAACCACAGTTCTCTCATCTTGCTCGCCTAATGATTCGCCGCGTTGTTGTAGGGAGTCAACTGAACTGTAGTCTTTAAGAAAGTTAAAAGCATCGACTACCGTAACCATAGTGTCGAGTCGAGCAAACTCATTGAGTGAGTTTCCATCTTCATCTTCAAAAGTAAAAGTTTCTGCCACAGGTAAAGGTTCTGAAATGCCTGTTGACTCAATCACCAATTGGTCAAAGCGTCCTTCATCGGCTAAACGCCTCACTTCAACCAATAAGTCTTCTCGTAACGTACAACAGATACAGCCGTTACTCATTTCAACCAGTTTTTCATCTGTTCTTGAAAGCTCTGCCCCACCTTCGCGTACTAATGCCGCGTCAATATTTACCTCTGACATATCATTAACAATCACGGCAATACGGCGGCCTTCGCGATTATTTAAAATATGGTTGAGTAATGTAGTTTTTCCTGCACCCAAAAAGCCCGATAAAACAGTGACGGGAAGCTTGGCAAATGAGTTGGCGATTGCAGTGTGCATGGCTTGATCTCTTTGAATAATATTTAAACTGATCATGGCTGGCCATTTAAATATGGCCAGATCACAGGCGTAATCTATTTCTAAACCACAATAATGTTATGTTATAACATAACTATTGATCAAGTTTTTATTCCAGTTTTATCTAAGCCAAATTACTTAGTGTTTGAAAAAATTGCTTTTATAGTCCCTGACAAATTGAGGTTCTATAATGATGGTCTGGCCCCCATGCTCTAAAACCTTGGCTATCAATATGGATTTGTCCTGAAGCATAAACACCCAGTCCCATATTAAACGCTTGGCCTTTAGTTGCCCAGAACTGACAAAGCTTGGTTTTAGTTTGTTGAATATTGAACTGGTCTAAGTCGCTAGGCTGTTCTGGCCCAATCCTAAAATCAAGTGCTGCATTAAAGACATGTCGAGAAGCATCAGCACCACCTGCACAGCGGTTTAAAGCTAAAGCTCGATAGACCGAAGTCACTTCAAAATCGTTAATCACGCCATCATCAACCAATGCTTTTAATATATTGAGCGTCGGAACAATGTTGGACCAAATCTCGCGTGGTGGCACTGCGTAAGGCTCAACTCCACATTTTTGCCAGTCTCGGGCTGAACGTAATAACTCGTGGTCTGGAACTAAATCGGCAAGTCCTTTTTGCTTAAGAAATTGCTTATAAGCTTGTACAGACTGTCTGTGATCTGCAGTAGCAATCCAAACGATATAATCTTCAGGCTGTTGTTTGATTTTAACCACAGTTTTAGATGGTTGAGGCAAAGAGGGAGAGCGATGAGTAATCGTCGGCTGGGGTGTTTGAGTACTACAAGCCACCAGAGATAATACGAGTAAACCTAAATAACGCTTCATAAATATATTCTATCTTCCCTAAACGTCTGGAAGCCTTTAATCACTTAATTTCAGAAATGTTATAATATAACAATTATTAAATCCTTTAATTTCTGTTGTAAATTTTAAAAAATAAAAAAGGACGTATTTATACGTCCTTTTTAGCTTCTATCTAAGACCTAATTACATATCGGCTTCTAAAGCATGTACAGTCTGCTCAGCTTTTATTTTACGGCGCTTAAATTGATAAGCCACCATCAAACACAAAATCCATCCTGGAATCATCATAACTGCCACACGCATGTCTGGCGTTAAAGACATCACAACTAAAATTCCAAGCATGAATGCCATGCAAAGATAGTTGCTAAATGGATACATGAAGCTAGGGAATTTAGTCGTTTGACCTTGACGTTGCATGAATTTACGGAATTTTAAATGTGTCCATGAAATCACTACCCAGTTAATCACAATCGCTGCTACTACCAGCATCATGAGTAAACCAAATGCTTTTTCAGGGAAAATATAATTGAGTAAAACACACAATACCGTCACAAATGCAGAGACTAGAACCGCATTGGTTGGAATACCGCGTTTATTAATACGGGCAAGAGCTTTCGGGGCATTACCTTGTTGGGCAAGGCCTAAAAGCATACGGCTGCTGCAATAGCTGGTTCCGTTATAGACGGAAACCGCAGCTGTCAAAATAACGAAATTTAATAATGTCGCAACACCTTGGCTATCTAAAGAGGCAAAGACCATCACAAAAGGACTGCCACCTTCTGCCATTTGATTCCACGGAAATAATGAGAATAAAACAAAAAGTGTCGCAATATAGAAAATCAAAATACGATAGATAATCTGGTTTACAGCTTTAGGTAAAGTTTTGTCTGGATCACGCGCTTCAGCAGCAGTAATACCGAAAAGCTCAATACCGCCAAAAGCAAAAATAATCACAGCCATAGCCATAACCAAGCCTTCAATACCAAATGGGAAGAAACCACCTAATGCCCAAAGGTTAGAAATACTGGCCTGAGGCCCTGCGGTGCCGGTTGCAAGTAAATATGAACCGAAACCGATCATGGCTAAAATTGCTAAGATTTTGACAATTGAAAACCAAAATTCCATTTCGCCAAAAAACTTAACATGTAGTAAATTGATACCATTAATGAGAATAAAGAACGTTAGAGCAGATGCCCAGGTTGGGATTTGCGGCCACCAATATTGAATATAAAGACCAATTGCACTTAACTCTGCCATACACACGAGTACATTGAGTACCCAGTAATTCCATCCTGACATGAAGCCTGCAAAAGGTCCCCAATATTTGTAAGCGAAGTGGCTAAAAGACCCACTTACAGGTTCTTCTACGACCATTTCACCGAGCTGGCGCATCATTAAAAAAGCAATAAATCCTGCAATCGCATAACCCAAGATTACCGATGGACCTGCCAATTTAATCGATTGTGATATACCAAGAAACAGCCCTGTACCAATCGCTCCACCCAACGCAATCAGCTGGATGTGACGATTACTCAAACCATGTTTCAGGTTTCCTTGCTCTTGTGTTGACATATGATTATTCTCATCCTTGTCACGTAATTTTTTTCCAATAAATTACGTATATCATAAATTGATCGGATTTTCATAGAGATTGATGAAAAAATAATTGCGTTACTTTTCTCACAACCGCGCATGAAAACAGAAAATGCAAGAAATAACAATTATTATGCAATGTGTAATTAAATTATGTATTGCGTAATTTGATGAATTCAGTATTATAAGAACCATGAAGTAATTGGTTGTTCTCGGTCTCTATCAAACTCATAAGTAAAAAGATGATCTAAATAACGGTTAAAACTTATTGAGTAGCTCAGTCCCTAGACCGAACTTTTATTTGTATAAGACGCGAGATGAAGACAAGGAAGCGAAAATGGAACAAAAACTAAACTCTTTTATTGAAGTTTCACCTCAATCTGATTTCACTATTCATAATTTGCCTTATGGTATTTTTAGTAGAACAGCCGAAGGCGAGCGTCAGGTCGGTGTAGCTATCGGTGATTGGGTCATTGATCTCGCTGCTCTTGAAAAGCATGGTCTTTTAAAACTTTCAGATCAAGACACATACTTTAACCAGCCTACACTGAATAAATTTATTGAATCGGGCAAAGCCAATTGGTCTAAAGTTCGTAAAACGCTACAGTCTCTTCTTTCAGTTGATAATTTAACGCTTCAAGAAAATGAAGCATTGCGCCAAGAAGTTTTGGTTAAGCAAGACAGTGT
Organism: Acinetobacter sp. FDAARGOS_494; assembly: GCF_003812225.1. Lineage (NCBI taxonomy): Bacteria > Pseudomonadati > Pseudomonadota > Gammaproteobacteria > Moraxellales > Moraxellaceae > Acinetobacter > Acinetobacter sp. FDAARGOS_494. Next base: position 1,590,735 of record NZ_CP033866.1, read on the forward strand.
TACTTTGCATTTACCACTTCAAGTATCTGGTTATACCGATTTCTATTCTTCTAAAGAACATGCCACCAATGTAGGCTGTATGTTCCGCGACCCTAAAAATGCCTTACTTCCAAACTGGACTGAATTGCCTGTTGGTTACAATGGCCGTGCTAGCTCTGTTGTAGTCAGTGGCACTCAAGTCGTGCGTCCATCTGGACAAATTAAACTTCCAAATGAAGAGCGTCCAGTTTTCTCAGCTACGCGTAAACTCGATTTCGAACTTGAAACAGCATTTGTTATTGGTAAACCAACGGAGCTTGGCCAGCCAATCTCAATTGAAAATGCTTGGGACCATATTTTTGGAATGGTATTACTCAATGACTGGTCAGCGCGCGATATCCAGCAATGGGAATATGTACCTCTAGGTCCTTTCAATTCAAAATCTTTTGCTAGTGCCATCTCACCTTGGGTAGTCACGCTTGAAGCACTTGAGCCATTTAAAGTGGAAGGCCCAAAACAAGAGCCTAAACCTTTAGCGTATCTACAAGAAAATATCGCGAATAGTTACGACATTAATTTGAGTGTTGAAATTCAAAGCCCGAAATCAACACAACCTGATGTGATCTGCCGTACTAATTTTAAATATATGTATTGGTCTATGGCTCAGCAGCTAACTCACCACACCATTGGAGGCTGTAACGTTCAGGTCGGTGATTTAATGGGTTCAGGTACTATTTCTGGTTCTACACCTGACTCTTATGGTAGCTTGCTTGAGTTGACTTGGAACACCACTAAGCCTCTAACACTTGCGAATGGTGAAACTCGTGGTTTCTTGCAAGACGGCGACACACTCATCATGAAAGGCCACTGTGAGAAAAATGGTATCCGTATTGGTTTTGGTGAAGTCCGAAATACGGTACTTCCTGCATTAACTTTTGATTTTGCAGAAACTTCGGAGCCTAATTATGAAGCTGTATAGTTACTTTCGTAGCTCTGCAGCTTACAGAGTACGGATTGGTCTCAACCTTAAAAGTCTCGCTTATGAAACTGTACCCGTTCATTTAGTTAAAAATGAGCAGCAAACTGAAGACTATTTAAAGTTAAATCGCAGTGCCTTAGTACCAACTTTAGTGGACGGCGATTTAACCCTGTCACAGTCATTAAGTATTTTGGAATATCTGGATGAACAATATCCTCAAACCAAATTACTTCCAAATGATGTGAAAGAGAGAGCCAAAATCCGTGCTTTTGCACAGGCGATTGCCTGTGATATTCACCCGTTAAATAACTTACGCGTGCTGAAATATTTAAAAAATGATTTAAATGTTTCGGACGAACAAAAAAATTACTGGTATCAGCACTGGATTCTTGAAGGCTTTCAAACACTCGAACAGCAACTTCAAGATTCAAATGGACAATTTTGCTTTGGACAACACGCAACCATTGCCGACTGCTGCCTGATTCCACAGGTTTACAACGCGAAACGCTTCAAGATTGATTTGTCGGCGTTTCCAAAAATTGAATCAATTTATCAACATTGTTTGTCTATCCCAGCCTTCTATAACGCGGCGCCAGAACAACAACCAGATTGGGAATAGTAAAAAGGAGTTTCAACATGACATTTGCCATTAAAAAAATACATCACGTTGCATATCGCTGTAAGGATGCGAAAGAAACTGTTGAGTGGTATAAAAAAATGCTCAATATGGACTTTATCTTAGCTTTTGCAGAAGACCATGTACCTTCAACGAAAGCTTTTGACCCGTATATGCATTTATTCCTAGATGCAGGTCAAGGCAACGTTTTAGCATTTTTTGAATTGCCAACCCAACCAGAAATGGGCCGTGATGAAAATACGCCTCAATGGGTGCAACATATTGCCTTTGAAGTTGAAGATTTAAATGCCCTTTTAGCTGCCAAAAAACATTTGGAAGACAACGGTGTTAAAGTATTAGGTATTACTAACCATGGTATCTTCCACTCAATTTATTTCTTTGACCCAAATGGACATCGTTTAGAACTGACTTATAACGATGCACATGCTGAAGAAAAAATTGCAAAAATTACTGAAGAAATGAAAACTGAAATGTTAGAGGAATGGAGCAAAACCAAACGCGCTCCACACCATACTCATTTCTTGCATGAAGAAGAATTAGGCGCGTAATTCTTTCAAAGCAATCGTTTTAAAAGTCGGCATTGATGGGAATAGTTTAAATGAACTGTTCTATATCAATGCCGATTTATATTGTTTAAATCTACTAAACCTCTATCAATTTACGCTATAAATGTAAGATGAAGGTGTTTGTAAAAATTGTGGATTATTAAACATGTGAATTTCGCTAATAGAAAAAGGTGATTTCTATTTTTCTATAGGCTCAGGCATGATGTAAAACGCATCAATGCCAATTTATGTTCTGAACAAAACTGTTTAACTGTTGAAGTAAATCGATTAAGGGTATTTAAATGATTGAAGAAAAAATATCTGGGGGGGTTCAATCACTTGAAGTTGGCTTATCCGTACTAAATGCCCTTTTAGAGCACAATCAACCCATTATTCTCAAAGACTTATCTAGTAAGCTTGAGATGCATCCTGCCAAAGTACACCGCTACTTGGTGAGCCTAATTCGCATGGATTACGCCAAACAGCTTGAGGATGGCCAATATGCCTTAGGTGATCAAGCATGGCGTTTAGGCTTAAACTGCATTCAGCACAGCGATACTTTACAGTTAGTACAACATTTAATTTACGACTTACAAAGCAAAATTGGCTGTGGTATTCAAATTAGTAAGTGGTCACCCAAAGGCCCTGTCGTGGTTCAATCGATTGAATCTAACCACCCAATTTCGATTGTGACCAAAGTTGGCTCAATTATGCCTTTAGTCAATTCTGCTGCTGGGCGTTTATTTGCTTCTTACCTTCCTGAGCATTTTGTTCGTCCTTTATTAGAAACTGAGTGGCAAAAACATCAGGAACTTGGGCTAAACATTGCGCCACATAACTGGGAAGAATTTTTAGAACTTAAAGAGACGATCCGCCAACAACAAATGTCTGCGGCGAAAGGTGATTTACTTACCGGTATTAACGCAGTAGGCCTGCCAGTATTTAACTCAAACCAAGGGATTGAGTTTTGTATTGTGGCGCTTGATAGCGAGATGTTTTTACCCGTCGATCCACAAAGTAAAATTATTGAAACACTTAAAAATGAGATTAATTCAATTAATCAATATATTAAAAGCCGCTAATCAGCTAATCAATAGCCATAAAAAAACCAAGAGCATTGCTCTTGGTTTTTTTAGATTAGAGACAAAGCAAAACTTATTTTGCTTCGAGCACACCACGGCGAATCTGGTCACGTTCAATCGATTCAAACAGTGCTTTGAAGTTACCTTCACCGAAACCGTCGTCATCTTTACGTTGAATAAATTCGAAGAAGACTGGCCCAATCATATTTTCAGAGAAGATTTGTAATAAAAGCTTCTTCTGGCCATCTTTAGTACTGCCGTCTAATAAAATACCGCGTTGTTTTAACTCTTCAGTTGGTTCACCATGTTCAGGTAAACGCTCTTCAAGCATTTCATAATACGTATTTGGCGGTGGTGTCATAAACTTAAGACCAAGGCCTTTTAACTTATCCCAAGTCGAAATTAAGTCATCACAAATAAACGCGATATGCTGAATACCTTCGCCATTAAAATCAGCTAAGAATTCTGCAATTTGGCCGTTACCCTTGTCTGAGTCTTCATTTAAAGGAATACGAATCATGCCATCTGGTGCAGTTAATGCTTTAGAGGTTAAACCTGTATATTCACCTTTAATGTCGAAATAACGAATTTCCTGGAAGTTGAAAATCTTCTCGTAGAAGTTTGCCCAATACTCCATACGTCCTTTGTAGACGTTATGCGTTAAGTGATCAATTTCTTTTAAACCCGCACCTTCAGGGTTACGCTGCGCATCATCGAAGAAAACAAAGTCATTTTCATAAATATCGCGGTCAACCAAGAAGATTGGCATGCCACCAATACCTTTAATTGCCGGAATGTTAAGCTCCATTGGCCCAACTTTTGAGTACATTGGTTCTGCACCAAGTTCAACCGCCTTTTTAAAAGCTTTTGCTGCATCACGAGTTTTAAATCCCATCGCACAAGCAGATGGACCATGCTCATTAAAAAAGAATGAAGCATAAGATTCTGGCTGATAATTCAGGATAATATTGATATTTCCTTGACGCCATAAGTACGCTTTTTTCGATTTATGCTTGGCTACTTTTGAAAAGCCGATTGTTTCAAAAATTGGATCTAATTCATTTTCTTTTGAAACAAACTCAATAAATGCAAAACCGCATAATTCTAATGGGTTCTCTAAAATATCCATCTAGTTTCCCTCTGGTAATTACCTGATCCGTTTACTTCTCATGCTGATCTGGTCAGCTCCTTTCTCTATAGAATACGCATTTGCTGGGAGTGTGTTTGAACCGTCAAAATGCCTTAGCCCAACGCATCCTATGAGAAAAAAACCAATAACTAAAACGAAGATTGAGTGAGCGCAAAGCCGATGATTAATTTCCCTTCTATATGGTGTTTGTTTTCCATACACACTGTCCTTTCTTATCTAAAAGTACGATTGAGATTTTTCAATAAACCTTTAAAAATCGTCTTTTCCTAAAGTTATTCCTAGATTTATGGAGGCCAACATCCTTGTTGGACCTCCAATGGCCATTTACCTTAAGACAGATGCTACTAAAAACAATTAAATTATGCAATACATAATTTAATTATGAATTGTGTAATTTATTAATCAAATTACTTCGTTTGTTTGTGCTTGTTTTAGATTTCATATTTTATAAATCATTGGGTACACTCACATGGCTTTTAAAGTTCTAAGGGCGGAAAAATCATGCTTTTAATTAGTGCCTGTTTAATTGGGGAGCCTGTACGCTACGATGGCCGCTCTTGCTTACACACTAAACTTAAGCAGTTGTTTTTAAATAAAAAAGCGCATGCACTTTGTCCAGAGTTATTAGGTGGTTTTACTACTCCAAGGTTACCTGCAGAAATTGTTGGGGGTACGGGTCAAGATGTGCTTGATGGCAAGGCAAAAATCCTGGATTCATCTGGTTTAGATGTAACAGAGCTATATTTAAAAGGCGCCTACCGTACTTTAGACATTGCACGGCAAATACAAGCAACTTGTGTGGTTTTAAAAGAAAATAGTCCGTCTTGCGGTAGTCAAAAAATTTATAACGGTACTTTTCAAGGCGAGAAAATTACGGGTGTTGGGATTACCACAGCACTGTTACAGCGCCATGGTTTTGAAGTGATTTCTGAAAATGAGATTGAAGAATGGTTAGCAGCACATCCTTTTTAAGGTTGTGTTGATTTACCTAATCAAAAACCTCTTAATTGCTTTCTAAAACGAAAACAGAAGGCACTCAATACACAAGCCACTGAATAACTTATGGCAGCCATACTCCAGAAACCATAAATTCCCATTGCAGATATAGAGTGACTCCCCCAGTGCAGCCCTTTATAAGCCATCCACCAACCACCGCCTAATCCGAAACATAACACCACGACCAAGAAAATCAGCATTGGTAAAATCGACACATCCCAACAACGCAGCAAAGAGGTCAATAACGTCATTAAGCCATCTAGAAAGTGAGACATACAGACAATCAACAGCAGTGATGCAGCCAAAATCTGAACAGCCAAATCATCTGAATATAACGTGACAATTAAGTCCCTCTCCAGCCATAAACACAGGGATAGACTGCCGCTTACTGCCATAATGACCCATATACTTTGTATGGCAATTTTGTTTGCTTCTTCCATGTTTCCGCTGCCCATAGTTCTTGACACCAAAATGCTATAAGCCGAGGCAATTGATGAAGGAAAAATAAACATGAAACCGCCAGTGCTCGCGACAATTTGATGGGCTGCAGACACCACACTCCCGAAAGGCAAAATCAGAATAGCAACTGAACAAAATGCAACAACGTCCATCAACGCCATGATCGCAGTAGGTATCCCTATTTTTAAAATCATACGCAGTCTTTGCCGGCTATCTTCATCTGACCGTTCTGGATGTTCAATAAAGATGTACCTTTTCTCTAGAAAAAACAGGTAATAAACGGCCAACATAAACCACCGTACAATGATAGTGGCTAACAACGCCCCTATCGCCCCGAGTGGCGGAATTGAAAATAAAGCGACACCATAAATCAGAAGATAAGACAAAATAATTTTAAGAATGAAGAAAAGACTATCTGATAATAAAACTTTATACGCATTTTCAGTGACCTGAGACAAAGCTGTAAATAAGCGCATCAATAAATGGGCAGGTAAAATAAATACCAAAGCCCAAATACAGTTTTTAGTAATTGAAACGACATGTTCAGATGCACCAAATAATTTTGGTAGATCACGGAACAAGTAAAGCAAGGCAATACTCACCAATGCCGAACCTAACATCAGCCAAACGCCTTGAATAAAAATTTGACGAATACGTGGTATGTTATGGCAACCATAAGCTTCCGAGAGCTTAAGCATCACACCTTGCAGTATCCCCATTCCAATGACATAAACCACTGTATATAAAGATAAGGACACCGATAAGGCGGCAACATGGTCATTACTAAAATGCCCTACATAAGCAATATCAATCAATCCACTTAAAATTAGAATCAAATTGCTAGAGAGCATGGGAATAAATAATTTAAAAATCTGGTTCATCAAAAAAATGCCTTATTTTTTTCTTTGCGATTTATGTTGATATTCACGTTATTTTTAGTGCATCAATTCGAAGCAAAAGACATACCAGTTTTAAATTCAGCTCAAATAAAAAGTGCTTTAAATAAAAAGACCAAACTATCCGTTTGGCCTTCTTTTCTAATGTATATCGTTTATATAGTTATTCTTGTTTGTGTTTACTTGCCCAATAAGTCGCAAGTGCAGGACCAGAAATATTATGCCAAAGGCTGAAAATAGCACTTGGTACGGCAGTAATCGGGGAAGCCGCAAAATGCACTGCTGCAAGCGCCACGCCTAAGCCTGAGTTTTGCATTCCTACTTCTACCGCAATTGCTTTACTGTCCACATAAGGCAATTTAAAGAAACGCGCTGCGGCAAAACCTAATAAATATCCAAGCCCATTATGCAATATCACTACCGCCAAAATGAGCAAACCCGACTGTAAAATAGCTGCTTTACTGCCACCAATAATGGCTGCCACAATCGCTACAATTGCAATCACTGAAACTAATGGCATGACTTGAATATAGGATTCAACCTGACGTTTAAGCCAAGTTCGCAAAATTAGCCCAATCACAATCGGAAGTAGTACGACCTGCAAAATCGAAATAAACATCGAAGCCGCGTCAATCTTTAGCCATTGGCTGGCAAGTAGATAGAAAATTGTAGGCGTTAACACAGGAGCCAAGAGTGTTGATACCGAGGTACAGGCGACCGATAAAGCCACATTGCCTTTGGCCATATAGGTAATGACATTTGAAGCTGTTCCTCCTGGGCAACAACCGACTAAAATAACGCCGACCGCAATTTCAGGAGGCAAATTAAATAATTTACATAAAATAAATGCCAAGCCCGGCATCACCACAAACTGCGCGACAACCCCAATTAACACGGCTTTAGGGCTTTGTAGAACCCCTTTAAAATCATCAACGGTCATGGTCATTCCCATGCCAAGCATAATAATGCCCAAAATCCATGGAATATAAGCTTTCAGCCAAACAAAAAATTCAGGCTGCCATAGCGCCAGAGCTGCAAAAATAATTACCCATAGGGCAAACGTCTTTTGAACAAACTGAGTAAAACGGAGTAATGCAGACATACTGTTCATCCATACCAAATCGCAATTAAAGTCCAAGCATCAAAATCAGTATCTCTAGCATTCATTCAACAGATCAGTCGATTGAATACGAACAACACCTTGTTGCTGCATAGTTTGCCACGCTTGTTCTAATGAACCATTAAGATCAATACCTTTGCACGCATCTTCAACCACTAAAGTTTTAAAGCCTTGCTTAACCGCATCTAAAGCAGTCCATGCGACACAAAAGTCTGTGGCAATTCCGACCACATAGACCGTATCAATACCACGTTCTTTTAAATATCCCGTTAAACCTGTCATTGTTGAGTGGTCAGCTTCCATAAAAGCCGAGTAACTATCAATATGAGCATGAAAACCTTTTCGGATAATCAGTTGAGCTGTCGGGATATTTAAATCCGGATGAAATTCGGCATCATGTGTGCCTTGTATACAATGCTTAGGCCAAAGCACCTGTAATCCATAATCCAGTTCAATCGTTTCAAATGGCTGCTTGCCCGGATGGTTGGCTGCAAAAGAAATATGATTATCCGGATGCCAGTCTTGAGTGAGGACTACATTTTCAAAACAACCTGCCAATTGGTTAATGGTTGGAATAATCGTATCGGCGTCGGCAACTGCTAGGTTTCCACCAGGGGTAAAACCATTTTGCACATCAACTACGACTAAAGCCGAATTTTGTGGTTGTTTATTCATTTTCATGCCATCTTAAGTCCCATTCGGGAGAAATATGCATTTTATCTTGCCATAAAAAAGACCGTGTTAAGTAGAGGTTGGAAGAATTGCACCATATTCTCATTTTTACTGTCTTTTACTTGAAATGATCAAATTGGCATTCTATGTTTTGCTCAAGTTTACATAGGGTTTATCAGTCAAGCATATTGTTCTTATGCGTCTGATCAGTCATAATTTGCATAATTGTCATTCAACAATCTGTTATTGTTAGAACTGGACAATCAAAATACTGCAACCATCCCACATTTTGTTTTTCTTACCTCAGATTCGGATGGATAAATAGGATATTTTTTAAAATGACTCAGCAAGCACAGACCATTCAAGGCTCAATCGTCGCAATCGTCACTCCCATGTTGAAAGATGGCGGTGTAGATTGGAAGAGTCTTGAGAAGCTGGTTGAGTGGCACATAGAACAAGGTACAAACAGTATTGTAGCCGTCGGTACAACCGGCGAAGCCTCAACATTGAGCATGGAAGAGCACACACAGGTTATTAAAGAAATTATTCGTGTAGCCAACAAACGTATTCCAATTATTGCCGGTACTGGTGCAAACTCAACCCGTGAAGCAATCGAATTAACTAAAGCTGCCAAAGACCTTGGCGCAGATGCAGCTTTACTTGTAACCCCATACTATAATAAGCCGACTCAAGAAGGCCTTTACCAACACTATAAAGCGATTGCTGAAGCTGTTGAATTACCGCTTATTCTTTACAACGTACCTGGTCGTACAGGTGTAGATTTGTCAAACGATACAGCTGTTCGTTTAGCGGAAATTCCAAATATTGTCGGCATTAAAGATGCAACAGGTGACGTACCGCGCGGTAAAGCTTTAATTGATGCTTTAAACGGCAAGATGGCTGTGTACTCAGGTGATGATGAAACTGCATGGGAACTTATGCTTCTTGGCGCAGACGGTAATATCTCGGTTACTGCAAACATTGCACCTAAAGCAATGAGCGAAGTATGTGCGGTTGCAATTGCAAAAGATGAGCAACAAGCAAAGACGCTTAACAATAAGATTGCAAATTTACACAATATTCTATTTTGCGAATCAAACCCAATTCCTGTGAAATGGGCACTACATGAGATGGGACTGATTGATACTGGTATTCGTTTACCACTCACTCCTCTCGCTGAGCAATATCGCGAACCTCTCCGCAATGCCCTAAAAGATGCGGGAATTATTTAATAAGAGCAATTTATGATGCAATTACGTCTTGGTTTAGTCCTTGCAGTTTCAGCCTTAAGTTTAGCTGGCTGTGGTCGCTTCGCACTCAATAATCACTCTTTAGATTATAAAAATGCAAAGCAACTCGCCCCACTTGAGTACCCTGCTGATGCAACTGTACGACCAGCGACACCTTTGTATCCTGCACCAACAGTAGACCAGCTTGCTATCGATCACGCACCGAAGTTTGAAAACAAGCGTGGCAATCGTTTTGCATTGCCACGTCCTGAACCACTTCAAACTGATACGACAGCAGATGCATCTGCTCAAACAGGTAGTGCGCTTGGTCGCCCTCAACTTGTGACAGATGGTAATAAAAATCCACTGTTAAAAATTGATGGAAGTACTGCCGAGATTTGGCAATACACCAAAGCTACGTTAAGCACGTTAAATTACAACGTCATCGCTCAAGGTAACAATCAAGCGACGATTAAAGTAAATGACAATACATATGTGCTTAAGCTCACTGGTGTTGGCTCTAGTCATAGCCTTGCTCTATTTAATCCAGATAACACTTTTGCTAGCCCTGATGTTGCCGCAGAAGTGTTAAACCAGATTTACCAAAATTGGCCAGCCTAGTCGTTTACTAGGCATTTTTTTTAAAAAAGGTTCCCTCATGTTAAAACAAACCTTGCTCTATACTGGTAAAGCAAAATCTGTATATGAAACAGACAATGCCGACCATCTGATTTTAGTCTTTCGTGATGATGCCTCTGCGTTCAATGGCGAAAAAATCGAACAACTAGATCGTAAAGGCAAGGTGAACAACCGTTTTAACGCCTTCATCATGGAAAAACTTGCTGAAGCGGGTATCGAAACGCATTTTGAAAAATTGCTTTCTCCAACTGAAGTTCTTGTTAAAAAACTTCAAATGATTCCTGTTGAATGTGTAATCCGTAACTATGCAGCAGGTTCTCTATGCCGTCGTTTAGGTGTAGAAGAAGGTAAAGAGTTAACTCCTCCTACATTTGAATTGTTCTACAAAGATGATGGCCTAGGCGATCCAATGGTTAACGAATCTCAAGCGATTGCTTTAGGTTGGGCAACTGCTGAACAGTTAGAACAAATGAAAGTGTTAACTTATAAAGTAAATGATGTATTAAAAGCATTATTTGCTGAAGGCAACATGATTTTGGTGGACTTCAAACTTGAATTTGGTGTTTTCCATGATCGTATCGTACTTGGTGACGAATTCTCTCCAGACGGTTGTCGTTTATGGGACAAAGATACTAAGAAAAAACTCGACAAAGACCGTTTCCGTCAAGGCTTAGGCGGTGTTGTTGAAGCTTATGAAGAAGTTGCTGCTCGTTTAGGCGTAGATTTATCTGACATCTAATCAGCTCAACTTTATAAAAAACCGAGCATTTCAGCTCGGTTTTTTTATTTTCAGCACCCAAGAATTTAGGAAAAGTAGACAGATTTGTATATTTAATTAAATTATGACTTGCACAATCTCAAAACAAGGCACTAAAATCAAAAAAAATATAAATTGCATCACAATAATTAAATTTTTAAATAGGATGAGTCTATGGAACTATTTAAGCCTGAAAAGAGATTAATGAATCATCCAATCCATTTTGGTGAAAATCCATTAGTAATTTTATCTAATTTTAGCCACTCTGCCTTAAAGCAAGGATGGAGCCAAGCTGAAGTCGAAACTGTCATTTCTGAAGCTTCCCAAGGCGACTATATGAAACTCATACGTACCTTGAGAGCATATACCTTGTTTTAATTATTGTTGCCATTTTCATGACTACAAGCGCTTAGCTTCAACGTTACACTTTTTATAGCAGGCTGATTGAGTTTGCTATCTTTTCTTATACTTAACTTTTCTATCAGGTCTGGTCGATTCTTTTCTTCACGCATTATTGTTCTAGTTCGCTTACCCCCCCGAGTGTTCAATTTATAAAAAAACACATAAAGCTGGTAGGAATCTTCTAGATTTATCCTGAACACTGCCTTAACAATAAATAAAAAACGATAAATATAAATATTCAGTGAGGAGTAAACCTGATGGACCATGAACTAGAAGAAGAGAAAGTCGATCAAACCCTAAGCTGGCGTGAAAAAATGGCAGTTGAAGAACACGAGAAACTGTCGCCCCGTTTAGTATATGAAATTATTCGCCGTGATGGTGCCGAAGAGTTAGATCGCCCAACAGCCGCACTCATCTTTTCAGGCATTGCAGCAGGTCTAGTCATCAGTTTTTCATTTGTATTTAAAGCGATTATTGCTTCTTATATCCCAACTGATGCCATCTGGACCGATTTAATTACCAATTTCGGTTATACCATTGGATTCCTGATCGCTATTTTAGGACACATGCAGCTCTTTACCGAAAATACTATTACTACAGTTGTGCCCCTATTTAAGCCCTTTACCTTAGACAAATTACGAGCTGTAGGCCGTCTATGGGGAATCGTGATTCTATGCAATATCATTGGAACAGGTTTGGCGAGTTTATTCTTCCTGACCACCGACTTGTTTACTCCAAACATTGACAAAGCCCTAGATGAGCTCGCACATCATGTTGCGTCTTTTTCCGCCATCCAAAACTTGCTTAAAGGGGTTATGTCTGGACTTTTAATTGCTGCATTGGTCTGGATGCTACCTTCCGTCAGCAATAAATTCCTAGTCATCTTTTTCATGACTTATCTAATAGGACTAGGCGACTTTACCCATGTGGTCGTTGGCTCTACCGAAATGTCCTATCTGGTCTGGCAAGGAGAAGCTTCTCTTGGTGAATATATGTTTAATTTCCTGATTCCAACCACCATTGGCAATATTATTGGTGGTACAGGCGTGTTTACCCTGCTGATTTATGGTCAAGTGACTGAAGAATTGGAACAATAGCAGGAAACAATAAAACTATTGTTCCTGCTGCCATCTGCGTTGTTGTAGGCGTTCACCTTCAACTTCACGCTTGTTTCTTGCCGACTCATAGAGTTTGGTTCCCTTTAACTCAGGTGGCAAGTAGTCTTGCAACACAAAGTGCTCTGGGTAGTCATGAGGATAGAGATAATTAATTCCATAACCTTGCTGTTTCATCAGTTTGGTTGGCGCATTTCTCAAGTGTAAAGGTACTGGTAAATTTGCCGTTTTCTCAGCAAGTTCCAAGGCCTTATTAATTGCGAGGTAAGTACTATTACTTTTTGCACTGGTCGCTAAATAAACTGCTGTTTGACCCAAAATAATTCGAGCCTCAGGCATTCCCACCGCCTGTACAGAACGGAAACATTCACCTGCAAGCAATAGTGCATTTGGATTCGAGTTTCCAATGTCTTCTGAAGCGGCAATCAACATACGTCTTGCAATAAAAACCGGATCTTCCCCACCTTTAAGCATCCGTGCCATCCAGTACAAAGCCGCATCTGGATCACTACCACGAATCGATTTGATAAAGGCAGAAACGAGGTCGTAATGCTGTTCACCCGATTTGTCATAACGCGCAATATTTTGCTGAGCGACTTTTACTACAACCGCATTGGTAATGGTATTTTCAACTTCGGGCTCAAAAGTACTTGCAATTAAGTCAAGTAAATTGAGTGCCTTACGAGCATCACCTGCTGCAAACTGTAAAAGAGCATCATACTCTTCAATATGAATATAGCGTTCTTTTAAAAATCTATCGTTTTGGAGTGCATTGTTAAGTAGCGTCTGAATTGCCTCACTGTCTAAACTGTTTAAGGTATAGACCTGACAGCGTGATAAAAGTGCACTATTGACTTCAAAAGACGGGTTTTCAGTGGTGGCGCCAATTAAGGTAATTTTACCTTTTTCTACGGCACCTAATAATGCATCTTGCTGTGATTTATTAAAGCGATGGATTTCGTCAATAAAAACTACAGGTGTCAGTAAGTCACCACTTTCTGCAATCACTTCACGTAATTCTTTTACGCCCGTATTTAGCGCAGATAAGCTCACAAATGGACGATCTATTGCCTGAGCTAAAAGCAAAGCAATTGTCGTTTTACCGACGCCTGGCGGCCCCCAAAAAATAATAGAAGGCAAATGTCCCTGATCAATCATTTGACGTAAGGGCGCATGTTCACCTAACAAATGATCTTGCCCAATAATTTCAGACAAGTCTCTCGGGCGCAGGCGTTCAGGAAGTGGAATATGGGTGTCTGACATCTCAAATAGCTTTATCGTCTTTTCACTATAGTCTATTGTGTCTCACAGAAATCTACAATTTGAATCTATGAGACACATCCTTTATTTACAGGGTATTTCCTAGCATTAAGAGGGTTTCTTACTCAGCTTGAGTAAACGAGCATTGGGGCCATCTTCAATTACCCAAATTGAACCGTCTTGTGCTTCATGTAACCCACGAATACGTTGCTTCATCTCTAATCTTTGTACTTCTTTTACGGGCTTATGCTCTAAATCTACAACAACAATTGCTTCTGAAGATAACCCGCCAATTAAAGCTTTATTTTGCCATGCAGGAAATTGTTGTCCGCGATAAATAATTAAGCTCGACGGTGAGATTACAGGAGTCCAGTCAATTTCTGGTGCTTTAAACTCTGGGCGCGTGTGATGATCTGGAATAGGCTGCCCTGAATAATGATCTCCATTTGAAACAATCGGATAACCATAGTTTTCGCCTTTGGTAATAATATTAAGCTCATCACCACCTTTAGGCCCCATCTCAACCACCCATAGCTGTCCTTTACGGTCAAAGGCCATTCCTAATGGGTTACGATGTCCAAGTGACCATATTTCAGCAGTGACACCGCCTTGCTCATAAAAAGGGTTACCTAAGGCTGCTGAACCGTCATCATTTAAACGCAAGATTTTACCCAAGTTACTTTTCATATTTTGGGCAGGGTCAAACTTTTGACGCTCACCTGAACTCACCCACAGCTTACCATCTGCGCCAAAAAGCATACGATGCCCATAATGGCCCTGTCCTGACACTTTAGGTACTTGCTGCCAAATTTGCTTTATATCGGTGAGTTTTGGTTGATTAGGGTTAGATAAATCTAATTTTGCACGTGAAATCACTGCACCAGACCCACCTTGCCCTTTGCCTGCATAACTAAGATATATCCAGTGATTTTTGGCAAAGTCCGGGTGCAAGGCTACATCACCTAAACCGCCCTGCCCACCATAACTTACGGCTGGAATACTTTGGACATCCAACATCTGTTTATTTTGTGGATTAAAAATTTTTAGCTTACCTTGCCGTTCAGTCACCAATAAGCGTTGATCAGGCAAACTGGTGATCGCCCAAGGCTCTTTAAAATGTGCGACTGCCTCGACCTGATAAGTTTGTTTGGCAGCACTGGTCTGCTCTGTTTTTGTAGTTGTATTTTGTTCAGGACTTTTTGAATTAGTATTATTAGAGCCACAGGCCATTAACAAGAAGAAACTACTACATAATAAGGGGGCTGCTAATCGTCTCATCATTTTTATCTCCTTTTGCTTTTATTTTTATATAACGGAGATGATTAAAAAATTTACGATAAAAATGTTACTTTATTATACGCTGTAATTAAAAATGCTCATCGGGAGCGTATTAACGCACCCAACGCACCACATAATCTTCGATATCATCTTCATGTACATCAGTTTCAGGAATACAACGCCCTGCTACCGACTTTTTCGCTTTCACTATGCTTTGTCTGGAACCCGTATTTAAATAGTGCCAAGAAGGTAAATTTTTGCCTTCATTCAAACGTTTATAGGCACAGCTCGATGGCAACCAGTGTATGGTTTTTAAAGTTTCCGGTGTTAGTTGTAAACAGTCGGGTACTTGCTGCTGACGGTTTGGGTAGTCAGAACAACGTCCAGTATTGCAATCAAGTAACTTGCACGCCACTTTGGTGTACGCAACTTCATGTGTATCTTCATCTTCTAGCTTGACCAAACAGCACAATCCGCATCCATCACACAGTGCCTCCCACTCAGCCTGAGTCAGTTGCTCTAGCGTATAATTTTTCCAAAACAATGGACGAAGTGAGGTCTCGGTAGACATAAGATTTTAACGGCTATATAGATCAAGCAAAATCAGATTATAGCATTGAAGTACGCTGGTCTTAAGAAAAGAAGCCGTATTTTTGGCATCACAAAATGATTGTTTAATATACATTTCAACCACATAAACGACACATTTCGTGCAAAAAACACGCTATATAGTAAAAAGACAATGAAAAATAAGGAGGACAGCATATGTTCCGTTGGGCAATAATTTTTGCAGTGATTGCACTCATTGCCAGTCTATTAGGGTTTGGTGGTGTTGCAGGGTTATCTAAAGACTTTGCCGTGATTTTATTAGTGATCGCTGTAATTCTCGCTGTTATTGGTTTTATTTCGCGAGGCCGAACTTAATTTAATCATGACCATATCAAAAAGAAGGAACTCGTTCCTTCTTTTTTTATTGCATAAATATTTCTATGCTTTTCTTTTGATGTAGTTTTTTACATAGTTATTTATATGGCTTTTATTTTTTATGCTTTAATCAAGCGTATTTAAATCGAATTTAATTTCAGGATTAATGTCATGAGTACAGCAATTAAAACCCGTGAAATTCAATATACTGCACCAGATGGTAGCCATTTAATTGGTTACTTTGCGGCTCCAGAAAGTGAAACACCTGTACCAGGTGTCATTATTGGTCCTGAGTGGTGGGGTCGTAACGAATACACTGAACAACGTGCGCGTGAACTTGCTGAACACGGTTATGCTGCACTTGCAATTGACATGTATGGCGATAAAAAAGTAACAACGACTGCAGCTCAAGCTTATGAATGGATGATGCAGACATTTGAAGATCTAGACACTGTGACTGATCGTGCCAACGCAGGGCTTCAAACTTTAGCTGCTCAACCAGAAGTGAACAGTGAAAAACTTGCAGCGGTAGGTTTTTGCTATGGTGGCAAAGTGGTACTCGATCTAGCTCGCTCAGGTGCTCCCCTCAAAGCAACTGCGACATTCCATGGTACATTAACTCCTAAGGCTCCTGCTCAAAAAGGCAACATTCAAGGCGAGGTATTGGTTCTACATGGTGAACTAGACAGCATGGTCACCTTAGAAGATGTTGCTAATTTTGAAAAAGAGATGCAAGCTGCTGAGGTTAAACATGAGGTAGTGGTTTTAAAAGATGCTAAACATGGCTTTAGTAACCCGCTTGCAGATGAAAGAGCTAAAGCGAATGGTGTAGACCTTGGCTACAACAGCGAAGCGGAGAAACAAGGCCTTGCTAAAATGTACGCTTTATTAGAACGTACTTTAAAATAAAAGAAGCAAATTTGGAGCAAATGGCATTTTTCGCATTTGCTCCCTTAAATGTTTATGACTTTGCAATATTTTTACTGTATTTTTTAAACCATACTTCAATAAATATACTCCCGTTGAGCTAGAGCAAAGCCTAGTCTTATTTCCCGCACTCGGGGTTTAATGGAATAACATGAGAGGATACAACAATGACTGACAAGAAATGTCCGTATTGCGATTTTGATGAATATGACATCATTGATAAGAATGAATTTGCTGTAATTTTACCAGACCCAAATCCGTTGTCTAAAGGTCACTGTGTAGTGACTCCGCTACGCCATGTCAGCTCGTTTTTTGATATTACTTCTAAAGAACATCAAGGCTTACTGACACTTCTTGAAATTGCCCGTCATGAAACCCAGCTTCGCCATCAGCCAGACGGTTTCCATATTGGCTTTAATGATGGTGAAGTGTTTGGACAGACTTCTGACCATTTTCACATTCATGTCATTCCATACTACAAAAATCAACCGTTGAAACTTGATCAACGTTGGGGTGTACAAAAGGATTAATCCTTTTTACTCATAGAACAGGGACTACATTTTTAATGTAGTCCCTGTTTTCATATGTCCACTTTCTTCGGTTGCTTTAAACAAAATTTCACCCAAATTTCAGCTATAATTTAGCCCTTACTTTTCTTCTATAGCTGTTCATGCCTGAATTTTCTTTTTCTGCTGCCCTCTTAAACTGGTTCGATCAACATGGTCGGCATGATTTGCCTTGGCAAGTCGCAGATGATCCATACAAAGTCTGGGTTTCTGAAATTATGTTACAGCAAACTCAGGTAAAAACAGTTCTGCAATATTTTGACCGCTTTATGGAGCGCTTCCCAACAGTAGAAGCTTTAGGTCATGCAACTTGGGATGAAGTAGCTCCTTATTGGGCAGGTCTTGGCTATTACGCTCGTGCCCGTAATTTGCATAAAGCTGCCGGCCTTGTAGCACAGCAAGGCAAATTTCCTGAAACCCTAGAAGAATGGATTGCACTACCCGGCATTGGTCGCTCGACCGCAGGTGCACTCATGTCTTTAGGTTTACGTCAGTATGGCGTGATTATGGATGGCAATGTGAAACGCGTTTTAGCTCGCTTCTTTGCCATTGAAGATGACTTAAGCAAACCACAGCACGAACGTGAAATGTGGAAACTGGCTGAAGAGCTTTGTCCCACCCAACGCAATCATGACTACACTCAAGCAATTATGGACTTGGGTGCGACCATCTGTACGCCTAAAAAACCTCTTTGTTTATATTGCCCAATGCAAGCTCATTGTCAGGCTTATCAGCAAGGTTTAGAACAAGAATTACCTTTTAAAAAACCGAAAAAAACACCGCCTGTTAAAACGGCAGATGTTCTTATTATTCAGTGCGAAGATGAATGGTTCTGGCAGCAACGCCAAGCTCATGGTCTATGGGGCGGTTTATTTTGTTTACCTATTTTAGAAAATGAACATGAACGCTTGAAATTAAGTCAGCAATTTAAGCTACAACCTCAACCACAAACTTTTCAGATCAGTCATAGCTTTACTCACTTCACATGGTTACTTAATGCTCATGTGTTCCACGTGGAACCTGATCAAAAAGAACATCTGGCGATTGAACTTGAAGGCCAATGGCTGAGTCCAGAACAAGCTATTGCTAAAGGTGTTCCAACTGCTATGAAAAAATTGATCTCGACAAGCCGTTCATGACATAGTGAGCAAAATAATTTTGATATGGCTGTGACAGGGAGTATTTTGTGCGACGTTTAGTTTCCCATCTCTCACTTGGTTTTCTCATTATTCTATTGGCAGCCTGTGCCAGTGCGCCTAAAAAACCTGCCCCGCTTTCACCAGCCCAAGTTAGCAAACTCAAGAGTATGCAGCTTCCAAGTCGGCTTCCTGTTCCGGTAAAAGGTGTCGATCGAGATGAGCTAAAAGACACATGGGGAGCTGCTCGGAGTCAGGGCCGTAGCCACGAAGGAATTGATATTTTGGCTCCACGTGGAACCAAAGTGTACAGTGCAACTGAAGGGCTCATTGCCGATCTTCGTAATAATAACCTCGGTGGCAAAGTCATCTGGATTTTAGGCCCAGCAGGAACATGGCATTATTATGCTCATCTTGATGGACATAAACGTGGCTTAAACGTAGGTGACTATGTCAAAAAAGGTGATTTAATTGGCTATGTCGGCAACACGGGCAATGCACGTTATACTTCACCTCATCTTCATTATGGTCTTTACTTAGATGGTAAAGGTCGTGGTGCTGTTAATCCTTATTCATATTTACGCTAGGAACATTTTATGTCGGAAGCGCTGATCAATCGCTTAGTAGAGTTTGCCGAGTCTGGCAACCAGCAAAAGATCATTTTAAATGGCAATAGCTATCAAGGCTGGATCATGGAAATCAGTGATGATGCCCTACTGATCAGTACCGGTTTTTCAGATAAAGTTGGCAAAGACTTTTGGCTAAAGTTTGAAGACTTAACTCAAGCTGAACTGTATTATTGGGATACTCGCCCAAATGAATGGGTACCATTCAAACTCTAAAATACCAAGATAAATATAAGGAGCATCATCATGAAAACTCAACGCTGCGGATGGTGTTCCGATGATCCACTCTATATTGCTTACCATGATGAAGAATGGGGCAAACCAGAACACGACGAAGCCCGATTATTTGAAATGCTCTGTCTTGAAGGGCAACAAGCAGGCCTATCTTGGATTACCGTACTGAAAAAAAGAGAAAGCTACCGTCAGCACTTTTTTAATCATCCTATTGCTGACATTGCCGCATTTACGGATGACTTTTTAGAAACAAAACTATCCGATGCAGGCTTAATTCGTCATTTAGGCAAACTCAAAGCCATTCGCGATAATGCGATTGCTTGGCAAGCCCTTAAAGCTCAAGTTGGTGATGTTTCTAAATGGCTTTGGCAGTTTGTAGATGCCACTCCTCAACACAATGATGTTGCAGATTATCGCAAGGCCCCTGCTCAAACTGAGCTCAGCCTAAAACTTTCCAAAACGCTTAAAAAAAATGGTTTCAAATTTGTTGGTCCAACCACCTGCTATGCGTTTATGCAGGCAGTGGGTATGGTCAATGACCATGAAAATGATTGTCAATTTAAAGCTTCATAACCCACCAGAACGGTTCAAATCCGCTTAAGGAGTTTCCGATGAGCAATAATACGATTCAGGCTTATGCTGCAATGCAGGCAGGTGAAAAACTGGTCCCATATCAATTTGATGCAGGTGAATTACAACCGCATCAGGTTGAGGTAAAAGTTGAATACTGTGGTTTGTGTCATTCTGATATTTCTGTTTTAAATAATGAATGGCGCTCAACCGTGTACCCTGTAGTTGCAGGCCATGAAATTATTGGACGAATTGTTGCTTTAGGCTCAGAAGCCAAAGGACTACAAATTGGGCAACGTGTCGGTATTGGCTGGACCGCTGAAAGTTGCCAAGCCTGTGATGAGTGTATTGGTGGTCAACAAGTACTTTGTACGGGCGAAAATATCGCAACAATCGTGGGACATGCGGGTGGCTTTGCCGATAAAGTTCGTGCAGGCTGGCAATGGGCCATTCCCCTTCCCGAAGATTTAGACCCAGAAAGTGCAGGCCCTTTACTTTGCGGCGGAATTACCGTTTTTGATCCACTACTCAAACACAAAATACAGGCAACACATCACGTGGGTGTGATTGGCATTGGTGGTTTGGGTCATATAGCCATTAAGCTTCTTAAAGCGTGGGGCTGTGAAATTACGGCGTTTAGTTCTAACCCAGATAAAACCGAAGAACTCAAAGCAATGGGAGCCAACCATGTGGTGAATAGCCGCGATACAGAAGTGGTAAAAGCTCAAAAGGGTAAATTTGATTTATTGCTGAGTACCGTGAATGTGACTTTAAATTGGCGTGCTTTCATTTCTACGCTAGCACCAAACGGTTCTTTGCACTTCTTAGGGCTCACACTAGAACCTGTTCCTGTTTCTGTCGGCTCACTTATTGATGGTGCCAAATCAGTAACTGGTTCACCTACAGGTTCACCTGCTGCTCTACGCCAACTTTTAAAGTTTGCCGCACGCAAAAAAATTGCACCTCAAATTGAGCTATTTCCAATGTCACAGCTCAATGAAGCAATTGAACGTCTACACTCAGGTCAAGCACGCTACCGTATTGTGCTTAAAGCAGACTTCGCAGAATAAAACTAACTCAAGGTTTTCATCTGCTGTCGTGACCAGTCTGCCAAGTTTTTAATCGCTTGGCGGACATTTGCAGTTAACTCATGGCCTGCGTTTAAACGAATAAAATGTCGATAGCGTTCATCCTCACCAAAAACATGGCCCGGTACTACAGTAATTCCCTGAGCTTGTGCAGTGTAATAGAGCGCTAAACTATCTACACTCTTAGGTAACTGTATCCATAATGCATATCCGCCTTCGGGCTGGCTCAATGCAATTGGTATACCTTCAAAGGCTCTTAAAATACAGCTACGGTATTCTTCCACTTGCCGCATTAAATTTGGTCGTAGCTGCTCTAAATGCTCTCGATAACCCCGACTATAAATAAAATCAGCTAGACCTAACTGCAAGGGCGTATTCACCCCGATATTACTTACCAACAGTTCAAGTTTTAAATGCTGTAACTTTGTCGTTAAACAAAACCATCCTACTCGATACGCACTCGACAAAGACTTCGACACTGAACCACACCAAACCACATAACCTTCGCGATCCCAATATCGAATGGGTAATGGTCGCTCGCTACTGTAGCCACATTCACCGAAAATATCGTCTTCAATAATAAAACACTGATACTTTGCAGCTAATTCAGCAATCTTCTGCTTCTCTGTGTTGCTAAAGCAATATCCTAAAGGGTTTTGGTAGTTGGCTGTCATTAAGCAAACCTTCGCCAAACCTTGCTGCATTAAAGATTCTAAGCGCTCAAGATCAATTCCGCGATGATCTGCCGGAATCTCAACAATCTGTCGTTTTAAACTTGCTAATAACTGTAAATGACCATTGTAGGTGGGTGTAGGAATAAGAATACTATCGCCCACTTCAGTAAGCTTCTGAATCACTAAAGACAAAGCCGGCATACAGCCATTGGTAATAAAAATATCTTCCGGAGCGATATAAATGCCATCTTCACGCCAATGATCGGATAGTGCTTTTCTTAATTGCTCATGCCCTTGTTTATTACAATAAAGAAAATCTTGTGGCTGACAATTTTTTAAAGCACGTTGAATAGAACGACGTAAACCCTCTACCGGAATAAAGTGGGGCGTTAACTGAATCGATCCCAAAGGTACAAGATGACTTTGTAAGGCAGCTTCCTGAATTTGGTTATGCAACTCCAGATTTGAGACATGTCGAGGCAAAGATAAGAAATCAGGACTATCCGGAATAGGACTAGATGGGGTACGAGCAACTACAAAATAACCCGACTTCGGCTTTACATAAATAAGTCCCCTCGCCTCAAGTAATTCATAGCAACTTTTTGCTGTACTTAAACTAATACCATGTTGTCGGGCAAAATCTCGTAAGGAAATGAGTTTTTGATGAGGTTTAAGCTCATCTTGATAAATACGATGTGCTAATTGATTGGCAAGAACCTGATATTGAAAAGTCATTCTGTGCTGCTTTTTTAAAAATTTCTGTATCTGTACTGGTTTATAGAACACCTTTAGGCTATGGAAATCAACTCAGAGAGTAGCAAGCTAATGAAATTAAAAATTATATTGTTATTTACTATTGTTTTAGCAGGTTGCCAACCACAACCAAAAAATGAACAGCAAAGACACACGGTTTGCCAAAGTTTGATTGAAGGTTATTTAAAAATGACCAACCAGCAAGACTACAAAATGGAGCAACGCACTGATGACGAGACCAGTGCGATTTCTCATTATCAATATAAACGAAATAGCTCAAGTGAAGTTGTAATGGTGAATTCAGTCTATTCCAAACTATATTTTAGCTGCCGAGAACAGCAAAAAAGCTATTTTCTGTCTCAACATTCATCAGAAGGACAAACGACACCTATTTTAGAAGTTCATATTCCAACTGATAGTTATACGACCTTTAGAGAGCGTTTTTAAAACCATCTTTTAACTGTTCTGCCAAAAATTCAATGAATAAACGGATTCGTTTTGGTAGATGCTCTTGTTGATAATACACAGCATGGATGCTTTGATATTGATGCTCAATTTTGTCTTCAAATAATGCAATCAATCGCCCTTCTTCCATATCTTTCCAAATTTCAAATTCAGATAGTCGCGCAATGCCGTGTCCTCTAATCGTCAGTTGGCGTACGGTCTCTCCACTCGATGCTTTAATTTTTGATTGGGCAAAAAAATATTCATCGCCAACTTTAATTGGCCAGCTATTGATATAAGTAGGTCTAGTAAAGCCAATCAAATCATGCTGTTCAAGTTCTTCAGGTTGTGTTGGCGTTCCCTTAAGAGCTAGATAGTCAGGACTTGCCACAATATATAAACGGCTCTTACATACCAACTTGGCGTGCAGACTAGAGTCATTAAGTTCCCCAAATCGAAATGCGACATCGGTTTTATGCTGAAGTAAGTCAATCACCTGATCATTGCTATTTAATTCGATTTCAATATCGGGGTAACACTCACGGAATTTATGCATTAATGGTGCAATCACGTGCAAAACAAACGGTGTGGCAGAATCAACCCGAATAAGACCGGCAGTACCTTGATCAGACTTTTGAAGTTCTTCTTCGGCCGCATTCAGCTCATTCAAAATTTTACGGGCCTTTATAAGAAATTGTTGCCCTTCTTGAGTCAGTTTCAATTTACGCGTTGTTCGCTCTAGCAAAGTCACATCTAACTTTGCTTCCAAACGGGTTAAAGATCGGCTCACCCCCGAAGGTGTTTGCTTTAAATGTTCTGCTGCTGCCACAAATGAACCTGTATCAACAATTGTGATAAAGGCAACAAGTTCTTCAATTGTTGATTTCATGGTTTATTCTATTATTGACTAAACATCAAAGATATTTTGCTTATTCATCTATTTTTTCGCAACAATAAAAAAAGCAAAATGCACCTCAAGTTAAACAATTATTTAATTTCAGGTGAATACATGAATATCCCACGTTTTGGTCTAGGAACTTTCCGCCTTAAAGAACAAGCTGTGATTGATTCTGTTAAAAATGCGCTAGATGTCGGTTATCGTGCAATTGATACTGCTCAAATCTATGAAAATGAAGCAGCAATTGGTCAAGCGATTGCTGAAAGTGGCGTATCACGTCAGGACTTGTTTTTAACTACAAAAATCTGGGTAGATAATTTTGCTCAAGAGAAGTTTATTCCAAGCTTAAAAGAGAGCTTACAAAAGCTTCGTACTGACCATGTCGATTTAACTTTGATTCACTGGCCAGCACCGGATTTAGGCGTTTCGATTCCTGAAATCATGCAGCTTTTACTTGAAGCAAAACAACAAGGCTTAACCAAGCAAATTGGTATTTCAAACTTCAATATTACACTTACCCAACAAGCAATTGACACAATTGGTGTAGAGCATATTGCAACGAACCAGATTGAGCTGAGTCCTTATCTTCAAAACCATAAACTTGTGAATTTTTTACAAGAGAAGAATATTGATGTCACTTCATACATGACGCTTGCATACGGTAAAGTGCTTCAAGATCCTGTTTTAGCGGAGATTGCAGCAGCTCATAAAGTAACGACAGCGCAAATTGCATTAGCATGGGCATTGCAGCGTGGTTTTGCAGTCATTCCATCTTCGACTAAACGTGAAAACCTGATTAGTAATTTAAAAGCACAGGATATCGAGTTAACTGCGGCTGAAATGCAAATGATTGCCGAACTTGATCGTAACAGTCGTGAAGTTAGCCCAGAGCCATGGGCACCAGTTTGGGACTAAACTCATGAACACTCAATCAAATACGGCGTTCTCGTTATTGGCATTGGCAATAGGTGCCTTTGCCATTGGCACCACGGAATTTTCTCCAATGGGATTGCTTCCGAATATCGCTAATGATTTAGGGATTTCTATTCCAACAGCCGGTATGTTAATTACAGGCTATGCACTTGGCGTAATGCTAGGTGCACCGTTTATGACCCTGTGGTTTGGTGGTTTTGCACGACGTAATGCACTGATTTTTTTGATGGCGATCTTTACGGTGGGTAACCTGATTGCAGCGTTTTCACCAAATTATATGAGCTTATTAGGTGCACGTCTCATTACAAGCCTGAACCACGGTGCCTTTTTCGGAATTGGTTCTGTTGTGGCAGCGAGTATCGTACCAGCGCATAAACAGGCTAGTGCAGTGGCAACCATGTTTATGGGCTTAACCATTGCCAATATTGGTGGTGTGCCTTTAGCAACATGGGTTGGGCAAAACATTGGCTGGCGTATGTCTTTCCTTGCGATTTCCGTGCTTGGCATTATTACTATGCTCGCTTTGTGGAAAGCATTACCGCAAGGTATGGTTGCCCAAAAACCAAACGTGAAGGCCGAGTTAAAAGTATTAACGCGTACCCCCGTGGTTCTTGCATTACTCACTACCGTACTCGGTGCAGGTGCAATGTTTACGCTCTACACCTATATTGCGCCAAGTTTGACTGAGTTTACACATGCTTCACCGACCTTCATTACGTTCATGTTGGTGCTGATTGGTGTCGGTTTCTCGATTGGTAACCATTTAGGTGGCCGTTTTGCAGACTTATCTATCAACAAAACTCTGATTGGTTTCTTGGTACTGTTGATTGTGATGATGGTAACTTTCCCAATTCTTGCTCAAAGCCAGATTGGAGCAGCCATTGCGTTAGTGATATGGGGTGCAGCAACCTTTGCTTTAGTACCGCCATTACAAATGCGTGTCATGTCAGTTGCTCACGAAGCTCCAGGGCTTGCCTCTTCAGTAAATATCGGTGCGTTTAACCTAGGTAATGCAGTAGGTGCCGCTGCAGGCGCGTTAGTACTCGATTTAGGTTGGGGTTATAGTGCAGTATCTTTTGCGGGTGCCTTACTGGCGGGATTAGGTTTGTTATTGGTTTTATTCCAAATCAAACGAGAAAGCAGCCCCGCTCAAACCTTACAACAGTGTTCAGACTAATAAAAAAAGCGCCTGAGATCAGGCGCTTTTTTTAGCTTATTTATTTTAAAATTTCCGGCAACTTAGGTTGCTCATAAATCGGGTTCATTACTTCCCGTTTCATTTTAAGCAGCATCTGATAAGGCTGCTGTTGAACAAACATATTGACGAAGCTTAAAGGAATTGCACCCGCTGGATCAGCATAGCCACTAGTGGTGACTTTAACTTTATTATTGGCAAGTTTCTGGAATGTCCAATCCCCTTCATAGCGTGTTAGGCGCACGACATCGGGTTGTATCGGATAGTTACTATTAACTGCCGTATTTTTAATAGTAATTAGGCCATTGGCTGCTTTACTCATTTTTCCTTTAACCACTACATCGCGGTCTTTTAGCGGAAAAGGAAAATCTAACACCATATATAAAGTAAATTCGCCTTTCTTTTCATCCTGAGAAAGCATTTGGACCTTGCCCATATAAGGCACCCATTGAGCTGCACGATCTACATCTAAAATCACCGCCACAGCACGTTCAAGGGGTACATCAAACGTTGTTTCCGCTTTATATTGAAAGACTGGGTTATCTGCTTTTTGATAGGTCCACACTTTAATATGATTACGGTCTAGGCTGAGTTTAGCCTTGTCTGTAGAGGCAGCCCCTGTATAGAGGCTGCTTAAGCAAAGAAGAGTGGTCAAAGCAATTTGTTTTTTATTCATGTTCTGCTCTATCTTGTTTTTCTCGCCACATATGGGAAGTGTACAGATGGTTTACACCTGTACGTCGTTCAACCCTAAAACATCTTTCATGTCATATTTACGCGCTTCACGGCCCACTACCCATGCAGCAGCTCGTACTGCACCGGCGGCAAAGTTCATACGGTTAGTGGCTTTGTGAGTGACTTCAACACGCTCACCCTCACCAATAAACATGACCGTATGTTCCCCTACAATATCGCCACCACGGATGGTTTCAAAACCAATGGTTTGACGATCACGTGGACCGGTATGCCCTTCACGACCATAAACAGCAACTTCTTTTAAGTTACGGCCTAACGTATCCGCAATTGCTTCACCCATCATTAATGCAGTACCAGATGGTGCATCTACTTTATGACGGTGGTGAGCTTCAATTACTTCAATATCTACTGTATCGCCAAATACTTTTGCTGCAAGCTCAAGTAACTTGATTGATACATTTACGCCAACAGAGTAGTTCGCAGCATATACAACAGGTGTATGCGTTGCTGCTTCATCCAATTCAGCCTTTTGCTCATCAGACATCCCTGTGGTGCCAATCACCATAGCCACCCCAGCTTCACGACATAGCTTTAAATGCTGGGCGGTTGCAGCTGGTGCAGTAAAATCAATGATTACATCGCAATCTTTAAGTACATCAGCCAAGCTTCCTGAAACCTTCACACCCACTGAACCAATTCCTGCAAGTTCACCAGCATCTGTGCCGACCAAACTACTTTCTGGACGCTCTACTGCCGCAGCCAATTGATAGCCTGCTTGTTGAACTGCCTGAATAAGTGTACGACCCATACGGCCGCCTGCACCCAAAATACCAATGCGTGGAGCTGCTGACATAATCCTTCCCAATCTTCTGTTTTACGTAATTGGCTTACTATATCAAAACTCTTTGCTCACGATAAAAAGTAAAAAATATTTTTTAAAGGGAACCGGAATTTAATCTGTTTTCACAAAAGTTAAAGAATTGATCTGCACACTACTGAGCCACGAATGAAAAAAAGATGACTATAAGGAGTTCAGCATGCATTCGAAAATTATTGGCCTAATCGCTATTATGGGGATAATAAGTTCAGTGGCATTTGCAGAGCCTGCAATCCAGCCCGGAGAAACATTAGAGAGCTTATCTAAAGCACGTATTACAACAAACGTAAATACTCAAGCAGCAACACCTACAGCTCAAACAAGCGATGCTACTGCTGAGGTTAAAGTTGAAGATATTGATCCAATCATTGAAGAAAAAACTGAAGAAGCCCTAAAAGCAGCTGTACAACCTGCTCCTCAAGCTACTGTCGAAGCTATAGTGGCTCCAGTTGCATCAAGTGAACTCAACGTAAGTGTTGATGATATTGATGTCGCTCATCCTACAGAATAATTACTAGTCATTTTCTTTTAAGCAGAATAAAAATAATAAGATGAATCAGCGCAATAAAAAGGCGGATATTTTATCAATATCCGCCTTCTTTTTAATTTCTGATCTAATCAATCATTAATCGAATAAGCGATCAAAGAAAGATTTTTTCTTTGGTGAAGAAGCACTGTCTTCACCATCGAAAGATGCTTGTAATTCTTTAAGTAATTCACGTTGACGAGAGGTTAGGTTAACCGGTGTTTCTACCACGATACGGCAAAGTAAATCACCCACCATACTACTACGTACAGGGCGCACACCTTTACCACGTAAACGGAATAATTTACCTGTTTGAGTTCCCTCAGGAATCTTCAAGCTAACTCGGCCTTCCAAAGTCGGGATTTCAATTTCTTTACCAAGTGCAGCATCAGCAATGCTTACTGGTACGTCCATATATAAATCGGCACCATCACGTTGGAAAATTTCGTGTTCACGAACAACCACTTCAACGTATAAGTCACCAGCTTGACCATCACGAATAGCCTCGCCTTTACCACTTAAACGAACGCGGTCACCATTATCCACACCCGCTGGAATCGTCACTTCTAATGTTTGCTGACGATCTGCTACACCTGAACCATGACATGCATGGCATGGGTTTTTAATAATTTTGCCTTGGCCACGACATGTGCCACAAGTTTGTTGTACAGAGAAGAAACCTTGCTGCATACGCACTTGTCCTGAACCGTGACAAGTTTTACAGGTTTCTACATCTTTTGGATTTTTAGAGCCTTTACCATCACACACATCACATGGTGCTGGAGCAGTAAAGGTAATTGTTTTTTTAACCCCTTTTACAGCTTCCTCAAGGGTAAGTTCCATTACATAGCGTAAATCTGAACCGCGACGTTGGCGTTGCTGACGTCCGCCGCCACCAAACGCTCCACCAAAGATATCACCGAACTGGCTAAAAATATCTTCTGCACTGAAACCGCCAAAGCCACCACCAGCGCCACCAAAGCCGCCTTCAAACGCATTATGTCCCATACGGTCATACATGCTGCGTTTTTCGCTGTCCGATAAAATCTCATAAGCTTCAGAAGCTTCTTTAAATTTTTCTTCAGCCTCGGCATTGTCAGGGTTTCTGTCAGGATGATATTTCATCGCCAATTTACGATAGGCTTTTTTGATCTCATCATCACTTGCGGTTTTTGAAACGCCTAAAACCTCATAATAATCACGTTTAGCCATGTTTGGCGGTGCTCCTCACGGAAATTTTATCAATACTCTATTGCCGACTAAATGGGGGGCTTTAGCCGAATTTACAAGGGGAAAACTTTCAAAAAACAGATATATTAAAAAACTGCCTTATTTTTTAAATATTTAGACAAGCCTTTTAACCATGCATTTAATAAAAATAACCAAGCAATAGCACTAAAAACTACACCAGCAACTGTTGAAGCCGTTACCCAAAGGTTGCTATCCCATGCAAAAAAGAAGAGAGGAATAAACCAGACCACAGCAAAAACTGACATGAGGAGGAATAGAATACCATTGCGCATAATCCATAGCGCATGAGCATGAATCCAAACTTCCGCATCATCCACAACAGCTACTTTACGAGCGACCAGATAAGCAAAGGCCGCAAAAATAACCGTAAACAATGCAAGAAACATGAACGCATAAGAAATTACAATATAACGGCGATGCTGTTCGATATGGTCTTGCCCCATCTGTATTTCACCTCAATTCACTGCATTATGCCTATTTTTTATGCAGCGAAATAATCCTGTATTTTTTGTGTAAAGACAGGTGCTACTATATTGGACTTTTCAATATTTCGCACCTTTATTCACAAAAAATTTATGTATTTTATGCTGTTTTTTTCACCTTAAACCACGCTGCATACAATGCAGGTAAGAAAAATAATGTCAGCAAGGTAGCAACAATGAGTCCGCCCATAATTGCAACAGCCATTGGACCGAAGAAAATACTCCGCGAAAGAGGGATCATGGCGAGTACTGCTGCCAATGCCGTGAGAATGATCGGACGGAAACGGCGTACTGTTGCATCAATAATTGCTTCCCACGTTGGATGCCCTGCCTGTCTGTCTTGTTCAATCTGATCAATCAGAATGAGTGAGTTACGCATAATCATGCCGGATAAGGCAATGGTTCCTAGCATGGCAACAAAACCAAATGGTTTATTAAACAAAAGTAAGAATAAAACAACGCCAATTAAGCCTAATGGTGCAGTCAAAAATACAATTGTTGCCCGAGACAAACTCTTCAGCTGAATCATGAGTAATGTCATGACCACTGCCAAAAAGAGTGGCATACCGGCATTGACCGAACTTTGTCCGCGTGCCGACTCTTCCACTGTTCCCCCCACTTCAATGAGGTAGCCACTTGGCAGCTCAGCGCGTAACTTGTCCATTGATTCAGCTAACTCACCAACAACGGTAGCTGGCTGTAAATTGGTACGAATATCTGCACGAACAGTAATTGTCGGTAACCGATTACGGTGCCAAATCAGACCATCTTCAAATTTGTATTCAATTTTCGCAATCTGGGCTAAAGGTACAGTTGTTCCATTCGCTGTTGGTACTGCAAGGCTTGCCAGTGAAGCTACTTCAACGCGCTCAGCTTTATCACCACGTAATCGGATTTCGATCAGCTCACGCTTTTCACGATACTGTTCAATCGCACTACCTGTAATTGAGGCGTTCAAGAAGTTGGCTAAATCGAGGCTGGACACACCCATTTGTCGAGCACGGTCTTGATCAATTTGAATTGAAATAATCTTGCTTGGCTCACCCCAATCCAAATGCACATTGGTGGTATTCGGGTTTTCACTAATTACCCTAGCAACCTGCTGTGCTTCTTTACGTACCAGATTTAAATCTTCACCTGACACACGATACTGCAATGGATAACCAACAGGTGGGCCATTTTCGAGTAATGACACACGAGTACGGACTTGTGGGAGTAACTGCTTAATTTGGGTGTCTAACGAACGGCGAATTTCATCACGATCATCAAGCGATGATGCCAAAACAACAAACTGCGCAAAGCTAGCTTGCGGTAATTGCTGGTCTAGAGGTAAATAAAAACGTGGTGAACCTGTACCGACATAGGCTACATAATTATCAATGCCTTTTTGTTTAGACAGGAATTGTTCAACCTTTTTCACCGCTTGCTCTGTAGCGGTTAACGATGCGCCTTCTTCGAGTTTTAAATCGACTAAAATTTCAGCGCGGTTTGAAGGCGGGAAAAACTGCTGTGGCACCATCTTAAACATGAGTACAGACAGCACAAAAATCCCCACCGTTGTTACAATCACGGTTTTACGGTAGGTCACACAAAACTCGACCATTTTCCGAAAACGTAAATAGAAACTCGATTGATAAGGATCGTAATGATGGTCCTGTGAAATGGCCACAGTTTGCAGTTGCGGTTTTTTAGTTATTCTTGCCCACAAACGGACATACCAAGGTGCTTGATGACCCATCTTGGTAAAATCAGGTAGTAGTTTTTCACCCAAATAAGGTACAAATAAAACTGCGGCAACCCACGACACCAATAAAGCAATCGTCACGACCTGAAAGATAGAGCGTGTGTATTCACCTGTACTGGACTGAGCCGTAGCAATAGGTAAAAAGCCTGCAGCGGTAATTAATGTCCCCGTCAACATCGGAAATGCTGTTGTTTTCCATGCAAATCCGGCGGCCTTAATTCGGCTATACCCCTGCTCCATCTTAATGGCCATCATCTCGACCGCAATAATGGCATCATCTACAAGCAGGCCCAAAGCTAGAATTAGGGCACCAAGCGAAATCTTGTGCAGCCCGACATCAAATAAATTCATGCCAGCAAAAGTCATTGCTAAAACCAAAGGAATGGAAAAAGCGACAACTAAACCCGTCCGGAAACCTAATGAGAAAAAGCTCACTAACAAGACAATAATGACCGCTTCAGCAAGTACTTTGACAAACTCATGGATACTACGTTGTACCGCTACTGGTTGGTCAGATACTTTTTGTAGTTTCATACCTAGAGGTAATGTTTTTTGCAGTTGGGCAAATTCAGTTTCCAGATTTTTACCTAAGGCAATAATATCGCCGCCTTTACGCATAGATACGGCAATACCAATACCATTGTCACCCATAAAACGCATACGCGGCTGAGCAGGTTGGCTAAAACCACGGTAGACATCAGCAACGTCACCAAGCTGAATGGTTTTATCGCCTACCAGTAAAGGCATTTTTTTAATGTCATCTACGCTTTGTAATTGGCCACTTACTCGAATTTGAATACGATCCGTTCCAGTTTCAAAAAAACCTGCACTTGCCATGCTATTTTGCTTTTGTAGGGCTTCTTGTATGGCAGAAACAGGAATCCCAAGCTGAACGGCTTTAGTATTTGAAATTTCAATCCAGATTTTCTGATCTTGTAGCCCAATTAGCTCAACTTTGCCTACATCTTTGACTCTCTGTAGTTGTAATTGCAAACGATCGGCATATTCTTTCAAAAGCGCATAGTCAAAGTCTTTGCCTGTCAGTACATAAATATTACCGAAGGTATCGCCAAATTCATCATTAAAAAATGGACCTTGCACCCCACTTGGGAGTTCATGGCGAATGTCATTGACCTTCTTCCGAACGTTGTACCAAACATCAGGAATCTGCGCAGAAGTGAGAGAATCTTTAGCAACAAAAGTCACCATCGACTCGCCTGGACGGGAATACGCCATAATCTTGTCATACTGACCTGTGGTCATCAGTTCCTTTTCGATACGGTCCGTAACTAAAGTAGAAACTTCTTTGGCTGTCGCGCCTGGCCAGTAGGTTTGTACGACCATGACTTTAAAGGTAAATGGCGGATCTTCACTTTGTGAGAGTTTTGAATAAGAAATTGCACCAATAATGCCGAGCAAGAGCATGAAATAAAGGACAATACCTTTATTGTTCAGTGCCCATTCAGAGAGATTAAATTTCATGGTTATTTGGCTCCCTGAATTTTCACTGCACGATTTTCACGATCAATCGGGTGAATCTTCTGTTTATCGCGCAGCAAGTGCACACCACCAATCACTACCCAATCATTTGGTGTTAAACCCGATAATACCGGCACACTATCTCTGCCATAAGCACCAATCGTTACAGGCACTTTACGTAAGGTCTGATTCGCATTCACCACCCATACATAAGGTTGGTTATCTGTTGCAGATACACTCGAAAGTGGCACACTCATGACATTAGTTTGAGTCGAACTAAAAAATACGCGTGCACTTTGCCCAAGCTGAATAGCAGACTGACCTTCTTTGAGTGCCACCTTAACTGTGAATGTACGGGACTGGTCAGCAGCTGGAGAAACTTCGCGTACATATCCGGCAAATCGTTCGTTCGGTTTAGACCACAAAGTTATCCATGCCGCTTGGCCAACTTTAATCTCGCTAACTGCTTGTTCCGGTACGCCGATGACCACTTCACGTTCACCATCAATTGCCAGTTGATAAGCCGCTTGCCCTGCTGCAACCACCTGTCCAATTTCAATATTACGCGCTGTAATCACCCCGTTTTTATTAGAAACAAGTTGGTTATAACCAGTCTGGTTGGCAGAGACTTCATAATTAGAACGAGCTTGTTGTAATGCTGCCTGAGCCGCATCATATTGATTTTTTACCGTATCGTATTGCGAACGGCTCACGGCATTTATAGGTAATAATTGTTGAAACCGCTTAAGCTCATCTGAGGCTGTTTTTGCTGCTGCCTGTGCGTTTTCTAATTGAGCTTTGGCAGCATTTAATTGTAGCTGTGCATCCGCCACATCGAGTTTTGCTAATACTTGCCCAACTCTAACTCGGTCACCTACATCCACATAGCGAGCCGTAACTTGTCCACCCACCCGAAATGCCAAGGCAGTTTGTTGTCGAGCCTGTACATCTCCAGCATAGCTTTTCTGTTCGTGAAGTGTGGTTGAAGGCTGGGTCACCATTACATAGGGTATTTCTTCTGTTTTGGGAGCCTCTTTACTACACCCCGTTAATGTGACCATGCAAACAATCATCATACTCATGATGAGAGGTTTTAACAGATTCATATCTTATCGCTCTTATTCAAACTGGTTTTTTAAGGCACAATATATTTGCATCATAGTTTGTTTGTTTTTTAATTAATATACCCGACGGTACATTAATTAAAGAAAAACTTATAAGTATTTATTTTTATATAGTTTTATTAGAGGGTTTCGTGCAAACAGTTAATCAAAGTGGTCGCCCCAAAGATCTGGAAAAGCGTGCTCGTATCTTACAGGCCGCTAAAGCTATTTTTTTAAAGTCCGGTTATCACGGTACCAGCATGAACCTGATTGCACAGGAAGCAGGCGTTACTAAACTCACGGTTTATAATCACTTTCAAGACAAAGCAAACCTGTTTATCTGTGCCATTACAGAAACTTGTGAAGAGACTCTAGGCACTAAACCATTTGAATTAGATGCATCGGCAGACTTTTATCAAACACTTTATATAGTGTGTTCACGTGCCTTGCAGATTATTTATTCCCCCGAAGCACTTAAACTCGAGCATGTATTATTTGAACTTGCAGCAGAGCAAAGTCCACTCGCCCTACAGTTTTTTAATGCATCCCATACCCGTCTGCAAAATCAGTTAGTTGAGTTTTTTCAAAAAGCTGCTCAATTAGGTTTTATTCAAGCCGATGATCCGCTATATCAAACAGAGCTGCTTTTGACCTTATTGCTTGGTGTACGCCATCACAAGGTTCTACTTAGAATTATTCCTGTACCGAATGCTCAAGAGATAGATCGGTTTATTCGGGATGCTATTGATTTATTTCTACTCAGATATCGGCATTAAACCAAAGTCCGATTGCCAAAATTTGCAACGGGTGCATGTCGACTTTTAAAGCGTTATAAGCGATTTAAATGTTATTTTTTAAGCAAAAATTCACATTTTCTTACGCTCAAAGCTTGGAATGTTCGTTAATCGCGCTATATTCGAAAAGAATAAGAACAGGAGAAAATAGCATGGTTCAGCAAATCGATGCGCCACTGCGTGAGGATGTCCGCTTACTTGGCAATTTATTAGGTGAAACCCTAAAACAGCATGCAGGACAAGAACTGTTTAATCAGATCGAGCAAATCCGTGCTCTTGCCAAAGGTGCACGTGATGGTCAAGCTGAAGCCGAAAAGCAATTAGAACAATTATTTTTAGAATTGCCCGATGAAGAGCTATTGCCTCTTACCCGCGCTTTTTCTCACTTCCTCAATTTTGCCAATATTGCTGAGCAATATCATGTGGTACGTAGCCGCAGACAGGCAGAGTTCGATCCGGATGCAAACTCCCCGAATCCCCTTGTTCACTTATTTAAAAAGTTTAAAGATAAAAATATTTCGACGGAAAAACTGTTCCAGCAAATTTGTGATCTTAAGATTGAATTGGTACTTACGGCGCATCCAACAGAAGTGAGTCGTCGTACCCTGATTCAAAAATATGACGATATCAATGCTTGTCTATCACAACTTGATCAGCAAAAACTTACTCCGCGTGAACGACAAAATGCTCTTGCCAATTTAAAACAACAAATTAGTTCGGCTTGGCAAACAGATGAAATCAGGCAGCACCGCCCGACCCCGGTAGATGAAGCAAAATGGGGCTTTGCCACAATTGAGCAAACACTTTGGAATGCTGTTCCTAAATTTATCCGTGAGCTAAATGAACTGGTCCAAGACAATTGCCAACAAAACTTACCACTTCATATTGCTCCGGTACGTTTTGCATCTTGGATGGGTGGAGACCGTGATGGTAACCCGAACGTTACTCATCAAATTACCCAAGAAGTATTATGGTTATCACGCTGGCAAGCTGCCGACCTCTATCTAAGAGATATCGAAAACTTACGTTGGGAACTATCAATTCAGTCTTGTTCCGAAGAAATGGTTCAAGCCATTGGTAGTCCTCATCCAGAGCCTTATCGTGAGTATTTACGTGCAACACGTGAGCGTTTAAAAGCAACTCGTCATTGGTTAGCTCAGCGCCTACAAGGCTTAGAAGCTGATGACAGCAATGTCATTAAAAGCAAAGATGAACTGTTACAACCATTATTGCTGTGCTATCGCTCTCTAATTGACAGTAATCTACCTGAAATCGCGAATGGTCAACTACTCGACTTTATCTACCGTGTGAACTGTTTTGGTATTGAACTACTTAAGCTCGATATTCGCCAAGAATCAGGTCGTCATCGCCAAGCCATTTCAGCAATTACCGAATACTTAGGTCTGGGTAATTTTGAGTCATGGACTGAACAAGCGCGCCAAAACTTCCTTATTCAGGAGCTCCAAAGCAAACGCCCGCTACTACCGAAGTATATTAATGAGCCAGAAGGTAGTTTGATTGGTCACCCAGATGTACAAGAAGTATTTGCAACCATGCGTACTTTGGCAGACCAACCACCTGAGTCTTTAGGGGCTTATATTATTTCTATGGCTGAATATCCAAGTGATGTTTTAGCTGTATTGTTATTGCAAAAAGAAGCCGGTATTCAGCATCCTTTACGTGTAGTGCCTTTATTTGAGACTTTAAAAGATTTAGATGGCGCAGCAACTACCATGAATACGTTGTTTAATATGCATTGGTATAAGCAGCACATTCAGGGTAAACATGAAGTCATGATCGGCTACTCGGATTCAGCAAAAGATGCCGGTTTCATGTCTGCTAACTGGGCCCAATACCGTGCTCAAGAAGAGCTGACTGCAATTGCTCGTAAACACGGCGTACAGTTGACTCTGTTCCACGGTCGTGGCGGCTCAATTAGCCGTGGTGGTGCTCCAACGCAACAAGCACTCTTTTCGCAACCACCGGGCTCAATCTCTGGTGCAATTCGTGTGACAGAACAAGGTGAAATGATCCGCTTCAAATTCGGTCTAGAAGGTATTGCCATGCAAAACCTTGAAATCTATACCGCAGCAACGCTTGAAGCGACATTATTACCACCACCAGAGCCTAAGGCTGAGTGGCGTGAACTTATGAACCGTATGACAGATCATTCTGTGAAGGTTTATCGTCAAACAGTTCGTGAAAACCCGCATTTTGTGAAGTACTTACGGACTGTCACTCCTGAGCTTGAATTACAAATGTTACCACTAGGTTCACGTCCGGCAAAACGTAAAGTAAGTGGCGGTATCGAATCTTTACGTGCCATTCCATGGGTGTTTGCTTGGACACAAATCCGTTTGATGTTACCTGCATGGTTAGGTACAGGTGCGGCGATTAATGAAGTGATTGCTGATCAGCAAAAAGCAACGCTTGATGAAATGCTTCAGCAATGGCCTTATTTCCAGACACTTATTGATATGCTGGAAATGGTATTGTCTAAAGCCGATGCCAATATTGCACTCTATTACGAGTCTCATTTGACTGAAGATGAAGACTTAAAAGTGCTCGGCAATCAGTTACGCCAACGTCTAAAAGATGCTGTGGAAACCTTGCTTACGTTAAAAGATGAATCAAAACTATTAAGCGACAATGAAGTTTTGGATCAGTCTATGCAAGTTCGTAAACCTTATTTACTGCCTTTGCATCTTTTACAAGCTGAACTCATGAAACGCCGCCGTGATTATCTTGCTGAACGTCAGGCAGAGCATACCCCTGTTGACCATGCACTTATGGTAAGTATTGCCGGAATTGCTGCTGGTTTACGTAATACAGGCTAAGCTCATTTTACTAACTACTTTCTTAAAGCAGTGCATCTCGGATGTGCTGCTTTTTACTTGCAAAATTCCTTGTTTTTCTCAAATTTTCCTCGATTTTTCATTTTTTAGAATATTTTTTTAAAAATCATAAAATTAATTTTTATCAGAAAAAAACACCTAATTCCTTATATTTAGAATTTATAAAATTATACCGATCGTTAAAAAATAATTACTTTTCACTTTCATATTCAATACAAGAGATTAAATGCTTTTACAAGAAAGAGTATCATTGCACCAATTAAAGAATAATGAGCTTATTTTATGTCCAACTGGTTTCCCAAATGGCAGCCTTACCAAGGTGATGTTGACCATCGGCCGGTCTCTACCAATGAATATCTCCCTCCAGTTCAAAGTGCTATTTTAGGTATCCAACATGCATTTGCCATGTTTGGAGCAACTGTTTTAGCACCTTTACTCATGGGCTTTAACCCTAACCTTGCTATTTTAATGTCAGGTATCTGTACCATCCTGTTCTTCTTAATTACAGGTGGTCGTGTTCCTAGTTATTTAGGATCGAGTTTTGCCTTTATTGGGGTTGTTGCAGCAGCCACGGGGCATATCACAGGTTCAGGGGCCAATCCAAATCTTTCTATTGCGTTGGGCGGGATCGTAGCGTGCGGTATTTTTTATGCACTCATCGGTTTTATTGTCATGCTCACGGGTACACGCTGGATTGAAAAACTTATGCCGCCTGTGGTGACTGGTGCAATTGTGATGATTATTGGTCTCAACCTTGCCCCTGTTACCATTAAAGGCGTTGCAGGACAGCCATTTGAAATGTGGATGGCCTTAATTACTGTACTTTGTATGGGCAGTATTGCAGTTTTTACACGAGGCTTATTGCAGCGTCTACTTCTATTGGTAGGTTTGATCTTGGCTTATGTAATCTATGCGATTGCGACAAACGGTCTAGGTTTAGGTAAACCGATCGATTTTAGCCAGATCTCACAAGCTTCGTGGTTCGGTATTCCAAACTTTTCACATCCTACTTTTGATACTAAGGCTATTTTAATTATTGCACCGGTTGCACTGATTTTAGTAGCAGAAAACTTAGGCCATATCAAAGCAGTAGGTGCAATGACTGGAGAAAACCTAACTCCACAATTAGGCAAAGCCTTTGTCGCTGATGGTTTAGCTACGACACTTTCTGGTAGTGTTGGTGCGCCAGGGATGACGACTTATGGTGAAAACATTGGTGTGATGGCAGTCACTCGTGTGTACTCAACCATTGTATTTGTGATTGCAGGCATCTTTGCTATTTTCTTAGGTCTATCACCAAAATTTGGCGCTGTCATTAGTACCATTCCAAGTGCAGTCCTTACAGGTGCATCTATTGTGGTATTTGGCTTAATTACCATTGCCGGTGCAAAAATCTGGATTGAAAACAAAGTCGATTTTTCTAACAATAAAAATCTGATTGTGGCTTCAGTAACCATTATTTTGGGTGCTGGAAACTTTGAATTATTGTTCGGTAATTTCAATTTAGGTGGTATTGGTACAGCAACGTTTGCAGCCATTATTTTAAACTGGCTGTTTAGTTTAAAAGATAAAACCTAAATTCTAAAAGGCAGCGCAAGCTGCCTTTTTTCATTCCGATTTAGTATGATGAATTTTTGCATTTCAATACGTTCCTATCATGCGTTTTGATTTTTTTGATTTACAGCTGGTTCTTCATATTGTCTCGACTGGTAGCCTCACCAAAGGCGCTGACCGCTCTGCGATTTCACTTCAGGCGGCGAGTGAACGTATAAAAAAACTTGAACAGTATTTTGAGACCCCCTTATTTATTCGACAAACCACAGGCGTAGAACTCACTACTGCTGGACATGCATTTGTAGAGCATGCTCGTCAGCTTTTAGCTCAAAAAGATCAACTCGAACACGAAATGCAGCGGTTCAGACAGCCGACAACAGAAGCATTAACACTTTGGTGTAACTCATCTGCTCAAAGTGAATATCTACCTACCTTATTACCGCAATATCTAGTGCTTCATCCCGAAATGAATATCGATTTGCATGAAGCAGAAAGTTCAGAAATTGTAGATGCATTAACCCAAGGGATTGCAAGTCTTGGCCTAGTCTCGAGTTTTTTCAATACCCGACATTTGCAAACTAAAGAGTTTGCAAGCGACCCATTAGTACTTATTTGCCCTGTGACACATGAGTTAGCCTACTACAAAGAGCTAAATTTAGTAGATGCTTTAAGCTATGGTTTTATTGGACTCAAATCGCATCACTCTTTACAACAGTCCATTGAAACCCAAGCCAAATTATTAGGCTTTAATATACAGTATCGGTTGCGCTTACCTAACTTTGGCGCAATTGCCGAGGTAGTCGCCAAAGGTGTGGGAATTGCGATTATGCCTGCCCGTGCTGCACAGCGCCTACAATCAGACTATGATTTCCATTCAATTCAACTGCTAGGCGCATGGGCAAACCGTAAACTACTTTTGGCCACACAAAGTTTCAATCAGTTGCCCAGTAGTTATCAACAGTTTGCAGACTTTTTATTGCAGCATCGTCCTTAAAAATTGACTTAATGCAAAATCATATAAAGTCCTAATGACATCAAGCCTATAAAAAAGATACGGCGAAATATTTGCTCATTCAGTCGATAGCGGATTTTTTTACCGATCCACATTCCAATGAGCGCAGCCAACAACGCAGCGAAAGATAAACGATAGTCCAGTGATATCCCTGACATCGGGTTATGGTGTAAAAACACAGCAAGGCAAATGGTAGAGACCGTAAACGTTAATCCTAAAGCCTGTACCAACTCATCACGTTTTAAATGCAAAGACTGCAAATACGGTACGATAGGAATAATAATGACGCCTGTTGCTACAGTCACTGCCCCGCCGATATATCCAATAATGGGTGATAGCCAACCTTCATGCTTTCCTAAGTGTGGAAGTCTCTTTACGCATAGCCCATAGAGTCCATATAAGGCCAACATACAGCCTAATAAAATTTCACTACTATGCCCATGACTTTGACTTAAAGTAGGTAAAAAGCTCCATATTGAACCTACTATAATGCCGACAAGCAATGTCCAGAAACGCCGAATAAACGCCCAGACATGCCCTTCAGCAAAAAGCTGCCAGACGTTGGTGACCATTGAAGGGACAATGAGCAGAGAGGCTGCCTGAAAAGGGCTCATTGCGATGGTGAGTAAACCCATCGATACCGCGGGCAATCCTAAACCGATCATGCCTTTAATCATGCCCGCGAAGGCAAACACCACAATAATAATTGCTAGAAATGTCACTGTTTATCTCCGATTCCCTACATGGTTATGCTACGGAAAAAACAGGCTTTGCCCTATTCTTGTTTTTAGGAGTAGGCCTCAATTAGAAGTTGAGGCCGTTTTGTATTTTTCTTCTAAAACATTGCTAAAAATACTTTCAATCATCCAAACCCGATACAGGCTATTAAATACATAGCTTTGCCCATCGATACGCAACTCTAAAACCGGCAAATCAGGTTGATGCTTGTCTTGGCAAAGTGCATCATTTTGCGCTAAAACCGACTGTATATCCTGTTCAGTTAACTGCTCAATACCCAGTTGCTGCTGTAACTGTTGGAAATGCTTCTGGAAAGATAGATCTTTTCCTTTCGTCCAAACAGCCTGCAAAATAGTGAAAATTGTATCAAGTTGCTGATTTTCCGGCACACTATAGAAAAGCTTTGCCATCCCAAGCGTACTTTCTTCTGTAGGTCGGCAAAAAGGTGTAAAAGCAACCTCGGTACGTTTAGACACACGTGTTGCCAAGCTCCAGTCAAACCAGTCTCGGCCCCGATAACTCAAAGGATAAACTTTTAGCTGAATATCATAATAGTCTGCGAGCTCTTCTTTAATATAGGCAAGCAACAACCAGCTCATCGGGTCTTCTAAAGCGATAAATACATCAAGTTCAGGATGCAAAGCCTGAATTTCATTTAACGCCTCAGCATCATTAATCAAATGTTCACGCCATTCGATATGATTAATTAAAAATATCGGATTACCTGTCAGTAACTTTTGTTGTTTTAAACGTCGGGTTAAACGTAATAAATCATCTACTGCATGATATTTACGTCCACCAAACTCAAAGTATGCCGCTCGAACAGGTTCATCCGTAAAAATACGTTCTGGAAAATGCTGAGGAACCTGATGCTTGACTGCCATGGCATGTAGAGTACGCAATTTTCCATATTGCTGTTGCCAAAGCATGTGAAAGATATCTTCAAGTAAATGTAAGAAGTTCTGACCTTGTAGTGGGGTTCTTTTTAATATGACAGCGGCTTGTTTTAAAGATTCTGGACTTGGGATTTCTGGAAACTCATCAAAAGCAAACCGATGCTGATTTGCTAAAATTTTGGCATCATTTAAACAATAATGCTGCCACTCCTCATGCGTCATGCTATTTGGAGGTTCAGAAGCCGTATGGGAAATAATAATTTTTAAAGGTTTAAGTTCATCACTTAAAATTTCATCTAGCTGAGACAATTGCTGAACAGCCAGATAGCTATACACATCATCAAGTCGTAAATAAATACTTAAACCATTTTCCGTGGGTAACACCGCTTGACGAGAAGGCTTTT
Organism: Acinetobacter sp. FDAARGOS_494; assembly: GCF_003812225.1. Classification (NCBI taxonomy): domain Bacteria; kingdom Pseudomonadati; phylum Pseudomonadota; class Gammaproteobacteria; order Moraxellales; family Moraxellaceae; genus Acinetobacter; species Acinetobacter sp. FDAARGOS_494. Next base: position 1,633,309 of record NZ_CP033866.1, read on the forward strand.
GGTAAAACCAGCTCGATCGGATAGGGTCAAACCAACGGCGTAGCAGTGACATGAGTAGTGCCTCTAAAAATAAATCCTAAGCGAGATCAAAAGTTATTTTGATCATAGTGCAAGGTGAAACAGTAGTCGAGATGGAAAAATGACTACCTAAGTTCGCGCAGAAAATATGTCATGTTATTTCGCGAGTTTCTGCGTAGGTGAAGATTTTATCACCATTTTATGGCAAACCCATAGAATGATCTGAAACCACCTTTTTCTACAAGCGGATTTTTTTTACCAGACATAAAAAATGCACCCTTAACATGATAACAATTCATCGTGTTAATGGGTGCATGTTTCCTACTCAATTATTAAAATTGAATATTTTATAGAACGCGTACAGCTCCTTTTGCCGCACTTGTGGTATGCATTGCATAAACTTTTAACGCTTTTGATACTTTACGTTTACGTTCTTCTTTCGGATGCCAGCCTTTCGCTTCTTGAACTGTACGACGGTGCGCCATAGTCGCATCATCAATATTCAAGTGAATGGTACGATTTGGAATATCAATTTCGATGGTATCGCCATCTTCAACCAAACCAATCGCACCACCTTCAGCGGCTTCTGGCGAAACGTGACCAATTGAAAGACCTGATGAACCACCAGAGAAACGACCATCTGTAACCAACGCACAGTCTTTTCCTAAACCTTTAGATTTAAGATAGCTGGTTGGGTAAAGCATTTCTTGCATGCCCGGACCACCACGTGGACCTTCGTAGCGAATAACAACAACATCGCCAGCTTTAATCTCATTGCCTAAAATTGCTTCTACAGCTGCATCTTGGCTCTCAAAAACGCGTGCTGTACCAGTGAATTTTAAAATAGATTCATCTACACCCGCAGTTTTTACGATACAACCATCAAGTGCGATGTTGCCGTATAAAACAGCTAAACCACCATCTTTAGAGAATGCATGTTCTGCATTACGAATTACGCCCTTTTCACGGTCGCCATCTAAAGTTGAGTAGTAGCGGTTTTGTGAGAATGCAACTTGAGTTGGAACACCACCCGGAGATGAACGATAGAACTCATATACCTCTGGATCTTCAGTACGGATAATATCCCACTTATCTAACGCATCTTTTAATGTTTTCTCATGTACTGTCGGTACAGATACATCAAGTAGATTCGCACGATCAAGCTCGCCTAAAATGGCCATGATACCGCCTGCACGATGTACATCTTCCATATGTACGTCTTGTTTTGCTGGTGCTACTTTTGAAAGCACTGGTACTCGACGTGACAATTCATCAATATCGTCCATCGTAAAATCAACTTCAGCTTCATTTGCCGCAGCTAACAAGTGAAGAACTGTATTGGTTGAACCACCCATTGCAATATCAAGTGTCATCGCATTTTTAAAAGCAGCTTTAGTGGCAATTGAACGAGGCAAAATACTTGCATCATTTTGCTCATAGTAGCGTTTGGCCAATTCAACAATAAGCTGACCTGCTTTTAAGAATAATTTTTTACGGTTTGCATGCGTTGCAACGATAGAACCATTGCCCGGTAACGATAAACCTAGCGCTTCTGTTAAACAGTTCATTGAGTTCGCAGTGAACATACCTGAACACGAACCACAAGTTGGACATGCTGAACGTTCAAATTCTGCAACTTCTTCGTCTGTGTAGCTGTCATCAGCTGCAACAACCATAGCATCTACAAGGTCAATTGCTTTTTCATCACCGCGGAATTTAACCTTACCTGCTTCCATTGGTCCGCCAGACACAAATACCACAGGAATATTTAGACGCATCGCAGCCATCAACATTCCCGGAGTAATTTTGTCACAGTTCGAAATACACACCATCGCATCGGCGCAATGTGCATTCACCATATATTCAACTGAGTCCGCAATTAAATCACGTGATGGTAATGAATAAAGCATGCCGTCATGCCCCATTGCGATACCGTCATCCACCGCGATTGTATTGAACTCTTTAGCAACACCACCTGCTGCCTGAATTTCTGCCGCGACAAGCTGTCCTAAATCTTTCAGATGGACGTGGCCTGGAACAAATTGGGTAAATGAATTGACCACTGCAATAATCGGTTTGCCGAAATCTTCATCTTTCATTCCTGTTGCACGCCATAAGCCACGTGCGCCAGCCATATTTCTTCCGTGTGTCGATGTTTTTGAACGATAGTCAGGCATTTGTGTTTCCAACAAGTTGTGCTTGAGTGAAATGACTTCCACTCTGGCTGAATGATACTGATATAGCGTTAGATCAGTCGGAATATTGACTCATCATCATAATTTGATCATTCTCCATTCTATAGAAGCAAATAATATTGGGAAAGCCAAGAACGATAATACTCAGTCAATATTTAGCAAAACTTACATGAATAATTTTTTATTTTTTTATAACCTTTTTTTATCAATAAAAGTTTTTGAATAATTTTTTGTTCACTATTTATGGCTTTAGCTCTCCTTTGACCTCGATTTAGGGCTTCAATCGTTTTTCACGTATACTAGCGTTAAACTTTTTTTGGATTGCATTTGTGAAAATTATTTTTGCTGGCACCCCCGAATTTGCTGCAACAGCATTGGCGGCTCTACTAAAAACTTCCCATGAAATTATCGCGGTTTATACTCAACCAGACCGTAAAGCAGGTCGTGGACAAAAACTAACACCGTCTCCTGTAAAACAGCTTGCGCTGGAACATAATATTCCTGTTTATCAACCGCTTCACTTCAAAGCTTCAACTGAAGAAGGCTTGGCAGCTCAACAAGAACTTGCTGCTTTAGGCGCTGATGTCATGGTGGTTGCGGCATATGGCTTAATTCTTCCACAAGCTGTACTCGATACACCTAAATATGGCTGTTTAAATATTCACGGCTCATTATTACCACGCTGGCGCGGTGCAGCACCGATTCAGCGTGCAATTGCAACAGGTGACGATGAAACTGGTATCACCATCATGCAAATGGCGGCGGGTTTAGATACAGGCGATATGATGTATAAAACCTATTGCCCAATCACTTCCGAAGATACATCAGCGACGTTGCATGACAAACTTGCAGCTCAAGGTGCAACAGCAATTTGTGCGGTACTTGAGTCAGAAGAAACTCTGCAAAAATATTTAGCAGAACGCGAAGTTCAAGACGAAAGCTTAACAGTCTATGCGCATAAACTCGTGAAATCAGAAGCTCGTATTGATTGGTCTATGAATGCAGTTCAAGTTGACCGCAATATCCGGGCATTCAACCCATGGCCTGTTGCCTTTATTCAACTTGATGAAAATAATGCGCTGCGTGTTTGGAATTCAACAATTTCTAATCAAAACAAAGCAGATGCTCAAGCTGGTGAAATTATTGCAATCGATAAACAGGGTGTACATGTCGCTTGCGGTGAAAATACATTTATTTGTTTAACGAGTGTGCAGTGGCCGGGTGGTAAAGCATTAAATGCTCAACAAATTGCACAAACTCAAAAACTTCACGTAGGACAGATTCTGCCATGAGTCAGGTTACTTCAAATTCATCACGTTTTAACCTGCGCGCTCAAGTCGTCCAGACCTTGCTAAAAGTTCAGCAAGGTCAATCGCTCGCTAGTATTTTAAATACACAGCTGAATCAAGTAGCAGAGCGTGATCGTGCACTATTTCATGAACTTGTTTTAGGTACATTGCGCCAATGGTTCGCACTTAAGTCAATTAGCCTGCCTTTACTCAGCAAACCTTTAAACAATGAGACTGTAGAAACCTGCCTATACGTGGGCCTTTATCAAGTTTTATGCACGCGTATTGCAGCGCACGCTGCCATCTCGGAAACAGTCGATGCAACTAAACAACTTGGTTTCCCTGCACTCAGTGGTATTGTTAATGCAATTTTGCGTCGAGCAACTCGTGAAACTGATGACTTTCAGCAAGGTTTACAGCAAGCACATGGCTTACCAAGTTGGCTTTTTAAACGGTTAAAAAAGGATTGGGGAGAACAAACAGAAGCTCTCTGCCAATCGTTAAAGCAAGCCGCGCCTTTAACTTTACGGGTGAACCAGCGTCATATTGGTCGAGATGCTTATTTAGCAAAACTACAAAGTTTAGACATTCAGTCACGTGCGTGTTTGTTTTCCGAAGCTGGTATTGTCCTTGAGCAATCTGTACAAATCACTCAGTTACCGGGTTTTGAACAAGGCTGGTTCTCTGTACAAGATGAACATGCACAGCTATGTGCCACCTTGTTGCCTGATTTAAACAATAAAACGGTTATTGATGCTTGTGCTGCCCCAGGGGGTAAAATGGCTCATTTGCTTGAAAAGTTTAAACCAGCACAGCTCATCGCCATTGATCAGGACCCCAGTCGTTTAGTCCGTGTGATTGAAAACTTAAATCGCTTAGCACTCGATCAAAGTCATACGGAAATTTTGGCAGCCGATGCAACCAAGTGGAATCCTGTTCAACCTGTAGATTGTATCGTACTTGATGCTCCTTGTTCTGCGACAGGTGTGATTCGACGTCATCCTGACATACGCCTATTGCGCCAATCTAGTGACATAGCCCAAACCATTGAGCTACAAAAGCAGATCTTAGAGCACATGTGGCAGCAACTCAAAGTTGGCGGTACATTGCTTTATATCACCTGCTCAATTTTAAAATCTGAAAACGAACAGCAGATGATTAACTTCTTCACAGAACATCCTGATGCAAAAGAAGTGAAAATCGAGGCAGATTGGGGAATTGAACAAGTTCATGGCAGACAACTGTTGCCAGAAGCACAATCTGGTGATGGATTTTATTATTGTAAAATTCAAAAGATTACATAAAAAAAGCAGGCGTTATGCCTGCTTTTTTACTAGATCAGAATATCAAAGCGTATGCTGATCTTTTACTTCTTCTAAAACTTCATCTAACTCTTCAGGATGCTTTGTTAAATGTAAGATGGATAGTGCTAATCCACCCCATACAAATACCATCGAAATTATTAACATCACGATTGCCGAAGTATTCATTATTTTATCCTCCTAGCGATCTTTCATTTTACTTAACACGATAGCAACGACTGCACAGAAAATCACACTGCCCCAGCCAAAGACACCTTGTAAGCTCATACTATAAGTATCATAGCCATTTTTGATCAAATTAAAAACAGTCATACAGAGTGTGGTTAATAAGATTAAAGAGGTAATGACTGTTAAAGTGAAGTCCCAGCCTTTACCCAATTGAATGGTTGAGATACGGTTTACATGGTCGCGAAGCTCTTTAAGTGCTGAACGTTTAAACCAAGCTACGCTAATAATTGATAATAAAGCCCCACCAATAATCCCAATGTTATTAATAAAGTGATCAACAATATCAACGAGCTTAATTGCGTTTACACTTGAGAATAAAATAATTGAAACCAGTGCACTACCACCACCAATAATCGTTACCGCTTTCTTACGTCCCCACTTTAACTTATCTTGCATTGCTGCAATAGGCACTTCCAAAATACTGACCATTGAAGAAATACCAGCAACAAATAATGAAGAGAAGAACAAAAGACCGAATAGATCAGCACCAGAACCTAAACTTGAAATAATTTTAGGGAAAGCAATAAATGCGAGTCCGATACCGCCACTCACAACATCCTTAACTTCAGTACCTGCGGCATGTGCCATAAAACCAAGCGCTGCGAAGATACCAATACCCGCTAAAATCTCTGTTGAAGCATTTGCAAAACCAACGATTAAACCAGAACCAGTTAAATTCGTTTTTGGTTTTAAATAGGATGCATAGGTCACCATGATCCCGAAACCAACTGAGAGTGAAAAGAAAGTATGGCCATAGGCAGCTAACCAAACTTTATAATCCATCATTGCAGACCAGTTCGGTGTAAAGAATGCATTTAAACCTTGTACCGCACCTGGTAAACGTAACGATTGAATAACTAAAATAGTGAAGAGAATGAATAATAAAGGCATGAAAATCTTATTTGATAATTCCACACCTTTTTTCACACCACCATAAAGAATGATGAGAGTAAGTGCCCAAATCCCAACAATCGGCCAGAATAAATGACCTACAAACTGTAGATCAAAGCCGGTTGCTTTTGTGGTCTGCAAATAGGTATTAAAGAAGAAACCTTCCGGATCACTTCCCCACATTTGGCCAATAGAGAAGTAAACATAGCTACCAGCCCATGTAAGTACACTTGCATAGTACAAACCAATGATGAGTGCTAATAGATAGGGAATAAGAAACGCACCACCGCCATTTTCATACGCAACGTACGGAAAGCGCCAAATATTACCTAAGCCTACAGCCGAACCAACGGCTGCAATAATAAAACCAGATCGTGACGTCCAGTTTTCACGAGTATCTGTCATAGAACACCTAATGTTAAAAGATTACTTATTTTTACTGCTATTGTTGATTGTTATTCCGCATGCAAAAAAAGAACCAAAAAATACTTTTGTGTTTGTAGAAAATAAAATGCACCTTTTGAGTATTTTTATTCCCTTAACAAACAAGCAAAAATAGAAAATTCTTCCTTAAAGATTTTTGTCCATTTTTTGCCCCTATATAGCTGAACAATACCTGTTTTTATTTCTTTTTACTGTAATTTCCGTCTGAAAATTTACGTTTTTTTAGAGATTCTTATCTAGATTGGTTATTTTTTAGCTAATATTCCTGTTTTAAAGCATATTATTACCTCCTTACATTCAATGATATTTTCTACCATTAAAATTTTATTCCCATTCATAAAGTAGATATATCAACTAATTTATAGATGAGTAAAATATCAAAGTATTATCGATCCCTTACACAAAATTTATACTAAAACCTCTAAAACTCAAATCACCATAAGTAATTAATTTTTATATGAAAATTAATTAAATAAAAGAATATTAAAAATTGAAGATATAGAAGCTTTATATTCACCATTTTTCATCAATGCATAACTGCAAAGATATCTATATCATGCGTTCAAAGATTTTCTTTTTAGGATTGATGATGAAAATATTAAAACTGTCTTTTTTAGCACTCGGGATGGGTCTTAGCGGATTCGCACAAGCAGATTTTATAGGCGTAAAAGGAGACGTTGGCTACTGGTTTTATGACGGCAAAGCTAATATGTCTTCACAATCTCTTGAAGATCAAGATCTAGACCGAAAAGGTAGTGCTCAACTTTCATTAGCTTTTGAGCACCCAATCCCATTTATTCCAAATGCAAAAATTCGTTATGTTAATTTAGATACTCAAACTAAATCAGAAACTTTGGGTCAAGCTAACTATAACGTTGATTTAGATCATAGTGATTTTATTCTCTACTATGAGTTACTAGATAATATTGTCAGTGTAGATGCAGGTCTTGGTGCAACTGTACTAAATGGAGATATTACTGCCTATACCGGTAAACGTGTAGATATTGATAAGACATATCCGATTGCTTATTTATCAGGTGAAGTAAAACTTCCATTTACAGGGTTAAGCGCTAAAGGTGAAGCAACATATACAAACTTTGATGATGCAAAAATTACAGATGCGTTAGTAGAAGCAAAGTATAAGTTTGCCGATAATTTATTAATCGATTTAGGCTTAACAGCTGGTTATCGTATCCTCAATATCGATTTAGATGATTATGATAACAATGACCTTAAATTTGAATTTAAAGGACCTTATGTGGGCTTAGAAGCACATTTCTAAATTAAAAACAGAATTTTGATCTTCCCCATATAAAAAAGAACTCTATAAGAGTTCTTTTTTATTCAACCATACTCACATATTTTGGACATTTTTGAATTCGTTGACACCATTCTTGAATATTTGGGTATAACTTTAAATCGAAGCCGCCTTCCTCAGCTACATGCGTGTATGCATATAAAGCAATATCAGCAATTGTAAATTTATTTCCAACAAGATAGTCGTGCTCTACTAAAGCTTTATTCATAATAGATAACGCTTTATGGCCTTTTGGTTGTAATTTATGATATTCCTCTATTCTTTCTGGCGGTAAACCTAGATATTTATTAATAAAACGAGCAACTGCAATAAATGGTTCATGGCTATATTGTTCAAAGAACATCCATTGATACATTTTTGCCTTCATATAAGGATCTGCAGGAATCAATTCCGTTCCCTCAGCCAAGTAGCCTAGAATAGCGTTAGACTCACTTAGAACCCGTCCATCATCTAAAGCTAATACAGGTATTTTCCCATTAGGATTTAAAGATAGAAACTCTGCTGTTTGAGTATCTTTATTTAAAATATCAACATGAATCCATCTATGATTTATATTTAATAGGGATAGTAACAGTTTGATTTTATAACAATTACCTGAATCTACATCACCATAGATTATCATAGGTACTTACCCCCTTATTCTGCATATTTAAATATATAATTTTCTTATTGTTTATAACACAACACTTCCATAATATTTTGATTTACCTGCTATAAAAAAACACCCCAACCTCTTTTGAGATTGGGGTGTTTGGAATAATGAGCTGGCGATGACTTACTCTCACATGGGTAATCCCACACTACCATCAGCGCTAAGAGGTTTCACTTCTGAGTTCGGGAAGGGATCAGGTGGTTCACTCTTGCTATGGTCGCCAGCACAACTGTTTATGGATACTTGCTTAGGTCTTATTTAATGCCGAAGCGTTTTCCAAATCTGTAACAGACTGGGCTGAATTGAATCTTACTTTATCTGTTCATTTTAGCTAGAGGTATAACTAAATCAAGTTGTCTTGCATATTTAAGAATCGATTGATGCTTCATATACAACTGCTTGGGTGTTGTATAGTCAAGCCTCACGAGCAATTAGTATTGGTCAGCTTCACATATCACTATGCTTCCACATCCAACCTATCAACGTCCTAGTCTCGAACGGCTCTTTAGAGGACATAAAGTCCTAGGGAAATCTTATCTTGAGGTAGGCTTCCCGCTTAGATGCTTTCAGCGGTTATCCCTTCCGAACATAGCTACCCGGCGATGCGACTGGCGTCACAACCGGTACACCAGAGGTTCGTCCACTCTGGTCCTCTCGTACTAGGAGCAGATCCTCTCAAATTTCCAGCGCCCACGGTAGATAGGGACCGAACTGTCTCACGACGTTCTAAACCCAGCTCGCGTACCTCTTTAAATGGCGAACAGCCATACCCTTGGGACCTGCTTCAGCCCCAGGATGAGATGAGCCGACATCGAGGTGCCAAACACCGCCGTCGATATGAACTCTTGGGCGGTATCAGCCTGTTATCCCCAGAGTACCTTTTATCCGTTGAGCGATGGCCCTTCCATACAGAACCACCGGATCACTAAGACCTACTTTCGTACCTGCTCGACTTGTGGGTCTCGCAGTTAAGCGCGCTTTTGCCTTTATACTCTACGCGTGATTTCCGACCACGCTGAGCGCACCTTCGTACTCCTCCGTTACTCTTTAGGAGGAGACCGCCCCAGTCAAACTACCCACCAGACACGGTCCTCGTCCCGGATCACGGGACAGAGTTAGAACCTCAACATTACCAGGGTGGTATTTCAAGGACGGCTCCACTGGAACTAGCGTTCCAGCTTCAAAGCCTCCCACCTATCCTACACAAGTAAGGTCAAAGTTCAGTGTCAAGCTGCAGTAAAGGTTCACGGGGTCTTTCCGTCTAGCCGCGGGTACACTGCATCTTCACAGCGATTTCGATTTCACTGAGCCTCTGCTGGAGACAGCGCCGCCATCATTATGCCATTCGTGCAGGTCGGAACTTACCCGACAAGGAATTTCGCTACCTTAGGACCGTTATAGTTACGGCCGCCGTTTACTGGGGCTTCGATCAAGAGCTTCGCTTACGCTAACCCCATCAATTAACCTTCCAGCACCGGGCAGGCATCACACCCTATACGTCCACTTTCGTGTTTGCAGAGTGCTATGTTTTTAATAAACAGTTGCAGCGGCCTGGTTTCTGCGGCTGTCGTCAGCTCAGGAAGCGAGTTCCATCACCAACAACAGCGTACCTTCTCCCGAAGTTACGGTACCATTTTGCCTAGTTCCTTCAGCAGAGTTCTCTCAAGCGCCTTGGTCTACTCGACCTGACCACCTGTGTCGGTTTCGGGTACGATTCCTGTGTAACTGAAGCTTAGAGACTTTTCCTGGAAGCATGGCATCAACCACTTCGCTGTACAAGTACAGCTTGCTATCAGATCTCAGCATAGAGTACCCCGGATTTGCCTAAGATACATGCCTACATCCTTTCACCTGGACAACCAACGCCAGGCTGATTTAGCCTTCTCCGTCCTCTCATCGCATTACACAGAAGTAATGGAATATTAACCATTTTCCCATCGACTACGCCTTTCGGCCTCGCCTTAGGGGTCGACTCACCCAGCCCCGATTAACGTTGGACTGGAACCCTTGGTCTTTCGGCGAACGGGTTTTTCACCCGTTTTGTCGTTACTCACGTCAGCATTCGCACTTCTGATACCTCCAGCATGCTTCTCAACACACCTTCATCGGCTTACAGAACGCTCCCCTACCACGTATACAAAGTATACATCCGCAGCTTCGGCACATAGTTTTAGCCCCGTTACATCTTCCGCGCAGGCCGACTCGACTAGTGAGCTATTACGCTTTCTTTAAAGGGTGGCTGCTTCTAAGCCAACCTCCTAGCTGTCTATGCCTTCCCACATCGTTTCCCACTTAACTATGATTTTGGGGCCTTAGCTGGCGGTCTGGATTGTTTTCCTCTTGACTACGGACGTTAGCACCCGCAGTCTGTCTCCCGGATAGTACTCATAGGTATTCGGAGTTTGCATCGGTTTGGTAAGTCGGGATGACCCCCTAGCCGAAACAGTGCTCTACCCCCTATGGTATTCGTCCGAGGCGCTACCTAAATAGCTTTCGGGGAGAACCAGCTATCACCAGGCTTGATTAGCCTTTCACCCCTATCCACAAGTCATCCCCTGGCTTTTCAACGACAGTGGGTTCGGTCCTCCAGTTAGTGTTACCCAACCTTCAACCTGCTCATGGATAGATCGCCTGGTTTCGGGTCTATACCCAGCAACTAAACGCCCTATTAAGACTCGATTTCTCTACGGCTCCCCTATACGGTTAACCTCGCTACTGAATATAAGTCGCTGACCCATTATACAAAAGGTACGCAGTCACACCACGAAGGTGCTCCCACTGCTTGTATGCATGCGGTTTCAGGATCTATTTCACTCCCCTCACAGGGGTTCTTTTCGCCTTTCCCTCACGGTACTGGTTCACTATCGGTCAGTCAGGAGTATTTAGCCTTGGAGGATGGTCCCCCATATTCAGACAAGGTTTCACGTGCCTCGCCCTACTCGTCATCATTATGTGTGCCCTTTCGTGTACGGGAATATCACCCTCTACGTTCGCACTTCCCAGAGCGTTCCACTAAAACACACATAACTTAATGGGCTGATCCCCGTTCGCTCGCCGCTACTGAGGGAATCTCAATTGATTTCTTTTCCTAAGGGTACTGAGATGTTTCACTTCCCCTCGTTCGCCTTGCAACACTATGTATTCATGTTGCAATACCTACCTTAAAGTAGGTGGGTTCCCCCATTCAGACATCTCCGGATCAAAGGATATTTGCCGCCTCCCCGGAGCTTTTCGCAGGCTATCACGTCTTTCATCGCCTCTGACTGCCAAGGCATCCACCACATGCACTTAATTACTTGACTATACAACCCCAAACAGTCGATGTTACCTACAAGTTAGTAACTTCAACATTTCAGTTTAGAGCACTGTGCACTTAAGCACCGTACAGCTTCAATCTAAATTCACATACCAAAACGCTTGATTCAGTTAATTTGCTAGTTCTCAATTCATCTAGATTAATTGCTTAACCTAAACTCTTGAGTGAACAATTTATTTCAGACTCAATTTTGCCAATCTGTTAATGAGTTAATGTGTCTTCGTCAGATCACACTAATTACCGTGATAATGAAATCACAGAAGTTAATAAACCAAGATCTCAATCTTTATTTACTAATTTCTGTAATCCGAACTTATCTTAAGTTCTGGTGGAGACTAGGAGAGTCGAACTCCTGACCTCCTGCGTGCAAAGCAGGCGCTCTACCAACTAAGCTAAGTCCCCAGCTTACATCATCAATCATGTATCTTTTATCTATAACTTCAACCAGTCAAAGTCATGGTGGGTCTGACAAGACTTGAACTTGTGACCCCACGCTTATCAAGCGTGTGCTCTAACCAACTGAGCTACAGACCCTCAGATACATCTATGAAGAACAACTTGTTGTGGATTCTTACCAATCGTCAATCTTTCGTTAAGGAGGTGATCCAGCCGCAGGTTCCCCTACGGCTACCTTGTTACGACTTCACCCCAGTCATCGGCCACACCGTGGTAACCGCCCTCTTTGCAGTTAGGCTAGCTACTTCTGGTGCAACAAACTCCCATGGTGTGACGGGCGGTGTGTACAAGGCCCGGGAACGTATTCACCGCGGCATTCTGATCCGCGATTACTAGCGATTCCGACTTCATGGAGTCGAGTTGCAGACTCCAATCCGGACTACGATCGGCTTTTTGAGATTAGCATCACATCGCTGTGTAGCAACCCTTTGTACCGACCATTGTAGCACGTGTGTAGCCCTGGCCGTAAGGGCCATGATGACTTGACGTCGTCCCCGCCTTCCTCCAGTTTGTCACTGGCAGTATCCTTAAAGTTCCCATCCGAAATGCTGGCAAGTAAGGAAAAGGGTTGCGCTCGTTGCGGGACTTAACCCAACATCTCACGACACGAGCTGACGACAGCCATGCAGCACCTGTATCTAGATTCCCGAAGGCACCAATCCATCTCTGGAAAGTTTCTAGTATGTCAAGGCCAGGTAAGGTTCTTCGCGTTGCATCGAATTAAACCACATGCTCCACCGCTTGTGCGGGCCCCCGTCAATTCATTTGAGTTTTAGTCTTGCGACCGTACTCCCCAGGCGGTCTACTTATCGCGTTAGCTGCGCCACTAAAGCCTCAAAGGCCCCAACGGCTAGTAGACATCGTTTACGGCATGGACTACCAGGGTATCTAATCCTGTTTGCTCCCCATGCTTTCGTACCTCAGCGTCAGTATTAGGCCAGATGGCTGCCTTCGCCATCGGTATTCCTCCAGATCTCTACGCATTTCACCGCTACACCTGGAATTCTACCATCCTCTCCCATACTCTAGCTCACCAGTATCGAATGCAATTCCCAAGTTAAGCTCGGGGATTTCACATCCGACTTAATAAGCCGCCTACGCACGCTTTACGCCCAGTAAATCCGATTAACGCTCGCACCCTCTGTATTACCGCGGCTGCTGGCACAGAGTTAGCCGGTGCTTATTCTGCGAGTAACGTCCACTATCTCTAGGTATTAACTAAAGTAGCCTCCTCCTCGCTTAAAGTGCTTTACAACCATAAGGCCTTCTTCACACACGCGGCATGGCTGGATCAGGGTTCCCCCATTGTCCAATATTCCCCACTGCTGCCTCCCGTAGGAGTCTGGGCCGTGTCTCAGTCCCAGTGTGGCGGATCATCCTCTCAGACCCGCTACAGATCGTCGCCTTGGTAGGCCTTTACCCCACCAACTAGCTAATCCGACTTAGGCTCATCTATTAGCGCAAGGTCCGAAGATCCCCTGCTTTCTCCCGTAGGACGTATGCGGTATTAGCATCCCTTTCGAGATGTTGTCCCCCACTAATAGGCAGATTCCTAAGCATTACTCACCCGTCCGCCGCTAGGTCCAGTAGCAAGCTACCTTCCCCCGCTCGACTTGCATGTGTTAAGCCTGCCGCCAGCGTTCAATCTGAGCCATGATCAAACTCTTCAGTTAAAATCATTTTGCACCTTATTTATAGACAAGGTGCCAATTCTGGCTCATCAATTACTGACTTAAATTTCGCTCAAATAAACTTCGAGTAATTTAAACCAATCAATCAATGAAAATTATTTCGATTAATCAATCAGTAAAAATCCACACAAGTTGTTCTTCAATTCTCTTAATGATCTTCTTACTGGTTCGTCACCAGCAAGCTAGGCCGGCTATATTACTCTTAATCTCTTAAAAGTCAACAGGTAATTTCGATATTTTTAAAACTTATTCTCTAAACCATCTCATCATCAAATTCATCACTTAAAGCAATCAACCTAATCACAAGTAACTGTTTTTCAACAAGTTTCTATCTGCATCACCGCCGATGGATGTGCATTATAGACCATCTCATTCCCTTTGCAAGGGGTATTTATCCCTTTTTCACTTGAGTGCCGTTTTTTTCTACTATTTTGCGAAAAAAGTGATATATATGGCTTTTTTTTAGGCATTTTTGCTATTTTTTTATTGGTTTTTATCTTTAGCTATATAATCATTTTGAAGTTAGGGAGTCTTTTATATGGTTTTTATTCCTCTATAAGCTTTTTAATCCAAAGAATCCAAAGAATCCAAAGAATCCAAAGAATCCAAAGAATCCAAAGAATCCAAAGAATCCAAAGAATCCAAAGAATCCAAAGAATCCAAAGAATCCAAAGAATCCAAAGAATCCAAAGAATCCAAAGAATCCAAAGAATCCAAAGAATCCAAAGAAATATTAGAGTAAATACTCTACCCTCACTTTATATTTCTTCTTATTTTTTAATTTATTTTATTCTTAATAATACTTAGATGGTTCCACGTGGAACGCTTAATTGGTTTTATGGTTCTGAAATAAAAAAAGCAGGATTACTCCTGCTTTTCTATCACTACATAACTTTTAGTCAGTGAAAGTTACACGTGCAATTGCTTTTTTCCCAGACTGAATAATGAAAGTCCCGTTTTCTTTTACAGAGAAACTTGCATCTACTACATTCCAGTCTACTTTTACTGCACCGCGTGCAACAGCATCTTTTGCAGCTGCTGCATTTGGATTTAATCCTGCTACGCGAAGAATCGTGGCAATAAAGATTTCACCACCAAACTCACCACGTGAAATAGTTACTTCAGGAGTATCTGCCGGCACCTCACCTTCTGTAATACGGTTACCAGCACTCTTATGAGCATTAGCAGCAGCTTCAGCATCATGGAAGCGTTCAACCAACTCGAGTGCAAGAATACGTTTTACTTCTTGTGGATTACGACCAGCCGCGATTTCATCTAATAAAGCTTTGATCTCATCTAGAGATTTAAAACTTAATAAATCGAAATAACGTTCGATTAAAGAGTCAGGCATTGATAATACTTTTTGGTACATTGCACCTGGCGCATCAAAAACACCAATATAGTTACCTAAAGATTTAGACATTTTATTTACGCCATCTAAACCTTCTAGAATTGGTACAGTGATACATACTTGTGATTCTTGGCCATAACGGCTTTGTAATGTACGGCCCATAAGTAAGTTAAAGGTTTGGTCTGTACCACCTAACTCAACGTCTGCTTCAAGTGCGATAGAGTCATAGCCTTGAACTAAAGGATATAAGAACTCATGAATTGCAATTGGCTGATGATTGTTATAACGCTTAGTGAAGTCATCACGCTCTAACATACGTGATACTGTTTGCTGGCTTGCCAACTGAATAAGATCCGCAGCAGACTTTTGGTTAAACCACTCTGAATTAAAACGTACTTTTGTCTTATTCGGATCTAAGATTTTGAAAACTTGTTCTTGATAAGTTTTAGCGTTAGCTTCAACTTGTTCGCGTGATAACGGCGGACGAGTTGCACTTTTACCCGTTGGGTCACCAATCATGGCTGTATAGTCGCCAATCAAGAAAGTAACTTCATGACCCAAATCTTGAAACGTTTTTAGTTTGTTAATAAGAACCGTATGTCCTAAATGTAAATCTGGAGCTGTAGGGTCAAAACCAGCTTTAATTTTAAGAGGACGATTCTCTTTAAGCTTTTTCAGTAAATCTTCTTCTGAAATAATTTCGTGCGTGCCTCGTTGGATGAGGGCAAGCTGTTCTTCGGCGGGCAAGAAATTTGACATCACAAAACCTAAACACATCAGTTATTCAATTTGTGCGATATACTAACATTTTTTCAGCGTCTTGCAGGGGAAGTTGCATATGAGCGCAATCTATATCGGCGTAATGACTGGCACTAGTATGGATGGTGTGGATATTGTTGCGGCTTCATTTGAGCCACTACAGCTTCATGCCACACTTACAGTTCCATTCGAACCCGAGTTACGTGATGAGCTTATGGCATTAACTTTACCCGATGACAATGAAATTGACCGCATGGGTAAAGCTGATGTTGCTCTAGCCAAAATGATTGGTCACGGGATTAATTCTCTCATTGAAAAGCACCAATTAGATCGTAGACAAATTAAAGCGATTGGGTCGCATGGACAAACCATTCGTCATCGTCCAGAGCATGGTTTTACGCTACAAATTGGCGATCCAAACATTATTACTGAGATCACTCAAATCCCGGTCGTTTCAGATTTCCGTCGTAGAGATATGGCAGCAGGTGGTCAAGGCGCTCCATTAGTGCCTGCATTTCATCAGGCATTATTCCAGCACCCAAGTATTCATCGGGTGATTTTGAATTTAGGCGGCATTGCCAATGTAAGTATGTTGCCAGCTAACAATCCAGACGGCGTTTTTGGTTTTGATACTGGACCTGCCAATATTTTGATGGATGCATGGTGCCATCGCCATACAGGCCATCCATACGATGAAAATGGTGACTGGGCGGCTTATGGTCATCCTATTCGCTCTTTACTCGACCGTCTTTATGCTCATGAGTATTTTTCTAAAGAACCTCCTAAAAGTACGGGACGTGAAGATTTCAATATTGACTGGTTAGATGATCAGTTAATCGATTGGCGTAATGATTTAACTTATGATGAGTTAGAAGATACACCTGAAAATATTCAAGCTACCTTATTGAAACTTACTGTACGTGCCATTCAAAAAGCGATCTATCGTTCTAATATGGAAACAGGTGAAGTTTATGTATGTGGAGGTGGAGCTTATAACTCCTATTTGTTAGAACAATTACGTTGGCGCTTACGTAAGCACAATTGGTCAGTTCAAACCACTGATGTTTTAGGGCTCTCCCCTACTTGGGTTGAGGCTACAGCATTTGCATGGTTAGCAATGCGTTTTGTGAATGGTTTAAGTGGTAATTTACCTGCGGTAACCGGAGCGTCAGATTTTAGAATCTTAGGCACGATCACGGCGGTATAAAACTACTTATTCGATTTAATTGGACTGATTCGACCTCATAACACATTTCCTGACCCGAAATGCTGTTATTAAATTGGTCATAAAAATTCATGATAAATGCCAACAAAAATAAGTAAGGCATGTTCTTATGGATCTGACCAAACGTATTCATCAATACACACGTGGGGCTTGGACATTCGATGTCATTGATTCAGGCCCTATAGATGGCCCTCTCGTGGTTTTATTGCATGGCTTTCCAGAAACTGCCCATAGTTGGGAGCAGACTTCGGAATTATTACATCAGCATCAATTTAGAACATTTGCGCTCCATCAACGTGGTTATAGTCTAAATGCTAGACCACAAAGCCGCTTTCATTACGCTTTAAGTGAACTAACTGAAGATGTCGCAGTTTTTATTAAGGGACTTGGTCAACCAGTTTATTTAATTGGGCACGACTGGGGTTCTGTAATTGCGTCTAGTGTAGCTATGAAGTATCCACAGTATATTCAACATCTCACTTTAGTTTCCGTACCCCATCAAGCTGCTTTTTTAAAAGCCTGCTTAAGTAGCAATCAACTACTAAAATCTTATTATTTTGCAGTTTTTCAGCTTCCTATTTTGCCCGAACTTTTATTTAAGAAAATGCCTAAAGTAGCAAGAAAATTTCTTAAATCATCTGGCATGACCGAACAGCAAATTGAAATATTCGAAACTGAATTTATAAAAGAAAATAGGCTAACTACGGCATTAAACTGGTATCGTGGCTTTTTTTGGGAAAAGCCTGAAAATCCTTTTAAAGCAATAGACGTTCCCACTCTTTTTATTTGGGGTAAGCATGATATTGCAGTAACAGAAAAAAGTGCCAAGTTAAATTCAGGTTATTTTAAAAATAATTATAAGGCTATTTTTATGGATGCCTCTCATTGGATTCCTTATCAAAATGCACCTGAACTCGTACAATGCTTTTTAGAATCTATACATGATCAAGCATAATCTTATAAATAAAAAACCTCTCTATAATGAGAGGTTTTTTTATTTAAAATTCTTTTTAAATTGAGAATGAAGAACCACAACCACAGGTTGTTGTCGCATTCGGGTTCTGCACAATAAAGCGTGAACCTTCAAGGCCTTCAACATAATCAACCACTGAGCCAACTAAATATTGATAGCTGAGCGAGTCAACCAGCATCTTTACGTCGCCATTTACAAATTCAGCATCATCTTCATTTACGCTTTCGGCGAAATTGAAGCCGTATGAAAACCCTGAACACCCGCCTCCGGTTACATATACACGTAACATGAGATCGTCATTCCCTTCACTATCACGGAGTTGGCGTACCTTATTGGCAGCATTATCTGTCAAAACTAGAGCTTGGGCATTCATGATGATTGTTCCTCGGATTTTGCTGTGCCTTTCAAAATAAAAAAGACCCTATATTGAGTATAGCATAATCAATATAGGGTCTGTCTTCGAAGTTTAAAGCGAATCTTGAGTATTTTTATCAAGATTATTTGTAATTCTCATCTTGTAAGCCACATTCAAAGTTTTTCGCGTCTTGCTTACAACGGAATTGCCATAATAGTTTCATCATCCGTTTATCATAAACACCGCGTTGTGTAAGGTTAATTCGAGACTCACGCATGAGCTTTTGGTAACCCGGTTTATCGGCAGCTGGTACTTCCATCCAATATTTTTGCGGAATATCCGCTTTCATTTTACCCAAGATAGTAAAAGCACGCGGTAACTGACCAGCCACCCACTCTCTAGATTTCTGACCAAAACCAGCTGGGAATTTGTCTGGACGAATAATAATATTTCCGGTCACCTGTAAGATTGGATAGTTTACAATTGCCCCTTTTGTACCTAAGCCTTTTTGCAACTCTAAAGGTTTAAACGCTGCTGCTGGCGCACCAATAATATCGACCTGATGGTTATTAAATTTGGCCCCGAAGTTAGTCACATCTGCACTCACTGCCTGAGCACCCACCTGCTGAACCATGATTTTTTGTGCTTCATCGTAGTCTAATACGGCGATTTTTTTACCCGCAGCTTTCGCTACGGTATTAATACTACGGTCGTTTACTAAAAGGTAAGCATCTCCTACCGGAATAACACCTACTACCTCATAGCGGCCATTGACCATATATTTACTAAAGGTTTGGCTTGCTAAACCTTGCATGACTTTAACAGCAAGTTTGAGATCTGGAATCGCACCAATTGCATCTAATGATCCCGTAAATGAGTTGAATTGACGTCCGCGCATGCCTGATACACTAATACCATCACATTTGCCCGCTTTAAAATCTTCAGCAATCACTGCTTCATTCTGGTTTACTTTTAGTTCGATATCAGCTCCCCAGTTTTTCGCTGCAAGCTGATAGTCCTTCATGAGTGCATAGACATCGCCATTTTTACCAACAAAGTCAAAAACACATATGGTTTGTTTGGCCTCGGCTGCAAATGAAATTGTTGTGAGTCCCATCGCAAGTAAAAGCGTTTTGGAAAATCGCATATTCTTTTCCTTTCCTTGTAAATTTTTTGTTTTTGGCATCAAGAAATTTCACGCTGGTTGGCATGATTCTCATGAGATATGCTTCATCTAAGATTCACAATTTAGATATTTTTATGATCAATTCTGTTTATCCGAGCTCAATAAAAAATAACGAGTTAAATTCCCTTAGCTCTTTTAATGACTCACTTCCTTGTTCTATTTTCTAATATCTTCATATATCCAGATGAAGTTTTATCCTCAATTTAGATTAGCGTCTTTTTAATGAATCACAATGGCTGAATTGACAGCCTATAGAAAGCAAAAAAGCCTAGAATAAATCTAGGCTTTTAAGTTCAACATGAATTATTCACCAGGCATTGAACATTCAAAGTTAGCTTTGTCTACAGAACAACGTGCTTTTTTCAATACAGACATCATACCTGCATCGTAAATACCGCGTTTAGTTAAATCCATACGGCCATCACGTAACATTTTTTGATATTTCAGTTTGTCTTCAGCACTTAGGTTCATTTTATATTTACCTGGAATTTGTGCTTCTAAACGGTTAATCATTGCAAAGCTTTTTGGTAATTGTTTTACGAACCAATCACGAGACTTTTGACCAAAGCCTGCTGGGAATTTATCAGCACGCAATACTAAATCAGCCGTTACATGTAATACTGGGAAGTTCCACATTACACCGTTTGCACCCAAACCTTTGTTCAATTCTAATGGTTTGTAAGCATAAGCAGGCGCACCTACCATATCTACCTGACCATTATTAAATTTAGCAGCAAAGTTTGAAATATCAGAAAGAACTGCCTGAGCACCTACGCGCTGCACCATAATTTTTTGTGCATCGTCATAACCTAACACAGCGAATTTTTTACCAGCAGCTTTTTCAACTGAGTTGATGTTTTTATCACGTACGAAAATGAACGCTGAACCTAACGGAGAGATACCAGCAACTTCGTATTTTTTACCACCAAGGTTAGTTGTCATTTTTGCAGCATTACGTGCATCTAATACATAAGTAATAGCACGTTGTGCAATTTGGTTATTAGGAACGCCACCAAGCGAGTCGATTGATCCGGCAAATTTGTTATATTGGCGAGCACGCATAGCTGTCATTGCTACGGCATCACATTTACCAGCTTTGAAATCATTATCTGCAACAGCCTCGTCCTGACGAGGAACTAAGTTAATTTCAGTACCCCAGCCTTTTGCAGCTAGAGCCCATTCTTCCATCATTTTATATGAGTCGCCTGCTTTTCCTAAGAGGTCGAATACACACACGGTACTCGCTGCTTGCGCTGAAGCAGAAAAACCAACAACAGAAGCGGCAGCCATAGCAAGTACGATTTTTTTCATTTTCTTCATCCTTCCACGGAACAGATTTTTTGTTTGAAGTTTCCTTTCAAACACAGATATTAATCATGTTTTTTAGAAAAAAATAGAGCTTTTACTCAAATATTTTTATCTCATTGAACCATTGTTTGTTCGATTTAAATTATTTATTAAAATAAAAAATCGCTAATTTTCCGTAAGTTATTTTTTATATTCACAATTTTCATACCCATATTCAGCTTTGAAATATCTGTAGGGTTTTTGTGATTAAAAAACAAACTACTCTCCAGTAAGCGTACATTCAAAATTTGTCCGTTCAATGGTGCATCGTGCGCGCTTGAGTACACTCATCATTGTCGCGTCATATACACCTTGTTTTGTTAAGCCAAGGCGACCTTCACGTAATATTTTCTGATATTTCAACTTATCTTCGGCTGAAAAATTTAATTTAATTTTAGGAGGAATCCCGGTTTCTAACCGTTTTACCATTGCGAAGTTCTGTGGCAACTGTTTAATAAACCATTCACGAGACTTCATTCCAAAATTGGCCGGAAACTTATCACTTCTTGCAATTAAATCCCCTGTGACGTTCACCACAGGAAAAGTAAACATAGCTCCATTTGCTCCAATCCCCTTACCAATTTCTAAAGGTTTATAAGCATAAGCAGGTGCAGCAATTGCCTCGACTTGGCCACTATTAAACTTTTTCACAAAATCGGTAATCTCAGAAGGAATAGGCTGGGCACCTACACTTTCAACCATAATTTTCTGGGCTGCGTCATATTGCAAAATAGCAAACTTAGTCCCACGTACTTTCTCAATTGAGTTGAGGTTTCTATCTCTTACAAATAAGTATGCTAGTCCAATCTGGACAATTCCAACCACCTCATAGTTTGTTCCATTTTGTGTGGTTAGCATGCGATGTTTATTACGTTGATCCAAAACGTAACTAATCGCCTTTTGAGCAATAGCATTACTTGTCACCCCGCCAATCGCATCAATCGAGCCTGCAAATTTATTGTAGTTTCGTGCTCGCATTGAAGTCATATAAGCTGCATCGCATTTACCCTCACGCAGCCTACGATCTACTAGAGCTTCATCTTGAAATGGAATTAATGTAATGTCCGCTTGCCAACTTTTTGCCGCAAGTGCCCATTCTTCCATCATTTTGTAGGATTCACCTGATTTACCCAATAAATCGAATACACATACGTTTTGCCCCGCGTGTGTTGTCCCCATAGCACAGCAAATGACTGCACTTACTATCCCCAATCTTTTTTTCATTTGACTTTCCTTAGTCTAGTTTTATTAGTTAGTAGCTCATTTATCAACCAAGTTTTAAATTGTTTTTATTTTAGCCATATTTTTCTAAATGTGGCCTATCTTGCTCAAAATTTGGATATTTTCAGACGAATAGCTTTAATCGGGATCAGTGAAACCATGCAATCTCAGTATTTATAAACTAAAACTCCGAAAGTTTTGTCTTCATGATCAGTTCTCTTTAAAATACAGCATCCCTAACTCACCTCAATAAGACAAGATGATTCAATTTGACCAAGTTTCTTTACGCCGCGGTGGACGTGTTCTATTTCAAAAAGCGTCTATGCAATTACACCCAGGTTGGAAGATTGGTCTGACTGGGGTCAATGGTGCAGGTAAATCAACACTATTTGCAGCATTACTCGGTAGCTTAGGAGCAGATGAAGGCTCGCTTACTCGCCCTTCTGTATGGACTGTGGCGCATATGGCGCAAGAAGTTAAAGCCCTAGACATGCCTGCTATCGACTTTGTCCTTTCTGGTGATGAAGAATATTGGGATATTCAAAATAAACTTGCTCAACCAGAACAATTAACTGACTCGGATTTGGCTAAATTACATGGCCGTTTTGATGAAATTCATGGTTATTCTGCGCCATCTAAAGCAGCTCAGCTGATGGCTGGCTTAGGGTTTCTAGAACATCAATTACGTTTAAACGTTGCTAGTTTTTCTGGTGGATGGCGTATGCGTCTGAATTTGGCGCGTACATTGATGAGTCGTTCTGACTTACTCTTATTGGATGAGCCAACTAACCACTTAGATTTGGATGCAATTTTATGGTTAGAAGATTGGCTCAAAGCTTATGAGGGCACCCTCATTTTAATCTCGCATGACCGAGATTTCTTAGATGCAATTACAGACCATATTCTTCATATTGAGAATCAGGAACTTACTCTTTACACGGGTAACTACTCCATATTTGAGACCACTCGAAGTGAACGTTTAGCACAACAACAACAAGCTTTTGAAAAACAGCAAGAAGCCCGTGCTCATTTACAAAAGTTCATTGATCGCTTTAAGGCTAAAGCCACTAAAGCTCGTCAGGCACAAAGTCGTATTAAGCAACTTGAACGCATGCAGCAACTTGCACCTGCTCATGTAGATACACCGTTTACTTTTAGTTTCCGTGAACCTACCAAAATGAGTTCACCGTTGCTGACCCTAGAAAATGCCAGCATAGGTTATGGCGATAAAAAAATTGCTGAAAAAATTAAACTTCAAATTACGCCAAACTCGCGTATTGGTCTGCTTGGTATGAATGGTGCAGGTAAATCAACATTGATTAAAAGCTTGGTGGGAGATTTACCATTACTGGCAGGTGAACGTAAAGCTTCCGAGCTACTTAACATTGGTTACTTTGCACAGCACCAAATGGACGCTTTAGATGGTCAAGCCAGCCCAATGCTTCAACTCGCCCGGATAGCCGATAAACAAATTAGTGAAGCAACATTACGTTCTTTTTTAGGTAGTTTTGGCTTTAGTGGCGAACGCATGGATACTCCATGTGAAAGCTTCTCTGGGGGTGAGCGCGCTCGTTTGGCCTTAGCACTCATTGTATGGCAGCGCCCAAATGTTTTAATTCTGGATGAACCAACGAACCACTTAGACCTTGATATGCGTCATGCGCTTAGTATGGCCTTACAAGATTTTGAGGGTGCAGTTGTTCTGGTTTCTCACGAACGTCAACTTATTGCCAGCGTTTGTGATGAACTCCTTTTGGTACACGGTGGCAAATGTACCGAGTTTGAAGGTGATTTGCAGGATTATGCTAAATGGCTACGTGAAGCACGCCAGCAACAAATCAATGCTCAGACTGCTGTAGCACAAAATAATTCATCTTCTGCCGCTCCAGCTCCCGCTAAAGTCGATAAAGAAGCACAGCGTAAAGAAGCAGCTCGCCGTCGTGAACAAACTCGACCAATCCGTAAAAATATTGAAAAGGTTGAATCTCAAATTGAAAAGCTTCAGCCACGTCTTGCTCAAATCGAAGAAGCTTTAGCAGATACTTCACTATATGAAGCTAATCGTAAGGACGATTTGCTTAAACTGATGAATGAGCAAACCGAACTCAAAGCTAAGCTTGAACAATATGAAGAGCAACTCTTAGAACTCATGATGGAACTTGAGGAAATGGAAGCCTCATTTGAAAACTAAATATCTTGGCCAGTATTCGTATATTTAAGTATCTGTACTGGCTTTTATTTTTTATTAGCTTATAAAAATATGAACGATCTCTAATAAAGTTTCATTCAGCTGTTAAATTTTTGAGATAGATTCAAATTTGATAACATATAAAACTTAAGCTACATCTTAAGGGTTGCCATACACAGATAATTTAACTAAATTCTGTAACTTCGTTTTTACCCTTCTTGAGTAGGTATTTAATTCGGGATCAGACAAACTGAATGAATTTTATTGATTTTATTACTAATTTTGAACAATTTTTACCTATTTTGATTCAGGAGTATGGTGCATGGGTTTATGCCATACTCTTTTTGATTATTTTTTCTGAAACTGCTTTTGTGTTTATGTTCTTTTTACCTGGAGATAGCTTACTTTTAACTGTAGGTGCACTGTGCTCGGTGGTTGAACTGATGCATCTTGGTTATATGATTACTCTGCTCACCGTTGCAGCAACATTAGGCTATATCGTCAATTATTCTATTGGCCGCCATTTTGGAAACCGTATTTTTGAAGCAAAATCACGTTTTATTAAAAAAGAATATTTGAATAAAACGAACCGCTATTTCTTGCAACATGGCGGTAAAACTATTCTTTTAGCACGTTTTATTCCTTTCGCACGTTCTTTTGCACCCCTCGCTGCCGGCTCAAGCAATATGAGCTATGGAAAATTTTTGATTTACAATGTGGCAGGAGCTATTTTGTGGATCTGCATCCTTTTAACGGCTGGCTACCTATTTGGCCATGCACTCATTCAAGTTACAGATTTTGTTGAAAATTAATAAGTTTGGTTAAATAAATTTATATAGCTAAAAATAAAGGGAATGAATTAATCATTCCCTTTATTTGATTTAGATCAAAGTAACTTTATCTAAACTTTTTGTGGTTTTCATTACGAATATTTACCAGATTAATTGCTTCAGCTTTGGCTTGGTCCAATTGTCCCTTATCAACAAAAACCGTAACCCGATCAATTTCAGCAACCAACTGATCTAAACCCGCTTGGTACTCTTTTACCTGTACATTTTCAGGGGGTAAACCTTCCAACTTATGAGGTAAAGATAATTTTGAAGATAATGCTGCCTGACGCATAATCACAAGCTGCTGTTTAGCGTTATCGATATCTTTTGCTTCAGCAAAGGCTTTAGTGCTCTTCGCTAAAGTTTTCATGTCGGCTTCCAAGTCTGCTGCAAATGCAGAATGACTCACTAAAGCCGCACATGAAATCAGCATACTTGCTAGAATTTTTTGACTCATCATCTTCTCTCCCTAGACTGATTTAGAATCTTGCTATCAATTAAGCATCAATATCCGCATTTAATGCATTTTCTTCAATAAAGGCGCGACGTGGTTCAACATCATCGCCCATTAAGCATGAGAACATGCGATCAGCTTCAATTGCATCATCAATAGTCACCTGTAACATATTACGGTTTTCAGGGTCCATTGTGGTTTCCCAAAGCTGCTCAGCATTCATCTCGCCCAGACCTTTATAGCGCTGGATCATCATTCCACGGCGTGAATCTTGCAGAATGTGCTGCCATACCTGATGGAAATTAGCGACTTGAATACGACGATCACCTTTTTGCAAGTATGCGCCATCTTCAATTAACTTGAACCAACTCTTCGAGTTCTTCAATAAACGAGCATATTCCGCAGAATTCAATAAACCTGCGTCAAGTAAGTAAGCATGTGGCAAGTTATGAACATATACAGTTACACGTGGCCAGTAATGCGCAGATTTCTCGCCTTGAGCATTCTCGCGTTCAAATGTTTCAAGCGTAATTTCAGGGCGCAAACTTGGCTGTAGTCTTTGTACAGCTTCACGTACTTGATCCGCCCATTGTTGTACATAAGCTTGATCATGGTTTTGATCTGCTTTAAATGCGTCGACTTCGAGTAATGCATCAAGTAAGCTTGCTGGATAACGTAACGTTAAGCGTTGTAAGCTCTTTTGTGAAACTTGATAGTCTTGAATTACTTTTGCCAGCGCTTCACCTGTAATTGCAGGCGCATCAGCACTAATATATAAAGCAAGCTCATCAATCGCATTTGAAATCAAGTAAGTTTCTAATGCGTCGTTATCTTTAATATATTGCTCTTGCTTACCTTTTTTGAGCTTATACAAAGGTGGCTGTGCAATATAAATATGACCACGTTCCACCAACTCCGGCATTTGACGGAAGAAGAATGTTAATAACAATGTACGGATGTGCGAACCATCGACATCGGCATCGGTCATAATAATAATTTTATGATAACGGAGCTTGTCAGGGTTATATTCTTCACGGCCAATACCACAGCCAAGTGCTGTAATTAATGTACCCACGTCCTGACTAGAGATCATTTTATCAAAGCGCGCACGCTCAACGTTCAGGATCTTACCTTTTAAAGGTAGAATAGCCTGCATTTTACGGTTACGGCCTTGTTTGGCACTACCACCCGCAGAGTCACCCTCGACAAGATACAATTCAGAAAGCGCTGGGTCTTTTTCCTGACAGTCAGCCAATTTACCAGGCAAACCTGCAATATCTAATGCACTCTTACGGCGTGTCATTTCACGTGCTTTACGTGCAGCATCACGTGCGCGTGCAGCATCAATAATCTTGCCTGCAATTGATTTTGCAGCTTGTGGATTCTCAAGTAAGTAAGCAGAGAACTCTTTGTTCATTGCTTGCTCTACCGCTGGTTTTACCTCACTTGATACCAATTTTTCTTTTGTCTGAGACGAGAATTTCGGATCAGGAACCTTAACAGAAATAATGGCTGTTAAACCTTCACGCGCATCATCACCAGTCACATTCACTTTTTCTTTCTTGAGAATATTTTCATTTTCAAGATACTGGTTTAAGCCACGTGTTAAAGCTGCGCGGAAACCTGCTAAGTGCGTACCACCATCTTTTTGTGGAATGTTGTTTGTGAAACAGCGAACATTTTCTTGGTAACTATCGTTCCATTGCAATGCTACTTCTACAGCAATGCCGTTGTCAGCATCAGCTGTGAAATGGAAGATTTCGTTGAGATGGTTTTTACCTTCGTTGATGTATTTTACAAACTCAGATAAACCACCTTCATAGTCATACACATGCTCAAGGTTAATACGTTCATCACGTAAAACGATACGTACACCAGCATTCAAGAAAGAAAGCTCACGTAAACGGCGTGCTAGAATTTCAACATTAAAAATGGTTTGACTGAATGTTTCTGCACTTGGCCAAAAACGTACAGTTGTTCCGGTATTATCCGTTTCACCAATCACACGCAATGGATATTGCGGATCGCCATGATGATATTCTTGCTCATGGATTTGACCAGCACGGTAAATTGTTAGATGCAATTTACTTGAAAGTGCGTTAACAACCGAAACACCTACGCCGTGTAAGCCACCTGAAACTTTATAGCTATTATCGTCAAACTTACCGCCTGCATGCAGAATCGTTAAAATTACTTCTGCAGCAGAAACCCCTTCTTCAGGGTGAATATCGGTTGGAATACCGCGGCCATTATCTGAAACACTGACCGATTCATCCTCGTGAATCGTGACAATAATTTCATCGCAGTGGCCAGCTAAAGCTTCGTCGATTGCATTATCGACAACCTCAAACACCATATGGTGTAAACCGGTACCGTCGTCTGTATCCCCAATATACATACCCGGACGTTTACGAACTGCATCTAATCCACGTAATACTTTAATACTAGAGGAATCATAAGCCTTTTCATTGGTTTGTTCTGTTTGAGAGGCTGATTGAGACTCTGAACTCATGGTTTCTCCCTAGCAAATATAGGTTTATTCAAAGATGGGTAACATCAAAAAATTATGGTGCAGCAAGACTAACTTGACCGGATTCAACACTGAATAATTGATATGAAATAGACAGATCATGTAAATGTTTTTTTACCGATGCATGATCTAAAGTTGTCATAAAAACCTGGCTACCAAGTTGGCTTAATCGTTCAATTAAACGTTGTTGTGCGGTTAAGTCTAATTCTGCTGTCAGATCATCCAATAATACCACAGTTTCCTTATTACTCGCATGCAACATTGCAATTTGTGACAGTTTTAAGGCAATAATCAAGAGTTTTTTCTGACCTCTTGATAAAACATCATCAGCATGTCCAAATGGCGTTTTTAAGCGCAAATCTGCCCGATGAGGACCATACTCGGTATAACGTCTCTCGATGTCTTTTTGATGCTGATTCAACAAGTCTTGCATAAGCCCCTGCTCTGTATGAAAACCTGGGCTATATTCCAGCTCAATCTCCAAATCAGGCAGTAATTGGCTTAAGTCATTTTGGAAATAAACATTCCATTGCTCGACAATACTTAAACGCTGTGAGTGCAAAATCTCGCCATAATCACTCAACATTTTGTTCCACGGTTCTAAATCAGCTAATGAAAGATTACGCCGTGTTTTGAGTAAGGTATTACGCTGCTTTAGCGCACGAGAGTAATATTGCCACGCAAAATAAAATTCAGGTTCCACGTGGAACATAAGCCAATCTAAAAGTTGTCTTCTTGGCTTGGCACCATGATCAATAATATCCGTACTTTGTGGATCAATATGCTGTAAAGGAAGTAACTTTGCGAGCTGACCTTGAGTCGCAACGGTATCGCCATTCACTTTCATGAGTTGCTCACCAGAAGCGAGTTTTTGCATACCAATTTTTTCAGTTGCTGACTGAGCAAATACAATCGCGTCGTCAGCTTCATATTGAATATAATTTTTGGGTATATGTGTACGGAATGAGCGACCTGTTGCAAGCAAATGGATCGCTTCTAAAATTGATGTTTTACCCGAACCGTTTGCGCCATAAAAGACATTAAACGGTTGCAACCCATGGAGTGCAACCGTTTTTAAATTACGCACACGTTCAATATTTAAGCGCGTAAGATGCATATAGTTAAACCAGATTAAACACGCATCGGCATAACCACATAGGTCTGGTCAGGATGAGCCGGATCTTGAACCAATACAGACTGATTCGCCTCAGTCATGCTCATATTTACATCATCACCATCTAATACACCCAACACATCGAGTAGGTATTGAGCATTAAATGACATTTCTAATGGGGCACTTTGATATTGGATCGCTAAATCTTCAATTGCTTCATCTTGTTCAGGGTTATTTGCACGAAGCTGTAAAGAATCCTGATTGAAGTTTAGGAAAACACCACGCAATTTTTCATTACTTAAAATTGCTACACGTTGTAATGATTGTTTAAATACGTCATGACCAATCAAAACATGTTTATCACCACCACGTGGAATAACACGGCGATAATCAGGGAATTTCCCATCAATCAATTTAGTTGTAAAACGAACTGTAATATCACCTTGTTCTTTATCAC
Organism: Acinetobacter sp. FDAARGOS_494; assembly: GCF_003812225.1. Lineage (NCBI taxonomy): Bacteria > Pseudomonadati > Pseudomonadota > Gammaproteobacteria > Moraxellales > Moraxellaceae > Acinetobacter > Acinetobacter sp. FDAARGOS_494. The sequence continues at coordinate 1,663,119 of NZ_CP033866.1, forward strand.
GGCTTGGCGTATTAATCGTTACATTTAATAATTCACGGCCAATAAGCAAAGTGAGCTGTTCATCTTCAATGCTGAGTAAACGTTGTAATTCACCCACAGCTTTACGAGGCACAATCGCTTGTACCAACTGAGATGAAGTAGAGGAAGCCAAAATTTCACAAAGTGCTAAACGGTGACCATCAGTTGTTACTGCACGCAATTGATTTTCATCAATTTCTAATAAAGTACCAGTGAGGTAAAAACGTACATCTTGTACAGCCATTGCAAAAGCAGTTTTTTCAAATAAACGCTTTAATTCACGTTGAGTCACCTGTACTTGCGTACCTTGGCTATTCTCAGTGGTTAACAATGGATAATCTTCAGCCGGTAGTGTACCTAGCACAAAACGGCTATTACCAGATTTTAAAATACATCTTTGATCTTCAGTAATTTGTAAATCAATCAATGCAGCTGTAGGCAAAGATTTACAAATTTCCATCAATTTACGAGCAGGAACAGTTGTCTCGCCTGCCTCAAGGCACGCCCCTTCTGATAAAGCGGTGCTCGCTACGAGTTCAACTTCTAAATCGGAACCCGTAATAGTGAGCGCTTGAGCATTAGTCTGAATTTTGACGTTTGAAAGAATATTCAAGGTATGACGACGTTCTACCGCACCGACCACATGCGATAAAACATTGAGTAAACTTTCTTTAGCGATTTTCAAACGCACGATTCATTCCTCTAGCAACTTGGAGCAAACATTTCATTTTTTAGCTGTGTACTATGCTGCACTTACGTAGACTTTGCAACAACGTCTTATTATTTCATTAACTTTGAAGCAAACGTAATAAGTTCTTATAATCTTCATCAAAGATTGGGTCTTCTTCCCGTAAACTGACGACTTTTTCACAAGCATGCATCACTGTACTGTGATCACGCCCACCAAAAGCCATTCCAATTTCAGGAAAACTATCTCCCGTTAATTCACGGGCAAGCCCCATCGCCAACTGACGTGGTCGAGCATAAATTCGGGTACGCTTTGGACCTACCAGCTCTTTTAATGGAATTCGGAAATATTCACTCACTACACGCTGGATATTTTCTACACTAATTGTACGAGCACGGATCGCTAAAACATCTTTTAAAGATTCCCGTACGACATCAAGGTCAATTGGAGCACCTTTAAAACGTGAAATTGCGACAACTTTATTCAGTGCGCCCTCAAGTTCACGTACGTTCGCTACGACTTGTTGGGCAATAAACAACGCACAGTTTCTAGGTAAATCAACGCCACTATTTTCAGCTTTTTTAAGCAGAATTTCGATTCGAGTTTCAATATCAGGTGGTTCAACACCTACTGATAGCCCCCAGGAAAAACGAGAAACCAAACGAGGATCAAGTTCTGTTAATTCTTTAGGGTATCGATCAGAAGTTAAAATAATTTGTTTGGATTCATCAAGTAAGGCATTAAATGTATAGAAGAATTCAACGAGGCTTGCTTCTTTTCCTGCCAAAAGATGAATATCATCTACTAATAACAAGTCTAAAGAACGGCAATTTTTCTTAAACTCTTCTACCTTTCCTTTTTGTAATGAGCTCACAAAATCTTGTACAAAACTTTCTGAAGTCATATACATGACTCTTGCATTCGGCTTCGCTTGCAGTAAGGCATTACCAACTGCTTGCATTAAGTGAGTCTTACCTAGACCTGTCGGACCATATAAAAATAAAGGGTTATGTTGAGAAGCACCTAACTGTGTTAATACTTTTCTACAGGTTTCTGCTGCCATTTGGTTAGAACGGCCTTCAACAAATAGTGAAAAAGTAAATTGTGGATTTAATAGTTTCTTTTTTGAACTCTTAGAACTAACTGCAGTATTAGCAACAGGTTCCGGTTCTCTTTTAACCTTAGCAGGTTGAGGTATAGGGGCAGTTTGTAAAGCTGCTGTAGTTGTTGCAGGCTGTTCACTAGAGGACAAAATACTACCAGGACGAGAATCTACCAAGATTTCAACCTGACGCACCCGCCCTTCTGACAATTGTTCAGCCAATATAGAAATTAACTCTAAATGATTCTCTTGAATATAACGCGTCCAATAAGGATTAGGAGCATAGAGACGTAGTATCCCCTCTACTTCTTCAGCTACTAAAGGGCGAATCCACATCGCAAAGACGTTATCAGAGAGCTCTTGTCGCAAGCGAGTTAAGCAGTCTGTCCAAAGCATGTGTATCCCCTATGTCTGCGTTTTAAATTCAAATCATTTAAAGATTAACCCTTCCTGATGAGAAGGGGTCGCCATTCTACCCAAGTTATCCACATCTGTCATGACGATTTCGTTTGATTTTGCCTAAAAAGAAATCTCTTGTGAATAAATTTAAATTCAAAATCAATTGTGAATAACTTTTTGCACATCCTGTGGATAAATTATCACATAAACTTATCCACAATCCATAAAGACAATAAAAACAGAGTTATCAACAGTTCAAATATATGTTTTTTAAATTTAAAACTGTGAAATCCACAAAAAAAGTCCACACTAATAAGAATAAATTTAAATTTTAAAATTTGAATTTATTTAATAGGGCTGATCCAAATTGTGGATAACTAAAAAATATGAATTTAAATTCAAATATACCAAATCAAAACCAACTTCACATCAAGGTTTGTTGATAAGTATGTAAATAAGAAGTGTATATCTTAAAAGTCTTAATAAAAATAAACAATTACTTTGTGTATAACTTTTAAATAAGAAAAATAGGCTAAATATAAAGAGAAGATAAAAAGTTAAAAATTTGACTTAAATACAAAACTTTCACTGTTTTTCATTGACAGCGTAAACATTGCACAATAAAATCGCGGACCTTTATAGAAAGATCATTTTTGGGAGTTTCGATATGAAACGTACTTTCCAACCATCTGAATTAAAGCGTAAACGCGTTCATGGTTTCCGTGCTCGTATGGCAACTAAAGCTGGTCGTCAAGTATTAGCTCGTCGTCGTGCAAAAGGTCGTCATAGCTTAACTGTTTAATACTGTTACGCTGACCAGACTTGGGTGTGATGGCACTTTACAGTTTTAGCACAGATCTTCGTATACGCTGTGCTGCAGATTATAAAAGTGTATTTGATGGTGCGCTTTTTAAAGTGCATCAACCCCATTTTTTATTTCTTGCAAAATTAACCGAACAGCCTAACAGCCGTTTGGGTATTGTTGTTGCTAAGAAAAAAGTGCGTCGTGCGCATGAAAGAAATCGAATAAAACGTCTTGCTCGTGAGAGCTTTCGTCTACATCAGCCGAAATTTGGGTCAGACATAGATGTTGTTGTGATGCCTAAAGTTGGTATAGAAACGATTACGAATGCTGAGCTATATCAACAATTAGATTTTGCTTGGCAAAAATTACAACGCTTAGCGAAAAAACATTCTAAAGTTGTCCCAACCTCGCAGAATTAAGAGATGACCAATGGTTCGTATTTTGCGTTGGTTCATTCGACTGTATCAAATTGCGATTAGTCCGCTTCTTGGACCCCGTTGTCGTTATATCCCAACTTGTTCCCAATATGCGCTAGAAGCATTACAAACTCATGGTGCAATCAAAGGCGTTTGGTTATCTTCTAAACGTATTTGTCGTTGTCATCCGTGGGGAGGCTCTGGATACGATCCGGTACCGCCTAAAGCAATTCGTTTTATTTCGTTTCATCAAATAGATTCTCAAACGCATCATGTTGCTGTACCCTTTCGTGATCGTTTAATGAAGCAAAATCTCTCTAACCATTTGGGGTAATAGATATGCAACAATGGGCCAGGTTTGCAATTCTCGGGGCCATGTTTGTCACCGCATATTTGCTCATTTTGGCTTGGCAAAAAGATTATGGAAATGCTGCAACTGCACCGCAACAACAAGCGGCGGCTGTAAGTTCACATGAAGTATCTGCTGATTTGCCAAATGCTAAAACTGCAACAGTGGCTTCCGATGTGCCACAAGCAAATATTGCGCAGTCACAAACCACAGATGCAACTGCACCTGTGAATCAACAGCTTATTTCAGTACAAACTGACCTTTATCATCTTTGGATCAATCCAAAAGGTGGTGATATTGTTCGTATTGAATTACTCTCTCACGACAAGAGCAAAGACAGTAATCAACCATTTGTTATGCTTGAAAATGATGCCAAGCGTACTTATGTTGCTCAGTCTGGCTTAATTGGTTTGAATGGACCAGATAGCAGTCGTGGTGGTCGCCCATTATATGCTGTTGAAAAAACATCATATACTTTAGCTGATGCTAAAGGGGTACAAGATCAAAGTGGACATTCTGAGAAAGTTTTAACAGTTCCTATGGTGTTTAAGACACCAGAAGGCGTTGAAATTATTAAAACTTTTACATTTACTCAAGGTCAATATCCAATTGTTGTCAAACATCAAGTTGTTAACCGTAGCCAACAAAACTGGCAAGGTCAGATGTTTGGACAGTTGAAACGTGATAATTCGGAAGATCCAGGTAAGTCTTCTCAGGGTATTTTCACTTTAGGTACGTTCTTAGGTGGTGCATGGGGTACTCCGGATGCTCACTACAACAAACTTAAGTTTGCGAATTTCTCTGAAGAAAAACTCAATACCGAAGCTAAAGGCGGTTGGGTTGCAATGGTTCAGCACTACTTTGTAAGTGCTTGGATTCCAGGAAACCTTAAACTGACTCAAGCAAATGGTCAGCCTTATGTCGCTAAACTTGAATCTCGTCAGTCTGCGGATCATATGAATATTATTGGCTTTACTTCGCCAGTAATTAATGTTCCGGCGGGTACTTCGATGGAAGTCGATGCGAAGCTTTATTCAGGTCCAAAAGTACAATCTGAATTAAAAGATTTAGCGGTAGGTTTAAACCAGACTGTTGACTATGGTTGGTTATGGCCAATTGCGAAGTTATTGTTCCTAGGTCTTCAATTCTTCCATAGCATTGTAGGCAACTGGGGATGGTCAATTATCTTACTTACCATTATGGTGAAGATGATTTTATGGCCTTTATCTTCAAAAAGTTATCGTTCTATGGCGAAAATGCGTGTGATTGCACCAGAAATGCAACGCATGAAAGAAGAATTCGGTGAAGACCGTATGCGCTTCTCGCAAGAAATGATGGCGCTTTACAAACGTGAACAGGTTAACCCGCTTTCTGGTTGTTTACCGTTATTGCTACAAATGCCAATTTTCCTTGCTTTGTACTGGGTACTCATGGAAAGTGTGGAATTACGTCATGCACCGTGGTTAGGCTGGATTCAAGACTTGTCTGCGATGGACCCATGGTTCATCTTGCCATTAATTATGGGTGCGACAATGTTTGCTCAGCAAATGTTGAACCCGCAACCAGCTGATCCAATGCAAGCGAAAGTATTCCGCATTATGCCGATTATGTTTACGGTATTTATGTTGTTCTTCCCTGCGGGTCTTGTGTTGTACTGGATTGTGAACAACAGTATTACAATCTTACAGCAATGGTTTATTAACAAGAGCGTTGAGAAAAGTCGTATCAGTAAAGCTGAATCGGCATCTTAATCCTTGAACTTTTGCTGAATCAATCCGCTTAAGATGGTAATCTTAGGCGGATTTTTCTTTGGCTGTATTTTAGGTTTTTAGGTGAATAATATGCATAGTCAAACCACAATTGCCGCAATTGCAACGCCACCAGGGCGTGGTGGAGTGGGCGTGATTCGCTTATCGGGACCTAAGGCCTATGATATTGCTCAAAAACTGACGCAAAAAAACTTACCTGAAGCTCGGATGGCGGGTTTCCGTAAGTTTTATGATGCTGATGGAAGTATTATGGATGAAGGTATTGTCTTGTGCTTTCCAAATCCACATTCTTTTACTGGTGAAGATGTTGTAGAACTTCAAGGCCACGGTGGTCCTGTCATTCAAAATGCCTTACTTGGCCGTTTATTTGAGCTTGGGGCAATTGCTGCAAAAGCTGGGGAATTCTCCATGCGAGCTTTTGAAAATGGCAAAATGGACTTGGTACAAGCTGAAGCAATTGCCGATTTGATTGATGCGACCTCTCAAGCTGCGGCTCGTTCGGCAGTCCGTTCTTTACAAGGCGCTTTTTCAACAAAAATTAATACAGTTTTAGAAAAACTGATTCATTTACGTCTGCACGTAGAAGCTGCGATTGATTTTCCAGAAGAAGAAATTGATTTTTTGGCTGATGGCAAAATTTTAGCTTTGTTGGAAGATGTTCAACAATCTGTACATGCCGTTCAAACCTCTGCACGACAAGGGCAATTACTCCGTGAAGGTCTACAGGTTGTTATTGCGGGTAAACCAAACGCGGGTAAGTCGAGCTTGTTAAATGCACTTGCTGGTGTTGAGCGTGCAATTGTGACTGATATTGCTGGTACAACTCGTGATGTTTTACATGAAAAAATTAGCTTAAATGGTTTACCAATCACCTTAACGGATACTGCGGGTCTTCGTGAAACGGGAGATGTAGTCGAGAAAGAAGGCATTCGTCGTGCAATCAAAGAAATTGAGCAGGCCGATTTGTTGTTATTGGTCTACGATTTAAATCAAGGTGATGACCCTTTAAAACTGGCTCAAGAATACTTTGCCGAACATATTGAACCGCGTCGTCTCATGTTAATTGGTAATAAATGTGATTTAACTGGTCAACCTGCCGAAATAAGCGATTATCAAGGGTTCCGTCATATCACAGTTTCAGCAAAACAAGAGATGGGTGTACAAGGCCTCGTAGATGCGATTACAGCGCATGCAGGATTTCACCCTGAGGAAGATACATTTATTGCGAGAACACGTCATTTAGACGCAATGAAGCGCACTCAGCTCTATTTGGCAGAGGCACGTGAGCAACTTGTTGTATTTAACGCTGGTGAGCTCGTTGCTGAATCACTACGTCTTGCTCAAAATGCTTTAGGTGAAATTACGGGTGACTTTAGTGCCGATGACCTATTAGGCAAAATCTTTGGTTCGTTCTGTATCGGAAAATAATAAAAAACTGGATGATGTAGAGTGCTATGTCATCCAGTACTTTTCTCAGCCGTATCTTTTTAAAACTTTTAAAAATTCATCTAGCTCATTTTGATCGACTTCTGCGCCTTTAAGTACGTGATGATGTAAGTGCTGTTCCATTAATTCACTCATCAAACCGTTTATTGCACCTTTTATGGCTGCAACTTGCTGCAAAATATCTATACATGAAGATTCTGGTTGTTCTATCGCATTTTCAATGCTGTTGATTTGCCCTTTTAGTCGTTTTACACGATTAACAATTTTTTTATCCTGACCAATGTGACTCATCTGTTTTCTCTTGTACAATTTAATATACTGGTAGGGAGTATATTGGGTTTAAATTTTATGCAGGATTATAGTGTATCACGTCATCATCAACATCAGTTTGATGAAGGAAATCCACTTGCACAAAAACGTATTTTGATTGCAACCATTTTAACGGCGTCCATGATGGTACTGGAAGTATTTGGTGGGTGGTTCTTCAATTCAATGGCACTACTGGCCGACGGTTGGCATATGAGTTCACATATGTTGGCCCTTGGTTTAGCCTACTTTGCCTATCGTGCAGCCCGTCATTATTCCAATGATCACCGTTTTAGCTTTGGAACTTGGAAAATTGAGATTTTAGCCGGCTATAGCAGCGCAATTTTGCTGATGGTTGTGGCTATTTTTATGGCTTTTCAGTCAATTCAACGTTTATTTAACCCGGTTGAAATTTTTTATAATGAAGCGATTCCAATTGCAATTTTAGGTTTAGTTATTAACTTGATTTGTGCCTGGTTACTTCATGATGATGGTCACCATCACCATCACCATCACCATCACCATCACCATCACCATCACCATCACGAGCATGGCCATGGGCATCATCACCATGATTTAAACCAAAAAGCTGCGTTTTTACATGTGGTTGCAGATGCAGTGACTTCTGTTTTTGCAATTGTAGCGCTTTTCGCAGGTAAATATTTTGGATGGGATTTTTTAGATGCAATTTTAGGAATTTTAGGTGCTATTTTAGTTGCAAAGTGGTCTTTTGGCTTAATGAAAGAGACAGGAAAAACCCTTCTAGATGCTGAAATGGACCATCCTGTAGTTGATGAAATTCGGGAAGTAATAGCTGAATTTCCGAAACATGTGGAAATTACAGATATTCATGTCTGGAAAGTCGCAAAAGGTAAATTTTCTTGTATTTTGGCGCTTGAAACTGACGATATCTCTTTAAATGCAGACCAGATTCGTGATGCTTTATCGATTCATGATGAAATTGTGCATATTTCAGTAGAAATTAATACCTTAAAACCTGTTTATGTTCCACGTGAAACATTGGCATAACTGAGTAGAAGTTTGGTTATAACTCGGTAATCAGTTCTGTTTTCACTAACGGAACTGATTAAAATGTTCTTCTCTCCTGCCTCCGAGTCGGTTTTATGATTAAAAAATTAGGAATATTGGCGTTATTTAGTTTAACTACAAGTTTGAGTTTCGCTAATGTAGATACTGTTCGGGAAAATATTAAAAAACAATATCCTAATTTGAAAATTAGTAATATTCAGAAAACCGAAATGCCTGGGCTATATAGTGCTAATCTGGACCAGCAAATTATTTATCTTGGTGAAGATGGGCAGCACATGTTTGTAGGCTCTATGATTCGGTTAAAAGACCAAAAGAACTTAACTAAAGATCTGGTTTTAGGACAGAACTCAATTGATTGGAAACAGTTGCCTTTAAAAGATGCCATTAAAACAGTCAAAGGTAATGGCCAGCATGTTTTAGCAGTATTTTCTGATCCAAATTGCCCTTATTGTAAACAGCTTGAGCCTGAACTCGACAAGCTGAAAGATGTGACTATTTACACGTTCATCTATCCTTTAAAACCTCAGTCTATTGTGGTTTCTAGACAAGTTTGGTGTGCACCGAATCAATCATATTCATGGAAAAAATTAATTGAGCAAGGTGTTAAACCAACGGTTGCGAGCTGTACAAACCCGATTGACCGTAACTTGGAATTAGGGAAAAAATTAGGTTTTAATGGCACGCCTACTCTCATTTTTGCTAACGGATTTAAACTCGTCGGAGCACGCTCTGCTGAAGAAATTCAGGCAGTTTGGAAAGAGTTAGGTTTATAAAATGACTTAAAAAAAGCACCGTTCGGTGCTTTTTTTAAAATTAAATTTACTACTTAGCTTTTTCGTGCAATTAGGTTATAGATAAAGAGAATAATGACGGCACCAATGACAGAAGCAATAAAGCCCGCCGCTGAATTTTCTCCATAAAGACCAAGTAAGCGACCGCCATAAGTGGCTAGAAGTGAACCTGCAATACCAATTAAAGTAGTAACAATAAAACCTGCTTTATCATCACCTGGGTGTAAAGCACGAGCGATTAAGCCAGCGAAGAAACCAACCACAATAGCAACAATAAGTGACCACATATTTGTTCTCCAGTTGTTTTTTTGATGAAGTTAATGATTTTGCTTCATATTCTATCGTGCGGTAGAGTGATCTGTTTTGTCTGTAGCAGATTGCGACTTTTTGTGTCTTTTTTGTTCAAAGCTCAGCCTTTATATAAAAAATAGCACCTTGCGGTGCCATTTTTATAAAATTTATAGGCCAATCTCACCAATAAATGGTAAGTGACGATATTTCTGGTCGTAGTCTAAGCCATAACCAACAATAAATTTATCTTCAACTTCAAAACCTAAAAATTTAACTTCTAAATCAATTTCACGGCGAGATGGTTTACTCACTAATGTGCATAATTGAATCGAATTTGGTTCGCGAGTCTGCAACATTTCCACGACTTTGCTTAAGGTGTTGCCTGAGTCAATAATATCTTCAACCACAAGCACGTCTTTACCACGAATTTCACCATCAAGATCTTTTAAGATTTTAACGTCTCGACTTGAAGTGGTACCGCCGCCATAGCTAGACACTGTCATAAAGTCGAGTTCATGTGGTTTGGTAATCGTACGGCATAAGTCTGCCATGAAAATAACAGAACCACGAAGTAGACCAATCAGAACCAATTCTTTGTCACTATTTGCATAGTGAGAATTGATTTGCTCGCCGAGCTCTTTGACTTTTGCTTGAATTTCTTCGGTTGAAATCATGATGCTCATTGCAACAGTCATGGCAGATTCCTACAAGATATAAAAGAAAAAATAAAAAAGGTGTTGACCAGCAACACCTCGAAAATCTGAGTTAATGGTAAAATTTTAAAGCAAAATGACGTTTCATGCACCCTTTGATGGCTGTGAAATTTTATCATTTTGCGGAATATGTCGATCACGTTTTAACGCAATAGCACATATTCCAAATAATAACAAAAACTTAACAATGCCTTTTTTATTTGGCTGTTTCTTTTTGATAAGCACGGTTTCCATAAATATAAGTCGCCTCAATATTACGGTCATCACCTAAAGTGAATAATGCAAACAGTGAATCTTCAACAGACTTAGATTTAGACTGGCGAAGTTCCTGTAATGCTGTTGGCTTTAAGTTTAGTACCACAAAGTCTGCTTCTTTACCGACGTTGAAGTTACCTAACTGATCCTGCAAATCGAGTGCTTTTGCTCCGCCTAGGGTTGCATGATAAAGCGCTTCATAAGCGGAGAGTTTATCACCTTGTAACTGCTGAACCTTATAAGCCTCGTTAACAGTTTGCAGTAAGCTAAACGATGTGCCAGCCCCAATATCTGTCCCTAAGCCTACTTTCACTTGTTTTTCCCAAGTTTTTTTCAATGGAAATAAACCACTGCCTAAGAACAGGTTTGAAGTTGGGCAAAATGCGATAGCCGATTGTGTATCATGCATACATTGCCATTCTTCATCTTCTAAGTGAACGCAATGCGCAAACACAGAACGCTTACCAGTCAGGCCATAATGTTGATAAACATCTAGATAGCCTGCTTGTTCCGGGAATAAAGATTTCACCCAAGCAATTTCATCTTTGTTTTCACTTAAATGCGTATGGACATACACATCCGGAAATTCTTGTTTTAACTGCCCTGCTCTTTCTAGTTGCTCAGGTGTAGAAGTCGGCGCAAATCGTGGCGTAATTGCATACAGAGCACGGCCTTTACCATGCCATTTTTCAATGAGTGCTTTGGTGTCGCTGTAAGCCGTTTCTGGCGTGTCACACAGCGCTTCTGGCGCATTACGGTCCATAAGTACCTTACCAGCAATTAAACGCATCTGAACGCGCTCTGCGGCTTCAAATAAGGCATCAACAGACTCGGGATGAACTGTACAGAAAACGAGGGCCGTAGTTGTACCGTGTTTTAAGAGTTCCTGAACAAAGAACTGGGCAATTTCGTTTGCATATGTTTTGTCTTGAAACTGGATTTCAGTTGGGAAAGTATAAGTATTAAGCCAGCTTAAAAGTTGCTCGCCGTAAGCTCCCACCATTTCGGTTTGAGGGAAGTGAATATGAGTATCAATAAAGCCAGGTACAATCAATTGTTCTGGATAATGTTGAACCTCAACTCCAGCAGGAAGATGCTGTTGAGCGTCTGCCCATGCACCAAACCATTTGATTTTTCCATGTTCACTAATCAATACACCATCTTCCAAATAACGTATTTGATTTGGAATATCAGTTGGCTCAGAGACAGTTTGTTGAATATCTAAAAAACGACCACGCACAACGGTGGTATTTGCGATCAATGACATGGAAAGCCTATATATTTTCACTTTTTTCGATTGATTGTACCCCAGTTAGCCAAGATTTAAACGGTATAACGTTTACTTAGTCCCCATTCAGCCAAAATCCGTCGATAAGTCGTTGATGAACGGTCTGCTTCAAAATGTGCTTCCATCATTAGATCAAGCGGCAGTTCTTCTGGCTTTTGTGATTCGACCATATCTTGGTCTTCGGCAAAAATTTGCGCATTAAATGCATATACCTTTTCTAAATCACCTGTTTGGTCAAAGTTACGTGTGAGTGGAACAAATAAGCGGGTTTTATTACTTGAGATAGGACAACAGGCATTTAAAATTTTTAAGATCCCACCTTCTGGAAAATCGACAGTAAGCACGGCAGAAAATGGCGGATAAACCTCAAAAGTACGCTTCCACAAAAAGCCTTCTGGTTCGAGATGTTTCAGTTCATGCGGATAATTACTGACATTGCTGATATAGACCGTTTTTAAGCCATAGTTGGTACGTTCAGTGTGATATTTAGGGACGATGGGATTATCACGATTCGCAAAGGCGTTGTGATGCACCCATGCAAAATGAGCGACATCGATAAACCCTTCAAGCTGACGACCACTAGAACCACCAATATCTACAAAAGGTGGCAAAATCGCTTGATGTTCTGCATCATCCCAAGTATCTAATACAGGAATATTGGCTTTATCAATATCACGACCATGAATACTGGTCCAAATGAGGCCGTATCTTTGCACAACCGGAAATTTGGTTAGAGAAAAACGATCAGAAATTTTAGTCAGTTCGGGCTGAGCTGGTATTTGGGTACATTTCCCTTCGGTGTTATAGCGTAGACCGTGATAAGGACAAACAATCTCCTCACCATCCACCCAACCTTTGGTTAAAGGCACGCCACGATGTGGACAAATGTCTCGGACCAGATGAATTTCACCACTTTTTGTTTTATAGAGGGCCATATTGACGTCTAGTAGTGTGACTCGTTGAGGCGCATTGGAGACATCTTGAATACGTGCGACGGGATACCAATGGCTCGATAAAATTTCCCAATCTTTTGCTTCAAAACTGCTGTTACACGGCATGGCAAGGGGAGTTAAAGTTGGAATAGCATTCATTGCATTACTCCTTAAAAAAATCAGGGCTCTCGCGAGCCCTTAAAATCTAGGCTTTTTTCTTTTTAGGAGATGCAAAGAGCTTGCCAATATTGAATTTTAAGAAAGTAAACCAGAATAAAAAATTTAAAATACATAGAGTTAAATCATTATATTTTTGAATTTTTGTTCTAATTTAGCTTTAAAAGCGAACATTGATTATTCGCTATATATTTAAAATGCACTGATTGACTGCGTCGAAGGCACAATAAAAAAGCACCTAAACAGTGCTTTTTTAAATCTCTATTCGCTTATTACTCGACAAAATAATGTGCTGCAAAGTGGGCATCATTACCAATGATGTCATAACAATCTTCACGAATAGACATGCCTGCACATTGATGTCCAACCATCCATAAACCAAGAGTAGGTAGTTGTCCTGAAAATAATGGGGTATCTACCCATTTCTGTACGACATAACCATATTTGTCATAGTCATCAAAATAAAAGCTACCAGAAGCCGCGCCTTGGTCATGGCCGTCTTGTAAAACCCGAATATTGGCCCCTTCCCTTGCTAAAATCGGCTTTTTCACCCATTTACCGGACAAAGCTTGTTGCGGGTCATAGGTATGGGTTTCAACCAATAATGGATGGTTTGGATAATGCTTCCAAAGCTCAACCAAAATCGCTTTATTTGAAAGTAACATTTTCCAGCAAGGTTCAATCCACTGTGTTTGTGGATGGATATATTGAGAAAATGCTTCTTCCCAGATCCATTCCCATGGATAGAGTTTAAATATGTTCTGAATGGGCTGATTATGGAGATCAACAAAATCTTGCCCGTTCCAACCTATGTTCTCCATAGAAAGCTCGGAAACTTGTAGATGAGCTTGATAAGCGGTATCTATCAAATACTCTAAATTACCCCAGTCTTCCCTTCCAGCCTCCTGACAGGCAGCAAAATGCACATGGCTACCACGCGGTAAAATTGTCTTCCAGCGTTTAATCAGGTCTTCATGAATGCTATTAAACTGGTCTCGGTTTGCAATGCCTGAAACTTGTTCTATCCACAGCCACTGCGCGACAGAGGCTTCGAGTAAGCCAGTAGGCGTGTCGGCGTTATATTCCAGCATTTTGATATTTCGCCCATCGTAAGCGAAATCAAAGCGGCCATACAGCATGGGAGCATTTTGTTTCCATGAATGTTCAATATGGTTTATGGCTGTTTCTGGAATTTGAAAGTAAACAGGATAGTTTCCCCGTTGAATGAGGTCTCCTACTACTGATAAACACATCTGATGCAGTTCATTTGCCGCATCTTCGAGTTGTTCAATCTGTTTAAGGGTAAACTCATACGCAACCCCTTCAGACCAGTAAATTGAGCCATCGAGAGAAGGTAAATTAAAATAATCAAAACCAATATTTTGATGTTCCACTTGCCAGTCTGGACGTGGAGTAAATATTTTTCTTTTCATATTAAGTGAATGCCTGAGGATTTAGCCGCCGAAAGAGAAACCGCTACGACCAAACCCCCCACGTATTGGGGATGAGGAAGACGCGCTTTTCGCCGTACTTGAGATAATGGGGCGACCTACACTCAAATTGCTGTAAGGATGTAAGGTATTTCCGTGATAAGAAACTTCCCGATTATTTTGATAATACGCAGGCCCTAAATAGCGGCTTCCAACATAGCTAGAACCATGTCCACTTGAGCTATTTTCTTGTTTACATGTTTCATTATTCCAGTCGCGAGCACAGTCATATTGGTTGTTATATACGTCTTGTACTAAAGGATCATCATTATGGCTACATGCCGTGAGTAATAACGGGACAACGACAAGATTAATTTTTTTAGAACGCATGAGACTCCACACATTTTAATAAATATATTCGGCATAAAATACCGATTAGCTGTTATCTATTATGTTTCTGATTAGGAAAGATAAATTTTAGGTTGGCATATGATATTGATCAGCGCTTTTAAAGTACAGAGCTTCTATGTACTATTACATGGTGGATGACTTTAGTATTTTTCCAAATATGACAAATATATATAATAATTATCAACAAGATTTTATTGATTTGGTGATGAAATCTCCTTGTTTATTAAAGATATTAGCTATCATTTCCGAATTGCATCCAAAAGTTTATTTAAGTGCTGGCGCTGTGAGAAATACTGTTTGGTCATATTTACATGGCAAAACTTATGATTTAAATACAAGTGATATGGATGTGATTTATTATGATGCTAATGAATATGATGATAGTTATCAAAAAGAATTGCAAAGTGATTTAAAAAGCAAATTTCCAAATCAAGATTGGGATGTTGTTAATCAGGCTTTGGTACATACATGGTACCGTAAAGATAATGGTGAAAAAATTCAACCATTAACTTCGATTGAGGAAGCATTATCATTATGGTCAGAAACAGCAACAGCTGTAGCAATACGTTTTGACACTTTCGGTAATTTAGAAATAATTGCACCTTTTGGCTTATCAGATTTATTTGAATTGAATCTACGTTGGAATTCAGCTCTAGTTAGTTATCAGACTTTCAAAAATCGTGTAGAAAGCAAAAATTGGTTACAACAATGGCCAAAATTAAAAATAGTCAATTCCTAATTTAAAAAGGGCTTTCTATGAAAGCCCTTTAATATTATGTAAGTAAAGATTCTATGAGATTTGTCGCTTATTATGACGTAAAGAGAGGTAAGCAGTGATTGCTAACACTATGACGATAAAGCTTAATGAGATCCAGATTGGCATGTGGAATACATCAAGCAATAACATTTTTGCACCAATGAACAATAAGATAATACCTAAGCCGTATGGCAAGTAATGCAATTTAGTCGCAGCGCCAGCAAGTAAAAAGAACATTGCGCGTAAACCTAAAATTGCCATTAAGTTCGCCGTTAAAACAATAAACGGGTCGCTAGTTACCGCGAAAATAGCAGGAATAGAATCTACTGCGAAAATCACGTCTGAAGCTTCAACCAAAATCAAAACTAGAAATAACGGTGTTGCCCATAATAAACCGTTTTGGCGTACAAAAAATTTGTCACCTTCAAGCTGTGGCGTAATACGCATATGGTTACGTAACCATTTTAAAAGCTTGATATCTTCAATATTGGTTTCTTCTTCTTGGCCTTTTAAGAACTTAAAGCCTGTATATACCAAGAACGCACCGAAGATATAAAGTACCCAAGAAAACTCTTGAACGAACCATGCACCAATAAAAATAAAGAGGGTACGCAGTACGATTGCACCTAATACGCCGTAGAGCAAAATTTTACGTTGTAGCGCAGCTGGTATAGCAAACGCTGCGAAAATCATTAACCACACGAAAACGTTGTCAATTGCGAGGGACTTTTCGAGTAAGTAACCTGCAAAGTATTCCATGGTTTTTTGATTTGCTAAGGTCACCCCAACTGTTTGTTGTAAGTAAAGCCATAAACCGCCACCAAATAAGGCTGCGACGCTTACCCACGCCACACTCCAGTAAGCAGCTTGCTTAATTGAGACATCTTGACCTTGTTTTTGCTTAAAGCCCAAGAAGTCAATCAGAAGCATGACAATGACTATGCCAAAGAATGCTATGTACAGCCATAAATTGCCGATTGTTTCCATAAATCCTCCATACATCCGGCAATTGGGCATAAAAAAACCTCGACCAGTTGCCAGATGAATTAAACATCTGTATCAACATGATCAAGGTCTTGCCTACACCATGAATTTCACGATGCTCAGATACCGACTTTTTAATAAAAGTGTATTGACGATATCTGACACATAACATTGCTGTTATGTTTGGAGGAGGCTACTCCCCTTGTCAAACTAAATTCTGTTTTGGATAAAACATATCCAAGTCCACATAGAATGGCAGATTTTTTTGTATTACGCAACTGAACTTCATGTGGTGGTTTTACTACATAAAAGCTCTAGAGGTTATTTAATCAAACCACGGTCTAAAAGCGGTTTGCATATAATCTGGTAAAGGTGAATAAAGAATGCTGTTAAAGGCGTACCATAAACATTCCAGAAGTAATAACCGGCTGTGTTGACTAGTAACGCGACAATAAAAGCACCCAACATATCTAAAGGGAAATGCACACCTAAATAAATACGTGACCACGCCACTACAAATGACAAAAATAAAAGAATAATTCCAATCATTTTGCGCTGAGCAAATAAATAAGACAGGGCAATGGTGCTAAAAATTAGCATATGATTACTTGGAAAAGACGCTGTTGGCGCATGTTCAATAAAGGTGGTGCCCACACCCATCACAAACGGTCTTGGGTGATGGTAAAACAGAGAAATAACGTAACCGACTAAAAGCGATACACAGGTTAGAAAGACAGATTTAATGACCCTATTTTTTAAATCTTGATCGCCATAAAACCATAAAAATGTAAGTATGAATAAAAGAATATAGAGGAGATCATTAGCAAAAAAGATAGCAAGACGAATGATAAATTGACTCGCATCCTGAGCCCCATTAATGACATGGAATAAGCCAAGGTTGAGTGTTTCTAAAGACATTCATATTCCAAACAAGAACAAAAACGTGAGCTATGATAAAGAATTAAGCTTAAGGTCTTGATAAAGAATTGTCACAAAAATGAAATATAGTTTATTTGTGAGTAAATAATAGACAGTAAGGCTAGATAATTTTTAATGCGTGTTCGGGGCGTTAATATTAAAGTGTTAACGTGTTGGCACTTTATTCGAGAACGTTATTTTATGACTACTCAAGAAAAACAGAAAAAATTAAGTTTGAGGCCCCTATCTCCAAGAGATCCAGAACAGCCGCATAGAGCAGCAACTCCCCTCGAATTATTATTCGATTTAATTTTTGTAGTCGCGATTGCAACAGCTGGTCAGCAGCTACATCATGCAATTATTGAAAATCATCTATGGCATGCATTACCAAGTTACCTGATGGTATTTTTTGCGCTGTGGTGGGCATGGATGAATTTTTCATGGTTTGCTTCGGCTTACGATAATGACGATGCATTGTATCGGTGTCTTACCTTTGTACAGATTGTAGGATCATTGGTCATGGCCGCAGGTATTCCTGATGTGTTCCATAGTCAGGATTTTGACATCATTATTGTCGGCTATGTGATTATGCGTTTGGCTTTAGTCACCCAGTGGCTGAGAGCCGCAAAACATGACCCTGAACGGCGAATTACGGCGTATCGTTATGCCGTAGGTATCGTATTGGTACAAATTGGTTGGCTTGTTGCTAACTTTGCTCATGCTCTTTCAATTCCTTTATTTTTACTTCTGGTTGTGGTCGAGTTATTTGTTCCTATCTATGCAGAAAAATATTCTCCTACGCCGTGGCATCCTCATCATATTGTAGAGCGCTATGCCCTTCTTACTATTATCGTTTTAGGGGAATCCATCGTAGGTAGCTTTAATGCCATTCGTGATGCGCTTGCGGCTCAATCTATTAATATTCCGGCTGTTTTTTTAATGATTGGCGGATTAATGTTGATGTTTGCAATGTGGTGGGCTTACTTTGACCGCAGTGAACAGCATCATCATATTAAAGGTGTACGTCCGTTTGTTTGGGGATATGGCCATTATTTTGTTTTTGTGAGTATTGCTGCGGTAGGTGCTGCGCTTGCCGCCGCCGTGGATGTCACCACGCACCATGCCCATATTTCTGATTTATACATGGGTGTAATTGTCGCGGTGAGTGTGGTGCTTTATACCAGTTGCATATGGATACTTTATGAGTTTCAGTGCTTATCTGGAATTACTAAATGGTTTTATCCTATTACTGCACTCATTATTTTATGTATTCCGTTTATTTGTACTAACGTGGGATATAGCGTGTTTGCGATGGGTATTGTCTATACGTTACGTTTATTCATCTCGAATAAATTTATGCAAAATATAGAGCCAAAACAGGGTTAAAAAATCATTAAAATAAAAAACGGGTTTCAATTTGAAACCCGTTTTTTATTGATTCATCTGGAGCGAAAGTTAAGCAGCTTTTGCTTTTAATGCGCTCATAAGTTTTTGATGTAAGCCACCAAAACCACCATTCGACATAATTACAACGGCATCACCCTCACCTGCTTCATTGACAATACGTTCAATAATTTCATCAAGTGAACGGCTGACTTGGGCATGGTTAGTCGCGGCTTCAATCACAGGTTGTAAATCCCAGTCTAGGCCTTCTGGCTGATACCAGATCACTTCGTCTGCTAAACGTGCAGAATGTGCCAAGCCATCTTTATGGCTACCCATGCGCATGGTATTTGAACGTGGCTCAATAATGGCCCATAAACGACGTTCGCCTAAACGTTTACGTGCGCCATCTAAAGTCGTGTCGATTGCTGTGGGATGGTGAGCGAAGTCATCATAAACCTCAATACCATTGATCGTGCCGAGTAACTCCATACGGCGTTTTACACCGCCAAAGTTAGACAAAGCTTCACATGCCTTTTCAAGCGAAACGCCTACATGCTGAGCGGCTGCAATCGTTGCCAATGCATTCGCTACGCTATGCTGCCCTGTCATGCTCCATTTCACTTCGCCAACAACATTGCCATTTTCGAGTACTTTAAAATGGCTGCCATCAATTGAAATTAATTCAGCAGACAAAGCCGCTTTTTCATTTGCTTCTAAACTTGTACGAATCACTGGTGTCCAGCAGCCCATTTCAAGTACTTCATCAATATGAGTTTCGGTAATTGGCGCAATAATACGGCCTTCACTTGGAATAGTACGAACCAGATGATGGAATTGCTTTTGAATCGCTGCTAGGTCATCAAAAATATCGGCATGGTCAAATTCAAGGTTATTTAAAATCGCCGTTTTTGGATGATAATGAACAAACTTAGAACGTTTATCGAAGAAAGCTGAGTCATATTCGTCGGCTTCAACCACAAAGTATTTGCCACCGCCTAAACGAGCGCTTTCACTAAAACCAAGTGGAACACCGCCAATTAAAAAGCCCGGGTTTAAACCCGCCTGATCAAGTACCCAAGCGAGCATGGTTGTCGTAGTTGTTTTCCCGTGAGTACCCGCCACACCAAGCACATGTTTACCTTGTAAAACGTGATCAGCAAGGAACTGTGGACCAGAAATATATGGCAGACCTTCATTTAGCATGTATTCGACGGCATCTATACCACGTTTCATGGCATTGCCGACAATAACCAAGTCCGGATGAGGCTGTAAATGGCTACGGTCATAGCCTTGCATGAGTTCAATACCTGCATTTTCTAACTGGGTAGACATTGGCGGGTAAACGTTTGAATCGGAACCTGTTACCTTATGTCCTAAATCACGAGCTAAAAGTGCTAAAGAGCCCATAAAAGTGCCACAAATACCCAAGATATGCAGATGCATTGCTCGCCTTCTCCACTGCTTTTGTACACAGTATTAATGTGAATTACTGTGTTTTCATTATTGATAAATTTGCCAGCAACGATAGCAAGGCTCAACTGGAAAAGATAGTCAAAATTCGTTGTTGTTCTATGTGTTTGAGGCGTTCATAAAAGTACAGCTTTATTTTTTAGATTTAAGCTGAATTACAGTTTTATCTTTTATAATATTTTCGATCCATATTAATACTTACATCATCGTGATGATGAAGGATGTGCCTTTGAGCCCAACGGTTTTAGCTTTCGTTCTGTTAATTATTTCTAACTGTTTTATGACACTTGCATGGTATGGGCATCTTAAGTTTTTGCACCACGCACCATTCTGGCAAGCGATTTTATTCGGTTGGACTATTGCCCTGCTTGAATATAGTTTTATGATTCCGGCAACTCGACTCTTGAGTGACCAAGGTTGGACTTTGGGTGAAATGAAAATTACCCAAGAAGTTGTCACGCTTATTGTATTTGTTCCATTTATGGTGTTGCTATTTAAGCAGCCGTTCAAGCTAGACTATGTTTGGGCTATGTTATGCCTGTTTGGTTGTGTCTATTTTGTATTTAGAAGCCAGTAAAATTATATGAAATTGGGTTTTCAGACAGATCGTTGTTAAATCCATCGGAATCATGCTTTTTCCACATAAACTTGGGCTTTGGGGTGAGTGAAAAAACAGCTATAATATTGGCCTCATCTTTTTCTCTCATGCTTGGCTTGGTACAAGTCGAGTTTTTACCATTTTTACGCTTTGGAAATGCCAATGAACGCGGTCGCAACAGATACCCAACCTTTAGTCGGAATTATCATGGGTTCCCAGTCCGATTGGGCAACGCTTGAACATACTGCCAATATGCTTAAACAACTTGGTGTCCCATTTGAAGCGGAAGTGGTATCTGCTCACCGTACTCCGGACCGTTTGTTTGAATATGCAGAAACTGCGCGTGATCGTGGTATTCAAGTGATTATTGCAGGCGCTGGTGGAGCTGCGCATTTACCAGGTATGTGTGCGGCAAAAACTGATTTACCTGTGTTGGGTGTACCAGTTAAATCATCAATTTTAAATGGCGTAGACTCATTACTTTCAATTGTACAAATGCCAGCAGGTATCGCTGTAGGTACTTTGGCAATTGGTCCGGCTGGTGCGACCAATGCTGCGATTATGGCTGCTCAAATCTTAGGTTTAACTCGTCCTGAAATCGCAAAAAATGTTGCAGATTTCCGTGCTGCACAAACTGATAAAGTTGCAAGCAACAATATTCCGGGACAGGTTTAAGAGGCTGAAATGGATAAAACTATCGGTATTTTTGGTGGTGGGCAATTGGGCCGTATGATGGCGCAAGCAGCTTTACCATTAAATATTCAATGTACTTTTTTTGAAGCAAATACAGATTGTCCAGCAGGTGTTTTAGGCCAAGTTTTTTCTAGTCAAGATGAACAAGGTTTAAAGCAGTTTATTGAAAGCGCTGATGTTTTCAGTCTTGAGTTTGAAAATACACCTGTTGCAGATGTAGATGTGTTAACACAAACTAAAACACTGCACCCTCCCCGTATTGCTTTAGCAACTGCGCAAAATCGTTTGTCAGAAAAAGCATTGTTTGATGAACTTGAGATTCCTGTTGCGCCGTATCGTGCTGTAGATAGTCTAGAAAGCTTGAAAAAAGCTGTTGCTGAGCTTGGTTTACCAATTGTACTTAAGACTGCAACTGGCGGATATGATGGCAAAGGTCAGTTTGTACTTCGTTCCGAAGACCAAATTGATACAGCTTGGGCAGAGCTTGGTCCTGCAAAAAGTTTAGTGGCTGAAAGCTTTGTGAAATTTTCTCGCGAAGTTTCGATTATTGCAGTACGTGGTCAAAATGGTGAAGTAAAAACTTGGCCATTGGCTGAAAACCACCATCACAACGGTATTTTGTCGCACTCAATCGTACCTGCACCGAATAGTGAAGCTCTACAACCTGTTGCTCAAGACTACATTACGCGTTTGTTAAATCATCTCAACTATGTAGGTGTGCTAACTCTCGAGCTATTTGTGACAGAACAAGGCTTGTGTGCAAATGAGATGGCACCACGTGTGCATAACTCAGGTCACTGGTCAATTGAAGGTGCTGTATGTTCACAGTTTGAAAACCATATTCGAGCTGTTGCAGGACTACCATTGGGGTCAACAGACGTTGTTCGACCAACGGTTATGATCAATATTATTGGTCAGCATCCTAAAACTAAAGATGTTTTGGCACTAAATGGCGCTCATCTGCACCTTTATAACAAATCGGAACGTGCTGGCCGTAAATTAGGCCATATCACTTTAATGCCTGTGGATAGTAACGAATTGACGAATTTATGCCGTCAGTTAGCGAAAATTTTGCCAGAACCACTCGCTTTAACAGATGATATGACCATTTAAATAAGTTAAATTTTTTAAAAAGCGATCTTCGGATCGCTTTTTTTGTCTTTTAAATTTAAAAAAATATTAAAAACCTGTTATTTGCTTGCTGTGGATAACTTTTGTTGAGCTTTTGAATTTAAATATAGGCTCTAATTTTGAATTTAAAAATGAAATAAGTTGTTTTGAGAGTTTTTGAATTTAAAATAAGTTATCCCCAATGTTTGAAGTTTGAATTTAAATCTTGTGCTTCAGCTTGTGTTTGTTTTGAATTTAAAAAGATGTATGTCGTCTGAATGATATTTTAAATTCAAAACTGCGCCTGACTTTTAAATTTAAAACGTATATTCATGAGTAGCCAAGGGCTTGTACTTCACAAGAGTTATGAAAAGCATAAAGAATATAGTGTGTGAGGCAGTTTAGATGTGTGGTTTTATAAGTTATCCACAAGTGGATTGGGTTTGGATTTTTAAATTTAAAATGAAGTTTTTGAATTTAAATTAGAGGGCAGATTTTGAATTTAAAAATTAATTCATCTTGTGAGGAAAGTTTTAAATTCAAAAATAGAGGGGAAATTTGAATTTAAAACTCTGGAAATGAATTTAAAGAAGTAATTATGAATTCAAATTTACGATTTCTCTCTGAAAAATTTGAGTCCATAATGGTATGGTACTTACAAATTTAAATTTAAAAATTGAACTAGGATAATATGCGACGTTTTTCTTGTATTGTTGGGTCTGTATTTTTGGCGATGACCCAGGCTCAAGCAGAGCTGGTAATTAATGGTTCTACAATATCTAGTAATGCGACTGTTCCAGTAACGAATAGTGATACTTATACGCCTAATAATAATTTCCAGAGCTGTTTGGCAAATTTACGTTCACAGGCTATTGCTGCTGGTGTTTCAGGTAGCACTTATGATGGCTATACGCAAAATTTAACACCAGATTACTCGGTGATTGATAAGTTAAATTACCAACCAGAGTTTTCGACACCGATTTGGGATTATTTGTCTGGTCTGGTAGATGAAGAACGTGTTGCACTTGGAAAACAAAAACTTGTACAACACCGTGATGTTTTAAATCGTGCTTCTCAAGAGTATGGTGTGCCTGCTGAAACCATTGTAGCAGTATGGGGCGTTGAAAGTAATTTTGGTGATATCTCTGGAAAATATCCTTTATTACAAGCGCTTGGAACTTTAAGTTGTGAAGGGCGCCGGCAAAGTTATTTCCGTACTGAGTTTTTTGCCACAATGCGTATTTTACAGCGTGGTGACTTAACCGAAGATCAACTTAAAGGTTCATGGGCAGGAGCATTTGGTCATACTCAATTTATGCCATCAACTTATGAACGCTTAGCGGTTGATTTTGATGGAGATGGCCGACGCGATTTAGTATCGAGTACTGCAGATGCATTGGCATCAACGGCTAATTTCTTGAATAAAGCAGGTTGGCAGACGGGTATGCCTTGGGGTTTTGAAGTTCAAATTCCAGCAGGCATGTCAATTGATGGAGAAGGACGACGCTCGAAAAAACCATTAAGCAGTTGGAGTGCGCGAGGAGTAACACGGATTGATGGTTCGCCACTAATACAAGGTCCTTTGTCTGGTAGTACGCCAGCCGGTTTAATGGCTCCAGCAGGACCAAGTGGACCAGTATTTTTAGTATTTAAGAATTTTGATGCTATTTATAGTTACAACGCTGCGGAAAGTTACGGGCTTGCAATTGCACATTTGTCTGATCGCTTAAGAGGAGCAGGTCCATTTGTTAGCTCTTGGCCAACTGATGATCCTGGTACTTCACGTGCAGAGCGTCGCGAAATTCAGCAATTTTTGATTAATCGTGGTTATGATATTGGTGCTGTTGATGGATTGATTGGCGATAAAACCCGTGTTGCTATTCGTCAGGAGCAAACCCGTTTAGGTTTAAATCCAACAGGACGGGCAGGGCAACAAATTTTACGTGCATTCCGCCAAGAACAAGCACGAAAAATGATGCAATAAAATATTCAATAAAAAAGGTCTGCATATGCAGACCTTTTTTATTGAACAGCTAAACTATAGATTGATCTAGCTTAACTGCTTCCAATATATCAAAAATAACTGAGGTAACATCTTGGCTTAAATCACGGTCATTAAAAATTTCATAAGCAGTAATTGTGACATCTGTATCACTTGGTAGCTGCTTTTGTTCTTCTTCAATTAGGTGCTCGATAGGCAATAATGTCTGCTTAACTTCCAGATGTAAAATATCTTTATATTCAATATTTTCATCTTCAAGCTCAATTTCTTGCTCATTGAAGTAAGGTAATAAAATAGAATGAAGGTAAGGTTTAAGTTCAATAATATCAAATAGTTCGATATCTCGAGTTTGCTCAATCGTACTAATGTGATCATTTACTTCAATCAGGATATGATAATAACTCATCTTGATCTCCATTCTATTTTAGACGGCTCTTACAACCACAATAACATGACTTTGACATGAATTTCGATGTATCTATTTATAAAATAGATACATCGTATGAGTTCAGTATCTAATTATTGAGGTAAAGCGCTTAATAGATCACGATCAGCATCAGTTAAAATATTACTTTTTTTATCGCTATCTTTTCGAACTGAGTACATTAAAGCACCCGGTTGATCACTATGTTTTAAGCCAAGTGCATGGCCTAATTCATGAGCAATTGTTAAACGTAAATCATCAATAGAACTATATTCATAGATCATGATTTGTTTACCGTTATAAATACCTTTCTTAAATACATCAGCTTGGGCATTTTGCTTAAACTGATTTAATGATTGATTGAATTCATCATTAATCTGGTTAAAGTGAGTAACCTTTTTATTTAAGTCTGCAGCTTGCTGATTATAAGCAGCGATATCTTTCTTTAAAGCAACTGTCTGTTTCTGTAAATCTTTCTGAGTTTTCGAAAGGGATTTTGCGGTGTATTCAGGTGCTAATTTTCCTTCCTTAAATTGCATCATCTGTTGATCAAAATTCTTCAATTTCTCATTTAAGATCTGTTTTTTATTTTCAAGATCCGATTGAGTTTGACTTAAATTTTGCTTCAACTGTTTAATTTGTTGTTGCTCATCAATTACACGTTGTTGGTCTTGTTTGAACTGAGAAGCGATTTTTTGACGCTCTGCTGAACGATTTTGGCTGTCATCGTATACAAGACGAATTTCTAACTTTGCATTTGGGTCATAAGTAAAGTAATTTTTACCTGTACCTTCTTTCCAAATATCAGCAGCTTGCTGTGTAATCTGGATCAATTGCTCTTGACTTAAACCAAAACGAGGGTCAACTTCAGCAATTTTATATGTCAAATGTTGAACATTTTTTTGCTGAACTTGGGTGTGTAGGGGAGTCGCAAGATTAGCATTAGCCTGAAAATTAGAAAAAGCAAAGGCCATGCCTAATAACAAAGAAGTTAAACGCATAATCAAAGGGGGGAGATTTGAAAAAAAACGTATTATAAGAATATAAAATGAAAAATCAATCAAAAAATATACAATTTCGACAAAATAATGAGACTTGAGTCTCATTATTTTTTACCAAATGCCAAATTATTTTTTAGTAAAAATTGAATAGTTTTTATTTTATTTAGTTTATTTAATCAGTTAGTTTTAATGATTTTCGTCATTTGAACCATATAATGTAGCCAATAGATCTAAATCTGAATTTGTTAATTTGAAGTTATGAATATCCTGCTCTCTTAAAAGAGGGTACATCAAAGATTTAGGATCATCGGTGTGTTTTAAACCTAATGCATGTCCAAACTCATGAGCAAGTGTTAGGCGCAAATCATCGAATGAAGTAAAGCCATAAATCTGAATTTGGTTTTGACTAAACAAGCCTTTATGAAAAGTCTTTGAGCCAGAAGTCGTGCTCAAATTAAATTGCTCAATAGATTGATTAAGCAAGCTTTGTTGTTGATTTATTTGCTTAATTTGTCTATTAAGCATTTCTATTTTATTGCTGTGTTGAGAAAACTTTGTTTGTAATTCTAACGAAAGCTGGCTTAACTCAGCTTGGCGTTTGTTTAAACTGCTTTGAGTAAATTGCCCATAGTTTCCTTGATTAAAAAGAGATACATCTTTTTGATATTGTTCGAATTTATACTTGAGATTCTCTTTTTCTTTATTCAAAAGAGTAGTTTCCTGATCAATTTGTTGTTTAAATAAAAGAATAGCTTTATTTTTCTCTCTCCATTCTTCCTGCTGCTTTAATAGCTCATTTATACTATTTTTTCTTTCATTTTGAGTAGCTTGTTGATTGTCCAATACCAAATTAATGGTAAGCTCTGCTTGAGAATCGTAAATAAAATAGGTTTTCCCAGTTTCTTTTTGCCAAATTTCAGCTGCTTCTTTACCAATTTGAATAAATTGTTCTTTCGTTAATTCAAAACGTGGATCTATATAATTCATCCTATATTTTAAAGGCTGATTAAAAGAAATATTTGATAAATTGCTTTGAGCAAAAGCAGCTATCTGTAAGCTTATACTGAAGTATAAACTTATTCCCCACCATAGAAATTTTTTCATGGCAAAAATAAAAATATAAATAAATTCTTATTGTTAGGATGTAATCCTTATTCGTCAAAGTGATAAAAATGACCAGAGTTAGCGATTTTTTTGTGATCTTGCTAAAGAAAGAGAATAAATAAATACATGTGTTTGGCATTAATAGAAAAATTAATGGATTTCATAACAGTGATTTTAATTTTTTAAAATATCTATAAATAATAAATAGTTAGTTTTTATAATTGACTATTTTGCCCATTAAGTTCATGAAAATATATAAAAAATATTATTGTTACTTTTTGTAAATAATAAAAAACCGCGCTTTCGCGCGGTCTTTTTTAAAGAGACAAATTATTTTTTGTCATCTTTTACTTCAGTGAACTCAGCATCTACAACGCCATCGTCTGCTTTTTGTTGACCAGCATCACCACCTTGGAATGCATTTGGGTCGAAACCTTCAGCACCGCCAGCTTGTTGCGCTTGTTCATAAGCACGTTGAGTGATCGGCATTAAGATGTTTTGTAAAGCTTCAGTTTTCGCTTTGATTGCTTCAACATCATTTTCTTTTGTTGCTGCTTCAAGTTCAGAAACTGCTGTATTTACCGCTGTTTTTTCATCTTCAGTTACTTTGTCACCAAGATCTTTAACAGCTTTGTTTGAGCTTGAAATTAATGCATCAGCTTCGTTACGAGCTTTTGCAAGTTCTTCAAACTTACGGTCTTCTTCAGCATTTGCTTCTGCATCTTTAATCATCGCTTCGATTTCAGCATCAGATAAACCTGAGTTTGCCTTAATCTGGATCGATTGCTCTTTACCAGTGCTCTTGTCTTTTGCAGACACTTTCAAGATACCGTCAGCGTTAATATCGAAAGATACTTCAATTTGTGGCACACCACGTGGAGCAGGTGGGATGTCACCTAACTGGAAGTTACCCAACAATTTGTTTTGTTGAGCCATCTTACGTTCACCTTGGTAAACTGAAATATCTACCGCTGGTTGGTTATCAGCAGCAGTAGAGAACACTTGTGATTTCTTCGCAGGAATCGTCGTGTTTTTCTCAATGATTGGTGTTAATACACCACCCATTGTTTCAATACCTAAAGTTAATGGTGTTACGTCAAGAAGCAATACGTCGTTCTTGTCACCAGACAATACAGCACCTTGAATTGCAGCACCGATTGCAACTGCTTCGTCAGGGTTCACGTCTTTACGTGGCTCTCTACCGAAGAATTCTTGTACTTTTTGTTGTACAAGTGGCATACGAGACTGACCACCAACTAAGATGACGTCAGAGATGTCAGAAGTCGAAAGACCAGCATCTTTAAGAGCAATCTTACAAGGTTCGATAGTACGAGCAACTAAATCAGCAACTAAACCTTCAAGTTTTGCACGAGTTACGTTGATCACTAAGTGTTTAGGACCAGTCGCATCAGCAGTGATGTATGGAAGGTTGATTTCAGTTGCATTCGAAGAAGAAAGCTCGATTTTTGCTTTTTCAGCAGCTTCTTTCAAACGTTGTAACGCAAGTGGATCGTTTTTCAAGTTTACGTTTTGTTCTTTCTTGAATTCTTCAACCAAGTATTCAATTAACGCGTTATCGAAGTCTTCACCACCAAGGAAAGTATCACCGTTAGTTGATAACACTTCAATTTGTTGGTCGCCATCAAGATCCGCGATTTCAATGATAGATACGTCGAATGTACCACCACCTAAGTCGTAAACTGCAACTTTACGGTCGCCTTCTTTTTTGTCCATACCGAACGCAAGTGCAGCAGCAGTTGGTTCGTTAATGATACGTTTAACATCTAAACCAGCGATTTTACCCGCATCTTTAGTTGCTTGACGTTGAGCATCGTTAAAGTAAGCAGGAACGGTAATTACCGCTTCAGTTACTGTTTCACCTAAATAATCTTCTGCAGTTTTTTTCATCTTTTTCAAGATTTCAGCAGAGATCTGTTGAGGTGCTAGTTTTTTATCGTTTACTTCAACCCAAGCATCACCGTTGTCTGCTTTGATGATTTTATAAGGTACAAGACCGATGTCTTTTTGTACTGCTTGATCTTCATAACGACGACCAATTAAACGCTTGATCGCGAATAATGTATTTTTAGGGTTTGTTACTGCCTGACGCTTAGCGCTTTGGCCCACTAAGATCTCGCCATCTTTATACGCAATGATCGATGGAGTTGTACGTGCGCCTTCTGCGTTTTCGATTACTTTTACTTTATCGCCTTCAAGTACAGCAACACATGAGTTGGTAGTACCTAAGTCAATACCAATAATTTTTGCCATTTGGTGTGTTCCTCTAAAATTCTGTTGCAATGTTTTTGCTTGTTATTCGATATGAGAGTCAATCGGTTTTTTTCAAGCATTTTTATGAAAAAAAATCAAAAAACTCTCAAATTCTTGGGCTTTTAGCAAAGAGATGCTTTGCTTTTGCTCATTTTATTGACCAACCATAACCATAGCAGGGCGCAATAAGCGGCCATTTAAGGTATAGCCTTTTTGTAAAACGGTACCGATTTCATTTGCTTTTGCATTTGGATCAATGCCAACAGCTTGGTGTAAATCTGCGTTGAAACCATTTTGAGTATCAGCTTCTACAACGCCAAATTTCTCAAGAGTCGTTAAAAGTGACTTTAAGGTTAACTTAACACCTTCAAGTACAGGCGTTTCTTCATCGCCAGCTGCCTGAATTGCGCGTTCTAAATTATCGACAGAGTCCAACAATTCTTTTGCAAATTTCTCAAGCACAGTCTCTTTATGCTTCTCAGACTCACGCTGAATACGCTCTACACTTTTTTGTGCTTCGTAAACTGCATTGGCAGTACGAGCTTTTTCAAGCTTAAGATTTTCTTCTAGTTTAGTGATTTGCGCTTGTAAAGATTCAACGGTAACGTCGTTTGCTTGCTCTACACCTTCAGCCTGAGTTTGCTCGTTAGATTGCTCAACTTGCTCATTTTGAATGTCTTGAGCTTGCTCGTTTTGCTCATTAGCCATTGATGATCTCCGTTTAAATGGGTTTTTAAACATGTACAGTCCTTTTTGGCATCAGTATTTACTGTGTAAAACCTGAACTGCCATGCATATGCTGTAATTCATTAATAGGGATGAAGTATGGGCATTGCCTAAAAATTCAAGCGTACACGGCAATTTAAAGCTTTTAATTTTGCGGTTTTAAGTAAAAATCTAAATTTTCGATCATAAAAGCTATAAATTCTTGAGTGATTCGGGGTAAATGTTGTCTAGAAGCATACACGACCGACAAACTTAACTCGGGGGCCGTAAAATTTTTAAATAAAGCTTTTAAGCGTTTTTCTTTTAAATCTTTCTCAACTAATAATGTAGGCAACATTGCGACTCCCTGTGCATGTAAGCACATATCGTAAAGTGCATTCACATCATTACTTTTAAAAGTGACATTTAGAGGATAGTTCTGAGGTTGTTGCTCATTATCAAAAAGTGTCCAGAATTGATGTTGGCTATGATGTGCAATACATTCATGTTGAATGAGTTGACGAGGATGGAGTAGGGGACTGTGCTGTTTTAAATAATCAGGATGAGCACAGAAAACGGATTCGATTTGACAAACTGGCCGTGCAATTAA
Source organism: Acinetobacter sp. FDAARGOS_494 (assembly GCF_003812225.1). Lineage (NCBI taxonomy): Bacteria > Pseudomonadati > Pseudomonadota > Gammaproteobacteria > Moraxellales > Moraxellaceae > Acinetobacter > Acinetobacter sp. FDAARGOS_494. Next base: position 1,693,788 of record NZ_CP033866.1, read on the forward strand.
ACCATCTGCGACTTTTTGAGTAATGCGTAGTGCCAAGTCCACTTGTGCATCTATAAGATCCATCGTGCTTTCAGTCAGGTACACATCAAACTGAATATGAGGATGCTGTCTCTTAAATTGCCGAATACATTCCGCAACCCCAAGTTCAAATAGAAATAATCCGCATGTAAAACGGATTGTACCGTTGTGTTGTTCAGGTGCTGCGAGTTCTTGTAAAAGTTGTTGCTGCTGTAAAATATTTTCGCAGTAGAGCAGGGCTTTTTCACCTGCGGGTGTAAGAGATATTTTTCGGGTATTTCTCTGAAATAGTCGAGTTGAGAACGTATGTTCAAGGTGCTCAAGATAACGCGAAACCATTGCACGAGAATAATTAAGATGCTCTGCGGCTTTAGTTAAATTACCGTGTTGTGCAATAGAAACAAAGACCTGAATGGCTTTTAAAGTATCCATATGTCTAGCTATTATTACAATATATGCAACAGTTTATCTTAAATTAGTGCGTTTATCTTACATAAATTGCAATTTAAAGTGTTCTTCATGAAACAGGAGAATACCTAATGAAATTATTTAAATTATCCGCTTCCGCACTTGCTACTGCTACGGCATTAACTATGGCTCAGTCAGCTCTTGCTCAAGATCTGAAAATTCAGAGTTTTCTGGCTAAACCAGAGCACTTTGGTGTCACCTCAACCTTAATAGAAGGCAACAAAGAAGTTTTACTGGTTAATGCACAATTCTCAAAATCTGAAGCATTACGTATTGCTGCAAATATTCTCGATAGCGGTAAAACATTAAAAACTATTTTCGTAAGCTATGGCGACCCGGACTATTATTTCGGCTTAGATGTATTTAAACAGTATTTCCCGAATGTACAGATCATTGCTACGCCGGAAACAGTAAAGCATATTCAGGATACTCAAGCGCTTAAAGTTAAATATTGGGGGCCACAAATGGGTGCAAATGCACCTAGCCAGATTATTGTGCCTCAAGCTTACACTGCTAAAACTTTAAAACTTGAGAATGAGTCAATCGAGATTAAAGGTAAAAAAGAACTTACTTATTTATGGGTTCCTTCTGCAAAAGCAGTTGTGGGGGGGATTCCGGTATCTTCAGGTATTCATTTATGGATGGCAGATACACCTAAAACCAAAGATCGTGTGGAAGTCATTCAATCTTTAGAAAGCATCAAAGCACTCCAACCTAAAATTGTTGTACCTGCTCATATGGTTGAGGGAACTCCACAAGGTTTAGATGCTGTTAACTTTTCAATTAGCTATTTAAATAGTTATGAAAAAGCAGCTAAAGCAACTAAAAATGCTACTGAGCTGAGCAAGCTCATGCAGAAGCAATACCCAACGCTTCAAAGTGTTGATAGCTTAGAGCTCGGTGCTAAAGTGGTAAAAGGTGAAATGCAGTGGCCATAATCTAGCGTTTAAGCCATATTAACTTTCAAGAAAGCCGTGACAATTCACGGCTTTCTTACAGAAAAATCGATTTTAAAAGTCAAAAAGCTCTGTAACAATCTACGCAACTTATATTGCGTTTCTATAAAGGGAAATATTTTGAATATATCTATCAAATAGAGAAAAAATAAAAAATTGATAAAATTAAACAAGTGCTTATCTATAGTTTCATTTATAAAATAATATAGTTGATTTAAGAAAGTAATTTTAATAAAAAATTGCCTCTGTACACGATAAAAATAGATAACTCATTGAAATAATGTCATAATAATTGTTTTCTAACGACGAATACTATGACACATCTCAATGAGTTATATCTTATCTTAAACAAATATCTAAAATGGAACAAGTCACATTTAAAGTGCTTTGCGCTCATCATGCTTGTGATTATTTTAAAGCAAACATGTAATCTTTCTTCTGCATCTAAAGCCTTGCCCATCAAGTGCTTACCACAATCATTTTATCGACGTATGCAGCGCTTCTTTGCAGGTCAGTATTTTGATTATCGTCAAATTTCTCAGTTGATTTTCAATATGTTTTCATTCGACCAAGTGCAACTGACTTTAGATAGAACCAATTGGAAATGGGGAAAACGAAATATTAATATCCTGATGCTCGCAATCGTTTATCGTGGAATAGCGATACCTATCCTTTGGACATTGCTTAATAAACGTGGAAATTCAGATACGAAAGAGCGTATTGCTTTGATTCAACGCTTTATAGCCATTTTTGGTAAAGACCGTATTGTGAATGTGTTCGCAGACAGAGAGTTTATCGGTGAGCAGTGGTTTACATGGTTAATTGAACAAGACATCAACTTCTGCATTCGTGTTAAAAAAACTTCATTGTCACCAATCATTTAGGAAAGAATCATAAAATTAGTGATTTATTTCGCCATCTTAAAGTTGGTCAAATTGAATGTCGTAAACGACGGATTTTGGTTGGTCGGGTGAAACTATATATAAGTGCACTACAGTTAGAAAATGGAGAGCTTTTACTCGTCGTTTCTCCTCAGTTTAATGCCAATGCTATTCAGGATTATGCATTACGCTGGGAAATTGAAACCTTATTCAGTTGTCTCAAAGGACGCGGGTTTAATCTTGAAAATACGCGCTTGACAGACCCTAGACGAGTGAAAAAATTGATTGCGGTGTTAGCTATAAGCTTCTGTTGGTGTTACTTAACGGGTGAATGGCAACATGATCAAAAAAAAGCGATAAAAATAAAGAAGCATGGACGACTCTCAATGAGTTTATTTCGCTATGGTTTAGACTATGTTCAAATGGCGATTCAGCGTTTAATTGGTTTTGGGAAAAAAGAAGAGTTTAAGGAAATTTTGGCAATTTTAAGAAGGCAGAACCCTGATAGGATAAGGGTTCTGTGAAATTTGTCGTGTACAGAGAAAAATTGCAGAATTTGTACCGCTATTACTACAAAAGACAACCAATGATACGCACGTTGAGAAAAAAAATTGTGAATTATAGGCAGCGCGAAGATGAACTTTGCATTTAAATGTTTGTCGTAATGAAAGGAAAGCTATCATGAAAAAATTAGGTCTTATCTCTGTAGTACTTGCTGGTGTTGCATTTACAGCTGTTGGTTGTGCATCAGAAGCTGGTTTAAATGCTTCTGGTTCTGCTCAAACAAGTGCTAGCCCATCTGGCGTACAAGCTGGTGTTGGTGTAGATGCAGGTGTTTCTGGTCAAGCTCAACCAGGTCAAGTTGATGCTGGCGCTTCTGGTTCAGTTTCAGGTTCTGCAACTGCTCAGTAATTTGCTGCTAAAAATAAGAGATATGAGTTTATAGAACGTATATGTTCAAGATGCCGATACATATATGAAATGAGCTGCTACTCATTTTTCTATAAATTAGAGAGAATTTATATTCCTCAAAAAAGCCCCAAGAGACTTATTGCTTTGGGGCTTTTTATATAGAAGTAGTATGTTTAGTCATCATGACGATAATCTCTATGATCATGATCTCGGTCTTCTAAGCGTTTCTTCTCCCATTTACGGTGTCGTTTTTCCCATTCACGACGATCCTTTTCCTGTTCGCGAATATCTTTGCGTTGTTGTTCATATAATCTTTTACGCTCTTCCCAACGTTTGCGTTCCCACTCACTATATCGACGTCCATCGTTACGGTCATAACGATCGTCGTCATGATCATGGTAACCATAACCACCGCGATAATAAGGATCATCTGTATAAGCAACACAGCCTACAGTTAAAAGACTGGTTGCTAACAAAGTAACAACTAGTTTTGCTGACATAGCAGTACCTCTTTTTGTCTGTTAACAATAATTGGCAAAAAAGTCCTGTTTTAAACGACAGATTTGTTAATGACATTTGCTATAAATCAGATTAGCGTAGATTGGTTTTTACCTTTGTATCTTGATTGCATGAGTTGTATGCGAATATAGTCAAACAACAAAGAATTCTGTAGAAAATATGAAGGATAAGAGGGATTCAAGGAGACAGGCATGACAGCATTTAATCAAAAAATTCAAACATTGCTAGATAAGGGGCAAGGTCCTGCCGCTCGAGCACTTGATAGGTTACCTAGACTAGCTCAAGAGTCTCTCGCTAAAATTTTAGGATACTCTTATCAATATCCAGATCTCGATTCATTTACGAAATGCATGATGGCTGTGCAAATTAAACAGGGGAGAGTGGGATTTATTGGTTCAGACCCAATTGAATCAAGAAGAGCATTCGATGCACAAATGCAGGCCATACGCCAAAAACCAACTGATATTGAGTTAGTAGAAGATATCCGCTTACCCCTACAAAGCGGGACTATCTTTGCTAGGCATTATCATCCTGCCCCTAATAAAAAATTGCCATTGATCGTGTTCTATCATGGAGGTGGTTTTGTGGTAGGTGGTTTGGATACTCATGATGAGGTCTGTCGCTTATTAGCAAAATATGCAAAAGTACAGGTGCTCAGTATCGACTATCCTTTAGCACCTGAAGTTTCACCACAACATTTAATTCAATCGTGTGAAGATGCATTAGCTTGGGTTTATCAAAACCGCAGACAATTAAAAATATTAAAAAGTAGAATTGCTGTCGCAGGGGATAGCGCTGGCGGAAATATTAGTACTGTTGTAGCGCAAAGATCAGTAAATAAAGCTTATGCTCCACAGGCACAATTATTGATTTATCCTACAGTCGACTTCAAAAGCAGACATCCTTCATTTTACGCTTATAACGAAGGGTTAGTCTTAACAAATACTGATATTGACTATGTCACACAATATTATGCAACGCATCATAATGTAGAACTTGATGATCCAATAATTTCACCTACCTATGGCAATCTAAAGAAAAACCCGCCCGCTTTTGTGATTACAGCGGGGCATGATGTCTTACATGATGAAGCTAAAATATATAGTCATAAGTTAAGACAAAATGGCGTGAAAATGCATTATGAAGAATTTCCGGATCAGACCCATGGCTTTATTAACCTGACTCCGATTTCTAGAAAAGCAAAACGTTATATGATCGAAATTAGTAAAAACTTTAGAAAGTTTTGGGATAAAAATAGTTAAGTAAGCTGATTAATCCATGTTTCACGTGGAACGTGGATTAATATAAAAGCTATTAATAAATACTCACTAGAATTGTTTGCCGTAGGCGATTAGATTTAACGGTTAATTATTTATAAAGTTGTTGTAGGGCAATATGAAAAAATTACTAATGTTGTTGTGTTTAGGAGTAAGTAGTCACTCAGTGTGGGCGAATACCTTAGTTGAGATGCAAACAAATTTAGGCAACATCGAAATAGAGTTATACGATGATAAAGCACCAATGAGTGTGAATAACTTTAAAGGCTATGTAAAATCTGGTTTTTATAAAGAGACCATCTTTCACCGTGTCATTCCAGGATTTATGGCTCAAGGTGGCGGAATGACTGCGAACATGCAGGAAAAGACAACACGAGCACCTATTAAAAACGAAGCAGGAAATGGTATTGCAAATACACGAGGTACTTTGGCGATGGCCCGTACTTCAAATCCTGATTCAGCAACTAGCCAGTTTTTTATAAACGTTGCAGACAATAACTTTCTTAACCGTTCACCAGGAAATCCCGGATATGCTGTTTTTGGTAAAGTGGTCAAAGGAATGGATGTAGTTGTCCGTATTGTTCAGGCTCCTACATCAAACTATGGCATGCATCAAAACGTACCAAAACAGCCTATAAAGATAGTAGATATAAAAATCAAAAAATCTCAAAAATAAATTAACCATATAAATCAGCTATTTAATTATTTTTAAAATTTTATTTGGCTGAAAAAGAACCGGTCGAGCGCGCATATTTATAAAAGTGCTTGCGTACTGGTTTTTTTTCCCTATAATGCACTCATCCCGACGCGATACACGAGAATATCTTAGCTTACAGGGTTAAGATGAAGGTTTTGTATTGCGTTGAATTCTGTCTCTGATGAGGAGCAGAAAAATCATTAAGAGAATTGAAGAACAACTTGTGTGGATTTTTACTGATTGATTAATCGAAATAATTTTCATTGATTGATTGGTTTAAATTACTCGAAGTTTATTTGAGCGAAATTTAAGTCAGTAATTGATGAGCCAGAATTGGTACCTTGTCTATAAATAAGGTGCAAAATGATTTTAACTGAAGAGTTTGATCATGGCTCAGATTGAACGCTGGCGGCAGGCTTAACACATGCAAGTCGAGCGGGGGAAGGTAGCTTGCTACCGGACCTAGCGGCGGACGGGTGAGTAATGCTTAGGAATCTGCCTATTAGTGGGGGACAACATCTCGAAAGGGATGCTAATACCGCATACGTCCTACGGGAGAAAGCAGGGGATCTTCGGACCTTGCGCTAATAGATGAGCCTAAGTCGGATTAGCTAGTTGGTGGGGTAAAGGCCTACCAAGGCGACGATCTGTAGCGGGTCTGAGAGGATGATCCGCCACACTGGGACTGAGACACGGCCCAGACTCCTACGGGAGGCAGCAGTGGGGAATATTGGACAATGGGGGGAACCCTGATCCAGCCATGCCGCGTGTGTGAAGAAGGCCTTATGGTTGTAAAGCACTTTAAGCGAGGAGGAGGCTACTCTAGTTAATACCTAGGGATAGTGGACGTTACTCGCAGAATAAGCACCGGCTAACTCTGTGCCAGCAGCCGCGGTAATACAGAGGGTGCGAGCGTTAATCGGATTTACTGGGCGTAAAGCGTGCGTAGGCGGCTTATTAAGTCGGATGTGAAATCCCCGAGCTTAACTTGGGAATTGCATTCGATACTGGTGAGCTAGAGTATGGGAGAGGATGGTAGAATTCCAGGTGTAGCGGTGAAATGCGTAGAGATCTGGAGGAATACCGATGGCGAAGGCAGCCATCTGGCCTAATACTGACGCTGAGGTACGAAAGCATGGGGAGCAAACAGGATTAGATACCCTGGTAGTCCATGCCGTAAACGATGTCTACTAGCCGTTGGGGCCTTTGAGGCTTTAGTGGCGCAGCTAACGCGATAAGTAGACCGCCTGGGGAGTACGGTCGCAAGACTAAAACTCAAATGAATTGACGGGGGCCCGCACAAGCGGTGGAGCATGTGGTTTAATTCGATGCAACGCGAAGAACCTTACCTGGCCTTGACATACTAGAAACTTTCCAGAGATGGATTGGTGCCTTCGGGAATCTAGATACAGGTGCTGCATGGCTGTCGTCAGCTCGTGTCGTGAGATGTTGGGTTAAGTCCCGCAACGAGCGCAACCCTTTTCCTTACTTGCCAGCATTTCGGATGGGAACTTTAAGGATACTGCCAGTGACAAACTGGAGGAAGGCGGGGACGACGTCAAGTCATCATGGCCCTTACGGCCAGGGCTACACACGTGCTACAATGGTCGGTACAAAGGGTTGCTACACAGCGATGTGATGCTAATCTCAAAAAGCCGATCGTAGTCCGGATTGGAGTCTGCAACTCGACTCCATGAAGTCGGAATCGCTAGTAATCGCGGATCAGAATGCCGCGGTGAATACGTTCCCGGGCCTTGTACACACCGCCCGTCACACCATGGGAGTTTGTTGCACCAGAAGTAGCTAGCCTAACTGCAAAGAGGGCGGTTACCACGGTGTGGCCGATGACTGGGGTGAAGTCGTAACAAGGTAGCCGTAGGGGAACCTGCGGCTGGATCACCTCCTTAACGAAAGATTGACGATTGGTAAGAATCCACAACAAGTTGTTCTTCATAGATGTATCTGAGGGTCTGTAGCTCAGTTGGTTAGAGCACACGCTTGATAAGCGTGGGGTCACAAGTTCAAGTCTTGTCAGACCCACCATGACTTTGACTGGTTGAAGTTATAGATAAAAGATACATGATTGATGATGTAAGCTGGGGACTTAGCTTAGTTGGTAGAGCGCCTGCTTTGCACGCAGGAGGTCAGGAGTTCGACTCTCCTAGTCTCCACCAGAACTTAAGATAAGTTCGGATTACAGAAATTAGTAAATAAAGATTAAGATCTTGGTTTATTAACTTCTGTGATTTCATTATCACGGTAATTAGTGTGATCTGACGAAGACACATTAACTCATTAACAGATTGGCAAAATTGAGTCTGAAATAAATTGTTCACTCAAGAGTTTAGGTTAAGCAATTAATCTAGATGAATTGAGAACTAGCAAATTAACTGAATCAAGCGTTTTGGTATGTGAATTTAGATTGAAGCTGTACAGTGCTTAAGTGCACAGTGCTCTAAACTGAAATGTTGAAGTTACTAACTTGTAGGTAACATCGACTGTTTGGGGTTGTATAGTCAAGTAATTAAGTGCATGTGGTGGATGCCTTGGCAGTCAGAGGCGATGAAAGACGTGATAGCCTGCGAAAAGCTCCGGGGAGGCGGCAAATATCCTTTGATCCGGAGATGTCTGAATGGGGGAACCCACCTACTTTAAGGTAGGTATTGCAACATGAATACATAGTGTTGCAAGGCGAACGAGGGGAAGTGAAACATCTCAGTACCCTTAGGAAAAGAAATCAATTGAGATTCCCTCAGTAGCGGCGAGCGAACGGGGATCAGCCCATTAAGTTATGTGTGTTTTAGTGGAACGCTCTGGGAAGTGCGAACGTAGAGGGTGATATTCCCGTACACGAAAGGGCACACATAATGATGACGAGTAGGGCGAGGCACGTGAAACCTTGTCTGAATATGGGGGGACCATCCTCCAAGGCTAAATACTCCTGACTGACCGATAGTGAACCAGTACCGTGAGGGAAAGGCGAAAAGAACCCCTGTGAGGGGAGTGAAATAGATCCTGAAACCGCATGCATACAAGCAGTGGGAGCACCTTCGTGGTGTGACTGCGTACCTTTTGTATAATGGGTCAGCGACTTATATTCAGTAGCGAGGTTAACCGTATAGGGGAGCCGTAGAGAAATCGAGTCTTAATAGGGCGTTTAGTTGCTGGGTATAGACCCGAAACCAGGCGATCTATCCATGAGCAGGTTGAAGGTTGGGTAACACTAACTGGAGGACCGAACCCACTGTCGTTGAAAAGCCAGGGGATGACTTGTGGATAGGGGTGAAAGGCTAATCAAGCCTGGTGATAGCTGGTTCTCCCCGAAAGCTATTTAGGTAGCGCCTCGGACGAATACCATAGGGGGTAGAGCACTGTTTCGGCTAGGGGGTCATCCCGACTTACCAAACCGATGCAAACTCCGAATACCTATGAGTACTATCCGGGAGACAGACTGCGGGTGCTAACGTCCGTAGTCAAGAGGAAAACAATCCAGACCGCCAGCTAAGGCCCCAAAATCATAGTTAAGTGGGAAACGATGTGGGAAGGCATAGACAGCTAGGAGGTTGGCTTAGAAGCAGCCACCCTTTAAAGAAAGCGTAATAGCTCACTAGTCGAGTCGGCCTGCGCGGAAGATGTAACGGGGCTAAAACTATGTGCCGAAGCTGCGGATGTATACTTTGTATACGTGGTAGGGGAGCGTTCTGTAAGCCGATGAAGGTGTGTTGAGAAGCATGCTGGAGGTATCAGAAGTGCGAATGCTGACGTGAGTAACGACAAAACGGGTGAAAAACCCGTTCGCCGAAAGACCAAGGGTTCCAGTCCAACGTTAATCGGGGCTGGGTGAGTCGACCCCTAAGGCGAGGCCGAAAGGCGTAGTCGATGGGAAAATGGTTAATATTCCATTACTTCTGTGTAATGCGATGAGAGGACGGAGAAGGCTAAATCAGCCTGGCGTTGGTTGTCCAGGTGAAAGGATGTAGGCATGTATCTTAGGCAAATCCGGGGTACTCTATGCTGAGATCTGATAGCAAGCTGTACTTGTACAGCGAAGTGGTTGATGCCATGCTTCCAGGAAAAGTCTCTAAGCTTCAGTTACACAGGAATCGTACCCGAAACCGACACAGGTGGTCAGGTCGAGTAGACCAAGGCGCTTGAGAGAACTCTGCTGAAGGAACTAGGCAAAATGGTACCGTAACTTCGGGAGAAGGTACGCTGTTGTTGGTGATGGAACTCGCTTCCTGAGCTGACGACAGCCGCAGAAACCAGGCCGCTGCAACTGTTTATTAAAAACATAGCACTCTGCAAACACGAAAGTGGACGTATAGGGTGTGATGCCTGCCCGGTGCTGGAAGGTTAATTGATGGGGTTAGCGTAAGCGAAGCTCTTGATCGAAGCCCCAGTAAACGGCGGCCGTAACTATAACGGTCCTAAGGTAGCGAAATTCCTTGTCGGGTAAGTTCCGACCTGCACGAATGGCATAATGATGGCGGCGCTGTCTCCAGCAGAGGCTCAGTGAAATCGAAATCGCTGTGAAGATGCAGTGTACCCGCGGCTAGACGGAAAGACCCCGTGAACCTTTACTGCAGCTTGACACTGAACTTTGACCTTACTTGTGTAGGATAGGTGGGAGGCTTTGAAGCTGGAACGCTAGTTCCAGTGGAGCCGTCCTTGAAATACCACCCTGGTAATGTTGAGGTTCTAACTCTGTCCCGTGATCCGGGACGAGGACCGTGTCTGGTGGGTAGTTTGACTGGGGCGGTCTCCTCCTAAAGAGTAACGGAGGAGTACGAAGGTGCGCTCAGCGTGGTCGGAAATCACGCGTAGAGTATAAAGGCAAAAGCGCGCTTAACTGCGAGACCCACAAGTCGAGCAGGTACGAAAGTAGGTCTTAGTGATCCGGTGGTTCTGTATGGAAGGGCCATCGCTCAACGGATAAAAGGTACTCTGGGGATAACAGGCTGATACCGCCCAAGAGTTCATATCGACGGCGGTGTTTGGCACCTCGATGTCGGCTCATCTCATCCTGGGGCTGAAGCAGGTCCCAAGGGTATGGCTGTTCGCCATTTAAAGAGGTACGCGAGCTGGGTTTAGAACGTCGTGAGACAGTTCGGTCCCTATCTACCGTGGGCGCTGGAAATTTGAGAGGATCTGCTCCTAGTACGAGAGGACCAGAGTGGACGAACCTCTGGTGTACCGGTTGTGACGCCAGTCGCATCGCCGGGTAGCTATGTTCGGAAGGGATAACCGCTGAAAGCATCTAAGCGGGAAGCCTACCTCAAGATAAGATTTCCCTAGGACTTTATGTCCTCTAAAGAGCCGTTCGAGACTAGGACGTTGATAGGTTGGATGTGGAAGCATAGTGATATGTGAAGCTGACCAATACTAATTGCTCGTGAGGCTTGACTATACAACACCCAAGCAGTTGTATATGAAGCATCAATCGATTCTTAAGTATGCAAGACAACTTGATTTAGTTATACCTCTAGCTAAAATGAACAGATAAAGTAAGATTCAATTCAGCCCAGTCTGTTACAGATTTGGAAAACGCTTCGGCATCAAGTAAGACCTAAGCAAGTATCCATAAACAGTTGTGCTGGCGACCATAGCAAGAGTGAACCACCTGATCCCTTCCCGAACTCAGAAGTGAAACCTCTTAGCGCTGATGGTAGTGTGGGATTACCCATGTGAGAGTAAGTCATCGCCAGCTCATTATTCTAAACACCCCCAACCAGTGGTTGGGGGTGTTTTTTTATATCAAGAAAGCAATCAATAAAGAATTATTTAAATATAGAACTACAAATCATTTTTGGATGCTTACTCGATTCTATGGATATAATGAGGAAGTTTTTTATTTTTGGTGTCCCCGTGAAAATTAATTCTTTCTCTCCCATACCTGAAGACGATGAAGAACTCTCTCTTCCAGAACTGATTTATTGGGCATCTTTAGGTGATCTAGAGCAAGTAAAACAATTATTAATAGATGGAGAAGACCCTAATCAGACTGATGATGAAGGGTATACTGCTCTACAAGCAGCGGCTGAGAATGATCATTTAGAGATAGTGAAGCTCTTAGTTGAAAAAGGGGCGCATGTCACTTATAAAAGCGAATATACAGCACTACAGCTTGCAGAAATGGCGGGTAATACTGACATAGTGAATTATTTAAAAAGTTTATAAAATTAAAAAGCCCCTTTTATTTAAAAAGGAGGCTTTTTATTCAATTTAAGACAAATGATATTTCTGTAGTTTCTCAACAATTGATTGAAGCCCTTTTACTTCAAACTCATTGGCTTCGAATTTTTCATCTTTATTACGCTTAAATATATCCCGAATTTCTATTACAGCATTGGGGTCAACAATACTTAAACTTGAAGTGACTTGGCGTATTTGGCTAATAGAACGAGAACCATTTGTTGAGCCATAACCTATAAATGCTGCTGGTTTACCGCTCCATTCCTTACCAACATAGTCTAGTGCATTTTTTAAAGCTGGGCTATAACCGTGGTTATATTCTGGGCTAATAAAGATAAATGCATCAGCTTGGGCAATTTTATCAGCCCATTCTTGTTGTTTAGGTTGATCATAAATACCTGTAGCAGGTGGGTGAGAACCTGAAAATAAGGGTAGATTCCATTCTTTTAAATCAATTACTTCTGTTTGAAAATCTTTTAGATTAAATGAGGGTATTGTTGTTTCTAACCAATTGGCAATTTTAATAGCTGTGCGCCCTTCGCGAACACTTCCGACGATAATATAGACCAGCATATGTTTTTCCTAAGGATTTTTATCTTTATAACTTAATTCATTATATAGGTGCGTGAGAATATAGAATTTGTAAGGATTCTTATGTCATCAATAAAAGTTAAATAATAAAAAAAGCCCTCAATCGAGGGCTTTTTTTACATGATCTTAATGCCTTGCTGACCAGCTGGAGTCACTTTAAATATTTCTACTTCAAAAGTAATATTTTTGCCGGCTAGAGGATGGTTGAAATCAATTTCAGTAATATCATCATTTACTGACTTCACAACACCAAATAAAGTTGCTTTTGCTTTATCTTCAAACTCGATCATGTGACCAGGAATAGGTCGTTGTTCGAATTTAACCGTATCAAAAGTTTGTATATTTTCAGGATTCCACGGGCCAAAAGCATCTTCTGGTGGTAGATGTACTGTACGTCGATCGCCTGCACGTAAGCCAAGAAGCGCTTTCTCAAAGCCTGGTAACAAGTTACCGTCGCCAATAGTTAAGCTAACAGGTTCTTCACGGCTACGTGTATTGTCAATTTCTACGCCATTTTCAATAGCAACAGAAAAGTGTAGGTCAACTTTAGAACCGTCAGTAATACGAATTTCTTCATTAGGTTGAATAATTTCGGTCATATTATGCATCCGAATTTTTAGGTCTTTGCTTCTCAAGGAAGAATGTGTCGATGAGTAGCAAAATGGTACCTAGAGTAATGGCACTGTCCGCAATATTAAAAGCTGGAAAGTGATGATTTTGGTAATAAACATGAATAAAATCGACCACATACCCTAAAGTAATACGGTCAATTAGATTACCAAGGGCTCCACCTAAAATTAAAGCGATAGCTACAGGTAGCACCACCATTTTTTTAGGCATACGTAGCAACCAAAATACAAAAAGTATTGAAACTAAGCCTGCCAAAGATGTGAAGAAATAGCGTTGCCATCCTCCAGCATCAGATAAAAAGCTAAAAGCTGCACCATAATTATGTAATAGTGTCCAGTTTAAAAATGGAAGTACAGGTACAGGATCTGCGTAGTTCAGATGTGTACTTGCAATCCATTTTGTCCATTGATCCAACACAATGGCAAGGACAGAAAGTCCAAGCCAAATGAGGTTGTGAGGATAAAACTGGAATAAGCCTTTTTTAGCTTGTGAATTAGGCATATTTTCTCACTTCGCCACGACCAGTGACGTTCACAATACAACGACCACATAAACCAGGATGATCGGCATGTGTATTTACATCAGGAAGGACATGCCAGCAACGTGCACATTTTTCACCTTCAGCTGCAGATACTTGTACACGTAAGCCTTCCATTTCAGTTGCTTCACCTTGTTCAGCAAATGGATGTACTACTACTTGCGAAGTAATAAGAACAAAACGGAGTTCATCAGCCAGTTGGTTTAAAACTGTTTGTAATGATTCATTTGCCCAAAGTTCAACTTTGGCTGAAAGATTACTACCGACAAGTTTAGCGTTACGAGCTGCTTCAATCTGTTTATTTACTGCAGATTTTACGCTAATCAATGTTTGCCAATCTGCTTCAGAAAGCAAGTTTGCTTTTGATGAAACAGGTAGGTCATACCATTCAGCTGTAAATACATACTTGTCAGTTTGTTCAGGAATAAGTGGCCACGCTTCTTGAGCTGTGAAGCTTAGAATCGGGCTCATCCAGCGAACAAATGCTTGTACGATATGGTAAAGCGCTGTTTGTGCGGAACGACGTGCTTGTGAGTCAGCCTTAGTGGTGTATTGACGGTCTTTGATGATGTCTAGATAGAAACCACCTAAGTCATTAATACAGAAGCTTGTTAACGCACTACACACGACGTGGAAGTTCATTTCTTCATAGGCCGCGATAATGGTCTGTTGTACTTCATTAGCACGTTGCAAGATGTATTGATCAAGAGCAATAAGATCATCTACTGCCAGAGCATCTGTACTTGGTTTGAAACCATTTAAGTTTGCAAGTAAGAAGCGTAGCGTATTACGAATACGACGGTAGCTATCACTTACACGGCTAAAGATTTCTTTCGATGCTGCAATTTCATAGCGATAGTCGCTAGATGCTACATATAAACGTAAACCATCGGCACCAAGTTGTTTGATGATTTCTTCAAGCGGAATATAGTTGCCTAAAGATTTCGACAATTTACGGCCATTTTCATCAACTGTAAAACCATGAGTTAACAAGGCTTTATATGGCGCACGATTGTGAATTGCCATAGACGTTAATAAAGAAGATTGGAACCAACCACGGTGTTGGTCTGAACCTTCTAAATATAAGTCAGCAGGACTTTCTAATTCGTCGCGTTGCTCAAGTACAGCGTAATGCGTTGTACCAGAGTCAAACCATACATCAAGCGTATCGCGAACAGCATTGTACTGTTCAGCATCTTCACCAATGAAGTCTTTCGCATCACGGTTAAACCATGCATCAATACCTTCTTTCTCGATAAGTTTGGCAACTTCTTCGATGAGCTCAGGCGTACGAGGGTGCAATTCGTTCGTATCTTTATGAACGAAGAAAGGAATTGGTACACCCCAAGTACGTTGACGTGAGATACACCAGTCCGGACGGCCTTCGATCATTGATTCAATACGGTTTTTACCCCAGTTCGGTACAAACTCGATATCGTTTTCAATGGCATTAAGTGCACCGTCACGTAAACCTTTTTGATCCATGCTGATAAACCATTGTGGTGTAGCACGGAAAATAATTGGAGTCTTATGACGCCAGCAGTGTGGGTAGCTGTGTTTAATCGGTTGATGAGCCCATAAGCGACCTACAGCACCTAAAGCTTCAATAATCTTTGGATTGGCTTTATAGATGTGCTCGCCAGCAAAGATTGGTGCGGTTGGTAAGTAAACACCGTTACCACCCACTGGGTTTTCAACTTTAAGGTTGTATTGAAGACCTACTTTATAGTCATCTGCACCGTGGCCAGGAGCAGTGTGTACAGCACCTGTACCGCTTGTTGCGATAACGTGTTCACCTAAAATTACCGGAACTTGGCGATCGGTAAGTAAAGGATGTTGTAGGGTAAGGTTCTCAAGAGCTGAACCAGTAAAGTCAGCTAAAACAACTGGGTTTTCAAGCTTGTAACGCTCAATTGCAGAAACAACTAAGTCTTTAGCAAGAATAAAGTTTTGCTTACCACGTTCAGTAGTCACTTGTACCAATTGATATTCAATTTCGGCATGCAATGCAACTGCTTGGTTCGCTGGTAACGTCCAAGGTGTAGTGGTCCAGATCACGATATCAGTTGGATCTTGAACGTCTACATTTACACGAGCGCTTAAATCTTTTAAATCTACAACGCCAAAACCAACGTCAATTGCGTCTGATTTTTTATCTTCGTATTCAACTTCAGCTTCAGCAAGTGCTGAGCCACAGTCCATACACCAGTTCACTGGCTTTAAGCCCGGCTGGATATGGCCATTTTTTTGGATTAAACCTAAAGCACGAACGATATCGGCTTCTTGTTTGTAGTTCATGGTGAGGTAAGGATTATCCCAGTCACCTAAAATACCAAGACGTTTAAAGTCTGTACGCTGCAAATCAATTTGCTTTAGCGCATATTCACGGCAATGTTTACGGAAAGTGACTGCATCAACTTTTTCACTCACTTTACCTACTTTTTCTTCAACTTTTAGTTCGATTGGCAAACCGTGACAGTCCCAACCTGGTACATATGGCGCATCGAAACCTGCCAAAGTACGGCTTTTTACGATGATGTCCTTAAGTACTTTGTTAACCGCATGGCCCAAGTGAATTGTACCGTTCGCATATGGAGGGCCATCATGCAAAATATATTTTTTCTTGCCAATACGCGATGCACGAATCTGCTGATAAATGTTGTCGGTATACCACTCTTCTAACCATTTCACTTCACGTACTGCCAAATTTGCTTTCATTGCAAATTGAGTATCCGGCAGGTTTAGCGTGGCTTTGTAGTCCACTGCATTTTCAGTAGTTTGCTTATCGCTCATGCAAGTTGTCTTCCAGTTTAATCAGCTTGGGAGCCGACATGTTTTACAATCAAAATTCGAATTAAAAAGGAAATTGTGTCGTGTCGTTACGATATTGTCGTAATTGCTGCACGTCATTATCAATTCCTGCCTTAAGTGCTTCAAGCGAAGGGTAGTTCAATTCACCATGAAGATAGTGAAGAAAAGTCACCCGCATAAATAAGCCATACAGATTAGCAGAAACATCAGGGAAATGTACTTCTAATCTCCACTCTGGATGTTCTTGCTGAATGGCTGGACGAGTACCGACATGACCTGCACCATAGAGGCTGTTTTCATGATATCCGGCAATTCCGGGCTTTTCAGGATTATCCTGAAGCACTTTTTGAGTTAGCGAAGTTGTTTCGCAAATGACTTCAACGCCATAAATACCATTTAAACAAGGCTTATGACGGTTGAGACGAACATTAATCGTTGGGAAATCTAAAGTTCGTCCAATTTGGTCACCATATTGAACACGACCGGTAATACTGTACGGACGGCCTAATAATTTAGCTGCTAAAGCGAGATTACCCACTTGAAGCACTTGGCGAATACGGGTTGAACTGACGCGTTCACCTTCGAGTTCAATCGTATGTAAATTTGTGACTTGAAAGCCGTAATTCTTTAAAAATTCGCTATTGCCTTGACGGTCTTTGCCGAAATGAAAGTCATCTCCTAAAACTAAAGCTTGAGCATTTAATTTGTCTTTTAATAAATCTGCAAACTCAGAAGCACTCATGCTACGGAAATGCTGGTCAAACTTGGCAACCGCGATGTAATCCACCCCAAGTTCAGCTAGATATTCAACTTTTTCCCGTAATGAATTAATACGAGGTGGGGCATCGTAGCCTTTAAAGAACTCAAGCGGTTGGGGCTCAAAAATCATGACCAATGTTTTTAAGCCTTGTGCTGCAGCAATTTTTTTGAGTTGAGCAATCATCGCTTGGTGACCTAAATGGACACCATCAAAATTACCAATAGTTACCGCTGTTTGTGGTAACTGGAAATTGGGCGATAACGCATTAAGACGAAGCAGTTTCATGAACTTAAAATATGGCTATTTTTGCAAGGGCTATATATTGCCATAATCTCACAGATTCGTCTTGTTGTTGTGTTTTTACTCAGGTATTTTTCAATACGAATACTTTCTATATCTAAAAAAATGATGAATTAAATAAAAATAAATCAATTTTTCTTATTATTAATTTATCCTACTATAGCCTCATCCACTCTTTGATTAGAGACTTAAGATGAAAAGACCCTTTTACCAATTAAATCAAAGTAAAGATGTTATACGGCATTTTACCCCAAATTGGTTTACAGCAACTATGGGTACTGGCGTGGTCAGTATGATTTTAATTCAGCTTCCATTTGCCAAATCATTTTTATTTATGCTGGCTACGCTGTTATGGCAATTTAATATTGTTCTATTTAGTGTTTTTTCAGTTCTCTATTTATTGCGGTGGTTACTCTTCCCGCATGAAGCGAAGCAAATATTTAATCATCCAAATATGAGCTTGTTTTTAGGTGCTATACCGATGGGGCTTGCAACCATACTAAATGGCTTTTTAAGCTTCGGAATCGGACTTTACGGCGAAGTGGCAGTTCATATCGCCCAAGCTTTGTGGTACATCGACGTTTTTTTAGCACTAGCAATTGCATGGATCGTACCATTTTGTATGTTTAGCCGTCAGAATCATCAGCTACATACCATGACTGCAATTTGGTTGTTACCTGTAGTTGCTTGTGAAGTCGCAGCAAGTTCTGCGGGCATGTTGGTTGCACATTTACCAACAGATGTGCATAGCTTTCATTTATTGTTAGCGGGTTACGTACTTTGGGGAATCTCTGTTTTACCTGCATTTGCCATTTTAACGATTTTAATGTTGCGTATGGCTTTGCATCAGTTACCAGAAAAAGAAGTCGCGATTTCTAGCTGGCTTTCTTTAGGCCCGATTGGGACAGGTGCTTTAGGCCTATTGTTGCTAGGTGAGCAGGCACAAAGAGTATTTGTAAATGTTGGCTTTCCTGAGTTGGCCCATGTATTTCAAGCCTTGGGCGTTGTGGGTAGTCTGGTACTTTTAGGCTTTGGGTTATGGTGGCTTGGCCTTGCGATTTTAACAACACTTCGTCATGCAAAGACAGGTATTCCATTTAACTTGGGTTGGTGGGGCTTAACCTTCCCATTTGGTGTGTTTATTTTGGCTTTATTTAATTTAGGTCATCAGATTGAAGTTGTATTTTTACAATACGTCGCTGTGGCATTCAGTATTTTATTATTAGTGATGTGGAGCGGGGTAATGAAGAAAACCTTAGCCGGAGCATACAGTGGCAAGCTATTCTTCTCTCCATGTTTGGTGGCTTTACAACAAAGAATGCAGTAAAGGTGAAAAGGTGCAAAAAGCTTTTGCACCTGATTTATACTTACTTTCTAATTTTGTTAATTCTGATTTGAGCTTTTTGAATGAACACAGATACCGCTTTAATTATGGCACTTCCCAACGAGTCTAAAGGTTTATTCGAGCAAGCAGGTATCGAAGTCCATTACAGTGGTATTGGTAAGATCAACGCTGCTTTTAAAGCGTTTGAAGTTATTCAAAAAACAGGCTGTAAAACTTTAATTAACTTAGGTACAGCAGGAAGTTCATCTTTTAATCGGCACGATTTAGTAGAAATAAAAACTTTTGTACAACGCGATATGGACGTTTCACCTTTAGGATTTGAAGTTGGGGTAACGCCGTTAGATGACCACTTGGCGGCTGAAATTCATCTCCAAACGCATTTTGCGGATTTACCAAAAGGAATTTGTGGGACAGGGGACTCATTTGAAACGGGTCAGCCGAAGGTCGCTTGTGATGTAGTCGATATGGAAGGTTATGCGTTAGCAAAAGTTTGCCACAAGTTAGGTGTACGTTTAATTTCGGTGAAATATATTACTGATGGAGCAGATGATACGGCTCATTTGGATTGGGAAGAAAACTTATTATTGGGTGCACAAAAGCTTTTAGCACTTTATCAAAATCATTTCTAAAAAAAGATCGGCAAATTTGCCGATCTTTTTTATTTTAGCGAGGTAATACACCGTAGAGCATCATATGTACCGTATGCTCAATCGAACGCTGGAACATACTGCGGTTACGAAGCGTTTTCCCGGTTACCATTTCCATTTGAGTTGCAAAATCGGCATAATTTTGCGTAAGACCCCAAATATTGAGAATTAAAAGTTCCGGGTCGATATCCGGTGAAATTTTTCCTTGCTCTTGCCAAGTTTGAATGACCTTAGCTTTGCGCTTAAATAGCTTTTTCAAGGGCCCTTTCAGTATAGGCAAAATATGCGGTGCCCCTTGAATAATTTCTAAAGCAAATAGTCGCGAAGCTTTTGGTTGGCTACGAGAAAGTTCGATTTTTTGAATTAAATAATGAGACAAGGCTTCGGCTGGTTCTAACTCAGCTTCTAAGGTTTGTAAGGGAGCTAGCCATTTTTGTAAAACTGTGGTCAGCACTTCCACATATAAAGACTCTTTATTTTCATAGTAATAGAAAATATTCGACTTATGCATGTCAGCGAGTTGGGCAATTTCATCCAGACTTGCGCCACTGAACCCATATAGTGAAAACACATCAAGGGCGGCAGCAAGAAGCTGATTGCGCTTTTGGGTACTCTTCTTTTGTTCCATTTGCTGCATAAATTAAAAAGATAGTGTTCCCATTGTAAGGTAAATCGTTTGATTTGTGCACAGGTGTCTCACTTTTTTAGTGAAAAAACGGATAGTTATTTGAGCAATAGATATACTATTGTGCAAAAAATAGAGAGATTCACTAGTTTATTGTTATTCTTAAAAATATTTTTTAATCTTCGCCCTAAAAAAGAGCAATAAATCATCAGTTTTATTGCTCGTTAATTGGGCATTTTTCGGTTGAATGGTTCTCATTACTCATCTCAACCTTAAGTGGCTAAAACGGCATCGAGTACTTGTTGTTCAAGCTGAGCAAAAGTAATGCTCTTTTTCCGTGGACGCGGCAAATTAACTTGAAAACTTTGAGCAATCTGACCTTTATCTAACAATATAATGCGGTCAGCCAGTTGCACTGCTTCACTTACATCGTGTGTAACTAAAATGGCAGTAAAACCTTGCTCTTTCCATAAACGTTCAATCAAGCTTTGCATCTCAAGACGAGTTAACGCGTCTAATGCACCCAAAGGTTCATCTAACAATAAAATACGGGGAGTATGAGATAACGCACGGGCTAGGGCAGTACGTTGTCGTTGACCACCTGAGAGCTGTGAAGGCCATTGTCCCGCTTTTTCTTTTAAACCTACTTTTTCTAATAATTCTTCTGCCAAAGCATGTTGCGATTTTGGTAGCCCAAGTTGCACGTTTTGAAGAATATTTCTCCAAGGAAGTAACCGGGGGTCTTGAAACATAACCCGTATGTCATCGTTAGTAATACCTTCACGCAAATGTCGGGCAGATTTAAATTTGATTTCTCCAAAACTGGCTTTTTCAAGTTGGGCAATTAAGCGCAATAAAGTACTTTTACCGCAGCCACTACGACCAACAATAGCTAAAAATTCGCCCGGTTGAATATGAAGGTTAAGATCTTCAAGAACTTTAACTTCACCATAAAACTTATAAAGCTGTTCAATCAGAATCTCTGCGCCTACCACAGGTTCTTGTGACTCTGGATGGTTTTCTGGAATGAGCTCTACGTCATTCTGATTAATATTTAAATTCAGATTTGTCATATTTTAAGCTCCTTTATTTTTGATAACCGGCATGCCAGCGTAGTAAATAACGTTCCAAAAGTTGCGCTAGAACATCGGCTAATTTGCCTAATAGGGCATAAAGAAGAATACCGACCAGAACCACATCAGTTTGCAAAAACTCTCGTGCATTCATAGTCATATAGCCAATACCTGCTTGTGCTGAAATAGTCTCAGCTACAATGAGCAACACCCAAACCAGACCTAAAGCAAAACGTAAACCAACTAAAATAGAGGGCATCGCACCCGGTAGAATAATTTCTTTGTAAAGCTGCCAACGTGAAAGACCATAGCTTTTACCCATCTCAATTAATTGTGGATCGACTGAACGGATACCGTGATAGGTGTTGATATAAATAGGGAAGAAGACTCCGACCGCCACCAAAAATAATTTGGCTGTTTCATCAATACCGAACCACAAGATAACCAGTGGAATAAGTGCTAATGCTGGGATGTTACGAATCATTTGCAAGGTTGTATCGAGCAGGGTAGAGGCGAAACGCGAAGACCCATTGAGCAGACCCAATAGCAAACCTAAACCACCACCAATAAATAGTCCGAGTAAGGCTCGTCCTGCACTGACTTTAACGTGTTGCCAAAGCTCGCCGCTAATGAGTAGATGCCAAAAAGCAGAAACGACAGCCGTAGGAGCCGGCAGAATACGATTTTCTAAAAGCCCTGAACTCGATGCAATTTGCCAGACAACCAATAGAACAATCGGAAAAATCCAAGGCAGCAGACGCTGCCCGACTTGTTTCGTTCCACGTGAAACAATATTTATATCTTTGCTCATGCAGGCTCCTTGACGGAACTATTTTGTTTCTTCTCGTCTGGAACATAGTTGTTGGCAATGATTTCACCGAATGGACCGGTTAAGTTTGGTTGAGCAAGTTTAGCTCGGGTCTCGATTGGTAATAATGGGAATACTAACTCTGCAAAACGGATTGACTCTTCAAGGTGTGGATAGCCTGAGAAAATAAAGGTATCGATACCTAAATCCGCATATTCCTGAATACGTGCAGCAACGGTTTCAGGATCGCCGACAAGTGCTGTACCTGCACCACCGCGGACTAGACCGATACCTGCCCAAAGATTTGGGGATACTTCAAGTTTGTCTCGATTACCGCCGTGTAGAGCCGCCATACGTTGCTGACCCACTGAGTCCATTTGTGCAAATTTTTTCTGTGCTGCAGCAATAGTTGCATCATCCAGATATTGGATAAGCTCGTTAGCTGCTGCCCATGCTTGTTCATTGGTTTCACGAACAATGACATGCAAACGAATGCCATAAGTTAATTTACGGCCCTTAGCCTCAGCTTTGGCACGGACATGTTCGATCTTTTCTTTCACGGCTGCTGGTGGTTCACCCCAAGTCAGGTAGGTGTCAACTTGCTCAGCCGCGAGTTCAACAGCGACATCTGAAGAACCGCCGAACCAAAGTGGTGGATAAGGCTTTTGTACAGGTGGGTAAAGTAGTTTTGCATCATCTACTTGTAAGCGTTCACCGTGGAATGTAAAAGCTTCACCCGTATGTGAGCGTGTCAAAATTTCACGCCAGATTTTTACGTATTCATTGGCTGTTTGATAACGCGTTGAGTGATCTTCATATAAACCATCCCCACGTAGTTCTGCTTCATCGCCACCTGTCACTAAGTTGAGTAGAACACGACCATTCGACAAGCGGTCAAATGTTGCAGCCATACGAGCTGCCAACGCTGGTGTTGTTACCCCTGGACGTAATGCAACTAAAAACTTAAGGTGTTGAGTTGCATCGATTAGGCTTGCCGCCGTAATCCAAGGATCTTCACATGAACGACCTGTTGGAATAAGTACTCCTTCGTAACCCAAGTTATCTACTGCCACAGCAATTTGCTTCATATAGGCATGGTCAACCTGACGAGCGCCTTTACTTGTACCTAAATAGCGACTATCACCGTGGGTAGGAATAAACCAGAAAATTTTCATGTGCATTACCTATATATCTATTGAAATTACTTGGCACCCCAAACAGCTTGTTTAATGCTGATTGGTTTAGGGATGATGCCTTGTTGAGTAAAGATGTCTGCAAGCTGCTGTTGTTCAGCAATGACTTTGCTGTTAAGTGGAGCTGCCGATGACGGACGTGGACGGCGTTTAATAAATAAGTCACTGGTCGCAGGTTTTAGGCCTGTACTTTGGCCAACCGCACTTGCAGTTTCTGCTTGATGGCTTTGGACCCATTTGTCAGCTTGATTGATCTGCTTGATGAGTCCTGGAACAGCTTTTGGATATTGCTTAACAAAATTTGGAGCGGCTAAGTAAAAGGTATAGTTCGGGCTTAGGCCTTTACCAGATGCAAGAACACGAGCTTGGTCTTCTAGTTGTGCTGAAGCGTAGTACGGATCCCATATTGCCCATGCATCAACAGCACCCTTTTGGAATGCAGCGCGAGCATCGGCAGGTGTGAGCCAAATTGGGGTAATGTCGCTCCATTTTAAGCCTACTTTACGTACGGCCTGTACAAGTAGGTAATGTGAGCTAGAACCTTTCTGTAGCGCAATACGTTTACCTTTTAGGTCCTTAAGCTGTTTTAGTTGTGAGTTCTTGGGAACTAAAATTGCTGAGGCCAATGGTTTGGCTGCTTCATAAGCAATGTAATATAAAGGCTTGCCAGCGGCTTGAGCGTAGACCGGGGGCGTGTCTCCAGTAACGCCAACATCGAGTGAGCCAACAGCTAAGGCTTCTAAAATTTGAGGGCCAGCGGGGAACTCATTCCAAGTGATTTTGGCATTTGGAAATTCTTGTTCAAATAGTTTTTGCTGTTTGGCAATCGCGAAGTTAATCGAACTTTTTTGAAAACCAATACGAAGTTCTTTCACTGTTGGGTCAATTGCCCAAGCAGGTGCTGCGATTGTGAAACCTAATACAGCGACCGCGCTAAAGCGCTTAACTAACTGAGTCCACTGACTCTTATTAAATAATGACTGATGTTGCATATTGATATCCTTGTTCCCTTAACACAAGGCACAGCATTTATATCGTTATTTAAGCTGTGCCCAAGCAGGGTTTATTTCAGTTTTAAAATGGCTTCTTGAATGGTGAGCTTGTTGGGAATGAGCTTTTGCGCGTAGAAGGCATCAGCTACATATTGTTGTTCTTGGGCTACCTTGTCAGATATTGGCTGAACTCCAAAACCCATACGTGAAATGGATGTTTTAAGTACATCAAATTCAAGTGCCGTAGGTTTTTCGAGTAGCTTAGCAGCCTCATCCTGGTGTGTGCTAACCCATTCAGTTGTCTGGTTTAGCGTTTGTACAACAGTGTTCAGAACTTTTGGATTACTTTCTGCAAATTTACGATCAGCTAAGTAGAACTGATGATTGCTTACCAAGTTTTCACCTGTTGCTAGAACGCGGGCCTGAATCTGATGTTCAGCTGCTGCAAAGAACGGATCCCAAATCACCCATGCGTCGACAGCTCCTTTTTCAAAGGCTGCACGCGCATCTGATGGTGGTAAATAAACAGGTTGAATATCACTTAAGCTCAAGTGATTTGCTTCTAAGACTTTCAATAAAAGGTAGTGAACATTCGAACCTTTATTCAGTGCGACACGTTTTCCTTTTAAGTCTTTAATAGACTGGATTGGAGAATCTTTTTGTACCAATAACGCTTCTGCTTTTGGTGCAGCAGGTTGATTTGCGACATAGACTAAATTTGGATTGGCTGCTTGAGCAAAAATAGGTGGTGCTTCACCTGCTTCGCCTAACGAAACACTTCCTACATTTAGGCCTTCAAGTAATTGAGGTCCCGCAGGAAACTCGACCCATTTCACTTGTACGCCTTGATCTTTGAGCGCTTTTTCCAAGTCACCACGTGCTTTTAGAATAGGAAGGATGCCATATTTCTGATAGCCGATATTTAAAGTTGTCGTGGTGTGCTCCTCTTTTTTGGCACAACCACCTAGCATCATCACTCCCGCAAGGCTGGCAGCAATGACTGAATATTTTGCCCATGAAGTGGAATTAAAAAGTGCCATGTGGTTTCGTGCTCCCCGAAAGAGAAAAAGAAAAATAATTGGATGAGCAGATACCCTAAAGGGATTTTTATTTCGTAAAAAATAAATATTCAGTCTTTATTTATGCAAAAAAAAGCTAAAAACTTTCGGCGATAAACTTATGCAAAAAAATGATTTATTGAACAGAATAATATTTATAAAAAGATATTTAAGTATATGTAAATAAAATAAAAATTATTAAAATAGAAAAATTTAAAGATTTAAAAAAAGTACAACCATATATTAATTACCTTTATGGTTGTACTTTTTAGACTAAGCTTATCTGAAATAAGAATATCTTAAAAAATGCATAGTCTAGGGAAGCAATTTTTTAAAGACTAAAGAATTTCTTTGATAGTTATAAAGTGCCTGACGGGCATTTGGTAAGTCATCCACACTCACCTGATGGAAACCGTGCTCTAAGAACCAGTGCGCGGTACGGGTGGTTAAAACGAACAATTGACGAATACCTTGTTGTTTGGCCTTTTCTTCGAGAAATTGCAGAATTTGGCTGCCACGGTTCGATTTACGATAACTTGGGTGTACTGCTACACAAGCAATTTCTGCTGAACGTGTCTCATTAAACTCAGTCGGAATTGGATAAAGGGCAGCGCAGGCCAAAATCATACCGTCTCGTTCAATGACAGCGAACTGGTTAATTTCTTGTTCTAAACGCTCACGTGAGCGATACACCAAAATGCCTTCTTCTTCTAATGGGCGTAAAAGGTTCATTAACCCGCCGACATCTTGAATATGTGCCATACGAACTTCTTCATAATGCGCATCGGTAATCATGGTACCCACACCATCACGCGTAAAGAGTTCTTCAATAAGTGCGCCATCATAAGAATAAGAAATTAGATGGACACGATGTACACCCGATAAAGATGCTTTTTTTGCTTCTTGCAAATGTAGGGTTAGGGTTGGGTGGGTGGTTTGGTATTGTTGAATATAATAATCAAGCTGGTGTGGGCTTAATTCACGCAGTAATTGCCCATCTTCATTGGGTAAACCTTGTTGCTCACCTAAAAAGATTAATTTATCTGCCTTTAAATAAGTCGCAGTTTTGGTTGCAACTTCTTCAGCTCTTAAATTAAATACTTCACCTGTGGTTGAATAGCCCGTTGGACCAAGTAAAACAATATTATTGTTATCAAGATGACGTTCAATCGCGTCTGTATCTATTGAACGAACTTCGCCTGTAAGCTGAAAATCCATTCCTTCACGAATACCATAAGGTTTAGCGGTTACAAAATTACCTGATACGACATCTATTCGAGCGCCATACATTGGAGAGTTGGCTAAACCCATAGATAACAATGCTTCGATTTCTAACCGAATAGACCCTACAGCACTCATGACACAGCTTAAAGATTCGCGTGTAGTAATACGGCAGTTATCATAAAAAGGGGTTTCAATCCCTTTTTCTTTAAGGTTGTGATTAATTTGTGGACGTGCGCCATGCACTAAGATTAAACGGATGCCAAGAGAATGTAATAAGGCAATATCGTGAATAATATGTTCGAAATTAGGATCGCGGACTGCTTCACCGCCAAACATTAAAACAAAAGTTTTGTCACGATGCGCATTGATGTAGGGTGCTGAATGTCGGAACCAATGTACATAATGCTGAGTATTATTATGTGATTTCTCTAAAGACTTAGTTGGCATACCGATCTCGAATCAACAGCAAAAAGATATAAAGAGGATTCTAAACAAAAAAGCTCAAAGTCGCATGTTTTAGATAAAAAAACACCCAAATTAGATTTGGGTGTTAGATGTTTTATGAACTTAACGAATTACTTTAATAATTTTATGGCTTTGCTCATTTACAAGTACATAATTTCCGTTCACCTTATACCATTTTTGATAACGACCTGGCTTAGTCAATTTCTGGTGTGAGCGGTAGTCAATGACATAACGTGGATGTTGGTATTGATGCGGTACGACTTGGCCTGCACGCCAGATATTCGCATGGTCATCTTTATGAATGACTTTAACGGTTTTTGTCTCATATCCTTGGTGGTGATAATGGTCGTGAGGCGCAGCCATTGCTGTTGTTGCGATTAAACCACTCATTGAAAGAATAATTGCTGTTGTTATCTTTTTCATCGTAAACCTCGAATGATCTATTAAATTTCGATAATTGAAGATTAGTGAAAAATTACAGATAAATCGTGAAGGCGAAGAATAATAAATGTGAAAATTTTCTATGAAATAAGAAGAAATTTAGAAGATTTAAATTTTAATATCATATTGATATAAAAATACAAAAAAGGATAAAGCCGATCAGCTTTATCCTTTCCTACTAAGCGATAGTGAGGAGCTATCTATCTTAGAAACCGCGAATACTCACAATACTGTTAGAGTCCGTGTCGACTAAAATATAGTCATTGTTAATTTTGTACCACTGCTGGTTACGATCGGGTTTAGGTAAGTTATTGTCTTTATAGTCGACTTTATAACCATTACCACGATAGTGCTGTGGCATCACATAACCTGGCTGCCAACGATGTTGTTTCAGACGCTCAAAGCCACGTTCCTCACGCATACGGCGTTCATCGCGAACACGATCACCATTATCGTCACGGTCAAATTTATGCCCACGATCATTCCATTCACCACGAGGTCCGCCTTTAGCACCTTTCGGGCCATGTCCTCGGTCAAAAGGAGGATCAGCAAAGCTTGCCATACTGGTGGTCAGTACAGTGATGCAAAGGGCTAAGATGGTGAACAACTTTTTCATGATGCATCCTCGTTTACATCTGATGTCTCTCATGTTGAATACTGTACGCGCAAAATGCAGAGAAACTGTGAAGATCATTTAATGCTTCAATTAAAATTACGGATAAATCCAGCGTTTTTCTCAATAATAAAAAAGGCTTGTATATATCTTTTCAGGTATAGCCAAGCCAGATGTGATGATCGGCTATAAATTATTTTAGCTTTTCATCTGTAATTATTTAATCCTGTGCATCAATACTTTGCCCATTGAGCGTTAAGCTATCTTCACCCATTAAATAAAGATAAGCTGGCATGATGGACTCAGGTGTTGGTAATGTTTTCGGATCTTCTTCAGGATAAGCTTTAGCACGCATGGCAGTACGTGTAGCTCCTGGGTTAATACAATTAAAGCGAATATTTGGATAAGTATGCTCAGCCGCAAAAATCTTGCTCACCGCTTCTATCGCGACTTTAGAGACAGAATACGCACCCCAGAGCGCGCGTGCCTCACGGCCTACACCAGAGCTGGTAAATACGACAGAAGCGTTTTCTGACTTTTGTAATAGTGGTAATAAAGCTTGGGTTAAAGCAAAAGGTGCACGTAAATTGACTGCCATCACATCATCCCATACTTCTGCTGGATAATGTGCAAGTTCTACTCGCTCACCCAAAATACCCGCATTATGCAAAATGCCATCCAGACGACCAAATTGTTTTTCTAGCGTACTTACTAAAAAGTCATAATCGCGATCGGAAGCACTCGAAAGCTGGAGGGGTAAAATAGCAGGTTGAGGTGCGCCTAAACCTTCAATTTCATCATAAATTACTTCAAGTTTATTTAAGGTTCTACCATGCAAGACGACAGTTGCACCATGTAAAGCATAACTGAGGGCCGCAGCTCGCCCAATTCCATCACCAGCACCAGTGATTAAAATAATTCGATCTTTGAGTAGATCCGGACGAGGTTGATATTCTGAATATTTCATTGGTAAACCTCCTTCTTTTTATATTGATATAAGTAACCGTTAAAAAAGCTTATAAAACTCTTGTGTTAACTTATCATACGCTGATTTTCCTGTAGAGCAGGAAGCTTTTGACGTAACAACTCGTGTAATTCTGTCACCGTATTTACAATCGAATCGGCTTGCCAAGCGTTTAAATCATCCCGATGTTCGATAGGTAAATAGCCATAAGCTGCTAAGATGGTATACATATCAGCATTGCGGCCAGCATCGATATCACGTGGGTGATCCCCCACATAAATGATTTCATTTGCCGGGATATTTAACTGCTTTGCAGCCAAATACATTGGTTCCGGGTCTGGCTTAGTTTTAGAAACATCTTCAGGACATACCAAAACCGCACAGCGTTCCGTCAGGTTTAACTTTTCTAGAAGAGATTCACTTAAACCACGTGGTTTATTGGTGACAATACCCCACGGAATTTGCTGAGCTTCTAACTCTTCTAAAAGTGGATACATCCCTTCAAACAGGTCAGTATCGACAACAATATTATTGCCATACAAATCTAAAAAATTTTGTCGATGTGCCAAGAAAATTGGATTGGTCACATCCAGCTCTGGGTAGACCAATTTGACCATGGCACGGGCACCTTCAGACACTTGTGTACGAATAAGATCGGCTTCTACAACAGGGCGTCTTGCATCACGGCACATTTGTTGAATAATACGAATAAAGTCGGCAGCCGTATCGATGAGCGTGCCGTCTAAATCAAATAAAACAGCCTTCATCATGCACCTGTCTTTACTGTATGAACCATATAGTTAACATCAACATTTGGCGCTAACCAATAACGCTTCGTAATTGGGTTGTAGTGTAAGCCCGTCATTTCTTTTAACGTTAAGCCTGCATTACGAATATCATGTGCCATTTCAGATGGGCGAATAAACTTGTGATAATCATGCGTACCTTTTGGCAGCATGCGCAGCACATATTCAGCACCAATAATGGCGAATAAATAAGATTTCGGGTTACGGTTGATGGTCGAGAAGAACACATGGCCACCGGGTTTAACCAAAGTCTGACATGCTTTTACAATGGATGCCGGGTCTGGAACGTGTTCCATCATTTCCATGCAAGTGACCACATCATATTGGCCTGCTTGTTCTTGCGCCAATTCTTCAACTGGAATTTGACGATATTCAATATTTTGAACATTTTCTTGTTGAGCATGCAAACGGCCTACAGCTAAAGGCGCTTCACCCATATCAATGCCCAGTACATCTGCTCCACGACGTGCCATGCTTTCAGCCAAAATCCCGCCGCCACAGCCGACATCAAGTACTTTTTTACCGGCAAGGCCACCTGCACGTTCATCAATCCAGTTTAAGCGTAAAGGATTGATTTGATGAAGTGGGCGAAATTCAGAATGTTGATCCCACCATTTGGCAGCAAGTGCTTCAAATTTTGCGATTTCTTGTAAATCAACATTCAATTGCGACATGGTGTCACCTCTAAACTTGGGTTATCTTTTTGATGTAGTTCGCCGTTAGTGTAGCGATTATTGGGAAAAAAGCGATAAACCCAATAAAAAACTTCACAGAAGCAAAACGAATTTAGCATATTTGTTTTATATTTAGGGCATAAGCTAATGCATAACAACTTAGAGGAAAAGCTGTAACAATGAAAAAATTGGTTTTGGGTGGTTTGAGTGCAGCAATTATGGCCGTATCGGGTAGTGCAATGGCAGCAGATTTTGTTGCTGGTAAAGACTACACCGTAATCGCCAATCCAGGCAAAGTGGAAGTACCGGGGAAAATCGAAGTTCGTGAGTTCTTTTGGTATGGCTGTCCGCACTGTTTTAAACTTGAACCACATATGCAAACGTGGTTAAAACAAATTCCGAGTGATGTACGTTTTGTGCGTACGCCAGCAGCCATGAACAAAGTATGGGAACAAGGGGCACGTACTTACTATACATCTGAGGCATTAGGTGTACGTAAGCGCACGCATTTACCATTATTCCATGCAATTCAGGTGAATGGTCAGCAGATTTTTGACCAGGCTTCTGCGGCTAAATTCTTTACTCGTTACGGTGTGCCTGAACAAAAATTTAATAGCACTTACAACTCATTTGCTGTAACTGCAAAAGTTGCCGAGTCAAATAAACTTGCTCAACAGTACCAATTAACAGGTGTTCCAGCAGTTGTCGTTAATGGTAAATATGTTGTACAGGGTGAAGATGGTAAAGTTACCCAAGTCCTTAATTACTTAATTGAAAAAGAACGTAAGGCAAAATAAAAGTTTATTGCTTTAAAAAAGGGCTTCTTATGAAGCCCTTTTTTATAAAATTTATTTCATAATCACGAAATAATTCAATTAATTTTGAGAATTCTCGTCTTCTATCTGAAAATTTAGCGCATCAAAATTGGTGGTTTGGGTAGGTAGTGATAAGGCTTGGTTAATATATAAATTAATTAATTTTTGGCGAGAACCAATCGAGCGCTGATAATAAGTTGAGTTTAAAAGCAACGATGCACCGTAAGTGAGTGACCAGATATAAGATAAATAGTCACGAATCGACATATCATAACTTAATGATTTTAAATAACTTTCTGTAATGTCTTTAATCGCTAGAATACGTTGTTGACGAACTTCATAAAGCTCTTCAAAAAGATGCTTCAACTTAGACTCTGTCATCGTCAGATTTTCTTCAAGTTGATGCAATAAAATCGTTTTTCCCGGTGTGAGCAAATGGTGGAGCATGTACCGTGGCGCATACTCTTTAAAATCAGTATTATATTTTTGAGAAATTTCTAAAATTTGTTTTTCATTTTGAATAATCAATTCAAGCAGAAGTTCATTTTTACTTCTAAAGTGCTTATAAAGCGTACCTTTTGCAATATCTAGCTCGGCCACTAATTCATCTAGAGTAATTTCCTGATTGTTTTCTAGTAACAATTTTTCTGCAACGCTTAGAATTTTTTCTTTGCGCATCAAAAACTGTGTATGACGATCAAGATTCATAGGTATTCCCACACCAGTTTGGCCTAACGAATAGTTTACTTCCTGTAAAAAGAAAAAGACTTTTCTCGAAATTTTCGCCTTTTTCTTTCACTCTTTACGTATTAACACATAACCTGTTTTTTGTCATTTGCCAGTTTTACCGTTCCCAGTTAGCAATGCCTCTAAACAGTAAGCGAACTTGTGTAGACGCATTTTCAATAAATGCAGTCTGTTGTTGTTTAAGTTGCTCACCTTGATATTGTTTGGCGAGGTTGAGCCACGTCATTGCCCATGTAAATGACATATTGGTCAAAATGGTAGATAAGACATTTAAGTCTTGAGGGTTTTGAATATGTTTAAAATTTTCGAGCTTAGTCAGATCTGTTGTGAGATCTTCAATCAAAAATTCAATTTCTCTAGCAATGGCTGCACGGACCGTTTCTGAACCACCCCAACGTTCAGCAATCATAAATTGCCACTGTTTAGGGCTATGGTTCACTGCCTGTACAAATAGCTCAATACTGGTTTGGGTTTTTGCAGACTTGTGCTGTAAATAACTCTGGCCGAGTTGATGTAAAACGCTTTTTAAATGTAGGGCAACTTGGTCAACCAACTCTTTCCCGAGTTCATCCATGTCTTGAAAATGACGATAGAACGCTGTTGGCACTAAACCCACTTCACGTGCAACTTCACGCAAACTGATACTACTGAACGAACGCCCAGACGTGCTCAGATGCAAGGCTGCATCGAGAAGTGCCTGACGACTTTGCTGTTTTCGTTCATCCCGTATCGACATTAAAAAAACCTATTTAAACCGTGAGCCAAAGTCTAACAAAAAAGAGCAAACTTTCATAAAAAAAATAGTGAACAAGTGTTGACTGAGTGAACACTTATAAATATAGTGTACATATGTTCACTATACGAACATGTGTTCACTCAAATAAATAGCCAGAAACAAAAGAGGAACGTATGAACGCAACACTTAACTATCAACCACATTGGGTACGAGAAGATTTCGTTGATTTTGTTTTGCAGAAAATTAACGCGACTTGGGCTTGGAAAAGGGTACTTGCAGAAGTTACCGCTGTTCAGCCGCTTCATACTGATATGGTACTGATCAAGCTTAAACCAAATCGTAATTTTAATTTCGAACAGGTTTGTGCGGGACAAAGCATTCTATTGACGTTGCTTATCGATGGCGTTTACCAACAACGTAGCTATTCGATTATTGAAGTAACCACTCAAGGTGAAATCGCTTTAGGTATTAAAGTACAAGGCTTGGTGTCTCGTGCAGCTCAACTATTACATGTGGGCGAGTGTGTTGAAATTTCACAGCCACAAGGTGATTTCACTTTGCATCAAGGCCAGCAGCCTGCGATTTTGATTGCTTCAGGAAGTGGTATTACTGCAATTTATTCACTCTTGCAGCAAGCTTTGAAACAGCAGCTTGAACAAATTCATGTCATTTATTTTAATCGTGCAGAAATTTTTCATGCCGAATTAAAAGCTTTGGCAGAACAGCACCCACAGCTTCAATATCATTTTTTTAATACCAGCGAGCAAAAGCAGCATTTAACTGAAAGCTTACTGCAAAAGCTGGTTCCAGATTTTGCGCAGACTGCGACCTATATATGTGGACACCACGGCATGATGCTGCAGGCGAATGAAATTTATGCGCAAAAAGGTGCTCAGTCTCGGCTTCACCAAGAATATTTCCAACCACTCCAAGTGACTGGTACACATGCAGCACAGCCTGTTATTTTCCGCCGTGCTCAACACGAATTTTTAGCTGAAACAAATTTACTGAGCAGTGCAGAGCAGGCGGGACTACGCCCGCAACATGGCTGCCGTATGGGTGTTTGTAATAAATGCAGTTGTACCAAAGTGAGCGGAGTTACTCAAAACCTGTTAACAGGTGAAATTGAAGACCAACCGAACCGTCCAATTAAACTATGCGTGAGCCAGGCATTAAGCCCAGTCACAATTGATCTATAAAAAGAATTACAGAGGATTAACCCTATGAATATGGCATTAAAAGTTTCTATGGCTTCTAAATCTGCTCATTTAACCCCTGAGCAAATTGAAGAATTTGGCCGCCGTGTTGAACAGATTCGTCAAGATGTTATGCAAAGTCTTGGTGAGCAAGATGCAAAATATATCTACAAAGTCCGTAACTTCGTTCGCTATACCGAAATCGCATCACGTGGCATGTTGATGTTTGGTGGTTGGATTCCACCTGTCTGGTTATTGGGTACAGGTTTACTAGGTATTTCTAAAATTGTAGAAAACATGGAACTTGGTCATAACGTTATGCACGGTCAGTTTGACTGGTTAAATGAACCAAGTCTGAATGGTAATACTTACGATTGGGATACCATTGCCTCTGGTGATGACTGGCGTGAAACACACAACTATGTACATCACACCTATACCAATATTGTCGGTAAAGATCATGATGTCGGTTATGGCATTTTGCGAGTAAGCGATCAACAGAAGTGGGAACCTCGTCACCTATTTAATATTCCTTTGGCTCTACAGTTAATGTTTTTCTTTGAATGGTATGTAGGTGTACAAAATCTACATCTTGAAGATGCATTAGTTTATAAAACCAAAAGCTGGAAACAGGTGTGGAAAGATGCGGCTAAGGTCCGTAAAAAAGCAACACGCCAAGTTTTAAAGGATTATGTGTTTTTCCCTGTGATCTCTGGTCCTATGTTTTTACCGGTTTTTGCAGGCAATGTAGTTGCTAATATTATTCGTAACTTGTGGTCATCTGCTGTGATTTTTAATGGCCACTTTACTGAAGATGCAGAAACGTTTGAGCCGGATAATACCGACACTGAAACTAAGGCAGAGTGGTATTTACGTCAGATTCGTGGTTCAAGTAATTTTAGTGGTACAGAATGGCTTCATTTTATGAGTGGTAATTTAAGCCATCAAATCGAACACCATTTATTTCCAGATATGCCTGCCAACCGCTATAAAGAAGTAGCACCGAAAATTAAGGCACTCTGTGCAGAATACGGCATTAACTACAATGAAGCTAATTTCATGCGTCAGTTCTGGAGTGTATGGGTGCGTTTAGCAAAATGCTCATTACCAAACCACACCACTGCAAAAGTGATGCAGACATTAGAAAAATTAAAAGCAAAATTCAAATTTGCCTAATAGATAGACCAATAAATAGCTCCTAAAAAGGGGCTATTTTTATTTTTAAGTCATGAAAAGTGCAGACTTACATTTGAAAGTAGGGAATAAACTCAACCTGTCAAAATCCTTTGCTATACTATGCCCAAGTTTGTATTTAAGAGAATTTAGGAAGGATTATGCGTATTGACCAACGTGCATTAGACCAATTACGTGAAGTGAAAATTACACGAAACTACACCCGTTATGCTGAAGGTTCTGTGCTGGTCGAATTTGGTCACACCAAAGTCCTTTGTACTGCAAGCATTGATAACTCAGTGCCACGCTTTCTAAAAGGCCAAGGTCAAGGCTGGGTAACAGCAGAATATGGCATGTTACCGCGCTCAACACACTCACGTTGTGATCGTGAAGCTGCTCGTGGCAAACAAACTGGTCGTACTCAAGAAATCCAACGCCTCATTGGTCGTAGCTTACGTGCGATGGTTGATTTGAAAAAGCTTGGTGAAAATACTATTACCATCGACTGTGACGTCATTCAGGCAGATGGTGGTACACGTACTGCTTCAATCACTGGTGCTGCTGTAGCATTGGTTGATGCGATGAATGTTTTACTTGCACAGAAAAAAATTAAGCAAGATCCACTTAAAGGCTTAGTTGCTGCAATTTCTGTAGGCATGTATCAAGACGAAGTATTGCTTGATCTTTGTTATGAAGAAGACTCGAACTGTCAAACTGACTTAAATGTCGTGATGACACAAGCAGGCGAGTTTATTGAAATTCAAGGTACTGCCGAAGACAAACCGTTTACCCGTGCTCAAAGCAATGCCATGTTAGAAATGGCCGAAAAAGGAATTGCCGAGCTCATTAAAAAGCAACAAGAAGCTTTAGGCTGGTAAGTTTAAGTTTTCTAAAAAACGCATCTTCGGATGCGTTTTTTATGCCTTCATCAAATCGACATAAAAACATCACTTGCCTGTCACCTTTTCGCTTTATTAGTAGTTCGCATTTAAACCGTTTGGGAAAAACCAATGCGAAAACTTTCAATTTTATTAATTACATCTTTAGCACTCATGCTCAGTGCTTGTAACGATGATAACGACTCAGATAATTCATCGCCAACAACACCGCCTACCAGTAATTGCAAAATGCACTGTGCACCATAATAAGAACTCAGGATAGAACTAATGAATCGTCGCGAATTTCTTTTAAATTCTACAAAAACAATGTTTGGGACAGCTGCTCTAGCGAGTTTCCCGCTGAGTATTCAAAAAGCGTTAGCAATTGACGCCAAAGTTGAAAGTGGAACAATTCAAGATGTTAAACACATTGTGATTTTGACTCAGGAAAACCGTTCATTTGATAATTATTTTGGAACACTAAAAGGTGTACGTGGTTTCGGCGACCGTTTTACCATTCCTATGACAGAAGGCCGAAAGGTTTGGGAACAATATGACGCCAACAAAAAGAAAGTATTGCCATACCACTTAGATAGTCATTTAGGAAATGCTCAGCGTGTTACTGGTACAAATCATTCATGGTCAGATGGTCAAGGTGCTTGGGATAATGGGCGTATGAGTGATTGGGTAACGCATAAACAACCGCAGTCGATGGGCTATTACAAAAAACAAGAAGTTGAATATCAATTTGCCTTAGCGAATGCTTTTACGATTTGTGATGCCTACCACTGTGCCATGCACGCGGGAACTAACCCGAACCGTAAATTTATCTGGACGGGAACCAATGGACCTACAGGCGCAGGTGTTGCGAGTGTGGTCAACGAATTTGATGGAATTGGTCCATCAACAGAAGGTTATGAATGGATGACATATCCTGAGCGTTTACAGCAGGCTGGCGTGACATGGAAAGTTTATCAAAACATGCCGGATAACTTTACTGATAACCCTTTAGCTGGTTTCAAGCAATATCGCCGTGCAAATGAGCAATCTGGTCAACCTGTCAGTAACGACACACTAACGTGTCCAGCATATGATGAAAAGATTGATGTGACTCAACCACTTTACAAAGGTATTGCCAATACCATGCCAGACGGTGGTTTTTTAGGAACTTTTAAAGCTGATATTGCGCAGGGTAAATTACCGCAAGTGAGTTGGTTAGTTGCTCCTGCAACTTACAGTGAACATCCGGGGCCATCTAGTCCTGTACAAGGCGCTTGGTATATTCAGGAAGTATTAAATGTATTAACTGAAAACCCTCAAGTGTGGAGTCAAACCGTTTTATTGGTGAACTTCGATGAAAATGACGGTTTCTTTGACCATGTTCCTTCACCAAGCGCACCTTCTAAAGATATAAACGGTGTTGTATATGGAAAAACTACTTTAACGGACCAACAAGTATCTTATGAATACTTTAACCATCCAGCAGTAGCGACTTCAAAATCTCAACCCGAAACAGACGGACGGGTGTATGGCCCAGGTGTACGCGTTCCAATGTATGTGATTTCGCCGTGGAGCCGTGGAGGATGGGTAAATTCTCAAGTCTTTGATCATACTTCTATTTTACAATTCTTAGAAAAACGTTTTGGTGTGCAAGAACCTAACATTAGCCCATACCGCCGTGCTGTATGTGGTGATTTAACAACGGCATTTAATTTTAAAACACCGAATCTTTTGCCTGTTGCTGAACTAGATGGGAAGAAAACAAAAGCCGAAGCCGATGCGATTCGTGTCGCTCAAGAACTATTGCCGCAAGTTTCTGTTCCGAGCCAGCAACAATTTCCTCAGCAGGAAATAGGAATTCGACCTTCGCGTGCTTTACCTTATATTTTGCACACTAGTGCCAAAGTCGATGTCACTCAAAAAACGGTTAAACTGATGTTCTCCAATACGGGTAAACAGGCAGCCGTTTTCCATGTCTATAACCGATTAGATCTTACGGCAATTCCACGCCGTTATATGGTTGAGGCGGGCAAACAGCTTGATGACGCGTGGAATACTATCAATGGACAGTATGATTTATGGGTACTTGGACCAAATGGTTTTCACCGTGCGTTTAAAGGTAATTTAAGTCAAGCTAATCAGACTCAAGCATTACCGGAAATTAGAGTATGTGTAGAAGAATGTGATGCGAATTTATATTTAAAAGTGCGTCATGATGGTAATAAGACAGTCAAGCTCAACGTCAAAGCTAATGCTTATCTACCAAACAAGACATGGGTGATAGAAACCAATAGTGTTGAAAAAGAACTGGTTTGGGATATGTCTGAATTTGGTGGTTGGTATGATTTTACGGTGACATTAGCGGACGATGCGACGTTTAGTCGCCGTTTTGCAGGACGTATAGAAACTCAAGAAGATTCAATTTCTGATCCATATATGGGATATTTAGAGTCTTAAGTTGCTGTAATGCATGAATATTAAGCTGAAGTCTTAGTTAATAGTTATTTTAAATTAGTTAGCACGACGGAGTCTTATCGTTTATTCATCCAGTGGAAGTAGCTAATTCGTTACTTTGGTTTCGCCCAAAGTAAAGTACGTAATAAAGATTAATTAATCTTTATTACGTATCGAAAGACAACAGTTGGCTTAATAACATTCGTGCGCTTCGACAAAGCTATAATCGCTTTGTCTTGCTCAGGTTGTAGATGACATCTCGCACAATCTAATGTTGGGAAATATAAATGAAGACAGGTAATAACTTTTCGTATAGATGAATAATAAAAATAAAGACTTACCTTTTGTAACAGAATCTCCTAAGCCTGGTCATATTTATCTTTTACCTTGAAACCCTAATTTTTTAAAGTGATGGGGAAAATTTATGCTACAAGGTTTTATTGTATTATTAGCAGTAGTTACTTTTGTTTTAATGGCTGCCGATCCACGGGATAGTGGGGCACAAGCGACTCAGTCAGCATGGCAAAAAACACAAGCGGCAGACATGACCAAGTCGCAAAAAAATACCAATAATGATGCTGATTTTATTTAGGCATTAAAACGCATTGATAAATCAACGGCTTTGACATCTTTAGTCAACACGCCCATAGAAATATAGTCGACACCAGTAGTCGCTACTTCGCGTAAGTTTTCAATAGTGATATTGCCCGAAGCTTCGAGTTTACAGCGTCCCGCCACGTGTTTTACAGCATCAATCATTTGTTGTTGGCTAAAGTTGTCGAGCATGACAATGTCTGCACCTGCTTCAAGCGCTTGGTTTAGCTCATCCCAAGTTTCAACTTCGACTTCAACAGGTTTACCCGGCGCAATTTGATGTGCTTTTGCAATCGCTTGGGCAATACCGCCCGCTGCCATAATATGATTTTCTTTAATTAAGAATGCATCAAATAAACCGAGGCGGTGATTTTGTCCGCCACCGACGGTTACGGCATATTTTTGTGCAATACGTAAGCCCGGTAAAGTTTTACGTGTATCGAGAAGCTTTGTGTTTAAACCTTCAAGATGCTGAACATATTCAGCAGTTTTTGTTGCAACAGCCGATAATGTTTGAATAAAGTTTAAAGCAGGGCGCTCTACAGTCAGTAAGCTACGTGCAGAACCAGCAAGCTTTAAAAAGGCTTCATTTGCAGCAACACGGTCACCTTCTTGTTTTAACCAAGTCACCTGTACAGTGTTGTCATACGCTGAGATGAGCGCATTCACCCACGGCTGTCCAGCTAAAACCATATCTTCACGGCTGATGATAGTTGCGGTAGCTTGTTCATCTTCAGGTGTGAGCATGGCGGTAATGTCACCGTCCCCAATATCTTCTTGTAATGCTTGTTGAATATTGATTTGAATTGACTGTTCAAGCAAAGACTGAGGTATGCTCATACGGTTTCCATTTTGTCGATGACCCTAAAACTTGCGATATATTAGCACCGTCGACTTTAAAAATAAGCTGTTTTATCAGATTAATCGCGATAAACAATCATGCTGACTACTCTGAAAAGCAATTAACTGTTTTAAACTAAAACAATTGGCAAGCAATTTATTGGCATCTCAATGAAGCAAATCACACCGTATGAAGTTATAGATGGACAATTAAAAGGGGCGAGACAAGTACCTTCTCCAAATTTTAACCAGCGTCCCGCTGGTACCGAAATACAAATGATTGTGGTTCATAATATTAGCTTGCCGCCTTCTCAGTTTGGGGGAGGCTATATTGAACAGTTTTTCCAAAATAAATTAGATTGGTCCGTTCATCCCTATTTTCAGACTATTGAAGGTATGCAAGTCTCTACACACCTGTTAATTTTACGAACAGGTGAAGTCCTACAGTTTGTTAACTTTAATGATCGTGCATGGCATGCAGGGCGTTCAAGCTACTTAGCCAAAGTTGA
Organism: Acinetobacter sp. FDAARGOS_494; assembly: GCF_003812225.1. NCBI lineage: Bacteria > Pseudomonadati > Pseudomonadota > Gammaproteobacteria > Moraxellales > Moraxellaceae > Acinetobacter > Acinetobacter sp. FDAARGOS_494. The sequence continues at coordinate 1,734,208 of NZ_CP033866.1, forward strand.
ATGTAATGATTATTCAATTGGTATTGAGCTTGAAGGAAGTGATGATTTACCTTTTGAAGACGTACAATATGAAGTGCTAACTGACGTTGTTAATGCTATTCGTCAGGCCTATCCTGAAATTAAAAACCATATTGCAGGGCATTCAGACATTGCACCGGGCCGAAAAACCGATCCAGGACCTTATTTTAAATGGCAGCACTTTAGGCAGTTGTTAGCACAGAAAAAAACTTGAGTTCATTCATCATTTCACAACGAAAAGATTTTCTAGTTTCATTACAATAGCGACTTTCGAATATAGCTGTAGGTGAGTACGATGGCATTATGGCGATCGACTTTTATTGTCAGTGCGATGACGATGTTGTCACGGGTATTGGGCTTAGTACGAGATGTCGTATTGCTCAACGTGTTTGGTGCGGGTAAAGATTTCGATACCTTCGTTGTGGCTTTTCGTATTCCCAACTTCTTTCGACGGTTGTTTGCCGAAGGGGCTTTTTCACAGGCTTTTATTCCGGTATTGACCGAATATAAAACAGGTCGTGCGCATGCAGAAGTACAGATCTTAATTAGTCGAGTATTTGGCTGTTTGCTGACAGTCATGACTTTACTGACTTTCGTGGCTATGGTCTTAGCTCCAGCAATTATCTATATGTATGCGCCGGGTTTCCATAATGACCCTGAAAAGTTTGATTTAGCGGTCAGTATGTTCCGTCTGACCATTCCCTATTTAATGTTTATGTCGCTTACGGCTTTTGCCAGCAGCATCTTAAACAGTTATGGCTCGTTTGCCTCGCCAGCTTTTTCACCTGTTTTACTGAACGTAGCAATGATTGCAGGGGCTTGGTGGCTTACACCGTATATGGCTGAGCCAATCAAAGCTTTAGGTTGGTCGGTTGTTGCGGCTGGTATTTTACAGTTAGCGATACAAATTCCTGAGTTATGGCGTAAAAACTTACTGATCCCACCGAAAGTTGATTTTAAACATGAAGGTGTAGAACGTATTTTAAAATTAATGCTTCCAGCATTATTTGGTGTATCTGTGACTCAGATTAACCTATTGCTAAATACGATTTGGGCATCTTTCATGCAAGATGGTTCAGTATCTTGGCTCTACAGTGCCGAACGTATGACTGAGTTACCTTTAGGATTAATCGGTGTTGCGATTGGTACAGTGATTTTACCCTCACTGTCAGCACGTCATGCTGAACAAGACCAAGCGAAGTTTCGCAGTATGATCGATTGGGCAGCAAAAGTGATTGTGTTGGTTGGTTTGCCAGCAAGTATTGCTTTATTTATGCTTTCTACACCGATTATTCAGGCATTGTTCCAGCGTGGTGAGTTTGATTTACGCGATACACAAATGACAGCACTTGCATTGCAATGTATGAGTGCAGGCGTAATTTCCTTTATGTTAATTAAAGTATTTGCACCAGGTTTCTATGCGCAGCAAGATACAAAAACACCGGTCCGTGTGGGTTTAATGTCGGTTGCTGCCAATGCGATTTTAAACGTTGTATTCATTGGTTTCTTTAAATTAATCAATTGGCATGCAGAGCATATGGCGCTTGCATTAGCCTCTTCTGGTTCAGCTTTAGTAAATGCAGGTTTGCTCTATTTCTACCTACATAAGCGTAATATTTTCCGATTTGGTGCACATTGGAAAAAACTGGCACTTCAATATGGCTTGGCCAACCTTGCGATGATTGCAGCGCTTTGGTTCGGGTTAAATTGGTATAACGGAGAACTCTCTCAATGGGTTCGTGTTGCAGAGGTGGTAGGTTTATGCGTTGTAGGTGTGATCGCTTACTTAATTGGCTTATTACTGACAGGCTTTAGACCGAGAGATTTAAAACACTAAAATAAAAAAGCGATCAATTTAGATCGCTTTTTTTATCTTCGAAAATTATTTTGGCAAAACTTGTAGCAACTCAATATCAAAAATTAAAGTACTATTTGGACCGATACTATCCCCAGCGCCAACTTCACCATAAGCAAGTTTTGCTGGAATGAAGAAACGGGTTTTACCGCCTTCTTTCATAGTTTGTAAGCCTTCGGTCCATCCAGCGATCACTTGATTTAACTGGAAATCAACAGGGTGATTACGTGCAATTGAGCTATCAAATACAGTTCCGTCGAGTAAACGTCCTTCATAGTTTACTTTTACACGAGAGGTGGCTTTAGGTGTTTTACCAGTGCCTTCTTTTAATACCTGATATTGCAGACCTGATTTAGTCGCAATCACACCAGATTTTTTAGCATTTTCTGCCAGAAAAGCTGCACCAGCCTGAGCGTTTTGTTGACCTTGTTTTTGAAATTCGACTAGCTGTTTAGCTTCTAATGTTTTTTTATAATCATTAATTGCTTTCGCCATTTCTTCATCAGTTAGGCGTGCTGTCTTATTTTGAGCACCTTCTTGTAAACCTTGGTAAAAAATATCAAGATTTAAATCTGTTAACGCATCAGTATTATTACGGCCCATTAAATAACCATAACTATAACTAAACTGATCTTTTGCCGGACTTTTATTTGTTATCGGTGCAGCAGCAAAAACAGATAAACTCATCGTTGACGCTGCAATAACCAAACTGATTTTTTTCATGTCATTTTCCAAAAAAACAGGAGAGTATAACGACTCTCCTGGATTGTTATTATTTCACTGAAATGAGTTCTACATCAAAAATCAGTGTACTGTTTGCTGGAATTCCAGGAAGCTCTTGTGGGCCATATGCAAGATTTGATGGTATAAAGAAAGTCGCTTTTCCACCTTCTTTCATGAGTTGAAGACCTTCAGTCCAACCCGGAATGACCTGATTAAGCGGGAATTCTACTGGTTGACCACGCTTATAAGAACTATCGAAAACCTGTCCATTAATTAAGCGGCCTTCATAATGTACTTTAACAATAGACTGAGCAGTTGGCTGTTTACCAGTACCTTCTTTAGTAATGATATATTGCAAACCTGATACAGTAGTTTTTACACCAGCTTTCGTTTTATTTTCTGCAAGGAACTGTGCATCTGCAGAGTCAGTAGCTGTACCTGCTTGCTCAGGTTTGTCTTGATGCTGCATTTTTTGTTGTAACTCTTTTTCATAAGCAGCAACGGCAGCTTTTAAATCTTCTTGAGTATAAGCGCTAGGCTGCTTATTACGCGCATCATGGATCCCTTGAACAAATGCTTTGGTATCCAGCTCAGGAGGGGTTTGTTGAGCAACTTCATACCCAAGAACATAACTGATTTTTTGAATTGGAGAAGCATTTTTGTCTGCTTTACGTCCGACTTCTGTGGTCGGATGTTGAGTTGCATAATATACAGGTACAAGTGCAGCACCGCCTAAAACTACAGCGACAGCAATGGGTAAGGCTTTACTCATAAAGGGTTCCAAAAATAATCATTTGAGTCTAAAAGGCTGCTTCGATCTTAGCATGCTTCGACTTAAGCATAGAATGTTTAACAAAAAAAACGAGTGGTTTTTTATATATTTTAGTTAGTTTTAATGTGGCAAAACTTAAAAAGCAAATAAAAAACCGGATCATTTGATCCGGTTTTTTATGAAGAGTTTTAATTAGTCTTCTTTTTGTGCCTTATAGGCATAAGCATAGTTATAGCCATAACCATAGCCAGCGCTAGCACGTTGAATATCATTGAGAATAAAGCCGTTGACTTTAACACCCGCCTGTTCAAAACGATTAACAGTTAGTTCAAGCTCTTTCATTTGTGACTTGGCGTAGCGTGCAACAATTAAGTTCACACCAGTATATTGCGAAATAATAATACCATCGGTTACTGCAAGCACTGGTGGAGTATCAATAATGATGTGGTCGTATTGGCTTTGTAGCTGCTCAAGTAATTCCTTAAATTGGTTTGAGCTTAAGATCTCTGAAGGGTTTGTTGGGCTCTTACCACGAGTGATCACATCAAGATTGGCTACCTGAGTTTTGTGCAATACTTTTTGTAAATCAGCTTGTCCACTTAAAAGTTCTGATAGACCTGGTTTCACATCAACATCGAAATATTTGTGCATATAACCACGGCGCATATCGGCATCGATCAATAGTACTCGTTTATTACCTTGCGCGAAAATAGTTGCCAAGTTAGTTGAAATAAACGATTTACCCACTTCAGGAGAAGGACCAGCAATCATAATGATATTATTTTTTGCATTTGCTAATGCAAAGTGAATAGCTGTACGGATACTGCGTAAGCTTTCAATGGCAATATCATCACTGTTTTTAACCGCAAGAATAGGAATGCTCTTCTTCTTCTTTAAAATCTTGATACGGCTTTCTTGAATTGGAGAACGAGGAACGGTTGCATAAACCGGTAAATCCATTTCATTTTCAATTTGACCAGAGTCTTTAATACCTGTACGTAACATATTACGTAATAAGGCTATTAGAGCTCCAATAAAGCCACCCACAAATACCGATAAAATAAGGACTAACAACTTTTTCGGTTTAATTGGTTCAACTGGCTCAACTGCAGTGTCAACAATACGTACATTACCAATTTCACCAGCTTTGGCAATACGAAGTTGTTGGTATGAGTTTAAAAGGGCTGTATAGAGTTGTGTCTTAACTTCAACTTCACGATAAAGCTGTAAATATTGGCGTTGAACATCCGGTAATTGTTTTAAAGTACTATTGAGCTCACCAATTTGCTTATTAATCGCAGCGAGCTGGCCATTAATTTCACGCATTGCTGGATGTTCAGCTGTATATTTAGCTGCCATTTCAGCTTGTTTCTGCTCAAGCTCTGCTTTTTTAGTTTCCAAAGTAATACTTTGGGTTAAATAAAGCTCAGACTCTTTAGTCACATCAACGGTATTATACTGTTGACGGAATTTATTAAATTGACGTTCTGCATCATCTAGCTGTTTTTTCAGATCAGGTAGTTGTTCATCTAAAAATTTTAAGGTTTGAGCAGACTCTGCTGAACGGCGCTCAATATTTTGTGCACTATAGGTCGCTAAAATCGCATTGAGAACTTTGGTAATATGCTCTTTGTCTTGACCTTGATAGTTAAGACCTAACACTCCTGTAAGCTTGCCGCGTTCTGCTACTGAATAATTTGTGCTAAGTGCATTTACAGCAGCTGGTATTGATTGACTTTTAATATTATAGGTCGCGTCAAATTGATCTTTCGTAAAGATAGCAACTTTCCATAAACCATGAGGACCAGCAACGTGATTAGCTTGGTTTAATGGAACAGTTAAGATGACTTCTTCAGTATCTGGATCTGTTAAACGTAAAGACTGTTTATCAAAATTAAGAAGTAAGTTTCTGTCAAGATAGTAAGCTGGAACTTCAAATTCACGTACTTCAAAACTTTTTAAGTCATCTTTAAATAAAACTGATTTCTTAGTGTATTCAGTTTTATAGTCAGTATCACTTAATAAGCGATGGGTAAGTGTATTTTCAGTGCTAGAGACCTGTATATTTAAATGTAAGTCCTTAATGACCGTGCCTAAAACCAAACGAGATTTTAAAATTTCTATTTCTGCTTGAGCTGGTGATTTTTGCTCAATCATTTGTGAGAGATCACCTAAAAGTGCAGCAGAAGCCCCTTTACTGTCCTCAACCTGAACTAAAGCATCTACCGAATAGGTATCTGGCGTTACACGTAAATAGAGTAGGGCACATACAACGCTTAAAATAACGCATAGAGCAATGAGTTTCCACTGAGCAATCAGTGAAAAAAACAATTCTTTTAAGTCAATTGTATCTTCGGTATTAGTATTCTGTTGGTTCATATGCTTAAAAATCTATACGTTAAATATAAGGTTTCCAGTCAGCCACGCATTGCTGAATGAGCTGGCAAGTTTCATCAAATACAGCTTGCTCATGCTGGTAGGGATCGGGCACATTTTTATTTTGCCAATGACCTAAACGGAAAGTTTTTCCTTTTGCAAAGGGCCAAGTTTGTTCAATATGCTTTTGTTGGTTACTGCTCATCACTAGAATAAGATCAGCTTTTTTGATGAGCTCGGCATTGAGCTTTCTCGCAATATGAGGCTGCATATCAATGCCTAAACGCTGCATACAGAGCTGCGCCTTTTCATCGGCTTGATGCCCAATCAACCCCGAAATACCCGCAGATTCAATATTGAGTTGAGGATATTGCTGTTTTAATAAATATTCTGCCATAGGGCTACGGCAAATATTCCCAATACAAACCACCAAAATATTTTTAATTTGCATAAAATTATTGTCCCAAACGGTCTATGTTATATAAAGCATTTGAGAACGGGATAATCTGATTAACCACACGTTGCCAACGTGTCAAGCCAGTCGCATCAATATAAACAATATCATTACTACGTAGTCTAAATTGATTGGCTAAGCCGAAATCACCGAGACTCATTAAATTTAAATGATAAATTTCAGTAACATGATCATTTGGATTAGTCCGTACAACATATATACGGCTTGCACTTGCAGAGTTTGGATTAATGCCCAAACTTTCACCCAAAGCATCAGTTAAAGTCATGCCTTGATCACGCATTGGTAAAGCTTGATTTTTACCTGACTCACCCATCACATAAATTTTTTGGTTCTCACGTGTGCTTACATAAATAGTATCGTTTGGCTGAACCAGAAGTTTATGAAGTGAATAGCCTGCTTTCTCTAAATCAATCGTATTTAGGTTATAAGTTCGGCCATTCCGAATCAGTTGAATATAAGTGTTATCACCTGTCGTAGTGACGCCACCTGCCATACCTAATGCAGTATAAATACTCACCGGTTGATCGCTTAGGTAAAATTGGCCACCTTTGGTAACACTACCTTGAACAGAGAAGCGCTGCCCTTCATATGAAAGCACGCGAACAATAACATCAGGATTTTTTAAAAAGCGGGCGAGTTGGTTGTGTAACTCACGGTTGACTTGAGCAAGTGTTTTACCAGCAGCTTTGTAGCGTCCAACCAACGGAAACTGAATATAACCACTCTGATCGATTGGGTAGCCATTGGCTTGAATAGATTGTTCGCTGCTAATACCATTAACTGGAGGAGTAATTTCTGGATATGCCCAAAGCTGAATAGAAAGAATATCGCCAGGGCTTAAACGATAAATAGACTGCTGCGTTTTAAATAATGATGCGTAGTCGCGTTGATAGTCAATTTGAGCAGGCTGAATTGCCGGTAATGTCTCTTGAGAAATTTTAACTACATTAACTGTAGTTCCGAGGTCCGTTTTATAAACACCCTCACTAGGAATATCATAAGTTTGTAAACCGGAAGTAACCGCACAGCTGGCAGCACTTAAGCTTAAAGCAAGAACAGAGAAAAACTGGCAATACTTCACACGCGACCCTTTGTGTATTTATCTTTAATTGATATTTTCTACTGCGTATTAACAAGTGTCTATTAAACGCAGGATGCACAGATTCTAGCTGAAAAGAAATCAAAAAACATCGAAAAATCGTAGTGCTTTGTATGTTTAGTTTATCCGAACGGCTATTTTTCCGTTGAAAAAGTTTAACACTAAATATGAAAAACATTTCAAAAAAATTAAACCGTCTTATTAGTAAATGCTGTAAACACTTTTATACAATTGCATTACGGAGAATAAAAAAAAACTGCTATAGTTACGCTCGACTATATCCAGTTAACATGCAACATATATTTAATAGATACAATCTTGTAAGGAAAAAGGCTAACTTTTATGCAACTTGCCGATTTAAGAATAGCGATTATAGGTTTAGGATATGTAGGCTTGCCATTGGCAGTTGAGTTTGGCAAAAAAGGGCCAGTAATTGGATTCGATATTAATCAAAATCGTATTGATGAATTAAAGAGTGGAAAAGACCATACTTTAGAAGTTTCTCCAGAAGAGCTTCAAAAAGCAGAACAATTAAGTTTTAGTGCAAACTTAGATGATTTAAAAACGAGTAATTTTTTTATTGTAACAGTTCCTACACCTGTGGACCAAGTTAACCGACCAGATTTAACCCCTTTAAAAAAGGCAAGTGAGACAGTTGGTCAAGCTCTAAAAAAGGGCGATATTGTTGTTTATGAATCAACGGTATATCCAGGTGCTACTGAAGAAGTATGTATTCCAATATTGGAAAAAGTATCGGGACTTAAATTTAATCAGGACTTTTTTGCAGGATATAGTCCTGAGCGTATTAACCCGGGAGATAAGGTTAATACACTAACCAAAATTAAAAAAATTACGAGTGGTAGCACACCAGAAGTAGCTAATACGGTGGATGCAGTGTATGCCAGCATTATTACTGCAGGTACTCATAAAGCTTCTAGTATTAAAGTCGCAGAAGCAGCAAAAGTTATTGAGAATACTCAGCGTGATTTAAATATTGCTTTGGTTAATGAGCTATCGGTAATTTTTGACCGTATTGGTATTGATACCTTAGATGTGTTGGAAGCAGCGGGTAGTAAGTGGAACTTCTTACCTTTCCGTCCTGGTCTGGTAGGTGGACACTGTATCGGTGTTGACCCTTACTACTTGACCCATAAAGCAGAAGAGGTAGGTTATCATCCGCAGGTAATTCTTGCTGGTCGTCGTATTAATGACAATATGGCGCGCTATGTTGCTCGTAATACGATTAAACTAATGCTTCAAAATGGTATTGATGTACCGCGCTCAAAAGTAGGGGTATTAGGTGTCACATTTAAAGAAAACTGTCCTGATATTCGTAATAGTAAAGTAGCCGATTTAATTAAAGAGCTCGAATTTTGGGGTGCACAGGTTGTGGTTGCAGACCCTTGGGCTGATGCAGAAGAAGTTAAGCATGAATATGGTGTTGAGCTTGGTACCGTGAATGCTCAAAATCCAGTTGATAGTTTGATTGTCGCAGTAGGCCATAGTGAGTTCCGTTCTCTTTCTGCCAGTGAATTACGTAGCTACGTAAAAGCTGAAAAACCAGTTTTAGCTGATGTGAAGAGTCTTTTTGACCGTACACAAATGTCAGATGTTGGTTTTACTGTATTCCGTCTCTAATTTTATTTATATTAAATTGAAGTTTTAAACATGAAAAAATTTGCATTAATTGGTGCTGCTGGTTATATCGCACCGCGTCACTTAAAAGCAATTAAAGAAACTGGTAATACTTTAGCGGTTGCGATGGACGTAAATGACTCTGTTGGGATTATGGATAGTCATTTTCCTGAGGCTGAGTTTTTTACAGAATTTGAAGAATTTGAAGCATATGTAGAAGATCAAAAGTTAAAAGGTGAAAAGCTAGACTATGTAGCAATTTGCTCACCTAATTATTTACATGCGCCACATATGAAATATGCTTTAAAAAATGGTATAGACGTTATTTGTGAAAAGCCATTAGTTTTGAATTCAGAAGACTTAAATATGCTAGCTGAATATGAAAAGCAATATGGTGCGAAAGTAAACTCGATTCTACAACTACGCTTACACCCGTCTATTATTGCACTGCGTGATAAAGTTCAAGCTGCCCCAGCCCATAAAGTATTTGATGTTGACCTTACCTATTTAACTTCTCGTGGTAAATGGTATTTAAAGTCATGGAAAGGCGTTGATAACAAATCTGGTGGTGTAGCGACAAATATTGGTGTGCACTTCTACGATATGTTGCATTTTATTTTTGGAAAAATTGTAAAAAATGAAGTGCATTATCGCGATGAGAAAACTGCATCTGGTTATTTAGAATATGAGCGTGCACGTGTACGTTGGTTCTTATCAATTGATGCTAATAATCTACCAGAAAATGCGGTGCAAGGTGAAAAATTAACTTACCGTAGCATTACTATTGAAAATGAAGAACTTGAATTCTCTGGTGGTTTTACCGATTTACATACTCAGAGCTATCAACGTGTATTAGAAGGTAAAGGCTACGGTGTTGAGGAGAACCGCGCGGCAATTGAAACGGTCGAGGTGATCCGAGTTTCTCCAATTATTGAAAATCCTGAAAATCCACATCCACTATTAGCAAAGGTGAAAAAAGCATGAGCTTTTATCAACATGAAACTGCGATAGTCGATAATGGTGCACAAATTGGTGACGGTTCGCGTATTTGGCATTTTGTTCATGTCTGTGGTGGGGCCAAAATTGGCAAGGGTGTTTCTTTAGGTCAAAACGTATTTGTTGGTAACCGAGTTGTAATTGGTGACCATTGTAAAGTCCAAAATAATGTATCGGTTTACGATAATGTTACTTTGGAAGAAGGGGTTTTTTGTGGCCCAAGCATGGTATTTACGAATGTTTATAACCCGCGTTCCCTCATTGAGCGTAAAGATCAATACCGAGACACCTTGGTGAAAAAGGGCGCTACGCTTGGTGCAAACTGTACCATTGTTTGTGGCATTACTATAGGTGCTTATGCTTTCGTTGGGGCGGGTGCAGTTGTTAATAAAGATGTTCCTGCTTATGCGCTGATGGTGGGTGTACCTGCTAAACAAATCGGTTGGATGAGTGAATTTGGTGAACAGCTTGATTTACCTTTGCAGGGACAAGCTCAGGCTATCTGTTCTCATACAGGAGCGGTTTATCAACTCGATGGAACAACACTAACAAAGCAAGGTTAATATGATTGACTTTATTGATTTAAAAGCACAACAAAATCGAATTAAAGATAAAATTAATGCTGGTATTCAAAATGTATTGACACATGGTCAATACATTTTAGGGCCGGAAGTAATTGAGTTAGAAGAAAAGCTAGCTTCGTATGTGGGTGCTAAGCACTGTATTACTTGTGCAAATGGCACAGATGCCCTGCAAATTGCACAAATGGCTTTCGGTATTGGGCCTGGTGATGAAGTGATTACACCAGGTTTTACTTATATTGCTACTGCTGAAACAGTTGCACTCTTAGGTGCAAAACCTGTATATGTTGATGTAAATCCGAAGACTTATAATTTAGATATTGAAAAATTAGAAGCTGCAATTACACCTCGAACTAAGGCTATTATTCCTGTGAGTTTATATGGCCAATGTGCAGACTTTGATGCAATCAATGCAATTGCTAAAAAGTATAGTATCCCTGTAATTGAAGATGCTGCCCAAAGCTTTGGGGCCACATATAAAGGTCGTAAAAGCTGTAACCTAAGTACAGTTGCTTGTACGAGTTTCTTCCCAAGTAAACCATTAGGTTGTTATGGTGATGGTGGCGCTATTTTTACCAATGATGATGAACTAGCTAAAGTGATTCGTCAGATTGCACGTCATGGACAAGATAAGCGTTATCACCATATCCGTGTTGGTGTGAACAGCCGCTTAGATACCTTGCAGGCAGCAATTTTATTACCAAAATTAGAAATTTTGGATGATGAAATGCAAGCACGTCAAAGAGTAGCGGAAGTTTATAACCGACTATTTAACGATGTAGGGATTCATACTACGCCGTATATTGAATCGTATAATACCAGTGCATGGGCTCAATATACGATTCAGGTTGATAACCGTGCAGAAGTACAAGAGAAATTAAAAGCTCAAGGTATTCCAACAGCAGTGCATTATCCAATACCACTTAATAAGCAACCTGCTGTAGCGGATAGTGACATTCATCTCCCTATTGGAGATGCGATTGCGGAGAAAGTAATGAGCTTACCTATGCATCCCTACTTAGTTATTGATGATCAATTAAAAATTGTTAAGGCTTTTGGTTGATTAAGCTGTGAAAAGCCTTTTTGAAAAGATTAATATGAGGTTAAATGCTCAGGGAGGCTTTTTAAAAGCCGTGTCAGTCCTAGTCGGAGGTACAGCTTTTGCTCAAGGTTTGGCTATAATAGCTTTGCCTTTTATAACACGATTATATAGTCCTAGTGATTTTTCTATATTTGCTGTTTATGCATCTATATTAGGTATTGTGACAGTAGCTAGCTGTTTGCGTTTTGAAATTGCTATACCAATTCCTTCTGAAGATGAGGAAGCAGCAATATTAGTTATATTGGCATTAATTAGTAATCTTGCTATCAGTATATTAACTGGACTTTTAATTTGGGTATTTCATGTAGAAATTATTTCTTTATTAAAAAAACCTAATTTTAATCATATAATTTGGTTAATCCCTTTGGGCGTTTTTTTTTCAGGAATATATACAGCGCTTCAATATTGGGCTACCCGAAAGAAAAATTTTACTGTAATTGCTAGAACAAGAGTTGTACAGTCGATAAGTGGGGTAGCTACACAAATAATATTGGGGTTTTGGGGTACAGCAGCTTTGGGGCTAGCTCTCGGTCAAATTATTAAGGTTTCCTTCGGGATCGGAAAGTTAGCTAAGAACTTTTGGAAGGAATCAGAAGTTTTTATAAGAAATATAACAATTATAAAATTGTATAATGTTTTTAAAAAAAATGATCAATTCCCTAAATATTCAACTCTTGATTCTTTAGCTAACTCTGCAGGAGCTCAACTTCCTATAATTATTATTGCTACACTTGCTTTAGGTTCTGAAGCTGGTTATTTAATGATAGCAATGCAAGTATTGGCGGTGCCTATTCAGTTAATTGGCGGGGCAGTTTCGCAAGTATATTTAGCTCATGCCCCTGCGGCTGTGCAAGAAAAAACTATTGCTCATTACACTACAAATATATTGGAAAATTTATTTAAATATGGTGTAAGTAGTTTAATTTTTATAGGTCTAGTTAGCCCCATCTTGGCTAAATATATATTTGGCTACGAATGGGAAAAGGTCGGTTTAATTATAAGCTGGATGATACCGTGGTTTGCTTTCCAACTAATAGCTTCACCTATATCAATGATTATGCATATTGTTGGTCGTCAGAAACAAATGCTTTTATTGACTCTAACAGGTTTTATATTACGTATAGGTATATTATATGGACAGTTCTATTTAAATCCTACCTATTTATTAGAGGCATATGCAATCTCAGGAGGGATATTTTATGGAATTTGTTATATCGTTTTTTCTAATTCTGCTGGCCTTGAAGTTAAAGATCATATTCTATTGGTTAAGAAAGTTGGTTTCTTATTAATATTTATAACTTCATTGGGCGTAATGGTGAATATAACTTTAAGAGTGTTGGGTCTATGAAAAAAAAACTTCGGAAACTAATCTATTTTATATTGCCTTGTATTCGTCTATTTTTAAATTTGTTTTTTAAAAGAAAATACTTAGAAGGACGCTTTTTTTCTAAAAGTTTAAGTGGTTATGTTTGGGCTGTAAGATCTATTTGGGTGAAAAATATACTGAGATTAAGCAAGCCTACCCCTTTTCCTACGGCTTTAACTTGTTCGATTTCAAATCCTTATAACATTCACTTTCATCCAGATGATTTAAATAATTTTCAATCACCTGGAACGTATTTTCAAAATTTTAGTGCTCACATATATATTGGTAAAGGTTCTTATATTGCTCCAAATGTTGGAATAATTACTTCAAATCATGATCTTGCTGATTTGGAAAGCCATACAGAAGGCAAAGATGTAGTTATTGGTGACAAATGTTGGATAGGCATGAATAGTGTAATTTTGCCAGGTGTTGTTTTAGGTAATGGAACAATAGTTGCTGCTGGAGCAGTCGTAACAAAAAGTTTTAAACAGGGTAATATCGTAATTGCTGGAGTGCCTGCAAAAATTATTAAGGAGATTAAGTAATAGTAAAGTTATAATAATATTAGGTATAAGATATCAATTTATTATGGCTTTATTTAGATGAATGGTTGGATTGAGTTTCTCAAGTTGATTTTAAATGTTTATTTAAAGCTGAACTATCTAAAAATTTTTATATGTTTTTTTAGATAGTGAATTTAACTATTTTTTAAGGTTACTATATGAAAATTGGATTGACAAAATTTAATTATCCGGAAATTAGATGTGTTACAACTTCGCAGGAAAATGACTATATAAATTTAAAAAATATAATATTTATTATTATTTTAATAATATACCAGTCATTAAGAATTATTTTCATCGTTTTTTGTTTAAACCTATTTCTGTAAAAAATGTAGATGTAATACATTCTTTTAATGATATTTGTTTAACAAATAATAAATGGGTGGTTACTTTCGAGACAATGTTACCACGGTTTTTGGATATTTTGAGTAATCATAAGAATTTGAATCCTGAATATATTTATAATGATGAAATAAATAAATATTTGGAAGTTGTTGCAAGGGATAATTGTTTAGGTGTTATTGCATTGTCAAAAAGCGCAAAAAAAATTCAATCAGATATTCTAAAAGCTTATCCAAAAGTAAGAGATAAGATTGAAAAAAAAATGTTCGTTTTGTACCCTCCTCAAAAAATATATACTACTCAACATGAGATTGAAGAAAAAGTCTTAAAACCATTAAAATTAATTTTCGTTGGAAATGATTTTTATTTAAAGGGTGGTGCAGAATGTATATTAGCGATTAATGAGTTACTTGAAGAGGGGATAATTTCTGAAAATGAAATTATGTTGACAGTTGTAGGAATTTTAAATCGGACCCATAATTATTCCTTTGGTATTTATCAAGATGATTCTGATTTTTCAAAAAATATTAATACCATAATTATGAACAGAAAAAATATTAAAATATATTCTAATGTGGACAATAATAAAGTAATTGAAATGATTAGAGAGCATCATATAGGCCTTTTACCGACATGGGCAGATACATTTGGATATTCTGTTTTAGAGTTCCAAGCTTGTGGTTGCCCTGTAATTTCAACGGATGTTAGAGCATTGTCGGAAATTAATAATAACGATATTGGTTGGTTAATTAATGTTGATAAAAATAAATATGGTGAGATTGTAGTTGATTCTTATTCAAAGAAAGACTTATGCAGAAGAACTATTATTGATCAGTTGAAGAAGCATATTCTCAGTGCATATGAAAATCCTAATGTTGTTATTAATAAAGGTGTTGAATCATTGAATCGTATTAAAAAAGAACATTCTATTGATTATTATAATGATAAAATTAAGAGTGTTTATACTATTGGTATTTAATATGTTATCTTGTTATTAATGTACCTAATAATGATGTCGTAGGTGCTAATATTTAGTTATAATATATAAGTTTAACTTTTCCGGTCTTTATATGAAAATTTTACATGCTGCTTATATGAAAGATGCTTCCTCAGGTATTGTTAATCAAATGTATTGGGAACAAGAGGCTGCTAAAGAGCTTGGGATTTCTTGGAAATCCATTTTATTTGTACAAAATCCTAATGGATTTCATAATAATGAAATTGTTACAGTATGTAATGATATTATGGGGGGAGAGTTAAAAAAATGGTTTAAAGCGAAAAAGTCTTATTATTCTTGGCTAGAAGGGATTATGCAAGAGTATGATGTGCTTATAATTAGGCATAGTTTATGTGATCCATTTGAGCCATTCTTTATAAGAAAAATGATCAAACCTGTATATATTATGCATCATACTTTTGAAATAGATGAACTTTATTCATATAATTATGGAGTTAAAACTAAAATCAAAAGTTTGATGGAAATTTATTTTGGTAAAAAATCTATTTCTTATTCAAAAGGGATTGTTGCAGTAACTAAAGAAATTTTTCTATATGAAAATTCAAGAGTTAATGGGAAGTTTAAAAAAGAAATAGTTTATCCTAATGGAATTATAAGTCAACATGATATTATTTTAGATGACCGTAATGATAATATTCCAGAAATTGTTTTTATTGCTAGCTATTTTAATGGTTGGCATGGTTTAGATTTATTGCTTCACAATCTAAGTTCGATAAATGATGATTTTATATTGCATATAGTTGGCGATGTTAGTGTGGAGGATGAACTTTTAGCAAAGAAGGATAGTCGTGTCATCTTACATGGACATTTGAATAATATCGAAATTTCACAATTGATGTCAAAAATGTGGATTGGGCTAGCATCATTTGGTTTATTTAGAAAAGGAATGAAAGAAGCCTGTACATTAAAAGTAAGGGAATACTTAAATTATGGTTTGCCTATTTATTCTGGTCATAAGGATATATTTCCAGAGGAATTTGAATACTATAAATTTGGAGAACCAAAATTTGTTGATATCTTGTCTTTTGCCCATTTAATGAGAAAAGTCAGTAAATCTGAAGTAAAGCAAGCCGCAATAAAATTTATTGATAAGAAAATTCTTCTAAAAGAATTGTATGAACAACTTCTGGAAGAAAAGAGTTAAACCATGTAAAATTAATACATTCTTTATTTCGTCTAGTATAAAATGTAAGTTGTATTTGAAGTCTATTTCTTAAGGTGATAATGTGAGTTTAAAAATAAGAAAAGAGTTGCTCATTTTTTTAATTCTTTCCTCATTTTTATCATTACTTGTAGGATTTAGGGGGAATACTAATGATACAATTACATATTATATGATTTTTAAGAATATAGGATCCTATGATCTTACAAATTTTTCTCTTTTTTATAATGAAACAGGAGTAGAGATTGGTTGGGGGTTATATAGTAAAATTATTTCCTTGTTTTCAGATTCTCCTGTAGTTCTTTTTACCATTTTTTCTTTTTTTACTTTTTTTACTTTTTATAGAATATCTAGATTAGTAGAAATCAAATTTCTATATGTAATGTTGTATTATTTGCCCACTGGTTTCTTTATGATGCAACAGTTTATGCAAATTAGGCAAGGTTTTGCTATTCCATTGGTTATTTACGGTAGTGTTTTATATTTATCTGGTAAAAAATATATTTCATTGGTTTTTTTTATTTTGGCTATATTGTTTCATCAAAGTTCTTTAGCATTTATTCTTATTTTTATTTCTTATCTTTTCTTTAATAATTTTTTGAAAATAAATACTTCAGTTTTTAAATTTTTTATAATTAATATTTTGATTTTAGTTTTCGGATTTATTGTGGCAAGATTTATACTTTTAGACGCTGCTATGGATTATTTTCAAAGATTAGAGGCCTATTCTACTACTGATTATGCTGAAAGTGTTGGCTTTTTTTCACTTTCGAATATAAAATTTTATATAGAATTCTTTTTAATTTTTTTATTATTGAATAATAGGTTGTTATTAAATAAATTTATAGTTTTTTTTGTATTTATTTTTACAGTTGGTTTGTCATTACGCGTGGCTTTTTATGATTTTGGTATATTAAGTGGTAGACTATCAAATACATTTTTACTAATTGAAGTTTTTCTAATGCCTATGTTACTAAGTAGTAGATTAAATAAAATTTATTTGTATATATATTTTTTATTATACTTTTTAGTGATTTTTTATGTTACATGGACATTCCAAGCTTCAGAGTTTATAAAAAATAACTATTTCCTACCATTGAGTTAAGATATGAAAATTCTTTTTTTAATTAATTCTTTGAAGAGTAAATCTGGTTCTGAACGAGTTGCAGTTGAGCTGGCTAATAAAATGGCAGCAATAGGAAGCTATAATATTACTCTTTTGAATAGGGAATCTATAAAAGAAAATGCAGCTTACCCAATTGCAGATAATGTAGAAGTAATTGCTTTATCTGGCAGTTTATTTGAGTTTTATAAAAAGCTTAAAAAACAGATTTCTTCTAATAATTATGATGTTGTAGTTGTACATAATATGGGTAAATTATCCCTACTATGTGCTTTTGTTCCAAATATAAAGAAATTAGTAGTTTTGGAACATGTTTCTTTTATTAGTCGCCCTAAAAAAATACAAATTCTAAGTAAGTTCTTATATCGTAATATTGATCAAGTGGTAACACTAACCCAAAATGATAAAGAACAATTTGATAAGTTTCATTCAAATGTAATTGTCATTCCTAATTTTTCTCCCTTTTCTATCGCTTCGCAACCACAAAATAATAATAAACAAATTGTAACGATTGGCCGTTTAACTGATCAGAAAAACTATATTCATTTACTTCAAGCTTGGAAGAAAATATATCAATCTATTCCGGATTGGAAGCTTAATATTTATGGTGAAGGTGAGCATGAGGAGATGTTGCAAGATTATATTAAACAACATTCTCTTAAAAATGTGAGTTTGAAGGGTAGTACCTCAAATGTAAAAGAAGTTTATGAACAATCTAGCTTTTTTGTAATGTCATCCAAATATGAAGGTTTACCAATGGTGCTAATTGAGGCTCAGAGCTTCGGTTTACCTATTGTGTCATATAATTGTCCTTATGGTCCAAGTGATGTCATTCGCGATAGTAAAAACGGTTTTTTAGTTGAAGATCAAAATGTGGAAGAGTTAGCTGCAGCGATTTTAAAACTTGCTTTATCTCCTCAGCTATTAGAACAGTTTTCTCAAAGTTCATTGTTAAATTCCAAAAAATATCAGCCTGAACAGATTTTAAATATCTGGATTGAAAAGGTTTTAGAAGGATAAATTTTTATGTTTTCTGTATTAAGTTCTATTTATCATAAAGAACAACCGGAACATTTCAATACTTGTATGGAAAGCATTTGGGATAATCAAACTTTAAAACCTACAGAAATTGTTTTAATCGAAGATGGCCCTTTAACTCCTGAATTAGATCAAGTAATTGCTCAGTGGCAAAAAAAACTTGGGAATGTTTTACGAGTTACTAAACTTGAGAAAAATGTAGGTACAGGAAAGGCAAAAAATATTGGATTACAAGAATGTAATTATGACATTGTATCTATTGTTGATACAGATGATATTTATGTCCCTGAACGTTTTGAAAAACAGATTAAATTTTTACAACAAAATCCTGAAATTTCTATTGTTGGAGGACAAATTTTTGAATTTATTGAGGATATTGGAAATCCGGTAGGAATGCGTAAAGTTCCTCTATCAAATGAGGAGTTAAGAAATTATGCAAAAAAGCAAAGTCCGTTTAATAATATGACTATTACGTATCGAAAGTCACATATCCTTGAGGTTGGTGGTTATCAACATCATTTATGGATGGAAGACTATAACCTTTTTTTACGGGTGATTGCTAAAGGGTATAAAATTGAGAACTTACCAGATGTATTGGTCTATGCACGTATTGATAATGGTATGCATGGTCGCCGCAAAGGTTTACAATATATTAAAAGTGAAAAACAGTTACTAGATTTAAAAAAACAACTAAAGTTACAAAATCCTCTATATGCTAACATGCTGTTTCTGGTACGGTCTGCGTTTAGACTGTTACCAGCGAATTTATTAGGTACAATTTATAATACCTTTCTTCGTAAAGATATTAAAAAATGAGTGAATGAAAATATGAAGCGTTTAGTAGACATAGTCATTTCTTTAATAGCTTTAACTGTTCTGTCGCCAATATTTCTGATAGTTGCTTATAAAGTCCGTAAAAATTTAGGTTCACCAATATTCTTTTACCAAGAAAGACCTGGTAAGGACGGAAAATTATTTAAAATGATTAAGTTCCGTTCTATGAAAGATGCATTTGATGCTCAAGGAAATCCATTGCCAGACGAAGCTCGTATTACTCCGTTTGGACAAAAACTGCGTTCAACTAGTCTGGATGAAATGCCACAGCTTATTAACGTACTAAAAGGTGACATGAGTGTGGTAGGGCCGCGTCCAATGCTAAAAGATTTTGTTGCTTTATATTCACCAGAACAAGCGCGTCGTTTAGAAGTACGCCCTGGAATGACGGGTTTAGCTCAAGTAAGCGGGCGTAATGAACTTGATTATGAAGAACGATTTAAGTGTGATGTATGGTATGTAGATAATCACAACGTTTGGGTTGATTTCAAAATCATGTTTAAAACAGTCAAAGTGATGTTAAAACGTGAAGGAATTAATGCTCCAGGGCATGTTGGGCCATCTTTATTTAAAGGTAATGATACCCAAGAAAATATTGATTCTTCTGTTAAGTAAATTTTATATCTTGAAATCTTTCTTATGATTAAAAAAGCAGTTTTACCAGTAGCTGGTTTAGGTACACGTTTTCTACCGGCAAGTAAGTCTATTCCAAAGGAAATGGTAACGGTCGTTGATCGTCCTGCAATTGAATATGTAGTACGCGAGGCGGTAGAGGCTGGAATTGAACAAATTATTTTAGTTACTCATTCATCGAAAGCATCAATTGAAAATTATTTTGATCGTAACTTTGAGTTGGAAACCACTCTAGAACAAAAGAAAAAATTCGATTTACTTGCAGAGATTACTCAAATTGTGCCTGAGCATGTGAGTGTAGTAAGTGTAAGACAACCTCAGCCTTTAGGCTTAGGGCATGCTGTGTTATGTGCAAAGAGTGTTGTCGGTCAAGATGATTTCGCTGTGCTATTACCAGATGTATTGGTGAAAGATAGCTCTGGACAAAATGATCTATCCCGTATGATTGCTCGCTATAACTCAAGCCAAGCTGCTCAAATCATGGTTGAAGCAGTGCCAGACCATTTAGTAGATCAATATGGGATTGTGGATGTAAAACATAGCCCAAATGAAGGTGAAAGCATTGCTATGCAGGGTATTGTTGAAAAGCCTGCAGTAGGCTCTGCACCATCAAACTTATCAGTGGTTGGCCGCTATGTGTTACCTGCCAAGATTATGCAATTACTTGAGAACACGCCGAAAGGTGCGGGTAATGAAATTCAGTTAACTGATGCAATTGCAATGCTTCAAGACACAGATACTGTTGAAGCTTATCGTATGCAAGGTCAAACGTTTGATTGTGGTAGTAAGATTGGGTATTTAAAAGCTGTACTACACTATGGAATTAAACACCCTAAGTTAGGAAATGATTTTAAACAATTAATTCAGGAACTTAAATTATAAAATTTTGTAGCTCTGTTTAACTATTTGTAAAAACGAATGAATATATGAACAGAGCAATATATTCTCTTCCTGGAAAGGGAAGAGAATTTTATAGAATATTAAAATCAGGTGTACAATGAAAATCGCGGTATTTGGAACCACCTTACATGCTGGTGTAATGGCAGCATTATTAGCTGAATATGGCAATCAGATCTATTGGTGTACAAGTGTCACCTGTGAAGAAAACATTTCTATACTTTCTTATCAAGATCAAGAAGTTAATCATTATTTAAATAAACAGAGAAAAGCAGGTTTTTTAAAAGAGAGTCCTTTTTCTGAAATTCCTTTAGATATTGAAGTTTATTTATTTTGTTTTAGCCCAACACAAATCGAGCTTGCTTTAAAAACAGTTGAAAAGTTGAGTGAGCGCCCGATAGTTCATCCACGTTTAATGATCAATGGCTCTACTTTTGGTCTACATGGTACGAATCAATTAAAACAACATTTGCCAAAAGATGAGTGGGTTTATTTTCCTGATGTGATTCAAGAAGGAAATGCGATTAATAGCGTGCTGAACGTAAAACATGTAATTGTTGGTGTTGAATCGAGTTATGCTCAAGACACTATGCAAGAGCTGTTACGTCCTTTTTTCCGTTTTAGCTATCAATATTTATTTATGCCAATTTTAGATGCTGAATTTACAAAGCTCAGCATTTCGGGAATGTTGGCAACCCGTATTAGCTACATGAATGATTTGGCGATGGTGGCCGAAAAACTCGGTATTGATATTGCTAATGTAAAACATGGTATTGCTGCAGATACACGTATTGGTGCAGCCTATTTGTCGGCAGGTGTTGGATTTGGTGGTGAAAACTTTTCACATGATATTTTAACGCTTTCGAGTACTGTATCTGGAACAGGGGCTAAAAGTCGGTTGCTAGAGCAAGTGTGGGCGATTAATGAGCAACAAAAAGAAATTTTATTCCGTAAATTATGGAATTATTATCACTGTGATTTGAGCGGTAAAACTGTTGCGATCTGGGGGGCTTCATTTAAGGAAAACACCTCTAGCACTCATAACTCACCTATTCATATTTTGTTAGCTGCATTATGGGCACAAGGGGTAAAAGTACGTTTACATGACCCACAAGCCTTAGATGAGATCGCAACAACTTATGGAGACCGTGAAGATCTGGTTTTATGTGCTGACCAATATGAAGCTGCACAGGGAGCTCATGCTTTATGCTTAGTGACAGCATGGAAACAATATTGGAGCCCTGATTTTAAACAGTTACAACAAGTAATGCAGCATCCTCTTATTTTGGATGGGCGTAATATTTACGATCCGGCATATGTGAAAGCAAAAGGTTTCGCTTATGAAGGAGTAGGTCGATTATGAGTAAATCTATCGAAAAGTTTCCTAAAGAGTTAGTCTCGCCTATAGCACAGCTTCATTCATTAGTTGAGAAGAATTCAAAATTACATATCAAAGAATTATTTGCAGCCGAGCAAGACCGCTTTCAAAACTATTCGGTAAAGTTCGATCAATTGGTTTTTGATTATAGTAAACACCGTATAACAAAAAGTGTTTTAGAACAATTGTTTGCTTTAGCAAAGACGAAACAATTAACTCACTGGATTGAGCGCTTATTCTCCCAAGACAAAGTCAACTGTACTGAGCAGCGTGCAGCTATGCACTGGGCTTTGCGTTTACCATCGGAATATTCTAAATTTCCTGAACTCACAAAACAGGTTCATACTCAATTACAGCGTATGTACGCTTTGGTTGAAAAAATCCATGCTGGGCAATACCGCGGTGCTACGGGTGAAGTGATTCAGGATGTCGTTAATATTGGTGTAGGTGGTTCCGATTTAGGGCCTCAAATGGTGACCCATGCACTATGCGATTTTAAAGTAAAAACTGCCAAACCACTTAATGTACACTTTGTTTCGACTATGGATGGTAGCCAGTTATCAGACTTACTCCATCAACTGCGTCCGGAAACAACTTTATTTATTATTTCTTCAAAGTCATTTGGTACTATTGATACCTTATCAAATGCACAAACAGTTCGTCAGTGGCTTGAAAAAGCTTTAGGAAAGCATGACCGCGTTGTAAAAAGTCACTTCATTGGTGTATCTACAAAAGCTGAAAAAATGACTGATTGGGGTATTGCTCCTGAAAATCAGTTGTTGCTTTGGGACTGGGTTGGTGGACGTTATTCTCTTTGGTCTTGTATTGGTCTCCCTATAGCGCTCACGATTGGTATAGATGGCTTTCAACAGCTTTTAGCTGGCGCACATGCTGTCGATGAGCACTTTCAAAATACAAACTTTGAGCAAAATATACCGGTTCTCATGGCATTACTCGGTATCTGGAATAATAATTTTTTAAATATTCAAACCCATGCGGTATTACCTTATGACGGAAGATTAAAGTATTTTGCTGCCTATTTGCAGCAGCTTGAAATGGAGTCTAATGGTAAGTCGGTACAACGTGATGGTCAAAAAGTTGAATTAGATACTTGCCCAATTGTATGGGGTGAAGTCGGACCAAATGCTCAACATGCCTTCTATCAGTTATTACATCAAGGAACTCAAGCAGTAAGCTGTGACTTTATTGCCCCAGTCCAACGCTATAATGCAGATCACTTTACGTATGTAGAGAATGCTGAGGCATTGATTGAGCAACATCACCTCGCATTATCAAATTGTTTGGCACAATCACGTTTATTGGCTTTTGGTAATGAAGCTTTAGATTCAGCTGAATTAAAGAATTTACCAATTTATAAACAATATGAAGGTAATCAGCCAAGCTCAACATTACTTTTAAAAGAACTTAATCCATATAGTTTAGGAATGTTGATTGCCTTATATGAACATAAGGTATTTGTTCAGTCGGTGATTTGGAATATTAATCCGTTTGATCAATGGGGTGTTGAAAAAGGTAAGCAGATTGCTGATCAGTTACTTCCAATTTTAAATGGTGCTCAAAATGATCTTTCAACACTTGATGCTTCAACACGTGGTTTGATTAAAATTTTATTAGGAAAAGTCGATGGCTAAAATTTTAGTTACAGGTGGTGCAGGTTATATTGGTTCACACACTTGTGTAGAGCTTTTAGAAGCAGGCCATGAAGTTATTGTATTTGATAACCTTTCAAATAGCTCAAAAGAATCTTTAAATAGAGTTCAAGAGATCACACAAAAAAGTTTAACTTTTGTGGAGGGCGATATTCGGAATTCTGGTGAGCTTGACCAAGTGTTTCAAGAGCACGCAATTGATGCGGTTATTCATTTTGCAGGTTTAAAAGCAGTAGGTGAAAGCCAGGAAAAACCGCTTATTTATTTTGATAATAATATTGCGGGCAGTATTCAACTGGTTAAATCGATGGAAAAGGCAGGTGTCTATACACTTGTATTTAGCTCTTCTGCGACAGTATATGATGAAGCAAATACCTCTCCTTTAAATGAAGAAATGCCAACAGGTATGCCAAGTAATAACTATGGATATACAAAACTAATTGTTGAGCAATTATTACAAAAACTTTCAGTAGCTGACTCTAAATGGTCTATTGCCTTACTACGTTATTTTAACCCAGTAGGTGCACATAAGAGTGGGCGTATTGGTGAAGACCCGCAAGGTATTCCAAATAATTTAATGCCTTATGTGACTCAAGTTGCTGTGGGCCGCCGTGAGAAACTATCTATTTATGGTAATGATTACGATACAATAGATGGTACAGGTGTGCGAGATTATATCCATGTTGTTGACTTGGCGAATGCACATTTATGCGCTTTAAATAACCGCTTACAGGCGCAAGGTTGCCGTGCATGGAATATTGGTACAGGTAATGGTTCATCTGTTTTACAAGTCAAAAATACCTTTGAACAAGTGAATGGTGTACCTGTTGCTTTTGAGTTCGCTCCACGTAGAGCAGGGGATGTTGCGACTTCTTTTGCGGACAATGCTCGCGCAGTTGCTGAGTTGGGTTGGAAACCTCAATATGGCTTAGAAGATATGCTTAAGGATAGCTGGAATTGGCAAAAGCAGAATCCTAATGGCTACAATTAAATTCGGATAAAAAAGGAGCGATTTGCTCCTTTTTTATTTTTAATTAGTTCTGAATTAATCCAGTCAACTCATCTACATAATATTGCATTGGCTGAGCTTGACGATCTGCACGGCTTTCAATATTAAGACGTAACAAAGGCTCAGTATTTGAAGCACGGACGTTAAAGCGCCATGCGCCAAAGTCGAGGCTTACACCATCGGTACGGTCAATTTGTGGATTTTGATCGGCATAGAAGTCGAAAATCTTTTGAATCGTAGTTTGCGTATCGGCTACTTTAAAGTTGATTTCACCACTACAAGGGAACTTGGCAATCATATTTTCAACGAGTGTTGAGAGAGATTGTCCTGTTTCAGAGAGTAGAGCAATGGTGAGTAACCAAGGAATCATACCACTGTCACAGTAAGCAAAATCACGGAAATAGTGGTGGGCACTCATTTCACCGCCGTATACGGCATTGTGTTCACGCATAACATCTTTAATAAATGCATGCCCCGATTTTGACTGTACAGCAACACCTTTATATTCGTCGACGATATCAAATGTGTTCCACACTAAACGTGGGTCATGCACAATTTTTTCGCCTGACTGTTTGATTAAGAAAGCTTGAGCCAATAAACCAACAATATAATAGCCTTCAATAAACTGACCTTTTTCATCGAACAAGAAACAGCGGTCAAAGTCGCCGTCCCATGCAATACCCATATCTGCTTTATGCTCAAGAACAGCATTTCGGGTACTGTCACGGTTTTCAATTAAAATTGGGTTAGGGATGCCATTTGGGAAAGTGCCATCTGCTTCATGATGAATTTTAATAAATTCAACCGGTACATTAAGCGCTTTAAATTTTTCTTCAATGGCATCAATCACATGACCAGCTGCACCATTACCCGCGTTTACCACTAACTTTAATGGACGGATTTTTGCAGGTTCAATATAAGTCAGTAGATGGTCAACGAACTCAGGCAAAATGTTATAGCTTTGCGTTGTACCTTTTTGACCAACTTCTTCAAAGTTATTGGTCTCTGCTAAAGCCTGAATTTCTTTTAAACCAGTATCGGCACTAATTGGACGAGCATTTTCTCGAACCAATTTCATACCGTTATAGTCCATTGGGTTATGACTCGCAGTTACTTCTATACCACCTTGTACGTCTAAATGGAAAGCGGCAAAGTACACTTCTTCAGTACCCGTCATGCCTAAATCAAGCACATTCACACCTGCATCATTTAAACCGCGGATGGCCGCTTGTTTTAAAGCCTCACTGCTTAGACGAATATCACAACCTACAACCACAGTTTTTGGTTTATAGATTTGTCCGTAAGCGCGGCCAATTTTATAGGCGATTTCTTCATTCAATTCGGTGCCGAGTTTGCCTCGGATATCATAAGCTTTAAAACACGTTAAAGTAGTCATTATTCAATTCAATACATGTGGTTTGAGTTGTGTGCACATTATACATAGATCATCAAATTGGTACGTTTATAGTTTTTATATTCAAATTTTGCACTTCATTTCTGTAGGTCATATTTAAGTTTATAAGGAAGCTTTTTTACGACTTTAGTCGAATAAAAAAAATTATAGATGAGAAATGGCTTGATTTTTCTTGGCTATATTGGTCATACCAATTGTGGTAATTATTTAATCATTGATCTTACCAATAACTGTGTTTATGATGCGCCATGTGGTTTAAGGAATAGCATTTACACTTAAATTTTAATTGGTCATACCAATTTGTGTAAATGTTGAGATTTTAAGGTACAAAAATTCGCCCCGGCATTTCAAGGAGATGACAATGCTCAATATGTGGCAACAACTTTATGACCCTTTAAATAATATTTGGCTGTCTAGTGCGGTTGCATTAATCCCGATTATTTTCTTCTTTTTGGCCTTGGCTGTTTTTCGTTTAAAAGGCAGTATCGCGGGTACGGGCACAGTTATTATTGCATTACTGATTGCGCTATTTTTCTATCAAATGCCGGGTCAAATGGCCTTTGCGTCAATCATTTACGGTTTCTTCTACGGTCTATGGCCAATTTCATGGATCATTATTGGGGCAGTTTTTCTATACAAGATTTCGGTAAAAACAGGCCAGTTTGAAGTTATCCGCTCAAGCATTCTATCTATTACCGAAGACCAACGTCTGCAAATGTTACTTGTTGGTTTTGCATTTGGTACTTTCCTTGAAGGAGCTGCGGGCTTTGGTGCTCCTGTCGCAATTACCGCTGCACTACTTGTCGGTTTAGGGTTTAAGCCACTTTACGCTGCTGGTTTATGTTTAATTGTAAATACAGCACCAGTTGCATTCGGTGCAATGGGTATTCCAATTATTGTGGCAGGGCAGGTTTCCGGTGTAGACACTATGGAAATTAGCCAGATGGTGGGTCGTCAGTTGCCATTTTTAACCATTATTGTGCTGTTCTGGATTATGGCGATTATGGATGGCTGGCGTGGTGTTAAGGAAACTTGGCCTGCGGTATTGGTCGGTGGTGGTGCTTTTGCGATTGCCCAGTATCTCACCTCTAACTTTATTGGCCCTGAGTTACCAGACATTACCGCAGCAATTGCTTCATTGGTCAGCCTGACGTTGTTATTCCGCGTTTGGAAACCAAAACATATTTTCCGTTTTGAACCTGAAGCGGGTCAGACTTTGGCTCAGCAACCTACAACAGTTCAACGTTATAGCATTGGGAAAATTGCAAAGGCATGGTCTCCATTTGCTATTTTAACGGTAATGGTCACGATCTGGAGCGTTAAGCCATTTAAAGCATTATTTGCAAAAGATGGTGCTCTTGAACACTGGAATTTTAAACTTGAAGTGCCGTATTTACACAAATTGGTCGAGAAAATGCCACCGATTGTGTCCGAGATGAAACCATACGAAGCGATTTATAAGTTTGACTGGTTCTCTGCAACAGGTACTGCAATTTTTATTGCTGCAATCATCACAGTTATTTTCTTAAAAATGAAAGCAAGTGAGGCAGTAATAACCTTCGGTGAGACGCTCAATGAGTTAAAAACACCGATTTACTCGATTGGTATGGTGTTGGCATTTGCTTTTATTGCGAACTATTCAGGTTTATCTGCAACTTTGGCTTTGGCTCTATCGCATACGGGTCATGCGTTTACTTTCTTCTCGCCATTTTTGGGTTGGCTTGGTGTGTTCCTTACAGGTTCAGACACGTCTTCAAATGCTTTGTTCTCGGCATTACAGGCAACCACCGCTCAGCAAATTGGTATTCCGGAAGTGTTATTGGTCGCTGCGAATACCAGTGGTGGTGTGACAGGTAAAATGATTTCGCCACAGTCGATTGCGATTGCTTGTGCCGCAGTGGGCTTAGTTGGAAAAGAGTCTGACTTGTTCCGTTTCACGGTAAAACATAGCATCATATTCACTGTCTTTGTTGGCATCATTATTACGGTTCAGGCTTATCTGGTTCCGTGGATGATTCCATAACTCCAGTGAAGGAAACGCGATGAGAATCTCCGATCAAGTGGTCATGAAATTGCAGGCATTACTTGAAGAGCGTCACATGAAAAAAGGTGATCGTTTGCCTGCCGAGCGCCAGCTTGCAACTAGCTTAGGGGTTTCTCGTCCGTCTTTGCGTGAAGCAATTCAACAGCTCAATAGTCAAGGTGTACTGATTAGTCGCCGTGGCGATGGAACTTATATTCAGCAATTACCTGAACAATGGCCACAGCAACTGATTGTGAACCCGATTAGTAACCTGATTGAAGAAGATCCGTTATACCGTTTTGATGTGCAAGAGGCGCGTTTGGTGCTCGAAGGGGGAACTGCATGGTATGCCGCGTTACGTTCGACCCCAGAAGATCGCGCCAAAATTCATCATTATTTTAATGAAATTAGTCGCCATCAAAATGCGGGTGACTCAGCACAGGCGGCGGTGGCCGATGCTGAATTCCACTTAGCGATTGCTGAAGCATCTCACAATGTGGTGCTGATTCAAATGATGCGAAGTCTATTTGATTTGCTGCAATACAACGTCTTGTTAGGGCGTAAGAAAGTTTATAACGACCCCGTAAATGGTGACTTGCTCAGCGAGCAGCATTTTCAGGTGATGGATGCTATTGATCGTAAAGATCCCGAGGCCGCACGCCAAGCTGTCTGCGGTCATATTGAATTTGTGATTAATCATGTGCGTTCTCTGGATGAAGATGAAGCTCGCCAGAAACGTGCAAACCGTTTAAATAGAGTTGATTCAAAATGATTATTTCTTCTGGCAATGATTATCGTGCTGCGGCACAACGTCGCTTACCCCCATTTTTATTTCACTATATTGATGGTGGAGCGTATGCGGAATATACCTTAAAGCGTAACGTACAAGATTTGTCAGAAATTGCATTGCGTCAACGTGTGCTGAATGACATGTCCGCGTTAAGTTTAGAGACAAAACTGTTTAATGAAACGCTGTCGATGCCAGTTGCCTTGGCTCCTGTGGGTTTAACAGGTATGTATGCACGCCGTGGTGAAGTGCAAGCCGCAATGGCAGCCGATAAAAAAGGTATTCCATTTACGCTTTCAACGGTTTCTGTTTGTCCGATTGAGGAAGTTGCACCTGCAATTAACCGTCCAATGTGGTTCCAGCTTTATGTATTACGCGATCGAGGTTTTATGCGTAATGCTTTGGAACGTGCAAAAGCAGCAGGTTGTTCAACACTGGTATTTACCGTAGATATGCCTGTACCAGGTGCACGTTATCGTGATGCTCATTCGGGTATGAGTGGGCCAAATGCTGCGATGCGTCGTTATATGCAGTCAGTGTTTCACCCACACTGGTCATGGAACGTTGGCTTAATGGGACGTCCGCATGACCTCGGGAATATCTCTAAATATTTAGGTAAACCGACTGGGCTTGAAGACTATATCGGCTGGTTAGGCTCGAACTTTGACCCATCCATTTCATGGAAAGACCTTGAGTGGATTCGTGAGTTTTGGGATGGCCCAATGGTGATTAAAGGTATTTTAGATCCTGAAGATGCCAAAGATGCTGTGCGTTTTGGTGCAGATGGCATTGTGGTATCGAATCACGGTGGTCGTCAGTTAGATGGCGTGATGTCTTCTGCTCGTGCATTGCCTGCAATTGCTGATGCAGTCAAAGGTGACTTAGCAATTTTGGCTGACTCAGGCATTCGTAATGGTTTAGACGTGGTGCGCATGTTGGCGCTTGGTGCGGATACGGTTTTACTTGGCCGTGCGTTTGTTTATGCCTTGGCAGCAGCAGGTGGACAAGGTGTGTCGAACTTACTTGATTTAATTGATAAGGAAATGCGTGTTGCGATGACCTTAACGGGTGCTAAGTCGATTTCGGATATTAATGCGGATTGTTTAGTACAGGCGATTAAACAAGGACTTTAAGACATAGTAAGTGAAGCAGTAAGCACAGCCTCAAAATTTGGTGATTTGCTGATGTTTTACATATAGGCATTTGTCACTTTTGAAAGGTCAAAAGTAACCAAAAACTTTAGTTTCGATGACGGTACGTCCTTGCTACCGCATCGAAACGGCGGCATCCATGCCGCCAACCGCGATAGTAAATGTAGGGCTGATTCACATTAGAGAATGAGCTAATTAAATTATAAATTACAAACGGTAAGTTGCCGTCGTGTTGGTCTAATTTGATAAATGGATGACCAAAAGGAAACCATCATGCAAACATTTTCTCCTCAAGCAGTGATTGATCGCTTACAAAATATTGTAGGGCGTTCGCATGTTTTGACCGATGATCAAAGTACGCGTCAGTACCGTCAAGGTCGTCGTTTTGGTGAGGGGAAAGTGCTTGCAGTGGTTGTACCAGGGACCTTGCTAGAGCAATGGCAGGTGCTCCAAGCTGCAATTGAGGCAGATTGTATTGTGATTATGCAGGCGGCCAATACAGGACTCACTGGTGGTTCAACCCCTTATGGTGATGATTATGACCGTCCTGTATTAGTGATGAGTACGCGCCGATTAAAGGGTATTCACGTCATTCATGACGGTAAGCAAGTGATTTGTTTACCGGGTGCGACCTTAGATAATTTAGAGCAAATTTTAAAAGGTTATAATCGTGAACCACATTCGGTGATTGGTTCATCTTGTATTGGTGCATCAGTACTTGGCGGTGTCTGTAATAACTCGGGCGGTGCATTGGTACGCCGTGGTCCTGCGTATACGGAACTGGCGTTATATGCTCAGGTGAACTCTGCTGGTCAATTAGAGCTGGTGAATCATTTAGGGGTGAATTTAGGCTCGACACCCGAAGAAATTTTGACTCGTTTAGAGAAGCAGCAATACCAAGCCGTAGATATTTTAGATGACAACGAAAAGCAGGCATCGGACCATCGCTATGCGCACGACGTGACGCAAGTGGATGAGGATACGCCTGCTCGTTTTAATGCAGACCCGTCACGTTTGTTTGAAGCATCAGGTTCGGCAGGTAAGGTCTGTGTGTTTGCTGTACGCCTTGATACCTATGAAAAAGTAGAGAGCAGTGTTTTTTATATTGGTAGTAATGATGCCGATGATTTAACGGCCATTCGTCGTTACTTACTGACCTCACTGCCAAGCCTACCGATTGCGGGTGAATATATTCATCGAGATGCTTACTTGATTGGTGAAAAGTACGGAAAAGACACGTTTTTATTTATTGAAAAGTTTGGTACAGCCAATGTTCCAAAAGCCTTTGCGATGAAAGATAAAGTCGATGGCTTTTTAGAAAAATTTAAAATTAAAGGTTTAACAGACCAGATTTTACAGGCGATTACCTTCTTTTTACCGAGTCATTTGCCGAAGCGTATGACCGAATATCGAGACCGTTATGAGCACCATTTGGTTTTACGTGTCGAAAATAATTCGAAAGCACAGACAGAGCAGTTTTTAAAAGAATATTTTACTGTGCATCAGTCAGGTAACTATTTCGTATGTAGTGAAGAGGAAGGTCGAAAGGCATTCTTACACCGTTTTGCGATTGCAGGAGCTGCAATTCGTTATCGCGATACACACCGTAGTGAAGTTGAAGATATTGTGGCGCTTGATATTGCGTTACGTCGTAATGACCGCGAATGGGTAGAGCAACTACCAGCTGAAATGGAAAAGAAAATTCTCTATAAACTCTATTATGGGCATTTCTTTTGTCATGTGTTCCATCAAGACTATATTCTTAAAAAGGGCAATGACCCTTTAGAAATGGAACATCAAATGTGGAAATTACTCGATGCGCGCCGTGCTGAATATCCGGCAGAGCATAATGTCGGGCATCTTTATATTGCCAAACCTGCCTTAGCCAATTTCTACCAAAAACTCGACCCAACCAACAGCTTTAACGTAGGGATTGGACATACCTCAAAACTGAAATATTGGGGCAAGGCTAAATCGTAATATCGAGACATAAAAAAAGGCGCCGAAGCGCCTTTTTTTATAGATGATTTATGCAGCTTCTACAGATTTAGCAAGCACTTCAGCCATCGCTTTAGCAACAGTGTAAACATTGTTCATGTTTAAACCTGCTACACAAATACGGCCACTACGTACTAAGTAGATTGCATATTCTTCACGCAAGATATCAACTTGCTCAGCAGTTAAACCTGTGTAGCTGAACATACCTTTTTGGTTTACAAGGTAGCTAAAGTCACGGTCTGGTAATGCTTTAGTGAGTTCGTCTTTCAAGATGCTACGCATTTTGATAATACGCTCACGCATCTCTTTCACTTCACCTTGCCATTGTTGGTTAAGTTCAGCGTCATTTAACACTTCATCAACTAGCCAAGCACCTGTTGTAGGAGGGCTAGAGTAAATACGGCGTACAGTCGCTTTTAACTGACCGAATGTGCACTGAGCAGCTTCTGCATCGTCACATACGAAAGTTAAACCGCCAACGCGCTCGCCATATAAAGAGAAGATTTTAGAGAACGAGTTGCTCACAATGAAGTTTAGACCCGCTTGGTCTAAAGCACGGATTGCATACGCATCTTCTTCCATACCGTCACCAAAACCTTGGTAAGCGATGTCTAGGAATGGAATAAGGTTACGGTCTTTTAATACTGCAATCACTTGGTCCCATTGCGCTGGGTTTAAATCAGCACCCGTTGGGTTATGGCAGCATGGGTGCAACAACACAATGCTTTGCTCAGGCAAAGTTTTAAGTGTAGAAAGCATACCGTCAAAATCTACACCACGCGTTTCTGCATCGAAATATGGGTAGAAATGAGTCTTAATGCCAGCGCCATTGAAAATGGCAACGTGGTTATCCCAAGTTGGTTGGCTTACCCAAACGTCTGAATTTGGGAAATAAGTTTTTAAGAAATCTGCACCAACTTTCAATGCACCTGAACCACCAAGCGTTTGGATGGTTACAGCACGGCCAGCTTTAACTGCTGGGCTGTTTGCACCAAATAAAAGTGCTTGAATTGCTTCACGGTAAGGTTTGAAGCCTTCCATTGGCAAATAAAGTTTGGTTTTACCGTTCTTAGGCTCAATACGCTTTTGCGCCTCGATAATGGTCTCTAACTGAGGAACAATGCTGTCTTCGTTATAATAAAGACCAATACTCAAGTTTACTTTTTCAGAACGAGTATCAGCATTGAACTGTTCCATTAAAGAGAGAATTGGATCGCCTGCGTATGGGGGGATATGTTGAAACATCAAAAAAGTCCTTTCATTCAACAATATGCATAGTGCTGGGTTTTTTCTGTCTCGAAAAATACGCCACAACTATGTCGATGCTCAATAATGTATCAATAAAGCTACCGTGAAGCACCTGATAATTTCACTAATATCGATATTTTCTGGATGAAAATGATAAAAAGATTTAAAAGAAATTACGGTAAATAGAAACTAATTTCTAACTCATGCTTTCATTCAAGCAGATTGTCTACAATCTTGCTGTAATACATTGGTTGTAGACTAAAGTTTGAAACAAAAGATTAGAGGCCGAAAAGCAACTAAAAAAGTGCCATAAATCTATAGGTAAATTAATATTAAGTAACTGTTTTATATATATTAATTGGCAAGTGGTTTAATTGTTTAAATATAAGGTGATATAAGCGGTCAGGCTATAAAAATTGACCTGATGCGTTCTGAAAAGTGTCAACAATCACCTTGATTTTTTTCATTCATCCCGCTATAAAACTCATAATTGATTAAAAATTGTCGACAATATGCAAGATTTGACCTTCGCACCAGAGCCATTACAAAGTCAGGGAAGAACACTGACCGAGCATGTATTTAAGCAAATACAGACGGCGATTGTTTTGGGTCAAATTCCGGCAGGTAGCAAAATTTCCGAGCCTGAACTGGCACGTACTTACGGTATTAGCCGTGGGCCATTGCGTGAAGCGATTCATCGCCTTGAAGGGCAACGTTTGGTTGAGCGTACCGCACATGTGGGCGCGCGCGTGGTTTCGCTCTCACTGCAACAGTTTAAAGAGCTTTACCAGATTCGTGCGTCATTAGAAGGTTTAGCTTGCAAACTTGCGGCACAGCATATTGATAAAAAGCAAATTCTGGCGCTACGTGATGTCTTGCGTATGCATGCTGAAGATGAAAACTTTAAAGCAGGTAAGGGATATTACTTGCAAGAAGGGCAGGATGATTTTCACTACTGCATTATCAAAAGTAGTGGCAATAAAACCTTAGAAAAAATGCTATGCGATGAGCTCTATCATCTCATCCGCATGTACCGAATTCAGTTTTCAAACACACCTGATCGACCGAGCAAAGCTTGGGACGAACACATCCGTATTTTAGATGCAATTGCAGAAGGCGATGGTGAACTTGCTGAGCTGCTCATGCATCGACATATCAATGCTTCTTACAAAATTATTGAGCAAACACTGCTACAAGCACAAGGAGAACATAACAATGGCTAAACAATCCGCAGGTCAGCTATTTCGCGATGCCGTAGCCCAAGAAAAGCCATTACAAGTGGTTGGAACCATCAACGCCAATCATGCACTTTTGGCAAAACGTGCAGGTTATAAAGCGATTTACTTATCAGGTGGTGGTGTAGCAGCTGGTTCTTTAGGCTTACCTGATTTGGGAATCAGTAACCTTGATGATGTGTTGACCGACGTACGCCGTATTACTGATGTATGTGATCTTCCATTATTAGTCGATGCGGACACAGGTTTTGGTGCTTCTGCATTTAACATTGCACGTACTACAAAAGCACTCATCAAGTTTGGTGCAGCGGCAATGCACATTGAAGACCAAGTGGGCGCAAAACGTTGTGGTCACCGTCCGAACAAAGCCATTGTGACTCAAGAAGAAATGGTTGACCGTATTAAAGCTGCGGTTGATGCACGTGGTGATGACAGCTTCGTGATTATGGCGCGTACCGATGCGTTAGCGGTTGAAGGCTTACAAGCTGCCATTGACCGTGCGGGTGCCTACATTGAGGCAGGCGCAGACATGTTGTTCCCTGAAGCAATTACCGAGCTTGATATGTACAAGCAATTTGCTCAGAAGACAGGCGTACCAATTTTGGCAAACATTACCGAGTTTGGTTCTACACCATTGTTTACTACTGAAGAGTTAGCATCTGCCGATGTAAGCCTTGCGCTTTATCCGCTTTCTGCTTTCCGTGCTATGAACAAGGCAGCCGAAACTGTGTATGAAACCTTACGTAAAGAAGGCACGCAAAAGAATGTGGTTGATATTATGCAAACGCGTAAAGAGTTATATGAACGCATTAACTACTACGCGTTTGAAGACTACTTAGACAACGCATTTGCTAAAAAGAAGTAATAAATTAAAAAGTTGATTAATTGGAATCTGATACTCGGAGGCGTCATCTGCAACTGTTTGAGACAGGACTACATTTTTTAAAATTGGTTCTGCGATAGATAGGATATTCGATGGTTGTGGACGAGTTTTGCAGATGACAATGGTTTTGCCTACTTTTCCCGAAAGAAAAGTAGGTCGAACCGAAGGTTAATCCCGAAATAAGAAGTGAAAACGGTGCGACTCCGTCGTGCTTAATAAATAAATTCAGATAGGAAAGGACAATCTTATGAGCTCAAATGAAACAACAACAGGCTTCAAACCAAAAAAATCAGTTGCACTAAGTGGACAAGTTGCAGGCAACACAGCACTATGTACCGTAGGACGTAGCGGTAACGACTTGCACTATCGTGGCTATGACATTCTTGACCTTGCGGCAGGTAGCGAGTTTGAAGAAGTTGCTCACTTGCTCGTACATGGCAAATTACCAAACAAAGCTGAACTCAAAGCATATAAAGCAAAATTAAAAGCACTTCGTGGCTTACCAGCAGCACTTAAAACTGCACTTGAGCAATTACCACCATCTGCACATCCAATGGATGTGATGCGTACTGGTGTTTCAGTTCTAGGTTGTTTAACGCCAGAACATGAAGACCACAACGAAGCTGGCGCAAAAGACATTGCTGACAAATTAATGGCAAGCTTAGGTTCAATGCTGCTTTATTGGTACCACTTCAGCAATAACGGTCGTCGTATTGAAGTTGAAACGGATGACGACTCGATTGCAGCGCATTTCTTACATTTGTTGCATGGCGAAAAACCATGTGAAGAGTGGATTCAAGCGATGCATACATCACTTATTTTGTATGCTGAGCATGAGTTCAACGCATCTACATTTACCTCACGTGTGGTTGCAGGTACAGGTTCTGACATGTACTCGGCAATTACAGGCGGTATTGGTGCACTTCGCGGACCTAAGCACGGTGGTGCAAACGAAGTTGCATTCGTGATTCAACAACGTTACGACAATCCAGACGAAGCAGAAG
Organism: Acinetobacter sp. FDAARGOS_494; assembly: GCF_003812225.1. NCBI lineage: Bacteria > Pseudomonadati > Pseudomonadota > Gammaproteobacteria > Moraxellales > Moraxellaceae > Acinetobacter > Acinetobacter sp. FDAARGOS_494. The sequence continues at coordinate 1,770,616 of NZ_CP033866.1, forward strand.
CTGACATCCGTAAACGTGTTGAAAATAAAGAAGTCGTGATTGGTTTTGGTCACCCTGTATATACAGTTTCTGACCCACGTAACGAAGTGATCAAGAAAGTGGCGCACGACTTAGCAGAAGCGCAAGAGAACACCAAAATGTACCTCATCGCTGAGCGTTTGGAAGCAGTGATGAAAGAAGTGAAAAACATGTTCCCGAACCTCGACTGGTTCAGTGCGGTGAGTTATCACTTAATGGGTGTTCCAACTGCAATGTTCACACCGTTATTCGTAATTGCACGTACAGCAGGTTGGTCAGCACACGTGATTGAACAACGCCAAGACGGCAAAATCATTCGTCCAAGCGCGAACTACACAGGCCCTGAAAACCTCGAATTTAAACCATTGGCGGAGCGTGGTTAATGAACACAAAATACCGTAAACCGCTGGCAGGTACCCAGCTTGAATATTACGACGTGCGTCAAGCCGTTGAAGATATTCAGCCAGGCGCATACGAAAAACTGCCTTACACCTCTAAAGTACTCGCAGAGCAATTGGTACGCCGTGCCGATGCCGAGAACTTAACTGCTTATTTAACGCAGTTGATTGAACGCCGTCAGGACTTGGACTTTCCTTGGTATCCAGCGCGCGTGGTGTGTCATGACATCTTGGGTCAAACTGCATTGGTTGACCTTGCAGGTTTGCGTGATGCGATTGCTGAGAAGGGCGGCGATCCATCTAAAGTTAACCCAGTTGTACCAACACAGCTCATTGTCGACCACTCTTTAGCAGTGGAATATGGTGGTGCTGACCCAGACGCTTTTGCAAAAAACCGTGCTGTTGAAGACCGCCGTAACGAAGACCGTTTCCACTTTATTGAGTGGACCAAAACCGCATTTAAAAATGTCGATGTGATCCCTGCGGGGAACGGCATTATGCACCAGATTAACCTAGAGAAAATGTCTCCGGTGATTCAGGCGCGTGATGGCGTAGCATTCCCAGACACATGTGTCGGTACAGACTCACATACACCACATACAGACGCTTTGGGCGTAATTTCTGTGGGTGTTGGTGGTTTAGAAGCTGAAAACGTAATGTTGGGCCGTGCATCTTGGATGCGTCTGCCAGACATTATTGGTGTTGAGTTGGTTGGTCAACGTCAGGCAGGCATTACTGCAACAGATATCGTGTTAGCTCTAACTGAATTCTTGCGTAAAGAGCGTGTGGTTGGTGCTTACCTTGAGTTCTTTGGTGAAGGCGCTGACAGCATGTCTGTGGGTGACCGTGCAACCATTTCGAACATGACACCAGAATATGGCGCTACGGCTGCGATGTTCTACATCGACCAAAACACAATCGACTACTTACGCCTAACAGGCCGTGAAGATGCTCAAGTGGCATTGGTTGAACAGTACGCAAAAGAAATCGGCCTTTGGGCATCTGAAATGACCAAAGCAGAGTACCCACGTGTACTACGTTTTGATCTATCGACAGTTACACGTAACATTGCTGGCCCATCAAACCCGCATGCACGTGTTTCAACCAGTGACCTAAAAGAAAAAGGGATTGCAGGTGTAGTTGAAAACCGTTCTGATGGCTTAATGCCAGATGGCGCAATCATTATTGCTGCAATTACTTCATGTACTAATACCTCTAACCCACGTAACACCGTGGCGGCAGGTTTGCTGGCACGTAAGGCAAATGAACTTGGTTTGGTTCGTAAACCTTGGGTGAAATCATCATTTGCACCGGGTTCAAAAGCGGCTGCACTTTACCTTGAAGAAGCAGGTGTTCTAAAAGACTTAGAGAAACTTGGTTTTGGTATTGTGGCTTACGCTTGTACGACGTGTAACGGTATGTCGGGTGCATTAGATCCAGCCATTCAGCAAGAAATTATTGACCGTGACTTGTACGCAACCGCAGTACTCTCTGGTAACCGTAACTTCGATGGCCGTATCCATCCATATGCAAAACAAGCGTTCTTGGCATCTCCACCGCTTGTTGTGGCATATGCAATTGCAGGTACGATTCGTTTTGACATCGAAAAAGATGCGTTAGGTCATGACAAAGAAGGTAACCCGATTTACCTCAAAGACATCTGGCCATCTGACGCTGAAATTGATGCGTTGGTTAAGCAAGCCGTGAAGCCTGAACAGTTCCGTAAAGTCTACATTCCAATGTTTGACTTGGGCGAAGTGGAGCAAGCGAAGAGCCCACTTTACGATTGGCGTCCGCAAAGTACTTACATCCGCCGTCCACCATATTGGGAAGGGGCGTTGGCTGCACCACGTACTTTGGCGAACATGCGTCCGCTTGCGATTTTGGGTGATAACATCACTACCGACCACTTGTCGCCTTCAAACGCGATTTTGATGGACTCGGCTGCGGGTGAATATCTTCACAAAATGGGTGTACCAGAAGAAGACTTCAACTCATACGCAACGCACCGTGGTGACCATTTGACTGCACAACGTGCAACATTTGCAAACCCGAAACTTTATAACGAAATGGTTCGCCGTTCAGACGGTACCATTAAGCAAGGTTCAAAAGCGCGTGTAGAGCCAGAAGGCGAAGTGATGCGCATGTGGGAAGCAATTGAAACCTACATGAACCGTAAGCAGCCGTTAATTATTATTGCGGGTGCTGACTACGGTCAGGGTTCAAGCCGTGACTGGGCTGCAAAAGGGGTACGCCTTGCAGGTGTTGAAGCGATTGTAGCAGAAGGTTTTGAGCGTATTCACCGTACCAACTTGGTGGGTATGGGCGTGTTACCACTTGAGTTTAAACCGGGTGTAAACCGTAAGACTTTAAAACTAGATGGTACAGAGCTTTATAGCGTGATTGGTAATATTGCGCCGCGTTCGACTTTAACTTTAGTGATTGAACGTGCCACATCGGATGGTAAAGAAGAGATTCTTGAAGTGCCTGTGACTTGCCGTTTAGATACAGAAGAAGAAGTTTCTGTATATGAAGCGGGCGGTGTATTACAGCGTTTTGCGCAAGACTTTTTAGAAGGCCAAGTGGCTTAATATTTTAGTTAAACATTATTGATATTGTTCAAAAAAAGCCCTATCTTGATGATGGGGTTTTTTACTATATATTGTGTAAAAAGAGTTGATAGCCTCATAAAAAATTGCATTTAAAATAGATTTTTTAGATAAATATCCATATAAAAAAGGATCAAAAATTGGAAACAACAAATAAATTAGATAATCAAGCTGAGAGGAAGTTGCCAGTTAGAGCGCATCTATTATGTGGCTGGCCACTCGTACTTATGTTGGTTGGAGGTGCTATTGGCGGAGCTCTTGGAGCAAGTGCCTATGGTATAAATGTTAAGATCTATAAATCAAACTTATCAAATATCGCTAAAGTACTACTCAATTTGTTGACAGGTTTAACGGCTATTATTCTTATGCTTATTGCGGCAAATTTGATTCGAATGTATTTTCTTTAAAGTGATTTATCGTATAAAAAAAGCCCGACATCCTGTCGGGCTTTTTCGTATTTGGTTGCTAGATATGACTCCTGTCGTATCTCACGATCCTGATGCATGAACCTATTATTGTTGTTTTATGTTCCGGAACATCCTGTTCCTGTATGAGTTCATATTAGAAAAAAAGCAGAGGGTAGCCAATCCGCTAAATCCCTAAATCTATGTAAGATAAATCGTACAAATAACATTTTTTGCATTTATGCCATCATCATCGGGCGAAATGGACAATTGACATTCACTTTAAGTGGGTTATATTCCTGTTTAATATATATACGATTATAGGAATGTAATCATGGTAACAGCTGGCGAAAAACCCGGAACAGGCTTCTATTTCTGTGCTCAGTGCGGACATAGAGTGTTTTTAGAAATTAATACCGACCCTTTACCACCTTGCACGAAATGCTACTGCACGCAATTTAAACGTTAAGAATGAAATAATATTTGCGTTCGCATTTAACAAAAAGCCCTGTCACCCGATGGGGCTTTTTGTTAATTTAAAAATAAGACTTACATAACAAGACCCGTGATGGGCATAAAGAAGGAAACCGTTATGGAAACAATATTGGGTTTATGTATTGGTGTGGGCCTGAGCGCTGCCTGCGGTTTTCGCGTGTTTGTACTGCTATTGGTTATGAGCATTGCCACCATGATGGGCTGGTTTGAGCCATCAAAAGGCTTTGAGTGGTTAGCTCTGCCATCGGTGTGTTTGGCTTTAGGTGTGGCAACGGTGTGTGAAGTCGCAGCTTACTATATCCCGTGGGTCGATAATGCCTTAGACACAGTCGCAACCCCTGCGGCGATGATCGCGGGTACGTTAGCGACAATGGCGGTCAGTAGTGGAGAAATGTCTCAGTTTGCCAGTTGGGCAGCAGCCATTATTGTTGGTGGTGGTACGGCAGGTGTGGTGCAAATGAGTACCGTTGCTGCACGTGGTGTTTCAACTGCAACCACGGGTGGCTTGGGTAATTTTATCGTTGCAACAGGGGAGTGGATTGGAGCAATCTTACTTTCAGTTTTAGCTATGTTGGTACCTGCGCTTGTTGCAATAGTGGTACTGATTGCGGTTATTTGGGTGGTGCGTTGGATTCGCCATAAAAAGCAAGAACAGGCACATACCCCGCTATAGGTGAGTGTAAATATCATTTTTTAATAAGCATAAAAAAAGCCCGACATCCTGTCGGGCTTTCTTGTATTTGGTGATTAGATATGACTCCTGTCGTATCTCACGCTCCTGGTGCTTGAACGTATTATTGTTGTTTTATGTTCCGGAACATCCTGTTCCTGTATGAGTTCATATTAGGAAAAAAGCAGAGTGCCGCCAATCCGCAAAATCCCTAAAAGTTTGTAGGATAAAACGTACATAGAGAAATGATTTAACTTTTCAAAGTGAATATGAATAATAGCCATCTTGTTGCTTTAAGAAAAAATCAAATGCGTATTAGAAAATCTTCAAGACTATTAGTTATTAATGAAAATCATCAAATCCTATTATTTCAATTCACTCATACAAATGATGCCTTAGCTGGACAATCACATTGGGCAACTGTAGGTGGAGGTCTTGAAGAAGGGGAAACCTTCGAACAAGCAGCTTGCCGAGAGCTTTATGAAGAATTGGGTGTAGTTAGGCAAAATGTAGGCACTCATGTGGCAACACGCAATTTTGAAATGATGCTACCTAGTGCAGAAGTTGTGATTTCTGATGAAAGGCTTTTTATTGTTTTCATTAAAAATGAAGAAGTGAATACAGCAAACTGGACTGAACAAGAAAAGCTTGTGATTAGTAAAAGTCGTTGGTGGACGTTTGATGAGCTAAGACAAACAGATGAGATTGTTTATCCAAACAACATTCCTAATATTCTTGTAGATAGTTTGCCTGAAATTTTTAAATCCTAATATTTCCCAATATTCAGATATAAAAAAAGCCCGACTTCCTGTCGGGCTTTTTCGTATTTGGTGATTAGATATGACTCCTGTCGTATCTCACGCTCCTGGTGCTTGAACATATTATTGTTGTTTTGTGTTCTGGAACATCCTGTTCCTGTATGACTTCATATTAGGAAAAAAGTAGGCTGTCGCCAATCCGCAAAATCCTTAAAAGTTTGTAGGTTAAAACTTACAAGATTGCCTTTCATATATCTTATTTTGAATTAGGCTTAGGCCTCTGTGCCACAACAGACTTTAATTTTTTGCGCTGATTTAAAGTAATAACCATTGCAACACAGAGATAAAGAGCTAAGCCAACGCTTAGCCCAGACTACTTTTGTCACACCGCTGCATGACGCTGAAAAAAGTAGGGGCAAAGTCCCGTGGGAGAACAGGACTTTGCAAACTGACATGTTCTAGGCGCTGCATAAGCTTCGGGGAATAGGTTTGTTCGAGTCGCTGGTAAATACATTCGCAACTGGTCTTGCTATGCCCACCCGACAGGCAAATTTTTTCAAACTCTTGCTGAGTGTGGAGGTTACAGCCTGAAATACCCAAGCTCACTAGAACAAAACTTAAAGCCAAAAAAGGTTTATAAATTGTCATATTATTCTCATAATGATTTATATCTATGAGTAGAATAAAAATATAATCAGTTTAAAAATTAAAATAATTTTTTAGGTAATAATTAATCCTCCAATGTATACAGGAAAATAAAATTTTAAAATAAAAAATAATTTATAAATTTAAAAAATAGGGCGTAAAAAACCAAATTTTAAATCAATAAAATAGTTAAATAAGAGAGAAAATGAGTTTGAAAAATGGCATAGTCAACTCCTTAAAAATGGAGTTCTACCACCGAATTACCGCGAATTAATTTAGGGTGGTAGAACGAAAGGGGGTTGACAGACTGGACTCGTAGAACCAGCACGCGCGGGGCGTCCCCCTCCCGTCCTACCGCAAAGAAAGGGGACGCAAGGGTCTAACGACTTATAGATTCTACTATAATCCGCCACGAGTTACGGTCTGTCAAAACCGTCTGGCAATGTAGGCCAGCAACGAGATAATAATCGGTGATTTTAAATACGTCAATTTAATATTTAAAATATTTTTGATTTAATAATCAAACTAAATAGATTTTAAAATAAAACTATTATTATTAACTTTTTATTTATATTTGATGAGAAAAAATAATAAATATAGAAATATTTTGCCAGTTCCAAAAAGGAACTTGATTGTTAAGATCTATTTTTGTCGTTTTTATAGAGATAAGAATGGAACGTGTTGTCATCACAGGTATGGGAATTAATTCTTGTATTGGAAATACATTAGAGAAAGTAACCGAGTCCTTAAAAGCAGGCCGCTCAGGCATTCGCTATAACGAAGTCTATGCAAAACTAAACTTTCGAAGTCATGTGAGCGCCACTGCCGAAATGAATTTTGAAAATATTGATCCTGAGCTAAAAAAACACATGGGCGTTTGCGCGATGTATGCCTACAACTCGGCACTCGATGCGCTACAACATGCCAAGCTTGATGTAACTGACATTGCCAATAACCCAAAATATGGCGTGATTGGGGGAACAGGCGGCACCTCAACAGCGTCTATCATCGACATGTTGCATACCCTAAAAGAAAAAGGCGCAAGCGAAGTATCACCCGATTTAGCACCACGCTACCTCACCAGCACCATTAGCTCTAACTTATCACGCGCTTTTAACCTAAAAGGCGTATCTCAATCGGTTGCGAGTGCCTGCGCCACGTCAGCGGACGCAATTGGCTATGCATATCACCTTATTGCCGCTGGCAAACAAGACCTCATGCTGGCGGGTGGCGGCGAAGAAGACCATTGGTCCCAAACCGCAATATTCGATGCGATGGGAGCCTTATGCTCTAAATATAATGACGCACCAGAAACGGCTTCACGCCCATATTCTGTCGATAACGATGGCTTTGTGATCGCTGGCGGCGGTGGCATGGTAGTTTTAGAGTCTTTAAGTCATGCCCAAAAGCGCGGAGCAAAAATTTTGGCCGAAGTGGTTGGGTACGCTGCCAATAGTGACGGTGTCGATATGGTTGCCCCAAGTGGTGAAGGTGCGACTCGCTGCATCAAACTGGCACTCGCAGAAGCCAAGCAAAACGGTTCAGACACCATCGACTATATCAACACGCATGGCACTTCAACGCCGGCAGGGGACATTCCCGAACTATTGGCCATAGAGCGAGCTTTTGGTGGCGAAGAAGTACCACCACTCAGTTCGACCAAGTCAATGACTGGCCATAGTTTAGGGGCCGCAGGGGTACACGAAGCTATTTATTCTATTTTAATGCTGCAAAATAGCTTTATCGCGCCGAGCATTAATATTACCGAACTGCGCGAAGAAGCTAAAAAGTTTGATATTGTTCAAACAAGCCGAGAAACCGAACTAAAAACAGTTATGAGTAATAGCTTTGGTTTTGGTGGCGTAAATACTTGTCTGGTTTTTAGAAAGTGGGAAGAGTAATTTAAATACGAAATATATATGGGTGTGAGAAAAAGAATAAATTTAAAAAGTTAAGAAAAGCGTAATTTATTACGCTTTTTCTCTCATTAGAAATAGTTTAAGCAGCTTGAATGGCTTCACCACAAAAAGAAACCGTTTCTTGTTTATGTTGGTGTAAGTACCAGAACTGCTCCGCAACCGTTTCTGGATGTACCGCGTAGGTTTTATCCTTCGCTTCAGGGGTTCCATCTACGAAACCATTTACAATCACTTGGCTCACATAAACATTTGAGTCAGCAAGACTATGAGCAAGTAAGTTAGTGGCCTTGTATTGAGCGGCAGCGGTAGTTGCTAACGATGAATATTCTTTGGCAACCAAGTCGATGCCCACTGCATCGAAAGCAAAAATTCCGTTTGTTGATAAAATGCTACCGTGGTTCTTCTCTAAATCGCCTAGACAAGCCTGTACCGTCGCAATATAGCTCGACACGCGAATATGAAAGCTTTTGGTAAGTTCTAGTGGAGGGGTTTCTAAAATATTGCCTTCAATATCATGGAAAGCATTCCAATGAATATTTTTAATCTCTCCTAATTGATCTTTAATGCGTTTAATAAGATTTGGTATATCTTCAAGAACAGCTAAATCACATGCAAAAGCGTAAGCTTCAATACCTTGTGTCTTAAGTTCTAGAATAGCCTTTTCAAGTTTTTGGGCGTTTCGTGCCACTAACCCGATTTTATAGCCTTCTTTACCAAACTTATGTGCTACGGCTTTGGAAATACCTGTTCCATAACCAAAAATTATAATATTGTTGTTCATTATAAAGTTCCAAAAAACCAATTATTTGGTTATAAATAATTTATAATATGTTTTTATAATGTATTCAAGCGCAAAAGTTATCTCTAAGAATAGTACGCAAAGAATAAAAATACTTAAAAGCGGGATTAAGAAGTCGACTTTACATGATTTATTCGGCTAAACATAAACTGATGGAAGAGTTCCCAATTTGGTCTACAAATTTTTTGACTGGTAAAATAAACCGAAAAATACAAATAAAGTGGAATTTAAATTTAACTAATTATAGGTAAATGGGAATATATTCTTTTAAATTTGCTTAATGACGTAAAAATTCCCATAAATAATAAAAATTCGCTTTTCTTAGAAAAACAATCCCGCAGAGTGCTGGCTAAACTATATCTCAAGGGTGTGATAGGGATCGAAAAGAGTAGCATGCACCGAAACGTATAACGTTAGTGTGTACTCACCCAAAAGGTCTCGATTCGGCTTAGGACGCTATAGATCAAAAGTTTATAGGCACAAGGTTATAACTTACAAAGTTATGATTGTTGAAGTAAACCATAGATGTTTTCCCTTGACACCCTAAAAAATTCTCAATAATAAAAATGATATTTTACAAGAATATAATTTATGAATAAGCCTAATCTTTCTGCGCTACCTCCTGACATTTAAATCTCATTATATGAAGCCTGTAATTTCTGCTCACCGAAAAATAGTTTTAGCGACTTTACAGATTTTAGGTTAGAGCGCTATTTTTATTTACGATGTGATCAACCAAAATCGTTTATATACTAATCTTATGATCAATTGCGAGCTGGATAATATGGAGAATAAAAATCAGTGTCGCCAATGCGCCGTATGTGGAAAGAGCTTTCCTTTAAAAGATTTAGTATCGGGTGAAGTCATCCGTAACGTGATTAGTGATGAAATTTTAAAAGACCATCCAGATTGGAGTTACTCAAGCTTTATTTGTCGGGCCGATCTGGCAGATTATCGAATTAAATATGTGCAGTCCCTATTACGCTCGGAAAAGGGTGAGTTATCTAACCTAGAAAATGAAGTAATTGGCAGTATGCAACGGCATGAACTGATTAGCCGAAATACAGAGTCAGATTTTGATCAAAACTGGACGTTTGGAGAAAAACTGGCAGATAAAATCGCATCATTTGGTGGTAGCTGGGCTTTTCTTATTTGTTTTGCTTTATTTTTAACGGGGTGGATTGTTTTAAATACGGTTGTGATGGTGGTCCGTCCCGTCGACCCTTATCCTTTTATTTTGCTGAATTTAGTGTTGTCATGTTTAGCTGCAATTCAGGCACCTATTATTATGATGAGTCAAAACCGTCAAGAAGCAAAAGACCGTTTGCGTTCGCAACATGACTATCAAATTAATTTAAAAGCCGAGCTTGAGATTCGTCATTTACATGAAAAAATGGACCATCTTTTATCGCATCAGTGGGAAAGGCTTGCACATATTCAAGAAATTCAGCTCGATCTTTTAGCTGAAATGAATAAAAAACGATAAAGATTTTCTGAGTTTCACGTGGAACATAGGTAGGGCGCTATAGATTATTTTGCGGTAGGTCTGAAATTTCTTTATGATTTGCCGCCATGCTCCATTGCTGTTTCTACGACCATGCCTTTAAACGACAACTTTGTTTACGCTCCGCCACAAGATCCGCTTTCAATTTTATTTGAAGATGACGATTTAATTGTGGTTGATAAACCTGCGGGTTTGTTGTCGGTCATGGGCCGGTTACCTGAACATCATGACAGTGCGTATTTAAGGGTGCTAGAAAAGTTCCCTTTAGCAAAGGTTACGCACCGTTTAGATATGGCAACCTCAGGTTTACTTATGTTTGCCAAGCATCGCGATGCAGAAGTTGCGGTAAGTAAAATGTTTCAGGCCAGAACAGTCAAAAAACATTATATTGCTGTGGTGCAAGGCCAAGTAAAACAAGAGGGCAGTGTTGAAGTTCCACTCATTACTGACTGGGAAAATCGCCCAAGACAAATTGTACATTTTGAATTAGGTAAACATGCTAAAACCTTGTTTCAACCATTGGTTTATGATGCAACAACAGATCAAAGTCGTGTGTTGCTGGAGCCTGTGACAGGGCGTTCGCACCAGTTACGTGTACATATGATGCATATTGGGCATCCGATTATGGGGGACAAGTTATATCATCCTGAACCTAAACGGTTTCATTTGAATCGTATGGCTTTACACGCTGCATATCTCGCTTTTCAACATCCTTTGAAGGGAACAGATGTGGTGATTGAGTCACAAGTGCCTTTTTAAAAAATTAAAATTTGATGCAATTCGCAACTGAATACATATCCAAACTGCAATAAAAGTCGGTTATTCTTAATGCCGAATAATACAAATAGAGCAACAACAAGGACAATCTAATGAACCGCGATTACGAACAATTTCCAGATGATGATAACGGCAATGTACTTTGGCAAATGGTTGAAGACGGGGATGATTTAACCGAGCTTCATGAAATTGAATTTTCAATTGCATTTCAAGATCAACAAAATGCAGAGCAATGCGCGATGCATTTACTCTATCAAGAGCAAAAAATTTCTCTTTTCCAAGATGATTCTGTTGAACCGAATGAATGGATCATTACCATCTTTGTTACGATGGAACCAGAGTATTCAGATATTGTTGATCTGGAGCAGTGGTTTTCGACAATCGCTGAGCAATTTAACGGCGAATATGATGGGTGGGGCTGCATGGCTTATGTCTTCGACGAAGAAGAAGATGACATTTTACAGTAAAGCCTAAATATAGCCGGGAGGTTCTACAATGAGCTTATCTCAAAAAGAAATTGCGGTACGTTTTTTAGAGCTTGCTGCTGCTGGCGAGGTCGATGAAGCCTACGGCAATTATACCGCTCCAAACTTTAAGCATCACAATCCTTATTATGCTGGTGATAAGATTTCTTTAAAGGAAGGGATGCGTGAAAGTGCAATTGAAACTCCAAACAAAGTTCTTGAAGTTCAGCATGTCATTGAAGATGGCGCTTTAGTTGCAGTACATTCGAAACTGGAAATGCAAATGAATAACAAGCTAACAATTTTAGCTGTGGTTCATATATGCCGTTTTGAAAATGAAAAAATTGCGGAGTTTTGGGATATTGGGCAAATACAGCCTGATCCACTTGTTAATGAAAATGGTATGTTTTAGTGAAAAGCCCGAAACCATTCGGGCTTTTTTATTTTATAGAAGAATTAAAACTTCCACTGTGCCGAAATTGAGGCGTTCAATGGTTCACCCGGCTGAACCCATAAATCGCTATAGCTTGAGACATAGTAGGTCTTATCAAATAGGTTATTTATATTCAGCTGATAGCGTAAACGGTCAGATGGTGCATAGTAGCCATTTAAATTGACCAGCGTATAACTTGGTAAGTTAAAGCCATTATCAAGATTATGTCCACTGCGCTCACCGACATAGGTAAGGTTGGCACCTACACCCGCTTTTCTTGCACCGTCTTGTAGAAACTCATAATTGGTGCTTACGGAGCCTTGGTGTTTTGGAACATTGCTTAGACGAGCGCCTTTTGCCAAGTCTTGGTCTTTTTCAATTTGAGCATCGGTATAACTATAGTTGGCATTAACGAACCAGCGGTCATTGATCTGGCTATTTAAGTCAAATTCAACTCCTTTACTACTCACTTCGCCTGCGGCGGTTTGAAAGTTACTGTCGATTGGGTCAGTTGTAAGTACATTTCGTTTTTTCATTTTAAACAAAGCGAGGCTCAGCACACTTTGGTCGTTTATTTTATATTTGGTACCGACTTCATAGCTTTCGCCTTTTTCAGGAGCGAAGGTCTGTCCATTTCGGTTCATACCACTATTCATGGCAAATGAGCGGCCATAGTTGCTATAAAACGCCCATTGCTCAGAGGCTTTAAAATTTACTCCGAAACGTGGACTATTCTGGTGAAGTGTTTGGTTGTCTTCGGTCTGTTTTATATGATTTTTAAAGTCTTGTTCGACCTGATCAAAACGGTTGCCAAATAGCACACTCCACTGGTCATTGAAAAAGATCTGATCTTGTACATTAAGCGCGAAGTAACGCTGGCGCTCTTTGGTGTCGGTAAACGGAGTGAGGTTCGGTAAATATTTGCCGTATTCAGGTTGGTAGATATCAATTGTGTTTGTTGAGCTTGTGCTGTGATTGCGACGAAGCTGGTTTTGCTTATAGTCGAGTTGACCAAGCTCGGTTGAAAGTAAAATTTCATGGCGAGCCCACGAAGTATCAATCTTGCCAAGTAACTCTGTCTGAGCCAGCACATCTTCACTTGTATAATCACGATAGCGACGTTGACGTTCTAAAGTACGTCCATCGGCTTGCATACGCCGAGGTTCGGTTGCAAAGCCGACCATTTGTGCATCTTTATAACTGACCGCACTATTTAGTTTCCAGTCAGGGTTAAACTCGTGACTAAGACGTAATTGGTAAAAGTAATCTTTTATTTTCAAATCACCATCGTCAGGTTCACCTGTAAAGGTTTTCGGGTCCATCACAAACTGATGATTGACTGTGCTGACACCGCGGTCAAAGGTTCCTTTATGCTCTGTAAATTCACTGTCAAAGTCGAGTTGTGTTTGGTCTGAAATTTTCCATGTGAGCTGTGGTGAAAAGAACCAGCGTTCACTGCTAACATGATCGCGAAAGCTTTGATTATCTTCGTGAGCCACTGCTAAACGATAGGCCAGTTCATCGTTAATAGGCGCGGTGTGTTCCAGACTTATGCGATATTGTTCTTGGGTATTGGCGCGTAGGTTAAGTTCACTTTCGCTTTCCCACTGTGGTTTTTTACTGTTGAGGTTCAGCAAACCTCCTGTTTCGCCGCGACCATATAGCGCCGCCATTGGTCCTTTTAAAAACTCTAAAGATTCAATATTTACGACATCTTTTGGAGCGCTAATTCCTCGGTTAACACTCAAACCGTTACGGATCATAGCCGCACCTAAATTGGGGTCGGTACTAAAGCCACGAAATGAGTAGTTATCCCAAAAACCACCACCAAAACTATTTTGATGAAAAACCCCACTGACTAAAGTTAATGCATCATCAATCCGTTGCACGTCTTGCTGTTCCATTATTTGTTTAGAAAGATAAGCACGGTTAAAAGGGACATCTAAAACATCGTGAGTAAATTTAGTTGCCGAGCTATTTTGGCTCACATCTTCTCGAGTACTTTCGGCCTGAACACGTATGGTTTCAAGTACCGTTGACGTTTCCTCTCCCCAAGTGAGTGTCGATATAAATGATAGACCTAACGAAGACAACAATCCTAATTTGTGTCGCATAAATAATCAGCCATAAAAAGACAAAAGGAATTAAATGTAATAGTATAACGTTACATTATTTTGTTGATTACTGCTATGTCTTTAGAAAAGAATATTGAACGTTTACAGTCGATTGATGCATTGCGCGGTTTGGTGATCATCATTATGTTGCTCGACCATGTAAGAGAAACTTTCTATTTACATAAACAGGTTACCGACCCAATGGACGTAACAGTAACAGAACCGGCTTTATTTGGCAGTCGATTATTGGCCCATATTTGTGCTCCGGTTTTTGTACTTTTAACCGGTATTTCTGCTTTTTTATTTCAGTCAAAAAAACAAGATTTACAGCAAACACGTGCTTTTTTATTAAAGCGTGGCTTATTTTTAATTGTGTTAGAGCTTACCCTTGTGAACTTTGCATGGACGGCAACTTTTCCGCCTGAAGTCATTTACTTACAGGTGATCTGGGCGATTGGTATTAGCATGGTGGTGCTGGCTTGTTGTGTAAGTTTGCCTTTGCCTGTTCTTGCAGGTGTAGCGTTGGTGATTATTTTTGGGCACAACTTTCTAGATTCTGTGCACTTCTCACAAGGCATCCTACAGAATATATGGTTCGTTTTACACGAACGTGGTTGGATTGAGATTGCAGGTATCAAGCTTCGTACAAGTTATCCGGTTTTACCTTGGATTGGTGTGATTTTATTAGGCTACGTTTTAGGTCAGTTCTTTAGTTCAAAATATACAGCAAAGCAAAGAAGCCGCGCTTTACTCAGCCTTGGTTTAGTAAGTATCGGGTTATTTGTTTTACTGCGTTTTATCAATGCCTATGGTGACCAGCCGTGGCAACATTTTGAGTCATTACAACTGAGTCTCATGAGCTTTTTTAACCTCACCAAGTATCCACCGTCTTTATTATTTATTTTGCTAAATGTTGGAATTGGTTTGCTTGTGCTCGTTGCTTTTGAACATATGCAGCAATATTCATTTCTAAAACCATTGGTCGTGTTTGGTTCGGTACCTATGTTCTTTTATTTATTGCACTTATATGTGTTGAAACTGATGTATGTGTTGGCACTCAGTGTGTGGGGGGCTAACTACGGAAACTATTTGTCGGTCAACCATGTATGGATGTTGTGGCTAATTACGATTGTACTGTCTTTTGCACTCTATCCAGCGGTTAAATGGTTCTCGAAATTTAAACATCAAAATAAACATATTTCGATTTTAAAATATTTCTAATTTCTAAAATGTGGGTAAAGCGAGTTCAATAATGCTCGCTTTACTTGCTTACATCTAAATACAGAGTTTCTTTCACTTCTTCCATGACCACATAACTGTGTGAAGATGCCGAAGCTGGGAGTTTCTTTAATAGATCTCCTAACAAGCGACGATATGCACTCATTTCTTTTAAACGCGCTTTTACAAGGTAGTCAAATTCACCTGAAATGAGGTGACATTCGAGCACTTCAGGAATCTCAACTAAGTCTCTAGCCACCTGATCAAATACATCGCCAGATTTGGCAGATAACTTAATTTCTAAAAAGACAAGCAGGTTACGGTCAACGTAGGCGGGGTTTAGCCGTGCGTAATAACCCATGATAATGCCATCGCGCTCAAGGCGCTTTACACGCTCTGAACAAGGGGTGGTAGATAGGTTGACTCTTGATGCCAATTCACTAATCGCAATTCGTCCTTCACGCTGCAAAATATCCAGAATCATGCGATCTATACGATCTAAGGGGCGCATAGATATTTCCTCTTTTTTTAAAATTCTCGCGAGAAAAACATAAATTTACCTAGATTATAGCCTGAAAAACAGTGAAATAAACTATTGAAGCAGAAATATACTAGTGAAATAAACTGGTGTGCGTGAGGGAATGGAAATGCGCGTAATTGTACTAGGTAGCGGCGTTATTGGAGTGGCAAGTGCCTATTATCTGGCTCGACAAGGAGCCGAGGTTACTGTTCTCGATCGCCAGTCAGGTCCTGCTGAAGAAACAAGTTTTGGTAATGCAGGTCAAATTTCGCCTGGGTATTCGACCCCTTGGGCAGCACCAGGAATTCCTTTTAAAGCTGTGAAATGGATGTTTCAACATCATGCACCGCTTGCGATTAATTTAGATGGCAGCATGTGGCAATTACAGTGGATGGCGCAAATGCTGAAAAACTGTAATCCACAAAGTTATGCTGTGAACAAAGAACGTATGATGCGTGTGGCTGAATACAGCCGTGATTGCTTACGTGAACTCAGAAAAGATACGGGTATTCACTACGAAAACCGCGCCAAAGGTACTTTGCAGCTATTCCGTAAAGAAGCACAAATGGAAGCGGTTCAACGCGACATTAGCGTGCTTGAAGAGTGCGGCGTAAGCTACGAATTATTAAATGGCAACGAACTTGGTCGTGTAGAACCAGCTTTGGCCAATGCACAAGATAAACTTGTGGGTGGTTTACACTTACCAAATGATGAAACAGGCGACTGCTATTTATTTACCAATGCTTTAGCTCAAATTGCTAAAGAGCTAGGCGTTAATTTCCAGTTTAATCAGAACGTAGAAAAATTGATTGTCGAAGGCGATCAAATTAAAGGCGTACAGGTAAATGGCAAGGTTTTAACTGCAGATCGTTATGTTCTAGCGTTTGGTAGCTATTCACGTGATTTCTTGAAACCGCTTGATCTACAGTTACCTGTATATCCTGTAAAAGGTTACTCGTTGACGATTCCTATTGTCGATCCTGCTTTTGCTCCACAATCTACCGTGTTGGATGAAACTTACAAAATCGCGATTACTCGTTTTGACCAACGTATTCGCGTAGGTGGTATGGCTGAGCTAAGTGGATTCAATTTAGGTCTAAACGAAGACCGCCGTGCAACCTTGCAAATGGTGACTCAAGACTTGTTCCCGGGTGGTGATATGGAACAAGCATCTTTTTGGACAGGTTTACGTCCAATGACACCAGACAGTACTCCAATTATTGGTGCGACTCGCTTTAAAAATCTGTTCTTGAATACAGGTCATGGCACTTTAGGTTGGACCATGGCGTGCGGTTCAGGAAAATTAATCAGTGACATCGTATTGAATCATAAGACTGATATCAGTACCGATGGCCTTTCAATTCAGCGTTATTCACACGCGCATGCTGCATAACGGACGTTAGGAAAGTAATCATGCCTCGTCCTATTACCGCAGTGATCCACCGCCAAGCCTTACAAAATAACTTGGCGGTGGTACGCAAGGCTATGCCAAACAGTAAGGTCTTTGCCGTTGTAAAAGCCAATGCTTATGGACATGGAATTGAACGTGTTTATGAAGCGTTTAAAGCAGCAGATGGCTTTGCCTTACTGGATCTTGAAGAAGCAAAACGAATTCGTGCTCTAGGCTGGACAGGTCCAATTTTATTGCTTGAAGGAGTTTTTTCTCCTCAAGATTTATTTGATTGTGTGCAGTATCAACTTAGTTTCACCATTCATAGTGAAGCGCAAATTGAGTGGGTAGAACAGCATCCTTATCCTGCTCAATTTGATGTTTTCTTGAAAATGAACAGTGGTATGAACCGTCTTGGTTTTAAACCACAAAACTATGTTCAGGCTTGGGAACGTTTAAATAACTTGGCAAATGTGTCCAAGATTACGCACATGACGCATTTTTCAGATGCAGATGCCGATCGTTTTGGGCAGCAAGGCATTGATTATCAAATTACTGCCTTTGAAGAAATTGTGAGGGATTTACCGGGTGAAAGATCGGTAAGTAATAGCGCGGCAATTCTGCGCTATCAAGACCAGCTCAAATCAGATTATGCACGTAGCGGCATCATGCTTTATGGCAGCTCGCCAGATTACCCGACGCATAGTATTGCGGATTGGGGCTTACAACCGACTATGAGCTTACGCAGCGAAATTATTGCCGTTCAGCATTTAGAACCGAATGAAAGCGTAGGTTATGGCTCAAACTTTGTCGCAGAGCAGCCCATGACGATTGGGATTGTGGCTTGCGGCTATGCCGATGGTTATCAGCGTATTTCACCAACAGGTACTCCAGTTTTAGTGGACTCAGTACGCACGCGTACAGTTGGCCGCGTCAGTATGGATATGTTGGCAGTCGATTTAACGGGTATTGAGAGTGCCAAAGTTGGTAGTGAAGTGGTGCTCTGGGGTCAGTCAAGTACAGGCGTCGTTCTACCTATTGACGATGTTGCAGTTTCATCCGGTACGGTGGGTTATGAACTGATGTGTGCCGTCACCGCCCGTGTTCAATTTATTAATCAGGTATAAGGAAATCCGAATGTCTAATTCAGATATACAAAAGATTAACACTAACGAAGTCATGAGCGCCGTGACTGTTTTTAACAAAGTGGTTTATTTGTCAGGTCAGGTGCCTAAAAATACCGAGCAAGACGTGGCAGGACAAACCCGTGAAATTCTTGCAACAATTGATGAACTTTTGGCATTAGCCAATACCGATAAATCTCGCTTGCTCTCTGCGCAGCTCTATTTGAAAAATCTTTCTGACTTTTCAACCGTAAATGCAATTTGGGTTGACTGGTTAAAAGGGTGTGTTGCTCCATCGCGTGCCACAATTCAGGCCGATTTGGTCAATCCAGATTGGTTAATTGAAATTGCCGTGACGGCAGCACAAAAGTAATTCGGCTTTACTCCAAAAACGATGATGTATCTAACAGAAGGAAGATAGATACGGTTTAACCAGTCGTTTTTTGGTGAACAGATTCAGTGACCTATGGCATACGGTTCAATTTTCGCCATAGGTTGCTGATCTTAACAAAGGAATTCAAAAAGGAATTTTAATATGACAACGGCTCGTCATTCAGATACGGAAAATTCTCCCGATCATCTGCAACGAAAACTGTCTAACCGTCATTTACAACTGATTGCTATTGGCGGTGCAATTGGAACTGGCCTATTTATGGGCTCAGGTAAAACCATCTCCCTCGCAGGTCCTTCAATTCTCTTTATTTATATGATTATTGGAGGCATATTCTTTTTCTTAATGCGTGCAATGGGTGAACTACTCCTTGCAAATCTGCATTACAAATCTTTTGTTGATATGGCTCATGACCTGATTGGTCCTTGGGCTGGTTATTATTTGGGTTGGACCTATTGGTTAGGTTGGGTACTGGTGGGTATTGCGGACCTTTCAGCAGTTATTAACTATTTGAGCTTCTGGCTACCCGATGGTGCAAGCTTCTCACCAATACAGCAGGCCATGATTAGTGCAGGCTGTGTGTTGTTTGTGATGGGTCTTAACCTCCTTACAGTACGACTATTTGGTGAAATTGAATTCTGGTTTGCCCTTATTAAGATTCTGGCAATTATTGGCCTGATCGGTGTGGGTGGCTATATGATTTTCAGCCATTTTCAAGCTCCGCAAGGCGCTGTTGCCAGCATTAGTAATGTCTGGTCACATGGTGGTTTATTCCCGAAAGGTACAGAAGGCTTCTTGGCAGGATTCCAGATTGCCGTTTTTGCGTTTGTCGGGGTTGAGTTGGTTGGTACAACAGCTGCTGAAACGAAAGACCCGCAGAAGAACTTACCGAAAGCAATTAACGCGATTCCTGTACGTATTATTTTGTTCTATGTATTGGCGTTATTTATTGTGATGTCGGTAACACCGTGGGATCACATTCGTGCAGATAAAAGCCCGTTTGTTGAGTTATTCTTAAATGCGGGTATTCCGGTTTCTGCGATCATCATGAACTTGGTGGTGCTGTCTTCGGTCATGTCTTCAATGAACAGCGGTGTGTTTTCAACCAGTCGTATGCTGTTCGGTTTATCAAAAGACGGTCAGGCACCGGGAGCATTTGGACGTTTATCAAAACGCGCAGTCCCTTCAAATGGTTTGATTTTCTCTTGTACTTTCATTATGGGCGGGGCAGTGCTTCAGTACTTTGTTCCAAACACAATGGAGGCATTTACATTAGCAAGTTCACTCTGTGTGATTCTATTCATTAGTGTCTGGAGTCTCATTATGGTGTGCTATTTACGCTATCGTAAATTACGTCCTGAATTACATGAAAAATCTACATTCAAAATGCCGGGCGGCATTTGGATGAGTTATGTTGTTTTGGCATTCATGCTTTTCACTTTGGTGATCTTGGCATTAGAGCCTGATACCTTAAAAGCGCTATATGTCAGTCCAGTATGGTTGATCATTTTAGGTGTGACTTATCATGTGCTGTATAAACCGCGCATGAAAAGACTAGGACGTGAACTCGTCAACGACCATTAAGTTTTATTAAAAAGCCAATCGAACATGATTGGCTTTTTTTATTTTCTTTAGGTTTTTTATCGGAATAATATTGTTTATTTTTGAGTCATCAGTGCAGTTTTGGAGGGGGTGGTAAAGCGACATCGAACAATATCGCATGCTACACTTCGGCTCATCTGGTGAATTGAGATTGGATAATTAAAATTGCCGTGAAGGCAGTACATAAATAATGCAATTTAAAAAAATAGGGATAAAAGATAGATCAATTAAGGAAAAAATATACTTGAACATCTTGTCCCGATGTATAGACTCAGCAACCCACGATATACGGTTCGTTTTCTCCCTATATGTTGCTGATTGAAATTAAGCAAATATAAAAAGGACTTCTAATATGACAATGGTTCATCATTCAGATGAGGCAAGTTCCCCTGATCATTTACAACGGAAATTAAGTAATCGCCATTTACAGCTTATTGCAATTGGCGGTGCAATCGGTACCGGTCTATTTATGGGCTCGGGCAAAACCATCTCCCTCGCAGGTCCTTCGATTCTCGTTATTTACATGTTAATTGGCGGTATGTTCTTTTTCCTTATGCGTGCATTAGGTGAATTACTGCTTGCTAATTTACATTACAAGTCATTTGTTGATATGGCATATGACTTAATCGGCCCATGGGCTGGCTATTATATTGGCTGGACCTATTGGCTAGGCTGGGTATTGGTCGGTATTGCCGATCTATCAGCAGTTATTAATTATTTAAGTTTCTGGTTGCCCGAGGGTGCCAGTTTCTCACCAATGCAACAGGCCATGATTAGTGCGGGCTGCGTACTATTCGTTTTAGGACTTAATTTGCTTACGGTCAAGTTGTTTGGTGAAGTAGAATTCTGGTTCGCGCTCATTAAGATTTTGGCAATTATTGGCTTAATTGGTGTGGGTGGCTACATGATTCTCACTCATTTCCAAGCTCCTCATGGTGACGTTGTCAGCATCAGTAATGTCTGGTCGCATGGTGGTCTGTTTCCAAAAGGTGTAAGTGGATTTTTAGCCGGATTCCAGATTGCAGTGTTTGCCTTTATTGGTGTTGAGTTGATTGGTACCACAGCGGCTGAAACGAAAGATCCGCAAACTAACTTACCAAAAGCAATTAACGCGATTCCGGTACGTATTATTCTGTTTTATGTGCTGGCACTTTTTGTCGTGATGTCAGTGACGCCTTGGAATCATATCCGTGCAGATAAAAGCCCGTTTGTTGAATTGTTCTTAAATGCAGGTATTCCGATTTCAGCAATTATCATGAACTTGGTTGTGCTGTCTTCGGTCATGTCTTCGATGAACAGTGGCGTGTTTTCAACGAGCCGTATGTTGTTTGGTTTATCAAAAGATGGTCAGGCACCGAGTGTCTTGGGACGTTTATCAAAACGTGCTGTACCGTCAAATGGCTTAATCTTCTCATGTATTTTCATTATGGGCGGAGCGGTGCTTCAGTACTTTGTTCCAAACACAATGGAAGCATTTACTTTGGCAAGTTCGCTCTGTGTGATTTTATTCATTAGCGTGTGGATTTTAATCATGGCGTGTTATTTACGTTATCGTAAAATTCGCCCAGAGTTACATGCAGCATCTACCTTCAAAATGCCGGGCGGTGTGTTGATGGCTTATGCCGTTATTGCATTCTTCTTGTTTACCTTGGTGATTTTGGCATTAGAGCCAGATACCTTAAAAGCGTTATACGTTAGCCCAGTATGGTTAGTAGTTTTAAGTGTGACCTATTATGCGTTCTATAAGCCGCGTATGAGAAAATTAGGTCAAGAAATCTTTTAATTAACCTGTCTCGATTTACCAGAAAGCCAATCATATGATTGGCTTTTTATTTATTATTTAATCAACCAGTAAATGTTGGTATTTATCGGCTTGTTTACGCAAGTAATCCCAAACCAGTTTAATGCGCGGCTCATGTTGTAAATCAACAAAGGTCAGCATCCAGAAGGTATGGGTAAAACGAACTTGTTGTTCTAACACCTCTTCAAGCTCAGGCTTATCATCTGCCAAAAACTTGGGCAAAATTGCAAGACCTGCGCCTGCGCTGACCGCAATTTGTTGCGCCAAAATGCTGCTACTGCGAAAGTTCGCGTTAAGTTTTAAAGGTAAGCGTTCTAGACAATATAGCTCGGGGCTATACACCAGATCATCAATATAGTTCACAAAGCGGTGCTGGGTTAAATCTTCCAGACGGCGAATTGGTGGGTTTTGCGCTAGATAGTTTTGGCTACCATAAATTTTTAAACAGTAATCAGATAAGCGCGTAATGATATAAGGCCCTGAGGTTGGGCGTTCAATCGATACCACAATATCTGCCTCACGGTGCGAGAGCTTAATCATTTTTGGTACGGGTATCAGGTCGATGGTAAGCAGAGGATACTGGATGGAGAACTCAGCCAGTAAGCGGGCTAAAAATGCAGTTCCAAAACCCTCAGGTGTGCCAATTCGCACACGACCTTGCAAAGGTTGATGTGGTTTTTCAATTTGTAAGAAAGCTTGTTCCATTTGTTCAACTCGAGGGACAAGTGCCATCCCTTCGAGAGTTAACTCATAGCCCGTTGCTTCACGCTTAAATAGCGTGGTACCCAAAGCAAGTTCTAGAGCCTGAATCCGTCTAGCCACCGTACTGTGCTCGACACCGATAATACGTGCAGCATTGGTTAGAGTTTTAGTGCGTGCTAAAACCAGAAAAAACTGTAGATGATCCCAATCCACTTTCATTTTTGTTATTGTCCCTGTGCATATTTGCACAACAATCGTGCATGAATTTGCGTTGGTGGTCAAAGATTTCTTTGTTAGTCTCAAATAAAACCTGAATAAAGAAAATACATAGAAAAGTATTTTCTAATAACTGAACACAATAAAAATATGACCTACGGAGAGGTTATGAACACAATCCAGAAAATCGAATTGGACACCGCTAAATTACTTATTAACGGACAGTTTATCGAATCTAAAACACAAGAATGGCAAGACATTGTTAATCCTGCAACTCAGGAAGTGATTGGCCGCGTGCCTTTTGCAACGGTTGAAGAAGTCGACGCTGCTATTCAGGCTGCACAAGATGCTTTTGCTTCGTGGCGCCAGACTCCAATTCAGGCACGTATGCGCATCATGCTCAAGCTACAAGACTTGATCCGTGCCAACATGAAAGACATTGCACAAGTATTGACGGCTGAACAAGGTAAAACCTTGGCAGATGCCGAAGGTGATATTCAACGTGGTCTAGAAGTGGTTGAACATGCCTGCTCAGTTGGTACTTTACAAATGGGTGAATATGTTGAAGGTGTAGCACGTGGTGTAGATACGTATACCTTGCAACAACCTTTGGGTGTTTGTGCGGGTATTACGCCGTTTAATTTCCCAGCCATGATCCCGCTTTGGATGTTCCCAATGGCAATCGTGTGCGGCAATACTTTTGTCTTAAAACCATCAGAACAAGATCCATTATCGACCATGATGTTGGTTGAGCTTGCGATTCAAGCAGGTATTCCGGCAGGTGTGCTGAACGTTGTGCATGGCGGTAAAGAAGTGGTTGACCGTTTATGTACGCATAAAGACATTAAAGCGATTTCATTTGTAGGTTCAACAGCGGTTGGAACACATGTTTATAACCTTGCAGGGCAGCATGGCAAACGTGTGCAAGCCATGATGGGTGCAAAAAACCATGTAGTTGTGATGCCGGATGCCAATAAGGAACAAACCTTAAACGCTTTAGTAGGTGCAGCATTCGGTGCAGCGGGACAACGTTGTATGGCATTGTCGGTTGCAGTGATGGTTGGTGACAGTAAACAGTGGATTCAAGAGTTAGTTGAAAAAGCCAAAACTCTAAAAGTAAATGCAGGTCATGAACCAAATACTGACATTGGTCCAGTGATTTCAAAACGTGCCAAAGCGCGTGTAATTGACTTGATTAATAGCGGTGTTGAGCAAGGTGCAGAGTTACTACTCGATGGTCGCAATGTTCAAGTACAAGGTTATGAGTCAGGTAACTTTGTGGGTGCCACGATTTTTAGTGGCGTAAATACCGACATGCGTATTTATAAAGAAGAAATCTTTGGCCCGGTACTTTCAATTATTTGTGTCGATACACTCGATGAAGCGATTGCTTTGATCAATGCCAATCCATTTGGTAACGGTGTAGGTCTATTCACACAAAGCGGTGCCATTGCACGTACTTTCCAAAACCTCATCGATATTGGCCAAGTCGGTATCAATATTCCAATTCCTGTACCAGTGCCTTTCTTTAGTTTTACCGGCTCAAGAGGCTCAAAACTAGGTGATTTAGGACCATACGGCAAACAGGCTGTGCAGTTCTATACCCAAACCAAAACGATTACCAGTCGCTGGTTTGAAGATAGCCATGAAGTTGGCGGTGTAAATACAACCATTAGTTTACGTTAAGGGGATCACGGATGAATATCGCCTTTATCGGTCTAGGTAATATGGGCGGCAGAATGGCCCAAAACCTACTAAAAGCCGGACTCAAAGTTTATGGTTACGACCTCAGTGAAGTTGCTATTCAGCACTTCGCCGAGGCAGGTGGTGTGGTCTGCGACAGCCCACAGAATGCAGCTAAACAAGCAGATGTGGTCATTACCATGTTGCCTGCGGCGAAGCATGTTAAAGAGGTTTACTTGGGTGAAAATGGTGTCTTGGAAGTGCTAAAAGCAGGTAGCTTATGCATTGATAGCAGCACCATTGACCCGCAAACCATTAAAGACATTGCTGCTGTTGCACAGAGTAAAAATATTAAAATTTGTGATGCACCAGTTTCTGGTGGAACCATTGGTGCTCAAGCAGGAACCTTAACCTTCATGGTTGGTGCTGATGAACAAACCTTTAATGAGGTGAAACCTGTGCTCAGCCACATGGGCAAAAATATTGTTCACTGTGGTGATGTCGGTGCAGGTCAAATTGCCAAAATCTGCAACAACCTGATTTTAGGAATTTCAATGGCTGCGGTGGCCGAAGGCATGGCACTCGGTGTGAAGTTAGGCATCGACCCACAAGCATTGGCAGGTGTAATTAATACTTCAAGTGGCCGTTGCTGGAGTTCGGATGTATGTAACCCATGGCCACATATTAATGAAAATGCGCCCGCATCTCGAGGCTATCAAGACGGTTTTGCGACACAGCTAATGCTAAAAGATTTAGGACTCGCTGTAGAAGCCGCAGGCCAAGTGAAACAGCCGGTTTTGTTAGGTGGTATGGTGCAACAGCTTTATCAGCAAATGTGTATGCGTGGTAATGCTCATCTCGATTTCTCGAGCATTATTCAACAATACCTGCCACAAGAGGCATAACGGTAAAGCCAAAGGATGGCTTTAAACGAATAAATCAAACCCTGTCGTGAATAACAACAAATCCGGACTGAGGGAAAAGATATGATGGATTATCAAAATGCTGTACAGGCTTTCGATTTGGAAAGCACTGCTAAACAGATGTTGTCAGGTTCACTCGATGCACTGAACGCATGTTATGAATGTTGTGATAGACATGCAGATGGCGACAAGATCGCGCTGTACTGGCAAGGAAAAGACGGTCGCAAAGAACAATATACCTTCCGTGAACTAAAAGAATGGTCGAGTCAGTTTGCTAACTTTTTAAAATCACAAGGTGTAAAAGCGGGTGACCGTATTTCAGGCTTATTGCCAAGAACACCTGAACTGATTGTGACTATTTTGGCGGCTTGGAGAATTGGTGCGGTGTATCAACCCCTATTTACTGCCTTTGGTCCCAAAGCGATTGAGCACCGTATTCAACTTGCTCAAAGTAAGCTAGTGGTGACCGATATGGGCAACCGTAGCAAGCTCGACGAAATTGAAAAGTGCCCTGCAATTATGACAGTGGCTGATGCACAAGGTACTCCGCTTAAAGCAGGTGATTTTAATTTCTGGAATGAAGTGAAGCAGCAGTCTGATCAATGTGATCTAGTCATGCGCAGCATCCAAGATCCTTTCTTGCTTATGTTTACGTCTGGCACTACAGGACCAGCGAAACCATTGGAAGTGCCACTAAAAGCATTGATTGCTTTTGGTCGATATATGCAAGATGCCATTGGTTTAACCGAAGAGGATTCATTCTGGAATATTGCAGATCCGGGTTGGGCGTATGGGTTGTACTATGCGATTACTGGACCGTTATTTTTAGGCCATGCCACTTTGTTCTATGAAGGCGGTTTTAGTACCGATAGTCTATGCCAAATTGTGAAAGATTATAAAGTTAACAACTTGGCAGGTGCACCAACCGCTTACCGCATGATGATGGCAGCTGACCCAGCACAAATGGCGCCGTTAAAAGGACAATTCCGTGTGGTGAGTAGTGCAGGAGAGCCGCTAAATCCAGAAGTAATTCGTTGGTTTAAACAGGTCCTTGATGCTCCAATTTATGACCACTATGGGCAAACTGAAGTGGGCATGGTGGTGTGTAATCATCATGGTTTAAAACATGAAATTCATGCTGGTTCAGCAGGTTTTCCAAGTCCGGGCTATCGTGTTGCGATTGTTAATGAACAAGGTGAAGAACTTCCGCCAGACACACCGGGAATTTTAGCAGTCGACATTAGCCAATCTCCAATGATGTGGTTTGGTGGCTATAAAGAAAGTCGTAAATCACCTTTCATCGGTCATTACTACTTAACGGGTGATACTGCCGAGCTACATGCCGATGGCAGTATGAGCTTTGTCGGCCGTAGCGATGATGTGATCACCACATCGGGTTATCGTATTGGACCTTTCGATGTAGAAAGCGCACTACTTGAACACGACGCTGTGATTGAAGCCGCAGTAATAGGCGTGCCTGATCCGGATCGCACTGAAGTGGTTAAGGCTTTTGTAATTTTAGCTGCGGGCATACAACCTTCAGATGCGCTTGCTGAAGAACTCAGCCAGTTTGTTAAAAGACGACTTTCTGCTCATGCTTACCCACGATTAGTTGAATTTGTGAGTGAATTACCTAAAACTCCAAGTGGCAAAATTCAGCGCTTTTTATTGCGTAATCAAGAAATTGCTAAACAACAAGCTAAAGCAGGGTAAAGGAAATAATAATGCAATTTACCGAAGAACAATTACTCATTCGTGATATGGCGAAAAGTTTCGCCCAAGAACAAATCAAGCCTAATGCCAGTGATTGGGATCGAGATGGAACTTTTCCAAAAGAAACTCTGACTCAAATGGGACAACTCGGTTTTATGGGAATGCTTGTTTCAGAGGAATGGGGTGGTTCAGACACGGGTAACTTAGCCTATGTACTGGCACTCGAGGAAGTTGCAGCAGCGGATGGTGCAACCTCGACCATTATGAGTGTACATAACTCGGTTGGTTGTGTGCCTATTTTAAAATTTGGGACTGACGAGCAAAAAGAGCGCTTTTTAAAACCTTTGGCACAAGGTGAAATGATTGGAGCTTTTGCCTTAACCGAACCGCATACTGGCTCAGATGCAGCAGCCATCAAGACCCGTGCGGTAAAAGATGGTGACGATTACATTTTAAATGGTGCCAAGCAATTTATTACCTCGGGTAATAATGCCGGCGTCATTATCGTGTTTGCTGTGACCGATCCGAGCGCAGGTAAAAAGGGCATTAGTGCCTTTTTAGTTCCTCGCGAGACACCGGGTTATGAAGTGATTCGCGTTGAAGAAAAACTGGGTCTGCATGCTTCAGATACCTGCCAAATTGCGCTGACAGATGTACGCATCCATAAAAGTCTCATGCTGGGTAAAGAAGGTGAAGGCCTGAAAATTGCTCTCGCCAATTTAGAAGGTGGACGTATTGGTATTGCTGCACAAGCAGTCGGTCTAGCACGTGCGGCGCTCGAAGAAGCAACTCGCTATGCCAAAGAGCGTATTACTTTTGGAAAACCAATTTTTGAGCATCAAACCATCGCATTTCGTCTTGCTAGCATGGCAACAGAAATCGAAGCAGCGAGACAACTGGTTCACTACGCTGCACGTCTCAAAGAAGCAGGTCAACCGTGTCTCAACGAAGCCTCAATGGCCAAGCTATTTGCTTCAGAAATGACGGAACGTGTGTGCTCGAGTGCGCTACAAGTGTTTGGTGGTTATGGCTATCTCAGAGACTTTCCAATTGAACGTATTTATCGTGATGCGCGTATTTGTCAAATTTACGAAGGCACCAGTGATATTCAACGTTTAGTGATTGCACGTAGTCTATAAAATCAGAACAAGGAATAAATAATGCAGTGGCAAAGTATTTTATTAGAAAAGCGTAATGGGGTTGGATTGATTACATTAAATCGCCCTCAAGCGCTCAATGCCTTAAATAGTGAATTAATTAGCGAAATTAATCAGGCATTAGATCAACTCGAAAAAGATCGCGAAATTGGCTGCATCGTATTAGCCGGCTCAGAAAAAGCTTTTGCCGCAGGGGCCGACATTAAAGAAATGGCCGATTTGGCATTTCCCGATATTTATTTAGATGACTTTTTTCATCTTGCAGACCGTATTGCACAGCGCCGTAAACCTTTAATTGCTGCGGTGAGTGGCTATGCATTGGGTGGTGGCTGTGAATTAGCACTCATGTGTGACTTTATTTATTGTGCTGATAACGCCAAGTTTGGTTTACCCGAAGTCACTTTAGGGGTAATTCCGGGTATTGGTGGGACACAACGATTAACCCATGCCATTGGTAAAGCTAAAGCAATGGAAATGTGCCTTACCGCTCGTCAAATGGGCGCAGTAGAGGCAGAACAAAGTGGTTTGGTTGCACGTGTGTTTAGTAAAGAAGAATTACTTGAACAAACTTTACAAGCCGCTGAAAAAATCGCAGCACGGTCTTTAACTGCAAACGTGATGCTCAAAGAAACCATTAACCGAGCTTTTGAGGTGAATCTCACCGAAGGTTTACGTTTTGAACGTCGCATGTTCCACTCCATTTTTGCAACTACGGACCAAAAAGAAGGCATGCAGGCATTTGTTGAAAAACGGCAGGCAAATTTTAAAAATCAGTAAGAGATCAATAAAATGAATACAGAAAATCACTTAATGATTGAGCGACAAGGTAAGCTTGGCGTGATCACCTTAGATCGTGTGACTCATCTTAATGCATTGTCGTTAGATATGATTGAAGGAATTGGCGCCCAATTGGAGTTGTGGCGAAATGATGCTGCTGTTCAGGCGATCTTAATCAAATCAAATAGCCCAAAAGCCTTCTGTGCAGGTGGCGATATTCGCTATCTCTACGACAGTTATAAAAATGGCACAGCCGATTACAAAGGCTACTTTAGTGCCGAATATAAAATGCTCAATACACTGCGCGAATATGAAAAGCCAATCATCGTTGTGCTTGATGGCTATGTATTAGGTGGTGGTTTTGGCTTGGCTCAGGCGTGTCACATTGTGGTAAGCAGTGAAAAGTCCAGATTTGCCATGCCTGAAACAGCGATTGGTTTTTTCCCGGACGTTGGCGCAACTCATTTCCTGTCTCGCCTTGATGATATTGGCGTTTATATGGCAATTACGGGTGAGCAGATCAGCAGTAGTGATGCGCTCTATCTCGACTTAATTGACTACCATGTGCCAAGCGAGCAGTTACAAGCTTTACAAGACGCTCTCGTCGAAGCGCCAAGCTTAAGCAAAGAGGGAATTGAACACATCATTACCCGATTTATTACTCGTCCTGCCGAAAGTGAGCTCAAACAGTTGGCAGAAGGTATCCGTAAACACTTCGGATATCAGCATTTAGATGAGATCGAACAAAGCCTTGAAAATGAAAAGGATGAGAGCTTAAAGACTTGGGCGAGTAAAATGCTTAGTATTTTGCAGCAGCGTTCATTTATTGCCAAACAAACCAGCTTGAAACTGCAACATTTAGGCCGTGGACTTTCACTACAGCAGTGTATGCAGCTTGAGCGTGACTTACAGGATATCTGGTTTGAGCATGGTGACTTTATTGAGGGCGTTCGTGCGCTCATTGTTGATAAAGATAGACAACCACGGTGGCAAGAACGTAATCCTGAGCTGGAACAAATTTTAGAAAAACTAAGCTAAACCATTTTTCAAACATATAAAAAGCTTAAGGAGATCAAGCGAGACCTGAACATGCTTATGGTCAGGACAGATCATAAGCATAAAAAGACAAAACAAGAAAATCTAAAAAGGACATTACGATGCAAACAATACATGGAAACGGTTCACATCCTAAAAAGTCGTCACATCGATTAGCAGGCATCTCTAGCATGGTCGGCACCACGATTGAGTGGTATGACTTTTTTGTTTATGGTGCAGCAGCAGCCCTCATTTTTAACAAGTTATTTTTCCCAAATCTGGACCCACTTACAGGTGTGCTTGCAGCATTTGCAACCTATGCTGTTGGGTTTATTGGGCGGCCTTTAGGTGGTTTAGTCTTTGGCCATTTCGGTGACAAGATTGGCCGTAAGTCAATGTTGTTGCTAACGCTGATGCTCATGGGAATTCCAACCGTATTGATTGGCCTATTACCGACTTACGAATCAATTGGATATTGGGCTGCAATTGGTTTGGTGATCTTGCGATTTATTCAAGGTATGGCCATGGGCGGTGAGTGGGGCGGTGCCGTGCTTATGGCAGTAGAACATGCACCTGAAGGTGGTAAAGGGTTCTGGGGAAGTTTACCTCAAGCCAGTACCGGTGGGGGCTTAATGCTCGCCTCAATCGCACTAGGACTGGTGTCATTATTACCTGAGCAAGCATTGTTTAGCTGGGGCTGGCGATTACCATTTCTTGCCAGCATTATTTTACTGGCAGTGGGTTGGTATATTCGTGTAAAAGTGCCTGAGTCACCAGACTTTGAGAAAGTAAAACAACAGTCCGAAGAAGTCAAAGTTCCGGCCTTTCAGGTTTTTAAAAACCATCCAAAACAACTTATCACTATTATTTTGGCGAGAGCTGCTGAAAATGCATGGTTCTATATTGCTTCAACCTTTACGTTAGCTTACACCACCACACAATTAGGTATTCCACGACAAGACATTTTATTTGCCACTATTTGCGGTGCAGCCGTGATTTTATTTATGACACCGTTATGCGGACATTTGTCCGATAAAGTCGGTCAACGCAATATGTTTATGTTTGGTCTATGTGTATTGGCACTTTATTCTTATCCATTTTTTAGCATGCTCAATACCAAAGATCCGGTACTGGTCTGGACGGCAATTGTTTTGGCAATTGGTGTGGTGTTCCCGATTATGTATGCGCCACAAGCTCAGCTTTTTGCTCGTCAATTTCCTGCTGAAATTCGTTATAGCGGTATTTCGATTTCGGTACAGTTGGCAGGTGTTTTGGGTGGTGGTTTAGCTCCTATGATTGCCACTAAACTGCTCAGTATTGGGCAAGGCAATCCATATTTAATTATGTTTTATATCGGAAGTATGGCTGTAGTTGCGATTATATCGACATCATTTATGCCGCGTGATTGGAGCTATAAAAAGGATGAGACTTATTATAAGAAAGCAAACCTAAATCTAAAAACCAAGATTGATTGATATGCACTCATCTTGCTCGGTCATATGTATAGATTGCTATGTAAAAATTAGGACTCATGCCCCATGGATAGGCATGAGTCTTATATAAGAAATTAGATATCAATCAAGCATGCAAACATCGAATATCCATCAATCGTCATTGGTGGACCTGCACGATGGGCACGAAAACCCGCAGCACGTAATAAACGTTCTACTCCAAGAGGAGAAGTCGTAATGAGTTGTTTTGCGCCTTGTTCTCTTGCAAAGTTGATTGCTTCTTGCAGAATTGCAATTGAGACAGGTGATGACACAGCCTGACTGCTAGAGGAAGGCGGATTTGAAAAATCTACGGCTGAAAACCTTGATAATTCCCAAATTTCTGGTGAGCAGGGAATAGGCATTCCATTGAGAAGTTGGGGAAATATTTCCCCGAGTAAATAGGGTTGTGTGGTGGGTAGTAATCTGGCACAACCAATGATATTAGATTCTCTGTCTTGAGCCACGACATAAGCTGTATCGACTTTATCAAATTGATCTAGTTCTTCATTGTTTGGACAGTTCAACTCCCAACCCAAATATTCAACAAATACCCTGTAGCGGTAACTTTTAAATTTGGTATATAGGCCTTCTGAAAAATTGTTTTGAAATCCAGCAATAATATTCATTACAAGTGCTTCCACTTATTTTTCAAGTGACTTTACTGAACAGCTGGAAAGGCGGTAACTGTAAGAATTTACAGGTTTCTAAGAGAAGGTTTGAGTTAATGAAGACTCGGTTAAGGACGTATTGATTTGGGCATAAATAAACGGTTCCCAGAACAAAGTATCTATTTTTTTCTCGAGTAATGTTTCATTAATATCAAATCCGATATCCATACCAGATACATCAACAATCATGATATTGCTTCGAGGTAACCCCACTCGTTTTACGGTAGTGATGCCATTATTCTCAATGAGTTCCCAATCCCATCCGGTACTTATAGCTGGAGTTTGTGAAGTTGCCCATTCAGTAAAACCATAATAGAAAATTTGAGACGCTTCAGTATGTCTAGATTCAACGGTAGAGATGATGTGTTGGAGAGGATAACTCATGAGTTGGTTTTCATTCATTCGAATAAAACCATCTATTGAGATAGAGAAATGAGGGGGTATGCTAACCATGCTACCTGCTTAAGTACCCTAAATTAAGATTTAATGAATAAATAACATAAATTTTTGCCAATAAAATACTGTTATATTTAACAGGTTAACTGTAATTTGTTAGCACATCTTTAAGCTCTTCTTATTAGAGAAATTTTCGGGTAAAAAGTTATTTTTTTTAAAGAGACTCCTTCGTTGGAGCTTATTAGATAGTCAATATTGCTACTACTCAAATAATAATTACAAGTATAGGGATTTCTACAGTAATTGATTGGTTTTTAAAATATTATAATTATTTTTAGTTTTTATATATAAAAAATAAGAAAATTGGAGATATCGAATAATTGATAGACAATATTATTTAATTAAATTAATAAAAGCATACTATAAAGATTAAGTGGTCGACCTCTTTATAAATTAAAAAAATATATATTTTGGAATAAAATGCATCGTGTAAATTTTAATTTTTAAAGCATAATCTGCGCATGAAATATAACAACCTTGAAAGCTTTCAGACATCTAGTTTATCTGAATAATTTGCAACCATTTCGGGCTTAAAAGTGTTGTTAATTGGATGATGAATTCAAAATCTTTAATTGAGAGCTCTAATAGAAGAGTAGGCACCGAAAATATATTTAGCAACTTCAGAATCTTTTAGATTTTTGAAGGACTTTATTGAAATTACGGTAAAAGATTAGACCTACACTTCAATTTGATTGCTTGGATTCACAATATGCAACCGAATAAAAAATAGTCTGTGAATGGAGTCTAATGAGAGCAAATGGAAAGTTGGCAAGAGGATTTATTATCAGCATTTTTGGTGGTAAAAAATGAATACCAGTTGTTTGAGATCGTTAAATCTACCGCATCAAGGCTCGGATTTGACTATTGCGCTTATGGTATGCAATCACCCTTATCTATTGCTGAACCAAAAACGATTATGTTGAATAATTATCCAGAAGCATGGCAGAAACGTTATGTGGAACGGCAATATGTGAAGATAGATCCAACTGTGCAGCATTGTATGGTATCACTTCAACCTCTTGTTTGGTCGAGTCAATCTGCAAAGACACAGGCAGAAAAAGATTTTTGGGAGGAAGCGCGTTCTTATGGTTTAAATGTCGGTTGGGCTCAGTCAAGCCGTGATTTTATTGGGACCCGAGGAATGCTAACACTGGCAAGATCCAACGACCAGTTATCAGAAAAAGAGCAAAAAGCACAATATACGAATATGTACTGGTTAACTCAAACAGTGCATTCCAGCATTGCTAAAATAGTAAATGATGTAGAGTTTGCTAAATTCAATCTTTATTTAACGAACAGGGAAAAAGAGGCATTACGTTGGACTGCCGAAGGCAAAACGTCAGCAGAAATAGCTCAGATTCTTGGGGTAACTGAAAGAACCGTAAATTTCCATCTCAGTAATTCCATGCAAAAGTTAAATGTAAATAATAAAATTTCAGCAGCTATTCGAGCTGTAATGCTAGGGCTTTTGTAGAGAGTATAAATAACACAGGACTTTAATATTAAAATTAAAAGAAATAAATAATTTTAAGTTTTATATGATTGATTTAAGTTAATTAAATATTTTAGATTTAAGGAAATATAATAAGTATATCTCAATATTAAAATAAAATTTTTTATTTATGTTTATGCTGTATTCTTAAATATTTATTTTTTATATGTGCCTATATAAATATAATAGTTTGATTTTTAATCTATATTTTTTTATAAATTTTTGAAAATATTTACTCTATAGTTAAAAGTAATAAAAAAGAAACTGTTTAAGAGTAAAAACCTTCAAAATCTTGGCTTGTGCGTATCTAAATTAAGAATAGGTGGGACGCTAATTTTAAATAATGATAAGAAATTGAAAATATATAACTGAACAAAAAATGATTCATATAAAGGATTTAGCTTCTTAATTTTCGATAAGAGACCACTAACCTGTAAACACTTACAGGTGTAATAAATAACACTCACACATAAAATATAATGTGAATTTATATTTTAAATAAAAAGTATATTTATTCTTTATTAAGAAACCTAGCAAGAAATGTCGTTTCTGAATTAGCAGATTTTAAAGGTTAATTATAATTAATCGGAGTAAGTTATGGCTGTAATGTGTACGGATAATATCATTGCAACTTTGGAATCCCACGCAAAATTAAATGGAAATAAGATCGCTTTTGAGTATTTGGGACGCCAGTCTGGTGGTATTCAATCTCTGACATATGCAGATTTGAATGAGCGAGTTCAACATCAAGCCCAAATATTAATGAGTATTGTAGACAGTGGTGACCGTGCCGTATTGCTGTTCGAACCTGGGTTGGACTTTATCGTATCGTTCTTTGCCTGTCTGAAAGCTAAAATTATTGCAGTACCAGTCAGCTTACCGTTTAACCGTAATGGTTTTTCTAATATTTTGAATATTATGAATGACTGTGAGCCTAAGATTGTACTCACGACAAAAAAGATTCTTGAGCTCGCAGGTCTTATCACACTAAAAGCTCAAAATGAAAATTTGATATTACATGCTGTTGATGCCGAATTGCAGCGTGACTTGGTGGAAAAAGATTTTCCGCTTATTACTGAAAAAGATATCTGCTTCCTTCAATATACCTCAGGCTCAACAGGCTGGCCTAAAGGCGTAATTGTTACTCATAAAAATATTATGGCCAATGAAGTCATGATTGCCGAAGCTTTTGGTACACAACCAGAAGATGTTGGCCTGACGTGGCTGCCTGTTTACCACGATATGGGGTTGATTGGCTCGGTTTTGCAAACCGTATATGTGGGACTGACTTGTTATGTCATGTCGCCGCTGGACTTCATTCGAAAACCTCTTAAATGGCTACAATTTATTAGTGAAAAAGGCGTCACGATTAGTGGTGGACCAAACTTTGCCTATGAATTGTGCCTACATCGCATCACTGATGAGGAGGCTGCAGCGCTTGATCTAAGCCGTGTGCGTGTGCTGTTTAATGGTGCCGAGCCGATCAAGGCCCATGTTATGCAACGCTTCATGGAGAAGTTCAATACACAATCAAGGCTCCGACTTGATACTTTCTTGCCATGTTATGGCTTGGCAGAAGTGACGCTCTTAGTCAGTGGCGTAACTGGCCCTCTCAATGCAATTTCACTTGATCGTGACAAGTTAAATGCCCATTTGGTACAGACCAGCCAAGATCAGACAGCCGTGCAAGTAGTGAGTTGTGGCAAGATCTCGAAACATATTGATTGTCGTATCGTTAATCCTCATACCCGTAAAGAGGTAGCGGCTCATGAAGTCGGTGAAATCTGGCTAGCAGGTGAGAGTGTCACTGCAGGTTACTGGCAAAAGCCGGAAGTTAATCGGGAAACCTTTGAAGCAACGATCCTTGATGAGGCGGGACAACCTAGCCAAGTACACTACTTAAGAACGGGTGATATGGGCTTTATCAAAAACGGAGACCTTTATATAACCGGCCGCCTTAAGGATGTGATTATCATTCGTGGCAAAAACTATTATCCGCAAGATATCGAATGCTCTGTTGAGATGGCACATCCTGCTGTTCGTAAAGGTTGTGTTGCGGCAGTGAACTTTGCTGATTCTGAAGGGGTTACGGTTGTACTTGAGATTAAGAAAAAGTCCTTAGATAAAACACTTAATTTTGAAACCATCAGAACTCAAGTTAAAGAACAAGTGGCGGCTGATATTGGCTTGCCTGTAGACGGTGTCTATTTACTGCACCAAGGCCGAATAAATAAGACCACTAGCGGCAAAATTAGAAGAAGAAAAATTAAAGAGCAGATCGAACGCGGTCAACTGGTCTGTTTAACCCATCCAAACCGTAGAACGGTGATTGCTCGAAACTATGTCAAGAACGGCTTAGACGTCATCCGTGATCGTGAGCAGCGGGGGCAGCTGATTCGTTATAGCTCCAATCTACTCAACTCAATGATCAAGGAACGTGAAGTACGCACGCTGATTTTTAATCGTCTGAAAAGTGCTTTGTTTTAACCCTTATCTTTTAAATCTTTGAGTGAAAATCCATGTCACTTACGTCCAATTTGCGGCAGTTTCAATCTGCTGCTCGTCTGGAGCAAATTTTAGGCTCCGTACATGATACCAATAATGATTTTTCTTGGTCCGCAGCTATCGAGCGCGATGAGAAAGAGCAATACCCTCAGCGAGCTGTTGATTTTCTGAATGCTGTGGGTATGAACCGTTTTTATGTGCCTTCAGAGCTTGGAGGCCGTATGGAAATTGGTGAAGAGTTGTTATATCTGCATCGCGTGTTGGCACGACGCGATCTGACCATCAATTCGACCTATAGCACGAATGCTTGGTCTGTGATCGTATGGATCGGTGGTAATGAGAGCCAATGCCAAAACATCGCTAACCGAATTTTAAGTGGTGCTGCTCCAGCGCTGGCTTATAGTGAGAAAGCGCATGGTGCTGACCTGTTATCTAGTGAAGTGACTGCGCAACCTTCCGACAGTAAGTACGTCTTAAATGGCGAGAAATGGTCGATCAATCGCGCCACTCTAGGTGACTCTTTAAGTCTAATCGCTAAAACATCGAACGATCGTGGACCACGTAGTTTAAGTGCATTCTGGCTCGATAAGCGTCATATGGCTTCTAAAGGTACGTATAGCCTGAACCGCCTGCCAACAGTGGGCATGCGTGGTTTAGATATCAGCGGTATTGGTTTTAATAACGCTGAAATTCATAAAGATGCCCTGATCGGTGAAGAAGGCCAGGGGTTAGAACTTGGACTCAAAACTCTACAGGTAACACGTGCATATTGCAGTAGTTTCTCTCTAGGCGCTGGCGATACGATGCTACGCATCGCAACCGAGTTTGCGATTGAACGCGAGTTATATAACAAAAAAGTAATCAGCATACCGTTGGTACGTGAGCAACTCGCTACAGCTTATGCCTACCTTTTAGCAGCGGAGGTGTTATCACTTGTTGGTGCGCGAGGGTTACACGTTTGTATCAATCAGTTCAGTACATGGTCACCAATCGTCAAGGTACTGGTGCCTGAATATGTAGAGTCGCTTGCCAAAATCACATCCTCAGTGCTTGGGTCACGTTTTTTCTTAAGAAATGCATATGCAGATGGAATGTTCCAGAAAGCATTCAGGGACCATCTGATTGTCAGTGTGTTTGACGGTAGTAGCACCGTCTGTCTAGACAGTCTGAGTTTTCAGCTCAAATCTGCCAATAAAGGGCGCAGTAAAAAAGCCGACCATCTCAATCAAGCTGAAGCGAAAGCACGCTATCGCCAGTTATATGACTTACAGGTAGAGACAGGTGCTATTGATTTCCGTGAGCTTGAGATTTTCAACCGAGATGGTGACTTGGTGATGGAATCACTCGAAACAATCATCGAAATGCTCAACGACTCTAATGTCACAGTTGGGTTGTCTGCTGAGACGCTAGCTACGCTACATGAGCGAGCAAACCAGCTTCTTGTTGAACAGCGTTCATTGGATCAAAAAATTCAGGACTACTTTTCAAATTCTGAGCAAAGCAAGGAGTTTGAAACGATGCGCTTCAGTCTTGCCCGTAACTATGCCGAGTTATTCGCTCGTATTGCTGTGTTGGGTTTCTGGGTTTTTAACCGCCATGGTTTAAGGCCTGCTTTACAGAATGGTGCATGGCTGATCATTTTCTTAAATGCTGCTGAAGGGCAGACAGCTCCTCCTATGACGTCACTACGTGAAAGCACATTGGCAGATCTGCTGGACCGAATTTCAACCAATCACATGTTATCTGTCATCGATTTTGCACTGGCACCGCGTGATGCCAAACCGGTTAAAAAGGAGATTACCCCATGAATAAAGATAAAGCTTACTGGAGCGCAATCATTCGTACGCTAGTCGCTAAAGAGATGCGCGTAGAGCCTGAGACGATTGATCCAGATCAAAAATTTACCAGTTATGGTCTTGATTCGATTGTTGCTTTGTCTGTGTCTGGGGATTTAGAAGATCTGACGAAATTAGAACTTGAGCCAACACTATTATGGGATTACCCAACAATCAATGCGTTGGCTGAATATCTTGTTTCTGAGTTGCAGCAGGGAGTTGCTTCATGAACAACCTTGCACGACTAGAACCGGAAGTTCTGTCGCGTCATGCGATTTCTGCAGAGCAGCTTGGCATTTGGTATATCCAACGTCTTGAGCCAACTTGCAGTGCCTACAATAT
The DNA here is from genome assembly GCF_003812225.1 of Acinetobacter sp. FDAARGOS_494. Lineage (NCBI taxonomy): Bacteria > Pseudomonadati > Pseudomonadota > Gammaproteobacteria > Moraxellales > Moraxellaceae > Acinetobacter > Acinetobacter sp. FDAARGOS_494. The sequence goes on from NZ_CP033866.1 coordinate 1,809,666, forward strand.
GGTGGTGGCCTTTGATGTGAAGGTTAACCAACCATTAGGTAACAAGCCAATAGAAATACTAGAAGCGGTAATGCATGATTATCCGCTACTGCGCGTAAGCATGCCAGCCAATGATCAGGGAATTGAGCAACTCATCTGGGATCGCGTGTACCCGAATATCATCTTTTCTGATGCTCGTCATATTGAAACTTCTGATTTGACGCAATTGGTTGAACAGGACACCAAGCAGCCATTTGACCTGACTCAGCCACCGTTATGGCGTATTCATTGTTATGAACGCGGTCAAAATCATTATGTAATCGCATTTGTGATTCATCATGCGCTCATGGATTTTTGGTCAATTGGTCTATTGCTGCGAGACGTTAGCAAACGTTTTGGACTCGTTGCAGAGTCGGATGCAGTGAACGGAATCGAGTTTGCACAGTATGCCGATAAGCAGCAGAGCAGCGTGATTGATGATACTGATGAGAGCTTAATTTTCTGGAAAAATGCACTGAAGCATGCACCACATGTGCATAGCATTCCGCTTGATTACCCCCGTCCAGCCGTACAGCAACATAAAGGTAGTTCACTGGTTTTCCGTGTGCCTGAGTCAGTGTCATCTGGTCTTGTAAACTTAGCAAAAGATTATGAGATCACATTGTTCGGGCTTGTGCTATCTGGCTTTTATATTTTGCTGCACAAACTATCTAATGAAAATAATCTAGTGATTGCTACGCCCGTAGCAGGTCGACTTGAACGTTCTTTACGTAATGCATTGGGTCAGTTTGTCAACACGATTGCTATTCACATAGACATCGATGCTGATCAGACTTTACGTCAATTTACGCAACAGGTTCAGGAACAATTAAGACAAAGCCTCAAACATCAAAAAGTTGCCTTTTCTAGAGTAGTTGAAGCTGTCGCACCAAAACGTGATGGAAGTATTAATCCATTGGCTCAGATAGGAATGTTCTGGGAACGTCTGGGTGGTATGGATGAGTTTAAAGAACTACTCCTACCAATCCAGACTCCGGCCACTTTGGTTGGACAAGATTTGACGTTAGGAAGTTTTCCGGTTCGCCAGCAAGAAGGACAGTTGGATATTACGCTGGAAATGGGCGGTGAATATCAAGGTGAACTCGTTGGTGTATTGAAATACAACACTGATCTATTTTCTGCGCAGTCTGCCGAGAATATGGTGCAACTGCTGCAAGCTGTACTATCAGAGATGGTGGCTCACCCTGAACGTAAGATCGTTGAGCTAGATATCGCTCCTGATTATAAAGATGGCATTCAGTTCGAGGCTCTCCGTGGAAAGGTGACTGATTATGCTCAGCATGATCTATTCGCAATGATTCTCAAGCAGATTGATGAGCGTGGTGACAATCATGCTTTGACCTCAAACGATCATACGGTTAGCTATCGTGAGTTAGGTCAACATATTGCGGGTATTGCTGAATATTTGCGTGCACACGGTATTACTCAAGGTGATCGTGTAGGTCTAATGTTAGACCGCACAGCGTTATTGCCAGCAGCAATCCTTGGAATCTGGGCGGCAGGTGCAGCTTATGTGCCACTGGATCCTAATTTCCCAACTGAACGTCTACAGAACATCATTGAGGATGCCGAACCTAAAGTCATCTTGACTCAAACCGAGTTAATGGATGCTCTTAACGTTTCTATGCCTTGCTTAGATATCAATCAAGCTGGTGTTGTGGCACTTGAACAGGTGCGCGAGACGCTTGCCTTTGGTGACATTGCTTATGTGATGTATACATCAGGCTCGACAGGTAAGCCTAAAGGTGTCCGTATTGGGCATCCTTCAATTATCAATTTCTTGCTATCCATGAATGATAGATTGCAAGTAACTGCTGAAACTCAGTTGTTAGCAATCACCACGTATGCATTTGATATTTCAATTCTTGAATTACTCATTCCGCTAATGTACGGCGGTGTGGTCCATGTTTGCCCACGTGAGGTATCACAAGATGGCAATCAATTGGTGGATTATCTAAATGCTAAGCCTATCAATATTCTGCAGGCAACACCGGCTACTTGGAAAATGCTCTTAGACAGCGAATGGAGCGGCAATGCGGGGTTAACGGCACTCTGTGGAGGCGAAGCGCTAGATACTATTCTGGCAGAAAAACTACTCGGTAAAGTCGGTTGTCTATGGAATGTCTATGGTCCGACCGAAACTACAGTGTGGTCTAGTGCGGCTCGTATCACTGATGCAAAGTATATTGATTTAGGTGAACCACTGGCGAACACTCAGCTTTATGTCCTTGATGAACAGCAGCGTTTAGTCCCACCAGGCGTTATGGGTGAGCTTTGGATTGGCGGTGATGGTCTGGCAGTTGATTACTGGCATCGCCCTGAACTGACAGATGCCCAATTTAGAACATTGCCATCTCTACCAAATGCCGGCCGTCTCTACCGAACAGGGGATAAAGTCTGCCTGCGTACAGATGGTCGCTTGACTCATCACGGACGTCTGGATTTTCAGGTCAAGATTCGTGGGTTCCGTATTGAACTAGGTGAAATCGAGAATGTTCTCAAACAAATCGACGGTATTACAGACGCAGTAGTGCTAGTTAAAACTACAGCTGACAACGACCAGAAACTGGTGGCGTATGTAACTGGACAAGAGCTTGATATTGCTGGTTTAAAAAAGATCCTACAAATCCATCTTCCAGTTTATATGGTGCCAAGTGCGTTTATCCGATTGGATGAGTTTCCAATGACGGCTAACAATAAGTTGGATCGTAAGGCATTTCCTGAGCCGATCTTTGAGCAGAGCAATGATTATGTTGCACCGCGTGATCCGATTGAAATCGAACTGTGTACTACCTTTGAGCAGATCTTGTCTGTCAAGAGAGTTGGTATACATGATGATTTCTTTGAATTAGGTGGGCATTCACTATTAGCTGTGAAGCTTGTCAATCATCTCAAAAAGGCTTTCGGTACTGAACTGTCAGTTGCTTTATTAGCACAGTACTCCACTGTAGAACGTCTGGGTGAGATCATTCGTGAAAATAAAGAAATCAAGCCGTCCATCGTAATTGAACTCCGCCGTGGAACCTATGAACAACCGCTGTGGCTGTTCCATCCGATTGGTGGCAGTACCTTCTGTTATATGGAGCTTTCGCGTCATCTTAATCCGAACCGTACCCTACGTGCTATTCAGTCTCCCGGACTGATTGAAGCAGATGCTGCGGAAGTGGCGATTGAAGAAATGGCGACGCTCTATATTGCTGAAATGCGAAAGATGCAGCCTCAAGGGCCTTATTTCCTCGGTGGTTGGTGTTTCGGTGGGGCGATTGCCTACGAGATTAGCCGTCAGTTGCGTCAAATGGGACAACAGGTCACAGGAATTGTCATGATTGATACGCGTGCTCCAATTCCAGAAAATGTACCTGAAGATGCCGATGATGCCATGCTTTTGTCTTGGTTTGCCCGTGATTTGGCTGCGCCTTATGGCAAAAAGTTGACGATTCCAGCGCAATATTTGCGTGAGTTGAGTCCAGATCAAATGTTTGATCATGTACTTAAAGAAGCTAAGGCCATTAATGTTCTGCCTCTCGATGCAGACCCATCAGATTTCCGACTTTACTTTGATACCTATTTGGCGAATGGCATCGCACTCCAGACCTATTTCCCAGACCCAGAAGATTTTCCAATCCTTTTGGTTAAGGCCAAAGATGAGCCAGAGGATTTTGGGGAAAGCTTAGGTTGGGATCAACTAGTCAAAGACACGTTGACACAAGTCGATTTGCCTGGTGACCACTCATCAATTATGTACGCTGAGAATGTCGTAGCTGTAGCCCAGACAATTGATCAGATGTACCCAATTCCTGCATAAGAAATATAAGAAGGTAGAACCACTATGGTGACCATAGAACATGCTTTCCTCATACCGGCCAAGATTGACAAGATTTTCAACTACCTTGCAAACCCAGCCAATGATGCAGGTTGGCAATTATCGTGTAAACATTCTGAACTGCTAGACAGTACTCCGCGTGTGGGCAGTAAGTACGAGATTGGTTTTAGCTTTATTGGTCGTGAAATGTCCTTTAAAGGTGAAATTACACATCTAGTACCGAACGAATTGTATGCGTTTAAAGTAGTGGAGGGACCCTTTCACTACACAGGTACTTACCGTTTCAAACCACATCCGGAAGGTACATGGATTGAATGGGTGTTTGAAGCTGAACCAGGTAGTTTTTTTGGTGTATTGCCGCCAGCACTGCTAAAAAAGATGGTGCTCGCCCAGTTCAAAAAAGATGTCGACAATCTTCAAGCATTGGCTCAGAAGGGTGAAGCCTATGAGTCAGTTGGCAATGAAAATAAACCAACTCTCGAAACCAATAAACCACCTCATAAGACTCAACAAATGATGGAGAGATACGCGCGTTGGATTCTTAGCCACCGCCGTATTGTCTTGACTGTGGTGATGCTCTTAACACTTGCTCTGGCATATCTGGCATCTGGTGTAAAAATTATTATTGACCCAGATGCACTTGCACCTAAAGGGCATCCCTACATCACCTCGACCAAGCTGATTGAAAAGAAATTCGGCTCCAAATATATGGTCGTGATTGGTATTACTCCGAAGCAGGGTGATATTTATCAGCCGCAAGTATTGGAGAAAGTCAAACGCATTACCGAAGAAGTTGATAATGCACCGGGCGTGGTCCGTTCCACGATGATGAGTCTGGCTGCACGTCAGGCAAAAGGTATCGAGGCGAATGCAGAAGGGTTCGATGCCAAGAAACTATTGCCGAGTAGTTCAGTCACTCAAGAAGATATCGATCACCTGAAAAAACTGCTGGCACTGAATCCAACCTATATGAATTCAGTGGTATCTAAAGATCAACGCACTGCTGCGATTTTGCTTGAGCTTGAGGAAAGTCCAGAGGGCTTCCAGAAAATGATGGGCCCGATTAATAAAATCGTAGAAAGCGAACAATCTAAAGATATGACCATCAGTGTCGGTGGCAATCCTGTGTATCTGGATAAAGCTGAAGACTACTCTAAGCGTATCAATATCTTGTTCCCGATTGCCGTATTAGTGATTGGTTTATTGCACTTTGAAGCATTCCGCAGCAAGCAAGGTTTGATTCTGCCGCTCGTTACAGCTTTGTTGGCTGTGGCATGGGGTATGGGCATGATGGGCTTGTTCAAACAGCCAATGGATATCTTTAACTCGCCTACGCCAATTCTGATTCTGGCCATCGCGGCAGGGCATGCCGTGCAGTTGCTCAAGCGCTACTATGAAGATTTTGATCGCCTGATTGCTCAAGGGATGGAGCCTAAAGCTGCCAATAGCGAAGCTGTAGTGCAGTCTTTGGTTCGTGTTGGTCCGGTTATGGTGTTGGCTGGTGGTATTGCAGCGGCTGGATTCTTCTCTCTGTTGACCTTCAACATTCCCACGATTCGTTCATTTGGTATTTTTACAGGAATTGGGATCATCAGTACGCTGGTGATTGAGATGACTTTTATTCCGGCACTCCGCTCAATGTTGCCGCCACCTTCGGTTGTGAAGGTCAAACGCAAAGGCTTGCCAGTTTGGGATTGGATTCCAAACCGTATTGGTGATGTCATTTTGTCAGTTCGCCCGCGAATGATGTTAATGACTGCGATTGCGGCAATGGGCATCTTACTTGCTATCGGCACGAGCCGTATTGTGGTAGACAACGATAGCCGTAATTTCTTCTCTCGCGACTTACCAATGCAACAAGACGACAGATTCTTGAATCAGTCTCTCGGTGGCACAAACAGCCTTTACATTATGGTTGATACCAAAGTTCGTGATGGTATTGAAAACCCTGAAATCCTAAAAGCGATTGATAATACAGAAAAGTTCGCGAACTCAATTCCAGAGGTCGGTAAAACCATCTCTATCGTGGACTATATCAAACGAATGAATCAGGCAATGAATGCTGATCAGCCACAGGCCTTTCAGGTTCCAGCAACCAAAGATATTGTTGCTCAGTATCTGCTGTTGTATTCAATGTCTGGTGAGCCGACTGATTTTGAATCTTACATTGATACAACTCAGCGTTATGCCAAGATCACGATTCTGCTAAAAACAGGTAGTAATCACCGCATCAAAGAAATCCTTGAGTCGCTAAAAACATATATGGCGGGTCAGTTGGGCGACAAGGCTGTAGTAAGTTTTGGTGGTGACGTGACGCAAACCATTGCCTTAACTGAAACGATGGTTCACGGCAAGCTCATGAACATTCTACAAATTTCATTTGCCGTATTCTTTATTTCAGCACTGGTCTTCCGTTCGATTTCAGCGGGACTGATTGTTCTTACACCACTTCTGTTCTCAATTCTTGCCATCTTTGGTGTGATGGGCTGGCTCGACATTCCGCTCAATATTCCGAACTCTCTCATCTCGGCCATGGCTGTAGGTATTGGTGCGGATTATGCCATCTACTTCCTCTATCGCTTGCGTGAAATCTTGCGCGAAGAAGGCGGCGATATCAAAGATGCTATCCGTAAAACCTTAAGTACTGCTGGTAAGGCTTCTCTTTTTGTCGCGACTGCGGTTGCTGGTGGGTATGGCGTATTGTCCTTATCACAAGGCTTTCACGTCCATCAATGGCTCGCAATGTTTATTGTGATTGCGATGCTTTTCAGTGTATTTGCAACCTTAATTATGGTACCTACAATGATTCTAATATTAAAACCTCGTTTTATCTTTTCTTCAAAGAAGAAGAGCATACCTGTTGCACAAACTGTGGTGACAAGCCTTTTGTTGGGTACAGTGCTCACAATGTCGATGCCTAAAACATCTCATGCAGATGAAGTTCAAGATATTGTTAATCGTAGTGATGATGCCTCTAAGTTCTTGTCTTCAACAGCTAGCGCCAAATTTATTTTGACCTCTAAAAATGGCGAGCAACGTGTACGTTTAACTAAAAATATGACCAAGCTTGCTGGAAATACTCAGAACAACATGCGTTTGACTGAGTTTATCTCGCCAGCAGATGTCCAAGGAACCACGACGCTGTTAATTGAAAATGCAAAAGGCAGCGATAGTATGTTTGTCTATTTGCCTGCATTGAAAAAAGTACGCCGTCTTGCATCAGCGAATAAGGGTGATGCTTTTATTGGTACGGACTTTAGTTATGGTGATGTCCTTGGCTATAAGCTCAGTGACTGGAAATACACGAAACTTGCAGATGGCAAATTTAATGGCAAAGATTGCTACATGATTGAAGCAACACCAATCAATAATACGGTGAAGAGTGACTTTGGTTATAGCAAACGTCGTATGTGCATACTCAAAGACAACTTTGTTACAGCAACCATCGACATTTGGGATACAGCAGGCAAACCATTAAAACATATTGAATTCACCGATATCCGTCCTTACGGCAAAGTGAAACCAAGATGGCAGGCCATGAAATCTATGGCGAAGAATCTGCAAACTCAACATATGACGCAAGTGATCGTCAATGATTTTGCGGCAGAAAAAACCTTGTCCGATAAGCTTTTCTCACCGCAGAGTCTTGAGAAATGACGCAAGGTGCCTATTGGGTATTTGTATGCTGCAGTAGCTTTATGCTACTGCAGCATACTTATGCAGATGACAGCGAAATGAGTTTTGTGAGCCAAAACTCAGCTAGACTCGATGTGTGGTCATCAGATCGTGATTTAAGTTCGTTAAAAAACATTGGGCAAGCAAGTTTCTGGTCCAATGGTACACTCAAATTTAACCCTGCATTTAAGCTGCATTACGACATAGTGGTTTCAGACGAAACGGACCACACTGTAAACCCAGATCAGGTGAGTAAGGTAAATCGTAACTTACGTGAGTTGTATGCGTCATATAATTGGGACCAGACCGTCTATGTCGATGTTGGTCGTCAGATTGTCGTCTGGGGGAGAGCGGATGGAATTAACCCAACGGATAACCTATCGCCCCGTGACTATACGCGTCTAGTACCAGACGAGACAGATCAACGTCTAGGAAATGATGCAATCAAATTGACGTATATTCCTGAATCTGGAACCAATAAATGGACGGCATTGTGGTATCCGCGTAGTCGTTCAGATGTGATTCCATTGCGTCAGATTGCTGGTGTTCAGTATGACATAGACCGTAAGAGCCGTCCTGCATTTGCAATGCGTTGGGATTATTCCGTAGATGGTCTAGATGTAGGGGCATCGTATTTCTCAGGTTTAGATCATATGCCTGATCTGTCAGTTCTTTCAGCGTCTCCAACAGGGGAGGCCACATTGCAACTGAAAAATAATCCTATGTCTGTCTATGGGTTTGATTTCAGTTATAACCATAACGATCTCGTATGGCGCGGTGAAGCTGCATATACAAAGACTGACTCGAATGGCAGCGAAGATCTTACCCATAAGAAAAATAATTTAACTATAGTTATGGGGCCGGAATGGTCATTAAAAAATTCTACGCTGAGTTTAGTAGGCGTGTATAAGCATACAGAAGACTTTAAATCTGCCGATAGCCTAACAAATCCATCATTGAGTACAGTCTACCGTTATCAGCAAACGATTAGTGATCAATATGAGCAAGATCAGTATGGAGCTATGCTGCGTTATGCGCTTAACCTATTGAATGACAATTTAAAGTTAGAGTTTACAGGATTCTATTTTGCACCAGAGCCTAATGAATTGTTGAGAGTACGTATTAACTACAACCTCAATGATCACTGGCAGTTAAATGCAGGTGGAGATCGCTTCTGGGGCAGAAATGATACGGTACTAGGACAATTTAGAGATAACAGTCTGGTGTATGCCCAGGTTCGATATAACTTTTAAGATAACTCGCTTCAAAAACAATGCTGGAGTGCCCAGCACCTAATAAGGTGATTTATGGATAATTTAAATAACGCAAAAAAAGATAATTTTTCACGGAAGACCATATTAGTAACAGGTGCAGCAGGTTTTATTGGTAGCAGATTGATCGTTGAACTTCTGCGTGAAGGTCATCAGGTGATTGCTGCGCTGCGTAATGCCGCAACCAAGAAAGATAAGCTATTAGGTTTCATTGCAACCCAAGGGCTGGCTGATCCATCTATATCTTTTGTTGAATATGATTTAAGCCGCGATTTTAAGCTGGACTCTCTATTATCGGACGCCCAGACAAAAATCCATGTAATTTATCATCTCGCAGCATCATTTAATTGGGGCATTAGCAAAGCTGAAGCTGAGCGTACCAATATTAAATCAGGGCTTGCTTTGATTGAGTGGGCTGCAACATTGAAGCAGCTTGAGCGATTTATCTGGATTGGTGGGTATCGTGTGGCTGCGCCGCCGCAAGAATCGGCTGATGAATTGTATTGCAAACATGGTGGTTATGAGGCTTCTAAAATTCTAGGGCATCAAGCTTTCATCGAGGCTTGTAAGCGTTTAAATGTGCCATGGACTGCAATAAATCCGGCGACAGTCATTGATGGTTTTTATAATTATGGCGATATGCAATATATTGGTATTGCTGACATGATTGGTAAGCTCTATCAGGGACGTTTACTGGCATTACCAGGTGGTCGTGACACATTCCTACCTCTATGCAATATGCAGTATATCGTGAGCTTTTTGATCCGAACGATGTCTTATCCTGAAACTATTGCTCAGGAATATATGCTGCTTGATCCTGCGACACCCAAATTTCATCGCCTAGTTCACCTAGCTGCTGAGCATTTGGGAGTTAGCTCACCACATTTACAAATACCTAAAGTTTTGCTCGAGAAATTACCAGAGGTATTACTTGACGGTTCTAAAGAGCAACTTTCTTTCATTTCTACCGAGCACTACCATGTTGCTGGGGCAGAGGCGATGGCGGCGAAGATGGGCATCGCAGACTTGATCAGTATCATGCCTTATTTTTCTCGTTGGATTGATCGCTTGGTGTTTACACGTTTTGGTCGTATGCAAGTACCAACACCTAATTCTTTTAGCTATCAGAACCGTTATTGGACAGAAATTTATACTAACCAGCCAGTTGGTTCAGAAAAAGTTTCTGCATTATTTTTACACGGCATTCCATTTGATAGTGCATGTTGGTCTCCAATCATCAATAAAATTACTTATGATCAGGTCGCTATGATGGACTTACCGGGACTTGGGCGTTCAGGTAGTTATGAAATGATGGAAGATAATAACCATCAATTTATTGATACTGCGGCAGAGCTTTTGGCACCAAATAGTGTAGTGATTGCCCACTCATTAGGATGTCTTTTTGCATTAAATCTTGCAAAGAAATATCCAGATAAAGTTGCACGCCTTATCCTTATATCGCCTTATTTTGTTCAGGCACAGGCTGCAAAAATGTTTCAGATACAAGCGATATCTAAACTCATTTTCCGTTTTGTGCCGAAAGATGTGATTGCTAAAGATTTACATCCAGAGGGGCAACAAAATCTGTCAGTGAGATATGCGATGGATTCACTACGTCGCATGTCAGTGTCTAAGCATATTAGTGAGTACATGCACCACATTAATTTGCCGCAGCAGCGCGCAGCACAGACAGCTTTGCTTTCTGAGCTTCGATCTAAAATCGAGATTATTGTGGGAGAGAAAGATCCAATTGTTACCCCAATCAGTCCAGATATCCCGGTACATATCATCGCTGGTGCAGGTCATAATCCACACGTTACCCATGTAGAAGCGGTTTATGATCACCTTACACCAGTTCTGACAAAGTACATCAGCACTACAGCACAGCTTAGTGATGTCTGATGTAGCGAACGTACAGGTTTATGTTTGCCCCATTTCACGGGTACCAAACAACCATCTCATATTGAGTCATTATCTCAGCTTTCTCAATGCGGCAGAAAAGCTGAGATATGATCAATATCATCCTCATGTAGCGCGACTTTTCTTAATTTCTCGTGTGTTAATGAAGTCTGTTTTATCAGATAAGTTGGGTATCTTGCCCCATGAGGTCATCATTCAATTACAACCTAACGGCAAACCTTTTGTACGAGGCAATAAGGCTATTTATTTTAATCTTAGTCACTCAGCGGACTTTATTGTCTTTGCTGTGACAGAAAAAGGAGAAATAGGAGTCGATGTTGAAAGAATGGACCATGAGTTCGAATGGAGGCGTGTCGATAGCGTGTTAGCGCCAAGTGAAATTGAATGGATTCAGCAAAATGAATGGACTAATCCAACTAGTGTATATCAGCGTTTTTTTCAAATATGGACCTTAAAAGAATCCTATATTAAATGTACTGGTGAAGGAATGAGCCGTCATTTAAAGAAGCTCAACTTTCATGTATCACCTGAACATATACAATTTTTCGATTTAACCAATAATGATGTGCAAAGAACCGAGCAGTATCATTTTAAAAGTTATATCTACAATTATAGTTTTATCTTTTCCCTATGTTTACAGCAGAGTCATTGCCTAGAAAGCTTTAATATAGATTGTTTTCAATTATTACCTTATATATCTACACATCGAATAACTCTAGAACCTTGCGAACATAACTAACTTAAATCAAGGCAATGAGTGATTTTGAAATTCTAAATATATAAACAGATCAAAAGAAAAAGGCACTTACCTTCCGATAAGTGCCTTTTGAATTTGGAGCGGGAAACGAGACTCGAACTCGCGACCCCAACCTTGGCAAGGTTATGCTCTACCAACTGAGCTATTCCCGCATATATGAGCAGTTTTTACTAAAACTTTCTCAAAAAAAACCAATCTGGAGCGGGAAACGAGACTCGAACTCGCGACCCCAACCTTGGCAAGGTTATGCTCTACCAACTGAGCTATTCCCGCGTGCCGCTTATAATACATTAAGCAAAACAAGGGTCAACAACTTTATGCAAATAATTATGCTGATTGCATAAAATAAAAACAGAAATGAGCATTTAGAGTTATTTTTATTGATAAGTTGCCGAATAAATAGACATTTTGTTTGAAGTTAAAGCGTACAAGAGCAACTTTTGTTTGTGTGTAGACAGGGTATACTAGGTCTAAATATACGAATAATCGTAAAAGGAAAAGCTATGAGCCTTGAACAACAGTTGATTGAACGGTTACAGACCCTTGCACCTAGCTATTTAGAAGTCATTAATGAGTCTGCCGGCCACGGTGGTTATTTTCCTGGTAAAGAATCCCACTTTAAAGTGATTGTGGTGAGTGAAGAATTTAACGGCTTGCGTTTGGTTCAGCGTCATCAAAAAGTTTATGCCTTGGCTTCTGATTTAATGAATCCAGGACAAATTCATGCTTTAGCAATCCACGCTTATTTACCAAGTGAGTGGCAAGGCCAAGCGCCAGCGAGTCCAGAATGTGCACATGCACCTAAAAGCTAAAAGCTAAGGGCTTAGTTTATGGATGCACATTTACTCACTAAAATTATCCATATGACTGCGGTAGCAGCTGCACTTATGGTTTTTGTATTACGCGCTTCAACACTATTTATTGGTGTACAAGGTGAACAACCTAACCCAGCAGGGCGTAAAGTTTTAGTTGCTTTACAGCATTTGTCATTTACCGTGGTTTTCATTACCGGAGCAATTTTACTGGTGATGAAGAACTTTCAGGTACAGCCATGGTTCTACGCTAAAATTATCTTATTTTTAGTGCTTTTATCATCTTTAATGAAAGCCTTTAAAAAGGATGACACTATTTTACTAGCTCAGCGCCGTGCGGGTTTAGTCATTAGTGCAATCGCATTTGTTGCCATTATTATTTTGGTGATAGTGAAACCTGTTTTTGCTTAATTGTTCTACATTCTTTGCCTTTTTGCGTAAGCTCTAGGTTAAACTGCATACAGTAAAAAAATATGTAGAGGGAAACATGCTAACTCGTGTGGTGTTTAACCAAAAAGGCGGTGTAGGGAAATCAAGTATTACTGTAAATTTGGCTGCCATTAGCGCCAAACATGGCTTAAGGACCTTGGTTATCGATCTTGATCCTCAAGCCAACTCAAGCCAATACCTTTTAGGCGAAGAAGCAACATACGCTGCTGATAAAGCAGTTTTAGAACCAAATATTGAAAACTTCTTTGAAGATGTGTTGGGAAATAATCAACAAAAAGGTTTAATTGGGAACGCACTGGGCTCAATTCTAAAAGCTCCACGCAACAAAGATCTCGACAGTTTTGTACACTCTACATCCTTTGCAAAATTAGATGTGCTTCCGGCTAGCCCTACGCTCGGTACTCTTGAACATGCACTTGAAAGCAAACATAAAATTTATAAATTGCGTGACTCTATTCAAAGCTTGGTTGGGCGCTATGACCGCATTTATATTGACACACCTCCAGCCTTTAACTTTTTCACATTGTCTGCATTAATTGCAGCAGATAAGGTTCTGATTCCTTTCGACTGTGATGTCTTTTCAAAGCGTGCTTTACAAACATTGATTGAAAATGTTCTCGAAACGCAAGATGATCATAATGATCGCTTGGAAATTGAAGGAATTGTGGTGAATCAGTTCCAGTCCCAAGCAAAACTACCTCGGGAAGTGGTTCAACAGTTAAAAGATGAAGGGTTACCCGTGCTCAATAGCATGTTACCGCCTTCGATTTTGATGAAAGAATCACATCAGAAAAATTTACCTTTGGCTCACTTAGCGCCAGAACACAAATTGACTCAGTCTTATGAGGCATTGTTCAGCGAAATTGAACCAAAACGATAAGAGAAAAATGATGAAAGGCTTATATATTGTGCCTTTGGCAGCGGCCACTTTACTATTGAGCGCTTGTGCTACAACGGTAAAACCGACTTATGTGTCTCCGACGCAGTATCAATCTTTGAGTTGCCAGCAACTACAAAGTGAATATAACCGTATTCAACAATATATCGACAATGGTGTACAGACACCAAAAAGTACAGGTATGGGTGTTGGACTCGGGCTTGGCGGTGGCTGGGGACGAGGCGGTTGGGGATTCGGCCCATCCATCTCTGTCAATATGGGACAATCTTCTTCAACCAAAAACACCGAACTTTCACGTGTATTAGGTCAACAAGAAGCCATTGTTCAGGCTGCTCAGTTTAAGAATTGTCCAATTATTGTTCGGAAAAAGACGAATTAATCATCGGTTTTGCATCACAATATGCTAACTAATTGCATATTGTGATGAATAAAGTTTAGCAAAATGTTTCATAATAAAATTATTATAAATCAATAATTTTTTAAATATAAGCCTTAGAATAACTTGTATTCTTTCTAATCAGAATACGCTCTAAACTTGCTATATTTTGCCCATTTCGTTTAATGTTGCCGCATCTTTACTAATGTGGAAATTATATGATTGAGAGCTGGTTTTTTGTATTAGCAATGTTGGCTGTTTTACTTATTCCGGGCCCGACAAACGCATTACTTGCAACCGCCGCTCACTCACAAGGTTTATCTAAAACATTCTGGCTTATTCCAATGGAATGGTTGGGCTACGCTTATGGCATTAGTTTTTGGGCAGTGTTCATTCATTTGGCAGATCCGGTTTGGCCTGCACTACTGCTTATTTTGCACATCACTAGCGTATTATATGTATTCTGGATGGCATTCCGTTTATGGAAAACTAAGCATTTACAACAATTTAGCCAAAATCATCGTAATATTCGCCCACGTCAATTATTCTTCTCAACTTTAAAAAATCCTAAGTCTTTACTTTTTGCCGCAGGTATTTTCCCCACTGAAACATGGAATTCGCCTGAAAATTTTCTCATGGTTCTGGCTGCTTTTACTTTGATTCTTATTCCAGCAGCAAGTTTCTGGATGTTTTTCGGACGTGCTTTATTGACGGGATCAATGAAAAAAATAAAGGCCGATCATCTATATAAAGGATCGGCCATGTTACTTATTTTATGTATGCTTCCGGTGGTATTCCGTTTTTTCTAATTGGTCTTTAAACGTTAGCTTTTCGGTTTTTTAGCTTTTGACGTATGAAGCCGATCACACCCGGTAAAATACTAATAATAATGATGCCAAAAATAAGGTGGGTAAAGTTATCTTTTACAAGTGGATGTCCACCGAAGAGATAGCCTAAAGTGACAAAAGAAGCTACCCAACAGAATGCGCCAATTATGTTATAAGTTAAGAAAAACTTATAATTCATGCTGCCAGCGCCAGCAACGAAAGGTGCAAAGGTACGAGCAAATGGAATGAAACGTGCAAAAATAATAGTCTTGCCACCATGACGGGCGAAGAATTCTTGAGTCTTAATTAAATGTTGCTTATTAATAAAGCGTGAATTCATCTCAAATACACGTGGACCGATAAAACGTCCAATATGATAGTTCACTGTATCGCCTAAAACCGCGGCAATGAAGAGTAGAATGCCCAGTAACCAAGGGTCCATTGTGCCTGTAGAAGCTGCTAAAGCACCTGCTGCGAACAGTAAGCTGTCACCCGGTAAGAACGGCATAACCACTAAACCGGTTTCGACAAAAATAATTAAAAATAAAATGCCATAAATCCACGTCCCGTAATTTGTGATAAATTCGGCGAGATGCTGATCAACGTGTAGAATAAAATCAAGAAGTTCCATGAGATGATTAAGTGGTAAACCGTGCTCAAATCCTAGCAGCGAGCCTATAGAAAGTCAGTATAAAACATCAAAAATATACAAATTGATCATCCTATTTGTGCAACGATATATATGGATTTTGAGTATTTAATTATCAATGTCCCAAACCTAGAATGAGTTCATCAACAAATAAGCATTAAATAAAGGTGGCAATATGTTTAATCCAAATGTGGTGGTCAAAAATATCGTGACGCAACTAGGCGCAGACAGTTTTATTAGCCTTGTTGCTCGTCTTCTTATCGCTTATATCTTTCTTGCTGCTGGTTGGGGGAAAATTACCGGTTATGCAGCAACTGCAGGATATATGGAAGCAATGGGCGTTCCAGGTGGACTTCTACCATTAGTTATTCTGGTTGAGTTCGGTGGTGGTTTAGCGTTGTTATTTGGTTTCCAAGCACGTTTCGCAGCTTTTGGTCTTGGAATCTTTAGCATCTTAACTGCGTTCTTATTTCACCAAGGTGGGGCTGATGCAGCAGCACAATATAACAATGGCATCCACTTTATGAAAAATCTTGCAATGGCAGGTGGTTTATTCTTCTTGATGCTTCACGGTGCTGGACGTATTAGCCTCGACCATGCAATTGAAAAATAATATCTAAAGCAAAATAAAAACCGGATGATTCATTCATCCGGTTTTTTTATATTTAAAAATTAAAGCATAAACTGGATTTGTAGCTCACCAACAACAAAACCAAGTACTGCGCCTACTGCAATGAGTGCCCACTCATCTTCTTTAAAGGCTGGACGTAGCATACCTTCAAATTCCGAAGGCGTTAATTTCTGCATACGCTCAATCAGGGTATTGCGAATATTCATGGCATCTTCTGCATAAGACTCAACATATTTCATGGTCTCTGGAAGTTGCTGCATGATACGTTCCGCAACCTGAGTTTTCATATTCTGGTATTTTTCTCCACCAATTGCATAAACAACGAGGGGGCGGATTACACCTGCTTGCATGTCAATTTCCTGTTTGACATGACGGTTAACCAGCTCAATAACACGTGCAGAGTGAGTCCCTGAAAACAACTCTTCCATCATATGGCGTGAAGTCAAAAGTTGTTTGGAAATTAAAGCTGCATAGTCAGCTGCCACTTCATTTTGACGTTTAATAAATAGACCTTGCCATGTATAGCCCAATATTTTTTTCGGATAGAGGGGTCTAAACATCATTTGTAGGGCAATCCAGTCACTAAAAAAACCTACAAATCCGCCAAACAGAGGTAGCATCCAAGGATATTTTCCTTGTGTGACAATCCAGCAGAGCATCTGGATCACACCAATACCAAAACCAAATACAAAACCAACGTTACTGAAAAACTTAAACTCTTGTTTGCCTACACGTTTAAAAATATTGTTCAGTAGGCGTTTGTCTTTAAGTAAATTACTAATGACCAAATGTTTAATATCAAAATATCGATTTACGTCACGTTGCACTTCACTCATGATGTGCTCGACAATTTCCGGGGCTTTTGATTGCACTCTGCGGATCAGTCTTTGGCGGGCAAACTCAGGCATGCCTTCCCATAAGCCTGGTTGATATTCTTGAGCAACCTCACGGGTAATATCTTCTGCTGCTGCCATTAATGGTTTTTCAATTTCTTTAGCAATACGCTTTGGGTCAAGGCGAGCAAAAATTTCTTCGGGCTTAATGAGCTTAGCCGTCATAAGCTCTACAGCAGTCGTTGCCATTTTTTCGGCTTTACGAGGCACAATACCTTGCCAGCCAAAAAACGGTTTAATACCTTTAAATTCAAGTGGTGAAAACATCATTTGAATGGCAATCACTTTAGTGACATAGCCAATTAAACCACTCATGAAAGGAATAGAGACATACAACCAAAAATGTTGCTGGAAATCTGCAATCATAGTTTGAAGCATTGTTGTTCCTTAGATTTCTATTGATTTTGATATGGGGCAACAAGCCATAAAAAACGGATAACTGTTTAAGGTCAGACAAATATCGCTTAATGGTATTTACCTTTCCATGGTAATGCCTGTTTTATCGGGTCATCTTAACATCAAATTCATTATGATGTTGCATAGAATGTGATGAATTTATCAATGTGCATGAAGTTCTAAAGTAACTTTTAGGGTATTGATAAATATAAATAAATAATATTTTATATCGATTATTCTAACTATTAAAATGATTCTAATATGAAAAAAATAAGATATATGATGATTTGCGGTGCGTCGAAGCGTGAAAAATGTTAAAATGGCGCGCTTAATTCTTTTGCCATTTAGTGGTTTGTCATGACTACCAATACTCAAATTACTGAAGATCGTATCCTGATCCTGGATTTCGGCTCTCAATATAGTCAGCTCATTGCACGTCGTGTACGTGAAGCTGGTGTTTACTCTGAAATGTATGCCTTTGATATGTCTGAAGAAGACATCCGTGCTTTTAAGCCAAACGGTATCATTTTATCAGGTGGACCTGAGAGTGTGCATGAAGAGGGCAGCCCTCGCGCACCGCAAGTGGTGTTTGAATTAGGCGTTCCAGTATTGGGTATTTGCTATGGTTTACAAACCATGTCTGAACAGTTAGGCGGTAAAGTTGAGCCGGGTACTGTACATGAGTTTGGTTATGCTGAAGTTGATATCGTTAAACGTGACCAACTTATTGGCAACTTACAAGACCGCGAAAACCAACTACACGTTTGGATGAGCCACGGCGACAAAGTGAGCCAGATTCCAGAAGGTTTTACGATTACTGCAAGCACACCAAGCTGTCCAGTTGCTGCTGTAAGTGATGAAACACGCCGTTTTTACGGTGTTCAGTTCCACCCAGAAGTAACACACACGGCAAAAGGTGAAGAGCTACTTTCTAATTTCGTTCACAAAATTTGTGGATGTGGTGGCCTTTGGACACCTGAACACATCATCGATTTGCGTGTAGAGCAGTTACGTGAGCAAATTGGTAACGAGAAAGTACTTTTAGGCCTTTCTGGTGGTGTTGACTCATCTGTTGTTGCTGCACTTTTACACAAAGCGATTGGTGATCAATTAACATGTGTATTTGTTGATAATGGTTTGCTTCGTTTAAACGAAGGTGACCAAGTGATGCAAATGTTTGCTGAAAACATGGGTATTCGTGTTATTCGTGCAGATGCAGAAGCACGTTTCTTAAATGCTCTAGCTGGCGTTACCGATCCTGAAGCGAAGCGTAAAATTATTGGTCGTGAGTTTATTGAAGTATTTGCTGAAGAAGCACGTAAACTTGATGGCGTGAAATTCTTGGCGCAAGGTACAATTTACCCAGACGTAATTGAATCTGCTGCAAGCAAACAAGGTAAAGCACACGTTATTAAATCTCACCACAATGTGGGTGGTTTACCAGACGATTTAGCATTTGAATTGGTTGAGCCTTTACGTGACTTGTTTAAAGATGAAGTACGTAAATTAGGTACTACACTTGGCTTGCCACATAGCATGATCTACCGTCATCCATTCCCGGGCCCAGGTTTAGGCGTTCGTATTTTGGGTGAAGTGAAAAAAGAATATGCAGATATTCTTCGTCTTGCTGATGATATCTTTATGCAAGAGCTTCGTGACAGCGGTTGGTATGATAAAACAGCTCAAGCATTTGCTGTCTTCCAACCTGTTAAATCAGTGGGTGTAGTCGGTGATGGCCGCCGTTATGCATGGGTGATTGCGCTTCGTGCAGTTGAAACAGTTGACTTTATGACAGCTCGTTTTGCACATTTACCATACGAATTGGTTGATAAAATCTCAACACGCATTATGAACGAAATTAAAGATGTATCACGTGTGGTATACGACGTGTCATCTAAACCACCAGCAACGATTGAGTGGGAATAATCAAATGAAAAGGCAGGATTAAATCCTGCGTTTTTTATATCTGTTTCTTCCGAAGGAGGTGAGAGATGTCTGATTTCATTCAGTTAGAATATCTACAAGAAAAATTACAGCAACTTTTAGCGGAATCATTATTTGCAATCTATCTTTATGGTTCAGCTGTTGATGGTGGCTTAGGGCCAGAAAGTGACCTTGATGTTCTGGTCGTGGTTACTCAACCATTAACATCTGCTTTACGCGAGCAGCTTGCACAAGAATTACTAAAAATTTCACAGCCTGTTGGAGAATTACAAAGACCATTAGAAGTTACTATTTTATTAAAAGACGAGATTCAGTCTGGAAATTATCCTTTAAGTTATGAAATGCAGTTTGGTGAATGGCTACGTGAAGAACTTAAAGAAGGTGGAACATTAAGTTCGCAGAAAGACCCAGATATTAGTATATTGCTTAGAAAAGCGAGATTTCATCATGCAGTTTTATTTGGTCCAGCTTTAGACCAATGGGCACCTGAAATTTCTGATCAAGAACTATGGCAAGCAATGTCTGACACTTACCCTGAAATTGTAGCGCATTGGGATGAAGATGCAGATGAAAGAAACCAGATTTTAGCTTTATGCCGGATCTATTTTAGTTTAGTCATGAAGGATATTGCTTCAAAAGACAATGCAGCACGATGGGTTAAGTCTCAGCTTCCTCCTGAGCAGAAATTCGTATTGCAGCGGCTTATACAGGAATATAGAGGGGAAATCGGCAAGCAAAATTGGCAAGAGGAACATTATGCTTTGCAGCCTATTGTTAATTTTCTGAGTTCAAAAATTGAAGAGCAGTTTGAGCAGAAAAGAAATTTGATCACATAATAATTTTTTAGATTCTGGCTTTTTTTACCGACTTTACTAAACATACGGCTATATAAGATTGCTTAAGCACTCTTTTTTTATTACTTAGTGTTTAAAGAAAATAATATTAATTTTAATAATTATCAAAGCAATAGGTTGGCTTTTATTACTTTTTCTTGATAAAAGATATATTAAGATATATCTTAATGGTTATAAATTAGTATATCAGGGAACCTCCAAAGATGAGACAACAATCAGAACATCATCATGCTGAACATAATGACCATCATCACGCCCATCACCGTTCGGGGCGTCGTGGGAGACTTTTTGAAGCTGGACGTATGAAACTTTTAGTCCTTCATCTTATTCAGCAAAGTCCTAAGCATGGTTATGAAATTATTAAAGAAATAAGTGATTTGGTAGGCGATGGCTATACACCAAGTGCAGGAACAATCTATCCGACTTTAACCAGCCTGGAAGAAATGAACCTCATTAACTTGCTAGATGTAGAGCGTAAACAATATCAAATTACGGAATTTGGGGAAGCTTATTTAAATGAACACCAAGACAAGCTAAGTGGGTTGTTAGAGAAATTGCGTTTGAGACGTGAAATTCACAGTAATGATCAATTAATCGAAATTCACCGTGCCATGGAAAACTTAAAGACGGCTTTACGTTTGAAATTGAATACCACTGAGTTGAAGCAAGAGCAGATCTATCAAATTGCTGAAAAAATTGATCAGGCTGCTGTTGCGATTGGGCGCCTATAGGTGGGTCTTAAACAGGTTGAAATTATCTAAAAACTATCAACTTTAATAGAGGGTTTATGTATGAAACAGCATCAATATCACGTTACGGTACAACATTTAAAAGATGCCAAAGGGGAAGTTTCTACCTATACGGAAAGGCTCGAGTTCTATACTGGTAATCATGACGATATTTTTGAGATTGTTGAAAAGTTAAAGAAAGCAGAATTTTTTGATGATCAAACCACAAAGTCTTTTGCAGTCGGTCTAAAGTTATTTAGTGAAGTCATGTTAGAGAATCGAGACCATCCATTGTTTCAAGAATTCTTGCCACAGTTTGGACAATTTATGAAAAATTTAAAACAACAAGTTAAGACTCAATCACCTTAAGTTGGCCATATACCTTTAAATTTTCGATTGTTAAAAATTGATTGTCTCATTCATAGCACCCTGTGTATTACTAAAAGACTATATTGAATAATGAGTGTATTGTTAAGATCAGTATAACGACTCATTGCAAAAGCATAGGTAAAAGAGAGTAATATCATGAGCAATAATAACGATTACGATATTTCGGATTCAAAGGATTGCGAAAAATTTGCCAATCAATTTATTCAGGAATTTCCAATTCGCTCTGCCGAAATTGGACAGGGGACGGTGATTAAGCGGGCTTTACCTAGTCGACAAAAAAGAATGATTGGGGCATGGTGCTTTTTAGATCATGCAGGACCAGTAACATTTCCTGCCGGCAATGGTTTAGATGTAGGACCTCATCCACATATTGGTTTGCAAACCTTCACTTGGATGATTGAAGGGACCATGATGCATACCGATAGTTTAGGGTCAAAGCAATTAATTCGCCCTAAACAGGTAAATTTGATGACAGCAGGACATGGTATTTCTCATACCGAGGTTGCACCTGATACTGAAACTCAAATGCATGCGGCACAGCTCTGGATCGCCTTACCGGACCATAAGCGCAACATGGATCCGAAATTTGAACATTATCCCGATCTTCCTGTTGTTGAAAAAGACGGTCTGGAATTTACTGTACTGGTGGGTGAATATTTAGAGACGACTTCTCCAGTTGTGGTTCATACACCGTTAGTAGGGGTTGATCTCATTGCTACCCAAGATACTAAAACACGTATTCCACTAAATCCTGAATTTGAATATGGTTTTATGGCATTAGATGGCGTAGCTCATGTGAATGGCCATGAACTTACTGCTGACAATATGGTTGTATTAGATACAGGTTTGAACGAAATTGAGATTGAAGTAAAGAAAGGGAACCGTGTGCTATTAATCGGTGGTGAACCTTTTGAAACTCCGATCTTATTATGGTGGAATTTCGTTGCACGTACGATGGACGATTTAAAAGAAGCACGTGAGCAATGGGTTAATCATGACGTGCGTTTTGGTGAAATTCCAGATTATGTGGGTGCCCGCTTAGAAGCACCAGTTCTTCCAGATCAAATGAGAGCATCAAAATGACAGCAGTAATTGCGAGCAGTAAAGCAAAGCCTCTTGCAGAACAATGGAAAGGTGAAATTACCAGCGGCCGTCATCAATACTTTTGTGATGAGCCTGAAAAGCTAGAAGGGCATGACCAAGGGCCTGCACCTTATGATTTGCTTACCGGAAGTCTAGCAGCATGTACACTTATTACTTTAAGAATGTATGCAAAACATAAGGGTTATGATTTTGGTGAGTACTCGGTTGAAATTGATTTTCATACCAACCGAGAGCATGAAGAACATATCGAGCGTCGTATTGTTTTTAAAGAACTTCCAAACGAAGAACTTCAGCAAAAAATCTTAACGATATGCAGTAAAACTCCAGTCACTAAAACTTTGTTACGTAGTTTAGACATTCATACTGTGCTTGTTACAGCATAAAAATGCTATTTTGTTGCGGTGGATGATTTATATCCATCCCACAAATGGAATAAAACAGCATGTTCACATGCTGTTTTTTATGTAAAAAAGAAAAATAAAAGTAGGCAATACCATGATTAGTGTACACCACCTGGAATGTTCGCGATCGTTTCGGATTTTATGGGCTTTAGAAGAGTTAGGCTTGGATTATGATATTCATTTTTATCAGCGTCTTCCGAACTATTCAGCACCAGAAACATTGAAATGTATTCATCCGCTTGGCAAGGCACCTATTTTGACAGATGATGAGCAAGTTATCGCGGAATCGGCTGTTATTTTAGAGTATTTGCAGCAGCGATATGATCAAAAGCAGCAGTTTAAACCTAAGCAAGCTCAGGATTTACAGCAGTATATTTACTGGATGCACTATGCCGAAGGCTCACTTATGCCGTTATTAGTGATGACTTTGGTCATGAACAACGTCAATAAACATGTACCTTGGCTAATTCAGCCTGTGGCAAAGAAAATTACAGAAGGGGTTAAAGCAAATTTTGTTCGTCCACGTATGAAAGACCATATTAGTTTTTTAGAAAATTATTTGGCTGAGCATGAATATTTTGCGGGGGATTTTTCATTTGCAGATATTCAAATGAGTTTTCCACTAGAGGCTTTACAGTCACGTCTTCAAGGTAAATATCCGCATATTCAAGCATTCTTACATCGGATTCAACAAAGACCAGCTTTTCAAAAAGCGAGACAGAAAGGTTTAGGGTCAAACGAAAGAAATTGTGCTGATATATAAAAGAAAAGGAACAAATATTTGTTCCTTTTTTATTACTTAATCTTTATTTGCGTTTAATCACAATAGAGTCAATACCGCTATGCTGCAATGTTTGTTGAGCAGCGAGAGCAGCTTCTTGAGTGTCATATGGACCAGAAATAACACGATACCAAGTTTTTCCATTCTCAGAGCTTTTAATTACATCAGCCGATAAGCCATTTAAAATGATTTCTGCACGTCGAGCATCTGCTTGATCGGGGTCAGTATAGCTTCGAACTTGTAAAATATAATTTGGTTGTTGAGGTATAGCAGCTGTTGAGTCAGTCGTGTCGTCAGTGCTTACACTTGCAGGTTCAGAAGCGGCAGGTTGAGCTGTACTAGGTGCTTCTACAATCATAGCAGTACCCTGATTTTTACTTTCTGGAATTGCCTGTTCCGGAATAGGAGTGACCTGCTGTTGAGGCAATAGATCATAAAAGCGGTAATCTTTATTGGTTTCTTCTTCTTTATAGTGCTCAGAAGTAATCTGGTTTTTTGAGGAAACAGGTTGCCACGGTTTCCAAAGCATGAGCATTACTGCGATACATAAGACCGCTAAAATAGCGACAAGTGTCCCTAACCATTTAGGAATTAAAGGCTTTTTAGGCTTGTTAGGTCTTTCAGATACACCGCGTTGCGTTTTGCCAAACACGTGGATTATTCCTCTGTATTTTGATTGTTTTATTTCGAGTTTAGTTCTCGTTTACTTTAAAACATCGCTTCGCATAGATAGATTTCCTTGCAAAGCGTTATTTCTTACAACATGAAGGGGTATATGGCTTTGACCAAACACCCCAACACTAACTTACATGGCTTCAGGTGCAGAAACACCGAGTAATTCTAAGCCATTGCGCAATACTTGCTGTACATTGATTGAAAGTAATAAGCGTGCTTGTGTAAGTTCAGCATCATCACTTAAAACTTTGTGTTCATTGTACCAACCGTGGAATAGCGCAGCTAATTCTTTTAAGTAGTTACCTACTTGGTGTGGTTCATATGCATTAGCAGCACGTAACACAACGTCTGGATATGCAGCCAGTTTAGCAAGAATTTCAGTTTCTGCATCAAGTGATAAACGTGCAGCATGTGAACGAGCAGCACTTACTTCAAATTGTAAGCCAGTGCTTGCTGCTTTTTCTAGCATACGGCAAATACGTGCATGAGCGTATTGAATATAATACACCGCATTGTCTTTACTTTGTGAAACAGCAAGGTCAAGGTCAAAGTCAATGTGTTGTTCACTTTTACGCATCACGTAGTAGAAACGAGCTGCATCATTGCCGACTTCTTTACGCAAGTCACGTAAAGTCACGAACTGACCTGAACGAGATGACATTTGAACCATCTCACCACCACGCCATAAGCTTACGAACTGAACTAAAAGAACAGTTAATTTTTTCGAGTCATAACCCATTGCATCAATCGCAGCTTTTACGCGAGAGATATAACCGTGGTGGTCAGAACCCCAAATATCAACAAGGTCAGTATAACCACGTTGTAGTTTATTTAAGTGATATGCAATGTCAGATGCAAAGTAAGTCGTTTGACCATTACGGCGCTTCACAACACGGTCTTTTTCATCACCAAATTCAGTCGATTTAAACCAGATGTTGCCATCTTTTTCATATAAGAAGCCGCGTTGATCAAGTGTTTCTAACGCTTCGTCAATTTTTGCGCTAAGAGATGCTTCACTAAACCATTGGTTAAAGGTTACGCCGAAGTCAGCAAGATCATCTTTAATATCATCTAAAATGGCATGAAGTGCTGCTTGATGGAATACGCGGTAGCCTTCACCTAATAATTGTTGTGAGTTGGCAATAAGACCGTCAATGTGTTTTTCTTTATCACCAGATAATACGACTTTGTTGCCTTCGCTATCTAGCTCTTCAGCATATTGCACGTCTTCTGGTACATCTTTATAAACATTCGCAACTTCACGAACGTAAGCATCGCCATCTTTATCAATGATGCCTTGTGCGATTTCTTTAACGTAATCGCCTTGATATGCATTTTTAGGGAATACAAGGTTTTGTCCAAGTAATTCCAAATAACGTAAATAAGTAGAAGTCGCCAAAATATCCATTTGACGGCCAGCATCATTCACGTAGTACTCACGGTCAACTTTAGCACCTGTTGCTTCAAGCAAGTTTGCAACAGTCATACCATAAGCAGCACCACGGCCATGACCTACGTGTAGGCTAGACGTCGGGTTTGCAGAAACAAATTCAACTTGAATCTTTTTAGCTGCATTTGATTGGCTACGACCAAAGCTTTCTTTTTGAGCTTGAATCTGGTCAAGAATTGCAAAACGTTGATCTGCATTTAAAAAGAAATTGATAAAACCAGGGCCTGCAATTTCAGCTTTGCTGATGTCTGCAACTTCTGGTAGCGCTGCTAGAATTTTCTCAGCTAAATCGCGTGGTTTCATACCAGCAGCTTTAGAGCCGATCATGGCAATATTAGAAGCAAAATCGCCATGGCTTCGGTCTTTGGTGCGTGTTAAATTGCTTGAATTATTCCAATCCGAAGGAAGCACACCTTCTTGCTGAAGGGTTTGCACTGCATGGTCGAGAGCTGCTTGTATTGCCGTATTCATATCAATCGAAAATAGATGTCGCAGAAAAACGTCAAATATAGCAAATTTCCTATGAGTTAGGGGAGTGCATTTAACGCTTTCATTTAATTTCTTTCTTGAAATTTCATGGAACTATTTTTTTTGTAAATATTAAAAAATAAAATTAGTAAAATTCTAAAAATACGTAAATACAGGCTTTTTAGGTAATATTTTTGAAATTATAAGATAGTAAAACACTTGGTATTTTTTATGGAAATGTAAGACAGGGTAAAAATATAAGATTCTAAGTCAGATATAGAGTTAAGAAAGAATAATTTAAAAAAAGATAAAAATGTAAGTAATTAATTTTTAATATTAATTTTGTTATATGTTTTTTCTAAATAGTATTCAATTTCAATATCACAGTTTAAAATACCTATTTTGTATTAAATAGTCTTAAGCTTACGCATACAATGAGCTTTAGAGAGTGCTGAAACTGTACTTTTCTGAGTTCTAAGCTGGAAAATGAGATAGGCAATGATATCAGGTCACCCAAGTAAACATCCCCTTTATATCCCTTATGCAGGCTATACACTTTTAGAGTTACCCCTTTTGAATAAAGGGTCCGCTTTCACTCAAGAGGAAAGAAGTAACTTTAACTTACACGGGTTACTTCCACATATTATTGAAACTATCGAAGAGCAAAGCCAACGCTCTTATCAGCAATATTGTGCTTTCAATGATGATATTAATAAGCACATCTATTTACGTAATATCCAAGATACCAACGAAACTCTGTTCTACCACTTAATTGAAAATCATCTTGAAGAGATGATGCCAATTATTTACACGCCAACTGTGGGTGAGGCATGTCAACGTTTCTCTGATATCTATCGCCGTCATCGTGGTGTTTTCATTTCATATCCAGATCGTGATGTGATTGATGATATTTTGCAAAACGTTAATAAAAATAATGTCAAAGTCATCGTGATTACAGATGGTGAACGTATTTTAGGTCTTGGTGACCAAGGCATTGGTGGCATGGGTATTCCAATTGGGAAACTTTCGCTGTATACCGCATGTGGTGGTATTAGCCCTGCTTACACATTGCCAATCACAATCGATGTAGGGACGAATAACCCTCAATTATTAAATGACCCGATCTACATGGGATGGCGTCAACCACGTATTAGTGGTGATGAGTATTATGACTTTGTAGATATGGTGATTGAAGCTGTAAAGCGTCGTTGGCCAAAAGCGCTCATCCAGTTTGAAGATTTCGCACAAAAAAATGCGATGCCACTTTTAGAAAAATATCGCGATAAAATTTGTTGTTTCAATGATGATATTCAAGGAACAGCAGCGGTTTCTGTTGGTAGTTTAATTGCTGCAAGCCGTGCAGCAGGTAAACAATTAAAAGACCAAACAATTGCTTTCTTAGGTGCAGGTTCAGCTGGTTGTGGTATTGCAGAGCAAATCGTTGCACAAATGGTTTCAGAAGGTCTAACCGATGCTGAAGCACGTGCTCGTGTTTACATGGTAGATCGTTTTGGTTTGATTACTGAAAATCAGCCAAACCTATTAGACTTCCAACGTAAGTTAGCTCAAAAAGCTGAAGTAGTAGACCAATGGGGCAATATTGAAGAAGTGATTTCACTGCTTGATGTTGTTAAAAATGCCAAGCCTACAGTATTAATCGGTGTTTCTGGTCAGCCGGGCCTATTTACTGAAGAAATCATTAAGACCATGGCTGCCAATTGTGAACGACCAATTGTGATGCCGTTATCTAACCCGACTTCGCGTGTAGAAGCAGTACCGGCGGATATTGTGGAATGGACTGAAGGTAAAGCATTAATTGCAACGGGTAGCCCATTTGCACCTGTAAATCATCACGGCAAGCTTTATAATATTTCACAGTGCAATAACTCATATATCTTCCCTGGTATTGGTTTGGGTGTAGTAGCATCAGGTGCTAAACGCGTTACAGAAAACATGCTTATGGCATCAAGTAGTGCTTTGGCAGACTGTTCACCGTTGCTGAAAGATCCACAAGCTGACTTATTGCCACCTTTAGGCGAAATTCAACAAGTGTCTAAAGTAATTGCATTTGAAGTGGCAAAAGCTGCAATGGCAGATGGTGTGGCTGTAACTATTAGTGATGATTTGCTTAAGCAGAAGATTGATCAATCGTTCTGGAAACCAGAATACCGTAAATATAAACGTATTCCTTTCTAAAAGTTTGGACATATAAAAAGGGGGTAAATTACTCCCTTTTTTATTAACTTAATTTAGCTAAAATAATTTTTAAATTTTCTAAAATATAAAGTAGATGATTCACCTTTTATAAAATACATATCATAAATCTATGATCATAAGTTATTCATAAGTTTTTCTATGGTTAAGTTTATATATAATTGCTGGGTAATGGCTTTAATCAAGATTAGTTTTTAAATAACACATAATTATGAGTACTTTTTTATGAAAAATATTTATATTTTAATTTTTATAGGCGCTTTAATAGCTTGTAGTGATAAAGGCACAGATAAAAACCAGCATAATTCTAATCATAAATTAGACGTGGTGCAGACGGAAACAAACAAATCACAGTCTGTTGTAGGTGAAAATCAAGAGAATACAGATAAGACGGTTAAAACGAAAGAAGCTGATCAAGTAGCTCAATTCTCTTGTTCAAATCCCAATATTACCCAATGGTATGGTTTCAATGAAAATATTGCTGAGCCTAAATGTGAGGTTGTAAAGAACTTTCAATTGAAAGCTTATAAGTGTGATATTTCGAAGAATGCCTTTGGTGCAAGTAAAGATGCTATTTTGCTAGAAAATCAAGATAAACGAATTTTCGTTTATTCAACTTCTAAGGATTGTAATGAAATGCTCGAAGTAAGAAATGCTAATGCGCCTTAAATTTTTATTTAAAAGTAATTTTTATTAATTTATGAAGGTGAAGCATAATATCTTTATAAATGGCAAAAGATTTATATTTACTCTTTGGTCTTAAAGAAAAAGTAGCTACCGTGATAGCTACTTTTTTAAAAAATTTACTTTACTCTTCTAAAATTTCTTCTAATAGTTCTTCACTTGGTGCAAAGTAATATGCCCCGTCAAGTGGTGTCACGAAGTGCAATAAGCGGTCAT
Source organism: Acinetobacter sp. FDAARGOS_494 (assembly GCF_003812225.1). Lineage (NCBI taxonomy): Bacteria > Pseudomonadati > Pseudomonadota > Gammaproteobacteria > Moraxellales > Moraxellaceae > Acinetobacter > Acinetobacter sp. FDAARGOS_494. Next base: position 1,838,992 of record NZ_CP033866.1, read on the forward strand.
GGATGCCATCCCCACTTGTACCAAACATGCGCTTTAACATCGCATCAATAATGCTCAGGTCTTTAGTGTAAGCAATGAAGAATAAACCTTGATCACCTCGACCGTCACCATAAGGTAAGCTGTGACGTAGGATTTCCATTTCTTCGCCTTCCTCATCTTCAACGACAGTACGAGCGACATGGGCATTTTCCGGTTTAACATCATCATCTAATTCAATAGATTCAAGCTTGGTACGGCCCATGACATTTTCTTGTGCATCGACTTTAAGTTTTTTCCATTTTTCCAAGTCATGTGCATAGCGCTGCGCAAATATGAAACTACCATCTGCAAATACTCCAGCACTTTCTGGGAGGAGAGCAGTTTCTGCGCGGTCATCTGGAAATTGAGGGTTTTCAGTACCATCTATAAAGCCAGTAATATCGCGACCATCGAAATAACGGAAGCATACACGCTCATCCAGAACTTCAACTTTATCTTTAATCCCTTCAAAAAATGCTTGGCTTAAAGCAAAACAGATATCAGAACGCATACTGGCAATGTGAATAAGCACATCAGCTGGTACGACTGGCATATTGAATGCGCCATTTTCTGGTTCAAGTTGTTTAAAACCAGCAGGAGATTGGCTGTAAAGCTGCTTCCAAAGTTCTGGACCAAAAGCGACTGCTGTTTTAATTTGTGCGTCTGAATGTTGAGTAATGAGACGGTCACGTGTTTCGAATAAAGCTTCGAGTTGTTCTTTTAATTCAGCAATTGTTAAATCTTTTAAACGAAGAACAATAAAACGGGCATGATCTGATGGTAATGGCAAAATGACAGATTGAGCAGTCATTAGAAGATCTCTCCTCAATTATAATTTAGTATGAGCTTCAATTATTGTGCCTGATGCGAAGAGCTGTTAGTAGTCTATTTATTGATTTTATTGTTTGAATTATCGCCACGATAGTTTTATAAAACGGTATAATTTCACTTTTATTGTCTATTTTCGCTATGTCTTTGCAAGTTTGGTTTGCTTATATGTTGGCCTGTTGGGTCATTAGTATTTCTCCGGGAGCAGGGGCAATTGCTTCTATGTCGAGCGGCTTAAATTATGGCTTTAGACATGGCTATTGGAATGCGATCGGTTTGCAAATCGCCTTGTTAATTCAAATCATGATTGTAGCTGCGGGTGTAGGTGTTCTATTCGCAACGACCCCGTTGGCTTTTCAAGCCGTTAAGTGGTTCGGGGTAGCCTATTTATTGTATTTAGCTTATTTGCAGTGGACAGCACCTGTAAAAGACATAGAAATTCAACACGAAAAAAAGGATAAATCTGTTTCTGCTCTGCTGTTAAATGGATTTGTGGTCAATATCAGTAATCCTAAAGCGATTGTATTTCTATTGGCAGTTTTGCCTCAGTTCTTAGATTTAAGCAAACCTCAATGGATACAATATCTGATTATGGCAGCTACTATGGTTACGATTGATTTGATTGTAATGGCTGGTTATACAGGGCTAGCTTCAAAAGTTTTAAGATTGCTACGTTCTCCTAAGCAACAAAAATATTTGAACCGTGGTTTTGCTGTCATGTTTAGTTGTGCAGCGTTATTGCTAAGTACGGTCCATCAAGCAGCCTGATTTAGGCCGCTTGAGTTTGATTTTTGATTTTTTGAACCATAAAGATAAGTGCAAAACTCAACGCCATACATAAAACAATACTGAGACCAGTCGAGATATTAAGTGCTGCGCTTGACCATAGGCCAACACTGACACCGAGTTGAGCTAAAACAAAGGCCCAAATAACCATCTGCTTTGGTGAGTGAGCGAGTAATCGAGCGCTCAATGCTGGAATAACCAGTAGTGCCCCCATTAAAAGTGAACCTACTGCACGTAAAGCTAGTACTGTAAATAAGGCTAGTAATAACATAAAAATGAGACGTTGCCATTTCGCATTTACCCCTTCACTAATTGCAATATCCGGATCAATGGCAATTTGAATTTGAGGCTGCCAAAAGCGATAAAGAATTGCCAGTGATACTGCAATAATTAATGTGAAAACAGGTAGGTCTGGCCAATCAATACTTAGTAAGTCACCAAACAAATAACTTAAAAGCTCCGGTCTTAAACTTGGAACATGTTGAATAAACAGGAGGCCACTACATAGTAATGTTGCTGAGCATAGGGCAAGCAAAGCATCGTTTGGTAAACGATTGTCATGTAGTGCCCACAAAATAGCGACTAATAAAATTGCAGTACCTGCTACGCCAAGCCAGAGAGGAAGGCTTAAAGCACCAGCAATTGCTACACCAAGTAAGGTTCCATGTGCCATGGTGTCTGCAAAAAAAGACATACGTCTCCATAGCATGAGACAACCAAGTGGTGCAGTCAAAAAGACTAATAAGGTTCCCATAATCCATGCGGGTAACAATAATTGTAACCATTCCATCATGGCTTAAGCTTCCGGTTCCGGGTGAATGTGAGGTCTGCTATTGTGAGGGCAGGGGTGAGCAGCGTCACCATGCGCACAGTGATCATGATGATGTTGATAGAAAACTCGCTGAGTACCGAATATTGCTTGGTATTCAGGATGCTGCTGAATACTTTCTGGTAAGCCGCTACAGCATATATGCTTGTTTAAACAGACAACGCGTTGAGTTCCCTGCATGACCCACTGTAAATCATGGGAAACAATTAAAATAGCACAACCATAACGCTCCGGCAGACTACGTACATATTCATAAAGCTCAGCTTCTGATTGAATATCTAAGCCTTGCATGGGTTCATCAAGAACGAGGATATCTGGCTTTCTAAGTAAAGCACGTGCGAGCAGTACACGTTGGCGCTCTCCACCAGAAAGTTGCTGAACTTTTGATTGTTGTAGTTTGGCAATACCGGTGTCTTGAATAATTTCCTGACGAAGGGCAGGGCTACACTTTTCAAGATCTAATAAATCTTGTACCCGTAAAGGAAGACTATGAGATGGATTAAATTTCTGAGGCACATAAGCCATTTTTAGTTTTTTATTGCTTATGACGCGTCCACTACTTGGCTTTAAAATACCAAGTAGAACTTTAATTAAAGTTGATTTACCTGCGCCATTGGGACCAATTAAGGTCACAATTTCATTTTCATGCAGAGCAAAATCAACTTTTTTTAATATATCCCGCTGATCACGATGAACAGAGACCTGTTCAAGTTGAATCAATACAGGATTTAACGAGCTGTGCGGCACTGCTGGCATTTCCCCGAAATTTCTATAATGCTGTGTTGTGCTGCGAAATCATCTAAAGCTGCAAGTTGGTCAAGTTGTTGGGTTAGACCTTGTGAAGATGCTTCTTTAACCGTGTGACATTCGGTACAAATCAGGAATGCAGCCTGATGACCTTCACGTGGGTGACAGCATGGTATATAAGCATTAATAGATGTTAAGCGATGAATAAGACCCTTTTCTAATAAAAAGTCTAAAGTTCTATAAACAGTAGGAGGGGCGGCAGGGCGATCTGTTTGACTTTTAATACGTGCTAATAAGTCATAGGCACCCATAGGACCTGAAGCATTTAAAATGAGTTCAAGAACTTCTTTACGCAAAGGCGTAAGGCGTGCACCGACCGCAGTACATAAAGTTTCTGCTTCAGCTAAACGACTTGCGACATTATGGTGATCATGTACACCATGCAAAGAATCATGATGTTCATGCATGCAAGAACTCATAGACATAACCTCAAATTTTTAATGGAATATTAGCATGAAGCGGTGCTTCATTCGATTAATCTTAGGTATTTTTGTAACTTTGTTATATTATAACATGCTTCGAGCTATTACTAATTGATGGTCTGTCATGTTCCGCGTTTTTGTTTTCAGTCTGTTCTCTCTTATGAGTACGTTAGGTTGGAGTCAGGGTTTGGTTGTCTCTACGCACCCAATCTATTTGATTGCAAAAGAAATTACCAAAGGAGTTGAAGAACCCCAGTTATTGCTTCAAGGGCAAAGTGGGCATGATGTACAGTTAACACCGGCACACCGTAAAGCAATTAATGATGCTTCTTTAGTGATCTGGTTAGGAAAAGCTCATGAAGCTCCGCTCAACAAATTACTAAGTAACAATAAGAAAGCAATTGCTTTGTTAGATAGCGGTATTCTTTCTATTTTGCCGCAGCGCAATACACGTGGGGCTGCTTTACCAAATACTGTGGATACGCATGTTTGGTTAGAACCAAACAATGCAGTACGTATTGGCTTTTTTATTGCAGCTTTACGATCACAACAGCATCCTGAAAACAAAGCGAAGTATTGGAATAATGCGAATACATTTGCACGAAATATGTTGCAGGCGGCTCAAGCTTACGATAGCTCAAGCAACGGTAAACCGTATTGGTCTTATCATGATGCTTATCAATATTTGGAGCGTTCGCTAAACTTAAAGTTTGCGGGTGCCTTAACGGATGATCCGCATGTAGCTCCTACAGCGGCACAAATAAAGTACCTTAATGATAGTCGACCAAAAGCTCAGATGTGTTTACTTGCTGAAAGTTTTACAACAAAAGGGCAATATCAAAAACTGGGTAGTATTACCTTCCAACCCGTTGATGAAAGTATGAATAATGAAGATAATTTTGTAACAGCATGGAAGAAACTGGCGATAAAAACCGATAAATGTGTATTAAATACGCAAAAGTGAGATAAAAAGTAAACAAAGGCTGACTGTAGCGTCAGCACCACCTGTCACGAAAAACCCCGACTAAAGTCGGGAAAAGATTGCATGTTCAGGGGTGTAACTCTATAATGCCTGCGATTAAAAGCGATCATCAGCTAAACTTGTCAAGCATTTATGCTGTGAGTGGATAAAAATGAGCCAAACTAGTCGCTTGATTGACCGACGATTAGCAAAAGCTTTGGTCTTCTTACAAGCATGCATGATCCCTGTTTCCGCACTTGTGGCGTGGAGCATAAAAGACATGACAGCAGCATTAAGTGCGGCACTTGGTGCATTGGTCTGCTGGCTTGCTACGAGCTATTTTGCGTGGCAATCCTTCAGAACTGCAGGTGCGAGAGCATCTAAACAAGTGCTGTCTAACATGTATAGGGGCATGTTAGGCAAATTTGCAATCATGATCGTTGGATTTATTTTGATTTTGAGCAATGTTAAACCTTTATCACCGTTAGCATTGCTGTTTGGTTTTATTCTCGTTCAAGCGATGTCGTGGGTTGCTCCTTTTTGGGTGTCACGTCTACAAAAACGGGTATAGAAACAAGAAGAATTGAAGATTTTTTGGAGGGTGGCGAGATATCGACAGTACGCCGATGTTCGTTTCCCTTCTTTTTAGTAATTGACATTGACCAGGTGTGATTTATGGCTGCTGAAGAACATGCCCTCACTTCGACAGAGTATATCAAGCATCACTTGACCAATATGACCTATGGCAAAATGCCAGATGGTACATGGAAATTGGCTGAGACTGCTGAAGAAGCTCATTCGATGGGGTTCACTGCAATTCACTTGGATTCAATGGGTTGGTCAATTGGCCTTGGTGTGATTTTCTGTTTGTTATTTTGGATAGTTGCGAGAGCTGCAAATGCTGGCGTTCCAACAAAATTCCAATCTGCAATTGAAATGATCATTGAGTTTGTTGACTCAAGTGTCCGTGATACTTTTCATGGCAAATCACGTTTAATCGCTCCACTTGCACTCACTATTTTCGTGTGGATTTTCCTCATGAACTTAATGGACTTGATCCCAGTTGACTGGATTCCTCAAGTTGCTGCATTTGTGGGTGCTAACGTATTTGGTATGGACCCTCACCACGTTTACTTCAAGATCGTTCCATCTACAGATCCAAACATTACCCTTGGTATGTCTTTATCTGTGTTTGTACTTATCTTGTTCTACAGCATCCGCGAAAAGGGTGTTGGCGGTTTCGTAGGCGAGTTGGCACTTAACCCATTTAACCCAAGTAATCCAGTTGCAAAAGCGTTGCTTATTCCAGTGAACTTGATTTTGGAATTGGTAACATTCCTTGCTCGTCCTATTTCATTGGCTCTCCGACTATTCGGTAACATGTATGCCGGTGAGTTGATCTTTATCCTGATCGCATTATTGCCGTTCTGGATTCAATGGGCGTTATCTGTGCCTTGGGCGATCTTCCACATTCTTGTAATCACGTTGCAGGCATTCATCTTTATGATGCTTACCATCGTTTACTTGAGCATGGCAAGCGAAAAACATTAATGGTATTGCCTAACTGTCAAACGATGGTTGGGCTGAATTTTTTTAATTTAATTTGGTAATAACCTAACCTCTGAGGAATTTTTCATGGAACTCACTTTAGGTCTAGTTGCAATTGCATCTGCTATCTTGATCGCTTTCGGTGCTTTGGGTACTGCGATTGGTTTTGGTCTTTTGGGTGGTCGCTTTTTAGAAGCTGTTGCTCGTCAACCAGAATTAGCTCCACAACTTCAAACTCGTATGTTCTTAATCGCGGGTCTTCTTGATGCTGTGCCTATGATCGGTGTTGGTATTGGCTTGTTCTTCATCTTCGCTAATCCATTTGTAGGTTAATCAGCTTAATTCCTAAATCCACTATTTGAGGAATTGCAATGAATATCAACCTCACATTGATTGGTCAAGCGATTGCGTTTGCGTTTTTTGTCGCATTCTGCATGAAGTTTGTTTGGCCACCACTAATCAATGCGATTAGTGAGCGTCAGCGCAAAATCGCTGATGGCTTAAATGCAGCAGAAAAAGCGAAAGCTGACCTTGCCGATGCACAAGCGCAAGTAAAGCAAGAGCTTGATGCGGCTAAAGCACAAGCGGCTCAATTGATCGAACAAGCGAACCGTCGTGCAGCGCAATTGATCGAAGAAGCTCGTACTCAAGCTGCGGCTGAAGGTGAGCGTATTCGTCAACAGGCTAAAGAAGCTGTTGATCAAGAAATCAATTCTGCTCGCGAAGAATTACGTCAACAAGTAGCTGCCTTGGCAGTAACTGGTGCAGAAAAGATCCTGAACCAACAAGTTGATGCAGAAGCTCATAACGCCATGCTGTCTCAGCTGGCTGCTAAACTTTAAGCGAGGCGAATTATGGCTGAACTCTTGACGTTGGCACGTCCGTATGCCAAAGCAGCATTTGCTTATGCTTCTGAGCAAGGTGCAACAGACAATTGGTCGAATGCGTTACAAGTGCTCAGTGCTGCGGTGCAAGACGAAGCATTTTCCGCTTATTTAAATCGCCCTGAACTTACTCCTGCGGAGCAAGTGAAGCTTTTTGCTAAAGTTTTAGGTGAAGATCAGTCTCAAGCAGTGTCTAACTTTTTGACACTTCTTGCAGATAACGATCGATTAGTGTTGTTACCTGAAATTGCAGCAGAATATGAACAGCTTAAATCACAGAATAACAACAATGTGGATGTCGTGATTGAATCGGCTTTCCCGTTAACTGCTGAACAAGAGCAACTGTTGAAATCTGCTTTAGAAAAGCGTTTTAACAGCACAGTAACTGTTTCAGTTGAAGTTAAACCTGAGCTTATTGCAGGTGTTGTAATTCGTGCAGGCGATCAAGTGATAGATGATTCTGCGCTTAACAAGCTTGAAAAAATGCGTACTCGTCTTCTTGCATAATGCAAATGATGAAGACTGAACTAATAAAAGATTGAGGAATAGCGCAATGCAACAACTGAATCCATCCGAGATCAGTGCGCTCATTAAACAGCGTATCGGAGATCTGGACACCAGCGCGACCGCTAAAAACGAAGGTACCATTGTTATGGTATCCGACGGTATCGTGCGTATTCACGGTCTTGCTGATGCAATGTACGGTGAAATGATCGAATTCGACGGCGGCTTATTTGGTATGGCACTGAACCTAGAACAGGATTCAGTGGGTGCCGTTGTTTTAGGTAACTACCTAAGCCTTCAAGAAGGTCAAAAAGCTCGTTGTACAGGTCGTGTTTTAGAAGTTCCAGTTGGTCCTGAACTTCTTGGCCGTGTCGTAGATGCTTTGGGTAACCCAATTGATGGTAAAGGCCCAATTGATGCAAAATTAACTGATGCTGTTGAAAAAGTAGCACCAGGTGTAATTTGGCGTCAATCTGTAGACCAACCTGTTCAAACTGGTTATAAATCAGTTGATACCATGATTCCTGTGGGTCGTGGTCAGCGTGAGTTGATTATTGGTGACCGTCAAACTGGTAAAACAGCAATGGCGATCGATGCGATTATCGCTCAGAAAAACTCTGGCATTAAATGTGTATACGTTGCGATTGGTCAAAAACAATCAACAATTGCAAACGTTGTACGTAAGCTAGAAGAAACTGGCGCTATGGCGTATACAACTGTTGTCGCTGCTGCGGCTGCTGATCCTGCTGCAATGCAGTATTTAGCTCCGTACTCTGGCTGTACAATGGGTGAATACTTCCGTGACCGCGGTGAAGACGCTCTTATCATTTATGATGATTTGTCTAAGCAAGCTGTTGCTTACCGTCAAATTTCATTGCTTTTACGTCGTCCACCAGGTCGTGAAGCGTATCCAGGTGACGTATTCTATCTTCACTCACGTCTTCTTGAACGTGCTTCACGTGTATCTGCTGAATACGTTGAGAAATTCACTAATGGCGCAGTAACTGGTAAAACTGGTTCTTTAACTGCATTGCCAATTATTGAAACTCAAGCAGGTGACGTATCTGCATTCGTACCAACAAACGTAATTTCGATTACTGACGGTCAGATCTTCTTAGAAACATCATTATTCAATGCAGGTATCCGTCCTGCTGTGAACGCGGGTATCTCTGTATCTCGTGTTGGTGGTTCTGCTCAAACTAAGATCATCAAAAAATTGTCTGGTGGTATCCGTACCGCTTTAGCGCAATACCGTGAATTGGCTGCGTTTGCTCAGTTTGCTTCTGACCTTGATGAAGCAACTCGTAAACAACTTGAACATGGTCAACGTGTAACTGAGTTAATGAAGCAAAAACAATATGCTCCTTACTCAATTGCTGACCAAGCTGTTTCTGTTTATGCATCTAACGAAGGCTATATGGCTGACGTAGAAGTTAAGAAAATCGTAGACTTTGATGCTGCGTTAATTGCTTACTTCCGTTCAGAATATGCTCCGTTGATGAAACAAATCGATGAAACTGGTGACTACAACAAAGACATCGAAGCAGCAATCAAAGCTGGTATTGAAAGCTTTAAAGCGACTCAAACTTACTAAGTTCAGTTTTAGTTAAGTTTGGTTCACGGATCAACCTTCGGAAGCTCGAAAGGGCTTTCGAATACTAGGTTAAGCGTATGGCAAATTTAAAAGAAATTCGCGCCAAAGTAGCTAGTATCAAGAGCACGCAAAAGATTACTCGCGCGATGCAAATGGTAGCTGCTTCAAAAATGCGTCGTGCGCAAGAGCGCATGGCTCAGGGCCGTCCGTATGCCGATAATATGCGCCGTGTAATTGCTCACTTGGTACAAGCAAACCCTGAATACAAACACCGTTATATGGTGGACCGCCCAGTTAAGCGTGTTGGTTACATCATTGTATCTTCAGATCGCGGTTTGGCAGGTGGTTTGAACATTAACTTGTTCAAGAAAGTTGTGCAGCATGTCAAAGCACAACAAGAGCAGTCAATTGAAGTTCAATTTGCTTTGATTGGTCAAAAAGCGGTTTCGTTTTTTAAGAATTACGGCGGTAAAGTGCTGGGTGCAACCACTCAAATTGGTGATGCCCCTAGTTTGGAACAGTTAACTGGCTCAGTGCAAGTTATGCTTGATGCATTTGATAAAGGCGAATTAGATCGTATCTATCTCGTATCAAATGGTTTCGTCAATGCAATGACACAAAAGCCTAAAGTTGAGCAACTTGTTCCTTTAGCACCAGCAGAAGAAGGCGATGACCTCAACCGTACTTATGGTTGGGATTACATCTATGAACCAGAAGCAGAAGAATTGCTAAATGGTTTATTAGTTCGCTATATCGAGTCTATGGTTTATCAAGGTGTGATTGAAAACGTCGCATGTGAGCAATCTGCACGTATGGTCGCAATGAAAGCAGCGACAGATAACGCAGGTCAGCTTATCAAAGACTTACAACTCATCTATAACAAGCTGCGTCAAGCCGCGATTACTCAGGAAATCTCTGAGATCGTTGGTGGTGCCGCTGCCGTTTAACATTATTAAGTTTGAATTGAGGAGACAGCAATGAGTAGCGGTCGTATCATTCAGATCATCGGCGCGGTTATCGACGTCGAGTTTGAGCGCACAAGCGTTCCAAAGATCTATGACGCTCTCCAAGTTGACGGTACTGAAACTACTTTAGAAGTTCAGCAACAACTTGGTGATGGTGTTGTTCGTACCATCGCAATGGGTTCTACAGAAGGTCTTAAACGTGGTCTTACTGTAACTAGCACAAACGCACCGATCTCTGTTCCAGTTGGTACAGCCACTCTTGGCCGTATCATGGACGTTTTAGGTCGTCCTATCGATGAAGCAGGTCCTGTTGCGACTGAAGAACGTTTGCCGATTCACCGTCAAGCGCCTTCTTATGCTGAACAAGCAGCTTCTACTGACCTTTTAGAAACTGGTATTAAAGTAATTGACTTACTTTGCCCGTTTGCGAAAGGTGGTAAAGTTGGTTTATTCGGTGGTGCTGGTGTTGGTAAAACCGTTAACATGATGGAATTGATCAACAACATCGCGAAAGCACACTCAGGTTTATCTGTGTTTGCTGGTGTTGGTGAGCGTACTCGTGAAGGTAATGACTTCTATCACGAAATGAAAGATTCTAACGTTCTTGACAAAGTAGCAATGGTCTACGGTCAGATGAACGAGCCACCAGGTAACCGTTTACGCGTAGCGTTAACTGGTTTGACTATGGCTGAATACTTCCGTGATGAAAAAGACGAAAACGGTAAAGGTCGTGACGTATTATTATTCGTCGACAACATCTACCGTTATACACTTGCAGGTACTGAAGTATCAGCATTGTTAGGTCGTATGCCATCTGCGGTAGGTTACCAACCTACACTTGCAGAAGAAATGGGTGTTCTTCAAGAGCGTATTACATCTACTAAATCTGGTTCGATCACTTCGATCCAAGCAGTATATGTACCTGCCGATGACTTAACAGACCCATCGCCTGCAACTACATTTGCTCACTTAGACGCAACAGTAGTATTGAGCCGTGACATCGCATCTTCTGGTATCTATCCAGCGATCGATCCACTTGACTCAACTTCACGTCAGTTAGACCCATTAGTTGTTGGTCAAGAGCACTATGAAATTGCGCGCGCAGTACAAAACGTATTGCAACGCTATAAAGAGCTTAAAGACATCATCGCAATCTTGGGTATGGATGAATTGGCAGAAGAAGATAAATTGGTTGTTTACCGTGCGCGTAAAATCCAACGTTTCTTCTCTCAACCATTCCACGTAGCTGAAGTATTTACTGGTGCTCCTGGTAAATTAGTACCACTTAAAGAAACGATTCGTGGCTTTAAAGGTCTATTAGCTGGTGAATACGATCACATCCCAGAACAAGCGTTCTATATGGTTGGTGGTATTGACGAAGTGATTGCTAAAGCTGAGAAACTCTAATTTAAGGAGATCATCTCATGGCGACTATGCAATGTGATGTCGTAAGTGTTAAAGAGTCAATTTACTCTGGCGCAGTGACGATGTTAATCGCGAAAGGTGCAGGTGGTGAACTTGGTATTTTGCCAGGGCATGCTCCACTTGTAACCTTGCTTCAACCGGGCCCGATTCGTGTTCTGTTGGAAAATGGTACAGAAGAAATCGTCTATGTATCTGGCGGTGTTTTAGAAGTTCAACCTCATGTTGTGACGGTTCTTGCAGATACTGCAATCCGTGCTGACAATTTGGATGAAGCTGCAATTTTAGAGGCACGTAAAAATGCTGAACAATTGCTTGCAAACCAAAAGAGTGATTTGGACTCAGCTGCTGCGTTGGCTGCCTTGGCAGAAACCGCTGCACAGCTTGAAACTATCCGTAAAATCAAAAACCGCGCTCAATAAGACGCGGTTCGAGATTGAAAAAGCCACCGAAAGGTGGCTTTTTTTATTGCTAAAAAGAAAATTAAGAATCAGTTTTTGAATCTGATTTTTCATCTCCTGCCATAATCATAGCAGCGAGCTTGACCATATCCATTTGGATGGTATTAAGTTGCTTTTCAATTTGGTCGAAATTAATTTGCTCTAATTTCCCATTTAATAAAGGCATGCTTAAAGCTTGCTGGTTTGCCTGTAGTAGGCTTTGACGGATATTTTCAACTTCCTGACTTCTGATATCTAAACCAAGCAAAGCTTGGTTTAAACCTTCTAACTGTGCTTTCAAAGTCGTCACAGTTGTTTTTAGCTCATGCTGATCTTTATCTTGAATAGCTTGTTCAACGTCAAGTTGAGTGTCCTTGAGCTTTTCGATATAGTCGCCAGCCTTTAACTGTAAATTAGCGGCATCACGAACGATATAAAAAACATTACCATTTTTTAATTCAGTTTTATTTTGTGTAGCTGTGATTTCTTGTTGAGAGTCATCAGCTTGGTCTGATATTTGATCGTTAGTCTGAACGGATTCTTGTTCCTTTGCGTGGTCTTGTGTCTGATCACATCCAAGTAACAACATACCTGAAGCAAAAATCACAAATGGGAAAAATGCACCTTGTAAAACTTTTTTCATAACTACAAACAATACCAACTGAAGCAAGTAGGTACTATATGCATAAAATATGTAGAAATAAGGTATTGTTGCAAATGAACAACATTTTGAGTAGACAATAAAAAGGAGTGCTATAGCGCTCCTTTTATTAGTTTGATGCAAAAATTATTTAGCTAATTCTGCTTCAACTGCTTTTACAATTTGTTCATCGTCTGCTGTTAAGTTAGGTGCAAAACGCGCAACAACTTCACCGTTTTTATTTACTAGGAATTTCTCGAAATTCCATAACACTTCAGGGGCAGGGTTAGTAGGAATACCTAAACCTTCTAAGCGCTCACGGAAAGGGCCTTCTCCAATACGTTCTGGTTGAGCTGTTGTTAGCGCTTGATAAAGTGGATGTTTATCTTCGCCAGCTACAGAGATTTTAGAGAAAAGTGGGAAATGAACATCGTAGTTTAATGAGCAGAACTGTTGAATTTCTTCATCCGAACCAGGTTCTTGTTCTTTAAAGTTGTTTGCAGGGAAGCCTAAGATTTCAAGACCTTGATCTTTCTTTGCTTGATACAGCTTTTCTAAGCCTTCGTATTGTGGAGTTAAACCACATTTAGACGCTGTGTTTACGATTAATAAAACTTTCCCTTTATATTGGTCAAGGTCAACCGTTTCGCCTGAAATAGCTTTTACTGGAATATGATATACAGATTGAGTCATGAGTCTTTCCTGAAGATTGTAATTGATATCAAGTAACGCATTTGTTTTAACTGCTATTCTTGAGTAGTGCAATAATATTCGTGTTCAAAAAATAAAAAGATATACAAAAGCAGTTTTACTATCTAATTATTTCTGATTTGAACAGGTGTTTGGCCTGTATATCTTTTAAAAAATTCGATAAAACTTGAGCTGTGTTGATAACCTAAATCGTATGCTAGGCGTTTAATCGGTGTTCCTTGACGGATCTGATGAATGGCGTAAACAATTTTGGCTCGATTACGCCATTCGGATAGTGAAAGTTGTAGTTCTTGTTGGCTTAAGCGTAATAAATGACGATCACTGACAGAAAAGTTCTGAAGTAGCTGCTGTAAAGAGAGATTAAAAAGTAATGGGTCTGAAAGCTTTTCTAAAATTGGCAGTAAAACAGGATGCCTTGTTTGTGGTAAATAATGAGAATAGGCGGGTGCTTGTTGTAATTGATCGAATAAAACCTGTAAAAGATGTTCTAAATATTCAGGCTTTTCCGTTTGTTTTTGCTGTTCCAATATTTGTAAAACTAAGGTTCGAAAGAAGGGCTGAATACTAAAGCATCGGCAGATATCTCCTAAAATAGAGCAAAGCCGAGGGTGTAAACGAATGCAGATATAATGAATTTCATGATCGATATGGGTAGATTGATGAACCGTTTGAGGGGGAATCCAAAGCCCATAGCTTGGAGGAGACAAGTATATTTGCTCTTCTACCTGTATTTCTAAAATACCATTTAAACTAAAATTAAAATCTCCCCATAGTGAAGCATGAGGACGAACAATATCTTCTTTTTCGTATAGAAATTCATGAACTTCTATACTCTCTAATAAAGAAAATTGTTGGTCCTCATTTTTCATGGGTCTACTCTAAGTAATATTCTAATTTTCACATGTTGCTTTGGGATTGTTTAAACCTTTGGCTAAGGTAAATGTACTAATTAAAGCTAAGGCAACGAAGCTTAATACCCCATAAATTAAAGTATTTTCATTAAAATGATCAACTACATAACCACCTAATAATGATCCTGTAGCAATCATGACTTGGAACATACCAACAAAAAGCGGCATACCTTTTTCTACAGCATGAGGTGCGTGTACAAACATCCAAATATTGGCAGAGGTAGGGAATGCGCCAAATGCGAAGCCCCATAATGCAGTAAGGACAATGGCACCAAACTCATGGATAGCAAAGATTGGGAAGCCAAAGAATACAATGGCAAAACATGTTCCAACGAAAGCTAAGGTATACCGAACATTTAAATTACCACTGTACCCTGCAAATGCATTTCCAAAAATACCAGCTATTCCATAAAGCAATAATAATGAGCTAATAGTTGTCCCATTAAACCCGGCTACATTTTTAAAGAAAGGGGCTAAATAACTATATGCACAGAAGTGAGCAAGCCCAATTAATAAAACAATAAGCATGCCGCTACGTGCTTTAGGTGTGCGTAATAATGCAGGTAAATCACGAATATGTATTGCTGACTCTGGTAAAAGTTTTGGTAAGAAAATAAGCTGAAGCACTAATACAACAAGACCGATAGCAGCTGTAATTCCAAAGGCACTGCGCCACCCATAAAACTCACTTAACCATGTTCCAATCGGTACACCTAGTACAGTGGCGAAAGTTACACCAGCCATTACTACAGCAGTTGCTTTGGCAATAGGTAAATTTGCAGGTGCTAGCTTACCGCTTAAGGCAATTGCTGTTGCCCAGAAGCCACCAATTGAAATCCCTAAAATCAAACGGCTCAACAATAGAACATGAAAGTTTTCTGCAAAAGCCGTAATGGTATTGGCAATCACCATAATAGCAGTCAGTAAAATAAGCACATAACGGCGGTCAAGTTGCTTTACTGAAACGGGTAATAGAGGGGCCGCAATTGCTGCCATAATGCCGGGTACTGTAATAATAAGACCTGCTGTACCTACAGAAATGTGTAAATCGGCTGCAACGCTATTTAAGACACCAACAGGTAAAAATTCACTCGTTACCAAGGCAAAGGCTGCGATGGCAACAGCCAAAATAGCAAACCAGCTCCCTTGTGTGGAAGTCATGGGTCGTGCTTTAGAGGTAGTAGATTGGTCCATAAAGAAATCCTTACTTTGCTAAATTCGAAGTGAAGAAAGGCAAATTTATAATTAACTAACGATCATTATGAAAATAAAATAGTTGATAAAAATTTGAACGTCAATTAATTTAATAACGATTGTTATAAAAATAGATGTGATCTTTATGACAAATAGGCATGAAACAGATCTTGTTAATGAGGACACGTTAAAAAAGAAGCGTGGACGCCCTAAATGCTTTGATGAGCAGCAAGTGTTAGAGAAAGCTATGTTACTTTTTTGGGAACATGGCTATGAAGCCACCTCTATTAGTGACTTAACACATGCTTTAGAAATTACAGCGCCGAGCCTATATAGTGCTTTTGGCGATAAGGCAGGTTTGTTTTACAAAAGTATTGACTACTATCTCGCTCATGAAGCATGTCCTATTGAAACGATATTTTTAGAAGCAAAAACTGCAAAAATTGCTTTTGAGTTATATCTTTATGACAATGTAAAACGATTGGTTCAACCCAATAAGCCAGCAGGTTGTATGTTGGTAGTTGCTGCTATGAACTGTTCTGATGCCACACAAGAGGTACAGCAAAATCTTTTAGATAAGCGAATAAAGACCAAAGAAAAATTATTAAAACGTCTCGAACAAGGTGTAGAGCAGGGCGATTTGCCTACTAATGCCCCTCTACAAGAAATGACTGATTTTTATGCGACTGTTATTCAGGGGCTTACCATTCAGGCCAGAGATGGTGCAAGTACCGAACAATTACATAAAGTGGTAGAACATGCCATGAAAGCTTGGACATTATTTTAAAAAATAAATGATGTCTTAAGTTCAATATCAATGTCGGAAATACGATATTTCAATTTATTAAGACATTCTTCAAAATAAAGTCTCTTTTGTAGTTGGTGTATTACTATGAGTCAGGTCATGAAATATCACAAATGGGCATTTATTTTTCCCATTCTGGCAGTACTGATTTGGTCTTTAAATATTGTAGTCACCCGCTATGTCTCGGACTATATTTCTCCGGTAAGTATCAGCTTTTATCGGTGGTTAATCGCTTTTATTATTTTGACTCCATTTATGTTTTTGTCTGTTTGGAGACAAAGACGACTAGTAATACCCTATTTACCTAAGCTTGCTGTGTTAAGTGCATTTGGGATGGTGCTTTATCAAGGCTTGGCTTATACGGCTGCCCATTATACTAGTGCAACCAATATGGGGATTGTGAATGCATTTATTCCCATCTTTACGATCTTTGTTTCGCTTGCCATTTTAAAAGATGTGCCTAATCGCTTTGCAGTTTTTGGCAGTATTTTGTCTTTTGCTGGTCTGCTATACGTTATGTCCCAAGGAAATATTAATAAGCTTTTAAGTGGTGGCGGGCACCTTGGCGATGCATTGATGATTATTGCCGTATTCTTCTATGCATTTTATGGAGTTTTCTTAAAGAAATGGCAGCTCCCACTTCCAATTATGACAAGCTTATACGTTCAGATTGGGTTTTCCGTGCTGTTCCATCTTCCTTTAATTTTCTGGTTTGGTCTGGATGCCTTAAATGCACAAAATGCGCCAAGTGCAATTTATGCCGGTGTATTTGCTTCACTCATTGCGCCGCTAGTTTGGATGTTAGCCGTACAACAACTTGGGCCAAATAGAACCAGTATCTTTATGAATCTTGTGCCAGTGTTCACCGCCATTATTGCAAGTATCTGGTTATCTGAACAATGGACGATATATCACACTTTCGGCGGAATTATGATTCTGGTGGGCATTATCATGGCACAAAAGAAGGTTAATTCTAAAAAATCAGATCTTTTGCCAGAGCAAAATTAAGAATCATAAAAAAACTATGGCATATTTTTAAAAAAAGTGATGAAAATATGCCAGTTTTTTATCAATCTAAGCTTTTCTATATGATTTATAAATATATTTATGAAAAGATTGTGTAACATAAATATTAAAAAAGGCCAATAAAAATATTAATATAATTTTAATTCAACTGCTAAAAACGCCAAATTCCCTACACTTTTCATGCTTTTTTTAGAGAAATAATATATTTCTCACATTAAGACTCTTGCCACATAATAGCGACCACTACGAAAGATGCTCTTTTAAGCAATTTTTCTTTCGTTCCAGAGATATCCAAACCCTCTGGATGTGGTATATACCCATCCTTTTTTATGCTCAGTTATCCCTATATAACTGAGCTTTTTTTTGTCTGGAATTAAGGACGTATCACTTCACCAGTTAAGGCGTTAATGATGCGGCTTGGCTGTTGGCTTTGGCCTAAATCACCATTGAGATAGTTTAATTGTGAACCAAAGTATTGGCAGGCATCTTGTAAAGAATGTGCAGGTTCTTGTCCACTAGGGTTGGCGCTCGTCGATACAATAAAACCATGAAAAGCATTGCATAAAGCGACACATAAAGGATGTGTCGTTACACGTACCGCAACAAGAGGATGCTCGCCTTTAATCCATGAGGGGATGTGTTGATCAGCAGGTAATAGCCAAGTTGTGGCTCTTTCTGAGGGCTGATGGTTCGTCCAGCAATCAATAATTTCTTGCTGAGTAGTTTGCGGTAAGGAAGTTAGTAGATGTTCTACTTGACTAATATGGCCAGCCAATAAAATGACGCCCTTTTCAATAGGGCGCTGTTTCAATTCAAGAATTTTTTGAAAAGCTTGTTCATTAAATGGATCACAGCCTAGTCCCCAGACTGCCTCAGTTGGATATGCCAAAACTTGACCTTGTTGTAAACATTCGGCTGCTTCGGTCACTGAGGTCGTAATCATGGTAATACTTTCCTTTCAATCAAACAGAATCGCTATTGTGCGCTCTAATACTAAGAACGACAACGTAAATACAGCCCTGATTGTTGCATACATAAACCGAGTAGTTCTAGTTCCATTAGTGAAGAGGTCAGTTCAGAAACTGGAATATTATGGTGAACTACAAGTTGGTCAATATTTTGTCCCACCCAGTCTAAAGACTGATAAAGATCAATCAAGTGCTCAGGAATTTCTGGAGTATTCGTATTAGCTTCTTCAGTTTGATTTTGTTGCTGACTTTGCCATTGGGTTGGTAAAGCAAGATCCTCAATAATTTGTTCAGGATGGTCGATTAAAATTGCACCTTCACGAATAAGTTGATGGCATCCTTGATGAAACTCGCTATAAATATGACCCGGAATCGCGAATACGGTTTTACCTTGTTCAGCAGCTTTATTGGCCGTGATGAGTGAGCCGCTTTTTAATGTCGCTTCTACCACCAAAACGCCTAAACTCAAACCGCTGACAATTCGGTTTCTCCGTGGAAAATGTTGTTGTAATGGTGGTGTACCCGGTAAAAACTCAGTAATAATGGCGCCGTTTTTAGCCAAAATATATTCTGCAAGTTTTTTATTTTGAGCTGGATAAGTAGTGTCTAAGCCCGTACCCGTCACTGCAATGGTACGTTGATGAGTAGATGCACCTTGATGAGCGGCTTCATCAATGCCATAAGCCAGACCGCTACTAATGAAAAAGCCCTTTTCACTTAAGTAATAGGCAAAATCATAAGCGACCTGTCGTCCATGTGGGCTTGGCTTTCGGCTACCGACAATCGCAATTTGAGGTTGCAATAAAGCTTGCGCTTGACCTTTCCCAAAAATAATAGGTGGGTGATCTGTATAAGGAAGTAATTGAGTGGGATAGCCTGAGTCATCCGGCGTTAAAATAAAATCCGTATACTGACAAACTTGTTGTACAAGTTGTTCAAACTGCGTTTGACCTTGGGGCGTTTGAAATTCGTTTACACGTTTTAAGTGATTAGCATGTAGCCCCAGAGAGGACCACTTTGCTAAACCATCAGGTCGAGTGGCTTTTTCACAATTTCCAAAATAATCAATAATTTTTTTAAAGCTGACTAAAGAGTGCTGCACCAAATACCACACTTTAAGTGTGTGGTAGTGGTGTGAAGAAAGTTGAGTGAGCATTGTAAAAGGTACATCCAGCATTAATCATTAAATTGAGGTGGCTGAATGCTTGAACCAACCTTAATTGGTAAATCGCTCTCTAAAACAAAAGCATAACTTAGCTGATCAAAAGTTCTAAAAACCATTAGACTGCCAATTTGTTGGCCAGGAAGTTGAATCACTTCTTTGGTTTTAGGGTCGCGAATTGATTCACCTTGTTGAGTAATATCAAAAACTTGACCTACTTGAATGCCCTGAGTTGTACCGCGATCCAAAGTCACTACACTATTTTTTGCAGCTCTACCAATTGAGCCCATGACACGAATAATCTTGCCACCATCCGTCACTTGCTTCGCATCTACTGGGTAAAATAATGTTGGCAAAGTAGCTTGTTCTTCAGGCATAACACGATCGCCACGACGTACTTCAGCGTTATAACTATCTGTTAGTTCTAATGTAGTAATATCTTTTTCAGAAGAGACCGCAACACCTGAAGCAACCTGTAGTAGCTCAATCCCTAAACTATGCTTTTTACCTTTATTGTCTGTGAAATAGTAAGGTTCACCTTCTCGGTAGACTGCATAACGCTGCCCATTAATTAAGCCTTGTCCTCGTGCATAAATAGTCTGGCCTTTTCCTGCAAGTACACGTTGATCGGCTGTACCAACAATATAAGGTGTGTTGGTAATTGAGTCGGCTGGTAAAATAGTACTGTTCTCTAACCACTGTTTAATATGTTCAAGTGGAATAACCGGAACACTATTATTTAATGCTTCGACGCGAACTTGAGGTTGTAAGTGAGTGGTTTGCCCAGTGTAGCGGCGAATAATACCTACACAACCATCGCCCTCATCTTTACCGACTAAAGGACGCCCATCTAGGCTACATAATAGTAATCGGTCACCCGGATAGATCCAGTGTGGATTTTTAACATGTTGGTTGCTCGCCCAGATTTCAGGCCAACGCCATGGTTTATTTAGAAAATGTCCTGAAATATCCCATAAAGTATCCCCACGTTTTACAACATATACATTGGGTGCATTACTTTTAAGTGAGGGTGGATTATGGTTCGGACTGGTTGCATGAACCTCTGCTATCGTACCGATTGCGACACCTGTACAGAGCGCCAAGGCAAGTAAATGCTTCTTTATCCCCAAGGCATGAAAATTAACCATGCCGTTAAAAACCTTTTTCATTATGATAATTCCTAAAAATTATGTGTGCAGTTGCGTTATAATGGGCGGCTTACACACAATTTTTCGATGAAGTATTTCCTTCATTTGGTTTTTCAATCAATGGCATAAGTGAGGACGACAGTATGGCCTTATTACCTATTTTAAGTTTTCCTGATCCCCGTCTTCGTACCATTGCTAAGCCTGTTGAAGAAGTTACTGATGAAATTCGTCAACTTGCAGCAGATATGTTTGAAACCATGTATGCGGCACCAGGTATCGGTTTAGCAGCTTCTCAGGTCGATCGTCATATTCAGCTTATCGTCATGGATTTGTCTGAATCTAAAGATGAACCTATGGTTTTCATTAACCCCAAAGTAACTCCGTTGACTGAAGAGACGCAGCCGTACGAAGAAGGCTGTCTATCAGTGCCACAAATATACGACAAAGTTGATCGCCCGTCACGCGTGAAAATTGAGGCAATTAACCTTGAAGGTCAAGCATTTGAGATAGAAGCTGACGGACTTCTCGCTGTTTGTATCCAACATGAAATGGATCACTTAAATGGCAAATTGTTTGTGGATTATTTGTCGCCACTTAAGCGTCAGCGTGCGCGTGAAAAAGTCGAAAAAATTGTTCGCCAACGCGAACGTGAAAAAGTTGCGGTAAAACGTTAATATTTTTCAAACACCAATATAGTGTGGATGTGATTTTTGGTTTTTCGTAGTGGTTTGCTGCTTGCCTGTGCAGCAGTATTTTTACAGATTGCGGTATTTCTACAGCCGCTATTACCGAAGCAATATCAAATTGCTCCGGTCTGTGAAACTATTACCCGTGCTTTGCTTAAACCTAAAGCACAGACGGAAGCCATGTCACATGCCATGCACCATTCACATCACCAGCATCATATCGAACAGGCGCAAGTACCTGACCATCATGATCACCATGATGCGAACCATCAGTGTCAATATTGTACCGTTTATGCCAATTTGGTTTTACCACCTGAATTCGGCGTAAAAGAGGTGCTTGTTCGTATACAAGTTCGCTTAGTCGCGTATCAACAAGCTTTCCGGCATGTTTACTTTGCGCTACAGCGACTTTTCCTACTCCCGCAAGGACGTGCGCCGCCTCTATTTGCATAAATAAAAGCAATTTTTGTTGGGGTCTTAACTGACTTCGATATCACTTTATTTATGTTTTAGAGCGTATAAAAAATGCCACATTCTAAATTTTTACTACAACCTTTATGGGTTGCGATGCTTGCTGTCTCTCATTCGGGCCTAGTGTTTGCCGAATCAGAAAAAAATGATGCCGAAACCAACACACTTCATTCATTAGCACCTATTGTTGTTACAGCACAGCAAGGCAATGATGCAAATGGTCTGATCGTACATGCAGACCCAAAGCAACCGATTCAGCCAGTACCTGCTACAGATGGCGCAGACTATCTGCAAAGTATTATGGGTTTTAATTCAATTCAAAGCGGTGGAACAAATGGTGATGTGACATTCCGAGGTATGTTTGGTTCACGTATTAAAATTCTAACGGATGGCACAGAGAACTTGGGTGCCTGCCCAAACCGAATGGATGCTCCAACTTCTTATATTTCACCAGAAAGTTATGACCGGATTTCTGTGATTAAGGGACCACAAACGGTTCAATATGCCAATACTGGTTCAGCTGCAACAGTTCTATTTGAACGTCAGCCTGAAAAGCTTACCTCTGAAAAACCCTATCGCGGTCAAGCGAGTGTCTTGCTAGGTTCATATGGGCGTATTGACCATAATATTGAAGCGGCTGTTGGCGATGAGAAAAAATATATCCGTTTAAATGCCAACCGTTCAGAATCGAATAGTTATCAAGATGGTGATGGCAATACCGTGCCATCAGCATGGAAAAAGTGGAATGCTGATGTAGCGCTTGGCTTTACTCCAGATGAAAACACGTGGGTCGAAATCACGGGTGGAAAATCTGATGGTGAATCGCTTTATGCTGGACGTTCAATGGATGGTTCTCAGTTTGCGCGTGAAAGTTTAGGGCTTCGTTTTGAAAAGAAAAATATCACTGATGTGATCAAGAAAATTGAAGGGCAGGTGAACTATAGCTATAACGACCATATTATGGATAACTTTAGCTTGCGTACACCACCATTAGTTGAAATGAATCATGGTGGTATGACCATGCTGATGCCAAATGCAATGGCCATGCAAGTGACACGCCGTACATTAAACTCACGTTTGGCAATGACTTCTGAATGGAACAAATGGAGTTTGATCACAGGCGTTGACTCTCAATTTAATAAACATGGTGGCAGCATGTCATCGCCAACAATGCCTTCTATGAATGTTCCATATCGTCAAGATATGCGTTTTCAATCATACGGCGCTTTTGGTGAACTTGGTTATCAATGGAACGATCAAAATAAGCTGGTTACAGGTGCACGTTTAGATCGAGTCACAGTTGAAGATGAACGTGCTGATTCTCAAGCAAAAGGCTTTAACACGAAGCTTGAAAAGACTTTGCCAAGCGCATTTGTTCGCTGGGAAAATCAACATCCTGAGCATGACCTAAAAAGTTATATTGGTTTAGGTTATGTAGAGCGTATGCCTGATTATTGGGAACTTTTCTCGCCTAAACATGGTAATGCGGGTTCAACCAATACTTTTAACGGTGTGAATCCTGAGAAAACACTACAGTTGGACCTGGGTTTTCAGCAACAACATGGTGCTTTAAACACATGGGCTTCTGCCTATGCAGGTTTAGTAGATGACTACATATTAATGAGTTACCACCATCACCCAAGTATGGGAATGGATGGACATGATATGAGCCATGATATTACTGCGGGAGCCAAAAATGTCGATGCAACCATCGCTGGTGCAGAAGCGGGTATTGGGTACCAATTCACTGACCGTATTCAGGCAGATTTGAGTGCGATGTATGCGTGGGGCAAAAACACCACAGATGACAAACCTCTACCTCAAATTTCACCTTTAGAAGGTCGTTTAAATATTCGCTATGTGGCTGACAAATATAACTTAGGTCTGTTATGGCGAGCTGTTGCTGAGCAAAACCGTGTGAGTCTACATCAAGGTAATATCGTGGGATATGACCTAAAACCAAGTAAAGGTTTTTCAACACTTTCTTTAAACGGAAGTTATAACCTTCGTAAAGATATTGATGTCTCTGTTGGCATTGATAACGTATTAGATAAGACCTATACCGAACACTTAAATAAAGCGGGTAGTGCAGGCTTTGGATTTGCGAGCGAAGAGCAGTTTAACAATATCGGAAGAAATTACTGGGTTCGTATGAGTATGAAGTTTTAATAAGCTTTAGCGAATTAAAGAACTGAAATTATTAATTTAATGAGAGAAATGAAATGACTAATAAATTATCGCCTGAACAGTCTTGGTGGGGATGGAAGTTACTTATTGTGGCTTCTATCTTGAGTGTATTGTTTATGATTATTTTTTACTTGGCCATCAACAATGAGCCTGACTACATGCCAAGTCAAAAAAAGAAGCAGATGATGGAGTCACATGAGCAAATGAATCACGCTGAAATGCATAGTTCATCAGCTCAATAAGGTTCTTAATAGTTGAAAATGGAAGTCTGGATAACGGGCTTCCATTTTTTGCTTTTTTAGATTCCAGAATTATTGATGCATACTTGCTAAGGTTTTTGCCTTACCTTGATTCTGATAAAGCGTTAAGCCAAGTTTTTGTATATTACGGCCTGATTTAGATAAAAACTTTTCAACTTTTGGTGAAAGCTTTGCGCCATTATAAAGTAGTAAATTACGCACAATTAAATAATAAGCAAACCATGAGGCAGATTGCTGAGGCAATCCGAGTAGTTTCATTCTTTTCTTACCAATAAAAAATTGGGTAAGTTCTAAATGTTGTCGATAAGCAAGTTTCTGCTGTAAAGAGCGTAAATGCAGATATTTTCTCTCAAAAGGTTCTTTCGACAAGCTCAATCCTAATTCAATACTGCTGTGATCGGAGCGAGGATGAGCAAACTGCATCCAATAAAGTAACCTCCAACCCTCAGGTTCAGACTGAATAAGCCATTTTTCATCAATACCCATTAACCAACCAACATAACGCCAGAAATGTAAAAAACTCTTTGCCTCTTGTTTTGTTGGCCATATACCTAAAGCTCTAATACCGAGTAAAACGACACTGCTAAAAGCCAAATTAGTCATTGCTAAATCAAATTGATTAAGAGGAATTCCCCAAACCTCACTATCCCAACGGTCAGACTTTTTTAATTGCCGGCGAACGAGTGCATGAATAAAGCGAACATAAATCGTTGACGTAAAACCTGCACTCAAACGAGAAAGCCCTTGGGGTTCAGTAATATCTACCCACCATTTTGTGGTTTCTGCTAAACGTGTTCCCGCTTCTTTCTTTAATGCACCCGTTAAAATTAGGGGTTGATTAAATCCCGGATATAAATATCCCGCCATTAAGGATAAATCTCTAAGAATAAAACCATTATTTATTCCTAAACGATGGGTAAATTTAACAGCCTCATCGATTTGGCGCTGATCTAACCATTCAGGCTTTTGTTCGATGTAATTAAAGAAATTTTCTAACTCAGTAGGTATAAGCTCAGAGAGTTCATCACGGCCTTGAAATAATATCTTCTCAAAAATTATTCGGTGATCTTTGGGACTTTGCATAACCCAATCAATCACCTTATCCATTTCAATATCCCCTTCATAAAGGGCATGTTGTAAAGACACATATTCTTTATAGTTTGGTTGTACAGGTTTTCCACAACAGATATGTAAAAACTGAGTAAAGAAATTACTGTCTTGCATGTCATTAAAAGAAGCAAGTCGAGTCGGGCTAATCATTTGCATATCGTTACTTACTTATTGAACTGAATAATAAATAGGCTAATATGAATAATTATTCGCATTCAATTCGCATTTAACGAATAAAAAACGATGAGAAAAGTCCCACAGCAACAGCGTTCAAAAATTATTGTTGACCATATTTTAGAGGCGACACAGCAGTGTATCGCCCAGTATGGATTACTACATACGACGACGCCTAAAATTGCAGAGAAATCTGGAGTAAGTGTTGGGTCGATTTACCAATACTTTGAGAATAAAGATCAAATCATAGAAGAACTATTGCGCCGTAAAAGCGAATTGCTGGGGCAACAACTTAAAGAATTAGTTGTGCGACAAGGAAATATTCCTTTAGAGCTGCTCATTCCCTTAGCAATAGAGTTGGGATTTAATGCATTAAAAGCCGATCATGGATTTTTTATAGAAGTGCTGAAACACTGGCATGACTATAGTCATTCGCAAGCTGCTCAGATTTTAGAAAAGCATTTTTTTGAAGTAGGGCTATATACATTCAGTAGAAATCCTCATCAATGGGACTTCGAACAGGTGAAGCATAAGTCCTTTGTAATTATTAATAGTACGCTTTTTACGATGATGCGTTATGTAAGCCAAAACAATTTTCTTATCTCAGAACAACAACTTAAGCGAGAATTATCGAGCATGATACTGGCTTATTTAAGTCAAAAATAAAAAATTAAAATAATTATCAATATAAAACAAAGGTTTAATATTGGTATTGATTTAAAAATAAACGCTCGAGTCATTAAATTTTAATTTTCGCTTGCAAAGGGTTATTAATGGTCTATAATGCACATCCATCGGCGGTGATGCAGATAGAAACTTGTTGAAAAACAGTTACTTGTGATTGGGTTGATTGCTTTAAGTAATGAATTTGATGGTAAGTTGGTTTAGAGACTAGGTTTTAAAAATATCGAAATTACCTGTTGACTTTTAAGAGATTAAGAGTAATATAGCCGACCTAGCTTGCTGGTGACGAACCAGTAAGAAGATCATTAAGAGAATTGAAGAACAACTTGTGTGGATTTTTACTGATTGATTAATCGAAATAATTTTTATTGATTGATTGGTTTAAATTACTCGAAGTTTATTTGAGCGAAATTTAAGTCAGTAATTGATGAGCCGGAATTGGCACCTTGTCTATAATAAGGTGCAAAATGATTTTAACTGAAGAGTTTGATCATGGCTCAGATTGAACGCTGGCGGCAGGCTTAACACATGCAAGTCGAGCGGGGGAAGGTAGCTTGCTACTGGACCTAGCGGCGGACGGGTGAGTAATGCTTAGGAATCTGCCTATTAGTGGGGGACAACATCTCGAAAGGGATGCTAATACCGCATACGTCCTACGGGAGAAAGCAGGGGATCTTCGGACCTTGCGCTAATAGATGAGCCTAAGTCGGATTAGCTAGTTGGTGGGGTAAAGGCCTACCAAGGCGACGATCTGTAGCGGGTCTGAGAGGATGATCCGCCACACTGGGACTGAGACACGGCCCAGACTCCTACGGGAGGCAGCAGTGGGGAATATTGGACAATGGGGGGAACCCTGATCCAGCCATGCCGCGTGTGTGAAGAAGGCCTTATGGTTGTAAAGCACTTTAAGCGAGGAGGAGGCTACTTTAGTTAATACCTAGAGATAGTGGACGTTACTCGCAGAATAAGCACCGGCTAACTCTGTGCCAGCAGCCGCGGTAATACAGAGGGTGCGAGCGTTAATCGGATTTACTGGGCGTAAAGCGTGCGTAGGCGGCTTATTAAGTCGGATGTGAAATCCCCGAGCTTAACTTGGGAATTGCATTCGATACTGGTGAGCTAGAGTATGGGAGAGGATGGTAGAATTCCAGGTGTAGCGGTGAAATGCGTAGAGATCTGGAGGAATACCGATGGCGAAGGCAGCCATCTGGCCTAATACTGACGCTGAGGTACGAAAGCATGGGGAGCAAACAGGATTAGATACCCTGGTAGTCCATGCCGTAAACGATGTCTACTAGCCGTTGGGGCCTTTGAGGCTTTAGTGGCGCAGCTAACGCGATAAGTAGACCGCCTGGGGAGTACGGTCGCAAGACTAAAACTCAAATGAATTGACGGGGGCCCGCACAAGCGGTGGAGCATGTGGTTTAATTCGATGCAACGCGAAGAACCTTACCTGGCCTTGACATACTAGAAACTTTCCAGAGATGGATTGGTGCCTTCGGGAATCTAGATACAGGTGCTGCATGGCTGTCGTCAGCTCGTGTCGTGAGATGTTGGGTTAAGTCCCGCAACGAGCGCAACCCTTTTCCTTACTTGCCAGCATTTCGGATGGGAACTTTAAGGATACTGCCAGTGACAAACTGGAGGAAGGCGGGGACGACGTCAAGTCATCATGGCCCTTACGGCCAGGGCTACACACGTGCTACAATGGTCGGTACAAAGGGTTGCTACACAGCGATGTGATGCTAATCTCAAAAAGCCGATCGTAGTCCGGATTGGAGTCTGCAACTCGACTCCATGAAGTCGGAATCGCTAGTAATCGCGGATCAGAATGCCGCGGTGAATACGTTCCCGGGCCTTGTACACACCGCCCGTCACACCATGGGAGTTTGTTGCACCAGAAGTAGCTAGCCTAACTGCAAAGAGGGCGGTTACCACGGTGTGGCCGATGACTGGGGTGAAGTCGTAACAAGGTAGCCGTAGGGGAACCTGCGGCTGGATCACCTCCTTAACGAAAGATTGACGATTGGTAAGAATCCACAACAAGTTGTTCTTCATAGATGTATCTGAGGGTCTGTAGCTCAGTTGGTTAGAGCACACGCTTGATAAGCGTGGGGTCACAAGTTCAAGTCTTGTCAGACCCACCATGACTTTGACTGGTTGAAGTTATAGATAAAAGATACATGATTGATGATGTAAGCTGGGGACTTAGCTTAGTTGGTAGAGCGCCTGCTTTGCACGCAGGAGGTCAGGAGTTCGACTCTCCTAGTCTCCACCAGAACTTAAGATAAGTTCGGATTACAGAAATTAGTAAATAAAGATTAAGATCTTGGTTTATTAACTTCTGTGATTTCATTATCACGGTAATTAGTGTGATCTGACGAAGACACATTAACTCATTAACAGATTGGCAAAATTGAGTCTGAAATAAATTGTTCACTCAAGAGTTTAGGTTAAGCAATTAATCTAGATGAATTGAGAACTAGCAAATTAACTGAATCAAGCGTTTTGGTATGTGAATTTAGATTGAAGCTGTACAGTGCTTAAGTGCACAGTGCTCTAAACTGAAATGTTGAAGTTACTAACTTGTAGGTAACATCGACTGTTTGGGGTTGTATAGTCAAGTAATTAAGTGCATGTGGTGGATGCCTTGGCAGTCAGAGGCGATGAAAGACGTGATAGCCTGCGAAAAGCTCCGGGGAGGCGGCAAATATCCTTTGATCCGGAGATGTCTGAATGGGGGAACCCACCTACTTTAAGGTAGGTATTGCAACATGAATACATAGTGTTGCAAGGCGAACGAGGGGAAGTGAAACATCTCAGTACCCTTAGGAAAAGAAATCAATTGAGATTCCCTCAGTAGCGGCGAGCGAACGGGGATCAGCCCATTAAGTTATGTGTGTTTTAGTGGAACGCTCTGGGAAGTGCGAACGTAGAGGGTGATATTCCCGTACACGAAAGGGCACACATAATGATGACGAGTAGGGCGAGGCACGTGAAACCTTGTCTGAATATGGGGGGACCATCCTCCAAGGCTAAATACTCCTGACTGACCGATAGTGAACCAGTACCGTGAGGGAAAGGCGAAAAGAACCCCTGTGAGGGGAGTGAAATAGATCCTGAAACCGCATGCATACAAGCAGTGGGAGCACCTTCGTGGTGTGACTGCGTACCTTTTGTATAATGGGTCAGCGACTTATATTCAGTAGCGAGGTTAACCGTATAGGGGAGCCGTAGAGAAATCGAGTCTTAATAGGGCGTTTAGTTGCTGGGTATAGACCCGAAACCAGGCGATCTATCCATGAGCAGGTTGAAGGTTGGGTAACACTAACTGGAGGACCGAACCCACTGTCGTTGAAAAGCCAGGGGATGACTTGTGGATAGGGGTGAAAGGCTAATCAAGCCTGGTGATAGCTGGTTCTCCCCGAAAGCTATTTAGGTAGCGCCTCGGACGAATACCATAGGGGGTAGAGCACTGTTTCGGCTAGGGGGTCATCCCGACTTACCAAACCGATGCAAACTCCGAATACCTATGAGTACTATCCGGGAGACAGACTGCGGGTGCTAACGTCCGTAGTCAAGAGGAAAACAATCCAGACCGCCAGCTAAGGCCCCAAAATCATAGTTAAGTGGGAAACGATGTGGGAAGGCATAGACAGCTAGGAGGTTGGCTTAGAAGCAGCCACCCTTTAAAGAAAGCGTAATAGCTCACTAGTCGAGTCGGCCTGCGCGGAAGATGTAACGGGGCTAAAACTATGTGCCGAAGCTGCGGATGTATACTTTGTATACGTGGTAGGGGAGCGTTCTGTAAGCCGATGAAGGTGTGTTGAGAAGCATGCTGGAGGTATCAGAAGTGCGAATGCTGACGTGAGTAACGACAAAACGGGTGAAAAACCCGTTCGCCGAAAGACCAAGGGTTCCAGTCCAACGTTAATCGGGGCTGGGTGAGTCGACCCCTAAGGCGAGGCCGAAAGGCGTAGTCGATGGGAAAATGGTTAATATTCCATTACTTCTGTGTAATGCGATGAGAGGACGGAGAAGGCTAAATCAGCCTGGCGTTGGTTGTCCAGGTGAAAGGATGTAGGCATGTATCTTAGGCAAATCCGGGGTACTCTATGCTGAGATCTGATAGCAAGCTGTACTTGTACAGCGAAGTGGTTGATGCCATGCTTCCAGGAAAAGTCTCTAAGCTTCAGTTACACAGGAATCGTACCCGAAACCGACACAGGTGGTCAGGTCGAGTAGACCAAGGCGCTTGAGAGAACTCTGCTGAAGGAACTAGGCAAAATGGTACC
The DNA here is from genome assembly GCF_003812225.1 of Acinetobacter sp. FDAARGOS_494. NCBI lineage: Bacteria > Pseudomonadati > Pseudomonadota > Gammaproteobacteria > Moraxellales > Moraxellaceae > Acinetobacter > Acinetobacter sp. FDAARGOS_494. Next base: position 1,869,432 of record NZ_CP033866.1, read on the forward strand.
GTAACTTCGGGAGAAGGTACGCTGTTGTTGGTGATGGAACTCGCTTCCTGAGCTGACGACAGCCGCAGAAACCAGGCCGCTGCAACTGTTTATTAAAAACATAGCACTCTGCAAACACGAAAGTGGACGTATAGGGTGTGATGCCTGCCCGGTGCTGGAAGGTTAATTGATGGGGTTAGCGTAAGCGAAGCTCTTGATCGAAGCCCCAGTAAACGGCGGCCGTAACTATAACGGTCCTAAGGTAGCGAAATTCCTTGTCGGGTAAGTTCCGACCTGCACGAATGGCATAATGATGGCGGCGCTGTCTCCAGCAGAGGCTCAGTGAAATCGAAATCGCTGTGAAGATGCAGTGTACCCGCGGCTAGACGGAAAGACCCCGTGAACCTTTACTGCAGCTTGACACTGAACTTTGACCTTACTTGTGTAGGATAGGTGGGAGGCTTTGAAGCTGGAACGCTAGTTCCAGTGGAGCCGTCCTTGAAATACCACCCTGGTAATGTTGAGGTTCTAACTCTGTCCCGTGATCCGGGACGAGGACCGTGTCTGGTGGGTAGTTTGACTGGGGCGGTCTCCTCCTAAAGAGTAACGGAGGAGTACGAAGGTGCGCTCAGCGTGGTCGGAAATCACGCGTAGAGTATAAAGGCAAAAGCGCGCTTAACTGCGAGACCCACAAGTCGAGCAGGTACGAAAGTAGGTCTTAGTGATCCGGTGGTTCTGTATGGAAGGGCCATCGCTCAACGGATAAAAGGTACTCTGGGGATAACAGGCTGATACCGCCCAAGAGTTCATATCGACGGCGGTGTTTGGCACCTCGATGTCGGCTCATCTCATCCTGGGGCTGAAGCAGGTCCCAAGGGTATGGCTGTTCGCCATTTAAAGAGGTACGCGAGCTGGGTTTAGAACGTCGTGAGACAGTTCGGTCCCTATCTACCGTGGGCGCTGGAAATTTGAGAGGATCTGCTCCTAGTACGAGAGGACCAGAGTGGACGAACCTCTGGTGTACCGGTTGTGACGCCAGTCGCATCGCCGGGTAGCTATGTTCGGAAGGGATAACCGCTGAAAGCATCTAAGCGGGAAGCCTACCTCAAGATAAGATTTCCCTAGGACTTTATGTCCTCTAAAGAGCCGTTCGAGACTAGGACGTTGATAGGTTGGATGTGGAAGCATAGTGATATGTGAAGCTGACCAATACTAATTGCTCGTGAGGCTTGACTATACAACACCCAAGCAGTTGTATATGAAGCATCAATCGATTCTTAAATATGCAAGACAACTTGATTTAGTTATACCTCTAGCTAAAATGAACATCTAAAGTAAGATTCAATTCAGCCCAGTCTGTTACAGATTTGGAAAACGCTTCGGCATCAAATAAGACCTAAGCAAGTATCCATAAACAGTTGTGCTGGCGACCATAGCAAGAGTGAACCACCTGATCCCTTCCCGAACTCAGAAGTGAAACCTCTTAGCGCTGATGGTAGTGTGGGATTACCCATGTGAGAGTAAGTCATCGCCAGCTCATTATTCTAAACACCCCAATCTCAAAAGAGGTTGGGGTGTTTTTTTATAGCAAGAAAGCAATCAATAAAGAATTATTTGAAGAATTATTAAAACTAAAATAATGGAATAAAGAATAATTTCATAATATTCCAATATTTGCTTAATCTATAAATAGTTCAAATTGAGTTTTCATCTATGCAGTTCAAAATTATCGCAGCCCAAGATCTAGATAGAAATCAACGTCATCAGATTGCTGAGTTATGTTTTTCTGCTTTTGATGAAGATCCTTGGACTCAATATGCTTTTATGCAAAAAGCTATTCATGTCGTTGGTATATTAAACAATCAAATTGTCTCACATGCCTTATGGACGGATAGAGTTTTTACCATAAATGGTAGTTCCGATGTGAAAACTGCTTATGTAGAGTATGTGACCACTGATTACACGATGAGAGGTAAGGGGATTGCATCACAATTATTAAAATATTTAGTAGAGACATTAACTCATCTGGAATATGAGCTTGCTGCATTACAACCAGAAGATGAAGCATTTTATGAAAAATTAGGATGGACTGTTTGGAAAGGAAATTTATCTATCAAACAAAACACTTGTAGTTATCTAACGGATGAGTATGAAATTATGCTATATCCTTTAAATATTCAGATGAAAGACCAGCTATCAAATAGTTCAGAAGAGGACGCTATTTGTGCAGATTGGCGAGAAGGTGAACTTTGGTAGTAATTATGCCTGGGCTTTAATGCTGCAGCGAAAGTTTACTTTAGATTGGATGCTATATATTTTAAGTATTTGATTTTACTATTTTTATATCTTTTTATTTTTAATGTAAATTCCATTTTTTATTTTACTTCACTTTTTCTACTTTTCTGTTTAACTGACAAGCCTATAATGATTCAGAATCATTCCAAATCTAATAAGGATATAACATGTCTACTGATCCACAATTCCCAACACCCAATAATTTAGGTATCGCAGTTTATTCAAATAATGCCGAAGCTATTGGTAATACTCCTTTAGTACGTATTAATCGTTTGATTAAAACGGGCGCAACCGTATTAGCCAAAGTAGAAAGTCGTAATCCTGCCTTTTCTGTGAAATGCCGTATTGGAGCTGCGCTGATTGCAGATGCAGAAAAAAGAGGCGCGTTGAAAGAAGGCATGCATATTGTTGAACCAACCAGTGGTAATACTGGTATTGCATTGGCGTTCGTAGCGGCGGCAAAAGGTTATTCCATTACTTTAACTATGCCTGCAAGCATGAGCCTTGAGCGTAGAAAAGTGTTAAAAGCACTCGGTGCTAATTTAGTCCTAACCGAACCAGCGAAGGGAATGAAAGGTGCAGTTGATGAAGCTGTGCGATTAGCAACTGAACAGCCAGAAGTTTATTTCTTGCCACAACAGTTTGAAAACCCAGCTAATCCACAAATTCATGTTGATACGACGGGACCAGAAATCTGGCAAGCAACAGGTGGGCAAGTTGATATCTTGGTAGCTGGTGTAGGTACAGGAGGTACGATTACGGGTATTTCTCGTTATTTTGAACAAGTTCAGAATAAGCCATTGTACTCAGTAGCAGTTGAACCTGCTGAGTCTCCAATTATTACTCAAACAAAAAAAGGTGAGAACATTACACCCGCACCGCATAAAATTCAGGGAATTGGAGCAAACTTTATTCCAAAGAATCTTGATTTAGATTTGGTTGATGAAGTCATACCAGTGAGTAGTGAAGAAGCAATTCAATGGGCAAGAAACTGTGCCACCCAAGAAGGTATTTTAGTGGGTATTTCGAGCGGTGCTGCATTGGCAGCAGCGGCTAAAATTGCAGAACGTCCTGAAAATGCAGGTAAAACAATTGTTGTTATTCTTCCAGATAGTGGGGAACGCTATTTATCTTCTGTTTTATTTGAAGGTTTATTTGACGAATAAAATTAACCACATAAAAAAGCCCATGAATACATGGGCTTTTTTATTTAATCTTAATTTATAAAGCACTTTTTAAAGTTTTCTGATGACGTTTCACAGACCGAGCATATTTTTTTGCTTTGTGACGTGTCCAGAAACTTCGTTCATATCCTGTTGGACCAACATTATAATATGCTGTCGCTTTGAACCAGCTATCTGCTGTCTGATAGTAATGATTTAAAATATAAGCACCACATTGGATGTTGGTAGATTCATCATACAAGTTACCAGCACAAGTTTGTTGCCAATAACTGGGAATAATTTGTGTTAACCCAATAGCCCCGGTGGGAGAGCGAGCATTACTATTATAGCTAGACTCTTGCCTGATCACAGCTGCCAATAAAAGCGGTGGAACATTATATCTATCAGCGCTTTGAATAATCATTGGAGATAGGCGATTTGCTGTACTTGGCGGAACGGAATAAGCTTTTTGTAAGCCAGACGAAAGCTTACTTGAGCGCCAAGAAAATGAACCGCTATTAGGGCCTAAACTTGTACATCCCGTCATTATTGTCATCAACGCAATAATAAAGAATCTGAGACTAAGGCGCTGTAATTGTGATGGTGCAAAATGATCTTGAGCTAAAGATGAGGTAAGCAAAATACAAAACCAATAATCAAATTTCAAATGAAATGATGGTATTCAGCCGTATTTATCGGATCAATATAAGTTCTGTTGCTCAGCCCAACCAGAAAGTAAGATTTTTGTATTATTGAAATGAAAAAACCCCGACATCCTGTCGAGGTTTCTTCGTATTCAGCTTTATGTAGCTAACTCCTGTCAACTACCGCTTCCTGCGTTCTTATTCTTCTTCAATGAGACTTCCTGTCTCTCTATGATTTATATGTTATGAAAAAATACTCAAGTTGAATATCCGTTAATGACCCCAAATTTTGTACGTTTTAACTTACAGGTATTTTTCAACTATGGTGTTAAGTCCCTTGATAAGCATTTAAGGTCAATGCAAAATTTTCACCAAATTGTTGAGCAGTTTTAATATCTCCTTCATCAAAACCATCTGCATTACTAGCATGTTCAGCCTGAGCCATTAAACCTGACCATGAACCGAGTCGGTTAGCTGCTTGTGTATAGGCAACACCTTGATGCTGTTCTGGTAGAATTGGGTTACCTACCCATAACATGCCGTGTTGCATGCAAAAAGTAAAAATTGAAATTAGTGTGGATTGTTTATCACCAGCAGGAAGAGATGAAACGGTAAACCCAGCCGCTAATTTTCCTTTAAAACTTTGTTTTTTCCATAATGGACCAGTTATATCCATGAGCTGTTTTAACTTGGAAGATACACCACCTAAATAAGTGGGAGATCCCCAAATTAATCCGTCATATTGGATAAGAATTCCTGAGCTCTCGATAAGATCCTCGGCATTGAGTAAATCTGCTTTAATATTGTGATGGCTCAAGACGCCAATTTGAATTTGCTGAGCAATAAATTGAGTGTGGCCTTGGCGGCTATGGTAAATAATGGCAACAGTTTTCATGGAAGTTTCCCTTTATTTAAATTTGAAATAGTTTTGCAGTGAGATATAAACCACAGCCAAAAACACTATGGTTCAGCAAACTTTTCAGACAGTTCAAAAAAGGATGAGGTGTTTTTGATGAGGCAAAACCACTACCCATAGCTGGTTGCATAATAAAAAAAGGAATGAGAACGGTGACCAAACCAAACAGTAGTGCTGAGTAAAACTGAGGGTGGTCGAGCCAAGTCGAACCTACAATTAAAAGAAAGCTCAATGCGAAGATAATCCCGACACTATAGTGAGCAATCCAGCCTAATAAATATTCCCCTTTCATTGGGGTACTTTTAGCAATAGATTGATGGACGAGTTTTCCTTGAAATATCCAGCCCACCCAACGTCCAAGAAAGGCAAAGTTTAGAGTCGGGACCTTAAATATTTTTAGTATTAACAGCCATATATCCATAACGATGGTTGCACCAATACCAAGACATAAAGCTTGGAAGAACAGAGTGGAGGTATTCATTTTTACACCTTGCTTTTATACGTATGAAACGTGATAAATTTATTGTGCAAGTTAAAGTTCACTTGAAGTCAAGAGGGTATTATGGATATTAGTGAAGTCGCTAAGAAGGCAAAAGTCACAACGGCTACCCTACGTTTTTATGAAGAGAAAGGACTAATTAAATCGATAGGGCGGCAAGGCTTACGTCGACAATATGGCAAACAAGTAATTGATCAACTGGCATTAATTGCTTTAGGTCGTGCTGCAGGATTTTCTTTAAATGAAATTGCCACAATGTTTGGGCAAGATGGTAAGCCTGATCTTGACCGTCAAAAACTAAAAGATAAAGCTGAACAATTAGAGCAAATGGCAAAGCGATTACATTTTATCAGTCAGGGATTAGAACACGCTGCTGTATGTCCTGCTGAAAATCATATGGAATGTCCCACTTTCCAAAAATTTTTAAAAGCAGCAATTGCTGGAGAATATCAGCCAACAAAACTTTAATTAGCTTTACTAATAAGTTCAGTTTTGTATTGGGTGCTAAACAATAGGCTTGTCATATTTTCGCCATAAAGATTTCATATTTTTGAAGCAAAAACTTCATACAAGCTTGATTAAATTTGCTTAATTTTTTACCAACTGTATAAAATCATGAGCAAAAAAACTTTAGTCGCATTATTATGCTGTGCCAGTTTAGGATTGACGGCATGTAACGATGATAACGATCAAGATCAAACTTCACCTACTGAAAACGTTACCGAACCAACTCTAATTTCTTTTGCTAAGTTACCTGTAGAAACTTATGCTGCTGGACCAGACTCAGGGGCATATGTGGAAGGTGCAAATGGAATTTATCCTCCGTTTAAAGGTCAACCTGTACAGGGATTTTCTGCTGCATTAAAAAATGAAGATGGCAGTTATATGGCAATGGCCGATAACGGTTTTGGAACTCAAGATAATTCATCAGACTTTTTACTTCGTATTTATAAAATAAAGCCTGATTTCAAAACTAAAACTAAAGGCACCGGTCAAGTTACTGTACAAAGTTTTATCCAACTGCGTGATCCGAATAAATTAATTCCATTTAATATCATCAATGGTAATACGCCTGAGCGTTTATTAACGGGTGCTGATTTTGACCCAGAGTCGATGCAGCGTACTAGTGATGGGACTTACTGGATTGGAGATGAATTTGGTCCATATTTACTCCATTTCTCAGCAGATGGTGTACTTTTAGACGCTCCGATTCCTTTACCAAATCCATTAAATCCAACTCAAGAATTACGTTCACCACAAAATCAATTTAATAAAGCACAAATTAATTTTGTGGAACCTCTTGTTCAACAAAGTGGCGGTTTTGAAGGAATGGCGATTTCACCAGATGGTCAATATCTCTATCCGCTTATAGAAAAGCCAATTAAATCAATTCGGGAAACAGAAAGACAACTGTTGATTTCCCAATTCGATATTAAGAAAAAAGCGTATACAGGAAAATATTATTGGTTCCAGTTAGACAGTAAAGCTACCAATATTGGTGATTTCCAACTCTTTAATGATAAAGAAGGGATCATTATTGAACGTGATGCCACGCAGAATAATTTAGGCGGCTATAAAAAATTAATCCGTATTAAATTAAATGAGTCAGGCCAGTTGGTCAGCCGCGAAGACTTAGTCGATTTAATTAAAATTGCTAACCCGAATATGTTGTATGGCACAGCTAGAGCAGGGGATATTGGTACGGGACAGGTTTTTGCCTTCCCATTTGAAACCATTGAAGATGTAATTATTGAAAATGGTACAACACTGACGGTTTTCAATGATAATAACTTCCCTGGGTCGACAGGACGTAATGCAAAGTTAGCCGATGATAACGAGATTATTCAGATTCGTTTACCAAAAGCTCTCTTCTAATTCATATAAATAAATGAGTTCGATCTGCGGCGGATTTTATTCCGCCGTATTTAATCTAAGAATAAAATATTGAGTAAACTTTAATCAAATTAATTTCTATATTGTTGTTTTCGCGTGTTTTATAAACAAGGAAAATGAATGAAATTCATGTTAAAATGATCGGCTTTCATCTTTAGATGTCTCTCCTCCATCTGCTAGCCGAGATTCGCAAGCCATGTCTACCGCTTATACTATGCAAACTGCGCCAAAAGCGTTGTTTGATTACGACAAATATTGGGCGTCGTGTTTTGAACCAGCGCCATTTTTGCCGATGTCACGAGAAGAAATGGACCAACTCGGCTGGGATGCGTGTGACTTTATTTTAGTCTGTGGCGATGCTTATATTGATCATCCATCATTTGTATCGGGTGTGATTGGACGGGTATTGGAAGCGCAAGGTTTCCGTGTCGGTATTATTGCACAGCCAGACTGGACCAATGTTGAAAGTTTCCGTGTATTGGGTAAGCCAACGATTGCTTGGGGAGTGACTGCGGGCAATATGGATTCGATGATCAACCGCTATACGGCAGATCGTAAAATCCGTTCGGATGATGCATATTCTCCTAATAACGAACCAAATAAACGTCCTGACCGTGCGGCAACGGTTTATTGCCAACGTTGTCGTGAAGCATTCCCAGATGTACCTGTACTATTAGGTGGTATTGAGGGTAGTTTACGTCGTATTGCGCACTATGATTATTGGTCAGACAAAGTCCGTCGTTCAATTTTGATGGATTCAAAAGCCGATATGCTTATGTATGGTAATGGTGAACGTGCCATTATTGATGTGATGCACCGTTTGGCAAAAGGTGAAAAAATCCACGAAATTACAGATGTTCGTGGTACAGCATTTATTATTAATAAACATAACAAAGCGGCTAAAGCAAAATTTGTTGAAATTGCCAGTAATGATGTAGATACGATTGGGCGTGTTGACCCAATTATTAACCCATATGTCATGACTGAAGATATTGATGGTTGTGAAATTGAGAAAGATAAAGGCAACACACTAGCTCAGTATCAAGGTTTTCAAAAAGAAATTGTTGCAAATCCGATTGTACGTGAAGGCGACCAACTTGATGAAAATACTCAGATTGTTCAGCTAAAGCCTGCTCAGTCAAAAGCGATTAAACACAAGTTACCTCCGCGAGAATTGGCTGTAATTCGTTTACCTTCTTTTGAAGAAGTGGCGAATGATCAAGTACTTTATGCACATGCAAACCGTATTTTGCACCTTGAAACCAACCCGGGTAATGCACGTGCTTTGGTTCAACGTCATGGTGAGCGTGATGTCTGGATCAATCCACCTCCAATTCCTCTAACTACAGAGGAAATGGATTATGTATTTGATTTGCCATATGCACGTTTGCCGCATCCTGCATATGGAGATGCGCGTTTCCCTGCATTTGATATGATCAAATTCTCGGTCAACATTATGCGTGGCTGTTTTGGTGGTTGTACATTCTGTTCGATTACAGAACATGAAGGTCGTATTATCCAAAACCGTTCGGAAGATTCGATCTTACGTGAGATCGAGAAAATTCGTGATACAGCGCCGAACTTCACCGGTATTATTTCAGACTTAGGTGGTCCAACAGCAAACATGTACCGTTTGCATTGTAAAGACCCTGAAATTGAGAAGAACTGCCGTAAACCTTCTTGTGTATATCCGGGTGTTTGTCAAAACTTGCATACCGATCATGCACCTTTAGTACAGCTTTATCGTAAAGCCCGTGCGATTAAAGGGGTGAAGAAGATTCTGATTGGATCGGGATTACGTTATGACCTTGCAGTATTGAATCCTGAATATGTCAAAGAGCTGGTACAACACCATGTTGGCGGTTATTTAAAAATTGCACCAGAGCATACTGAACAAGGCCCTTTATCTAAGATGATGAAACCGGGTATTGGTACGTATGACCGTTTCAAACAAATGTTTGATCGCTTTAGTAAAGAAGCAGGAAAAGAGCAATATTTAATTCCTTACTTTATTGCTGCACACCCAGGTACTTCTGATTATGACATGATGCATCTTGCGATCTGGCTGAAGAAGAATGGTTTCCGTGCCGATCAGGTACAGACGTTCTACCCATCACCGATGGCAACTGCGACAACCATGTATTATTCAGGGAAAAACCCACTCGCAAAAGTGGCGCGTTACACTGAAAATGTAGACATTGTAAAAGGTGAAAAACGCCGTCGTCTGCACAAAGCATTCTTACGTTACCACGATCCAAATAACTGGCCATTACTTCGTGAAGCACTTAAAGAAATGGGCCGCGCTGATTTAATTGGTAATTCAAAGCAACATTTAATTCCAACTTATCAACCGAAAGGGGCGGAAGGAGAATATAAATCTGCACGTAAGAAGAACTCGACTGTTGCGGGCGATTCAGTGAAGCGTTCAGGTCAAACAGTTCAAAATAAAAATCAGCATAAACGGCCGCAAAAAGGGCAGGTACTGACTCAACATACGGGTCTACCACCTCGTGAAACAGGTGAAAAGAGACCATTTGGTGGTAAAAGTAAACCAAAATCAAAAGCTCGTGGATAACGATAAAAAAGGCTCTGTTTAAGAGCCTTTTTTATTTTTAAAGTGAGTGGATAAATCATATGGTGAGATTTATGAGCATTTTTTATGTAAAAAGTGTAATGAAAAATGATAAATCCTAAAAATCTGACGAGCTGCACTTGATTGTTACTGAGTCTGTGTTTATAAATAATGAGAGGGTGGCTAAATTTAAGCCAAGCTTGATAACTACAAGTGAAATTACTAAGTGAACCTTTTAAAGAACGGCTGTGTCGTTATCAATTAAAACAAAGCGTGATCTAGCAAAATCATTATAAAAAACTTAAAGGATGGACCCATGTACTATTTAATTACAATCTTATTACTATTTTTGACCGTTGTTATGGCGGCGAAAAGCCTCTCAAGAAAGCATCAACAAGACAGTGCTTTAAAGCGCCGTGCCGTGTTAAGTAGTCATGAACAAATGACATTAACTCGTTTACAGACAGTATTGCCTAAATTTACTGTGTTAGCTCATGTTTCATTTGATGCATTATTAACAACGAAATATGCTCACACTCGTCGCAAATATCAAAATATGACAGCTGACTTTGTTGTGCTTGATCAAAATTATCAGGTTGTCGTAGTGGTTATGCTTGAGGAAAGTGGTTTACGCCGAGCACATCAACAATATGAGCGCCGTTTATTACAGCTTGCGGGCTATCGTGTATTAAGTTACAGCACTGTGCCAGATTATCATGAGTTAAGAAGAGACTTATTAACTCCTGAATCAGAGATGGCGACTTTACATGCAACGCCTCAGCTAGAAAGAATTTCAAATGCTTTTGTGAAGTCTTAAAAATTAGGTCTTACAGTAATTTAATTTTAAGCCTCATTAAATAAGCTTTTAAAAAATGCTGATATTATCAACTTTAAAAATATAAAAAACTGAGCACTATCATGATCAATATTGCTCAGTTTTTATTGATTAAAATTAATAAGAATTAAGGAAGTACCGCAACAACGGTCATTTCTACAAGTACATCAGGTGCATAAAGTTTAGATTCAACACAAGTACGAGCAGGTGGATGCTCTTTGCTAATCCATGCATCCCACACTGCATTCATGGCTGCATAGTCCTTATCAATATCCTTTAGAAAAATCATGACAGACAGGATATGACTTTTGTCAGTTCCGGCTTCAGCAAGTAAGCGATCAATATTGTCCAAAGTTTGTTGAGTTTGCGCCGTAATGTCTACACTGGTGTCATCAGCGAGCTGCCCTGCTAAATGGACTAAATTACCCGAAATCGCCACTTCACAATATCTTGAAGTTACGTGTAAGCGTTTTACCGTCATAAAAATGCTCTAAAGTGTCTTTATTGAATAGTTCGATTTTATGAAGAGTTCGTAGGCAGGTGCAAGCAAGTGCAAAAGAATTTCAGTAGATTATTGTTGTGATTTATAAGAACGGGCAAGCTCCATGTACTTTAAGTGCCCTGTAATATTCGGATTTGGTCGTCACGCCAATCACAGGACGATATGCCGAAAGTAAAGGTTGCTTTGGCATGTTGCAAATACATGGGTAATGAATATGCGCTGATTAGATTACTTCAAACTTTAAGCAAAAGGGAACTGTTTTTGTTTAAAACTTGTTCTTTTGTATAAAAAAACAACACTTACCATAAGGACAACTGAAAGTCGTCAGCTTTAGTTTGTAATTGATAAACTCCAATACCAATGAGCCGAAATTGGAAGTTTTCGGGAATATGCATCTCATTTAAAAGTAAGAATAAAACTTGAATCAGGTCTTGTTGAGAATGAATTGGGTTTTTAAAACTTTTACTGTGTTGCAAAGTCTGGAAATTCTTAAGTTTGAGCTTAATATTTACACCTCGGGCATTCAGTTGCTTTTTCTCTAAACTTTGCCAGACTTTTTCGGCTAGACCATGCCAGTAGGGTTGGCACTGGGCTAAAGTAAAGTCACTATCAAATGTGGTTTCTTTCGAAATTTGCTGTCGGGCACGTTCAGCTTGAACGGGGCGGTTGTCGATACCTTGAGCGTATAAATAAAGCTGTTGGCCATATTTACCAAAGTGGTGAACTAAAACAGCTTCTTCAATTTTTTGTAAGTCACCTAGCGTATGCAACTCAAGCTGTTGGAGCTTTTCTTGGGTAACTTTGCCTACTCCTGGAATTTTTTTTAAGGGCAAGTCCTGAATAAAACTGGCTACTTGAGAAGGTTTTATAACAAACAGGCCATTCGGTTTATTCCAGTCGGACGCAACTTTTGCCAAGAATTTATTAGGTGCTACACCAGCCGAGGCTGTCAGTCCGGTTTGCCTGAAAATATCTTCCCGAATATGCATAGCTACTTCGGTCGCACTCGCGATTTGTTTTAAATTTTCAGTGACATCAAGATAGGCTTCATCTAAAGATAAAGGCTCAATAAGAGTGGTGTATTGTTGAAAGATACTATGAATTTGAGCCGAGATGGCACGATATTTTTCGAAATTCGGCTCAATAATAACAACTTGAGGGCATAGTTTTCTTGCTTGGCTCATGGACATGGCAGAGCGTAAACCAAACTCACGAGCAGGATAAGAAGCAGCTGCAATTACGGCGCGCGGGTGATGCGATGAAATAACTACCGGGAGATGCCTTAGATCAGGACGTTCTCGCAATTCGACCGATGCATAAAAGGCATCCATATCGATATGAATGATTTTGCGCATATTATTGTGCTTTCACGATGCCTTGCTGCTGTAAAAATTGGTGCCATTCTTTGACTGAACCTTCATAAACATTTAAGTCTACTGGCTTGGTGATGCCTTCAATTTTACCTTGATTACTATGCTGCCAAAAGAGCCATTTTCGCTTGTCTTTCAGCTCAGGTTTCCCTTCGTAATCTCTGACCCAAAGAGGTGTATGAGGGAAACTACCTATTAATACAATATGGTAAAAAGTTTTGGAAATATAAAAGATAGGCTGTTTACCATAATGATGCTTTAAGCTGTCATGCATGATGCCTATTTCTTTAAGTAATTGTTCTTTGGTATGAGAATTAATACAGTTGCTGTCATATTCCAGATCAATAACGGGAGGAAGGGCATCAGCTTTGTTGGGTACGGTTGAAATAAAATTTTCAGCTTGTGTTTTGCCATCACGACATAAACGATAAAAATGATAAGCCCCGACATGAAAGCCATGTTCGCGTGCTTTTAACCAGTTTTCTTGAAATTTTGGATCTTTATAATCACCGCCTTCAGTCGCTTTTAAATAGACGAACTGGAATTTTTTGGGTGATATTTTTTTCCAGTTAATATTTTCTTGATGGTGAGAGACATCAAAGCCTTGAACTGGGTAATCTTGAGCAATAGCTTTTTGCTGGTAGAACAGACCGAAGTAGGTGAGAACCCCCATAACACAAGCTAAAACAATCCCAATAAGGGTATTGTAGCGTGGTGCAGAAAAGGTTTTTGCCAGCTTGGTCATGCAAAACTCAGTATTAATATGAAGTTCACATCATAGCGTGATTCGCGAGCGAGAAACCACGCTAAAAATGCAACTGCTTACACAGGCGTATTTTTTGGAATTTGCCAAAAGATCAGTGCGGTAATGATATTAATACAACCTAAACAAATGAGGGTGACATGGAATGCAGTGGTTACATGTGCTGTACCATAGTAATCGGTAAATAAATTAATGAGGGTACCTGCCAGTGCAACACCAATACTCATTGAAAGCATCATAATCATTGATAAGAAACTATTACCGCTACTTGCATCTTGTTGAGGCAAATCTTTTAAGGTAAGTGTATTCATTCCCACAAATTGTAATGAGTTTAATGTACCAAATAAGAAAAAGTGTAAGGCTCTAAACCAAGTTGGGGTGTCGACAGTCATAATGGCAAAAGAAGCAATACATAGACCAACTAAAGTTGTGTTAATTAACAGAAAGCGGCGATAACCCATTTTCTGAATAATCGGTCTAACAATCGGCTTGGAGAAAAGCGACCCTAACACTAGCGGAATCATCATTAATCCCGCAATGAATGGCTCAAAACCAAAAGCGACCTGTAGCATGAGCGGTAAAACAAAAGGTAAGGCATTACCACCAAAGCGGGCAAAGAAATTACCTAAAATACCAATCGCGTAAATCTTGTTTCTAAAGAGTCGGCTGCGGAACAATGCATTTTGATGGGTATGTGAATGGTAGGCATACCAAAGGGTTGCGACTACCCCGACCACTAATAAAGAAATACTAAACCATTTGGAATATTCAGGTGAGGCAAGATGTTCAATACCCAAAGACCAGCCAATCATTGCGACGACTAAGAGCACAAACCCAATAAGGTCAAATGTTTTAACGGTAGGCTCTTTTACATTTGGCATGACCTTTAATGTCATTAATATGCCCAATACTCCCATTGGAATATTAATAAGAAAGATCCAATGCCACGTTGCAACTTCAACGAGCCAACCACCGAGTGTTGGACCTGCCAAAGGACCAAGTAAACCTGCCAGACTCATAAGGCTCATGGCAGCTAAAAACTGAGTTCGGGGAATAATTTTTAAAAGTGATAAACGACCAACAGGGAGTAATAACGCCCCCCCAATACCCTGAATGACACGGAAAAATAAAAGCTGATTTAGGCTTTGAGAAAGACCACAACCTAAGGAAGCAAGCGTGAAAATAATGATTGCTGATAAAAACGTATTTCTAACACCAAAGCGGTCAGCCAACCATCCACTTAAAGGAATGCAGGCAGCTACAGATAAAACATAAGCCACCACTACGCTATGCATACGTAATGGATCTTCATTTAAATGGTGTGCCATTGCAGGAATGGCAGTATTTACAATTGTTGTATCTAATGCCTGCATAAAAAAGCCAATGGAAACCAAAAGAACCAATAGGCGATATTCGGGTTGCAAGGCTTGATGGGTTGGCGTGGCATTCATAACATTTGAAAATTAACGTTTTCGTCTAGTGTAAAACAAATTGAATTTAAAAAAAGTAAGTCAATGTTGAATAAACGCTTTGTAAGTTTAACTTCTATTATTTAGAGCAGCTATATAACCGGACTTTCAAGTGAATGAGTATAAATAGATAAAATAAAAAAAGCGGAAGAATCCGCTTTTTTGTTGAGGTAGAGAGCTTAAACAACAAATCTCTTTGGCATTTTTAAGTTTTTAATGACGTTATAAATTTGGTCGATTTCTTCACATACAATTAATTTAGCTCGATGCTGAAGAGGAAGGAAGCCTTCTTGTACAGCATGGTCTAACTGAGCAATTAACGCATTATAAAAACCATTTACGTTATATAAAATCATGGGTTTTTGGTGCTGGTTGAGTTGACCCCAAGTCGCAATTTCCAAAATTTCTTCGAATGTTCCTAAACCGCCAGGTAGCGCGATAAAAGCACTCGCGCGCTCTGCCATCATGGCTTTACGCTCATGCATGGTTTCTACCACATGGAGTTCGGTCAGTCCTGCATGCGCCACTTCATAATCAAGCATAAATTCAGGAATGACCCCTACAGCTTCTCCACCATGTGCAAGTACGCTTTCTGCGACTTGTCCCATTAAACCAATACTGGCACCGCCGTACACCAAACCAAAACCTTGTTCAGCAATTCCGCTGGCTAATTCAATTGCCTTTTCGCGATAAATCGGGTTATTTCCTGCTCGTGAGCCACAATATAATGCAATAAGAGGTTGTGTTGTTTTTACAGATGTTATTGGTGAATCATTTACTGCCATTGTTAATACGCTATTCATTGCTTTATTTTCACCTTATCACGTTCATATTTCTTGTCTACACTAAGCAAAAAATATGACAACTTTATAAGCAGTTTTATAGGAAAGATTCATGTTTTGTATGGGTTTGGTGAATACATATAATGATCAAATAAAAATGATGAATTTATGTTAAATCTTGCCTATACTGAAAATTCGTTTAACAACATATGAACAAATATGGGTAGTGGTTGTAGTCGCTCCGTTTTAATTTCTTGTCCTAAAAAAACATTATTCCCCCTTTGTCTAGGCATGCCTTTTGCGTTGCCCAATAAAGATAAAATCCACCCAGCACAGGAGCAGGATCAATGATCTTTGAATGGATGTCTGATCCGTCTGCTTGGGTAGGCCTAGCGACATTAATTGTTCTTGAAATCGTACTAGGGATCGATAACCTCGTCTTTATTGCCATTTTGGCTGAAAAGCTGCCACCAGAACAACGTACTAAGGCACGTATAGTGGGTTTAATACTCGCTTTGGGAATGCGTCTTATCCTCTTAGCTTCAATTGCTTGGGTCGTGACACTCACCCAACCACTTTTCCATATTTTTAGCCATCCATTCTCTGGCCGTGATTTGATTTTATTGTTCGGTGGTGTGTTCTTGCTCTTTAAAGGCACCATGGAATTGCATGAGCGGATGGAAGGTAAACAACTTCATAAAGAAGATAATCCTGTTCATGCTGCGTTCTGGATGGTCATCGTTCAGATTGTTGTACTTGATGCCGTATTCTCATTAGACAGCGTAATTACTGCTGTAGGTATGGTGAAAGAGCTGTCAGTCATGATGGTTGCTGTTGTGATTGCTGTGGGTATTATGCTGTGGGCTTCAAGACCCCTCATGGACTTTGTCAATAAACACCCAACAGTGGTTATTCTATGTCTTGGCTTCTTGATGATGATTGGTTTCTCTTTGGTGGTGGAAGGTTTTGGTTTCCATATTCCGAAGGGTTATTTATATGCTGCGATTGGTTTCTCGATTTTAGTCGAAATGATCAACCAAACCATGCGTCGCAACCAAGAGAAGCTAGTGACTACTACAGATTTACGTTATCGCACAGCTTCTGCGGTTTTACGTATGTTAGGCAGTAAAAATAGCGGTTCTACTGCAGACGCTCAAACGGCTGATAAAGAAGATGTATTGGCAACTCAAGCTTTTGCTGATGAAGTCTTTGATGAAGAAAATGGCGCTTACCATAGTGTGCTTGTACAAGGCGTACTTGGTTTATCTGAACGTCCAGTAAAGTCAGTGATGACACCAAGACCTGAGCTTGAATGGATTGATTTAGACGAAGAACCAGAAGTTTTAAAAGAACGTTTAATGTCGATGACACATTCACGTTTAATTGTTGCTCGTGGTGAACTTGATAATATTGAAGGTATTGCGCTTACACATAAAGTTTTAAATGGCTTTATTGAAACAGGCGTTATCGATTTTCAAAAGCACTTACGTGAGCCAGTTATTGTGCATGAAAATGCTCAAGTGCTTATGGTGATGGAGCAATTACGTCAGGCTCCTTTACAAATGGCGATTGTTCTAAATGAATATGGTTCAATTGAAGGTATTGCCACACCAATTGATATTTTAGAAGCAATTGCGGGTGAGTTCCCGGATGAAGACGAACTAGATGCAGCAGCAGAAAGTTTGGAAGATGGATCGTTAATACTTGAAGGTTCAACCGATATTCGTCATGTATCGCTTTTACTTGGTCGTGACTTAGTTGATGAAAGTGAACAATATTCTACTTTATCGGGTTATTTATTATTCCATTTAGGTCGTTTACCTGAAAATGGTGAAACTGTTGAAGCGGATGGTTATCGCTTTGAAGTTGTAACCATGGAAGGCCATAAAATCGAGAAAGTTCATATTGTTTCTATCGAACAAGATGAATCGAAAGATTAAATTGTGTGTCAGATTTAGAAACATCATAAAATAGCTCAACTTTGAGCTATTTTTTATTTGAGAAGTACCAAATGACCCAACAAACTTGTCCATGCGGAAAAGGCAGCTATGCAGAATGTTGTGAGCCTTTACATTTAGGCACAGCAAAAGCACTCACGGCAGAGCAGCTTATGCGTTCACGTTATAGTGCATTTGCATTGCAGGAAATTGATTATATTGTGCAAACGACGGCTTTAGGTCAGCAAACTGCTCTTGATAAAGAGGCTATTGCGGAATGGAGCAAACAAAATCAATGGTTGGGTTTAGAGGTGGTTAATGCCAACGAAAAATTAGATAAAACCCATGCACAGGTGGAGTTCAAGGCCCATTATCATGATGGTAAAAGCGCTCAAATTCATCATGAAGTTTCACATTTTGTATTTCATCAGCAACAATGGTTTTTCCTTGATCCGACGGTCGATATGCAGGTCACCATGAAACAACCTTGTATATGTGGTTCAGGAAAAAAATTTAAGCAATGCTGTGCACAATTCCTATAACTTTATCTTAAAATACGCCCACCGTTTGGCCTGAGGGAAAGGGCAATGTTACTCACCGTTATTTATATTATTGCGATTACTGCCGAAGCCATGACTGGTGCATTGTCTGCTGGGCGACGGAGTATGGACTGGTTCGGTGTTGTACTAATTGCCTGTGTGACGGCCTTGGGTGGTGGCTCTGTACGTGATGTACTACTTGGACACTATCCTTTAACGTGGGTAAAACATCCTGAATATTTAGTTTTAACGTGTTGTGCTGCATTTGTTACCATCGTTATTGCTAAATGGATGCGTCATTTACATAACATTTTCTTGGTGCTCGATGCTTTAGGCCTAATTGGATTTACCATCATTGGTTGTCAGATTGCCTTACAAATGGGACATGGCTTTGTTGTGTCGGCGGTAGCAGGCGTTTTAACGGGAGTTTCGGGTGGTATTTTACGTGACATCTTATGTAACGACGTCCCGTTTGTTTTCCGCCGTGAGCTGTATGCTAGTATTTCTTTTGTTGCAGTCATTTGCTATTGGGTCTGTCTAGACTTAGGTTTGAGTTTAGAACTTACCGTTATTTCAACCTTAGTATTCGGTTTTACGCTTCGTTTAATTGCCATTTATTTTGGTTTGGAAATGCCTAAATTTATTTATAAAGATGATGATGCAGAGTCGGCTTCTTCAACCGACGAACATTAATCATGCAGAATTTCATGTGGGCATGATATAACAATTCTATATATGGTCTTGTCCACTTATTCTTTCCAGTAGAGTTAATCCTATGGATCTGGTTTCACGTATACAAAATCTTCCAATTGGCAAATTTCACTACACGCTTTTATGGGTAGTGGGTTTAGGCTGGATGTTTGATGCGATGGATACCGGCATTATCGCTTTTATTATGACAACCCTTGTTAAAGACTGGTCATTAACACCTGCTGAAAGCGGTTGGATTGTCAGTATTGGCTTTGTAGGCATGGCTATAGGCGCAGTTTGTTCTGGTGCCTTGGCAGATCGTTTTGGCCGTAAAACTGTCTTTGCGATGACAATGGCAATTTATAGTATTGCGACTGCGTTATGTGCTTTTGCCCCTGATCTAAAGTGGCTATTAATTTTTCGGTTTATTGTTGGGTTGGGGCTAGGTGGTCAATTACCTGTAGCAGTCACGCTGGTCAGTGAATATGTGCCTGCTCATGTTCGTGGAAGATTTATCGTTCTACTTGAAAGTTTTTGGGGATTAGGCTGGTTGGTTGCTGCGCTCATTTCTTATTTTATTATTCCTAAATTTGGCTGGCATATTGCCTTTCTTATAGGTGGACTTCCACTTATTTATATTTTAGTGATTTGGAAAAAAGTTCCTGAGTCGATACCGTATTTGATTAACCGTGGTCGTATTGAAGAAGCACATGCACTGGTACAAAAACTAGAAACCGAAGCATGTGTGCAAATTGTTCACCATATTGAAGTCGTGCCTGTGGCGATGCGACAAAAAGTTTCATTTAAACAGCTCTGGAGTGGTCAATTTGCTCGTAGAAGTTTAATGCTCTGGCTAATCTGGTTTGGCATTGTGTATTCCTATTACGGCATCTTTACGTGGTTGCCGAGTTTATTGGTGAAACAAGGCTATGACATTGTCAAATCATTTGAATATGTATTGCTTATGATTTTGGCGCAGTTACCGGGCTACTTGGCGGCTGCTTGGTTTGTCGAGCGTTTAGGTCGAAAAATTACACTTGCCGCATTTATCGGTTTTTGTGCTTTGTCGGCATATTTCTTTGGACAAGCCGACAGTGTAAATAGCATTATGTTCTGGGGCTGTCTCATGTCATTCTTTAATTTGGGTGCATGGGGAGTGTTATATACCTATACACCAGAACAATATCCGGCCAATATTCGGGCTTTCGGGTCAGGCTGGGCATCGGCAATGGGGCGTATCGGTGGAATTGTCGCGCCAATGGTCGTGACACATATGATGGTTGCTAAAAACGGCTTTAATCACGTTTTTATGATGTTTACTGTGGTTTTACTTGCCGTAGCTTTAGTGATTTTGATATTAGGTGAAGAGACTCAAGGTAAAAGGCTAGAGTCAATTGGGCTATAGTTTTTGCCTAACTTTATAGCAAGTAACTAAAAATATAGAGAGATAAGACACAATTTGACGCTCAGGTGACAGAGTCCCCCTTGTGTCTGTAACATAGCCCACTTAGCATAATACACACTTAAAATAACGACTGATTTGGAAGATAAGCTGACTATGACCAGCCTTGCGCATCATGCGACAGAAAACCGCTCTGTAGCCGAATTTACTGAACAGGCTTACTTGAATTATGCCATGTACGTCATTATGGACCGTGCATTGCCGCATATCAGTGATGGCTTAAAGCCCGTACAGCGCCGTATTGTCTATGCTATGAGCGAGCTAGGCTTAAAAAGCAGTGGCAAGCCAAAAAAATCAGCGCGTACAGTGGGTGATGTACTTGGTAAATACCACCCACATGGTGACTTGGCATGTTATGAAGCCATGGTACTCATGGCTCAGCCATTTAGTTACCGCTATCCTTTAATCGAAGGTCAGGGGAACTGGGGTTCACCAGATGATCCTAAATCTTTTGCTGCGATGCGTTATACCGAAGCCAAACTCTCGGCTTATAGTGAATTATTGCTGAGCGAATTAGGTCAGGGCACTAGCGAATGGCAAGATAACTTTGATGGTTCTTTAAAAGAACCGATCACTTTACCTGCACGTGTACCTAATATTCTTCTTAATGGTACGACAGGTATTGCTGTCGGGATGGCAACTGATATCCCGCCACATAATTTGCGTGAAGTTGTAAAAGGCACAATTGCTTTAATCCGTAATCCGCAAACCTCGGACGAAAAATTAGCTGAATATATTCCAGCTCCGGATTTACCAACCAAAGCTGAAATTATTACCCCGCCAGAAGAATTACTCAAAATCCAGACCACTGGTCGTGGCAGTTACCGTATGCGAGCGGTATATACCATTGAGAAAAATGAAATCGTAATTACTGAGCTGCCATATCAAGTCTCTGGTTCTAAGGTAATTACTCAAATTGCTGACCAGATGCAGGCTAAAAAGCTGCCATTAGTCGTCGATGTGCGTGATGAGTCGGATCATGAAAACCCGACACGACTCGTGATTGTACTGCGCTCTAACCGTATTGATGCGGAAGCAGTGATGAGTCACTTATTTGCGACCACCGATTTAGAATCAAGCTATCGTGTCAATTTAAACATGATTGGCGAAGATGGCCGTCCTCAGGTGAAATCAATTCGTCGTATTTTGCTGGAATGGATTGAGATCCGTAAAAAAACGGTAACTCGTCGTTTGCAGTACCATTTAAACCGTATTGAAAAGCGCCTGCATATTTTGGCAGGTCTTTTAATTGCTTATCTCGATATTGATACAGTCATTCGTATTATTCGTGAAGAAGACCAGCCTAAGCCAGTCTTGATGGAACACTTTAATATTGATGAGATACAGGCCGAGGCGATTTTAGAGCTTAAATTACGTCATTTGGCAAAGCTTGAAGAGATGGAAATTCGTCATGAACAAGATGAGCTTTCCGCGAAAGCTGCCATTATTCGTGAACAACTCGAAAATCCTGAATCTTTAAAAAATTTGATTATTGGCGAATTAAAAGAAGATGCGAAAAAGTTCGGTGATGAGCGCCGTTCTCCAATTGTTGCACGTGCTGAAGCGGTTCAAATTAAAGAACAGGATTTAATGCCAGCCGAAACGGTAACAGTCGTGTTGTCTGAAGCAGGCTGGGTTCGTGCGGCAAAAGGTGCGGATGTGGATGCTGAAAATCTGAACTACCGTGCTGGGGACCAATATTTAAGTCATGCTGTCGGGAAAACCAATCAGCGAGTTTACTTCCTTGATGAAACAGGGCGCAGCTATGCCTTGCCAATTAGTAACTTACCTTCAGCGAGAGGCTTGGGGGATCCATTAAGTTCTAAATTATCACCAGCAAGTGGCGTATCGTTTATTCAGGTTTATTTAGATGATGATGAGTCTGAATTGATTGCTGCAAGTTCGGCAGGTTATGGTTTTAAAACGCAAACCAAGCAATTAGATACCAATGCGAAAGCCGGTAAGACATTCTTAACGGTTCCGGATAAGGCAAAGGCTTTACCACTCATTTCTGCCCAAAACATGACGCATCTGGCTGTACTGAGCTCAGCAGGGCGTTTGTTAATTTTAGATTTGGCAGAACTACCAAATTTAAATAAAGGTAAAGGTAATAAGTTGATACAACTTGAAGGAAAAGAGCAAATTTTATCCATGACAACCCTGAACTTAGATGAAATAATTCAGGTGGTTGCAGGTCAACAACATCTCAAATTAAAAGGTGATGATCTACAAAAATACATGGGTAAACGTGCTTCGAAAGGTCAGCTCTTACCACGTGGATATCAAAAAGCAAATAAACTGTTGATTCAGAGATAAAGCTAGCGTCTGGCAACATAAATACGCTATATATGGCAACATGTTCAAGCAATGAACTGAACTTGTTGGTATTGAATAATGATTAAAAGGGCAGCAATTTGGAGTACGTAATTTGTACTCCATGCAAAAAATTTGGCAGGCTTAAATTGTCAAAACTTCTGTCTCATAATCTTGTTCGAAAGTGTTATGAATGTGCCAATAAGTTTTAAATATGTTCTGGCACCAAGAAGCTAAAGAATAGCTGGGGCATTGAATAACAGTTATTACTAAGGATTACGAATCGGAGATAATGGCATTATGGAAAAGATTTGGTTTGCAGAATACCAAAAGACAGGGATTCCAGAAACAGTAGCATTGCCTGCAGAAAATACCTCACTTGTTGATATTTTTGAGCGTAATTTCCAAAAATTTGGTTCTCGTGATGCCTTTATCTTTATGGATAAAGCCATGTCATTTAACGAGTTGGAGCTTGCAAGCCGTAAGTTCGCGACCTATTTGCAAAATTTGGGGTTAGCAAAAGGTACGCGTGTGGCAGTAATGATGCCAAACGTGCTGCAGTATCCTGTAGTGGCATTGGCAGTCTTACGTGCAGGCTTGGTTTTAGTGAATGTTAACCCACTATATACTGCGCGTGAACTTGAGCATCAGTTAAATGACTCAGGTGCAGAAGTGCTCGTTATTATCGAGAACTTTGCAAGTGTTTACCAAAGCATTTTGGGTAAAACTCCAGTGAAGCATGTAGTTGTTGCTTCTGTCGGAGATATGCTAGGTACACTGAAAGGTACTTTGGTGAACTTTGTTTTACGTAAAGTCCGTAAACAAATTCCAGCTTGGAATATTCCTGGGCATGTTAAATTTAACAGTGCATTAAATAAAGAAAATCCAAGCAATTATAAACGCCCGACTTTAACTTTAAGTGATACTGCCGTGCTTCAATATACCGGTGGTACAACGGGTGTTTCAAAAGGTGCTGAGCTGACTCACCGCAATTTGGTTGCCAACCTTTTACAGTGTGATGGTATTTTCCAAAGCAAATTCGGTGCAAACGATGGTGCTAAAGGCGATCGTATTGTTTGTGCATTACCGCTTTACCATATTTTTGCGTTCATGGTTTGTGCGATGTACGGTATGTACAAAGGGCAGGCAAATATCTTAATTCCGAACCCGCGTGACTTACCGGCTGTGATTAAGGAATTACGTAAATATCAACCTTCTTTCTTCCCTGCAGTAAATACATTATTTAATGCCTTGGTGAATAATGAAGAGTTCAAGCAACTTGACCATAGCAACTTAAAAATGGCGATGGGCGGTGGTATGGCAGTTCTTCCATCTACAGCAGAAGCTTGGAAGAAAATTACTGGTACAACTATTATTGAAGGTTATGGCTTATCAGAAACTTCACCAGTTGCAACTGCGAATCCACCTGCATCTACTGAATTTAGTGGCACCATTGGTATTCCATTACCGTTAACTGAGGTTGCAATTTTAGATGATGACGGAAAAGAAGTACCTTTAGGTGAACAAGGGGAAATCTCAATTCGTGGTCCTCAAGTAATGAAAGGCTATTGGAACCGTCCAGATGAGACTGCTAAAGTCATGACAGCAGATGGTTTCTTCCGTACCGGTGACATTGGTGTAATGGACAGCCGTGGATACGTCAAAATTGTAGACCGTAAAAAAGATATGATTTTGGTTTCTGGCTTTAACGTTTATCCAAGTGAAATTGAAGAAGTGATTGCTAAACATCCAAAAGTATTGGAAGTTGCTGCAATTGGTGTTCCAGATGAAAAATCAGGTGAAGTGCCAAAACTCTTTATTGTGAAAAAAGATCCAAGCTTAACTACAGAAGAAGTTTTGAACTTTGCTAAAGAAAACTTAACAGGCTATAAACGCCCTCGTTATGTTGAGTTTATGGATGAATTACCAAAATCAAATGTAGGCAAAATTTTACGTAAAGATTTACGTAAGCCTGCGTAATGATGAATAAAAAAGCGCCGTAAGGCGCTTTTTTTATTTTAATGGTTTTTCATAAACCAACGATCTACATAAGGGCGACCAATTCCGACCATACCGACAAAAACTAACATGGTACCGAGTTGTAGACGTAAGTGAGTTACATCAAGTTGACCATAACTGAGGTAATTATCTACAAGACAATATATGGTAATCACAATGAGCCAGTGCCACAAAGGAAGTCTTTTGACACCCACAGCAATAAAGGTCACTGTTAAGATCACGAAGGTACCCAGTGTAGATTGCCAATTAAAATTCGCACAAATTACACTTAATAAAAAAGCGACGATCGGTAATACAATTTTGAATATACGATCTACCTGAAGCTGGTTCTTCTTTTGCTTTTCTAAGACCTCGAATAATTCTTTTTGATCAGGTTGTTGCATACATAGCCCTATAAATCAGTGATGACATGCGGTTGCATAAAATTTCAGGTAAAAACGATGAGTTATGATAGCATGATCAACAGTATTTTCAGTGATGGATGGCACTATGCACGGCATCAGCAGCATTATCTATATTATTTTAGTGGCATGTTTGCTGCCATACGCATTTACCGTGATTGCAAAATTTACCGGTGGTTTTCAGCCCGTCGATAATCAGAACCCAAGAGATTTTCTTGCTAATACAAAGGGTATTGCTGCTCGGGCAAATGCAGTACAACAAAACAGTTTTGAAAGCTTACCTTTATTTTTAACAGCTATTTTGATGGCTGAATATATGGTGGTTCCTGAATACTTTATTTTAAGATTGGGCTGGGCCTATATTATTTTACGTGTGATTTATGGCATTTGTTACTTAAGCAATTGGGCAACTTTACGCTCTATTGTCTGGTTTTTATCATTGTTATGCCCAATATTCTTGTTGATCGTGACAATTAAGTTGACTTGAGTGTCATTCTGTCACCATTCATATCAACTTTCGCGTGTGCGCATTGTATAATCGGCATCATTTTGATGATATCCACGTTATAATCGAGTGGATTTTACATCTGACTTCATAACGAAAGAGTATTGATATGAGTTACAGCAATATCCCAGCAGGTAAAGATGCACCAAATGACATCTATGTCATCATTGAAATTCCTGCAAATGCAGCGCCAATTAAATATGAAATTGACAAAGACTCTGATGCATTGTTTGTAGACCGTTTCATGGGTACAGCAATGTTCTATCCAGCAAACTACGGTTATGTACCAAATACTTTGTCTGAAGATGGTGACCCATTAGACGTACTTGTTGTAACTCCACATCCTGTTGCTGCCGGTTCTGTAATTCGTTGCCGCCCAGTGGGCAAATTAAACATGGAAGACGACGGTGGTATCGACGCGAAATTAATCGCTGTTCCACACGAAAAATTATCTCCGCTTTACAAAGATGTTCAGGAATATACAGATCTTCCTCCATTGTTGATTAGCCAAGTTGAGCATTTCTTCAGCCACTATAAAGATTTAGAACCAGGCAAATGGGTGAAAATCAGCGGTTGGGAAGGTGCTGACGTTGCTAAAGCGGAAGTATTGAAAGCAATCGAAGCTGCTAAAAAATAAGCTCTAATTTTTAAGCCTAGAGCGTCGCAATTGATATTCTGGGCTTAATAAAAAACCTACCTGTGTGACCAGAGGTAGTTTTTTTTATGCTTGATAAATCTGTGAATTAGAATAATTTCACAGGAATATCTAAGAAAATACGCCATTCATTGGTATCACCGATGTAAGCGCCTTGGTAAGCATCACTTGCACGGTAGTAAGAGTTACGAATACGAAGGCTTGCATCTTTAGCAAAACCACTTTGAACTGTGTATTTCACTTGGTTAAAGAATTCGCGTTCTTGAGCATCATCAGTTACATTTCTAACCTTGATGTCCCAACCATATACAAATGCAGTGGTCCAGTTTAAACCAGGTAATACACCTAACTTGCCAAAATCAACATTGTATTGAATTTGAGCAGATTTCTCGTGGTTACCGATGAAATCAGACATATAAGAGTTTGGCAAATAAATACTTTGGAAACCATCAGCATTTTGGCCATAGTCGTAACCAACATTACCAGTGTTTTGTTGATATGCTAACATCACACTATGTGGACCAGTCGCATAAGTACCTGAAATAGCCCAAATATTATTGGTCTTTTCTTCGCCAGCTATACCATCCGCAGCATAATTTGGTGCTACAGTTCCAGTTGCTGAATAAGTGTGTGCATTTGCATCAAACTTAGTATGGTATCCACTAAAATCATAAGTTAATGAACTGTCATTTGCTAAAGGTTGTTTAAAGTTAACATTAGCATAATGGCGTTCAAGAGCATTTTTGCTGTCTAAGCCATAATAAGATGCATTTAAGTTATCATTAAACTTATATTTAGCACCCCAAACAATTGCACGGTCAAGACCTCTGCCAGAAGCATCCGCATCGGTATTGATTTGGTCAGACATTTGGTCTTTAGTAAATTTACCAGCAACAACCTCAAGGTTCTTGATTTCATGGCTAGTTAATAAAGTACCTGTGAAGTATTCAGGAACCATACGTCCTGTATTACTTGCAAGGACTGGTAAGTCGAGTACTTGAGTACCGTAACGTACTGTTGTATTCGAGAAACGTGCCTTAACGCTGCCACCACCACGAGCCCAGTGGTCGTAAGCTGAACCATCGTTGTGTTTTGGAATCATTTGGTTTCCAGCGTTTTTGTTTTCGCCAATTTTAAATGATCCATCACCAACAACGCCTACACCGAAACCAACGATACCAGGGGTAAAGCCAGATTCGATACTTACAATTGCTGATTGAGCAACTGAGCTGGTATCTTTCGCGCCCTGTTTTTTGTCACGGCTGATGTAACCTGTACGGAAGAGAATAGAACCGTTCGCATCTTCAACAAATCCTTTTGCCTCACTTTGCTCGCTTGCCTGAGCTGAGGAAATTATTGCCGCAGAAATGAGAACTGCTAATGTAAGTTTTTGTGCTTTTAGCATATTTAAAGAACCTCATAAAAACGATAAATCCTGTGCCTTGTTATTGTTCAGGGCCTAGGATTTCCATCAATTGTATAAGTAATCTATAAAAAAGATATATTTTTGTTCATTTTATTTTATATATGCTATGCAGGATTTGATTAATGTGGTAGGGAAGTTTAACTAGATTTATTTTTAGATTTTTATAGTTAATTTATTGTTTAAAATAAAAAAAGTAATTTATTTTTTAGTTGAATTTTACCATTTTTTCTTATGTGAAAATTTTAAAAATACTTGATTTTTGTGTTCAATTTTTACTCTTTTTTGTTTGATATGTTTACTTTTTAATCTCTTCTTAAGCAATTTTCTTGAGCAATTTTTAGTAATCTCACTCTATATTGTTACTTTATAACATTTTTATATCAAAAAATTGTTTAAAACAGAGACGAAAGCGATGTCAGAAAAATCCTAGACTCTATCGATCAAATTTAGTGCGATAATTTGCATGAAATTTGTGCAATTTGTTTTTCATTTATATTTTTGTGCGGAAAAAGCCCAAAATGGTTCATAAATAAAAATAAGGGTTAAATAAAGAGGCTCTGTACTAATAAATTTATGGAGTTTTTATCTCTTTATATAGAAATGAAATAGAGACTTTACGCCCTACCATTCAATACTACCGATCTCGGCTTGTTTATTTCCGATAAGGTGTTTTCTCATGTTTTCTTTATATTTTACGCAAACAAAATGTTCATACTTTATTGTTATATATAAAGATAATTATTTGGAAGATTTTTATTTTTCGCGTTATATAAGTTTTTTAGTCTCTAAATTAATGAAGTGTAGCGATACCAAATATGAACTTGGCACAGCAATTGCTAAAGCTTAAGTAACAAAATTTGTTTAAGTCATATAAATCGTGCGTTCATTGTGGGGGAGATCAAAATGATGAAGTTTGCACTTAAAGCAGTAACATTCGGCGTACTCACGGCAGGTTCAACCATGGTTATGGCTGAAGATGCTCCATCTTTTTACGGCATCACCGCAACTGGTAGTGTGGCAGCAACCACAGATTATCGCTTCCGTGGTATTACGCAGTCTTCAAATAATCCAGCTATTCAAGGTGGCTTCACTTTCTCTCATAAGTCAGGTGCTTATGTTGCGCTTTGGGGGTCAAGCGTAGACTTTAATACACCTGGTGTTTCAACTGAAACTGATATCTCGTTAGGTTATACCAACACCTTAAAACTGTCAGATACACTTGCACCGACTTATGATGTTGGTGTGATCCGTTATGGTTACATTGGCTCTGACTCAAAATTCACTAATCCATACAATGGGGACACTGGTTTTGACTTTACCGAGTTTTATGGAAAATTAACGTTTGCAGATTCTTTATTTAAAGGTGATGCACTCAGTGTGGGCGTGAATTATTCTAACGATTACTGGGGCCACTCTGACGAGTTCTGGTATTTTAACGTGGGTTATTCGGCACCAATTGCAGACACCGGATTTACTGGACTTGCTTCAGTTGGTTATAACAAGCTTAAAAATAAAGATTCTTTACTTGTAGTTGCAGGTGGACCTGGTGAAGATGATAGCTATATTGATTATAAAGTCGGCGTAAACTATAACATCTTGGGTATTGTTGCTGAGCTAGATGTTGTCGGTACAGATATTAGTACTTCTGGCATGACTGATGCTCAGAAAAAACCTTATGACACAGGTTTAGTGTTTAGTTTAACTAAAACATTCTAAGTTGGGGTTTTAAAAAAGCGGGTCAATAAACCCGCTTTTTTATTAGTTTTCTATTTCAGAAAGTAGTTGTTTTAACTGGTTAAGCTCAATATCCGTGGCTTTGGTCAACGGCTTGCGTGGTGTACCCGCAGCGACACCTTTTAGTTGTAAACCAGCTTTAATCGTTTTAGGCAGACCACCCTTTACAATAAAGCGTAGTAGAGGAAGTTGCTGATAAAATGACTTCTGGGCCTGTTCCAATTCACCATTTTTTACATATTCAATGAGCTGTTGAGGTCGTTGACCTAACAGATTGGGTGCTGCTGTACACCAACCGCTTGCCCCTGCGCATAAAGCTTCTAAAGCTAGAGGGTTACAGCCGTTATAAAACGGAAGTTCACCTTTTGATAGCTCATAAATTTTATGCATGCGCTGAATATCGCCGCTGCTTTCTTTTACCATCATAATATTTGCAATGTTATTAAACATGCGCACGATTAATTCAGGAGACATATCAACACCACTGGTCGCGGGGTTGTTATAAATCATAATTGGTAAAGTCGTTGCTTGGGCAATTGCTTGATAATATTCAAAAATCTCTTGGTCTGTTAGCTTCCAATAAGATACAGGAATCACCATAAGTGCATCTGCACCATAGCTTTGCGCGATTTGAGCTTTTTTGATGGCTTGATTAGTCGTGAGTTCTGAAATTCCAATAATGACAGGCACGCGCTTATTAATGCTTTCAATTGAAGTTTTCGCGACTAAGCACCATTCATCCCATTCAAGATAAGCGCTTTCACCTGTACTGCCTAAAGGTGCAATCGCGTCGCAGCCATTTTCAATAAGCAAATCCAGCATTTGTTTTAGAACAGGAAGATTGATGTTATTGTCATCAGAAAAGGGAGTAACAGGGTAGCCAATAATGCCGTTTAATTTCATGGTCGAGGTCTCTTTTTAAATACAGTCAGAATGTTTTTTCAAAGCTTTACGTGCGTAGTAAGCAAAGTTCACTTTGTTGCGTTTATCAGTAGACACCCAATCATGGGCTTCTGCTGCCAAAGCGTGGGGGATAGGCTGGATTTGTCCGGCAGACATGGCTAAAAGTTGCAGTTGAGCTGCGCGTTCAATTAAAAGAGCCAAGTTACAGGCTTCTTCGATAGTTTTTCCTGTGACCAGTTGACCGTGGTGAGACAACAAAACAGCGCGGTTTTTACCCAGAGCAGAAGAAATCAAAATACCTTCTTCGTTGCCTACAGGAACACCCGGCCAATGGCCTACAAATGAGCAATCTTCGTAAAGTGCGCAGACGTCCATTTGGGAAATCATAAGTGGAATCTGTAGCATCGACAGGGCCGCTACATAGGTAGGATGCGTATGGATAATACAGTTCACCTCTGGGTGTTCTTTATAAATCCATGTGTGGAAACGGTTGGCTGGGTTTGCCATGCCTTCTTGATTGATGGGTTCTAAGTCCTGATTCACCTCAAGCAAGTTTGAAGCAGTAATTTCATCAAAACCTAAACCGAAACGTTGAGTAATAAAGGTTTCTTTATTTTCACTACGGCATGTAATTTGACCCGCTAAACCAGCGTCATGCCCATGATCAAATAAAATACGGCAAGTCAGTGCAAGCTTTTGACGGTCTGTTAAATCTAAGTCGCTAATCCACTTTTGCATGTCTTGCTGTGCGTGTTGCATCAAGTCGTGTTTGTTTACAGAAGCAGTCTTCATCTCTTCTCCAGTCCAGTTGACCAAATTAAGTAGGTGAAGGCAGAATAAAAAACAACTGGATGGATCAATACATCCAGTTTTTATAAGTTATATGGTCCAGATGGGGCGAATATGCTAAGACCTTGGCAAATACATTTCCGCATTGATGAAAGAGAAGAAAAAACGGTTTTTCTAAAACTGACCAACTTGATTAGTCAGGAAATTTTGAGTGGCCGTTTAGTACAGGGCACTATGCTGCCGGGGTCTCGCATCCTGTCAAAAGAATTAGGAATTAATCGAAAAACGGTACAAGCAGTTTATGAAGAATTGGAGGCTCAAGGTTGGCTTGTGACTCGGCCTCGAAAAGGCACATTTGTGGCAGATGTTTTACCGGAAAAAAAGCCTCAAATAGAGCCAAGAGCTGATCGAAAAGTTAGTGATAAACCAATAATTCAACAAGTTGCTCAGCGGCCCCATAACGATGGTGTGCCAGATCCGAGGCTTATTCCTTATGAATTGTTTTCGAGGGCCTATCGGCACGCACTCATTAAAATTACTCAAAACCAGTACATGGGATATGGTGACCCACGTGGTATGGCTGAACTAAGGCAGGCTTTAAAACAAATGTTGTCGATGGAACGTTTCATGAATGTTGCCGAAGATGAGATCTGTGTTGTACGTGGAAGCCAGATGGGAATTTTTCTTGCCTCTCGTGCATTACCCAATCGGCAGGGTGTCATCGTCGTTGAGGAATTATATTACCCATCTGCTTTTAAAGCATTCCAGTCAAATGGCTTTCAAGTGGTTTCTGTCAAATTAGATGAACAAGGTATTGTTATTGAAGATCTCGAACGGATTTTAAAAGAACACTCGGTTGCAGCAATTTATACAACCCCACATCATCAGTACCCTACAACCGTTACCATGACAATGAGCCGCCGTCTTCAACTCTTAGAACTTTCAAAAAAATGGGGGTTTTACATTATTGAAGATGACTATGACCACGAATTTCACTATGACAGCCGGCCTATGCCACCCTTAGCAAGTTTGCCTCATTCTGAGTTGGTTATTCATGTAGGTTCATTGTCTAAAGTTTTTGCACCCGGTATTCGGTTAGGTTACATCGTGGCAGCTCCAACTATCATTCAAACCATTACTGAAGATATTTTATTGATTGATCGGCAGGGCAATAATATTACGGAACTCGCTTTAGCCGATTTAATGCAACGAGGGGAAATCAAGCGACACATCCGTAAAATGAAAAAGATTTATCAGTTACGTCGAGACCATGCGTTAGCTGAGTTTCAAAGAGTTTTTGCTGAGAGTATTCAGATACAACCGCCCGCGGGTGGAATGGCTTTGTGGGTAAAATTTCAGAAATCATTTACTCAAAATCAGCTCATAAAGCTAAAAGAACTCAACATTGATACAGAGCAGAAGTTTAAACAGAAAGAATATCCTAATTGTAGTATCCGCTTTGGTTTTGCAGCTTTATCAGAGAAAGAAATCACCTCTCTAATTGAGACCTTAAATGAAGCTCTTAATAAAAGAACAGCGGACTTATAATCCGCTGTTTTATTTTAAGAGTGATTACCTCGATAAGAGAGTGCTTCTGTAAGATGAGGACTTTGAATGACCTCACTTTGGGCCAAATCGGCAATAGTACGAGCAACCCGTAAAACACGATGATAAGCACGAGCAGATAAATTTAAACGTTGCTGAGCCATTTCAATCATTCGCTGTGAAGTACTATCGAGAACAGCATGTTGTTCCAGTTGTTTGGGTGAGAGCGCCTGATTCAAACAATCCTGTCTTTGCATTTGTTGTTCATAAGCATAAATCACACGTTGTCGTACAGTGGTAGAATCTTCTGCAGGTGTTGGGTCTTGCAGTTCTTGAGCTTTTAATGGCGGTACATCAATATGTAAATCGATGCGGTCGAGTAACGGTCCCGATATGCGGTTTTGATAGCGTTTAATGCTTTCTGGTGAACACTGACAACGGCTATCTTGATTAAATGCATACCCACATGGACAAGGATTCATTGCTGCAATGAGCTGAAAGTTCGCCGGATAAGTAATTTGCCGAGCCGCACGTGAAATAATGATTTCTTTTGACTCAAGCGGTTGGCGTAAGACTTCTAGAACCTTTCTGTCAAACTCGGGAAGTTCATCTAAAAATAGAACACCTAAATGAGATAAAGTAATTTCACCCGGTTTAGGGTGTGAACCGCTGTCATTTACAGCAATAGAATAGAGTGGCATTATAGATAATCAATAGGTTGTCACTCTAATTTCACACAATTAAATTAGATTATTTACATAAATAGATAAGAGTGACTTGCAAAATTACATTAATAGGCACGAGTGCCTGAATGGTGACTTTTTTATGAAAAAATTGAGTGACGAATACTTACCTGTTAGAAAAGCTCAAACTGTTTATGGGAGTATTTCGGGAAATTATGCCTTTAGAGGTGAGAAAACCATTTGGTTTGAATCGACCCTTGAGCGTGATTTCATACTTAAGCAAGAATTTAATAACAATGTGATTGATGTTATCGGTCAACCTGTAGTTATCCCCTACATCACTGAATTGGGTAACCAATCAACCTACACTCCTGACTTTTTAGTGCAGTTTTCAAGCTCGAATTGTGATGATTTTGAGGATTTTCCTGTACCAATGCTCATCGAAATTAAGCCTAAGAAAAAGCTTGTTGAGGACTGGGATAAGTTAAAACCAAAATTCAGAGCAGCCCATCGTTTTGCTGCTGATAAAGGATGGAAGTTCAAAATTATCAGTGAAACAAGATTATATGATCAGTATTGGGAAAATATTAATTTCTTAAAAAAATTTAGACGCTCTCATGTAGGTGCCGTTGATCAACAACTATTACTCGATACCCTACAAGAGTTAGGTCAATCAACAATTAATCAATTACCTGCCCATATTTTTAAAGATAAAACCAATGTTTTAAAAGGAATTCACCAAGTTTGGGCATTAGTGGCAAAGCGCATGATTGCTTGTGACTTGTATTGCCCTTTAACGGCTGAAACAGTGATATGGGTGAACCAAAATGATGCATTTGCGAGGAATATCTAAATGATTGAATCTAATGCTGTCAATATCGATCGTAGTCGTATCATTCTAAAACCCAATGTGGTTGTCGGTTATGAGGGGCAACCCTATAAAATTGTGAATGTTTTAAATGCCAATGACATTGTTATATCAAGTCTTGATTCGGTACGTAGTCTACAGGTCAATGCTAGAAGTTTGACCATTTTTAATGGGGGAAATACGCTAACTGAGCGTTTGAATAAGGGTGATCAGGATATTAGTAATGAAGCTTGGCAGATTGCTTTACAACGTTATGAGATTATTAAGCCTTTGATTGAGTATTCAACGACTGAACTGGTCGAAAATAGGGCGAATGAATATGATGTGAATCGCTCAACATTGTGGAAATGGCTTAAAGATTATCGGGAAAATAATTCTCTAATGGCATTGATTCCCAAAAAACGAGGTTGGACAACTGAAAAATCAAGGTTGTCACCTCAAGTGAGCAATATCATTAAACAAGCTATCAATGATGAATATTTGAATGCGAAGAAACCCAGTATTTCCAAAACGATTGAAATTGTAAAAGCAGAGTGTTCTCGGCTTCAGCTTGAAGCACCGCATGAAAACTCTATTCGTAGAAGAATCGAGGCTTTAAATGATTACCAAGTAACGAAAGCACGTCTTGGATCTAAAGCTGCAATAGATAAATTTAAGGCTGCTGCTGGTTCATTTCCAAATGCTGATTACCCTTTGGCATATGTGCAGATTGATCATACACCTCTAGATATTGAAATCGTGGATGACGAGTTTAGAGAAGCGATTGGAAAACCTCATTTAACCTTGGCAATCGATGTTTTCAGTCGGATGATCGTAGGGTATTACCTATCACTAGAAGCGCCAAGTACGACTTCAGTGGCGATGTGTATCGCATCTTGTATTTTGTCAAAAAAACGTAAGTTGATCGAACTCGATATTGATGCTGAATGGCAGGTCGAAGGGATTATGGACTCGGTGCATACAGATAATGGCCCCGATTTTAGAACCAATCACATCAGTAAAGCTTGTCTAAAGTATGGGATTCATTGGGAATACCGACCAATTGGTGGGGCAAGATTTGGCGGTCATATCGAGCGTATGCTTGGTATCGTCAATCTTGAAATGCATGTCTTGGATGGTACAACTTTTTCAAATGTACAGCAGCGTGGGACTTATGATTCCGCTAAACAAGCCTGTATGACATTAAAAGAGCTTGAATACTATATCGTGTATTGGATTACTAAAGTTTATCACCAGAAGAAACATTCCGCTTTAGGAACATCCCCAATCGTTAAATGGGAAGAAGGTGTTTGGGGGACGAAGACGACAGCAGGTACAGGTTTGAAAGAACGTGTATCAGATGAAGATACCTTGTTTATTGATTTTCTACCTGAATTTGAAGCGACTATTCAGCGTACAGGGGTGCAAAAAGATAACTTATTCTATTTTGCCGACTGTTTAAGACAATGGGTTAATTCTATTGATCCAGAGGACAATAATCGAAAGCGCAAAAGAAAATTCTTGTTTAAACGTGATCCGAGGGATATTTCACAGATTTGGTTTTATGAGCCATATTCTAATACCTATTTTAAAGTACCTACCGCAAAGCGAGAGATACCACCGATTAGCTTATTTGAATATAAGCAGGTTCAGAACTATCTCAAAAGTGAACGTCAGGATGTTCAGAATCAGGATGAGATTTACAAGGCGATTTTGCATCTACGTGATCAACTTAATCAGGCTAGAAGCTTGACTCGAAAGCAACGTCGCTCAAACCAAAGAAAAAAGGAAAATGCAAAAGCCATTACTCAGCTTTCCGAACAGAATCAGTCTAAAAAGGCTGTAGTTTCTGAAAGTCTTCAGACAAGTGATGATTTGTGGAGTACTCCTTTAACTGCATTTGACGATTTAAGGTGATGCAATGGAAAAATATGAACATCTTGCAGAGCATGTACTTGAAATCATGCAATTAAGCGATAGTGAACGGATTGAGACATTATTTACTGATAGATGGATTGGCTATAAGAAAGCCATTACCATCATGAACACATTGACCGATATTTTGAATCGCCCTAGGAAATTAAGACCTGAATGCTTGTTGATTGTTGGTGACTCCAATATGGGCAAAACAACTATCATTCATGAGTTTGCTAGACAGTATTATACAAAAACCGTAAGTGATGCTGACATGGATTTATTGTCCGTAACTAAGCCAGTTTTACCGATACTTGCTCCAGCAAAAGCCAATGTTAAAGAACTCTATATTAATATTTTAAATCACTTCTTTGTGCCATTTCGGGCAAGTGATCCTGAAGCCAAATTACGAAATCAAGCCGTACACTTGATGCGTAAGTATGAAACAAAAATGTTGATTATCGATGAAATTCATAATTGTCTGACAGGTTCAGCCAAATTGCTTCCCAGAAATGGGCTTAGGTATTTTCATCAACTTCCTTACATAGATGCTCTAAAGATTAAAACGGAAATGATTACTGAGATTGAGGATGGTTTTACTGTTGTGCTTAATGGGCAATATTATTGGTTGCCAAAAACACAATAAGTTGAAGCACTTAAAATAATGATCAGCGAGTTAGCTGATCATTATTATTGAGATTTCAGCAGATTATTTTAGTAATTGTCACACCGATCATTAATGAAATATTAAAAGACGCGCTGAAAATTCTGAGATAGTAGTATGTGAGACCTTTATAGAGTAGATTTCCATGTGTTAATTAAGTTATCACCACCACCTAAAAAGTCACCTAATGAAGCTTTAAATGCTGTGTTTACACAATAAAGTTTTAAACTCATAAAGATGAAAATCAATAACTTATAACAAAAACAATTGAATAGATTTACATTATAGTTCTAAACTCAATCAAACATAAGTTTAGAACTATATGCAATTTTTGACATAATAGATTTAAACTCAGACTAATAATTAGCCCAAATATCATTAATCATGTATTGGTTTGAAGTTTCAAATAAAACACAAACCAATAGCTTATGTTTTGAAATCTTTTTAGCGTCTGAAATCGCTTTTTGTGGTTCATCATATATCATCGCTAATTCAGGTGTCCGAGCATAAGCAACTGAAAAAGAAATATTATTGTCATTAATTGCAGCTACAAATTCATCTTTTTCAGGTAGATGGATAACATAACCTTTTACTGTACTTTCTTTTGGTAAGCCTAGTTCAGCTAGAACTTCTGCTACACTTCTTTCAGTTCCATAAAAATCATCTTTTTGTTCTTGAGCTTGCTTTACTCTTTGCTCAAGTGTACCCCTTTGTTTAGCTTGTCCCATTTATTCAACCTTTTGGTTTACAAATATATTGTTTAAGTTTAGAACATTAATGTCTAGTTTACGACCTGATTGTCAAACTACAAATGCATAACGTAGAACAATCACATTAAGGCAATCGCCTATCAATTGAGTAGGCATATCGGATATATCATCTAAATTGATAGATGTTCTTAAATGACAATCACACAAAAAAAGTTTAATAATTTCAGAATGTTCATTATTTGCTATAACCATCTCTGTTAATTTTAAAAGAGAATCTACGCCTTTTCGATAAGCTTGTTCATGAGATACACCAAAGTATGAGGATATTTTTAACAGCACATTTTCGGAACAAGAAACATTTAGAGTTGGGCTTATTAACATCGTATTCATATTTATGATTCCTTTTATAACTTATTAAAAATAAAGGGATAGATCAAAATTCTACCCCTTCATGAAATTATCGTAGTAACAGGACTGGTTTATTAGCGCTTGTGATCACTTTTGTGGTGGTGCTGCCAATAAAAAATTGACGTATCTTTGAATGACCATAAGCCCCAACCACAATCAAATCGATTTGATGCTGTTCAGCGTAATTGATAATTGCCTTATCAACTTCACCATCCAACGTATTCGAGGTGATATTAAAACCTTGTGATTCAAGTTGCTCTTTTGCCCAAGAGAGCTGATTTTGCATTTCACTATTCGGATTTCCGACATAAACCAAATGTACTGCAAGACCTTTAAGTAATGGACTTGACGCAATGCGTTCAACACATTTTCTTGCAGTCTGACTTCCATCAAAAGCAATTAAAAAAGACTTAGGTGGACTAAATGGTGCAGACGTTATTAATACGGGTTTATGAAGGGCACGAACAACATTTTCAATATGGGTTCCAATTTTACTGGAATCATGCTCGGTTTCATTCCCATGCTTACCCATAACAAGAACTCTAATGTCGTCTTCCATTCCCATGATTGTTTCTAAAACACTGCCATGGCGTTGAAAACTTTGAGCATCAATAGAGAACTTCTCCAATAAATAGTTCTTTGCTTCCCGAAGAAGAATCTGGCCATGCTCTAGCTCGATTTTTCCCTTACGTTCTTCGAGTTCAACCAATTCTTTGAGCAAGGTTTCTCGACTTCCTAGACCAATTGCACCACTTAAATCTTGTGGTGCTTTTGCTTTTGGCTTATCAATGACATGCAATAGTTTAATAGGTGAATTAAGTTTATCGCTAAACCAAGCTGCATAATCACACACAGTATTTGTTACTAATGATCCATCAATACATGCAATAATTTTTGACATAACTAATCCCTCTTAGTGGCTATTTAAGCGATCTAAAGCATCTGGCTTATCATGGATACCAAACTTATCGACTAATGTTTTACTAGCTTCATTCATTCCAATAAGTTCGACTTCTGTTCCTTCACGTCTAAACTTAATGACCACTTTATCTACGGCAGCAACCGCAGAAACATCCCAGAAGTGTGCCTGACTGACATCAATCACCACTTTTGAAAGTGCCTCTTTGAAATCAAATGCAGAAGTAAATTTATCTGCTGAACTGAAGAACACTTGACCTGTTACCGTATAAGTACGTGTGCTTTCTGATTCATCAAATACAGATTGAATCGCCATATAGCGTTCAATTTTATTGGCAAAAAATAATGCAGAAAGAAGAACACCGACTAATACACCATAAGCCAGGTTATGTGTGGCAACAACTACGACGACTGTAACGATCATCACGATATTGCTAGAGAGAGGATATTGGCGGATATTGCGTAGAGAATCCCAGTTAAATGTTCCAATTGATACCATAATCATGACAGCAACCAGTGCAGCCATTGGAATGGCTTTAAGCCAGTCACTGATAAACACCACCATAATTAACAGAAAGACCCCTGCACTAAATGATGATAAACGGGTACGTCCACCAGATTTCACATTAATAATGGATTGACCAATCATGGCACAGCCTGCCATTCCGCCTAAGAAGCCTGAAGCGACATTGGCAACACCTTGCCCTTTACATTCTCGGTTTTTATCACTGGTGGTATCTGTTAAATCGTCGACAATTGTTGCGGTCATCATGGACTCAAGTAAACCCACGGCTGCCAAACCTAGTGAATAGGGTAAAATAATAGCTAAAGTTTCAAGATTTAAAGGAATATCAGGAAGCAAGAAAATTGGAAGCGTATCCGGCAATTGCCCCATATCACCGACAGTTCTTACATCTAAACCAATGAATAAGGCAAAGAGCGTAAGTAGGACAATACAGATGAGGGGAGAGGGTAAAAGTTTCCCTATCACTGGGATATAGGGAAATAGATAAATAACCGCTAAACCACCGATTGTCATCGCATAAACATGCCAAGTGACGTTGGTAAGTTCAGGCAATTGAGCCATAAAAATTAGAATAGCCAAGGCATTTACAAAGCCAATAACGACTGACTTTGATACAAAACGCATCAAGGCTCCTAATTTTAGATAGCCTGCTAGGATTTGAATAAATCCTGTCAAAATTGTGGCTGCTAATAAATATTGCAGACCATGCTCTTTAACCAGTGTGACCATTAATAAAGCCATAGCACCAGTTGCAGCAGAAATCATACCAGGACGACCGCCCACAAAAGCAATCACAACAGCAATACAGAATGAAGCATATAGCCCCACTTTAGGATCAACGCCTGCAATAATGGAGAAAGCAATTGCTTCAGGAATTAGAGCCAAAGCAACAACAATACCCGCAAGAACATCCCCGCGAATATTGGAGAACCATTGTTCTCGAATAGTGGATAACATGAAAATAGCCTATTTTTTTAAATTTTAGGAAAGGCTAGTGATGTGATATATACAACACACAAGCGACTACACCACATCACTAGACAGTGATGAGTTATTTACAAAAAGATGGGTAAATAAACTAGGGTGGAGTCAAAAGCATAAGTGTGTGAATACGAATAGAAATTTAAATTGAACTGTTAGTATAGGCGAACTGAACGAAAATTTCACTCTTTTTTATTTCGCAAATTTATAGAAAACATGAAATACCAAGTAATTTCATGAACATATGATTGTATAAAAAATATTCTTTAATTAGGATTTGTCCTTCTGTAAGCTTATGAATAAATTTTTAAAGCGATTTTTCCATTCATCTGGTGTTGCGTATAAATGTTTTATTGCAATCATTTTATGAATGAAACTATCACAGTAGAGTGCCCATTTTTTTATTCCCTTGGCATTTTCTAGTTCAATACAGATTTTTTTAATTTGTTCGCTTGTTAACTTATTCTGAGTAAAAATAAGAAAGGCACAAAATGCTTCATGATTTTTATTTTTATGTATATCGATGAGATAGGAAAATCCATTTTGATCTTTTAAGTCTAATTTTAAGAACAATAATTTTCGCCCTTTATCATAATCAATCCATGAGGGATGCTTGGGTTCAGGCACAAGTTTTTTGATTTGAAGCAAATTAATACTCGCTATCATTTCACCATGTTCATTAATTGCAGACAGATGTTCCAGAGGAGAACCCATTTCAGAAGCAAGTTCTTGGAGAGATTGGATAATGTATTGAATGTCAAAACGTTCATCTCTGCTAGGTGGTGTATCTGTCGTTTCAGATTTTTTGATCTTAGTATTTTGATTACCATAGGGTTCATCAGAAGATGTTTCAACCTCTTCTGATTTATCTGAATAAGGTTGATTAGATGCTCCGACTTCAATTGGATCATCGGTTGGTTCATTAAAAGAATACTTCAGAATACCTTGTGTATTTCCAGTTTCCACCTCAGAACGCTTACGATATTCACCGCTTGTTCTTGATGGTGGTTTTTGAGTATTGATGTGCTCATTCTTATTTTGACTTTTTTCACGAGGTCTAGGATTTTTCTCATCAGGCTTTGAAATTGTATTGGTCAGGTCTTTGTTGACATCAATCATGTGATCGTTAATAGGATCAAATTTTTTCACTCTAGTGATAAAAAAACGAGTCTTATTGTCATCTAGCCAAATTCCTTCTGCTTCAAGGAAAAGCTTTGTGGGATGTGGTGGAAACACAATGGGATACCTTTTGCCTGTACCCTGCTGAAGATGATTAAACTCGGTAATTTCCATACTTCGTTGAATTTTATCAACTATCGTTTGCACATATGGGTTTAAGGCAAGATTAGCAAGAAAAATAATTGCAGTCTCGCCTATATCTTCATATGGCTTTCTGATTTTAATTTTATATTCAACATTATCGTCCACAATTTCTGTTGTATAAGATTCTAAAAAACGATTAATGATGGATTGACTCGAAGTTCCTAATAAAAGTCCCCTAATATCCTTCCGATTGACGAATAAGCTATGCAATACATGAATTGATGATGTGATGACTTGAGTTCCATCATTGGAATGCATTAGGCAATGATTCACTTTGCGATATGAATCATTGGTATATTTGGTAAATGGATAGCCTTGAAGAACATAATCAACTTTATTTGGGAGGAAATAGTTTTTTAAAGGAATGTAGTAGTCAGAAGTATTGGGGATTCTGTCCGTAAGTTTTATATTCTTAGGTTTATTATTGGTGAAGTCGAAAGAAAA
The DNA here is from genome assembly GCF_003812225.1 of Acinetobacter sp. FDAARGOS_494. Lineage (NCBI taxonomy): Bacteria > Pseudomonadati > Pseudomonadota > Gammaproteobacteria > Moraxellales > Moraxellaceae > Acinetobacter > Acinetobacter sp. FDAARGOS_494. The sequence continues at coordinate 1,911,450 of NZ_CP033866.1, forward strand.
TCGTTTTGTAATGAGTTTTCCTGAAAACCGATAGGATTGATCGGTTAAAACATTTCCATCCCAAATACTGCCATGTTGAACAGCATCAAGATCAAGTACGGGAACAAGGAATGTTGAGCACTTATCTAAAAATAACCATTGATCACTTTTTCTAATCTCAATTAATAACACTTCAACAAAAGGATTAGTTGAATCGTTATCTTCGTTTCTAACAAGTCCACCATATCTATAAACCACTCGACTAATATTATCGTTTGGGAAGCAATCAATAGTCGTTATTTTGTCATTATTAACAGGCATATATTTTTACAAAATGAAAAATTAAAGCATATAGATAATATACTTTTTATTCTTGCTCTAGTTTATTTGTGTAAACTCTGATTTATTTGTGGAACTGACAATAGTTCTAGCTTTTTGGCGTGTCTCGGAATTGTTAGGTTCATAATCTATAACTTTTTAAATAGTATTTTTATTAAAATTCTTTTGGATCCTACTGAATATATCTATACATGTAAATGCTGCAATGGCATCGTTAATAAAACTAAAGATTAGAAAAAAGGCTCATCATAATGAGCCTTTTCTTATATTATTTCTTTCTTTTATTATCAAGGTGCTTACCGAATGCAACCATTGCTTCGTTGTTTAATTTATTAAACTTATATTTATAAATCAAATAATTAATAGTAAAAAATATTAAACAAGCCAGCATAATAATAAATAAGGGTTTATGAATCAGTATATTTAGGGGAAGGGTGAGATTAAAAGCAATAAAGTAGAATAAAATAAAATCCGCAACTATTAATGCACAAAATGCAGTTATGCAAATAATTGTATGCTGCCTTCTTACTACTGCCAATTGATCTTTTTCATCTTCAGCATCTTTTGAGTCTATTAAGATTTCCATAGATTTCTTAAAAGAAATCTGCTCAGCAATATTTCTTAGTGAGGTGAATAAAACTGCCAAAAATAATATTGCAGCCCAACAATAAGAATTAAATATTTTAGTTGGTGAAGTATCATTTAAACTCAAAGTAATTGCTGAAATTATGATCATAACCATAAATATAAACAAAGAAAGTACTCCAAGAATAGAAAATACTTTTTCGTATTTATCCCACTTCTTCGCTTTCTCGTATTCAGCTAAAATTTTAGATTCTGAATTATCCATTTTTTCTCTACTTATAAAGTTTAATCTTTTGAAACGCCGCCAACAATTGTGACAGGAATTAATAAAAAATCATAACGTTCATAACGACCTTTCTTACCATACCAGTAAAGGTGCCAATGTGATTTTCTTAAATGTGGCTCTCTACCAGATGCTTTTCCTTCAGCTTTGGCCACTTCAATTTCTTCGTATAATTTAGTTAATTTCCTAGCTGTTTCAGATCCAATTTTAAAAGTCTTATATTTGCCAGCTTCAAATAAACGCTTTTCCTTCTTAATCTCAACAAATTGTACCGGCTTATTGGTATCTGGAGTTAAAGGAGTCACTTCAGGTTTTGATTGACTAAACCATAAAACAAGATTGATTAATTTTTTCTGTATTTTAAGTCTTTCTTTCAGATCTGAAGCCATTGTTTCTGGATCATAGTCTTGTTGAAATTGGTCCACAAAATTTGTGAGGCTTGCTTCAATATCTTGGTCCTCATTCAACATAATTGCAATTGTGCGTGGCATACCATCATCAAGGTACATTGTTGAAACTAAAAGGCGGTCGCCACAAAGCTCAGTTACACAGAATAGAACACCCACAACTTGTCTATTTTCGAATGTAAGACCCTTAGCATTATCAGTCTGAATGTATACACACAAATCGGGAAGGTTCAAAATATGGTTTGGTATAACCCCATTAAAGCCGGTCTTAATTAACTCATTAATTACTATGTCTTCGAACCGGTATATATTTTTTGTGAGCATCCAATTTCCTAGAGTTACAAGCTCTCCAGTGGTCACAGGCAGACGATCAAGCAATTCCTTTGGAATATGCTCACCAACCTTTATATTTGCCGCCCATGCTGGAACAGTAGCTTTAACTCCGAAATGCCCCATGACATTTTTTAAAGCTTTTTCATATACACCACTAACCATATTATTTTTGAATGTTGGTGGAAGTGGGTGAGGATCCGCGCTTCCATGTATACGTTCATGATCAGCATCAAGCGCGGCATAAATCCAATCATCCCAAGTTATCAGTAGATCAATTTGTTCTTTCTTATCTTTACGTCTTTTTAAGTTTTCAATCGCTCTCTTTTCAATTTTCTTTACCAATTGCGGCAAATTAATTTTCATGTGATTTAAGCGCGTTGTAACCACTTTTAAAGGGATCTGGAACTCAGAATTAAGGCTGGCCATAAATAATACAAAATACTTTAAATTAAAAAAGAGACACTATAATTATAGTGTCTCTCGTATTGATATTAAAAGGATAAACGAAAATTACTGAAAGCTGCGGCCAAAGTCATTTTCTGATTTCTTTTCCTTTTCTGCATCTAATTTTTTCGTATTATTGAGAGCCGGATGCAAGTCAGCTAAAAACTCCATCACTTCATCCGCATTTTTTGATTCATAGAAACGAACCATTTTTTGACGGAAGTCAATTGCCTTATCAGCCGGTATGCTAATAGCATCTAAACCAGCACTCATCAATACTCCATTCATCATAAGGTGAGCTGTTCTTTTCTCACCTTCAAATGTGAATTGGTTGAGGCTTCCATAAAGGAATGTAGCAATACCTTTTTCTAGTGGGTTCTTGAGTGAGTTGATATGATCAAACCCTTCTTGCATGAATTTATTTAACGCCGGAGCATCTTCTTCAGTTTTCATCGGTCGATGGGTTCTAAAGTGTCTAATTCCTACATCCGGAGTAAATGATTGTTCAACTCCTTCGCCACGTAGAACACCAGCTTCAATCGATTCACGATCTGCAACAATTCCATTGACTTTTAAATATGTAGATTTATTTAATGCAAAATTTCCATTACGAACCATATTTACCAGTTCATTTGACGCATCAATTAAATTTAATACTTGTCGCTGGTCCTTAACACTGTGTCCACCTACAGTGGTGCCATTTATTAAAGATGCTACATCATCAAGCTTATGTGAATTACCAGCTACCGCAGCAGAGTTCGCTACATGTTCAACAAAATTCTTTCGATAATTAGCAACAACTGTTTCTCGATGTTGAGGTTGAATATCATTAGCCAGCAGTCTAGCGTTATACTCGAATCCAAGTTTCTCTTTAGTATTTGACATAGTTAAATCTTCATTAGTATTTGAAATTTTGGTTGCTTGATCCAATCCAAGATAATCAGTGAGCTGCTTCTCATAAGCTTTAATGGCCCAATCCGGAACATTGTTGTCAATCGCAGTAATTTTCCCGTACTCTAATTTAAATACTTGCTGATGAGGCCTATCTCTCACGCTGTTATCAAGTACAAAAGTCAAATCTGCATATTGAGTAGCTTCAGCAACTAAGGGTAGTACACGCTCATATCTAGCTTTTACCTTATCCTCATCAACATCATGACCACCTTTACGAACTCGATCTTTAATACGATCAAGTGCGATATCTGAGTTTTCTAAATGGATGTGATACAGGACTACGTAAAATCCCTTACTCTTAGCTTCCTTGATGAGATCAACTTTAGAAGGATGCGAAAAAACTGTTTCAGCAATAAAAGAACGTCCTTCATCTAAATGTTTTTGACGTTCAGCTTCAGCCCATTTCTGAGCTTCGCGTGCATGGGTAGGATTGGTATTATCAAAATGACCAAAGTGTTGTAATTGCCAAACATCAGCATTAATAAAATTTATATCAAGATTTAAACTATTAAATTTTGGAATTATCACATTGTCTATCAGAGTGGATTTACCAGCTCCATTACCACCAGCAACTATCACTGCATACTTGGTGTCTAGTTCATTTTTTTGTGTCATTTAATTTATATCCAAACTCCTAGAACGTTCTTCAGTATTTGCGTTCTCATCTTGAGCATCTAAGGCATCTAGAAGTTGACGATCTTTACGTAAACGCTCACGCAACTGATCATAGACAGGATGAGTATCAGGACATTTATTTGCTTCAAACATTTGATCACCAAGATCTTCAAGCACTGCTTTAAGAGAAATCTTGTTCGATTGATCAACAGAAAATTTGCTATTCATAAGCACCACCATAAGGACAGGTCTTGCGATAGCTATATTTTACCACTTATTTTGTTTAAACGTATATAATATCATTACAGTTTGTTAATAGGATTTATTAATGCTAGACAGAGAAATACTTCTAAAAAAATGGTTAGATGAATATTTATTAGCAAATAAATCTAATGAAACAATATACACGCTTAAAAATAGTTTAAATCTATTCTTTGAATATACCAATTTAGCATTAGAGGAAATCGAAGCATCAGATATTAGAACATTTATAGCTTATAGAGCTCAAAATGGAGTAGGAGTTTCTACACTAAAAAAAAATATCTCTGCTATAAGAACATTTTTCCATTATTTAACTAAAGAAAAATTAATTAATTTCAATCCAGCAGAAGATATTAAAATTAAAAAAAGTAGTAAAGTTTTACCTAAATTTCATGAAGTCACAGTAATAAATGAAGTATTAGATTCAAATAAGAATTTAGAATTTGAACGACCATCAAGCACAGTTATTTTTAAAAGAGACTTAGCACTAATTGAAATAGCATACTCATGTGGTTTAAGACTTGAAGAAATACACTCATTACAAATAGAAAATGTAGAGGTAAAACGCAAACAAGTAAGAGTTACAGGAAAAGGAAATAAAACTCGTATTATACCTTTGGGTTCAAAAGCTATTGAAGCGTATCTAGAATGGTTGCCTTTAAGAGAAGAAATTATGAATAAAGATACCAATCAAAAACATAATTATGTTTTTGTCACCACAACTGGAGCTCAACTATCAAGAGTCCAAATAAATAAAAGAATTAAAAATGCTTTTAAACTTGCTGGTTATCCAATTCAATCCAACCCACACATGTTACGCCATTCATTTGCAACTCATCTAATAAATAATTCTGTAGGTATTCGTGAAATTCAGGAAATGCTGGGCCATAGTAATTTGAATACTACTCAGATCTATACAGATCTGGACCATACTTCAATGACAAATGTTTATATGGATACACATCCAAGAGCCGTAAAAAATACTGAAGGTGAGAACTAAAAAGTTAAATTTTCACAATAAGTAAGAACTAGATAAGGATAAAGTTTCATAATTATGTTAAATGGAGTAGATTTCTTAGTTTGAAACAACTTAAAGCAGACTAGATACTTAACATTGATTAAAAATAGTTCTTGCTTTGTGAGCGGTCACAATATAAAATTTATAATAACAATATGTACAATAATGCCTATGAGCTGAGGTTAAAAATGAATGAAGTTAAAGCATATAAATTAACTGTTGAGAACGTTGAATTGTTTGAAGAAATTGAGCATGAGGTACTTTTTCAAACAACTATTAAAACTAAAAAATCAATTTTGAATTATTTGACGCCTGTTTCAACATTGGCCACATTGCTTCAGAGACATAACATCATACTTCCGAAAGGTATTTTTTTGGGAAGCATAATTGAAATCTATGATGAGGAAGTTGAGCCTCGTGTCATTATCGGACATGAAGGTTGTGACTTTGGAAATGTTAAGACAGTTCGCCAGTTAGAGATCTACTGGGAAGAAGTGGCATTTTAATTCCGGAATAAATAAAAACTTAATATCATTAGGAGACTTAGATTAATGAAAAATTCAGTTAGTAATAGTTATATTGTTCAAGCTAACGGCGTAAAAGTTGTTAAGGCAGATGTAAATTCTATAGTAACCACGAATAAAAGAATTCATGTAGGTGATGACACTCCCGCTTTCGCTTTTTATGTGTGTGGTTTTTGGGACAGTATTGACCAATTTGAACGTTATGGTATGACACCGCATGTAACATTGTATAAAACCGAGTCTGAGGTGAAGGAATACTGCAAAGGCAAAGTGGTGTCTTATCGCGAGTATTACGCAAATTCGGAAAAAGAAGTTGATGATCTAATTGCAACTAATAGAATGTCACATGAAAATCACGCACGTTCATTAGCTGAATTGTTCTGATCGCTACTCCACATCCTTTTGGCCAAAGTTATTAACATTATTTCAGGTAGATTATGGCAAGCACAGCAGCAGAGCGTAAAGCAAAACAACGCCAAGAAATGTTAAAAAAAGGGTTCACGCGTAAGGATCTTTGGTTATCAAAAGAAAGTTTAGAGGTAATAGAAAAATTTAAATCAGAGCATAAATTGAGCTCAAATGATGAAGCAATTAATCTTTTACTAAAAACAATTGTGGTAATAGAAAAATTCAAATCGGAGCATAAATTTAACACTATAGATGAAGTAATTAATCTTTTCTTAAAATCTCTTAATGAGTGCAAATAATTTTTTAATAAATGCATGATTCTAAATAAAAGAACATGCTCTAATTTAATTGTCATATCTAGGACTAAACTATGAAATATTCAAAGTTATGTATTCTTATCTCCACAAGTCTTTTCATTACTGCTTGTTTTGACTCAGGCACCTCCGAATCAGAATTGTCATTTACAGCAATAGAATAGAGTGGCATTATAGATAATCAATAGGTTGTCACTCTAATTTCACACAATTAAATCAGATTATTTATACAAATAGATAAGAGTGGCTTACAAAATTACATTAATAAGCACGAGTGCCTGAATGGTGAATTTTTTATGAAAAAATTGAGTGACGAATACTTACCTGTTAGAAAAGCTCAAACTGTTTATGGGAGTATTTCAGGAAATTATGCTTTTAGAGGTGAAAAAACCATATGGTTTGAATCGACCCTTGAGCGTGATTTCATACTTAAGCAAGAATTTAATAACAATGTGATTGATGTTATCGGTCAACCTGTAGTTATCCCCTACATCACTGAATTGGGTAATCAATCAAACTACACCCCTGACTTTTTGGTGCAGTTTTCAAGCTCGAATTGTGATGATTTTGAGGATTTCCCTGTACCTATGCTTATTGAAATTAAGCCCAAGAAAAAGCTTGCTGAGGACTGGGATAAGTTAAAACCAAAATTTAGAGCAGCTCATCGTTTTGCTGCTGATAAAGGATGGAAGTTCAAAATTATCAGTGAAACAAGATTATATGATCAGTATTGGGAAAATATTAATTTCTTAAAAAAATTTAGACGCTCTCATATAGATGCCGTTGATCAACAATTATTACTCGATACCCTACAAAAGTTAGGTCAATCAACAATTAATCAATTACCTGCTCATCTTTTTAAAGATAAAACCAATGTTCTAAAAGGGATTCACCAAGTTTGGGCACTAGTGGCAAAGCGAATGATTGCTTGTGACTTGTATTGCCCTTTAACGGCTGAAACTGTGATATGGGTTAACCAAAATGATGCGTTTGTGAGGAATATCTAAATGATTGAATCTAATGCTGTCAGTATTGATCGTAGTCGTATCACACTTAAACCCAATGTGGTTGTTGGTTATGAGGGAAACCCTTATAAAATTGTGAATGTTTTAAATGCTAATGACATTGTTATATCAAGTCTTGATTCGGTACGTAGTTTACAGGTCAATTCTAAAAGTTTGACCGTTTTTGAGGGAGAAAATACGCTAACTGAAAACCTAAACAAAGGTGATAAGGATATCAGCAATGAAGCTTGGCAGATTGCTTTACAACGTTATGAGATTATTAAGCCTTTGATTGAGTATTCAACCACTGAACTGGTTGAAAATAGAGCGAATGAATATGATGTAAATCGTTCTACATTGTGGAAGTGGCTTAGAGATTATCGTGAAAATAACTCTCTAATGACGTTGATTCCCAAAAAACGAGGTTGGACAACTGAAAAATCAAGGTTGTCACCTCAAGTGAGCAATATCATTAAACAAGCTATCAATGATGAATATTTGAATGCGAAGAAACCTAGTATTTCCAAAACGATTGAAATTGTAAAAGCAGAGTGTTCACGGCTTCAGCTTGAAGCACCACATGAAAACTCTATTCGTAGAAGAATCGAGGCTTTAAATAATTACCAAGTAACGAAAGCACGTCTTGGATCTAAAGCTGCAATAGATAAATTTAAGGCTGCTGCGGGTTCATTCCCAAATGCTGATTACCCTTTGGCATATGTGCAGATTGATCATACACCTCTAGATATTGAAATCGTGGATGACGAGTTCAGAGAAGCGATTGGAAAACCTCACTTAACCTTGGCAATCGATGTTTTCAGTCGGATGATTGTTGGATATTACCTATCACTAGAAGCACCAAGTACGACTTCAGTGGCGATGTGTATAGCATCTTGTATTTTGTCAAAAAAACGTAAGTTGATCGAACTAAATATTGATGCTGAATGGCAGGTCGAAGGTATTATGGACTCGGTGCATACAGATAATGGACCCGATTTTAGAACCAATCACATCAGTAAAGCTTGCCTAAAATATGGGATTCATTGGGAATATAGACCAATTGGTGGGGCGAGATTTGGCGGTCATATTGAACGTATGCTTGGTATTGTCAATCTTGAAATGCATGTGCTGGATGGTACAACTTTTTCAAATGTGCAGCAGCGAGGAACTTATGATTCCGCTAAACAAGCCTGTATGACATTAAAGGAACTTGAATACTATATCGTTTATTGGATTACTAAAGTTTATCATCAGAAGAAGCATTCAGCTTTAGGAACATCACCTATTGTTAAATGGGAAGAAGGTGTTTGGGGAACGAAGACGACAGCAGGAACAGGTTTGAAAGAACGTGTATCAGATGAAGATACCTTGTTTATTGATTTTCTACCTGAATTTGAAGCGACCATTCAGCGTACAGGGGTGCAGAAAGATAACTTATTCTATTTTGCAGACTGTTTAAGGCAATGGGTTAATTCTATTGATCCAGACGACAATAATCGAAAGCGCAAAAGAAAATTCTTATTTAAGCGTGATCCGAGGGATATTTCACAGATTTGGTTTTATGAGCCATTTTCTAATACCTATTTTAAAGTACCCACTGCAAAGCGAGAGATACCACCGATTAGCTTATTTGAATATAGACAGGTACAGAACTATCTCAAGAATGGGCGTCAGGATGTTCAGAATCAGGATGAGATTTACAAGGCGATTTTACATCTACGTGAGCAGCTTAATCAGGCTCGAAGCTTGACTCGAAAGCAACGTCGCTCAAACCAAAGAAAAAAGGAAAATGAAAAAGCCATTACTCAGCTATCCGAACAGAATCAGTCTAAAAAGGCTGTAGTTTCTGAAAGCCTTCAGACAAGTGATGATTTGTGGAGTACTCCTTTAACTGCATTTGATGATTTAAGGTGATGTGATGGAAAAATATGAATATCTTGCAGAGCATGTACTTGAAATCATGCAATTAAGCGATAGTGAACGGATTGAGACATTATTCACTGATCGGTGGATTGGCTATAAGAAAGCCCACTCTATTGTAAACAAGACATTTTTATCTTTTATATTCAATGGCTTATTTTCCTGCTAATTGGTAATACCATGAAAAATACCATGCTCAGAAAAGGCTTAACAATATTTTGAAAAATTGCCTACTGAGCGCTGCCGCACAGCTCCATAGGCCGCTTTCCTGGCTTTGCTTCCAGATGTATGCTCTTCTGCTCCTGCAGCTAATGGATCACCGCAAACAGGTTACTCGCCTGGGGATTCCCTTTCGACCCGAGCATCCGTATGAGACTCATGCTCGATTATTATTATTCTCTGTACACGACAAATTTCACAGAACCCTTATCCTATCAGGGTTCTGCCTTCTTAAAATTGCCAAAATTTCCTTAAACTCTTCTTTTTTCCCAAAACCAATTAAACGCTGAATCGCCATTTGAACATAGTCTAAACCATAGCGAAATAAACTCATTGAGAGTCGTCCATGCTTCTTTATTTTTATCGCTTTTTTTTGATCATGTTGCCATTCACCCGTTAAGTAACACCAACAGAAGCTTATAGCTAACACCGCAATCAATTTTTTCACTCGTCTAGGGTCTGTCAAGCGCGTATTTTCAAGATTAAACCCGCGTCCTTTGAGACAACTGAATAAGGTTTCAATTTCCCAGCGTAATGCATAATCCTGAATAGCATTGGCATTAAACTGAGGAGAAACGACGAGTAAAAGCTCTCCATTTTCTAACTGTAGTGCACTTATATATAGTTTCACCCGACCAACCAAAATCCGTCGTTTACGACATTCAATTTGACCAACTTTAAGATGGCGAAATAAATCACTAATTTTATGATTCTTTCCTAAATGATTGGTGACAATGAAGTTTTTTTAACACGAATGCAGAAGTTGATGTCTTGTTCAATTAACCATGTAAACCACTGCTCACCGATAAACTCTCTGTCTGCGAACACATTCACAATACGGTCTTTACCAAAAATGGCTATAAAGCGTTGAATCAAAGCAATACGCTCTTTCGTATCTGAATTTCCACGTTTATTAAGCAATGTCCAAAGGATAGGTATCGCTATTCCACGATAAACGATTGCGAGCATCAGGATATTAATATTTCGTTTTCCCCATTTCCAATTGGTTCTATCTAAAGTCAGTTGCACTTGGTCGAATGAAAACATATTGAAAATCAACTGAGAAATTTGACGATAATCAAAATACTGACCTGCAAAGAAGCGCTGCATACGTCGATAAAATGATTGTGGTAAGCACTTGATGGGCAAGGCTTTAGATGCAGAAGAAAGATTACATGTTTGCTTTAAAATAATCACAAGCATGATGAGCGCAAAGCACTTTAAATGTGACTTGTTCCATTTTAGATATTTGTTTAAGATAAGATATAACTCATTGAGATGTGTCATAGTATTCGTCGTTAGAAAACAATTATTATGACATTATTTCAATGAGTTATCTATTTTTATCGTGTACAGAGATTATTATTATAGAAGCCCCCATGAATAAATCGCTCATCATTTTCGGCATCGTCAACATAACCTCGGACAGTTTCTCCGATGGAGGCCGGTATCTGGCGCCAGACGCAGCCATTGCGCAGGCGCGTAAGCTGATGGCCGAGGGGGCAGATGTGATCGACCTCGGTCCGGCATCCAGCAATCCCGACGCCGCGCCTGTTTCGTCCGACACAGAAATCGCGCGTATCGCGCCGGTGCTGGACGCGCTCAAGGCAGATGGCATTCCCGTCTCGCTCGACAGTTATCAACCCGCGACGCAAGCCTATGCCTTGTCGCGTGGTGTGGCCTATCTCAATGATATTCGCGGTTTTCCAGACGCTGCGTTCTATCCGCAATTGGCGAAATCATCTGCCAAACTCGTCGTTATGCATTCGGTGCAAGACGGGCAGGCAGATCGGCGCGAGGCACCCGCTGGCGACATCATGGATCACATTGCGGCGTTCTTTGACGCGCGCATCGCGGCGCTGACGGGTGCCGGTATCAAACGCAACCGCCTTGTCCTTGATCCCGGCATGGGGTTTTTTCTGGGGGCTGCTCCCGAAACCTCGCTCTCGGTGCTGGCGCGGTTCGATGAATTGCGGCTGCGCTTCGATTTGCCGGTGCTTCTGTCTGTTTCGCGCAAATCCTTTCTGCGCGCGCTCACAGGCCGTGGTCCGGGGGATGTCGGGGCCGCGACACTCGCTGCAGAGCTTGCCGCCGCCGCAGGTGGAGCTGACTTCATCCGCACACACGAGCCGCGCCCCTTGCGCGACGGGCTGGCGGTATTGGCGGCGCTGAAAGAAACCGCAAGAATTCGTTAACTGCACATTCGGGATATTTCTCTATATTCGCGGTTCAGCAGGCATGTCCCCTTTGAGGGCGACCCGACGACAGGATAATCGACCTTATGGTGCGCAAATATTTCGGCACAGACGGTATTCGTGGCAAAGCCAACGAAGGCGCGATGACGGCGGAAACCGCCTTGCGCGTCGGCATGGCGGCTGGCCGTGTCTTTCGTCGCGGTGACCACCGCCATCGTGTCGTGATCGGCAAGGATACGCGCCTGTCGGGCTATATGCTTGAACCCGCGCTCACAGCCGGTTTCACCTCGATGGGCATGGACGTATTCCTTTTTGGCCCGCTGCCGACAACGTATAGGAAGAATAAACGCCCTTTTCACCCAAGTCCAACAGCTTTGGACCGCAGTTGACTCTTTCGACACCCCTGCGATGCAACCCAATCCGGCTGACGGGGAGCCAGCAACGCTGAAAATTTACCCTCCTCTTTCCCACTAGCGGCTCCTTTTCCGACAACCAGCACGGCGGATCCCTGCCGCGGCGCTGTGAACGCAGCATTTTGATTGGTATCGTTGGCCTTCAGGCTCGTCAGTCAAACAGACCCAGGAGCAGCTCAGCCGGTGGCGCCCGGCTTTCGGGTAACGCCCTGGTCCCGCTGGTTTCGGCTTTGTGCTTCAGGTGATCAAGGATCTGCTTGATCACTATAGGGTCTTCAATGCAGGCGATGACTTTCATGGCGCCGCCGCAGCCGCTGCAGGTCTCGATGTCGATATTGAAAACACGCTTGAGCCGTTGCGCCCATGTCATCGACGCTCGCCGTTGTGCTGGTGTTGCCGGTTCATCAGCCACCCTGACCTTGTTGCCCCTGCCCCGTTTTGCCGGCGTGACCAACGCCCGGTGCCGACTGTTGGGTGCGAACACCCCGTGGAAGCGGGTTAGGTTGACTCTGGGCTTCGGTACCAGGGCGGCCAGCCTTGCAATGAAATCCAATGGTTCGAAAATGACGTGCGTGGTGCCGTCCCGGTACGGCGTCTTGAGCTGGTAGCGCACGTTGCCGCCTCGTGTTAACGACAGCCGCTTCTCGGATACCGCCGGGCGGCTGATGTACCGGCACAGCCGTTCGAGCTTCTTGCGTTCATCGGCCCTGGCCGCCACGCCGGCGTGCAGGCTGGACCCGGCTACCTTGCCAATCCCGTCACCGAACGGATCACCACTGGTCGGCAGAGTTTGCAAAGTGAACACCTTTCGCCCCGCCTGTGAACCGACAGCGATACGGTAAGTGATCGAGTGCCCCAGCAGGGGTGTCATCGGGTCGTCATCCACCGCATCCGAGGCCAGATAGCTGTTTTCGACATCCCGTTCCAGCAGGCCTTGCCGTTCCAGATAGCGACCCACCCGGTGGGCGATGGTGTGCGTCAGCTGGGTGAGCTCTGGGCTGGTCGGCGCCTTGACCCAGCGGAAACGCGCTGAGCCGTGGGATTGCTCGACATACACACCGTCGAGAAACAGCATGTGGAAGTGAACATTCAGATTGAGCGCCGATCCAAAACGCTGGATCAGGGTGACCGCGCCCGTCTTGGCCACTTGGTGGGTATGGCCCGCTTTCTTGACCAGGTGCGTGGCAATGACGCGGTAAACGATGCCCAGCACCCACCCCATGATCTCGGGCCGGCTGGCAAACAGGAAACGCAGCTGAAACGGGAAGCTCAACACCCACTGACGCATGGGTTGTTCAGGCAGTACTTCATCAACCAGCAAGGCGGCACTTTCGGCCATCCGCCGCGCCCCACAGCTCGGGCAGAAACCGCGACGCTTACAGCTGAAAGCGACCAGGTGCTCGGCGTGGCAAGACTCGCAGCGAACCCGTAGAAAGCCATGCTCCAGCCGCCCGCATTGGAGAAATTCTTCAAATTCCCGTTGCACATAGCCCGGCAATTCCTTTCCCTGCTCTGCCATAAGCGCAGCGAATGCCGGGTAATACTCGTCAACGATCTGATAGAGAAGGGTTTGCTCGGGTCGGTGGCTCTGGTAACGACCAGTATCCCGATCCCGGCTGGCCGTCCTGGCCGCCACATGAGGCATGTTCCGCGTCCTTGCAATACTGTGTTTACATACAGTCTATCGCTTAGCGGAAAGTTCTTTTACCCTCAGCCGAAATGCCTGCCGTTGCTAGACATTGCCAGCCAGTGCCCGTCACTCCCACTCGATTGTAAACAAGCACACAAAACCCTTTAGTGACAACAATTTGCAAGAACTATCAGGCTCAGTGCCATGAAAAATACCATGACCAGATCATGAGGTTGAACACGGCTTGCGCCGGCAGCGTTCACGCTCCTGGTCGGCGATCTCGCCCGGCTGCAATGCTAGCTCAGCATCGGTCATGCGCTCCAGCACGTCGCGTAGGCGGATGGTGCAAGGAATGGGCGGCAGCTCGAACTCATAGCCGCCGGCGATCATTTCGGCCGCAATCTCCTCGGTGATGAAAAACGGCTCGTCGTCTTGGTTCGGCTTCTTCATGCCCTTTCCTCCTGGGGTCGTTTGCGGGAGAGGGCGAAATCCTACGCTAAGGCTTTGGCCAACGATATTCTCCGGTAAGATTGATGTGTTCCCAGGGGATAGGAGAAGTCGCTTGATATCTAGTATGACGTCTGTCGCACCTGCTTGATCGCGGCCGCGATAGCTAGATCGCGTTGCTCCTCTTCTCCATCCGCGTTCCAAGCTGCGGAAAGGCACCCATAAGCGTACGCCTGGTCGAGCAGGCGACGCGGATCGACGTCCAGCGCACGAGAGAATGCGTCCGCCATCTGTGCAATGCGTCTAGGATCGAGACAAAGGTCGTCTCTGTCAGCCGGATCGTAGAACATATTGGCGGCGCCAAAGCCCACTTCACCGACCAGACCGACGGGATCTATCACCAGCCAGCCGCGACTGGAGAACATGATGTTTTCATGATGCAGATCGCCATGTAGCCCACGCAGTTCCGAGGCATTGCTCATCATTTGATCGGCTATAATCGCCGCGTGGACGTAGTCAGTTTGACAACCTGCGTTTTGATCATCGCGCGCCCGCTGAAACAAAGCTGCAAAGCGATCCCGGATCGGGAGAAGGGCAGAAGGCAGGGGTTCCTCAGATGCGGCATACAGCTTCGCCATTAGTTCCGCTGCAATTTCGGTCGCCTGGTAGTCGCCGTGCTCGGCAACGATGTGAGAGAGCATTCGCTCCCCGGCATATTCGAGCAACATCAGATTGTTCTCACGACCGAGCAACCGGACTGCTCCCCTCCCATTGCGCCATACCAGATAGTCGGCCCCGCGCAGTTCATCAGCAATGTCTTCTATAGGTTTCAATCCCTTGACGATTGCAGGAGTCCCGTCTGGCAATGAAACTTTCCAAACGAGGCTGGAAAAGGTGTCCGCAATGAGAACAGGTTGCGAAACGTGCCAATGAGCAGGAAAAACAGGCGGCATGAACATCAACCCCAAGTCAGAGGGTCCAATCGCAGATAGAAGGCAAGGCGTTCGCGGTCGGGGGCTTCGATCCCCAATACATTGAATAGGACAGCGAAGGCGCGCTCTGCTTCATCTGGCGCTGCCCAGTTCTCTTCGGCGTTAGCAATCATGAGTGCCAAATCGGCATAGCGATCTGCTGTTCCGAGCCGCCCAAGGTCGATCAGACCCGTGCATTGAAGAGTTTTAGGGTCCACCATGAAGTTCGGCATGCAGGGATCACCATGGCAAACAACCATATCGGTGCGCTCTTGGTCGAGCCGCACCGGTAGCTCTCGTTCGACACGAGCCAAAAGATCGAGCTGCGGCGTACTCTTGTCCTCGTCCGGTAAGAAGTCGGGATTGACGGCATTGCGGGACACCACATCAACGGCGCGTCCGAACATTCGCGACAGCCTGCGCTCAAACGGACATTGATCAACCGATAGGCTGTGAACAGCGCCAAGTTGCTGCCCCATTGACGGCCACGCTTTGAGCAAATCCGCTCCAGACAGATCAGCCGCCGGTACTCCCGGAATTGCCGTTATCACCAAGCATGCACCCTCCTGTTCCTCCTGCCAGTTGATCACCTCGGGGCAAGCCACACCTCGACCTTTGAGCCAAATGAGGCGGTCACGCTCTCCAGCGAGCTCACCGCGGCGGGAAGCAGGTGCGATTTTCGCGAAGGCATGCCCGTCACCACGTCGAAAAACAAAATCACCAGATTCTCCGCCTCTGACAGGCAACCAGTCAGAATGCGATTCACCAAAAAAAATATTAGTTCGATTCAATGGAGGTTCCTTCAGTTTTCTGATGAAGCGCGGAGGTGGCTCAACCTGCGAAAAGAGGTGGTGTTTCAAAAAGTATGCTGAAACAAAGCAGGTTGAATTTTGATAAAATAGAGAAATGCGAATAACTCTAGAAATCAAATGTCCAACCTGCCTCAGTGACAGTATAAAGAAAAATGGCATCAAAGTAGATGGGAAACAAAACTATCAGTGCAAAGACTGTAAACGTCAGTTTATTGGTGACCATGCTCTGAGCTATCTAGGATGTCATTCAGGCATTACTCGAAAAATATTACAGTTGATGGTCAGAGGTAGTGGTATACGAGATATCGCTGAAGTTGAGCGAATCAGTATCGGTAAAGTTTTACGTACTTTAACCGAATCGACCTACCAAATTCAGCCTAAACAAAGTCATTATGAGTCTCTTGAAGTTGATGAGTTTTGGACTTTTGTGGGAAATAAAAATAATAAACAATGGCTTATTTACGCCTCATAGGTATGATCTTTAGGAGTTGAAGAGGTGCTTCATTCGTGATCTAATTGATTTACCAGAAAAAAAAGATCACCTTTGCAGGAAAAACGAATGAAGCAACAACAAGATACCCGATTTTCGAGCGCTTTTGAACGATTTTTTTCAGCAGCAGAGCTTGATGCGCTTGGCAAGCAATCAGGCTTTATGAAGCGGCGGCGGCAGGTGACGCCACAGAAGTTTTGCATGGCGCTGGTCAGTGCGCTGGGTGCAGGAACAACGAATTCGATTGCCGATGTGCACCGGCAATTTAACCATATGCACTCAACGGACATAAAGCTTAAACCCTTTCATAAACAGTTGGTTAAAATGGCTGCTCCTGAATTTATGCGTGAAGTGTTTGAAAAGGCGCTGGCTCTGCATCTCCCTGATATGTTTGCTATCAGGAATAAATATCAGGACATGTTCAAGCGCATTATTTTACAAGATGGCACCAGTTTCGCTGTACATGACGACTTAATGTTCTATTTTCCAGGACGTTTTAATGAAAATAGTCCGGCAGCGGTTGAGTTACATGTCACTTATGACGTGTTTAAGGGGCAACCTGACGGTGTTAGTCTGACTGAGGACACGGCACCCGAGCGGGACTATTTGCCTTCACCCGCCTCTTTATCAGGCTGCTTATTTATGGCAGATGCAGGTTATTTTTCAAAAGCTTATATACAACAGCTTCAAGAAGCCTGCGCGTATTTTATTATGCGGATGTGTAACCGTGTTAATCCAATGGCGGTTTGTACTAAGACTCAGCAGATGAAGCCGCTGAAAACATGGTTAAAAGAATTACCCAATGCAGGTGTATTGGATTTAGATGTGCAGTGGCCGAATGGCCCGGTTTATCGTTGCGTTGCATTTGCAGCATTAGATCACAAAAAACGTCATGTATTGGTCTGCACTAACCTTGACCGTGAGCAGTTTCCTCCAGCTGTTGTGGGTGATTTTTATCGTGTTCGCTGGCAAATAGAATTATTATTCAAAGAGTGGAAGTCGATGAATAATTTAAATAAATTCGATACAGGTCATGCCACAATCGTTGAGACATTAATTTGGGGTAGCTTGCTGGCAGCAACCTTAAAACGCTGGCTAATCAACGCGGCACAAAAGAAGTATAACCGGGTGTTGTCGCTTTTTACCGGAGCAAAAACTGCCCATATGTGGTGGATACCATTTTGCTTTGATATAGCCATGAGTCGTGGTACGGATTTAGCAAAAGCCATGAATAACGCGCTGGCATTTTTAGCGCAACATTGCCAACGGCAAAATGTTAAACGAGACCAAATAAGTGGCGTATATAAGCTGCTTAATAACACAAATAAATCATTGGGTTAGGTCGTTAAGGTCATACGTATGAAGTGCCTCTAGCGTCGCCTGAATTCGCTCATGCTGAAGATTAAAAAACAATTTATCTTCAGTCACGTCAAAACCTGAGCGCTTACAAAGCAGTAATTCAACCAAGGAGTCTGTGCAGGCATTGATGGTCGTCAGACCGTTTTCCTGATCCCAGCTCAATGGTTTGAATTTCAGTTTCGAAGCCAAATAACGATAAATTACGCCTGAATCAAAAATAACCTGCTCTCCATCCACTAACACAGGCACTTTGCGTGCCGGATTATGTTGTACCAACACTGAACGGCCTTCAGACTCAAAAATATTAAGCGCTACAAACTGATAAGGTTGCCCTGCCAGTACTAAACGTAAACGACGAACAAAAGGGGAAGCCACTGAACCTAATAACTGCATAACCTACTCCAATTTCAAACCATAGCTTTAGTGTACAACCAGAGTCAGCGGCTTAGATAGTGCTGATAGTCTGTTAATTTGGGCTTAGGGCAGAAAGCTTTTTCAATTCAAATTGATACGCAGTCTGAGCAACCTGCGCAATGATAGCTTCATTGGTTCGGCTTGACTCGGCTGAGTCTTTCACAAAAACAGCAACCAGCAAGGGCCGTCCATCAGGCAACAGAATGATACCTAAATCATTAGTGGCCGCAGTTTTTCCGGCTTTGATACCCGAAGTACCAGTTTTATGTGCGACCACAGTACCAGCTGGTAACAAACCTTTTAACCGCTCTGGTCCTGTGGTGGTTTCGACCATCCACTTCCATAACAAAGCCTGCGAGGTTTCAGACAGCTGTGTTTTTTGCTC
Organism: Acinetobacter sp. FDAARGOS_494; assembly: GCF_003812225.1. Lineage (NCBI taxonomy): Bacteria > Pseudomonadati > Pseudomonadota > Gammaproteobacteria > Moraxellales > Moraxellaceae > Acinetobacter > Acinetobacter sp. FDAARGOS_494. The sequence goes on from NZ_CP033866.1 coordinate 1,930,173, forward strand.
AAACTTTTTCAGGATCTCTGCAGCACCTTTCATCGAGGTCCAGTTTTGATACTGCACCTGATCATCGGCGTGCATCTGCGCTTCATTTGCGACCACAGCGGTCTCCTTTATACCCATAGACTGGATATAGTCATGCAAAGCAGCTGGTCCACCAACCAGTTCAAATAACAAATCACAGGCCACGTTATCGCTGTGCGAGACCGAGTATTGCAGCAGTTGCTGCACTGGAACACTAAACTCGTCTCCCTGATACGCTTTCATTATCGGAGCCCAGGTATTCTGTAAAACCTTAGCCCTGTTTACGATAACGGTCTGATTTAAATCCAACTTTCCCTGATCAACCTGATGCAGTACCAACATAGCTAAATGCAATTTAAATACACTTTGCATTGGGAATTTTTCAAAAGGATTAATCAGTAAAGGTTCCAGATCGTCAGGCCCCCACACTGCAACGCCTACAGTGGCTTTTTTTCCAATGACTATGGATTCAATTTGCTCTTTTAACAGTGGGGATTGCGCTGAGGTTTCGAATGAACTAAAAGATACCATCAGTAGCGTCGAGGCAGTAACTACAGCTTTTATAATGACATTCATCGGATTGTCCTTTTCATACGTATGATCTTTAGGATTTGAATAGGTGCTTCATTCGTGATCTAATTGATTTTGCGAATAAAATAGAACGCCCAGAGGGCTAAAACGAATGAAGCAAAATCAGATTACCGCATTTTCAACCATTTTTGAAGCCCTGTTTTCAGAGCAACAATTAAATTCACTTGGTGTTCAAACTCACATGATTGAACGCTTTCGCCTGATCACTCCCGCAAAACTTTGCCTGGCATTTGTGTGTGCCCTGGGAAGTGGAAATGCCCGCACAATCGCTGATATACATCGTTACTTTAACCACTTGCATTCGATGTCAGTACGCCTTAAACCATTCCATAATCAGTTAGTTAAGCTCGGAACTCCTGAATTTATGCGTCAAGTGTTTGAGCAGGCGCTGGCACTTCATTTGCCAGCCATGCACACCTTTTCGGACGCCTATCGGGGGCATTTCAAGCAGGTACTGTTGCAGGATGGCACCAGTTTCGCTGTTCATGACGGCCTCAGCCTGCATTTCCCCGGGCGATTCAGTACACACTCTCCTGCGGCAGTGGAGCTTCACGTGACCTATGACCTTGAAAAAGCCCAGCCTGTCCGCGTTTCTCTGAGCGAAGATACTGCATCTGAACGCGACTATCTCCCCGTAGCTCAAAGTCTACGTGGTTGTTTGCTCATGGCCGATGCAGGTTATTTTTCAAAAGCTTACATTGAATCGCTCCAAAACGAAGCGGCCAGCTTTGTGCTTCGGATGCCCGCTTCGGTGAATCCAATGGCGACTTGCAACCAAACAGGACTCTGTCAGCCGCTACGCAGCTGGCTGGCCGTATTGCCTAAGCATGGCGAATTGGATTTGGATGTGCAGTGGCCAGATGGTCCGGTGTACCGTTGTGTTTTGTTTGCTTCCACTGACCATAAAGACAAACCGGTTTGTCTGTGTACAAATTTGGACCGGCACACATTCCCAGCCGCAACAGTGGGCGAATGGTATCGTCTGCGCTGGCAGATAGAACTCTTGTTCAAAGAATGGAAATCGTTGAATAGTTTGAATAAATTTAATACGGAATACTCAACGATAGCCGAAACGTTGATTTGGGGAAGTCTGCTGGCGGCAACGCTCAAGCGTTGGTTAATCAACGGAGCACAGCAAAAATATCGGCGAGTGTTGTCCATGTTCAGCGGGGCCAAAACAGCCAATCAGTGGTGGCTTCCCTTTTGTATAAAATGGGCTTGTTCAGGGATAACTGAAATTGCTGCGGAATTGGGTAAGGTTTTTGCGTTTCTCGCGGAACATTGCCAGAGGGTAAATGTAAAGCGAGATCAAAAATCAGGGGCTTTTAAAGTATTGGAAATCACATATGAATCATGATGTTAGCTCGCTAAAGACATACGTATGATTTACGCCTACCATCGAGAAACAGGTGAGATTGTTGCTTATGTTTGGGGTAAAAGAGACTTAGCTACAGTTCAACGATTGAAGGCAAAGCTTAAACAATTAGGTATTCACTACACCCGAATTGCAAGTGATCATTGGGACAGTTTCATAACTGCTTTTAAAAACTGCAAGCAAAGTATTGGTAAATTTTTTACTGTAGGTATTGAAGGTAATAATTGCAAAATAAGGCATCGAATTAGGCGCGGTTTTAGAAGGAGTTGTAATTTTTCAAAAAAGATTGAAAACCATTTTAAAGCTTTCGACTTAACCTTTTTTTACATCAATAATGGCTTCATTTAATGTCAGCATACTTTTTGAAACACCACCCAAAAATTATGTTTAAACCTATATAAGAAAACACGTTAGGCTTCTTTTATAAGACATTTTTAAAATGATAAATCAACATAAAAGCCCCTCATCCTCGCCTTCTTTCAAAGTGAGAAGTCGATTTCAATAGTAATATGAATCACTCATTATAAACATTCATTCAGTTTAGAAATAATCTAGAGATATTATGATTAACAGCAGAATTATCGATAAAACCAAATAAGTATTGATATTATTAAAGCTCTTAAGATAATTTAACATGCGTCATTTTCCATAAGAATTTAATAAAATACTATATGGCTGACGGATAGATAAAAGACTAGGAAAAGAAAAGCAGACAAAAAAATACCATCGATAATAAAATTGGTTAAAAATGTTGCACGATGAAATTTAAATAAACTTGTAAAGCTAATAAATTAACAATTTTATATTCAAAAAAACTTAAATCACAAGTTAAGCTAATAAACAGCTTTAGCTATTTTAAATAAGTTTATTTTAAAAACCAAAACTTGGATTCATTGGTGATATAAAACTTTAAATCAGTAGCTCCACTAACTTCTTTCACTTATTTATTTAAAACTTAGCGACTTAAAAAGATAACTAAGTATTTTTAGATATTGCTTGGAATCAATTCAATTCATCAAGTTTTAAAAAATAATTCCTTTTGTCAGGCATATCGTTTTTTAAATGCTTTAAAAATATTTTAGCAGTTTCCTCAGATACATCCTCTCTTAGGCAACGTTCAACAAAAGATATATCTACAAATTCATCTGCTAATCCAGCACGACCAAGATCTAAAAAGTAAATTTCACCAGATTTATCTATAAAAATATTACTATCCGTGATATCGCCATGAGAAAAAACCAATCTTTCTTCAACACGAGTCTCATTTAACTCATTCCAAAGACTTATGTAAGTTTTATGGTCTCCCCATAATTCAGCCTCAAAATCATCTTGATCTATCTCGTCAAGGAGTTGGTTATCAATAAAAAATTTTGACTCTTTTAACCGATGATCAATGCTTGAAATAAATGGGCAATCAATAATAGCAACTGCATTTAACTGATTGAGTGTTTCCTTATAGATAGCAAGCAATTCTTGCTCTGTTAAAAAAAGCGCTGAAATTGGTTTTGCATTGATCGCTTTAGTGATCATGAATTCAAACTGCTCATCCTGAAAAGTCATGATGAGTTCAGGCACCTTTAATTTATCAGAGAGCCAACTCAACATTTTCGCTTCACGAGAGACACTGTATGTGGTCTCTGTATATAAAGTGCTAGATCGCTTAAGAAAAAAAGTTTCATTATTTCGATTAAAAGAATAAACATCCGATGGCGACTGACCAATTTTATTTGGCTCTAAAACGCTGTTTCCAATAAATTGTTGAATAATATTGGGCAATTCCATCAAGTTTTCCTTTTATTCAGCATTAAAAACCTCGCAAATGCGAGGCCTAGTAAATAGATGATCTTAATTAGGTTCACTGTAGCAAAAATATGGCTTATTCCCTATAGAGGGTCAATACTTCAAACTTTGGTGGTGTTTCAAAAAGTATGCTGAAACAAAGCAGGTTGAATTTTGATAAAATAGAGAAATGCGAATAACTCTAGAAATCAAATGTCCAACCTGCCTCAGTGACAGTATAAAGAAAAATGGCATCAAAAGCAATGTCTTCTATAGGTTTCAATCCCTTGACGATTGCAGGAGTCCCGTCTGGCAATGAAACTTTCCAAACGAGGCTGGAAAAGGTGTCCGCAATGAGAACAGGTTGCGAAACGTGCCAATGAGCAGGAAAAACAGGCGGCATGAACATCAACCCCAAGTCAGAGGGTCCAATCGCAGATAGAAGGCAAGGCGTTCGCGGTCGGGGGCTTCGATCCCCAATACATTGAATAGGACAGCGAAGGCGCGCTCTGCTTCATCTGGCGCTGCCCAGTTCTCTTCGGCGTTAGCAATCATGAGTGCCAAATCGGCATAGCGATCTGCTGTTCCGAGCCGCCCAAGGTCGATCAGACCCGTGCATTGAAGAGTTTTAGGGTCCACCATGAAGTTCGGCATGCAGGGATCACCATGGCAAACAACCATATCGGTGCGCTCTTGGTCGAGCCGCACCGGTAGCTCTCGTTCGACACGAGCCAAAAGATCGAGCTGCGGCGTACTCTTGTCCTCGTCCGGTAAGAAGTCGGGATTGACGGCATTGCGGGACACCACATCAACGGCGCGTCCGAACATTCGCGACAGCCTGCGCTCAAACGGACATTGATCAACCGATAGGCTGTGAACAGCGCCAAGTTGCTGCCCCATTGACGGCCACGCTTTGAGCAAATCCGCTCCAGACAGATCAGCCGCCGGTACTCCCGGAATTGCCGTTATCACCAAGCATGCACCCTCCTGTTCCTCCTGCCAGTTGATCACCTCGGGGCAAGCCACACCTCGACCTTTGAGCCAAATGAGGCGGTCACGCTCTCCAGCGAGCTCACCGCGGCGGGAAGCAGGTGCGATTTTCGCGAAGGCATGCCCGTCACCACGTCGAAAAACAAAATCACCAGATTCTCCGCCTCTGACAGGCAACCAGTCAGAATGCGATTCACCAAAAAAAATATTAGTTCGATTCAATGGAGGTTCCCTTTGTTGTGCGTTTAAATCAGATAAGTACATAGGATAGCTAAACCTTAAATAATAATGCTAATGATTCTTGAAACGAACACTGATTATGCATTTCCTATCTTCAAGATATTGATATTAATTGATTTATATCGACGGAGATTAAGTTTGAAAAGTATCAAATGAGCTAATTTATATTATTAGCTAAGACCTTGATGCTTATGACAGGAAACAATACTAGAAATATTAACTTCCGATGCACGGTTACTTTAGAAATAATATTTCAATATTTCAACAACTATTGAATTGTAAAAAAAGGTTAGGATTCTTGCAACTCCTTTATGAAGTACCTTTCTTATTTTTAGTACGACAGTTTTTTGTAATTTAATAAAAATCAATTAATTAATGTTGAAAATAAATTTTTAAATCTATTTTTCCACTCATCGGGAGTAGCAGATGAATGTTTAATCGAAATAATTTTTTTGGTAAAACTTTCACAACGTAGCGTCCATTTTTTAATTCCTTTTGCATTCTCAAGCTCTATACATATATTTTTTATTTGCTCACGGGTTAACTTATGTGGTGACACGATAATAAAAGCACAGAATGCTTCATGGCTTTTATTTTTATGTATATCAATTAAATAATATTGATCATGCTGATCTTTCAATTCCAGTTTTAAAAATAACAATTTCCTTCCAAATTCTGCATCAATCCAAGATGGATGCTTTGGTTGAGGAACGAGTTTCTTTATTTGAAGTAAGTTGAATCCGTGTATCTCATTCCCCAATATATCAATTGAATACACACGTTCTAATGGAGAGGTTGTATCTAGTGTTAAATGGTTAAGTGATTGAATAATATATTGAATATCAAAGCGTTCATCTCTGCTAGGCGGATTATCAGTTGTTTCAGACTTTTTAGTTTTAGTATTTTTATTGCCATATGGTTCATCAGATGATGTTTCAACATCCTCTGATTTATCTGAATATGGATGATTGGATGTGCCAACTTCAATTGGGTCATTGGCTGGTTCATTAAAAGAATACTTCAAAATATTTTGTGTATTTCCAGTTTCCACATCAGAACGCTTACGGTATTCACCGCTTGTTCTTGATGGTGGTTTTTGTGTATTGATATGCTCATTTTTATTTTGACTTTTTTCACGAGGACGAGGGTTTTTTTCATCAGTTTTTGAAACAGTATTGGTAAGGTCTTTATTGACATCAATCATGTGATCGTTAATAGGATCAAATTTTTTCACTCTAGTAATAAAAAAACGTGTCTTATTGTCATCTAGCCAAATTCCTTCTGCTTCAAGAAAAAGCTTTGTAGGATGTGGCGGATATACAATGGGGTATCTTATGCCTGTGCCATGCTGAAGATGATGAAACTCAGTAACTTCCATACTTCGTTGAATTTTATCGACTATCGTCTGCACATATGGATTTAAGGCTAGATTAGCCAGAAATATAATTGCTGTTTCGCCAATATCTTCATATGGCTTTCTGATTTTTATTTTATATTCAATATTATCATTCTCAACTTCTGTTGTATAAGATTCTAAAAAGCGGTTAATGATAGATTGGCCTGAAGTGCTTAATAAGAGTCCCCGAATATCCTTCCGATTGACGAATAAGCTATGCAAAATATGGATTGAGGAAGTGATGACTTGAGTTCCATCATTAGAATGCATTAAGCAGTGATTCACTTTCCGATATGAATCATTGGTGTATTTAGTGAATGGATAGCCTTGTAGAACATAATCAACTTTATTGGGAAGAAAATAGTTTTTTAATGGAATGTAGTACTCTGACGTATCCGGAATTTTGTCTGAAAGTTTTATGTTCCTCGGTTTATTATTGCTGAAGTCGAAAGAAAATCGTTTTGTGATGAGTTTTCCTGAAAATCTATAAGTGTAATTGGTCAGAACATTCCCGTCCCAAATACTGCCATGTTGAACAGCATCAAGATCAAGTACGGGAACAAGGAATGTTGAGCACTTATCTAAAAATAACCATTGATCACTTTTTCTAATCTCAATTAATAACACTTCAACAAAAGGATTAGTTGAGTCGTTATCTTCGTTTCGAACGAGTCCACCATATCGATAAACCACTCGACTAATATTATCATTTGGGAAACAATCAATAGTCGTTATTTTATCATTATTAACAGGCATATATTTTTACAAAATGAAAAATTAAAGCTTATAGATAATATACTTTTTATTCTTGCTCTAGTTTATTTGTGTAAACTCTGATTTATTTGTGGAACTGACAACCGCCCCCAACCAGTGCAATTGCTGATGCTGTATGGTGGGGCGCGCGAAATGGACGCTGCCCAAAAGTATGTGGTGTATTTGAAATAGAATAAATACTTGCAACTTCAAGAGTTTCTTGAGTAGAAAGTGGCGGTAAAATGGAAGGCAGGCGTGAGGCCAATAAAGTTTTACCTGTGCCTGGTGGTCCTTTAAAGAGCAGGGAATGGCCCCCAGCGGCAGCAATTTCTAGTGCACGCCGTGGGCGTAGCTGACCTTTAACATCTGCAAGATCAAATTTATAGGGCATTTCATTTGAATGGTCACTTGGCTGTGCGTGAGCTAGCTTTTGTGTGCCTAAAAAGTGCTCGCACACCTCTTTTAAATGATTAACCGGATAACACTCAAGATTAGGTAAATGGCTAATATCTTGGCTATTATCGACTGGTAAAACGATTTTATGCTGAGCTTGCTGGCATGCCATTGCTAAAGTTAAGGCGCCTGACACAGGTCTTACATGACCGTCTAGAGCCAACTCTCCAATAAATTCAAAGTCTTCTGTGCAGTTTTCCGGAAGTTGACCAGAGGCAATTAAGATGCCTAAAGCAATTGGTAAATCTAGCCGTGAACCATCTTTGGGCAAATCTGCAGGAGCAAGGTTAATGGTCAGCCGCTTAGTTGGAAATTGAAATCCACTGTTAATAATAGCTGAGCGAACCCTATCCTTACTTTCCCTAACTGCTGCTTCCGCTAAGCCTACAATAGTCAGAGAGGGTAAGCCTTGACTCACATGCACCTCAACCTCAATGAGAGGCGCATGTAATCCTAAAAGTCCCCGAGTATAAATTTTAGAAAAAGACATCTTATTGTTCCATTATGGTGCTTCATTTTTAATCGTTGTAAAGTATAAGTGCGCTACGTTGGTGCTTATTTTTTATTCTTTAAAGCTTCTTCTAATAGACTGACTTGTTTTTGTAGCGCTTCTAAACGTTGATTGGCTAAATGAAGGGCTGTTTTTTGTCTTTCGATTTCTTGTTTAGAGACAAGATCTAATTTCTCGACAGTTTCATTTAATAATGCACGTAAGTTTTTTTCTAAATCTTTTTTAGGCTCGTCAATTTGTTCCAAGATGGCCTGTAATAGAGTTTCTAGCATGAGATATCCAAACTGTTGTATTACCTTATGCTCGCCAGTTTAACACTGCTTGAATCTAGGATATAGGCTTCTTGGCTTTTAGCCATGTCATAACGATAAATTGAAATAAAAACAGGACTGAAAATTCATTTTATTTTTAGTTGCTCATCTACATCTTGATAACTAAATAGGTTATAAAGAAAGCTCATGCAAAAGATTCATATCCTCCAACCTTTGAAATATTGGCATGAAAATTGAACATAAAACCTTACTGGTGAAAAGAAGCCGAAGGAAACAAACATGAAGCTTGTAACTGCAATTGTAAAACCGTTTAAATTGGATGATGTGCGTGAAGCACTCTCTGACATTGGTGTACAAGGGATTACCGTAACTGAAGTTAAAGGTTTTGGTCGTCAAAAAGGACATACAGAACTTTACCGCGGCGCTGAGTATGTGGTTGATTTCTTACCTAAAGTAAAAATCGAAATTGCGATTAGTGATGAAATGGTCGACGCGGTAATTGAGTCAATTACACGTGTGGCAAGCACTGGAAAAATCGGCGACGGTAAGATTTTTGTGACTAATCTGGAACAAGTCATCCGTATTCGTACAGGTGAAACAGGACCAGATGCTGTCTAAATTGGCACAAAGCTTGCTGAGCAATAAATAGCTCGCAAATGAGGTTGGGGGACACGAATGAAAAAAATGCTTATGGCGCTGAGTTTAACCGGCGCACTTTTGGGTGGTACTGCCGCTTGGGCAGAAGAGACTGTAACAACACCAACATCTGAGGTTACAGCAACATCAACGTCTGAAGCTCCTGCAACAATTGCAGCGGCACCAGCAGCTGAGGAAACTCCGGCCGCTCCGACACCGACTGCAAAACTCGATACCGGTGATACATCTTGGATTTTAATTTCAACAGCTTTGGTTCTGTTGATGACAATTCCAGGCTTGGCGTTATTTTACGGTGGTATGGTCCGTAAGAAAAATGTCTTAAGCACTATGATGTTTAGCCTTTCTGCTGCAATTTTAGTAAGTTTGCTCTGGGTGATTGCAGGTTATTCAATCGCGTTCTCTGGCACGGGTGCATACTTTGGTGATTTGTCTAAAGCAATGCTCAATGGCGTCGCTTTTGATGCACTAAGTGGGACAATTCCTGAAAGCCTCTTTGTTATTTTCCAAATGACTTTCGCCATCATTACTGTCGCAATTTTGAGTGGCTCGATTGCTGATCGTATGAAATATTCAGCTTTCATGGCATTCATTGCAATTTGGGTGCTTGTGGTTTATGCACCAATTACTCACTGGGTATGGGCGGCAGATGGCTGGTTATTTAAAGCAGGTGCATTAGATTTCGCTGGCGGTACGGTTGTACACATTAACTCTGGTGTTGCAGGTCTAGTTGCTGCTTATATGCTTGGTAAACGTATTGGCCTTGGCCGTGAATCTATGGCGCCACATAACTTAACTTTAACTGTAATCGGTGCAAGTTTACTTTGGGTGGGTTGGTTCGGCTTTAACGGTGGTAGTGCTTTAGGTGCTGGTGCTCGTGCAAGTATGGCAATTTTAGTGACTCAAGTTGCTGCCGCTGCTGCTGCGTTCTCTTGGTTGGTAGTAGAACGTATGATCCGTGGTAAAGCTTCTGTATTGGGCGGTGCGTCTGGAGCTGTTGCTGGTTTAGTTGTGATTACGCCTGCAGCTGGTTTTGTTGGTGTAGGCGGAGCTTTAGTAATGGGCCTTATTGGTGGCGTAGTCTGCTTCTGGGGTATTACGGCACTTAAACGCTTACTTAAAGCCGATGATGCTTTGGATGCGTTTGGTTTACACGCTGTAGGTGGTATTGTCGGTGCGATTTTAACTGGCGTATTTTATAGTGATGAAATCATTAAGGCGGCCAACGTAGCATTAGCACCAACATTCGCTGGTCAGTTGTGGGTACAAGTCGAAGGTGTGCTTGCGACAATGGTTTACAGTGGTATCGCAACTTTCATTATTCTTAAAGTGATTGACCTTATCATTGGACTTCGTGTTAATTCCGATGATGAACGTATGGGTCTGGACTTAAGCCAACATGGCGAACGTATTGAATAATCACTAATAATTCTTATATCAAAAACAGTCTTGTGCTGTGATCAAAGCGATGCTTTGATCTCGGACAGGGCTGTTTTTTGTCTCATAGAATGCTGGTTCTGTAAGTGTAGAAATTTTGCTACACTAGGTCAAAGTAATTGACCCTATTAAGTCCGCTATGCATTGTCCATTTTGCAACGCCGCAGATAGTAAAGTCATCGATTCGCGTCTAGCCGCAGAAGGCTGTCAGATTCGTCGACGTCGTGAGTGTGTAAGTTGCGGTGAACGTTTTACCACTTTTGAAAGCTATGAAGTGGTGATGCCCCGTGTGATCAAATCGAATGGAAAAAATGAACCGTTCGATGAGGCGAAGCTACGTCGTTCGCTTATGCATGCCTTACAAAAACGTCCAGTGACACAAGAGCAGATCGAGACGGTTCTCAGCGATATTCAGTTGCAAATTCGTCGTTTGGGTGAGCGTGATGTGAAATCCAGAACGATTGGTGAGATTGTCATGCAATCTTTATTTGCACTTGACCACGTTGCCTATGTTCGTTTTGCTTCGGTTTATCAAGATTTTCAGGATGTTGAAGCGTTTCGCCGCCAAATTGAGCAAATGCAACAACGTGAGCACTAATCATTTGAGATTTTTATGTCTGAGTTAAAACAAGATCAATACTGGATGCAGCAAGCCATTGAACTTGCCAAACGAGGACTCTATTCGACAAAACCAAATCCAAATGTCGGTTGTGTCATTGTCAAAGATGATCAGTTAATTGGTGAAGGTTTTCACCCTAAAGCTGGTCAGCCCCATGCGGAAGTTTTTGCATTACGTCAGGCAGGCGAACAGGCACAAGGCGCAACTGCTTATGTGACGCTTGAGCCGTGTGCTCATTATGGACGAACCCCTCCGTGTGCTGAGGCGCTGGTTAAGGCGCAAGTTAAAAAAGTGGTAGTGGCATGTCCTGATCCAAACCCGCTTGTTGCAGGTAAAGGTGTTCAGATATTAAAAAATGCCGGTATTGAAGTAGAAATCGGTATTTGTGAAGATTTGGCAGCTCAACTTAATCAAGGCTTTTTAAAAGCGATGTCTACCGGCATGCCATATGTACGATTAAAAGTTGCTTCTAGTCTTGATGGACGTACTGCGATGGCATCTGGTGAGTCGAAGTGGATTACAGGTTCTGCGGCCCGTCAAGATGTACAACATTGGCGTGCGATTTCAGGCGCCGTGATTACAGGTATTGAAACTGTAATTGCCGATGACTGCCAACTTAATGTACGTTCACTTCATAATGTTGATATCGAAACGGTTGCTCAGCCAAAACGTGTAATTCTAGATCGGAGAGGGCGTTTACCGCTCACCGCTAAAATTTTAGAAAATCCTGAAACTGTGATGGTCATGGGGCCATATCGTCAGGAACTTGCTGACTTAGGCGTGATACAATTAGAAATTCAGCCTTTAAAAACACTATTACAGACCTTATCTAAGCAATACCAAATTTATGATGTGCTGATCGAGGCTGGCGCGACATTATCAAGTGCCTTTTTGCAAGAAGGCTTGATTGATGAAATGATCAGTTATGTGGCTCCAACTTTATTGGGGCAAAGTGCAAGAGCCATGTTCAATGCAGATTTTGAATATATGGCACAGCAACTTCGTTTTAAACTTCTTGATGTAACACAACTTGATCAAGATATACGCTTAAGGTTAATCCCTACGCAAGAGAAAGTATGAATTCAGAGCCTTCGGTATACCACAAACGTCGTCATGCAGCCCGCACGACAGACGAATATCTTTTCCATCAGCTTGTCCCGTACTTGGGTAACAAGCGCCGATTGCTCCACTTGATTTTAGAAGCTCTGGAAATCACAGGGACGCTGAATAGCAAGAAAAAGAACCCCCCGATTTTTGCTGACTTTTTTGCAGGCAGTGGGGTGGTTTCTCGTTTAGCACGTCAAAATGGATACCGTGTCATTGCGAATGACTGGGAACCTTATAGTCATGCTTTAAATCATGCAATTTTAGCGTGTGTCGATGCACCTGCTTTTAAAGAGTTGGGTGGCTATCAGAAAGCGATTGATTATTTAAACCGCTTACCCGAGGTTAAAGGCTGGGTAACACACAATCTTTGCCCTCGTAATGATGATGTCTATGATCCATCTCGTGACCGTTTATTCTTTAAACGTCGCAATGGTATGCGCATCGATGCGATTCGCCAGCAAATTGCCACATGGCAAGCGCAAGGTGCAATTAATGATGTAGAAATGAGTGCTTTGCTTGCGCCATTACTCTATTCAGCAAGTTTTGTGAGTAATACCAGTGGTGTATTTAAAAGCTTCCACCAAGGGTGGGGCGGACGTACACAAACAGCGTTAGAGCGTATCGAATCACTACTTTGGTTAACACCGAGCCGTTTCTGTGAGATTGGCGACCGTAAACGCCCTGCTGCTGAAATGTGGTGTGTAGATGCTCAGCATCTAGCAAATCAGATGAGCGGTTTTGAAGTAGATGTAGCCTATCTTGACCCACCTTATAATCAGCATGCTTACAGTAGTAACTATCACGTTTTAAATGCGTTGACGTTATGGGATCAAGTCGATTTACCACCGCCAGATACGAAAGGCTATAAGAGTGGTATTGACCGTGCATGGCGTAAAGAACGTCCAAGTCCTTATAACTCTTCTAAACATGCAAAAGATGCGTATGAAAAATTACTTTCGACCATCAATGCACGTTATATTCTGACCAGTTATTCGACCGATGGTAACATTGAGCCGAAAGATTTACTGATGGCCAATCTGGAACGTGGAAAAGTGACTTTACTTACTCAAGATGTTCCACGTTATCGCGTAAGTAAACAACGTCAGTCAGAGCGTGCACGTGTGCTTGAGTTTATTGTGATTACAGATACTCATGCCAAACCAGGGCCACCGTTACGTCAATTGTTAGGCCAGCTTTACCACTTCGCCGAGCTAGGTGGTGTAGATACATCAGGTAATAGTACACAGCTCGCACTTTGGTAAGCGCTGCAATTTAAGCAGTGTAAAAGATTTGGAGATTGAGCCATGTTTACAGGCATTATTGAAAGTTTAGGTAAAGTAGAAAGCCTGCAAAGTGTAGGTGGCGATGTACGTTTACGTATTCAAACCGATTTGGATATGTCTGACGTACATTTGGGTGACTCAATTGCAACTAACGGGATCTGTCTCACAGTGATTGAGTGGGGTGATAACTGGTATGCGGCTGATGTGTCCCGTGAAAGTTTAAACCGCACGACTTTGGGTAACTGGAAAGTTGGTCAACGTGTCAATGTGGAAAAAGCCATGTTACCGACTACCCGCTTTGGTGGACACATTGTAAGTGGTCACGTTGATGGTGTAGGTGAAATTACCCTAGTACGTGAAGATGCTCGCTCAATTTATTTTGAAGTGACTGCGCCTGTAGAACTTGCTAAATATTTGGCAGAGAAAGGTTCAGTAACTGTAGATGGTATTAGCTTAACGATTAATCATTTACGCGGTAATATTTTAAGTTTAAATCTAATCCCACACACAGCAGAGCGTACTAATATTGGAACGTGGCAAGTGGGTAGCAAGGTCAACCTTGAAGTTGATGTTTTAGCACGTTATATCGAACGCTTATTACTAGGTGATAAAGCTGCTGAACAGAAAACCGAATCAAATATTAGTATGGCTTTCTTAGCTGAAAATGGTTTTTTAAAATAAATTTTTAAATTGCCAAAATGAAAAACCGGACATACGTTCCGGTTTTTTTATTTTAAAAATTAATGCTTGGTGAGAGTAACTGAGTGTGTGCCGACCCAAGGTTTATTATGCTGAGTGCGAGTAATTGAAAATTCGCCTTTTTCCGATGCTCGTGTGAGTAAGATTGAAAGTGAATTAAAGTCGTTATGACTCATATAAAGTTCTTGTGCTGAGAAGGTCCATTGCTCGCCTTGATTAAGTTGCTCAATTTGCGTTGAAATCTGATGCGGAATGTCCATTTCTTACCCTCATTAATTTTCATAAATAATCATGACTTATTCTTATAATTGCTTGAACCATAAGAATATTATGCATGACCATTTTGTGACAATTAAATGTCATTTTTATGACAGGAAGAATATTAAAACTTTACTTTTCTATTTTTTCATCAGAAAAGTTAGAATTCTTTAAAATATATTCAATTTCTTCTTGAGCCGCAGCATGCAGTTTGGCACGGAAAACTGTTACTGCCTGTTCAATTAAGCTTTCAGCTTCAAGTTCTAGGCGAACACGTACACTTTCAAGCTCAGATAAGATTTGATCGTCAGTAATGCTAAGTTTTGCACCAGAAGAATAATCAATTGCTGGCGTTTCAGGGTTTTTCTGATAACGTGCAGTATGTTCAGCAACTTCTTGTTCTAAATGACTGCGTAAAGCCTGCAAAGCTTCCGTTTGTTCACTAAATTTACGAACTTCGTCAGCTTGTAATTCAGCAGCATAAGCTGCTTCCTTTGCGCGCTTATCTGCAAGAGCTTTTTCTAACGCAAGCTGGCGACGAATTCGCGCTTGCTCGATTAACTCTGCCTTTAAGTCAGCATATGCCTTTTCAATATTTTGTTGTGATTCTAATTGCGCTTTTTCGTCATTTAAAACCCACAGTTGAATAGGGGTCTGAGGCTCTAATAAATCACAAATCCGAGCCAAATCCTGTTGATAAGCATGACGGACAGCTTCAGGCGCATTTAACCATCTTTTTTTAAAATCTTGCCCGACATTTAATGCCACCACAGTTCTCCTTTGCTCAACAGTATTTACATTTTAGCGCGTTATAATTTAAAGGTTCGAGGTTCTATACCTAAACGACGATACATTTTAAATTTTTCTCGGCCAATTTGCTTGGCTGCTTCATTATTTTCAACAATTTCTATAATGTGGCTAAAATGATTCACTTGTTCAAGTGCATGATTGTTAAAATTAAATACCAGCCAACCTTGTTCAGAAGGTTGTTTAGCCGAAATACATACTGCCGCATCTACCTGATCAACGCCATGGGCAATAAAGCTGGTCGGATCAAAGCTCCACAATTTTTCATCAAGTGTTTGTTGTAACTGCACATCTGGGCAATACCACCAGATTTGTGAATGCTTCAGTAAAATTTTTCGGCATAAACGGCAAGCACTATCGACTTGCCGTTCTTCACTGGTTTCAAACAGATAAAAGCTAACTTTAGCCATTCGTACTTACACGGTTAGCCAAGAATTGCATAAGTAGCGGTACTGGACGACCAGTTGCGCCTTTTGCTGAGCCTGATAACCATGCTGTTCCGGCAACATCTAAGTGAGCCCAGCGATAGTCACGAGTAAAACGCTCAAGGAAGCAGGCTGCTGTAATTGCGCCGCCATGTGGTCCACCAATGTTAGCGATGTCTGCAAAAGGAGAGTCCAATAGTTCTTGATAATCATCAATCACTGGCATGCGCCATACACGGTCAAATGACTGCTCACCAGCTTGTTGGAGTTCCGCTGCCAAAGTATCGTCCGGAGAGAATAAACCACTCAGTACTTTACCTAACGCAACTACGCAAGCACCAGTTAATGTTGCGATATCAATCACAACTGCCGGATTGAAACGTTTGATATACGTTAAGGTGTCGCAAAGGACCAAACGGCCTTCAGCGTCAGTGTTTAAAATTTCAACGGTCTGCCCACTCATGGTTGTTACAATGTCGCCTGGGCGAGTTGCTTTACCTGAAGGCATATTTTCCGCAGCTGCAATCGCACCCACAACATGGATTGGAAGACGTGCCTCACATAAAGCACGGATTGTGCCGAGTACAGAAGCTGCACCACACATATCAAACTTCATTTCATCCATGCCAAGCCCTGGTTTTAAAGAAATACCGCCTGTATCAAAGGTTACGCCTTTACCGACAAGTACGACAGGAGCTTGTTCAAGTTGTGCTTGGTATTCAAGAGTCACAATACGGCCCGGACGCTCGGACCCTTTGCTGACTGCAAGAAATGCATACATGCCTAAATCAGCCATTTGTTGCTCATTTAAGACAGTGACTTTAAGTAAGTCTGGGAATTCTGCCGCTAAAGCTAATGCCTGTTCTGCCAGATATTCAGGGAAACAGATATTACCTGGTCGGTTTCCTAAGTCACGAGCATAAGACTGACCAGATTGTACGGCATGTACTAAAGCGAGTTGATTTTCATCAAGGCTGGTTTGTGAGCTAATTAAATCAACTTGTTGTAACACAAATTCATTTTTTTTCGATTTAAACTCATCATAACCATAAGCTGCTTGAGTTAAGCTTAATGCAAATAAATAATGGTATTCGACAGGTAACGCAGCAATATCAATTGCGATATGCTTAAATTTATTTTGTGCCGACTTGATAATGGTTTGCGCCAATTTTGCTAACTTAGCTGCTTGAAGTTCAGCTGCTTTTCCTAAACCAAGTAATTGGCTATGGGGCTGAGTGCTAAGTTGACCAAATAATGGCAACGTTTCATTGAAGTTGGCTTTAAATTGAGTTGCTGTAAGAATACTTTCTAGATTATTGATTTGATATGTATTGAGATTGCTTTGTAGCTGTTCTGAATCAACTAAAATCCACAAAGATTCATTAGATGTTTGTTCAGGAAAAGTTGTATAAGTTGTAAATTTCATGGCTGCCGTGATTGCCTATAGAAAGTTATGTTGGATTGAAACATTGAAACACTTTCAAGCATAGCGTTGCAATGTGCGGTTTTATATTTTTAACATTCGGGTAAACTAGCGTTCGTCCCGATTAGCCTTTTGGAAGTATTAATTTGATTATTCGGCGTTATCTCGTCAAGCAAGTTGTCTCTACCTCATTGGTGGTCATTGCATTATTGACCTTAATCATGATGGGTGGTCGTCTGATCAAATACTTTGGTGTGGCGGCACAGGGGCGACTAGATGCCAGTATCTTGTTTAGCATCATTGGATATCGTTTACCTGAATTTCTAACCCTCATTTTACCACTTGGGTTTTTTATTGGTTTAATGTTGGTGTTTGGTCGTTTATATGTTGACCATGAAATGGCCGTATTGAATGGTAGTGGGGTAAGTCGTCATCAGTTAGCGCGCTTACTTATTCCAATGACACTGGTTTACATGGTGTGTCAGTCCGTACTTATGCTTTGGATGACGCCGTGGGGACTTCGTGAATTCGAAAAATTAACTACAACTCAAGCAGTGCGTACAGGGTTTGACTTGGTGCGACCAAGAGAGTTTATTTCTTCTGGACCTTATACGATTTATGCGGGTTCATTGTCGGAAGATCGAAAAAACCTTAAAGATATTTTCTTTTATCAGCGTGCAGCCAAAGAAGGCAAGCCAGATGTCATGATTTTGGCAAAAGAGGCGACTCGTGTTGAGGTCGCGAATGATACAGCCAATGTGGTTGATCTCGTTCAAGGTCGTCGCTATGAAATATTCCCGGGACAACCAAAATATACACAAGCAGAGTTCCAGTCTTATCGTCTACGTTTAGAAAATGACAAAGATGTTAAGTTTGAGAGTGGCGATGTAGAAGCACTTTCCACATCAAAACTATTTTCTAAAGCAAATGATCCGGTCGTAAGAAGTGAGTTGGGCTGGCGCTTATTTGGTCCGTTTACCATTATTATTGCCTTGATGCTATCTGTGGCATTGTCGGAAGTAAGCCCGCGACAAGGTCGTTATTATCGTCTTATTCCATCTATCTTTATTTTCGCGAGTTTGATCGTACTCATGATTGCAATTAAAACTCGTATAAGTAAAGGAGAACTGGATATTTGGGCTTATCCAGTGGCTTTATTGGTTTATGCAATCGCAGCTGCCTTATTTTCACGTAAGCAGAAATTAGGGCCGAAAATCAAGAAACAGATTAAGCGAGTGAAATTATAATGTTAGCACGTCGAATAGTCGCCAAATATGTGACGAAAACCACTGCGCTCGCAATGTTTGGTACCACCATTGTTTTGTCTGTTTTGCAAATCCTGTTTACTTATCTGGGTGAATTAGGTGAGCTAAAACCTGACTATAATGCATGGCAAGCTTTTATCTATGTGTTATGGGGTGCCCCTCGCTATCTATATGAAATTTTACCTATCTCAGCCTTAATTGGCGCTGTGATTGGGTTAGGCGCTTTAGCATCCAATAGTGAGCTGATCGTGATGCGTTCGGTCGGGATTAGCTTATGGCGTATTGTAGGTTGGGTTATGCGCTCAGCTTTGCTGCTTATTGTTTTATCTTTTGCTCTAAGTGAGTGGGTTGTTCCCTATACAAATGAGAAAGCACAAAGTGTCAAAAGCCATCGATCAGTTGCTGCTTTAGGTGAAGTGAAAGGCTATTGGTCACGAGAAGGGCAGCGTTTTATTTATATTGATTATGCGAACTCACAAGGAAATTTAAGAGATATCCAGGTCGTAGACTTTAACAAAGACTACCATTTACAGTCTTTAATTAATGCAGAGCAAGGAAAGTTTATCCAGGATGGTCAATGGACTTTACAAAAAGCCAGCCAGATGGACATTCTTACAGATGGTAATTCGATACTAAATAATCATGATCAGCAGTCTTTAGGTTTGGCTCTACAGCCTAAATATGTACATATGGTGACTTTAGACCCTGAGGACTTGTCTCCAAGTCAGCTGATTAGTTTTATGCGTTATATGGACGAATATAGCCAAGTACCGAAAACTTACCAATTAGCTTTTTGGCAAAAAGTCGCTTCTCCATTTTCACTCATTACTCTTGTATTAGTGGCTTGTTCTTTTATTTTTGGTCCACTACGTCAACAGTCGATGGGTTTCCGTTTGGTGATCGCGCTCTTCATTGGTTTAGGCTTTTATTATTTACAAGACTTCTTGGGCTACGCAAGTTTGGTATACGCGCCTTCACCAGCTTGGTTTGTACTCATGCCTATTATTTTAATGTTTGGTGCCGGAAGTTATTTGCTTTATCGGGCCCGTTAAATTGAAAGTATATGAATGACTTTCTCAATGAGGAGCATTGGGGAAAGCCATAGGAAAAAATAGAGTCTTCACCGAAAATTCGGTAAGATATTGCGATGAAATTGTAGACAAAAGAGAAATTGATTATGACGGATGCAACTGCTGGCAAGATCCCTCACGTTCTGGTCATTATGGATGGTGTTGGACACCGTGAAGCGATTGAAGATAATGCTTTTCTTGCAGCAAAAACCCCGAATTTAACTGCAATGAAAGCAAAGCATCCAAATAGTCTCATTTCTGGTTCTGGTGAAGATGTTGGTTTACCTGATGGACAAATGGGTAACTCTGAAGTTGGTCACATGAACCTTGGCGCTGGCCGAGTGTTATACCAAGACTTCACACGTATTACTAAAGATATTCGTACTGGTGCTTTTTTTGAGCACGAAGTATTGGTTGATGCCGTAGAAAAAGCAAAAGCAGCGGGTGGTGCAGTTCATATTATGGGGCTACTTTCAGAAGGTGGCGTCCATTCACATGAAGATCATATTGTGGCGATGTGTGAACTTGCCTTAAAACGCGGTGCGAAAGTTTACTTACATGCATTCCTTGATGGTCGTGATACTCCTCCACGTAGTGCTCAACCTTCATTAGAAAAATTAGATGCTTTATTCGCTCAATATGAAGGCAAGGGCCGTATTGCAACCATGATTGGTCGCTACTTTGCAATGGATCGTGATAACCGTTGGGATCGTGTTGAGCAGGCTTACCGTTTATTAACGGAAGGTGAAGCTGTTCGTACTGCAACTACTGCGGTTGAAGGCTTAGAGCTTGCATATGCTGCAAATGAAAATGATGAGTTTGTAAAAGCAACCCGTATTGGTGAGATCGCTAAAGTTCAAGATGGCGATAGCGTTGTATTTATGAATTTCCGTGCTGACCGTGCCCGTGAAATTACGCGTGCGTTTGTTGAAAAAGATTTCGCAGGTTTTGAGCGTAAAGTTGTACCGAACCTTTCTAAATTTGTCATGTTGACGCGTTATCAGGCAAGCATTGATGCACCTGTGGCATATATGCCTGAAGAGTTAAAGAACTCGCTTGGTGAATATTTATCTTCTTTAGGTAAAACGCAATTACGTATTGCTGAAACTGAGAAATATGCCCATGTGACTTTCTTCTTTAGTGGTGGTCGTGAAGACGAATATCCAGGTGAAAAGCGTATTTTAATTCCATCACCAAACGTTGCGACATATGACTTAAAGCCTGAAATGAGTGCGTATGAAGTAACTGATGAGCTAGTCAAAGCAATTAACTCGGGTGAGTACGACTTACTTGTTGTGAACTATGCCAATGGTGACATGGTCGGTCATACAGGCGTATTTGATGCTGCAGTTAAGGCTGTTGAAGCAGTTGATACATGTTTAGGTCGTGTATACGAAGCTGTAATGGCGAAAAAAGGCCATATGCTTATTACGGCTGACCACGGTAATGTTGAACAAATGCAAGATTATGAAAGTGGTCAGGTTCATACTCAGCATACAACAGAGCTTGTGCCTTTTATTTATGTGGGTCCAACCCAAGCAACGATTGCAGAAGGTGGCGTGCTTGCTGATGTTGCACCGACTATTCTGAACTTAATGCAGATTCCTGTGCCTGCTGAAATGCAAGGTCGTAATCTCATTACATTGTCTGCTTAAGCAATAGGTGACTAAATGCTGCAATACAATATATATAAAGCTTTTTTTGTTAGCGTATTGATGTGTTGCAGCCAGCTCGCTTTTGCAGCTCCTGTTGTAAAAGAAAAATTATCGTCTCTGCATCCTGATTCCCCGGAATCAGAAGAAAGTTATGCAGAAGTGCCTATTGAGTCTATTCAACAGTTTGTACAAATATATGGGATCGTCCGTGATAACTATGTCGATGAAAAATCGGACGATGCTTTATTTTTACAGGCAATTAAAGGTTTAGTCAGTGGTCTAGACCGTTACTCCCGCTATTTGTCAGCTGAAGAATACCGTCAACTCATTCAATATACTGAAGGGGATCTTGCTTCAGTTGATTTTGTACTAAGCCCCGAATCACATGTTCATAAATGGATGATTCGTGACCTTAAGACGGGTTCTGACTCATATAAACTAGGCTTAAGAAATGGCCAAACTATTTTAAAGATTGATAATCAGGAACTTAAAAATCTGACACATGATCAGGTGCTAGGTTTGCTTTATGGATCGATAGGCTCGACGCTTCAAGTACAAACAGAAGAGTCAAATAGTCCAATTAGTTTAGTCCGTAATAAAAAGATTGAAACCGATATTGAGCCTGTGATGTTGCACAATCAGGTGTTGGTATTAAAAATTAGAGTATTTCAACAAGATACCGCCAATGAGATTAAGCGTTTAATTGAAGAAAATAGTTCTTCGCGTTTAAAAGCGGTGTTAATTGATTTAAGAAATAACCCAGGCGGCTTGTTATCTGCTGCTGTTGAGTCAGCCGATTTATTTTTAAATCATGGCATTATTGTCTCTACAAAAAGTCGTTCAGAAGGCAATCAGCAATTTCAGGCTTTGCCAGGTAACGATTTTCAAAATATAAAAGTTGGTATTTTAATCAATCACCGATCTGCCTCGGCAGCAGAAGTTTTTACTGCTGCAATGAAAGAGCATCAACGTGCTTGGGTCATGGGTGAAAAAAGTTATGGTAAGGGTGTTGTGCAAAAGCTTTTCCCTCTACCAAGTGGGGCAGCGCTACAAATGACAGTCTCACATTACTACACACCAAATGGTAATATGATTGAGGGGCAAGGTATTCAGCCTAACCAGACTTATCCCTTACCTCCAGAAATGAAAGAGGAAGTTTATCTAGATCGTGTTGCCGATCTCCTTCTAAAAAGAAAATAAATTTTATACTTCCTGTTCTGTCTCCGTATCTAAGCCAAATTTTTTCAGACGATAGCGTAAAGAGCGGAAAGTCATTCCTAATTTTTTAGCTGCTAAGGTACGATTCCAATGAGTCATATTGAGTGCATTGAGTAAAATATCTTTTTCAATATTTTCTAAATAACGTTCTAAGCCTTCACTTGGTAATTTTTTTACGACTTGAGGAGCTGCCACAGTGGTTTGTATGCTTTGAGCAGCTGAAGCAAAAGGATTAGAAATATTTGCTCTTAGTGGAGCAGGATGTAAATGAGATACATCTATAGTGGTATCTTCACTTAAGGTAATTGCGCGCTCAATCATATTTCTTAATTCGCGAACATTACCCGGAAAGTGTTGCTGTAGCAGATAAGTTTCGGCCGCTTCTGTTAATTGTTTAGGTGGCGTTTCCCACTCCATACAAATTTTCTGAATAAAGTGATTGGCTAGTAAAAGGACATCTTCGCCACGTTCACGTAGAGGTGGCAATATGAGGTCCATAACATGAATACGGAAGAATAAATCTTGACGGAATTTACCTTGTCTAACCAATAAATCTAAATCTTGATGACTTGCACTAATCACACGGAAATCAACATCGATTTCCTGATCTGAACCGACGGGTCGGATCTTTTTTTCCTGTACTGCACGGAGCAGTTTGACCTGCATACTTAAAGGTAATTCGGCAATTTCATCTAAAAATAAACTGCCACCGTGTGCCGATAAAATGAGGCCTTGTTTATCTTGAGTTGCTCCGGTAAAGCTCCCTTTTTTATGCCCAAAAAGCTCACTTTCCATGAGTTCGGTTGGAATAGCACCGCAGTTAATCGCAATAAAAGGGCCTTCACTACGGTTACTCAGCCGATGAACTAAGTTAGCAACTACTTCTTTACCTGTTCCAGACTCACCGGTAACAAATACAGGTGCTTGTGAGCGCGCAATTTTTTTAATTGCAATACGTAGCTGCTGGATGGGTAGAGAACGGCCGATTAATAATTTATTTTCTAACGCATTCTCAGCAGCATCATGCTCTACTTTTTGCCGATTCAAGGCTTTTTGTAATAATTGATCTAGATGTACTTGGTTGACCGGTTTGCTTACAAAATCAAAAGCGCCTGCTTTTAATGCTGCAATTGCAATATCCATATTGCCGTAGGCGGTTAAAACGGCAATGGGAGTATTAGTATAATTTTGAGAGACATGTTTAACTAAATCTATCCCGCTCCCATCGGGTAGGTTTAAGTCGGTTAAACACGCATCGTAATGAAACTGAGTGAAGAGTTGTTTGGCCTGTTCAACCCGATAAGCAAGATGTGTTTTAATCCCCATTCGTGCAAGTGTCATTTGCATTAAAAGGCACAAATCTTCTTCATCGTCTACAAGCAAAACCAGTGGTTGCTGTTCTGCCATTTCCCCAAAAACCTAATAAAAAAATCAATATATTATTGGGCATTCTATTCTGAAGCATGCCCCTTGTTTTTGCTCTACATAGGTGAGCTTTGCATGGTTCGCCTCACAAAAACTATGAGACAAATATAATCCTAAACCAGTTCCATTAATTTCGGTACTAAAAAATGGTTTAAATAATTGAGATATATCACGTTTTGAAACACCTTCACCGTAATCGATCACATCAATATAAATTTTATTTGTCTGTGAATGAATGTTGATCGTAATGTACGGTGAGTCGGGGGCATTATGCCGTAAAGCATTTCTCACCAGATTAATCATGACTTGTCTTAATTGTTTTTCATCAAATAAAAATTTTAAAGAACTATCCGAAATTTTAAGTTGAATTGAATGTTTAACGTCAAATAAATCTTCTTCGAGCAATGTAACTATGAAGTGTTTTACATCGATCTGGATAGGATGTGTTCTTTCGCTACGAGCAAGCCCTAAGGTATCTTGAACAATACTATCAATACGTTTGGTTTGTTTGCCAATCATATGACGCAAAGTATTTTGTTGTTCTGGATCGCTATCTTTCAGTAACTCATTTGCTTGTACGATTGCAGCGAGAGGATTGCGGATCTCATGTGCAATACTTGCTGAGAGTTGCCCTAGCGCAGCAAGCTTAAGCTGTTGTGCTTGCTGATTAATCTGCTGTGCATCTTGTAAAATGAGCAGGGTTAGCGTTTGTTGTGGGACCAAAAGATGTTGCACTTTAATGTTGATGGAGTACGCCGATAGCCGAGACTCAAAAATGAATCGGTCACCTTCTTTTAAGTCGCCAAACTTTAAAATTTCAAATAAATCGGCATGCCACTTTGCTAAAGGATATTTTTCATTGGCAAATTGAGGGGGAATACCCAAGAGTGAACAGGCCGCAGGATTACTGACAACGATGTCGTAATTCTCATCTAAAACTAAATAGCCTTCTTCAATTTGTTCTAAGATATAACGGTTAATATTTTGGAGTTGATAAAGTTCAATTGACTGGTGAAAGGTGAGTGCTTCAAGTAATTTAAAGCGCTGCACAGCAATTTGGCCAATACCGTGAACCACAAAAAATAAGAAAGCTAAGAGAGCGCTATTACCAATAGTATTTAGATTGTTATAGTCAAATAGACTACCTACAAATCGTTGGTAAATAACAGCGATAACCGCAAGCAATGTAATCAGCAAAGACATTCTTGCGCTAAGTAAAATCGCCGAGGTAAAGATGGCAATTACATAGAGTAAGCTGAGTTGTAAATTTGGTTCACCCACAGAAAAAGTCAGTAAACTCAAACAAATAATATCAACAATAAAAAATAAAATAAGCTGTCGCGTGGCTTGAGTAGCAATAAATTTAAAGCATAACAGCTGAACAAGACTTAAGAGGGAATACCCGAGTAGTGTGTAGGAATATAAGGCAGGTTGCTGCAAACTGTTATCAGTTTGCGCATCGGTTAAAACCAAAATAATATTCAGGCTAACCGCAATAATAAGACGGTATAAGCCATACCAAGTGCCCAAACGAAAAATCGTATGGGACAAGGATGAATTTAAGGGAAATTGCATGTAAATTTGGTTATGGTTTGATCAAACCGTAACGAATCGCAAGATGTGTTAGTTTTACATCGCTATCAATTCCTAACTTTTCAAAAATACGATAACGGTAAGTATTTACAGTTTTCACACTTACAAAAAGTTTATCGGCAATTTCTTGGGCGCTAATACAGTTGACGACCATCATTGCAACTTGCATTTCCCGTTCCGATAACGAATCAAAAGGGGATTGTTGAGTGTCGGATAAATATGAGCTCGCGAGTTGTTCGGCAATATCTGCACTAAAATATTTACCGCCTTGCATGACCTTATTAATTGCACGAACCATTTCGGCAATTGGCGCGCCTTTAGTGATATAGCCTTTTGCACCGGCTTTTAATAATAAAGATGGGTAAGGCTCTTCGGCGAGGCCGCTTACAGCAATGACTTTCGTCTCTGGAGCCGTCTGTAATAAACGACGGGTTGTTTCTACACCACCGATGCCTGGCATGTTGACATCCAGCAGTACGACTTGCGGATGTTGTTGGCGAACGATAGCAATTGCTTCTTCGCCCGATTCGGCTTGTCCAATTACCTCAACATCGGCATGATCTTCTAACATACGGCAAATACCCGTACGTACCAGTTCATGGTCATCGACAACTAAAACTGTAATCAAGAAGACCTCCTTTCTTTCAAAAAACAAGTTTTTTGTTACATAAAGCAAAATAAGCTTGCAATGGAATGACAAAATTAGCAATCCTATTCTTCTATAGTGAGCGAATAGTTGTGCACAATTGTGTCGGTAAAAGCTTTATACCTTATATCTCAAATGTAAGGCATAATGATAGTAAGCGCAAATGTGTGTCACCCTGAGTCGAGTATTGTGCCGTGAAAAATTCTAAAAAGTCTTTAATGCATGTGCTAAGCATGTCTATTTTGCTTAGTTTGAGTTCAACAAGCTTTGCAGAACTCGTCAATAACCCGTCTTCAGGGAGTACTGGTACTGCAAGTTTAAATTGGTCTGCAGCGGATGCTAGTCAACTTTTAAATGATGAAGATGATGAACCGACTCCGCAAGGTTCAACTTCTGTAACTACAACATTGCGTGGCAGTAATGCGCCGAGAGTTATTACTTCTACCCCTAAAGTTGCTCCAATCCGTGATACTGTGGGTTATAACGCCCAGCCGAGTGTTAGTGCACGTGCTGCACTTGTAATGGATGCACAAACAGGTGAGGTACTTTATAGTAAAAATACCAACGCATCAGTGCCGATCGCTTCTATTACCAAATTGATGACGGCAGTTGTAACGGCAGATGCCCGTTTAAACATGTCTGAAGAAATTACACTTGAGCAAATTGATTTTGCTGGGGCTGGCGGGAAAAATTCAAGCTCAACACTTCGTGTTGGCGATAAAATGAATCGAGCAGAAGTTCTTCTGTTTGCTCTTATGAAGTCAGAAAATCCGGCAGCAGCAGCTCTAGCGCGTACTTATCCGGGTGGCCGTGCTGCATTCGTGGCGGCAATGAATGCTAAAGCGCGTGCTTTAGGTATGAATGCAACTCATTATTATGAGTCAACTGGTTTAGATCCGCGTAATGTATCTTCTGCGCGTGACTTGGGAATTTTGGCGAGTACAGCATCTCAATATGGTTTGATTCGTCAGTTCTCAACCACACCGACCTATGACTTTAATTTAGGTTATCGTGTTCTTAAATCAAATAATACAAATGCTTTAGTCCGTAATGGTGGTTGGAATATCAACTTATCTAAGACTGGTTATATTAATGAAGCAGGCCGTTGTGTAGTTATGCATACTACTGTGAACTCACGTCCAGCAGTGATTGTATTATTGGGTGAGCCAAGTACTCAGGCACGTAATAACGATGCAACTAACTTGCTCGGTTGGTTAAGTAATTTGCCAAAACGTATTTAATTTAATTATTTTTAAAAACGCTTCTTTAGAAGCGTTTTTTTATGCCATTTAAAAAGCATAAAAAAACGGCTGTATTAAACAGCCGTTTTTTATAAAAACTCAGATTTTACATATTAGATAAAATCGAATCTTTTACTTGGTCCATTGTTGCATCAATTGACAACATCACTGCATCAGCACATTGTTTGATTGCTGTATCAGGGTCTTTCAAGCCATTACCCGTTACAGTACATACAATGACAGAACCTTCAGCAATTTTACCCGCTTTAATATCACGGATTGCACCGCCAATAGAAGCAGCAGATGCTGGCTCAACAAATACACCTTCATACATAGAAAGTAAGCGTTGAGCTTCTAAAATTTCGCTGTCTTGAAGTTCATCGAACCAACCTTTAGAGTCACGTACTACAGCTTTTGCATGGTTCCAGCTTTGTGGGTTACCAATACGAATCGCAGTTGCAACTGTTTCCGGTTTTTCTACTGGAGCACCACGTAAGAAAGGAGCTGCGCCAGAAGCTTGATAACCTACCATTGTTGGTAAGCCTTCTGGTTTTGGACCAGTGAATTGATCAGTCGCAGCGTCATAAACAACTTGTTCAAATTGGTCAGCAGGCTGGTTAGCTACTGCTTCGGTATAACCCATCCAGTGAGCTGTAATGTTACCTGCGTTACCAACTGGTAAGCAGTGGTAATCAGGTGCACGGCCTAAAGCTTCAACGATTTCATAAGCAATAGTTTTTTGACCTTGCAAACGGTAAGGGTTGATTGAGTTTACAATCGTTACAGGTGCTTGATCAGCCACTTCTTTTACAAGACGCATACCATCATCGAAGTTACCACGAATTTGCATAGTGATCGCACCATACATCATGGCTTGCGCCATTTTACCCATCGCAATTTTGCCTTCCGGAATCAAAACAAACGCTTTGATACCTGCGCGTGCAGCATAGGCAGCAGCAGCAGCAGAAGTGTTACCTGTAGATGCACAGATAATTGCTTTAGAGCCTTCTTCAACTGCTTTGGTTACAGCCATGGTCATACCACGGTCTTTAAATGAACCAGTCGGGTTTAAGCCCTCGTATTTCACATAAATTTCAACGTCTTTGCCAATAATACGTGGAATATTCTCAAGTTTAATGAGAGGGGTGTTGCCTTCACCCAAAGAGATAGCACGAGTAGTTGCCGAAACTGGCAAACGGTCACGATAACGATCTACAAGACCAGTATAACGATTGGCATTAGACATGATGGTGTTCCAATTATGAGGTGAAGCGGGAGAGGGAATCTTTCCCTCAACCTGATTAACTATCGAGCGATTCTAAACGAATTCTTACGATTTCGCCACGAATTGCAGGTAATGCTTGAATTTGCGCAAGAGCGTCATCCATTTTGGATTCAACGATTGGATCGGTCAAAATCACAATTGGAATGAGGTCTTTTAAGCGAGATTGTTGCATGATGGCATCAATACTGATTCCGGCACGGCTTAAGATGGTCGTCACATCTGCAAGTACACCAGTCTGATCTTCAGCATTTAAGCGGATGTAATAACCTGTGGTCATTTCTTCACGGCTTAAAATTGGCATATTTGTTAATGCTTCAAAAGCCAGTTGAGGAATTGTGCCTGCGCCATCTTCTGTATAAGAAATATCACGAACGATATCAATTACATCGGCAACAACCGCAGAAGCTGTTGGGCCTGCACCAGCACCAGCACCGTAATAAAGCGTTGGACCTACTGCGTTGGCTTGAACTAAAACAGCATTTTTAACGCCGTTTACGTTCGCAATAAGCTGCTCATCTGGAATAAGTGTTGGGTGAACACGTAGTTCAATACCCTTTTCAGCACGGCGGGCAATGCCTAGATGTTTAATACGGAAACCAAGCTCCTCAGCATACTTCACATCTTGTGCAGTAATTTTGCTGATACCTTCGGTATAGACTTTATCGAATTGCAAAGGAATACCAAACGCACAAGACGCTAAAATTGTAAGCTTGTGTGCAGCGTCAATACCTTCAACGTCAAAAGTTGGGTCCGCTTCTGCATAACCGAGTTCTTGAGCTTCTTTTAATACATCATCAAATGCGCGGCCTTTTTCACGCATTTCAGTCAAAATAAAGTTACCTGTGCCATTAATAATGCCTGCAAGCCATTCGATATGGTTTGCCGCAAGGCCTTCACGGATTACTTTAATAATTGGGATGCCACCAGCAACAGCTGCTTCATAAGCAATTTGTACAGCATTATCTTCTGCTGCTTTAAATAGTTCATTACCATGTTCAGCGAGTAATGCTTTGTTTGCAGTCACGACTTGTTTGCCGTGTTTGATCGCTTCCATAATGATTTCGTAAGCAGGATGAATACCACCCATAACTTCTACAACCACATCCACATCGGGTTGACGAACGATATCAAGTAAGTCAGCGCTTTGTTTAATCCCTTCCAATTCGAGATCTGGACGAGGACGACGTGTTCCAACGTGGGTAATTTGAATTTCTCGACCGGTGCGACGTTTAATTTCAGCGGCATTTTCTTGTAGTAGTTTAAGGGCTCCTCCACCTACGGTACCTAGACCGAGTATTGCCAGGCGAACTGGTTTCACGTCACACTCCATATCATCATTGAATCATTTAATTGAAGCTAGATCATAGCTAAAAAAAACGCCAGACTCTAGCGCTTTTAGCGCCTGTTCAGTGATTTAGAGTGCAATGTTTGGAAAAGAAGAGTAGATCACTCTTTAAACACTGGTATGAAAAGAAGTATTTATTGAAAAAACAAAGCGCTGCAATAATATCAGCGCTTTATTTGTAAGATAGATGAGGAATTGTTCATCAACTTGGAGAGGGTTATTTATCCAATCGTTTAATCAATTCATCCGGTGTTAAGTAGCCACCCAAGTACTCACCATCAACATTATAAATAGCTGGTGTACCATTTACGCCCATGTTTAGACCAAGTTGGTATTGTTCGCGAACAGGGTTTTTACATTGAGCAGGTGGAATACTAATGCCCTGTACAGCTTGGTCAAATGCAGCTTTACGGTCTGCACTACACCAAACCGCTTCCATAGTTGGCATAAACTGTTCGCCGCGTGGCCATGCAATGTAACGAACCTCAATGCCTTTCTCATTAATCTCAGCTAAATGCTCATGTAATTTATGGCAGTAAGGACAGCTTGCATCGGTAAACACATAAATCACATGTTTAGCTTTACCGCCTTTAGCTGGATAAACAATTAAGTCTTCATTTTTTAAAGCAGCAAGATGCTTTTTGTTTTCTGAGGCTTGAAGGCTATCGCCGATATTATGAAGTTCTTTATCACCTAAACGGATGACATCACCTTGAATCAGGTATTTACCATCACTTGTTGTATAAACCGACGTCATTCCTTCAAGGTTAACCCAATATAAATTAGGCACTTCGGTAGGCTTAATATCTAAAATTTTGACGTTGATGTTTGCATTCTTAAATTGTTTTTGCAAAGTTTCAATTAAACGCTGTTTAGCATTGCGTTCAATAATGGTTGAAGCTTCCCCTGTAGCAGGTGCGGTCGCTGTGAGCGCATCTTCTTTTTGTGGTTTGTTTTCTTTAGAACAAGCACTGAACAACAGGCTAGAAGCCAAAGCACAGGCAAGAAAAATTTGAGATCGGGTAAAGGACATAGATAACCCTTATTTCATCAGTATTTATAGTCAGAAGCTGCTAAGCATAACAAAAAATCTAGAGTGTATTGTTAAAACTTTCTTAACCTTTGTGAACGAAATCAAGCGATTGTTTGAGGTATTTCGAAATATTCGTTTAAAAAATTTTAACCCCTAGGGTGATGTTTTTCATGCAATTGTTGCATTCTGACTTGTGCTACATGCGTATAGATTTGCGTGGTTGATAAATCACTATGACCCAGTAACATTTGTACTACGCGTAAGTCCGCCCCATGATTAAGTAGATGCGTGGCAAAAGCATGACGTAAGGTGTGAGGTGAAAGTTCAGCTTGAATATTGGCCTGTAGCGCATAACGCTTAATGGCATACCAAAAGTTCTGACGGCTCATAATTCCACCGTGCTGGGTTAAAAATAAATAGTCAGTTGAACTTTTATAAAGTTGTGGACGTGCCTCGTTTAAATAGCGTTCCACCCAATCGCAGGCATATTGGCCTAAAGGCACTAAACGTTCTTTGTTACCTTTACCCGTAATACGCAGGTAACCTTGTTTTAAATTAATAAGTTCGAGGCGTAAATTCAGTAATTCAGAGACACGTAAACCACAAGCGTAAAGGACTTCAAACATTGCTCGGTCACGTAAGCCCAACGCCGTTGTAATGTCTGGCGCCTGAATGAGCGCTTCTACATCTTCTTCACACAAGTCTTTAGGTAAAGCTCGGCCAATTTTTGGTGAATGGTGAGTAGCTACAGGATTATCACTTCGTAATTTCTGTTCACGTAGAAATTTATAAAACTGACGTAGAGCAGATAAGCAACGGGCAATTGAGCGTGGGCTTTTCCCTACTTTGGTAAGTTCAATGAGGACGTCAGAAATGTCATCGCTCGTCCAATCTGGCAATCTATTTTTTTTATGAAGTTCACTACATTGGATCAGGTCGGATAAATAGGCATTGCGCGTATGCGGACTGACTGTTTGTGCAACCAGATAGTCGCGAAAACCTTGTAAAAAGCTTAAATGTTCAGGAATTTGAACAGGGCTCGGAATACGCGGTTTTTTATTTATCATAAACAACTTCCTCTAAACCACTGTACTGTAAAAGAAACTTTAAGGTTTGTCGATTAAACTCCATAAGAATTGAAATCTAACCTTATTTGGTAATTATTCTCATTTATATGTATACTAGTAAAAAAGGTTTAGGATCGGATGCGGTGCGTTTATCAGCGTTGAAAGTGAAGCAAGCGGCGACCATCACCAAAGTGAATCGGATAGAAGTAGAGTCCGAGCAGCAAGATTTGGTCGCAATTCGTTTGGAAAGTCTGGGTTTTGTACCAGGCACGCGAGTGGAAGTGATTACCAAGGGTGTTTTTGGTGGTGATCCGATCTTAATCCAAATTGGCTTTACTCGTTTCGCTTTACGTAAAGCAGAAGCGGAAAAAATCGAAATTCAAGTAGAAGAAGGAGTACCCGCATGAGTGATGCGTTACGTATTGCCCTTGTGGGAAACCCTAACTGTGGTAAAACCTCTCTTTTTAACCATTTAACTGGAACTCGACAAAAAGTCGCCAACTATGCTGGTGTAACGGTCGAGCGTAAAGTTGGTCATTTTCAGTTACCTTCAGGCCGTTCGGTTCGAGTGCTCGATTTGCCGGGTACATACAGTCTTAATGCGACCAGTCCGGATGAAGCAATTACCCGTGATGTCTGTTTAGGAAAAATAGCGGAAGAGGGGCAACAAGACGCTTTTTTATGTGTGGTTGATGCGACCAACTTAAAATTGCATTTAGGCCTTGTACTCGAAATGATCGAGTTAGGTCGTCCGATTTTACTAGTACTGAATATGATGGATGAAGCGCGTCGTCGTGGCATCCAGATTAATACTCAAAAGTTATCTCAACGTTTGGGTGTACCAGTCGTTGAAACAGTAGCTGTCCGTAATGCGGGTATTGAAAATTTATTACATGCCCTTGATCAAGAAAAATACAGTGTGCCACAAACTGAACTGAGTGGTTTAACAGGGACTCATCATCAAAAAATCGATATGATTTTTAAAGATGTTGTTCATTATGTTGATCAGGAAGACAAGCGTACTGATTTTCTCGATCGAATTTTCTTACATCCAGTCTTAGGCCTACTTAGTCTTGCCATCATGATGTTTATTGTGTTCCAAGCAGTTTTTGCATGGGCAGCACCTTTTATGGATGGTATTGAAGGCTTCTTCGGCTGGCTGGGTGAAGTAGTAGGTTCTGTGATTACACAGCCACTACTGCATAGTCTGGTGGTTGACGGAATTATCGCGGGTGCAGGTGGCGTAGTTGTTTTCTTGCCACAAATTCTAATTTTGTTCTTCTTCATTTTAGTACTAGAAGAATCGGGCTATTTACCGCGTGCAGCATTTTTACTTGATAAATTAATGTTTCAAGCTGGTTTAAGTGGACGTGCTTTCATTCCGTTACTTTCAAGCTTTGCTTGTGCAGTACCGGGAATTATGGCAACGCGTAGTATTAGTGACCCTCGTGACCGTTTTACAACGATTATGGTTGCGCCACTAATGACTTGTTCGGCACGTTTACCCGTATATGCCTTGCTGATTGCTGCATTTATTCCAGAGAAAATGGTCTGGGGTATTTTTAACCTACAAGGACTGGTGCTTTTCGGTCTGTATATGGCTGGGATTGTGAGTGCACTGTGTGTTTCATTCTTAATGAAATTTTTCCAAAAAGATAAGTCTCAACACGCTTTACTGCTAGAGCTGCCGAGTTATCGTTTCCCTGATTTAAAAAGTGTGGGAATCGGTTTGTTAGATCGTGCGAAGATCTTCTTGAAGCGTGTCGGCGGCATTATTTTTGCGCTTTCTATTTTGCTCTGGTTCTTGTGTACTTTCCCACAGCCACCAGAAGGGGCAACATTGCCTGCTATAGATTACAGCTTCGCAGGTATGCTTGGACACCTTATCCAGCCTTTATTCGCTCCAGTTGGTTTTAACTGGCAAATCTGTATTGCCTTAATCCCGGCTATGGCAGCTCGTGAAGTTGTGGTCGCTGCATTAGGTACCGTATATGCCTTGTCGGCAACTGATGAAGATGCAGTAGCACAAGGTTTGTCTCATTTAATTAGTGCAGATGGTACAGGGTGGTCGTTGGCAACAGGTTTATCGCTTTTAGTGTGGTTCATTTATGCGCCGCATTGTTTGGCAACATTGGCAACAGTACGTCGTGAAACAGGTTCATGGAAACATGTTGCAGCTATGACTGCATATCTGTTTGGTTTAGCTTATTTTGCATCGTTTGTTACCTATCAAATTGCTTCCCACTATTGGGGTTAAAGCAGTAAAGGAGGTTGTATATGCTTCAATATCTGATTATTGCGGTTTTAGTGATTTGGAGTGCTATTGTTGTTTTTAAGAAAGTATTTCCAAAAACAGCAAACTCGGCCTTTTCAGCACTATCCGTTTTTTGTGAAAAGCAGGGTTGGGCAACTTTAGCAAAATGGCTAAAACCAAAAATGACTTTTGGTTGTGCAGGTGGCTGTGGCTGCTCAAGTGAAGATAAACCAACTAATACAATTCAAGAAATTAAACCAGTTAAATGGCAATAAATTCAGCCATTCCTGTTTCGTATAAAAAGCCATCATATTGATGGCTTTTTTACGCACTGACACAAAAAAAGATGAATAAAGTTCAATCTGAAAAAGCATTCAAAACAGCAAAGTGCTAACATTTTTGCCATTCTGTCGATTGATAAATTGTGGGGCAAAAATGTTAATACAACGTGGTGGATTAAAAGTTGTAGCAGGCTTGGGAATATCAGGTGTTTCTGCTGTAAATTTCCTGCATGAACAAGGCTACCAAGTTGCTGTAACGGACTCCCGCCCCACACCTCCCGGACACGATCAGATTCCGGCTGGCGTTAAAACCAGTTTTGGTCAGCTTGATCAAGAATTATTATTACAAGCAGAAGAGATTATTTTAAGCCCAGGCCTTGCACCACAATTACCGGAAATTCAGGCAGCTATTGCTAAAGGTATTTCTGTGGTGGGTGATATCCAATTATTGCGTCGTGCCACTGATGTGCCGATTGTGGCGATTACAGGTTCCAATGCAAAAAGTACTGTAACGACTTTAATTGGCTTAATGGCTAAGGATGCAGGTAAGAAAGTTGCAGTAGGCGGCAATCTTGGTCGACCAGCGTTAGATTTACTTAAAGATCAACCAGAGCTACTAGTCCTTGAGTTATCAAGCTTTCAGTTAGAAACCACCTCTCACTTAAACGCTGAGGTAGCAGTGGTTCTCAATATGAGTGA
The DNA here is from genome assembly GCF_003812225.1 of Acinetobacter sp. FDAARGOS_494. Classification (NCBI taxonomy): domain Bacteria; kingdom Pseudomonadati; phylum Pseudomonadota; class Gammaproteobacteria; order Moraxellales; family Moraxellaceae; genus Acinetobacter; species Acinetobacter sp. FDAARGOS_494. Next base: position 1,965,340 of record NZ_CP033866.1, read on the forward strand.
AGACCATTTAGACCGTCATGGAAATATGCTGGGGTATCACCAAGCAAAACATCGTATTTTCCAAGGCGCTAAAAAAGTTGTATTTAACCGAGACGATGCTTTAAGCCGCCCACTTGTTCCAGATACGACACCAATGCAAAGCTTTGGTTTAAACGCACCAGATTTAAATCAATATGGCGTTTTAAGAGATGCCGACGGTACGCTTTGGCTTGCTCGTGGTTTACAGCGGTTAATTAAAAGCTCGGATTTATATATTCAAGGTATGCACAACGTAGCCAATGCTTTAGCGTGTTTAGCATTGGGGGAGGCAATTGGTTTACCTATGGAGTCAATGCTTGAAACTTTAAAACGATTTAAAGGATTAGAGCATCGCTGTGAGTACGTTAAAACTGTGCGTGATGTCCGTTATTATAATGACTCTAAAGGTACCAATGTTGGTGCTACACTTGCAGCAATTGATGGCTTAGGTGCTGCCATTGAAGTGAAAAAAGGTAAGGTTGCACTTATTTTAGGTGGACAGGGCAAAGGGCAAGATTTTTCTCCTTTACGTTCTTCTATCGAAAAATATGCCAAAGTTGTGGTATTGATTGGTGAAGATGCGCCGGTCATCGAGCAAGCCATTCAAGGCGCAACTAAAATTTTACATGCAGCAACGCTTAAAGAAGCTGTCGAGCTGTGTCAACGTGAAACACAAGCTGAAGATGTGGTATTGCTATCACCAGCATGTGCAAGTTTTGATATGTTTAAAAGTTATAATGACCGTGGTCAGCAGTTTGTTGCCTGCGTCAATTCGTTGGTTTAAAGAAAATATGATTAGGAATGTAGTATGGCAGGCTTAGCTCAGACCACAATCCAGAAAATCAATCATTGGTATGAACGGATATTGCCGAAATGGCCAGCGGAAGTGACGCCACGTAATGTCTTGATTTTCTGTGTGGTTGCATTGTTATGTATCGGTTCAGTGATGGTCGCATCTGCTTCCATGCCTTATGCTGAATATATGCATGAAAACCCATTTCACTATGTGATTCGTCATGGGATCTCAATCGTTGCTGCTGGCGTGGTGGCTTATTTAACCTATCGAATATCACTCAATACATGGTTTAAAAATACCTTTCCACTGTGGTTATTAACTATGGTTTTGTTACTTGCGGCTTTGGCTGTAGGTTCGGAAGTTAACGGTTCCACACGTTGGATTAAAATTGGTGGTTTTACCTTGCAGCCAACAGAGGTTGCCAAGGTTATGATGGCCATCTTTACCGCAGATTACGTAGTACGCCGTGCCAAAGAAGTCCGTACCCACTGGAAAGGCTTACTTCGTTTAAGTGGCGTTATGGCAATTACGGTAGGTTTAATTATTGCCGAGCCTGACTTGGGTGCGACGGTGGTTATTGTCATGATGATGGTCGGTGTGTTCTTTCTAGCGGGTGCGCCTCCAACACAATTCTTAATCATGCTTGGTGCAATTGTCACGGGTATTGTGTTTTTGATTTTATTTGAACCTTACCGTTTCCAACGTTTGATTTCGTTTACTGACCCTTGGGCAGACCCATTAGGTGTGGGTTATCAGTTATCAAATGCGTTAATGGCTTTTGGTCGTGGTGAGTGGTTTGGTACAGGCTTGGGGCATAGTGTTCAAAAGCTTTCCTATTTACCAGAAGCGCATACTGACTTTATGTTGGCTGTGTTAGGTGAAGAATTTGGTTTCTTTGGTATTTCGATTGTCATTGGCTTATCTTTCTTGATGCTGGCATGTTGTATCAAAATCGGCCACCGTGCCTTGAAACATCATTATCTTCGCGCAGGCTATTTGGCTTACGGTATTAGTATTATTTTCTTACTCCAGATTTTGGTAAATGCGGGTATGAACATGGGCTTAATGCCAACCAAAGGTTTAACTCTGCCATTTATTAGTTATGGTGGTACGTCTTTAATGATGTGTGCAGCTATGATTAGCTTGATCTTAAAGATTGATGCTTCAACTCAAGAAGTGAACCCTGAGAGGGAAGAATCAAACTTCTAAACCATGAAGCGTTATAAAAAGCCCGATATCAAATCGGGCTTTTTATTATTTATAGATATGTTCCGCAAAGTTGTTGTCCATGAGGAATCAAATCTACATTCCACTGGGCTACCGCTTGCTTGAGCATCACTTCGGGGCGATCTAAATCAACCTGTGGTTGACCTAAGGCTTGTATGGCTTGTTGTAGTAACTCAGGAGCTTTAGTTAAATCAAGTGCATGGGCAAGGTTTTGCTTTGAAAGTTTTTGCCCTTGGTCGTTCATGGCGAGCGGAAGATGCATGTAACTCAGCTTAGGGTAGCCGAGGAGCTGACCAAGCCAGATTTGACGCTCAGTGTTATCTAACAGGTCTGCACCTCGCACAACATGAGTAATGCCTTGTAGGTAATCATCTACGACGACAGCAAGCTGGTAGTTAATAATTCCATCACGGCGTTTAAGGACAAAATCACCAAGGTCATGCTCTAGATTAGAACAATGAAGCCCTTGTAGGCGGTCATCGAAACAGATTGGCTGATCTTGAACTTTTACCCGAATGGCTTGATGTTGGAAGTCGAGATGCAAATCTCGACATGTGCCTGCATAGATAGCGTTTGAACCGAGCATTTTACGGGTACATTGACAGGCGTAAACCAGACCCTCTTTTTTAAGTTGGTCTAATACACTTTCGTAAATATCTAGGCGGTCTTTTTGAAAAATGATCTCGGCATCCGGATCGAACTGAAAAGCTTCAAGTGATGCGAGTATATGGTCTTCACTACCGGGGTAGATGCGGGGAATATCGGTGTCTTCAACACGAACTAACCATCGACCTTGATGGGCTCTGGCATCACAGTAACTGGCAACAGCAGTAATGAGTGATCCGAAATGTAAAGGGCCGGTTGGCGAGGGCGCAAACCGGCCTGAGTAGCGAATCAGTGGAACATCGTTTCGCTGATTCGCAAGAGCCGAACTAAGCTCGGCTGGAGAATTCTTAACCGTCACAATTAACCGTTATTTTGCTTCTCTTTAATTTCTGCCAAAGTTTTGCAGTCAATACATAACGTTGCAGTTGGACGTGCTTCTAAACGACGTAAGCCGATTTCGATACCACAAGTTTCACAGAAACCGTAGTCTTCGTTTTTAATCGCTTCAAGAGATTGTTCGATTTTACGAATTAATTTACGTTCACGGTCACGTGTACGTAATTCAATTGCAAATTCTTCTTCTTGGGTAGCACGGTCATTTACGTCTGGCAATGCAGTTGATTCATCTTGCATCGTATTTAAAGTACGATCAACTTCAGACATTAATTCAGCTTTCCATGCTTGCAGAATTTGTCGGAAATGCTCGAGCTGTCCTTCAGACATGTACTCTTCATTTTTCTTAGGTTGATAAGGTGCAATACCAAATAAACTTGCAGTTGAGCCTACGTCAGAAGTTTTAGGTTTCACTTTACGTGCACGTTTTGCAGAAGCTTTATCACCTTCTACTACAACTTCTGTATGTTCATCCAAAACTTGGTTGTGGTTGTCATTCGCCATAATAGGGCATTCCTCATCATACACGTATTATCTATACGCAAAAAATATGGTGATATGCAAGTGTTTTTATAGAAAACCATCGATGGATTTTTCCATCGGGTCGTCATCATATAGATTTTTCCTGCAAGATGATAGTCATTCTGTCCCGTAAATATTTTCAAAACGTGTTTACCCTAGTCATAATTCTTTTGGGTTATATAAACTTTAGGGCTAATAACCTGAAATATCAGTATTTATACGGGTTTTGAAATTTTCAAGGCGAAACACTTTTGTTTCAAAACTACCATCGTTATTCAGACGAATGTAACGATAACCCGGCGCATTTTGGTCGAGTGCAAAATCATTACTAAACGGCTTAAATTGTACACTTGTGGAAGGTGTAGAAAAAAACTCGATACCTTGCCAGATATTAAGGGAATCTTGATGAACATGCCCGCAGACTAGGGCCTTCACATTTTGAAATGGACTTAAGGTATCTAAAAGTGCATTTGAGTTTTGAAGCTTATGGTGGTCAATCCATTTTGATTTCATGGCAAATGGATGGTGATGACAAGCCAGCAAAACAGGATGATCTGCAAATTGTTCAAGTAAATTCGCTAAATTTTCTAATTGTTCCGAAGACAGATGACCATCTACTTTTCCCTTTACCGCGCTATTTAGCATAATCACACGCCAGTTTCCTAAACCGACAACTACAGGTTGTTGATGGTTTTCGTTATGTAGAGGAAAGTGGTCGACATTGTCATGATTACCGAGGGTCTGGAAAAAAGGCAGACCCAAGGTTTGCATAAAATTGATATAACGTTTGTAGGTAATAGGTGTTGGGGCTTGTGCGAGGTCACCGGTATGAATAATCGCATCAGCTTCGGGATGTTGTTTTAGTATCTGTTGAATAATGGCGTGGAAACTTTCTTCAGGATTCATCCCCACAAATTCTAGCTGTGGATACTCCAATAAATGTGTATCGGTAATTTGTATGATGACATGATTTTTTTGTGAAAGTGTTGAGACTTGAAAAGTCACCGTCCTACCTCTTCGGATTTATTATCGTTTTGCTGTGTTGAGCCAGCCATTGTAATGCCATAATAACAGGGGCATTTCTTAAACGTCCGCTGTCGAGTAGTGTTTGAATTTCACTATAACTAAACAAATGCAGCTGAATATTTTCACCCTCATTATCTACCCCAAAAACACCACCTACAGCAGGTAAATTGGTTTCGGCAACATACAGATGAAATAACTCTGAACAGGCGCCAGCTGATGGGTAAAAACTAAATAGATGCTCTAAATCCTGAACTTCGCAACCTGATTCTTCAAGGCTCTCGCGTCGAATGCAACTTTCTGGTGATTCATTGCCATCTAATACACCTGCGATAATTTCGAGTTGCCATGGCGAATGGGAGTCATCTAAAGCACCAACACGAAACTGTTCAATCAGGGCAAACTGTTGTTTTTGATCATTGTAGAGTAGAACGCCAGCCGCTTCAGGCCGATGCACAAGTTCGCGCTGCAATACAGGAGTATATTCAGATTGATTAAATAGACGATGTCGAAGGCTGACTTTTTCAACTTGAATAAAACCACTGAACAGAGGTTCACGTGATGTTACTTCGACATCTTTAGATGTATAACTTGGACGCTCGACAATACTCATGATTCGATCAGGACGAAATCTATTTATTTCATCCTAACCGAGAATCATGGCTAGGCAAGTGTTTTTTTTGAATATTTACACTTTATGATACAGTTTTTGTCCTTGCTCTTGATAAACCTCTTTCATTGCTTTGAGGCCTTCTTCAACCTCTGAATCGCTATTGGTGAGATTGTTGGCATAGTCACGTACATTCTGGGTGATTTTCATCGAACAGAATTTTGGACCACACATTGAGCAAAAGTGAGCAGATTTATGCGCTTCTTTTGGTAAAGTCTCGTCATGCATGCTGCGTGCTGTATCTGGGTCTAGACTTAGGTTGAACTGGTCGTCCCAACGGAATTCGAAACGTGCTTTAGACAAGGCATTATCACGAACCTGTGCACCCGGATGACCTTTGGCAAGATCGGCTGCGTGTGCTGCAATCTTGTAGGTAATAATTCCGTCTTTCACATCTTTCTTGTTTGGTAAACCTAAATGTTCTTTAGGTGTCACATAGCAAAGCATTGCTGTGCCATACCAGCCAATCATGGCTGCACCAATAGCAGAAGTAATGTGGTCATAACCCGGAGCGATATCTGTGGTTAAAGGTCCAAGCGTATAGAATGGAGCTTCTTTACACACTTCTAACTGTAAGTCCATGTTCTCTTTAATCATGTGCATTGGTACATGACCCGGACCTTCAATCATGACCTGAACATCATGTTCCCATGCACGGTGAGTCAGCTCACCCAGTGTTTTAAGTTCGCTGAACTGCGCTTCGTCATTTGCATCTTGAATACAACCCGGACGTAAGCCATCGCCTAAGCTAAATGACACATCATAGGCTTTCATGATTTCACAGATTTCATCGAAGTGTGTGTATAAGAAGTTCTCTTCATGATGAGCGAGACACCACTGCGCCATGATTGAACCACCACGAGACACAATACCTGTTAAACGGTTTGCTGTAAGTGGCACATAACGAAGTAGAACACCTGCGTGAATGGTGAAGTAGTCAACACCTTGTTCAGCTTGTTCAATAAGCGTGTCTTTAAAGATTTCCCAAGTCAGGTTCTCGGCAACACCATCAACTTTTTCAAGTGCTTGATAAATTGGTACGGTACCGATTGGAACTGGTGAGTTACGAATAATCCATTCACGTGTTTCATGAATGTTCTTACCTGTAGACAAGTCCATAATGGTGTCAGCGCCCCAACGGGTTGCCCATGTCATTTTCGCAACTTCTTCATCAATTGAAGAACCAAGCGCCGAGTTACCAATATTGGCATTAATCTTAACCAAGAAATTACGGCCAATAATCATTGGTTCAAGTTCTGGGTGGTTAATGTTGGCAGGAATAATAGCGCGGCCTTCGGCAACTTCTTGGCGAACAAACTCAGGTGTAATTTCTTTTAAGTTTTTCGCACCAAAGTTTTGACCTGGGTGCTGGCGCATATCTACAGCTTCGCGTTGACGCTGATTTTCACGAATTGCAATATATTCCATTTCAGGCGTGATAATACCTTGCTTGGCATAGTGCATTTGAGTGACATTTTTGCCTGCTTTAGCGCGGCGTGGGTTTTGAATATGTGCAAAGCGAATATCAGCAGTACGAATATCTTTTAAACGCTCCTGTCCAAACTTTGAAGTTAGGCCAGAAAGAACGTCAGTATCGTTACGCTCTTCAATCCATTTTTGACGAACTGAAGGTAAACCTTTGTTTAAATCAATTTGAACATTCGGGTCAGTATAAACACCTGAAGTGTCATATACCATAATAGGTGGGTTGTGCTCACCACCAAGGCCAGTTGGGGTATCGGTTAAAGAAATTTCTCGCATTGGAACCTGAATATCAGGGCGAGAGCCTTCAATATAAACTTTTTTAGAAGCGGGTAAGATGCGGGTTAAGTCTTTTGCATCTTGTTCATGTTGTGCTGAAATTTCAGCAGAAGAGAGATTCGTTAATTGGTTCATCACATGATCCTTATGAATAACATCAACGAATCAAGCACGACCAAAAACGATGGCGGATTTATCTTGAACTAGATAAATTGAGGGCTTAGGTTTTCAGATGGCTTGATTCCTACGCAGGTCTTAACCTGATCAGGTTCAACGGTACTTGTGATCAAACTGGTGTTGCGATAACACGAAATTTACACAATCTCAGCGAGCTATTACTCGCGCTCCGTCAAGCGATTTAAAGACTAACATGTTTTAGGTTGGCTGGCATTGTCAATTTGTATCTATACAAACCGCATCTATATGGCAGTCACGATAGACTTCTGTGTTCCATGGCGAATCAAATTTTAATAGCTGCTCAAGTTGTTCATGCACAATCTGATAGGTAGATTTCTTTTGCCCATTTTCATCAGTTAAATCTATTTTAAATTGCTTATTGCGCTCATCGACAGGGGTGGCAATAAACTTCAGAAATTGTTGGGCAGGTTTTGCTAAGCTGGATTGGCTCTGAGTTGATAAAAAGCGGATTTGCTGAAGTGCATCAGGGTCAAACCATGTGTTCGGGGCATATTCATTCGACACAGGTGTGTTATCTAGACCAAAGAAAATGAAGTATCGATATTCATTAAAGAGTAATTTGGCATCATTAATAAAATAACTCTTTGGATATTTTTGAATAAACTTTTCCCAAAATAAAGCACGTTCAGTAAGCTCTTTCCATGAAACAGCCAAAGCACCATCGTTATAGAAAATGTCTTGATTGTCTTTTGCCATACGAGATAAAAATTCTTTCTGGTCAGCGGGTAAAGCCTTAGAAAAAACATCAACTAAGTAGTTTGGCTGGCGACGATAAGTAAACATACCTTCACCTTGATAGAGCAGCTCAATATAGGCTTGGCCTTCATGTTGAAGTAAATATTGATCACGCGGGCTCAGTTGGGCGAAGAGCTTTTTCTGACTTTGAATCACCTTTTTAAGGTCTTGTTTCTGTTCTAAAACAGCATAGCCAAATGCTTCAAAAGCTCTCCCTGTTTTTTCAGTGTAGTCTTGTTTAATAAAACGTTGATACATGGTTGTTGATGCATCAATTAGCTTAAGCTGTTCCTCATTTTTTAACGAAGGAACACAGGTTTTAAGCTTTTCATTAATTTGATTTAAGTCTTCTATTTTACTGTTCTGATTAATCGTGTGCATGGCTACCATAATTTGTAAGCAGCTACTGTCTCGCTGTTCGGTGGCCTTTTGCGCAGTTGATTTTTGCTCTTTAGATACAGTTTGATCTTGCTGTGATGTTTTATTACAGCCAGTTAAAAGTAGTGCGCCGCACATACTCATCATTAGAATTTTTTTCATCTTTATATTTTTATCGAAATTGATATTGCTCAAATTATAACGCTTAAAAAGATTGCATCACTGTTAGAAATCTTTATTATTAGGTAGGTCGGTCTACTTAAGTAAAAGCTATGAATGATAGAACAGCAAGACAGAAAATTCTCGATGCAGCGGCAACACTGTTTTATAACGATGGCATTACTGCAACAGGAATTAATACGGTTACGGCTAAAGCAGATGTAGCTAAAATGTCGCTTTACAATAATTTTTCTTCAAAAGGTGAACTTGTTGATGCCTATATTGCTGCACGACATCAAGAGTGGTTAGACCTTTATCAAAAGCGTTTAGAAAAAACAAAAACAGCGAAAGAAGCTATTTTGGCCGTATTTGATGCCTATCAAGATCATGCCGAGTTTGCTTATGAAAAGGGTTTTAGAGGATGTGGGCTATTAAATGCTGCCGCAGAGTTCCCAGCAAATAGTTCAGGGCGAAATGCTGTAAGACAGCATAAAGAACAAGTTGAGGCGATTGTTGCCGAGCATTTAAATCGCTTATTAAAAGATTCACAGCGTGTTAGCTATATCGCCTCACAACTTTCTTTTTTATTAGAAGGGTCGATGGCAAGAGCTGGTTTAGAGGGTAGTAGCCGTCAACTTCAATTAGCGAGACAAATGGCAGAAGATGTTTTAGATCGAGAATGCCAACATGATTAGCCTTATTAAAAATAGTAGTTATGGTGGCACTATTGCAATTTTAGTAGCCTCTTTCTTATGGGGAACCACGGGGACAGCCGCAGCATTTGCCCCAACACTTGGTCCACTTGCAATTGGCGCGGTTGCTATGGGGGGAGGTGGGCTTTTACAGGCATTGATTGCATCTCGGGCCATCCGGGAACACCGACAATTTATTGGGCGAAATATTTCTATTATTCTTTTAGGTGTTGTGGCAGTTGGGATATACCCCCTAGCTTTTTATTCTTCCATGCATTATGCCGGAATTACGATTGGTACGGTGGTTTCAATTGGTTCGGCTCCACTCATTGCAGCAGTTTTAGAGCGATTCTTTGACCGTAAAGTTTTATCTAAAACATGGTTCCTAAGTTTTGTGTTGGGTGTTGTAGGGGTAAGTTTGTTATCTATGGGCGAAAGCCACGCAGCACAAGAGAGTACAAATGAATGGAATAAAATTTTTGGTATTTTTCTTGGGCTGGTAGCGGGTGCAACCTATTCACTTTATTCATGGGCTGCAAAAAGATTAATAGACCGAGGTATTGCAGCTAAAGCTGCAATGGGCATGATTATGGGAGGTGGGGCAGTCATCTTGCTTCCAACTTTATTAATTACAGGTGGTGGGCTACTGCAAAGTTCAACAAATTTACTTGTTGCTGGCTATATGATGCTGATTCCTATGTTTTTGGGTTATTTGCTTTTTGGTTTCGGGTTAAAAACTGTAAATGCCAGTCAAGCCACCACTTTAACTTTATTTGAACCTCTTGTTGCAGCGATTTTTGCCATTGTTTTGGTTGGCGAAAGTGTCTCATGGATTGGGTGGGCAGGCATGTTTTTGATTTTCATTTGTATTTTGATGTTATCAAAGCCTGAAAATACATAAAAAATGAAAACTTTTACTGGCTTGAGTTTAAATTAAATTTTTCTTAGTCTTAAAGCCAAGTTTTATCGTTGATTTAAACAATGAAAATAAAATTAATGCTTGTTGCGGGTTTATGGAGTTTTACATCGTCGAGTTTTGCTCTAGATTTAGTTGAAACTTATGAGCGCGCAAAACTAAATGATCCGACGTGGCAAGCGAATCAACAACAGTTTGAAGCAGATCAGCTTAATTTAGGCTTAGCAACAGGCGCGTTACTACCAACAGTTACATTATCTGGAAATATTACCCGTAATCGACAAACGGTAAAGCGTTCAAATTTTCCTGGTGTTGATCAGGAAGGACTTTCCGATGCTTTGGTAAGTAATACATCGACTACCAAACAGGCTACTTTATCTGCCCGTCAGCCTCTTTTTCGTATGGATGCATGGGAAGGTTATAAACAGGTTAAAACTTCGGTTGCCCTTAGTGAAATTACTTTAAGACTGCAAAAACAAGATCATGTTTTAAATGTAGCTGAAGCCTATTTTAATGTATTGCGTCAGCAGGCACTTACCGCTGCATATTTACAAGAAGAAAAAGCCTTGCTTGAACAGCTCAATATGATGAGCGCCAAGCTTAAAGAAGGGTTGGTAGCACGTAGTGATGTGAGTGAAGCAAATGCCCAATATCAAAATGCCCGAGCCAACCGTATTGCTACCAATGTGCAGCTTCTATTGGCTCAAGAGCAACTATCTGAATATATTGGTCCGTATCAAGATAAGCTTGCTGTATTGAGAAGTGATTTTATCTTTCAAAAACCTTATCCGGCACAGCTCGATGAGTGGTTAGGATTAGCCCAACAACAAAATTTAAAGATTCAGCAAGCACGTTTACAAAAGCGATATGCTGAAGATCAACGTCGTGTGGAAAAAGCTGCACTTTATCCACAGATAGATGCAGTGGCGAGTTATGGTTATACTAAACAAACGCCCGAAACGCTGATTTCGACTGATGGGAAGTTTGATCAGGTCGGGGTAGAGATGAACTGGAACTTATTTAATGGAGGCCGGACTCGAACTTCTATTAAAAAAGCCAGTGTGGAGTTAAATAAAGCGCAAGCCCAACTTGATGCGGCCATTCGCCGTGCCAATGTCGATGTGAAAAGTGCTTTTATGCAGGTAGATACTGACCGAGCAAAACTTGAAGCAAGAAAGGCAGCAATGGACTCTTCAGCACTTGTTTCTCAAGCTTCAAAAGCAAGTTATAACGAAGGCTTAAAAAGTATGGTCGATGTTTTATTGGCGCAGCGTAATGCTTTTTCAGCAAAACAGGATTATCTTAATGCTCAGTATGACTATTTATTAAATGTATTACGTTTAAAAGCGGCTGTAGGTCAGCTAGGGGAAAAAGATCTAGTTGAATTAAACAGCTGGTTAACGTATCAGTAATAAAAAATGCTTTTATCTGAAATTTAATTTTGTCATAAAAATTTAATGATTGATGTGTTTTAATGCTCAATCATTTTATCCCTGCGCCATCATGTTGGAGGCTTCCCTTGAGTCCGAGTAATCCGGTGTTAAGCCATCATATTTCTTCTCAATTTAATGAAGATTTGCAAGATGTGAACACAAAGTTTATGACCATGGGTGGCTTGGTCGAACAACAGGTTGCCAATGCAATTCATTCTTTGCTTGATACAGATGCGAACTTAGCAATTGATGTCCAATTTAAAGATAATGCAGTCAATCAATACGAACGTGATATTGATGAAGGGCTGACGCTGATTTTGGCACGTCGTCATCCGGCAGCAATTGACTTGCGTATGGTAATTGCCATGAGTAAAGCCAATACTGACCTAGAGCGTATTGGGGATGAAGCTGCAAAAATTGCCCGTATTGCGCAAAATCTATGTGAAGAGGGCGGTTCTCCTCGTGGCTACATGGAAACACGTCATATTGGTAACCAAGTACGGGTCATGATTCATGACGCACTTGATGCTTTTGCACGTTTAGATGCAGATCAAGCATTACGTGTACTTTTAGCCGATGCTGACATCGACCGTGAATATCAGTCGGCAACGCGTACTTTAATGACTTATATGATTGAAGACCCGCGTCATATTGCTCGTGTGATTAATGTCATGTGGGTTTTACGTTCTTTAGAGCGTATTGGTGACCACGCTCGTAATATTGCTGAACAAGTCATTTACATGGCAAAAGGCTTTGATGCACGCCATACCAAAATTGAAGAAATTGAAGCAAAAGTACACGAAAAGTAATATGTGAGCTGAAATATTTAAAGGCCTTGTTTCAGACAAGGCTTTTTTATTTTTTTAAAATAATAGATAAAAAAATGTCCCGAACTTTGGGGGGAAGTTCAGGACAGAAAATCAAGTGCATTAAGAAAAAACACGACAGGGATCGTGTCTTACTTGCTATGAATTGATATTAAAGTTTCAGCCATTTCATGTCATGTAGAGTCCTGTGCGCTCTATGTAAGGCTTTATATGTTTGTGTAAGTTTCACGTAAAAAAAGGCAGGTCTATGTATATAAACCTGCCTTTTTTAAAATGATGGGCTTGGAATAACCTGTTATTCTGGTTTCCAGCCTTCCGCTTTTTCAACGCTCTCATCATTATTGAAGAACTTCTCACGTTGCTCTTCAAGGAATTTTTTCGCTTCTGGTTCAAACACGTTTAAACGTTTTTCATTAATTAGCGTAGTTTGGTGCTGTAACCATTCTTGCCATGCTTGCTTAGAAACATTTTCAAAAAATTCTTGGCCTTTGGCACCAGGAAACGGAGCAAAGTCCAATCCTTCCATTTCCTTTTGGTATTTACGGCAAAATACTTGTCGACTCATTTTGTATCCTTAAGCGTATAACTGTTCTAGACGTTTATGGGCACGTGCAATCGCAGCTTCAACCTGTTTTGGTGAAGTTCCGCCAATATGATCACGTGCATTTACCGAAGCTTCTAGTGTCAAAGCTTTATCAAATACATCTGCTGTAATTAGGTCAGAGAATTGTTGTAATTGCTCAAGTGTTAACTCAGATAAATCTTTTTCTTCAGCAACACCTAATGCAACAGCTTTACCTACAATTTCATGCGCATCACGGAACGCAACGCCTTTTTTCACTAAGTAGTCAGCAAGATCAGTTGCTGTAGAGAATCCGCGAAGAGCAGCTTCACGCATGATTTCAACATTTGGAACCAATGCAGGGATCATGTCAGCAAACGCCATGAGTGAACCACGGACGGTATCAATGGCATCAAATAAAGGTTCTTTATCTTCTTGGTTGTCTTTGTTGTAAGCCAGTGGTTGACCTTTCATAAGCGTAAGTAAGCTAATTAAGTCACCAAATACGCGGCCAGATTTACCACGGATGAGTTCTGGAACATCAGGGTTTTTCTTCTGCGGCATGATTGAAGAACCAGTACAGAAGCGATCAGGAATATTTACGAATTTAAACTGTGCAGAAGTCCAAAGAATAAGTTCTTCAGACATACGCGATAAATGCATCATGATTAAAGATGCTGCTGCATTAAATTCGATAGCAAAATCACGGTCAGATACAGCATCAAGAGAGTTCTCAGATACAGCTTCAAAGCCTAGTAACTCTGCTGTATAAGCACGGTCAATCGGGTAAGTTGTACCAGCGAGAGCCGCAGAACCAAGTGGCATACGGTTAACACGCTTACGGCAGTCTTGAAGACGTTCAGTATCACGAACTAACATTTCAAACCATGCCAACAAGTGATGGCCGAAAGTTACCGGTTGAGCTGTTTGTAAGTGTGTAAAGCCAGGCATAATAGTATTTACATTTTTGGCAGCCAAGCCCAACAAACCTTTTTGTAAACGCTCTAATAAGCCTAAAATGTCGTCAATTTCGTCGCGGAGATAAAGACGGATATCAGTTGCAACTTGGTCGTTACGGCTACGGCCAGTGTGAAGTTTTTTACCTGTAATACCGATACGTTGAGTCAAACGTGATTCAATGTTCATGTGAACATCTTCAAGATCGATACGCCATTCAAAAGTTCCAGCTTCAATTTCTGCACGAATGGTGCTTAAACCTTCAATAATGTCGTCTCGTTCTGCTTCTGTCAGTACGCCAACTTTCGCAAGCATGGTAGCATGCGCAATAGAACCAGCGATGTCTTGCTTATAAAAACGCTGGTCAAATTGAACAGAGGCGGTAAATTCGGCTACAAAAGCATCCGTCGCTTCAGAAAAACGACCACCCCACATACCTGAGGTTTGGTTTGGGGCTGCTGAATTAGGGGGATTTGAAGATGTGGTCATGGTGGCTCAGTAAAATAAAAAAGAGTATATCACTTGCCGAAGCTCAACAAACAAAGTTGTTTTCTACAGCATATCGAAATCAAAATTCCTCCTATTTTTTTACGAAAATTGATCGTTGGCAACATTTATTAGAATTAATTATCGCAAGTAATGTTTTAGCTCTGGTTTTAGCTTTGGCTGAAGCGCAGTCTTGGCATGCATTAAACGGCTCACGTCTTTTACAATATATCGTTTTTATTAACTGGGTGATTTTGTCTTTTTTTGCCTTGGTTGAACATTTTCAGGATTTTTTTAGTCAGCTACAGCAAAAATATGCTTTGGTAATTGGCTTTGTTATGCTGCAAGCGATAGTTGTGGTAACCACCATAATAAGCAATTTTTTTCAGTTTGGAGTTTTGAAAAAAACATCTGTTATAGCGCAGGACTGGAGCATTTATTTTACCAATGTCCCTTTATATTTAAGTTATGGAATATTATTAGGGGCCTTTTGTCTGCGTTATTTATATGTTCGAGAACAATGGTTACACCAACAATATGCAGAATTAAATGCCCGTATTCAGGCAATGCAGGCTCGCATTCATCCTCATTTTTTATTTAATAGTCTAAATAATGTGGTGAGTTTAATAACGATAGATCCAGATAAAGCAGAAAGTATGTTAATTAGCCTGTCACGACTGTTTCGGGCGAGTTTTCAAGAATTAAAATTAGTGAGCTTGCATGAAGAAATTGAGCTTAGTAAGCAATATTTAATGATTGAGCAAATACGTTTGGGCGAGCGTTTAAAAGTCGAATGGAAAGTGGAAATTGAACCTTTGCAATTAAAACAGGTCACTATTCCTTTATTGACATTACAACCTTTATTAGAGAATAGTATTTTTCATGGGGTAGAGCCAATGATGGGTAAAGCAACCATTGGGGTATTGGTTGAAATATTGCAAAATCAGGTCAGTATAGTCATTACCAACCCTTATACACACGATACAATAAATTCACGGAAAGGGCATGGAATCGCTCTTGAAAATGTTAAACAGCGCTTAAAAGCGTATTATGGGAATTCAGTGAGATTCCAGGTATATAAGGGTGAGGCTTTATATACCACTATTATGAGCTATCAATACCAATCAAAATAATAAGTCAGTCAGAGTTAACCATAAAAAAATGGACCAAGTTAACGGTGACAAGGAGGATGAATGAAGGTGCTAATTTGTGATGACGAACCACTTGCAGTGGAACGATTGTCACGTTTAGTTTCAAAGATGGGACATGAGGTTGTCGCAACAGCTCATCATGGCCAAGATGCCTTGGAACAGGCACGGCTTCATCACCCAGATGTGATTTTACTTGATATCCAGATGCCGGGTATGAATGGTCTCGTCTGTGCGGAGCAATTAAGCCAACTTAATCCTCGACCTGCCATAGTGTTTTGCACAGCTTATGATCAGCATGCATTGGAGGCATTTAAGTCACAAGCACAAGCTTATCTTCTTAAGCCCATTGATCCTCAAGAGCTGGAGCAGACATTTAAGCAATTAACCCAGCTAACGCAAGCGCAGCTCAGCGCTTTGCCTAAACCTGAGCTTTTACAGGATTTAAAAACACAACGTCATCAAATTGCTGCTAAAACCTATCGTGGGGTTGAGCTAATTCCTGTTGAAAATATCTATTACTTTTTAGCAGATCAGAAATATGTCACGGTACGTCATAAAAATGGCAGCGTATTGATTGACGAAACACTTAAAGAACTTGAAACTGAGTTCGCAGATCAGTTCATCCGTATTCACCGTAATGCATTGGTCTCGATTGCTTATTTAGATGGTTTGGAGCTAGTAAGTTCGGGCCAATATCAGGTTCGCTTACGTGGCTTAGATGAAAGACTTTCCGTAAGCCGCCGTCATTTATCTACCCTTAGAGAACGGATACACCAACTTTAACCTGTATTCATCTTATTTTTGCTTGTGAGATTTTACTTGCAATTTTAAGGGATCAAGTTAAGTTTAGGGTGTATTGTTTGACCAGCCCATGCTTGAATTTATGAAAACCTTGAAAATTGCTACACGACAAAGCCCACTTGCTCTTTGGCAGGCAGAACATATTCGTGCCCGTTTACAGGAGCTTCACCCAGATTTAACGGTGGAGTTGGTTAAGTTTGTCACGCAGGGCGATAAAATTTTAGATACACCTTTAGCAAAAATTGGTGGCAAAGGGTTGTTCGTTAAAGAATTGGAAGCAGCACTTTTAGATGGTCGTGCGGACCTTGCTGTACATTCAATGAAAGATGTTCCAATGGCATTACCAGAAGGTTTAACTTTGGCCGTAATTTGCGAACGTGAAGATCCGTTAGATGCTTTTGTTTCGAATCAATTTGAAAAATTTGCTGATTTGCCGCAAGGAGCAAAAGTTGGCACCTCAAGTTTACGTCGTAAATCACAAATTTTAAAACAACGTCCAGATCTACAAATTATTGATTTACGTGGTAATGTCGGTACCCGCTTAGCGAAGCTAGACGATGGTCAATATGATGCTATTATCTTGGCGAGTGCTGGTTTAAAACGTTTAGGATTGGCAGAACGCATTCGCCACTGTATCGAGCCAAGTGTAAGTTTGCCTGCGGTTGGTCAGGGCGCTCTTGGTTTGGAATGCCGCGCAGATGACCAAGAAGTGTTGACTTTAATTCAGCCACTTCTACACCCAGAGACAGATGTATGTGTACGTGCTGAGCGAGCATTCAATGCGTATCTTGAAGGTGGTTGTCAGGTGCCGATTGCAGGTTATGCAACACTCCAAGATGGAAAAATTCATATTGAAGGCCGTGTAGGGAGTGTTGATGGGCAAACATTATTACGGGCTGAGCTTACAGATGAAGCGAATAATGCTCAGCAATTAGGTGAAAACCTTGCTCGGAACTTACTTGATCAAGGCGCTGGTGATTTATTAAAGGCCCTCTACTAACGCTATGTTGTTTATTAATACCCGACCTGACTCGCGTGCGGCTGAATTAACTCATGCTTTGCAGAATAAGGGGTTTCAGGTCGAGTCTTTACCTCTTTTAGAACTGGTTGCTCAACCTTTTTCAGAATCACTCTCTCAACTCTATCAGCAGTTAACTGGCGCACAAGCGATTGTAGTGGTTAGTCCCACTGCTGTTGATGTGGGGATGCAGTATTTAACACAAAGTGGTTTAAAAATAGATGAGCTAAAACATATTCAATGGATTGCGGTGGGGCAGGCGACGGCTAATCGTCTTCACGACTATGGGATTGAAGCGCATGTTCCTGAGGTTGAAACTTCCGAGGGAATGCTTAACTTGCCTCTTCTTCATCATATGCAAAAATCAGGTAGTGTGGCTTTTTGGAGAGGGGAAGGCGGCCGTCAATTTATGATGGAAACTTTGCAACAGCAAGGAATTCAGATTTTAAATTTTGTTCTATATCGCCGGCAGTGTCCGCAAGCTTCATATTCGACATTCAAACATCTGACACAGAATTCAAATTATAATTTAGATAAATGGCTCGTCTTAATTACCAGTGAGGCGAGCTGGAAATACTGGTTAGAGCTTTGTTTAAAAAATAAGGCACAACCTGATTGCGTATATTTAGTTTTAGGACCACGCCTTTTTCAACTTGTTAAAGACTATCGCGATCAGCAACAAGCTCATTTTCACATTATTCAACTTGAAAATTTATCGCCTTCGGGGATGATTCATCACATTCAGGCATTATAAGGATTCGTATGAGAAAACTTGTTTCTATCATCATTTTGCTGGGCATCGCTTGGGTGGCTAAGCTCAGCTACGATATGTGGCAAATTTCTCGTACCGTCCCTGAACTTCAGCAAAGCTTGCTGCAATCTGAACAGCAATATGCCAATTTGAATGATCAATTGGTTGCTTTGCAAAGACAAATTCAAAATCAACCAAGTCATAATTCTAAAACAACGCCTTTAGCAACGACAGAAGTTGTTCAAACCGGAATTGCACCGACCGTATTAATTAAACAAAAATTAGAGTTAATCCAGTTTGCAATTGACCAACAGCAATTTATTTATGCTGTAGATCATCTAACCCAACTACAGCAAACCCTACCACAATATGGAATTGCTCCTGCATTACAACACAGCTTAAATCAGGCTCTTGAGCAAGATAAGCAGGCGATTCAACAGTTTGTACTTGCTCAAAATCAGCGACATCAACTCATTGATGATTTACTCCAGAATATTGATAAAAATATTCAGCAAGCCTTACAACAGCCTAAATTTGAGATGGACCAATCCGAGGCTGTGTCATGGTGGAAAAAATGGTTCCGTATTGAGAAAGTAGAAACGCCGTCTATTAATTTAATGAACCGAAGTGTAGTGCTTAAAGAAGTGCAATTAAGGCTATTAATTGCTGAGCAAGCTTTAAACCAAGGAAAAATGGCTGAATATCAAAATGAGTTGCAGACAGTAATGCAAAAACTAAATGAATTACCCGATGCGACTAGCCAACAACTCAAAAACCGTATTGCTAAAGTGGCACATTTATCAGTAGTGCCTGTTCCTAAATTATCGACACTTGGTCTAATCGGCTCATAAGGAGGACACATGAAGCATCTCCTGTGGGTTTACTTTTTAATTAGCTTAGTCCTTTTCGCAGCCTTGGCTTTATTAAGTTATGGCTATGGTATGGGATATGTTTATATTTACTGGCGGCAATTGCAATTGCAAACAAATGTATGGGGATTAGTCTTTACGTTTGTTGTGATGAGCTTTATTGCTCAGGTGATATGGCTTTGGATTAAGCGTTATTCTTCTCGGGAACAAAGAAAGAGAGAGAATATTTTTCAGTTTAAAAACCTTCATCCGTATGAACAATTAGGTATTGTCTGGTTATTAGAGGCTGCTGAAGATCAACGGGTATTTATCGAACGTGTTTTTACTCAATCAGGCCTTCTAAAAAATATTATTGATGCCAAATTTCTAGTTTTAAGTGGAGATTACCAAAAAGCTTTAGAGGCCTTGGATCAATCCCCCCCAATGGCTTTTGAGTTAGCAGAATTACAGCGTATTGAAATATTCTTGGCACAAAACGAAGCTGAACGTGCCTTAACCCATCTTGAGTTTTTATATCAGCATCAGTTATCGCCATGGCTTGAAGAGATTGAGACAGCATATCAACAACGTTTAACAGCGCTTTGGGGCCAGCTTGCTTTACAACAACCATGGGTATACTTGCGTTCTATGAAATATGGTTTGTTGGACGCTGAACATCGTGATTTATGGCTACAACAACTTCTTCAACAGTTTGATCAAGCTTCAATAGATGATTTACAAGCACTGCAACAGCGCTATCTGGATTTAGAGTCAGAAATTCAAACCAGACCTTATAGCAGTAAATTGTTATGGTTAAAACTTTTGGCCCGTATGCCAGAAATGAGTATTCAGCATGAAGTATTAACCTTGCATTTACTCAAAGAGCAATTCGATCCGGACGTATTTTACTTATGGTTTCAGCAACAATTGCTTAAGCAGGTTCCTGACTATGCCGATGTTGAAGAAAAGATTAATCAATTTGAATCTCAATATATGAATTTGCCAGTTTTAACATTTGCAAAATGGCATGTTTACATGGCAACAGGTCGTCAAGCTGAAGCAGAAATATTATTAAGTTTATACCCTGATAATATTTTAATGAGCTATTTACGTATTAAATCAACCTTAAAAGAAGATGATGAGTTAATCAAACAGTTAAACCTAATCTTTGAAAATGATGCGAATTTTTTAAAATTTAAAATCTGAGGTAAAAATGAAAGAACTGTCTGTCTACCCTGTAATATACGACCAGAAAGTAGCATGGGGAGATATGGATGCTTTTGGTCATGTCAATAATGTGCAATATTATAGATATATTGAAAGCTCACGTATTTTATATATGGAAAATGTAAATATATTGACTCCAAATATATATACTGTTGTTGCTTCAAGTCAGTGCAAATATTTAAAACCTGTGTTTTATCCAGATGTATTGAAAGTAGGGGTTCGTGTAGAAGAGCTACGTAAGAGCGCGTTCCGTATGGCTTATATATTATGGAGTGAATCTCAGCAGCAAATCGTTGCTACAGGTGAAGCAGTTATGGTTTGTGTGAATAAAATGACAGGATTAAAATGTGAAATACCAAGTGAAGTAAAAAGTAAAATTATTGAATTAGAAAAATCAGTTGGGCATGATTTAATACATTTAGCTTAAATAAATATTAAGAAAATATATTACAATTATAATTACTAATGTAATTAAAAAGTAAATTTATAGCGTTATTCTGATGAACTTGACTTTCAAACTATTGCTTATTGAATAGATTATAAATACTATTGGTTATGATTTAATGTTTTTAAATTTTGTCTGTATTATTTGAATTGTCAGTAAGACTGGAGTATTTATTAATGAAACCGGATATTAGTGAATTATCTGTTGAAGAGTTAAAACGCTTACAAGAAGAAGCAGAAGCTTTAATTGCAAGCAAAAAAGATCAAGCAATCGAAGATGCTTATAATCAAATTATCGAGATTGCTGAAAATGTAGGTTTTAGTGTTGAACAACTTCTAGAATTTGGCGCTCAAAAACGTAAGAAAACAACACGTAAATCTGTAGAACCACGTTACCGTAACAAAAACAATGCTGAAGAGACTTGGACGGGTCGCGGTAAACAACCACGTTGGTTAGTTGCTGAAATTGAAAAAGGTGCAAAACTTGAAGATTTCTTAATCTAATTGTATTGTCTCTTAAAAAGCCAAGCGATTCTGCTTGGCTTTTTTATTTTTAAAAAGAATTAAAAAAATTTAATTTTAAATATGAATATTCGATAAGGTGCTTGAATTCCTAATTAAGAGCATTGTTGAGACTAAATTTTCATTTAGCAAGATCAATCGTAAATTTCATGATTTTGTCATACGTTCAACTTATAGTCTTTAGCGAGACGCCAAGCCCGATTGCTTGGTTTTTTTATATGAAGTGAATTGGCGATGTTGAAAAAGTATGCATAATGTCAGACTAGAGAGGAACTCTCATATAAGGATGATAATTTGCATGTTGGTAAGGCTGAATGAAGAAAAAGTCTAAGCAATGGAAGTGGTGGTTTTTTGCCCTCATTGCATTTTTAATTTTTATTATTTTACAGATTCCGGCGACTTGGCTTATCTCTAAATTTTCAAAGAATAATCAAACTGTCCATAATGTAAGTGGCAATATCTGGCAGGGGCAGGCAGACTGGCACCGTGGAGCGTTACGAGGCACTATCCACTGGAAAACGAGACCGCTAGACTTACTTTTATTACGCTTTGCTGCAGATGTTGATATTCATAGTGGTAATACGCAATTAACGGGGATTATGGCGTATGGTTTTGGAAAAAAAGTTATTGTAAGGGATATGAATGGCCAGATTGCTCCAGAAACACTGAAGCAAATTGTAAATTGGCAATGGCCTGTAAATAGTATTCAACTTAAAGATATCCAATTTAATTATAAAAAAGAGCAAGGCTTTGCGGCAGTTGATGGGCAATTGCATTGGGGTGGTGGAGCGCTCATTTATAATATTGGTGATCGTCAAGATCGTATGAATATGCCTTCTTTAAGTGGGCAATTAACTGACCAGAACGGACAGCTACAAGTGGACATCCGTGATCAGCGTAATCAAAAAATGGCCAATCTTTTACTAGATGCCAATATGATGCTGGATGTTCAGCTCACACAGCGTTTATTACTCAATGTTCCATCATATGACGGTAAAGCTGGTTTGGATACTTTTGTCATTAGTTCTCGCCAACCATTATTACAAGGTGGTAACTAATGAAAGTATGGATTGATAAATTACAGCAATTGCAATGGCAAAAATTAGATCGACTGAGTGTAGTGGTCCTTGCCATTTTAATTTTATGGTTATGCTGGAAACTCGCTTCATTTTTTTGGTTGGTGATTGCGCCTCCTCAACTGATGCAATTTGATCGGGTAGAACTCGGTTCTCAACAACCACAAATACCAAATATTAGTACTTTTTCACTTTTTAACGAACCTTCTGCCAATGCGGCTCAAGAAAGCGTGAATTTAGAATTGCAGGGTGTAATGGTCGGCTATCCAAACCGGTTTTCCTCTGCTGTTATTAAAATTGATAATACTGCTGAGCGTTATCGAGTTGGTGAAACCATTGGTTCAACTTCTTACCAATTGGCAGAGGTGTATTGGGATCGTGTTGTGTTGAGTCAAGGAAATGGCAGTACCCGTGAACTTCAGTTCAAAGGTTTGCCAAATGGTTTATATCAACCAATGACTCCGGATGCTTCACAACAAAGTGCTACACCATCTCAATCTACAGAGCCTATGAATACGGCCCAACAGGCATTGGGACAAGCGATCCAGCAGATGCAAGGTAACCGAGAGCAATACCTCCGAGATATGGGGGTAAGTGGTAACTCAGGTGAAGGCTATGAAGTTACAGAACGTACACCGACTGCACTTAGAAATAAGTTAGGTTTAAGGCCTGGCGATCGAATTGTCTCTTTGAATGGTCAAACGGTTGGGCAAGGGCAAACGGATGTGCAATTACTTGAGCAGGCTCGTCGAGCAGGGCAAGTAAAAATAGAAATAAAACGTGGTGATCAAGTGATGACCATACAACAAAATTTTTAGTGATAACACGTCACCATAAGAGTTAGGAAATATCGCGAGTTATGGCTTTATTGAATCATCAACGTCCACTTTGGGCATTACTTGCAGCAGCCCCATTGATTGCGACAGTAAGTAGCAGTGCCTATGCCCAAACATGGAAGATCAATTTACGTGATGCTGACTTAACTGCCTTTATTAATGAAGTTGCAGACATTACAGGAAAGAACTTCGCTGTAGATCCGAGAGTACGTGGTAATGTCACGGTTATTTCTAATAAGCCATTAAATAAAGATGAAGTTTATGACCTATTTCTTGGGGTCTTAAATGTAAACGGGGTGGTTGCAATTCCTTCTGGTAATACCATTAAGCTTGTACCGGATAGCAATGTTAAAAACTCGGGAATTCCTTATGATTCTAGAAATAGGGTCCGTGGTGATCAAATCGTTACACGTGTGATTTGGCTGGAAAATACTAATCCAAATGACTTAATTCCAGCACTCCGTCCCTTAATGCCACAATTTGCACATATGGCGGCAATTGCAGGAACCAATGCACTTATTGTTTCTGATAGAGCTGCGAATATTTATCAACTTGAAAATATTATTCGTAACTTGGATGGAACTGGGCAAAATGATATTGAAGCGATCACGCTTCAGTCGAGCCAAGCAGAAGAAATTATTACCCAGCTTGAAGCGATGAGCGCAACAGGCGCATCTAAAGATTTTAGTGGTGCCCGTATTCGTATTATTGCTGATAATCGGACAAACCGTATTTTAATAAAAGGTGATCCGCAAACACGTAAACGTATTCGTCATATGATTGAGATGCTGGATGTACCTTCGGCAGATCGTTTAGGTGGCTTAAAAGTTTTCCGTTTGAAGTATGCCAGTGCTAAAAACTTGTCTGAAATTTTGCAAGGCTTAGTCACAGGACAGGCAGTATCTTCATCGAATAATAGTAATAATTCATCTAACTCATCGAATCCGATTAATAGTTTAATTGGTAATAACCAGAATTCTGGTTCAAATACATCGGGTTCAAATGGTGCCTCAATTTCAACTCCTGCAATTAACCTAAACGGTAATTCGAACAGTAGTAATCAGAATAATATCACCAGCTTTAATCAAAACGGTGTGAGTATTATTGCAGATAATGCTCAGAACTCATTAGTAGTTAAAGCTGATCCCCAATTAATGCGTGAAATTGAATCAGCGATTCAACAACTAGATGTTCGTCGTCAACAAGTGCTTATTGAGGCCGCAATTATTGAAGTCTCTGGAGATGATGCAGATCAACTTGGAATTCAATGGGCACTCGGTGATTTATCTAGTGGGATTGGTTTACTTAGCTTTAGTAATGTAGGGGCGAGTTTATCTTCTATCGCTGCTGGTTATTTATCGGGTGGTTCGGCTGGAGCTGCATCTGCTATCGCTAATGGAGCTAATAAAGGTAATGGTGCAACTTTAGGATTGGGCAATTTTGATAATTCTCGTAAGGCATATGGTGCACTAATTCAGGCTCTCAAAACCAATACTAAATCAAACTTACTTTCGACACCGTCCATTGTGACGATGGATAATGAAGAAGCTTATATTGTTGTAGGTCAGAACGTTCCATTTGTCACAGGGTCGGTTACTACCAATAGTACAGGTATCAATCCCTATACAACTGTTGAGCGTAAAGATGTCGGTGTGACCTTGAAAGTTGTTCCACATATCGGTGAAGGGGGTACTGTTCGTTTAGAAGTAGAGCAAGAAGTTTCTGCTGTTCAAGATAGCCGTGGGCAAGCAGCTGACTTGGTGACAAGTAAACGCGCTATTAAAACAGCTGTTTTAGCCGAGCATGGGCAGACTGTGGTGCTAGGTGGTTTGGTGTCGGATGACACTTCGCTTTCAAGACAAGGTATACCTGGTTTAAGTAGTATTCCTTATGTTGGGCGATTGTTCCGATCAGATAACAGAAGCAATGTAAAACGTAACCTTCTCGTTTTTATTCACCCAACAATTGTGGGCGATGCAAATGATGTACGCCGTTTATCTCAGCAGCGCTATAATCAACTTTATAGCTTGCAATTGGCTATGGATAAAAATGGCAACTTTGCAAAATTACCTGAGCAAGTTGATGATATTTATAACCAAAAAATGACCCCGCCGAGTATTGCCTCCAAGCCAAAAAATTACCAACAGGTTCCATCAGGTGGTAAAAGTTCGACCATAACTACGCCGGTAGCTGTAGAACCTACCGTCCAAAAGCAAACCCTACAGTTGCCTGATCCTGAAATTAATCGTACTAAAAATACAGTAACAACAACGACACTGCGTCCAAGCACAGCGCCGTAGTAGCATGTTATGATTAATAAAAAATGAATAGGACATAGGCATGACTTGGAAATTACAAGCAATTACTGGTGAATTTACTGGCCAAGAAATTAATGTTGATCGTGATATGTTGGTGGGACGTCATCAAGATGCCGATTTATTACTACAGGCTGCTGAAATTTCACGACGCCATGCAGCATTGCTGTTAAAAGATCAAGCGCTATGGGTGCAAGACCTTAATTCATCGAATGGTACGTTTGTGAACGATATTCGTATTGAGCAAGAAAAACAGTTGCATGATGGTGATATTGTTCAATTCGCAAGTTTAAAATTTTCAGTTTTCGCCCCTGCACAAGAAAATACTGATTTACCTGAAATTGAGGTGGAGCCAGTACAAACTGCACCGACACAAGATTTAAGCGATCAAGGTATGCCAAGTATTGCGGAGCGTGCAGCAGAAACTGAAGTGAGTCGTGATGGAATGCCTCAGCGCGTTTCTGTGCCAAAACCAGCACCGATTCCTGAAGGGGTGGATATTCATGCTCAGCCAGAACAAACTCCTGTTGCTATTGAGGAGCCAGTTTCTCGGGTTACTGAAGAGAAAGAGCAGCAAAAGAATGCATCTATTGGTCTAGTGACCATTATTATTTTAGTGATTTTAGCTGTATTGGCGTGGTTATTCTTTAAATAATTCGTTGGTGCTTTTACAATCAAGGCATGCTAAACGCATGCCTTTTTAATTTTGAGTAGAAGAAAATGTCTGTTGCACAACTAAGTAAGCGCGATTTAATTTTATTTGATCTAGATGGAACGTTGGTTGACTCCGCTGCCGATTTATATCGGTCTATGAACTTAAGTCTGCAATCACTCAGTTGGCCATTGGTAACAGAAGCACAAATACGGGAATGGGTAGGTAAAGGGGCTTCAAAACTTTGTGAGAGTGTTCTGCTTCATGTATTTGGAAAATTAGATGTTGAACAACATAAAGTTTTATTACAGAAATTTGTAGAGGTATATGGTGCGGAGCTGTGTGTGAATACTCAAATTTACCCAGGCGTACCTGAGTTTTTAAAACATTGCCAAACTTTGAATATCAAAATGGCATGTGTGACTAATAAGCCTGTCAAACTTGCTCAAGGGTTACTGGATGAGCTAGAGCTTTCTTCTTATTTTCAAGTTGTACTTGGAGGAGATAGCTTACCTGAAAGAAAGCCGCACCCACTACCATTATTGCATTGCATGGAAAGCCTAAAAATATCTGCTTCACAATCATTGATGATTGGTGACTCAAGTAATGATATTGAAGCTGCACGTCGTGCTGGAATTGATTGTATTGTGGTTAGCTATGGCTATAATCATGGAGAGAATATCTATGATTGCCAACCTCAGCAAGTTGTTGATAGTCTTGCTGAGTTAATTGTCTAATGAAGAAAATGGAGATAAGAATGAATAAGCGTATGGTTTTTCGATGGCGTGTCTAAACCGAATCTAGAAAAACACACTTTTAAATCGAAACCATATTAGAGAAGATTCATGACAACATTAGCGCAATTCGAGCAACTTAAGGCTGCTGGTTACAATACTATTCCTGTTTATCGTCAACGTTTAGCGGATACAGAAACCCCATTATCTGTTTTTGCTCGTTTTAAGGATCAAACACAGGCTTACTTATTTGAGTCTGTTGAAGGGGGTGAAAACTGGGCGCGCTACTCTATGATTGGTTTAGGCGAATCAACAGTTTTTTCCTGTAACGCTGGTGTTTTATCTATACAACATGCTGACGGATCAGTAACACAGCAAAATTGTCTAGACCCATTCCAATATATCCGTGAATTCCAAAAACAATTTAAAGTTCCTGCGGCTAAACTCTTACCGGACTTACCAAGCTTTACGGGCGGTTTGGTGGGTTATTTGGGCTACGATGCTGTCCGCTACATCGAGCCACGTTTAAAGAATGTACCTGCGGCTGATCCGATTACGCTACCAGATTTATGGTTGATGCTCTCAAAGACAGTCATTGTTTTTGATAATCTTAAAGATACGCTATTTTTAATTGTGCATGCGGATACAGAGCAGAGTAATGCTTATGAAGACGCTCAACAAAAATTAGATCAATTAGAACAGTTGTTGGCGACTCCAGTTAGTTTGCAAGCGCGACCACATACGCCTCCGCATTTTGAATCAATTACTGGTAAAGCAAAATTCTTAGAGACGGTAGAGAAGGTTAAGGAGTATATCCGTGCAGGCGATGTGATGCAGGTTGTACCTGGGCAGCGTATGGTTTCTGATTTTGATGGAGAAGCTTTACAGGTTTACCGTGCATTACGTCATTTAAATCCATCACCTTATCTATTCTTGGTTCAAGGGCAAACGATTACTGATAAAAAACCATTTCATATTGTTGGCTCATCACCGGAAATTTTATCTCGTTTAGAAAATGGTATTGCTACAGTTCGACCTTTGGCAGGAACTAGACCGCGCGGTAAAACTAAAGAAGAAGATATAGCATTAGAAAAAGATTTGCTGTCTGATGAAAAAGAGATTGCTGAACATTTAATGCTGATTGATCTTGGGCGAAACGATGTAGGGCGTGTATCGAAAATAGGTAAAGTCCAAGTCACGGATCAAATGGTGATCGAGCGTTATTCACATGTCATGCATATTGTTTCAAATGTACAAGGTGAAGTGCGTGATGATATCGATGCACTTGATGTATTTAAAGCCACCTTTCCAGCAGGAACGTTATCAGGTGCCCCAAAAATTCGTGCAATGGAAATTATTGATGAAGTAGAACCTGTGAAAAGGGGAGTTTTTGGCGGGGCTGTTGGTTATTTGGGATGGCATGGTGAAATGGATATGTCGATTGCAATCCGTACTTGTGTTATCCGTGATAAAAAGGTGTATGTACAGGCTGGTGCAGGGCTAGTTGCTGACTCAAATCCAGAATCTGAGTGGAATGAAACCCAAATAAAAGCTCGCGCAGTGATCAAAGCGGTTGAATTATCATCAAACGGATTGATTTTATGAGTTTTTAGCGGTTTTTTTTTAAAAAACCGCTTGCATCGTTTGGAAGTTTTGCTAAACTGCACACCGTTCCGATACGAAACGTACGAAACACTAAGAAACGCCGGCATAGCTCAGTTGGTAGAGCAACTGACTTGTAATCAGTAGGTCCACAGTTCGAATCCGTGTGCCGGCACCATTTTAAAGTGTTGAGTTGATTGAGTAAAGAACGGCACTGTAGATAAGTGCGATATTGGTGAGATTCCCGAGCGGCCAAAGGGGGCAGACTGTAACTCTGTTGCGAAAGCTTCGAAGGTTCGAATCCTTCTCTCACCACCATCTCTAAACTTCGAGTGAAGTGGTTATTACCAACGTTGCGGGAGTAGCTCAGTTGGTAGAGCGGCAGCCTTCCAAGCTGCATGTCGCGAGTTCGATCCTCGTCTCCCGCTCCATCGAAGGATAGTCGCTCTTATAGCTCAGTGGTAGAGCACTCCCTTGGTAAGGGAGAGGTCTCGAGTTCAAATCTCGATAAGAGCTCCAGATATTAAAGTTTAATGTGGATTTCCACAAAGTTTTCAAAAAGCAGGCTATATAGTCTGCTTTTCAAGTATTAGGTGTCTAGTTTTTTTTAGGCGATATGTCGATAAACTGAGTTAGCTCAGCGCCATTTGTAGGTGGTTCGACGTAAACGAG
Organism: Acinetobacter sp. FDAARGOS_494; assembly: GCF_003812225.1. Lineage (NCBI taxonomy): Bacteria > Pseudomonadati > Pseudomonadota > Gammaproteobacteria > Moraxellales > Moraxellaceae > Acinetobacter > Acinetobacter sp. FDAARGOS_494. Next base: position 1,994,348 of record NZ_CP033866.1, read on the forward strand.
GAAGATCATCATGGCTAAAGCCAAGTTTGAACGTAATAAACCACACGTAAACGTGGGTACAATCGGTCACGTTGACCATGGTAAAACAACTTTAACTGCTGCGATTGCAACAATTTGTGCAAAAACTTACGGCGGTGAAGCGAAAGATTACTCACAAATCGACTCAGCACCTGAAGAAAAAGCACGTGGTATTACAATTAATACATCACACGTAGAATACGATTCTCCAACTCGTCACTACGCACACGTTGACTGCCCAGGCCACGCCGACTACGTTAAAAACATGATCACTGGTGCTGCTCAGATGGACGGCGCGATCCTTGTATGTGCTGCAACTGACGGTCCAATGCCACAAACTCGTGAGCACATCCTTCTTTCTCGTCAGGTAGGTGTACCTTACATCATCGTATTCTTAAACAAATGCGACCTTGTGGATGACGAAGAATTACTTGAATTAGTAGAAATGGAAGTACGTGAACTTCTTTCTACTTATGACTTCCCAGGTGATGACACTCCAGTAATCCGTGGTTCAGCTCTTGCAGCGCTTAACGGTGAAGCTGGTCCTTACGGTGAAGAATCAGTTCTTGCTCTTGTAGCAGCACTTGACTCTTATATCCCAGAGCCAGAGCGTGCAATCGACAAAGCATTCTTGATGCCAATCGAAGACGTATTCTCAATTTCTGGTCGTGGTACAGTAGTAACAGGCCGTGTTGAAGCTGGTATCATCAAAGTTGGTGAAGAAGTAGAGATCGTTGGTATTAAAGATACAGTTAAAACAACTGTAACTGGCGTAGAAATGTTCCGTAAACTTCTTGACGAAGGCCGTGCAGGTGAGAACTGTGGTATCTTACTTCGTGGTACTAAGCGTGAAGAAGTACAACGTGGTCAAGTACTTGCTAAACCAGGTACAATCAAGCCGCACACTAAATTCGACGCAGAAGTATACGTACTTTCTAAAGAAGAAGGTGGTCGTCACACTCCATTCTTAAATGGTTACCGTCCACAGTTCTACTTCCGTACAACTGACGTAACTGGTGCGATCCAGTTGAAAGAAGGCGTTGAAATGGTAATGCCAGGTGACAACGTTGAAATGTCAGTAGAATTAATCCACCCAATCGCAATGGACCCAGGTCTACGTTTTGCGATCCGTGAAGGTGGTCGTACTGTAGGTGCTGGTGTTGTTGCTAAAGTAACTGCATAAGCATAATATAGTGACGAATTACGTCTCAAGTTGAGAGCTTTGGCTCTCAACTTGCTTTATAGGTCAGTAGTTCAATTGGTAGAGCGTCGGTCTCCAAAACCGAATGTTGGGGGTTCGAGTCCCTCCTGACCTGCCATATTTTGAAATAAAAAGCTTGATGCTGGCTTAGTTGTTCATATAATAAGTCGCGAGTTCTACGACGAGTACAAAAATGTCGAATGATAAATCGCGTGACGCATTGAGCGACGCGCCAATTCCTCAAAGAAATAATTCTGCTGAAGTTGTTCGTTCTGGTTCGCCTTTAGATATCGTTCTATGGGTGATAGCAATTGCATTATTGCTCTCGGCTACCATGGTGAATCAGCATTTACCAGCGTATTGGGCCCCTGCAAATGATGTTTGGGTGCGCGTTGGGGTAATTTTTGCTTGTATCGTTGTGGCTTTAGGTTTATTATACGCCACCCATCAAGGTAAAGGCTTCGTTCGTTTGCTGAAAGATGCACGAGTCGAATTGCGTCGAGTAACTTGGCCAACAAAACAAGAAACAGTCACAACATCGTGGCAGGTTCTATTGGTTGTAGTTGTTGCATCATTAGTTTTATGGTGTTTTGACTATGGTTTGGGTTGGTTAATTAAGTTGATTATCGGGTAAAAGAGCTATGAAACGTTGGTACATTATTCATGCCTATTCTGGTTATGAAAAACAAGTGATGCGTTCACTTAAAGAACGAATCCAGCGTAGCGCTGTTGCCGATAGCTTTGGTGATGTCCTTGTTCCTACCGAAGAAGTGGTAGAAATGAAGGATGGTAAGAAGCGTAAATCTGAGCGTAAATTCTTTCCTGGCTATGTGTTAGTTGAAATGGAAATGAATGACGATACTTGGCACATTGTTAAAGAGTGTCCAAAAGTATTAGGTTTTATTGGTGGTACACCTGAAAAACCTGCGCCAATCACTCAACGTGAAGCAGATGCGATTCTTGCGCGTGTACGTAATACTGGTGAAGCCCCACGTCCTAAGACGATGTTTGAGCCAGGTGAAGAATTACTTGTTATTGACGGTCCATTCACAGACTTTAAAGGTGTGGTGGAAGAGGTTCAATACGATAAGTCACGTTTAACGTTGACGATTAACGTGTTTAATCGACCAACTCAGGTTGAACTCGAATTTCGCCAAGTCGAAAAAACGATTTAATCTTAATTGGTTGAAAAGCGCCCGATTTTATCGGGCATTGTTGTTGTAACAGTATTGTTACGTAGAAATTGGGGAGCCTAACGGCGTTTGTACCCAGAGGTATTTAAAATGGCTAAGAAGATTGACGGCTATATCAAGCTGCAAGTTCCAGCTGGTAAAGCAAATCCATCTCCACCGATTGGTCCTGCACTAGGTCAACGTGGTGTAAACATCATGGCATTCTGTAAAGAATTCAATGCTGCTACACAAAAAGTTGAACCAGGTCTTCCAATCCCTGTAGTGATTACTGTGTACAACGACAAGTCGTTCACATTCATCATGAAAACTCCTCCAGCTTCTATTCTTCTTAAGAAAGCTGCTGGTATCCAAAAGGGTTCATCTGTACCTAACAAAACTAAAGTTGGTAAGTTGACTCGTGCTCAATTAGAAGAAATCGCGACTACTAAAGAACCAGACTTAACTGGTGCTGACTTAGACGCGCGTGTTCGTACCATCGCTGGTTCTGCACGTTCTATGGGCTTGGAAGTGGAGCTATAAGACATGGCAAAGTTAACTAAACGTCAAAAAGCCATTGCTGCTGCTGTTGAAGCGAACAAAGTTTACACTTTGGAAGAAGCAGTACAGGTTCTTAACAGCTTGCCTGCTGCAAAGTTCAAAGAATCTTTAGACATCTCTGTAAACCTTGGCGTAGATCCACGTAAATCTGATCAGGTTGTTCGTGGTGCGACTACATTACCTGCAGGTACTGGTAAAACTGTACGTGTAGCTGTATTTGCTCAAGGCGCGCAAGCAGAAGCTGCGAAAGAAGCTGGTGCTGATGTTGTAGGTTTTGATGACCTTGCTGAAAGCATCCAAGGTGGAAACCTTGACTTTGATGTTGTAATCGCTGCTCCTGACGCTATGCGTGTTGTTGGTAAGCTCGGTACAATTCTTGGTCCACGTGGTTTAATGCCAAACCCTAAAGTTGGTACTGTAACTCCTGACGTTGCTGGCGCTGTTAAAAACGCTAAATCTGGTCAGGCACGTTACCGTGTAGACAAAGCGGGTATTATTCACGCTGCGATTGGTCAAGTTGGCTTTGATGCTGCTGCAATCCGTCAAAACGTTGAAACTTTAGTTGCTGACTTGAAAAAGTTAAAACCTGCAACTTCTAAAGGTGTATACATCAAGAAGATCACTTTGAGCTCAACTATGGGTCCTGGTCTTACTGTTGATGTAAACAACGTTTCTAACTAAGTTTTAACTTGGTTAAGTAAAGAATTTTAAAGTCCTGATGAGGATTAAGCATAAAACAGAAAAGTTATTTCTGCTTTTGCTTCGGTAGAGTAAAGCTTTATCTATTACTTATCAGGCGGACTTTGAATTGATAAATGAGAATTTATCAGCGTCAAAGACCTCAGGCGAAAAGACGTTATTTTCGAATAGCGATTTTCTTAATAAACCAGCCTGCGTAGACGCGGTGGTGTGATTTGTTCCTCCTCCGCGTGTAAGTCGAAAGACTTACGAACTGGGAGTGTGCCCATTGGGTACATAAATCACCTTAGGAGGTTTTACAATGGCTCTTCTTATTGAAGACAAAAAACAGATCGTTGCAGAAGTAAGTGAAGTTGCTTCTAAAGCGTTTGCAGCCGTTGTTGCTGACTATCAAGGTTTAAGCGTAGAGCAATTAACAACACTTCGTGTTGAAGCTCGTAAGTTAGGTGTAACTACACGTATTGTACGTAACACTTTGGCTAAACGCGCATTTCAAGGTACTCAGTTTGATATCTTGAACGACAACCTTGTTGGTCCAACAATTCTAGGTTTTTCAACTTCTGAAGATGACATGGGTGCAGCTGCACGCTTGTTCGAAGAATTTGCTAAAACTAACAAAGCATTTGAATTAAAAGCTGCTGCATTTGACGGCAAAGTTTATCAAGGTGCTGATGTTAGCGTTATTGCTAATCTTCCGAACCAAGAGAAAGCGCTTACTATGCTTGCCTCTGTCCTTCAAGCTCCTATTTCGAAATTGGGTCGCCTCATTACAGCACTCAAAGAGAAAAACGAGTCAGAAGCTGCTTAATCAATTTTACACACCATTCAATATCCATTTGGAGTTATTCTCATGGCTTTAACTAACGAAGAAATCTTAAATGCAGTTGCTGAAAAAACTGTTCTTGAACTTGTTGAATTAATTTCTGCTTTCGAAGAGAAATTCAACGTATCTGCAGCTGCTGTAGCTGTTGCTGCTCCAGCTGGTGGCGCTGCTGCTGCTGCTGAAGAACAATCTGAATTCAACGTTGAGTTGACTTCTTTCGGTGCTAACAAAGTAGCTGTAATTAAAGCTGTTCGTGAAGCAACTGGTCTTGGTCTTAAAGAAGCTAAAGACTTAGTTGAAGGCGCTCCTCAAGTTCTTAAAGAAGGCGTTTCTAAAGAAGAAGGCGAAGAACTTAAGAAGAAACTTGAAGAAGCTGGTGCTACAGTTACACTTAAGTAATTGTAAAAGGAGTCGGTTTTTAAATCGGCTCCATAAAATGGCTGATGGCTCTTGGGTCATCAGCCTTTTTGCGTTACAATAATCGGCTCGATTTTTGTTAGTTTTGTTTGGTTTTTAGAGAAAGCCTAAATAAAATAAATAAATTCAAATGCTTACCAATATTTTTCATTTTTAAAAATATTGTTAAGCGTTTTTATACCACTAAAAATTGCAGCATTTGTAAACAGTGGTGGCCATATCGGCCTGCGTAATTCCTTCTGAGCCCGTTCTGCAGGCGGGCTTGGTTTACTTTCCGAGGACTCCAGATGGCATACTCATATACCGAAAAGAAACGGATCCGTAAGAATTTTGGTAAATTGCCCCAAGTAATGGATGCACCGTACTTATTATCGATTCAGGTCGATTCGTACAGAACATTCTTGCAAGATGGCAAATCACCAAAAAACCGCGAAGATATCGGTCTCCAAGCCGCATTTCGTTCAGTTTTTCCTATCGAAAGTTATTCTGGCAATGCTGCTTTAGAATTTGTTGAGTATAGCCTTGGTAAACCTGAGTTCGATGTACGCGAATGTATTCTTCGTGGCTCGACTTATGCGGCACCAATGCGCGTTAAAATTCGTTTGATTATTAAAGATCGCGAAACTAAATCAATTAAAGACGTACGCGAACAAGAAGTCTATATGGGTGAAATTCCACTCATGACTGAAAATGGTACCTTTGTTATCAACGGTACTGAGCGTGTAATCGTATCTCAATTACACCGTTCGCCAGGCGTATTCTTTGACCATGATAAAGGTAAGACCCACTCAAGTGGTAAAGTGTTGTATTCAGCACGTATCATTCCTTACCGTGGTTCATGGTTAGACTTCGAATTTGATGCAAAAGACTTAGTTTACGTACGTATCGACCGTCGTCGTAAATTACTTGCTACAGTTGTGTTACGTGCACTAGGTTATAACAATGAACAGATCTTGAATTTGTTCTATGAAAAAGTACCTGTGTATCTTGACATGGGTAGCTATCAAATTGACCTCGTACCTGAGCGTTTACGTGGTGAAATGGCTCAATTTGATATTACTGACAATGAAGGTAAAGTCATTGTTGAGCAAGGTAAACGTATTAATGCTCGTCATGTACGTCAAATGGAAGCTGCAGGTTTAACTAAGCTTTCAGTTCCTGATGAATACTTATATGAGCGTATCACTGCTGAAGATATTACTCTACGTGATGGTGAAGTAATTGCTGCAAATACTCTGTTAAGCCATGAAGTAATGGTGAAGTTGGCAGAAGGTGGTGTTAAGCAATTTAATATCTTGTTCACTAACGATATTGACCGTGGTTCATTCGTAGCTGATACATTACGTGCTGACTTGACGCGTGATCGTGAAGAAGCATTAGTAGAAATCTACAAAGTAATGCGTCCAGGCGAGCCACCAACAAAAGAAGCTGCTGAAAACTTATTCAATAACTTGTTCTTCTCTTCTGAACGCTATGACTTATCTCCAGTAGGTCGTATGAAGTTCAACCGTCGTTTAGGTCGTCCTTACGAAGTTGGTACTGATCAGAAGTCACGCGAAGTTGAAGGTATTTTATCGCACGAAGATATTATCGATGTATTACGTACATTGGTTGAAATCCGTAACGGTAAAGGTGAAGTCGACGATATCGACCACTTAGGTAACCGTCGTGTACGTTCTGTTGGTGAAATGACAGAGAACCAATTCCGTGTAGGTTTAGTTCGTGTTGAGCGTGCTGTTAAAGAGCGTTTAAGCCAAGCAGAAACAGATAACTTGTCTCCACAAGATTTGATTAATGCAAAACCAGTTGCTGCTGCAATCAAAGAATTCTTTGGTTCAAGCCAGTTATCTCAGTTTATGGACCAAAACAACCCATTATCTGAGATTACACATAAACGTCGTGTATCTGCGCTTGGTCCTGGTGGTTTAACACGTGAACGTGCAGGCTTCGAAGTACGTGACGTACACCAAACTCACTATGGTCGTGTTTGTCCAATTGAAACTCCTGAAGGTCCAAACATTGGTTTGATCAACTCGCTTTCTGTATACGCAAAAGCGAATGACTTCGGTTTCTTGGAAACACCATACCGCAAAGTTGTAGATGGTCGTGTAACTGATGATGTTGAATATTTATCTGCAATTGAAGAAGTAGGTACTGTTATTGCACAGGCCGACTCTGCTGTAGATAAAGATGGCAACTTAACAGAAGAATTCGTTTCTGTTCGTCATCAAGGTGAATTCGTACGTATGCCGCCTGAAAAAGTAACGCATATGGACGTTTCTGCACAGCAGGTAGTATCTGTTGCTGCATCACTTATTCCATTCCTTGAACACGATGACGCAAACCGTGCGCTCATGGGTTCAAACATGCAACGTCAGGCAGTTCCTACTTTACGTGCGGATAAACCGCTTGTAGGTACAGGTATGGAAGCGAACGTTGCACGTGACTCTGGTGTGTGTGTAATCGCAAACCGTGGCGGTGTAATTGAATATGTAGATGCTTCTCGTATCGTTATTCGTGTAAACGAAGATGAAATGGTTGCAGGTGAGGCAGGTGTAGATATCTATAACCTCATCAAATATACGCGTTCAAACCAAAATACTTGTATTAACCAAAATGTTATCGTGAACTTGGGCGACAAAGTTGCTCGTGGTGACATCTTGGCAGACGGTCCGTCAACAGACATGGGTGAACTTGCGCTTGGTCAAAACATGCGTGTAGCGTTCATGACATGGAATGGTTACAACTACGAAGACTCGATCTTGTTATCTGAGCGTGTACTTCAAGAAGACCGTTTAACCTCTATTCACATTCAAGAATTGTCATGTGTAGCACGTGATACTAAGTTAGGTGCAGAAGAAATTACTGCCGATATTCCTAACGTAGGTGAAGCTGCGCTTTCTAAACTTGATGAATCAGGTATCGTTTATATCGGTGCTGAAGTTACTGCTGGTGACATCTTAGTTGGTAAAGTAACGCCTAAAGGTGAAACTCAGTTAACTCCTGAAGAAAAACTGCTTCGTGCAATTTTTGGTGAGAAAGCAGCTGACGTTAAAGACTCATCTTTACGTGTTCCATCTGGTACTAAAGGTACAGTTATTGACGTTCAAGTCTTCACTCGTGATGGCTTAGAGAAAGATGACCGTGCTTTAGCAATTGAAAAAGCACAGCTTGATTCTTATCGTAAAGACTTGAAAGAAGAATACAAGATCTTCGAAGAAGCGGCTCGTGAGCGTGTAATTCGTTTGCTTAAAGGCCAAGAGTCTAATGGCGGTGGTTCAACTAAACGTGGTGATAAACTTTCTGAAGATTTATTATCTGGTTTAGAGCTTGTTGACTTACTTGAAATTCAACCAGCAGATGAAGCAATCGCTGAGCGTTTAACTCAAATTCAAGTGTTCTTGAAAGAGAAGAGCGCAGAAATCGATGAGAAATTCGCTGAGAAGAAACGTAAGCTTGCAACAGGTGATGAATTAACAACTGGTGTATTGAAAGTTGTTAAAGTTTACTTAGCTGTTAAACGTCGTATTCAGCCTGGTGATAAGATGGCTGGTCGTCACGGTAACAAAGGTGTTGTATCTAACATCTTACCTGTTGAAGACATGCCACATGATGCTAACGGTGTGCCGGTAGATATCGTATTGAACCCGCTGGGTGTACCATCTCGTATGAACGTGGGTCAGATTCTAGAGACTCACTTGGGTATGGCGGCTAAAGGGCTTGGTGACAAAATCGAAAAAATGTTGAAAGAACAACGTACAGTTTTAGAACTGCGCGAATTCTTAGACAAGATTTATAACAAAGTCGGCGGTGAGCAAGAAGATCTTGATAGCTTGACTGATGAAGAAATTCTAGCGCTTGCAGGTAACTTGCGTGCGGGTGTGCCTTTAGCTACTCCTGTATTTGATGGTGCTGAAGAAAGTCAAATTAAAGACTTACTTGAATTGGCTGACATTTCACGTACTGGTCAAACAGTATTGTTTGACGGACGTACAGGTGAACAGTTTGACCGTCCAGTAACTGTTGGTTACATGTACATGCTTAAATTGAACCACTTGGTTGATGACAAGATGCATGCGCGTTCAACTGGTTCTTACTCACTTGTTACACAACAACCGCTTGGTGGTAAAGCACAATTCGGTGGTCAGCGTTTCGGTGAGATGGAAGTATGGGCACTTGAAGCATACGGTGCAGCATATACACTCCAAGAAATGCTTACAGTGAAGTCGGATGACGTTGAAGGCCGTACTCGCATCTATAAGAATATTGTAGATGGTAACCATTATATGGATCCGGGTATGCCTGAATCGTTCAACGTATTGACCAAAGAGATCCGTTCTTTAGGTATCAACATTGAACTAAAAAATGGTGACTAAGTCGTAAGACTCACGATTTTTTAGGTAAAAACAATATTTGTGACCCAGTCGGGTAAGCGAGGCTTCCCGACACACGGAGAAAAAAATTGAAAGACTTGCTCGATATCATGCGTAAGAAAACGGACTCAGATGGTCATGCACCAGTTGAGTTCGACCGTATCCGTATTGGTCTTGCGTCACCAGAAATGATTAAGTCATGGTCTCATGGTGAAGTTAAAAAACCTGAGACAATCAACTATCGTACGTTCAAACCAGAACGTGATGGTTTGTTCTGTGCCAAAATCTTTGGTCCAGTAAAAGATTACGAATGCTTGTGTGGTAAATACAAGCGTATGAAATACAAAGGCGTCATTTGTGAAAAATGTGGCGTTGAAGTAACTACAGCAAAAGTTCGTCGTGAACGTATGGGTCACATTGAGCTTGCTTCTCCAGTTGCACATATCTGGTTCTTAAAATCGTTACCATCCCGTATCGGTTTATTACTTGATATGACACTTCGTGATATCGAACGTGTATTGTATTTCGAATCATACGTTGTTACTGATCCTGGTATGACACCATTTGAAAAGTATCAACTTCTTAATGATGAAGAATACTTTACTGCTCTAGAAGAGCACGGCGACGAATTTGTTGCAAAAATGGGTGCAGAAGCAGTTCAAGACTTGTTGAAAGACATCGACCTTGAAGCTGAAATTTCACGTTTACGTGAAGAAATTCCTCAAACAACTTCTGAAACGAAGTTGAAAAAAGCGTCTAAGCGCTTGAAATTGATGGAAGCATTCAAAGACTCAAACAACAAGCCAGAATGGATGGTAATGAATGTACTTCCGGTACTTCCACCAGATTTACGTCCATTAGTTCCACTTGAAGGTGGTCGTTTCGCGACTTCTGACTTGAACGACTTATATCGTCGTGTAATTAACCGTAACAACCGTTTGAAGCGTCTTCTTGACCTTGCAGCGCCGGACATCATCGTACGTAACGAAAAACGTATGTTACAAGAGTCTGTAGATGCGTTGCTTGATAACGGTCGTCGTGGTCGTGCAATTACTGGTTCTAACAAACGCCCATTAAAATCTTTGGCAGATATGATCAAAGGTAAACAAGGTCGTTTCCGTCAGAACTTGTTAGGTAAGCGTGTTGACTACTCTGGTCGTTCGGTAATTACTGTAGGTCCTACTTTACGTCTTCACCAATGTGGTCTTCCGAAGAAAATGGCACTTGAATTATTCAAGCCATTCATTTTCGCGAAATTACAAGCTTCAGGTCAGGCAACAACCATTAAAGCTGCGAAGAAAATGGTTGAGCGTGAGACCCCGGAAGTTTGGGACGTTCTTGCATCTGTAATTCGTCAACATCCAGTAATGTTGAACCGTGCGCCAACACTTCACCGTTTAGGTCTTCAAGCATTTGAACCTATTCTTATTGAAGGTAAGGCAATCCGTCTTCACCCACTCGTCTGTGCTGCGTTCAACGCCGACTTCGACGGTGACCAAATGGCGGTACACGTTCCATTGACACTTGAAGCACAGTTAGAAGCTCGTGCATTGATGATGTCAACAAACAACATCTTGTCACCAGCAAACGGTGAGCCAATCATCGTTCCTTCTCAGGACGTTGTCTTGGGTCTTTACTACATCACTCGTGATGCAGTAAACGCGAAAGGTGAAGGCATGGTGTTTGCGGATACTCACGAAGTAAACCGTGCACTTGCAACTGGTCAAGTTGCGATCCATGCTCGTGTTAAAGTACGTGTGCATCAAACGGTTATCAATGAAAATGGTGAGCGTGAACAGCAAACTATTATTGTTGATACAACACCAGGTCGTTGCTTACTTTGGGAAGTTGTTCCAGAAGGCTTAAGCTTTGACATGATCAACCTTGAGATGACTAAAAAGAACATCTCTAAGTTAATCAACTCTTGCTACCGTAAACTTGGTTTGAAAGATACAGTTATCTTCGCTGACCAATTAATGTACTTGGGCTTCCGTCAAGCGACTCGTTCAGGTGTATCTGTAGGTATGGAAGACATGTTAATTCCACCTACGAAACACACAATTATTGACAAAGCGGAAACAGAAGTTCGTGAAATCGAACAACAGTTCGAACAAGGTTTCGTAACTGCTGGTGAACGTTATAACAAAGTTGTCGATATTTGGGCGCGTACAAACGACCAAGTTGCTAAAGCAATGATGGATAACTTGTCTTATACACTTGTGAAAAACAAACAAGGTGAAGACGAGAAGCAAAAATCATTCAACAGTATCTATATGATGTCTGACTCTGGTGCCCGTGGTAGTGCGGCTCAGATTCGTCAGCTTGCAGGTATGCGTGGTTTGATGGCAAAACCGGATGGCTCGATTATTGAGACTCCAATTAAAGCGAACTTCCGTGAAGGTTTGACAGTACTCCAGTACTTCATTTCAACACACGGTGCGCGTAAAGGTTTGGCCGATACTGCATTGAAAACTGCGAACTCTGGTTACTTGACTCGTCGTCTTGTAGACGTAGCACAAGACTTAGTAATTACTGAGCCAGATTGTGGTACAAGTGGTGGTCTAGTGATGACTCCATTCATTCAAGGTGGTGATGTCATCGAGCCATTACGTGACCGCGTATTAGGTCGTGTAACTGCTGAAGATGTACGTCGTGCATCTGATGATGAAGTTGTATTACCTCGTGGTACGTTAATTGACGAGAAAATCGCGGCTCAGCTTGAAGAGGCTGGTGTCGATGAAGTTAAAGTACGTTCTGTAATCGCATGTGAATCAACATTCGGTGTATGTGCGAAATGTTATGGTCGTGACCTTGCTCGTGGTCACTTGGTAAACCCAGGTGAGTCAGTAGGTGTAATGGCTGCACAGTCAATCGGTGAACCAGGTACACAGTTAACAATGCGTACGTTCCACGTGGGTGGTGCTGCAAGCCGAACTTCTGCTGCAAACAGTGTTCAAGTACGTAACAAAGGTACTGTACGTTTCCATAACGTAAAAACTGTACAACATGCGAAAGGCCACTTGGTTTCAGTTTCACGTTCAGGTGAAATTGGTATTGCCGATGAGTTAGGCCGTGAGCGTGAACGCTACAAACTTCCTTACGGTGCGAGCATCTTGTTGAAAGATGGTGAGCTTGTTGAGGCTGGTGGTATCGTTGCGACATGGGATCCGCATACGCATCCATTGGTAACAGAAGTTGCTGGTAAAGCACGTTTCAGCCAAATTGCTGATGGTGTAACTGCAACATCTAAAACTGATGATGCAACTGGTATGACAACTGTTGAAATCTTGCCTGTAACAGCACGTCCTGCTTCTGGTAAAGATTTACGTCCAGCAATCGTATTAGATACAACTGATGGCGGTGAACAGTTCTACTTCTTACCACAAAACACAATTGTGACTGTTCGCGACGGCGAAACAATTGGTGTGGGTGACGTTATCGGTCGTGTACCACAAGAATCTTCACGTACTCGTGATATTACCGGTGGTCTTCCGCGTGTTGCTGACTTGTTCGAAGCACGTAAGCCGAAAGAACATGCGATCTTGGCAGAAGTGTCTGGTATCGTAAGCTTCGGTAAAGAGACCAAAGGTAAGAACCGTTTAGTGATTACTCCAGATGACGGTTCTGAAATTTACGAAGAGTTGATTCCAAAATGGCGTCAAATCAACGTGTTTGAAGGTGAACATGTGAACCGTGGTGAAACCATTTCTGATGGTCCACAAAATCCACATGACATCTTACGCTTGAAAGGTGAAGTTGCTTTAACTAACTACATCGTGAACGAAGTTCAAGACGTTTACCGTCTCCAAGGTGTAAAAATCAACGATAAGCACATTGAAGTTATCGTACGTCAAATGTTGCGTAAAGTTGATATCATCGATGGTGGTGATACAAGCTTCATCAAAGGTGAACAAGTGGATTACATCCGTGTTGTTCAAGAGAACCAAGCTGTCTTGGCGCAGAACAAGTTCCCTGCGAAGTTTGAACGTCAATTGATGGGTATTACGAAAGCATCGCTTTCTACTGACTCATTCATCTCTGCTGCATCGTTCCAGGAAACAACTCGTGTGTTAACTGAAGCGGCTGTAACAGGTAAAGAAGATGATTTACGTGGCTTGAAAGAAAACGTTGTAGTGGGTCGCTTGATTCCAGCTGGTACTGGTCTTGCATACCACTTAGAGCGTCGTCGTCAAGAAGCGGAAGCAGCAGAACATGCTCTTCACAATGACTTCAGCGAAGTAGACCAAGCATTTAGCCAAGCTTTAAACTCAGAACAATTCTAAGCTTAAACTTGCATTAAAAAGGCGCCTTAGGGCGCCTTTTTTGTGGAAAAAATAAGCCATTTTTACAAAAAGTCTATTAAAGCACTCTTAATTTATTACTTAATGGGGGAAAACCCTCCATGAAAGCATACTATTCTAGGCGCAACTGAGTAGAGGAGTAGCTTTTAATGAAAAAAATGATGATGATTGCAGGTGTTGGTTTAATGTCAACTACTCTATTTGTAGGTTGCCAAAATGCTAGCCCAGAAAGCAAACGTATTGGTTCGGCAGCTATCGGTGGTGGTGCAGGTGGTGCCGTAGGTAAACATATAGGCGGTAATATTGGTGCAGGTTTAGGAGCAGCGCTTGGTGCTGGTGTTGCCGCTAATGCTAAAGGCTCTAGCAGTAAAACAGTACGTAATAGTGCGATTGGTGCAGGTGTTGGGGCAATCTTAGGGGGTGCAGTGATTGGTGGTGACGCTGGTGCTGCTGCAGGTGGAGCACTCGGTGGTAGTGCTGGTGCAGCCTATGAAGAGAAAAAAGGTAAGTACTAAAACTACCTCTAACTATATTAAAAAAGAAGCTCTTATTTCATTAAGAGCTTCTTTTTTATCTGTTTTTAAAAGATGAAAATTTAACTCATCACTGTGCATAAATTGGCTTTACAAAATATCTATTAATTACGACAGTGCAATAACACAAACTGATCAAATTCCCCATAAAAGAAGACTATGCTTTGATTAAAGCCCAAAGGAGTGAGTACGGTCATGAATAAAAAAATTGGTTTAATATCTACTGTCATATTATCTACAGTTATGTTCACCGGCTGTCAAAATATGAGTCCGTCTGACCAGCGTATTGGTGCAGCAGCAGCGGGTGGTGCATTGGGTGGCGGTCTTGGTAACCATGTTGGTGGTGGTATCGGTGCAGGCTTAGGTGCTGCGGTAGGTGCAGGTGTGGGTTCTAATACTCAAGGTGGCAGTAAACAAACTACAACCAAGAGTGCGATTGGTGCAGGTATTGGTTCGGTCGTTGGTAAAGCAATCATAGGTGGTGATACAGGTGCTGCAATTGGTGGCGCAATCGGCGGCGGTGCTGGTGCTGCGATTGAAGAAAAGAAATAAAAATAAGTGAAATGAAAAATAAGCGCCTTCAGGCGCTTATTTTATTAGTAGAAGGCTTTGCTTTTTTACGTCGGATATAAAGTGTCTTTTGGACTTCAGCAATTCTCACACCTGATTCATCGAAAATATTTAAATGATATGTTCTAAGAACAGGAGCATAGTTTTCGGCAAGTTCACGAATTTGTTCGATTTCTGCTAAATCAACTCGAATGTCAGCATAAACGGTACTTCGGCCAGGTGATAAAAAATTAATTTCAGCTGCTTTATCCCAAACAATATATTTTGATCCGAGATGATGCATAAGAATCAACATATAAAACGGGTCAACCATTGAATAAAGGCTTCCGCCAAAGTGAGTGCCTACCAGATTTTGATTTTTCCAAGTAAGTGGCATTTTTACCCGAACATGACAGAGCTCTAAATTCATGACTTCAATATGAATTCCAGCTCCACGGTAAGGTGGGTAATGGTTAAATAAGAATTTGGAAATTGAAGGAATGTTCTGAAGTTTTTTTAAAATAGCCATAATAGTCAATTTTTTTTATTGCAACACTGGTCATACTAGATAAGTATCATCTTTTTTATATTGATGGCAATGCTTTATCCGATTAACGACATGATCGATTGAAAAACAAAATAGGAAATGATTATGCAGCCAAAGATTTATGCCGTAACGACAAGTGATCAACAAACCTTGTGTGCCAAAGCTTGGGGTGATGAGAAAAATACTCCATTAGTGTTAGTGCATGGTTATCCAGATAATCAGGAAGTATGGGAATCGGTCATTGAGCATTTAATCAATGATTTTTATATTGTGACTTATGATGTCCGTGGGGCAGGCTTATCCTCTATTCCTAAACGGATACGAGATTACCGTTTAGAACGTTTATCTTTAGATTTGCAGGAAGTCGTAGATGAGGTAATCCCAAATCGACAGTTCCATATGGCTGCGCATGATTGGGGTTCAATTCAGTCTTGGGAATCTGCAACAGAACCTAAATTTAAAGGCCGTTTACTCTCTTATACAACAATTTCCGGTCCATGTTTGGATCATGCGGCACTTTTCTTAAGAGAGAAGTTTAAAACATCACCTGCACAGATCCTAAAAATACTCACAAAATCATGGTATATCGGAGCATTCCATTTACCGCTAATTGCTCCAACTGTATGGTCGCTGTTTAGTCCAGAGAAGTGGGGTAAGATCTTAAATGACTTAGAGCGAAAAGATAATTTGCCTTTAAATAGTAATATTTCCTCAGATGGGAAATACGGTATTAACTTATATCGTGCGAATTTTATTCCACGTTTAACTCGTCCTCGTCAGCGTTATGCGCAATGTCCAGTTAAAGCAATTATTTTAAAGTATGACACTTTTGTCAGCCCAGAATATATTACAGAAGCGATGCCAAAATGGGTTGAAAACTTCGAATATGTTGAGCTTGAAGCAAATCATTGGGCGATTTTGAGTCAGGCTGAAAAAGTGGCAGCTCATATTCGCCAGTTTATTAACTCGCAGAGCTAATAAGTGACTGTTTAATATACAAAACTGGTAATTCGGCGATATTTTCGGCTTCATAGAGGTGAATCTGGTAGAATATCGCCTTTTGTTTTGCTCTGAACTTATTCATGAATGCTGTCGTTATTGCGATTGCAGTGATGTTCTTATTATCACTGGCGCGCGTTTCTGTCGTACTGACTTTAGTGGTTTCTGCCATTGTGGGCGGCCTCGTAGCGGGTTTAAGCCTTTCTCAAACTGTTGAAGCCTTTAACGCTGGTCTTGGTGATGGTGCTGAGGTTGCACTTGCCTATGCAGTGTTAGGGGCATTTGCTCTGGCACTTTCAAAATCTGGATTACCCGATTTACTTGCCCATAAACTGATTGGTTTATTGGGAATGGAAGCGGGGAAAAGCCGAGAAACTAAAGTGAAATATTTACTATTAGGTATTTTACTGATCGCAGCTATTTTCTCTCAGAACCTTATCCCAGTTCATATTGCCTTTATTCCCGTATTGGTTCCCCCTCTATTACGGGTAATGAACCATTTAAAATTAGACCGCCGCGCCGCAGCTTGTGTTCTTACTTTAGGCTTGGTTGGGACATATATTTTCTTACCTGTTGGCTTTGGTGCGATTTTCCTTGAACAGATTTTGATGGGAAATATCAACAAAATTGGTGCTGCTTATGGTTTACATGTAGAACGTGGCATGATGCCTATTGGTATGGCAATTCCAGTTTTGGGAATGGTTCTAGGCACCTTGGTTGCGGTATTTATCAGTTACCGTAAGCCACGAATTTATGCTGACCGTTCGATAAGCCCTGTAACTACAATTGATTTAGATAAACCTCTTCGTGCAACTGCACAAGATGAAACAGCAGACTTAAAAGCAGACGCAGAAGAACTTAAACATGAGGCAGAGCAAGGCCCTGTTATTGCTAAAAAAACAATTTTTATGGCTTTACTGGCTATTGGACTCACTTTAGTTGCGCAGCTTTATTCCGGCTCAATGATCTTGGGTGGTTTAGTGGGCTTTGCAGTGCTTTCTACGGCAGGCATTTTTAAATGGCAAGATGCAGATGATGTCTTTGTACAAGGCATGAGAATGATGGCTCTAGTCGGCTTTATTATGATCTCTGCTGCCGGTTTTGCTTCGGTTATGACTCATACCGGAGATATTAACCAATTGGTTAAAGGCGTGGTAGAAATCATTGGTGATAACCGTGCGCTTGCTGCATTTTTAATGCTTTGTATTGGCCTATTTGTCACGATTGGTATAGGTTCATCTTTCTCAAGTGTTCCTGTATTAGCTGTTATTTATGTACCTTTATGTGTCCAGTTCGGTTTCTCACCGTTAGCGACAATTGCACTTATCGGGACAGCTGCTGCTTTAGGTGATGCTGGATCTCCGGCTTCTGATTCTACCTTAGGACCAACAGCAGGTTTAGGTGTAGATGGGCAACATGACCATATTTGGGATACTGTGATACCAACATTTATTCACTTTAATATTCCGCTATTAATTTTTGGTTGGATTGCAGCCATGGTTTTATAATTTTTATAAAATATTAAATAAAGACCTCCTTAGTTTTTATCTAGAGATAATAATTAAGGAGGTTTTTTTATGGTATAAACAAAACATGTATTTGGAATAAACTATATTAAAATACTCGGGATTTAAAGTTTATTAAAAAGGTTGGTTATATAAAACAATTCTGATTAATTAGGTTGGAATAAAAACCAATTAAAATAGTTGGTTAATATATAATTTTATTTAAAACAGTTATTTAAAAATAAATATAAAAATAATTTTATAATGGGTGTTGCATCAATTTAAAATAAATGTTTATTATAAATATAAATAAGGTTGGAGATATTAAAGTGTTCAAGAAAGTATTAGTTGTTGCATTAATGGGGGTGTCTTCATTTACTTTTGCTGGTAATTGGCAAGTAAAATTTGGGGGTAGCGTTATTGCTCCATCGGAAGACACAACAACTGCTTTAGGTGTGGTAAAGGCAGACCATGAATATGCATTTACTCCATCAGTAGAATACTTTTTTGGTCAAACTCCATTTTCGGCAGAATTATTATTAGCAACGCCGGTTAATCATGATGTTTTATTAGATGGTCAGAAAGTAGCGCGTATTAAACAATTGCCACCAACAATTACCGCGAAATATCATTTTAAAAACTCGACTCGTTTTACACCGTATATTGGTATCGGGGCAACAGCATTTATTCCTTGGGATGAACAAGGCGTAGCTGACAAAGTAAAAGAAGATTTTGGTGTAGCTGGCCAAGTTGGTTTTAATTTCCAACCTGCTGATGCTAAAAATTGGGGAGTATTTGTAGATGTTCGTTATGCAGATATTAGTCCAGAAGTTACTTTAACAAATGGTGCTAAATTTGACTTAGATATTAACCCGTTTGTTTACACTTTAGGTTATAGCTATAAATTCTAAGCATAATAATAAATAGAAAGAATATAATAATAAACCTAGATTCAGGCACCTCACATAGCTTTTTATGTGAGGTTTTTTATTTCATGGTTCTCACTAAAAAACGCATAAAATAGACAGTTTTATACATATTTTACCGCTCTTTATTTCTAAACTATTTTTTATACATTTTTAAAGGAATAACATGATGAATAGAAAATTTGCCATGGGGCTAGCACTTTTTAGTGGTTTAGCTTTTACGCATAGTTTGCAAGCTGCTAGTTTCTCTTGCAATGCTGCAAAAACAAAGACTGAACTCAGTATTTGTAAGAACCGATCTTTAAATGATGCCGATGTCAAAATGGCAACGACATATCAAATTGTTTTACATGCACTACCAATGGGTGGACGTGATAATCAAAAAGATACACAGCAGCAATGGCTGAAAAAAAGAAATGCTTGTGCAGCTAATGTGAGTTGTATTTCTAAGGCATATCAACAAAGACAAAAACAACTAGACACTATTTTACAAGATAGGGTCTTAAGCCATGGACCATTTTAATTAGAGAAAAATTTTTTAATATTCAGGATTGAAAAATTCTAGAAGTACTCCATTCATAAAGCATTCTAGAACAAACAGACTTCAAAATTTAAGGAGTGATTTATGAGTGAACAAGCATCACAAAATTATAGTTTCCAAGCGGAAGTAGCACAGCTTTTACATTTAGTGACGCATTCTCTCTATTCAAACCCTGAAATTTTCTTACGTGAACTTATCTCTAATGCATCAGATGCTTGTGATAAATTGCGTTTCGAAGGAATTAATCATCCTGAATATTATGAAAATGATCCTAATTTACATGTACGAATCAGCTTAAATAAAGAAGATAAAACTTTAACGATTTCTGATAACGGTATTGGTTTAAGCCAACAAGAAGCCATTGATAACTTGGGTACCATTGCAAAATCAGGTACTAAAGATTTCATGTCAAAATTGACGGGTGACCAGAAAGCGGATGCTCAGTTAATTGGTCAGTTTGGTGTTGGTTTCTACTCAGGTTTTATTGTTGCTGATAAAATTACAGTTGAATCACGTCGCGCAGGTCTAGATGCTTCTGAAGGGGTGCGTTGGATTAGTGGTGGCACAGGTGAGTTTGAAGTTCAGCAAATTGATAAAGCTTCACGCGGTACTGACATTATTCTTCACTTACGTGATGATGCGCTTGATTATTTAGAGTCTTATAAAGTTAAGCAAATCGTTAATAAATATTCTGACCACATTAGCTTGCCAATTGAAATGCAAAAAGAAGTTTGGCAAGAAGAAGAGGTTGCTGAAGGTGAGGAGCCTAAAGGCGGCCAAATGGTCAAAACAGATGAGTGGGAAGCAATTAACTCGGCAAGTGCACTATGGACACGTAACAAGAGTGAAGTGACTGAAGAGCAATATGTTGAGTTCTATAAAAACTTAACTCACGATTTTGAAGCTCCGCTTGCATGGGCACATAACCGTGTAGAAGGTAGTACGGAATATACCCAGTTACTTTATATTCCAAGTAAAGCACCTCATGACATTTTTACACGTGAAGCAAAAGCAGGAATTAAGCTGTATGTAAAACGCGTATTTATTATGGATGATGCGGACAATCTAATTCCAAACTATTTACGCTTTGTACAAGGTGTCGTGGACAGCGCTGATTTACCGCTTAATGTCAGCCGTGAGTTGTTGCAAGAAAGCCGTGATGTTAAGACAATCCGTGAAGGTAACGCACGCCGTGTACTCACTTTGCTTGATGGCTTAGCTAAATCTGAAGATGAGAAAGACCAAGAAAAATTTAAAACGTTCTACACTGAGTTTGGCTCAGTTCTTAAAGAAGGTTTGGGTGAGGACTTCGGTAACCGCGAACGTATTTTAAAATTATTACGTTATGCAACTTCCACAAATGATGAAGTAACAACTTCTTTCGCGGACTATAAGGCACGCATGAAAGAAGGCCAAAAAGCTATCTATTATGTGACTGCTGAAAGTTTAGCTGCTGCTAAGAACTCTCCACAGTTGGAGTTGTTTAAGAAAAAAGGCATTGAAGTATTATTAATGGCAGAGCGTGTTGACGAGTGGGCAATGAACTTTGTTCACGAGTTTGACGGTACACCATTGAAGAATGTATCTAAAGGTGCAGTTGATTTAGGTGACTTGCAAGATGCTGAAGAGAAAAAGGCACTTGAGCAAGCGGCTGAACAGTTTAAACCTGTTGTTGAGAAATTAAGTGACTCATTGAAGGCTAAAACCAAAGAAGTCCGTGTAACGACTCGTTTGGTAGATTCTCCGGCATGTTTAGTGACTAGTGAAGGGGAATTGTCTCCTCAACTTATTCGTATGCTCAAACAAGCGGGGCAAGCCGTACCTGAAATCAAGCCAATTTTAGAAATTAACCCTGAGCATCCTTTAGTGAAAAAACTTGAAGGTTCAGAACAATTTGATGATTTGGCGAATGTGATTTTTGATCAGGCGGTGATTGCAGAAGGTGGATTACCGGAAGATCCGGCAGCTTATGTGAAGCGCATTAATAGCTTGTTGCTAAAATAATTTTGCAATAGAAAAAGCCTCTGAATTATCAGGGGCTTTTTTGTGGATAAAGAAAGAGTTATCCACAATTTGATGATTTTTGTCTAAAAATTAGCTTCTAGATTCATTTGGACACTGAGCTGATGCTTGGGGTCATCATCAAGATAGTTAAAGAAATTAAGATCATTTTGCATAAAAATCCAATCTCTCCATATCGGTTGACGCCATGAAATATAAGGTCCCCAACTATTTAGGCGGATATCATTATTGGCATATACACCACCGCTATAAATACCGTAAGTCAGACGATTATCTTTTACAAATTCAAATTGTTGGAAAGTCCAATTCCCCCAGTTGTAATCTTCTTTTCCACTCTTATTTACATTAAATGTATTGGAAAATAATGTGTTATCTTGCATTTTCTGCGTTAAGTTCAGCGTCGTTTCAGTGTAATTCCGGCTAGTCGAACCATATCGGAAAATTTGTTCAGTATCTAGACTAATGTTATGTCGTAAATTCCATTTTTTCTTGGCAAGAAATTGTACATAAACATCACTTTCCGAGTTTGAGCCTAGATCAAGATCATTTTCAAATGGCATCCAGGTTGAAATGGTATTCCAACTTGCTGTGAGCGGATTATTTTCTGAAACATGAGGAGTTGAAGCTTTCTTCTTGATCTTGCCAAAGGTTTTATAAGGATGTTTATGTTGGGCTGCGCGACTCCACAACGTATCATTTCCAAATACAGCCATCAGGTCCTGAATAAGTGCGGTATCTGAACTATGACTTGGTTCTACTTCGCATGGTGAATGTAAAAAAGATACAGACTGACTTTTTGTTTTGAGAGTAACCACAGACGAATACAGGGTTCGCCTTGTAGAGCGTGAGTGTTTCAAAGAAGTAGGAAAAAGCTGTATATGAGGAATTAAAACCAGCATACCTAAGCTATAAATGCAAAGTAAGGCAGTAGATCTATATTCAAATGAAAAAGAAGAGAATTGATTCATTTTTCTGAAGATCAGGAATCAAAAATTAGCTCGTTATTGTAAGAAGAAAAGCTTAAATTTTTATTTAAAAGTATTTTATTATTCATCACCTTGGATGGGGAATCCAAGGTGATCTTTAAGCTTAGAAAAGGGCTTCTAATCGTAAGAATGTGCTCACATAATGGTTGCGATCTTCACGATGGTCATTAAAGTAATTGAGGTCGCCTTGTACAAAGAACCATTCACGTAAAACAGGCTGACGCCATGATACAAATGGTCCCCAACTGTTTAAACGTAAATCGTTGTCATTGTAGTAGCCACCTGTATAAATGCCATAGTTAAAACGGTTATTTGCAAAGAAGCTATGTTCTCGGAAAAGACGGTTTTCCCATGTCAAATCGTCATCTTGATCATCGGCATAAGTTAAGCTGAACTGGTTTGATAAGATCGGCTGATTTGGACGAGCATGGGTAAGTTCAAGATTAGTTCGTAAGTAGTTTTCACTATCTATGCCATAACGATAAATTTGTTCTGCATAAAATTTAAAATCATTACGGAGTTGCCAGTCTCTCGATGCTTTTAAACGGACATAAATATCATCGCCAGAACGGATACCTAAGTCAGCGTCTGTTTCAAAAGGTAGCTTTTTCGAGAAATTTGACCAACGTAATGCGATTGAGCTGTTGTCATCTCGAGTTCGTTTACCATCTAACTTTTTATTTGGATCTTGATTTGGGTTTTGATTGATATTGGCTGGGCTATTATTAAATTCGTCATCTAAAGAGTCATCACCAAATACCACACTTAAACGCTTCTCTAGAGTAGGTAATTTAATCTTACCGCGAATTCTGGGCTTGATTTCATAATTATCATATTCATTCCAATAGTTATCGATCATGACTCGAATGGTGGCTGACGCGGGTTTTTGTGGGTCAACTTCACCAAACCAATTATCAATTTTTCCAGATGTACGATCGGCCCAATTACGGATTTTCTTTTGTTTACGGTCAAACCAAGTCTGATCTTCTGTTTGCTCGGTTGGTGGAACAATCGGTTCGTTGGACTGCTCGGGGAAAATCGTTGGGGTTGCATCAATCCATCTTGGAATTTGGTCTAAAAGATTTTCATCTTTATTTTCTTCAGTTTGTGCTCCAGATGACAAACCGTTTACTTGTTGGGTTGAGGAAGAATTTACTTCTGCATGAGCCATACATACTGAACCAAATCCTAAGGTCAAAAGGGCAAAAAGCTGCCGATATGTAATGATGTGAAATGTTTTCATATCTATCTTTATGTTTTGTTGTTATTGTCACTTTTGTAGATTTTTCTAATAAAATCAAGAGGACGACACAAAACTTAAGTAAATTTAACTTTTCTTACATATTTGAAATTAATTAAAAAGTTTAAGCTATTAGCGATAATTTTTAAGCAAAAAAAATCCCCCAAACTAGGGGGAGTTTTTGATCAAGGAAACTTCAAATTCCGATCATTAAACACATAAAAAACAGAACATTACAGCGCGAATATTCTAAGTCGCAATCATAAACCGATTTTAAACAATTGAATAGTTCTTTTTTTAGAACGCTCTATTGCTAAAATGGTGATAAAACATACGACTTGTTCACACTTTATCGTTAAACCTATTTATTTTGTGGAATATCGCATGTTTCATCATTGCAAACAGCTGCGTCATCTTGCTCGATATTTTCAGCATTTGCCTTGAGCTGTGCCTGTTCTAGTACTTGCAAAAACACTTCACGAGGTTGTGCTCCTGCAAGTGCGATTCTTTGGTCAAATACAAAAAAAGGTACGCCAGTTACATTGAGCTGCTCATGTGCAATTTTTTCATCATGACGAACAAAGTCAGCCAACTCATTTGTATCGAGTACATATTCAACTTCGGCATTATCAAGGCCAATACGAGAAGCAATTTCTTCTACAACTTCGCGTTCGCCAATAGCTAGACCTTCAGTCATATAAGCATGGAAAAAAGCTTCTTTTGCTTCGTTTCCTAAACCTTTACTTTGTGCAAGGTGGATAATACGGTGTGCATTAAAGCTATTGCCTGAATTGGCTTTTTGCCATTGGAAGTCAATACCTTCAGAAGCAGCCATGGCCGCAATGTTGCGTTCCATTTCTTCCATCTCTTCATAGGTACGGCCATATTTTTTAGCCAAACGCTCAGTATTTGAAGTGTCATGTTTTGCGGGAGCATCAGGATCTAGTTCGAAACTATGCCAGTGAATATCAAGCTCGATACCTGCCTCGGCAGCGACATGTTCAAGGCGTTTTTTGCCGATATAGCAGAAAGGGCATACTACATCAGACCAGACATCAACACGCATGGGAGAATCTCATAAATATAATTTACTCATCATAATAGGGATGATGTACACGGATTTAAAGCATTGAATGGAGAATAGAGTGTTGCGTATTGTGAAATAAATGGCATATAAAGAACTATAAGCTCTATTTTATAACTATAAAGAGCAAAACTATAAGAATGGAAATAGGAGGTGTTTATGCGCCGAGTTTTGATTGCAATTGCAAGTCTGGTTGTTATTACGAGTATTGTTTTTTTTACCTATCAACATATAAAACAGCAGCAAGCCAAAGATAGCAGTCAAATGTTTGATGTGGTAATGACTGAAAAAATGAATCAGCTTTATGATCAGGCCCAAGACTGGACTAAACCTGTACAACTTGATATTCACGATAAACGGCTGGCAGGACACTACAAACAAGTCTCAGAGTTTCTTTTGAGTTATTGGGTCCAAAATGTAAATGCACGTAATGAATATTTAAGAGAATTAAAAGCTGCGAAATGGGATACGTTTTTAAATGTTGACCGTTTAGATCATGATAAAAAACAAAAATATGCTGAAACCGAAAAAATGCTAGCCGATGTTCGCAGAGCTTCAGATAAGTATCAATCCGAATATGAAAAAATTCATAAAACCTTCTTGGCAAAAATTCAGGAACTGTCTGTTGATAAAGAGATGAGACAAATCCTCGAAATAAAATTAGGAGCTCAGCAAAAAGCCGATCAGGACCATGCAATTTTTATGATTGAGCTACAAATTTTAGATAAAGCAGAAGAAATGTTTAAGCTTTTAAAAACTTATCCATGGCAAAAGAAAGATCAGATGATACTTTTCCATGAAAATGCTCAGGTCAAAAAGTTTAATGCACTGTATCAAGACGTTTTAAAACTTAATGCAAAAATTGAAAAAATTAAGAAAAAGAATGTAGCTGCCTTGGAAGGAGAGTTAAAAGAATAGCTATAGGAGGGGCATCACTTTTAAATATTGGTGCTCTCAGCTTTTCCTTTTGCCAAGAAAGATTGTAATAAACTTTGAGAAGTTTGCAGTTTGTTTAACTGATCGGACACATGCTTAAGTTCTGTTTGCAGTTTTTCTTGAACCACTGGACACAGCGTAAATACCCGTTCATCTAAATCAAAACATGGCAATAAAACATGAATGTCTTTCAGGTTCATACCTGCGTCATTTAATATTTTAATTTTCTTAATATTTTCAATATCTTTTTGCGTATAACTTCGATAATTATTACTCGCTCGATGAGGCTGTATAAGCCCTAAATTTTCATAATACCGCAGCATACGTGGGCTTACTTTTGTGAGCTCGGAAACTTTAGCTAGGTTCATAAAATATGGGTTGACCTTAACAGTGGTGTCATAGTTTAGCATGTTTTTATATTTCAAAATGGTACTTGTTCAATGATTAGAAAACTCATTTTATTGGTGATATTTGGATTAATGTCATTTGTTACAAATGCCAAAACCCTTGAATTACAGGAGAAGAACATGCGTCAAATATTTGTGCTTCACGGTTACTCAGCTTCTATTAACGATCATTGGTTTTTGGACTTAAAACATCAAATAGAAGATGAAAATACAACTGTTACTTTAATACCATTTCCAGATTCTGAGCATCCGGACGTCGATGCTTGGCAGAAAGTATTAGATGAGCAGATTCCTGCAGTTAATGAAAATACTTATTTTGTTGCCCACAGTTTAGGGGTAATTACCTTGCTACACTTTTTACAAAGACATGATTATCAAAATATTGGAGGAATGATTTTAGTATCTGGATTCTCTGGTCCAATTTCAGACTCTTCACCTCTTAGTCCTTATATAACAAAGAGTAAAGTCGACACCAACTATTTCCGTGACATAAAGAAAAAGCTGGTTTATTTGTCTGATAATGATGATTTGGTTCCACCACAACTAACGATTCAATTGGCTAAGGATATTGATGCGCCTTATATTACCGTTCCTAATGGTGGGCACTTTTTAGGTCGGGAAGGTTATACGGAATTTCCGCAATTAGTCGATTCTTTAAAAGAAATGTTAGAAAATTGATAAAAATCCCCGCATTGAGCGGGGATTTTTTATCTTTACTGAAATTTGTAATTTTTATTCCTAATCTATTAAGGCTGGTAAATGATACCCATGACTTTCGCAGGTAAAGCAATAATATCGAAAGTTAAGGTAAACGGAAGCAGTGGTAAACTTGCTAGCTTCTCCTTAGTTGATAAGGGTACTTTTCCGCTTTTATCATGAAGATATTGGATTCTAACGTGATATGGCTTGGATAAAGGGGTTATTTTTTTAAGATTGTTTACAGGAGGATAAACAGTTCCTCTAAGATTTAACTCAAATTTATGTAGTTCTAATGTCTTTTCATAGTCACATGGAATTACACCATATTGTTTGAATAAAGCTGATTCTTTCTCGTTCAATTTCCCATTAGGTGGGGTGTAAGAAAATCTAATATGTCCGTAAAAATGGTTACTATTCGAAGCTGGAGCATTAAAATCTAGCTCATTACTTATTTGAATATATTGTGGATTTAATTGACTAATTAATTGAATGAAATCGTTACCGCCTTTACTAATGACATAACTATATTTTTTCCCTGCGATAACAATACTGTCCTCTGGTTCATTTGGGAGAGATACTGATGGTTTACCGAATGCAATTACATCATCTTCTGTTAAAGTGATCCATTCATAGCCTGAGTCGTATTTTGTAAATAGCTCTCGCGTGTTTTCACCAATAATTCGATTACTCACACAACCAGTGAGAAAGAAACTGGCTAGTAAGCAGCTCATAAGAATATTCTGATTTAATATTTTAAAGTTCATTATTTCTGTCGAATTCAATAGATTTATAAAAAGCTGACTATAAACAAAAAATCGTAATATTTAAATCTGGCAATATAATATGACTTAGCCATATTCAGATTAATTTCTAAAATCTTTTATGAATTTCTTTTTAATAAGTTTAAAAATCTAACGTTATTTACCGTTTATCTGAGCATTACTGAATCAAAAATGACTTTGTTGTAGCCTATTTATAGAACATTTTATTTAGTCATCATTTTGAGTTCGCGTAGGGTGACTGATTTTGGGAGCAAGTTATGAACTTTCTAAAACAATCAGCCTTCATTGCTGTATTTGCTTTTATGGGTTTACCAACTGTTCAAGCAGAAGAAGTGGCTACTTTACCTACAATTCGCGTTATGGCCGAATCTGAGCTACGTGAAGAAGTAGGCTTTGTCCCATTTCAAGAAGATAAAAAAGTGCGTCAGGCTCTACAACATCGTGAGTATAAAACTCATAACGATATACAGAATGCTTTAGTCCCTGAAGGTATGACGACAGTAGACTATCAACCTGTCATGGCACAGCCCGATTTGTCCCAGCTTTCTCCATTTTTACGAGAATATATTCTAGCTGTAGCGGGTGGAATCCAATCTTCTGACCCAACCAATGGTCTTTTTGAAATGTTAAAGCCTCTACAAATTAACCGAAGTAATGTCGATGCTTATCGTGAAGGTACGATGAAAGTAAATTTAGATGATATTTTGAAATTACAGCAGCAAATTCAAGATGGTTTAAAAGGTCGATAAAAAAATCCCCGCACATAGCGGGGATTTTTTTATCTTGGTGTTAATTAAACACGTTCGATCACTGTTGCGATACCTTGACCAAGGCCGATACACATGGTCGCAAGACCGATTTGAGTATCTTGTTGTTCCATTACGTTTAACAACGTAGTGGTGATACGAGCACCTGAACAACCTAGTGGGTGACCAAGAGCGATTGCACCACCATTTAAGTTCACGATGTCTTGTTTGTCATACAGACCTAAGCCTTTAAGAACAGACAAGCCTTGTGCAGCAAATGCTTCATTTAACTCAACAGTCTGGATATCAGCAATTGATAAGCCAGCACGTTTAAGCGCTTTTTGAGTTGCTGGAACTGGACCATAACCCATGATTGCTGCATCACAACCAGCAACCGCCATAGAGCGGATCACGGCACGTGGTTTTAAACCTAATGCTTGTGCACGTTCAGCAGACATAAGCAACATTGCAGAAGCGCCATCAGAAAGAGCAGAAGATGTTGCTGCTGTTACTGAACCACCTTTAGGGTCAAATACAGGTTTTAATGCTTTGAACGCTTCAAGGTTTGCATCTGGACGAATCACTTCGTCGATGTCGCAAAGGATTTTAAAGCCATTTGCATCGTGGCCTTCAACACCAATGATTTCATTTTTGAAACGGCCTTCTTGAGTTGCAGCCCAAGCACGACGGTGAGATTCAACACCGAATGCATCTTGTTCTTCACGGGTAATGCCGTTCATGCGACCTAACATTTCAGCAGTTAAGCCCATCATGTTAGATGCTTTAGCGTAGTGTTTAGATGCTTCAGGGTTAAGGTCGATGCCGTGCATCATACCTACGTGGCCCATGTGCTCTACACCACCAATAATGAAGATATCACCTTGGTTTGTTGCAATTTGTGCAGCCGCAGTGTGGATTGCCTGCATAGAAGAACCACAAAGACGGTTAACTGTTTGACCAGCCACAGTTTTAGGCAAGCCAGCCAATAAACCGATGTTACGGCCAATGTTCATACCTTGTTCTAGGGTCTGGTTTACACAGCCCCAAATCAGGTCTTCAACTTCATTTACATCAAACTGGTTACGGGCAACGAGCGCACGTACAAGTTCAGCAGATAAACTGTCGGCACGTACATTACGGAACATACCGTTTTTAGATTTGCCCATGGCAGAACGAACGCCATCAACAATCACAACGTCACGTGGATTTAAAGTAGCCATTCACGTCGCTCCTTAACCGTAGAATTTTTTGTTGTTAGCAGCCATGTCGCGCAACATTTGTGGCGCTTCATAAGCCTTACCTAAGTGCGCATATTTGTCGCAAAGTGCAACGTATTCAGCAACACCTGTTTGGTCGATGTAACGGCATGGACCACCACGGAATGGAGGGAAACCAATACCCATAATCATTGCCATGTCTGCCTCAGACGCAGTCGCTACAATGTTGTCTTCTAAGCAACGAACAGTTTCATTGCAAAGAGCAAGCATCATACGGTCAATAATTTCTTGGTTATCAAATTCGCGTTTTTCGCCAGTTACGAATGGAGCAATTACTTCATACGCTGTTGGATCAACAGTTTTTGCTTTCTTGCCTTTCTTGTCGAGTTCGTATTTGTAGAAACCTACATCATTCTTTTGACCAAGACGCTTCGCTTCGTACATTGCTTCGATCGCGCCTTTGTAATCTGGCTTCATACGGTCAGGGAAACCTTCAGCCATCACTTCAGCACCATGTACACCTGTATCGATACCTACAACATCGATCAGATAAGCAGGACCCATTGGCCAACCGAACTTAGACATTACATTGTCGATTTGCTGGAAATCTGCGCCGTCTTTTACAAGAAGGTCAAATGCTCCGAAGTAAGGGAACAATACACGGTTAACCAAGAATCCTGGGCAGTCATTTACAACGATTGGTGTTTTACCCATTTTTTGAGCAAGAACGACCGTAGTTGCAATTGCTTCTTCAGAAGTTTTCTCACCACGAATAACTTCAACAAGTGGCATCATGTGAACTGGGTTGAAGAAGTGCATACCAACGAAGTTTTCAGGACGTTGTAATGCTTTTGCTAAACGTGTAATTGAAATGGTAGAGGTGTTAGAAGCAATGATCGTGTTTTCACGAACATTTTTCTCAGTTTCAGCAAGTACGATTTCTTTTACTTTTGGATTTTCAGTTACCGCTTCGATCACGATGTCGACTTCTTTAAACTCTTCGTAGCTTAAAGTAGGACGGATGCGAGCAAGTGTTTCACCCATTTGCGCAGGTTTCATTTTCTTGCGTTCAACTTGCTTGGTTAACAAGTTGTTTGCTTCTTTCATACCTAATGCAAGTTGTGGGTTACCAATATCTTTCATGATGATTGGAGTGCCTTTGCTTGCCGCTTGGTAAGCAATACCACCACCCATGATACCCGCGCCAAGTACAGCAGCTTGGTTTACAGGATGAGCACCCTTTTCATGTTGCTTAGATGCTTTTTTAACAACTTGGTCATTAATGAATAAACCAATTAATGCTTCAGCTTGAGGAGTTACGGCTGCTTTGGCAAAGCCTTCAGCCTCAGCTTTTAACGCTTCATCACGTGCAAGGCTTGCACCAGCTTGTAATGAATCAAGTAATAATTTTGGAGCAGGGTATTGAGCAGGATTTGCTTTAGCAAGTACCGCACCTTTTGCTGTGTTGAACGCCATCATTTGTTCAAGTGGGTTCAATTTTACAGCTTCAAGTTTTTCTTGGCGTTTTGCTTTCCAGTTTAAACGACCAGAAATCGCTTGCTTAACCAGATCAGTAGCAGCGTCAAGTAATTTGTCCGCAGCAACCACAGCATCTACAGCGCCATCTTTAAGTGCAGCAGCCGGTTTCTTTGGAGTAGCCATTGCCATCCATTCAACTGCATTATCAATACCAATGAGACGGCTTAAACGAACACTACCACCGAAACCAGGGTAAATACCGAGTTTGATTTCTGGTAAACCGACTTGTGCAGCTTCTGACATCACGCGATAGTCACAAACTAAACACATTTCAAAACCACCACCCAAAGCCATGCCGTTAATAGCAGCAACTTTTGGAAGGTCTAAATCTTCAAAGCTATTGAAGATTTCGTGAACAGGCATAAGCCAGTCAACAATCGCTTTTTCGCCTTGTGCAAAGTTTTGACCAAATTCGGTAATATCTGCACCAACAATGAATGTAGATTTGCCCGAGGTAACAACTAAGCCTTTAATATCGTTATTAGCTTTTACAGCCGCGATAGCAGCTTTGAAATCTTCAATTGTTGCACGGTTGAATTTATTGACCGACTCACCTTGTAAGTCAAAGCGGAATTCTGCAATTCCGTCCGCAAGCATTTGGACGGTAATGGCATTGCCAGCGTGGATCATGCCTGATCTCCTTAGTTTTGGAGGATTTCTAAGTTGATGTTATGAAGCGTGTGTACAGCTCCGGTACACATTTATGCTTCGCTAATCTTACGATAACTATATCTAAAAAGAACCCGACAAGTTGTATCAAGCCGTGACGCAAGGGTCATCTTATTTTTAATTGAATTCATACCAATTAAATGCATAAAGAAAATCATAGAGATAGCTGCTGAGTAAAGGCTTTTGTTTTAATTTAAGTTTTTATTTATAAAAAGTATAAATCTTTAATTTTTTATATAAAAAATGAGAATTTTATCCTATTCACTTCTTGTCAAAAAGGTCAATTGTTCTGGTGTAATGTTTAAAAAAATCGACTACAAAGTCACAATTTTCTAATGAATGATCACCACCACAAATTAAGCGCTTTTTTATATTAAGACCCCTTAATTTTCCAAAATACAATGTTTAATTTTTTACATTCGCTTTTTATAAGTCAATTTTGTTAAAATTTGCGCCAATTAAATAAACTTCCGGTTGCTATTACCTTAGAAAATTAAGGTAAGGTTGCCCTAAACTTTGAAAGAGTAGCAATATGATTAAGTGGATCATATTAGCGATTTTTGTGATATCTGCATTGTATATCCAACATCGCGGCAAAGTGCGTCACTCGTTTTATCGTCAATTTTTTGACCATTCAACCTTGCTCGCACCGATTAACTTTTTAATGTACATCTTTTCAAAGGTACCGAATCAACCCTATATCGACACTCAACACTTTAAAGATTTAAAAGTGTTAGATGAAAATTGGGAAATGATTCGAGATGAAGCGAAAGCTTTATATGACCAAGGTGGGATTAAAGCATCAAGTACCTATAACGACTTAGGTTTTAACTCGTTCTTTAAAACAGGATGGAAACGTTTTTACCTCAAGTGGTATGAATCAAGCCATCCTTCTGCTGCTGAGCTTTGCCCAAAAACAACGGCTTTACTCAAAACATTACCAACGATTAAAGCGGCAATGTTTACAGAGCTTGCTCCTGACAGCCGTTTGGTCAGACACCGTGATCCATATGCGGGCTCACTCCGTTATCATTTAGGTCTGATTACTCCGAATGATGACCGTTGTTTCATTGACGTAGATGGTGAAAGATACTCTTGGCGTGATGGCCAAAGTGTCGTGTTTGACGAAACTTATATTCACTATGCTGAAAATAAGACTGATCAAAACCGTATCATCTTCTTTGCCGATGTTGAACGTCCAATGAAAGTAAAATGGATGGAACGTTTCAACCATTGGTTTGGTCGTAATGTGATGACTGCGGCAAGTTCACCGAATGAAACTGGTGACCAAACAGGGGGCTTAAATAAAGCCTTTGGTTATGTTTACCAAATTCGTATTAAAGCTAAAGCTTTAAAAGCTAAAAACCGTAAATTGTATTACTTCTTGAAGTGGTTCCTCATGCTTGGAATTTTCTTCCTGATTTTTGTTCGACCATACGTGTTTTAATGAAAGCGCCCGAAAGGGCGTTTTTTGTTTTAAGCTAAAATAACCTGTTATAAGGAATAGATTATTAATAAAATCATTAGTCAATAAGTTTATCATTTTTGAAGACTTGAATAAGACTTCCTTGCCAACCATAGATGACAACACGATCTATCTCTGATTCAATCATTAAATATCCTTTTTCTATATCGCCTTCAACAATAATCTCTACTTCAGAATTTGATTCAATATTATATTCTTCTGCCCAAGGTTCGAGTATTAATTTGATTTTTTCGTTTTTTCGAGTTTTTATAAATAAGCTTTTGTTTTAATCTCATAATTATATTTCTCTCGTTATAATTCCTTATATATCATTGTGATCTGTCTCTTTCTTTTATTTTGGTAAGGAATTCATCCTGTAGATCTCCATTTAAAATTACTGTCTTCTCATTTTCTGTATATGTCAGCGTAAAGTCACCAGGGATCTGATTTAAGCTCACCGGACCATCAATAATACCTAGAATTATACTTGTAGTATCAATAGTCGTCTGTTTAATGATTTTAAATAAGGTTTCCTTATCTTTTTGAGATAAAGATTGATAAAAAGTGAGAGCATCAAACCAGTAGGGATCTTCTTTAATTTTATTATCGATTAAAGTAGAGGAGTAAATCTGTTTATAAGTATCGATATATTCGTCTGAAATAGTATTTATAAGTTCTTTGACAAATTCTTTAGTATTCATAGAAATTAACCTTTATTAAATTTTGTGACTCATTTCACAGTGCTGGCAATTTGTTACAACTATTAAAAGCCAACAGATAATTTTGATTCTACAATGGCGCGGTTTTTTCGAAGACTTGGTTAGCGGAAGTAGGTTTTAAAATGGCTCATGCTCATCACGCAGCTCATGCACATGTTCATCATATCGAAGAGAGAAAAGAAGACCGTTCTCAAGGCGATTTAAAAACAAAAGTGATGTTAAGACAAGCAGCTTCGACGACTGAAAAATCTAAACGATCTAGAACTAAAAATCATAAAACTGAAGACCAAAATATTAATTTGCATAAGTTCTCTAGTAAGCTTGAAAGTATATCTGCCAAACATAGTAAAGAGAAATGCGCCAAAAATATTCGTATTGCTTTACAAGCAGCAGGTGCCGATGTGTCTAAGCATCCGGTAGCAGCTTCAGACTGGGGGCATACACTTGAGAAGAACGGTTATAAGAAAATCAAGCCGGCATTTAATCGTCCTCAAGAAGGGGATATTTATATTATCGAACGTACCAGTGGTCATACTTACGGGCATATTGCGGGCTATACGGGTAATGGCTGGTTCTCTGATTTCCGTCAAAAAACCTATGCGGTCTATAAAGAAAAAGATGTGAAATATAGTTACTATCGCCTCGATTCTTAAGGAAGTACGACACACTTTGTCGGGCTAGTTTCCTATCCCTTTTCAAATTTAGTTTCTGGCACAGTAAAGCACTTGAAAAGTAAAGGTGAAAACATCACATTAGGTATTCAATATTAAGCCATGTATGCCAATAGTGAATCAAAACGCTCGTCCCCATATTGAAAAAATTTTAGCTAATCTGACCCAACTTCCAGGCGTTTATAAGATGCTAGGGAAAGAGGGGGAGTTGTTATATGTTGGCAAAGCTAAAAATTTAAAAAATCGGGTGTCGAGTTATTTTGTTAAAACCATTGAGCATCCGAAAACTCAAGCTTTAGTCGCTCGAATTTATGATATTGAAACGCTAGTTACGCGTTCAGAAACCGAAGCGCTGCTTTTAGAACAAAACTTAATTAAACAACATCGTCCGCCTTATAACATTATGCTGCGTGACGATAAGTCATATGTCTATATCTTTGTATCGGCAGATAAACCTTATCCGCGAATTGCCAGTGGACGTGGCAAAGGTAAGCACCAAATCGGTAAATTCTTTGGGCCTTATCCAAGTGCTTATAGTGCCAGAGATACCTTACTGGTTTTACAAAAACTTTTTAATGTTCGCCAATGTGAAAATAGTTATTTCTCACAGCGTAAACGTCCGTGTTTGCAATATCAAATCAAGCGTTGTTCGGCCCCGTGTGTAGGCTTGGTTTCACCAGAAGATTACAAAGAAGACGTGAATAACAGTATTCGTTTCTTACAAGGTGACACCAAAGAATTAAACCAGGAACTGATTGCGAAAATGGAACAGGCAGCGGCAGATCTTGAATTTGAAAAAGCGGTTTTTTATCGAGATCGGTTGTCTTTACTTCGCGAAGTACAAGCACAGCAAGCCGTTTTCAAAGTGAAAGGTGAGGCCGATATTTTAGCAATTGCCTATCAGGCTGGTGTGACATGTGTGCAGATTATGCATGTACGTAACGGTCGTATGTTGGGAGGTAAAAGCTATTTCCCTGACATGTTAGGCGATGACCTTGGTCAAATGCTAAGTGACTTCATGGCAAACTTTTACTTTCAGGTTGCCGATGAAGTACCAAGCGAACTGATTGTGAATACTGCCTTACCTGACCGTAAAGAGCTGGAAGAAGCCTTAGCACAGCAGTTTGGAAAGAAAGTCCAGATTAAGAGCAGTGTACGAGAAACACGTGCTGAATGGTTAGAACTTGCCGAAATGAATGTTCAACATGCGATTAAAGGGCAGTTGAGTAACCACTTAGAACTCAATGAGCGTTTCCACCAGCTTGAGCAGGTAGTTGGCCGTCCAATTGATCGGATTGAATGTTTTGATATTAGTCATACCATGGGCGAAGCACCGATCGCATCATGCGTAGTGTTTGACCAAGGTGGAGCACGTAAACGGGACTATCGCCAATTTGCCATTCAAGATATTACTGCGGGTGACGATTATGCAGCAATGCGCCAAGCTTTAACGCGTCGCTATAAAAAGGCAATGTTACCAGATCTGCTTTTAATTGATGGTGGTAAAGGCCAGCTCCATATGGCCATAGAAGTAATGCAAGAGCTTGGGTTAGAAGCTTTTATGGTAGGTGTATCGAAAGGTGAAGGCCGTAAACCGGGGCTTGAAACGCTTCATTTTACCGATGGCACAAAAATCCAGTTACCTGAAGATAGTAAGGCGCTACATTTGATTCAACAGGTGCGTGATGAAGCTCACCGTTTTGCCATTACTAAACACCGCGCTAAACGTGATAAACGCCGTAGCACCTCAGTTTTAGAAGCAATTCCGGGCTTAGGACCTAAACGCCGTCGAGATTTATTAACACATTTTGGTGGGATTCAAGGTGTTTTAAAAGCATCTGAAAAAGAACTGACAGTCGTGCCGGGCTTAGGTGAAGTGATGGCAAGAACGATTTATAAAATTTTGCATGAGTAGTCATGTGTTGAGAAGATGAGTGACAAAAGTGCTCGTAAATTAATAGCTGAATGATCATTCACATATTGGTCAAAATGATGAAAGATATTTCTTAACCATGCGCATGATTTAGGGATATGAATGTCATTACTGCAACTATGGGAAGATGTAAAACAAAATGAATGGATTGATATACCTGCAGGATGGTTACAGGGCCGCACCGTTTTTGGTGGTCTTGTTGCTGGGGTATTAATGCAAAAAGCATGCTCCTATATTCAAGATTCAAATAAAAGATTATTAAGTTGTAGTGTTATTTTTGTAGGCCCCGTACAACAAGGCGCTGCCCGATTGACTATTGAAGTTTTAAGAGAAGGAAAGTCAGTCACTACGCTTGAAGCGCGTTTATGGCAAGATGATGCGGTACAAACGATTTTGGTTGCAAGTTTTGGGGCTTCTCGTGCATCGAGTATTGAGGTAAAGCAAGAGCCAGTCGTCCCTGCTTATGTACCACCTGAAAATTTATCTGTCATTCCTTTTGCGAAACATATGCCTGAATGCTTTCAGCATTTTGAAGTCTGTTGGGCTGAGGGGAATTATCCGGTAACGGGAAGTAAACACCCCGACTTTGGTGGCTGGTCACGGTTCTCACCAGAGCAGCATGCGAATCGTCAAATGACATTATCTGATTTGATTGTTCTTATGGATATTTGGCCACCGGGTGTTTTGCCTATGTTTAAGCAAGTTGCACCTGCAAGTTCTTTATCATGGCATATTACTTATGTTCATCCAGTTCGGCACCAGTTGTGTGACTGGTTTAAATATAAAGTAACTACTGAATATGCAGCTGAGGGGTACTCCACAGAATATGCATATCTTTGGGATCAAAATGATCATTTAATTGCAATCTTGCGGCAAACTGTTACGGTATTTACCTAAGTAATCTACTTTCTCGATTCACATATTTCGTATAAAGTGGCTGTTACAGATAGATACAATATTGAAGTATGTGTCTTTGTCTGTTAAAAGATGCGTGAAGACTAAATTGGCGGTGTTTATGACCACAGGGCGAATCCTGAATATCCCAAATATCCTAACTTTGGCGCGTATTGCGCTTATTCCTGTATTTTTGGTGATTGCATATTGGCCGCCTGCAATAGGTATTGGTGAGCACGTAGGAAGTATGACACGTCATATTATCTTGACGGCTATTTTCGTGCTGGCTGCCGTAACCGACTGGTTTGATGGCTATTTAGCACGAACTTTAAACCAGACTTCAGCATTTGGCCGTTTCCTAGACCCGGTTGCAGATAAACTTATGGTTGCAGCTGCACTTATTGTTTTAGTGCAGTGGAAACCGACAATTGCAATGGCTTTCGCTGCAATTGTTATTATTTCACGGGAAATTACTGTGTCTGCTTTACGTGAGTGGATGGCAGAACTTGGCGCGCGGACCAGTGTAGCCGTATCAACAGTCGGTAAATATAAAACTGCATTTCAAATGATTGCGATTAGTGTATTCCTGTTGAATTGGCAGCCTTTAGAAGTATTGGCCTATGCTTTGTTATATACCGCCGTTATTCTGACTTTATGGTCAATGTTTATTTATTTAAAAGCTGCATGGCCATACCTAAAGCAGCCATAAAGTTAAAAAGATGTTCAAAAGCCTTTCCTTGAGAAAGGCTTTTTTATTGGAAAGTGCAAGAATCGGGTCGTCATGGGGTCTTGGCTACTTTAAAGTAAGATTGAGTACTAAGGAGGTGACAGATGCAAATGCTTTCTTCTCGGCAATTTGCTGCGATTGCCACAATTATTGAATATTTATATGAACATCTAGACCAGCAACCAAGCTTAGAAGATGTCGCTACATATATGAATTTAAGTCCGAGTTATATCCAGCGGCAGTTCCAAGAATGGGTAGGCATTAGCCCTAAGAAGTTTGTGCAATATATGAGCTTGCAGCAAGCAAAATATTATTTAATGCAGCAACGTAGCTTATTAGATGCGGCTTTAAATACTGGACTGTCGGGTACGGGTCGTTTACATGATTTGTTTATTCAGCTTGAAGGGATGACCCCTGGTGAATACAAGCAGCAAGGTGATGGCGTTGAACTGAATTATTC
This sequence comes from Acinetobacter sp. FDAARGOS_494, assembly GCF_003812225.1. Classification (NCBI taxonomy): domain Bacteria; kingdom Pseudomonadati; phylum Pseudomonadota; class Gammaproteobacteria; order Moraxellales; family Moraxellaceae; genus Acinetobacter; species Acinetobacter sp. FDAARGOS_494. Next base: position 2,032,706 of record NZ_CP033866.1, read on the forward strand.
AGTTGAAACGAGTCCATTTGGTGACTTATTGGTAGTAAGTAGTGATAAAGGGATTTGTTCTGTTCGCTTTGTTGATCATAGTGAGAACATACAAGAAATCGTTAAACAGTATTTTCCGAAAGCTCAGTTAAAAAATCACTCTCCGATTTGGCATCAACAGATTGCACAGTGGTTTAGACAAGACTTCTCAGAACATTTACAGCAGAAATTACCGCTTAATCTTGCAGGAACACCATTTCAGCTACAAGTATGGGAGGCACTGCTTACTATTCCCGAAGGGCAGTTACGAACCTATCAAGATATTGCTGAGCAAATTGGAAAACCTAAGGCAGTCAGAGCAGTGGCTACAGCAATTGGCCAAAATCCGATTGCGTATTTAATTCCATGTCATCGGGTCATTCGCGCAACAGGAATGGTCGGTGAGTACCATTGGCAAAAAGGGCGTAAACTGGCATTGTTAGCTTGGGAGATGGCTAAGCAGCAAGGGGAGATTGCATGACACTAGATTTATTTTCTCCGGAACCTTGTTCAAATTTATTGCCTTATGATGGTGAGGTTCAGGATTATGGATGTATTTTAACTGCCGAAGAAGCTGAACAATATTTTCATTATTTGTATCAATATCTGGCGTGGCGACATGATGAAGCGAAGCTATATGGCAAGCACTTTATAACACCTCGTAAAGTTGCTTGGTATGGAGATGAGCATTATCGATATAAATATTCTGGTGTCTTTCGTGATTCTTTACCGTGGGACAAAGCACTTGCTCAGCTAAAACAGCAAGTAGAGCAGATCCTTTCAGAAAAATTTAATTCTTGCTTGGCAAACCTGTATGAAGATGGAACACAAGGAATGGCTTGGCATAGTGATTCGGATGTGTCTTTAGCCAGAACCACTACAATTGCCTCTTTAAGTTTTGGAGCAACGCGGAAATTCTCTTTTAGGCATATTCAAACTAAAGAAAAAGTTGAGATGTGGTTACAACCGGGTCAACTTATTGTGATGCGTGGTGAGACTCAACAATATTGGCAACACCGTTTAAATCGTTCAACCAAGATTTTACAACCACGCATTAATCTGACTTTTCGTCAGTTCAAATTTTCATAAGTTTTTTCTAAAAATTGGGCAAGAAAAAAGCCCATGATGGCAACATGAGCTTATTCCTCTGAGGGAGAGCCTACTATTGATGAGCTGCTGATGAAAAGAATCATCAATAGGTGCTAAAATCATAATATGAGAATATTTGGATATTTTCAATGCTTCAAAGTGTAAGAAAACTTTAAATTATCAAAAATATTATTTTAGATCTCGCCCTTTTCTGAAAGTTCCATAAAGCGCTGCTCAATCAATGCCGCGTTTTCTTGCAAAATTTCAATCAACTTTTCAATATTTAAAAAATCAAAGCGGTTCTTTGATGCGACTAACGTTAAAGCCAAAGGAACTTCTTTACTCGAAAAACGAACGGGTACAGCAAGCCCTGAAACATTGGGGTCAATCTCACCTTGCGAGAAATAGAAGCCTTGTTTTTTTATTTTACGCATACGCTGAATAAAGCTAGGTTCGTCTACAGCAAAACCTGATTCAGACAGCTCATGTTGAAAACGTTCATAGTAGTCATGCATGCGTTGTTTGCTTAAATGTGAAACCATCGTTTTTGGTGAAGCCCCAACATAAATTGGGCGTGGGCAGCCTCGACCATATGAAAGTAATTCAGTATCTTTAAAAATCTCATGATGAATATCAATGCAGTAGTCATCATTTAAATAGGTGAGTAAACAGCAAAGTTCAGTACGCTCTACAATATTTCGCATAAATGGCGTACTGATTTGGACCAATGGGTCGGTTGTTCTAGATACATAGTCAAGAACTGCTATTTTTGAGCCTAAAGTGTAATCGCCAGAAGTACCATTAATACGTTTTAATAAGTCGGCTGATACGAGTTCTTTCAGATAACGGTAGCTGGTCGGTTTAGACAAGCCAAGTTCTTCGCAAATAATATCGACATTAATCACTGGTCGTGAAACGGAAAATAAATCCAGTACGGTTAAAATTTTGCCAAAACTTGAAATTGCCATGATGTCTTATTCGTATCCTTAATAAACGGGTCACACTTGAGTTCTTATAACAGAAAAATTGAAGCTTTGTCTCAATTCCAAGATAACTGCCTGATTTAAATATTTTACGCTCAGAATCAGAAAAGTTCTCTTGATTCACACATCATATATGATTAACTAAAAACATATCAAATTATCAAATAAAGATATTTTAGTTGACTAAATCACTTTAATTTGAAAAAATTGTGCAACAAAATATCTAATCGAGAAAGTGGTTTATTCTGCCGGCTTTCTCGATGTCTCTTCTTTCCTAAGCTTGGTCGTATAAATAGCGGTCAAACTGAAATCATCTCGGTACATCATGCAGAGATGTAGGAAAAATCATTGTATTGAAGGATGCTCTCATTAACTCATTTGTCTTATAGGCAAATGGCAAAGTCGTATTGTCTTTTTTTAAAAGCAAACGGACACTGATGAGCATGCTCATCAGTTCAAATCTATATTTGAGATGAGTTCATGTTATTAAAGCAAATACTGGCTTTCCGCCCGAGTAAGCTTGATCTAATTTTTGCAATAAAGACATTTATTGCCGGTATGTTGGCATTATTTGTATCGTTCGAATTAGACCTGATTAATCCAATGTGGTCGATCGGTACCGTCCTGATTATCGCCAATCCTTATTCGGGTATGGTGTCGTCTAAGTGTGTTTATCGTTTATTGGGAACGGTAGGCGGGGCCATTATTGCCTTAACCATTACTCCGCATCTGATTAATACGCCGTGGATCTTTACGGTTGTGTTATCACTATGGGTGGGCTTTGCGCTTTATGTGTCTTTATTAGACCGTACTCCTCGCAGTTATGCATTTATGTTGGCAGGTTATTCAACCGCAATGATTGTGTATAACGCGATTACTTATATTGATCAGTACAATATTTTTGATATTGCTTTGGCTCGTGTACTTGAGATTTCAATTGGTGTGATTTCGAGTGCGGTTGTGTCTGCGACTATTTTGCCCATGCATATTGGTTCGGCAATCAAACAGCGTGTAACAAAAACCCTCAAAGATACAGAAAACCTGTTTGCTAATTTGTTAAATGCAGATCAACAGCAAAACAATACACAGCTTTTAGCTGCTATTACTCGTGATACGACCGATATTCATGCTCTGGCAGTTCACTTGAGCTATGAAAAAGGTGAGTTGCATGGGATGACCAAACCTTTGCAAGAAATGCTCCATCAAATGTCGATGGTGGTCGCGAACTTGGTTGCTTTATCTGAACGAATTAAACAACTGCAAGAACTCAATTTTATTGAAAGTCATTCAGATAAATTAAAGCAGCTTTCAGGGCATGTGATTCATTTTCTGGAACAAAAAGATCAGATGACTGATGAAAATATTCTGCAGTTACCTGACGAGTTTGAAAATGATTTCTTGAACTTAAATGATTCGGCTTCTGAACATCAGCAAGTGTTATTGGCTGCCATGAAAATGGATGTGCGTCATTTCATTAGTAATGTTTTAGCTGTAAAAGTTTTATGGCAACGCATCAAGCAAGGTAATAAAGAGATTCCAGATAACATTACCCCAATGACTACGACCTATCCAAGTTTACACCGAGATCATGGTGTGGCAGTCAGAGGTGGTATTAGTGCAGTGCTGATTACATTTATTGTGACTGGTGTGTGGATTCTTTCTGGCTGGAAAGCTGGGTTCATGATGGCACAGATCGGTGCAGTCACTGCCTGTATCTTAACAGCACTAGATAACCCGGTTCCTGTCTTACGTATTTTTATATGGGGCAGTGTGGCTTCGGCGGTTTTAGTTTTTATTTACGCGTTTGGTATTTTTCCTTATGTCACAACATTTTGGGAACTTGGACTCGTCTTATTACCAATGTTTTTGTTTGCGGTTTCCATGATGGCGAATCAGGCACTCATGCCAGTGGGCATGGTGCTAGGTATTAATACCATGATGGGGCTGAACTTGCATAATGCTTACAGTATGGATGCAGTGTCTTATTTAGATAGCTCATTTGGTATGGTCATGGGCGTATTGGTGTCATTAGTCGTTATTGATGTTGTGCGTGCTATGTCACCCGATACCAGTGCAAACCGTATTTTGGCTTTACATTACCGTGCAATGCGCCAAGCCATATACATTCCTTATGGTATTGAATTTAAAGTTCACTTACGGGGGATGTTAGACCGTGTTGGTGTCTTAAATACTAAAATGGTTCAGTCAGAAGAGATTAAAAAATCTATTCAACAGGCTTTGGTTGAATCCAGTGCGATCATTGATTTAAGCCGACTACAAGAGCTAGCAAATCAAGTTCCGACATCTTCAGAATTGGCCCATCACATTGGCCGTTTGCAACAAGATTTAGATGAGCTGTTTAGAGCTAAAGAAAATGAAAAAGGTGAAAGTGATGTATTGGTACAGCACATTCACCAAACCTTATTTGAACTTAAACAACTTGCTTCAAATATTGAAGATATGACTCTGCGTCAAAGATTATTTATTTCACTAAATAATATTGCTTATAGCATGTGTCATGTTTCATCAAACCAAATGAATGCAGATCGTACGCTTACAGGAGCCACAGCGCATGGGTGAGTTTAATGTCTACGGTATTTACGTGCCTGCTTTGCTCGTCCAAGCCATTTTTGCATATATATGTTTTCGCTGGTTAAGTCCCTTAACCAACAAATGGATTGCACAAGGCTGGATTGCATTACCCAGTATTTTCAATTTGTGTTTTTACCTTTTACTACTTTTGGTGATACACCAAATTTTTGTTGGGTTAGGTGCTTAAAGATGATTGCCAGATTAAAGATTGAGTTAGGTGAGTAAAATGAATCAATTGGAGTTGAAAAAAGTCATCCGTCCAGTGATTTTGATTGTCGCATTAATGATTGCTGTCTATACCATTGTGCATTTATGGAACTACTATAATGCAGCGCCGTGGACACGTGATGGTCGAGTTCGTGGTGACGTTATTCAGGTCTCTTCAGATGTAGCAGGACTTGTAACGGAAGTATTGGTTCAAGATAACCAGACTGTAAAAAAAGGTCAGGTGCTTTTTAAAATTGATGTCTCTCGCCGAGCTTTAGATGTAGAGCAAGCAAAATCTGATTTGGCAAAAGCAAAAGCGGCCTATGCTCAAGCACAAGCAGGTCTAGCCCAAGCTAAAGCAAACTTGATTAAGTCAAGTACTAACATTAAGTTAGCCGAGAAAAACGCAAACCGTTATTCAAACTTAATGGATGGTGCAATTTCTAAGCAAGAACAAGATCAGGTCTTTGCAACTCGCGATCAATCACACGCGGAACATGAGCAACTCCAAGCTGCTATTCAACAAGCTGAAGCCACTATTAAACAGCAACAGGCATTGGTTGAAGCAGCAACAAGTAATTTACATTTAGCAGAACTCAATATGCACCGTGCGGCTGTTGTGGCGCCAGCAGATGGAACATTATCTAACTTTGATTTGCGTCCGGGTAATTATGTTCAAGTTGGACAAGCGGTTGCAGCATTGCTAGATCGTAAGCAGCTTTATGTTGTGGGATATTTTGAAGAAACAAAATTAGACCGTATTCATATTGGCGATGAAGCAACTGTGCAATTAATGGGTGATAGACAGAAAATTAAAGGCCATGTGCAGGGTATTGCATCGGGTATTGAAGACCGTGAGCGTTCAAGTAGTTCGAAACTGCTTGCAAATGTAAACCCGACATTTAGTTGGGTTCGTTTAGCGCAGCGTGTACCTGTAAAAATTGTATTAGACGAAGCACCAAAAAATGAGTTGGCTTTTGTGTCTGGCCGTACTGCTACAGTACATATTATTGAAAAATAAAAAGCTTAAGTTTTTAAACTCAATAAAAAAGCATGTTTGAAACATGCTTTTTTATTTTATGGCGTTAAACCAACAGGATTGCGATACCAGCTCTGAATTAGCAAAGCTGCGGCAAAACTATCGGCTGACAACTTCTTGGCACGACCTTGTTCTTGATAAAAACCAAGTTCTTCTCTTGCCTCACGAGTGGTGAGTCGTTCATCGACCATCCACGTTTCAATATTGGTTTGATGGCGTAGGCGACGTGCAAACTTACGTGCCCGTGTTGAAAGTTCTGACTCGCTATCATCCATATTCAATGGAAGACCAACAATAAACAAATCAGGCTGCCACTCTTTCACAATTTTTAAAAGTTGGTCCCAGTTGGGAATACCATCTTTCATCACAAAAAGTGGTAATGGGTTAGCACTTTCAATTGCAGACTGACCAATCGCCATTCCCATCTTTTGAGTGCCAAAGTCAAAAGCCATAATTGATTTTGATTGCGTTGCGGTCATTAGGCGTGCCCGATTTCAGAAGCCAGCCATGTACGATCTACACCAATTTTTTTATAGGCTGCATCCCAACGATCATCGTACGGTAAGTTAAAAATCAGATCCATATCGGCATCACAGATAAGCCAGTCACCACGAGCGATTTCATCTTCTAGCTGGTTTTTACCCCAGCTCGCATAACCAAGGGCGATTTGGTAGCGGCCAACACCTTCGTTATGCGCAATCGCATCGAGAATATCTTTACTGGTGGTGATACAGACATTCTCACCCACAGCAATAGAAGAGTGCCATGTTGGTTGGCCTGTATGAAGAACAAAGCCTGCCTCAGGGCGTAAAGGACCACCTTGTAAAACCTCATGCGGATTTACATTGTCTGCATCAATGTCTAAATCATTGAGTAGCTCTTTAATTTGGATACCGGCAGGGCGATTGATAATAATACCTTGGGCACCTTCTTCGTCATGACGGGCAAGATAAATTACTGTATTTGCAAAAAAGTCATCTGCCATTTCTGGCGGGGCAATCAGACAACGGTGAGTCATATATTGTTTGGTCACCTAAGCGGTTCTCCCTCAAAAAATGTCGCTATAGGGTCTCTCGACCCTTTTTATCTATATAGGTTCTTTTTATCAACATACAAGAGTTAATCGGATTTCGCCAATCTTTTTCTCTCATTTTCTTTATTAAGTTGAAGAAGCCTGAAATTTAAGTTGACGTAATTGTTTAGCATGCTGCAAGGTTGTTTCATTAATTTCAACACCTCCGGACATGCGCGCTAACTCGGAAATAATTTGATTTTCATCAAGTTGTACAATAGTACTACTTGCCGGATCAGTTTGTTGTTTTTTGACTAACAAATGTTGATCGGATTGTGCAGCCACCTGTGCTTGGTGGGTAATACATAGAAGTTGGACATGCTGAGCCAAGTCGGCCAATAAACGACCAACCACTTCAGCTGTACCACCACTAATTCCGACATCAATCTCGTCAAATACCAAAACTTCTGCTTCGGTCTTTTCAGCATTCATGACTTGCATAACGAGTGCAATACGAGAAAGCTCACCACCAGATGCTACACGTGCCAATGGTTGAGGAGGTATGCCTTTATTGGCAGTAAATAAAAGTTGAATAAAACTTAAACCTTCTGCATTTGGTTGTTCTAATGGTTCAAACTTAAACTCAAAATGTGCCTCAGGCAGCGCTAAAGGTTTAACCTGTTCAGTTAATTGTTTTGCAAGTGGGGAAGCAGCTTCACGACGAATATTATCCAAATGCTGGGCTTTTTCTAAAAATTCTTGATGTGACTTTTCTACTTGTTCAGCCAGAGTTTCAGGGTCTTCTAACTGATGTAATTGCTCAAGCTCACTTTGCCAAGTTTCGTACTCTTCTTTAAGTGTTTCTGGTTGAGTACGGTATTTACGAGCAAGTCGATGGAAAACCTCTAGCTTGGAGTTCAGTTCTTCCATCCGTTCAGGATCGAAACTCTGACGGTCAATAAATTGACGTAAATTTGATGTGGCATCATCAATTTCACTTTGCGCATTTAATAACGAATTATAAATTTCGGAAAGCTGCTCACTACGCCCCGCATGAGACTCTAGACGGCGAATGATCGACGACATTTCTTGAGTAATGTTTTGTTCAGCTTCATCAAGTGCATTTAAACTATAGCTACAGTCTTGCATGATATGTTCATGATGACTGAGGCGATCGAACTCTTGCTCGATTTCTTTGTAATCGGTTTGAATGACTTCCTCAAGCTCTTCAATTTGTAACTCTAAGGTCGCAATACGTTGAAGACGGGTTGCCTGAGCGTCGAGCGCAGCCTGATGCTGGCGGATATTACGCTGCCATGTACTATATGCTTCACGAACATCATTTGCTTCGGCGTAAAAATTACTATAACGGTCTAGCCAATGCTTTGGATAAGGCGGTTCAAGTAGTTGTTGTTGGCTGTGCTGGCTATACAACTGAACCAATAAGCGGCCTAATTCTTTAAGCTCAGAGAGACTACTTGGACGACCATTTACCCATGCTTTGCTACGGCCAGTTGCAAAAATAACCCGACGTAAATGAATTTCCCCTGAATCATCATCTAGTTCATGTTCTTTTAACCATTTTGCTTCAGGGCTATTGTCCTGATAAGTAAAAACTGCGGTTACATCCGCTTTGTCCGAACCATAGCGGACATAATTTGTATCTGTACGTTCCCCTAAGCAGGCAGATAGTGCATCCAGTAATAATGATTTTCCTGCACCTGTCTCACCTGTTAGAACATTAAATCCTTGTTCTATATCAATAGCTAAATGATCAGCTAATGCAAAATTAATTAAAGTTAAATGTGTGAGCATAAACGCATCCAACGCGCCAAATTATGGGTTAAAGATAGAGAAGTTTTGAATTTGCTACAAGTGATCTATTATTCTAACTGAAATTATAGAACAGCAAGATTGCGGATCTTTACAATGAAAAAAACATTAAGCTTACCGAAAGCACCAATAGGGATGATCAACCGCCATAAAAAAACTAATCCTGCTGAAATGAATAAAATTTTAAATCAGCATTTTAATGCATTTAAACAGGCTGCTGCACAAGGTGATTATGTCAAAGCATATCAACATGTAAAAAAAGCAGTAAGTCTGGTTCCCGGACATCCCGGAGCATTGTCTGATTTAGCTTATACCGAGCTACGGTTACGCCGTTATGACGATGCATATCAACATTATATGCAATCCATTAAAGCAAGTGGTTCTAACGTTAATACAAATTTATACGATGGATTGACCGAAGTTTGTCATCATTTAAATAAAAAAGAAGAGAAGATTAAATTTGGGCGTTTAGCCATTTCAACCAAAAAAGAACTTACAAAGAATGAGCCTACTTTAAATATACCCACTCATAAACCCGTGCCCTTTAGCCCAAATCCACAAGAAAATATTATTGCTTTTTCTCTATTTGGAGCAAATCCGCGGTACTGTGAAACTTCCATTTTAAATACTAAGTTAGCTCAAGAAATCTATCCTGAATGGACGTGTCGATTCTATGTGGATGAGAGCGTTCCCGAACTTGTACAACAGCGGTTACAAGCAAATGGTGCACAAGTCGTACATGTCAGCCCCACTCAAAAACAGTTATCAGGTTTATTTTGGCGCTTTTTAGTTATGGATGATCCGGTGGTTAAACGGTTTTTAGTACGTGATGCCGACTCTATCGTGTCTTATCGTGAAAAAGCCGCTGTTGATGCTTGGCTTAAGAGTGATCAATGGTTCCATTTAATGAGAGATAGCTATTCTCATACTGAATTAATTTTGGCGGGTATGTGGGGCGGTTGTACAGGTATTTTTCATAATATTGAAGCACATATCAGGGATTATGTTGCCACTGGAAGGTATCCGGACAATCGAGTCATAGATCAACATTACCTGCGTTATTGTATTTGGCCGACTTTAAAACAAAGTGTGCTTGTACATGATAGCCAGCAATTTGATGAAAATAGTGCCGATTTTCCGGTTTATGATCTAACTTCAATGCAAAATGACCAAGACAATTTTCATGTAGGGATGGATAATGGTTCACCAATAGTTACAACTGCGGTTAATCATCCAACGGCAGAAAAAGTTTACTGGATTTTATTCGATGAAAATCACGATGAAGTTTGCAGATACGATGCAATTGTGTCGAAGAGTCGAAATATTGAAGTGAATTTACCCCACGCTTTTGCTAAAAAAATTCAGTTACAGCAGTGGAAATTACAAGTCTATCCGTATGAAAACTGATTGATTAGTTATTTAGGCACAATTAAACTACATTCATCATAATTTATATAAATGCGGCATTATCTGGAGAGTGTGCATGAGTTCAACCCAATTTGATCATGTAACGGTCATCAAAAAATCAAATGTTTATTTTGGTGGAGCATGTATCAGCCATACCGTGCAATTTGAAGATGGAACGAAAAAAACATTAGGTGTTATTTTGCCGACTGAACAGCCTTTAACATTTGAAACCCATGTTCCTGAGCGTATGGAAATTATTTCAGGTGAATGTCGCGTTAAAATTGCAGACAGCAATGAAAGTGAATTGTTCCGCGCTGGTCAATCTTTTTATGTACCAGGCAATAGCGTTTTCAAAATCGAGACTGATGAGGTACTCGATTATGTTTGCCACTTAGAAGGCTAAGAAATTACTGTTTAAATCGGGTACACTATGCCCAAAGAAATCCTGTGAAGTTGGCTTTACAGGATTTTTATTTTTTGCTCAAACGTTGTTAGAGGTCATGCATGGCAAAACCGGAATATTATTATGGCGTTCACTCAGTGGAGTCATTGTTAGAACTTGAGCCGGAGCGCGTGCTGACCCTGTTTACATTGAAAGGGCGCGACGATCAGCGTTTGCAGAAGATCTTGCAATTGGCAGAGCCTTTTGGAATTAGTGTACAAAAAGCAAGCCGTGATAGCCTCGAAAAGCTTGCGGGTTTGCCATTTCACCAAGGCGTAGTTGCAGCAGTACGTCCGCACCCGACTTTAAATGAAAAAGATCTAGACCAGCTCTTGGCTGAAACTCCAGATGCCTTATTGCTGGCATTAGATCAGGTGACAGATCCACATAACTTAGGGGCATGTATCCGTACTGCCGCTGCAATGGGTGTTCAGGCAGTGATTGTGCCTCGCGATCGCTCAGCAAGCTTAACTCCAACTGCTCGTAAAGTCGCAGCGGGTGGGGCTGAAAAAGTTAAATTTATTCAAGTGACTAATTTGGCTCGTACTTTAGCGCATCTTAAAGAGACAACTCATGTCCGTGTGATTGGTACGATGCTTGATGAAAATGCATTACCTATTCAGAAGTGTGATTTCTCGGGTGCTGTTGTGATTGTAATGGGTGCAGAAGACACAGGTTTACGTCCAATTACTCAAGCACAGTGTGACCAAAAAGCCTATATTCCAATGTCGGGTAACTTACAAAGTTTAAATGTAAGTGTGGCAACGGGTATGGCACTTTATGAAGCTTGTCGTCAGCGTTCTGAGGTATAATTTAGCTGCCTTCCTAGTTTTTATGCAGTCTTGATATGTCTCCCCGTACGCAAGGTTATTTTTTTGTATTGGTGACCATGTGTATTTGGGGCGGGTTTACGCTTTTTGCCCGCTTAAATGCACAATGGCACATCAGTGCTTGGGATATTGCCGCACTACGCTTTGCTATAGCCTTCCTAATTTTGATGCCTATCTTAATTTATAAAAAAGATCTCGCTTTTTTATGGAGTAAGCATGCGGTTATTTTGGCATTGATTGGTGGAGTCATTTACTGCCTTACGGTTTATACAGCTTTTCTTTATGCACCAGCTGCACATGCTGCAATATTTTTAAATGGCTGTATTCCTATCTGTACCGCTATAGCTGCTTATATTTTATTTAGACAGCCATTTGATAAACATACATGGGTGAGTCTGGCAATTATGATTACTGCCTTGGCCCTCATGAGCGCATTGATGTTGAAAAGTAGTACCTCTGCTTTTGGAATTGGAGATTTACTTCTGTTTATCAGTGCGATTTGGTGGGGGATTTTTACTGTACTACTTAAACAGTGGAAGCTCTCTGCTTGGCATTCTATGGCAAGCGTCGCAATCTGGTCTGCAATTATTTATTTGCCGATTTATTTGTTGTTCTTACCTAAGCACTTTATGGATGTAGATCCTTTGCACTTAGCTGTACAAAGTATTTTTCATGGCGTGTTTGTCGTTATTATTGCGACATTAACCTATGTTGCTGCTATTCAGCGTCTTGGCGCATTTAAAACGGGAAGTATTGTAACTTTGGCACCGTTTATTGCTGCTATTTTAGCTGTACCCTTACTTGGTGAGTCATTAAGCCCATCAATTGTAGTGGGCTTAGTCGGTATGGGAATAGGCGCTTTACAGCCTTGGCGCTGGTTTAGACAAGATAGCCTGACACAAAAGATTAAGCAGCAAAATACACAAAATTAGTTTGCACGCTTCAAATAGCTTTGATGTAAAGGCTCTAATTGCTGATATAAATGTTCGAGTAATCCGTCGTTAAACACGATGTCATTTGCAAGCTCACGTTTTCGTTCGCGTGGCATTTGTGCAGCAATAATTTTCTGGATTTGTTCTTGGTTTTGTCCATCGCGCTGGCTCGCACGCTGAATTTGAGTTTGTTCACTCGCATCAATCAGTAGCGTGTGATTGACCAGTTCATGTTGATTTGTTTCAAACAATAATGGCGAAACTAAAATCACATACGGACTTTTAGGATTTTGTAGCTGTTGAATAATAGATTGACGGATTGCGGGATGGGTAATTTGCTCGAGTGTATGACGCGCTTGTGGATTTTGAAAAATATATTCACGTAAGGCACGGCGGTCCAGACTGCCATCGGGTTGAAGCACCCAATCTCCAAAGGTTTGTTGAATTTTTTGAAGGGCAGGTTGCCCTTTTTCAACTACTTCGCGAGCAACAATATCGGCATCGACGACTTGGATTCCTTGGGATTCAAACCATTGTGTTGCAGCTGATTTACCACTGCCTATACCACCTGTGATTCCCAGAATAAAAGCCATCTTAACCTCCCAAATAAATTTTCATAATCTGATCACCCCATAAAAAGGCAACCCAACCAGCAATGGCAATATATGGCCCAAAAGCAAAAGGCTGATTGTCATTTCTTAATTTTAATAAAATGATGCCAATGATTGCGCCAATTAACGATGACAATAACACAATTAACGGCAGCATCAATGGCCCCATCCATGCTCCTAATGCTGCAAGCAATTTAAAGTCGCCGTAGCCCATACCTTCTTTGCCAGTGATCACTTTAAATAAGTAATAGACAATCCAAAGACATAGGAAACCAATGAGATAACCCCAAATGGCTGAGTTGGGTGAGGTATAAATATTAAAGGTATTAATACCTAAGCCGAGCGCAGCTAAAGGTAGGGTAAAGCGATCAGGCAATAATTGTGTATCGAAATCAATAAAGGTAAGGGCTATCAGTACCCATGTGAGGATGAGTCCAAAAAGCATTTGTATGGTTGGGCCAAATACCATGACTACTACTAATGAACATAGCATGGTGAGTAGTTCGATGGCTGGATAGCGAATACTGATCGGGTGTTGGCAATGGCCACATTTTCCTCTTAACACAAGCCAGCTTATAACAGGAATATTTTGATACCAACGGATCGGTTGCTGACATGCAGGGCACGATGAAGCAGGCTTATTTAAAGTTAACCTCTCATGATCAATAATTGGTTGCTCAGGATTGAGTAACATTTGGCATTCTTGCTGCCAATCTTGCTCCATCATTCTTGGCGTGCGGTAAATTACTACATTAAGAAAGCTACCGATACATAGGCTCACGAGTGCAACAGCAATATAAAGTGCAGTTAAGTTTTGAATAAAATACGCAATGATGTCTTGCATTATACAACTGAGCCCATTTGGAAAATTGGAAGATACATAGCAATTACCAGACCGCCTACGAGCACCCCTAAAATTGCCATAATTAAAGGTTCCATCATAGAGGTTAAACCATCAACGGCATTATCCACTTCATTTTCATAATAAGTGGCAACTTTATCGAGCATGCTGTCTAGTGCACCCGATTCTTCACCAATTGCAACCATTTGTATAGCCATCGATGGAAAACGATTAGAGACCCGCATAGCAAACTGAAGCTGTTGACCTGTTGCGACATCTTCACGAATTTTCATCACAGCTTTTTCATAAATCACGTTATTGGTTGCGCCAGCAGTCGATTCTAATGCATCAATAAGTGGAACACCTGCGGCAAATGTTGTAGCAAGCGTGCGGCTATAGCGGGCAATAATTGCTTTATAAACCAAGTCCCCAAAAATAGGTAACTTAAGCGCCAGTTTATCTAAGCCGTCACGAAACTTTTTACTGCGTTTTTTTGCTTCCAGAAAGGCAGCAATGACTGCGCCAATCGCAATAATCATAATGAACCAGTATTCCTGCATCCATTTCGACATATTCACAACCATTTGCGTAAATGCAGGTAAATCTGCTCCAAAAGACGCAAATAAATCTTGGAAAACGGGAACTACTTTAACCATCAAAATAATGGTCACCACAATGGCTACTACAATAACTGTTGCCGGGTATTTCATTGCTTTCTTGATTTTTTGCTTGAGCAATTCACTTTTTTCTTTGTAAATTGCAACGCGGTCCAGCATCGTTTCGAGTGCGCCTGATTGTTCACCAGACTCAACAAGTGAACAAAACAAGTTATCAAAATGTTGAGGATATTTTCTTAAAGCTGAGGCAAAAGTACTACCACCTTCGACTTCACCTTTAATACCGAGTACAACCTCACGCATGGCCGGGTTTTCTAAACCTTCAGCTACAATTTCAAAGCCTTGTACGAGTGGTACACCAGCTTTCATCATGGTCGCCAATTGTCGAGTAAAAATCGTAATATCGAGTGTGGTGACTTTTTTCTTGAATAAACCTTCAAGAATATTTTTACGTTTTTCACGTATATTTCGAACAGTCACCCCTTGTTTGCGTAAGGTCACTTTGGCTAAAGCCATGTTTTTAGCCGGAAGTTCTCCCTTGATTTTTACGCCCTTACGGTCAACCCCTTCATAAGCAAAAGTCGGCATCATTTGTGCCTTTTTGACAGCCATTAGATTATCCTTATTTTTTAAATAGTGTCTTATTCACTGGTGACACGGTTGACTTCTTGTAAAGAGGTCACCCCTTGCATCACCTTTTTTAAACCTGAACGACGTAGATTATTAAACCCCAATTTTTCAGAAGCAGCTGCGATTTCTAAAGCGTTGCCATCTTCCATAATAATCTTGGAAATTTCAGGTGTAACTTTCATTACCTCATAAATACCGACACGGCCTTTATAGCCTTCACGACATTCAGGGCAACCTACGGGCTGAAAAACCCGAAAATCTGGGTGCGCTAAATCTTGTTCGGTAAAGCCCATTTCTAATAAGCTTTGTTTAGGAATATCAGCAGGTATTTTGCATTGAGAACAAAGACGACGTGCTAAACGCTGTGCAATAACTAGGTTTACTGATGTTGCAATATTAAAAGAAGGAACTCCCATATTGCGTAGACGGGTCAATGTTTCCGGAGCACTATTGGTATGTAGTGTTGACATCACCATGTGGCCGGTTTGAGCCGCCTTAATTGCAATTTCTGCTGTTTCCAAGTCACGAATCTCACCCACCATAATAATGTCAGGGTCTTGTCGTAAAAATGATTTAAGTGCGGCCGCAAAAGTAAGCCCTACCTTGGGGTTTACGTTAACTTGATTAATCCCTTCAAGATTAATTTCTACCGGGTCTTCGGCAGTAGAAATATTGGAGCTTTCAGTATTTAAAATATTTAAACCTGTATATAACGATACGGTTTTACCAGAACCTGTTGGTCCGGTAATTAAAAGCATGCCTTGAGGTTTATCTAATGCCTCCATAAACAAAGCTTTTTGATCTTCTTCATATCCTAGTGCATCAATTCCTAGCATTGCGCTTGATGGGTCAAGAATACGTAGAACTAACTTTTCACCAAACAAAGTCGGGAGGGAGTTCACACGAAAATCAATCGCTTTGCTTTTTGACAGCTTGAGCTTGATACGACCATCTTGTGGGACGCGTTTTTCAGAAATGTCCATTTGAGACATTACTTTTAAGCGTGATGCCAAGCGGTTTGCAAGCTGTAGAGGGGGATTGGCAATTTGACGTAACATGCCATCGACACGATAGCGCACCCGATAGGATTTTTCGTACGGTTCAAAATGTAAGTCTGAAGCACCCATACGAATGGCATCAATTAATAACTTATTAATATATTTAACAATCGGGGCTTCATCGCCTTGAGGAGCTTCTTCTTCATCTTCTTGAGTGGTAGGACCATCAAGATTAACATCGAGATCAAACTCTTCATCATTGAAGTCAAAGCTGCTTTCTTCTGCAAAATGCTGGCCTAAAACTTTTTCGAGTTTATGGTGCTCCACAATTACAGGCTCAACCAGCAATTTACTATTAAAACGAATTGCATCAATCGCTTCGATATTGCTTGGATTACTGGTCGCAACATATAAAATTTGCCCTCTTTGAATGAGCGGCAAAATTCGATGTTTTAAAATCAGTTTCTGATCGACCAGATCTTTAGGAATCTGAGAGGTGTCATAAACATCCAGATCGAAATATGGTTCAGCAAACTCAGCAGAAATTGTTTCAGCCAATAACGAAGGGGAGAGATGAACCTCTTCAATTAAATATGCGACTGTGTCCTGCTTAGCTCTTTTCGCTGCATCTAATGCAGTTTGCATGGTCGCTGCCGACACATGCTTTTCTTCGACTAAACGTCGAAAAAACCCCGTAAATTTTGGAGATGTATGTAATGCTGACATCTGCCTGCCTATGTTAATGTGTTTATAATTGGTATATGAAAAATTATACTTTTGTTATGTAAAATTACTACCTTAGAAAGTGTTGCTCGGGTCCTACTCAGCCTATTAAAGCTTGAACCAGTCGAAGTTTTTCTTTATTAATTTTTAGAATGTCGGACTTTTAATAAAGTAAAGTTTTTTTCTTAATTTCAAACACTAGAAAAGATATGAGTAATCACGTTAAAGAAAAGTATCTGAAATTTGTATAAATGCGTGTAGAATGTGCTGCATTTTTGATGAAAGGTGAGCAGTATGTCGGGTTCGACGATTACGCCTTGGGTAGTTGGTAACTGGAAAATGAATCCAATGCGTGCCAACGCCAACCAACTTATAGAAGAATTTAAACAATTATTGCAACAAAACCAAATTGCAGATGAAAACTGCCATGTGGGCGTTGCCCCTGTTTCTATTGCTCTTACAACGGTACAAGCGCAATTACAGGATGCTGCAAGAACGGTATATACGGTTGCACAGGATGTATCACGTGTTGCTGGTACAGGTGCTTATACTGGTGAAGTCAGTGCAGAACTATTAAAAGATAGCCAAATTAATTTCGTACTTGTAGGACACTCTGAACGTCGTGATATTTTTGGTGACAACGTTGAAATTTTGAAGGCAAAACTCCAAAATGCATTAAATGCGGGTATGACTGTCATTTATTGTGTGGGCGAAAGCCTTGAACAACGTGAGCAAGGTCAGGCCGAGCAAGTTGTTCTACAGCAAATTTGTGATATTGCACCTGTAGTTACTGCAGAACAATGGCAAAACCAAGTGGTTATTGCCTATGAACCTATTTGGGCAATTGGTACAGGTAAAACAGCTTCTCCGCAAGATGCGCAAGCGATGCACGCTAAAATTCGTGAAGGCTTATGCCAACTTACACCAGCAGGCTCAAATATTGCTATTTTATATGGCGGTAGTGTAAAAGCTGAAAATGCTGTTGAGTTAGCTGCATGTCCAGATATCAATGGTGCGTTGGTGGGTGGTGCTTCATTAAATGCAGCATCTTTTTATCAAATTGTACAAGCCTTCGCGCAAAGCAAATAACGAGGATAGGGTATGCACTCTTTTGTACTTGTTGTACATATTATTTTAGCAGTACTGATGATTGCATTAATTTTAGTGCAACATGGTAAAGGCGCAGATGCAGGTGCCTCTTTTGGTGGAGGTGGCGCAGCAACAGTATTTGGTGCGTCTGGTTCAGGTAACTTCTTGACTCGCGTGACTGCAATTTTGACAGCTTTATTCTTTGTGACCAGTTTGACTCTGGCTGTTTTTGCCAAGAAGCAAACGACTGAAGCATATAGTTTGAAAACTGTACAAACGACTGTGCCAGTGCAGACTACATCGCCTGAAACTTCACCAAATGCACCAAAAACTGGCCAATAATTGGAAATAAGACTTTCCTTTTGGAATTGAAAGGACTAGAATGCGTCCCACAAGCTGCGGTGGTGGTGGAATTGGTAGACACGCTACCTTGAGGTGGTAGTGCTTTCGGGCGTGGGGGTTCAAGTCCCCCCTTCCGCACCAACTTTGAACCAGAAAGTTGAGTGCAAGCAGTTTTGTTTTTGATGCGGGATGGAGCAGTCTGGTAGCTCGTCGGGCTCATAACCCGAAGGTCGTTGGTTCAAATCCAGCTCCCGCTACCAATTTGATTAAGGTGCAACTTAATCAAGCTAATATTGGATAAGTTTACATTGACTTTTTTCGATATTTGTATATAATTTTTGCACGTTGATGCGGGATGGAGCAGTCTGGTAGCTCGTCGGGCTCATAACCCGAAGGTCGTTGGTTCAAATCCAGCTCCCGCTACCAAGTTTCTTAAAGAGGCTCACAGACAAGGTGGGCCTTTTTGCACAGTGGACTATTGTTTTCTGTGCTATATAGGGGCGATTAACGCCCTTTTTTATTGGTTATCGTATCGCTATCGTGTAGTGTCGACATCAATTGGTCAAATAGTCATGCTTCACTATAGTAAGTCTGTGTCGGTTAAAACAACCGATTGAATCGCACGAGAATGACGAGAGTAAATGAAATTATCAAATAAATCCCAAGCATTGTATGACATGATTGCTCCAGCAGTGGAGGCATGTGGTGTCGACCTTTGGGGAATTGAATTCCTTCCACAAGGTAAGCGTTCATTATTGCGTATTTATATCGATAGACCGGTTGATGAAAACGCTGAACCAGTGATTAATGAAGATGGTGAAGTAGAGCAAGGCCGCGGTATTGGTGTAGAAGATTGTGTTCGTGTTACACAACAGGTCGGCGCAATGCTGGATGTCCATGATCCGATTTCAGGTGAATATGCATTAGAAGTTTCTTCACCAGGCTGGGATCGCCCATTTTTTCAACTCGAACAGTTGCAAGGCTACATTGGACAACAGGTTGCTTTGCGTTTGATTGCTGCAGTAGAAAATCGTCGTAAATTTCAAGCAAAACTCCTTGCTGTAGACCTTGAAAATGAAGAGATTCAGGTTGAAGTTGAAGGAAAGCATGTGCTTGATATCGACAGCAACAATATCGATAAAGCAAACTTGATCTATCAAGATTAAATTTATTTAAATTATATAAGAAATCGGTAGGTGACTTATGGGCCGCGAAATTCTTACCGTTGTTGAAACGGTTAGTAATGAAAAAGGTGTTAGTCGTGAAGCGATCTTCGAAGCTTTAGAACAAGCTCTAGTTGCTGCAACGAAGAAAAAATTTTACGAGGGTACCAATTCTGAAGAAGCTCAGCTTCGTGTAGAAATTGATCGTAGAACTGGTGATTACCGTACATTCCGTCAATGGACTGTTGTGGCAGATGAAGATCATGAAATGCCAGCATGCCAAGACGCAATTTCTGATGTTGATCCTGCAAAATGGTCAATTGGCGACGTTCGTGAGCTTGAAGTAGAATCGATTGAGTTCGGTCGTATCGCTGCACAGATTGCGAAACAGGTTATCGTACAAAAAATTCGTGAAGCAGAGCGTGCATTAGTTGCTGATGCTTATGAATCAAAAGTTGGCGAGCTAATTTACGGTGAAGTGAAAAAGCAAACTAAAGATGGTTTCATCATTGACTTAGGTGACAATGCTGAAGCTTATTTAGCTCGTGAAGAAATGATTCCTAAAGAGATTCTTCGTCCAAAACAACGTGTAAATGCTATTTTATATAGTGTAAACCGTGAAGGCCGTGGTGCTCAGCTTCTATTATCACGCGCTAAGCCTGAAATGCTTATTGCTTTGATGAAGAAAGAAATTCCTGAAATTTCTGAAGAAATTATTGAAATTAAAGCTGCGGCGCGTCAACCAGGTGTTCGTGCGAAAATCGCAGTAAAAACGAACGACCACCGTATTGACCCTGTTGGTGCATGTATTGGTATGCGTGGAACACGTATCCAAGCGGTACAGCAAGAGTTAAATGGTGAGCGTATTGATGTTGTAGTTTGGTCTGATGATCCAGCTCAATACATCGCAAGTGCATTAGAACCAGCTGATGTATCAGGCATTGTGCTTGATGAAGATGCAAAAAGTGCAGACATTATTTTTGCTACCAACGATCAATTGGCACGTGCGATTGGTTCGCAAGGTCAAAATGTTCGTTTAGCTTCTGATTTAACTGGCTACAAACTCGACATGATGCTTGAAGAAGAGTATCGTGCTCGTCAGCAGAATGAAGCTCAGCAATATCTCGACATGTTCGTGTCACGTTTAGATATTGAAGAAGACTTGGCAATGGCGTTAGTAGAGATGGGCTTCACTTCTTTAGAAGAGATTGCTTATGTGCCAGCTGAAACTTTTGACGAAATTGAACTTGACGCTGAGTTAGTTGAGTTATTGCAAAGTCGTGCAAAAGAAGCTGCATTAACTGATGCATTGAAACAGCAAGAAAATATTCAAGAACCGAGTGCAGACCTTCTCAATATGGAAGGCATGACCTCTGAGATCGCTTACTCGCTAGCCGCTCGCGGTATTATTACTGTTGATGATTTGGCAGATCAAGCAACTGACGATATTTCTGATATTGAAGGTCTTGGTCATGATAAAGCAGGTCAATTGATCATGAAAGCTCGCGAATCATGGTTTAACTAGGAGATGAAATATGACGGACAAGTCGATTAAAGAGTTAGCTCTCAGCGTAGGACGTCCTGTTGAGAAGCTCCTAGAACAGGCTCGTGAAGCAGGTTTGCCTCAACGTACAGCAGACGACATTATTACCACTGAACAACAGGACACTTTAGTCAATTATTTGAAAAAGGTGCATGGTCAGGAAAGTGGTAACACAGGAAAAATTGCGTTGAAACGTAAAACAACCAGTACCGCTAAAGTTGCAAGTACTTCGGGTAAAGCAAAAACTATTAACGTAGAAGTACGTAAAAAACAGGTTTTTGCTAAACCAAACCCAGAACAAATTGCAGCAGAAGCTAAAGCGCGTGCAGAAGCGGAAGCTAAAGCGCGTGCAGAACAACAAGCGCGTGAAGCTGCAGAGCAAAAAGCGCGTCTTCAAACAGAGCAAAAAGCAAAAGCAACTTTAGATGCAATGCGTGCTGCTCATCAACAAGATAGCGCTGCACAGTCAGCTCCTAAAGCTGCTGTTGTAGTGAAAAAACGTGGTGGTGGTACAGTAAAACCTGCACCAAAACCAGCAGAAACATTAGAGCAAAAGAAAGCGCGTGAAGCACAAACAGCTCAGTTGAAAGCAACTGAAGAAGCTGCACGTCGTAAAGCGGCTGAGGAAGCTCAGCAGCGTACGCTTGAACAAATGCGTAAGATGGCATCTAAATATTCAAATGATGATGCTACTGCAACTATTCGTGTGATTGATGATTCTCCTCTTGCTTCAGGTCTTGTTGGCCAAGCTTATGAAGATTCATTTAATCAAGAAGACCGTGAAATTAAACGTGGTGGTGCTACAACTAACCCTCGCGCTGGTAAGAAAGGCGGTCGTCGTGGTCAAGAAGAGCAAAGCTTCGTTAACCATAACAAACGTGGTTTAAAATCAAGCCAAGCGAACAAGCATGGTTTTGAAAAGCCAGTTAAAAAGCAAGTCTATGATGTAGAAATCGGTTCAAGCATTGTTGTTGCCGATCTTGCTCAGAAGATGGCGATTAAAGTACGTGAAGTTATCAAGACACTTATGAAAATGGGTGAATTGGTTAACCAGAACCAGACAATTGACCAAGATACAGCTGCACTTGTTGTAGAAGAAATGGGTCATAACCCTGTTCTAGTTTCTGATACACAAGCAGAAGATAACTTACTTGAAGCAGCTGAAGAAGCACGTGGTGAACAAACTACTCGTCCTCCAGTTGTTACAATCATGGGTCACGTTGACCATGGTAAAACATCATTGCTTGACCGTATCCGTCGTTCTAAAGTGGCGGCAGGTGAAGCAGGTGGTATTACCCAGCACATTGGTGCATATCACGTTGAAACAGACAAAGGGATTATTACATTCCTTGATACACCGGGACACGCAGCATTTACCTCAATGCGTGCACGTGGTGCTAAAGCAACGGATATCGTGGTATTGGTTGTTGCAGCAGATGACGGTGTAATGCCGCAAACTGCAGAAGCGATTGACCATGCACGTGCAGCAGGAACTCCAATTATTGTTGCTATCAACAAAATGGATAAAGAATCTGCTGATCCAGACCGTGTGTTAAATGAATTAACAACCAAAGAAATCGTTCCAGAAGAATGGGGCGGTGATGTTCCGGTTGCTAAGGTTTCAGCACATACTGGCCAAGGTATTGATGAACTCCTTGATTTAATTCTGATTCAATCTGAATTGATGGAATTAAAAGCATCTGCTGAAGGTGCTGCACAAGGTGTTGTTATTGAAGCACGTGTGGATAAAGGCCGTGGTGCAGTAACTTCGATTCTTGTTCAAAACGGTACATTAAATATTGGTGACCTTGTTCTTGCTGGTTCATCATATGGCCGTGTTCGTGCGATGTCTGATGAAAACGGTAAGCCGATTAAGTCAGCAGGACCATCTATTCCAGTGGAAATTTTGGGTCTACCAGAAGCTCCAATGGCGGGTGATGAAGTTCTTGTAGTAAATGACGAGAAGAAGGCACGTGAAGTTGCTGATGCTCGTGCAGACCGTGAACGTGAAAAACGTATCGAACGTCAAAGCGCAATGCGTCTTGAAAACATCATGGCATCTATGGGCAAAAAAGACGTTCCTACAGTGAATGTTGTTTTAAGAACAGATGTTCGTGGTACTTTAGAAGCATTGAATGCTGCATTACATGAACTCTCTACTGATGAAGTAAAAGTTCGCGTAATTAGTTCTGGTGTTGGTGCGATCACTGAGTCTGATGTAATTCTTGCAGAGTCTTCAGAAGCTGTATTGTTAGGCTTCAACGTTCGTGCTGATACAGCTGCTCGTCAGAAGAGTGACCAAGACGGTATCGATATTCGTTACTACAGCATCATCTATGAATTGATTGATGATGTAAAAGATGCCATGAGCGGTAAACTTGCTCCTGAACACCGTGAAACTATCTTGGGTGTTGCTCAAGTACGTGAAGTGTTCCGTTCTAGTAAGTTTGGTGCTGCTGCGGGCTGTATGGTTATGGAAGGCGTGATTCACCGTAACAAACCAATCCGTGTCTTACGTGATGATGTTGTGATTTTCCAAGGTGAACTTGAATCATTACGTCGTTATAAAGATGTCGTTGATGAAGTTCGTGCCGGTATGGAATGTGGTCTTGCCGTGAAAGGTTATAACGACATCAAACCTCTTGATAAGATTGAGGTTTATGATGTTCAAATGGTTAAACGGAGTCTTTAATGGCGGGTGGACAACGCTTAAAGCGAATGGCGGATTCAGTACAGCGCGAGCTTTCTGAACTTATCCGTCAGGAGTTGAAAGATCCGCGTCTGGGTGGTCTTGTGACCATCTCAGGCGTTAAAGTCAGTCCGGACTTAGGTTATGCCGATGTCTATGTGACCGTGATGGGTCGTGAATTAAGCGATGACCAAAACGAAGTGGCTCACCGTGAAACACTAGATATTTTGAATAAAGCATCTGGTTTTTTACGTCAGGAGTTGAGTCGTCGTATTAAAACGCGCATCACGCCTCGCTTGCGTTTCCATTACGATAAAACCAATGCATATGGTAACTATATGTTTGGTCTTATCGAAAAAGCGGTACAAGATTTACCGAAACGTGAGTCAGATGACAAAGAGTAATAAAAACTCAAAATAAAAAAGCCACCTTGGGGTGGCTTTTTTATGTGTTCAAGTTTTTATTCTTGAGGCGGTTCCATGGGTGGTTTGTTTTGTGAAAAACGTTGCCCAATTTTATAACGATCCCACGGTAGAGGACGTTCAATAGCTTCAGGAACTTCACCACTCAATGAGCGTAAACGTAAATGTAGCGCGGCTTGAGCAATTAAGTTGGCTGATACAGGTGCAGTAATAAAAGCCAACAGTGTAATAAGTAACTCGGCAAAGCCAAATCGGCCTTGAAAAGCAAAAAAGATCATTGAAGCAATTAAAAAGCTACCTAAGCCTAATGTACTCGACTTGGTAGGTGCATGTAGTCGCATGAATAAATCGGGTAGACGTACCATACCGATAGATCCGACTAACATAAAAAAAGCACCGAAAACCAGAAAGATCGAAACAATAATTTCCATTGTAATTTGCATTTTGACCTTCCCCTAATCGATTACATGACCGGTTGTAAAATAACGAGCTAAAGCAGCCGTTGAAACAAACCCTAGCATAGCGACTAACAACGCCCCTTCGAATAAAGAGGTGGTTGTCCAATAAATGCCTAACACAATAATGAGACAGGTCGCATTTAAAAATAGTGTATCAAGCGCTAGTAGGCGGTCGACAATAGATGGTCCCATCACCATTCGAAATAAGCAAAGCAACATAGAGATTGTGATAGCAACCAAGCTAATGCCAAGAGCATAAGGTAGGATGGTCATGCGTTGTCCTCCGATTTGCTTTTCACATCAAAAATTTCCATGAGTGGAGCCTCATAGCGTTGTTTGATGTCTTGCACATCACTTTCAGTATTTTCTGTGCTAAGAGAGTGGACCAAAATATCACCACGCTCTTGATCAATACCGGCAGAGACCGTGCCAGGCGTTGTGGTAATAATCATTGCCAGTAAAGAGTTTACTTGTTCATGTTCTGTTTCTAATGGAACACGGTACCATTTAGGATGTAATTTTTTCGGTGACCCTAATACCAGTTTAGCAACCCGAAAATTGGAAACAATAATATCCCACAAGACAACAAAACACAGTTTTATGGCAGGTTTCCAATGGATATGCGGGGTTCTGGTAATAAAAGGACGAACTAGACGAGGAATAACAAGCCCCAAAATTACAGCCATAAGCAGGTCGCTCGCATCAAGACTATGCGCGAGCATTAACCAGAAGATGATAATCAAAAAAGAAACAAATGGATGCGGAAACCAGCGGTCAAGCAATTTAGATAGCTGCATTGTTATGGCTCCATAGGTTTCAGTTGACTTTCATCAGCAATGGTTGGGGTTTGCAATTTTTCTTGCTGCTGAATTTGGCGGTGTTTATATTCAGAAATATGCTCACCGTTGAAAGTATCTTTCGAAATAATGTCAGGAATAAGATAGGCATTATGATCTTCAACTTCACCACCATATTTTGTTTCTGGTAAATAAGTTGAGTCATATGGCTGAACACTAATAACTTCGCCATTTTGATCAGTTTTAAGAATAGATTGCTGATACAGGGCATGATCTTGAATTTGCTGAGCGGTATTTGTGGTGTAGTGCAATACAGGTGAAGCAAATGCTACATAAGCCACTAAACCGGCAAGTAAGATATAGATGACGGTATCGTTACGTGGCGGTGCTTTTTCAGGTAAAGCACGATAAATAATATAAGCAGGATTGATCGGGTCTTCTTCTGGTGGTGATGCACGCCAGAATAAAATAAAGCCGACACGTGTTAATGCAATAATGCTTAATAAACTCACCAAAAGAACAATACCAATAACCCAGCCTTGATATGCAGTTTCAACAGTAGCCTGCAAAATAAATACTTTCCCAAAGAAGCCACTAAAAGGTGGTAAGCCTGCGAGCATCATGGCAATCAGGAAATAAGTCAGCATGGCTGCTTTTTCTTGTTTAATTCTCGGTGCAATCTTTAAATGGTCTTTAAAATCACCGCGCTGTGAAGTCATCCAGCCACAGAACAGGTAAAATGCTGCACCAATCAATGTACTGTGGACTAAATAGAATAATGCTCCAGACCACGCTTGCGTGTTTGACATGGCAATTGCAATCAATAAAGTACCAATTGAAGACAGCACCATAAAGCCAACAAAACGTCTGAGGCGATCTGCACCAATTGCGCCAATCACGCCATATAAAGAAGTCACTAAACCAATTGGAAGCAACCAGCTTTTAAAAATTTCTTGGCTGAGTACATCATTAAATACAGTTCCATTGACACGCAAAATGGCATAGATCCCCACTTTGGTCATGATGGTAAAAATTGCTGCGACAGGTGTACTTGCAACGGCATAAGTTTTTGGTAGCCAAAAACCAACTGGTAGCATGGCCGCTTTAATACCAAACACGACAAATAAGAGTAAGGCACCTGCAACTGCTAATTTATGTTGATCTGCATCTAAAGTCGGTAGCAAACGTGAAACGTCAGCCATATTGAGGCTACCTACACTGCCATAGATCATGCCAAGACCAATTAAGAACAGGGCAGAGGCTAAAAGGTTGATAATGACGTAGTGTACACCAAGCTGAAATCTCGGTTTTCCTTGTCCATGTAATAAGAGGACATAGGACGCCATGAGCAAGATTTCAAAGAAAACGAACAGGTTAAATAAGTCGCCTGTGAGAAATGCACCACATAGCCCCATTAAAAGAAAATGGAATATGGCGTGGAAATAGCGACCTCTCGTATCCCAGTTTTCACTGGCATACCATAAAACCGGAACTGCTAAGGCATAAGTTAAAACCAGCATAAAAGCTGAAAGGCGGTCGAGTACCAGCACAATACCAAAGGGAGCTGACCACTCGCTCAACTGATAAACCGTAATTTGGCCAGTGTTTGCAACAAGCAGATAACTAACAGCAGTGATTAACCCAGCTATTGCTGAGATCAAACTAATGCCACGGCGCCAAGGTTGTCGCCAATCTTCTTTTAATGCACCAGCGCCAGGGTTGCCTAGAAGCAATAAGATAAAACCAGTAAATGCCGGGATGAGGATACTGAAAATTGGTGTATTAGCTTGCCAAAAAGATAAAAAATCAAACATCACGGCTCATCCTCACGTGGGTCGTATGTTGGAGAAATATCTTCTTTGGCATCAACATGGTCACTACCGGATTCATAACGGCTACGTAATGCGAGTTGCACAATAAAAGCGGTAGTGGCAAAACCGATCACGATTGCTGTTAAAACAAGTGCTTGTGGAAGTGGATCTGTAATATTGGTGGTTTCGGTTAGGATGGCTGGTGAGCTGACTTGCAAACGACCCATCGCAAACAAAAATAAGTTAACCGCATAGCCCAGCACTGCTAAGCCCAACACAACAGGGAAGGTACGCGCACGTAAAATTAGATAAATGCCTGTCGCAACAAGTAGCCCAATGGCAGTGGCCAGTAAGAATTCTAAACTGATCATGATGATTTCTCCCCATGAGGTACAGGACCAGACATACTCGAGTGGCGAGAGTCCCCTAATACAGAAATGAGTAGCATGGTAGCGCCTACTACGGTGATATACACACCCAGATCAAAGCTTGCTGCTGAAGCCAGATGCAACTTACCTAAAACTGGTAATTCAACATAGACGTGCGCACTGGTTAAGAATGGACGTGCCCAGAACCATGCGGCAATGCCAGTAAGGCCTGCAATTGTTAATCCGGAGCCAATCCAGATTTCGTAAAGACGACCGGATTGGGCTTTTAACATTTGTTCTGCTTGATCTTGACCTAAAGCAATGTACTGAATAATCAGTGCCATTGAGGTAATTAGACCTGCAATAAAGCCACCACCCGGGTAGTTGTGTCCACGCATAAAGATATAGACACTTACGACCAATGCTAAAGGTAACACCCAAGAGGCCGTAATACGGAACATGAGTGGAGATGGGTTAAAACGGTAGGTGAGGCCTTGGGTCATGGTGGTGCCATGTACGCGCATGCCATCCATGAGACATAGCGCACCAATCGCAGCAATGCCTAGTACTGTAATTTCACCAAAGGTATCAAAGCCACGGAAGTCCACCAAAATAACATTTACAATGTTTGAACCGCCGCCAAGTGGTAAGGATTGCTGAGCAAAGAACCATGAAATCGAATTATGATCACGCGTTAAAATAAGCCATGTAATCCAACCAATTCCTAAACCGCCAATAATTGCTAACGCAGCATCTCTCCAACGTCTTGAGCGACGAGATTCATATGGCGTAAGTTGAGGGAGTAACGATAAGCTCATCAACAACAGAACAGTCGTAACTACATCTACCGTAATTTGAGTGAGTGCTAAGTCAGGTGCCGACATGGTGACAAATACCATGGTAACCACAAGACCAATTGCACCACTAATGAGTACAGCCTTGATACGTTCGTGGTGGAACCAAAGCATCATCCAGCAACCTGAGAATAAGGTCAGCCAAAGAACTACTGCAATCCATGGTGCGTGAGTCAGCTCACGTGTACCTGTGGTAAGGCCCTGATTGAACAAAGGCAGAGTAACCATGACGATGCTAAAAGCAATGATTAAGAACAGGTAACTTTGCAAAGAACCATTTTCGGTTTTTTGTTTAATTTTTCGGCTTGTTAATAATAAATGCTTTAAGAATAAGTCAAATAAAATACGGCCTTGTAAGCGCCCTAAACGTGGGTCAAGGTCGATCTTACGAATCATGCCATCTTTTGCTAGGGCAAAATAGAAAAGCGTACCGCCAACCAGAGCAATAATACTCATGATTAATGGCGCATTAAATCCATGCCAAATTGCAAGATGAGTACCTGCAAAATCAGGTTGCATAAGACTTGCACGTGTTACACTGTTAACTAGAGGCTCGACCAGTAGGGCAGGGAAAATACCGACCAAAATACATAGTGTCGCAAGCAATATAGCTGGTGCTCGCATGCCGATAGGTGGCTCGTGGGCATTTTTATTTGGAACTTGTTTACCTACGGGGCCATCAAAAAATACGCCGTGTACTAAGCGAATTGAATAACTGACTGCAAAAATACCGGCAAGCGTCGCAATAATACTGGCAAAGATAACAGTTGATCCTGAAAGGCTCGCTAATAGCTCGGTAAAGAACATTTCTTTAGAAATAAAGCCATTAGTGAGAGGAACACCTGCCATGGATGCCGCTGTAATCATAGTCAGTGTTGCGGTAAACGGTAATAGTTGCCAAATCCCACTTAACTTTCTAAGGTCACGTGTACCTGTTTCATGGTCAATGATCCCGGCAATCATAAACAGGGCAGCTTTAAAGGTGGCGTGGTTAATAATATGGAAAATTGCCGCAGCAACAGCTAAAGGTGAACCAATACCAAGCAGGCAAACGATAAGACCTAAATGACTAATTGTAGAATAGGCTAGTAGCCCTTTTAGATCTTCTTTAAAAATTGCGAAGCATGCGGCCATACAAAGTGTAAATAGGCCGACAAACGTGACAATGTTGTGATAAAGCGCAGCGCCAATGAAAATAGGTGCAAGACGAGCTAATAAGAAAATCCCAGCTTTTACCATGGTGGCAGAGTGCAAATAGGCCGACACGGGAGTGGGCGCTGCCATTGCATTGGGTAACCAAAAATGGAACGGGAACTGAGCACTTTTAGTAAATGCACCCAGTAAAATAAGCAAAAGCGTCGGAACAAACAGATAGTGACTTTGAATGAGGTCTTTCATTCCGACAATATCATTAATTTCGTAGGTTCCTGTGATTTGTCCTAATAAGACAAACCCACCTAGCATGGCGAGTCCACCCATACCTGTAATGGTAAGTGCCATACGCGAGCCACGTTGAGCAGCTTCGTAATGGCTCCAGTAACCGACTAATAGGAAGGATGAAATACTGGTAAGTTCCCAAAAGACTAATAAAATAATTAAATTGTTAGAAAGAGAAATACCGAGCATTGCTGCCATAAACAGCATGAGTAATAAATATAATTTACTTAATGAATTTTTAGGGCCTAGATAATAATAGGCATAAATATAAATGAGTGTACCGATACCGGTAATAAGAAGAGAAAATAATAAACCAAGGGCATCAAGTCTAAAGCTCAGATTAATTCCTAATTGTGGTAACCAATCCCAACTTTGTTGAATGCTTGCACCACCAAGCACAGTTTTAGCCTGAGTCAGTAATAAACCAAAACTGGTTAAACTGACTCCGATCGCCCCTAAAGCCGTTACTCCACGTGAAAACCGTTGAAGCAATGAAACAAGGGTGGTGCCTAATATTAACGGTAATAAGATAATTATCGGTAGCACACTCGTATCCATATATAATTTAGACCGAAGCCTAAAGGTGAAATTTTCATTTCAGAATAGATAGGAATTCAAAGAGATTTCCAAAGCTTATATTCTGAAAACCCGACCAAATTAGAAAAATAAAGCGAGAAACAAGTTGTATTGCGCAACTTGAATAATAAAAACGCAAAATGAAATTTATTGTACACTAAAAAATCATTAAAAATCTGATGTTATTACATGTGGTAACAACATCTAGTGATTTTCCAGCTCAAAAAACCAGATTTCATCATATATTTAGCGAATTCGGTTTTATTATAAAAATTGAGCGAAATGGATAATAAATTTTAAAGAGAGGAGGTTTCTTCCGAGGTGTCTCCTGCATGAATCATACGTAATAATTCATTTTTTTGCTGTTCATTTAGATTTTGGATTTGTTGGTACAAACTATCAATTTGAGTTGTTGCTGGCTCGGTATCAAGCGGTAGGGGATCTATATGCGGCGTTAACGCTTCATCTCGTTGTAATAACGTATAAAGATGTTCGAGTTGCTGCTGAGTCGTACTTAAATCAAGTGGACTGATTTTTCCATGCTCTAATTTAAAACATTGATATACGGCTGCATGTTCAAGCAATTCTTCACGGCTTCCGGTCACAATAATTTGTAAGCGTGGGAATGCGCGATGAAGACGATTTAAAATTTCTGAGCAATGTGCTGCATCTAGTTGTGAATCGATCTGGTCAATTAACAAAACGCCTTCACCTTCAAGACAAGGGTCTAAGCTCAACGGATTGAGCAAACAAAGCCTGCGAACCACATCGCCTACGAGTGCAATCCATGTTTTAGTGGTATTGGAAAGTTGTTGAAAGGCCAAGACTTCACCCTTGTAATGTGCCATAAGTTGAAGTTTTGGGTGATATTGCAAATAAAAGTCTTCAAGCTCAGGAAAAATAATCTTTAATGTCGATTTTAATGCGTACAAATTAGGTGAAGGAAGCTGTTTAGGATGTCCTGCCAATTCAAGTTGTAGCTGACGTAAAATTTCTTCCTGATCTTGTGAATTGGATTGTTTTGAAATAATTCGCTGCACAACATGAGCCGCTTGTGCATTTTCAATATCGCTAATTTCACGTAACCACTCAAAAAAGCGGGCGAAGGTGGTAAACGGAATGAAGCTAATGTCATAAGCAGAAATAGACTGGGTAATACCCGGTAAATTTTTATTCAGTAAATTTATATCGTTAACAAATCGCTCTGACGGATAATAAGCGAGTAAGGGAAGACCTTGAAGTGGGTCTTTTCTTGTGACTTGATGATAAAGGGTAATGGTTTGATCGAGCTGCTGAGTTTCAACTTGACTAATCCCTACACCACTTGAATTTAAGGTCTTGAACAGCTTCCAGCTACAAAGGGATGTGTCGGTTTGCTGGGTTGAAGCGGTTTCAGGGAGTTGTCCAAATTCCGGTGGAATCTGGATGCTGACTTCTATTTTAGATTGCAAACGAGAATGGCTAATGTCCTGATCTGGCATGACAATGCCTGGTGTACGTGCATCTTTAAGGCGCGCAGGAAACCATGTTAAAGCATGATAAATATGCTTGAGTAGCATACTTTTGCCAGTCGCCTGCTCGCCTAAAATTAAAGTAATCGGTTGTTTGTCATATTGGAACTGTATTTTTAGGTCATGAAACAGAGCAATATGTTTAAATTGGATAGATTCAAGTTTCATAGGCTCACCTAATTATGAGCGCTTCAACCAACCGACTGACGAAGACTTAAAGGCGCCCTTAGTTTTAATTGTTGTATCAGATCATAAAGATGATGGATATTTAGACTTACTTTAGCACGAGTACAGGCCACGTACAGTAATCTTAACTCTTCATCTGTAATCTTATGCTCTAAACCATTAATTTTAAATTGATAGTCGTCTTCAATATGGACACGGTTCCATTCCAGCCCTTTCGCTTTATGGGCAGTCGAGATGACATAGTCAGCTTGCTCAAGGGGAGTAATCTTTGCAAGTGCTTTTTTTAATGGGTCAGTGCCGTGATCATCTACCAGCTTAACCAATGGTTTTATATCGCTTCCTTCATTGGTTTCGCAGTACTCATGAACATCATGCCATGAGTTAAACCATGCCAACTCAGGAACGTCAGTAACTCGTTTCCCTTGCTTTAAGAGGCTTGCAGCATCTACAAAACGGTTTAGTTTTTGATGGTCAGCTTGCAAACTCACTTTATCGCCGTGAACTAAGCCTGCCAATAACAGCTCCATTGCGCGAGCATTGGTACGACACAAAATCGCATCACGCATTTTTGTATGAGGTTTATTGACTACACTTGATTTCTGGTTCGGATTACCAAGCAAAGGAACTGTCTCATTTAAGCCACCTAACAACGCATTGGCGACATCGGCAATCGCCTCTCCAAAACGAAAAGAGGTCGTTAGGCGAGACTCTGGCAAAGGCAATTGTTGCATGGCATTTACTGCACCGCGCCACGCGTAGATTTGCTGATGTGCATCGCCTACATAAATAACCTGCGTACTTTTTTGACGAAGTAATATACCCAGCATTAAAGGGTCAGCATCTTGTGCTTCATCAAATAAGACATAATCGGCCGGAATATTAGGCTCAGACAATGCCCAAAGTTTGAGGTAAATATCGTGACCAATTCCGGCTTGATGGTTTGGATCGATGGACTCTAGCCAGCGGCGTTCAACAGCAGGGTAAAGATGGGTTTGAAGTGCAGTAATATCGTCTGGATGTAACCAGTTTGGCGCCTGAATATGTCGAGGCGCTGGATATTGAGAACTGGTTGAACAGAAATAGCTCACCGCATTGGCGACAAGACTCGCTAGGCGACTTGGCATTAAGACGTATTTTTCATAACGTCCACCCATCATGCGCCGTAAGGTAATCGGTTCTAGCCGATATTCTTTTGCAATAAAGCTTGGGCTTAAGCGGGGTAAACGTAATTTATCAGTTACGCCACGTGGCACACTGCGAAAGGCGAGTGAGTGAAAAGTACGGCAGTCTACATTGCGATGAAATTTGTTTTGAGCTTCACCAGCAATGGCTTTGTTAAAAGCCAAATACATACCACGCCGTTCAGGCATGGCATCACTAATCATTTGTAATGTAGTAGTTTTACCTGTGCCCGCATAGGCAATCACTTTAAATGATTGCCCAAGACGTGCGTTATCTATGGCAATTGCTTGCTCATAGGTGGCTTTAGGTTTTTCGATATTCGACACTGAGTGATTTTAAACCTTATTGCGGTTAGCTTTTTCAACTAAACCAGATAAACCCTGACGACGACCTAACTCGTCAATAATAAGTTGTGGATTAAGATCGAAATAACCCAACATGACAATACTATGGAACCACAAATCGGCAGTTTCATAAATCAAGTCATTTAAATTACTTTCTGTATTTTGAGCAGCGTAGTCTTTCGCAGCAATAATGGTTTCTACGCCTTCTTCGCCGACTTTTTCTAAAATTTTATTGATGCCTTTTTTGTAGAGGCTTGCAACATATGAAGTGTCTGCTTCTGCTTGCTTACGCTCTTGCATCAATTGCCCTAAGTGAGCAAGTACATCCACTTGTTCAGTAGTATGAGCATGATCGTGGCTTTCAGCTTTGGCTTTGTCGCCATAAATTGCAGTAGGGTCTTTTAACTGTGCATCGACAATTTCCCAGCCCTGTGGGGTGAGTTTACGGTAGAAACAAGACTCACGACCTGTATGACATGCGATACCGCCATGTTGCTCAACCTGTAATACAATCACGTCGCCATCGCAGTCCAGACGAATTTCATAAACCGTTTGGAAATGACCTGATTCTTCACCCTTGTGCCAAAGTTTTTGGCGAGAGCGAGAGAAATACACAGCCTGATTTTTTTCTGCGGTGAGTGCAAGTGATTCACGGTTCATCCACGCCACCATCAAAATACGTCCGGTTTGATGATGTTGAGCAATGGCAGGGATAAGACCTTGTTCGTTAAATTTTACTTCATCGAGCCATTGCGTGTTATTCATGAGGAATCACCAAAGAAATATGAACTATAAATTGATTTCAGTCAGATGCTAAAAATAGCTTGTATAGTGTACGGCATCAACGCCACTTTGCGGAAAAATTCTTTGTCCTTTTTGACTCTCCTAGCGTAATGAGCAGCTTGTACTCAGCTACTTTTAAAAATCAGCCAGAGATTCACTTTTTAAATGAAACGTACTGCTTTCTTTAGGTAATTGAGCTACTTGATCATATTCAAGATGGCGGAATGGCCCTGTCTTTAAGCCTGAAATTGTGATGGCCATTTCTTTTCGAAAATAAGGAATTTGATACATCCAAGGGAAAACTAAATCTCTTAAACCTCCCGCCCACCAATGGTCAGATTGATAAAGTGGTGTTAGTAAGCGGCTAAGAAATTGATAAAACTGGGTAGATGAACCGCGAAACTGGTGATAATGCTGCCAGAGTAGGGGCCAATCAATATTCTGGTTTTTTTGAGCTTGTCGCAATGATTGAGAAAAAGCCCAAGCATCTAATAATGCCATATTGGCCCCTTGTCCCAACTGTGGGCTCATCGCATGAGCTGCATCTCCAATTACCCCAATTCGACCTTGACCAAATTGAGTCATGACGACATCACGATAGTTTGCAGATAGCCATTTGGGCTGAGTTTGACAGTTATACAAAATTTCTTTGAGCCACTCTGCAACTTTGGGCCAACGTTCTGAGACTTGCTTTAACCAAGCTTGTTTAGCCTGCTCATCTTGCAAAAAGCTTTGTAATTGTGGGGTTGGTAAGCTCCAAAAAACACTTGAAAGGCGCTGTTGAGGTTCGGTTGGAATCGCTCCCGTAGGAAGAATTCCCATCATAATTTTCGAGCGATCATAAAATTGATGCAGAATTTCAGGATCGAGGACTTGGCACTCGGGCACGATACTCCACGCAGCCCCCCAAGGATAAGCTTTGTTAACCTTTACCCATGCTTTAGGTCTTAATTGACTACGAGCACCATTGGCAATGAGTAGGCCATCAAAGCAAGCATCAAACTTTTGATTTTGATGACTGCCAAATATCTGAACTTCATCGTTATGTTCTTCAAATCTTTCAACAGAATGGTTCATATACCAAGTAATCTGGCTTGAATACTCGTTAAGTTTTTGAGTGAGAACGTGACACAAAGTGGCTCGGTGTATACCTAGACCATAAAGATTTGTTGATGCTTCGCGATAGTGACTGTTAACTAAAAGACGCTTGTCTGGAAGTTGTCCTTCTAAGCCTGTGACTTTCGCACCTAAGGTTAGGGCTTTGTCGAGCACACCTAAGTGCTCAAATACGGCTAAGCCCGCAGGTTGTAGCAGTAAACCTGCACCTACCGGAGATAACTCATCAACTTGTTCAAAAATAGTAACGTGGTTGCCTTCACGGGCGAGCAAAATCGCAGTGGCTAAACCTGCCGTGCCTGCACCAATAATGGCAAAATGAGGTGTTTTCATTGTTTGTTCTTTT
Source organism: Acinetobacter sp. FDAARGOS_494 (assembly GCF_003812225.1). Classification (NCBI taxonomy): domain Bacteria; kingdom Pseudomonadati; phylum Pseudomonadota; class Gammaproteobacteria; order Moraxellales; family Moraxellaceae; genus Acinetobacter; species Acinetobacter sp. FDAARGOS_494. The sequence continues at coordinate 2,068,527 of NZ_CP033866.1, forward strand.
CAAGCATTCATAAAACTAAATTTAGCAATGAACGGATAATCGATCTATATTTTTTTAAATTATAAGTTTTACCCATAAAAAAATCCCTTGCATGGGCAAGGGACTTGGAAGTTATTTCAATACACGCCAAAGCGCCAATAAGCTGCTCAACACAATCAAAATAATAGATACAAACCAAGGGCTAATAATCGCAATAGTTAGCAAAATCAACATAGTACTGCCAAACATCCAGCTACGACGTTGTTGGTGTTCCATTTGTAAACGAAGCTGTTGAATTTCACGTAACTGACGGTCTTGCCAAGCAGACTGATTTTTTAAACCATTTAAGCTATCAATAATTAAACTTGGGAAATCTTGAGCGCCTAAAAGCAGATCAGGTAATTGCTGACCAAGCTCTTTTACATTTTTGACTGGGTTCATATTGGATTTGACCCATTCTGTCAAAATTGGTTTTGCCAATTTCCAGATGTCGAGCTGCGGATAAAGGTCCGTACCTAGGCCTTCTACATGCACTAAAGTTTTGAGTAGTAGCATGAGCTGTGGCGGGATTTCTAAATGGAAGCGACGGGCAATATCCATCACTTGAATTAAGATACCCGCAAAATCAAGCTGGTCCATTGGCTTAGACACCATTGGTCCAACAGTGCGGCGCATTTCACGTGCTAACGCGTCTTGATCTGTACCCGGTGGAATCCAGCCAGCTTGATGCACAATTTGAATAAGCTGCATAAAGTTGCTGTTCATGACAGCAAGCAACATACGGGCAACTGTCATTTGGTCGTGCTTAGAAAGCTCACCCATAATTGCACAGTCCAGTGCAATAAAGCGTGGATTGCTTGGGTTGATGGTTTCTACAAAGACATTGCCGGGGTGCATGTCGGCATGGAAAAAGTTATCGCGGAATACTTGCGTAAAGAAAATGGTTAACCCTTTTTCTGCAAGTTGTGCGCGGTCCATACCTAAACGGTCAAAGGTTGCCGTATCTGAAATAGGGACACCAGTAATACGCTCAGCCACCATGACATCTTTGGTGTCCATGTAGACTTCTGGCACATACATCATGGTTGAACCAGTGAAGTAATGGCGCATACGACGGGTGTTATCTGCCTCAATACTCAAGTCCAGCTCATTTAAAATGATTTGGCGGTAGTCTTGAATAATTTCAGATAAATGTAATGCACGGGCAGCTTCAAGACGACTTTCTAAGGTGTTACCTAGCCAAGCCAGAATTTCAAAGTCTTGTAAAATTTGGCTACGAATGTCTGGACGAGTAACTTTAACAACAACTTCACGTCCATCATGTAACGCCGCTGTATGGACTTGTGCAATTGAGGCTGCTGCAAGTGGTTGATCATCAAAGCGGGCGAACAGTGTATTTACGTCTGCTTTTAAAGAATCTTGAATACGTTGTTTGGCAACTTCTCCATCAAAAGGTTTGACCTGATCTTGAAGCAAAACCAGTTGGGCGAGTATTTCAGGTGGAATCAAATCACGGCGGGTTGACAGGAGTTGTCCAAGCTTAATTGCAAGCGGCCCCATATCTTCTAAAGCTTCTTTAAGCTTTAAAGGATTTTTGCGTTCACGACTAGACCATGCTGCCGGATGCATTTTTATAATGTTCAATGCATGCTTAGCTTTAACAGGTAATTCATCCGCAGGGAACAACGTATCGAGTCTATAGTGCGCTGCAATACGCCAAAGTTCGAGTAAACGTGAAACGTGCGGAATCATATAAAGTCTTACCTAGTCTTGAGTGGGTTGTAGTTGTGCATTGAGCTGCTGCAATTTAGCTTCTAGACGATCAATGTCTTGATTAAGCTTACGCGTAGCCTGATTTAAATCGTCCATTTCCCAACGTGGGGCAAATAAACCACTGTCTTCTTTTAAGGCATCTTCAGCAAAAAATAGATGACTTTGAAGAGAGCGTTTTAAATGTTTTGGTGCAAGTTGGATCTTACCGATTTCGTGAGCGAGTTGAGGACCAACCCATTTTGATAGATGCGCAGCTAAATCAGGTTCAGCTTGCTGCATAATTTTTTGAATATCCTGTAAGAGGTGATAATCACCTTGAAGCGGGATATTACCAATTTGGTCTGGATCGCTTAATAATAATTTGATCAGTTCAACGACATCTTTGACATGCAAAGTTGCAGTGGCTTCAGAAATTTTAAATTGTGGATCAAAAGGGCGCTGCTCAAAAATAGATGGCTTTTCACTGTGCCCTGTAACGGTAGGTTCAAGACGTACTTTTTCTTGGTCAAAGAATACATCAACAGAAAGTTGCGGGCTATCGATGATAACACGCAACATTTTGCCCTGTAGCTGATTGAGCTGAATGCGGGTTAATGCATCCAGATCGATCAGATGATGAATGATACGTTCGACTGCACCGAGTGCCAGAATCGACCACATATCGTTATCCCTTACAGTTTAAAACCGCGATGAACAGCAACAATACCGCCAGTCAGGTTGTGATAATCACAGTTCTGGAAGCCAGCATTTTCCATCATACCTTTTAAGGTACGTTGGTCTGGGTGCATACGAATTGATTCAGCCAAGTACTTATAACTTTCTGAGTCATTGGCAACCAATTTACCCATAATCGGTAAAGCAGTGAATGAGTAAAGGTCATAAAGTTTTGAGAATGGCTCAAATACTGGTTTAGAAAACTCAAGAACAAGTAAGCGGCCACCTGGTTTTAACACACGGAACATAGAAGCAAGCGCTGCGTCTTTATCTGTCACGTTGCGTAAACCAAAGCTAATGGTTACAAGGTCAAAGCTGTTGTCTGCAAAAGGTTCTAAAGTTTCTGCATTGGCAAGTACAAAATCGACATTGGTACAGCCTGCATCAATTAGACGATCACGGCCAACATTGAGCATAGATTCGTTAATGTCTGAAAGTACCACATGACCCTGCGGGCCAACTTCACGGCTAAATACTTTTGCTAAGTCGCCTGTACCACCAGCAATGTCTAACACATGTTGACCACGGCGAACACCAGACATGTTAATTGCAAAGCGTTTCCATAAACGGTGAATACCAAATGACATCAAGTCATTCATAAGGTCATATTTGCTTGCAACTGAGTGGAAAACTTCAGCAACTTTTTGTGCTTTATCTTCAGTTCGAACTGTTGAATAACCAAAGTGTGTTGTTTCACCAACGTTGCCAGTGTTGCCTGCACCACGTGGTAAATTGTATTTCGGCACAGAACCGCTAACTGGTGTATCTGTTAAGGTTTGCTGTAAAGATTGTTGTTGCCCTTGAGGGGTACCTTGCGGTAACGGTGAGCTTAGGAATGGGCTAACTTTGTCTGAACTTTGTGCCTGCTCAGTTGGAGATGTTGGCTTTTGGTTTTCGTTAGACATATTGTCTCTCCTAGACTCAAACTCAAGTGAAACGGAATAAGTTCTGCATGATGACAGATTTTGTCTATTTTTACAGGCATCATCATGCAAATATAATGAATAAAATCTCAACTTCGTGAGGTTGAGTTTTTTCTATGTGCCGACCTTATCACACTCTAAACGGATTCGGATGTCCTGAATGTACTTTTTCAACAATCTGGCGTTCTTTTTCCGTAAAAGTTTTAATAAAGGCCTCAGCCGATTTTAAAGGTTTCATTGCGCTAAAACCATCTTGAATAAAATCATACATCAATTCGAAGTGATATTTTTGTGCAATACCTTTACACATTTTAAAAGCAGTAAACATCATAAATGAACGCATATATTTATCGAGTGCTGCTCCTAAATCGTCAAGAAGGGCAAGCTGCTGGTAACGGGCTTCGGCCTGATCAAGCTTGATTAAGGTTAAGCGCATGATCTCGTCGGTAAGTACAGTATCTGCCGGATAGTCTTCAAGAAGCTGCATTGCTACTTGTTCATCAAGTTGAGTGGCAAGTACAGCCAAACTTACCGACTTTGTACCTGTCTTAATTGCGTTTTCAGGTAAAACCTTTTCTGCTTTATGTGCATATTTCAATAAACGTTCAATTTGTGCTGCAAGTGCATCGAACTCTGGTCCACCATATAAACGGTTTAAAAAGTACTGAGCCATCAGTTTGTGTTCTGGCAAATTAAAAAAGTCGTGATGCGTCTCTTTCATCCGTTCTTTTAGCCATGTTTGTACATCTTGCAAACGTTGGGCTAGCACTGGATTGTCGTGATAATTAAATGTTTTATATTGTTGTAAAAGTTCATCAAAAGCAGCGAGTTTAGACATGTAAGGCTCTAATATTGGGCTATTTACAAAAAATCATAAGAGGCATTGTAACCTTCTACTATGGCGAGTAGATGTAAAAAAAATGATTTATGCGTCAATTTTCAGGTTAAATCATGTTGCAATGACATAATTTGTATAGCAATTCATCACCCAAGCGCATAAGTTAAATAATGGCGAAATTAAATAAAAAGATTAGAGCAGTGGACCATGAGTGAACAACAACCAAAATTTGAAATACGAGACGAAGAACAGCTTTCAGTTGATTTAATTGAAGCACAATATGCTTTAAAAGAAAGCCGAGGGAAACCCAATGCCAAAAGCACACTCATTTTAATGAGTGGTATTGAGTTAGCTGGAAAAGGGGAAGCTGTTAAACAGCTTCGAGAGTGGCTAGATCCAAGATATCTACGGGTAAAAGCAGATGCACCACGTGTGCTGACAGACTCTGAAGCATTCTGGCAGTCTTATTCAGCATTTATTCCGACTGAAGGCCAAATTGTGGTGATGTTTGGCAACTGGTATAGCGATTTGTTGGTTACGGCAACTCATGTGTCAGAACCTTTGGATGATGCGCGTTTTGATGCCTATGTTGAAAATATGCGAGCGTTTGAACAGGACCTAAAAAATAACTATGTCGATGTCATTAAGGTCTGGTTTGATCTTTCGTGGAAATCACTCCAAAAACGGTTAGATAAAATAGATCCATCTGAACAGCATTGGCATAAGCTTCACGGCCTAGACTGGCGTAATAAAAAACAATATGACACTTTGCAAAAGTTACGCCGTCGCTTTACCGACGATTGGTACATTATTGATGGGGAAGATGAAAAACAGCGCGATCAATTTTTTGCTCAGTATCTTTTACAACACATGCGTCAACTGCCTGAACATGAAACTGAAGTCAAAGGTAAATGGCAGCAGGCAAAAATTCCCGAGAGTTTATTAAAACCTGCTCAGGAAAAAATGGATAAAGCCGAATATAAAAAAGAGCTCGATAAACTGAGTAAAAAAATTGCCGATAACATGCGCTTTGATAAACGCAATGTGGTGATTGCATTTGAAGGGATGGACGCTGCGGGTAAAGGGGGAGCCATCAAGCGAATTGTTAAAAACTTAGACCCGCGTGAATATGATATTCACTGTATTGGGGCGCCTGAACGTTTCGAAGCAAGACACCCGTATTTGTGGCGTTTTTGGAATCGTATTAATGAAGCTGAAAAAATTACCATTTTTGACCGTACCTGGTATGGTCGTGTGCTGGTAGAGCGTGTTGAAGGATTTGCTTCGCCTATCGAGTGGCAAAGGGCATATGACGAAATCAATCGCTTTGAAAAAGACTTATTTGATAGCCAAACGATTGTGGTAAAAATTTGGCTGGCAATTAGTAAAGATGAGCAAGAGCAACGTTTTAAAGCCAGAGAAGAGACACCGCACAAACGCTTTAAAATTACTGCCGAAGATTGGCGTAACCGTGATAAGTGGGATGATTATTTAAAGGCGGCCGCAGATATGCTTGAGCGAACTAGTACCGAATATGCGCCTTGGTATATTGTCGCAACAGACGATAAATACACTGCACGCTTAGAAGTGTTAAGAGCTATTTTAAAACAGCTGAGAGCAGATTAAACTCTCAGCCGTAAGTTAGATTTTAGTTTACAACCGTGCCACGACTTTTTTGTTGAATACGTTTAGCAAGGTTGTAGCTGTCATTTAGATGAGTTTGGGCTATTTTTTTCATCATAAAATAGCCTAAACTTGCTGCGACAAGTTGCCCACCTAGTGGTACAAATTTTGTCACTTGTTTGGTAACAATTTTTCCAAAGAAACCGTTAAAGGTTTTTTTAACGGTAGTGCGAGCAACCACAAAGCCTGAAAATTGAAAGCCGCGTTTTCGTAATTCATCCCAGTGAATTGTTTTTGTTTTTGGATCATAGACACTGACATGTTCAGGCGCTAAACCAAAACGGGAATTAATATCGGGAATAAGCTGTGACAAAATTCCCAAATCTACTACCACGTCAAAAAAAGGAATGGGTACAATTGCTGCACCAGCAGAGACGTAAGCTCTTTTCTGAATGAGTTCTTGGCACTCATCGCGAATTTGTTCCAGATTTAGGCTAGGATCAATATAGTCAGGAATGTTATCAATTTTCATAATGTTTTACCTGTAATGTGTTCCTTAAAGGTGCCTTGCCAACACAAGGTAAGTGACACCTAAAATGAGATTATGCTGTGTTTAAACCAACGTGACATAGTCAGATTCAGTTGTATAGTAATGAATGTTTATGATTTTGTGCATAAATTATGCGAGTAGGATATGAAATAAATGGGTATCCATGTTATTCAAAGTCAACGTATTGATGTGTTGTTGCAGGGCGTACTGGCATCTACGTCCCAGCCGTCAACGCATCCATTACAGGTTTTGAAAGCCCAGCATTTCATTGTGCCAAGTCCTGCTATCGAGCAATGGCTGATACAAAAACTTGCAGAACAGCAAGGAATGAGTGCCAATTACCAGTTTCACCAACGTGTGCGCGGGTTTCAGTGGTATGCCTATCAACAGGTCCTCACGGCGCATAAGGAACAGGTTCGTAAAGCCAATATTCCACGCTTGATTTTTAAATGGCGTGTACATCAAGCCTTACAGGAATTTATTCAGCCTGATGTTATGAGCATAGATAGCTCTCATCCACTGCATTCTATTGTTCAACGTATTTATGACAGCGCAGATCGGCTTGAACAAGGTATTGAGAAGCAGCTAAAAAAGCAAAAAATGTTGTATTGGGTTGCTGAGCAGGTTGCCGATTTATTTAGTAACTACATGGTCTATCGGGGACAGTGCCAGCGTGGTTGTGAAAATATGTGTACTTGTCCAAATAACTGGTTAGCAGCATGGGGACAAGGGCGATCACTCGATATCGAAAAGTATATTGCCCATAAAGATAAAGAAGTTTCGGCATTTACTTTGCAGCAAACCCAAGAGTTAGAACGTTGGCAGCGCTGGTTATGGCAGCAACATTTTCATGAAGATTTTATGCAAATGCAGCAAATTGACGAATTATTCTGGCAGGAATTAGAACATCCTGAGCGCCAGAAGAAAGCACTGTCTCGTTTGCCGCAGCAAATTGTCATTTTTACTTTACTGGATTTACCACCCAGCCAGCTTCAGTTTTTACGTCGTTTAGGGCAATACATCGATGTTTTGATTTTGCACTATAACCCTTCGCAAGAATATTGGGCCGATAGTGTCGACCCACTCTGGAAACAGCGCTATGACTTAGGGGTAAAAGAGCGTTTTATAGCGAAGAACCCCCAAGCGACCGATGCGGAAATTGCCGATTTCTTTAATAAATTTACGCTTAATTTTAATGCTGAGGCGCGTGAGTCAAGACATCCGCTGTTAACAAGATTGGGCAAACAAGCCCGCGACCACTTCTCATTACTCTCAAACTTGTCTACAGGTGAAGAAGGTAAGTGGGTGGATGCTTTTGTCGATGATTTTCCTGAAAGTTTACTTGGCAAAGTTCAGTCAGATATTTTGCACTTGGTGGAACCCCAAGCAAAGCAGTATGAGCTTGCCCCTAACGATGACTCAATTCAGATTCATGTCTGCCACTCGACATTACGGCAACTTGAAGTATTGAAAGAACAATTGATTGGTTGGTTGGCAAAACCGCACGAACAGCCGCGTCGTCCAAATGATATTTTGGTTTTAGTTCCTAATTTGGCAGAAGTAGAGCCTTTAATACGAAGTGTTTTTCCTGCTACAGCGACTGAGCAAGGCGTGCATTTGCCTGTCAAAATAGCAGGAATTGCCTCACTCGATGCACTTAATGCATGGCGTGCCGTGATTGGGCGTATTCACCTTATGCAAGGGCGATTTAGCTTTGATGAGTTTGCTGACTGGCTTGGTTTACACGCGACTCAACAGCGTTATGCACTTGAATATGCTCAAGTAGAGCGAATTTTAAATTTACTTGCTGATGCAGGGTTTAAACGTGGGCTTGATGCAGAACATCTGAAACGTAGTTTATGTGACGGCGATGATGACTACCGATATAGCTTTAAATTTGCTTTAGAGCGGTTAGCGCTCGGCATAGCCATTCCCGAACATGCTACATTTAATCAGGTGCTGAGTTACGCTAAGGTTCAACCGGGCGATTTTGAGCTTATTGGTACGCTCATTCAGATTTATCAAGATTTAAATGAACGCCGTGACTGGCTCATTATGCATGAGCAGAAGAAAAGTCATACGGTGGAATACTGGTTGCAAACACTCTCGCAAGATATTATCGAGTTTGAGCAGGCCGGTGTGACTGCTTTAAAAACTGCGCGGGAAATTGTAAAAAAACAAGAGCGTATGTTAACGCTCGCAAGCTACTATGCCGAGACAGAAACAGGCACCTTACGTAAAATCACCTTGCCTTTGCCTTATATTCTGGATGAGATTCAGCGAACTTTAGAAAATCAAACGGCTCAAGCTGAACCGACTGGACAGATTACCTTTGCCCAGATTGGACAAATTCGTCCGTTGCCTTATCGTTTAATTGTGATGTTGAACCTTGATGCAGGGCAGTTTCCAAATCGAGACACCCATGTGCCATTTGATTTGATGGATGCCTTACGTCAACAATTAGGTGATCGTTCCCGTCTTGAGGATGACCAAGGCGCTTTCTTAGATGCCCTACTTTTAGCTCAAGAAAACTTATGGCTGTTTTATAACGGCTTTGATGTCAATGACGGTGAGGTGAGAGATCCTTCTAGTATTCTTCAAGAGTTCCGTGAGCATCTTGCACTTATTGTAAAGCCAGAACCAAATGCACCCGATCGAGAAGTGATTGAAGGTATTGAAATCCCGACTCAATTAAAACAGCTCTATCACTTACATTATTTACAGCCGTTTGACCCGAAAGGTTTTATGGCTGAGAACCGCTATATTCGTTATCAAGATCACTGGTTTAACGTGGCGATGCAAATTCAGCAAGCTTCCGGTGTTCTTAAGCCTTGGGCAAATATATCTTATCCTTTAGAAATACCTGACATGTTGGTTTTAGACAGCCATCAGTGGATACAGGATGTGACTTTCCCCGCACGTTTATATTTAAAAACTTTAGGCGTAGAAAACTTAGGAAATGTAAGCGTATTAGATCAGAATGAACCTTTGCTTTTAGATGGTTTGGGCCGTTATACCATTCGACATTTTTTACAGCAAAACGAACAGCAGGCACAGCCTGAAGTTCTACTTGATCAGTTGCCTGTAGGCAAAGTTCAATACAGTGCATGGCAACAGGGCATTTTTGAACAGGAATGTTTGCTTGAGCGCCTTCATCATTACGCGCCAGCCGTGACACAAACGACTCAGCGTGTGTGGCGAATTGCCAAACAGCTACATATGAATATTACTGTGCCAAAATCTGAAACTCAGGATTGGGTCAGTATGGAAGCATCAAGTGCTCGGGCAAAAAGACGTGCAAAAGTCTGGTTAGAGTACCTGCTTTGGTTGGCCTATTTAAATGAAGGAAGTGCAGGAACTGAAAGACGCCGTATTGTGGTTTTTAGTGACCAAACTGTCATCTGTAAAGGTATTAGTTCGGAGCAAGCTCGGCAGTATTTACAACCGTGGTTTAAAATCTGGCGTTATGCTCAACAGCAGCCACTCGTGTTACCAGCAGCTTTATTATTAAAGCCACTTGAAAAAGCTAAGGCATATCAGTGGGAAACAACAAATCCGACAGAAAAAATAAAACTGGATGAGAAGAGCTATGCAGAGCTGTTAAAATACTGGAATGAAACGGGGACATTTACCTCTATCGATATGACACAAAATGAAGCGTGCAAGTTACATCAAGACTGGCGTTTCATTTTGCAAGAACAAGATGCACAAGCATTACTTCAACATGCTTGTGATGAGTTTGCCTATGACCTGTATCATCCGGTTTTTCAATTTCAACATTCGGAGTAAGGCATGAACTCAAGAGTACAGGTGTCTTATCAACCTATTATTGATATTGAATTTAGTGGACTGCATTTAATTGAGGCTTCGGCGGGTACCGGGAAAACCTATACACTGTCGAGTTTAATGGTTCGTATTTTTCTTGAGAAATATTTACCGGGCCAAGTCATTGCAACAACATTCACCCGTGCTGCTGCGGCTGAGTTAAAAAGCCGGATTCGTGCGCGTTTGGTCGAAACCCACCGTTATTTAGATGCCAAGCGGAGCTTGACTGAAAAAGAGATCCTTTTGCAGGCCGAGCAAGAATCTGACTTATTACTGCAACATATTCTCAAGCATTTTGCGACACGTATTGCCTATGCCTGTGAGCGTTTAAAGCTCGTGATCGATCAGCTAGATGAGCTATTTGTCGGAACACTCGATAGCTTTAGCCAAAAGCTATTACGTGAGTTTGCTTTTGAGAGCGGAAAAATTGAACGTGCCCAAATTACCGATGATGCCAAAACCTATAGCCGACAACTGATTCATGATGTTTTACGTGAATGGATACAGTCTCAGCCTCAAACCGTGATTGATGCATTGTATCTGGCAGGTGAGTTAAAAAGTGTCGACAGTTTTGTCAAACTGGTCGAAGACTCACTGAATTTTAGTTCGGCTCACTTTAAACTTCCCGAAAAGCCTACCATTCAGTTTGAACAGCTTGCTCAGCTCAAACAGCTGGCAGCAGAAATTGATATCAGTCTTCTAGAACCGTATTACTCGCTTGATGGCGACCACTATAAACATGTAAGCGGCACAATATTTCGTAATGGAGCATTTAATAAGTTATTTAGTGAATGTTTGCCACAGTTATTACAAGTTTTAAAGCAAAGCGACAGTATTTTAGTTTTTGATGGGTCTTTGGCAATACAACGGGAACTCGTTTTTAAGTTTTTAGGCCAGCTTGCCGATCAGAAAGTTTTCAAGAAATGTCCTGCCGAAATTTCAGATGGATTTTATCAGCATCCTTGTATTCAGCAGATTCAGCAGTTGTTTGGTGTGCTGAAAAACTATGCTGAACAGTTCGATCAGCTTCATATTTATTTAAAAGCCTATTTGTGTATAGAGGTTAAAAAACGTTTACCACAGGTTTTACAAAACAAGGGCGAGACGACCTTTTCTCAGCAAATTCGCACTTTGTCAGAAGCTTTAAAGGGCGAGCAGGGGCAACGTTTCGCCGTATTTGTGCAGGCTCGATACCCCTTAATTTTGGTTGATGAGTTTCAAGACACCAACCAAGACCAAGATGACATGCTCGCCAGCATTTGGCGTCATCCAGAACGTTACCAAAAAGGTTGCATGATTATGGTGGGTGACCGTAAGCAGGCAATTTACGGTTTCCGTGGTGGGGATATGCTCACCTTCTTGAATGCCTACAAAGATATTCAGGCAAAGCATGGTCGCGAATATAAGTTAATTCATAACCACCGTTCAGTCGCTGACTTGGTTGAAGTGGTTGATGCGTTATTCCAAAGGCAAATCGACTTTGGTGAACAGGTTCAATATGACCCGATTCGGGCAGGGACTCGACCTCATCCGGTTTTAATTGATCAAAACCAGCCTAATCCGCATCCTTTACGTTGGCTCATGCTAAAAGACAAGGAAACGGAAGCACAGCAAGTCGCGTGGAAAATACGTGATTTACTCAATCAGTCACATGCTGGACAACTTTATTTTCAAAAAGATGCTCAGACTCAAACCTTAAATGAAGATGATATTGCGGTCTTGTCGCGTAATCATGATGGTCTTGATAAAGTTCAATTTGAATTAGAACGTTTAGGAATACGAGTTAATCGGCCATCAAAACGAAGTGTTTTTGATTGCACAATAGCTCAGGATGTTGGGGCCTTACTCACTGCGATTCTTCATCCTTACGATGAGGCCAAAGTGAAACGAGCTTTGATTAGCCGTTTATTTGCTATGGACCTTAAACAGCTGTTGCAACTCGAACAAACGGCCGAAGGTTTAAGCCAGTTTATGACGGGTTTTGATACTATTCGGGAATTGTGGTCAGCTCAGGGCTTTTTAGTAGCATGGCAGCAATGTTTAAACCAATTTGGCATTTGGAAAAATCTGGTTGCTGTCCAGAGTAAAGATAATGAGCGGGTTGTGGTGAACTTGCGTCATTTGACCGAAATTTTGAGCCAACATAGCGAGAAATATCAGGGCGCGCAAAATCTCTATCACTGGTATCTCAAGCAATTACAATCACCGCTTGATCGTGAATGGGAGTTAGAGCGTAGATTGTCGAGTGAAGCTGGCGTACAGCTCATGACCATTCACCAGTCAAAAGGTCTTGAGTTTAAAATTGTCTTTTTGCTCGGGGCCGACAAGCCATTTCGGGAAAATAACAAAACACTTAACTTCTCGACCCAAGATATAACGGTTTCGGAGTCGGCTCAAACTCTAACACAACGTGTTGTTGCGATTGCCGATAAAACATATTTAAACGAAAATGAGTTGAAGCAGCATGAAGAACGGGCTTTGGCGGAACAAAACCGTCTATGGTACGTTGCTTTAACCCGGGCAAGTCATCGTGTTTACGCGCTCTTACAAGATACGGATGGCAAGTCTGTTTCAGGTTTGGCATTTTGGAAAAACAGAGCGGAACCATTCCAGCACCGTTGTTGTACCGATGAAATAATTTTGGAGCAACCACCTGCTGCAAGACATTTAAATCAACACATCAATATTATTGAGATACAGGCGCAGCATTTTCCTGATCAGCGCTTTTATTCGAGAGGCAAAACCAGTTTTAGTTATCTGGCACAGCATTTAAGACATAAAGTAGGTACAGATTTACTCGCGAGTCAGAGCCATGAAGCTGTTTTAGCCGAAGATGAACTCGATCAGGTTATTTCTGTTGAGGCGCCCGCAGCACAGCCCATTAGCTGGATCAAAAGCAATTTTCCGAGAGGGACGCTCGCAGGTAATTTCTTACATGAAATTTTTGAGCATATTGATTTTCAATGTTCAGATGAGTGGGTAAGCGAAATACGTCGTCGTTTTAAAAATGACTACAGTAGTTTGTGGCAAGATTTATTAATCAAATACCAAGAAAGCTTTCCCGAAGAACAAGAAGCGGAATATTCGCTTTATCACGCTGTAGCCGAATGGTTGCAAGAGATTTTAAGCACGCCGTTATATCAAGGTTTTCGCCTAAATCGGTTACAGCCAGAGCACTATTTATCAGAGTGTCCTTTTTATTTGGCACTGTCGGATCGTGTGTTAGCCATGAAACGTATTCAGCAGCTGTTTGCTGAATATGGTATGGAAATGCCCGAGTTATTAGAGGCTCGTTCTGCACGCTATTTAAATGGTTCGATAGACTTGGTTTATTTTGATGGACAGCGTTATCACATTGCTGACTATAAGAGTAACTACTTGGGTGAAAACCTTGCTGATTACAGTGTAGAAAGCATTGCACAAAGTATGTCTTTAGCCAGCTATTGGCTACAAGCAGGCCTGTATTTGGTTGCGTTACATCGTTATTTAAAAGTCAAAATGCAGAATTATGATATTGAACAACACTTAGGTGGGGCGACTTATCTTTACTTGCGCGGTATGAATGGCGAAGCTGAGCAGGGTTATTATTATTGGCAGCCAAGTACAGAATTTGTTCTACGACTCGATGCTATTTTAGGGTACTTTGCTGAGGATAAAATTGCATAAAAAATGCTGATAAATGATCTAATTTTAAAATTAACAAATACTTGGGGTGTGGATAAGCCTGTCTATAACCATGTGGACAAGCGTGTGGAAAACTAGGTGGATAAGTGTGTGGACAATCTAAATAGCCCTGAACAAAGCGATTTAAGCTGGTTAACGACTTGGAGTACCTTTCTAAATCAAGCCCCGTTTACTGCACAGACACAAGCTCCAGAGGCAGCTTATTTTTTGCAGCAGCTGATTGAAGCGAGCTTGCAGGGTGACAGTTGTATTGAGATTAGCCCAGAGCAAATAGAAACACTTGGCCAACTGGTGATATCTGCTGAACAAGCAAAGTCTCAAGTTGCCCCTTGTGTCCACGACGAGCAGGGGTTGGCATTATACCGATATTGGAACCTAGAGCAACGTCTAGCTGAGCAAATTCGCCGATTAAAGCAACAACCAATTCAACCTGTTTCATGTGAAGAGCATTTAGACTTATTAACAGATCCTCATCAGCAAGCTGCTTTGCAAATGGTGACTCGGCAGAGCTTAAGTATTATTACAGGTGGGCCGGGTACAGGTAAGACCTATACGCTCGCTCGTATTATTGCTGTGCTTAGTCAGGCAATTCCACATATTCGTGTAGCGATGGCTGCTCCGACGGGTAAAGCTGCACAGCGTATGCAAGAAGCCTTACAAAACTCCTTTAATGACCCAAAACTGCTTGAGTCGGGGTTAATAAGTGCTGAGCTAAGAAACCAAAGTACCCAAACTATCCATCGATTATTAGGTATGGGGCATAGTCAAACTCCACGGTTTAATCAAAAACAGCCTTTGCCTTATGACGTTATTGTGGTGGATGAAGCCTCTATGCTGGACTTAAATCTGGCAACGTTATTATTTGAAGCGGTTCCTGAGTCTTGTCGAATTATTTTATTAGGTGATGCCAACCAGCTTGCTTCCGTAGACGTCGGAGCTGTACTTGCAGATTTACAGCAAATCGAGGCTTTGTCTGAAAACCGTGTTCACCTTCAAACCAGCCGTCGTTTTGCGGAAGGGGCTTTGATTGGTCAGGTTGCCCGATTTATTCAAATGCAAACCAGTCAAATCAACCATGAGCAAATTTTACAAAAATTTGAAATCGATATTGTTCAGGTTTCAGAGTTACGTTCAATACCTTTAGAAACCGACATGCCCGATGTGGTTCAGCTTGAATATTTACCCGAAGAGTCACCTATAGCGCTAGAAACTTACTACCAAAAATTGATGGTGGATTTTCAAGGCTATGTGCAAAGCTTAAAAGCTTATATACAAGATGATCGTTCACTTGAACATATTGAAAATATCGTTAGGTCATTCGATGACTACCGTATTTTAACTGCCGTACGTCATGGACCATTTGGTTTACAGCAACTTAATCAATATGCTGAACGCTGGTTACAACAACAGCTAGGTATTGTGACTTTAGGAGGATGGTATGTTGGCCGTCCGGTTATGATGACCTATAACGATTACCAGCTCGGTATTTCAAATGGTGACATTGGTTTATGTTTTGAACATAGAACCCAGCCGCAACAGTTTGAAGTGTATTTTCCAAGTTTAAATAAGTGGGTTGCTGCAAATCGGCTACCTAAAAGTATTCAAAGTGCATTTGCCTTAACAATTCACAAATCACAAGGTTCTGAATTTACCCATACAGCTGTTGTTCTTGATCAGGCTGCCAAGAATTTGTTAAGCCAAGAGTTGATCTACACTGCGATTACACGAGCCAAAAAAGTAGTGAGTTTATTGGTCGATCCAGAGGCGTTACTTCAATCTTTTACAGTTCGCACGACAAGAAAAAGCGGTTTAGTTGAAAAAGTTAATCGGTTAGTTCGTTAAGCCAAACTTAATATTTTTACCCTTGTAAGAAAAAGCTTACATGGATTCGAGATATTTGCTGCTAGAGAACCCACCCTGTTTTTGAGATTATAAACGCACAACGAGCTTGGCAAGGAATGTCGGGCAAAATCGCACAATAATAATAACTTAAGTCGAGAGACTGCGAACTTACAATGATGTAGGTGAATAAAGAGGAAACTTACAGCCGCTAAGCCTTGTAGTTTTGGGAGAGACTACAGGGCTTTTTTATATTTAAGTCTTAACCCCACCAAAATATCTGCATAAATCTTTAGATGGCTTACCCTATTTCTTGCTTATATTATCAATTATTTAACTCAATAATTTTTAATATATTTATTTGTAATATGATTCTTAAATAAGCATTTTTTGCGTGAATTGTTAAGTTAAATGTTATACAGAACCGTATGTTATTTAGCATTTACAGATAAACGATAAATATTAGACAGACCTGTACGTTTTCGCTTACATGATGATAAGAAAAATACTACTTTTCTTCATAATTGGATATGACAAAATACATCCCATAAGGAAATAGAACTAAAACAACGGAAGTGAGTAAAACGAGAAGAAGGATGTGGAAAGCATCTCACACATAACAATAAGAACAGCGATAAACACGATAAACAACAACTACAGCGCCAAAAACCCAAGCAGAAATGCTTGGGTTTTTTATTTTGCCGCTGAGTTAATTTTAGCTATACCAGATCGGTTTCATGCGAATCACTACCAAATAGTGAACGGCGTTGATCTCTAGGAATTCGTGGACATTGAGTCGAAATTTGATAAAGCAGATTGGCTAGAGCAGGAAGGTGGGTACCGACCACAGATTTGCCAGTGGTTAACAAAGAAACGCTGATATCACGCTCTGGGTCGGCCCAACACAAAATATTGGAAAAACCGAGGTGACCAAAAGCTTGTCCAGTCATTGGACCAAATAAGCCTACCGGATTACTGCCTAGCATTGGTCCTAAGGCATAGCGCATCGGTATTAATAAAGTTCGGTCAATGTTAACTCCTGTGGTAGGGAGCGTTGCTCTAAAAATTGTTTTCTCGCTTAAAATTTGTTTGCCTTGGTAGCTTCCCCCACTTAAAAGCATTTCAAAGAAGCGTCCAGCTTGCTCTGCACTGGTATAAATATTACCGGCGGGGCAGATGGTATCCATAAAACGGCTATCATTAGTGACATCTACAGCGAGTTGTAAGCCTCCACCTAGTACATGATTGAGATAATGATCTGTTCCTAAGCGAGGATGTAAACCTGTTGCACAATTAAGAGCAACTTCAGCACGATATTCTGGTTTTAAGCCATAGTTAAAATAGGGCATATCCATCGGTTTCTCGATAGTCTCATGCACAAATTGGCGAAGGTCTTGCCCTGTAACCCGTTCAATAATTTCTCCTAAGATATAACCTGCCGTTACTGCATGATAGGCGAGGTGATTTCCCGCTGGAGAAACAGGTCTTGCTGCGTATAAACGCCTTAAAATTTCATCTTTATCAAAAAGCAGTTCAGGTGTGACATCTCCATCAACATAAGGAATACCTCCACGATGAGATAACAAATGAAAGATTGTCGCGCGGCGCTTTCCGTTCACCCCATACTCGGGAATATAATAGCTCACGGGGTCAAGTAAGTTGATTTCGCCTTTTTCATCTAAAAGATGAATTAACATGGCAGTAATCATTTTGGATGCTGAAAATAGACAAACGGGAGTATCCGGCGTTGCGATGAGTGCATTCTCTTGCAGACCAGCCGGCGAGTTTCCTTGAGCATAGCCAATGCTTCGATTTAATAAAATTTTCCCCTGTCGACGTAAGCAAAAAGTAATAAGCGGATAGTTTCCGGTTTTGTAGAGTGACTCAATACTTTTCCAGATTTTTTGAACTTGCTGTTCACTCATTCCACCTAGTTCGGCAGGTACTTCATCTTTGTGATGAATGACCGATTCAAGGTCATTCGGTACCGGACAGGTATTGGTCGAAAATATTTTCACACGTCCCTCGCGTTTCTTTCTTTTTATTCAAGGCCAAGTGTGCAGGGTTAAGAAGCTGATGTCAGTGTCTAAAATGACAGGTAACAGAAAACAATTTTGCAATCCATATATAGATACCTTAAAATAGGCAACTTGCTGTAGTGATGCACGGCAGTCAGTTGCGCTCAACTGATTCATATCATTTTATTTTTTAAGCATCTCGGAGAAATCGAATGGCTTTAACTAATGCAGACCGCGCAGAGATCATTGCTAAATTTGCTCGCGCTGAAAACGACACTGGTTCACCAGAAGTACAAGTAGCTTTATTGACTGCTCAAATCAATGATTTACAAGGTCACTTCAAAGCTCACAAACACGACCACCACAGCCGTCGCGGTTTGATCCGTATGGTTAACCAACGTCGTAAATTGCTTGACTACTTAAATGGTAAAGACCACGAGCGTTACACTGCTTTGATCGGTGCTTTAGGTCTACGTCGTTAATTCGATTTTGCTTTGTTTTCGGTTTATCGCATGTTGCTATGCTTTGTTTCTGAAAAGAAAGTTTCGTCTAATAAACCATTAGGCGATTTATAGAAGGGGCGCTTGTGCGCTCCTTCTTTGCGTTTAATATTATTTAAAATTTTTGGTCTAGTGTGATGGCTTCTAAGCTTTGTCATTTACCTACCGATAGTTGTAGCCTGAATGCCAAACCTTAGGGGTCTCACTAGAATAAAATTAGGAAAATACAATACATGTCAATGTTTAACATCGTTCGTAAAGAATTCCAATTTGGTCAGCATCAAGTCGTTTTAGAAACGGGTCGCGTTGCACGTCAAGCAAATACAGTTTTAATCACAATGGGTGGTGTAACTGTATTGGTAGCAGTAGTTGCTGCTCCAACAGCAAAAGCTGGTCAGGATTTCTTCCCTTTAACAGTTAACTATCAAGAAAAACAATATGCAGCAGGTCGTATCCCTGGTGGATATGGTAAGCGTGAAGGTCGTGCTTCAGAAGCTGAAACTTTAATTTCACGTCTTATTGACCGTCCAATTCGTCCATTGTTCCCAGAAGGTTACTACAACGAAATTCAGGTAACTGCAACTGTGGTTTCTTCTGACAAAACGATGGAAGCTGATATTGCAGCAATGTTAGGTACTTCTGCTGCGTTAGCAATTGCAGGTACTCCATTCCGTGGTCCAATCGGTGCAGCACGTGTTGGTTTAATCAACGGCGAATATGTTTTAAACCCGAATTTTGAGCAAATGGCTCAGTCTGACCTTGACCTTGTGGTTGCTGGTACAGAGTCTGCTGTATTGATGGTTGAATCTGAAGCGAAAGAACTTTCAGAAGACCAAATGTTAGGTGCGGTTCTTTTTGGTCACGACGAAATGCAAATTGCAATTCAAGCGATCAATGAATTTGCAGCTGCTGCTGGTGCGAAACCATCTGACTGGGTTGCTCCAGCACACAACGAAGAATTACGTGCAAAATTAAAAGAAGCATTTGAAGCAAAAATTTCAGAAGCTTATACCATTGCAGTAAAACAAGATCGTTATGCAGCATTAGATGCACTTCATGCTGAAGCTGTTGCTCAATTCGTTCCTGAAGAAGATGTAGACGGTATTGCTGACGAAGTAGACTACTTATTTGAAGATCTTAAATACCGTACTGTACGTGACAACATTTTATCTGGTAAACCACGTATTGATGGCCGTGACACCAAAACTGTTCGTGCTTTAGATGTACAGGTGGGCGTACTTGAGCGTGCACATGGTTCTGCATTATTTACACGTGGTGAAACTCAGGCGTTGGTAACAACGACTTTAGGTAATACTCGTGATGCTTTAATGGTTGATACCCTTGCTGGTACTAAAACTGACAACTTCATGTTGCACTACAACTTCCCTGCTTACTCAGTAGGTGAAACAGGCCGTGAATCTGGCCCTAAGCGTCGTGAAATTGGTCATGGTCGTTTAGCACGTCGTGGTGTTCAAGCAGTTCTTCCTGCAGCTGACCGCTTCCCGTACGTTATTCGTATTGTATCTGACATTACTGAATCTAACGGTTCATCTTCAATGGCTTCTGTATGTGGTGCGTCATTATCACTTATGGATGCAGGTGTTCCGCTTAAAGCACCAGTAGCTGGTATCGCAATGGGCTTAGTGAAGGAAGGCGAGCGTTTCGCAGTACTTTCTGACATTTTAGGTGACGAAGACCACCTTGGTGACATGGACTTTAAAGTAGCAGGTTCTGCAAACGGTATTACTGCACTTCAAATGGACATCAAGATTGAAGGTATTACTGAAGAAATTATGGAAGTTGCATTAAACCAAGCATTTGCTGGTCGTATGCATATCCTTAATGAAATGAACAAAGTAATTTCACGTGCTCGTCCTGAAATTTCAATGCACGCTCCAACATTCGAAGTGATTACAATTAATCCGGATAAAATCCGTGATGTTATTGGTAAAGGTGGTGCAACAATCCGTCAAATCACTGAAGAAACTAAAGCTGCTATTGATATTGAAGATAACGGTACAGTTCGCGTATTTGGTGAAACTAAAGCTGCTGCTAAAGCTGCAATTGCGAAAATTCAAGCGATTACTGCTGAAGTTGAACCAGGTAAGATCTACGACGGTAAAGTAATTCGTATTGTAGAATTCGGTGCGTTTGTAAACATCATGCCGGGTACTGATGGTCTTCTTCATATTTCGCAAATCTCTAATGAGCGTATTGCGAACGTAACTGATGTTCTTAAAGAAGGTCAGGAAGTAAAAGTACAGGTTCAAGACGTTGATAACCGTGGTCGTATCAAATTGACTATGAAAGATATTGAGCAAGCATAATTGCTTAACTCACTAAAAAAGTCCGCTTGATGCGGGCTTTTTTTATGGCATGATGCAAGTAATACACCAATAGATCGACATGGTATGCAGGTTTATTATTTTTATCGTCATCAAAGCGACGGCTATGTTTTTATAAGCCGTGAAAAGCACACTGAACATATTCTGGAGTTTTTCTGGATTGATAGTGTGAGATCGGATGTTGTGAGCCAGAATGAAGAATGGCAACAAAAAATTCAGCAACTTGCAGATGTATCCATTAATGAGTTTCATATGCGAGATATTGCGAATATCGAACATCCTTGTGCATTTGATACGCTTGAAGAATACGACCTGCTTATTTTTAGAAAGCTCGTAACGCCGGATGATGAAATTAAAAATGGCGAATCACATGAGAGTGTATTTGGTTTAGCCACCACACCGATCAGTTTTATTTTTACGCCTAAAGTACTTATTAGCGTACGTGAACAGGGCAACAAGTCGATTGAAAATTATATTCAGCGCCTTGAAAATATTTTATGTAAAACTCTCGAAGAGCAAAATAAAACCCGTAAGCTGCCTAATTCACCTGTAGATCTGTGTTTACGTCTGCTCAATAGTATGGTGGATGGTTACCTTGATATTCGTTCACCTTTGACCAGAAGGGTCGAGCATTGGCAACAACAGCTATTACAAGGGAATCGGCGTTTTAAGCAGTGGCATCAACTGTTTCATGAAAATATGGCCTTTCAACAGGTTGAAAATCTATGCGAAGAACAAATCGAAACCTTACAAGAGTTTCGTGATGAAATTGTAGAAAACTATCATCATGTTATTGGAGAGAAGACGCATAGTTCTCAAGACCTTTTATTAGTGCGTTTAAACGATTTAATGAGTCATGTCGAACGTATTCAAAAACATACCTTGCGTTTACGTAGTGCGATTCAATCGGCAATAGATTTGCATTTCTCGGCAATTGCTAACCAGACCAATGAGAACATGCGTATTCTTGCCATTATTACTGCTGTGTTTGCGCCTCTTACGCTTTTAACGGGTATTTATGGAATGAACTTTGAGTTTATTCCCGGGCTTAAATCACCAGTAGGTTTTTGGATTATGCTTGGGGTTATGCTGCTCAGTACCATTTTATTGCTCTACTATTTTTATAGACAGCATTTGGTGGGGCGTGGTGAAAAAAGTGTGATTGATTTACTAGCGCAGCAGCATCGCCAAGATCGTATGAATTTGTTTTGGTTTTTGGAATATGAACCGATTAAGCAGACTTTGAAGGAAGTGGAAAAGATTACTCGGTTGAAATAAATTTTTATTTCTGCACGACTGGGTCTTGCTGACTTGTTATTTAATATAGTCATGAACCTTCGGTTCGACCTACTTTTGTTTCGGCAAAAGTAGGCAAAACCATTACCATCTGCAAAACCTGTTCAATACCTATTTTTAAATAACAGTATTACAAAACCATTATCTGATTGATACCACGCAGGTTGCAGATGGCTTTCCAGGCTATCAGATTTCAACTAGGGTTTTATGCTGTATTAATGCTATTCCTCAATGAAAATGCTTCAACTGTTTTCTAAGTTGTTGCACTTCATCAATCAAATCTAACATCACCGCAACAGCTGCAAGGCTTGCATCAAAGTCACGTTGCAAACGATACGCTTTACGAGCGCGAATAACATCTTCACCCATGAATTGATGTTTTTCAGGTGGTGTATCAATCGCTAAAATATCGTACTCAATGAGCTGGAGAATCCAGTCTGGGCTTTGACCACAGGCTTGAGCAAACTGTTGCAAGTCAAATGTACATTGTTCATCAACGACTTCAGCACTAAAGGTGTGGCCGTCACATACAATTTCTCGATAATGGATGGTTGTCATGATCTTGCTCCCTAATGAGATGAACGAGGTTCGAATGAAGCAAAGGCTTCTGCCAATTGCTGATAGGCTTCTTTTTCTTTTTCAGAATGCGCCGGTGGGAATACAATATTTAAAATTAAATAAAGATGGCCTGGCGTTTTATTTGGTATCCCTTTGTCTTTTAAACGTAGCTGTTGTCCTTGTTTTGCATTTTTAGGTAAATTGACGTGTAAAGG
This sequence comes from Acinetobacter sp. FDAARGOS_494, assembly GCF_003812225.1. Classification (NCBI taxonomy): domain Bacteria; kingdom Pseudomonadati; phylum Pseudomonadota; class Gammaproteobacteria; order Moraxellales; family Moraxellaceae; genus Acinetobacter; species Acinetobacter sp. FDAARGOS_494. The sequence continues at coordinate 2,091,207 of NZ_CP033866.1, forward strand.
TCCCGCAGGCGTTTTTACTTCAATGCCTTGCCCTAATGCGGCTTCCCATGGCGCTACATCTACAGTCAAATATACATCACTGCCTTCGACATGCACACGATCTGTATCTTTATACTGAATCTCGATATAAAGATCGCCATTGGCACCACCATTAATACCACTTTGTCCTTGTCCACTTAGGCGAATTTGCTGACCTTCTTTCATGCCTTTAGGTATTTTTACCTGTAAGGTTTTTCGTTGTACCTCTGGCTCACCATAGGCATTAATGGTTGGAATTTGTAGGGTAATGTGTTGTGTTGATCCATGGTAAGCAATATCAAGATCGACCTCTATGCTGGCATGCTGGTCTTCACCTCGATAACTACGTTGTTGTCTTTGATATTGCTGTTGTCCACCGCCAAAGCCTGCACCAAAGCGTCCAAATAAGTCTTCAAAGCCACTAAAGTCTGCTTGCTCACCGCCCGTAAAACCTTGACGATAAAACCTGGCACCATCGAAACCACTTTGAGCTGCCCCTTGACCAAAACCATTAAAACCTTGTGGGTGGTCTAACATTTGGTCGTATTCAGCTTTTTTCTCTGGGTTACTTAGGGTGTCGTAGGCAACATTAATTGCCTGCATCTTTTCTTCTGCATCTTTTTCTTTGCTGATGTCGGGATGATATTTACGAGCTAATTTCCGATACGCTTTTTTAATTTCATCAGCTGAGGCTTCTCGTTTAACCCCTAATTCTTCATAATAATTTTTGGCCATAATGTTTTATCACGATGGTGTTGTTTATTTCATTATGAAACGATTTTTAAAGCTTTCAATGAGCTAGATTGTATAAGAGTTGTTCTCGTGCGAAATAGGGCGAGCAAAATAAAAGAGACATAGAACGGTGAGAGCTATGCCTCTCATTGTTTAAATGAATGTCTGATATAAACCGTAAACGGCAATAACTAACAGTAATAGACCGCATAAACCGAGGATCTTCGGGTATAAATGGCTGTTCGAGAGGCGGCGGAAAAATATATAGACTAAAGATAGCGTTAAAAAGTCTAAAACTATCCATGTCAGCGTAAGAATAGTTAAACTTAAATCTAGATGAGGTGAAATAGAAACAAATTGCGGAAAGAAAGCTGAAAAGAAAATAATATCTTTAGGGTTTGAAATACCCACTAAAAAGCCTTTTTTAAAACCGCCATTTTGAGCAGAAACGGTTTGAATTGCTTCAGGATGAGGAGCTTGAATGACTTCTTTGAGAATACTAAAACCCAAATAACCAATATATAGGCAGCCTAAAACACGGATAATATTTAAATAATTTTCATTAATACCCAATACGCCTTTAAGTACGAGTACTGAAATAAAAATTAAAACGAGAGAGGCAAGGTTTGTACCAAAAATGGTTTCTAGTGCTTTTTTATAACCACCTTTAAGTCCGGCACTTGCCACTAAAATCATGACAGGGCCAGGGGTCGCAATCATAATAATGACACTAAAAATAAAGAGAAAATAATCAAAATAATTCATGAGATATAAGCATCTTATTTATTGGGTTATCAAGTAAGCTCATATTAACTGATTTAAAATAACATGCTGAAAATTATCATCAAAAAAATTATAGATAAATAAAAAGGCGGATTACCCGCCTTTTTATGAAGTAGGTGATTAACTCAAATGTTCACCAAACAGACCCAATGCCTCTTCAGCAGTGAACTCATAACGGGTGTTACAGAACTGGCAATCCATTTGAATCGGGTTTTGTGCTTCCAATGTTTCATGAACAGCATCAACACCAATTTGAATGAGGGCTTTGGCACAGCGTTCTTTAGAACAAGTACAACCAAATTTTAAGTGTTCAACTTCTGGTAAACGTACTTCTTCTTCGTTATAAAGACGATACAAAATCTCATTTGCTGAAAGCTCTGTCAGTTCTTCTGACTTAAGCGTTTCAGTTAGCATGGTTAAACGTGGCCATAAATCTTCATCAACCAGTTTTTGCTCTTCCTCATCATGACGAGGTAATAACTGAATGAGCAAACCACCTGAACGCTGTGCGGTGCTTGCCAGTACAATTCGGGTTGGAATTTGTGCAGACAAGTCATAGTACTGCATTAAACAGCCTGCTAAATTTGCTTGATCAAGAGGTACAATCCCTTGATAACGCTCACCATGCTCAGGTTCGATGTTAATAAATAAAACAGGGTTAACCAAAGCCGCTAAAACAGTGCTGCTATCTGTTGCTTCACCAAAACGTGGATCTGTTTCGTAGTCTGCTAAAGCACGAACTTCACCTAAATGGTTACATTCTGCCATAGCCCATTTGAAAGAGCCGTTAGCCTGGATTTGCAAGCTGATACGACCTTTGATTTTTAAAGTACTCGCAAGTAATGCTGTAGCGCTCAACATCTCGCCTAATAGAATTTGAACCGCAAGCATGTAGTCGCGTTGAGCTAAAATAGTTTTTAATGCTTCTTCTAGATGAACCACTTCACCGCGAACAGGAAAGTCCTCTATATAAAAGCGTTGGCGTAAATCAGACATAATATTCTCCAGGGCCCTAAGCAGATTATAACAATTTCGGTTTAATCAGGCTTAGGGAATGCAGCGAAGCTGCAAGCAGGACAACGGCAACTCTTGTACCGATTGTCGCAATCATTTAGGCAATGTGAATAAGTCCTTAATATAGCCATTTTGCGAAATCTCAAGTTATTCTTCGTGATCTCGTGTAATGTCGATACGATTTGGTTGTAAATGACGCTTTAAGTTAACGTCGTGCTTCGATGTGGCTTGTTGAGCATCGCTTTCAAATAGATGTTCAAGTTCTGCCAGAGCATTACGATGAGTTTCAAAAACCTTTTGTTCATCGGTATAAATGCTTTGCTGCTGTATGAGTAATTTCTCATCATAATCCCGAAAGATTTCGATATTGTTATAAGCTTGTTCATCGGAAATACCGAGTTCGCGTAAAGCACGATAAGCCATACCTAATGATGATAAATAGGTTTCACGCCAAATATGTTCAACACCTAAGTCTCTTAATAGGTGCACATGGTGGCGGTCACGGGCACGAGCCAGTAATTTTAGGTTTGGATAGTTCAATCTGAGATGACGTGCGACATTCATAGAGTCTTCGACATCATCAATTGCTAAAATAAATACTTTCGCTTTTTCAATGCCTGCTGAGCGGAGTAAGTCAGGCTGAGTGACATCACCATAATAGAGCTTACCGCCGTAACGTCGAACAAAGTCCACTTGATGAAGATTGTTATCGATGGCGGTAAATCCTAAGTGCTGTAAGCGGGCAATACGCGCAATAATTTGTCCAAAGCGCCCAAAACCAGCAATGATAATTGGATTATCTTGTTGAGGAATCTCATCATATTCAGGTGGCAATTCTTTATGAAAAAGGGGAATGATCTTACAGGCCATAATCCAGTAAATTACTGGGGTAAGGACCATTGATAAGGTCACAATCAACGTGACAGGCTCTAATAAGGCATCCGTTAAAATCTTTTCACTTTTTGCTAGGCTCAAAATTACAAAAGCGAATTCACCGCCTTGAGCCAAGCAAGTCCCGAGTAACAAGCTATTGTTCCAACTGTACTTTTTATAGCGGGCAATGGCAGTTAAAACGAGGGTTTTGATGACGAGTAGGCCGATTGCTCCACCAATAATGAGCCAAGGCATTTCAATCAGTAACGACAATTGTGTCGTCATACCTACGGTCATAAAGAATAAGCCAAGTAATAGCCCTTTAAACGGGGCAATACTCGCTTCAAGCTCATGACGGAATTCTGAGTCCGCTAAAAGGACTCCGGTAAGAAAAGCACCTAATGTTGTACTAATGCCTAAAGTGTCCATCAGTAACACAACGGCAAGAATAATAAATAACCCTACAGCCGTAATCAGTTCAGTCGCACCACTCTTGGCGACAAAACGGAAAAATGGGCGCATGACATAACGGCTAAATAGGAACAAGCCGGTAAACGTCGCGATGATGGCTGCAAAATAAGCAATACCATGATGGGTAGATTCGGTTCCTGCCAGAAGAGGAATTACCGCAAGTAATGGAATTGCTGCAATGTCTTGAAAAAGCAAAATTGAAAACGATTGCTGACCGTAGGTGGTATTGAGCTGTTGTTTCTCAGTCAGAAGCTGTAATACAAAGGCCGTAGAAGACAGCGCAAGCGCAAAACCAATCACAAAGCTGGCAGCAAGGTGTTGTTGAAATAGCAGCAATACGGTGAGCATAAGAATTATGCCCGTAATCACGACCTGTAAACTTCCCATCACAAATATAGAGTCACGCATTTCCCACAAACGTTGTGGGCGGAGCTCTAGACCAATCAGGAACATAAGTAAAATGACCCCAAATTCAGCCAACTCCATAATGGCCTCAGGGTCATGGGCAATATTTAACACACTCGGGCCAAGAAGTATGCCCGTAAATAAATAACCTAAAACTGTTGCAATCCCTAGGCGTTTGCCCAAAGGGACTAAAATCAGAGATGCTCCAAGAAAAATAGTTGCTTGCAGTAGGAATGACATTCATTGCCCCGAATGTATTGATCTTTTTTAAGTGTAAAGGGAAAAAGTGTTCTTCACACCATGATATTCAAATCATCTAACTAAATTCTTGCGGGTCAACATCAATTGAGAGTCTGAGTTGATGCTGTCTTGGCGCATGAACCAATTGAGCCCACCATTGTCTTAAGTAAAAATGCAGACGAGCGCGGTCAGCAGACAAAATCACCATATGTGCGCGGTAACGTCCCGCTTTACGTTCCATTGGTGCTGGAATTGGCCCCCAGATATCAACAATATCACCTGCTATTTGGCGAAGTTGCTCGGCAGCTTCATTTAAAAAATGCAAGGTATAGTCGCGATCTTTCGATTCAGCGCGTATAAGTACGGCATAGCGATAAGGCGGCAGTAATGCAACTTTACGCTCAGCCAATGTTTGTTTCGCGACTGCCCGATAATCTTTTTCAATAAGCGTGGTCAATAAAGGGTGATCTGGCCTTAAAGTCTGTAAATAAACATGACCTTTATGTTCTCCACGACCTGCGCGACCAGCCACTTGTACAATCAATTGAGCAGTACGCTCTGGCGCTCGAATATCGACACTCAATAAACCTGCATCAATGTCTAAAATAGCAACCAAGGTCACATGCGGAAAATGGTGACCTTTTGCCAACATTTGCGTACCGAGCAAAATCGAAGGTTTATTTTGCTGAATGCGATCATAAATTTTTTGCCAGCTACCGACTCGGCTGGTGCTGTCACGATCGACCCGAATCACATCATGATCTGGGAATAATTCTTGTAAATGCTCTTCAACCTTGGCTGTGCCAGCACCTAAAGTTTTGAGGCTTTTTTGCTGACACTCAGGGCAGTGGTCTGGCAAGCGATGAACTGTGCCACAGTGGTGGCAATGTAAGTAAGAATAAGGCTGAGTGTGCAACGTAAAATGTGCATCACAATGAGGACAATTCGCTTGCCAACCACAACTTTCACAGACCAGAACAGGTGCATAACCACGTCGGTTTAAGAAAATTAAAACCTGTTCTTTTCTTGCTAGGGTATTTTTAATCTGTTCGATTAAAGGCTGACTAATACCATGCTGTTTTTTGACAATTTTAAGATCAATCAAATGCATTTTTGGTAAAAGCGCATGGCCTGCACGCTGGTTCAGCTGAAGTGCAGTTAACTTGCCAGTTTCGACTAAGTGATAACTGTCAATGCTTGGGGTTGCTGAACCTAAAAGAACAGGACAGCCTTGTAAATGTCCTCGATAAAGCGCGACATCACGCGCATGGTAACGGAAACCTTCTTGTTGTTTATAAGACAGGTCGTGTTCTTCATCTAAAATGATAAGGCCCAAACGTGGCAGCGGGGTATAAATGGCTGAACGTGTTCCTAAAATAATAGAGGCCTTTCCAGTCTGTGCCTGTTGCCATGCTTGTAGGCGTTTAGAGTCATTTAACCCCGAATGTAATAAAGCAATGTCGCAGTTAAAACGAGACTTAAAGCGCGAAATGGTTTGAGGGGTTAAACCAATTTCGGGAACTAACACCAGTACTTGCTTACCTTGCTTTAGCACTTCGTGCATGATGTGCAGGTAAACTTCAGTTTTACCACTTCCTGTTAAACCATCTAATAAAAAGGCTTGATATTGATGCTGTGCATTAAGGACGTGCTGAGTGGCCTTCTTTTGGTCTTCATTGAGCGTGAGTGGCATTTGCGCCAATTGCACAGGGGATGGACTAAAGTCATGAGGCTCAAGCGTACAGTCTACGAGACCTTTCTTTTGCAGTGCTTTAAGTGTTGCAGTTTCTACACCACTTAAATTGAGAATATTTTCAGTGGTTCCGGCAGGATGTAATTTTAAAATTTGATAAGCGTCTTGCTGTTTGATTGAACGTTTTAGTAAAGCTTCGGCATTATCACATGGAATGATTTTCCATAGATGAAATAAAACATCCATGGGTTTGCCCTGACGCAATAACGCAGGTAAAGCAGTCTGCATCACCTCACCAATCGGGAATTGGTAATATTGTGCTGACCATGTCAATAAATTTAAAACTTGTTCATCTAAAATAGGCTCATCATCTAAAAGTTCAGAAATGGCCTTAAGCTGAAAGTGACCTGTAAATGATTCTTGTGGGTCAACTTTTTCAGTAATGATACCAATCAGGTTTTGCCGTCCAAATGAAATTGCGACGCGTGAACCTACTTGAGCCCGTTCATATTGTGCTTTGGTGAGTGTATAGTCAAAAGTGTCGTACAGATGCACAGGTACGGCAACACGCACACGATAAACAACTGAATCAGGCTTTGGCGTTATGGTCATAGAGGCTCATTTCGTCAATTTTAAAAAACGGCATAGCGTCGTGAAGAGGACTTGGGTATTCTACACAGGCTATAGAATGAATATGAATGATTGCGTAGCATAGATGCAACAGCAGCGACTATTATTTTTGGAAAATTAGAACATTACCATGCCTGCATATCAATTTACTGCTATTGATGCTTCAGGGAAGCAGCAAAAGGGGGTGCTTGAAGGAGACTCGGCACGTCAGATTCGCCAACAATTACGCGATAAAGCATGGACTCCGATTAGCGTTGACCCGGTTGAACAAAAAGATAAGCATCAAAGCCACGGATTATTCCAAAAAAAGTTTAGTGCTTACGATTTAGCACTGATGACCAGACAGCTTTCAGTTTTGGTTGCTGCTGCAATTCCTTTAGAAGAAGCTCTCCGCGCCGTGAGCAGACAAAGTGAAAAAGCACATGTGCAAAATCTTTTACTCTCAGTTCGTTCAAAAGTATTGGAAGGGCATTCACTCGCACAAGGTATGCAACAGTCAGGGCGTTTTCCTGACCTTTATATTGCTACTGTTGCTGCAGGTGAGCGTTCAGGACACTTAGATCTCATTTTAGATCAGCTATCAGACTACACCGAGAACCGTTTTGCCATGCAAAAGAAAGTTCAAGGTGCCATGATTTACCCAATCATTTTAATGCTGATGTCTTTCGGTATTGTGATGGGATTAATGACTTATGTGGTCCCAGAGATCGTAAAAACCTTCGATCAAAGCAAAGATGCCTTACCATGGATTACAGTTGCTTTAATGAAAGCGAGTGATTTTATCCGTCATGCATGGGTATTTATTATTCTTTTTGCAATTGTAGGGGTGGTAGCTTTTGTCCGTTTTTTAAAAACTACTGCGGGACATTATGCTTTTGATCGATTAACACTCAAATTGCCATTATTCGGTAAACTATCCCGTGGTATTAATGCTGCGCGCTTTGCCAGTACTTTATCTATTTTGACTCGTTCAGGCGTGCCATTGGTAGATGCCTTAAAGATTGGTGCTGCTGTGACCAATAACTGGGTTATCCGTGATTCAATTTCCCAAGCGGCTGAGCGTGTTACCGAAGGCGGTAACCTCGGTACGCAACTGGAGCGCAGTGGTTATTTCCCACCAATGATGGTACAAATGATTCGAAGTGGTGAGGCATCAGGTGAGCTTGACCGTATGCTTGAACGTGCGTCGACCATGCAAGACCGCGAGGTGACGACATTTATCTCAACCTTATTAGCATTACTTGAACCGCTAATGCTAGTTTTAATGGCAAGCATCGTACTGGTTATTGTAATTGCGGTTATGCTGCCAATCGTAAATATGAACAATATGATTTAATAACTTTGATATTAGAGATAATGATGAAAGTAAAAAATATTCAAAGCGAAACAGCGATGAAACAACATAGTGAATCTGTGGTTTCAAATCAGTTTGAACCAACGTGCCATTCCGAGCATAGCTCTGTATCAGATGTTTGCTCTTCAAGTGCTTTCGGACTTGCGACACGTTCGAGCCGTGCTCGAATGAAACGTGCCTCAGGCTTTACCCTTATTGAAGTTATGGTCGTGATTGTAATCTTAGGTGTGTTGGCTGCTTTAATCGTACCGAACGTCATGGGCCGTAGTGAAAAAGCTAAAATTGATACGACTCAAATTACTTTGAAAGGGGTAGCGGGTGCCTTAGATCAATACAAGCTCGATAATGGGCATTTCCCAACCATGCAAGAAGGTGGTTTAGATGCGCTTATTAATCAACCTGCTACAGCAAAAAACTGGATGCCGGGTGGTTATGTGAAAGGTGGTTATCCTAAAGATAGCTGGAAAAATGATATCCAATATGTCGTACCTGGAAAAGACGGCCATCCTTTTGATCTATATTCATTTGGCGCAGATGGTAAAGAAGGTGGTGAAGGTAACGATGCCGATATTTATTATCAGCCTTAATTAAAATGTAAGAGAGATTATCGATTCGGTTAATAAGATAAAACAATAATCCGAATTGATAATCTTTCTTAATCATAAAAATATAATAATGCATTGAAAATAAAGTAAAAAAGTTAATATCTAGATTTGAGATTTAAAATAAGAATTATTCCCATATTTAATAGTTACAAGAAAGTTAAAATATAAGAGAAAATAAGCTATATATTTAAATAAAAGCTTTGCATAATAAATAAAAAGCACTTTATTCAATGAATGGGAGAGATTAAATGAAAGCATTTCTCGTACTTGATGAGCTGAATCAGTTTCATTGGGCGATGCTTAAATCTGTCCTATTGATTTTAGCATTATTACCTATTGCTGAAGTTTCATTAAAGCTATGGTTGAGTACTGAGGGAAGTAGCCAAATCATGATTGGTTTCTTTGCCTTAAGTATTGTAAGCGCTTGGTTAATGGTGAGCTTCTTTACCGCATTAAAAACGAGTGTATGGCAAACTAAACAGATGGCTTCTAAATACGAACAATTGCTTTTTAAAGCTTATCGTTATGTGCCGATGGTTTTTTTATCCAGTTTAGTTGCTTATTTATCTTTGCAATTATCGATTGCTTTTTAATCTTATTTTAAAACAGAATTTTTAAATAAAACGTAGACTCAACATCTACGTTTTATTTTTTAACTGGACTTAAAACAGGGTGTTTCTTCATTTGTACATATTATATGCTTCAAATCAGCAATTTAAGAAGATGAGAAATATGAAATGGAACAAATCGAGTGGAATGACTTTTTAAAAGTAGAACTGCGCGTTGGTAAAATTATTCAAGCTGAGGTTTTTGAAAAGGCGCGAAAACCTGCCTATATTTTGCATGTAGATTTTGGTGAAGAATTGGGTGTACGTAAATCGAGTGCACAGATTACTAAACTTTATCAACCGCAGGATTTGATTGGTAAATTAGTTGTTGCGGTAGTGAATTTCCCTAAGAAACAAATTGGTCCTATCCAATCGGAATGTTTGGTAACAGGGTTTCATAATGCAGATGGGGATGTAGCACTTTGTATCCCAGAGTTTGAAGTACCTCTGGGTACAAAGTTATTATAATTTAGCGACGTGATTTGTAAGACACGTCTACTTTACGTGGACGATAGATCCAACCTAAAACCAGCAGTAATATTGCAAAACCTAAAATTGGATAATCACCTAGACGGTTATAGAGAGTTTGACCTTGCATGGCTGGTAAATCGCCTCTCAAGACAAACTCTTTATCAATCGGTGCTTGTTCAGTGATATGACCATTTTGATCAATAAACGCTGTTACTCCTGTGTTAGTTGCACGAATAAACCAGCGACCATTTTCTTTCGCACGCATCTGCACCATTTGTAAATGTTGCCAAGGCCCAGCAGTACCCGTAAACCAAGCATCGTTAGATACAGTTACCAAAAAGTCGCTATCTTCTGCATTACGACGTGTCAGATTCGGGTAAGCCACTTCATAACAAATTGCAGCCGCAAGCGCGTGCCCTTTAATTAAAAGTGGTTTCTGATCACTCTCACCACGTGTAAAACCGCTCATGCTAATATCATTTTGCATGGCTGGTAACACCCAAGAAAGCAAACCTGACAGCGGAATATATTCACCAAAAGGTACGAGACGCTGCTTTTTATAAAGGCCGCTTGAATCGCTGCCAGAGGCCATAATACTGTTGTAATACAGTGGACTTCCGACTTGATGCGATTTCGCTACATCCCAATAAGGTATGCCAGTTACCCAAGCGGTATGGTTCTTTTTAGCTTGTGCATCCATTGCATCCAAAAACGGTTCAATGTCGGTTTGGAAGAGTGGAATTGAAGACTCAGGCCATACAATGAGGTCACGGCCCCATTCAGATTGAGTCAAACCAGCATAAATTTCTAATGTTCTAACTTGATATTCAGTTAGCCATTTTAAATCTTGTGGAATGTTACCTTGAATGAGCGAAACGCTAAGCGGTTTAGCCGCTTTAGGTTGTACAAACTGAATATATGATGCTCCCCATGCACCCAAAACCAATAGGGCAGCAGGGATAATCCAGAAAATACGCTTACGTAGAATTTCAACTAAAGCACATGCCAATACAATTACTACAAAGGAAATTGCATAAATACCAAATAGCGGAGCATAACCATCGAGTAAACGTTCAGTAAAAGCGTAACCTACAAACAGCCAAGGGAAACCAGTAAATACCCAAGTTTTAGCCCACTCAAAAATAATCCAGAGAGGGGCGAAAGTCAGCGGTGTTTCAGGGAAGAAGCGTCGATAAATCCATGTCTGAAATGCTGTAAATAAACCCATCACAAGGGCCATAACAGCAATCATACATACGCTTAGAAAAGCATTGGTATCGCCATATACATGGATCGACGTATAGAGCCAGAAAGCCCCGACAAACCATAAACCAAAGCCATAGCTCCAGCCAATTGCAAATGCTTGTTTGGCTGAGCGGTTATGCAATGTCGCATAGAGTAGAGCAGGAGACAAAATTGCCAGCCACCACCAATAATAAGGTGCCAGTGCAAAACTGAACACGGCACCTGAAAATAAAGCAATGAGCAATGGAAAAATTAAAGGAAGCTGTTTTTGTTGTTGCGAAGAATCTAACAGCTTTTCAAAGTATGCTCTCATTGACGTACAGCTCGAATCAGATGAATAGTGCGGGCATCTGCTTCAACAATCGTAAATAACCAATTTCCAAGCTCAACAGTCTGACCTTGTAAATCACTAACTAGACCAATTTCTTGAAGCAATAAACCGCCGACAGTTTCTACTTCATCGTCAGAAAAATCAGCATCTAAAACAGTGTTGAAGTGTTCAATTGGTGTAAGTGCCTGCACCATCCATGCATTCGCTATTGTATGGTCGTTATCTGGAACAATGTACTGTGCATCTTCATCCGCAGTATCATGTTCGTCTTCAATTTCACCAACGATCTCTTCAAGAATATCTTCAAGCGTGACCAGTCCCGCTGTTGATCCATATTCATCAATCACAATCGCGATATGGGTCTGGGTATGCTTAAGCATACGAAGAACTTGATCTGAACGTGCGCTTTCAGGCACAAATAATGGCTGACGCATGAGCGAGCCAATATCTAATTTAGTATTTGGTTCAGTCAAAAATGGTAGTAAATCTTTTGCCAGTAAAATACCAACAACATTATCAGGCTGGTCAGCTGAGAAAACTGGAAAACGTGAGTGAGCAGACTCAACCAATACGTGAAGAATATCAAGTAACTGATCATCTTCTTGCATACTGATCATTGCTGTTCGTGGCGTCATGACTTCACGAATTTTTGTAGCAGGAAGGTCAAGAACACCTTCAAGCATGGCAACAGTATCAGGTTCTAAAAAACGACGTGAATTTTGGACTAGTTTTAATAATTCATCTCGGGTTTCTGGCGCTGTACCTAACCACTTTCGTAAGCCTCGCATACCCCACGACGGACTCGGTTCCTCTTGCATGATCTTTCCTAAAGACTCAATGTATCAAATGAATACACTGATCATACCGAAGAAAAAGCCCTTATGCATCTATAAAACAAAGTAAAAGACAAAACACATATTGTTATGTAAACGCCAGTTACAGTTCATAAGACAGTGATGGGTTTATGCTAAAATATGAAAATTCTATTTGTTCGAGTTTGTTATGTCAGAACAACCTATTTCACCTACTGTACAACTTAATACGCGTGGTTTACGTTGTCCGGAACCTGTCATGATGCTGCATCAGGCGATTCGCAAAGCAAAATCAGGAGATGTTGTTGAAGTGTTGGCGACTGACCCTTCGACTTCTTGGGATATCCCTAAGTTTTGTATGCATTTGGGACACGAACTCCTATTAAAAGAAGAAGTTCTAGATGAGCAGAACCATAAAGAATACCGTTATCTGGTACAGAAAGGGTAAGGTTGTTCGATATGTAAATGAATAAAAAGCCCCGAATAATCGGGGCTTTTTGTTACATCTTAGGATATGAGCCGCAGCTAAAGCGGCGCAAGGAATTACATGTTAGGGTAATTCGGACCACCACCACCCTCAGGTGTTACCCAAGTAATATTTTGAGATGGGTCTTTAATATCACAGGTCTTACAGTGAACACAGTTCGCTGCGTTAATCTGGAAGCGTTTAGAGCCGTCATCATTTTCCATGATTTCGTAAACACCAGCAGGGCAATAGCGCTGCGCAGGCTCATCCCATTTTGGTAAGTTTACGTTCACTGGAATTGAAGGATCAGTAAGCTTCAAGTGAGCTGGCTGGTTTTCTTCGTGTACAGTGTTTGAGATAAACACAGAAGATAAACGGTCAAATGTCAGTTTGCCATCTGGTTTTGGATAAGTTGGCTTGAAGCTCGTTGCATCAACAGTTTTCAATACAGCGAAGTCTTGTTTCAAGTCATGTAAAGTGAATGGCACTTTAAAGACGTTTTGGTCAATAAAGTTAAATGCACCACCAATCCATTGACCAAATTTATGCATTGCAGGGCCAAAGTTACGAGCGTTATAAAGCTCTTCTTTTAACCAGCTGTTGTTAAATTTGTCTGTGTAAGAAGTTAATTCTTTAACGAATAAATCTTCGCCTTCGGTTACACGAGCAACCGCAAGATCACCACCTTTTTCAACTCCGGCAGCAATTGCTTCAAATACAGCTTCACCACATAACATGCCTGATTTCATGGCAGTGTGTGAGCCTTTGATTTTCGCAAAGTTTAAGAAGCCTGCATCATCACCAATTAAGCAACCACCCGGGAAAGTCAATTTAGGTAAAGAGTTGAAACCGCCTTTCACTACAGCACGTGCGCCGTAAGAAATACGTTTACCACCTTCTAAATACTGTTTGATGAGTGGGTGAGTTTTCCAGCGCTGCATTTCCATGAATGGATACATGTGTGGATTTTCATAAGACAAGTCCACAATCATACCCAAAGTCACTTGGTTGTTTTCAGCGTGGTATAACCACCAACCACCAGAAGAACCAGTTTCAGACAATGGCCAACCAGCACCGTGCATCACTAGACCCGGTTTATGTTTTGCTGGGTCGATTTCCCAAAGTTCTTTAATCCCGATCCCGTAATGTTGAGGATCTGCATCTTTATCAAGATTATATTTTGCAATTAGGCGTTTACCTAAGTGGCCACGGCAGCCTTCAGCAAAGAGAGTGTATTTAGCGTGAAGTTCATAACCCGGAGTAAAGTTATGTGTAGGCTCGCCATCTTTACCAATACCCATGTCACCAGTTTGAATACCTTTTACAGTACCGTCTTCATGGTAAAGCACTTCAGATGCAGCAAAGCCAGGGAAGATAGAAACTTCTAATTCTTCAGCTTTTTGACCTAACCAGCGAACAACGTTACCTAGCGAGATAACATAGTTCCCGTCATTGTGCATGGTTTTAGGAACCATCCAGTGAGGTGCTTCTTTAGAGGTAGTTTCTGAAAGCAAGAAGAATGTTTTGTCTTCAGTTACAGGTACGTTAAGAGGCGCGCCTTCTTCTTTCCAGTTCGGGAAAAGTTCATTAATAGCACGCGGTTCAAGTACAGCACCAGATAAGATATGCGCACCTACTTCAGAGCCTTTTTCAACTACACAAACTGAAAGATCGGGTAAGTTATTTTCAATCGCTAATTGACGGATCTTAATCGCAGCAGATAGACCTGCAGGTCCTGCACCTACGATGACAACGTCAAACTCCATCGATTCACGTTCGATGTGTTCCATGTAGGACTCCTCAATACTTAAAGGTGGCAACCGTAATGTCAGATCATCCGGTGCTGCCGTGAGTGTTTTAATCCATAGGCGCAAATATGCTATTGTGCCTTTTATCGTTTGGGCTAGTATAGTTTTAAACCATGATCTAGCCAATTGGCTGAGTCGTCATATTTTTTCGTCAGCAAGGCATAAACTATGGTAAATCAAAATAATTCCCCATCGGATATGGGAAAAATACCGTTATCTGATGATAAAAACTTAATGAACATTGCACAATACTTAAAAGGTGTACAGCAAAGTCACAAAAGGTCAATCCCACCTTTAGAGCAATGGCATCCAAAGCATTGCGGTAAAATGGATTTAACGGTGAAAGCCAATGGAGAATGGTGGCACGAAGGTCAATTAATCAAGCGCCAAGCCCTATTGGATTTGTTTACCAAAGTCCTATGGAAAGAAGAGGGTAAATTCTACCTGAAAACCCCTGTAGAACAAATTGAAATCGAAGTTGAAGATGAACCTTTATTAGTCAATCAGGTAGATCAGATTGAAATTTCAGGTGATGAGTTTCTACAACTGACGACGACCAATCAGGATGTGATTTTAGTTGATGCAGAACACCCGATTTTTATGCGGGAATATGCAGGGGAGTTGCGTCCTTATGTCCATGTTCGATTTGGTATTAATGCGCTTATTCAACGTCAGGCTTTCTATCATCTCGTGAACTATGGAACACTGGTCGAAAATGATAAAGGCGAAACCATTTTGCAGTTAAAAAGTGGTAATTTGCACTTGCAATTAGGCACTTGAGGTTTAAGCTTTATAGAGTGAAATTTTCCGACACTCTCTAGTACTGCCATGACAGCCATACAGCCTTTATTTACTGAATTAGAACCTATGCCTAAAGCATTAGCAGATGCCCCAATTGGTATTTTTGATTCAGGTATTGGAGGTATGTCGGTTGCAGCAGAAATTGCCAAATATTTGCCAAACGAACGTATTGTGTATTATGCAGATACAGCCTATGTTCCGTATGGTCCTCGCTCTGATGAAGAAATCAGAGAGCTAACGGCTCGTGCCGTCGACTGGTTATATCGTCAGGGTTGTAAAATTGCGGTCGTAGCTTGTAATACGGCTTCCGCATTTAGCCTTGATCATTTACGAGAACATTATGGCGAACACTTCCCGATTGTTGGCTTGGTACCGGCACTAAAACCTGCAGTATTACAAACTCGTTCTAAAGTGGTTGCAGTATTGGCGACACCAGCTACTTTTCGTGGACAACTCATTAAGGATGTTGTCGAAAAGTTTGCTGTTCCAGCGGGTGTTAAAGTGATGACTCTAACGAGTTTAGAGCTTGTCCCTTGTGTAGAAGCAGGGCAGCAAATGAGCCCTGCTTGTTTAAATGCATTAAGAGAAGTTTTACAACCTGCAGTTGAGCAAGGCGCGGACTATTTGGTACTTGGTTGTACGCACTATCCTTTTTTAAATGAAGCCATTCATTATCTTTTTGATAACCAATTCACACTGGTTGATTCGGGATTGGCAGTTGCCCGACAAACAGCCCGTATTTTAATAAAAAATGAGTTATTATGTGACCAAATGCGTCAGAATGTTGCACGTATTGAATGTTATGTAAGTGGTAATAATGCAGATGCATTACAACCTGTTTTACAAAATATGATTCCACAAGAATTGACATGGACGCTGCACAATCTGAGTTGAGCTCTGTTGTAGGCATTCAGAAGAAAGCGTTTTTTTATATTTATTTTTCTTATTTGGGGCGGTTCATAATCTTGGCTGATTCAGGCCATATCAAGATTATGGGGCGATAAGGGTATTGCTATGCTCGATACACGCTATCAGATTTTTATTTCAACCTCAGGTCGCGAGATGCAACCTGAGCGTATGGTTCTTTCCCAAACTTTAGTCAATATGGGATTTTTTGCTTGGGGGTTAGAATATAGAAATCCTCTAACAACGACACTTGCCCGTCGGCAAATTGATGAATCGGATTATGTTGTTTTGCTGCTGGGTAGTCAGTATGGGGAGCAATCAATTTCAGGGGCGAGTTATTTTTCTTTAGAGTATGAATATGCGTTAAGTCGGGCGAAGCCCATTGTCGTCTTTATGCATGAACAACCTGAAAGTCGTGATATGCATTTACAAGAGACTCATCCGCAGCTTAAAGAGAAATTTCTGGCATTCCGAAAAAAGTTATTACATGAAGCGAATCATATTTTTTATTTTAAAAGCCCACGTGATTTAGAACTTGCTGTCCGTTTAAATATGCCTTTAATGGTTGAACAATATATGGGACAAGGTTGGGTGCCTGCACGCCAAGCGCATCATTTGGAAGATGAAATTAATCGATTAAAAAGTAAAATTTTACAATTAGAACAACAGTTATCAGAGTCATCAATTCAAGCAAATGAAGTGGCACCGCAAGATGTTTTTGCTTTTGAATATCAAATTCAGGCTTTTCAAGATGGCAACTTTAAAGAGCTTAAGCGCCAGAGACAAATGACTTGGTCTCAACTGTTAAGTATTTTGGCTAAACATTTTGAGACAGCCATGCCAGAAGAGAACTTTGGGACTTGCCTCAATGAGTATTTAAATCAGGACGGGTTAGAAGACGCTCGCCAAGAGTTGCCTAGAGCACATGCAGTGGCAGGTGCACAAATTAATCATAAAGCCCTGTTTCGTATTAAAAAGCAAATGCAATCACAAGGCTGGATTGTTCCAACCAAGATTGATCAACAACATAGTTTATGGAAAGTAACGACCAAAGCCCAAAAGCTCTTGCTCAGTTATAAATGGAATCATCGGAGTACTCGATTAAAAGCTTAGAGCGATTCAATTTAGATATGACCATGAAAGCTGTTACATTAGTGTCATAAGATGAATTGAAAGGCATTTACACATGTCGTTTGAACAAAAACCGAAAGTTACTGTCATTTTAGCGAATTTAGGCACACCGGATGAGGCAACCGTCCCAGCGGTGCGCCGTTTTTTAAAGCAGTTTTTATCTGATCCACGTGTAATTGAAATTCCAAAATTCATTTGGTGGATTATTTTAAATCTGTTTGTTTTGCCTTTTCGCCCAAAAAGAGTAGCACATGCCTATGCTTCGGTATGGTCTACCGACTCACCAATGCGTGAAATTGTATTTGAGCAAACTCAACGTGTGCAGGCTTATTTAGAGCGTGAAAATAAACAGTTTGATTTAACTGTGTTGCCCGCTATGACTTATGGTAATCCGGGTATTGATGCAGTTTTAGAAAAACTGGCGACTAATCCGCAAGAGCATGTCATTTTATTGCCTTTATTTCCTCAATATTCAGCCACTTCTACAGCACCGTTATACGACGCATTTGCTAAGTGGATTCCTACTCAGCGAAATTTGCCGGGTCTGACCATTATTAAAGATTATTATCAACATCCAATGTTTATTCAGGCGTTGGCAGAAAGTGTTCTAGCTTACCAAGAGCAACATGGCAAACCTGAAAAGCTGTTGATGTCATTTCATGGTATTCCACAGCCTTATGCAGATAAAGGCGACCCTTATGCGGACCGTTGTCGTATTACCGCAAAGTTAGTCGCTGAAGCTTTGCATTTAAAAGATGATGAATGGGCAATTAGTTTCCAATCACGTTTTGGCAAACAAGAATGGGTGAAACCTTATACTGATCAACTTTTACAAGATTGGGCGAAGCAGGGCGTTAAGTCTGTTCAGGTCTTAAGCCCAGCTTTTTCTGCTGACTGCTTGGAAACGCTTGAAGAGCTCGCTATTCAAAATGCTGAGTTATTTCAGCAAGCTGGTGGCGGAAGCTATGCTTACATTCCTGCTTTAAACAGTGATCAAGCGCATATTGATTTGCTTGCAGGTTTAGTTCAGGCTAATCTTGATGCCCTTACCCATACCTTAGCCCACCGTTAATTGCGTTTTAGCCAGAGGTTCTTATGCTGCAAGTCAAAATTGTTCCAGTTACTGCTTTTGCTCAAAATTGTTCTTTAGTTTGGGACAGTGAAACAAAAGAAGCAGTTTTGATTGATGCAGGCGGTGATGCTGCTGTTTTGAAGAAAGAAGTAGAAGCCTTAGGTTTAAAAGTAAAAGCGTTATGGCTTACTCATGGGCATTTAGATCACGCTGGGGCTGTAGGTGAACTCGCAAAAGAGTGGAGTGTTCCTGTTGTTGGTCCGCATAAAGAAGATCAGTTCTGGCTAGATATGATTCAGGAAGTTTCGGCCCGTTATGGTTTTCCAATCCCACAGCCTGTAAAAGTCGATCAATGGCTTGAAGGCGGTGAAGTGCTAAAACTGGGTGAAGATGAGTTTGAAGTGCGTTTTGCACCAGGACATACACCAGGTCATGTCATGTTCTATAACAAGAATCATGGTTTACTCTGGACTGGCGATGTCCTGTTTAAAGGCTCAATTGGAAGAACAGATTTTCCACGTGGTAATCATGATCAACTGATTGAATCAATTCAGCGTGAGTGTTTTAGCTTACCAGATGAAACCCAGTTTATTTCAGGGCATGGACCAATGAGTACCATTGGCTATGAAAAACAATTTAACCCGTTTGTCGCAAGTAAAGCGGGTTAATCCTCATAATCATCTTCATGCTGACTACCCTTGTCTTGCTGAGGAGCATCTTGGGTAGGCAGTCTATATTCATCGTTTGCCCAAGCGCCTAAATCAATAAGTTTGCAACGTTCAGAACAAAACGGGCGAAATTCATTACCTTCCCAAACACTTGGTTCACCACAGCGTGGGCAGGGAAATGTACGTGGCATAAAGCAGTAACCTCAAAGTGAAGAGAAATAGATTAGGCAAAAGTCAGGTGACTTGTTAGACTTGTGCCGATTTTTATTTAGTTTGATGTGATTATGCAGATTCGTCAATTTCAAGCACAACGTATGCAAGCGCCTCGCGATTTTACCCCAATTGAAAATACTCCGATTTGTGTGGAAATTGGGGCAGGCAAAGGTAAACATGCTTTGCTATTTAGTGGGCAAAATCCTCAGCACACGTTATATGCAATTGAACGAACTAGAGAAAAATTCTTGGCCATGCAAAAGCAGCATGGTTTGGAACCACGAGACAACTTGGTGCCTGTACATGCAGATGCTTTACCTTGGGTTGTACATGCTCTATATCCTGCTCAAGTAGAACATTTCTTTATCCTCTATCCGAACCCAGAACCTCATAATCCGGCACAACGCTGGTTGAACATGCCATTTTTTGAGTTCCTGCTATCACGTCTGAAAACAGGTGGAACCATTACTTTGGCAAGTAATATTCCTGAATATATTGAAGAAGCTGAACAACAGTTATTAAATGTGTGGAAGCTGCCTTACCAAAAAGAAAAAATTGCTCAAACCTCTGCACGTACCCATTTTGAAATTAAATATTTAGAGCGTGGTGAGCTTTGTCAGCAGCTCATTATGACTAAGCCTGAAGGTTATAAAACTCGTTTTGATGAGTTTGCACCGCTACAAGGGCAAACACATGTCGAATAAGCAGATTGCCATTATTGGTGCGGGTCCGGCTGGGTTAATGGCAGCTGAGGTACTGAGTCAGTATGCTTATGAAATTGATGTGTTTGAGCAAAAACCTTCGGCTGCGCGTAAGTTTCTGATGGCTGGTAAAACAGGGCTAAATATCTCGCATGCTGAACCATTACCCCAGTTCATTGAACGTTATGACCATGCAGAATGGCTCAAACCGTGGGTTGAAAAATGGGATGCAGTCTGGATTCAGAACTGGATGAAAGGATTGGGAATAGACTCGTATGTGGGTAGTTCCGGTCGTATTTTTCCTGTTGAAATGAAAGCTGCTCCTTTACTTCGCGCTTGGTTAAAACGTTTAGCAGAACAGCAGGTTAAATTCTTTTATCGTCATCGTTGTATTAATTTGCATGGTACAACAGTGACTTTTGAAAACCAAAATAAACAGAATACTGAAACCTTTACCCAACAATACGATGCGGTTGTGTTGGCTTGTGGGGCTGTATCTTGGTCTCAATTGGGCAGTGATGGTGCTTGGCAACAATGGATGGATCAATCTAGTATTGAACCTTTTCAAGCAAGTAATGCAGGGGTATTGCATACTTGGTCAGCTTTTATGGAAAGCTGTTTTGGTGAGCCTTTAAAGCGTATCAATGCGTGGGTTGAACCCAGCCAAGTTACTCATGGTGATATTGTGATTACTCACTACGGTTTAGAAAGTGGGGTCATTTATAAACTCGGACGCGCCTTACGAGAACAACAAAAACAAGGAAAAAGCTTAAATCTATTTTTAGATTTATTGCCTGATGTAGAGCTTACACAGTTAGTTAAAAAGTTACAGGCTAGCAAAAAACAATCTCTCACCAATATCTGGCGTAAAGCAGGCTTAGACACAGCTAAAATTAACTTAATTAGAGAAGTGGTTGATAAAGCACTATGGAGTCAACCAGAGACGATGGCGCAAAAAATGAAAGCACTTCAAATTAAGTTAGATGGCTTTAGGCCTATTGAAGAATCGATTAGCTGTGCTGGTGGTGTTAAGCAAGATGCATTAACAGAACGTTTAGAGCTGAAACAAACTTCAGGAGTTTTTTGCTGTGGCGAAATGCTAGATTGGGATGCTCCTACAGGGGGATATTTGCTGACAGCATGCTTTGCTACGGGACGAGCAGCTGGTGAAGGTGTGCATTCATTCTTAGAGAAATAACAACGAATTCGGTGCTATGTTTGATATGTGAAAAGTGTTATTTTTGAGCGACCAATAATAATAGGAGTCGGAATTGTATGTCTCAAGCATCGCCAGTCTATCAGGGAAGTTGTTTATGTCAGGGTATTCGCTATGAAATTAAAGGCGATATCGGAGATATTATCCAATGCCATTGTCAACGCTGCCGAAAATCCAATGGAACAGCATTTGCAACGAATGCTCCTATCAACAGTGCAGATTTTAAAATTACGCAAGGTGAAGACCTTGTCAAAAAATTTGCTGTGAATGGTGTGTACCGTTGGTTTTGTAGCGAATGTGGTTCACCGCTTATTAGCTCGCGTGATGCTCAGCCTGAACTGTATCGTTTAAGAATTGGGACTCTAGATACACCATTAGACCAAAAACCGACTATGCATATTTTTGCTGCTTCAAAGGCAGAGTGGGAATGTATCCATGACGATTTACCGCAATACGATGAACGTCCATGATTTAAAAAGTATGTTTTAATCAAATCTTAGATGATTTAATATACCTAAAACAGGGAGATGGCATTCCTCCCTTGAAAAACCGCCGTATTGGCTAATGATGCCTACGTTACCCTCATGTATTTATAGCGCTGGGTACGTAGGTTATTGCGTACTCTGCTTATTTTTGGAGTGCGCCATGTCACGTTTCCCATCATTTTTGTTTGCTCTTTTAGCATCTCACTAAAGGGATGGTCCTATGTATTATCCTTTACTTTCAATTGCCTTAGGTTCAGTGCTCGGGGCGTGGTTGCGTTGGCTTTTAGGTTTAAAACTCAACCCGATTTATCCGCAAATTCCGTTGGGTACTGTTACTGTTAATTTGGCCGGTGGCTTTATTATTGGTTTTGCGATGGCTTATTTTGCTCATAGTGATTTAAGTCCGAACTATAAACTTTTCGTAATCACAGGTTTTTGTGGTGCTTTAACTACATTCTCAACTTTCTCAATTGAGATCGTCACCTTATTGCAAAGTGGTAAGTGGGGAATGGCGATGTTGGCTATTTCTATTCATTTAATTGGGTCGTTAATTTTTACGTGTTTGGGGTTGGCGACTTATTATTGGGTAGCGGGCAACTGATTATTGGGATGTTTAAGGAACGAGATATACGGCACGGCCTCCGTTTTACGATATTCTCAAAGAGCATTTGTATAGGCATACCTTACTTTTGAAAGATCAAAAGTAAGCAAAAATCTTCTGTTTCGCTGATACTACATCCATGTAGCACAGCAAAACAGCGGCATCCATGCCGCTTGTCACGATAGTAAATGACGAATTAAAAACTTCTGATTTATTTTTGGGATTTGATACGCGTTAAAGTCATCAACAGCCTGACTGAAATCAGCTATATCTTGTTTTTGCAAGATAGTTGATAAGTGTAAACAGGGAACAGGTTCTGTTGATGACAAATGCCTTTGGTTACTTTGGGCAAAACCAAAGTAACAGAATTAGCTACTTTCATTTGAGAATAAACGGTAAGACTCCCTCGTGTATTCACAAATTCTTAATTACTTTTCAGTTAAAGCTTGACCTTCAAACTTCACACCATCCCAACCATTTTGCATAAACTGACGAATATTTTGGTGGTCAGTTCCCTCTGGGGTAGCCAATACAGATGCGTAGTGCTCTGCAAATAAACTTAAAGTTTGTGCTTGGTCTAAACCTTGTAACTTGGCAAAAGAGAAAACTTTCGCACTGCCTTGATTTTCAGTTGCAGCGTTATGCTGTGCGCCATTTTGAAAAGCTGTTGGAGTATGTTGGTAGCGTGCTTCAATATAAGCTAAAACATCTGAAAATTTTGCTGTGCCTGCTTGTAATTGGGCAAGTAACTCTTGTGCCATAATTTTAAACTTCCTATCAAATGGGGCTTAAGCATAGCATTGAATACATGTTTTGAAAGCTTGAGAGCTATAAAAAATGATGGGTTGTTGAGAAAAATCAGAAGCGTTCTTGTGAAAATTGTGGATAAGTTTAACTTTATACACACCTTAGAAAATCATTAAAAAATGCACATAAAAAAAGAAGCCTAAGTGGAGGAGATGAGTCTTAGGCTTCCAATGGTTTAAGTGTATTGGTTAAAACTTAACGTAAGATTAACTCTTACGATTAAAGCGAGCGAAGCGTTTGTTAAAGCTTGCAACACGCCCTTCATTACTTGCTTGACGTACTTCACCTGTGTAGAACGGGTGTGATGCACTTGAAATATCAAGAGTCACATAAGGATAGACTTGTCCTTGATATTCTTTGGTTTGTTTAGTCTGAATGGTACTACCAATTAAGAAGTACACGTCTGCATTGGTGTCATGAAATAACACTTGTTGGTAAGCAGGATGAATATCTTTACGCATGAGAAATTGTCCTAAATTATTTTTGATTAAAGAAATGTTATAACATAACAATTAATAAGTCAATGTAACCCTAAAAGGCTACATTGATAAGTAAATTAAGTTAGTTAGAAGGTGGAACCAGCTCTTCAAATAGATCGTTTAGATTGTCATGTACTTTTAAGTGAATGAGGTTCCAGTAGTGTCCTGAAATGGTTCTATTAACCATTAATGTATCTGGTGAAGGTTTAAAGACATCCCAATATTTTAAAGACTTTTTCACGAGTAACATGCCATCATGATGGGATGAATTCTCTGCAAAATCATAGGTTGTGGTAAGTGGACGCAACAACACTTCAATCCAGAGTTTATAAAGATCGCTCGGGAATTTACCTTTTTCTGCTAGTGAATGTAGTTCGAGTAATTCTGTTTCAATTAAGTCGATATCTTCATGGCGAGCTGCATTCACTAATCGTTTGAAACTATACACAATTTCATTGGAAAGTGTTTTAACACTGCCATAGTCATAAATAATGACACTACCATCTTGGCGGAAGGCAAAGTTACCTGGGTGAGGGTCACAGTGAAAACGTTTTAAAAAGAACATTTCCTGACCCAAAGCGCGGATTAAACGACGGCCAATTGTGTTTCGAATTTCGATAGGCCAAGAACTCGCAGTTTCAATGCTGTCACCTTGTTCAAGGCTTAAAGTCAAAATTCGTCTTGAAGAGTAATCTTTATAAACAGTCGGGATAATAATTTTGTCGTCTAATTTACTATGAAAAGTTTTAAAGACCTCAAGATTTTGAGCCTCAATTTCATAGTTAAGCTCTGCTGACAGACTATCTTGAATCTCTGCAAAAAGCTGATCTTGCAACTTTTTATCAATTTTAAGTACACCCATTAAGCGAAGGGCTAAACGTACTTGTTTTAAGTCACTTTCACAGGCTTCATCAACACCGGGATATTGAACTTTAACCACAACTTGTTCGCCACTTGGCAGAACAGCTTTGTGAACTTGCCCAATCGATGCAGCAGCAAAAGGTTCTTGTTCAAAAGATTTAAAGGCAACATTCAGCGGTTTGCCAAGCTCACGTTCAACTTGTTGCTGAATCGCTGCAAAAGGCATAGCTGGAGCTTGGCGTTGTAGTTTTGATATCGCTTTGGCGACTTCGGGCGGGAAGATGTCTTTATATTGCGATGCAATTTGCCCGACCTTCATGACCGCACCTTTCATTTCTCCCAAGGTGTCTGCAATTTGAAGTCCGATATCTTGAAATAATTTTGTTTTTGCAGCCAGTTTCTGTTCTTCATCCGCAGTCAGGTTTCGAATCGAGTTAGAAACGGTTTTTGTTGCAATGCTCGCGGTCATTCCTGCAAGTTTCATAAATCGTTTGCCAGGTGAACTTGCATTCTTTGCCATATCTTCGATACCTCATTGACTACAACATAATATTGCCTAGGTTTGATCATAGGTGACAAAACTTAAAAAGCCTATAAGAAATTGTTTATCTCCTGTAAGAAAATTTTCGAAAAACAAAATGTTATTTTTATAGTAAAAAATATGAAAAGCTTTTGAAGATTCATTTCATAAACAAAGCTTTAATATCTATAAAGTCGCTGTTTTTTTAGTGCTAAGGTGAAGGGCATGTTAAATAAGAAATAGAGACAATAAAACTTATGACCAGTCTAAATTCGTCCTATGGGCGCTCTCAAGCGGTTCCTTTATCTGTATTCGAGCAGTCAAAAGACGCACATATTATTCGTTCTGATGAAGAGGCAATAGAGATTGCCAAGCAACTTGCTCAAGAGTTTGCCCAAGAAGCATCAGATCGAGATAGAGAGCGCCGTTTACCCTTAAATGAAATTCAACAGTTCTCACAAAGTGGCCTGTGGGCCATTACAGTACCTAAGCAATTTGGTGGGGCGCAAGTCAAGTACCGAACTTTAGCGGAAGTGATCAAAACAATTGCGAGCGTTGACCCTTCTCTTGCTCAGTTGCCTCAAAACCACTTGGCTTTTATTGAACATTTAAGACTAGATGCGAAACCTGAACAGCAACAGTTCTTCTTTAACTTGGTGTTAAGAGGAATTCGTTTTGGCAATGCATTTTCCGAAAAACACAGTAAGACAGTCGCGGACCTCACGACTAAACTTCAAAAGACCGAGCATGGTTATGAAATTAATGGCAAGAAATTCTTTGCAACGGGTGCCTTGCTCGCACATTGGATTCCAATTGTTGCTATAAATGAACAAGGGCAACCTTATGCTGCACTTGTGCCACGTGAAACATCTGGGGTCAATATTATTAATGACTGGTCTGGTTTTGGACAACGTACTACAGCTAGCGGCACGGTAGAGCTGAATCAGGTGCCAGTACGTGAAGAATATCTAGTTCCAATTTACCAAGCATTTGAGCGCCCAACACCAGCAGGTGCTATTTCTCAGTTTATTCAGGCTGCGGTCGATGCCGGTATTGCACGTGGTGCAATTGAAGAAACGATTCAATATGTTAAAAACCATAGCCGTGCATGGATTGATTCAGGTCTAGAAAAAGCCAGTGATGACCCTTACACCATTGCAAATATTGGTGACCTAAAAATCAAACTGCGTGCAGCAGAAGCGGTATTGGATTTGGCTGGAGATGCAATTGATCAGGCCATTGCCAACACCACCGAAGAACATGTAAACCAAGCCACTCTATTGGTTGCCGAGGCAAAAGTACTCACCACAGAAATTGCTATTTTGGCAGCCAATAAACTTTTTGAGTTATCGGGTACGCGTTCTACTTTATCTGAACTCAACCTTGACCGTCACTGGCGCAATGCCCGTACCCACACTTTGCATGACCCTGTGCGTTGGAAATATCACATTGTTGGTAACTATTATCTCAATGGGGTTCAGCCACCTCGTCATGCATGGAGCTAAATTGAAAGAAAAAACAAAATTAGGAGAATAACGATGACAACAGCTCAAATTGAATTAGAAGAACTGTCGGTCGGTGCTGATTACGAAAAGGTTGCAAACAGATTCCGTCCCATTTTCGAAAAAATTGCACAAGGTGCAATTCAACGGGAAAAAGAGCGAATCTTGCCTTTTGAGCCGATTCAGTGGTTAAAAGAAGCCAAGTTGGGCGCTGTACGAATACCCCGTAAATATGGTGGAGATGGGGTTTCATTACCTCAACTGTTCCAGCTTTTGGCAGAGTTAGCAGAAGCTGATTCCAATATTGTGCAAGCTTTACGAGGTCATTTTGCATTTGTTGAAGACCGCTTGGTTGCTCATAAAGAGCATTCTCAGGAAGTCTGGTTTCAGCGCTTTGTACAAGGTGATTTAGTCGGGAATGCGTGGACAGAAGTTGGAAACGTACAGATTGGTGATGTCGTTACACGTGTCACCAAAGACGCTTCGGGTAACTTGGTGGTAAATGGTGAAAAGTACTATTCAACAGGAAGTATTTTTGCAGACTGGATTGATTTATTTGCTTACGATGAAGTAAATGACCGTCATGTGATTGCTGCTATTTACCGCCATGAAACAGGGGTGAGCGTGATTGATGACTGGGATGGTTTTGGTCAAAAGACAACGGGCAGTGGTACTTTAAAAGTACATCAGGTTCATTTGCCAGCTTCACACCTTATTCCATTTGACCAACGTTTTAAATATCAGACCGCTTTTTATCAGGTGGTGCATCTTGCAACTTTAACGGGTATTGCGCGTGCCGCGGTTGAGACGTTTAGTCAGGAAATTCGTGAACGTAAACGTATTTTTAGTCATGGTAATGGTGACTTGGTTCGTCACGACCCACAAGTTTTACAAGTGGTCGGCAAAGCCTCAGCTCAAGCGTATGCAAGTGAAGCAATTACGTTAAAAACCGCTGAGGCACTGCAAAAAGCCTATGAAAGTCATTTTGCCGAATCCGAAGTGAAAGAGCATCAATTCAATGTAGATGCCGAGCTTGAGTCGGCACAAGGGCAGGTGGTGATTTCTAATCTAGTACTCGATTTAACAAGCCAGTTATTTAATGCCTTAGGGGCATCGGCGAGTAGCCAAGTGAAACAACTTGACCGTTTCTGGCGTAATGCTCGGACTGTGGCTTCACATAATCCGCTTATTTACAAAGAAAAAGTAATTGGAGATTGGGAAGTAAACCGTACGGATTTACCTTTTGTCTGGCAAATTGGAGCAAGCCCACGGGCAAAGTCTGCATAAAATAAAAAAAGCCGATGTTTCATCGGCTTTTTTATTAGGTTTGACTTAAACGTTTGGTATTCAAATAGAGTCGTGAGAGCAATAAAACACAGGCAATACTTAAACCAATAATTAAACCTAACCACACACCAGCTACGCCCCAATCGGTATAACGCGCTAAATAAAGACCGATTGGAAAAGCAATTACCCAATATGCCATTAAAGTGATCCACATCGGTGCCTGAGTATCTTGCATACCTCTTAAACAGCCGGCAGCGCTAACTTGTAGGGCATCCATTAATTGATATGCCATTGCAAACCAGAGCAAATACATGGCAACCGGCACAACATTTATATCTTGAGTATAAACCGAGACAATTTGTTCACGGCCTAGAGCAATAAAAGACATGGTCAATAGAGCAAAAAATACTGCTGTGCTTAGACCAATTTTTTGTACTTGGTACATGGAAGCCCAGTTCTTTTCACCATAATACGTCCCCACGCGAATAGTTAAAGCAATGGCAAGAGAAAGTGGAATCATAAATAATACCGAAGTGACTGAAATCGCTACTTGGTGTGCGGCAATAAAGACTTCTCCTAGAGGGCTAAGGACCAATGCCCCTGTACTAAAAATACTCACTTCAAAAAACACAGCTAAACCAATTGGCAGGCCAAGCTGTAAAATTCTTTTAACCCAAGTCAGGTTAATTTTATCGAATCTGCTAAAAATAGATGTGTTTCGATAAGCCGAAGCCTTATAAATATAGCCTGCTAACGTAATGAGCATCAGCCACTGTAAAATAGATGTTGCAAAACCACAGCCTGCGCTACCCAAAGCAGGTATTGGTCCTAAGCCATACATAAAAATCATGTTAAGCGGGATTAAAACCACTAAGGCTAGTAAGCTAATGACCGTGACAGGGCGGGGATGGCCTAATGCTTCGGAATAGCCTCGGAGCGCTGCATACATGGTTACAGCGGGCATACCCAAACCAATTGCATGTAAGAATAAACTGGCTTTAGGTTGTAAACTTTCTGGTACGCCAAACACATGTAAGAAAAATGGCATAAGCTGCAAAATGAGCATTGCCAATACCCCTAGAATTACTGCAACCCATAATGATTGGCGGACAATCACTGGAATTTGTTCTGTATTTCTAGCGCCTTTTGCTTCAGCCACTAATGGTGTGGTTGCAATCATGATACCACTGAACAAGAGCATGACTGGAATCCATAAGCCTACACCTACCGCAATCGCGGCTAAGTCTGCAGCAGATAAATGCCCAGCCATAATGGTATCAATTAACCCGAACCCTGCTTGAGCAAACTGCGTAATTAAAATAGGTAACATTAAATGGAAGAGTTGTTTTAATTCAGACCGAAACGACGTGACATTCGACACAAAAGGTACTCTTTATAAATATAAAAAATGAAACTAGCGTTGCAAGGTAAGTAATACACCAACAAAGATGACCACTCCACCTAGAAACCGTTGCCATGTAACAGGTGTCTTTTCGGTACCTAACCAGCCAAAATGGTCAAGTAACATAGAAATGACCAATTGCCCAAAAACGACTAACCCTGTAAAGGTTAAAAAACCAAGCTTAGGTGCAGTATAAATGCTCATGCTAATTGCATAAACCCCAAGAAATCCTCCGGTCCAGAGAAGCCATGGAATATTGGATATTTCACTTAAACTCGGTTTCTCGGCACTTTGGAAGAACACCATAATGGCTAAGACGATAGTACCTATGAAAAATGATAACAATGCTGCTTGCAAAGGTGAGTGTAATTGCTCACGAAGCTGAGCATTAATTGCAGTCTGAAAAGCCATGGCAACACCGATTCCCATAGCTAAGGGTAAGATCAGGAAAAGTTGACTAGAGAATTTCATCATTTTTATCAATATTTAAGTATGTTTAAAAACAGTCTAAAGCAATTAAGGTATGTTTTCATAAGCCCATTGATGCAGTCATGTTAAAATAGAAATATTGTGTAAATTGGACCCTGTTCCTTGGCCGTATTAAATCCTGCTTCTGTTCCTTTATCTTTATATATCCACATGCCTTGGTGCGTGCGTAAATGTCCCTATTGCGACTTTAACTCACATGCGGTGCCTGATGGTGCGCTTTCGGCAGAACTCGAGCAAACTTATTTAAAAGCATTGGTAGCCGACTTTGAAACTCAAGTCGAGATGGCACAAGGACGTTCAATTCACAGTGTATTTATTGGTGGTGGAACACCTTCACTTATTTCTGCTAAAGGTTATGCATGGCTATTTGAACAGCTTAAATCGCTGCTTAACTTTGAAGATGACTGTGAAATTACTTTAGAAGCTAATCCGGGAACACTAGAACATGACCCGTTTGCAGGCTATTTAGAAGCAGGAATTAATCGTTTATCGATTGGTGTACAGACTTTTAATACCGATCACCTGCAAAAGCTTGGGCGTATTCATTCAGCCAACAATGCTATGGATGCAATTGAGCAGGCACGACAAGCAGGTTTTAAGCGAGTTAATGTCGATTTGATGCATGGCTTGCCAGAACAAACACTAGAGCAAGCACTTTATGATTTAAAGACGGCTGTAGAGCAGGGTGCAACACATATCAGCTGGTATCAACTGACCATTGAACCAAATACTGTATTTTTCCGAACACAACCTGTTTTACCTCAAGATGAGGTGTTAGAAGATATTCAAGAGCAAGGTGAAGCCTATCTAAAAGCAAATGGCTTTATCAATTATGAAGTGTCAGCTTGGCGTAAAGAGCAGCCTTCAGCTCATAATTTAAATTATTGGCAATTTGGTGATTATCTTGCGATTGGTGCAGGAGCACATGGCAAAGTAACCCGACCAGATGGTGTATATCGTTTTCAAAAGACTCGTTTACCGAAAGACTATTTGGCTAAGGTTCCAGCCGAACATTTGCAAATGAAAAAGATTGAAGCAGATGAACTACCTTTTGAGTTTATGATGAACGCTTTACGTTTAAATGATGGGGTAAAAGCTGAGTTATATGAACAGCGTACAGGCTTAAGTTTAGATGATTTAAATGATCTGCTTACTTCATTGCGTTCGAGAGAGTTATTGGTAGAGGATAGCGATCGTTTGGCTTGTACAGAGCAGGGGCATATTTTCTTAAACTCGGTACTCGAAGAGTTCTTATAATCAATGCATTATAAAGAAAAGCCGCACGATGAGATACGGCTTTTGTAATTTTAGCGGGTGGTATAACCACCATTTGCGAAAATCGTCTGACCTGTAATCCACCAACCGTCGGTGACTAAGAAGCGAACTAGAGGTTCAATATCTTCAATTTTAGTAAGCCCACCTAAAGCTGAAGCTGATTTATGGTAAGCGACTGCTTCGGCAGACTCTTGACCATAAAAGAATGGTGTGTCCATTGGTCCCGGTGCAACAGCAGTCACAGAAATTTGGCGATCTCCAAATTCTTTCGATGCAGCGCGGGTGTAATGCTCAACAGGTGCTTTTAAACCTTCATAGGTTGAATAGAACCCTGTGTAAGCTGCAAGAAGAGAAGTTACGATGGAACAGATTTTTCCGCCGTTATTTAAATGTCGACCCGCCGATTGAATAAAGAAATAGGCAATTTTTGAGTTGATATCACTCATGCTATCAAACTCTTGTTCGGTGGTTTCTAAAAACGGTTTTTTAAGGACTTTTCCGACGGTATTAATCGCAATATCGATACCACCAAAATGTTGTTTCGTATCTATAAACAGTTTTTCAATATTTTCAATATGAGTTAGATCTGCCTGAATTAGAATTGCATCTGCACCCAATGCTTTAACATCTGCTAAGGTCTGCTCTGCATCTGCCTGAGTTTCCGAACTATTATAATGAATTGCGAGTTTTGCACCCTGTTCTGCAAATTTACGACTAATGAGTCCGCCTAGGTTTTTAGCACCGCCAGTAATCAATACAACTTTATCTTTGAGGCTATGAGTTGTCATGATGATTGTTCCTATGATGACTTGTTTTAGTGTTTTTAAGTCTAGATTGGCACTAATTTGTGATCAATTATGCTAGTTTGGTTTAACTATTCAGAAAATACGAACAATTAAAATGGATCGGTTGCAGCAATTTTATATTTTTACAGAAGTCGCTAAACGACAAAGCTTTAGTGAGGTAGCAAATCAGCTTGATTTACCTCGCTCGACAGTAACGAGTGCCATTCAACAGTTAGAAACTCACTATGGAGTACGCTTATTTCATCGTACTACCCGTAAAGTCAGTCTTACTCAAGATGGCCAACGAATATTGCCAGAATGCCAAAACCTGTTGTTTGATTATGAACAATTAGAACAGTTGATCCAGACACAAAAACAGCATTATAGGGGCACATTAAAGATTTCGATGCCTAGCCGGATTGTGCATCAAGTGATTATTCCTGAGCTGCCTGATTTTTATCATCGTTATCCGGATATTCATTTACAGCTCAATAGTTCTGATGACCTGACTGACTTAATTGAAAAGGGAATTGACTGTGTTGTTCGGGTAGGAGAGCTAGATAACAGCAGTTTAATTGCAAGATTTATTGGTCATTTAGTGATGGTGAATTGTGCCAGTCCGCAATATTTACAAGATTATGGTGTTCCTGAGCAGTTAAATGATCTTGAACAGCATAAATTAATTAATTACGCAGGAGCTGTAGGAGAAAAGCAGGGAGAATTTATATATCAAGGTGGAATTGTGATGATGGATAGTGCTTTAAGTGTGAACAATACCGAGGCCTATATCGCCGCTGCTTGTGCAGGTTTGGGAATTATTCAACTTCCTTATTATGATGTTCAGGATAAAATTGAACAGGGGATTTTAGTTGAGGTGCTGAGTGCTTACAGTGCACCATCGCTTCCACTTAATATTTTGTATCCCAACAGGAGTTATATTCCAAAGCGACTAGAAGTTTTTATGAATTGGGTGGGGGAAGTTTTAAATCGCAAATGTATCGTCATCTTTTAGTCATAAAAAGAAAATAGGATAACAATAAAAAAAGCCTCTCGAACTGAGAGGCTTTTTAGAATTTGGTGGGTCGTCCGCGACTCGAACGCGGGACCAACGGATTAAAAGTCCGCTGCTCTACCAACTGAGCTAACGACCCAAATAGGTTCAAAACTAATAAGTGGTGGGTCGTCCGCGACTCGAACGCGGGACCAACGGATTAAAAGTCCGCTGCTCTACCAACTGAGCTAACGACCCTGAGCGAGAATTAAGTAAAACCTTGTTTTACTTGAATGCAGGAGAAAATCTATAATTTTCTTTAGCAATCAAACTCGAACTGACTCAGAGAGAAGTAACACTTCTAAACACTGTATCGTTTTGATGTCGCGTATTTTAGCAAGTTATTCAACTAACACAAGAGGAAATTTAAAAACATTTGCATGATTGCTTATAAAAAGCACGATTTCCTCTTGTTTAGCTAAAAAATAAACTAAAAACGGTATTTATACGCCTGAATATTGTCAAAAATTTCAGTTGTGATATCACAATAACTGCTTGCACCAGGTAATAAAGCGAGTAAACGTTCAGAAGTTTTGCTTGGATTAAACGCTTCTTCCTTCAGTTTATTCTTCTGATATTTAAATGTACCTGTTGTTTCGACCTTTTTTTGTACACGTAAAAATACAGGTACTGCATAGGTAGGTAAACATTTCTTAAATACGGTCACCATTTCGGTTAAATCAGCATCATTTAGCTCTTCACCATCTGCGAGAGTGATCGCTGCCATACCGGCACGGCCATTGGTATTTGGAATTTCTACCCCATAAACGACAGCTTCGGCAATTTTGTCGTATTCGCACACCATATTTTCAACTTCAGTCGTTGATACATTTTCACCTTTCCATCGGAAAGTATCACCTAGACGGTCAACAAACTGGGCATGACGGAAGCCGATGTCACGGACCAAATCACCTGTGTTGAAATAAGAATCACCTTTCTTGAAAACATCTTTCCAGATCACAGACTTGTTCTTTTCAGGGTCAGTGTAACCATCAAATGGCGAGCGGCTGGTAATTTTCCCGATGAGTAGGCCAACTTCACCTGCTTTTACTTTCTGGCACCAGCCATTTTTATCGCGTACTGGCTCGTTTTTCTCTTTATCGAATTGGATAATGGCATATGGAGTAGGAGAGAAGCCAACCGTATTGTCAAAGTTGAAAATATTACTAAATCCAACATTGCCTTCACTCGATGCATAAAGCTCAAGTACTTCTTTAACACCAAAGCGTTGTTTGAACTTGTCCCAGATATTTGGGCGCATACCATTACCAATCATTTTGGTTACACGATGGTTGCGGTCAAGCTCGGTGACAGGAGCATCCATCAAGTAGCGGCAAAGTTCACCAACATAACCAATGGCAGACGCATTAAATTTTTGAACATCTTTCCAGAATGCGCTAGTCGAATATTTACGTCGAATCGCAAGTGTTGCACTGCCTGCGATAACGCCACACCAGCAAACCACCACGCCTGTTGCATGGTAAAGCGGTAAGGTCACGTACATGACGTCATCTGGTCCTAAGTTTAAGATATGACCATAGGTGCCATACGCTAATGTCCAGCGACTGTGCTTGAAAATAACCGCCTTTGGTAAACCTGTTGTACCTGATGTGTAGATATAGAACAGACCATCGTTACCAGTGACAGAGCGGGTAGTAGACGGATTGAATTTTGGAAATTGATCAATTTGGTCCGCAAGATTGACATAGCCTTCAGGCGCTGTACCCGAGTTTTGACGTGTTGCCTGATCTGCGAACCAGTGGAAGCGGTCTTTAGGTACATTTAAGTCCTGACGAATTTCATCAATAGCAGCTCGGACTTCTTCACCAGCAATAACGGCAATAGGTTTTACAAGATTGATGCTATGAGCGAGAACCTTACCGACTTGAGATGTATTTACAAGTGCAATTGTCACACCAATTTTGGCTAAACCAACAATTGTTGCAATCAGCTCAGAGCGGTTTTCAATCATTACAGCAATGACGTCCCCTTTACGCGCTCCGAGAGAAAGATAATAATGGGAAATCTGGTTTGCCCATTCATTTAAAGCTTCATAAGAATAACTTTGATCTTCAAATAATAATGCCGTGCCTTTCGGATTTCTTTTAACAGCTTTTTCAAAAGCAATACCCAAACCTGTTGGAGTATTTGATGTTCTTAAATAAGCCTGTTTAAGACCATTTAGGATATGGGGTACTTTGGGAATGAAGCTAGGAAGTCTTGTGGCAACATCACCAAGCGTAATGATATCGGTCTGTGTTGTCTGGCTCATATCAATCCTATTTATTTTTCGATCAATCCAAAAAAGGTTGTGTGGGCAAAAAGTCCAATAGTTTTCATGGTTCACCATGCTTTTAAAACTTTTCTTCTAGTGCAATCAACCTAATTGGCTAAAAATAACAAAAAAAACCTAGTCATCGAAATGACTAGGTTTGTTTAAATTAGCTGCAATTGAGCAAATGGCTTACTCAGCTACAGGATTAGCTTTTTTTGGCGGACGGCCACGAGGGCGACGAGGGCGGCTCGGTTTGTCCTTATCTGCCTTAACGTCTTCTGATTCGGCATCAGTTGTTGCTTCAGTCGGAGCTACTGTTTCTTCAGCCGCTGCTTTTGCTTTGCTTGCTGCTTTTGATGGCGCAGGTTCCTTCGCTGCAGGAGCTTCAGCTACTGTTTCTTCTGTAGCTTTTTCCTCTGCAGGAGCAGCTTCAGGTTGTACCACTTCAGTTGACTGATTAAGTTCAAGCGGTTGTTGTGCTGGTTCAACTGTTGCTTGTGTTTCAGCAGTTGGAGCAGCAACGGTTTCTTCTGCTACAGGAGCAGGAGTAGCAACTTCTTCTTGAGCAGAATGTTGTTGTTTCACTTGCTCAAATGCTTGTTCCGCAGCAAGTTTTGCTAAACGACGACGCTCACGCGGGTCATTTGCAACACGTGGAGCTGGTGCTTGCGGCGGAGTAAGCGGAAGTACTGGTGCAGGTTCTGCTTCTTCAGCCGGTTTGTGGCTTGGAAGTTCTGCATCACGAGTTACCGGCTTTTTCTCTTCCGTTTCAGCAGTAACTTCAACTACTAACGTACTTGCGTACTGTTCTGCAAATTTCTGCAAAGCACGATTAAACGTTGGGACTAGACCAAATTGTTCAATCAATACGGTGCAATCTTCACCATACACATGACGGATTAAACTACCGATTGTGTGTTGTGCCAAAGTTGGAATTTGCGATGGCGCAATAGATGGCGTAGCTGCCTTAGCGTGTTTAGCCTCACGTTGCTGACGACGACGCATACGAGGGTCATTGCTAGCACGTTTGATTTGTGGCTGAGCAGCTTCTTGGCTTGGCTGAGCTTCTTCTTTGGTTTCAACTACAGCAGCTTTCTCGGCTACAACAGGAGCTGGAGTTGGCTCTTGAGCAACTTCAGTAGAAGTCGTTTCAACTCGCTCAACGTGACGATGCTCAGGCGTAAGTGCAACAATCTCACTTTGACCTTGATCAACATTGATGATTAAAGCAGTGTTCATGACATCATGCTTAGGTGCATCAATCACATCAACCTTAATTTGTTTTTCATCAATAACAACCGGTGTATTTTGATTTTCATTTAATACACTTGGATCGCGGTGGCGATTTGGACGGTTTGGACGTTGTTGATTATTACGGTCACGGCGTGGCACAGCATTTTCAGTGTGTTGTACATCATTATTTTGATGTTGCTGATCTTGCTGCTGTTGACGTTTTTGCTGACGTTTTAACTCACGTTGTTCTTGGCGTGACAATTGAACCACTTCTTCATGAACTTGATGTTGCTGTTCATGTGATTGGTGATGTTGTTCACGTTGCTCTTTATGTTTACGCTTTTTGTTGTTCTGACGTTGTTGCTGAGATTTATCATCTTTTTCAACATGTTCACGAACGTCTTGTTTCACAGGTGACTGTGAAATATAAGCATTATTTGATTGAACTGGCGCAACTTCTGCAACAGCAGGTACGGCTACTTGACCGAACTGTCCGCGGCTTACTGCGCCTGTATTCACCATTTGCTCAATCGCAGCAGCAGCATTTTGTGCTGAACGAGATTGGTCAACTGTTTGCGCTTGTTTTTGAACAAACAGGTTTTCTAACCATGCACAAGGGCTTGCTGCTTTTTGAGCAGAAGGTTGTGCTACAGGTTGAGTTGCATGATTTGCTTTTTTCTGAGCCGCAGCATGAGTTGAAGCTGTAGCAGTTACATGAGCATGGCCATGATCTGCTTCTTCTAAATGCCATTCAGAAGACTCATAACCTAACTCTTTCTCGCTAGAACGGGTTGCTTCTGTACGTTCATAGCTAGATGGAGCAAAGCCATCTGGGTTATATGCAATTTCGTAATGTGGAGTTTCTAAGTGCGGGTGTGGCAATACAGTCACACGTACACCAGAAGTTTGCTCTAAATACACTAGACTATGGCGTTTTTCATTAAGCAAGAAGGCTGCGATTTCAACTGGAACTTCAACCTGAACTTCACCATGACGTTCACGAAGTGCAATCTCTTCAACTTTACGCATAATTGAAAGAGAAAGCGAACGTAAGTCACGAACCATGCCTGTACCATGACAGCGAGGGCATACATAACCTGTTGCTTCTTCAAGCGATGGGCGTAAGCGTTGACGGCTCATTTCCATTAAGCCAAAACGAGACAATTGACCGAACTGGATACGGGCACGATCGCTTTGTGTTGCTTCACGAAGTTTTGCTTCAACCATACGTTGATTGCGTTCTTTAGTCATATCGATAAAGTCGATAACTACTAAACCGCCAATGTCACGTAAACGAAGCTGGCGAGCAATTTCTTCTGCTGCTTCAAGGTTGGTGTTCAGTGCAGTTTCTTCAACATCATGACCGCGAGTTGATTTCGCAGAGTTAATATCGATTGAAACTAAAGCTTCGGTCTGGTCAATCACAATTGAACCGCCAGAAGGAAGTTTTACTTCACGCTCGTAAGCAGTTTGAATTTGGCTTTCAATACCAAAATGAGCAAACAATGGCTCGTTTAAAGTATAAGTTTTTAATTTGTCTAATTGACGAGGCATCACTGCTTTAACAAAGTTATATGCTTCGTTATAAGCTTGTTCGCTATCAATTAAGATTTCAGCAACGTCATCACGTAAGTAATCACGAATTGCACGTGTTACTACCCCCGCTTCTTGATGAACAAGCATCGGAGAAGGGCCTGAGCTCGCTGTACCTTGGATTTGTGCCCAAAGGTCAAGCAAGTGTTGTAAATCGAGCTGTAATTCTTCTTGAGTACGGCCAATACCGGCAGTACGAACAATAACGCTCATACCACGAGGTACATTTAAAGAAGCTAAAATTTCTTTTAATTCTTCACGTACTGAACCTGAAATTTGACGGCTAATACCACCACCTTTCGGGTTATTTGGCATAAGAACTAAATAACGGCCTGCAAGGGAAATAAACGTAGAAAGTGCTGCACCTTTATTACCACGTTCTTCTTTTTCAACCTGAACTAAAAGCTCTGTGCCTTCAGTAATAAGTTCACGAATGTTTGAAGTTTGACGTGGGTCTGCCTGAAAATAGCTATTCGCAATTTCACGCATAGACAAGAAGCCTTGACGACCTGCGCCATATTCAACAAAAACAGCTTCTAAAGATGGTTCTACGCGGGTGACATGGCCTTTATAGATATTGGATTTTTTCTGTTCTCGGGTACGATTCTCTAAATCAAAATCGTAAAGACGATTACCAGTGATAAGTGCAACGCGAACTTCTTCGGCATGAGTTGCATTAATCAACATACGTTTCATGGGTGTGACACCTAATAGTGACTCACACAAACAAACCAAACAAACTTAAAGGTTCTGAACGAACATCGAACATGACGGATCATTTCCCAGATCTCAAAATACTTGTGGTCTGAGTCATCTGTTACCGGCTACATTTAGCCTTAGCTTCGATTCTCGTCTGTGATGTAGGCAATACTGCTTCAACCTTTAAATCGGAATTCCTTTTTGCTTCACTGGCGGGTGAGCGGTGCATTGGTTAATGACTTTCACTGTCATTGGGCGCGAAGTGACTTCTTTATTGGAAGTTTGATACGGAATGCTCATCGTATCGGTGCTTTCGGCAGTTCCAATGCATCAACGCTTTAGCCTGAAGGCAACATTAAGGAGCGATTTGTCTGATGTGTATCAGTTTACGTTCCATAACCAACTAGAGTTGGTAACATATTTTTTTGAACAAACTGAATTAAACGCAACAGTTTGTCATTTTGCCGATATAATAAGCCTTCGGCGTCGGCATAATTCTTTAGGACCTGTCCGAGCTGGTGATGAAAGCATCATTTTGATTGAGGTTTCAATCAGGGAAATTTCCCTTTAGATGTTCACTTACGGTGGTATCCGTGCGCTGACTATATCAAACCTTGCAGCATCTGCCTATGGGCTAAGCTTAGATTTCTTGTGAAAAAACTAAGCTAATCGGTCATTTATTAATCAAATTTCGTAAAATTTCAGGTTTAAATATTAGTATGAATTCTACACAGCAATGGCAAAGTGTCACTTGGTTTGAGGTGGATGAGCATCAAGCAGGACAACGAATCGATAATTTCCTGTTTTCACGTTTAAAGGGTGTGCCAAAGAGTCGAATTTATCGTTTGATTCGTGAAGGTCAGGTTCGCGTGAATAAAAAACGTATTAAAGCCGAGACCAAACTTGCAATTGGGGACCAGATTCGTGTTGCACCTATTCGCTATGAACAAAAAGATGAAACTGCTGTTCCTGTAAGCGACAGTGTGGCTCAAGGTTTATTAAGTCGTGTGGTCTATGAAGATGAAGGTCTATTAGTTGTAAATAAACCATCAGGTATTGCTGTACATGGTGGTAGTGGCGTGGCTTATGGTTTGATTGAGGCACTACGTGCGGCAACAGGTAAAAAATATTTAGAACTGATTCACCGTATTGACCGCGATACTTCTGGCCTAGTTATGATTAGTAAGAAGCGTAGCACTTTAAAACTGCTACAAGATATGTTGCGTGAACACAAAATTCGTAAGACCTATGCAGCGATTGTAAAAGGTCAGGTGAGTCTTGATAAACAGCTCATTGATGCGCCTTTATTTCGTTATGAGTTAGCCAATGGCGAACGTCGTGTACGTGTATCTAAAGAAGGTAAGCCAAGTAAAACCGAATGGGTAGTTGCAGAGCGCTTTAAAAATGCCACTTTAGTTCATGCATCTCCTT
The DNA here is from genome assembly GCF_003812225.1 of Acinetobacter sp. FDAARGOS_494. NCBI lineage: Bacteria > Pseudomonadati > Pseudomonadota > Gammaproteobacteria > Moraxellales > Moraxellaceae > Acinetobacter > Acinetobacter sp. FDAARGOS_494. Next base: position 2,131,249 of record NZ_CP033866.1, read on the forward strand.
TATCAGGGCGTACCCATCAAATTCGTGTACATGGTTTAAGTATTGGACATCCGTTGGTGGGCGATGATAAATATGGGCACAACACTGCATATACGGGGCCTGAAGCACGCCGTTTGTGTTTACATGCCATGCGTTTGGATATTCCGGGTTACCCAACGATTGAAGCACCGTTGCCAGAAGACATGACCCAGTTATTAGAGGCTTTGAGAGTAGCAAAATGAGTCTGAAAACCGAATTAGTGATTTTTGACTGGGATGGTACTTTATATAATTCTGTTGGTCAGATTGTTGCAAGTTTACAGCATGCGGCAGAAGAGCATAAGTTAACTCTGACTGATGAAGCCGCAAAGAGTATTATCGGTTTAGGTTTGCCGGAAGTGATGCAGACCTTATTTCCAGAAGTACCTGATTTGCATGATTCGATTTTAAAAGCATATGGCGATCACTATATTGCCAACTCGACAAATGATGCATGGTTTGAAGGTATTTCTGAACTACTTCATGACTTAAAAGCTCAAGGTTTAAAACTTGCAGTTGCGACGGGTAAAAACCGTCGTGGATTAGACCGTGTGATTGCAAAAACACAGAGTACTCATCTGTTTGATGTTACTCGAGCAGCCAATGAAACCCGTTCAAAACCAGACCCGCTCATGTTACAAGAAATCTTGACTGTAACTGGAGTAAGTGTCGAACAGGCAGTTATGATTGGTGATAGTAGTTATGACCTTGAAATGGCTCAGCGTTTAGGTATGCCTCGTATTGGGGTGGGCTATGGAGTGCACTCGGTCGAAGTTCTACAACAGTTCCAACCTTTAACCATTGCTAAAGATGTACCTGAGCTGCACAACTTTTTAAGAGAGTATGCAAAGTTATCTACTGTAGACGTAGCGTAATTTAAAATGATGTAAGAAGGAGGAATTTATTCCTCCTTATTTTTAAAACTAAAGAACAATAAGAAGAGAAAAAATGAGCCGCTCTATTCGTCTATTAAATCTTTTACAGCAACTCCGTGAATCTCGTTATCCCGTTACTGCTCAAGTCTTGGCTGAACGCTTGGGAATTAGTATTCGCAGCATTTACCGTGATATTGATAGTTTACGTGCTCAAGGTGTCAGAATAGATGCATCGGCAGGTTTGGGGTTTCAGCTTAAAGAAGACATTTTATTACCACCGGTTACTTTTAATGAGAATGAAGCCGAGGCTCTATTTTTAGCTTTAGAGTGGTTGAAAGACGTTCCAGATCAGGCAATGAAATCGGCAGCTGTTTCAATCTATTCTAAACTTTATGCGGTTTTACCAGAGCACCGGAAATATTTGATCGATGATATGACGCTAGGTGTTACACATTACTGGCATCCGGTTGATGAAGCTTTAGTAGAACAAGTACGTTTAGCGATTCGTAAACAAGTAAAGATCAAAGTCGATTATTGCGATGAACACAAGCGTATAAGTCAACGTTCTCTTTGGCCTTTTGCTTTAGGGTATTTACATGACAAAGTTGTACTTGCTGCTTGGTGTGAATTACGGCAGGCCTTTCGCCATTTTCGGATAGATCGTATTCATGACTTGCAAATGAGTGAGGAAATATATCCTGAATTTAAAAAACATCTGTTTCAAAGATGGTGGAAACAAGAAATGCAAAGGACTACTGACAAAAACTGACAAAAGGTATTTGTAGACTAGGAATCACGATAAACAAGGAGCAATAAGAATGAGTCTTAAACTTTATACTAACAATGAATCGCGTGGTGTCGTTATAGACTGGCTTTTGGTTGAGCTTGGCGTGGAATGTGAACGTATTGAAGTAGCATACCGAACCGAGATGAAATCACCCGAATATTTAAAGCTTAACCCATTTGGGAAAGTGCCTGTATTGGTAGATGGCGATGTCGTTATTTATGAATTAGGTGCAATTTGTGCATATCTGGCAGACAAATTTAGTGACAAAGGTTTGGCACCTGCTTTAGATGATCCGAAACGTGGTTTGTACTATCGTTGGCTCTTTATGATGGCAGGTCCTTGGGAAGCTGCTGGTGTCGATAAAGCTTTAGGAATAGAGATCTCACCTGAGCAAAAAATGTTTGTGGGTTATGGTGATTATAACGATGCTTATCAAGCTTTAGTTCAAGGACTGAGTGAAGCAAATCCGTATGTATGTGGTGAACAATTTACCGCTGCAGATATAAGTGTTGGAGCCATGCTATTATGGCAATTAAAAATGAAAACGATTGAATCGCACCCAGCTATTGCACGTTATGTTGAAACGATCAAACAGCGCGAAGGCTTAAAACAAAGCAGTATGGGCCAACTGTTGTAAGTATAGTTATTCTTAAAAGCCCTCTAAATGGGGCTTTTTTTGTTTTTAAATAAAGGTCTTAGTTGGTAAGAAAGCCAGCAGCAACGTTAATACAAATCGCTAAAATGGTCGTGTTGAAGCCAAAAGATAATACAGCATGAAATAAGTTTAAAAGACGCATATGTTTGTTGGTAATTGAAACATCGGCGGTTTGTGCTGAGGTGCCAATAATATAGCTAAAATATAAGAAGTCAGGGTAGGTCGGATGTTCGGTACCCGGGAAGTCTAATCCACCATTCTCTTCATTTCTGGATAGAGCCATATAAAAGTCATGGGCATAATGCAAAGCGAAAACGGTATGCATGAAAAGCCATGCTGAAATAATGGTGAGTAAAGCTAACGCTACATGTCCTAACTTTTCATAATGCCCAGAAGGGAGCTGGGAAAGTTGTACCAAAATTGCAACCAGACTCATTGTGATGGCCAATAAAACAATGAGCATAATGACCCATTTACTTTCGTCCTGTTTTTTGGCTTGCTGTTGCATTTGTGAATGGTCGGCACTTCTCATCAGTTTCCAGACATGGAGTAAATATAAACTGATCGAGCCATTCCAGCTTGCTAATAAAATGGTAGACCATTTCCATGAAGTGAGCCATGCCAATAAACTTGCAACAACTACTCCAAAAATTAAAGCAATAAAGAAGTGAGGGCGGTTTTGTACACTACGTCCTAAATGCTGAAATAGTCCAACCATCTTGTTAACTCTCCTTGCTGTTATCTTAAATATATTTTTTACTGTTTGGTTAATTTAACATTAGGTTTTATATAACCTTTATAATTTAGATCGTCATTTTTGTTTTTATTAAGTGTGACAATCTAAAATATAATAAAAATTATCTCAAATTAATTAATCGATAAAAGATATTAAATAAATTTTAATTTCATTTATTTATACATACATTTAAATTTTCTAACTCATTTATTCTTTAATAATAAGCGTCAATATACCTAAAGTGTTTAATCTAGATTTTTATCAAGATGAAATACTTTGTTGAGTTGATCAATAAATCTTTTTACACCGACTGACTCTGTATTTTTACGATAACTAACAAATAAATCTAAAGAAGGTAATTCGACATCTAGAGGGCGAACTACAGTGTTAGAGACCCCTAAAGGCGCGACATAGGCAGGTAAAATAGTACAACCTAAGCCTGAACCAATAGAGTTTATATTAAGTAAAATACTATCGGCCTTTTGTACAATATTGAGGTCAATACCATGAGTTTTAGTAAACTCTAAAATTGTATTGTGTAGTGTATTAGATTGTTCAGCTGCCGGAATAATAAAATCAATACCATGCAAAGCTTTGACCGGAATACGGTCATATTTCGCAAGTGGATGGTTTCTTGGTAATAAAAAAATTAAAGGTTCTGTTAAGACAAATTGGCTTTGGATTTCATCATTTTCAGTATTATCACGGGTAAACGTGATGTCGAGTTCACCTCTTTTTAAGGCTTTGAGTTGCTCAGCGTTATTTAAACTTGATAATTCAATGGTGAGGTCAGGGTGTTGTAAGCGCAGATTTGGAAGTACGTATGGAAAAATTTTCATTTCTGCTATGGGGACGAAACCGATACGTAATAATTGTTGTTTAGCCTTTGAGACTTGGCGGGCCATCGCTACTGCTTTATCAGCTTGAGCAAGCGTTAAACGGGCATGCTCTAAAAATACTTCACCTTCTTCTGTTAACTCAACTTTACGTTTTGTGCGGTTTAAAAGTCGTACCCCGACATCTTCTTCTAAATCTTTAATTTGTTGGCTAAGGGAGGGTTGAGCAGTATAGAGTTTGAGAGCGGCCTTACTAAAATTTAATTCTTCAGCAACTGTAATGAAATATCGAAGATGGCGTAATTCCATAAGACTAATCCAAAAAATGTCTTACTATGATTTAAGCAAAGTATAAAGCATAAAACTATATAGCGTGAAGGTGCTTTAGGTATTTATAAAATAAATGAAAATTTATAAATCATTATGAAATTAATATGAAATTTTATTTAATTATTAATTTGTAAAATATATTAATTCATATTCATAACAAAGTGATTTTAAATTTAGAAAAGAAATTTAAATTACTTTCCAGAAATTCACTTAAAGTTTTCTCATATTATGAAAAAAAGTATTGTTAATTTAACAATTGAGAATCTTAATTTCTAACAAAAAATGTGTAAGGAGTATTTTGTTAATAAATGTTTCGGTTCATCTTGCTATATTTTTTTAATTTTTTCAATGCATGTGCTGCTTGGTTTAATAGTTTATATATGAAGCAAAATTGATAAAATTGAGCAGTTTTAAAAATAAGAGATTAACCACAAAGAAACTAGCTCACCTCTGTTGTAAGTCTTTGCTTATTATATTCTATTGTTATGTTATACAGTAGCTTTTAATAAGAATAGTAATTAACGAATCACAAACTCAACACATCTAAACATTTTTTTGTGGCACTTTAGATTGATCTATGTCGGCTGTGACAAAAATAAAAGGGATATTTATATGATAAATAAGTGTAAGTGTCATAGCTTAATTTATTTAAATCGCTAAGATAGAAAACTGAATGATTCATCCTCCTGATGCTACAACCATAGAATAAGCCCATGAAAGACAAGCCGACATTAACTTATCAATTGCCGACTCAGTCCTGTTGGACGCATACATGGATAAAACCACCTTTTTGTCATCCTGAACTGGGCCATGAAAATGATACCCGTTTTTATAATCAGCAGCCTAGATCGCCTGCACGAGGATCGAAAGAGTTATTGCGTTGGTTAGTCACTCGTGAGTCTTATACTTGGAATGTTGATATTCAGAATGAATATGATGTACGTGTTAATACACCAATTGCTTTACCACAAAACCGTCCTCATGCGGATTTAGATGATTGGCAAGTTTGGTTTGTAGGGCATGCTACGGTACTCATTCAAATTGGACCTTATAACTTTATTACCGATCCGGTATGGTGTGACTACGCAAGTCCTTTACATGGCCGTGGTCCACGCCGTGTATGCCCAGCGGGTTTTGCTTTAGAACAGTTACCTACCATTCATGGGGTATTGTTGAGCCATAACCATTATGACCATATGGATTTAGCAACGCTTGAGTGGCTGCATAAGAAGTTTGCTATGCCGATTTATACAGGGCTTGGCAACGGATTTTACTTGCCTAAAGAGTTCCATGTAATTGAAATGGATTGGTGGCAGGAAATTCCTTATCACGAATTAAGAATTGTTTATACACCTGCTCAGCATGGCTCGGGGCGGGGTTTACGTGACCAAAATAAGGCACTTTGGGGCGGTTTTTCGGTTTTGGCGAAAACAGGACATTGTTTTTTTGCGGGTGATACCGGTTATGCCGGCCACTTCAAACAAATTCATACGCGCTATGGTGCGCCGCGTGTGGCCTTACTTCCAATCGGAGCTTATGAACCTCGTAAATTAATGAGCTATGTTCATATGAATCCGCAAGATGCAGTTCATGCGCATTTAGATTTACAAGCACATCGGTCGGTGGCAATTCACTATCGAACTTTTCAGTTAACGGATGAGGGGCGTGAAGATCCTGAACATGCGTTAGCTCAAGCCATTAAAGCTTCATCAAAGCTTGCTAATCCTTTTTATTGCATTCGAGAAGGGCATAAATTGACTGTCTAAAAATTCATTGTTTTGTATTAAAAAAGCCAGTTCATTTGAACTGGCTTTTTATTATTTTGGCTTAAATTAAGCTAAGTCAAAACGGTCAAGATTCATGACTTTAGTCCATGCAGCAACAAAGTCTTGAACAAATTTTTCTTTACCATCTGCCTGAGCATAAACTTCGGCTAATGCACGTAAGATAGAATTCGAACCAAAGACTAAATCATTACGTGTTGCGGTAAATTTCACTGTGCCTGATTTACGGTCTTTTCCTTCAAATACTTCACTTGTTGAATCAACAGGTGCCCATACATTCGACATGTCGAGTAAGTTTGTGAAGAAGTCTGTGCTGAGCACCCCAACTTGCTGAGTGAAGACACCATGTTGAGAACCATCCCAGTTAGTGCCTAGTACACGTAAACCACCAATCAATGCAGTTAACTCTGGTGCAGTCAAAGTCAGTTGTTGTGCTTTATCAATTAATAAGACTTCAGCTGGTGTGTTGACTCCCTGTTTTTTCCAATTTCTGAAACCGTCAGCAAGACCGAGCAGTAATTGGAATGATTCAACATCGGTTTGACTTTGTAATGCGTCAACACGACCAGGGGCAAACGGAACGGTAATATTGAAACCTGCTGCTTGAGCAGCTTGCTCTACACCAACATTACCAGCTAACACGATTAAATCCGCCAATGACAATTGGGTTGATGCCTTGAGTTCTTCAATTTTAGTTAAAGTCTCAACAGCTTTTTTGTTTACTTCCCACTCACGTTGTGGTGATAAAGCAATACGTGCACCGTTTGCACCACCACGTTTATCTCCACCACGGAATGTTGATGCAGATGCCCATGCAAGGGAAACCAACTCACCAGTAGATAACCCTAGAGCAACGATTTTTGCTTTTGCATCAGCAATGCTTGCAGAAGATGGTGTAGCGCTAGCAGCAGGTAATGGATCTTGCCAAATTAAATCTTCGGCAGGAACTTCTGGTCCTAAATAACGTGCTTTTGGTCCCATATCACGGTGAGTTAATTTAAACCAAGCACGAGCAAAAGCATTGGCAAAGGCTTGTGGATCGTTAAGGAAACGACGAGAGATCTTTTCAAACTCAGGGTCAAAACGTAGGGTCAAATCTGTAGTAAGCATCGTTGGCTTACGTTTAATTGATGGGTCGAAAGGATCTGGAATAATGGCTTCAGCATCTGCTGCTACCCATTGAATTGCGCCAGCAGGTGAACGTTCTTGTACCCATTCGTATTTGAAGAGGTTTTCAAAGAAGTAATTGCTCCATTGTGTTGGCGTTTGTGACCAAATAACTTCTAAACCTGAAGTGATCGCATCTTTACCGACACCTGTGCCATAGCTGTTTGCCCAACCAAAGCCCATTTGTTCAATTGGTGCACCTTCTGGGTCTGCTTGGACATGGTCAGCAGAGGCAGCGCCGTGAGTTTTACCTAAAGTATGACCGCCAGCAATCAAGGCAACAATTTCTTCATCATCCATTGCCATGTTGCCGAAAGTGGCACGAATAAACGGTGCTGCTGAGCGTGGGTCACCACTCGCTTGTGGTCCTTCAGGGTTCACATAAATTAGGCCCATTTCGGTTGCAGCAAGATTACTGCCCGCCAATGCTTCAGAGTTACGATGAGCTAACCATTCTTTTTCATCGCCCCAGTTTACATCGTTGTCTGGTTCCCAAACATCTTCACGACCGGCACCAAAACCAAAGGTACGGAAACCAGAAGACTCAAGTGCGATGTTCCCGGCAAGAATAAATAAATCGGCCCAAGATATTTTTTGACCGTATTTTTGTTTAACTGGCCATAGTAAACGGCGTGCTTTATCTAAACTTGCATTGTCAGGCCAACTATTTAATGGAGCAAAACGTTGTTGACCACGACCGGCACCACCACGGCCATCGCCCATACGATATGTACCGGCAGCATGCCACGCTAAACGGATAAATAAGCCCGTATAATTTCCCCAGTCGGCTGGCCACCAGTCTTGGGAATCGGTTAATACATTTTTGATGTCGGCTTTAAGTGCGTAGTAGTCGAGTTTTTTAAATTCTTGACGGTAATTAAAATCTTTACCGAGTGGATTAGAGCGTTCTGAATGTTGATTGAGTAAGTCAACACGTAATTGATTTGGCCACCAGTGTAAATTAGCCGTGCCACCACCGACTGTTACTTGCGGTTTTGAGTTATGACCTGAAAAAGGACATTTTGATTCGTTTGACATGATTATATTCTCTCTGGGTAATATTTATTGAGCTCTTAATAAAACTGAAGGCTCATTTTCCTGGACTTCTGGGTTAAAAAAATGATGCGTATCGAATAAAGAAATGAGAGAACAAATGGTGAGAGAAACCGTTTTAAAAATTTTTCACTGTTATGTCAGCTCATCAGTTTTATTCAACAATACATGAGTTTCCTTTGTTTATTATTCCTTCAATTTACTGCATGAAGGCTAAAAAACAAGAGGGAAAATGGTTCAAATTTTGCAAATAATGACGCATGGCATGAGCTCCTTAATCATTGAAACATCGCAATATCTTTCAATTTCGTTCTTTAAATATACTAGAATCTGATCGTTTATTTTTCAAATGGATTAAATTGTCCATATTAATTGGTAAAACCGATTTTTGGAAAAATAAAGATTAGGGGTGCGCTAAGTGGCAGCTTAAAAATAAAGAGAAAATTTAAAAATAGATGAATTGAAAAAGGAGAGCTTTTGACTCTCCTTTTTAAGTATTTATACGCTTACAAGGCGGTTAGATTTAACCATATCGGCTAGACCGTGAGTTTTAAAGTAGTACTCAAGCCAGCTTTTTACAATAAGCGGATTATTCATTTTCATGACATCATCAAGCAGCTTTTGGGCATCTGACATTGGGACATGGCAAATTGCTTTTCGGACACGCAAGATGTTACTTGAACTCATCGAAAGGGTATTGAAGCCCATGGCCATCAGTAAGATTGCCGATAACGGATCACCCGCCATCTCACCACAAATACTTACTGGTTTTTGGTATTTATGGCATTCCTTCACGAGTCGAGTTAAAGCCCGCAAAATAGACGGATGGAAGTGTGAATAGACGTTTGCGACATGCGGATTATTACGGTCCACAGCAAGTAAGTATTGAGTTAAGTCATTTGAACCAACCGAGAAGAAATCGACAAGTTCGGCGAATTCATCAATTTGTAGTAGTACACTCGGTACCTCAACCATAATCCCGATTTTTGGTTTGGTAATTTTAACTTGTTCTTCTTCTTGTACTGCAATCCAGTCACGCTCAAGTAAATAAAGTACTTCTTCGACTTCACTTACTGTCGTTACCATTGGCAATAGGATATGCAAATTATTTAAACCAATACTGGCTTTAAGCATTGCCCGGATTTGTGCTGAGAAAATCTCCGGATGGTCAAGCGTGAAACGAATACCGCGCCACCCTAATGCCGAGTTCTCTTCTTCAATACTGAAGTAAGGTAAGTCTTTATCGGCACCAATATCGAGGGTACGCATGACTACCGGCTTATTGGCAAAGTGACTCAATTGTTGGCGATAGATGGCACGTTGTTCTTCTTCACCCGGGAAACGTTCCCGTAACATGAATGGAATTTCACTACGGTACAAACCCACACCTTGAGCGCCACGTTGTACACCGCGGACTACATCAATCATAAGACCCGTGTTCACAAACAGTTGAACAGAGACACCGTCTGGTGTAATCGCTTCTTTGGTCTCATATTGTTTGAGATCTTTTGCGATTTGCTCGTCTTCTTTTTGAATTTCTTTATAACGTTGACGTAAACGACGTGGAGGGTTTACAAAAACACGGCCCTGATAGGCATCCACAATCATTTCTGCATCATCAAGCGTATTTACAGGCAGTTCGGTTACGCCGACCACCGTTGGAATCCCTAATGCACGGGCAACAATCACCATATGCGAATTGGCTGCGCCTTCTGACGTCACAATCGCTGCGATATTATCTACTGGTAATTCTACTAGCGCAGCGGTACTAATTTCTTCACCAATTAAAATACTGTCTGGGCTAAGTTCACGGTGGCTCGAATCTTCTTCTTGTAAGTACGCTAGAATACGTCGCCCTAAGTCTTTAAGGTCAGAAACGCGTTCACGAAGATAATCGTCCTCCATTTGTGCAAATAGGGCAGTGTGTTTTTCAATTACACGGCGCACCGCACCTTGTGCCCAATGCCCATCACGGATCAGTTCTTTAATTTCTGCAGGTAAGGCATTTTCATCTAGCATTCTTAAGAATACGCTAAACAAAGCCCGTTCTTCTGCCATGAGCGAGTCATGCATTTTTTCATCTAAAGAACGAATCTCTGAACGTACCGATGAAATAGCTTGATCTAAAATGCGGAGTTCATCGCTGATATCTTCTGCTTCGCGGTCAGGTACTGAACCTAAGTCGGCAGGCGGATATAAAATAATAGCGCGACCTAAAGCCACCCCACCTGCACCGGAAACGCCTTGAAAGGTCTTATAGGCAGGCCCATTGCTTGGCTTGCGAAATACATCAATATTTCCAACCGCATGCGCATGTGCAATAACACCTGAGAGCTGTGCACATAAGGTGACTAAAAATGATTCGGCCGCTTCACTAAAATCTTGAGGAAGTCGATTTTGGACAACTAAAACACCCATAACCTTACGGCGATACATGACGGGTACGCCAAGGAATGAGTTATAAATTTCTTCGCCCGTTTCAGGTAAATACAAAAAGCGTTCGTGCTTTGGCGCATTGTCAAGGTTAACAATTTCTTCACGTTGCCCAACCAGACCCACCAAGCCTTCACCTAACTGCAATGAAACATGCCCAACAGATTCTGGATTTAAGCCTTTTGAGGCCATCAATACATAACGTTGATTGCGTTCATCGAGTAAATAAATAGAGCAAACATCCACTTTCATGGCCTCAGCAACCTGATTGACCATAATGTCTAACGATTCATGCAAACTCACGGACGCATTAATCTCTTGGACAATGCGTCTTAGAGTGTCGAGTTGCATGTTTGACATGGATGTATACTCCAGTATTTTTTTAGACTATGAATGTATTTATAACAGCACTTTTAATAAAAATCATTTGCTAGATAAATGATTTTTAGGGTAATTGTTGCACTGGCAACTGTGTACACAACTCCACCATGGCTTTACGGTAAACATCACGTTTGAAGTTCACCACTTGACCAAGAGGATACCAATAGCTAACCCACTGCCATTCATCGAATTCAGGCGGGTCGGCGAGGTTTAACTGAATGTTTTTTGCAGGCGCAGTTAACTTCAGTAAAAACCATTTCTGTTTCTGTCCGATACATACGGGGTCAGAGTCTGACCGAATATACCGATGTGGCAAACGATAACGCAGCCATCCTTTGGTTTGCGCAATAATCTGGACATGCTCGGGCAATAAGCCGATTTCTTCTCTCAGTTCTCGAAAAAGTGCCTGTTCAGGGGTTTCTCCAAACTGGATGCCTCCTTGTGGAAATTGCCAAGCATTGTGACCAATGCGCTTTGCCCATAAAACCTGTCCATCATCGTTTGCCAAAATGATCCCGACATTGGGTCGGAAACCTTCTGAGTCGATCATTTGGCTACCTAAATATTGTCTATATCGTTGACTTCGATCACGGGGACAAACACTTTTTTATGTCCAGCTCGAAAAGATCAAAGTAAAATGTTTAAATTGTTACGATCTTAACGAATTTCTATCGACTAGCGGAGATAGATTTACATTTTTTTTCTTAAATTTCAGTTTAAACGAGAATTTTCATGAAACTGGCGTTGTTTGATTTAGACCATACCTTGTTAAATACCGATTCAGACCACTCGTGGGGTGAATTTTTAGTCAATGAAGGTTTGGTTGATCCGGTTCATCATCGTCAGATGAATGATAAATTTTATGAAGACTACAAAGCAGGGCAACTAGATCCATATGCTTATAATGAGTTTGTTTTCGGCTTTTTAACAAAGCATGATAATAACTACTTAACTGAGCTTCATCAGTTGTTTATGGAAAAAGTGATTCGTCCTCAAATGCGACCAAAAGGTTTTGATGCAATCAAAAAACATCAAGATTTAGGCCATACCATTGTAGGTATTACAGCAACAAGTGATTTTATTACTGCGCCGATTTTCCGTGAATTTGGAATTACTGAAATCTTAGCAACTAACGCCGAGGTTGCTGATGGTAAATATACAGGTAAAGTGGCGGGTTTAGCGTGTTATCAAAAGGGCAAACTTGCACGTCTTGAGGCATGGCTGGACGGTCGTAGCGTTTCTGAGTCTTGGGCTTATTCAGATTCAATTAATGACCGTTTTTTACTTGAATATGCAACGCATGCGATTGCAGTCAACCCTGATGATCGTCTTGAGAAACTGGCTCAAGAACACAACTGGGAAATTCAGGACTGGTCGATTTAATTTAAAGCAAGAGCTTCCTAGAAAAATGTAATATTCCGGAAGCTCTCTAATAAATTATTTAATTTTTTCTGTGGTAAGCCAAATATTTGAATCAGGATTTTGTTGATGCCAAAGCTTGAATTGAGCTCGCCATTGTTGAAAAGGAACCGATAAAGTAGGTCGTGGGTCATCACTTAAGCTATAAGCCATGCCTTCTACCAGCCATTTAGGTTTAGTTAGCATTGCTATATTTCCCCATTCTTCTGCTTGTCGATGATGAATAAGCTCATGAGTGATATAGAAATCTTTCCAGCCTCGCGGTGCAACCAATAACCCCAAATTACCAATCGCTTTAGCGGCTGCTTTTTCCATACCAAAGGTATTTGCACATTGTGGAGTTGAGCAAAAAACCATAGTGGGTTGTTGATGAAAAGCACCTACTTTATTTTGGGTCTCTTTTAATGCCTGATTATAAAGTGTCTTTGCAAGAGGCTGTGTCTTTGGATCATCTACACAGACTTGACCATCACAATGTAACAATGAAAGGTGATGGGCGAAAATAACACGTATCCGTTTAAACCAAATAAATGTAACTAGAACTAAGATAGCTAAAGTTATAAATAGATATAAACCGATTTTAATTATCTTTGAATATTGATTCTTCACGATCATGAATCTTAAGTGAAAAGTATAATGATAGTAGAGTAGAGGGTATATATTTATAGTATTATTTCTAATCAATATATAACTTTATTAATTAAAATAGCATGACTAAAAATAAGCGCACTAAAAGTAAAGGTAGCAATGGTTTCTTTCAAGAATTTATAGATCAGCTCATTACCGCTATTTTTGGTGAGTTACTTATTTATATCATTGCTTTACTGTTTATGAGTGCACTTGGCGGAATTATTTTCGCTGCTATATGTTTCAGTTGGGGCGTTCTATTTTTACTACTACCTTTCGCGGCTTTGATTTATATCCTTGTTAAAAAATATAGCCATTAATACCGTTATTCTTGCATCATTTTAATCAATTCCTGCATGGCTCTAGATTGAGTACGTGCAGGATGCCATACCATGCCTAACTGCCGGTTCATCTCGACATTTAAATCAAGCTGCTGCATATCTTGATTCAGCAGAGTTTTTGGTAAAACTGACCAACCTAAACCAATAGAGACCAACATACGAATTGACTCTAGTGGGTTATTGCTCATGGTAATTTTCGGTTTAAGGCCTTGTTTTTCAAACTCAGCCAAGGTGATTTGGGCTGTATAAGTCTGTGCGGCAGGCAGCAAACTTGGATATTCAATTAAATCTTGTAAGGTCAAATTCTTTTTTTGAGCCAATGGATGAAATGGAGCAGCTACAAAAACTAAAGGATCATTCCAGATCGTAATATAGTTAAGACGCTCATCACCTGAGGGCGGGAGTGTTAAAAAAGCTAACTCTAAATCGCCAGCAAGTACCTGTTCGTGTGCTTGTTCGGAATCAACAAAATGTACGTCTAGCGTGACTTGAGGAAACTGCTGAACAAAGTGTTTAAGCGGAGCAGGCAAGTGATGCAAACCGATGTGATGACTCGTCCCGATTTTTAAACGTCCTTGTATTTGGGTTTGCTCATGACTTAGCGTGTGGTGAATATCTCGAAGTTCATTTAACCAGCTTTTAACTTTTGGTAATAATGAATGCGCAGCATGAGTTGCTTGAACCCCACGGCCTGCCGACTCAAATAGCTTTACGCCAAAGTACTCTTCTAGGCTATGAATACGTTTGGTGACAGCAGGTTGAGTAATAAATAGTTGATCTGCAGCCACAGAGATCGAACCTGTTTCCATAACTTTTACAAAAGCTTCAAAGGCTGCAAGATTCATAATACAACTCTACTTGGAATAGAAAAATCGAGAGAGGCTAAAGTTGCCAAGCCAAAATCGTATCATGCTTGCAGCTCAACGTTCTATAAAGTTGTGATTTAGCGTATTAATCTTAATCTAAGCAGTCGTCTCGTTTTCGCTTAAAGCTGATATACGGCGGTCTTTTGCTGCCCATACTTTTTCATGAAAGAAAAATGCAAAAGCTTGTACTGTTGGTTCTAACATACTTAATGTTAAAGCCATCCAAATATTACCCGTTACAAAGTAGGCAACTAACATGGCTACCGTAATATGCATTATGTAGTAACTTAAGGTTTTCTTTAATGTACGTTGATTATTAACAACGAATTTTTGAATATTAGCCATAACCATTCTCTCTACCTGTATTTGATATTTTTAGTATAGAGATGAGAGTATAGGATTAAAAATGGATTATGCAAATGATAATCATTAGCAAATCCGATTTATATATTTTGACTGATATTAAAACATTCAGGAATTATTCCTAAAAGTTTTCTAATTTATAAAAATGATAAATTAGATTTATGTAAAACTCTGGCTATAATCGAAGAAAGATTAGAATTACCCAGTCCAATGGAGCAAGACGACATGGCAGGCAAAACTTTATATGACAAATTGTGGGATGACCACGTAGTTACTCAGCGTGATGATGGTTCGTGCTTACTTTATATCGACCGTCATTTATTGCATGAAGTAACGAGTCCACAAGCATTTGAAGGTTTGCAACTTGCTGGTCGTCAACCGTGGCGTTTAAGTGCAAACGTAGCTACCCCAGACCATAACGTTCCAACATCTAAAAAAGAACGTGATCAGGGCATCGCTGGTATTGAAGATGATACATCTCGTATTCAGGTTCAGACCTTAGATGATAACTGTAAGGCATTTAATATTGTTGAATTCGGTATTAATGATATTCGCCAAGGAATTGTGCATGTTGTCGGACCTGAACAAGGCTTAACTTTACCGGGTATGACGGTGGTGTGTGGTGACTCACATACAGCGACTCACGGTGCTTTCGGTTGCTTGGCACATGGTATTGGGACATCTGAAGTTGAACATGTGTTAGCAACACAATGTTTGGTTCAGAAAAAATCTAAAAACATGTTGGTTCGCGTCGATGGCGTATTGGGTAAAGGTGTAACACCAAAAGATGTCGTGTTGGCCATTATCGGTAAAATCGGTACTGCAGGCGGTACGGGTTATGCAATTGAGTTCGGTGGCCAAGTTTTCCGTGATATGTCGATTGAAGGACGTATGACGGTATGTAACATGGCGATTGAAGCGGGTGCTCGTGTGGGTATGGTCGCAGTTGATGATAAGACTATTGAATACGTAAAAGGCCGTAGCTACGCACCAAAAGGTGAGCAGTGGGAACAAGCCGTTGCTTACTGGAACACTTTACATTCAGATGTTGATGCCGTTTTTGATGCTGTAGTTGAGTTAAATGGTGCGGAGATTGAACCACAAGTGTCTTGGGGTACTTCACCTGAGATGGTTATTCCTGTCTCGAAAGCTGTACCAACTTTAGAACAAGCGAAAGATGACGTACAACGTAATGATTGGACACGTGCTTATCAGTATATGGGCTTAAATGCAGGACAAGCTTTAGCTGATATTCAACTTGATCGTGTCTTTATCGGTTCTTGTACGAACTCTCGTATTGAAGACATCCGTGCTGCTGCTGAAGTAGTTAAAGGCCGTAAAGTGGCACCTAGCATTAAGCAAGCCATGATTGTTCCGGGTTCTGGTTTAGTTAAACAACAAGCTGAAAAAGAAGGTTTGGATAAAATCTTCTTGGAAGCTGGTTTTGAATGGCGTGAGCCGGGTTGCTCAATGTGTTTAGCAATGAATGCAGACAAGTTACAACCGGGTGAGCATTGTGCATCAACCTCGAACCGTAACTTTGAAGGTCGTCAGGGTAATGGTGGTCGTACTCACTTGGTCAGTCCGGCAATGGCAGCAGCGGCTGCGATTGCAGGTCATTTTGTTGACGTTCGTTCATTTTAATTCGGTCTGGAGCAAACCATGAAAGCTTATACAGTTGAACAAGGTATCGTTGCACCATTAGATCGTGCCAATGTTGATACAGATTTAATTATTCCAAAACAGTTTTTAAAGTCGATTAAACGTACTGGGTTTGGCGACAACTTATTTGATGAACTTCGTTATTTAGACGAAGGCTATCCGGGACAAGATAACTCGGTACGTCCAAAAAATCCGGATTTCGTTTTAAATCAGCCTCGCTATCAAGGAGCAACCGTGTTAATTGCACGTACCAACTTTGGTTGTGGTTCAAGCCGTGAGCATGCACCTTGGGCATTAAATGAATATGGTTTCCGTACCGTTATTGCGCCAAGCTTTGCTGATATTTTCTTTAATAACTGTTTTAAAAACGGTATGTTGCCAGTCATTTTGCCTGAAGACATTGTTGATCAGTTATTTAAGGAATGTGCTGCGCAAGAAGGATATCAATTAACAATTGATTTGGCTGCGCAAGAAGTTCGTACACCAACTGGCGAAGCATTTAAATTCGAAGTAGATCCATTTCGTAAGCATTGCTTGTTAAATGGTTTGGATGATATTGGCTTGACACTTCAAAATGCGGACGCAATCCGCGCTTATGAAGAAAAAACCAAACAGGTTCGTCCTTGGGTATTCCAAGAGATAAATTAACCTTTCGGTACATTTTAAACATAGTCATGGCGTCGTGTTCAAACTCTTGCTAACATGCTAAAGCATAACAACAGCTTAAAATTATGCACTAGATGAGGATTGGGCTTGAACAATGAAGAGGAACGTTACTCATAGCTTTTTGTTGAGCCTGTGCGCGATAACACTAAGTGCTTGTCAGAGCACTTACAATGTAGTGGATACTGTTCGTATTAAGCAGGCTGAACAAGAAAATTTGGGGCAGAATGCAGCAATATATTGTTCGGGCGCAAAAAGTTGCGAATTTGAACGGCTAAATGATATTACTGTTGTTGATGCACAGACACGTCGTATTAGTAATCAGGCAATTCATCAAGGAATTGTGAGATTAAATGGTTCGGTGTTAAGTCAAAGCAATAGTTTGTATCTATCTGTGCCTGCCAAACAATATGAAGTGGTGATTCGTTACTATCCGATTTCTCCAGATCGGGCTGAAACGATTCATGTTATTCACCAATTCAAAGCTAACCATCGCTATATGTTTAAAATGTACCGAGACAAATCTAACCGTTCGGGTAGTTTGCTGAATGTTTCTGTACCAGATCCATTATGTGTTGACTTAGAGCAGGATGGGCGGGTAATTCGCCGTTTTTGTCGACCATTTGATGTCACCACAGGACTAGGTGAATTTCTCGAACAGAAAAAACTAACACCACGGCAGTCGTAACGCTGTCTTGTCTTTGAAAATGGAAAACTTCATGTCTAAACAGATTTTAATTTTGGCTGGCGATGGGATTGGTCCTGAAATTGTTGGGGCAGCAGAAAAAGTATTAAATAAAGTAAATGAAAAATTTAATTTGTCGTTGACTTGGGAACATGGCTTGTTAGGTGGTGCAGCGATTGATGCTCATGGAGAGCCGTATCCAGCCGTAACTAGCGAGCAAGCAAAAAAAGCTGATGCCATTTTATTAGGTGCTGTTGGCGGACCAAAGTGGGACACTATTGAACGTTCTATCCGTCCTGAACGCGGTCTTTTAAAAATTCGTAGTGAACTTAACTTATTTGCTAATTTGCGCCCAGCGATTTTATACCCACAATTAGCCGATGCTTCTAGCTTAAAGCCTGAGATTGTTGCTGGCTTAGATATTTTAATTGTTCGTGAATTAACTGGTGGTATCTACTTTGGTCAACCACGTGGTATTCGTGAACTCGAAAATGGTGAAAAACAGGGCTATAACACTGACGTTTATTCTGAAAGCGAAATTAAGCGTATTGCAAAAGTTGCTTTTGAACTTGCAGGATTACGTGGCGGTAAAGTGTGTTCTGTAGATAAAGCCAATGTTTTAGAAGTAACAGAGCTTTGGAAGCAAACGGTCACAGATTTACAGCAAGCCAATTATCCAAATATTCAGCTTTCACATATGTATGTGGATAATGCTGCCATGCAGCTTGTACGTGCGCCTAAACAGTTTGATGTAATCGTGACAGGTAACTTGTTTGGCGATATCTTGTCTGATGAAGCAGCAATGCTTACCGGCTCAATTGGTATGTTGCCATCGGCTTCTTTAGATGAAAATGGCAAAGGCATGTATGAACCTTGTCATGGTTCAGCGCCTGATATTGCAGGGCAAAACGTTGCAAACCCGTTGGCAACCATTCTTTCAGTTGCGATGATGCTTCGTTATACCTTCCGTGAAGAAGCTGCTGCTAAAGCAATTGAAGATGCAGTAGGGCAAGTACTTGATCAAGGTTTACGTACAGCCGATATTATGTCTGAAGGCATGACTAAAGTTGGTACAGCCGAGATGGGTGAAGCAGTTGTTGCTGCTCTTGCTTAATCGCCACTTTGCTAAAAAACGCAGCTTAAAGCTGCGTTTTTTTATGGTTGTGTTTAGCAAGCTTTACCTTCGTATTGAATAGACTCGGCAATGTCATTTTTGAGTTTAAAAATAACCTTGCAATTAAAGTTAAGATCATAAGAGTTGCCGCTCAAATTTCCTGATTGTATGGGAACAGAACCACCTCTCATATCGACATTACTCACCATTGGAATTGGGATGCTTAAGGGCCGTAAAATTGTATAAATAAGTTGATCAGAAGTTTTTTGTGGTGTGCGGGCGACTTGAAAGCCAAGACTCCGTAAGTTGAGATCTTGCTGAATCGTTGTAGATGATTTGCCTATAAAATTTTTTAAATATTCTTGTAAATCTATAGATTGGCGTGGATGACTAGCACAGCCGTTAATATTAAGCAGCATGAATGAAAGCAAACTCATTTGACATAAGGTAGATATATTCATTTTTTCTCTATATAGAATTATATTTATCATTAAAGAACAATAGGTTGGATTTGCTAACTTGTAAAGTAAAAAAGCAGGATTATGATAAATAGAAGGTGAGTTTGCCTTTAGACTTATTCTTATATTTACAGACTAATAATAATTGCCCAAAACTTAAGGAAGAAGAGTATGAAAAAAATAGTTTTTGCCTTTTTGTGTTTCGGAATAACCACGGTCTATGCTGATAACTGTGATAGTGCTCGTAATACTTATGATGATATTTACTGTACCAATAAAATCTATGCGAGTGCTGATGCAGACCTGAATAAGAATTATCAGGCATTAAGAGCGAAATTAAATACAGCACAAAGAAATACGCTTAAGAAGTCGCAGCTTGCTTGGATACGCCAACGTGATGCTGAATGTACAGATTCTAATAGAAATAGCGTAGACGTGCAGTGTCGTTTACAGACAACGCAAGAAAGAAACCATTGGCTGCAAGAAAGATTGCGTGAATGCCAAACGGTGGGATGTAAAACCAGTCGATTAAGTGAATAAAAAACGCAATAAAAAAGCCACATGATGAAGTGGCTTTTTTGCATTCACTAATTAGCGAGCACGGTACGTAATACGACCTTTGGTTAAGTCATATGGAGTCATTTCGACTTTCACACTGTCGCCAGTAAGAATACGAATATAGTGTTTACGCATTTTACCAGAAATGTGTGCAATAACTTCGTGACCGTTTTCAAGACGTACACGGAACATCGTATTAGGAAGCGTTTCGGTGACAACGCCTTCGAACTCAATGAGTTCCTCTTTATTGGCCATAGCCTACCTGATGATCAAATTGGAAAGGCGCAAATTATAGTCAATTTATTTAAAAAAAACAAGATAGACATCTTCTTGTGAAAGCATCTGGTTAAAGTATGACTAATAAAAAAAGATGTAATTTTTTTCACAAAAGAACTCTAATTCTGTTGTCAGTTTGGTCAATCAACGCTAATCTAAAATCATAGTTATTAGGGACTGTTCATGCATAAAGAGTCAACAGCTCCTAAGTATCAATGAAGTATCTACATGGAAGGGCACTGCGTGGGTCAGCTAACAGATGCATCAGTTGTATTACGTTTTGGCTATCAAGCAATTCGTCGTGCAGGATTGCCAACAGAAGAAATATTAACTAAAGCGGGAGTCGCTTTAAATCAGGTCGATACAAACGCACGTACTCCGTTAAGTGCGCAGTATGCCTTTTGGACTGCTGCTCAAGAAGTCAGTAAAGATCCAGACATCGGTTTGCATTTAGGTGAGCATTTACCTTTGTACCGTGGTCAGGTGATTGAACATTTATTTATTAGTAGTGAAACTTTTGGTGAAGGGCTTAAGCGAGCTTTGGCTTACCAGCGTCTCATTAGTGATGCATTTGATGCAAAACTGGTGGTTGAAGATGGACGCTGCTATTTGACCAATGGTGAGCAGGTAGGGGCAGACAACCTTGTTAATCGTCATTTTTCAGAATGTGCGATTTCAGGTGTGCTCAGATTCTTCAAATTTATTACCGAAGGCCAGTTCCATCCAATCTTCATTGATTTTAATTTCAGTGAAGGTGCTTCTGAAGATGAATACTTCCGCGTCTATGGCTGTCCGGTAAGCTTAGGGCAGAAAGAAACACGGCTATATTTTGACCCTGCCATTTTAGATTTTCAGCTTTGGCAGGCAGAGCCTGAATTACTTCAATTGCATGAACAATTGGCAATTGAAAAGTTACAAGAACTTGCCCGTTATGATTTAGTGGGTGAGGTCCGTCGTGCGATTGGTTCGACACTTGAAAGTGGAGAAACGACGCTAGAAACCGTAGCGGCACAATTAAATATTACGCCGCGTCGTTTACGGACGCAGTTAAGTGAAGCAAATACCAGCTTCCAGCAAATACTTTCTGACTACCGTTGTCGTTTAGCTAAAAAACTTTTAGCTAACACTAATGAGAGTGTTGAGCGTATTGTGTATTTAACAGGTTTTTCTGAACCGAGTACATTCTACCGCGCGTTTAAGCGCTGGACTAACGAAACACCAGTTGAGTACCGTAAGCGTAAGCAACACCGTTAGAACTAAAAATTGGTTAAGCCTACTCAGGTAGGTTTAACCAATGTGGCCCGAGTGGTGGTTGTGGTAAGTCAAACTGCTCGGGATAATAACATTGAATAAAATAGAGACCATCAGGTGGGGCGGTAATTCCTGCTGCCTTACGATCTTCGGCTGCGAACATTGCATCAATATGGTCGATTTCATACATGCCTTGCCCAATTTCAAGTAAGCAACCCATAATATTTCGAACCATATGATGTAAAAAGCCATCAGCTTGAATATCTAAAACCAAATAACGTCCATGTTCAAACAATCGGCAATGCTTTACATGTCGTACAGGTTGATTTGACTGGCAGGCTGCTGCACGGAAGGTTTCAAAGTTATGCGTACCTTCAAATTTGCTGGCAGCTTTAATCATTTTTTGCACGTCTAATTTTTGATAAATATGCGTGACTTGTTTATGTAAAAGTGCAGGGCGATGTGGAGCGTTATATACAACATAGCGGTAGCGACGAGCAGTGGCTTTAAAACGTGCATGGAACTCTTCATCCATCTGTTTAATCCACTGAATTGAAATATCCTTAGGAAGTTGGCTATTTGCTCCCATGATCCATCCACGCTCTGGACGAATCGCATTAGTGTCAAAATGAGCCACCATATTTGTTGCATGTACTCCTGCATCTGTTCGACCAGCACCGTGAAGTGTGATTGGTTCATCAGCGATTTTGCTGAGTACAAGCTCTATAGTTTCCTGAACGCTGGCAACGCCTGGCTGTTGTGTTTGCCAACCTCGATATTGAATACCACTAAATTCAATACCGACCGCATAACGTTGCATGGCTTCACCTCTATTTAATGCAGATTTTCATTCCAATGGTTCAACCATTGTTCTGGGGTTGGGTATTTTAAATAGATTTGAAGCGCTTTTGCATAGAGATCTGCATGGCTATGGGCATCATTAATGACAATTTTTGCAGTTTTGGCCCAAGCACTAATTGCATAACGTTGGTCCATACCTCCAAAAGTGACTTGTGTCGCCAAAATTGGTACACATCCACGAGTATAGAGTTCATCTAATGTTGCCAAAAACTCATCGTTTACGGCGATATTACCTGTACCGAAACCTTGCAACACTAAAAAGTGTGGTGGGGCAGGAAGTAAGTGACGTAATTGTTGTACTAAATGCTGTGTTGCAATCGGCTGCATCATCCAGTTTAAAATCTGAAAGGAAGCAGCTTTTTCAATTTGAGCATCTTGTACGATCAATTCATTTTGCTGAGGCGTAAACTCAACGTTACTACTTAACCCTGAAAATGCATCAAGTTCAGTGGTATGCGTTTTTAATGCAGTTTGTGCGTGAAATACTTGATGGTGGAATGCGAGATAAGCACCAACCGGAAGTGCAATGACCTGCTCTAATGCAAGATATAAGTTTTCAATTGCATCAGTAAATTCACGGGTGTTATCACCTTGAATATTGAGTAACGGGTATTGGCTACCAGTAATCACAATATGACAGCTTTGCCCTAAAAAGCGAGCTAAAGTCGCAGCTGCATAACTGAGCGTATCTGTACCATGAATCACAACAAAATGCTGATAGCCTTCTAGTTGTAGTTGTTGTATGCGTTGAATTAGGCGTAACCAGTCAGGTGCTGTACATGCACTGCTATCGACAATATTGGGCGCAGCAAAGCAATGAACTGTTAAGTGTGGGGGAATCACTTTCTCAAGTTGAGGTAGGAATTGGTCATAAGGCATAGGAGCTAAAGGTTCACCAATGCAACCAAAAGTACCACCCATATAAAATAAAGCTATTTTTTTCATCTTTTTGCAGGCATAAAAAAGCAGTCATCTCTGACTGCTTATGGTAAATCGAACAGTTCTAAGAAGCTATGCGATTAAGTAGGTTTTTCGCATGTTGTTGTTGTTCTGTGTTGAATTTTTGCTCATCACCCTGTAGTAAATTACACGCTGCTTGGTTCGCTCCAAACTTAATGTATTGTTCAGCCAATTTTAAATCGAGTTCATTTTCATTTATTTGTTTTAATTCTGGAAAAGCTTCTAAAAGCGGATCCTCTATTTGGGTTTGAGTAGCTGCTTCATTTACTACATCTATATGGCTTTGAGTTTCAAGCTCTGGCGCTGGAACTAAGGCAGGCTCATCTAACGAAAACTCAAGAGGTGCGATAGAAGCCGCTTCTAATGGGGTTTGTTCTACGAGTTTAATTTCATCTAATGATGGAGCTTGTTCAACAGATTTCGTCTCTGAACTTGAAGGATTTAAGTCAAAGTTAAAATCTAATGCATTGATGCTATTTTCTTGGTCTGCTTTTAGCTCTACTGGTTGAGATTTTTCCTCAGTTCCATGCAGAGGTGCCAAGTCAAAAGAAAACTCTAAATCGGCCAGCTCATTTGTTTCTTGAGTGGATGATAACTCAGGTTGTTGTGCTGGTTGGTTGGTATTTTCCGTAGCCGAAGTCTGTTCGAATGAAAAGTTAAACTCTAAAGGTTCAATTTCAACAGCAGGTTCTTGTTTTACGGGCGTATAGTCTTTCTGTAGGTCATCAAAAGAAGCCTCGGAAGAACTGGTTGTTAATTCATCGAACTGAGCCGTTGTATCTGTGTTTTTCGGTTCTTCATATGTTTGAGCTTGAGGGAAATCAATAGCATCAGGTTGTCTGGATGATTCATATTCTTTTTGTCGAGTTTCTGCTTGAGCTGCTATTTCATTTAAACCTAAGCTACGAATATGGCTAATCAACTGTTGAATTGCAAATTCATCTTTCTGAGCAATATGAATTTCAAGAAGTAATAAATACAGTTCATGTTGAGTATTATCTTTTTTTAGCGCCTGATTGACTTGAGCTTCAGCTGCTGAAAACTGTTTTTCTTGAATGAGCTGTTGAATATTGTGTCGCAAAGCTTCAGGTACAGGATTGCTTTGAGGGATAGCAGGAGTATTTTCCTCAATGACCTTGGCTTTTGTTTTTTCACGCGAACTTTTGCTTGATTTAGCACTCGCTTTTTTGCCGGATTTTCTATTTATATTTTTTGGGGAAGTGGCCTCTTGTTTTTGACTATTCTCGCGTTTTTTTAAAATAACGGCGACCACGAGTAATATGATAAACGGAATCACATATAACATTACTTTCCCCTTAAAAAATAAATATTTGCAATATAAAGCGTGCTAACTCTGGTTTTAACTTAATGTTTTTGCTTGTGAGTTTGTTGCTGTGCCTGTAATTGCTGTTGTAACTCTGCCAAACGCGCATTCAAGAGTTGAATACGTTGGTCTTTTAAACTTAAAGTTTGATTTAGTTTGGTTACATTCCTTTGTAATGTAACGGTTTTTTTGCGAGTTGTCATAACTTTTACTGCTAACTCAGTATTGTTTTGACTTTGTTGTGTGCTCTTTTTTGCACTTCCATGAGCAGAATTTGGGCTGTTCTCTGCCACAATGCTCATTTCAGCTTGTTGTAAACGATATTTAGCTCTGCCAGAAGAGGGTTTTGCCAAGTGAGCTTCACTCGATTTAGGTTTTAAATGGGAAGCTTTAGTTGTATTTGTTGTTAAGTTTAGCGAACTTCCCTGACGTAAACGGTTTACATCACCTTGAATAAAAGCATGTCGGTTTTGTGCTTGGATATCTCGCATGATTTTAGCCACAGGTTGTTTGGTCTGTGCTGCAATACGATTGGCAATACTCCATAAAGACTCGTTACGTTGTACGACATATTTACCAGTAGGTGCCGGGCCTTTATAAGCGCTAATTTTTTGCTTTTTCGGCGTATTTTTACTTAATACATTTTTTTGTTGGGCAGTTTTAGATTGCGCTGCTTTTTTGACGGTAGTTGTTTGATTGCCATCACTTGATTTGAGTGAAGTCGAAGGCTGTTTCTCTACAGCCGATGATTCGGTATTCATCGTAGCTATAGTTGGCTGAAGTGTTTGAGTCGAAGGTTTTTCGGTAAAAGGAGCCACAGGAGCAGGGCTAGAACTATTCAAAGCTGGAGCAGTTCCAGTGCTAATATTTAGATTATGTTCATTACTTGTGGTTTCTGCCACCGTTGATGTATTTTCAGTAGATGTGTACTGAGTACTTTCAGGTAAATTTAATGCGATATCTTTTTCATTTACGATAAATTGCGGTGAAAGTGGACTTTCGTTCATGGCGGCCTTTTTTATAGGCGATGGCTTTAAAACGGTTTTAATATGTTGAAGACGGGTTGCGTTACCTTCACTGACTTTTACGACAATATTCAGTTCAGGATCGATAATAGGACGCGATGAGGTAATCACAATAACGCCAGAACCCTGACCATTTTGGCGTGTATAAAAGTTTAGGTTACCCGGAGGTTGATGAGTTACTCCCAAACCATTGAGATCATCTTGAGTGGCCAAACTGACTTGCAATGGGGTATTAGGATCTGCTTGCTGAAAATTCATTTCTGCATAAAGTAATTCCCCAGGTGCAGATTGAATTTGAATAGGATCTAATGTAATCGCATAAATAGAAGGCGAAGACATAATGGTGAAAATGGCAATTTTTAATTTGTTATATGCAGTCATCTCAATCCATGACCTGATCAGTCGTAAAGTCGTTCAAAATTATACAATAATGAAATGTAAATAAATTGTTAATTTTTTACAAACCAGTTACGAAAAAGCCGATCAAATGTGATCGGCTTTTTATTTTGACTGAATAATTCAGATCAAATTATGAGCTTTTGTATTCTACTAAAATACGTAACATACGACGTAGAGGCTCAGCAGCACCCCAAAGTAACTGATCGCCTACTGTGAATGCGCCGAGGTACTCTTTACCCATATTGAGTTTACGTAAACGACCTACAGGTACAGTTAGGGTACCAGTTACAGCAACAGGTGTAAGATCAGTCATTGATGCTTCACGTGTATTTGGTACAACTTTAGCCCACTGGTTTGAGTTACGAATCATATCTTCGATCTCATCAAGCGGAACATCTTTTTTCAATTTGATGGTTAATGCTTGAGAGTGGCAACGCATTGCACCGATACGAACACAGTGACCATCGATAGGAACGATTTGAGAGTTACCTAAGATCTTGTTGGTCTCAACTTGTCCTTTCCACTCTTCTTTTGATTGACCGCTTTCAAGCTGTTTATCAATGTAAGGAATTAATGAACCAGCAAGTGGCACACCAAAGTTCGCAGAAGGGAAACCCTCACCGCGTTGTAACTCGGCAACTTGACGGTCAATATCAAGAATTGCAGATTTAGGATCATCTAACAAAGTCTTGGTATTGTTATATAAATAACCCATACCTGTTAACAACTCACGCATGTTTTGTGCGCCAGCGCCTGATGCCGCTTGATAAGTCATCGCAGTCATCCACTCAACCAAATTATTTTGGAAAAGTGCGCCAACACCCATCAACATGAGTGATACTGTACAGTTACCACCAACGAAAGTTTTAGTACCTTTCGCTAAGCCGTCTTTAATTACATTAAGGTTAACCGGATCAAGAACGATGATTGCATCATCAGTCATACGTAAAGTAGATGCCGCATCAATCCAGTAGCCATCCCAACCAGTTGCTTTTAACTTTGGGAAAACTTCAGACGTGTAGTCACCACCTTGACAGGTAATAATGACATCCATTTGCTTCAGACTGGTAATGTCTGTAGCTTCCATAAGTGCTGGGGCAGTCTTACCACCAAATGAAGGAGCTTCACCACCTGCATTACTGGTAGAGAAGTAGAATGGCTCAATATGAGCAAAATCATTCTCTTCAACCATACGTTGCATAAGGACGGAACCGACCATCCCGCGCCAACCGACCAGACCTACTTTCATGTCATTTTGCCTCGGTGCGTTAAAATTGTTAAAGGGGGAGTTGAGTGTATCAAAAGTGCTCACAACTGCAAGCGTTACAGAATCAAAACAGCAATTTTATTGAGTAGAATATCTTGTTTATGTTACATACAAAATTGATAAAGATGACAAAAACATTAAAAAACAAATCATCTTAAAAGAGTAATTTCAATGATTTATATCGAAGTACTGGCAGTAGTGGTGATTTGGTTAAGCTTCTGGTCACTTATTCCTCGTGATGAGTGGTGGTTTCGAGGTGCAGATTTTCCAAGATTACAAATTCTGTTTATTGGCTTAATTGCTTTAATTGGTATGTTGTTTTGGCCGACCGAATGGGACGTATGGCGTGAGCTTTTGCTTGCGGTACTCATCGCAGCGATTGCCTACCAACTTAAAATGGTTTTACCGTATACGCTGTTTTGGAAAAAACAGGTTAAAAAGGTCAAACAGCATCAGCTAGATCCTACAAAACAGATTTCACTGATAGTTTCTAATGTGCTCACCCCGAATGATAAATATCATTTATTACTTGAGCATGTACGGACGTTGAAACCTGATTTATTGCTTACTTTAGAGAGCGATACAACTTGGGAAAATGCTTTAAAAGAGATCGAGAAAGATTATCCATACCGTGTGCCCGTACCTTTAGATAATTTATACGGGATGCATTTATATAGCCGGTTACCGCTTAAAAATACTGAGGTTAAATTCATTTTAAGTAATGAAATACCTTCTATTCATACCACGGTAATTTTGCGATCTGGCATGCCTGTTCAGCTCTACTGTTTACATCCTAAGCCACCTAGCCCAACTGAAGCAAAAGATTCAACACTGCGTGACGCTGAGCTTTTAATTGTCGGAGATCAAATTAAAGATCTTGATGAAAGTTGTATTGTGATGGGGGATTTAAACGACGTAGCGTGGTCACGAACAACCCGTTTATTTCAACGTATTAGTGGGCTACTCGATCCACGAGTGGGGCGGCATTTTATTAATACTTTTCATGCGGACTATCCTTTATTGCGCTGGTCACTTGACCATATCTTTCATAGTACAGACTTCGGTTTAGTAAAAATGCAGCGTTTATCTCATATTGGATCAGACCATTTTCCTGTCTATGTCGTTTTACAAACAGGTCGAATATTTGAAGAAATTCACGAGGAACTAGAACAAACTCAAGCCGATGAAGAAGAAGCTCAAGCCGCGATACAAGAAGGTATTGCTAAAGCTGAAAAAGAAGAAAAAATCGTGACTGATGAAATTGCACAGCCTTATAAAGAGAAAAATATATAAAGTGAGTTGTAAGCAATAACGTACAAAGATTTGAGTCTAGGTCCAATAGGCAGACAGAGTTAAAACCCGTATTCTACATTCATCGGCACACGGAAGCGGGAATGGATAATCCCAAGTAAGGATGCACTAAGCTGATATGGAACGACATCACGGATAAGATGTTAGAACGGAAGCGATAAAAAGAATTATATACCCTGAAAGCACAACCTCATTTACCCGAGTTTTGCAGGACGCAGAACTCGGGTTGATATTTTATAGATATATCATTTAATTCGTTGTAAATAAAACCAATATTTTTAAGGTATTCTTAATTTAAAAATCTACTCAGTTATAAGTCATCGTCCATAAATTTTTTTATATATCTGAGCAAAATACACGACAATTTTTGCAGAATCTGCCAGCCAATGATGTTCTCCTTACTGGTTCACGCGGCACAGGAAAATCTTCAATTGTCCGTGCCCTTTTAACCGAGTATAAAGATCAAGGATTACGTTTAATTGAAATTGAACGTGATGATCTGTCCGATCTTCCTGAAATCCAGAAGCTCATCCAGAAGCGTCCGGAAAAGTTCATTGTCTACTGCGATGATCTGGCCTTTAATGCTGAAGATGAAAACTATCGCAGCTTAAAAAGTGTACTTGATGGCTCATTACAGTCAGGTTCAAGTAATTTTATTATTTATGCAACCAGCAACCGTCGACATCTGTTACCAGAATTTATGCATGAGAACACGCCAGTGACTCGTGTAGATGTACCGCAATATACCGAGTTGCATCCACAAGAAGCCATTGAGGAAAAAATTTCACTCTCGGATCGTTTTGGAATGTGGCTTTCATTCTATCCAATGGATCAAAACCTGTATTTAACCATTGTAGAACACTATCTTGCTAAAACAGATATGCCAATGAATGACGAAGCCCATGCTGAAGCCCTACGCTGGTGTCAGGCACGTGGTCAACGGTCAGGACGTGCCGCCTATCAGTTCTCTAAACACTGGATTGGATCACAACAACTAAAAGCACTGTAAAATTTTAAACTAGAAAAATTAACAGGTTTCATTATTAGTCAGATTATAAAAGGCCCATTTATCTCAAATGGGCTTTTTATAAAATTAGAGTTTCTGTCAAGCTCTTAAATAATATTCAGCTGTTTTAATGATTTCATCAATAATTCATTACGTATAGATGCCGGCATTTCTGACCGCATTTCCATATTTAATGCAAAAGCGACAATTTTTCCATCTGGCTGCTCAACCCAGCCGGTCAACCAGCCCACTTGTGGTTTTATATCCATTGCCCAACCAGTCTTTCCAAAAATTTTGTAGCCATTACTCTCTTCTAAAAGAAGCATATTTTTTACATTAGCCTGCACTTTTTCACTAAATGGAAGCTGTGTATGTGCTAATTGGGAAACAAACTCTACCTCTTGAATAGGCGTAACCTTTAATGGTCCTACCAACCAGAAATTATCAACCTGCTGTCCAATTTCAGCATTACCGAAACCAATACGTTTTACTTCTTTTTGCATGAGATCAAGACCGATACGTCGCGCAAGTTCCTGATAGACTGGGACTGCAGAAAGCTTCATGGCTTCTCCTAGTGTCATGTCTTTTTCCCAAGCGGTAAATGACCTTTTCTCGCCCTTCCATTTAAATATTTCATTAATATCCGTTTTCTGGTTCTCCAATCCGATCAGGGCATTCAACATTTTAAATGTAGAGGCTGGCACATATTCTGTATTTGCGCGGCTTAGAGCATTACCATATAGATTAATTTTTTTATCTGTTTGAATAACCAGCACACCTGAGGTGTTTTTTTCATCAAAGTATTGATGAATCACCTGATTATGTCCTTGAACAATCTGACTCGGGGTTTCATTTATTAAATTATGCTGAACCGTACAACCAGAAAGAAAAAGAGAAGCAACCACATAGCAAGTAAAATATTTATTCATTTTAAACACCAGATCAATAGAAAATAACTCTGTACACGACAAAAATAGATAACTCATTGAAATAATGTCACAATAATTGTTTTCTAACGACGAATACTATGACACATCTCAATGAGTTATATCTTATCTTAAACAAATCTCTAAAATGGAACAAGTCACATTTAAAGTGCTTTGCGCTCATCATGCTTGTGATTATTTTAAAGCAAACATGTAATCTTTCTTCTGCATCTAAAGCCTTGCCCATCAAGTGTTTACCACAATCATTTTATCGACGTATGCAGCGCTTCTTTGCAGGTCAGTATTTTGATTATCGTCAAATTTCTCAGTTGATTTTCAATATGTTTTCATTCGACCAAGTGCAACTGACTTTAGATAGAACCAATTGGAAATGGGGAAAACGAAATATTAATATCCTGATGCTCGCAATCGTTTATCGTGGAATAGCGATACCTATCCTTTGGACATTGCTTAATAAACGTGGAAATTCAGATACGAAAGAGCGTATTGCTTTGATTCAACGCTTTATAGCCATTTTTGGTAAAGACCGTATTGTGAATGTGTTCGCAGACAGAGAGTTTATCGGTGAGCAGTGGTTTACATGGTTAATTGAACAAGACATCAACTTCTGCATTCGTGTTAAAAAAACTTCATTGTCACCAATCATTTAGGAAAGAATCATAAAATTAGTGATTTATTTCGCCATCTTAAAGTTGGTCAAATTGAATGTCGTAAACGACGGATTTTGGTTGGTCGGGTGAAACTATATATAAGTGCACTACAGTTAGAAAATGGAGAGCTTTTACTCGTCGTTTCTCCTCAGTTTAATGCCAATGCTATTCAGGATTATGCATTACGCTGGGAAATTGAAACCTTATTCAGTTGTCTCAAAGGACGCGGGTTTAATCTTGAAAATACGCGCTTGACAGACCCTAGACGAGTGAAAAAATTGATTGCGGTGTTAGCTATAAGCTTCTGTTGGTGTTACTTAACGGGTGAATGGCAACATAATCAAAAAAAAGCGATAAAAATAAAGAAGCATGGACGACTCTCAATGAGTTTATTTCGCTATGGTTTAGACTATGTTCAAATGGCGATTCAGCGTTTAATTGGTTTTGGGAAAAAAGAAGAGTTTAAGGAAATTTTGGCAATTTTAAGAAAGCAGAATCCTGATAGGATAAGGGTTCTGTGAAATTTGTCGTGTACAGAGAAAATATTTATTCATTTTAAACACCAGATCAATAGAAAATAACTCTGTACACGACAAAAATAGATAACTCATTGAAATAATGTCACAATAATTGTTTTCTAACGACGAATACTATGACACATCTCAATGAGTTATATCTTATCTTAAACAAATCTCTAAAATGGAACAAGTCACATTTAAAGTGCTTTGCGCTCATCATGCTTGTGATTATTTTAAAGCAAACATGTAATCTTTCTTCTGCATCTAAAGCCTTGCCCATCAAGTGTTTACCACAATCATTTTATCGACGTATGCAGCGCTTCTTTGCAGGTCAGTATTTTGATTATCGTCAAATTTCTCAGTTGATTTTCAATATGTTTTCATTCGACCAAGTGCAACTGACTTTAGATAGAACCAATTGGAAATGGGGAAAACGAAATATTAATATCCTGATGCTCGCAATCGTTTATCGTGGAATAGCGATACCTATCCTTTGGACATTGCTTAATAAACGTGGAAATTCAGATACGAAAGAGCGTATTGCTTTGATTCAACGCTTTATAGCCATTTTTGGTAAAGACCGTATTGTGAATGTGTTCGCAGACAGAGAGTTTATCGGTGAGCAGTGGTTTACATGGTTAATTGAACAAGACATCAACTTCTGCATTCGTGTTAAAAAAACTTCATTGTCACCAATCATTTAGGAAAGAATCATAAAATTAGTGATTTATTTCGCCATCTTAAAGTTGGTCAAATTGAATGTCGTAAACGACGGATTTTGGTTGGTCGGGTGAAACTATATATAAGTGCACTACAGTTAGAAAATGGAGAGCTTTTACTCGTCGTTTCTCCTCAGTTTAATGCCAATGCTATTCAGGATTATGCATTACGCTGGGAAATTGAAACCTTATTCAGTTGTCTCAAAGGACGCGGGTTTAATCTTGAAAATACGCGCTTGACAGACCCTAGACGAGTGAAAAAATTGATTGCGGTGTTAGCTATAAGCTTCTGTTGGTGTTACTTAACGGGTGAATGGCAACATAATCAAAAAAAAGCGATAAAAATAAAGAAGCATGGACGACTCTCAATGAGTTTATTTCGCTATGGTTTAGACTATGTTCAAATGGCGATTCAGCGTTTAATTGGTTTTGGGAAAAAAGAAGAGTTTAAGGAAATTTTGGCAATTTTAAGAAAGCAGAATCCTGATAGGATAAGGGTTCTGTGAAATTTGTCGTGTACAGAGATATCTGAGCAATTTTTAATGAAAATGGATACAAAAAACTTTTTTGTTAAGTTTTTGTTTTTATAGATTATTGACGGATAAATCTAGGCTTTGACCTATTTAGATATAAATTGGACTTGTTTAATTGGCAAATCTCAATAGAATGTGCCGATCGTTGACATGTTGGATCGTCAACAGGCATTGTTGTTTACTTCGCCGGATCGGCGGGTTGTGATTTGCTTGTGCATTTAAATTTCTGTTTGGAAATTCGTGTACATATTGAGGTTTCACTCTAAAGTAGTGGTCTTCTCCCTCTCATATTTGATACTTTGCGGTGCATAAGGATTGTCTTATGAAGAATTTTAAATTTAGCCTTGCATGGCAAATTTTAATTGCTTTAATCCTAGGGATAGTTGTCGGGGCTGTTTTACATAACCAGCCTGAAATCAAAGATAGTATTGTAAATAACGTTCTTACTCCATTAGGTAAGATCTTTATTAGCCTGATTAAAATGATTGTAATCCCAATCGTTTTCTCTACATTGATTTTAGGTATTGCTGGTGTTGGCAGTACAAAAAGTCTAGGGCGTCTTGGTTTTAAAACCATTCTCTATTTCGAAATTATTACTACTATTGCTATTTTGGTTGGCTTGTTTGCAGCGAATATCTTCCATCCAGGTTCAGGCATTGATATGTCTCAACTGGTACAAACTGATATTTCTCAATATAAGCATACAACTGAAGAAGTACAGTCACAGTCTCATGGTATTATCCAGACGATATTATCGCTTATCCCAACGAACATTATTAGTTCAATGGCGCATGGCGAAATGTTGCCAGTGATTTTCTTTGCTGTGCTATTTGGTATTGGTTTATCTTCATTACCAGCAACAACAAAAGACCCATTATTAAATGTATTTCATGCTGTATCGGAAACAATGTTCCGTGTAACACACATCATCATGAAATATGCGCCAGTGGGTGTATTTGGCTTAATCGCTGTAACTGTTGCAAACTTCGGTTTTGCTTCGCTTATTCCATTGGGTAAGTTGGTTGTATTAGTTTATGGTGCAATCTTATTCTTTGCTTTAGTGGTTTTAGGTATTACTGCAAAAATGTTCAGCATCAATATCTTTACTTTGTTTAAGATTTTGAAAGATGAATTAATTTTGGCGTATTCGACTGCAAGTTCGGAAACAGTTTTACCGCGTATTATGCAAAAAATGGAAGCTTATGGTGCGCCAAAAGCGATTTCTAGTTTTGTAATCCCAACTGGTTATTCATTTAACCTTGACGGTTCTACGCTTTACCAAAGTATCGCAGCAATCTTTATTGCACAGCTTTACGGCATTGAAATGACAATCAGCCAACAAGTGATTTTAGTTGTAACGTTAATGATTACTTCTAAAGGTATTGCAGGTGTTCCTGGGGTATCATTTGTTGTGTTATTGGCGACATTAGGTAGTGTTGGTATTCCTGTAGAAGGCTTAGCATTTATTGCTGGTGTTGACCGTATCATGGATATGGCTCGTACTGCGTTGAACGTTGTAGGTAACGCGCTTGCTGTACTTGTAATCAGTAAATGGGAAAAACAATACGACTATGAAAAAGCTGCTGCTTATGAAGCATCTCTTAAGTAATAGAGAAGTTTTTTAGTCGAAAAAAACCCGCGAACATCGCGGGTTTTTTTATTGGGTTATTTCAATACACTTTGATATAGCTCAAGGGTTTGGTCACACATATCTTTTAAACTAAACATTGTCACAGGAGCGACTGTTTGCGGTTGTTCAATATGATTCTTTACTGTTTCTACTAAAGCTTTTTCATTTTCTGCTTCAACAAGACCTTGTGGGTATACATGAGATAAAATCTCGGCAACACCGCCACGGTTCCAGCCAATGACCGGCGTGCCTACCGAAAGGGCTTCTAATGCTGTTCTACCGAATGTTTCTGCTTGATTGGATAGAGAGAGCACTATATCGCTAAAAGCGAGCCATTCGCGTATATCTGAGCGATGTCCTACAAAGGTAATTTTATCTGCAAGTCCTTTGCTTTGAATGGTGTTTTGCAACTCACTTAAATAGGCTTGTTTTTTTACATCAGCCCCACCCACAACAACAGCATGCAGTTGAGGATATTGTTCACCTAGTTTTTGCATCAGTTCAATTAAACTTTCATGTCCTTTTAAACGAGTAATACGGCCAGGTAGGCAAAGTAAAAATTTATTCTCGAGTTCGGGAAAGTCGTTAAAAACTTGGTTAAACCACTGTGCTGAAGGTTGGTAGTTATGCGGAAAAGCAGCAGGGTCAATGCCTCGATAAATACGGACAATATCTTGTGGTGGACAGTTTTTATAATGGTCTGTGATGTATTTAACTACGCTGTCAGAAACAGCGATCACTTTTTCTGCCTGAGTCATGATCGCACTATAACGATTAACTGAATAGAAACCATGTACCGTGCTAATGAGGTGAGGGCGTTTATTCGCTGGTATTTTTCTTAAAGCGAAGTGGGTTAGCCACGCAGGTACGCGAGAGCGCACATGTACAATGT
Organism: Acinetobacter sp. FDAARGOS_494; assembly: GCF_003812225.1. Taxonomy (NCBI): domain Bacteria; kingdom Pseudomonadati; phylum Pseudomonadota; class Gammaproteobacteria; order Moraxellales; family Moraxellaceae; genus Acinetobacter; species Acinetobacter sp. FDAARGOS_494. Next base: position 2,166,628 of record NZ_CP033866.1, read on the forward strand.
CTGGTTGGTGCTCTTCAATCAGCTGACGTAATGGACGGATTTGCCACAAGCTTGACAATGATTTTTTATGGATAGGCAGCGTTAAGTGTGTGGAACCTTCAGCTTCAAGTTGTGAGACCAAACGCCCGCCATTAGACACAACTAGAGACTGATGACCTTGTGCAACCAGTGCACGTGCAATTTCCAGTGTGCCGCGTTCTACGCCACCGCTATTAAGTTCTGGGAGAAGTTGCATCACTTTCATTGTTTTTTGCCTTATACGTTCATAAAAGATGGATCATCCATAGATACATCATCTCAAACTAAATCATTATCCAGAGTTTACTATCGTGATAGCGACATGGATGTCGCTGTTGCGTTGTGTTACAAGGATGTAACATCAGCGGAACAAAGGATTTTTGCTTACTTTTTATCCCTAAAAAGTAAGGTCTGCCTATCCGAAAGTATTTGAATATCACTTTAAATCGAGGCTGTGCCTATTACTAATCTAAAATTATTACAGCCTTATCTTAATAAATCTCTTCATATCCCTCAGGACGTGTCTTAAAACGACGGTGAAACCACATATATTGAGTTGGTGCGATACGAAGCTGGTTCTCAATAATCTTATTCACACGCGTTGCATCATCGACTTCATCTTCACTTGGCATATTGTCAACCGCAGGTTCAATTAGAATATGATATTTAGGATCTTGCACATCGCCATGACGATAAAAATATAAAGGAACAGCAACCGCCTTGGAAATTTTTAATAAACGACGGTGAGCGGTTACAGTGGCAGCTGGCACTCCAAAAAATGGTGCCATAATACCTTGTTTAAGCCCAAAGTCTTGATCGGGACTATACCAAATTGCATCACCCTCTTTAAGATGACGAATCAAACCACGCATGTCATCATGATCAATTTGTGCTTTATAAATTGTGCCGCGGCAACGATAAATTAGCATATCGAGGAGGGGATTGTTTTGAGGGCGATACACAACATCCGGCTCGAAATATTGGGCGCATACATAACCACCTGCATCGAGTAAAGTACTATGTGTACCAAGCAATAAAACACCTTTGCCTTGAGCTTGTGCATTGGTAATGTGTTCTAAGCCTTCAATAGTGACACGGTTTTTAAACCAGTAAGGCTTATACCATGCGTTTAAGGTCTCAAAAATACCAAGCATCATATCTACAAAAACTTGTTTTGCTTGTTGCTGTACTTTTTCAGGTGTCCATTCTGGAAAGCAAACCTCTAAATTACGAATTGTGGTTTTACGACGAGATTTTAAATATTTCCAAGCAAGGTTTGCCAATCCATGAGCTAAGCGCCATTGAATTGCCCACGGCAAAATAGCCAAAAGCATCAAGAAAGTAATCGCAATCCACACACCCCAATATTTAGGTAACAAAAAGGACCATTGAAACTCACCGGGCGTATAAGGCTGCTTTTGGCTCATAACGATATAAAGAATTTAAAAAATTAAAACTGCCAAAAGTGTATCACGAACTGAATTTATCGTCGTAATACACAGGAGTAAATTGAAGGTTTAGACGCGATAAAGAAAAATAAAGCGGGTTATCGACGGTGTTCTAGAAGAATACGAACCGCAAGACCGGCTAATACTGTTCCCATGACCCAGCGTTGAATGCTGGCCCAAAGTGGTTTTTTCTGTAGAAAAAGAGCAATGCTACCAGCAGAAAATACAATCAGCGCATTTACTGAAACGCTTACAAAAATTTGTATAGTCCCGAGTTGGATAGACTGCGCTAAAATACTGCCTTGTTGTGGGTGAATAAACTGAGGTAATAAAGATAAATACATAATCGCAATTTTAGGATTAAGTAAATTAGTCAAAAAGCCCATTAAAAATAACTTTAATGGTGAGTCAACCGCCAAATCTTTAATATTAAAAATAGGTGCGGCATTGGGACGTAAAGCTTTCCATGCTAACCAAAGTAAGTACATTGCACCGGCAATACGAATAGTGTCATATGCATAAGGTACTGCAACAACAAGTGCTGTAATCCCAAAAGATGCGCAGAGCATGTAAAATACAAAACCAACGGCAACGCCACCGAGAGAAATAAATCCTGCGATTTTGCCCTGACTAATGGAACGAGAGATAAGATAAATCATGTTTGGGCCAGGGGTGAGTACCATCGCCAGACAAATGAATCCAAATGCCAAAATTTGAGAGAGATCTAGCATGGAAATATCCTTAAATATTATTATACTGATAGGTATAACATAATTATTTTTATAAATCTTATTTGAAAAAATATCTTAAATTATATTTAAAAAAGCCCCCTAATCTAGGAGGCTTTTTAAATTAATCAGCAGGTAAAAAAATTAATTAATTCCCTTTACCCATTTGCTCAAGTTCATCCCAGCGCTCTAACTTTTCAAGGAGTAACTCTTCAATTTCTGCTAGACGCTGGCTTGCTTTGGTTGCTGCATCGGCATCCGTTACGAACCAGGAGCCGTCAGCAAGTTTGTCAGAAAGTTCAGCTTGCTCATTTTCTAACTTTTCAATTTCTGCCGGTAATTGCTCAAGTTCACGTTGATCTTTGTAGCTTAATTTGACCTTTTTTACGTTCGTTTGAGCTGCATTTTTTTCAGCTTCTGCTTTAGCCTGAGCTTTTTTTACATCGCCTTTTTGGTCAACGACTCTCTCATTTGGACGCTGAATTAAATAGTCCTGATAACCACCGATATATTCTGCAATACCGCCTTTGCCATCAAATACCCAAGTTGATGTCACAACGTTGTCCATAAAAGCACGGTCATGGCTAATTAGAAGCAAAGTACCTTTATATTCAGACAACATCTCCTCAAGTAGCTCAAGTGTGACCATATCTAAGTCATTCGTTGGCTCATCCATTACAATCAGGTTCGATGGCTTAAGCAACAGTTTTGCTAACAGGACACGATTACGCTCACCACCAGAAAGTGCTTTCACCGGTGTACGAGCTCGTTCCGGAGAGAATAGGAAGTCTTGTAAGTAACTGAGAATATGGCGACGTTGACCATTTACATCAACGAAATCTGAACCTTCAGAAACGTTTTCAGAAACCGACTTTTCAAGATCAAGCTGATTACGTAATTGGTCGAAGTAAGCAATTTCAAGCTGAGTTCCTGTTTTGACAACACCTTCGTGCTGAACTTCGCCTAAGATCGCTTTAATTAAAGTAGTCTTTCCTACGCCGTTATCACCGACCAAACCAATGCGGTCACCGCGCATAACAATGGCAGAGAAATCTCTAATGAGGGTTTGTCCATCGTAACTTACGCTTAAATGTTCAATATCAAATACAAGTTTGCCTGAGCGCTGTGCTTCTTGAACGCCCATATTGACTTTGCTTTGTTGGAAACGGCGGGCTTTTGACTCTTCTCGTAATGCTTTAAGGGCACGAACACGACCTTCATTACGTGTACGACGTGCTTTAATACCTTGACGAATCCATGCTTCTTCTTCGGCAAGTTTCTTTTCAAACAAGGCATTTTGTTTTTCTTCAGCTTCAAGCTGCTGAGCTTTTAGGTCAAGATAACGAGAATAGTTACCTTCATAGCTGCGTAATATGCCGCGATCCAATTCCACAATACGAGTTGCAAGGCGGTCTACAAAAGAACGGTCATGCGAAATAAAGAGTAAGGTTAAATTATTTTGATCAAGCAGGAATTTCTCAAGCCACTCAATACTTTCAACATCTAAGTGGTTAGTTGGCTCATCGAGTAATAACACATCTGGTTGAGTAAGTAGGGCGCGGGCAAGTAAAACACGACGTTTACGACCACCCGATAGGTCGGCTAGATCTGCATTCGGATCTAACTCCATTTTACCTAAAATCGTGTTGACCTTATTTTCTAATGCCCATCCATCAAGTTGGTCAAGTTTATGCTGTAAAGATCCCATACGATCGCAAGCTTCCATGTCACCAAGTACACAGGCATCACTTGCTTCATGATAGGCTTTAAGCACGGCAGCGGCTTCTCCTGCACCTTCTGCTACAATATCTGCAACTTTGCCCGATGACATTGGAACATCTTGGGCTAACATAGAAACAGTTAAACCATTTTGGACAGAAACTTCACCAGAATCCGGTAGTAGGCTTCCCTCAATGAGTTTAAGTAAAGTAGACTTACCTTCACCATTACGACCAATTAAACAGACTCGTTCGCCACGTTCTAGGTTGAAGTTCGCGCCATCGAGCAGGGCAGGTCCGCCAAAAGCAAGTTGGACATCCCTTAAAGTAATATAGGCCATAATGTTTTCCAAAATCTCAAATGAGGACTTAAATGACTAAACCACCATATCATGATGATCAAGCGTCATTTTCCGCACCCATTGAAGATTTGCAAGTGCGAATTGCATTTTTAGATGATTTAGTTGAGGAATTAAATCAGCAACTCGCGATTCAAACTTTAGAAATAGCTGATTTAAAAAAACAAATGCAATTACTTTATCAACGTGTGGAATCTGCAGATTTATCAGAAGGTGTTGCACCTTTTGATCCATTAACGAATAAACCACCGCATTACTAATTAAAATGGCAAGCGTTACGCTTGCCATTTATTTTCAAAAGTGCAACTTAAAATCCGTGTAAAACGATTTTCCCTTTGGTTGAACCACTTTCAATTTGCTCATGAACCCGTGTTAAGTTTTCAGCATTAATTGGGCTTAAAACCTGAGTCACAGTTGTTTTGATTTTACCTTCATCCACCAGTTTACTGACTTCATTTAGTAGCTCACTTTGTTTTTCCATATCTTCAGTCTGGAACATGGAGCGCGTAAACATAAATTCCCAGTGTACTGAGACAGACTTAGATTTAAACGGTTTAATATCTAACTGATCAGGGTCATCAATAAGTCCAAAATGACCTTGTGGAGCAATTAACTCTACAATATCTGATAAATGTTGATCTGTTTCAGTGGTTGAGAATACATATAAAGGTGCACTTAAACCTAATTGTTTAATTTGTGCAGCTAAAGGCTGACGGTGGTCTAATACATAGTCAGCACCTAGTTGTTCTACCCATTCTTTTGTTTCGGGGCGTGAAGCTGTAGCAATAATCGTGAGGTTAGTTAATTGCTTAAGAAGCTGAATGGTAATTGAACCTACCCCACCAGCTCCACCAATCACTAAAATAGTCGTATTAGTAGGCGCAGTCTTTGGAACTTGTAGACGATCAAATAACATTTCCCAAGCTGTGATTGCCGTTAAAGGGAGGGCCGCAGCCTCAGTCACTTCTAAAGTCTTTGGTTTATGCCCGACAATACGTTCATCAACTAATTGCAATTCACTATTACTGCCTTGGCGATTTAAAGCACCTGCATACCAAACCACATCACCAATTTTAAATTGAGTAACTTTATCGCCAATCGCTTCTACCGTGCCTACAGCATCCCATCCAAGTACTTTCCAACCAGATTGTTCAGCACTTACATTTTTACGTATTTTGGTATCGACTGGATTTACTGATACAGCTTGAACACGAACAAGTAAATCATGTCCTTTAGCTACTGGAGTGTCGATTTCAATATCTACGAGTGCCTCTGGGGATGTAATAGGCCCCGCTTTTTGATATGCCACAGCTTTCATAATCATCATTCCTCTTGTTGAGAGTTTGATCATAACGTAAGCTTAAAAATAGTGACTACAGACAAATAACGCTCATAGTGTCAAAAAGGATACTGTAAAATGGCAAAAGCTCGACATTCAAGTTTTGACTGCTCACCAGGTTGTTCAGTTGAGGCCGCAATCAGTTTGATTGATGGCAAATGGAAATGTGTCATTCTTTGGCATTTATTAAATGAAGGAACTTTACGATTTAATGAAATTCGTAAACGAGTTCCAAGCATTACACAAAGAATGCTGACCAATCAGCTTCGGGAATTAGAACAAGATGGCATTATTCATCGTGAGGTTTATCCTCAAGTGCCTCCTAAAGTGGAATATTGTCTAACTGATTTAGGGCGCGGGCTTGAGCAGATACTTCTTGCTTTAAAAACGTGGGGAGATGCGCATCTGGATCAGTTTGGTAAGTTAACTACTCTTGAAACTGAAAAGAGCGCCTAAATATTCTGCCTCGATTGTTAAAAATATCTATGAGGAAATGTTGTAGTTTTTAGCCTTGTCGGTTAATTGGACATTATTTTTATGATGTAACTTGCGTTTTCTGGTCAGCTTATGCAACTCTAATAAAAGAGATTAATAGGTTTTGCTATGGACAATATCGGAATTTGGGTTACCGTTATCATTGTTCTTTTCGTGCTAGGCTCCATTTTTGGTTTAAGAGTGAGTCCACGTGAAAAGGCGCTGGGAATTATGCGAGACAAAGCCCGCAAAATGGGGCTACATCCACGCGTAATTGCTGCACCTGAATGGACACATGTCCCGATGGCAACTGAAAAGCGTGCCAGCATGGTTGCTTACTATAGTGTATTGATCCCCGATGCTCGTTTACCGCTCATGCGTGCTCGCGTTATAGACGGAAAATTAAAAGTTGTGCAAGGCGATGAGAAATTTAATGATTCTCCCATTGCATTAAAAGGGATTTATGCTATTGATATGCAGGCAAACTGTGTAGGCCTTTATTGGGATGAGGAATCGGACCTGAAAGCTACGCAATTAGATGAGATGAAGGCTTATCTGTTGGCCTTGGCTGAAGCCTGATTTTTAAATTTATTGGTATAGGAATAACATTTTATATGGCGAATACCTCGCGCTCTGCATCTCAAAGCACAGCATCTTCTGCCTCTGCTGCACATAAACGTGCCTTAGTGATTGTGGAGTCGCCTGCCAAAGCGAAAACCATCAACAAATATTTAGGTTCGCAGTACATTGTTAAGTCTTCTGTAGGTCACGTACGTGACTTGCCAACAGGCGGCAGTAAAGCAACAGAGAAAAAGCCGGCTGCCCGGACCAAACTCACTGAGGCTGAAAAAGAACAAAAAGCGAATCAGGCTTTAATCAATCGTATGGGCGTCGATCCGGAACATGGATGGCAAGCGCATTACGAAGTTCTGCCTGGCAAAGAAAATGTTGTTGCTGAACTAAAGAAACTTGCTAAAGATGCAGATGCAATCTATCTCGCAACGGACTTGGATAGAGAAGGGGAAGCAATCGCTTGGCACTTACGCGAAGTGATTGGTGGTGACGATAGCCGTTATCATCGTGTGGTATTTAACGAAATTACCAAAAATGCCATTCAAGAAGCATTTAAACAGCCAACACGTCTCGACTTAAACCGTGTTAATGCACAACAAGCACGTCGTTTCTTGGACCGTGTAGTAGGCTTCATGGTTTCGCCATTATTATGGGAAAAGATTGCCCGTGGTTTATCGGCAGGTCGTGTACAGTCTGTAGCGGTAAAGCTTGTTGTTGAACGTGAACGTGAAATTCGTGCTTTTATTCCAGAAGAATATTGGCAAGTCTTTGCAGACACTAAAGCTAAAAAAGATGACATTCGTCTTGAGGCTGTTAAACAGGCGGGTAAAACACTTAAATTAAAAAATAAAGCTGAAACAGATGCCCTGTTAGATGTATTAAAAGGTGCTGAATATAAAGTTGCCCAGCGTGAAGATAAACCAACTAAGGTGAATCCAAGCGCCCCATACATCACGTCGACTTTGCAACAAGCTGCAAGTACACGTTTAGGTTTCTCTGTAAAGAAAACCATGATGTTGGCGCAGCGCTTGTATGAAGCTGGTTTCATTACTTATATGCGTACTGACTCAACGTTTTTGAGTGATGATGCTGTAAGTATGGTACGTGCGCATATTGAAAGCCAATATGGCGAAAAATATTTACCAGCTAAGCCAAATCGCTATGGTAATAAAGCAGGTGCTCAAGAAGCCCACGAAGCTATTCGTCCATCAAATGTTGCGCTGACTGGTGATCAACTTGCTGGTGTAGAGCGTGATGCTCAGCGTTTGTATGATTTAATTTGGCGTCAGTTCGTAGCTTGCCAAATGACTCCGGCAGAATATTTATCTTCAACTTTAACAGTTGAAGCTGGCAATGTTGAGTTAAAGGCAAAAGGCCGTACGCTTGTATTTGATGGCTTTACTAAAGTTCGTGGTGCCAACAAATCTGATGACGATATCATTTTACCTGCAATTAAAGTGGGTGAAATTTTAAAGCTAGAAAAGCTAGATCCAAGTCAGCATTTTACCAAACCACCAGCTCGTTTTACTGAAGCATCTTTAGTAAAAGAACTTGAAAAACGTGGTATTGGTCGTCCGTCGACTTATGCTGCCATTATTTCTACTATTCAAGAACGTGGTTACGTTAAGTTAGAAAATCGCCGTCTCTTTGCCGAGAAAATGGGTGAGATCGTAACGGATCGTCTTGATGAAAGTTTTAATAACCTGATGAACTATGCATTTACAGCAGACCTTGAAGGTCAGTTGGACCGTGTAGCAACGGGTGAGCGTAACTGGAAGGAATTGCTAGACACATTCTATGGTGATTTTAAAAAGCGTTTGACCAATGCTCAAGGTGAGCAGGGAATGCGTCGTAACCAGCCAGTTGAAGTACCAGCAGTACATTGCCCTGAATGTTCACGTCCAATGCAGATTCGTACGGGCACTACAGGCGTATTCTTAGGGTGTTCTGGCTATAACTTGCCGCCTAAGGAACGCTGTAAAGGGACCTTGAACTTAACGCCAGTTGAGTCTCTAGCAGCGTTATCTGATGACGATAGTGCTGAAACAGCAGACTTGATGTCAAAACATCGTTGTCCGAAATGTGGCACGGCAATGGACAGCTACGTCATTGATGGTGGCCGTAAGTTACATGTTTGTGGTAACAACCCGGATTGCGATGGCTATGAGCTTGAAGAAGGCGAGTTCAAGATCAAAGGTTATGATGGCCCAACCATTCCTTGTGATAAATGTGATGGTGAAATGCAGCTTAAGACTGGTCGCTTCGGCCCATATTTCGCTTGTACAAGCTGTGACAATACTCGTAAAGTCTTGAAAAATGGTCAACCTGCACCACCACGTGTAGAACCAATCAAGATGGAACACTTGCGTTCAACCAAGCATGATGATTATTTTGTGTTACGTGATGGCGCGGCTGGTCTGTTCTTGGCTGCAAGTAAGTTCCCGAAAATTCGTGAAACACGTGCACCAAAAGTTGCTGAGCTTCGTAGCGTAGCTGATCAACTTGATCCAAAATACCAGTTTATTTTACAAGCTCCAGATGTAGACCCTGAAGGTAACCCAACCATTGTGAAGTTTAGTCGTAAGAACCAATCACAATATGTGGGTTCTGAAACACCAGAAGGTAAACAAACCAAATGGAGCCTAATTTATCAAGACGGTAAATGGATTGAAGGCTAAATAAGATAGGTAAAAAATGCTAGCTCAGCTAGCATTTTTTACATCTACAACAATAAAAGAAAATTTTAATTTTTATGGGGAAAAAGAATGTGGAAAAACATTCGGATTTTATGTCTATTAATTGTTTTATTAATCGTTGCAGTTCAAGCGTGGCGTGACCAAAACCAAGACTGGAATCAGCCTATTGTGGTGGTATTACACCCAATAAATGCAGATGGCTTACAAACCACACAAACTTATATTCATCAGTTACAAAACACTGATTTCCAGGCGCTTAAAAGCTATTTAAGTGAATGGTCGCAACATTATCGGGGCCAATCAGCAAACTTTGAAATACGCTTGGGGCAACAGTTACAGCAGCGTCCGCCTGAGGTGCCACAAAATGCTGGTATTTTTCATGTGGTTTGGTGGAGTTTAAAGTTTCGTTTTTATGCATGGCGACAACAACAGCCTGAAGATAATGGAGCATCGCTCAAACTTTATTTAAATTATTACGATCCCAATTATCAAAAAGTTTTGGTGCATTCGACTGCTTTAGAAAAAGGCCGTATTGGTAGTGTTAATTTGTTTGCTACACGTGGGCAAGCATCACAAAATCAGGTTGTAATTGTTCATGAGCTATTACATGGCTTTGGGGCAAAAGATAAATATGATTTAAAAACAGGTCAGCCCATATATCCATTAGGATATGCACAACCTGAAAAAGTACCCCTTTATCCACAAAAGCGAGCAGAAATCATGGGTGGTCGAACACCATTATCTGAGCAGACCAGCAAAATGCCAAGTGATTTACAAGAAACCGTCATAGGTTTACCAACAGCCCAAGAAGTGGGGTGGCTGAAATAAAATTGTGGATAAATACTGTTTTATCCACATCAATTGTTAATAAACGATGCACATCTTATACAGACAATAAATGTGAAGTGCATCACTATAATGACATTATATAAACTTCCTAATACCTGATAATAAGAGTCGCCGTCATGAAAACTGTAGGTAATGATTTGGTTCGTAATCAGCTACATGCTGATCGTAAATGGTATCTAATATTAGGCTTTGTGCTCATTATTTTTGGTTTGGTGTTATTTAGCTCACTGCCATTTGCCACATTTTCGGTTGTTTTTCTGTTTGGTATTTTAATGATGGTGGGCGGTGTACTGCATTTAATTGCTGCCTTAAGTGTATTTAAAGGCGGTAGCCGATGGCTGTGGGCACTTTTTGGAGTGCTGTATTTAATGGCAGGCTATTATGCATTTTCTACGCCTGTTACTACGGCTGTGGTTTTAACAAGCTTATTATCAATTGCTCTGATTATTGCGGGTGTAATCCGCACTATAAATGCATTTTTACTAAGACCAATTGCAGGGTGGGGCTGGACCTTATTTTCAGGATTATTAACCCTCGCTACAGGTATTTTAATTTTAGTTTCTAAAGATTCTCCGTTTTGGGTGTTAGGAATGTTTTTGGCAGTAGATATTTTATTTCAGGGTATTAACTTTTTAGGACTCGCTTCTGCGATTAAGCATTTACCTTCTAGCTCAAAAACAGTTTCTTAAAATAAATAACGAACAAAAGGGCACTTAGGGTGCTCTTTTTTGTTTTTAGTGAGCGAAGGTCCATCTCATGGCATGGGTCTGTTAAACTAAGCCTTGGTGTTTTAGCGATATGTGTTATGAGTCTTGCAAAGTTAATTAATGAATTAAATGCTCAGCAAAAAAAAGCAGCGACGACTATGGCTCAAAACTGTCTGGTTTTGGCTGGAGCGGGTTGCGGCAAGACGAAAACTATTGTTGCTCGCGCAGCTTATTTAATTGATCAAGGTTTACCTGCAAATCAAATTCAGATTTTAACGTTCACCCGCCGTGCTGCGAGTGAAATTGTGGCAAGGGTTGAACAGCATGTTGGGGCACAAGCCAAAGGTCTTCGTGCATCCACTTTTCACACCTTTTGCATGTATTTATTGCGTCGTAATCCGCAAGCGTTTGGTTTAACCCAATTTAGTATTATTGATCGTGATGATCAGTTACTCATGTTTCGCTTATTGAGAGGCAAAGACAAAGATAATGTTTTGCCTAAAGCGGCAGAGCTATGTGATTTATATTCTTATGCCCGAAATACGCAATCTAAGCTTTCTGAAGCGTTACTCAAGCAATTACCTGAAGCATATGAATATAAATCACAAATTGCTGAGTTAATGAAAACCTATGAACAGCGTAAAAGAGAGCGTAATTTTTTAGACTATGATGACATTTTGTCGATCGTCGCTGTTCATTTACAAAACTCGGAAGCACTGACGAACTGGGTTGCTGGTTTCTGCCAAGCTTTGTTAGTTGATGAGATGCAAGATACCAACCCTTTACAGTGGGCACTTTTGCAGCCACTGATTGGTAAGGTGAAATTATTTTGTGTGGGAGATGACGCCCAGTCGATTTACGGTTTCCGTGGGGCCGATTTTGAAAACATTCATTCTTTTAAAGAACGTATTCCAGATGCAGTGATTCATACTTTAGATTTAAATTACCGGTCGACTCAAGAAATATTAGATTTATCAAATTGGTTACTCGCTCACAGTCCAATCGATTATCAAAAACAGTTACAGGCTCATCGTGGCAAAGGACAAAAGCCACAACTCCATTTGTTTGGTAATGAATTTGAAGAAGCCAACTGGATTGCACAAGACTTAATAGAGCGACACCAACAGGGTGCAAATTGGTACGACCATATGGTGTTAGTCCGCTCAGGCTATAGCGCACGCTATTTGGAAGGAGCATTTATTGCCGCTGAAATTCCGTATCGTTTTATTGGTGGCGTAAAGTTACTTGAATCAGCGCATGTAAAGGATGTGCTCAGTTTATTACGTATTGTGAGTAACCCACAGGATGACTTGGCTTGGATGCGCTTTTTAACCTTATGGGATGGTATTGGAGATGTGGGTGCCAGCAAGTTAGCGCAAGAGTTAATGAGCATTAGTGAGGTCGAAGAGCGTTGTGAGCGTTTGGAGCGTCATGGAAAAGTTCCTTTGCAGGCCATTTTGATTTTGAAACAGCTTGATGTGCTACAGCAGCATGTTGAGGCAAGCATTGGTCTAGCACTAGATGCATTAAGTGAACAGTTAGAGCAAAACTATAAAACTAAAGACTGGTCACGTCGTGCTAGGGATTTCGACCTAGTTAAACAACTTGCGCGTAAGCATGCATCTCTTGGTGAGTTTCTTGAAGAATATGTGCTTGAACCAATTTCAATTTCTGAAATTGAAAAAGCGGGTGATGATGATTTAGTGACCTTAATTACAATTCACTCCGCTAAAGGTGCAGAACAGAAAGTGTGTTATGTGCCACATGTCTCACCAAACCAATATCCCTATGCGCGTGCACAGGGCGATTTTGATGAAGTCGAAGAAGAGCGCAGAGTATTGTATGTTGCATTAACACGTGCGGAAAATGAATTGATTTTGACGAAGCAAAATCTCAATACATGGTCACAAGACACGTATGACGAACAAGGCCGCAAAATCGAAAGCTATTTTCTAAATGATTTACCTGCCCATTTGGTTCAGGCCAAAATTCATCGTCAGGTACCACAGCCATTTGCCAAAAAACAATGGAATACTTCACGAACAGTAAACTTAGGTTTTGGTATCGATCTTGACTAAATTACTGTATAAGACACTGTGAATACTCAAATGTATATTGGCCTTTCTTTTGATGGTCAATGAAGGTTGGAAAATGAAAATATTAGTTCGTAATTTAGATCGTTCAGTGACTGAAGCTGAAGTTTTAGAGCTGTTTAAAGCTTATGGTAAAGTTGAGTCTTGTGTCGTTGTAACCGATAAAGATACGGGTAAATCAAAGGGCTTTGGCTTTGTCGAAATGCCGAATCCGCGTGAAGCCATTAAAGCAATTAAAGGTCTAAATACACTTAAAGTAAAAGGTTACGGTATTCGGGTTAAGGCAGCTGAAGAGTAAGGCTTTTATGCAACAATTTTTAGCTCTTTCTGTGGTTGCTCCAAATGGAACACGTATAGCTCAGAGAATAAAAACACTTGAAGTTCGTTCATGGGTCCCTGCACAGCTGCCTCTTAAAGATCTATTCATTGTTGAGAACCAAAATTTTTTAAAGAATGATGGTGATGAGGGATAACGTAAAATTTATCAAGTCTCTCTGGATTTACCATAAATAACGTTGATTTTATCAATGGAGTCGTTAAGCTAAGAATAGCCATATAGATGGCAATTTTAGAACAGGAAAGTTTAGTTATGTCACGTGTTGCTCGTTATCATGCCGATCGTACCAATCAAAAACTCTATTTTGCACGCTTAGCGTGTCAACAAGCAGAGCAAACTGATCATGTACAGCAGGTACAAGCGTATCGTGAAGCAGCTGTATTTCATTTACATGGTGCGATGTTGGCATTTTTGCAAGAATTGGTACGTTATTACCGTTTAAATGACTTGCAACCGACATTAAAATCTATTGAAGAGCATATGGCGGCAAAAGGACAAGTTTCTCCGGAAGTTTCTGTTTTGCAGCAATTGGCAAAAGATGGCTTCGTTGCAGAATTAAAACGTGCTTACCGTATGTGCCAATATGCACCGGAACCAACTGAACCGACACCGGAAGAAGAAACTTCTTCTAATTTGATCATTAAAGTGACTCAGGGACCACAATCATGGTTACCTGATGTGAAAATTTTGCGTGAATGGCATAGAGAGTTAAGTCATTTAATTGATGGTTTTCGTAACGAAATGGTCGAGTTCTAAAATTAAACTATCTGAGCGCTTGAAATTTAATCCCAGTGCGCCTATATAAATAAGACGAGAGATGCAAAGTGCAAGGGTGCTTTGCCACCATGTTGAAACATGGAGGAAGTATATGTCTATACAGCAATTGAAAGAGTTATTTGGAAATCAAGAAGCAGTGTTGGAATTGGTCCAACTAGAAGGTGGTGAGCTCGCCTTGCGTAATGCTGGTTCTGAAAAAGAGCCCTTGGTTAAAATTCAGTTTAGTGATGAACTAAAAGCAATATTAGGTGAACAGACGCCTATAGTTGCACAACATATGATTCAAGCTGCTTTGTTTGGGCTGTTAGAAAAGCAGGTCAATGAATGGCAGGCTGAAGTTGTGGATGAGCAGCCTAAATTCTTAAGTTAAAAAAAGCGTACTCTTGAGTACGCTTTTTTTGTATGCATTAATGATGTGTGGACTGATGCGCAAGTTCGATTTGATTTAAAATATGATGGCTCATATTCTTAGCCATTTCTTCTTTCGCATAGAATACTTCACCAATGTGTTCGTCTCTAATCACTGCGGCTTCTTCTTTACTTTCTGCACAAATTAAAACCTGAATTTGAGGGTTCAATTGCTTCGCAATATCTACAATCCGATGAATATCTAAAATATCCATAGGTGAAATTACCAAGAGTCGTGCGTGCATGATATGTGCTTGAATTAAAACGCCAGGTTCGGTTGCTACACCACTTACAGCTGCAATATTTGCCTGACGTAGTTTTTCTACGATTTCACGATTCTCTTCTGCAATTACGACTTTAATATTTTGATTAATTAAATTTTCAGTAATACGTCGTCCAACGCCACCATACCCTACAATCACCACTTGATCGCGTAGATAAGATTGATCGACTTCATCGGGCAGCATGGCTAATGGGTCACCACTACGTTCAAGAAGTCGTGCTAAATGAGAGCGTTCACGAATCCAACGTTGTACCGGCTCAATTGCCGAGAAGATGAAAGAGTTCAGTGTAATTGAGAATAATGCGCCTGCTAAAATCAGGTTTTGAGCTTCTAAAGTTAATAGACCTAAAGAGACACCAAGGGTAGCCAAAATAAATGAAAACTCACCAATTTGAGCAAGGCTGGCCCCGACTGTTAAAGCAGTATTGATTGGATAACGGAAGAATAAAACCAAGGCCATTGCAGCAAGTGTTTTACCCACCATAATAATCGCGATAACAGCCAAGATATGTAGTGGACGTTCAATAAGGATATGTGGATCAAACAACATTCCTACTGAAACGAAAAATAAAATCGAGAAAATTTCACGTAATGGTAGCGTTTCTTCTTCTGCGCGATGGCTAAAATCTGATTCTTTAACGACCATTCCAGCAAAGAATGCCCCTAATGCCATTGAAACTCCAAAGATGGCATAAGAACCATAGGCAATCGATACAGCAGCAGCGACTACAGTAAGCGTAAATAGCTCTCTTGAACCTAAGCGAGCAACAAACTGCATAATAATAGGCACAACGCGCTTACCGACAATCAGCATAAAGGCGATAAAGCCAATAACCTTTAATAGGGTGATTCCAAGAGTTAGCCAGATGTTACCTTCTGCGCCTGCTGGAGCTTTTCCGCCGAGTAAAACAGCTGTAGCTGGAAGAAGTACTAAAACAAGTACCATGACTAAATCTTCAACTAACAGCCAGCCCACAGCAATTTTGCCGTTTACAGAATCTAGAAGGCCACGGTCTCCTAAAGCTTTTAATAATACAACTGTACTCGCACATGACAGGCTTAAGCCAAAAACGAGTGCGGAGCCAAAGCTCCAGCCCCATAACATTGAAACGCCAATACCCAGTAAAGTTGCAACAGCAATTTGTAAGATTGCACCTGGCAAGGCAATGCGGCGAACAAGTAAAAGATCATTTAAGGAAAAATGCATACCAACGCCAAACATGAGGAACATTACACCGAGTTCAGCAAGTTGGTTTGCAAGATGAATATCTGCTTCAACACCAGGAGTATTAGGACTAATAATAATTCCGGCAATGAGATAGCCAATAAGAGGGGGAAGTCGTAGTCGGGCGGCAATATAGCCAAAAAACAGGGCAACGCCGAAACCAACAGCAAGTAAAATAATTAAATCTACGTCATGCGGCACTAAAAACTCCTTTTACGTGAGTTAGGCTAAAGACAAGCATAAAAAATGCCAAGGCGGAATATGTGGAAAGTTTAACAAAAAGGCAGGTATAAAAAAAATGCAAAAAAAAACGACTTCATAAAGAAGTCGTTTTTTTCGAGGCTAAAATTATTTGATTTTAGCTTCTTTGAAAATCACGTGTTGACGGATTTTTGGATCAAATTTTTTGATTTCCATTTTTTCCGGCATAGTACGTTTGTTTTTAGTCGTGGTATAGAAGTAACCTGTACCAGCTGAAGAAACGAGGCGAATCTTATCACGCATTGCTCAGACTCCTTAGATCTTTTGACCTTGAGCACGAAGGTCTGCAACAACCTTTTCGATACCCAATTTGTCAATAATACGCATACCTTTAGTGGTTAAACGAAGACGTACAAAACGTTTTTCGCTTTCTAACCAGAAACGGTGGTGGTGCAGGTTCGGCTCGAACCGGCGCTTGGTTTTGTTGTTGGCGTGTGAGACGTTGTTACCAACGACTGGACGCTTGCCGGTAACTTGGCAAACCTTAGACATGGTGTAACTCCATTGATTTAGCCAACAGCAAATCTGTGGCCAGTCATACTAAATGTAAACGGATGAATTCATTCAAGGGGCGTTTTATACCAAAAATACGATTAAAAGACAAGCGAAATTGGTAAAAACGAGGCATGATCTAGTATAACAGATCATGCCTTGATCAGTTAACGCAACAAGGTTTTCGAAATGAAGCGATGAATCGGTTTATTGAACGGTGGAAGAATATATTTCAAGCTATAAAGTTTTGGATTTGACATGACCGAACGTTCATGCGAAAGCCCAAAAAAGCCCTCCGGTCCGTGATATTTACCCATACCTGACGCACCAATACCGCCAAAAGGTAAATCATCTTGTGCTACATGGGTAATCACCATGTTAATTCCGAAATGCCCTGAATGAGTATGCTGAGAGATATAATCGGCGCGTGCCTGATCATAGTCAAAATAATACATCGCCAAAGGACGTGGTCGACTATTAATAAATTCGATGACTTCTTCGATTTGGTCATATTCTAAAATTGGTAGAACAGGACCAAAAATTTCATTTTGCATAATATCCATTGCAGTTGTTACACCAGTAACCAGAGTCGGTGCAATTTTGCGGACATCATCTAAAATTTCATTTTGAGGATTAATTTCAATAATACGAGCACCCTGATCACGGGCATTTTCTAGATAGCCCTGAATACGGTTGTACTGCTTATCATTAATAATAGATGTGTAGTCTTGATTGTTACGGAAATGAGGATACATTCCAGCCACAATCAATTTAAAGTTTTCAATGAACTCGGCAGTTTTACCACGCGGCAAGAAAATATGGTCTGGCGCAACGCAAGTTTGGCCTGCATTCCATAATTTACCCACAGCAATACGCTGTGCGACATCTTTCATGTCTACGGAAGCATGTACAAGCGCAGGGGATTTACCACCCAACTCAAGAATGACTGGCACAAGGTTTTGAGCTGCAGCCGCCATGACTGTTTTACCAACAGAAGTCGAGCCTGTGAAAATCATTTTGTCAAAAGGCAGGTGACTAAACGCATCAGAGATCACACCACCGCCATTAACCACAGCAACCAATTCTTGTGGAAAAGCTTCAGAAAGAGCATTTTCAAGAACCTGTCCAAAATTTGGAGAAGCACTCGAAATTTTGATCATGGCATGGTTACCAGCCGCCAAAGCACAGATGAGTGGGCCAACGGAAAGTAGTAATGGATAGTTCCAAGGTGTAATAATGCCAATAACACCCATTGGTTGATATTGTACCCAACCTTTTGCTGGCTGATGTAATACACTGATATGGCGTTTTGATGGTTTCATCCATCCGGTCACGTTCTTACTGTAATACTTGATTTGTTCAAGACAGGTAAGTAACTCACCAATTTTGGTTTCCATAATGGCACGATTGCCATAATCAAGGTTAATTGCTTCGGCAATCTGATCTTGATATTTTACCAAGACTCTTTTAAGACGAGCTAAACGATCAATACGCTCTTTAGCAGTGGGTACCGGATGACGTAAGTAGGCAATCTTTTGCTGCTCAAGCAAATCATGTAAATGCTTAACATCATAAGGAACCTGAGTCTCTGGATTTGTTTTTGTTTGACTGTTCATCGGTACTTACCAAATATACTGATATACTTATTTTTTAGAGTAAATACTCTAAAGAGTCAAGTTGGTTTCTGTGTGCAAGTCTTAACCATATGAATTAACGAAGGTTATTAAAATGTCTCTACCTAAAGCTCTGAAGACAAAAGACCGGATTTTACAAATCAGTTTGCAGCTTTTTAATGAGCGTGGCGAACGGTCTGTCACTACCAATCATATTGCTGCAGAGTTGGGGATTAGTCCTGGAAACTTGTATTACCACTTTCGAAACAAGCATGAAATCATTAAGGAATTAATGCACCAATATCAGGTTGAGACTTTAGAAATGCTCTCTTTACCTGAGGACAGACCATTAACGACCAATGACAAAATTAATTATTTTCAGGTACTCAGTGGTCAGCTATGGAACTATCGTTTTATTCACCGTGATGTTTATCATTTAGTTGAAAGTAACGAAGACTTTAAAAAGATCTATCCTCGGTTTGCAGGGCAGGTCATGCAGCAAGGCCAAAGAATTTATCAGGCCTTTGTTGATGCCGGGCTTATGAAAATGACGCCATCGGAAATTGAAGCGCTCATTATTAACCTCTGGATTGTCTTAACCAACTGGACCAACTTTCTATATATGTCCGGACACATTAGTGACAATAACCACCTTGAAGAAAAATGGGTTTGGCAAGCTTTACGTCAAATGGTTTTTTTAGAAGGCCCTTATTTAATGGGGGAAAGCCGCGCGACTTATGAGCAATTATTGGAGTCGCTTGGACCTTCGGATCTTTTTGCCAGCTTATCGTCCCTAAAAGATGAATAGTTGTGCTTGTTTATTTAGAGCGCTAGAATACTCGGCTTATCAAAATTTTGTCTCAATTAAGTGATATTAACCAAATGAATATGACCACTGCCAATACAGCCCGTTTACTGATTACTTGTGAAGACAAGCCTGGGATCGTACAGGCTGTATCGAGCTTTTTGTACCATCAGGGTGCAAACATTACCGCGCTTGATCAGTATGCGACGGAAGCTCAAGGCGGACGTTATTTCATGCGTGTTGAATTTGAACTTGATCATTTACAGTCTCGTAAAGATGCTTTAATTCAGACTTTCGCAGCAAATGTAGCGGAACGTTATGGCATGCAATGGCGTCTTGCTTTTGTTAATGATATTAAAAAGGTTGGTATTTTAGTTTCTAAAGTTGACCATGCTTTGCTTGAGCTATTGTGGCGTCATGCACGTGGTTCTTTACCGTGTGAAATTACCCACGTAATTTCTAACCACGAAGATTTACGTGAAGCGGTTGAAAACTTTGGTATTCCATTTACAGTCATTAAAGTAACTAAAGACAATAAAGCAGAAGCTTATGCTCAAATTCATGAAATGATGCAAGGCAATGACTTGTTAGTTCTAGCGCGTTACATGCAGATTTTAAGTGAAGATTTCGTTTCTAAATGGGAAATGAAAATTATCAATATTCACCACTCATTCTTACCTGCTTTTGTGGGCGCAAACCCATACAAGCAAGCATATGAAAAAGGTGTAAAGTTGATTGGTGCAACAGCTCACTATGTGACTGCTGACTTAGACCAAGGCCCAATTATTGAGCAAGACGTTGAACGTGTGAGCCATGATTATAATGTTGAGCAGTTACGTGAGCTTGGCGAAGATGTTGAACGTAATGTATTAGCTCGTGCTGTTAAATGGCATTTAGAAGACCGAATTATTGTAGATGGCAATAAGACTGTTGTTTTCTAACAACTTATATTCCTTTAAAAGCATGCTTTTGAGCGTGCTTTTTTTATGGCTAAAATAAATTTAAAATGTTATAACATAACTAAAGTCTGTTGCTCTATAGAATACTTTTAATATCTAGCTACTTAATTATTTTTTAAGCTGAGCGCGATCTGATAAGTAAAAATAGGGAACTTACAAATTTTAGTGCGTTGTCTAAGCATGAGAAAACTAAGGTGATATCACTTTATCAAGTTAGACCTCGCGATAATGAGGAATGTTTTCATAAAAAAGTAGTTGCAAATGAAAACACTTCTCATTTATTATTGTGGCACTTTATTGTTCTATCCGATGTTTGAAATCGTTTCTATAAATTGAAAACCGAAATCATCATCCATTAGGTAATTAGATTCTTATGAGTCAATCTTCCGCAGCCTTAAACTCTCCCAATCCGATGAAAAAGAAAGTCATCACGGCACTAATTGCGGTTGCAATTGGTCATATCGGGGTCTTATGGGCAGTCAGCCACATTAAGCCTGCTGAACTAAAGCCAATTGAAAAGAAACCTTTACAAGTCCGCTTTGTAAAAATTCAAGAGCAACCAAAACCTTTACCACCAAAACCAAAAGAACCGCCTAAAAAGCCGGAACCTAAAAAAGAAGTGAAAGAGGTTAAAGTTGTCGAGAAACCTGTAACTCCACCTAAAAAAGTGGAAAAAATTCAGCAGGTCAAAAAGGCTGAAACACCTAAAGAAACAGTAAAAACAGAACCTAAAGTTGAACCGAAAATAGTAACGCCAACGACTACTGTGACTGAAAAAGTCGTTGAAAAGCCAAAGCCAGTGGTTCAAGAAGCACCTAAAGCTCAACCTGCTCCAGATCCATCGCCAAAACGCGTTTCAATTGGTGGTTCGGGTGTACAGTGGAGCCGCTCACCACGTTTGACTGTTTCACCAAAAGATTTACAGGGCGAAGCACGCTCGGTTGTTGTACTTATTGAAGCCGATGAGAAAGGCAAGATTACTAACGTGCGCGTAACCCGTAGCAGCGGTATTCCAAGTCTAGATGACAAGGTAGTCCGTGCTGTACGTAGTGCAAAATTTAAACCTTATATGGAAAACGGTGTTGCTTATCCAATTAAAGCAGAGCAACCGTTTGACTTAACCCCTTAAATGAATTTGAGTCCCAACGGCTAACCTTAATCAGGAGTTCGAATATGAACTTTTCAATCTATTGGCAACATGCAGATGCAGTGAGTAAAACCCTGTATTTCATCTTATTGGCAATGTCGATTGCTACCTGGACAGTTTTCATCTTACGTTTGATGGGGACTCGCCAACTAAAACAACAAGCTTATGCTCAACTCTCTCAGGCTATTACTTCGCTCAAAGCAAAGTTACAACCTTTGAGTTTTGAACAACGTAAAGCAGTTGCAGAGCAAGCATTATTGCGTCAGATTTCTGCTGAGAAAGCCAATGCTGATAAAGGTATTTCAGTTTTAGGAACAATTGCTTCAATTGCACCATTCGTTGGTTTGTTTGGTACAGTATGGGGTATTTTCCACGCGTTAGTTGCCGTTGGTAAGAGCGGACAGGCAGGTTTAGCTCAAGTGGCTACACCAGTAGGTGAAGCACTTATTATGACTGGTCTTGGTCTTGCAGTTGCGATTCCAGCGGTATTGGCTTATAACATCTGTGTACGTGCGAATCGTGGCCTTGCTCATGATTTACAAGATCAAGCACACAGTTTGTTAATCGACACCATGTTGCAGCAAGACTCAACTGTAAAGTCTGATGTTAAAACTGCACAGCAAAGTTATGTTGGAGGTCAAGCTTAATGGCTTTTCAATTGGGTGAAGACCACGATAGTGGCATGAATGAGATGAATCTCATTCCGCTAATCGACATTATGTTGGTGTTAATGATCATCTTTTTGGTCACAGCAACAGTTGCCAACCCATCGATTCCATTAACGCTTCCTAAAACAACTGCTGAAATTATTGATCCACCACCAAAAGCAATTACGATTAGTATCAATGCAAATGGTGAAGTGGCTTGGGATACTCAAGTAATTAGCCTTGATGAGCTTCAAAAACGTTTCCAAGAAGCAGGTCAAGGTGCGGTTAAACCGACAGTTCAACTTCGCGCTGATAAAGAGTCGAAGTACGATACTGTTGCTCAGGTAATGTCTCGCGCCAGTGAAGCCGGACTGAGCGATATTGCCTTTGTAAGTGAAAACTAAAATCTAGTTTCACGTAATAAAAAAGCAACCAATTCGGTTGCTTTTTTATTTTCTCATTTATTAATTTTTCATGAGATGTTGGAATTTACTATGTAACTTTAACAGCTTAGGTGGAATTGCAAAGTTACAGTAACCTTGTGAAGGGTTCTTTTCATAGTAATTTTGATGATAGTCTTCTGCTGGATAGAATGTAGGAGCAGGGGATAATTCAGTCACAATATCAAGATCATCATCTTTTAATGTCTGAATGGTGTGTTCCGCTGCCTGCTTTTGCTCTTCATTAAAATAGTAAATAACAGAGCGATATTGAGTACCAATATCATTACCTTGGCGGTTTAAAGTCGTTGGATCATGCGTTGCAAAGAACACATCAAGTAACTGAGAATATGTAACTTGTTGTTCATCAAAGTCGATAAGAACCACTTCAGCATGCTGAGTGTCACCTTGACATACTTGCTCATAAGTTGGGTGAGTTGTATGCCCACCAGCATAACCACTTGTTACTTTTTCTACACCACGTATTTGTAAAAATACGGCTTCGACGCACCAAAAACAGCCGCCGCCAAATAATGCCTGTTGCATTGTTTTTTCCTCTATTTCCTGCCTATTACAATAGGGTTTATCTAGTTAGATTACAAAGTAAAGCGTGTATAAAAAAGTAAAGAAAATTGCATTACTTATTTCATTTTACTTTAGGTAAACCCTGTCGAACAATTTGAGAGAAATGCTCACTGCTTTGGTCTGCAAATTGTTCGAAATGTTCAGTACGTGGGTTAATGTGTGCAATTTGGTACCACTGTTTCAAGCTAATATTTTGATCGAGTGCTTTAAGATCATATAAATAATTAGGCAAGTAACCAGAGGCAATTAACCGATAATCTTTAGGAAGCTGATATGGGTTAATGGCTTGAACCATATCAAAAATTAAAGTTGTACAATTACTTGTGAGCGTATTGTACCACTTTGGTTCTGCACGTAGTTCATCTGCTTTTTTAAGATATTCTAAAAAGAGCGCTTTTTGCTCAGAGCGAGGCATATTGACCGGGAAATTATAAACTTGCTCTTTACGGATATTGCTACGCGTGTAGACAATATCTTTTTCATCAGATGCAATTAAGCTCAGTTCATATTTTCTAAAGAAGCCGCCAATTGCTGAAAACTCTTCAGTCTTTTCTTTTCGAATTTCGATCGAAAAAACTAAAGGTTGTTGATTTTTAAATTCGAAACTGACTAGCGTATGGGCAATTTGTGGCCCCATCCAGTAAGAAGTAATAATATTTATGCCATTTAACTGGTTCAGGTCAAAAGTACGGGTTTCCCAGCGAACATCATAGGTTCCATCAGGATGCCAGTTGAAGTTACGGACATTATGCAAAGTAATAACATCGCCGTGTTTTTCGTAACTTAGCATATTGGCAACCTCAGGGTTCCAGTCACGGTCTTGACGTGCAGTAATCGAAAAGTACCAAACCAAAGAGCAGGCAAAAGCTAACAGGTAGATTAAAACGTCTGTACGACGGCTAATGATATGCCCATTAAAATATAAACCCGCCATACTTAAAGCAAAGGCAATCCATATGCCAATAATAATACGGCTGCCTAACCAGCCAAAAGGTTGTTGGACCCATAGGGCTAAGCATACCCAAATGCTGGAAAGCACAATAAACAACGTGAATAAACTATGTAAAGCGCCGAAGAGGAGGGCGATAATAAATTCACGTGTTCCGATATTGTGCATAGGCGACCAGAAAATTATTTTTTATAAGTGGCAAATTCGAATGAAGTTCCTGATTTTTCATCTACTTGCTGTTCGCTTGCAGTTTTGTGAAATTCACTCGGTATTGTTGGATAATGTGCATCACCTTGTACATCTAAGTCAACATGAGTGAGCTCAAGACGGTCTGCAATTGACAAGGTTTGCTTAAAGATTTCACCACCACCAATAATGAATAAAGCTTGCTTTTCGGTGTTTTTGGCATCTTCTAAAGCAGCATTTAAAGCATCTTCAATTGAATACGCAATTTTTACGCCGTCAAAATGCCAGTTAATGTCACGGGTAATTACCCAGTTCACACGGTTCGGTAGAGCACGGCCCATAGACTCAAGCGTTTTGCGGCCCATGATCACCACACCACCTTGTGTGATTTCTTTAAAGTGTTTTAAGTCGGCAGAGATATGCCATGGCAACGCATTGCCTTTACCAATACAGTGATTTTTGTCCATTGCGACAACGTGGACAACTTTTACATTTTGCCATGCCATAATCTTATTCTCTAAACCGTAATCTAATGAAATTTAAGCCGTCGTTCTCTGTACACGATAAAAATAGATAACTCATTGAAATAATGTCATAATAATTGTTTTCTAACGACGAATACTATGACACATCTCAATGAGTTATATCTTATCTTAAACAAATATCTAAAATGGAACAAGTCACATTTAAAGTGCTTTGCGCTCATCATGCTTGTGATTATTTTAAAGCAAACATGTAATCTTTCTTCTGCATCTAAAGCCTTGCCCATCAAGTGCTTACCACAATCATTTTATCGACGTATGCAGCGCTTCTTTGCAGGTCAGTATTTTGATTATCGTCAAATTTCTCAGTTGATTTTCAATATGTTTTCATTCGACCAAGTGCAACTGACTTTAGATAGAACCAATTGGAAATGGGGAAAACGAAATATTAATATCCTGATGCTCGCAATCGTTTATCGTGGAATAGCGATACCTATCCTTTGGACATTGCTTAATAAACGTGGAAATTCAGATACGAAAGAGCGTATTGCTTTGATTCAACGCTTTATAGCCATTTTTGGTAAAGACCGTATTGTGAATGTGTTCGCAGACAGAGAGTTTATCGGTGAGCAGTGGTTTACATGGTTAATTGAACAAGACATCAACTTCTGCATTCGTGTTAAAAAAACTTCATTGTCACCAATCATTTAGGAAAGAATCATAAAATTAGTGATTTATTTCGCCATCTTAAAGTTGGTCAAATTGAATGTCGTAAACGACGGATTTTGGTTGGTCGGGTGAAACTATATATAAGTGCACTACAGTTAGAAAATGGAGAGCTTTTACTCGTCGTTTCTCCTCAGTTTAATGCCAATGCTATTCAGGATTATGCATTACGCTGGGAAATTGAAACCTTATTCAGTTGTCTCAAAGGACGCGGGTTTAATCTTGAAAATACGCGCTTGACAGACCCTAGACGAGTGAAAAAATTGATTGCGGTGTTAGCTATAAGCTTCTGTTGGTGTTACTTAACGGGTGAATGGCAACATGATCAAAAAAAAGCGATAAAAATAAAGAAGCATGGACGACTCTCAATGAGTTTATTTCGCTATGGTTTAGACTATGTTCAAATGGCGATTCAGCGTTTAATTGGTTTTGGGAAAAAAGAAGAGTTTAAGGAAATTTTGGCAATTTTAAGAAGGCAGAACCCTGATAGGATAAGGGTTCTGTGAAATTTGTCGTGTACAGAGGCCGTCGTTATACTGCAACTGGTGCTTTAATTGCCGGATGTGACTCGTAACCTACAATCTCGATGTCTTCAAATTTGAAGTCGAAAATATCTTTAACATCCGGATTAAGTTTTAATTGGCAAAGTGGTAATGGCTCACGCGTCAATTGTAGTTTTGCCTGCTCAAAATGGTTGGCATAAAGATGCGTATCGCCACCTGTCCAAACAAAATCACCAACACCTAAGCCACACACTTGAGCAATCATATGGGTGAGTAGGGCATAGCTGGCAATATTAAATGGCACGCCTAAGAATACGTCAGCACTACGTTGATAAAGCTGGCATGACAACTTGTTGTCTTGTACGAAGAATTGGAAGAGCGTATGGCAAGGCGGTAAAGCAACTTGTCCAGCCTCATTTGGGTTCCAGCCAGAGACAATTAAACGGCGTGAATTTGGGTTGGTTTTAATTTCATTAATTAACCATTTAATTTGGTCAAAACCATCTTGGTTATAAGTACCATCGGCATTTTTAGTTGCGCCGAAATTACGCCATTGATGGCCATAAACTGGGCCAAGCTCATGTTCTGGGCGGCCGAAACGGGCAGTTTGTTCTGCTGTTGCCCATTCATCCCAAATGGTGACTTTATTGTCTTGTAAGTACTTAACGTTAGTATCGCCTTTTAAGAACCAAAGTAACTCAATCACGATAGAACGAAAGTGAACTTTTTTTGTGGTGAGTAAAGGAAAACCCTTAGAGAGATCAAAACGCATTTGATGACCAAATACAGAACGGGTTCCTGTGCCTGTACGGTCGCCTTTGTCACCGCCATTATCAAGGATATGTTGTAGAAGGTCTAAATATGCACGCATAACACTCTCGAGTTCGGATTAATTTCCATAAAATAAAAGGGGAGACGGTTCATGGATTAATAAACCGTGGAAGATAATAGCATGCTTTAACGATAGGTAGGAAAGAGAGCTACATTTACTGTTTAAAAACGTTTGGCCCGATTTTGATAAATCGAAACAAGAAAAAATCCAACCAGTACAAAGCCTAAAGCTTGTATTGTTGCAATCCAATTGTGTTGAGGGGGCAGTAACCACATTATAATAGCAACAATAATGAGAGGGTAAATTCTAAGCAGAAACTGGAGCTTAAGTTTATGTGAACTGTGCTCTGGAATTTTTGTTTGTAAATATTGCCCGAAGTGAAGCCCGGACCCTAACACGAGACTAAGAACAGTGTAAGTCGGCGATAAAGGCTGGACTTGATTGGCTGCATAAATTGCAGCACAAACGACAATAATGAAGATGAGTTTGATGTGACGCGGTACGTTATACCAATAAGCCAACATAAAAATGAGC
This sequence comes from Acinetobacter sp. FDAARGOS_494, assembly GCF_003812225.1. Classification (NCBI taxonomy): domain Bacteria; kingdom Pseudomonadati; phylum Pseudomonadota; class Gammaproteobacteria; order Moraxellales; family Moraxellaceae; genus Acinetobacter; species Acinetobacter sp. FDAARGOS_494. The sequence goes on from NZ_CP033866.1 coordinate 2,193,821, forward strand.
CTATTTGTTAAATAAAGATTGAGGTGAAAAAATAAAAGCAGCAAGCGCCATAAAAGCGATTCCTTGAACGCCCCATATCAGCAAGTTAGGCATGGTTTTTACAAAGATAAGTGCAAATAAAAGAGCGATAGGAACCCACGTAAATAGGCGGTAAAGTAAACCAGTCGGGTTACTTTGAGCAAAATGCAATTTAAAGTAACGGCAGATTAAAAAAATAACCCCAGTTCCTGTAAACATTAAAATGGTATCTAAAGGTAATGGTTGATATTGATATAACCCAATACAGATTAAGAGGGTAATAATTAAAATGATTAATTTTTTAAAAGTCGGGACTTGCGTATTAAACCAGAATTCCAGCATGGCGAATCTTCTTTCTTGGGAGATAAAAACTGTAGCATAAAAAAGAGGAGCCGAAACTCCTCTGATTTAGATGTTAACTGTTCTTTTGAGGGCCCCAGTCATAAATTTTCTTTTGGTAGGCATACCACATCATCCAAAGGCCTATCAGTAGCATTGGAACGGTGAGGATTTGTCCTTTCGTCATCCAGCCAAACAAGATGAAACCTTGGTCGGCATCCGGCTGACGGAAGAATTCCATCACAAAGCGTGCAACACCATAACCCATTAAAAATAGGGCAGATACAGCCATACGTGGGCGTGGTTTTGAACTAAACCACCACAAAATAATAAAGAGTAATAGCCCTTCGCAAAGCGCTTGGTAGATTTGAGAAGGGTGACGAACCAGATGTAATGGATCGGTTGGGAAAATCATTCCGAATGGATAATTCGGATCTGTGACCGCACGGCCATATAACTCTCCGCCAATAAAGTTACCAATACGTCCGAACATTAAGCCTGTCGGTACACAAGGGGCAATAAAGTCGAGTGTCTGGAACCATGTTTTTTGATATTTTTTACACCAGAATAGCATTGCGATCATGACGCCTAAGAAGCCGCCGTGGAAGCTCATACCACCTGTCCAGACTTGGAATAACCAAATTGGGTTTTCAAGGAATTTATCAAACTCATAGAAAAGCACATAGCCGATACGTCCGCCGAGTACAACACCTAAGGCGCCGTAAAACACCAGATCGGAAACCATGTCCGATGTCCAGCCATCACGCTGTTTGGCACGGTAGGAAGCAAGCCCCCAAGCACATAAAAATGCCAATAAATACATGAGTCCATACCAATGGACTTGAAGAGGTCCTAGATGTATTGCGACCGGATCGATATTAGGATAGGTCAGCATTGCTGCTCCTTGATCTTACGTTTTGACAGATTGTAGCGGAATGATGTGAAAAATGTTGTACATTCAATGTGTAAACATAGGGAACAAGAATCAATGTGTATTGTGGCTTTAGCATGGCATGTTCTGGACGATATGCCCTTGTGTCTGATTTCAAATCGTGATGAATTTTATCATCGACCAACCGCATTGTTGTATCAATGGGAACATACACCAATCATTGCAGGGCAAGACTTACAGTCGGGTGGTACTTGGATGGGTGTTACGCCGCAGGGCCGATGGGCTGTGTTAACCAATTTCCGTGATGGACGTGATAAAAAACAATATGAGACCTCTCGTGGTCATTTGGTTCAGGCTTTTTTAGAGTCTGATTTGTTACCGATTCGCTTTGCTCAGCAATTAGAACAACAGCAACAGAACTTTGCTGGTTTTAACCTGTTTATGGGAACTGCTGATCAGGCGGTCTATATGAGTAACCGCGGTGAGGCTCCTCAAGTATTAGCCAACGGCGTATATGTGGTTTCGAATGGTTTAATGTCCGATCACTGGGAAAAAACCAGACATTTACGTACACGTTTTACGCAAGAGTTCCTGCCTATGCATCAACACAAAACAGAAGAGTTAAGTTTGCAGCATGCAGCGTGGGATATTTTAGAAGATGAGCGTAAGGTCACCACAGCATTGTTGCCAAACACGGGCATTCAGCCGGAAATGGAAGAATTATTGTCATCGACTTTTATTCAAAGCCCCGTATATGGAACACGGTGTTCGAATTTTTTAAGAATGACCAATAATGAATGGATATGGTTGGAAAAGACTCAGCAAGGTGAACATAGTGGTCAAATTGTGCAGCAACAGGTTCTCTTAAATCGATAGAAATAAAAAATGCCGATCAAGTGATCGGCATTTTTCTGGGTAAATCAATTAACCAGCAATAACGCCGCCATCTTTACGGGTAATCACAACAGTTGCTGAGCGTGGGCGCGCAGTTTTATTGCTTGGGTCTTTTTGTGTGGCAGGCCAGTTACTTTCTGGTTTCGCGTAACTTGGTGAATCTTCACCAGGGTGCTGAACATTAATGAAAATTGCTTTGTAGTCAGGAGTCATGGCAATACCAGTAATTTCACATTGCTTTGGTCCGACTAAGAAACGGCGCAAAGTTGCGTCTGTAACTTTGGCGCCTGTTATGGTTTGCTGTCCATTTGAAGTTGTTGCTGTACCACCATCACCGATTTGACCCGGCAGAGCTGCAAGCATCATACAGTTAGTAACATCAGTGTAAGCGCCGTCATCGGTTTCAATCCAGAGAACACCGCGTGGGTCAAACCACATACCATCCGGAGATGAAAAATCATTGTTATCTGTTAAGCCGGATAAGTTGATGTTTGAAGCCATTGCTGCTTCTGCGCCAAATAGATAAATATCCCACTTGAAGGTTTCAGCAGTCGTTTTATCATCAGTTTCTTTAAAACGGATAATATGACCGTTTACGTTTCCTTTTTGTTCTTTTGTGCCTGCATATAGGTCTGTATAGTTGCGTGGGTTAGCTGCATCAGTTGCATAGTCTTTACCACGATTTGAGTTATTGGTGAGTGTGACATAGATTTCACCGTTTACTGGGTTGACCGTACACCATTCTGGGCGGTCCATTTTTGTTGCACCTACAGAATCCGCTGCTAAGCGTGCAAATGTAACAACATCTGCCTGTGACTTAAACGGGTAGGTAGTGTTGCTTTCATTTAAGCCATTTTTGCCATAAGCAAGTTCAACCCATTGACCTGAACCATCGTTATTAAACTTAGCAACATACAATTTGCCTGCATTCATGTATTTGTCGCCAGCTGTATAACCACCGTTTATATCTTTGGTGTCCCACACAGCGGTTGAAACGAATTTATAGATGTATTCACCACGAGAGTCATCACCCATATAAAATGCTAATGGTTGACCTACTACGGCACGGCAAGCACTGTCTTCATGTGCGAAACGGCCTAATGAAGTACGTTTAACCGGATTTTGGCGTCCATCAAATGGATCAATCTCAACCATCCAGCCAAATGTATTTGGCCCATTTCGGTAATCTTGGGTAGCTTGAGCTGCTTTTACATCGGCATTCCAGCGATCATACAAGTCTTGTGACTCTACTTGACCAATTGCTGTTTCCCAGCCGTAACGCGAACTTGTGCCTAAATAAATTTGTCGCCCTTGTTCATCAACGTTAGGGATTAACTCACCATTTTTATCTTTTAAGTAAATGATGTTGCCATCTTTATCTTTTTTAGGTGCACCTTTTTCATCTTTCTCATACAGATAAGGTTCATCTTTTTTAACGCCTAAACCATAACGTTTTAATGCAATTTTTTCTGCATCTGTACGTGCATATTCATCGCTACCCGAACGTTGGAAATAACCAATAAAGTTTTCTTCAGTGGTTAAATAAGTGCCCCAAGGTGTATAACCGTTACCGCAGTTATTATGAGTGCCACGTGTTTGACGTCCAGCAGGTGAGAAGCGAGTTGCAAGCAGGCTTGAACCCGCTGCAGCACCTGCAAACTCCATAACTGTAGAAGCTGTAATACGACGATTAAAAATAGAGTTTTTAACAATCTCTACTTTTTGAGTGGTTGGATCTTTTTTAATATGAATTACAGAAACCCCATGTGCATTGGTTTCACGAATGACTTCATCTTCAGGGCGACGTCCATCCACTTTTGTAGGACCTTTGGGATGAAGGAAGGTCTGATTAATATATTCGTGATTCATCACCAACAAACCTTGTGCTGACACAGTCTCGTCAAAGCGGTTTGTTGATGTGTTTAAGCCAAAATAATGCATGCCGTCATGGCAGTCGCCAGAGCGAAACTGGAAGCTTGGGCCAGATGGAATATTATTGTCGTCCCAATCTCCAACTCTTGGATTGATTGAGTCACCTAAAGCGTAGATGACATTAGCTTCATAACCTTCAGGTACAGTCACAATATCATTTAAATTTTTAGCTACGGGCGTAAATGTGAGTTTTTCCGGTTTTTTATTTGGATCTACAGGTGTGGTTCCACCATTATTAGAGCCAGAGTCATCATCGTTATCATTACAGCCAGTTAAAGTAGAAGCTAAAGTCAGTGCTACTGCACCGCTTGCTGCTTTGGTGATTAAACTACGACGACTGATGTGTTGTTCTAAAATGTCACGAAAGTGGATATTGTCAGAAGTATTATTATCCAATTCTTGGTCTTCATGATATGGCGTCAGCTCTGTCATGGGAAATTCCTAAGTAAATAAAGAGATTGTTCTAAAAGTCTTCATGAGCTTAGTTTGTGAATGTGACGAGGCTTTGACGTTTTGATGATAAGTTAATGAAATATTTGACCGTTTAGTGAAAGGTTGAAGGAATTTTATTTTTTTAATGAGACTTTAAAAATAAAAGAAACCTGCATAAAGCAGGCCTCTTTTATAGTGTTGAAAGAAATTATTTCTTCACAACAGATGGTGCAATTGGGTCGGCAGTGATATAGCCAACTGCTGCTGCAAATTTATTACTGTAATTTGTATTAATTGCAGTATCAATTTGAGCGAGTAAATCTGCGCTAATACCAGTACGAACACCATCTTTTTCTTTGTAGAAACGGTTCCATTCGTCACCTGGATGCTGGAAGTTACTCATGATGTAAGTCCAACCGTTTACCTCGTCGACTGCATGTAGACCCGTCGATTCAGCACCTGCCGGTGTAGATAAAATACGGATGAGCTGTTTGGTATCAACGTTATAAGCCCATAAGAAGTTATTTAAGTGGTTACCAGAGTCTTCACCGATAAATAAAGTGCGAAGTTTTTCTGAGAACTTCAAGTTATCAGGGCTAGCAATTTGCTCTGGGTCAGCGGTGTTCCCTAAGCTGTCAAAGCTAATATCTTTACCTTTAATGAGAAGGTTAGATTGGCTAGGTACCCACTCACTATTGATTGCAACATTTGAGCTGTCTTTCTGGCCACCAGTTAATGTGTGCTCCAAAATACCACCAGCAGTGATTTTCGGGAATTTAACGTTGTGCTCAGCAAGATAACCGCTACCACCTTCAACCATTGAATCGACAATATTAGCTAAAGCTGAATAAGCTTTTTTATCTGCAATATTTACTGTTGTGCCTTCGTTTTTGGTCAATGCCATTGAAGCACCCATGTAAGCAGCATAACGGTGTGTTTCAAGGAAAGCCGCTGCAAGTTTAGTTCTGTCGCTATTATCTTTAAGCTTGAGATATACGCCAGTTTTACTTAAATAAGTAAATTTAAAACCTTGAGCTTCTAATTCTGCTTTTTGGGCAGCTTGTTGTAGTTTTAAACGCTCTTTTGCAGCTTTGGCTAAAGCTTGTTGCTCAGGAGTACCTTTGTCGCCTGCATCAATAGCCTCTTTCTCTGCTATTGTTGCATCGCTTGGATATTTAGCAATTTGTAGAACTGACTCAAAAATATCAGTTCCTTTAATGCCGCTCTTGATGAGGTTTTCAATCTCGGCACTTGTTGCATGACCAAGTCTGATCCAAGAAATCTGACCAGTCGTTGTATCACTAAGTACTGTTGTATATTTTGCAACGTAGAGTGTACCTGCAGATAAATCTTTCTCCTTATCTGCAACGAACATAAATAGGCCGCCGTTGGTATAGTCATCGCCCATTAACACAGTGCGGTTATCAGGGAAAACCTGTACAAGTTCGTGTGAAATACGACCTAAACAATAGTGCTTTGTAACGCGACCAGTACCATCTGCATTTACGGTAATTTCTGGCAAGTGGCCATAGTTATATGGATTGGCAATGTTTTCATCGCCATATATATTTTTACTGAAGGCTTTAAGTGTTGAAAGTGATTGACCTAATTTTTGATCAAAAGCATCTGGTTCGTATTCTTCACTAGAAAGATGAGTTCCCCATGGAGATAAACTTGCACCACAAGTAATCCATAGTCCATGTGCACTTGAAGTATCAACGTTATGGTATTTAATTAAAGTTAAGTGACCTGTCTTTGGATCTTGATCTAAAGTTAAGACAGCAATCGGAGATGATAATTTACCGTAAGTATCACCACCATTTTGGTCTTTTGATAGATATTCAAATTGAACCACATGGAACACTGGGTTACCGGTTACACCTAATGCTTTCTTGTCAGCATCTGTGAAATCTTTGCCTGTTGCTTGTTTGAAACTAATGAGAGAACTACCATCTGGGCAGTCAGAGAAGAATTGACGTTCTTTACCTGCAACTGATTTATCAATAATTGGCTTATTATTAATATCGTAATAACCACCCGCGATGACTTTTCCTCCTTTACCATCAGGCACTTCTGTACCTGTTAAGAAGAATGGTTTGTAAGCGAGTTGATATTCTGTTTTGCTGCCGTCTTCCCATGAAATAGCAAGTTTTGATGCACATGCTGTTGTGGCAATATCTGCTACCGTTGAAGGAGCTGGCATTGAAGTGAACGTTGCATTCTTAAAGTTAATTGGCTTTGACGGAGTGACAATAGATGAGTCGTTATCGCTATCGTTACAACCTGCTAACGTTGCTGCCGTAGCCATCGCACCTAATGGAAGAAAAGGGATCCCCGTAAACCATTTTAAAATATCGCGACGTGTTGGGTGGTTAGAAGCAGTGGTCATAATAAATCCGTAACTTTTGTGTGTATATTTGTTGAGTCGATTCTATGGATTGAAAATGACACTTTTCTTACATTTTTAAGTCACTTTGAAGACAGTTTATTGCTTTGTAGATTAAAAAGCGTTCTACATAAAAAATCCTGAACTTCTTAGTTCAGGATTTTTTATATTATTTTTATTCAGCAGAATGAGTTTTTCTTTTCTCAAGAATTTTGCCGAAGAGTAAGCCTATTTCGAAAAGTAGCCACATTGGAATTGCTAGCATCACCATCGAAATCGCATCGGGTGGGGTAATAAACATCGCTACAAAGAAGCATCCTACAATAATAAAACGTCTTTTTTCAGCAAGGCTTTGCGTATTTACCACACCAATCAAAATGAGTAGCAAGGTCGCGATAGGAATTTCAAAAGTGACACCAAACACTAAAAATAGCTTTAAGCAGAAGCTTAAATAACTATTAATGTCGGTCATTGGTGCTACTGTTTCAGGTGAAACGCTAATAAAGAAATGTAATATGGCAGGCAGGGTAATGTAATAAGCAAAAGCGACACCTGCATAAAATAAAATAATACTACCAATCAGTAACGGCAGCGCTAAATGACGCTCTTTTTGATAAAGCGCTGGACGAACAAAAGACCATATTTCATAAAGAATAAATGGCATTGCCAGCATGAGCGCAACAAATAAATTAAGTTTAAATGGCGCCATAAATGTTGCTGTAACATCCGTTGCAATCATGGAAGATGAGGCAGGAAGTTGTAACCTTAGAGGCTCAGATAATAATTGATAAGTATGATTTCGAAAGGGTAGTAAACAAAAAAATAAGAATAATGTTACCCCTACAATCCTAAATAAATGACGTCTTAAAACCACCAAATGATTCATGATTGGCATTTGGTCTAGGTTTTCTTGACTATTTACAGCGGTTGAAGGCAGTTGGTTCATACGGCAATCTTCAATTCAACAGGAGATGTTTCTGAAATATCAGTTTGAGGAGCCAAAGGCGTAACTTTAGTCAGATACGGCACTTTGTAATGGCCCGATATAGGAGTACATTTCCGAATAGGCTTTTGTGTTGTTTTAGCTGTTTCAGTTGCTTCTAAAGATTCTGAAACCTGCTGTTTTTGTATTTCTTCAAGCTGTTGTTGTACTTTACGTTCCAATGCTTCAATGCGGTTAAGTTCCTCTTGCATTTCTTTGCGGAACTCAGACAGACGTAGCTCCTGATCAATCTCGTTTTGCAGATTCGTAATATAGCGTTTTAGTCGAACATACCAGCGACCTGCAAAGCGTGCAGCTTCCGGAAGCTTCTCTGGACCTAAAACTAAAATTGCAATAATTGCAAAACAGAGTAACTCTGTCATTCCTACATCAAGCATGGGTCAAACCTTTAGCTTTTCACTGATGTGCTTTCAGATGTTTTAACTTGTGCATCAATTGTACGAGGGCTATTTAAAGATGCAGCTTCGTCTTCTTCACGAACTGACTTTTTAAAATCTCTTACTGCACCGCCTACATCTTTACCGATATTTTTTAGCTTAGATGTACCGAACAATAAAATAACGACAATTGCGAAAATAACGACATGCCAAATAGATAAACCAGCCATGATTTTATACCTCTTTTTAGTTCGCTTTATATCAACAGGTTGCCATGACAGGAATGTGACATTTATATTTCATTTTTAAGACAATATTTATAAGTAGACACTTACGATCAGATTTTTAAAAATATTTTTTGGGAGGATTTTTAAATTTTATCGAGCTTCGTTCTTAGACGAATTTACTTGAAATAGATCATACATTTCAAAATCAAAAGGTGTAGCATAACAAGCTGATTTTGACGAGCGAGAGGAGAGAGCGTGGCATTATTACTGCCTGTATTGGCATTTATCACAGGACTTCTACTTGCTCAGACCTCCATTTCAGAAACCGTAAAACCTATTCTCTCAGCTTGGCTTGCACGACTCCTGATTCCGATTGTGATTATTTACAACATGGTCTTTTATCAATCGGGAAGCTTGAGCTTAATGCTCTTTAGTTTTGGTTCGGCGTTCATTATTTTCTTTGCTTATCTGGCTTTATTTAAAGACCGCTTATTGGCACTTTGCGTAAGTTATACCAACATGGGATGGCTTGGTTTTCCTTTTGCTATGGCTTTATTCGGTCCTGAAGCAACTGCTCCAATTGTTGCTTTATATATTGGAATGTCGCTTTTTGGCAATGCTTGGGCTGTGACTGCCGTTACTACGGCACCGCAAAGTAAGCTCAATATATTAAAAAAGGTTTTAACTTCTCCGCCTTGTATATCGATATTCTGTGCTGTTGTACTCAGACTTTTAGGGACCCAACATATCGAAAGCCCTGCTATACATTGGGTTTATGAGGTTGCTAAATTTGCAATGACTTTTGCAGGTATGTGTGTGCTTGGAATGTGGCTGCGCCGTACCAGAGTTTATGCAAAAGATTTAATTTACAGTACAAAAGCTCAAGCATTTAAAGTGGCCTGTGGATTTGTACTTTGTGGATTAAGTTATAGATTTTTACAGATTCCAAATATAAATCAGCACATCGGTGTAATGTTTTTAATGTTTTGCTTGCCACCGGCAGCCAATATTGTAGCTCTAGAAACCCATTATCAAGGCACGGGTAGATCTGCTGCTTATATCGCTTCAGGGACGATTGTGAGTTGTGTGTGTATTGCGATTTATGCGATGTTTTTACATGTAGCATTATAATTAATTTTAAATTTTCTTCCCCACATTTACTTGTGCGAAGGCGGCATGGATGCCGCCAGTTAGACTGTGGCACAGGGAAGTGCCATCAGTCTAACAAAAGATTTTTGCTTACTTTTCATCTTTGAAAAGTAAGGTTCGCCTATACAAAGTTTAATCTGTTTTAACGCTGTATAGTTTGGCCCTGTGATCAGCCTACTTCTGCAGGCTCTCTCTAAATAACTGCATCGCTTGTCCACGATGACTAATCTTATTTTTTTCTTCTTTAGACAACTCAGCACTAGAAACTTGAAGCTCTGGTAACCAGAACAGTGGGTCATAACCAAAACCATTTTCACCACGTGGCGCTTCTAAAATTTCACCATGCCAGATGCCTTGGAAAATTTGTGGCAATGGATCTTCCGCATGCGTCACTAAAGCAAGTACGCACACAAACATACCTTCAATCGCTTCACCATTTTTACGAAATGGCAAAAGGTCATTTAATAATTTGGCATTATTCGCTGCATCGTCACCATGTTCTCCAGCATAACGTGCTGAATAAATACCAGGTGCACCCCCTAAAACCGGAACACAAATACCGGAGTCATCAGCCATAGCAGGTTTCCCTGAAATTTTAGAGGCATGACGCGCTTTAATAATGGCATTTTCAATAAAGCTTAAGCCGTCTTCAATGGCGTCGGGAATATTTAGGTGACCCTGAGGAATAATTTCTACAGGCAACTTGAGCTGTTCAAAAAGTTTTTCAAACTCTGCGACTTTACCTTTGTTGTTACTTGCAAGGACTAAAGAGCCCTGATCAAACCAATGTGGGGTAGACATAAGATAACCAAACTTTATAACCAATATTGAACGTGAGCTATGTTACGTGTTTTTTGAAAGGGGATATAGAGCAAAACAAATGGAATATAAAATTAGAAGCTTAAAAAACTAAAACCACCTTATAGGTGATATAAGGTGGTTTTAGTCGAGTAAGTATAAGCTGGATTATTATTGTGCTTGAATCCATTTATCCGCGCGGTCACGTGCCATACGGATTTGCTCTTGAGTTAAGTTTGCAGCAAGAGCCGTCTTTTTACCTTCAGATAAGCTAATCACTTTATTGTCGAGCATGCCATCACGAGTTGAAAGTTCATACCACTGGTAAGCACCTACGTAGTTTTTCTTTTGCTCTTCCATCATCGCAAGGTTGTAGCTTGCACGGTTATCGCCGTTACTTGCCGCTTTTTCGAAATATTTACGAGCCATAGCTTCGTCTTTCTTAACGCCAATACCATCAGCATACATACGGCCAACATTTAATTGCGCAGGTGAAAGACCTTGATCAGCAGCAGTTTTAAACCATGCAAATGCTTGTTTATCGTCTTTTGCTACATCTTTGCCGTATTGATAACGTGTACCAAGATAAAACTGTGCTCCAGCTTGACCCGCTTGAGCAGCTTTTTGAAGGTCATGAATCCCCATTGTGGAGAAGCGCGCAGCTTGGCTCGCAACCGATTGTGGCTGGGCGATATAATCTGCATGAGCCTGCATACTTAGCAGTCCTGCAATTAGTGTGCTAAATAATGTCTTTTTCATAGTGCACTCACTCGATAAATAGCGACTTCACCAAACAAATTCGGAACATGTTTGCTTAACAGGCTTCCCTGCTGGTTTCCATTGACGGCGAGTCGATTAATAATTTGTATTTGATTTTCCGCACATAGTGCTTCGAAATCTTTAAACGTACATAAATGAATGTTGGGGGTGTTATACCACATATATGGTAGAGCATCCGATACAGGCATCATCCCTTTTAATGCTAGAAAAGAGCGAGTCTTCCAGTGTGCAAAGTTTGGAAAAGTGATAATGGCCTGTTTACCCACACGCACCATGTCTCTTAATAAAACATCGGGTGCATCTACGGCTTGCAAAGCCTGTGCCATAACCACATAGTCAAAAGACTGGTCGGCAAAACGGCTTAAACCGAGATTCAAATCTTGTTGAATAATATTTAACCCGCGACTGACGGCAATTGCAATCTTTTCTTGATCAATTTCTAAACCATAAGCACGAATTTGATGCTTTTGGCTCATATGAGCGAGTAATTCACCGTCACCACACCCTAAATCGAGTACGCTAGAGCCGGGTTTAATCCACTTTTCTGCCAGTTGTTGATCAATACGCATTAGCTTGCCTCCAGTGAAGTCGATTTTAAATGTTCTTCACCGCCTAAGAAAGCGCGCAGTGTTTTGACATACAGTGGAATCGGGAATAAGAACGAGTCATGACCTTGTTCAGCATCAATATCAAGATAACTTACCGGTTTATGATTGGTAATGAGAGCATCTACAATTTCTTGTGAGCGACTTGGTGCAAAACGCCAGTCAGTGGTGAATGAGACAATCAGAAACTGGCATTTGGTTTTACTCATCGCTTCTGTAAGCGAGTGACCGTACTCACGCGATGGATCAAAATAATCCAAAGCTTTGGTCATAATGAGATAAGTATTGGCATCAAAGTTACGACTGAACTGTTCACCTTGATAACGGAGATAACTTTCGACCTGAAACTCGACATCAAAACCGTACATAAACTTGCCGGATTTTAAATCACGACCAAATTTTTGTTTCATGGCTTCTTCAGAAAGATAAGTAATATGGCCAACCATACGAGCCAAAATTAGACCACGCTTCGGATAGCTATCATTTTCCAAATAACGGCCATGATGGAAGTCCGGGTCGGACAAGATGGACTGACGTGCCACTTCGTTAAACGCAATATTTTGTGCTGAAAGCTTTGGCGCACTGGCAATAACGACACATTTTTGTAAACGGTCAGGGTAGTCTACCGACCATTGTAATGCTTGCATGCCACCCAAAGAACCACCGACCACCGCATACCAGACACTTATTCCTAAGCGGTCAGAAAGCATGGCTTGAGTTTTGACCCAGTCACGGACCGTTACTAACGGGAAATCTGGACCATAGGGACGATTGTCATTTTCAGGATTCGGTGAAGTTGGACCGGTTGATCCACTACATCCGCCAATATTATTAAGCGCAACTACAAAAAATTTATTTGTGTCGATTGCCTTGCCCGGGCCAATACAGCTATCCCACCATCCAGCTTTTTTATCATCTTCATGGTGATAACCCGCTGCATGATGATGTCCGGAAAGGGCATGGCAGATTAAAATCGCATTTGATTTATCTGCATTTAAAGTGCCGTAAGTTTCAACCATTAACTCAAAGCGCGGTAAAACACGGCCACATTCAAGATGTAAGGGTTCTTCAAATTGGAACTTTTGCGGAGTGACTAACCCCACTGAGTCAGCTGGAAAAGACACGGGAACATTTCGCCTTTTAAATCTTTCAGGAATAAAAAGAAAGGATACCAAGCTAGGTATCCTTTCCAAAGTCTTTTTTTTAATTAAACAGCGGCGGCAACAACCTGATCTGTACTTAAAACACCTTGATCAATCAAACGGTTGGTACATGCAATAATAGCTTCAATAGATGAAGTGACTGTGTTGTCGTGAACACCTGCACCAAATGAGCCTCTGCCTGTACCTTTCACTTGAAGTTCAATTAAGGTTAATGCTTTGGCATTTGCACCTGAACTAATACTGCGTTCTTCGTAGTTCAATACATCAATTGGTAATTGAAGTGCATTTAAGAATGCAGAGATAGGACCATTACCTTCACCACGTAATTGTTGAGTTTCACCTTCAACATCAATCTCAAGTTCAATAATTTGAGTACCATTAATGTCAGATAACTTATAGTTTTTGACCGTGTAATGGTGGTTTTTCACTTCAACATACGTGTCTTTAAATAAGGTCCAGATTTGTTTAGCACTAATCTCTGTACCATTCTCATCAGTATATTGTTGAACAACCTGACTAAATTCGATTTGTAAACGACGAGGCAATACAACGTTATAGTTTGATTCTAATAAGTAAGCGATACCGCCTTTACCAGACTGACTATTTACACGAATGACAGCATCATAGTCGCGGCCCAAATCTTTCGGGTCGATTGGTAAGTAAGGCATATCCCAGATTTCTTCGTTTTTCTGGTATTCAAAGCCTTTTTTGATTGCATCCTGATGCGAACCAGAGAATGCAGTAAATACCAAGTCACCTGCATATGGATGACGAGGGTGTACAGGTAAACCAGTACATTCTTCAACCGTTGCAATGACTTCATTAATATTAGAGAAATCTAATTCTGGCGCTACACCTTGGGTGTACATGTTCAATGCAATTGCTGCAACGTCAACGTTACCGGTACGTTCGCCGTTACCAAATACGCAGCCTTCCACACGGTCGGCACCTGCCATAATGGCAAGTTCTGATGCAGCAATACCACAGCCACGGTCATTGTGACAGTGAACAGAAATAATCACGCCATCACGACGTGCCAAATTACGATGCATCCATTCGATTTGATCTGCATAAACATTTGGTGTTGAAACTTCGACAGTCGCAGGTAAGTTCAAAATAACTTTATGATCTGGGCGTGCATCCCAAATTTCTGTAACCGCATCACAGACTTCTTTCGCTACTTCTAATTCAGTTGCAGAGAAGCATTCTGGGCTATACTGGAAAATCCAGTCAGTTTCAGGATATTGCGCAGCATATTCTTTCACTTTCTGAGCTGCATTCACCGCCAACTGTTTTGCGCCATTAACATCTACATTCAACACTTTTTGACGGAAAGTTGGAGAGTTAGAGTTATAAATATGCACAATTGCGCGCTTAGCACCTGCTAAAGCTTCGAAAGTACGCTCAATTAAATGGTCACGTGCCTGAACCAATACTTCAATGTATACATCATCAGGAATATGATTTTCTTCGATCAACATACGAGTAAAATCGAAGTCAATTTGAGACGCAGAAGGGAAGCCGATTTCAATATGTTTAAAACCGATTTTTACAAGCATTTTGAACATTTTGAACTTTTGTTCCATGTTCATCGGTTCAAAAATTGCTTGGTTACCATCACGTAAATCCGTGCTCATCCAGATTGGCGCTTTTGTAATTTCATTATTTGGCCATTGGCGGTCTGGTAAATCGACTCGCTGGTACATACGGCGGTATTTTTTGCTAGGGTCAGCCAACATCATGAGAAAACTCCTTATCTCGTAGCACGGTTGCGTCAAGTATCGTGTGAAAGGCAACGTCTACAGTTATATATGGTATCTAATACAGAAAAATTAAAGGGAATTTGAAAAGGTCTGCTCTAAAATACAGACAAAAATTTATACGCGCGCGAGGCGCAGCATCAGGAGTTCGAGATGATGTCTTGCTTGAGTAGGCTGGGCAAACAAGTAATTCGTTTTCATCTATAGACCATGAAATAGTAAGTTTGGTGGTTTGCAAATATGCTTATTGTTTAGATATACCACATCTAAACGATGATTACACGTTGTGCAAAAGTCTTATAGAGATTTTAATTTCAGTGTTTAGAAAATAATTTTCTAATTTTCCATTGTTTTATGTTTTGTTGAAAATAATTTTCATTATTTTGCCTTATTGAGGTAAAAATAATTAATTAGCTCAAATAAGGCAAAAATAAATAGTGTTACAGTTCAGCCCATTTACGCATGAGATTATGGTAAAGGTTAGTCAGTTTAATTACTTCACTATGATTATCACCCAGTTGCATTCTTAGGTTTTGTACCGTTTGATCTAAGTTAAAAAGCATATGTCGCTCGGCGTCATCACGAACCATACTTTGCACCCAGAAAAAAGAAGCAATACGGCAGCCAGAAGTAATTGCAGTCACTTCATGTAAGCTGGTGGATGGATATAAAATCATATCTCCTGCTGGGAGTTTCACTTCGTGATAACCATAAGTGTCTTCTACGACCAGATCACCACCTTCATATTCTTCAGGTTCGCTTAAAAATAAAGTGCATGACAAATCAGTTCTAAGCCGTTCATTTGTACCACGTATGCGTCGGATAGAATTATCTACATGGAAACCAAAAGACTCCTGATTCTCATAACGATTAAAAAGAGGAGGGATGATATCAAGTGGAATTGCAGCAGATAAAAATAAAGGGTGTGTGCCTAGTGCCTCAAGAATAATATTGCTGAGATGGTGAGTAAGAGGGTGATCTTCAGGTAGCTGCTGATTGCGTTTTACAGTTGCAGAGAGTGTACCAGCGGTTACTTTGCCATTGACCCATTCAATTTTATCCATTTCATTACGAAAATATTGGACCTGCTCTTTACTCAAGACATTGGGAATATGATGGATCACGGTGATACCTGCGAGTAATAATAGTAGAAAATTAAAATAGCCTCTAACAAGAGAGGCTATTTTATATTATAAACCATAAAAATATTATGGGATTCTAGGTTAACTTAGTATTTAAAGTTAACTGCTAGAACTGCACTACGGCCTTCTGCTTCTGTTGCATAGTGAGAAGCGTAAGCTTTAGTGAAATAGCGCTTATCAGATAGGTTGTTGATATTTAATTGAAGATCAACATTTTTATTTACGTTGTAACGTGCCATCGCATCGTAACGTACGTAAGATGGAACCCATTTAGTATTTGCTACATCACCATATACTTTGTCAGAGTAAACAGCGCCAGCGCCTACCGTCAATTGTGGAAGTACTCTATAGGTAGTCCATAACGTAGCAGCTTGCTTAGGTACGTTTGGCATTTGGTTGCCATTATAAATGGATTGGTCAGTACATTTTCCGCTACGGCAAGATTTACCATTTTTGGTTAGTTCACTGTCTAAATAAGTATAGCCAGCTGAAATGTTCCATTTATCAGTAATTTCACCATTTAAGCCTAATTCAAAACCATCAACTTTACTTTCACCTACATTTGCATAAGTAGTTGGGTCGATTTGTACACGTGTATTTTGTTTTTCAGTACGGAAAATAGCAGCTGTTAAATTTAGGTGGTTATCTAGGAAATCCCATTTCGTACCGATTTCAAATGTTTGTGCCTCTTCGGGATCAATCATTTGATTATTGGCATTAATTGTTTCGCTATTATCCCCCCAACCTGCATTTAAGCCGACTGGACTAGCTGAGGTTGCATAGCTTGTATAAATTGAGCCATTCTCTGTTGGTTTAAATGTAATGCCCGCTTGATAGGTCACGAAATCTGAATCATTTTTTGCTGTATAGGCCGCTGCACTAGAAGTGGCTAAGAAGTTTTGTTCAGCTTCAAACTTATCCCAACGTAGGCCAAGATCTAATAACCATTTTGGTGTGATCTCAATATTGTCGAGTAAGTAGACAGAAGTACTTTCTACAGTTGCATCAAAGTCTGGGCGTGCTTGTAAACGGTCAACAAATGGCTTTTGAGTTGGACCATTGAGCGAAGTACACCAATTTGTTGATAAGTCTGAACAATCGCTATAGAAGCCAGTACTAGAAACATTACCTTTGGCATCAATAATGTTATAGCCGCCTTTATCAGTTTTTTGTTTGCTGTACTCTGCTCCTACATTAAATCTGTGCTTTAAGAAGCCAGTATCAAATTTACCTGTAAGTGCTAATTGATCGGTAAATGTCTCACTATCTGTAATAGCTGAGTTCAAACGATGCCAAACAAGACCTTTGCCAACATTACCTTTTGAGTCATCTGGGTTTGTCCAGACATAATCATTTTTTGATTTGGCATACATGGCCGTATTAGTAATAGTTATATTGTCGGTAAGGTCGTGTTCTAATTTAATTGTACCGATGTGATTTTCTTGCTTTTGAAAATCTCGATCTTTCCAGCCGTAATATGTACCTTGTTTGACTTCAGCCGGTTTACCTTGAGCTTTTCCAAGAGATGAATCCCAATAAGGAATACCTGAATCAGGTTTATCATCAGTTTGTAAATAATAGTAGCTCAAAGTTGCACGTGTCGGTGTATCTAAGCCAAAAGTAATACTTGGTGCAATACCAACACGTTTATATTCAGCCCCATTACTTTGGACAGCCTTTTCATTTTGATGTCCCAAAACAGCTACACGTGCTGCAATGCCATTTCCAAAGTCTTTATTACCATCTAAAGTGATACGTTGGTAGTTATCAGTACCAGCGGCTACTGAGCCTTCTAGAAAATCACCCTTTTTAGCTACCTTGGAAATCATATTGATGCTGCCACCAACTGAACCTGCACCACCCATTGCTGATGCAGAACCTTTGGTTACCTCTACTTGCTCGACCGCAAACATTTCACGGTTTTGTGAGGTAGAGTTGCGGATACCATCAATATACATAGAGCTTTCTGAACTATAACCACGGATGAAAGGTCGATCACCATTCGGATTACCGCCTTCACCTGCACCTAAAGTAATGCCAGGAACAGTAC
Organism: Acinetobacter sp. FDAARGOS_494; assembly: GCF_003812225.1. Classification (NCBI taxonomy): domain Bacteria; kingdom Pseudomonadati; phylum Pseudomonadota; class Gammaproteobacteria; order Moraxellales; family Moraxellaceae; genus Acinetobacter; species Acinetobacter sp. FDAARGOS_494. Next base: position 2,211,768 of record NZ_CP033866.1, read on the forward strand.
GCAATGCATCTGCTAAAGTTGTTACTTTGGTATCTTCTATAAGTTGTTTTGAGATAACTGATACTGATTTAGGAGTATCTAGAAGGGGAGCAACAAATTTAGAGTTTGCTGATTGATCAACCTTTAAAGATTCTTCTTGAGTCGCTTTAGTATGGATAGTTGGTAATTGCGAAACTGCTTCTTGCGCCATCGCAGTTGTTGCTATCATCGAGAGCGATGAGGCGATTGCAGAGGAAACAATTTTTTTACGTGTTCTAATCAATGACATGACTTTCAGGACTTAAATATAAACGTTATGCGAATAATAATAATTCTTATTTATATGTACAGTTTGTGTTAATTGGATTTGCCGATAGAATTGTGAAGGAAATGTGAAAGTTTTAATCACTTTTAGTTACAAAATGGCTCTAATTGATTGATTAAACTTAACTGTTTGCAAAAACGATAACTTTATTAAAATTAATTGTAATTTTAGATTTGTAAAGAATAGTTAAAAAATTACTTTTGCTTAACGTTGCATTAAAAAAAATTAAAAAATCATAAAATTACTGTGAAATTTCCTAAAAATACGTCCTTCAATTTTATGATCTGATCGGTTAATTTTGTATATCTTAAAAGTTGTCATATAATACAGCACTTTTTTAAAAACTGTTCCTACTAACTAATTTTTATCGAGGAAGCCATGCAAGTAACGACTGAAGCGGTTTCGGGCGTTGCCCGTCGTTTAAATGTTTCTGTACCGACGAGCCGTATTAACGAGCAATTTGAAGCTCGTTTGAAGCGCACTGCCAAAACTGTGAAGATCAACGGCTTCCGTCCGGGCAAAGTACCTGCAAACGTTGTTCGCCGCGAATACGGTGCAAGTATTTATCAAGAAGTTGTGAATGACATCATTCGTGACAGCGTATTTGAAGCAATTCAACAAGAAAAAATCAATGCGGTAGGTATGCCGAACATTGAGAAAGTTGAACATAAAGAAGATGCTTTAGTTTTTGAAGCAACTGTAGAAGTTTATCCTGAAGTTGAAGTAAAAGCATTTGACGGTTTGGAAGTTGAGCGTAAAACAGCTGAAATTAAAGACGCTGACGTTGACACCATGATCGAAAACTTGCAAAAGCAACGTCAAACTTGGGCTGTAACCAAGGGTATGGCGAAAAAAGACATGCAAGTGACTTTTGACTTCGAAGGTTCTATCGACGGTGAGAAGTTCGAAGGCGGTTCTGCTGAAGACTTTAAACTTGTGTTAGGTTCAGGCCGTATGATTCCTGGCTTCGAAGACGGCATCATTGGCATGAAAGCTGGTGAAGAGAAAGTTATTGATGTAACTTTCCCTGAAGATTACCAAGCTGAAAACTTAGCGGGTAAAGCAGCTCAGTTCAAAATCACTGTGAAGCAAGTTGAAAAGCCTAAACTTCCAGAGATTGATGCTGAATTCTTAAAAATCTTCGGTGTTTCTGAAGAAGAAGGCATTGAAAAATTAAAAGCTGACGTTCGTAAAAACATGGAACGTGAAGTTCGCAATGGTTTACGTAACCAAGTTAAACAAGCTGCATTTGATGCTCTTGTTGCTGCTAACGAAATTGAAGTTCCAGCTGCAATGGTTGCTCAAGAAATTGACCGTCAACGTCAACAAATGGTTCAACAGTTCACTCAACAATTTGGTGGTGCAGGCGCGCAATCTTTTGACAAGAGCATGCTTCCTGACGAATTGTTCAAAGAACAAGCAGAACGCTCTGTTAAGCTTGGCGTATTGGTAAGCAAAGTATTAGCTGATGCTAAACTTGAAGTTGACCAAGCACGTGTTGATGCTTACATCGACGACATGGCTTCTTCTTATGAAGATCCAACTGAAGTGATTGAATACTTCAAAAATGATGCTCAACAACGCGCTCAAATTGAAGCTGTTGTGTTAGAAGATCAAGTTGTTGATCACATTTTAGCTTCTGCTAAAGTGACTGATAAAGCAGTATCTTATGAAGATTTATTGAAAGAACAACAAGCTCGCCGTATGGGCTAATCTTTTGAGAAGTCAGGAAAAGGCGCTTTAGGCGCCTTTTTCATTTTTAGGTATATGGTTAATTTGAGTACGTCTTAAGTACTTAGGTATAAATAATATAATATTTCAGTGCGAACCTTTTGCAATTTGAGAAATTATCCCGCATATTGTTGCCATAGGTTAAGTCACAAAAAATTTAGGAATAAATAACGTATGTATGTTCCAACAATTGAAAATGCTTTAGTTCCTGTTGTGGTTGAACAATCTTCTCGCGGCGAACGTTCTTTTGATATTTATTCACGACTTTTACGTGAGCGCGTCATTTTTCTAACTGGTGAAGTTGAAGACAACATGGCAAATTTGATTGTTGCCCAAATGTTGTTCTTGGAAGCTGAAAACCCAGATAAAGATATCCATCTTTATATTAACTCGCCAGGCGGTTCGGTCACTGCTGGTATGGCGATTTATGACACGATGCAATTTATTAAACCTGATGTAGTGACATACTGTATGGGGCAGGCTGCATCTATGGGCGCATTCTTATTAAATGCTGGTGCTAAAGGTAAACGCTATTGCCTTGAAAATGCACGTGTAATGATTCACCAACCATTAGGTGGATTCCGTGGTCAAGCATCAGATATTGAAATTCATGCTCGTGAAATTCTATTTATTAAAGAGCGCTTGAACCGTTTGATGGCAGAACACAGTGGTCAAGACTATGACACGATTGCTCGTGATACCGATCGTGATAACTTTATGACTGCACAAGCAGCAAAAGAATATGGCTTGGTCGATCAGGTATTAAGTAAGCGTCCATAAGGGAAAATATTAAGTGGCTTGAGTTGTTGGAAAGCGCCTCCATATAGTCATTTAACCCTATCGCTTGCCCTCATATTTAAGATTCTATTTGTGGAGAGAATATGTCCGAACATCCTCAAGGACAAAAACATTGTTCATTTTGCGGTAAAACGCAGTCTGAAGTCGGGAAACTGATTGCGGGCGAGGACGCATATATTTGTAATGAGTGTGTAGATGTCTGCTTAGACCTTGTACAAACCAGCCAACAGGTTGAAGCAGGTGACTGGGCAAGCAAGGCATTGCCAAAACCACATGAAATACGTGCTGCGCTTGATCAATATGTGATTGGTCAGGATCTTGCCAAAAAGACATTATCTGTTGCCGTTTATAACCATTATAAGCGTTTAAAAGTCGGGCAATCTGGTCATGTGTCTAAAGATGTGGAAATTGCTAAAAGTAACATTCTACTGATTGGGCCTACCGGTTCAGGTAAAACATTACTTGCTCAAACATTGGCTCGTTTATTAGATGTGCCGTTTGCAATGGCAGATGCGACTACTTTGACGGAAGCGGGTTATGTTGGCGAAGACGTTGAAAATATCGTACAAAAACTTTTGCAAAAAGCAGATTACGATGTAGAAAAAGCTCAAAAGGGTATTATCTACATTGATGAAATCGACAAAATTACACGTAAATCTGAAAATCCGTCGATTACTCGTGACGTGTCTGGTGAAGGTGTACAACAAGCTTTGCTTAAGATGATTGAAGGTACTGTAGCCTCAATTCCACCACAAGGTGGACGTAAGCATCCACAGCAAGAGTTCATTCAAATTGATACCTCAAATATCCTATTTATTTGTGGTGGTGCATTTGCTGGACTGGAAAAAATTGTACAACAGCGTCAAGAGAAAGGCGGAATTGGCTTTACGGCTGATGTTAAAAACAAAGATGAAACCAAAAAACTTGCTGAATTATTCCGTCAAGTTGAGCCAACTGATTTAGTTAAATTTGGTTTAATTCCAGAATTCATTGGCCGTTTACCAGTGATTGCAACGCTTGAAGAGCTTGATGAAGAAGCGTTAATGCAAATTTTGACTGAACCGAAAAATGCATTAACTCGTCAGTATCAATACCTGTTCAATATGGAAAATGTTGACCTCGTATTTGAAGATTCAGCTTTACGTGCAGTGGCTAAGCGTGCGCTTGAGCGTAATACCGGAGCTCGTGGCCTACGCTCGATTTTGGAAAATGTTCTACTTGAAACGATGTATGACTTGCCAAGCCGTACAGATGTAGGAACAGTTTTCATTAATGAAGCAGTTATTAATGGTGAAGCTGAACCTGTCTACAAGTCAGAACGTCAGCCTAAAGAAGCAGTAACACATGAAAGTGTTGCTAAGGCAGATTTAAAAGTAATTGATTCGAAGTCTGCTTAGATTTCATTCATCTAAAAAGCATGAATTGCCTCGGTGATTCATGCTTTTTTTGTTTTCAATTCATGTAGGTGGTGTTAATCTAAAAAAACAAAATACGCATAGTTTTGCGATATAGAAAAATCAAAAGAAAACGCTTTGAGGGATGTCATGCGTTATTTAATTATTGCTTTAAGTTGTGCCACATTACTTGCAGGTTGCCAAAGTTCATCACACTTAGAAAAGAATTCAGGTGAACTGACTGCCACTTTACCTAAAGTTGATGTTGATAAAGAACCCGGTTTATTGGATCAATATCGTTTAGGGGGCTTCACTGTAGGGGGATGGGTAAATCAAAAGTTAGGTCAGACATTTGCGCCAGTTAAACCCCAAAATGAGCAGGCAGCAGTTGTCTATCTTTACCGTCCAGACACGAAATGGAATCGTCAAGAAATTGCAGCCATCAATTTATTTGTAAATGGCAAACGAATTCCAAGTTTATTGCATAACCATTATTACTGGATTGAACTGCCAGCAGGAACCTACCGTATTTCAGCGAGCCGCCCTTTGTTGGGGATCCATTTTCAAGAACCTAAATATATCGATATTACGGTAGATGCAGGCGCATCTTATTATTTGAAGTATGATGAAGAAAATAAAATGGACCGTAGTGAGCACACGGGTCCATTTATGTTAATGCAAGATAATATTGGTCGTAGAGAAATTGCATTTACCGAGCTTAAATCTTCTAGCTATAATTTTGTTGCTGAAGATGCTTCAGGAAAAATACGTCATAAGCCCCAAGAATTAAAACCTGCTAAATATAATGAAAAGTCAGATGTACATCTGATAAAACCATTTAAATTGTGGAACCCCTTAACGTGGTAACAATTTGAGGTCGATAAAGAAAAGTTAAGACTTTTCTTTATCTTTCATTAAGGGTGCAATAATTTTTAGCATTTCTTCTTGCATATGATCTCGTGCTTTAGGGTCATTAAAAGTTTGCTGTCCCAATTCCATCATATATTCTGAAATTTGCCCCATAATCTGTACGTTTTTACGGGTAATTGATTGGCCTTCTGGGGTTTTCAAAAACTTTAAATTTGCTTGGATTTCTTCTTCGGTATAAGTTTTTAAATAAATATCTTGTAAGGCTTGAGTCGTTTTAGGGCTACTAATCAGCTGGTTACTCGAATCTTTTAAAAGTAAGCCTAACTTTTTCGCTGCCTCTTTTTCTTTCGGGCCTAAAGTTTTGATGCCCGTAATATTGCTAATGATCTGTTCAGCCTGTTGATCATAGTAAGGCGTTAACTCATTGATTGATTCTTTCAATAGATAATCAATTTGGCTCATTTGCATGAGTTCTTTCACTGAACTTAACTTGGCAGGAGAAGCAAATAAGCTTGTAGTAATACAGCTTAGACAGAGACTGATTGAAAGATTTTTAAGAATAGGGCGAATAGTCATGAAATGACCTATATGCAGTGTAGGGCGGGTGGGTGTATTCATTAATAGCACAGATTGGCGAACCAATTGTTACAATTCTTTTCAATTTCAAAAAAATATTAAAAGGCATAAAAAAAGCACCGAATCCGGTGCTTTTCTTGATTAGCCAGCTGCGGCATCGATTACTGGAATTTTACCAATTTTCGCTTGCCAGATTTTTGGAGCTACTGCGTGAATTGATGTACCGTTTACATCAACTGCAACAGATACAGGCATATCTTCCACTACAAATTTGTAGATTGCTTCCATACCCAAGTCTGCAAATGCAACCACTTCAGCTTCGCGAACAGCTTTAGATACGAGGTAAGCTGCACCGCCCACCGCCATAAGGTAAGTTGCTTTGTTGTCCTTGATTGCTTCAATTGCTGTAGGACCACGATCAGCTTTACCGATCATACCGAATAGGCCAGTATGCTCGAGTACTTTACGTGTGAATTTATCCATACGTGTTGCAGTTGTAGGACCGGCAGGACCAACCACTTCATCACGTACCGGATCAACAGGACCAACGTAGTAAATAAATTTACCTTTAAGATCAACCGGTAATTCTTCACCGTTGTCGATCATTTCAACCATACGTTTATGCGCAGCATCACGACCTGTGTACATTGTGCCGCTAAGAAGTAATGTGTCGCCCGGTTTCCAAGAATCCATTTCTTCTTGAGTAATGGTATCAAGGTTTACACGTTTAGATTGTGAAGCATCCCAAGTTACAGATGGGTAGTCTTCAAGTTTTGGTGCTTGAATATGAGCTACACCTGAACCATCAAGCTGGAAGTGAGCGTGACGAGTCGCAGCGCAGTTAGGAATCATACCTACTGGTTTGCCAGCAGCGTGACATGGGTAGTCTTTGATTTTAATGTCAAGAACAGTGGTTAAACCGCCAAGACCTTGTGCACCAATACCAAGAGCGTTTACTTTTTCAAAGATTTCGATACGAAGTTCTTCGATTTTGTTCTCTGGTCCACGGCGAAGTAATTCGTCCATGTTGATTTCTTCCATGAGTGCTTCTTTCGCAAGCATCATGGCTTTTTCAGCAGTACCACCAATACCGATACCGAGCATACCAGGAGGACACCAGCCTGCACCCATAGTTGGAACGGTTTTAAGAACCCAGTCAACAATCGAGTCAGATGGGTTAAGCATCGCAAGTTTAGATTTGTTTTCTGAACCGCCACCTTTAGCAGCAACTGTAATATCTACTTTGTTACCTGGTACGAGTTTGTAGTGAATAACGGCAGGGGTGTTATCTTTTGTATTTTTACGACCAAATGCAGGGTCAGCAAGAACAGATGCACGAAGAACGTTGCTGTTTTCAAGGTAACCTTGGCGAACACCTTCATTTACTGCATCGTCTAAGCTCATTGTTAAATCAAATTTAACATCTAAGCCCACTTCAAGGAAAACGTTAACAATACCAGTATCTTGGCAAATTGGACGATGACCTTCCGCACACATGCGAGAGTTAATTAAAATCTGTGCAATTGCATCCTTTGCAGCTTTGTTTTCTTCGCGATCATAAGCACGGCTCATCGCTTGGATAAAGTCTTGCGGGTGATAGTACGAAATAAACTGTAGGGCGTCCTTGATTGATGTAATCAAGTCATCTTGTTTGATAATCGTTGTCATACCAAAAAATCTCTTGAGCGGGCTGTTAGCTAGCGGGCTAAATTATATGACAAAAAGACAATCTTGTGGGGGATTGGTTGATCTTTTGACCGAAAGTCGAATAACACAAAGGCTAAGTTATTTAAAATTAAGAACAACCTAGAATCAGGCTTATTCTTTAAAAAATTAAAAAAGCCATTTGAGCGGATATCAAATGGCGAGAGGTAGAAAAGATTAAATGATATTAATTATTTGGCAGCAGCTTGCTGCTCGGCCTGAATGGCTGTTAATGCAATAGTAAAGACGATGTCATCTACTAAAGCACCACGAGACAAGTCATTGACTGGCTTATTTAGGCCTTGCAGCATTGGCCCAACGCTAACTACATTTGCTGCACGTTGTACTGCTTTATAGGTTGTGTTGCCTGTATTTAAGTCAGGGAAAATAAACACATTGGCACGGCCAGCAACGCGTGAGTCTGGCGCCTTTTGGCGTCCTACACTTTCAACTGAAGCCGCATCGTATTGTAGTGGACCGTCAATCAGTAAATCAGGGCGACGTTGCTGTGCAATTTGAGTCGCTTGCTGTACTTTCTCAACATCAGCACCCGTTCCAGATGTACCAGTTGAGTAGCTGATCATGGCAATACGTGGGTCAATTCCAAACGCTTTTGCAGAGTCAGCAGACTGAATCGCAATTTCGGCAAGCTGTTCGGCTGTAGGATCCGGGTTAATTGCACAGTCACCGTAGACATAGACTTCATCCGGTAAAAGCATAAAGAAAATGGATGAAACCAGTGAGTATGCTGGAGCGGTTTTAATCAATTGGAAAGCTGGACGCACTGTATTGGCGGTTGTATGAACTGCCCCCGAAACTAATCCATCCACATGATCTAGAGCTAGCATCATGGTGCCGAGAACTACAGTATCTTGTAATTGCTCTTTAGCTTGTAGGTCGTTGAGTTTGCCTTTGCGGAGTTCAACCATTGGTGCAATATATTGGTCACGGATCTGATCTGGATCAATAATTTCTAACCCAGCCGGTAACTCGATACCACGTGCTTTTGCTACGTCATGTACAGCTTCTGGTTTTGCTAACAAAATACAATGCGCAATACCACGAGCCTGACATATAGTAGCAGCTTCAATAGTGCGTGGCTCATCACCTTCTGGAAGGACAATCCGTTTTTTAGCTGCAATTGATTTTTGCACCAGTTCATGACGGAATGCAGAAGGGGAAAGACGTGGTATAGCACCGTTATTACTATGCTGTTTAAGCCATTCGACATCTATGTGACTTGAAACAAATCGGGTCACTTGTTCGGCACGTTCAGTGTCATCGGTTGGAATTTCATTACCAAAATCGGATAGGCGCTGCGCAGTTTCTAGTGTATTTAAATGGGTATGTAAAATTGGCAACCCTTGTTTAATTGCACTTTGGCAAAACTCTAAAAGCTTGGGAGCAGGAGCTTCACGCTCAGTCAACACCAAGCCTGCCAGTGGAATGCCATTACTGGTGGCGAGACTACTTGCCAGTAATACATCGGTACGTTCAGAAGCGCTAATAATCAGTTCGCCAGCAATGAATTTATTCAGTTCATATTCAATGCTTGAGGCAATTAAACTTGAGTGCAAAATACGACGTGTTTTTGCTTCGCCTTGATTTATCCATTGGCCATCAATCACGCTCGCGATATCCAATGTTCTAGGTACACTTAAGGTATTACTAAACGGAACTAGACCAATAATTGGTAAATCGCTTGATCCAAAGTAGCGGTTATATTTTTGCAATTCTGCCGTAAATTTTGCGATGTCTTCGGTTGGACGTAACGACGGGTCAAATGCGACAGGTATTTGAGCTGTCTCTTCAGATAACCCGCGTGTACGCATAAAGAGTACGCCCGCTGTTCGGTTAGAGGTTGCACCACCAAACTGCCGTAAGTGAGCTTCAACTTTCTCTGCTGTTTTACGTGGGTTTTGAATATCTGCTGTACTGACTAAAACCACTTCAGCATCAAGCGCTTGTGCAAGGCTTGCATTAAGTTCACTGGCAAAATGGTCTTGCCCATTTGGTAATAAGCCTTCAACAATAATCACATTATTATCTGCTGCGATACTGCGATGAAGACTTACTGCTTCTTCAAGTAACTCATCGACTTCACCAGCCGCAATGCGTTGGGTTAGTTTTTCATGAGAAATGGATTGGACAGTTTTGCTTTGAAATAAATGACCAAATAAAGATGTAGTTCGGTCTAAATTTTCTTGATCTACCTGAGAGAACGGTTTTAAAAAGCCTGCTTTAATCCCATTACAATCAAGTGCATAAATCATACCTAAGCAGGCAGAGGTTAAACCAACCCCTTCACCTGTAGGAATTAATAAAATTGTATTCATATAAACCTATAAATAAATGAATAGCGTTTTTTGACTTCTGTAATTAAGCAAGGCTAACTTCAGGAGATGTATTTTGTGAAACTTCTACAACCTGACGAGTTTCTTTGGCAATACGGCCTTCTTCATCGGTTGGAATCACCCAGATTTGTGGACCTGTGCCGCTATCAATACGGCCTTCTGTACCACGTTTTAAATTGTTGTTCTGGTCTTTATCGAGCTGTAAACCGAAATGAGGTAAATAAGCTAGAGTTTTTTCACGTATATAAGCTGAGTTCTCACCAATACCGCCTGTAAAGATCAAGCCATCAATACTTGGTAAACCACAACTTAGGGCAGCAAGTGATTTTGCAAGGCGATAGCTAAATACTTCAATCGCAAGGCAAGCATCTTCATTGCCATTTTCAGCAGCTTCAATCACTGTACGCATATCGTTAGAGAGTTGTGATAAGCCAAGTAATCCACTTTCGTTATTTAAAACTTTATCGATTTTTGCTAAGTCCCAGCCAAGATTTTTAGCAAGGAAGCTGTGTAAGCTTGGATCGACATCACCACTACGTGTTCCCATTACAACACCTTCAAGTGGAGTAAGGCCCATAGAAGTATCAACACTTTGTCCATTCCACACTGCACAAGTCGAGCTACCATTGCCCAAGTGTGCTGTTAACCAACCGCCTTTTTGGAATTTTCCTGCCAGTTCACTGCCGCGGTCAGACACATAAGCATGGCTTGTACCGTGGAAACCATAGCGACGAACATTATGTTCTGTATATAAAAACTTAGGGATTGCATAACGGTATGCATGTGCAGGCATAGTTTGATGAAATGCGGTGTCAAATACGGCAACTTGAGGTAATTCAGGGAATAGGCGCATCGTTGCTTCAATCCCGATTAAGTGAGCAGGATTATGAAGCGGTGCAAGCGGAGTGGCTGCACGAATACGTTCTACAATTTCAGGGGTGAGTAGTTCAGCTTTGGTAAGGCTTCCACCATGTACGACACGATGACCGATTGCTTGAGGTTTATAGTTTGCAAGACGTGCAAGTAAAGTTTCTAAAGCTTTGGCGTGGTCAGCATAAGGAATTGAAAGCTCTAGCGGTTCTCCACCGACGGTAATCCCTTTAATACGAGCATCAGCTGCCCCTAAGTTTTCTGCTAAACCGTAAATACGATCTTCACGACGCTCTGAAACCAGTGCGTATTTAATAGATGAAGAACCGCAATTAATAACTAATACTGATGTAGCCACGTTGAAATACCCAAGTCCTGATATAAAAATAGTTTTCCTAACTTCCTGATCAAAAGGCATTAATTGTGTGATGCATTAAGAGCAGGTTGTGATGTTTTAACATGTGTTGTTTTTCTGTCCAAGATAGACTTTAGCCCATTAGACTTAAGCACTATCGACCATTAAATTTTTTATAACTAATATTCGCTCAGTATAAAGCTTAACCACTGTATTTATTGTTTTTTTGTAGAAGAATTAAACAGTTTTTTGTATATATTTATGAAAGGTGAATTTCTATTTAATGTATTTTTCAAATATTTGGTATAAATTTTTTAAGAAAAAAGAAGTGCTGTTATTTTAATCAAACTAGAGGGGAGTATTACAAATAATATACGTAAATGAAATTAAATTTTAATCGTTTATATATAGGTTAAAATGAATAAATCATAAACATTTTTAATATAAAACTTAGTATAAAAAAGTCGGTATTAATACATTTATAAGAATATTTTATTGCTTTGATATTATGAGAATTTTCTCATAGTTAATAGAGGCAGATATACCAATAAATATAGTCAAAAATAAAACCAGCTTCTCGTTTAAAACTTAAACATAATTTGTATTTAATACCGATGCTCGAGTATTACCGTAAAGTTGACTAGGGCTTGCATGTCGCTTTTTGCCTTAATAATATTGTTCCTCCCCCTTATCAAATGATGATGAAATATATCATTTGGTCTATTTTTATGTTCCGGCTTATCCGGTTGTACAGGAGCGTCCAGCATGGACTTGCCGAATCCAGTATTGGCAAAAGTTACTGAACGTGTAATTGCGCGTAGCCAAAAAACTCGTTCTGCATATTTACAACGTATTGAACATGCCCAAGGCAAATTCCCAGCTCGTGGTGCACTCTCATGTGCCAACCTGGCTCATGGTTTTGCTGGCATGGAAGATAATGAAAAATTAATTATTAAAGTTGGCCGTGAACCAAATATTGGCATTGTGTCTTCATATAATGAAATGCTTTCAGCACATGCCCCATATAAAACATTCCCTGACATTATAAAAACAGCTGCACGTGAAAATGGTGGTGTTGCACAGTTTGCGGGCGGTGTACCGGCAATGTGTGATGGTATTACTCAAGGTAATGCCGGTATGGAATTATCACTATTTTCACGTGAAACCATTGCGATGGGGACTGCGATTGCACTTTCCCATAACATGTTTGATGCCGCATTGTGTCTCGGGGTATGCGATAAGATTGTTCCGGGCTTGCTGATTGGTGCTTTGCAGTTTGGTTATCTACCAACCATTTTTGTCCCTGCGGGGCCAATGAGTAGCGGTTTGTCGAATGATGATAAAGCTAAAATCCGCCAGCAATTCGCGACAGGTCAAGTAGGACGCGATGCCTTACTTGAAGCTGAATCGGCTGCCTATCATGGTCAGGGCACATGTACATTCTATGGTACTGCGAACAGTAACCAAATGTTGATGGAAGTGATGGGCTTACATTTGCCAAGTGCGGCATTTGTTCATCCTCATACCCCATTACGTGATGCTCTCACTGCCGAAGCTGCTAAACGTGTACTTGACTTAACTGCCGAGCGAGGCAACTACACGCCGATTGGCCATGTTATTGATGAAAAAGCCATTATCAATGGCATTGTGGCTTTATTGGCTACAGGCGGTTCAACCAACCATACGTTGCATCTTATTGCGATTGCGCGTGCGGCTGGCATCTTAATTGACTGGGATGACTTTGATGAGTTGTCTGCTGTTGTTCCATTGCTCGCAAAAATCTATCCAAATGGTAAGGCCGATGTAAACCATTTCCAAGCTGCGGGTGGGGTAGCATTCCTTATTCGTAACTTACTTGAGGCTGGTTTGTTACATAACGATGTGACGACTGTCGCTGGTAAAGGTTTACTGCATTACACCAAAGAACCGAAATTGATTGACGGTAAGCTCACTTGGGTTGACGGGGTAGTTCAAAGCCTTGATGACAAAGTACTCCGTAGCATTGATGCGCCGTTTCAGCCAGATGGCGGCTTGCGCTTAATGCAAGGTCGCCTTGGTCGTGGTGTTATCAAGATTTCTGCGGTTGCACCAGAGCACCGTAAAGTGAAAGCACCGGCAATTGTTTTTGATTCGCAAGAAGCGGTACAGGCAGCGTTTGATCGTGGTGAATTGCACCGAGACTTTATTGCGGTTGTCCGTTTCCAAGGTGCGCGTGCTAATGGTATGCCTGAGTTGCACCGCTTGACTCCTGTGTTGGGCGTTTTACAAGATCAAGGCTTCCATGTTGCATTAGTAACCGATGGTCGTATGTCTGGTGCTTCAGGCAAAGTGCCAGCAGTCATTCATTTGTCTCCAGAAGCGTTATTGAATGGTCCGATTGGCAAAGTTCAAACCGGAGATATGTTAATCATTGATGCTGAAGCTGGTGTACTCGATATTGAGTTAGATGAGCAGACTTGGCAGTCACGTCCTGTTGCTCAACCAGAACATCAGGCAGAAAACGAAGTTGGTTTTGGCCGTGAATTATTTGGTGTGTTCCGTGCGGCAGCAGCGCCTGCTGAACATGGCGCATCTGTGTTTGGTGCACTTGTTGGCGAAGAGCCACAAGGGCAGATTTAAGACAAAGGAATTACAAAGTAATGAGCAAGATTGAAGATGTTGTCAAATTAGGTCCAGTAATTCCAGTGTTGGCTTTTGACTCTGCCGAACAAGGTGAACATGTATCACGTGCGTTGCATGCTGGTGGTGTAAAGGTACTGGAAATTACTTTACGTACAGCAGCTGGGCTTGCTGCCATTGAACGTGCATCTCAGTTAGCAGATGACATTGTGGTAGGTGTAGGAACGATTACTAAGCCTGAGCATTGTGCACAAGCTAAAAAAGCTGGTGCTAAATTTGGGGTATCACCTGGTTTGACCAAAGACTTGCATTTGGCTGCACAAGATGCAGGTTTACCTCTTTTACCAGGCGTAATGACACCGAGTGATCTCATTCAAGCGATTGAGTTGGGCTACGACATTGTGAAGTTTTTCCCTGCTCAACAGGCAGGTGGGGTTGAGATGCTAAAAGCATTTTATGGTCCATTTCCAAACTTACGTTTCTGTCCAACAGGTGGAATTACAGCAGAGACAGCTCCAGATTTCTTAAAGCAACCTAATGTGGTGTGTGTAGGTGGGTCATGGTTAACGCCTAAACCTGTTGTCGCTGCACAAGATTGGGCTGAAATTACCCGTTTAGCCCAAATTGCAAGTCAGTTATGAGTTTTACGAAAGTAATTGTGGTTTAAAAATCTAAAGTGTCTTTTAGGTGCTTTAGATTTTTTGTGATGCTGTGACTGGCGGTTGCTAGTCATACTAAATATAAAAAATGAGTGCTTCAACAATGAGTATATCTCTGGTTGAAGACCTTTATTTAGGCAGTGCCTAGATAACATTATTCCAAGGAGAAAGTGTCACATGGAGACGGTTCAGGGTGGCATGTTGCTTGTCTATACTTTAATTGCGATCGTTGCTTTGATTGTCATGATCGCGAAGTTTAGAATTTACCCCTTTTTAGTTCTTATTATTGTTTCTCTTGGTTTAGCTCTTGCAGTTGGCATGCCAATGGACGGGATTGTTAAATCATATGAAGCAGGTACCGGTAAAACACTAGGTCACCTTGCGATTGTGATTGCGTTAGGAACCATGCTTGGCAAGATGATGGCCGAGTCAGGCGGTGCAGAACGAATAGCAATTACTTTAATTAAATGGTTTGGTGAAAAACATATTCACTGGGCCATGATGTTCATTGCGTTAATTGTAGGGCTTCCGGTATTTTTTGAAGTTGGTTTTGTACTTCTTATTCCAATTGCATTCAATATTGCCAAACGTACAGGTAAATCATTATTAATTGTTGGTTTACCTATGGTTGCGGGTTTATCGGTCGTACATGGGTTGATTCCACCCCATCCAGCCGCTTTGCTTGCGGTACAGGCTTACCATGCCGACATCGGTAAAACCATTATGTACAGTTTATTGGTTGGCGTCCCGACAGCAGTTGTTGCAGGTCCATTGTATGCATTATGGATTAACAAATATGTCAAATTGCCAGAAAATAATCCTTTAGCAAAGCAGTTTGTTGAAGCAGATGCTAACAACACACGTGAATTGCCGAGCTTTGGGATTACCTTATTTACGATCATGCTACCGGTTGCATTGATGCTAGTTGGTAGTTGGGCAGATGTTTTCTTTGCACCAAAAACATTCCCAAATGAGTTATTACGCTTTATTGGTACTTCTGATATTGCATTGCTTATTGCTGTTTTGGTCAGCTTTATTACTTTTGGCACTATGCAGGGTTTTAACCGTGAACAAATTGAAAAATTCTGTGGTGGATGTCTAGCTTCAATTGCGGGTATTTTGCTGATTGTTGGTGCTGGTGGCGGTTTCGGCGGTATTTTAAGAGACAGTGGAATTTCTAATGAAATCGTCTCTACTGCTTTAAAAGCAAACCTTTCACCATTGTTATTAGGATGGCTTGTTGCTGCTCTCATACGTCTGGCAACAGGTTCGGCTACTGTTGCGATGGCCACGGCTTGTAGCATTGTCGCACCTATTGCGGCAGCAGCAGGTGTAGTCGTTAGACCTGAACTTTTAGTATTAGCGACAGGTTCTGGATCATTAATTTTCTCGCATGTAAACGATGCTGGTTTCTGGCTAATCAAAGAATATTTTGGAATGACAGTTGGGCAGACACTGAAGACTTGGTCTGTACTGGAAACAATTATTTCGGTACTTGGTTTGTCTTTCACATTGTTGCTTAGTGCTGTTTTGTAATTAGAGGTAGGTAATCCATGATAGTGATAGCAATGGGTGTTTGTGGCACAGGGAAAACCCTTATTGGTGAGTTGTTATCAGAGCGTTTGGCTTGTGAGTTTCTTGATGGCGATACGCTTCATTCAGCTGCAAATAAAAGTAAGATGAGCCAAGGTATCCCTTTAACCGATGAAGACCGCTTGCCGTGGTTGCAAGCTATTCGTCAGGCAATTGAAGCAAAACAAAGAGATGGTGAAACGGCTGTGTTTACATGCTCATCTTTAAAGCGGATGTATCGCGATATTTTAAGAGGGCAGGACCAGAATGTTAAGTTTGTATATCTAAAAGGTTCTTATGAACTATTACAGCAAAGACTTGCAGAAAGATCTGGTCATTTTTTTGATCCGGCATTGTTACAAACCCAACTAGATACATTAGAGGAACCTGATGTGAATGAAGCAATTGCTATTGATATTGCTCTCACACCAGAACAGATCATTGAACAAGTTATCCAAAAGCTAGGGGTAACTGATAGTGTGTGTCGGGGGTAAATTCATCTAGAAAATATCGAAACTATCCATGCTTTAAGAATTCACCTTGTGGTCTACGGTTCAAGCAAGGTGAGTACTGATAATAATAGTGGTATTGATCCGAAGAAGAACTGATTACAGTGTACGGTTCGGGGATATATAAAGACATACAAATAATAAGGTATTAAGAAGAATGAATCAGTTAAATAATTTACAGCATAAATTCCCAGTAGTGGACGGTATTCCTGAAAGTGTACGTTTGCCATCTCAAATTCATCAGCGTGTTTCACTCGTGGATGGTGAGTTGAAGTTATGGGCTGGTGCAACCAAGAAAACATTATCTCCAATCTGGATTCAGCAGCCTGACGGTAGCCTAGAGCAAGTTGAACTTGGTAGTTATCCAGTCATGGGCGAAAAAGAAAGTGATGAAGCATTAGAAGCAGCGGTACGAGCTTACAACAATGGTCGTGGCGAATGGCCAATGATGAAGGTTAGTGAGCGCATTGCTTGTATGCAAAATTTTATTCAGCGCATGGTAGAGCAACGAGATCTGATTATTAAGCTGATCATGTGGGAAATTGGTAAGAGCTTGGCCGATTCAGAGAAAGAGTTTGATCGTACTATTACCTACATGCGTCAAACCATTGATGCCCTGAAAGATCTGGATAATGCCAACTCCCGCTTTGTAATTGCTGAAGGCACCATTGGTCAAATTCGTCGTACTCCATTAGGTGTTGTGTTGTGTATGGGACCATACAACTACCCGCTGAATGAAACCTTCGCAACCCTGATCCCGGCTATGCTGATGGGTAATACTATTATTTTTAAACCACCTCAATTTGGAACCTTATTATTTGAACCATTGCTAGAGGCATTTCGTGATTCATTTCCAAAAGGGGTGATCAATACCATTTATGCACCAGGTTCTCTAGTGGTGCCGCATTTGCTGGCATCTGGGCAAATTAATGTACTGGCACTGATTGGTTCTAGTAAAGTGGCCGACCACTTGAAAAAGCAACATCCTAAATCTCACCGTCTGCGTGCGATTTTGGGGTTGGATGCGAAGAATGCAGCTATCATTTTGCCAGATGCTGATTTGGACCTGACAGTGAAAGAGTGCCTGTTGGGTGCATTGTCATTCAATGGTCAGCGTTGTACAGCTTTAAAAATGCTGATGGTGCACCGTTCGATAGCCGATGAGTTTGTTAACCGTTTAACGACTGAGCTGGCTAAGTTGAAAGTAGGTATGCCGTGGGAAAAAGGTGTATCTATTACGCCGCTACCGGGCATGCACCGTACAGCCTACATGACTGAAGTGATTGAAGATGCTGTGGCAAAAGGAGCAAAAGTGGTTAATCCGGAAGGGGGTGAATTCTGCAAAACCATGTTCTATCCAGCCGTAGTTTATCCAGTGACTGAGGGGATGAGACTGTATCGCGAAGAACAGTTTGGCCCAGTAGTACCAGTTGCTGTTTATGATGATATTGAAACTGTATTGGATTATGTCACTACTTCTGATCATGGTCAGCAGGTGAGTATTTTTGGTAGTGACCCAGCGCAAATTGGCCATTTGGTCGATACACTTGTACATCAAGTTTGTCGTGTAAACATCAACTGTCAGTGTCAACGTGGTCCTGATGTATTCCCATTTGGTGGTCGTAAAGATTCAGCAGAAGGTACACTTTCTGTGCATGATGCACTTCGTGCATTCTCGATTCGCTCTATGATTGCGGCTAAACAGACTGATGACAGTAAAGGTATGCTGGCTTCTATGGTGTCTGAGCACTATTCGAAATTTGTGAATACCGACTTTATTTTCTAATTGATCTATGGTTAAAAAAAACCAGCCTTCGGGCTGGTTTTTCTGTGGGAAATAACAAAATAAAAACGCCTGATATGGATCAGGCGTTTTTATTTAAGTAGGAGACTTATTGACGAATTTGACCGTCACCTAACACAATCCATTTTTGAGAAGTTAAACCTTCTAAGCCAACAGGGCCGCGTGCATGAATCTTATCTGTTGAGATACCAATTTCAGCACCTAAACCATATTCAAAGCCATCGGCAAAACGAGTTGATGCATTAACTACGACGGAGCTTGAATCTACGCGAGCCAAGAACTGACGTGCCAAAGTATAGTTCTCTGTCACAATTGCATCGGTATGATGCGAACCATATTTGTTGATATGGTCAATTGCTTCATCAATACCACTCACCACTTTAACTGCAAGAATCGGCCCTAGATATTCGGTATACCAATCTTCTTCTGTCGCAGGTTTGACAGTAGTACCCAAAATACGACGTGTTTCTGGGCAACCACGTAGCTCAACTTGTTTTTCAGCATAAAGCTCAGCAATGTGTGGTAAGAAAACTTCTGCAATTTTTTCATCAACGAGCAGAGTTTCCATTGCATTACAAACGCCGTAACGATGTGTTTTAGCATTCAAGGTAATTGGTAACGCTTTTTGTAAGTCTGCTTGAGCTTCTACAAACACATGACAGTTACCATCAAGATGCTTAATCACAGGAATACGAGCTTCGTTGGTTACACGCTCAATTAAGCTTTTACCACCACGTGGAACAATGACATCAACATATTCAGCCATAGTAATGAGGTGACCAACCGCTGCGCGGTCAGAAGTTTCAATCACTTGTACTGAGTGCTCAGGTAAACCAGCAACTTTTAAGCCATGCTTCACCGCTTCTGCGATTGCTTTATTTGACTCAAGTGCTTCTGAGCCACCACGTAAAATAATGGCATTGCCCGATTTAATTGCTAAAGATGCAGCTTCAAGTGTGACATTTGGACGTGATTCGTAAATCATACCAACGACACCTAGAGGTACACGCATTTTCCCAATTTGAATGCCTGTGGGGCGATATGCAAGATCCGTGATTTCCCCAATTGGATCGACAAGCGCGATCACATCTTTTAAACCTTGCAACATCCCTTTAAAACGTGCGGGCGTAAGCTCAAGACGATCAAGTAAGGCGCTGTCGAGCTGGTTGCTACGGCCTTTTTCCATGTCGATTTGATTCGCCGCCAAGATAGCTGCTTGGTTGTTTTCCAAAGCAGTATAAATAGCAGAGAGTGCATGATTTTTAAGTGAGGTGGAAGCACTTGTTAAGACGCGTGAAGCATCACGTGCTTGTTGCCCAACTTTTTGCATATATTGTTCAATTGAATCTTGCATAGCATTTTTTAATCATTTACCAATGACTACGATAGTAGCAGTCAAATGCGGAACAATGAATGGCTTTTTTGGAAAAATGTGACCGCTATAAAAAAACATTTAAATATTTTGCAAACTATTCGCGGCTTAAACAGGATGAGCGGTCAATTCAGCGATTGCGTATATTTCAGACAATTGTTTAGAATGTTATTGTGCAATACAAACAAATACAAATTTTAAAGATTTGTGCATAAAAGATTACGTGTTCAAGAAGGAACTCTTGCAGCATAAAAAAATTACAGCAAGGAGGAAGCAAGGATATGAATTCCATTATTCAAATGGATTCGGAGATAAACCAAGCTTATGCCGGTTTTGGGTTTTTCGATATCTACCATAGAGATAGTTTTAAACAGCCAGCTCGTACCACATGGATTGACGGTTGGAAAATTGAATATATGGCGATTGCAGACCCACAAACGATTCACAAAACACCGATTGTGATTGTTGGCGGTGCTTTTCAAAATTTTAACTCGTATAAATATTGTGTTGAACAACTATTTGAAAGTGGCCCGGTGATTTTAATCGACTTGCCATCTATGGGCGCAAATCAACAAATTACCAATCGAGATACCGGAATTTCTGCTGGAACATTAGAGCTTCCCGATTTGTCGGAAATGTTAGGACGTTGGCTAGATATCGTCGGAATTCAAAAAGTTTCTGTAATGGGAATGTCGTTGGGTTCAGTTGTTGCTTCATGTTTTGCTTATCATCGTCCAGATTTGATGGACCGTATGATTTTAATGGGTGTTATGCAAAAGACCCGTAAAAGCTGGCGGATGATTCTGGAAGAGTCGCTCAAACTCATGCAAGAAAATCGTATGGAAGAGTTTGGGCAAGCGGTAATTTTATATTTGGTGAATCATGCCAAATTAGATAAAACACGTATGTCGCCTACAGCTAAAAAATTATTTTTTAGGCAAATGGCAGAATTTACGGGTACTGAAAGAGAACGTTATGAAATTAACTGTAATCGCCTTTTGCGTTTAACAGATGTACCTATTCCAGAATGTAAGACACTGGTCGCAGCAGGGCAGTACGATAGTTTTACTTTGCCTCATGAAAATGCCAATTTTGCTTTGCAATGTCCAGATATGGAATTTGCTCTGATTGCTAACGCCGACCATGTGCCGCAGCTCCAGCGCCGTAAAGAAACTATGAGTTTGTTCACTTCATTTTTGAAAGGTGAACCTATCCAAAATCTGGATGGCATTATTCCAATGACGCGTGAGCAAATGCAAAACATGGAACGCCGAGGTGAAGAGCGTATACCAGTTCTCCAGCCTAAAACGAAACTGAGCCACCGTGAATGTGAAACAGAGGTGCCAGTGATGATTATTGATGTGACTTTTTTTGGAATGTATTTGAAATTAGATGATGTAGCACAGCTTGAGTTTGTAAATGAACATCCACGTGATTTGGCTTTACATTTAGAAGATGAAGAGGGCGCTTTTTCGATTGAGTGTTTAATCTTTGAAGCTACTGAACAAGGAGTCCGTGCCTTATTTAAACATGGTAGTTTTGAACTTGCTGACCGTTTAAGCCGCTTCATTACTCGCCAGAAACAAGCAGCTTAACGTTTAATTCTTTTATGATTTGGAAGCCTCAAAACTCACGAGGCTTCCATTTTTTTACTTTAATTGAGTATGGATAGTCCAGACTAAGTCCCCTAAATGCTCTTCATCGCTGTTTTTAGAAACTTGTCCAAAGAATATTTGCGGTTGTTCAACGTTAACTTGACTAAAGCCTGCATCTTTAAAAAAGTCTTTCACTTCTAGTGGAGTCTTAAAATGAAAACTAAATGAGCTTCGAGACATAAGTTTAAGTAATTTACTACTGTTCCAGATAATACTTGCAAGTTTGTTTTTAACGGGTTCAGGATACAGGTCGGTTAAATAATGAAGCTTTTTAAAGGAAGCACCATAGTGGGCAATGGATTGGATCAGTTGCTTTAATAAGTCTTTATCAAAATAGTTAATTAAACCTTCACTGATTACAACTAGTGGGCGATTAGAGTCAAACACTTCGAATGCTTGAGCAAAGGCTTCGGTAAATAAATCGACTGATAAAACTTCAGGTGCATTTTTTTCAATTTGTTGTAATGCATTTTGCTTTGTATGAGCCATATCGGGCAAATCAAGCTCTCGATAGCTAATGGAAGGATAATGCTGCCTAAACCACCAGCCACGAGGTGATAAACCACAAGCAATTTCAAGCACCTGTAAATCAGGGTTTTCTTGAATTAACTTCTCTAAATCATGATCAAGCATGGTATGGCGCTGTTTAAGCGTCGTGCGCATGCTGCCTCCCACATATTTCTCTGCCCAAGACTCTAATGGGTGAATTAAATATGCCAGTGATTTGCCTTTACTGGTGGCAAGTGCTTCATGTGAGATCCCCATTTGATACCAGATATAGCCTGTATAGTGAGCTGTAAAAGAAATGTGGCGGTGTTTTGAAAGGTGTTGTGTCATTCGTCCTGAACTCGATTTATTGTTTTTGTGTGGTTTGACTGACAATTTTTTAATTATCAGTCAAATATGGTCTTGCACTAGAATTTAGAGTGAATTCTTAAACTCTTCAATGGCTGTTTTGACAGCTTGCCAGTCATTTCCAAGCGATAAAGTTTCACCAACTTGGATTTGTGGAATTCGACCACGCATACGTTCTAAACGCTCTTGATTTGGTAGCTCTAAGTTTGTAATACCATCGAGTGCTGTACATGCTGCACTACGATCATTACACACTAACCCCATATCACAGCCTGCTGCCAGAGCCGCTTGAATACGCGCATCTGCACCCCCAGCGACACAAGCAGCTTGCATGCTTAAGTCATCGGAGAAAAGTACGCCATTAAACTTCAAGCGATTACGAAGGACTTCTTGAATCCAGAAAGGTGAGAAACCTGCCGGATTTGGGTCAACCTGATCGTAAATTACATGTGCAGGCATGAGCGCATCTAGCTCAGGCATAAGCTTGATAAAGCTTTGCATGTCATGGTTATAAATTTCGTCATAGCTACGGCTATCGATTGCGGCTGCGACATGTGAATCGGCTTTTACCGAACCGTGACCAGGGAAGTGCTTACCGGTATTTGCCATGCCGGCTTTTTTCATACCGCGCATAAATGCACCAGCAAGTGGAGCGATATCTTCGATATTTTTAGAGAAGCCACGGTCACCAATTACATCGCTAATTGCATTCAGATCTAAAACTGGCGCAAAACTAAAATCGATCCCCACAGCCAAAACTTCAGTTGCCATTAACCAGCCGCACTGTTCAGCTAATTCAAGTGCTTTTTGAGGTTGAGTGATATAGAGCTCGCCAAAACGGCCCATGGCTGGCAATAATGTAAAGCCAGATTTTAGACGTTGAACGCGACCACCTTCTTGGTCGACAGCAATCAAAATATCTGGGCGAACTTGGCGCATATGGTCGGTTAAAGCACGGACTTGTTGTGGTGATTCAATATTTCGTGCAAATAAAATCATGCCACCGACTTGCGGAGCTTGTAATAGTTCAATATCTTCTTGAGTAAGTTCTGTGCCGGCTATGTCCAGCATCAACGCGCCAATCATATTGGTTCCATTTGAATTTTGATTGAAAAACAATAAGCGAATTTTGCAATGATTTGCTACATTTTGTCAGTACAGAATATGATAAAACTACACGGTATAAACAATTTAGTTGGTTAAGATGTTGAATCTGCTTAGTTCATATCGAAAACAGAGCGTGTAAGATACGAACACCCAAGGAAGTATTAAGAATTTATGAAACTTCAAACTATAGCTTGTGCAGTAGCAATCGCGACTGGCGGTTTATTCTTCTCTCATACGATGAACGAAGCAAGAGCAGCAACCAATACTGCTGCTGTTTCTCAATCGATCCAGCCAACGCAAGAGCAAGCCTTGGTGGCTCGTCAACTGGCAACTTTAGTAGACCGCCAACATTATTTAAATATGCGTCTGGATGCGAACACATCTAACCGTATTCTTGATATGTACTTAGACAGTCTTGATCCGGACCACTCATTATTTTTAGACGCTGAAGTTCAAAACTATAAAAAGCTCTATGGTTCAAATTTTGGTGCTTCATTAAAAGCGGGGAATTTAACTGGGCCATTTGCTATTCACCAGCAATATCGTGAGCGCTTAAAACAGTTTTATGAGTTCATGCTTGCTGAGTTGAAGAAACCACAAAACTTAAAACAGCCAAATACTTTTATTGAAGTAGATCGCGAAAAAGCACCGTATTTTAAAACGTCAGCTGAGCAGCAAAATCACTGGCGTAAAATGCTGGTTTCTCAGTTAATCAATTTAACAATTAGCCGTGAAGAAGAGCAGGCGAAACAAAAGGCGTTAAAAGAAAACCCTTCACTTGCTGATGGTCAAGATTTAACAGGCCCAGAAGATTTAACGCCAGCTCAGACTTTGACTAAGCGTTATACGCGTCAGCTTGAAAGAATTAGTCGTGTGAAAAGCGACGATGTGTTGGATAAAACATTAAATGCAATGTTGGCAACTTATGATCCACACAGTAACTATTATCCGCCAATTGATGCGATAGAACTCAATCGCCAAACAACCTTACAGCTTGAAGGTATTGGGGTATCGATTCGCCCAGAACGTGGTAATGAAGATTACACCAAGATTGAAACTATTGTAGAAGGTGGTCCTGCAAGTAAGTCTGGTCAAGTGAAATCAGGAGACCGAATCGTTGGTGTCGCTCAAGAGGGCGGCAAAATGGTCGATGTTGTCGGCTGGTCGAGTTCGGAAATTGTTGGGTTGATTCGTGGTAAGCGTGGCACAAAAGTAACGTTGAAGCTTCTTGGTGCTGGTGCATCAATGAGTCAGGCACGCAATGTGACTTTGGTACGTGATGTCATTCAAGAAGAGGATGCCGGTGTTCGTTCACGTACAGTTGAAGTGACACGTGATGGTAAAAAGCATCTATTAGGTGTGATTGAAATTCCATCGTTCTATTTTGACTATCGTTCACGTCGTGCTGGTCAGCAATATCGCTCAGTTTCTGAAGATACTGCAAATGCGTTTGAGGCATTAAAAGCTAAAAAAGTAGAAGGTATTATTATTGACTTGCGTAATGACCCAGGTGGTTCATTAGAAGAAGTTGCACGTATGCTCGGACAAGTGATTAAGTCAGGTCCAGTTGTGCAAATTCGTGATGGCAATGGCAACGTAAGTGTGTTTGAAGACAATGATGGTGGTCAGCAAATCTATACAGGTCCACTCGCTGTATTGGTGAA
This sequence comes from Acinetobacter sp. FDAARGOS_494, assembly GCF_003812225.1. Classification (NCBI taxonomy): domain Bacteria; kingdom Pseudomonadati; phylum Pseudomonadota; class Gammaproteobacteria; order Moraxellales; family Moraxellaceae; genus Acinetobacter; species Acinetobacter sp. FDAARGOS_494. Next base: position 2,236,540 of record NZ_CP033866.1, read on the forward strand.
CTTGGCATCAGCATCTGCAAGTGAAATTTACTCTGCTGCAATTCAAGATTATGAGCGTGGCATTATCATTGGTAGTACAACCACAGGTAAAGGTACAGCTCAGGTCCAACTCGATACTTTGGCATATGGTCAAGCAACCTTAACTCAGCGTAAATTCTACCGTGTAACTGGTGGTAGTACACAAAACAAAGGTGTAGTGCCAGATATTAAGCTTGTTGATATCTATAACGAAGAGTTTGGTGAGCGTAAATCGAAAAATGCGTTGAAGTGGGATACGATTCCGACTGCACCATTTAAGCGTGAAGGTTCAGTGCAGCCATATGTAGCGAAGCTGTCTCAACTTTCGGAACAACGCGTTGCTGTTGATCCACAGTTTAAGTATTTAAATAAACGTACGGCAATTGCGAAGGTTACGAGTGACCAGAAACAAGTTGTGCTTGATATTGATAAGCGCCGTGCAGAGCTTTTGAGTTTAGAAAAGCAAACTTTAGATGCTGAAAATGAACGTCGTATAGCAACAGGTCAAAAACCTTTCCCTAACTGGGAAAGCTATCAGGCTTCTTTAGATGCTCTAGCTGAATCTCGTGCCAAAATGAAAGCTAATCAACGTCCTGCGTTGCCAGAAGAAGAAACGTTCGTAAATGAAGCTGCGAATGTATTGATGGATTATGCGAAATTGCAGAACCGTTAAGTTCTCTTGTCTGCTTTATGAAAAAGCACGCTATTCTCGGCGTGCTTTTTGAATTTTTATGTCAGTAAACTGTCATGCATTTATCATCAAAGTGTCAAGAAAGCTGCTTAATCTTTAAGCATGAAAATAAATATACTGATGGATGGCGCTATGCAAGGCTCATACGCGACAGCACTATTAAAACAACAGCAACTTCCTGAAAGCTTCCAATTCTATTTTAAACAAAAACAGCATTTGTCTAATACTCAGGAATTGCACCAACTTCACGAGTTGGTTCGTCCTCGTTTAAAAATTGCGATTGTGACAGAAACATGGCCGCCTGAAATTAATGGTGTAGCACTCTCTTTGTTGCAGCTATGCCAAGGTTTACAGAAACAAGGGCATAAAATTCTACTTGTTCGACCTGAGCAAAAAGCCAAATGTCATGATTTTTTGCCAGAACAAGAATGTCTGGTGATGTCACAAGCGATTCCAAAATATCCAACTTTGCAATTTGGCTGGCCCCAATATTTAAAAGTTTCAAAAGCTTTTGAAAAATTTGTGCCAGATGTCGTACATATTGTGACCGAAGGACCGTTAGGTTTAACAGCCATGCAAGCCGCAAAAGCCAAAAATATTCCGGTCTCTAGTGGCTTTCATTCGCCGTTTCAAGATTTTAGCAGGTTCTTCGATTTGGCCTTTTTGGTGAAGCCGATTCAAAAATACCTTTGCTGGTTCCATAACAATACTCAGGTGACCTGTGTTCCGAGCAAGGACACGGAAGAGGCTTTACGCGGTTTTGGAATTACATGCCCTCTAGTCGTTGTTGGGCGAGGAGTGGATACTACTCGTTTTTCACCAAAACATCGCTCAGAAAGCTTACGCCAGCAATGGGGCGTTGATTCCAATACACGTGTCATGTTGTATGTAGGTCGTTTATCACCGGAAAAAGAAGTCCAGCTGATCGTTGAGAGTTATGCAGCTATGCAAAACATTCAGCAACAGAAAACTAAACTGGTTGTGGTGGGAGATGGCCCGGATCTTGCTCGATTAAAAGCACTACCTGAGGCGAAAAATGTTATTTTTACGGGTAGTTTGCGCGGGCACGATTTGGCAGTCGCATATGCAAGTGCCGATGTCTTTGTATTTGCAAGCCAAGTTGAAACGTTTGGTAACGTAGTTTTGGAAGCAATGGCGAGCGGTTTGCCAGTTATCGCGTATGATTATGCATGTGCACACCAGTATTTAATACATGGCGTAAACGGTTGGTTAAGCCCACTTGGGCATAAGAACCATTTTATACAACAAATTTATCAGCTTCCTTCAATACAACAACTTAGAGAAATGGGCATACAAGCCTGTCATAAAGTACAGCAAAGCGGTTGGCAACTTCCGGTACAGCAATTAGAACAGGCATTTTATCAGGTAGTGAAGGAACCCTCGGCGGACTTCACCTAAGTATCCTAAAATAGGAGAACAACCATGAAATTTAAGAATGCAAAAATAAAAATACTCGATCTCGATTTACGAGGCTGCTTATATCTCAATAATTTCTCTCATTCACAGCGTGTGGCATTATTCTTCAAAATTATTAGCCGTGCTGGTGACGGACCTTTTTGGTACCTCATGTTGGCGATTGTATGGGGAATGCAGGGCATTACCTATAGCTTGCAAATTATCTATTTGCTACTTGGTGGTTCGGTTGGAACAGCAATTTATAAATTCTTAAAACATAAAACCACGCGTCCACGTCCTTACCAAGTACATCAGGTGATTGTTCTCGGTGAAAGACCACTCGATCACTTTAGTTTTCCATCAGGTCATACGTTACATGCTGTCATGGTGACAATTGTGTTGGGGTATATCCAACCTGTGTTGCTTGCAGCGATGTTGCCGTTCATGGTGCTTGTGGCATTGTCTCGTATGGTACTTGGACTTCACTATCCGAGTGATGTGATTGTGGGCGCACTTATTGGTGCAGCAGTAGCAAGTCTGATTATTTTTGTCGCGCCATTATTGAGCATTGCTTTATAACGAACAGTAATTTTTATCAGCTTAAGCTATCGATTAGGTTTGTGGATTTGCTAAAGTACACAGTTCTTGATTTAGCAGATTAAACAGATAGGAGCCGCTATGGGCTTACGTTGGACAGATACGATTGATATTGCCATTGAATTGTCAGAAGCACATCCAGAAGTTGATCCGCAATGGATTCGTTTTACCGATTTACATGCATGGGTTTGTGCGTTACCAGACTTCAGTGATGACCCAAATAAATCAACCGAAGGATTGCTAGAAGCCATCCAGATGGCTTGGTTGGATGAAGTTCGCTAAAAACAGTAGAAAAAATCGCAACTTTTACACATTCAAAGCTGATTATTGCCTATGACATCGGTATAATGCGGCAAATTTTTTAAAGTTTAAATCTTAAAATAAAGGAGCCACTCATGGCAATTGAACGTACTTTGTCTATCGTAAAGCCAGATGCTGTGTCTAAAAACCACATCGGTGAAATTTTTGCTCGTTTCGAAAAAGCGGGTTTAAAAATTGTTGCGACTAAAATGAAACACCTTTCTCAAGCTGATGCTGAAGGTTTCTATGCAGAGCACAAAGAACGCGGTTTCTTTGGTGACTTAGTTGCATTCATGACTTCTGGTCCAGTTGTTGTATCTGTTCTTGAAGGTGAAAACGCAGTTCTTGCTCACCGTGAAATCTTAGGTGCTACAAACCCTAAAGAAGCGGCTCCTGGTACTATCCGTGCTGATTTCGCTGTAAGCATCGATGAAAATGCTGCTCACGGTTCTGACTCAGTTGCTTCTGCAGAGCGTGAAATTGCTTACTTCTTTGCTGACAACGAGATCTGCCCACGCACTCGTTAATCGAAAGCATTCAAACCAGATAAGTGGTATACTACTTATCTGGTTTTTTTATTCTCTCAAGAGCATATTGTTTGATTCTTGAACAATATATTCTTTTTTTGACATGGTTTAGGTAAATACACATGAGTTCTGCAGTGGTCGTTTCATCTGAAAATCTTGATGGACAGCAGCAATCTTCGTCCACGCCAGCATCGCCTGCTGCCGAAAAAGTGAATTTACTCGGCATGTCACGTGCTGAATTAGAAAAATTCTTTGAAGATATTGGTGAGAAAAAGTTTCGTGCCGGTCAGGTTATGAAATGGATTCATCAATACTTTGTTACTGATTTTGCTGAAATGACCAATATTTCAGGTAAATTACGTGCAAAGCTTGAACAAATTTGTGAAATTAAAGCCCCTGAAGTGGTACACCGTCATTATTCAAAAGACGGAACACGTAAATGGGTGTTTCGCGTAGGTGAAGGTTCTGGCTCTTTAGTAGAAACTGTATTAATTCCTGCCGAAGATAAAACAGGTTCACGCAAAACTTTGTGTATTTCTTCACAAGTAGGTTGTGCATTGGACTGCTCATTTTGTTCAACAGGTAAGCAAGGTTTTCAGCGTGATTTAACCCCAGATGAAATTATTGGGCAACTTTGGATGGCAAACTATTCCTATATGGAAGAAGTGCCTGTTGCTGAGCGCGAGCGTTCAGTGACCAATGTCGTGATGATGGGTATGGGTGAGCCATTGCTCAACTACGATGCCGTATTAAGCTCAATGCACATTATGCTCGATGACTTTGCTTATGGTATGTCAAAACGACGTGTGACTTTGTCAACGTCAGGTGTTGTGCCAAAAATTGATCAACTTGCAAAAGATATTGATGTTGCTTTAGCAATTTCCCTACATGCGCCAAATGATGAATTGCGCAATGAACTTGTGCCTATTAATAAAAAATATCCATTGGCTCAGTTGATTGCGGCATGTCAGCGTTATATTGCAAAAGATGGTAATGAAAGCGCGCGTAAACATGTGACCATTGAATATGTCATGTTAGAAGGTGTGAACGACCAACCTGAACATGCACAGCAGTTGCTTAAATTACTTAAAAACTTACCAAGTAAAATTAACTTGATTCCATTTAATCCGTTCCCTCATGCGCCATATGGACGCTCAAGTCGAAATCGTATCATCTCTTTCCAAAAAACTTTGTCTGATGCAGGATTTGTGTGTACGATTCGTCAAACACGTGGCGATGATATTGATGCCGCATGTGGACAATTGGTCGGCCAAGTTGCTGACCGTACGCGTCGTGCTGAGCAGTGGCAAAAGAAAGTGGCTCAACGACAAGAGATTTTACGTACACAAGGATAATATTGAGGGCAGACTTTGAGTACTCCGAAGTTGAAGATCATGTTATGTATGGGGGTTGCTGTTGCACTTTTGACAAGTGGTTGTCAGACTTCGCAAACGGTTAAAAAGGACCCGGAAAAAGCAGTAAAAGTGCGTACGCAGCTTGCTGCCGAATACATTCGTTCTGGTGACTTGGATTCTGCAAAGCGTTCTCTTGACCAAGCGTTAAGTGTCGATAGTCGTGATGCAACGGCAAATATGATGATGGGTATTTTATTGCAACAAGAAGGCAGTAAACCCAATTTAGAAAAAGCAGAACATTACTTTAAGCGTGCAATTTCATCTGAACCAGACAATGCTCAGGCACGTAATAATTATGGTACGTATTTGTACCAAATGGAGCGTTATAATGATGCTATTGAGCAATTTCGTATTGCTGGTGCAACATTAGGCTATGATCAACGTTACCAGGCCTTAGAAAATCTGGGGCGAATTTATTTAAAACTAGGCGATATTGCGAGTGCTGAAAAAACATTCAAACAAGCACTTCTTGCTAACCGCGACTCTTACATTTCAATGTTAGAGTTAGCAGAAATTTTTTATTTGCAGCAGCAGATTCCGGCTGCTACACAAATGTATGAACAATATGTTCGTACAGTGGGGCAGAAAAATCAGGGTGCACGCGCACTTTGGATTGGTTTAAGAGTGGCTCGAGCCAATGCGGATAAAATGGGAATGCAAGTTTTAGTAAACCAGTTACGTGCTTTATTCCCGGAAAGTCCAGAATATCAACGTTATTTGCAATTACAGTATAGTACTGAGGCCGTATGGAAATAAATCCTAATTCACAGCAGCCAACTGGCTCAAGCTTACCGACTTCTGCTTTAGGAAATATTCAACGTCCTGGTGAGTATTTACGTCAAATTCGTGTTTCTCAGAAAAAAGAATTAGAGCAAGTATCTTCAGATTTAAATATGCCGCTGAAAACGCTCAATGCGTTAGAGCAAGACGACTATAAATCTTTGCCAGAAGCGACTTTTATCAAAGGCTATTATCGTTCTTATGCGAAGTATTTAAATACTGATGCAACTGCAATTATCCAGCGTTTTGATGAGATTTATGCAAACGATACTGGGCTTTTGCCAAATCATGCTTTAAACAACTCACCAATTAAAATCATGGGTAAATTACCGGGTTCTAATAGTGATCGTAACAAAAAATGGTTAAAGCGCGCACTGCTTGCAATTTTGATTATTGCTGTCGTGTCATTAATTGTGATGGGTGTCCAAAAATGGACCTCAAACAAAGGAGATGCTGAGCTGCCAAAAGCAAATCAGTCTAATGTTGAAGTTTTACCTATGAAAGGGAACACCTCTGCAACAGCGGGTGACCAATTGGTGTTAAACTTTAACCGTCCAACTTCTGTTCATATTGTAGATGCAACAGGGAAGGTTTTAGCGACGGGTCGTCAGGCATCGACTTTAACCTTAAATGGTGAGTCTCCATTCCAGATTCGTCTTGATGATGCAACGGCTGTGTCATTAAGTCTAAACCAAGAACAGATTTCATTGTCTCCATATACGGTAAACGGTAAAGCTGAATTCCGTTTATCCCGCTAATACCATGAGTTGAGCGATACAATGATAGAGAACCCAATTAAACGTCGACCAACACGTAAAATCCGTGTTGGTTCGGTCTATGTCGGTGGCGATGCACCTATTAGTGTGCAAAGTATGACAAATACCGAAACTTGCGATGTTGACGCAACTGTGGCTCAGATTGAGCGTTGTGTTGATGCAGGTGCAGATATTATGCGTGTTTCAGTGCCCTCTATGGAAGCTGCTGAAGCCTTTGGTGCAATCCGTAAGCGTGTTTCAGTTCCATTAGTTGCTGATATCCATTTTGACCATAGAATTGCTTTGGCAGTTGCGGATTATGGTGCGGACTGCTTGCGTATTAACCCGGGCAATATCGGTTCAGACCAGAAAGTTCGTGAAGTTGTGGCTGCGGCACGTCATCACGGTATTTCTATGCGTATTGGCGTCAATGCGGGTTCTCTAGAAAAAGATTTACAGAAAAAATATGGCGAGCCTACAGGGCAGGCACTTCTTGAGTCAGCTTTACGTCATATTGATATTTTAGACCGTCTTGACTTCCATGAGTTTAAAGTCAGCGTAAAAGCATCGAATGTGTTTTTAACCATGGATGCTTATCGTTTGCTTTCACAACAAATTGATAATCCATTGCACTTGGGTGTAACCGAGGCTGGTATTTACCGTACAGGTACTGTGAAATCAGCGATTGCTCTTGGTGGGTTATTAATGGAAGGCATTGGCGATACGATGCGTATTTCGCTTGCTGCTGAACCTGAAGATGAAATCAAGATCGGTTTTGATATCTTAAAATCGCTTGGCCTACGTTCTAACGGTATCAACTTTATTGCTTGTCCAAGTTGTTCTCGCCAAGAATTTAACGTGATTCAGGTGATGCAGGCTTTAGAAGAGCGTTTAGAAGATATCCGTACACCAATGGACGTTTCGGTTATTGGCTGTAAGGTAAATGGCCCAGGTGAAGCAAAAGAAGCAGATATCGGGGTCGTTGGGGCTGCGCCTCGTTCATTGGTTTATCGTAATGGTGAGAAAAGCCATTTAATTGATACCAATCAATTGGTTGATGAAATCGAAACTATGGTTCGTCAACGTGTTCAAGAGCTTGAAGAAGCTAAATCTAAAGAAATTATTCGTAGTTCATCATGAGTTCAATTGTCGCAATCAAAGGTTTTAATGACGTTTTACCAACGCAAACAGCAGCGTGGAGACGTCTCGAGCAGCATTTAGCATCTTTAATGGATGCTTATGGTTACCAACAAATTCGTTTGCCGATCGTTGAACAAACGGGACTGTTTAAACGTGCTATTGGTGATGCAACTGATATCGTAGAAAAAGAAATGTACACATTCTTCGATAAAGGAAACCCACCTGAGTCACTGACTTTACGTCCGGAAGGAACAGCGGGTTGTGTCCGTGCGTTGGTTGAACATAATTTGTTGCGTGGTGCTACGCCACGTGTGTGGTATATGGGGCCTATGTTCCGTTATGAAAAACCACAAAAAGGCCGTTACCGCCAATTCCACCAGTTTGGCGTGGAAACTTTTGGTGTAGCGACTCCTGATATTGAAGCTGAAGTTATCTTAATGACAGCTCGGTTATGGAAGCGTATGGGCGTTGCACATATGGTTCAACTTGAGCTGAATACTTTAGGTGAAAAAGAAGAGCGTACGGAATATCGTAATGCTTTGGTTGCGTTCTTGAATGAACATAAAGATGCTTTGGATGAAGATTCACAGCGCCGTTTAACAACAAACCCATTACGTATTTTAGATTCTAAAATTGAATCGACTCAGAAAATTCTGGAAAATGCGCCGAAGTTATATGACTTCTTAAAAGAAGACAGTTTAAGCCACTTCCAACAATTACAAGATTATTTGACTGCTGCAGGCATTAAATTTGTAATTAATCAAAAATTGGTACGTGGTCTAGATTATTACAATAAAACTGTTTTTGAATGGACAACAACTGCACTTGGTTCGCAAGGTACAGTGTGCGGAGGTGGACGTTATGATGGTCTGGTTGGCCAGTTAAAAGGAAAAGCAGATCAGTCTGTACCTGCCGTTGGTTTTGGCATGGGAATGGAGCGTTTATTGCTTCTAATTGAGCAAGTCGAACAAGCTGAAATTGTACGTGACTGTGAAGCTTTCTTGGTTGCAGAGCCTGCTTATCAATCTAAAGCATTAGTTTTGGCAGAACAATTACGTGACCAATTAGAAGCTGCGAATAGTAACATCCGCATTAAAACTGGTTCACAAGGCAGCATGAAGAGTCAGATGAAAAAAGCTGATCAGGCTGGGGCTGTTTACGCCATAATTTTGGGTGAACGTGAGTGGGAAGCACAGCAGCTTGCTGTAAAAGAGTTGGCAACAGCTGAGCAATCACAAGTTGCATTGGCTGAACTTGTACCATTCTTAATTGAAAAATTTACAAAATAAACTGAAACATCTGGAAAAGGACAATCACATGAGCTTAAGTGATGAAGAACAATTCGACAGCTTAAAGTCGTTCGCCAAAAAATATGGTTCTGCCATGATTAGCGGGATTCTCATTGCATTGATTGCCTTTTTCGGGTGGGAATATTGGCAAAAAAGAAACCTTGCAACGAGTCAGACAGAAACTGCAAAAGTACAGCAGTTAATGGATGAGGCGAATGCAACAGCCGATAATCCAAATGCTTTAGCTTCAATAACAGCTTCGGCAGATAAGATTGTAAAAGACGATATTGATTCAGTTCAGGCGATACAAACTCAATTTGTATTGGCAAAACTTGCATATGAAAAACAAGATTATGCTGCTGCTGAAAAAGCTTTGAAAAAAGTTGAGAATTCAAAAGTAAAAGATGAAGGACTGATTCAGGTTGTAAAATTGCGTTTAGCAGATGCACAATTGGCGCAAAACAAATATGATGAAGCTCTAAAAACCTTGTCTGGTGATGTCGATCCGGCATTTAAAGCAACAGTAGAAGAGTTACGTGGTGATATCTTTGTTGCTAAGAAAGATATTGATTCTGCTAAAAAAGCATATCAAGCTGCATGGGATTCGTTACTGGAACGTAAACAAGAGCGACAAATTTTACAAATTAAACTCGAAAGTGTTGGCGTTTTAGTTGAAGATCCACAGATTGAGCGCCCAATTTTGGAAACACAGGTGGAAGAGTCTTAATGAATCAGAAATTCAAACTGCCTTTGGCAATTGCAATCGCATCGGCTGTATTGGTCGGATGTTCTAGCAACAAAGTAAAAGAAGCAAAACCAAATCCACTACCGAAATTGACTGAGTCAAATAAGAGTTTGGTGCCCGTGTTTTCACGCAGTGTTTCTTCTACGAATAAGGCAGATCCATTACGTTTACAACTTGATGCTAGCGAAGGTGTTGTTTTTACCCTTGATCCTAAAGGTGAAGTTGCTGCATACCGTGGTAAACAACGTCTTTGGGAGAAAAAAGTTAGTAAATTGGGCTTAAGCTCTGGTGTTGAAGCAGCTGAAGGTATTGTTGTTGTTGGTAACAGTAAAGGTCAGTTATTTGCTTTAGATCAGGCAACGGGTGAACAAAAATGGACTGCACAATTATCCGGTGCTTTATTAAGTCCTTCTTTAGTTCAGTCTGGCCGCGTGATTACAATTGCAAATGACGGTACTGTATTTGCACATGATGTATCATCAGGACAACAAGTTTGGGCATATAAATTGCCAAATGTTCAGTTCAGTTTACGTGGTCAACCATCGCCAGTGAGTCTTGACCCTCGCACGGTTTTAATTGCTTCTGCAAATGCATATGTTTATGCAATTGATACGATTAGTGGTATTCCGCGCTTCCAACGCCGTGTTGCAGTAAGTGAAGGGCGTTCAGATATTCAGCGTTTAATTGACATTGATGGTGATCCGGTTGTTGCGGGTCAACTCATGGTAACGACTAGTTTCCAAGGGCAAGTAACTGTTACTGATCTTGCTTCTCAACGTGTGGTTTGGAGTGAAGATTCAAGTAGCACCAAGCGTCCAGAAGTTTATGATAATAAAGTGTTTGTTTCGTCAACTGACGGCAAGCTTACTGCTTATGACTTAACAACAGGCGAACAGCTTTGGCAAAATGATAGTCTCTTAAATCGTCATTTAAGTAATCCTGTCGTGTTGGGATCGGACCTTATTGTTGGTGATTTGGATGGTGTTTTACACTTAATCGACCCGACAACAGGTAAGTTGATTGGTCGTTCTAAAACAAGTGGTGAGGTCAATACATTACGTGTGATTGAGAATCAGCTCTATGTTTCGACCCGAAAAGGCGATTTAAGTATTTGGCAGAATCGTTAATTTTGTTCGCTTGTGCTAAAATAGCCGCTTAACAAATTACGCTGTTAAAAATATCGGGGTGTTTGAATTAAATCAGTTCAAAGCCCCGTCTTTTATTATGGTCATATCTGACCTTAAAATATATCTCCTGTACTGTTTCTAATGCTCATGCCATGAGATATGGCTGGTCTTGAATTAAGGTTATTGTATGAAACCCGTTATTGCGCTCATTGGTCGTCCGAATGTCGGAAAATCAACGTTATTTAACCAGATTACCAAGAGTCGTGATGCACTTGTAGCCGACTTCGCGGGTTTGACTCGTGACCGTAAATATGGTGATGCGACTTATCAAAATAAGTCTTTCATTGTTGTTGATACTGGCGGTATTGGTGAAAGTGAAGGCGGTATCGATAACTACATGGCCGAGCAGTCGAAAACAGCCATCAATGAAGCAGATATTATTATTTTTGTAGTTGATGCGCGTGCCGGATTGTTAGCTTCCGATGAGCAAATTGCCCGTGAATTACGTACTTTAGGCAAGAAAATTTATCTTGTTGCCAATAAGGTTGATGGTGTTCATGCTGAAGCTGCTTTGGTTGAGTTCTACAAGCTTGGTATGGGTGAACCATTACAAGTTGCAGCGAGCCATGGCCGTGGCGTACAACAAATGCTTGAGGATGTACTTCAAGATATTCCAGAAGATGAAAATCCTGAAGAGCATGATAAAGATACCGGATTGCGTCTAGCAATTATTGGTCGTCCGAACGTGGGTAAATCAACGTTAGTAAACCGCTTACTTGGTGAAGACCGTGTGGTAGCGTTTGACCAACCGGGTACAACTCGTGACTCTATTTATATTCCGTTCGAGCGTGAAGGTCGTAAATACACTTTAATTGATACAGCAGGTGTACGCCGTAAAGGTAAAGTTGATGAAATGATTGAGAAATTCTCAATTGTGAAGACTTTACAAGCGATGAAAGACGCACATGTGGTGGTGGTTGTAGTTGACGCCCGTGAAGGTATTGTTGAGCAAGACTTACATTTAATTGGCTATGCGCTGGAAGCTGGGCGTGCCATGGTCATTGCGATCAATAAATGGGACAACATGAGTGAATACGACCGCAAGCAGTGTAAGCTTGATGTTGAGCGCCGTTTTGACTTTATTCCTTGGGCTCGAATTCACCTTATTTCTGCTCTACATGGTACTGGGGTGGGTGAGTTATATCCATCAATTCACCGTGCTTATGAGTCTGCAAACTTAAAGGTATCTCCTGCGAAATTGACACAAATTTTGAATGATGCAACTGATCAGCATCAGCCGCCGACAGTTCAAGGTCGTCGTATTAAAATGCGTTATGCGCACATGGGTGGACAAAATCCACCGACTATCGTGATTCACGGTAACAAGGTGGATAAGACTCCTGCAGATTACCGCCGTTATTTAGAGAATGTGTTCCGTAAGGTTTATAAGCTTGAAGGTACACCAGTTAAAATTGAATTTAAGACTTCTGAAAACCCGTTTGAAGGTCGTAAGAGTCAGGTCGATGAACGTACAGCTGCACGTCGTCGTCGTTATATTCAGAAATTCAAAAAAGCAGAAAAGAAATTTAAACGTTAATCTGTTTTTAATTGAAAAAGTCCAAAGTCTTCTTTGGGCTTTTTTTTACAAAGAATTAAGGTGAAAAAAGATTTATGAAAAAGTGTGAGTGATAAACGTAATTTTTTGTAAATTTTATAACGAATGCTATAATCCGTTTTTTTATAAAATAATCTATATTCCGAAAGAATAATGCTGCTTAAGGTTCTTTTTTAGCATGGTAACACTACATCTTGCTCATTTAACGCTTACACATGCCCAACCTTCTTATGCGGCACTTGAGTGTATTCCAGCCATGCAAAGGAGACGTCTGTCACCTTTAGCTAAATTAGCATTAAATACTGCAATTAGTAGTTTAGATGGAAGAAGTGCAGACTATATTGTTTGGGTATCAAAATATGGTGATGAGGCAAAAACGTTAAATATCTTGCAAGACGTTTTAAATGATCAAACTCCATCGCCAACACAATTTTCAACGTCTGTTCATAATGCAATTTCGGGCCTCTACTCGATTTTATGTCAGGATGATACTCCCTCTACAAGCTTAAGCTGTTCATGGACTGAAGGTTTGATTGAGGCTTATGCACTTTTAAAGTCAATGCCTGAGATTAAGCGGGTCTTAGTCGTCGCCTATGATGAGCCATTACCTAATATTTATGCTGAGGCGATCAATTTTCCTGCCTATGCGATGGCTGCTGTCGTTACTCTAGAGCAACCTAATTTACAAATTACTGCGTGGACGCATACAGATGAAGCAGATGCTCCTGCTTTTGCTCATTTTTGGCAGGATGCTGACCAGTTAACATCTGCATTTGGGTGGAACAAATGCTAAATCTTAAAAATCTCAAGCAAAAAAGTAATTATTGCTGGCGTGTGGCTGCTACTGGCTTTAGCTTTGCCAGTTTTGGGCTAGGTGGTATAGCCATTGCCTCAGTGATTGCACCTGTACTCAATGCAACCACTTCTGATCCGCAAAAGCGACAGCAACGTGCGCAAAATGTGATTAAACATAGTTTCAAAGGCTTTACTGACATGATGGTCAAACTCGGCATCATGACTTATTCGGTAGAGGGGCTGGAAAAACTACAAAATAGTCGCCAAGAGCTGGTGATTGCCAATCATCCGACTTTGATTGATGTTGTAGTACTAATTGGTATGATGCAGCAGGCTAATTGTGTCGTGAAGCAGTCTCTTTGGTCGAACCCATTTACCAAAGGACCCGTACAAAGCGCAGGCTATATTTTAAATGCAGGTTCTCAGCAGTTTGTTGAAGACTGTGTAAAGCGTCTAAAAGAAAATAATGCGGCCTCTCTTTTAATTTTTCCGGAAGGAACGCGCACTGAAAAAGGGATGACCTTAAACGAGTTTCAGCGAGGCGCAGCCAATATTGCCATTCGTGCAAATGTACCAATTCGCCCAGTAATTATTACTTGTACACCATCAACTTTAACCAAGAATGAAAAATGGTACCACGTACCATCTCAACCATTTCATATTGAGGTCAAGGTATTAGATGCTGTGCAAGTATCAGATCTGTTAGATGATTTAACAGTAGGACCTAAACAAGTTCGTCAGTTAAGTCGTAGTTTTTATAAAATTTTTGATGAAGAGTTATCTTGAAATGAGCAATCTTGCTGATGAACTAAAGCAAATGATTATTGATGTTCTAGCACTAGAAGATATTACTATTGCCGATATTGATACAGAAGCTCCATTATTTGGAGAAGGTTTAGGATTAGACTCGATTGATGCACTTGAGTTGGGACTGGCTTTGAAAAAGCGTTACAACATTCATTTAAATGCAGAATCGGATGAAACTAAACAGCATTTTAAGTCAATCCAGAGCTTGGTTGCTTTAGTTGAAGCACAACAGAAGTCATAAGGAGCATGATGATGTTATCTCAAGAGCAAGTATTAACTAAACTCCGCGAATGGATGGAAGATTTGTTTGAAATTGAACCAGAGACTGTTCAACTCGATTCGAACCTTTATTCAGACCTTGATGTAGACAGTATTGATGCGGTTGATTTAGTTGTAAAAATTAAAGAGTTAACAGGTAAGCAAGTAAAACCTGAAGACTTTAAAAATGTGAGAACCGTACTTGATGTGGTGACGGTTATTCAGAACATGACTGCTGAATGAAGTTTATTCTTAAAGGGATAATGACGGCACTTTTTGTGCTGTATCCCTTTATTGTGGGCTGGAGTTTGAGTCACGGCCAATTTGTCTGGGTGAGTGCTTTACTCATCGGGTTGGGTGTGATCAGACTTTTTAGCAAAGGCAACTCGTTATTATGGCCATTAACGGGTTTTGCCATCGTTTGTGGTAGCCTGAGTTTGTTGTCACATGACCATGCTTGGCTAAAGCTGTATCCAGTGGGTATGAGTTTAGGTGCATTAATTATTTTTGCGCTGACGCTCATTAAGCCGCCGTCTATGATTGAGCGCTTTGCCCGACTCGTTGAACCTGATTTACCTGCTTCCGGTGTACAGTGGACCAGACAGGTCACCAAAGTTTGGTGTGTTTTCTTTTTTTGTAATGCATTGATTGCTTTAAGCACTGTGCTTTTTACCTCAACTCAGGTTTGGGTCATTTATAATGGCTTTATTTCTTATGTGCTGATGGGCATTTTGTTCCTTGGTGAATTTATTTTGCGTAAGCGACATCAGCGTTTACATTCTTCAAATCATTAATTAAAAACTATGTATTGCCATTTTCAGAAATTCATCGATTCAGCTCAGCCACTTTGTATAGACGGTACTCTAAACTCGACCAGTTTTAATCAATTTTGGCAAGATGTGGCATTACAAGCTGCTGCAATTGCTCAAATGGAAAATCTAACTTGGGCTTTATGGGAAGCAGATAGTTATGAATTTCTCGTTTTATTCTTTGCTGCCTTGTTAGCGAAAAAGCAAATACTTTTGCCACCCAATCGAGTGCGTGAATTAGAACAGGATTTTTCAGCACAGCAGATCTATTTTTTAAAGCGTCAAGAAATTGGAGAAGTTGTACCTTTATCTTTAACCTTAGATGATACTTTTTTAGAGCAGGCTCAACTCTATTTTTATACTTCGGGTTCAACTGGGGAACCTAAAAAAATTCCAAGAACACTTAGACAATTACTTAACGAAGTCCAAGGGTTGAGTCAGAGTTTTAGCTTTGATGAACATGCAACTGCGATTGCAACAGTTAGTCATCAACATATTTATGGATTACTGTTTAAATTACTACTACCACTTGCTAGAGGTCGAAGTTTTTATAATCCTCAAATGGCATTCCCTGAAGATGTGGTACAAGCCCAAAAACAATTAGAAACAATGGGGTTAAGCAATTATTTGATCTCAAGTCCTGCTTTATTAAAACGCTGGACAACCGATGTTGTTTTACAACACTGCCAGATGGTCTTTAGTTCTGGGGGCAAGCTAGAAAGTGATGTTCGTCCTTTACTAAATCGTCCGATTATTGAAGTTTTGGGAAGTTCGGAAACTGGTGGTATTGCCCATCGCGCTAAAGATGAAGATGCTTGGACTGCATTTAGTAATGTGGCTATTCGTATTGAAGACCAACAGCTTATGGTCAAGAGTAATCATGCCTATGAGAATGACTGGATTACCACAGGTGACGGTGCGGCATGGACAGATGCAACATGTCAGATCTTTAAGCTGCTGGGGCGTACAGATCGAATTGTAAAACTTGAAGAAAAGCGTTTAAGCCTAGATGCGATCGAGCAAAGCATTCAAGCTTTAGATGTCGTAAAGCAATGCCATGTATTGGTATTTGAACATGAGCAACGCCAAATGTTGGGTTGTATTGTTGTTCTAACAGAGCAAGCTCGTGAACAGTTACAGCAACAGGGTAAGTCGGCTTTTGTCAGCCATTTAAAACAACAGTTGAAAGACGGCTTGGAAACGATCGCGATTCCACGTCAGTGGCGGTTCTTAAGTCAGTTACCACAAAATACTCAGTCCAAACTCAATAAAAACTATTTGAAAACTCTATTTAAGCCTATGTTGCAACCCGTGGTGCTGTCACAGTCTCAAAATTCAGATGATCACATTTGGGAATTAGAATTTCCACCTGAGTTGGCTTGTTTTAAAGGGCATTTCCCAACACAACCCATTTATCCTGGGGTTGGGCAAATAGGCTTTTTACAACACTTTGCTAAATCAATTTGGTCTGATTTGAGCTGGTGTCAGGGATATGAGCAGTTAAAATTTCAAAACCTGATTCGTCCGTATGCCGTGGTACAACTCAAGCTTGCTCGAAAAGAGCATAAAGTGAGTTTTGAACTACGTGATTCAGAACATATTCTGGCTTCAGGGCGACTATTATTTGCCTTGCAAACAGAAGTAGAGGATTAAAAATGCAGTCCAATTACGGCTTTGTTGTTCCGGTTTATAATCATCCACATTATTTAGCAGATTTGATTTCTTATCTGGACAGTTTTCATCTACCGATTGTGTTGGTCAATGATGGCAGTGATGATGCTTGTAGCCAAATTTTAAAAGCATTGGCAGAGCAATATTCTCAAATTCACTTAATTGAACATGAGGTGAATAAGGGTAAGGGGCAAGCCGTAATGACTGGTTTACGTGCAGCCTATGAGCTTGGTTTAAGCCATGCATTACAACTCGATTCGGATGGTCAACACTGCTGGGATGACATTCCAAAATTTATTGAGCAGTCTCACCAGCATCCCGATGCAATGGTAATTGGTCAGCCATATTTTGATGCCTCTATTCCTAAAAAGCGCTTATATGGCCGTTACATTACCCATTTTTGGGTCTGGTTAAACAGTTTGTCTTTTGAAATTAAAGACAGCATGTGCGGGTTTCGCGTGTATCCGCTTGAGAGCACGATAAAGGTTTTAAATAGTGCTAAATTTCAGCCACGTATGGGTTTTGATAGTGAAATTTTAGTACGTTTAAAATGGGAAAATACGCCTTTTATTAATGTACCAACACCTGTGGTTTATCCAGAGCAAGGAATTTCTCATTTTCATGCTTGGCGAGATAACTTAGGGCTAAGCAAAGCGCATGCAACTTTGTTTATGGGCATGCTGATTCGCTTGCCGAAGCTATTAAAACAAAAGCTGCAAGGTTGACTATGACAGATTCAGCTTCACCAAAATGGAATGACATTAAAGAGCGAGGAGGGATGCTACCTCTCATGCTGATGTTATGGTTTTACCGTTTTGGTGGACGTTGGTTATGCAAGTTGGTGATGTACTTCGTCATTATGTGGTACTGGTTATTTGCTACCACAGCAAGACAGGCTTCCTTACTTTATTTACAAAAACTGCATCATTTTGCTGGATCGAAGTCGCCGTTTAACTACCAACCAAATTGGTCAAATAGCTATGCGCATTTCATGCAATTTGGCGAATGTATTTTAGATAAGATTGAGGGCTGGCTAGGTAATATTCCCGAACAGGAACTGCAAGTTTTTGGACATGAAAACTTCTCTCAGCATTATCAAAAAGGTGCTCTGATTATTGTCTCTCACTTTGGCAATATTGAGTTGCTTCGAGCTATTAAGTCAGAGCATCCGCAGAAAATTAATGTGCTGGTTTACCAAAAGCACGCGACAAAATTTAATGAGTTTTTGAAAAAAATAAATGATAAGGCAGATGTTTGCCTTTTATCAGTTGATGAGCTAGGTATTGAAACTGCCATGCTGTTGCAAGACAAAATGCAGCAAGGTGAGTGGGTCATTGTGGCGGCAGACCGAGTGCCTGTGCAGTCAGATCGTGTACAGCATGTTGATTTTTTAGGGGAGTCAGCAGCTTTCCCACAAGGTGCATGGATTTTAGCAAATTTACTCAAAGTGCCTGTTATTGCTGTGTTTTGCTATCGGGTGCAGCAGCAGTTTCAAGTGCATATTCATTCAATTGCCGAGCAGATAAATTTACCTCGTGCTAACCGTATTGAAAGTATGCAAACCATCACTAAAACATACGTTGCCGTACTAGAACAGCATTGTCTGCGTGCCCCTTATCAATGGTTTAATTTTTATAATTTTTGGACGAAATAACATGCGTGTGTTAACCGTAGGTGAACAGCCACTGAGTATTGAAGATGTCGTTTCTGTAGCCAGAGGCGAATGTCAGGTTGCTTTACCAGAAACGTCTGAATGGCGTGAACTGATTCAAAAAGGCGCTGATTTTCTCGATCAGCTCCTTGA
Source organism: Acinetobacter sp. FDAARGOS_494 (assembly GCF_003812225.1). Classification (NCBI taxonomy): domain Bacteria; kingdom Pseudomonadati; phylum Pseudomonadota; class Gammaproteobacteria; order Moraxellales; family Moraxellaceae; genus Acinetobacter; species Acinetobacter sp. FDAARGOS_494. Next base: position 2,255,099 of record NZ_CP033866.1, read on the forward strand.
AGAGGAAGGGGTTATCTACGGTGTGACTACGGGTTATGGCGACTCATGTTTAGTTGAAGTGCCATTGCATCAGGTTAATGAATTACCGCTGCATCTTTCACGTTTTCATGGTTGTGGTTTAGGTGAAAATTTAGATGTCATCACTGCACGTGCAGTAGTTGTGACGCGTTTATGTTCGTTAGCTCGCGGCTATTCAGGCGTGTCGATCGCTTTGCTGGAACGCTTAGTTTGGTTGCTGAATGAAAATGTAATTCCAGTTATTCCATCTGAAGGTTCAGTCGGGGCAAGTGGGGATTTAACGCCGTTGTCCTATATTGCGGGAACTTTAGTTGGTGAGCGTGATGTCTATATCGATGGACAAATTGTTCCAGTTGCTCAGGTGTATGCTGAAAAAAATATGCTGCCTTTAACGCTTAGACCTAAAGAAGGTTTGGCGCTCATGAACGGCACAGCGGTGATGACGGCAATTGCTTGTCTAAACTATAAAAAAGCAGAGCAAATTGCACTTGCAAGTACTTTAATTACTGCTCTAAATGTATTGGCTTTGGAAGGTAATCCTAGTCATTTTGATGAAGTCCTGTTTGCACAGAAGCCCCATCCGGGACAGCAACACATTGCCAAGCAATTACGTGACTGGCTGAATAGTGAAGTACAAACAGCACATCAAAGCCCACGTTTGCAAGACCGTTATTCGCTTCGTTGTGCACCGCATATTATTGGTGTGTTTGAAGACTCAAAAGTATGGTTACGTCAGTTCATTGAAAATGAGTTGAACTCAAGTAATGACAATCCATTGATTGATCCTGTAGGGATGCGTGTATTGCATGGCGGTCATTTTTACGGTGGGCACATTGCACAAGCAATGGATAGCTTGAAAATTATGATCGCTAATATTGCTGACTTGATGGACAGACAAATTGCACAGTTGGTTGACCACAAAATGAATCATGGTTTGCCACGTAATTTAACAGGTGCGACAGCTGAACGTTTACCACTGAATCATGGTTTTAAAGCGGTACAAATTGGGGTGTCGGCGTGGACGGCTGAAGCCTTGAAAAATACTTTGGCAGCTTCAATTTTTTCACGTTCAACCGAATGCCATAACCAAGACAAAGTCAGCATGGGTACCATTGCTGCGCGTGATGCGAGCCGTGTGATTACCCTGACACAGCAAGTCATTGCAGCACTTTGCTGCGCGAGTGTGCAGGCGATTCATTTAAAAGGTTTAACCACACAGTTAAGTCCAACATTGCAAACGTTTATGCAATGGACCTTACAAAGCTTTGCATTTGTCGAAGAAGACCGACCATTACAAACCGAATTACAACAGATTGTTAATCGTTTAGACCAACTTGAATTGTTTAATCAACCAGAATTTATGGGATAAGGTGAGCCAATGCATGCAGATGTAATCATTGAAATTCCATTTCATGATGTCGATACCATGAATGTGGTTTGGCATGGACACTATTTAAAATATTTTGAGATTGCGCGCTGTAAATTGCTCGATCAATTTCATTACAACTATATGCAGATGAAAGAATCAGGCTATGCATGGCCTGTGATTGAAAGCCATGTTCGCTATGCATACGGTATTGAGTTTGAACAAAAGATTCGGGTTCGGGCCATTTTAAAAGAATGGGAAAACCGTTTGAAAATTGATTATTTGATTTTTGATGCTGAGTCAGGGAAACGTTTAACCAAGGGTTATACCACACAGGTGGCGGTGAATATTGAAGCTCGTGAAATGTGTTTTCAATCGCCACAGGTTTTGTTTGATCGCTTGAATGCATGGTCTGAGTTTCAACCGAAGAGGAATGCGTGATGTCTAAATTCATCAAAACTTTAGGTTTAGGTGCTGCTGTTTGGATGAGCAGTTTAAGTGCGGTCTATGCAGCGCCAACACAGATCATTCAAATTTTTCAGCAATTATCACAGTCTCCTACGGTTCGTGCTGATTTCGAACAGCAAAAAAAATTGCCATCGTTGAATAAAACTTTTGTATCGAACGGCTCTTTGTTGTTCTCAAAATCTTATGGTGTAGCGTGGCAAATCAAGCGACCTGTGCAAGCAGATTTGATTGTTACCCCAACCAAATTGGTACAGAAAACTCAGCGTACATTTAGCCAGATACAAGTTGATCAATCGCCATATAGTTCGGTCGCGACTTTATTCTTACAGCTCATGTCTGGTAATGAACAGGCTTTGGCAAAGAATTTTAATGTGGTAAGTGCGAATTATAGTCCAGCGGGTTGGAGCATGAGCTTAACTCCGAAAAGTAGCTTGTTTAAAAAGTTATTTGTGCGTGTTGATGCTCAAGGTCAACAGTACGTTAACCAAATCGTGATTACCGAGAAAGCGAATAATTTAACGACCATTCGCTTTAGTCACCAGACTTCTCAACCGACGACTCTAACGGCTGCTGAGCATGCGATTTTCCAACTGGCAAAATAAGTTCACCGCGCTTTGGTTAATTGCTCTGCTATTGGTTGCTGTGGGGCTTGGCGTGACGTGGCTGAATAAAGATATTCATATTCAAACTAATATTTTTGCGTTATTGCCTAAAGTTCAGCAGGACCCAGAACTTGCACGTACTCAGCAGTACATGAATGAGCAACTCAACAATAAAGTATTTGTGGTGGTAGATGCCAAAGATGAGGCTGCGATACAACAAGCGACGCATTTTTTAAAAGCTCAAGCTAAGCAAAGTGCACTATGGCAGCCACTCAAACCACAGCTTGATTTTGATCAATTTGCAAAACAGTTGTATCAACATAGAGCAGGGTTGTTGAGTACTCAAGATCAAGCCTTATTGCAAAAAAAGGACTATGCTGCGCTGACTGAACAAAGTCTGATGCAGATGATGAGTCCAGGCATGCCTGTCACTGCTGAGTCACTTAAGCAAGACCCGTTACTGTTGTTCCCTCGTTATGCCATGCAGTTGGCAACCCCGTCGCAACAAGATATTGAAATGGAGCAGGGCTTTGCCACAATTCATCATGAACAAGGCATTTCTCGGCTTTTCGTATTACAGTTGACGCAAAGTCCATACAATATTGATTACCAAGAACAGACCTCTACTTGGATTGAACAAACTAAGCAAAAACTAGCGGCAATGGGATTAAAATCTCATTGGACTGGAACTATTTTATTTTCAAATTTTGGTACGCAATCGGCCAAACAGGAAATCTCAACCATTGGTGTTGGCTCGACACTGGGCTTAATTTTTCTGGTTTGGTTCGGCTTTCGCTCATTGCGACCTTTGGCGACCGAGTTTATTGCAGTTTCGACTGGAAGCTTTGTGGCGTTTGCAGTCACACATTGGGTGTTTGGTGAAATTCACCTGATGACATTAGTGTTCGGTGCAAGTCTGATTGGTGTTTGTGTTGATTTTTCATTTTATTTTATGGCGATGCAATCGCAGCACAGAAAGCTTGGCGGTTTTCAAATTTTAAAACCGCTATTACCAAGTTTGTTTATGGGTTTAATGACCACATTAGTTGCATACATCTTTTTGAGTTTTACCCCATTTCCAGGATTTAAGCAGATTGCGGTCTTTTCAATTGTAGGATTAACTGCGGCGTGGATCAGTAGTGTACTGCTATTACCAAGATTACCAGCACTCAATGCTCAGCCTGCTATACAAGCACTATCGTGGATTGGACAAGCACGGTTATGGTTTCAGCAACGAACCAAAGTTCGTTCTGGCTTGATTGCAATCATTTTAGCAGTCGGTACGTCGAGTCTTTTCTATCTTAAAAGTAACGATGATATTCGTAACTTACAAGGTATGGACGCGAGTTTAAAGTTGCAGGACCAAGCGGTTCGTGAGCAATTTGGCCAGCAACAAAGTAGTGATTATTTTGTGGTGCGTGCAGCATCGGCAAATGAAATGCAGCAACAAGAGCAGCAACTGATAGGGCAATTACAACAGTTGCAAACAAACGGAAAAATCAGTGCATTTCAAGCTTTAGGTCAATGGGTTCCACCATTGGCAGAGCAGCAAAATAATCTACAACTATTAAGAAATATTCCAAAAGCGACTTTGCAGCAATATGCACAAAGTATGGGCCTAAATGTCACTGATGTTTTACAGTGGCAACAGCAACTAGCGGCACAACCGTTATTAGATTTTTCAGTATTTAAAGATCACCCTTTAGCTTTTTTACAACCTCAAGCCAATGAGCGATTAGTTATGGTGACAGGGGTGAAACAACCTGACGCGTTAAAGCAACTTCAGAATGAGCATATACATTTCCAGCAACCGATTACTGCAATGTCACAAATGTTTGCTGAACATCGAGTGCAGGCTCAACATCTTCTGATTTATGCCTTAATTGGTCTGGCAGTTGGTTTAGCGCTTATTTATGGATTAAGTTCGATTGTACCTTTGGTCTTGCCAGTCAGCTTGGCTTTACTAAGCACTTTTGCTGTTCAGGCATGGTTAGGTGTCGAGATTAACCTGTTTAGTATTATGGCGACTTTTCTGATTATTGGGATTGGTGTCGACTATGCAATTTTCTACCGACATGGACATGATCACCCTCAAGTAGTTGGAATGGCATTATTTTTATGTATGATGTCGACCTTACTTGGCTTTGGATTACTTTCATTTAGCCATACTTATGCAATTCATTGTTTTGGTTTAACGGTTTTATTCGGGGTTATTTTCTCGTTTATCTATGCGACTTTGTTAACCCCCGCAGATGAAAAACATATCGTGAATTTACAAGACCATTCATAATTTGAATAAATTAAAAAGGAAGTTGTGCTATGAGCACTATAGAAAAAATTGACGTCGTGATTATTGGGGCTGGGCCATCAGGTAGTTCTGCTGCTGCACTTCTTCGAAAAAAGGGCTATACCGTTACGGTCATTGAAAAACAGCATTTCCCTCGTTTTTCGATTGGTGAGTCATTGCTACCACAATCTATGGTATTTTTAGAAGAAGCTGGTTTATTAGAAACAGTCCGTGAACATGTTGAACAATACGCTTTTCAATTTAAAAATGGTGCGGCTTTTTTACGTGGCAAACAGCGTAGTTTTTATGACTTTACAGAAAAATTTACCGATGGTCCAGGCACAACTTGGCAAGTTCGCCGTGCAGATTTTGACGACTTATTAGCAAAACAGGCTCAAGCTTATGGTGCGGATATTCGCTTTGGGCATGAGGTTTTAGATGTTGATGTTGCATCTGAACAGCCTGTATTAACTGTATTAGATAAAGAACAACAACGTTATAAAATTCAAACTAAATTCTTGTTAGATGCGAGTGGCTTTGGACGAATTTTGCCAAAGTTACTAGATCTAGAAAGTCCATCAAATTTTCCGGTAAGACGTGCGCTGTTTACCCATATTGAAGACGGAATTACAGATGACCCAGAGTTTGATCGTAATAAAATTTTAATTACTGTCCATGAAAAAGATCATCGTGCATGGTATTGGCTGATTCCATTTGCAGATGGACGAGCTTCTTTTGGTGTTGTTGCAGAACAAGATTTTTTTGACAAATACATGGTCGAAAATGCTGAAGATAATGAACCTGAGGCAATGTTTAAGCGTATTTTGGCCGATGAACCAAGCTTGTCACATGTCTTGCGCCGTGCAAAGTTTGATACGCCAGTGCGGACCTTGGTGGGCTACTCAGCGAATGTAAAACATTTGGCAGGTCACAACTATGCGCTATTAGGTAATGCGGGTGAGTTTCTTGATCCAGTCTTTTCATCAGGTGTGACGATTGCTCTTAAATCTTCAAGTTTGGCGGTTCCTTTGGTTGAACGAGTTTTGCAAGGTCAGCAAGTCGACTGGTTAGAAGAATATGAAAAACCATTACGCCGTGGTATTCAGGTGTTTCGTGCCTATGTTGAATCATGGTACGAAGATGAGTTCCAAGATGTGGTGTTTTCGCAAAATCAGAATGAAGGCATTCGCCGTATGATTTCTTCATTATTGGCTGGTTATGCGTGGGATGAAAAAAACCCGATCCATAAAAATGCCAAACGTAGACTCAGCACTTTGGCAGAATATTGTCGTGAAGGCTTGGCGCAAGAACAGGTACTTGAGGGATAACCATGCAACGCAAATGGGCAACGATATTACTCAGTAGCTTGATATTTTTAAATGGTTGTCAAATCATGCCACATGCCAAAGGGCTACAAAGTCCACTATGGCAGGCTCAGACTTATCAAAGACAAGATCAGGTTGAGGTCCAGTGGAAGCAGCAAAGTTTTAGCTTCTTGTTATATCAACAGCAAAAGGGCGCTGTACTGGATATGGTCGCTTTAAGCCTGACAGGCCAGCAATTATTTAAGTTACAGTTTGATGGGCACCGAGTTCATGTTGAACAACGCATTGATCAGATGCGTTTATTGCCTTTTGAGTTTGTGGTACGTGATCTTTTGTTTGCGACATACCCTCAGTTTTCGCATTTAGGGCAACAAGCTGTAGAGATGAAACAACAAGCAGATAAGCAAGTTGTTTATATTGAAAAGCAGCCTGTGTTACAGCTTAAACAGGGACAAGGAAGTATTGAATTGATTAATGAACAAGTCCCTTATACCATGATGCTGAGTTCGATTGAGAACACCTTGCAGACAGAAGAAAGTCCTACGCCATGAAACATTTACCTTCAGAAAATGCAGCTCCAATGGCAGTAGGCATACAATTTAGTGTTGGTTTATCTGCATTAGGCTGCGAACTTAATCAAATTAAACAGGCATTACAACAGCCGCAGCAAACCTTGAGTTTGCGAGATGATTTAATCGCTGATCGTGATGTTTGGGTGGGGCAATATACGCATCCATTATGTTCGAGCGTACCTGATGCTATGCGGTCTGTAGATTCACGTAATCTACGTTTTGCCTTAACTGCATTATCTAAAATCGAAACAGAGTTAAAAGCTTATACTGCTTCCTTTGAAAATAAACGTTTAGCCATTGTGGTAGGCACCTCTACTTCTGGTATTGCAGATAATGAATTATTACTTAAGCAATATTTTCAAGGGCAAACAGATCTATCGATATCACACTATCCTCAAGAAATGAGCTGTTTAGCGAAAGCATTACAGCAGTACTTAGGATGGGAAGGGCCTGCATATACGATTTCAACAGCTTGTTCTTCAAGCGCTAAAGCATTAGCCGCAGGGCAGAGATTACTTCACGCAGACTTAGCAGATGTTGTGCTGGTGGGTGGCGTCGATACCTTGTGCAAATTGACTCTAAATGGATTTAATAGTCTAGAAAGTTTATCTGCACATATTTGCCAACCCTGCGGCATAAGCCGTGATGGTATTAATATTGGTGAAGCCGCTGCGTTTTTTGTACTAAGTAAAGAACAAGCACCTGTCATGTTAATGGGGGCGGGTGAGACCATGGATGCATGGCATATTTCGGCTCCACATCCGGAAGGTAAAGGTGCCGCTTTAGCCATGCAACGTGCACTAGATATGGCACATATTTCAGCTCAAGAGGTGGGTTATATCAACTTGCATGGAACCGCAACTCCACAAAATGATGCAATGGAAATTAAGGCTGTAAGACAAGTTTTTGGTGTTTACCAAGTTGCTTTAAGTAGTACAAAACATAAAACTGGACATTGTCTCGGTGCAGCGGGTGCCATAGAAGCTTTTATTTGTGAGCAAGTTTTAAAAGATCAAAGCTGGTTGCCTTTACATCAAAATGTTGAGATTGATCCAGATTTGGTCGACCAAAACTATGTGCAAGAAGCCGAGTTAACACAGCCCATTCGTTATGTCATGAGTAATTCTTTCGCTTTTGGGGGAAGTAATATTAGTCTTGTTTTTGGAGTGAAGCCCTAATGAAACTGGATGCAATTCAATATATTCCTCATGAGCAACCGATGGTATTTATTGACCATTTAACAGAGGTTGCAGAAGGGCGGGCACAAGCAGAACTCACGATTACACCAGAGCTCATGTTTTGTGAAGCGGAAGGATTGCCGACATGGGCAAGCATTGAAATTATGGCACAAACAATTAGTGCTTATTCAGGCTGGCAAGGTCAGCAGTCAAAACAAGCACCAAAAGTCGGTTTTTTATTGGGAACACGTAAATTAAATTTACCCATCCCTTATTTCTCCTTAGGTTCACAATTGATCATCCAAATAGAGCAACAATATTTTCATGAAGGACTTGGGCAATTTTCCTGTGAAATTCAATATGCTGAGCACTGCATTCAGGCAACGTTAAGTGTATTTGAACCAACAGAATCACCATTTGAATAACCACAAAGAATTAGGAATACATTGTGACAAGACGAATTTTAGTAACGGGTTCAAGTCGAGGAATTGGGAAAGCGATTGCATTACAGCTGGCAAAGGCTGGTTTTGATGTAACTGTGCACGCGCGTTCACGTCAGGCAGAGGCTGAGCAAGTCGTACAAGAGATTCAAGCATTAGGACAAAATAGCCATTATCTAATGTTTGATGTAAATGAACGCCAGACGGTTCAACAGATTTTAGAGCAAGATGTAGAGCAGCATGGCGGATTCTATGGGGTTGTATTGAATGCAGGTCTTACTCATGATGGGGCCTTTCCTGCGTTAACAGATCAAGATTGGGATGAAGTGATTTCGACCTCTTTAGATGGTTTCTATAATGTTTTAAAACCACTCATCATGCCAATGATTCACTTACGCAAAGGTGGCCGTATTGTCACTTTATCTTCTGTGTCTGGAATTATGGGTAACCGTGGTCAGGTTAACTATAGTGCTGCAAAAGCAGGTCTGATTGGTGCGACCAAAGCCTTAGCACTCGAATTGGCGAAGCGAAAAATTACTGTGAACTGTGTAGCTCCTGGACTGATCGAAACCGAAATGGTGACAGATGAAGTCAAAGAACATGCGCTTAAAATGATTCCGCTGCAACGCATGGGACAGGTTGATGAAGTGGCGAGCGTAGTGAAATTCTTGTGTTCAGATGAAGCTTCATATGTAACTCGACAGGTGATCTCTGTGAATGGAGGACTCATCTGATGAAACGTGTAGTTGTGACAGGAATGGCAGGAATTACCTCTTTAGGTGAAACTGCCGATGACATCTTTGCGCGATTTGAAGCCGGCAAAAGCGGTATACGTTACATGCCGGAGTGGGAGCAATATGTTGACCTTCGGACCAAGCTTGCTGGGCCTGTTGAAACATTTCATATTCCAAAACATTTTAACCGTAAGGTTACCCGTGGTATGGGGCGTGTAGCACTCATGTCTGTGGTTTGTGCCGAAACTGCGTTACAAAATGCTGGTTTGCTTGGACATGAAATTTTATCTAGTGGCGAAGCGGGTGTTGCCTTTGGGTCTTCTGCGGGTAGCGTAGATGCCGTGGGTGAGTTTGCAAGCATGTTGCTTCACCAGAGCATGAGTAAGATTAATGCAACCACTTATATTCGCATGATGGCCCACACCAGTGCGGTGAACATGACCGTATATTTTGGCCTAAAAGGATTAACTTTACCTACCTCAAGCGCGTGTACCTCTGGTTCCATGGCAATTGGGCAAGCGTATGAAGCAATCAAATATGGTAAGCAACAGGTCATGATTGCGGGTGGTGCAGAGGAACTCAGTGCGGCAGGTGCGGCAGTTTTTGATGTATTGTTCGCGACCAGTGGAATGAATGATCAACCTGAAAAAACACCACGACCATTTGATGCTAAACGAGATGGATTGGTGATTGGTGAAGGCGCAGGCTGTTTAATTCTGGAAGAATATGAACATGCCAAAGCACGAGGTGCCCATATTTATGCAGAAGTGATTGGCTATGGTAGTAATACCGATGGTCAACATGTAACTCGTCCTGAATCAGAAATGATGGGGCGCTGTATGGAGTTAGCGCTTAAAGATGCATCTGTAGAAGCTAAAGACATTGCCTACGTAAATGCACATGGTACTTCAACAGATCAGGGGGATGTGGCGGAGAGCCAAGCCACTGCAAAAGTTTTAGGCTATAAACCAATTAGCTCTTTAAAGAGTTATTTTGGACATACGCTGGGGGCGTGTGGGGCTATTGAAGCTTGGTTAAGCATCGAAATGATGAATCGTGGCCGTTTTATTCCAACTTTAAATCTAGATGAAATCGACTCACTATGTGGTGAACTAGATTATATCGTTCAGCAGCCGAGAAATTTGGATGCTGACATTATTATGAGCAATAACTTTGCTTTTGGCGGAATTAATACTTCGCTTATTTTTAAACGTGTTAAACAATAAGGAACACAACAATGTTAAATAAAAAACTTTTATTTGTAGCAATGCTAAGTGCGGGTTTTACTGCCACTGTTCAGGCTGGAGATGAAGTACATCAGTTAAATTTTAAAGAAGCTGTAGACCGTGCAGTTGCAGATGGGACTTTAGATGGTTCAGTAAAGTTTTATTTAAAGGGTACAAAGTCTGGCGGTAAAATCATTCAAAAAGATGCGGTAACCAATAAAAAGACCAATGGTTTTGGTAAGTCAGCAGCAACTTCTTGTGACTGGGTTTTACGTTCAGCACTGATCCAAATGCAAAACAATGCTAAAGCACAAGGGGCAAACGCCGTTACCAATATTGTGAGCTATTTTAAAGCCAATGAAACAACGAGTACGACCACTTACGATTGCTATAAAGGCGCCATGATGGCGGGTGTGGCATTAAAAGGCGACGTGGTTAAATTTTAATTAATTTTAAATAAGGTCGAGATAATGTCTAAGCGCAAAATTGAAGTCTATACACAGGCATTATCTCAGCTTCTTTTAAAGTCTAAACAAGATTTTCCAGACTTCCGTTCATTTAATCATTATAAAAAACAACAAATACAGAGTGTCAGAAATCGACTGATTGCAGAGAAACTACAATTCAATTCAACGGAATTGGAGTTTGCCAAGCATGAACATGGTAAACCTTATTTATTGAATCACACTTTGCATTTTAATCACTCACATAGCCAACAATACTACGCTTTAGCCATGAGCGAACATGTTAAAGATATTGGCGTAGATGTTGAAGAGCTTGATCGTAAAGTACGTCTGGATAGTCTGGCACAACATGCTTTTCATCCTGATGAATATGCAACGTGGCAAAGTCTAGAACAAGATAGGGAATATTGGTTTAAAGTCTGGACGACTAAAGAAGCTGTTTTAAAAGCATCGGGTCTTGGTATACGTTTAGATTTAAATACCTTAAACACCCAAGCACATCCTACAAATCATGGCGGATTATGTTCGCATGAGCTCATTGGGACATTTGCCTACCAAAACTTTGTGTTAGGTAATATGATCTTAACAGTCGCATGGCGTTCAGAACAATCATGCCGTGGATTCCAGTTTCCTTCTATTCAGATTCATTCACTTGACCGTTAAATCTAAATTACTCTCATAAAAAAAACCGCGAATTACGCGGTTTTTTGAGTTTAGGGTAAGCTATAAAATTAAGCTTGACCTTCAACAGCAGCAGCTTGAGCACGTTGCATGTTTGCTTCGAACTCTGCATCAAAGTTGATTGGAGTAAGAAGTAACTGTGGGAAGCTACCTTTTGTTACTAGGTCGTTTACCGCTTCACGTAAGAACGGAAACAAAATGTTCGGGCAGTATGCACCCAAAATGTAAGGTAAACGGTCTTCTTCGATATTATCGATTAAGAAAATACCAGATTGAGTTACATCTACGATGAACGCTGTTTCATTGTCGTTATTGGCTTGAACCACAACTTTTAAAGATACTTCAAAGTGAGTTGGGTCAATCTTTTCAGCAGCTGAAGAAAGATTGATGTTAAGTTCAGGTTGCCATTGTTTAGTGAAAACTTGTGCCCCTGGAACCTCAAAAGAAATATCTTTTGTATAAATACGCTCTAAAGCTAATTGTGGTTGAACTTGTTGTTCTTCGCTCATTGTTTTTTCCTTAATATGGATGCGATGTTAAGCCAATAATTCGTCGAGTTTACCTTCACGCTCTAAAGCATAAAGTTGGTCAAAACCACCGATAAACTGATCATTAATAAAAATTTGTGGAACAGTGCGATGATTTGTACGTTGCATTAATTCAGCACGTACTTCTGGCGCTTCAACAGAAAGATTTACTTCTTTGTAAGCAACACCTTTACGCTCAAGTAATTGTTTAGCGCGAACGCAGTACGGGCATACAGAAGTTGAGTAAACAATGACATTTGCTGCCATAACAATTCTCCTTAAGCTTTTGGTTTGCTTTTAACGAGAGGTAAGCCTTGAGCTTTCCAGTTACTGATACCACCATCAAGGCGATAGCTGTCATGGTGAGCGACTTTCTGTAAAGCGCTACCAGCAACTTGCCCTAGGTTGCAAATAAATACCAATGGACGGTCACTTGCTTTTAATTCATCAGCATGACTTGCAATTTGGCTATAAGGAATATTGCGGCTACCACTAATGTGACCTTCGCGGAAGTCTTTGCTATCGCGTAAGTCAATCAAAAGGGCATTTTTCGCTTTCACTAAAATACCAAGCGACTGTGGAGAAATTTTACGACCGTTACGTTGACCTTCAAAAATGAAGAACAATACGATCAAGACTCCGAGTGTACCAAACAAAATGGGGTGATTCCCCATAAACTCTAACCAGCGTTCCACAAGTCACCTAAAAAAATTAAAAACAAAATTGACCTAGAGTATAGCGTATATAGATGGTGATCAAAATCACCACTTCAAGGGCAAATGGGGTAGAAAATTAGTTTTTTTGCTGCGCTTCTTGAATCTCATCGATTAAACGTAAAAAGCTGTCTAGGCGGCGTGGTAAAATTTCACCTGCTTCAACAGCTTGTTTTAAGCCACAGTTCTTTTCATGAGTATGAGTGCAATTACGGAACTGACACGAACCTAAATGTGCTTCGATTTCAGGGAAGCCCATACGAATTTTATCTAAATCGAGATGCCAAAGCCCAAACTCGCGAATTCCCGGTGAATCAATCAAGGCGCCATTTCTACCAAAGTTGATTAAACGAGTAGAAGTCGTGGTGTGCTGTCCAAGTGCTGAGTTTTCAGAAATGATATTGGTTTTTTGTTCAGCATCTGGAATGAGCACATTAATAAGTGAGCTTTTCCCAACTCCTGACTGACCTACAAAAGCTACTGTCTCGCCATCAAGACGCTGGGACAATGCTGAGATGTCACCTTTAGAATGACAAATCATGACTTCATAGCCTAAATTTTCATACTCTTTGAGCATGTCGAGAATCGGATCATTTTCAGTGAGTAAATCTGATTTATTAAGCACTAAAAGAGCCGGAATATTCGCATCTGCACATGCCACTAAGTAGCGGTCAATCAAAGTAGGTGCCGGTTCTGGCAGTGGGGCAAAAACAATAACGATTAAGCTGATATTCGCAGCTACAGGTTTTACTTTGTGATAGCGATCCGGGCGTGTAAGTAATGAAGTACGTGGATGAATTGCGGTAATAATCCCTAAACCTGTATTAGGGTCAGCTTGCCACTTCACTCGGTCACCAGTGACCAGTAATTCAAGGTTTGTACGGGTGTGACAGCGCCAAACGCTATTTAATTCAATGGGTTTCCAAAACGGTTCTGGTTCGCCTTCGGCGACTTGCGGTTTTTCTGGGTGATGATCGGGTACAGAAAGTGCCTGTACTTCAAGTTGACGTCCATAGTGCTGTACAACCAGCCCATCTAGATCTTGTGAAGTATCGACTTCTTCTTGGCGAGTTTTATGCTGTTTTTCAATACGACGTTGCTGTTGCTCAGTTAAACGACGCTTACGAATTAGAGCCATTCATATCCCAAAAAAACCATTGTTTGAAGACCGCAAAAATAGCACGAAGCTGGTATGGAATTACAGCGCAGAAGCAAGAAATTTGCTACTATTGATGTTTTTACGGCACTTTAGAACGTACATTCATGAGCAGTACTTTAAATACACGATTAATTTGGATTGATCTGGAAATGACAGGTTTAGATACCGACAACGACCAGATTATTGAAATTGCAACAATTATTACAGATGATCATTTAAATGTACTTGCCGAAGGTCCGGTTTTGGCTATTCATCAACCTGATCGTATTTTAAATGCAATGGATGAGTGGAATACGCGTCAGCACGGCCAGTCAGGTTTAATTGAACGAGTTCGTCGTAGTAAATTGACAGCTCGTGATGCTGAGTTACAGACTTTAGAATTTCTAAAAAAATGGGTAAATCCAAAAGTTTCACCAATGTGTGGTAACTCGATTTGTCAGGATCGCCGTTTCTTACATCGTCTTATGCCTGAACTAGAACAGTATTTCCACTATCGTAATCTTGACGTATCTACAGTAAAAGAACTCTCAAAACGCTGGCGTCCTGAAATTATGAGTGGTCTGAAAAAAAATGCATCACATTTGGCGATGGATGACATTCGTGATTCTATTTCTGAGCTTAAGTATTACCGCGAATACTTCTTCATTATGAATACTGACGGTAAAGATTGATTAGGTTATTCAAGTAAGAAGAAAAGGGGGCGAAAGCTCCCTTTTTTATTGTTTAAAGGACATTGTTACAATAATGCCAAGTGGGAATTTGGCTTTCATATTCATTTTGCTTAAAATGATGTTTTAAGTTTATTTATTATAAAAAGAGAGCATTTATGCAAAGTAATAACCCGATACTGACACGCGTTGAAACGGTCAGTGACTATAGTCAACCGATGACCGTGCAAGGTGCGATTCAAAAATCTGTGATGTTGACCATCATTGCAGCCGCAGTGGGTGTCGCTTTATTTTTCTATGCAGCCTTTACTGCAAATGTTGGTATTGCTTATGCGGCTTCAATTGTGGGTGCAATTGGCGGCTTGGTTTTAGCTTTAATTACGACTTTTAAACCAACAACTGCTCCAACTTTGGCAATTCCTTATGCTTTATTTGAAGGGGCTTTCTTAGGTGGTATTTCTTTTACTTTCCAGTTGAAATATCCGGGCGTTCCTCTTCAAGCTTTATTGGCAACTTTCGTCACGACTTTGGTGATGTTTGGTCTATATAAGTTTCAAATCATACGCGCAACTGAAAAGTTCAAATCAGTTGTGATCTCTGCATCTCTGGCGATCTTTATTGTATTTATCGTGCAGATGGTGATGCGTTTAGCGTTTGGCTCAAGCATTCCTTATATTTTTGAAAGCAACTGGTTAGGTATTGGTTTTGCTGCTTTTGTTGCAGTGATTGCTTCACTGAACCTAATTTTAGATTTTGATTTGATCGAAACTAATGCAGCATATCGTGCACCAAAATTCATGGAATGGTTGTGTGGTATTGCCTTACTTGCAACTTTAGTATGGATGTATATCTCTTTCTTACGTTTACTTGGCTTATTGTCTGACGACTAGAAATGAGTTGGTAAAAAGTCGCTCCTAAATCGGAGCGATTTTTTTTCGTGCGATTTTTGAAAAAAGATGCATTATGCAATTTCGAAAAACGTTGAATATTGGCATTATGCTGAAAATTGTTTTGAGTGAGATCGGCATGACACAAGGACTTTTAGCAGGTAAACGCTTTTTGATTGCAGGCGTTGCTAGTAAATTATCAATTGCTTATGGTATTGCACAAGCATTACACCGTGAAGGTGCTGAGCTTGCATTTACTTATCCAAACGAAAAATTAAAAAAACGTGTAGATGAGTTTGCTGAGCAATTCGGTTCTAAGCTTGTGTTTCCATGTGATGTTGCCGTTGATGCTGAAATTGATAATGCATTTGCGGAACTTGCAAAACATTGGGACGGCGTAGACGGTGTTGTGCACTCAATCGGCTTTGCACCTGCACACACGCTTGACGGTGACTTTACTGACGTGACTGACCGTGACGGTTTTAAAATTGCTCATGACATTAGCGCATACAGCTTTGTTGCAATGGCACGTGCTGCAAAACCTTTATTACAAGCTCGCCAAGGTTGTTTATTAACTTTGACTTACCAAGGTTCTGAGCGCGTTATGCCTAACTACAACGTAATGGGTATGGCAAAAGCATCTTTAGAAGCTGGCGTTCGTTACTTGGCATCAAGTTTGGGTGTTGACGGTATCCGTGTAAACGCAATTTCTGCGGGTCCAATTCGTACTTTGGCTGCTTCTGGTATTAAATCTTTCCGTAAAATGCTAGATGCTAACGAAAAAGTTGCGCCATTAAAACGTAACGTAACCATTGAAGAAGTGGGTAATGCAGCGTTATTCCTATGCTCACCTTGGGCTTCAGGTATTACTGGTGAAATCCTATATGTAGATGCTGGTTTCAATACTGTAGGTATGAGCCAATCTATGATGGATGATGAATAAGTCTTAAGATTTATTCAGACATAAAAAAAGCCGTAGTTGAAGGACTACGGCTTTTTTACTGGGCGCAAGTTATTGCGGCAGTTCTTTTACAGGTGAACCGCCTAATGCCTGCATAAGGGTAACATAAGCGTTGTATTGGCTTTGTTTGGTTTCAACAAGACTCAAGCGCGCAGTACGTGTAGTTTGCTGTGCATCAAGAAGTGTTTTTAACGCAACAGCGCCATAACGGTAGCGGACTTCAGTTAAACGTTCAGTTTTTTCTGCAAGTTCGACATTACGCTCTTGTAACGCTACTTGTTTGTCGAGTTCTGTGCGGCTTGATAACGCGTTTTCTACATCAGCAAAAGCCTGATAAAGCGTTTGGCGATATTGAATAATCGCTTTTTCATAATCTAGGTTGCTAATCGCGATATCTTTTTTCATATCGTTATATTGCAAAAACGGTAGGCTTAAACTCGCTCCAAGCGTAAGGGCAGGGTTACGTAATAACTCCGTTAACGATGTGCTGCTTGAACCTAAACTACTGGTTAAGCTAATTGACGGGTAGTAGCTTGCTTTAGTTGCATCTTTAGTTGCTAGTGCTTTTCTCAAGCGAAGCTCAGCTGCTTGCAAGTCTGGGCGACGTGACAAAATATCCGCTGGTAAACCCGCACCAATAGCAGGCAGCGCTGTACGTGGTAAACGCTGTGGCTCTTGAATATTGAGTTGCTGTACTGGCTCATGCAATAACACAGCAATGGCTGTACGCGTTTCAACAAGCTGTTGCTCAATCTGGCTTAAACTTGCTTTTTGGCTTTGAACAGACTGCTCGGCTTGCGTAAGGTCTAAGCCTGAAACTGCACCTGCTTTATACTGAGTTTGAACCAATTGATAAAGCTTTTGCGAAGTGGCTAAGCTTTGCTGCGCAGTTGCATAACGTTCATTTAAATAGCCGAGTTGCCAGTAGAGTTTCGCAGTAGTGGCAATCAGACTTTGACCAGTAGCTTGAAGATCTTGTTCGGTTGCTAAGGCTTCCCATTTACTTGCTTCAGTTTGACGAGCAAGCTTGCCAAACAAATCAAGTTCATAGCTCACCCCAGCACTCATTGATAAACCTTTCGCGCTGTCATCTCCCGAATTTAAGTCGAAAGAATGTCCTGTAGAAACACTAGAGTTGGTCCGTAAGCCTTGTTTATTCGCGGTTAAATCAGCTTGCAAGCGTGCTTGCTTGAGTGTGATTCCCGCAACAGCCAAATCACTATTGCGCTCTAAAACATTAGTTACGAGTTGGTTGAGCTGTGCATCTCCAAACAATGTCCACCAACGGTCAGAATATTGCTCAACCGATGCTGTTTTAGCTTTAGCCTTATCGTACTGAAAACTACCCGGAACTTGTACAGCTGGTGCTTGGTAAGGTGTTTTTACTACAGCGGCACATCCCACAAGAGAACTAGTGAGGAGAAGTGCTGCGCTAAGTTTAGTCATAGAAAAAGACATGCAGTTTTCCTTATTCTCGTGATAGTGCTGCAACAGGGTCAAGTTTTGCTGCATTCTTGGCAGGTAAGAAGCCGAATACGACACCAATCAATGTTGAACACACAAACGCAGCAACAATTGACGTGGTTGAATAGGCGACAGCAAAGTTGCCACCGGCAAACTTATTAATCAGTTGTCCTAAGCCAAGTGATAGCAGTACGCCAAGTACACCACCAATCAAACATACTAAAATTGCTTCAATCAGGAACTGCTGCAAAATATCACTTTGTCGAGCACCCACAGCCATACGCACACCAATTTCTTGCGTACGTTCAGTCACCGAAACCAGCATAATATTCATTACACCGATACCACCAACTACCAGAGAAATTACAGCAATTGCTGATACTAAGAGGGTCATAGTACTTGTGGTTTTCTCAATGGTTTGTCGGATACTGTCACTGTTCATGGTGAAAATATCTTGGGCACCGTGGCGTTGGGTTAATAAGTTAACGATGGCGTTTTCAGCAGCACTGGTCGAGTATTTATCATTAATACGTACGATAATATTACGGACATGCGCTTGCCCTAACATACGGCTCATGACCGTGGTATAAGGCATATATACATTCAGCGTGTCATCCGAACCCATTCCGCTGGTCTGAGGTTCTACAATGCCGATAATACGAGCTGGCACGCTACCCAGTAACACGACTTGCCCGATTGGGTTAGTACCATCGCTAAAGAATTGTTTTTGCGTATTGGTATCAATGACTACATCTTGCGAACGGTCGCGGACACTTCGTTGATCAAAGGTTTGGCCGTCTTTAAAAACTAGACCTTTTACATCGAAATAATCGTTACTTACACCGTTAATAGTCGCATTTGCTTCATTTTGTTGATAACGCATGGTCTTGGATGTACTGACCATCGGGCTGACTGCACTGACATAAGGTTGTGTCATTAATGCATCGGCGTCGGCAGGAACCAGCGTTTTAAAATTGGCTGTCTTGGAGTTATCACCAAAACCACGACCTTGGAATACCGTAATTGTGTTGGTGCCTAAACTGCTAATGTTGCTCAAAATCTGTTGTTGAGAGCCATTACCCAGTGCGACCACCGTTACGACAGAGGCAATACCAATAATGATCCCCAGCATAGTTAAAAAAGTACGCATGCGGTGGGCATTCATGGACAGTAAAGCCATTTGAAAGGCTTCGGATAAGCGATCTAGGGTTGAACGCCAAGCCGAAATACTTTTGCCTTTTTTCTGCTTATTTTGTAAAGCAGGTGCTGCATCTGGATCAGATTTAACTTCTTCTAAAGATTGGTCTGGAACATTAGGACGGTCACTAATAATTTCCCCATCACTAATTTCGATAATGCGCGTTGCATTCTTTGCAACTTGCATATCGTGCGTTACCAAAATAATCGTATGGCCAGCCGCGTTGAGTTCACGCAAAATTCGCATCACTTCAACGCCGCTATGTGAATCGAGTGCCCCTGTTGGTTCGTCGGCCAAGATCACATCGCCGCCATTCATTAAGGCACGTGCAATTGATACACGTTGCTGTTGACCACCTGAAAGCTGGCTTGGTCGGTTTTGCGTTTTAGTACCTAAACCTAACTCCGTGAGCAGGGCAGTAGCTCGCTGTTTACGGTCTGCTGGAGTAACACCAGCATAAACAGCTGGAACCTCAACGTTACCTTCAGCTGATAAGTCACCCAGTAAATGATAGCGCTGGAAAATAAAACCAAAATATTCACGGCGTAACTGCGCTAACTGGTCGGGCTCTAGCTTACCGGTTTCTTGACCATTAACCTTATAACTACCACTTGTTGGGCGGTCCAGACAGCCCAAAATATTCATGAGCGTTGATTTACCAGAGCCGGACTGGCCAACAATAGCAACCAGCTCACCCTCATAAATGGTCAGGTCAATGCCTTTTAAAATTTGAATCGTGCTTTCGCCAGCAGGGAATTCCCGGACCAGATTGCTGACTTCAAGCAAAGCTTGTTTTGTCATGCTTACATTCCCATTGGACCGCTACGGCGACGGTTATTACCACTGTTTGCAGAAGCTGCAGAGTTTTCTGAACTATCAGCGATCACAACTTGGTCACCTTGTTTTAATCCGGCAAGTACTTGTGCATTTACACGGTTATTAATACCTACCAAAATTTGTGTTGGTTTAGTCGTACCATCTGCTTGTAAAACGCGAACTACACTTAGTGTTGCTTTGCCTTGTTCAATAAGTTGTTTTTGTTCAGGAGTTAAATTTAAGCGTTCTAAACGAACACCATTACCTTGATGCTTGCGTTCTGCACTTGGAGTAGAACTCGCTTTATCTGCTGATTGACCCTGTTTTCTTTGGCCAGAAAATTGTTTGCTACTTAACGCAGAAGATGGAACCAATAAGGCATTTTTTGCTGAATTTAATACGATATAAACTTGTGCAGTCATATCAATACGCAATTTGCCGTCCGTATTTGGAACATCAAATAAAGCGTTGTAGTAAACAGCTGAGCTTGTTGTTGAACTTGTGGTGCTGTTTGATTCACTAGAGATCGAATCTGGAGCAGGTTCAATTTGACGTAAGGTTGCATAGCGCTTGGTTTCATCACCTAAGGTCGTGAAATAGACCTGCTGACCTTTTTCCACTTTCATAATATCGGCTTCACTCACCTGTGCTTTAATCGTCATATTTTGAAGTTTTGCAATTTTGACGATAGTAGGAGCACTTTGGTTTGCGTTTACCGTTTGACCTTCTTCAGTCACAATCGCAACAACCGTACCATCAGTTGGTGCAACAATACGTGTATAGCCAATATTAGTTTGTGCTGTTGAACGCGTTATTTTTGCAGATTCAATTTGGGCATCTAATGCTTTAACTTGTGCCTGAGCTGTTTTATAAGCAGCTTCAGCCGACTCTAAATCTGCACGAGGTGTTGCATCTTGAGCATACATTTGTTGTTGACGACGATATTCGAGTTGTTTCTCGTTTAAAGAAGCGATTTGCTGAAGACGCTGTGCCTCTAAATTTTTAATATTAGCATCAGATGTTTTTAAACTGTTTTCTTGGGTGGTCGAGTCAATTTGTGCAATAAGTTGACCTTGTTTTACTTGATCACCAAGCTGTACATACATCTTTTTGACCTGACCAGATACCTGAGCACCCACACTAATAAGCTTGGTTGCATCAAGTGTACCGGTTGCAAGTACATTATTCTCAATATCCCCGCGAGTTACCTCTGCTGTAATATATTGAGGTTGCTGTTGTTTAGGCTTTAAGAATTTCCAAGCTAAGACAGCAATAATGGCGATACAGACGACAATAATTACGAGTTTAATTGGCTTTATTTTTGGCATGGCGAGAGGTCGAAAAGTCTAAAATTTAACTTAGTATAAGAGTCAAATGAGGATAAAACGTGAATTTTTATGATATTTCAATAAAGCAGGCAAATGATTTGGCTGCCCTAATGTATAAATAATGTTTTTCCACACAGCTCGGCAATGGCTTGTTGCATTAAATGTTGGGCATTCTCATTGGACATGCCTTTGATTGCGGCATCAATTTGTAAAAGCAGGGCAGACCATCCCAAAAATTGCTGTGGATTGAGTCTTCTTAATGCTTGTTGGTATAAGCTAACTTTTGTTTTCCATATACCCAGTTGTAATGCATTATGTGGTTGTTCAAACAACTGCATTAATAAACGCATTTCTTTACTTAATGTCCATAAGATTAAGCTTTCCGGTTCACCGGAACCGATTAAATATTGAAAGATCTTAATGGACTGAGCAAGATTACCTTCTAATAACGCATCGCTTAAATCGTAAGTGGTGTAACGAGACTGATCTTGTAGACATGCATATAACTGTTCAATTTGAATTAGTTTCTGGTCTGGAAAAGTATCTCTTACCCGCATCAAGCTATTTTTAGCAGCGAGCAGGTTATGCTCATGATGCTGCATGAGCCACTGCCAAGCATCATTGTCGAGTTGAATTTCTAACTTCTCAGCCTCAGCGGCTAATATTCGTTGACGGTCTTGCGGATAGTTAGCAGTAAGGGCAACCACCACACCGTTCGCTTCAACAACTTGGAAAAAAGCAGATTTTAAGCTGCTACTGTCTTGTTTGGGTAAAACAATTAACAGCAGGTTAGTTTCATTATGCTGGATATAACTTTTTAGCTGTTTTAAACCATTGGCATCGGGCTTGATATTGCCGTGAACTTCAATCGCAAGTTGCTGAGAAAATAAAGATAGGCTGTTCAGTGCATTAAAGACATTTTTCCAGTCACTTACACTACTAATATCGTAGCGCTGTCTTTCAATGTCTTGTTGCTGCCAGCTTTTGCGGAAAGTGTCGAGTAAATTTTGTTCTAATAAAGGTTCCTGTCCATGCAGGATCCACGCACCCCGAGCTTCCGGAATGCGTTTGAGGGCTTGTAAATAGTCAAGTTTCATTACTTAAGAAAAGATACGTCTATGGTTGAGCTTTTGGTAAGCGATTGGCTGAAATTTGACGAGTAATTTGCTGTGCAAGGTCATCAATTACAATACGTTGCAAGTAACTCTCTTGCTGGTTCTCAGTGTTGACCGTTGCCAAATCATATTGATAACTACGAGCTGCGGTTAAAGTACGCGGCTCTGTAATTTTATTACCTTGACGATCTTCGATTTGGAAAGTTACAGTCAAGCGTAATAACACTTCTGTAAGTTTACCATTTAGAAGCTGACGACGAGGCGTGTATTCTAAAACACGAAGAACATAGGCGTCGTTGTCATTGCTGAGTTGAACACCATTTGCCGTTAAATACACTTTTAATTGTGTTTCAAGGTCATCGGTTTTTGCCGGTAACTCAAGGCTTAATTTTTTATAAACAAGTGGAGTCGCAGTCGGGTTGGTTCCTTTTAAATGGAAACCACACCCGACTAAGCCTGCACTAAGGCCTAAGGTTAAAACAACAGCGGCTAAACGTTGGGCTAAGTGCATGCTTGATCCTCTCATTAATACCTGTAATTAAACCACGAGGTTAACCAATTTGTTTGGAACCACAATCTCTTTTTTGGTTGGTCCTGTTAAGAACTGCTGAACTTCTGGTAATGCTTTCGCTTGAGCTAATAACTCATCTTTAGAAATATCAACAGAAACTTCAAGTTTACCGCGAAGTTTACCATTTACTTGTACAACAATCGTTTGAGTATTGCGGGTTAATGCAGAAGCATCAACTTCAGGGAAAGTTGCTTCTGTTAAGTCCGTACCAAACTGAGCCAATAAAGTCTGGCTTAAATGCGGAGCAAATGGAGCAAGTAAAGTTAACAATGTGGTGATTGCTTCACGTTCTACAGCAACGTCATTGTCATCTTTTGCTTCAAACTTATTGCTTGCGTTTAACAATTCCATCAATGCAGCAATTGCAGTATTGAACGCATGACGACGCTCAATATCATCACTTACTTTTTGAATGGTTTCGTGTGTCTTACGACGTAAATCTTGAGCATCTTTAGACAAGTTTGCTTTATCGATTGCTGTTGCAGAGTTTCCTTTTTCAAGGAAGCTTGCTACCAGACGCCATACACGTTTCAAGAAACGGTTTGCACCTTCAACACCTGCATCAGACCATTCTAAAGATTGATCTGGTGGAGCAGCAAACATCATAAATACACGAGCTGTATCTGCGCCGTATTGATCAATAATGGCTTGTGGGTCAATACCGTTATTTTTCGACTTGGACATTTTTTCTTGTCCGCCGATAATCACTTCTTGACCATCACCTGAATATTTTGCAGAAATGATGCGACCTTTCTCATCACGTTCTAATTCGATATCAGCAGGGTTGAACCAAGTTTTCTTACCATTTTCTGCTTCACGATAGAAAGTATCTGCAAGCACCATGCCTTGAGTTAACAAGTTGGTAAATGGCTCATTACCTTGTACAACACCTTCATCACGCATTAATTTGTGGAAGAAACGTGCATAAAGTAAGTGAAGAATCGCGTGTTCAACACCACCAATATATTGGTTTACAGGAAGCCAGTTTTTAGCTGCTTCAGGTTTTACCATACCACCAGTAAAGTCTGGAGATGCATAACGTGCGTAGTACCAAGATGATTCTACGAATGTGTCCAATGTATCTGTTTCACGGCGTGCATCGCCACCACAGCAAGGACATTTAGTTTCATAGAATTCAGGCATTTTATTTAGTGGATTACCTGAACCATCTGGAACAACATCAGTTGGTAATACAACCGGAAGTTGATCTTCAGGAACTGTGACTTGACCACAAGTATCACAGTTAATCATTGGAATTGGGCAACCCCAGTAACGTTGACGAGAAACACCCCAGTCACGTAAACGGAATTGAACTTTAGAATTTGCTAAACCTTGTGGTTCTAATTTCGCAAGGAATGCATCGAATGCAGCTTGGAATTCTAGACCGTCAAACTCACCAGAGTTAACAAGTTTACCTTCTTTAGAACCGTACCATTCTTGCCACTCGGTAGCAGAATAATCTGCATCGTCAGCACCTTTGGCATCAATGACTTGCTTAATTGGCAAGTTGAACTTGTTAGCAAATTCAAAGTCACGTTCATCATGTGCTGGTACAGCCATTACTGCGCCAGAACCGTAAGACATTAATACGTAGTTCGCAATCCAGACAGGAAGCTCTTCGCCAGTTACAGGGTGTTTTACAAACAAACCTGTTGCCATACCTTTCTTCTCGGCTGTAGCCAAGTCAGCTTCTGCAACTGAACCCATGCGGCATTCTTCAATAAATGCAGCCAATTCAGGGTTATTTTCAGCAGCTTTAAGCGCAAGAGGGTGTTCTGCTGCAACGGCAACGTACGTCACACCCATAAGTGTGTCGGCACGTGTTGTATAAACAGTTAAGCCGTCAGCATAAATTTCAGTATTGGCAGATGGGAAGGTAATTTCCATACCTGTCGAACGACCAATCCAGTTACGCTGCATGGTCAACACTTGTTGAGGCCAGCCGTCTTGTAGAGTGTCTAGGTCGTCTAATAATTCTTGTGCATAGTCCGTAATACGGAAGTAGTACATTGGAATATCGCGTTTTTCAACCAATGCACCTGAACGCCAGCCACGACCATTTTCAACTTGTTCGTTTGCCAAAACTGTTTGGTCAACCGGGTCCCAGTTTACTGTTGAAAGTTTACGGTAGATTAAACCTTTTTTATAAAGCTGAACGAACAACCATTGTTCCCAGTGATAGTACTCTGGTGTACACGTTGCAAATTCACGGTCCCAATCTACAGATAGACCTAATTTTTTTAATTGGTCACGCATGTAAGCGATGTTTTCAAATGTCCATTTTGCCGGAGCAACTTTATGGGCAATTGCAGCGTTTTCTGCTGGTAAACCAAATGCATCCCAACCCATAGGTTGTAATACGGTTTCGCCTTTTAAACGGTAAAAACGGCTAATTACATCGCCAATGGTATAGTTACGCACATGACCCATGTGCAGTTTGCCACTTGGGTAAGGGAACATTGACAGGATGTAGCGATGTTTACCTTCGACAGTGTCGGCAACTTTAAAGACTTTACGATTTTCCCAATCTTGTTGGACTGATGGTTCAATCGTGTTTGCTTGATATTCTGGGTCAATGTGAGAAATAGTCATAGACGTAAGCTATACAACGAAAATTGAAATGAAAGATTGCTGCACAGCATAGCGCAAAATAGAGGAAAATGTCAGTTTTTAGAGCAGGATTTTATCTTTTAATCTGCGCTATAAAATTTCCCAATCTATTCTTGTTTATTTTAAATAATCGAAGAGTGGTAAAAATATTCACCACTCTCATTTTAATTATCTTGGTGCCGATACAGACGGGGCAGGTGGGACCGGGACAGCAGGTGCACCTTTTTCCACTGCTACGTTAGTTACTTCTTGCACGACTTTATCCTGAGATGGTTGTTCTAAGTTTGATGTTGGATTTTTCAACAATGGTTGACTGCCGTAAGTCGAAACTTTGTTCAAATGTTTCGCTCCTTTAGGTGGTGGCGTCGTGGTGTAATGTGTCGAGCCACTTTGATCCATCCATTTATAATATTGCTGTGCCTGACTTTGACTTGAGCAAAGTAAAATCGCTGTTGTAGCGGCTGTATACAGGCTTGTTTTTAAATAAGATAAATTCATATCAGTTCTTCCCCAATGTAAACTGACTATATTTAAATAAACTTTATAAATAAGCAATTTAGAATGGATCGTTTTATATAAAAATAATGAATTTTTAATAAATAATGAGCTAAGAAGAGTAAATTCACGATTTAATATTAGATTAAAAAAGCAGCAGCTAAATTTTTTTATGGAAAAACCTTTTCTTTATTCTTGACTTTGTATATAGAAACAACAAAAATGCTTTCTCTAGTTTTATATGCATTTACTCGATCACCCTTCGAATAACTGTCATGTTTTGTAATAGACATTCTCTCTAGCCGAGAGATTGATTTTACTAAAGTATGTATATCCAGACATGCTTTATTAATGTTAAAACAGCTTATACGGCTGAAAAACAGAAATTTTTCTATTGCAACGAAAACTAGACAATATGTGTGCTATAACAGTGCAGACAATTCAATGAATGAAACACTATTTATGCCTTCCATAAAATAGTGATATAAGATTTTAGGGTGAATCACGTTGGAACTTTTATCTGGTGGTGAAATGCTCGTTCGCGCTCTTGCGGACGAAGGCGTTGAACATGTTTTTGGTTATCCAGGCGGCGCAGTATTACATATTTATGATGCGCTATTTCAACAAGACAAAATCAATCATTACCTCGTGCGCCATGAGCAAGCTGCTGGTCATATGGCAGATGCCTACTCGCGTGCTACAGGTAAGACTGGCGTAGTACTGGTCACTTCTGGTCCAGGCGCAACCAATACAGTAACTCCAATTGCAACAGCTTATATGGACTCAATCCCAATGGTGGTTTTGTCTGGCCAGGTTGCATCACATCTGATTGGTGAAGACGCTTTCCAGGAAACTGACATGGTTGGTATTTCACGTCCTATCGTGAAACACAGCTTTCAGGTCCGCCACGCAAGTGAAATCCCTGCAATTATTAAAAAAGCATTCTATATCGCATCAAGTGGGCGCCCTGGTCCAGTTGTAGTCGATATTCCTAAAGATGCGACTAACCCTGCAGAAAAGTTTGCATACGAATACCCTGAAAAAGTGAAGATGCGTTCATATCAACCACCTTCACGCGGCCACTCTGGTCAAATTCGTAAAGCAATTGATGAATTACTAACT
The DNA here is from genome assembly GCF_003812225.1 of Acinetobacter sp. FDAARGOS_494. Lineage (NCBI taxonomy): Bacteria > Pseudomonadati > Pseudomonadota > Gammaproteobacteria > Moraxellales > Moraxellaceae > Acinetobacter > Acinetobacter sp. FDAARGOS_494. Next base: position 2,282,094 of record NZ_CP033866.1, read on the forward strand.
GCAAAACGTCCTGTTATTTATACAGGTGGTGGTGTCGTACAAGGGAATGCTTCTGCGTTATTAACCGAACTTGCACATTTACTTGGTTATCCGGTAACTAACACACTTATGGGGTTAGGCGGATTCCCGGGCGATGACCCACAGTTTATTGGCATGTTGGGTATGCACGGTACATATGAAGCCAATATGGCAATGCACCATGCAGACGTAATTTTGGCGATTGGTGCGCGTTTTGATGACCGCGTAACAAATAACCCAGCCAAATTCTGCCCGAACTCAAAAGTGATTCATGTCGATATCGACCCTGCAACTATTTCAAAAACGATTATGGCGCATATTCCGATCGTTGGTGCAGTAGAGCCAGTTCTTCAAGAAATGTTGGCACAGTTAAAACAATTAAATGTGTCTAAACCAAATCCTGAAGCAATTGCGGCTTGGTGGTCTCAAATCAATGAATGGCGCAAAGTTCATGGCTTGAAATATGAAAATCCATCTGATGGCACTATGAAGCCACAGCAGGTTGTTGAAACTTTATATAAAGTGACCAATGGCGATGCCATTATTACTTCTGACGTAGGTCAACATCAGATGTTTGGTGCACTTTATTATAAGTACAAACGTCCTCGCCAATGGATCAACTCAGGTGGCCTTGGCACCATGGGTGTTGGTTTACCTTATGCAATGGCTGCGAAGCTTGCTTTCCCAGACCAACAAGTTGTTTGTATTACGGGTGAAGCTTCAATTCAGATGTGTATTCAGGAACTTTCAACCTGTAAACAATATGGCTTGAACGTAAAAATCTTGTGCTTGAACAACCGTGCATTAGGTATGGTGAAACAATGGCAAGATATGAACTATGAAGGTCGTCATTCAAGTTCTTATGTTGAGTCATTACCTGACTTTGCCAAGTTAATGGAAGCTTATGGTCATGTAGGCATTCAAATTAATCATGCCGATGAACTTGAATCTAAGCTTGCAGAAGCAATGGCAATCAATGATAAATGCGTATTTATCAACGTTATGGTTGACCGTAGCGAACACGTTTATCCAATGCAGGTTGCAGGTCAATCTATGCGTGATATGTGGATTTCTAAAGGGGAGCGCATTTAATGAGACATATTATTTCTGTACTCGTTGAAAACGAAGCTGGTGCGCTTTCTCGTTTGGTGGGCTTATTCAGTCAACGTAACTACAACATTGAAACACTTAATGTTGCACCAACCGAAGATCCGACATTATCGCGTTTAACGTTAACGACTTATGGCGATGACCATAAGATCGAACAAATTACGAAACAGCTCAACAAGCTTGTTGAGGTGGTAAAAGTAGTTGATTTATCAGAAGGTTCACACATTGAGCGTGAACTCATGCTAATCAAAGTAAAAGCATTGGGTGCTTCACGTGCTGAAATTAAACGCACTGCGGATATTTTCCGTGCGCAAATTGTAGACGTGACACCAACGACCTATACCATTCAAATAGCAGGGACAACTGAAAAATTAGATGGTTTTATCGATGCGCTTGCAGAAAACACCATTCTTGAAGTCGTTCGTTCAGGTGTATCAGGTATCGCCCGTGGCGAAAAAGTTTTAGCCATTTAATTTTTTAAAAAGTATTTTAGCGGAGAACACAAATGCAAATTTTTTACGATAAAGACTGTGACTTATCAATCATCCAAAGCAAGAAAGTTGCGATTATTGGTTACGGTTCTCAAGGTCATGCTCATGCACTTAACCTTAAAGACTCAGGTGTAGACGTAACTGTAGGTTTACGTGCTGGTTCAGCTTCTTGGAAGAAAGCTGAAAACGCTGGTCTTAAAGTTGCTGAAGTCCCAGCAGCAGTTAAGCAAGCTGACCTCGTAATGATTTTGACTCCAGATGAATTCCAATCACAACTTTACCGTGACGTGATTGAGCCAAACATCAAAGAAGGCGCGACTTTAGCATTTGCTCATGGTTTCTCTGTTCTATATAACCAAGTTGTTCCACGTAAAGACTTAGACGTAATCATGGTTGCGCCTAAAGCTCCTGGTCACACTGTACGTTCAGAATTCCAACGTGGTTCAGGTGTTCCTGACCTAATCGCAATTCACCAAGACGCTTCTGGTAATGCACGTAACGTTGCGCTTTCTTACGCTTCTGGCGTAGGCGGTGGCCGTACAGGTATTATCGAAACTTCATTCCGTGAAGAAACTGAAACTGACTTATTCGGTGAGCAAGCAGTTCTTTGTGGTGGTGCAGTTGAACTAGTGAAAATGGGCTTCGAAACTTTGGTTGAAGCTGGTTATGCACCAGAAATGGCTTACTTCGAATGCTTACACGAACTTAAGTTAATCGTTGACTTGATGTTCGAAGGCGGTATCGCTGACATGAACTACTCAGTTTCTAACAATGCTGAGTACGGTGAATACGTAACTGGTCCTGAAGTAATCAATGAACAGTCTCGTGAAGCAATGCGTAATGCATTAAAACGTATTCAATCTGGTGAATACGCGAAGATGTTCATCCAAGAAGGTGCGTTAAACTACCCATCTATGACAGCTCGTCGTCGTCAAAATGCTGCACACGGTATTGAACAAACTGGTGCTAAATTACGTGCGATGATGCCTTGGATTCAAGCGAACAAGATCGTAGACAAAGAGAAAAACTAATTTTCTTTTCTATTGTTTTTAAAAGAACCCTGCTAAATGCAGGGTTTTTTATTTTATTAGCCCCTAAAACAAGTTTAAAAAAACATCATTAAGGTCAATTGACCTAGACTTAAGAAATCCTATATTTTTCATATAATTGGATGCTTAATTTTTGTTTACTTTATTGATTTCTAAAGTAAAAAATACTTGACCAAATGTTAGATAATGTTATTGTTTATAACTGACTAAAAAAGTCGAATTTACTAATTTTTCTTTAACGTGTTTAATTGTATTTTGTGCAATGAGTTGAACAAAATAAAAAAAAGTATTGAATAATCATGGAAGTCCAATATGGGTCATGTTGATTACGATAGCACATTGATCGTCGGCTCTTTTATTGCGGCTGGCGCTATTTGCTATATTGTGATTTCCATGGAGCAGTTAATATTTAAGCAAACTTATAAAAAGATTGAGCCGTTTATTCTATTACTCAATGGATTATTACTCGCAGCAGCGATTAGTATTGTCCATATTGTCGGCATGCATGCTTACCATTTATTTGAAGCAGCTTCCTCGAACGTTCCTTTAATTACACTGGCTTTTGGAATTAGTGCTGTACTTTCAAGTGTCGCAATTTGGCTGACTTCTCGTTTTACACTTCCTATATTTAGACTCATTTTAAGCTCAGTCATTATGGGAATTGGAATTTCTGCTTCTTATTATGTGAGTATGTTAGGCTGGAATATTGATATTTATAAGAAAGACTACACTTCCTTTCTTATTTTATTTTCTGTCTTAATTGCCATGAGCGGGTCGGGGCTAGCTTTCTTGCTGGCCTATAAATTAAAAGAAAGTGAACGGCACCGTATAAGTTTAAAATTAGCCTTTGCAGTGATGATGACCCTAAGTATTATGGGGATGCACTATACGGCACTTATTTCGACAAATATTACCGATAAGTTTGTAAGCCAATATCAGGCTGAACATGACTTGCTACTATTTACAATTATTTTGGTTACCTGTCTGGTGCTGGTCGCGAGTTTTATTGTTGCCGTGCTGGAACAACGACTGAACCAGCGAAATCTAGAACTGCGCAAAGCCAATAAAGAATTAGCCAACCTTTCTATTCAAGATAACTTAACTAAATTACCAAACCGACTTTATTTAGTGGATTACGCCGAAGTCCTCCTGTCAGATCACCGTTATAAAGACCAAAAAATTGCTTTTCTCTATATTGATTTAGACCGTTTTAAATCGGTAAATGATGCGTTTGGACACCACATTGGTGATCAACTGCTTATACAAATGGCCAATCGGTTACATTGGCAACTCAATGAAAAATGTAAATTGCTTAGAATTGGTGGGGATGAGTTTTTACTCATTGCTGAAAACACTGATACTGAAGAGGCAATGCAACTTGCTGAAAAAGTATTACATCTTATTCAAGACAGTTACCAAATTTCCGGTAAAGAAATTAATATTTCAGCAAGTCTAGGTATCGCACTATTCCCTGAACATGGGCAAAATGTTCAAGACCTGCTAATGAATGCCGATGCTGCCATGCTGATGTCTAAAGAGCAGGGCCGCAATACTTATACCGTCTTTAGTTATTCTACCCATCAACAAGAAACAAGAAGTCAGTCAAAACTGATCAATGATTTATACAAAGCAGTCGAAGAAAAACAATTTGTTCTCTACTACCAGCCAAAATTTAATACCAATCTTGAGATTTGTGGGGTAGAAGCACTCATTCGCTGGAACCATCCATCTTTAGGTATGCTGACACCGCATATGTTTATTGGTGGCGCGGAAAAGACAGGTTTAATTATTCCAATGGGATATTGGGCGCTTGAGCAAGCTTGCCAACAAATTCAGGAATGGGAACGTAGCAATACGCAGTTTTATCCAATCGCAGTCAATTTATCTGCCTTGCGGTTCGAAAATAAAAAGCTCTTTAGTACTCTCGAAGGTTTGTTAAAAAAATATCAAATTCAGCCGCATCACCTCATTATTGAAATTACCGAATCAACCGCAATGCGGCATATCGACTTAAGCATTCGTGCTTGTGAGCGACTGCGCGATATGGGCATTCGTGTGGCAATTGATGACTTTGGAACAGGGCACTCAAGCTTCTTATATTTAAAAGATTTACCAGTCGATGAACTTAAAATTGACCGTGGATTTATTGTCGATTTAAAACCGGGCTCAAAAGAAGAAGTCATTTTAGAAAGTATTATTCATTTGGCGAAAAAGTTAGGTTTAACCGTAACAGCCGAAGGGGTGGAGACACAGCAACAAGTTGAGATTTTAACACGCTTGGGCTGTCAGCAGTTCCAAGGTTATTTGTTGGGTATGCCTGTAAATGTAGGGCAACTGATTCAGTCGCAAGGTGCTCATTTTGTTTAAACCAGATATTTGGTTAAATTTAAAAACTACTACTTAATATAATATCTAAAATAATAATTTAGTTAATCTAATGAAAAATAATAAGAATTTTTAAAACTTGTCATAAATTCCACATTGACACTTTTAAACTCTCAGATTATCCTTTGCCTGCTGGCCTACATTGCCAGCCGGTTGTCGCAGACCGATTAGTAAAGGCATCAGATTATTCCCTCTGAGGAGTAGTCTTGTGTGTACAATCGTCCCTCGCTCGTTGCGGTAGGACGAGTGAGGGACACCTTTGGGTGTGCTGATTCTTTACTATCAGTCTGCGAACCCTTGCTCGTTCTGCCACCATAATCTTTTATTAATGCTTTGGCAGAACTCCCAAAATAAGGAGTTGGCTATGCATACTATTTTTACACCTCCCAGTTAGTCTTTATGCAGTTTGATCACCTTTAGGTTTTCAGGCATCAGTTCTTCACGACTAAAAAATCATATCAACAATAAAACTTGAGATGCGTTAGCGCAGTCTTTGGGGCCTTTGCATGCTTTTTTTGCTTAGAGCAAAAGTTGCAGTCATTTTATCTCTATACACAACAAGAAATTATTTTATAACGGTAACTATATGTCATATTCAGATCTCTCATTTCGCGCGTTAAGCGTACTCCATAAGTCTCGATATCTTTTTAATAAACATGGTTTTCATAATGTAGGAGTAGACCGCATTGTGCGAGAAGCAGAGGTGCCAAAAGCTTCGTTTTATAACTATTTCCACTCTAAAGAACGGCTTATTGAAATGTGCCTACACTTTCAAAAAGACGTCTTAAAAGAACAAGTGCGCTCAATCATTTACATACAAAAAGATTTAATCTTGCGTGAAAAACTCAAAAAGATTTTCTTTTTACATACTAATCTGGATGGTTATTACCACTTGCTATTTAGGGCTATTTTTGAAATTGAGAAACTCTATCCCGCAGCCTATCAAGTGGTTGTACAATATCGGCATTGGTTAACTACTGAAGTTTATAAATTGCTTTTAACTGTGAAGAAAGACACTACGAAAAGCGATAGCGATATGTTTTTATTTACATTAGATGGTGCCATTATTCAGCTGCTAGATGAAACTAGGGGTGATACGAGAGAACTGTTATTCGCTTATATTTTAAAGGGTATTTTTCTTAAAGATTAACTTATTAAAATCTATATGTTTATTAATTGATATATTTAGAATAACTAAATTTATATAAAGTTCAGGCGGTTATGCTTTTAAAACATATCAACCTGAACATTATATTGAACCAGATAAAAAACAGATCTGATCACCTGATAGAGCATGTATTACAGCTCCTCTCATCTTCAAAAATAAAACTTATAATATGGTAAAGGGCCGTAATAATTAAATTTTTTTAAGCGGCTTCATATTTTTGTTTTGTTTCAAGTTCAATGAGTTTATTTATATAAGACCATGTTTCTTCAGAGTTAATTTCTGGTTTGTTAATAGTCCCGTCAATAATAAGCCCATCTATAATGTTAAGAAAAAGACTGCTTAATACTTTTGGATCTTCAATTTCTAACTCTAAAAATATAGATAAAACTAAACTGTAAATCCATTCACGGTATTTATTTACTTGTTTTTTAATAGAAGGATAGAGCTGCAGGACTTCTATCGTTGCTTTTTTAAATAAACAACCACTAAAATCTTCAGTGTTAATCCAGTCGATATACCAATTAAAAATACTTTTCAGTTTATTTAATGGGTCATCTGCACTATTAACTTTATCTAATAAAGAAGTTTGGACTTCTAAAATTCTTCGGCGAAGACACTCTTCAATTAAAACTTCTTTAGAAGAGAAGTACTTATAAAAAGTCATTTTTGCAACTTTAGATTCAGCAATAATTTTGTCTACCCCAATAGAGGTATAACTTTTCTGATTAAAAAGGGTCATTGCTGTTGTTATAATCGTTTCTCTTTTTGACATTGGTTGCCCCGTCATAGATATTTTTTGATTAACTTTGCTATTGTAAAGTATGAAAGCTTAAATAAAACTTATTTAATGATATTTAAAAAATTATATTTATTCAATAGCTTGGTTTGCCTTGATAAATAAAGAAATAAATATTTTATTGGCAATAGTTTACTTTTTTAAATAATATTAATTAATCCATTGATTTGTTGAGATAATAAACATAATATCAATTCGTTAAGTATGGGTATACGGAATTTATCCTTTTTACGTTCGAATACGTAATGGAAATAGAGGGATAGCCTTTAGCTTAACTATAAGAAAAACTTTTTATTGAGAATGATTATGTCAAAAAAATTTGAAGACTTTAATAATCCAAGAGAAAAAGCATTGCAGGGGATGAAAGATAGTATTCCTGCTTCACAATGGGAAGAAAACTTACTGTTTCTCAAACAATTAAGGAATAAAATTGCGCAATTGCCAGTAAGTAAACACCCTGCAATTGAAATATTAAATAACGGTTATCTTGATAAACAAACCTTGACTCGTATTCATTTAGAATATCGTCATGCCATTGTTCAGATTTTTACCGATGCTTTATTAAAGGCGCAGTTTCTGACAAAGCAATTGGAACCAAAGCTTCACTCGGGTGCTAAAATGTTTCCACGGGTGTTGTTGAGCTTAAATATATTAGATGAATTTGGTTTTCGACCGGGTTTAGATAAAGATAATTATTATTTAGGCAACCCTGAATATGCACATTATCCATTATATGAAGATTTGCTAAATGACTATGGTTTGACTGAGGCTGACCGCCGTAATTATAAACCTTCAAAAATTGCAGATCAGGTGAGAACATTTTTAGAAGCTTCTTACGATCGTTATATTAATGTGGTGGCATTATTGGCGGTGGCAGAAGAAGAAGTTATTCTTTTTAGCCCACCATTGCGACAAGCAACCAAGTTTGTAAATATCGATGTTGAGGGTGGTGGTTATTACCATGTACACGGCGTTTCAACAGATGAAACAGCTGAAGCTGCTGATGATGACCATCAGGATGACCTTTGGTTTGCGTTGGCTCAAGCCATTACCAAAGATGATTATGAAAGCTTGACTCAACTATGTCTTGATTATTGTGCACTGTGGACCGAGTTTTGGGATGCACAAATTGCCGATGTCCAATTTATTGAAGAAAAGAAATTAGCATAAACGTCTAAGTTTATTCATAAAAAGCCTGTTGATATTGAACAGGCTTTTTTAATGGCTCAATTAAAAATATTCCAAATATGAAAACACGGATAGACAACTCAACAATCTCTAAACAGTACCTATAAATCTGCTACAATTACGCCAATTTTTATTTTGATCGACTTTAGATCTTTGGCACTGCAATCTCCGCAGTAGGTGTATTTCATGAGTTTTAAAGATGAGTTAGCGGCACAGGTCGCTCAACGACGCACATTTGCTATTATTTCCCACCCCGATGCCGGTAAAACCACCATGACAGAAAAACTGTTGTTATGGGGTAAAGCGATTCAGGTTGCAGGGATGGTAAAAAGCCGTAAATCTGATCGTGCAGCTACATCTGACTGGATGGAAATGGAAAAAGAACGTGGTATTTCGATCACCACGTCTGTTATGCAGTTCCCATATAAAGGTCACACGATTAACTTACTCGATACACCGGGGCACGAAGACTTCTCGGAAGATACTTATCGTACCCTTACTGCTGTTGACTCTGCACTGATGGTGATTGACGGTGCAAAAGGTGTCGAAGAACGTACCATCAAATTGATGGAAGTGTGTCGTATGCGTGACACACCAATTATTTCATTCGTCAACAAAATGGACCGTGAAATTCGTGAGCCACTTGAGTTGTTAGATGAAATTGAAAACGTCTTGAATATTCGCTGTGTACCAATTACATGGCCACTTGGTATGGGTCGTGACTTTGCTGGTGTATACAATATTCTTGAAGATAAATTGTATGTCTACAAAGCAGGTTTTGGTTCAACCATTACCGATATTGAAGTACGTGATGGCTATAATCACGCCGATATTCGTGAAAAAGTTGGTGAGTTAGCTTGGGCTTCTTTTGAAGAGTCACTTGAGCTTGTACAAATGGCAAATGAGCCATTAGATCGTGAACTTTTCTTACAAGGTAAACAAACACCTGTTTTATTTGGTACAGCATTAGGTAACTTTGGTGTTGACCACGTTCTCGATGCATTTATGAACTGGGCACCTGAACCTAAAGCACATCCAACGCAAGAGCGTATGGTTGAAGCAAAAGAAGAAGGTTTCTCTGGCTTTGTATTTAAAATTCAAGCCAACATGGACCCTAAACACCGTGACCGTATTGCCTTCATGCGTATTTGTTCAGGTAAATACGAGAAAGGCCTGAAAATGAATCACGTACGTATTGGTAAAGAGGTTCGTATTAGTGATGCGTTGACTTTCCTTGCAGGCGAGCGTGAGCACTTAGAAGAAGCATGGCCGGGCGATATTATTGGTTTACACAACCACGGTACAATCCAGATTGGTGATACTTTCACTAGCGGTGAAAACTTGCACTTCACTGGTATTCCTCACTTCGCGCCGGAAATGTTCCGCCGTGTACGTTTGAAAGACCCATTAAAGTCAAAACAGTTGCAAAAAGGTTTGAAAGAGTTGTCTGAAGAAGGTGCAACTCAGGTATTTATGCCACAAATTAGCAATGATTTGATCGTGGGAGCTGTGGGTGTACTTCAGTTTGACGTTGTTGCTTACCGCTTGAAAGAAGAATATAAAGTTGACTGTGTTTATGAGCCAGTAAGTGTAAATACGGTACGCTGGATTCATTGTGATGATGAAAAGATTCTTAATGAGTTTAAGAAAAAGGCACATGACCAACTTTCTATTGATGGTGGCGGACACTTAACGTATCTTGCGCCAAGCCGAGTGAACTTGCAGATTATGCAAGAGCGTTGGCCTGATATTGAGTTCCGTAGCACACGTGAACACTAATCATGTAAATGTGACAAACAGCTTCGAATAGAAGCTGTTTTGTTTTGAAAAATAAGAAAGGATGATGAAATGAACTTGAGTAAAAAGACAATTATTGCGCTTGTGGTTGCAGCCATAGCTCTAATTTTGGCTATTTGTGTATTTGTCTGGAAAAAGCCTCAGTCTTCATCATCTTCTCAAGAAAATTCAGCTTCTACTCAAGACCATCCGGTTGAGAAAGCAGAGGTTTTACCTTATTTAAATTTGACCGAAACCAAAGCAAGTTATGCAGTGCCGTTTTGTGAAAAGAAAAATTGTATTGATGTCGATATTCAAACCATAAAAACCCAAGATGCGTGGTTAAATAGCTGGATTGAAAAAAATCAGGCGAAAGTTATTCAAGCTCAAATTAATTTGAAAAAAGATTTAAGCCTTCAACAAGCGATTAATGCTTACGTGAAAAAGTCGGATGAATGGCAAGATAAATATTCTAAAAATCGTGCTTATGAATTACACATTCGTACACGCATTGCCTCGCAGCGTAACCAGTATGTGTTATTGCAATTGGCTTTAGACAGTAAACAAGAAGAGATCACCATAAAAGACCGTTATTATTTTTTCGTGGCTGATCGTAAACTTCATAAAAACTTAACGTTGCTTGATGTGCTTAAAAAAGACCAGCAACCGACAGTACATCAAATTGTTCAAACTGCGTACCAGGACTGGTTGAAAAAGCAAACTGCCGATGTCAACAAACAGGCCCCAAAAACTTTATATTGGGGACAAGCTGACTGGTTCTTTGATGGTGAAGGGGTAGGTTTGCACTATCAGGCAAATCAGATTACGAAAGATGCGCCTCAACTTGATATTTATTTAACAACAGAACAAACGAAAAAAATATTGCAACCTCAGGTTTATGAACAAATGTTTTAAGTTGGTAGCAGAATTTGCAACCTACTTGTAGATGCGCTAACTTCATATGAGTTATGCATAATCTTCTCAGAATAAAGGCAAAATATGATGTTAACTTCTAAGGCTTCGCTACGTTTAACGCTACTTGCTTCTGCGATATTTTTGGTGGCATGTCAGCCTAAAAGTGATCCTAAAGAGTCGGAAGATCAGCAAAAACCGGCTGTGGTTGAACAAAAGCCTGTAGAACTGACTTTGAAAGGGGAAACAGTTCCAAGTAAAGTGACTTTACCGGATTGTGATGGTAAAACTTGCCCTGAATTTACGGTAGAACGCCTACAAAGTAATTTCCCTTTTATTGATAAGATTATTGATCAACAAGTTTTAAAAGCACTCGGACAGATTCTTGAAATTGCAGAACCAGATGCAAAAGCAGCACAAGCTGATAAGAAGACAGAAGCTTCAGTAGCTGCCGCTACAGAGCAACAAGATAGTTTCGATGCTCAGGTTCAGCGCTATGCAAATTCATTTATTGATTTGGACAATGAATTAAAGGCTCTAAGTAGTAATCACCAGATTAATCTGTTGGTGAAACCTAAAATCATACAGTCTCAAGGTAAAGTCGTAACTGTTGTTGTAAATAGTAGTAGCTATTTAGGCGGGGCACATGGCTCGGCAGCGCAGCAATATTATAATTTTGATTTAAAGAAAGAAAAGCAGGTCAAGCTTGAAGACTTGTTACGTCCAGAGAAAAAAGCGGCTTTAGAAAAATTAGCACATGAAGCGTTTAAAGCTTGGGTGACAGACTCAAAACTTGCAAATAGTGTGAGTGAATATGAGCAAGCTTGGCCGTTTAAACTCACAGAAAATTTCCTATTAGGTGACCAAGGCTTGATTCTTCAATATGGCGAATATGAAATTGGACCTTATGTGGTCGGGCTACCTCGTTTAGTCATTCCATATGACCAATTACAAGAAGTATTGAAAGAAGAATATTTGCCGCAGCCTAAAGCTAAACCAGCTTCGACACCTGCCGCAAAAAGTGCCAGCTAATGCATCTGTTTGATACTCATACCCATTTTGATGTTGCCGATTTTGATGAAGATCGGCACCAGTTAGCACTTGAAGCTAAAAAAGTGGGTGTGGATGCTCTGGTGTTAATAGGCTTTTTACAGTCACGTTTTGATGATTTGGTACAAACCCATCATCAGCTCAAGCAGTGGGACAACGTGCCTACTTCTTATTTAGCACCGGGGTTGCATCCGTTTTATATTGAGCAGCACAAACCAGAGCATCTTTCTCATCTTGAACAGATTTTGCAGCAAGAAGACTGCGTCGCAATAGGAGAAATCGGCTTAGATACCTTCTTAAAGGAACACAAGCAGCCCGATATATATGCCAAGCAAAAACAGTATTTTGGTGATCAGTTAGATCTGGCAACTCAATACCAAAAACCGGTGTTGCTTCATATACGAAAAGCACATGGTGATGTGCTCGCACTATTAAAAGCGCATAAGTTTAAACTCGGTGGCATTGCTCATGCCTTTAGTGGCGGAGTAGAGGAGGCAAAAGGCCTGATTAAGCTTGGTTTTAAAATTGGTGTGACGGGACAAATCACGAACCCCAATGCGAAAAAGCTTCATACGGTTGTGCAGGCTATAGGTGCCGAGCATTTAGTGATTGAAACAGACTGTCCTGATATGACGCCACTTTGCTGCCAAACTTCAACTGAGCAGCGTACTCGAAATACGCCTGTGAATTTACCTTATGTACTAAAAAGTTTGGCTGAAAATTTAAATATGGCAGAGTCAGAATTAGCAGATTTGCTGTGGAAAAACTCTTTATCTGCTTTGAAATTATCGTAATAAAAATCAAAGATTAGAAATAGTAACTAAAACAAAACACAGCGATTAAAAAAGAAGCTTAAAGTAAGAAAACAACATGTAAAAACGTGAAAAATAACATTGCCAGACATGGGAGGATAACCCAATGGCTAAGTATAGCAATATCAATAGTTTTAATGCTTTACAGACGCTAACAGTAGGTTCCAGCAATTATCAGATTTTTAGCTTAACCCAAGCCGAGAAAAAGCTAGGTGACATTGCCAAACTGCCGAAATCATTAAAAGTACTGTTGGAAAACTTATTACGGTTTGAAGATCAGCTCAGTGTTAAAACAGAACACATTTATGCTTTAGCTGAGTGGCTAAAAACCCGTACCTCAGATCAAGAAATTCAATATCGACCTGCACGGGTTTTAATGCAAGATTTTACCGGCGTTCCGGCAGTCGTTGACTTAGCCGCAATGCGTGCTGCAATGGCTGAAGCGGGGGGTGACCCTGAAAAAATTAATCCGTTATCACCTGTAGATTTGGTTATTGACCACTCTGTGATGGTAGACCATTTTGCCGATGATCAGGCTTTTGAAGAAAACGTTCAAATTGAAATGCAGCGAAATGGCGAGCGATATCAATTTTTGCGTTGGGGACAATCTGCATTTAATAACTTTAGTGTTGTGCCACCAGGTACCGGTATTTGCCATCAGGTCAATTTAGAGTATTTGGCTCAAGCAGTGTGGTTAGGTGAAGACAACGGACAAACCTTTGCTTTCCCTGACACCTTAGTGGGTACAGACTCACATACCACTATGATTAATGGTCTAGGGGTATTAGGTTGGGGTGTTGGGGGGATTGAAGCAGAAGCTGCCATGTTAGGCCAACCTATTTCTATGCTCATTCCTGAGGTGATCGGTTTTAAACTGACTGGAAAATTACAAGAAGGGATTACGGCAACTGACTTGGTGCTTACCATTACTCAAATGCTTCGCCAAAAAGGTGTAGTGGGTAAATTTGTCGAGTTCTATGGAGATGGCTTAGCCGACTTACCACTTGCTGACCGTGCAACCATCGCTAATATGGCACCTGAATATGGTGCAACTTGTGGTTTCTTCCCAATTGATGAAGTGACTTTGGGTTATTTGAAATTAACTGGTCGTCAAAGTGACCGTATTGCATTGGTTGAAGCATATAGCAAGGCGCAAGGTTTATGGCGTAATGCGGGTGATGAACCTGTGTTTACAGATACGTTAAGTTTAGATATGAGTACGGTTCAGGCAAGTTTGGCAGGTCCAAAACGCCCTCAAGACCGCGTACTTTTATCGGAAGTACCTAAAACGTTTAATGCGCTCATGGAATTAACCCTTAAGCCAGCCAAAGAAGCGAAAGAACGTTTAGAAAATGAAGGCGGTGGCGGTACGGCTGTAGAAGCGACCAAAGCCAATATTCAGCATGAAAGCCCATCTTGTGTAATTGAAGGGCAAGAATATCCATTAAATCATGGTGATGTCGTGATTTCAGCGATTACTTCATGTACCAATACTTCTAACCCAAGTGTCATGTTGGCAGCCGGTTTACTTGCTAAAAAAGCAATTGAAAAGGGTTTGCAGCGTAAACCGTGGGTAAAAAGTTCACTTGCGCCTGGTTCTAAAGTCGTGACCGACTATTTATTGGCGGCTGGGCTTACGCCGTATTTAGATGAGTTGGGCTATAACTTGGTTGGTTATGGTTGTACAACGTGTATTGGTAACTCAGGTCCTTTACCTGAACCAATTGAAGATGCGATTCAGTGTCATGATCTAAACGTGGCATCTGTACTTTCGGGTAACCGTAACTTTGAAGGGCGTGTGCATCCATTAGTTAAAACCAACTGGCTTGCCTCACCACCACTTGTGGTTGCCTATGGTTTAGTTGGGAATATCCGTACAGACTTAACGACTCAACCAATCGGGCAAGGTAAAGATGGGCAACCTGTTTACTTAAAAGATATCTGGCCAAGTCAGGCAGAAATTGATGCTGTCTTACAAAAAGTAAATACCGACATGTTCCACAAAGAATATGCTGCGGTGTTTGATGGTGATGAAAGCTGGCAAGCGATTCAGATTCCAAAAAGTAAAACTTACGAATGGGCTGATGACTCGACCTATATTCGTCATCCGCCGTTCTTTGAAGGTATTGGTGAGCCACCAAAACCAATCAAGAATATTGAACAGGCACGTATTTTGGCAGTGCTTGGTGACTCGGTAACCACTGACCATATTTCACCAGCGGGTAATATCAAAAAAGACAGTCCAGCTGGCCGCTATTTACAAGAGCAAGGTGTTGAGCCAAAAGACTTCAACTCTTATGGTTCACGACGTGGTAACCATGAAGTCATGATGCGAGGCACCTTTGCTAACATTCGTATTAAGAACGAAATGCTCGGCGGCGAAGAGGGCGGTAATACCATACATGTGCCAAGTGGTGAGAAGCTTGCCATTTATGATGCGGCAATGCGTTACCAACAAGAACATACACCGCTTGTGATTATTGCTGGTAAAGAATACGGAACAGGTTCTTCACGTGACTGGGCTGCCAAAGGAACGAACTTGTTAGGTGTAAAAGCTGTCATTGCTGAAAGTTTTGAACGTATTCACCGTTCAAACTTGGTGGGTATGGGCGTGTTGCCATTACAGTTTGTTGATGGCCAAACCAGACAGTCCCTCAACTTAACGGGTCATGAAGTCATTTCGATTCGTGGTTTATCGGATGGTATTCAGCCTCATGAAATTCTTGAGGTTGATGTGAAAGGGCCAAATGGGGTAGCCAGTCATTTTAATGTGTTATGTCGAATTGATACGTTAAATGAGGTTGAGTACTTTAAGGCAGGTGGTATTTTGCATTATGTACTTCGGAATTTGATTGCTTCATAAATGTCTATTTTTCAAAAGCTATATAAAAAAGCCTTATATTCATGAGGCTTTTTTATTGTCTTTATTTAATGGATAAGCTAAATATAAATAAAATAATTTTTGTTATAAGAAGAAGCAATTATGGGTAGAGATACAGTATTTTTAAAAGTTGAATCTCGATTGGGATATGATTTTTCAGGGGATATAAAAATAGGAGGTAAATATACCTCATTAATTGAACACGCTGGACTTGTATTTATTAGTGGTCAAATTCCAAGAGTGGGAGATACGGTACAGATTTGTGGAAAAGTTGGATTAGATGTTGATTTATCAGATGCACAGCTTGCTGCAAGTATTAGCACCATGAGAGCTTTAGCAATTTTAAAACAGCACTATGGGACTTTAGATGTTATTGGAAAAGTTTTACAAATGAATGTATTTGTTCATTCAACGTCATCTTTTATACAGCAAAGCGAAGTTGCTGATGGAGCATCTGAAATACTTTATGAAATTTTGGGTTTAGATACGGGACGGCATACACGTACATCGGTCAGCGTGTACCAACTTCCAAAAAATGCATCTGTTGAAATCAACTTCATTTTTGCTTTGAAATAAAAGTAAGTTGGTGGAATTCAATTATTGCAATTTTACTGGGTATTTTTATTTGTAAGAGCGGCAAGACGCTCTACGTAAAAAACAGTAAAATATATGGTTTGATTTTTTAGAGAAAGCCATTTCCATGTCCGATTTACCACAAAATGATGAATATGACCGCCGTTTTGCAGGTGTAGCCAAAATTTATGGTGATTCATCGTTCCAGCACTATGAACAAAGTCATGTGATGGTGATTGGTATTGGTGGGGTCGGCAGTTGGGCAGTAGAAGCTTTAGCGCGTACAGGTATTGGTGAGATCACATTAGTCGATATGGATGTGGTTGCGGCATCAAATGTAAACCGTCAGCTACCTGCAATGACCTCAACTCTGGGCTGTGAAAAAGTTGAAATTATGGCGGAGCGTTGTCGCCAAATTAACCCACGCATTAAAGTCAATATTATTGATGACTTCTTAACACCTGAAAATGTTGCAGAGCTTTTAAACCCTGTACCAGACATTGTTTTGGACTGCATCGATGATGTTAAAGCAAAACTGGCTTTAATGCTCCATTGTCGTTTTAATAAAATTCCTTTAATTGTATCCGGTGGAGCAGGGGGTAAGCTCGATCCACTTAAAATTCGCGTGGCGGATCTATCAAAAACAGAACAAGACCCAATGTTAGCGAAGCTACGTAGTCAGCTTCGTGCTCGTGGCATCTGTAAAAAGCCAAAAGAGAAATTTGGCATTACCTGTATTTACTCAATCGACAATCCATTTTCAAGCGCAGATGTCTGCCCATCGGCTGGCTTGCGCTGTGGTGGCTATGGTTCAGCGGTGGTGGTGACTTCAAGCTTTGCCATGATTGCTGTGGCTGAAGTTTTGAAAAAGCTCGATTTAAAGAAAGCCTAATTTAAATATGGAAAAGGCATGCGCTTATGTGAGTGCATGCCTTTTGTTTTGGGAAAAACTATTTAATCATATAGCTCTATATTGTCTTGTTTGGGCTGTGTGGGTAGTTGCTGATCATAAAATTTAAAGCACCATAAAATTAAAATAACAATGGTGCATATTGCGAAACCTTTTAAATACTTCATGAAGAATTCAATCAAGTGAATAGTCTTAATAAAATTCTAGCGAAGGAGATCTATCTAATCTAATATAGAAAATAGACCAAATTATCTAATTTTGAGATGATAATGCTCACATTAAAACAATTCCAATATTTCATAAAAATTGTTGAAGAAGGGAGTTTTACTGCTGCTTCCGAAAAGCTATTTATTGCTCAGTCTGCTTTAAGTCGACAAATGAAACTATTAGAAGAAGAAATTGATTTTCAGTTGTTTGATCGTACGGACAAAAGAGCAAGACTCACGCCAGCGGGAGAGGTCTTCTATAAGAAAATAAAAGATAACTTGCTTTATTTAAATGAAATTATTGACCTGTCTAAAAGTGTTTCGGAAGGGAAAAATCGACAGATTAAAATTGCTCATTCCAGCAGTATTGTCGTGGATAATACAAAGGTTCAGATATTAAAAGAAGTTAGCCTAACGCAGCAGTTGAGCTTTGAGATTAATACCTTATCATCCGAGCAGCAAATCTTAGCGTTATTAAATGGTGAAATTGATATCGGTTTGATCCGCCCACCAGTTCGGCATACTTTAGATGGTATAAATACTCTTAAGTTATATGAAGAGCCTTTAATGGTGGCTGTGCATATTGATCATGCCAAGTTTGCTAAATCAGAAAAGGTTTATTTAAAAGACTTAAAAGATGAGTGTTTTGTATCAACACCTCATGCCGAAAGAGGAGGCTTAAGTTATTTGGTCGCAAATCTGTGTTTAGCCGCAGGATTTACCCCACAAAAAGCCTCCATTCAGTCGCGTAAGATTTCACAGTTACAGCTCGTGGCGGCAAATTTAGGGGTAGGTATTGTTCCTGCGGAGTTTCAACAAATCTTACCTGCCAATGTAAAACTAATACCTTTGGAAGATTCCCTATCTCTTTCGGAAGTTTTACTGGTCTATAGAAAAGGCCATGATGAAATCATTCAGCACTGCGCCGAGCAAATTCATCAAATGTTTCTATCTTAGAAGTGAATTAGCCTAATCTATAGTAAGTATAGGTGACGTTATCATCTTTATAGACGTCATAACTACTTTGTTTAAAGTCCGACACCCATTCGCTTCCTGTGTAACCAGCGATATGACCGTAAATATGGTTGCGGGTTCTGTGAATGATATAAATGTCGCCTTCTTGTGGCTCATCAAAGGCTGGATTTATTTCTTTATAGCCAATTTTCTTGAGGGTATCGCCCCAATCAGATGCTGCAATCGGATGATTTTCAACATCGGCACCAGCAGACTCAAGCGCAATACGGATGCTACGTGCACAACGCGCTTTACTGCGTCTAGAGGTAATACTTTCTAATTTAGCTACGAATTTTTCTACATCAATGGCTGGAGGAGTGTTGGTTTCAGTGGAGTGATTATTGGGTTTCATGGTGAATGGATAAGGGAGGCTTGGTGTGCTGTGGGATACAACAATGGCTGCCTGATTTGAATCCTGATACATATAGTTATCAGCTACTTGTCCGTCATAAATAATCATCGTGAAATCTCTACCCGTACTACCTATATCCGTATTTAGAAAATCACCACCTACCTGTGGCGTTCAGAGATACTAATGGCCCAAACTTAAAAGTTTTGTTTATGTTATGTAATAACGTATCTTTTTGCCAGTTTTTATTTCTGGCTATGGAAAAAAGGGCTAATTAAAAGAGCTTTTGAAATTATACAAATTAAGTTTTTGATATTATTGAATATAAATAATTAATCAGAGCTTAATTTTGAATATTTCGAGCCAACATTTGCGAATATACTCAAAATCTAAGTCTCTGATTTAAAATGCCACATTTTCTTACAATTTTAGAAACATGGGCTGGCTTAAAATTGGTGTTCCTTTAAATACTCTTCAGTACGGATAATAGCAGCTTGCATATTATGAATTGCATTCTCGACGTCAGTTAAAGTTTTTGCATTTCCACCACTTAGAGCTTGTCGCCATTTGCGAGCGCCCGGTAAATTTTGGAATAGACCTAAAATATGACGTGTAATGATAGAGAGGGGTGCACCTTCAGCTAGACGTTGTTCAATATACGGTAGCATTTGTTCCATAATATCGAAACGATCTGGTGCTTCTAGGTTCCAAAGTTGGCCGAGCTCAGCAAGTAAGTAAGGGTTGTGATAGGCTTCACGGCCAATCATGACGCCGTCAACGTGCTGTAAATGAGCTTGAGTTTCGGCAAAAGTTTTAATACCACCATTAATTTCAATAGTCAGATGCGGGCGTTCTTGCTTTAAACGGTAAACATCTTCATAGCGTAGCGGTGGTACTTCTCGGTTTTCTTTTGGAGACAAACCTTTCAATATCGCAATACGGGCATGTACAACAAAGTGAGTACAACCTGTTGCTGCTACAGTATCTACAAAGTGCAGCATTTCTTCGTAAGACTGCATGTCATCAATACCGATACGGTGCTTAACCGTTACCGGAATATTCACCACTTTTTGCATGCTGTGAATACATTCAGCGACCAAGTCTGGCTCTGCCATTAAACATGCACCGATTTTATTGTTCTGTACACGGTCACTTGGGCAGCCTACATTCAAGTTGACTTCGTCATAACCCCAGTCTTCAGCCATTTTTGTGCAAGTGGCAAGTTCTTGTGGGTTTGAGCCGCCAAGCTGCAATACGATTGGGTGTTCTTGAGCGTTATAGCCCAAATGGCGTTTCGCATCGCCAAATAGAATCGCGCCCGTAGTCACCATTTCTGTATAAAGCACAACGTTTGGGTTAAACAACCGTGCAAAGAATCGGTAGTCCTTTGTAGTCCAGTCCATCATTGGGGCTACTGAAATACGAGGTTGTAACGATTGAAGTGATTGCATAACCGATAGACCCAAAAGTCGCTAAATTAAAGAAAGGGCAGCATTATACGGGGTTTAGTCCTGAATCGACAGTGGCATTTAACTGCGTAATTTATAACCGCCCTTATGTTAAATATAGAAAGATGATTTTTAACAAATTACCTTATAGCTAAGCCATTTGCTTTTTTTGTAAGAAAGCATCAATCATGCTAAATAAAATACAAAATACAACGAGTCCCACACCTGCTAGGCAAGTCATGGTCCATCCACCACGATTCCATGCAAAAATCCCTAATGCTGAACCGGCTGCACCACCAATAAAATAAGTAGTCATATAAATAGCATTAATACGAGATTTAGCATCGGGACGTAAACGGAAGATAATACTTTGGTTGCTGGTGTGAACAAGGGCAAGTGCCAATTGAATTAAAGCAAAACCAATAACATAAGCTGAAAGTAGAGTTTGTCCGAAATAGAAACAAATCCAGCTTACCAAAAATAGCCCGCAACCCATCCAAGTGAGTAAACGTGTGTAGCCTTGGTCGGCATATTTGCCGATATAACGTGTTGATAACGCACCAAAGATACCGACTAAAGGTACCAGTCCAATAAATAGATCGGGTAAATGATGTGCCGAGGTCAGTAGTAACGCGTTTGTTGAATACAAAATACTCACTGACGCAAAGGCGAATGCACCTGTAAGCGCTCTTAATAAAAGTCGCTTTTCCTGCTTTAAAAGCTGAGCCATGGAAACAAAGATTTGTCCATAGTTCAGTTTCATACGCATGACATAAGGTAGGCGGCTTTTTAAGGTATAGGCCAACAGAAGCATTAATATACCACTTATGGCATAAACGACTTTCCAGTGGAAAAGGTTGGAAAATAAGCCAGCCAGACTGGTAGAGAGTAAAATCCCGACCAATAAGCCACTCATTAAAAAACCAATAATCTCACCAGTTTTTTCAGGTTTAACCGTCATTGTTGCAAGAGGAATAAGCACTTGAGCTGCAACTGAAAACAAACCCGCTAAAATTGTACCGATCCAGAGCATAGGTAAGTTAACAGCAAAAGCAGAGGTAAATAGGCCAACTGCACAAAGCATCATTAAAAACGGAATAGCTTTGGCTTTATTGACGATATCCCCCATTGGCACAATAAAGAGTAAACCTAAGGCATAAGACACCTGAGCAAATGTTACTGTTAAAGCAGCTTGTGCTTGAGTTACAGCAAAATCTTGCTGAATAGAGTGAATTAGGGGTTGGCAATAGTAATTCACACCTGCACATAGGCCACATGCTGCTGCCATCAACCAAAGTAAAGGTTTATTTTGACTGATATCTTCAGGGGTAGACATGATGTTCTCTCGATTTTATTAAGTGTATGCCGTTGCTTCGACTTCAATGAGCATATGTTCTAGTGCAAGACGCGGCACAGGAATGAGTGTGCAGGCTGGAAAAGGATGATTTTTCCATAAATCCTTCATAATTTTAATCAAAATCTCATGTTTTTCTACCGAATGGTCAACAACTAGAATTCTTAAAACAGCGATATCCGTAAGTTCTGCATTGGCAGCTACTAACGCATATTTAATATTTTCAAATGCTTGTAGGACTTGTTCACTGAAATGAGAACTTAATTGACCTTGTTGGTCTTCGCCACCTTGACCTGCAATATGAATAATATTGTTAAAATTACTTACTACAGCGATATGACTGTAAGCGTTAGGTGTTGGGTCATATAAAGTAGAAGGATTTATGATTTTAAAAATTTCTTTGTTCATGGAACTCAACCGTTTAATAAAATTTAGATGAGTATCCAACCTCAACTTAAGTTGAGGTCAAGAGCATTTAGTGTTTTAGTCTTTTCTTTCTTAAAGTAATCATCATTACACCGACTATATTGAGGAAACAACCGACCCATTGCCATATATTTAGGTGTTCATTTAAAAAAGCAACGGCAAGCAAAATCGTTAAAACTGGTCCGATCGAAGCAATCATTGCAGATTGAGATGCTCCGAGACGCTCAATGCTTTGCATAAGCATAACGGTAGGTAAGACAGTGACTAAAAAACCTAAGCCAATCCCGTACCAAATTACACTTGAGGGAAGTTGTAATAGGAGTTGAAACGGGTGAGGGGTACTTAAAGTGTAATGGGTTAATGTACCTATACAGGCAACTGTTAAAGCTAAGCCTGTGAAATTCCAAGAACCAAATTTTTTAATTAATGGTGGAGTCAGCAGTAAATAACCGGCAAAAGCTACAGCGCTAGCAAATACAAAACTTGTTCCGAGCCAAAAGTTGCCCTGAATTGGTGCATTGTTGTGCTCTTGCAGCATCACTAACACGGTTCCACCATAACTAAGAAAAATGGCGAATAAACTTTTTACATCTAATTTTTGTTTGTAGAGCAGACTTGAAGCGATCACGGTAAGTGTGGGATATAAAAATAGGATGATTCGCTCTAAAGAAGCGCTAATAAACATGAGGCCCATGAAATCGAGCCAGCTGGCAAAGTAGTAGCCTAACAGACCGGCAAAAATTAAAATTAGCCAATCCTTCTTTTTTATGCCCTGATTATGATGCCTATTGAACCAGCAAATTAATAGAAAAAACGGTAAAGCGCTTAACATCCGTAAAGCCATCAGGACTGTACCGTCTACTAATGGAGAAAGGGCATAAGTTTGTTTAATGAAAATCGCTTTTGTGCTGAATAGAAAAGCAGAGCAAAGCGCAAAAAAAGACCCAATTTGAAACGAAGATAAAGAAATTTTCATATACAGGACTGTATAAGAGAGACTATTGTCTGCAAAAAAAAGAAAAATCTTCCTATATTACACCTCAAGTCAAATATCGTGAATCATCAGTTCAAAATATGGGTATTTATTAAATAAATAGTGGGTGGTATTTTCAAAAAGTTCAATTAGAATCCAAATTCTGTACAAAGAATACACATGGGGGAAACATTGCGGGTTGCAATGTTTTTGACAATGAGAAATTAGCTTGAGGAACGCTCATGCAGATCGGAATCCCAACCGAAACTGTCGTCGGTGAAAATCGTGTAGCTGCTACGCCAGAGACAGTAAAGAAGTTGATTAGCGCTGGTCATAGCGTTGTGATTGAACGTGGTGCTGGTGTAAAGGCTGCGTACATTGACAGTGCTTATGAACAGGTCGGTGCAACCATTACGGATGATGCCTATACGGGTAGTCAAATTATTTTGAAAGTTCGTGCGCCACAAGGCGGGGAAATTCAAAAACTTGCAGCAAATACAACTGTTGTAGCAATGTTTGATCCTTATCGTAATACCGAGCTAGACCAATTTGCGAATCAGCAAGTGTCTGCTTTTGCTCTGGAATTGCTTCCTCGTACGCTTTCTCGTGCACAAAACATGGATGTGTTGTCTTCTCAAGCAAACTTAGCTGGTTATAAATCAGTTTTGCTTGCGGCTGCTGAATATCAACGCATGTTCCCAATGCTTATGACTGCTGCTGGTACTGTAAAGCCTGCACGTGTTGTGATTATGGGTGTTGGGGTTGCAGGCCTTCAAGCGATTGCTACTGCAAAACGTTTGGGTGCAATTGTTGAAGCAACTGATTTGCGTCCAACAGCAAAAGATCAGGTTGAGTCTTTAGGTGGTAAGTGGTTAGACGTACCAATGTCTGAAGAAGAACAGCAACGTGCAGCAGATGCAGCAAAAAATGGTTATGGCTGGATGCCGGGTGAGCAATACATCAAAGACCAAGCTGCGATTGTAGATAAGGCTGTGTCGAATGCCGATATCGTGATTACAACAGCATTGTTGCCAGGTCGTGATGCACCGCGTCTGATCAAAGCTGAAACTGTTGCCAAAATGAAACCAGGCTCTGTCATTTTAGATATGGCAGTTGAAACAGGCGGTAACGTTGAAGGTTCTAAAGTTGGCGAAACTGTTGTCACTGAAAATGGCGTAAAAATTTTGGGTATTCCAAATATTCCGGCCACTGTTGCGACAGAAGCTTCTGCATTATATGCACGTAACGTTTTTAATTTCGTAGAGACTTTATTCGACAAAGAGAAAAACTTTGCGATTAATCAAGAAGACGAAATCCAAAAAGCCCTATTGGTCACTCATGGCGGTCAAGTGCTGCTTAAGCGTGGTTAAGGAGATTTCTCATGGTTGAAACTATTACAATTTTCGTCCTTGCCATCTTCGTAGGTTATTACGTTGTTTGGGGTGTTACACCAGCTTTGCACACGCCACTTATGGCGGTAACCAACGCATTGTCATCGATTATTGTTGTTGGTGCGATGTTGCAAACTGTAGGTCTGCCAGTTTTAGGTGTGGATGCTAACGTTGCATTTCAAAGTGTGAATGTGGTGAGTGTACTGGGTGCCATTGCGGTATTTTTAGCAAGCATTAATATTTTCGGCGGCTTTGCAGTAACTGCACGCATGTTGGAAATGTTCAAGCCTAAGCAAAAGAAATAAGAGGGCTTTGACATGGAATTTATTCAAGCAAATGCAAACTGGTTATACCTTGTAGGCGCAATCCTCTTTATCTTGACGCTTCGTGGCTTGTCTGGTCCTAAAACAGCAATTCAAGGTAACCGTTACGGTATGATCGCGATGGCGATTGCAGTTGTGACAACTTTCTTTGTTGCCAACAACCCAGTGATCTGGATGATTGGTGGTGCAATGGTGCTTGGTGCGATTGTGGGTATTGCACGTGCACGTACTGTACCCATGACTCAAATGCCTGAAACTGTTGCTCTTATGCACTCATTGGTGGGTTTGGCTGCGGTTTTGATTGCAGTTGCAGCAATTTTGCATAACAACCAGCTTACAGCATTGTTTGCTCAAAATGAGGCAGCATTAACAGCGGCTGGCGTGCAACATGCACACATGAGTAAGGTTCACCTATTTGAATTGTTTGTTGGTTGTTTCGTTGGTGCGATTACCTTTACAGCATCTGTGTTTGCTTACGGTAAATTGGCTGCGAAAAAATGGGCTAAAACAATCTCTGGTGCATGGGTTAAACCTGTTCAAGCACTTATCTTTGTTGCGATGTTGGCTTGTGGTTTCTACTTCTTCACAACTGGCAACATGACTGCTTTCTGGGCAATGACCGCACTTGCACTTGCATTTGGCTGGGTATGGATTGCACCGGTAGGTGGTGGTGATATGCCTGTGGTGGTATCGCTTCTTAACTCGTTCTCTGGTTGGGCAGCAGCAGGTATTGGTTTTACCCTTGAAAACAACATGTTGATCGTTGCGGGTTCACTTGTAGGTTCATCTGGTGCGATTCTGTCATACATCATGTGTAAAGCAATGAACCGTTCAATCATCAACGTATTGTTTGGTGGTGCAATGGGTGGTGCGGCAGTTTCTACAGCTGCTAAAGGTGAACAGGTTCAGCGTAACTACCGTTCAGGTTCTGCTGATGATGCTGGCTTCTTAATGTCAAATGCAGACAGCGTTGTGATTGTACCGGGTTATGGTATGGCGCAAGGTCGTGCACAAAATGCTGTAAAAGAGTTATGCGAAATTCTAAAAGAGCAAGGTGTTCGCGTCCGTTTCGCAATTCACCCGGTTGCAGGTCGTATGCCTGGTCACATGAACGTATTGCTTGCTGAAGCAGACGTAGCATATGAAGACATCTTGGAAATGGATGAGATTAACTCAGACTTCCCAGCAACTGACGTAGTACTTGTTATTGGTGCAAACGACGTTGTGAACCCTGCTGCAAAAGATGACCCAGGTTCACCAATTTATGGTATGCCGATTCTTGAAGCACATAAAGCACGTACAATCATGGTGATTAAGCGTTCTATGGCGACAGGTTATGCTGGACTTGATAATGACTTGTTCTATAACGAAAAAACAATGATGATCTTTGGTGATGCTAAGAAAGTTGTTGAAGATATGACGAAAGCAATTAATGGTACAGGCCACTAAGTTGCTTTGATATAAAAAAACCACCTTCGGGTGGTTTTTTATTTTTTGAGGGTTAGAGGAACTTTTCCACTAGAGTCATAGATTGCTGATAGAGATCGCGTGCTAATTGCTGGTTTTTGGCATGAGAGGATTTCCAGTCAGGCATATGCGCACTGACATATTCACCATTGCGGTTTTGCCATGTGTCACCAGTCGCCATTTCTGTAATGAGTTTTGCAGGAACCGATGTTGGAACTAAACCTACTTTCATGGCTGCATAAACGGGTTTTGGTAAATCACGATAAATATCGGAAGCAACACCACCAGGGTGTAATGCATTATTGGTAATTGAATTGTCTGCTAGTTGTTCAGCTAATGCATTGCTGAACAGTAAGTTTGCAAGCTTGGATTGTCCATAATAGAACAGGGGATTGTAAAAACCTTCCGCACGAAATTTATTAGGCTTAATTGAACCAACCCAGTGTGCAATAGACGCTAGATGAATAATACGTGCTTGAGGAGACTGCTTTAAAACGGGGAGTAGTTTTTGAGTTAATAAAAAGTGACCTAAATAGTTAACGCCAAATTGCTGTTCAAACCCATCTACCGTGAGTTGCTTTGTTTTTGAAAATAGACCGGCATTATTAATAAGTACATCAAGGCTGCCATATTTATCTGCAATTTCTTCGGCAGCTTTTTGAGTTAATTCAAGGCTGTTTAAATCAAGAGAAACGACATCGACTTGTCCTTGGTCGAGTGAGCGTAGTTTGTTTTGTGCCTCTTGTGCTTTTTGAGGATTTCGGCATGCCAAAATGACATGTTGTCCTTGTTTTACAAGTTGTTCTGCTGTGGCAAAACCAATACCTGTGTTGGCGCCTGTAATGAGTATCTTCACTTTTTAGTGCTCCGGTTATGCTATTTATTGATGAGACTATAAGAATTGGTATAGTGCTGGAATTCTGACAATTTGTCATGTCAATTTTAAATAAGAGTGATGACTTGCTTGTTAGTGTTATTAAAGTTTTGTTGAGTTAACAGCTTTTCATAGGAAGTGAGGGTAAAGGTGGCTGTTTAAATAATAAAAGTTTGAGTAAGTATATAAACAAAAAGCGGCTCAAAAGAGCCGCTTTTTTTAAAAGCAAAATTTTATGCGACCGACTCTGGAGCAGTACGCCATAAGCTTTCTAAATCATAGAATTTGCGGGCAGTTGGTAGCATCACATGTACTACAACAAAGCCAAGATCGATTAAGATCCATTCGGCATCTCGTTCGCCTTCAACGCCAATCGGGCGGAAACCAGCTTTTCGAGCTTCTTCTGCAACATTGTCAGCAAGTGCTTTGACGTGACGAGTAGAAGTACCACTCGCGATGACAATAGCATCAGCAACATTGCTAATAGAACTAACATCTAACTGTAGAATATCTTTTGCTTTTACATCAACTAAAGCGTCATGGACGACTTTAAGACAAGCTTGTACGTCTTTATTTGAGGTGTTCATTGCGAAATCGTGAGAATTAGACACGCTGGGCGATGGTTCTAAATTCATATAGGGTATATTTTCCTGACAATTACTCACTATCTAATATAGTGGTTTTCACTCAGAATTTCAAACAAAACTAGTAACAGTTTATATATTTACATCATCGGAAAAATATTTCTTTTTCCATGTAAATGACTGATTTGAGCCATTTTTAGGTTTATATTCTGCCGCAATATAGCCCTCATAAGCACTTTGCTTAATCCATGAAAAAATTTGCTCATACGGTATTTGAGCTGTATCGGGTTCATGGCGTCCCGGACAATCTGCAAACTGAATATGGCCAATCTGGTGAATATTTTCTTGTAACCCTTCAAGTACATCTTCACCCATCATTGCCATATGGTAACAGTCATATTGCATTTTTAAGGCAGGGTGATTGACTGCTTCTAGCATTTCTTGGGCTTGGGCAATGTTCTGTACCAAAAAGCGTGGCATATCTGTGCCATTAATCATTTCAAATACAGGTTCAATATCGTGTTCTGTCAGTAAATCACAGGCTAATTTTAAGTTGCTTGCAAGTGTCTTAAGGCAAGGGAGTAAGTCAGAGTCTTGAGGTTGCTTACCTGCCAAAATATTAACACGAGGTACTTTTAATGCTGTGGCATAGCGAATCGCTAACTGTAATGCCTCACGAAATGCAGCCTCTTGACCCGGTATACCTGCTAAGCCATTTCCACCTTGCATAAGGTCACCAGCAGGAACGTTAATTAAACATAAATTTAGGTTGTAACGTTCAAGTTGGTCTTGAATATCAGAAATGGCAAGCTCGTATGGGAATTGAATTTCTACATGTTCAAAGCCCTCTGCATGGGCTAATGCAAAGCGTTCAATTAAAGGAACTTCGGTAAAAATCATGGATAAGTTAACGGCAAGACGACC
Source organism: Acinetobacter sp. FDAARGOS_494 (assembly GCF_003812225.1). Lineage (NCBI taxonomy): Bacteria > Pseudomonadati > Pseudomonadota > Gammaproteobacteria > Moraxellales > Moraxellaceae > Acinetobacter > Acinetobacter sp. FDAARGOS_494. The sequence goes on from NZ_CP033866.1 coordinate 2,310,546, forward strand.
CATACACAAACTCCGTTTATTATTGCTCTACTACTTGAATCATAGTAGCTAAATCTTTCTCAGCAAAGCCATTTTTTTGGTGAGTTTGTAGCTGTAATAGAGCTTTTTGTGCAACGGGGATGTCTAAATTAACATTGTTAGCCAATGTTACTGCGTTGTTAAGGTCTTTCGATAATGTTTGAACTTTCCACTGAACAGGTTCGAAAGTATGAGTCGCCATACGTGGTGCCAGTATTTGAAAAGGTTTTGAGTCGGCAAATCCGCCAGCTAGGGCAGGAGCGAGTAAAGTGGTATCTACGCCCGCCCGATCTGCCAGTGCAACTGCTTCGGCAATCAGGGCGCTGTTTGCTGCCACAATGAGTTGATTGCAAATTTTAGTTGCTTGTCCTGTGCCTGTATCTCCCATTCTTGTGACACGTTGGGAAAGAACATTATAAACAGGACTTAAAGCTTCAATAGTTTGAGCATCGCCACCTGCAAAAATGACTAGCGTGCCTTGTTCTGCCCCAGCTGTACCTCCTGAAACAGGGGAGTCAATCCATATCACATCTTGTGAAGCAGCAGCCTGAGCAAGTGCTTTTGTCGCAGCAACAGAGAGACTTGAGAAGTCGACAATGACCTGACCCGCTTTTAAGTTTGTTTGAATTTGATCAAATACTGCTTGCACAGCTTTATCGTCGGCTAAGCAAGTCAAAATGAGAGGGTACTGTCCGATGTTGGAAAGATCGAGTGCATGCGCGCCAATATCAATAAGTTCTTCACAAGCAGATGCTGTTCGATTCCATACTGCGACCTGAAAGCCGGCTTGTATAAGACGGCTTGCCATACGGCTTCCCATAAGTCCTATGCCTAAAAAAGCAATAGGAGTATTACGATCAAAATTCATAATAAAGCTCTTATCTATATTGGCGTGGTAAAAATTTAACTTCCGGATGTTTGTCTTTTTTACGAGCAAGTTTGCTATTTTTACCAAGTAATAATTTAAGTTGCCAGATTTTTTCTAAGCGTAATGATTTTTCTGGTTGATGTTCCATTGCATCTAGTACACGTTTTGCAGCAGTCAATGCATCAGGTGAGCGCTGCAACATTTCTGAAGCGATCGCATTTGCTTTTTCTAATGGATTCTCACTTAAGTGAGTCACAAGTCCAATATCTTTTGCATAATTTCCGTCAAAAACACGGGCAGTTAAAGTCAGCTCTTTTGCAAGGTCAACTCCAATCAAGCCTTTGAGCGAACGGGTAAGACCCATATCTGGTACTAAGCCCCAGCGGCTTTCCATAATCGACATTTTAATGTCTGGGTGGGCAATGCGGATATCGGCAGCTAGTGCAAGTTGCATACCTGCCCCAAAACAATAACCTTCAAGAGCGGCAATAACAGGGACGGGCAAATTTTGCCAAATAAGAAAGGCTTTTTGGAAAAGGCTTTGCCCTGGTTTAACAAGTTCCCAAATAGCAAATGCAGAGTTCTTAGGATTGTTTAAGTCAGATAAATCAATACCAGCACTAAACACTTGTGCTTCACCCGTCAAAATTACACAGCGGATATCTCGGTCTTTTTGTATAGCTTTAGCCGTTGTTACGAGTTCTTTGAGTAGAGCAAAACTCATAGCGTTACGTTTATCAGGACGGTTTAGATAAACTGTTGCAATGCCATTATTTTTTTCAATACGTAAAAGTGCCATGAAATTCCCGCTTATTTTTTTATCGATAAGCGGAGCATAGCATGGCTGGAAATTGGAAACATGACAGGTCAGTCATGCCTATTTAACAACTATTATTTAATCTGGTATGACTAAAATTTGATGAGCTGCACTCTCAACTTCTTTAATGACGAGACCTAATTCATCGAAACGTCTCATGACTTCTTCAATGAAGCCATCGTCAGCTCTACGGCGTTCTTTGCGTAGCGTAGAAATAAATTGTTCAAAGTCACCCGTCACTTGTTGAAGTTTTGGTGTGCCTACATAGCGTGTTGCGCCATAGAGACGGTGTAGTACATGCTCAAGCTGAGGAAAGTCTTCAAGCTCAATGAGTTGTTGCATTTCTTCTAGCTCGGTTGGGAAGCTATCTACCAACATTTTGAGAAGATCTTGAGCTAAATCTTCTTTGTTTGCTGCCAGTTGTAAACTTTGCTGCCAATTTAAAATTTCTGGATCTAACGCTTCTGCAACCACATGATGATCTTTAGCTAGATTTTGCGCAGTGAAGTTGTTTTTCGTCCATTGCGTTAAAATTTGAATGATCTGCTCCATTTGAATTGGTTTGGTGACATAGTCATTCATACCAACTTTAAGAAGCTTTTGCTTTTCATCTGCAAGCGCGTGGGCTGTTAGAGCAATAATTGGAAGTTGCATTTCCCCATCTAAAGTGGATTCTAAAGATCGGATCGCACGTGTGGTATCAATGCCCGACATAACCGGCATTTGAATGTCCATAAATACCAAATCAAATGGTTTAAGCTTCTGATCAATTCTTTCTTGAATAATATTCAGCGCTTCTTGTCCACTTAAAGCCTTAGTGGTTTTGACATTTAACTCACCTAATAATGCTTCTAAAACAATTAAGTTAGGTAAATGGTCATCGACCGCCAAAATATGTAAACCCTGTCCATTAAAGTCTTGTTGTTCCTCTTCAAAGATAGGTTGGTCACTTAATAATTGAATGAGGCCACTGCGGCTTAATGGTTGATAAAGTGGGCGAGCGCGATATTCGGTGAGCATGTTTGGCTCAAGCGTCATTTGATAGCCGTAAACTGCTAAGTTACCTTGATAGCGGCTACGAATTTCTTTGAGTAGAGCTTCAGTATCACCACTATGATCAACAATGAGCCATGTATTGTCTTTTTGGTCGAGATGTTTTAAGCGGCTAAACAAGTCCAGAATCGATTGAGTTTCGATATGTGGTACTTGATAATTTTCAAGATAGTAGCGCAAAACACTGGCTGTTGCAGGGTGAGCTAAATAAGACACCACTTGTAAATGTTCGAAGTGAGGATGTTCAATCTCATGTTCTTCATCTACAGCAAACTGTGCAGTAAACCAGAATGTTGAACCTTTTTCTGTTGGAGCACGTTCTTGGTTATCTTCAAAGCCAATTTGGCCATGCATGAGATGAACCAATTGTTTAGAAATTGCCAGACCTAAGCCTGTACCACCAAATTGGCGGGTAACAGATGCATCGCCTTGCGAAAACGACTCAAATAATTTTTTACGGTCTGTACCACTTAAACCAATACCACTGTCCTGAACACTAAAATGAAGCAAGCACTGACCGATGTCATCATGTTCCATACGTACACGAACAATAATTTCACCGTCTGGCGTGAACTTGATGGCATTGGAAATCAAATTGGTCAAAATTTGCTTAAAGCGTAAAGCATCACCAATCACTTGTTGAGGAATGTTGTCTGCATAATAAAAAGCCATGGCAATATGCTTTTGTGCAGCCAAAGGTGACAACATATCCATGACATCAAATACAGCTTCTTCTAAGTCAAAAGGTGCTGTTTCAAGTTCCAGTTTACCTGCATCAATTTTTGAGAAATCTAATACATCATTAATTAATGCTAATAAATGGGCGGAGGACTTGCGAATAGTTTGTAAATAAAGGTTCTGTTCGTTACTTAAATTTTGTTGGCGAAGTAATAAATGAATAAAGCCATCAATACTATTAAGCGGTGTACGAAGTTCATGACTGATATTGGCAAGGAAAACCGATTTTGCCTGATTAGATGAAATGGCTTGGTCGCGTGCTTGACGGTAAGTAATGTTTTGAACTTCTAAAGTATCTAAAGTTCTGCGTAAGTCTTCTTCTGTTTGCTCGGTATGTTCTTTTAACTCTAAAAAACTAAAATGTAAGCGTTTCACCACGTTTGCGATATCGCGCTGGAGTAATCTTAACTCACCGGAACTGTTAATCACGATGTGTTGGTCTAAAGTGTCTGCATTGAGACGCTGTAATTGCATACGTATTTCATACATGGGTGCAATCCAGCGGCGAGAATAAAAGTTAAGACAGAGCAAAAGTAATAATAAAGTCATCAGACCGGTAATGACCAAAGCAATCAAAATGCGATAACGCGCTAATTCAAGTGGTTGATTATCCATTTCAATCAAGAGCCAGACAGGAGGCTTTCCTGCGGTATCAATGATACGGACTCCATAAATATTATTATGGTTATAAGAGATCGGACCAAAAAAGTTATTGTTTTGTGTGAAGTTAGGCCAGTAACGATTATCTCGATAACCGATACTTAAATAAGTCTGACCATTACTATCAATTAAAGCAGCACGCTTTAGATTTTTCTCGCTAAACATACTTTGCATAATATGTTGAGCATGATCATATTCGTCTGGTTGTAGTTCTACTAATGTGTAGAGATCTTTAGCAATTTGATTGTAGCGTGCCAAAATCGCTGAGGCATGATGCAATTGTTGTTGCTTTGCAGAACGTGATGTTTCAGTTAAAACCAGAAAAGCCCCAACACACGTTAAAATCATAATGGGCACAAAAATAAGAGCAATTAATTGCCCATATGCATGATTCAGACGTAAGCGTTTCGATAAGGTTTTATTGAAATTAGACATAGCTACATCAGATTGATCTCTCTGTAGGGCATATTATCACGCTTTATTTTAAAACAGACGGCATTTTATAACTGACTGGGCTTTAATCACTTTCATTAAAAAGCATAGTGAAATGGATGCAGTACCGATCATTTTTTCATACAATAGTGCCACCCCGATTTAGGTGTTGATCATGAGTAATACACAACCTGATTTTTTAGCCGACGAATTTTTGTTAGATCACTATGTAGGTAAAACACCTCTGGTCCGTTTGCAGCGCTTGGCTTGTCATACGCAGGCAACGGTTTTAGCAAAATTGGAAGGTAATAATCCAGCAGGTTCTGTAAAAGATCGTCCTGCATATAACATGATTATGCAGGCTGAAAAGCGTGGTCAAATTAAACCAGGTGATACATTAGTTGAAGCTACCAGTGGTAATACCGGTATTGCTTTAGCTATGGTTGCGGCGATGCGCGGCTATAAAATGAAACTGATTATGCCTGGGAATTCAAGTCAGGAGCGTAAGGACGCCATGCGTGCTTATGGCGCAGAATTGATTGAAGCACCGAATATGGAAGCTGCACGAGATATGGCTTTGCAAATGCAAGCTGAAGGTCTAGGTTTGGTCCTCAATCAGTTTGGCAATCCAGATAATGTCGAAGCTCATTACCTTACGACTGGCCCTGAAATTTGGAAACAAACAGGTGGAAAGATTACCCACTTTGTAAGTTCAATGGGTACAACCGGTACCATTATGGGTGTTTCTAAGTATTTAAAAGAACAAAATCCAGATATTCAAATTATTGGTTTACAACCTTCTGAAGGTTCAAATATTGCCGGTATTCGCCGTTGGCCACAAGAATATTTACCTACGATTTTCGAACCAAAGCGTGTTGATCAAATTATGGATATTCCGCAAATTGAAGCGGAAAAAACGGCTCGCCGTTTAGCACGTGAAGAAGGAATTAGTGCAGGTACATCTTCTGGGGGGGCGGTATGGGCTTCAGTAAAAATTGCAGAAGAAAATCCGGATGCTGTGATTGTTTGCATTATCTGTGACCGTGGTGATCGCTACTTGTCTACAGGCCTGTTTTCAGTACAGGACTGATGACTCATAATTGAGAGAAAAAATGCGTTTTCCTACTTTAGTTTTTGATATTGAAACTTTAACTGATTTAAAAGCGGGAGCGCATTTATATCATCTTGATTTGCCAGAGGCAGATGTTGAACAGGCACTCACAAAAATCCGTCGCCAAGAATCCGGCATGGATTTTCAGCGTTTGCCTTTACATGAAATCGTTTGTATTTCTGGTTTGTGGATTGATGAATCAGGTTTCAGATTATTTTCTTTTAGTCGGGAACACTATTCGGAAGCTGAAATTTTACAGAAGTTTCTATCCATTTTTGATAAGCGTCATCCAACTTTAGTGAGCTGGAATGGTTCGCAATTTGATTTGCCCGTCATTTTATTCCGTGCCATGTATCATGGTCTTTCGGCACCCGGGTTATTTGATCAAGGCGAGCTTGATAGTCAGAAGCGTTTTAATAATTACCAAAACCGTTATCACCACCGTCATATTGATTTAATGGATGTTATGGCAATGTTTAATGGCCGTAATTTTCAGAAACTCGATGATGTAGCCTGTATTTTAGGTTTACCAGGTAAACGTGGTGAGTCGGGTTATCATGTGCCTGAATACGTACGTACAGAACAATGGTTAAAGTTAACCAGTTATTGTGAAGGTGATGTGCTCAATACATGGTTTATTTATTTGCGTTGGCTATTGCTCAAAGGCCAAATGAATATAGATGAGCATAACCACTGGATTAGTTCGAGTATTGAGTATTTACAGACTATGCCTCAGCAAGCCGATTTTCTTGAGGTGTGGCAACGTACTTCGAAGCATACCGAATTTACGTCCCACTATTTTAATCCTTTAAATTTTTAGGTTCATTCTTTGAAACAGCAAGCCAAATCTCGTAAACCTCAACAACCCGAATATATTTTTCAGGTTGAAACTCTTTCTCATGAGGGGCGGGGAATTGCGCATTATGGTTCTCATCCAGACCATCCGGCAGATAAGCATGGTAAAAAAGTGTTTATTCGTTATGCGTTGCCTGGAGAAACAGTAAAAGCCCAAATTACGCATGAGGCTAAGCGACTTGAAGAAGCTGAAATGGTAGCGCTTTTAGCAGAACCTTCAGCAAATCGTGTAGAGGCAGTTTGTCCTCATTATGGTATTTGCGGTGGGTGTAGCATGCAGCACATCCACCCTGATGAGCAGATCTGTTTAAAGCAAAATGTCCTTCAGTCACACTTGCAACACTTTGCTGGTATTCAGCCTGAACAATGGTTAGAACCAATTCGTTCTTTGCAAAGTGATTATCGCCGTCGTGCTCGAATAGGTGTGCGCTATTTGCCAAAACAGGACCGTTTGATTCTAGGTTTTCGTGAGCATCATAGTAATCGTTTAACATCTATCCATACTTGTAGCGTTTTGGATAAAAAGTTATCAGATAGTCTGCCGGAATTGCGTAATTTACTCCAAAGTCTAAAAGGCAAAGCGCATATTGGTCATGTAGAATTAGCAAAAGGTGATTATGAAACATCTTTATTAGTTCGTCATATCGAAAAACTAAACAATGCTGATGTCAACCAATTAAGACAATTTGCGTTACACAAAGGCTGGCAGTTGTATTTGCAACCTAAAGGACCCGAAAGTCTTCGTCGTATTGATGAAGAACAAGGAGCTATGCGATTACATTATGCTTTAAATGCATTTGATGTAAATTTTGCTTTTTCGCCATTGGATTTTACGCAGGTCAATGCCACAGTAAATGAACAAATGGTGCAATTGGCATGTGAATTGCTTCAATTGCAACAGGGTGAAAGAGTACTAGATCTGTTTTGTGGGTTAGGTAATTTTTCGCTTCCACTTGCACGATGTGTTGGTGCAAAGGGTCAGGTTGTAGGTGTGGAAGCAAGTGAAGAAATGGTGCAGCGGGCAACAGATAATGCAAAGCGTAATAATCTGGTGCAGGCAAGCTTCTTTTCACAAGATTTAACAAAAGATTTTTCGCATCATTCTTGGGCAAATCAAGGATTTGATGCATTATTGATTGATCCTCCTCGTGCTGGTGCATATGAAATTATGCAGTATGTACCGAACTTTGGAGCAAAAAGAATCGTTTATGTATCATGTAATCCAGCAACATTAGCAAGGGATGCAGGTGTTTTGGTTCAACATGGTTACCAGTTAAAAAAAGCAGCGGTTATGGACATGTTTACGCACACAGAACATGTTGAATCGATTGCTTTATTTGAGAAAATTCAAGAGATAAACGATTAAAAACATGAGTTACATATCCAGGAGAATGGTATGGTCACAGTACGTGAACAGTTACCTGAACAACTAACTGAGTTGTCAGAGGAAACGACTGTAGAGCATGCCGCCGAAACACAAGTCGGTTTAGCCTCATGGTTGGATCGGGTTCGTGAAATATTAGATGGGGCAGAGCTTAAACAACTCGAAGAGGTTGCGCATTTAACCCTACAAAAAGAGTTAGATTCAACGGTTAATCATCGTTCCAATACATTTGCTACTGGTGTTGGAATGGCTGATATTCTGGCGCATTTACATGTAGATGAAGATACTTTATCTGCTGCAATGCTTTATCGTAGTGTTCGTGAGGACATTACTGATATAGAAGAAGTAAAGCGAAAGTTTGGTGAGCAAGTTTATAACCTTGTCAAAGGTACTTTGGCAATGGGTAAGCTTTCAGAGCTTATTGAAAAAAATAAACGACTAGAAGACCATTTTAATAACAACCAACGGGAACATTTAAGCGGCATTTATAAAATGCTGATTTCAGTGACCGAAGATGTTCGTGTCGTTTTAATTAAGTTAGCTGAACGTACTTACTCTTTACGTGAGTTGGCAAACTCATCTCGTGAACGTCAAGAGCGTGTGGCACGTGAAATTTTAACTATTTATTCGCCATTAGCGCATCGCCTTGGTATTGCACAGCTGAAGTGGGAACTTGAAGACTTAGCGTTTCGTTATTTGGCGCCAGACCGTTATAAAGAGATTGCTTCATTACTCAATGAAAAACGTCTTGAGCGTGAACATTATATCCAGTTCGTGATAGACCGTTTAAAAAGTGAATTGGCGGCGCATGGTATTGAAGCTGAAATTACAGGTCGAGCAAAACACATTTATTCGATTTATCGAAAGATGAAAAGCAAAAACCTAAGTTTCGATCAGCTTTATGATATTCGTGCTTTACGTGTATTGGTGAATAGCGTACCTGAGTGTTATCACTCATTAGGTATTGTTCATCAGATTTGGCGTCATATCCCACATCAGTTCGATGACTATATTACTAACCCGAAAGCCAATGGTTATCGCTCATTACATACTGCTGTTATTGCTGAGAATAAATCCTTAGAGGTACAAATCCGTACTCATGAGATGCATGACGAAGCAGAGTTAGGGGTATGTTCGCACTTTAACTATAAAGAAGGTTCAAAGAATACCGACCACTCTTTTAACCATCGTTTGCATTCGCTTCGTGCTGTTTTGGAACATTACCAAGAACGTAATGAAACAACAGTACATCAAAATGAAGATGAGACGGAAGGTTTTGATCAGCTTCAAGACTTTGAAGGTTTTGAAAAGATTTATGTCTTTAGTCGTGATGGTGATATTAAAGAACTACCACGTGGCTCAACAGTTTTAGACTTTGCTTATCATGTGCATACAGAGGTAGGAAACAAGTGTTATGCAGCACGTGTTAACCAGCGCTATGTACCATTAACCTATACGTTAAAAACAGGTGAGCAGGTTGAGATTTTAACCAAGAAGGATCGTGAGCCTAACCGTGACTGGTTGGTGAACTCTTTAGGTTATATCAAGACAGCTCGTGCCCGTGACAAATTACGTCATTGGTTCAGACAGCAAGACCGTAGTAAGAACCTTGAAGTTGGCCGTGAGTTACTAAACAAAGAATTGTCTCGATTGGCGATTCACCCTAAGAGTATCGATCTCAACGATTACTCGTCACATTTTAATGTGAAAACAGGGGATGATATTTTGGTTAGTCTGGTCAGCGGCGATATTAGTTTGCATGCTCTGATTAATCAGATTAATCGTCAAATGCATCTGGATCAGGATGAACCTGAACTGGTACTTAAACCAACATTAAACCCACGTGCTAGTCATACTCTGTCTGCGCATGGCATCTTAATTGATGGTTTAGACAATGTTGAGCTACATATTGCGCAGTGTTGCCAACCAGTTCATGGTGAATCAATTGCCGGTTATATCACGTTGAACCGTGGGGTAAGTATTCATAAAGTCTTATGTTCTGATTATCAACGTATGATCAAGCAAGAGCCAGAACGTGCTGTTGAAGCCGATTGGGAAATGCAGCCAACTCGTGGTCAAAGTGTTCAAATTGTAGTTGAGGCTTATGATCGTCGTGGCTTACTCAAAGACTTAACTCAAGTGATTTTTTCTGACCAGATTAATATCCGTCAGGTGAACACAATTTCTGAGGCAGATGGTATTGCTAATATGAAGTTGCTCATTGAGGTGAAAGGCTTGGCTCAGCTTTCACGTTTGTTAGCTCGTTTAGAGCAACAACCGGGGATTATTAGCGCACGACGCATGATTCAAGGTGTTTAACTAAATTGAGAAAAAGGCCGTCAATTGACGGCCTTTTTTATAAGCTACTTTCTTGATAGATAAATATTCGTTAAACGATTTAAAAACTGGGGGCTTATTGTTGAGAGTTGATAAAGCAATTTGGTTTTTATACCAACTGGAGTGTGAGTAGGTGTCCAGAAATGAGCTTTTTTCTCTACAAGTGAAAGCACCTGTTGAGCAATATCATTAGGCGTTAAATCGACTCCCATGTTTTGAATAGAACCTGCATCCATATTGTTGACCATTGCGGTTTGTACAAATAAAGGCATCACATCTAAAACACGAATACCGTATTTTTTCCATTCCACATCTAAACCTTCGGTAATTCCTCTCACTGCAAATTTACTGGCCGAATAAGAAATGAGGTCAGCTTGCCCGTAAATTGCAGAAGCTGAAGAGAGATTAATGACTCGTGCAAAAGAAGCTTGTTTTAAATAAGGGAGTGCAGCATGGCAACCATTGATTACGCCGTTTACATTAATATTGATTGTTCTTTGGTGTGACTTGATATCGATATTTTCAAAGGCTCCGGAATATAAAATCCCTGCATTATTCACCAAAATATTAAGCTCGCCAGCCCAGTCGGTAAATTCTTTTAATATATGTTGCCACTGGCTGTAGTCACTGACATCTAGATACCCTGCGCATGCATTCGGTCCTAATTCCTGCGCTAAATTTTGAGCAAGCGACTCCTCTGTACACGACAAATTTCACAGAACCCTTATCCTATCAGGATTCTGCTTTCTTAAAATTGCCAAAATTTCCTTAAACTCTTCTTTTTTCCCAAAACCAATTAAACGCTGAATCGCCATTTGAACATAGTCTAAACCATAGCGAAATAAACTCATTGAGAGTCGTCCATGCTTCTTTATTTTTATCGCTTTTTTTTGATTATGTTGCCATTCACCCGTTAAGTAACACCAACAGAAGCTTATAGCTAACACCGCAATCAATTTTTTCACTCGTCTAGGGTCTGTCAAGCGCGTATTTTCAAGATTAAACCCGCGTCCTTTGAGACAACTGAATAAGGTTTCAATTTCCCAGCGTAATGCATAATCCTGAATAGCATTGGCATTAAACTGAGGAGAAACGACGAGTAAAAGCTCTCCATTTTCTAACTGTAGTGCACTTATATATAGTTTCACCCGACCAACCAAAATCCGTCGTTTACGACATTCAATTTGACCAACTTTAAGATGGCGAAATAAATCACTAATTTTATGATTCTTTCCTAAATGATTGGTGACAATGAAGTTTTTTTAACACGAATGCAGAAGTTGATGTCTTGTTCAATTAACCATGTAAACCACTGCTCACCGATAAACTCTCTGTCTGCGAACACATTCACAATACGGTCTTTACCAAAAATGGCTATAAAGCGTTGAATCAAAGCAATACGCTCTTTCGTATCTGAATTTCCACGTTTATTAAGCAATGTCCAAAGGATAGGTATCGCTATTCCACGATAAACGATTGCGAGCATCAGGATATTAATATTTCGTTTTCCCCATTTCCAATTGGTTCTATCTAAAGTCAGTTGCACTTGGTCGAATGAAAACATATTGAAAATCAACTGAGAAATTTGACGATAATCAAAATACTGACCTGCAAAGAAGCGCTGCATACGTCGATAAAATGATTGTGGTAAACACTTGATGGGCAAGGCTTTAGATGCAGAAGAAAGATTACATGTTTGCTTTAAAATAATCACAAGCATGATGAGCGCAAAGCACTTTAAATGTGACTTGTTCCATTTTAGAGATTTGTTTAAGATAAGATATAACTCATTGAGATGTGTCATAGTATTCGTCGTTAGAAAACAATTATTGTGACATTATTTCAATGAGTTATCTATTTTTGTCGTGTACAGAGTTATTTTCTATTGATCTGGTGTTTAAAATGAATAAATATTTTACTTGCTATGTGGTTGCTTCTCTTTTTCTTTCTGGTTGTACGGTTCAGCATAATTTAATAAATGAAACCCCGAGTCAGATTGTTCAAGGACATAATCAGGTGATTCATCAATACTTTGATGAAAAAACACCTCAGGTGTGCTGGTTATTCAAACAGATAAAAAAATTAATCTATATGGTAATGCTCTAAGCCGCGCAAATACAGAATATGTGCCAGCCTCTACATTTAAAATGTTGAATGCCCTGATCGGATTGGAGAACCAGAAAACGGATATTAATGAAATATTTAAATGGAAGGGCGAGAAAAGGTCATTTACCGCTTGGGAAAAAGACATGACACTAGGAGAAGCCATGAAGCTTTCTGCAGTCCCAGTCTATCAGGAACTTGCGCGACGTATCGGTCTTGATCTCATGCAAAAAGAAGTAAAACGTATTGGTTTCGGTAATGCTGAAATTGGACAGCAGGTTGATAATTTCTGGTTGGTAGGACCATTAAAGGTTACGCCTATTCAAGAGGTAGAGTTTGTTTCCCAATTAGCACATACACAGCTTCCATTTAGTGAAAAAGTGCAGGCTAATGTAAAAAATATGCTTCTTTTAGAAGAGAGTAATGGCTACAAAATTTTTGGAAAGACTGGTTGGGCAATGGATATAAAACCACAAGTGGGCTGGTTGACCGGCTGGGTTGAGCAGCCAGATGGAAAAATTGTCGCTTTTGCATTAAATATGGAAATGCGGTCAGAAATGCCGGCATCTATACGTAATGAATTATTGATGAAATCATTAAAACAGCTGAATATTATTTAAGAGCTTGACAGAAACTCTAATTTTATAAAAAGCCCATTTGAGATAAATGGGCCTTTTATAATCTGACTAATAATGAAACCTGTTAATTTTTCTAGTTTAAAATTTTACAGTGCTTTTAGTTGTTGTGATCCAATCCAGTGTTTAGAGAACTGATAGGCGGCACGTCCTGACCGTTGACCACGTGCCTGACACCAGCGTAGGGCTTCAGCATGGGCTTCGTCATTCATTGGCATATCTGTTTTAGCAAGATAGTGTTCTACAATGGTTAAATACAGGTTTTGATCCATTGGATAGAATGAAAGCCACATTCCAAAACGATCCGAGAGTGAAATTTTTTCCTCAATGGCTTCTTGTGGATGCAACTCGGTATATTGCGGTACATCTACACGAGTCACTGGCGTGTTCTCATGCATAAATTCTGGTAACAGATGTCGACGGTTGCTGGTTGCATAAATAATAAAATTACTTGAACCTGACTGTAATGAGCCATCAAGTACACTTTTTAAGCTGCGATAGTTTTCATCTTCAGCATTAAAGGCCAGATCATCGCAGTAGACAATGAACTTTTCCGGACGCTTCTGGATGAGCTTCTGGATTTCAGGAAGATCGGACAGATCATCACGTTCAATTTCAATTAAACGTAATCCTTGATCTTTATACTCGGTTAAAAGGGCACGGACAATTGAAGATTTTCCTGTGCCGCGTGAACCAGTAAGGAGAACATCATTGGCTGGCAGATTCTGCAAAAATTGTCGTGTATTTTGAAGCGACTCATTAATGTCATAAATGCCGACTTTATAACCCCGCTGATAAAATACCCGTGCAATTTCTGCTCCAATACCTTGAGCTGCGCCACTAATCAGAATGCTATGTTTCATCTTTTTTTCTCTTTATCGTTACAATATGACGAATGATTTGCCGCTTTAATTTTGATCATAGCAAATTAAGATTTTAAAGTTACTGACCAATTTTTTGAACTTGAGGGTTACATGGATAAATTGCTTAAAATTATGCAAGAGCTACGTGAAAAATGTCCGTGGGACCAAGAGCAAACTCCAATGTCACTGACTAAATATGCGATTGAAGAGGCATATGAAGTCGAGGCTGCCATTCGTCAAGGTGACATTAATGAAATTCGGAATGAATTGGGTGATCTGTTATTACAAGTGGTATTTCAATCGCAAATGTTTAGCGAGCAGGGGGCGTTCAATTTTCAAGATGTGGTTGAGGCAATTAGCGAAAAATTAGTACGACGCCATCCGCACGTTTTTCAAGCAGACCAATTTAACAACTTAACACCAGAACAAGTAAGTGAGTTATGGGAACAAATTAAACAACAAGAAAAGCAAGGAAAACCACAATCAAGATTAGATGAAATTAAACATGGACCAGCACTATCTCAGGCGCAGGAAATTCAAAAAAATGTTGCAAAAGTTGGGTTTGATTTTGAAACGGTAGAAGATGCTTATACAAAATTAGAAGAAGAATTAGATGAGTTTAAACAGGCACTTAAAAATCAAAATAGTAATGAAATTCAAGATGAATTTGGAGACTGCCTGTTTTCATTAGTCAATGTAGGACGTAAACTTGGCATTTCAAGTGAAAGTTCACTTTTATCAACCATACATAAATTTAGAAGTCGTTTTGCTTTTATTGAAGAGCAAGCCATAAAACAGCAAAGAACATTGGAAGACATGACCTTGTCCGAAATGGATGAATTGTGGAATCAGGCAAAACGACAATTAAAATCAGGGGAAAAACCACATGCAATACAGCATGAGATTTTGGAAAAATAAGTATTTTGTTTTAATAATTTTGTGCTTGGGAGTAATTTCACCTTCGGTTTACGCTCAATCTTTTGATCAAAACTTTCAAGAATGGAAGGCTAAACAGCAGATGTATGACCAAAAGTTAAACATCACTAAGTCTTCTCATTCTAATGGTTCTAAAATTTCTCAAACTAAAAATTTTAATGACTCTACAGGGCAAATTCATTTGAATCAGGCGAATGTAAATGAGTTTCAGCAATTAAAAGGTGTAGGTGAGAAAAAGGCTCAAGCGATTGTAGAATACAGACAAAAGAACGGTAGCTTTAAAAATATTGACGAAATTAAAAACGTTAAAGGAATTGGACCAGCTATTTTTGAAAAAAATAAATCGCGTTTAGCCTTATAAAAGTTCTATTCGTCAATTATCATTTCCTGCGCAATCTAAGAGAATCAAATTGCCCTTTGTGTGTGTTAGAGCTATGATTAGCGACAACTTGTTATTTACGTCCTGACGTAGGAGACAGCGTCTTTTGCAAACCTTGCGAGCGTCAAAATGTGGTTTGTCCACAGCCCAACTTCCTTCTTCGATTTTAGATGTGATCGATAGTCTGACTAAAGCAGGCTATGAAGCTTATATTGTTGGGGGTGGTGTCCGTGATTTAATGCTAGGACTCAATCCTAAAGATTTCGATGCAGTCACCAATGCAACACCTTCTCAAATTAAAGAAGTTTTTGGTCGTCGATGCCGAATTGTTGGCCGTCGATTTGAATTGGCACATGTCTATTCAGGACGTGAGCTAATCGAAGTTGCCACTTTCCGTGCGCCTCCTAAAAAAGCGGTGACCAGTGCTTCGGGCATGATTTTACGTGACAACAACTGGGGAACCATCGAACAGGACTTTGCTCGACGCGATTTTTCTATCAATACACTGTACTATCAGCCGCGTAAGGGTATTGTGCTCGATTTCTGTAAAGCAATTGATGATGTCAAAAGTAAGACTTTACGTTTATTGGGCGATCCTGTGCAACGTTTTGAAGAAGATCCGGTGCGTATGCTCCGGACATTACGTTTTGCAGCTAAGCTCAACTT
Source organism: Acinetobacter sp. FDAARGOS_494 (assembly GCF_003812225.1). Taxonomy (NCBI): domain Bacteria; kingdom Pseudomonadati; phylum Pseudomonadota; class Gammaproteobacteria; order Moraxellales; family Moraxellaceae; genus Acinetobacter; species Acinetobacter sp. FDAARGOS_494. Next base: position 2,326,401 of record NZ_CP033866.1, read on the forward strand.
TAAAATTGATTCGGCAATTCTCGACATTTTTGATGTTGAGATGACGCAATTACTTCGGGATGTTTCACCACACCGTTTATACGATGAGTCTCAAAAGCTTTTCACAATGGGGCATTTGGCACGCGTGTTACCAATGTTGATTGACTTTGGTGTGTGGAAACAGCTTTTTGCAGATATTCGTCCGGATCTCACTCCATTTATTCAACGTGCAGCAAAAAATACTGATCAACGTATTCAGGTGGGTAAAACGATTAATCCAGCATTTTTCTATGCGGTTTTATTGTGGCAGCCATTTTTAGAGCGTTGTGATTTTTATTTATCAAAAGGCGTTGTTCCGGCCGAAGCACGTGCTCAAGCAGGTTTGGATGTTTTAAAACGTCAAGCAACACGCACAGTTATTCCTCGTTTTGCCGAAACTTTTATTCGTGAAGTTTGGGAAATGCAAACCCGTTTGCTTAATCCAAAACCACAGCAAATTGAAGCATTGGCAAGCCATGCTCGTTTCCGCGCTGGGTTTGACTTCTTATTACTTCGTGAAAAGTCAGGTGATGACACAACACAGGGAATGGGAAGCTGGTGGGAAGCTTACCAAGAAATGTCAAACGACGAAAAAGAAGCTGCGATTAGCCAATATAATCGTCAGAAGGCGAAAAGTCGTCGTAAGGTTGCTGCTGAGCCTGTTGAAAGCAATAAAGTTGATACGGAAATTGAGCCTTTGGTTGATGTTCCAGAGTCTCGAAGCCGTCGTGGTAAAAAAGAACGTGCACGACAAGAGCAGTCTATTGACCGTTTTATTGAAAAATCTTCCGCAGCACAAACGAATGTGATGAGTGATCATCCAATTTTAAAGCGCAAGCGGGTACAACGTGATTTGAGCCAAGTTATTTTTGGGCCGACACAATGACAGTAACCACATATATTGGCTTAGGAAGTAACCTAGGTGACTCACGCCAGATTCTGTCTGAAGCGATAGCCAAACTTAAATCTCTTGGTGAAGTGAAAGTATCTAAACTTTACCAAAGTCCCCCTATGGGTCCCCAAGATCAGCCGAATTATCTAAATGCAGTCGCTCAGCTAAAAACCGAGTTACTTCCGCTTGACTTACTTGACCAGTTACAGCGTTTTGAGCAGGAAGCTGGGCGGGTAAGACTCCGTCATTGGGGGGAGCGAACTTTAGATCTTGATCTACTGATTTATGGCAATGAAAAAATACAAAATGAGCGCTTAACGGTGCCGCATGTAGGAATATTACAACGAGATTTTGTTGTGATTCCTTTATTAGATTTAGATGCTGATCTACATATTAATGATCAGCCACTTAAAAATTTAGAACTCATACAACAGCCAACGCTGACTGTACTTGCTGATGAGTCTTGGGCTTAAAGCCGGACTTATTACGTTCTGCAAACTCCTGTAGAGGATACCATCATGATTAGTCTAAGTGACTTAAGAAAATTTAAAGCCGAAGGACGTAAGTTCTCTTGCCTAACTTGTTACGATGCAAGTATGGCAAAAGCAATGGAACTTGCTGAAATTGATACGATCTTAATTGGTGATTCTCTTGGAATGGCAATTCAGGGGCGTGACTCAACTTTACCTGTAACTGTTGAAGACATGGCCTATCATACAGCGGCAGTCCGTCGCGGTAATCAGCATGCTTTAATTATGACTGACTTACCATTTATGAGTTATGCCACTTTAAACGATGCTTTGCAGAATGCGAAAACAGTTATGCAAGCTGGTGCCCAAATGATCAAAATCGAAGGTGGTGCATGGCTAAGTGAAACTGTCCAAGTGTTAACACGTAATGGTGTGCCTGTATGTGTACATTTAGGTTTAACTCCTCAGTCTGTACATGTATTTGGTGGCTACAAGTTACAAGCTAGAACGCGTGAAGCAGCCGATCAGCTTATTGCCGATTGTACGGCGGTGGTTGAAGCGGGCGCGGCAGTTTTATTACTCGAATGCGTTCCGGCACAATTAGGTCAAGAAATTGCTGAATTGTTCCCAAATACTCCTGTGATCGGTATTGGGGCAGGTAATGCGACTGATGGTCAGGTATTGGTTGTACAAGACATGTTAGGTCTAACGTTTGGTCGAGTTGCGCGTTTTGTACGTAACTTTATGAAAGAACAATCTGGTGAAACAGCGATTTTAGATGCTTTTAAAGCTTTTCATGCTGCTGTACAAGATCAGTCGTTCCCAGCTAAAGAACACACTTTCCAAGTTGAGCTGTAATTCATGAAAACAGAAACCACTATACAAGGCTTAGCTGCTTCTTTAAATCCTGCTAGAGCTGCACGTAAAATCATTGGTTTTGTCCCAACGATGGGAAATCTACATGAAGGCCACCTCACTCTTGTTCGTGAAGCGAAAAAGTTATGTGATGTTGTGGTTGTGAGTATCTTCGTGAACCCAACACAGTTTGGTCCGGGTGAAGATTTTGATAATTATCCGCGTACGTTAGAGCAGGATAGTCGTCTACTTGCAGATGTTGGCTGTGACATTATTTTTGCACCATCAGTTGAACAAATGTACGGTACACAACCTCGCTTAACTAACATTAGCGTCAGTCAAATTACTGATGATTTATGTGGAAGCTCACGTCCGGGGCACTTTGATGGCGTAGCACTGGTTGTCACCAAACTCTTTAATATTGTGCAACCGAATTATGCTTTCTTTGGTCAAAAAGACTACCAGCAATTAGCAGTGATTCGCCAGTTTGTACAGGATTTGAATATTCCGTTAGAAGTTATTGGCGTACCAATTGTTCGTGCAGAAGACGGTTTGGCACTGAGTTCAAGAAATGGTTACTTGACTCCTGAACAGCGTCAGGTTGCACCAGTCATTTATCAAGGTTTAAAACAAGCCGAAGAGCAATTACACCAAGGTAAAGATTTACAACAAGTCTTGGCAGATTTGAAAACACTGTTGACAGACAATGGTTTTGTTGTGGATTATGTGGAGGCTCGCCAACCTAATTTGTTAGCTGCTTCTCAATTTGATCGTGATATCGTGTTGTTTGTCGCGGCGAAATTAGGTGGAACGCGTTTAATTGATAATCTACAAGTTGCCTTTACACCTCAATAATATATAAAAGGACAGCCATGCCATGAAGCGTATACTTATCGTGACAGGACAGTCTGGTTCAGGAAAATCTTCAGCTCTTCAAGTATTAGAAGATTTGGGCTACTACTGTATTGATAATTTACCTTTGGCATTGCTGCCTGAGATCGTGGCAAAGCTAGATCATGAAAATAATCTTGAGCAGCTTGCTTTAGGGGTGGATGTACGAAGTACTCGGGCAGATATGCAAGAGTTCGACCATGTTTTTGAGCAATTACAAAAACATGGTACGGTTGATGTGATTTATCTGACGACACAAGATCAAGATTTGATTGCACGATTTAGTGCTTCACGTCGTCCACATCCGTTAGCAAATCGTTTCAAAAGCCTTTTACAGTGTATTCATGAAGAAAAGCAGTTGCTGATTCCAATTCAGTTTCGTGCCACTGTTCACATTGATACCACAGATAAAAGTGTTCACGATTTAAAACATATCTTGCTATCAAAATTAGGACAATCAGATAATCTAATTGTTATATTGCAGTCATTTGGTTATAAACATGGCATTCCTTTAGATGCCGACTATGTTTTTGACGTACGGCATTTACCAAATCCGCATTGGGATTTAGAATTACGCCGCTTTTCTGGTTTAGACGAGCCAGTTAAACAATTTTTAGAAGCAAGTCCACAAGCAAATGAAATGTTTGAGGACATTCTCCACTTCTTAAAAAAATGGCTGCCGGCATTTGCTGAAGGGCATCGTCACTATATGACGATTTCAATAGGTTGCACAGGCGGCCAGCATCGTTCAGTTTATATGGTAGATAGACTAAAACAAGCACTTGAGGCAGAATGGTCTGTTCAGGTCTTACACAGAGAAATGAAGCACTGGTCATGATAGACACAACTGTTGATGTAATTAATAAACTCGGTTTACATGCACGTGCATCAGGAAAACTGATAGAGGTCACTACAAAGTTTCGTTCGTCAATTCAAATTGGTAAGGGCGATCATTTAGTAGATGCAAAGAATATTATGTCGTTACTGATGTTAGGTGCAGGTAAAGGGACTACTTTACGTTTAGTCATTGATGGCACTGACGAAGAACAGGCATTAAATGAAGTACAGGCGTTATTCGCCGCAAAATTTTATGAGGCAGATTAATCGTGGCACGTCGTCCCAAGCGTTATACTGAAGAAGATTTTGATTCTTTAGAAGGACGTGCAAGTAAAACCGAACAGAAAAAAGCAGTTCAACGTATGGCTGCTTTAGGTGAGCAGTTAGCACAACTTTCTATCAAACAAATTCAAAAACTTCCTGTTGATGAGCGTTTAATTGATGCTCTTTTGGAAGTTCAGAATATTAGTTCGTTCGAAGCGCGCCGTCGTCAGTTTCAGCGTGTTGGTAAACTCTTGCGCAATGAAGATGAGACAGTCATTTTATCTTATTTGACCCCTCAGCAAGGCGCGAAGAAACAAGCTCAACTCATGCGTTGGGTAGATCGTATGATCGAGCAGGGTGACCCTGCAATCAATGAGTTTAGCAAAATCTATAATGCATCAGAACGACATACTTTACGCCAGCATGTCTTAAGAATTAATCGTGATAAAACCCAGCAAGTTGCAGAAGCAGATCTTGAAGCAACTAAAATGAAATTTATTAACTATGTACAACAGGTTGCTCTATTGTCAGATCAAGGTTAATACAGTTTTTAATAAAAAGCGGCGTTAGATACGCCGCTTTTTTATTTTTATAGAATTCAGATTAAGCGCGTTCTTTTGCCCATTCACGCAAGATGAATTTTTGCAATTTACCTGTTGAGGTTTTTGGAATTTCAGTAATCACCACATCTTTAGGAACTTTAAAGCGCGCAAGTTCTTTTTGACAATGCTCAATAATTTCTTCAGGCGTGACACTAGCCCCAGTTTTTAATTCAATAAATGCACATGGTACTTCTTGCCAACGTTCGTCAGGTTTTGCCACAACAGCGGCTGTTAAAACTGCTGGGTGTTTATATAAAACGTCTTCGACTTCTAAAGATGAAATATTTTCTCCACCTGAAATAATAATATCTTTAGAGCGATCAGTAATTTTTGCATAACCATCTGGATGGCAAACAGCTAGGTCACCCGTGTGGAACCAGCCACCTGCAAAAGCTTCCTCAGTTGCCTTTGGATTTTTTAAATATCCTTTCATGACAATATTGCCACGGAACATGATTTCTCCCATGGTTTCACCGTCATTTGGAACTGGCTGCATCGTTTCAGGATCTAACACCCGCATACTATCTTGTAAAGGATAAGGTACACCCTGACGAGAGTGTAGTTGCGCTTGCTCGGTAATGGAGAGGTCGCTCCATCCCGCTTGAGAAGCACAAAGCGCAGATGGTCCATAGGTTTCGGTTAAACCATACACATGGTTGACATTAATCCCAATATTTCGCATACCTTCAATGACAGCGACAGGTGGAGCAGCACCTGCCACCATAACTTCAACATGATGTTCTATGCTTGGCTGCTTTTCCTTAGGCAGATTAATAATCATAGATAGGACGATTGGAGCGCCACAGAAGTAATCAACCTTATGTTTTGCAATAAGCTGCATCACCAGTTCTGGGTCAACTTTACGTAGACAAATATTGGTTCCGCCACTGGCTGCAATACTCCATGCAAAGCACCAACCATTACAGTGAAAAAGAGGAAGTGTCCATAAATAAACAGCACGGGGTTTCATACCACAGGCTAAAATATTGCTTGCTGCATTTAAATATGCACCTCGGTGGTGATAAACCACTCCTTTAGGATTTCCAGTGGTTCCAGAGGTATAATTTAAACTAATTGCATCCCACTCATCTTCAGGTAATTGCCATTCAAAATTGGCATCGCCTTGAGCTAACCATTCCTCATATTCGAAAGAACCAAGGAATTGGTTTTCGCCTTCATACTCTTCATCCGCAACATCAATCACAATAATATGTTGGTTAGGAATGAGCGATAAAGCTTCTCTTGCTAAATTAACAAACTCGGGGTCAACTAAAAGTACTTTAGTTTCAGCATGCTCTAGCATAAAAGCGATGGTTTTAGCGTCTAAACGGGTATTTAGGGTATTAAGAACAGCACCCGCCATTGGTACAGCAAAATGTGCTTCAATCATTGCTGGTACATTTGGCAGTAAAACTGAAACCGTATCATTTTTAACTATGCCTAATTGTTGAAGCTGAGATGCAAATTGACGGCAGCGCTGATAAGTTTGTTTCCATGAAATCTGACGGTTGCCATGAATAATAGAAGCTTGGTCTGGGTAGATATAAGCTGCGCGCTCTAAATAGCGCAAAGGGGATAACGCAACAAAGTTTGCGGGTGTGCGTGGTAATTCGTTATAGGCACTAACCATGTGAAACAACTCCGTGTTCTATTTTTTAATTCATTCTTTGAAAATATGGCTTAATAGTAATCAAAGCATTAATGCTTTAGTCTTAAAGAGAAATACCTCCCAGTCAGAAAATGAGCAGAAATGCTATTTTCAACATCTTAAATCAGTTCTGATGAATAATTATCCTATTTATGTATTTCTGAAAATTTAGCTAGGTCTTTATTAAAGTCATTTATTGCTGTTTACCGTATAAGCAAAATGTATTTATGATTTTATGAGTACAAAGGTTTTCACTTGGCTTGAACAAGTGTAAAATCTTTCAGGTTTTTTAATTTTGATTTACACCGTTTTTATATTTTGAGGCTTGCCTCGATCATAATCTCGCGGTGAAATGCTCCTTCGTATAGGGCATCACTCCTTAAGGATTTTTTTATGCCAATTATCACATTGCCAAATGGCGATCAAAAGAGTTTTGATCACCCTGTATCTGTTATGGAAGTCGCTCAAAGTATTGGGCCTGGTTTAGCAAAAAATACCGTTGCTGGACGAGTAAATGATCGCTTAGTTGATGCATGTGACTTAATTACCGAAGACTCGACCTTACAAATTATCACTCCAAAAGATGAAGAAGGTCTTGAGATCATTCGCCACTCTTGTGCACACCTTGTAGGGCACGCAGTAAAACAGCTTTTCCCTGAAGCAAAAATGGTGATTGGTCCGGTCATCGAAGAAGGTTTCTATTACGATATCTGGATGCCACGTCCTTTTACACTAGATGATATGGCAGCGATTGAAGAGCGTATGAAAAAGCTCATCGATCAAGATTATGACGTTATCAAAAAAATGACACCGCGTGATGAAGTCATCAAAGTATTCACTGACCGCGGCGAAGAATATAAATTACGTCTTGTGGAAGACATGCCTGAAGAAAAAGCAATGGGCTTGTACTACCACCAAGAATATGTAGATATGTGTCGTGGTCCGCACGTACCGAACACAAAATTCTTAAAATCATTCAAGCTTACTAAAATCTCTGGTGCTTACTGGCGTGGTGATGCGAAGAATGAACAGCTTCAACGTATCTATGGTACTGCCTGGGCTGATAAAAAACAGTTAGCAGCTTACATCAAGCGTATTGAAGAAGCTGAAAAGCGTGATCACCGTAAAATTGGTAAAGCATTAGACTTATTCCATATGCAAGAAGAAGCACCGGGTATGGTGTTCTGGCATGCAAATGGCTGGACTATTTATCAAGTACTAGAACAGTACATGCGTAAAGTTCAGCAAGACAATGGTTACCAAGAAATCAAAACTCCGCAAATCGTAGATTTTACGCTTTGGGAGAAATCTGGTCATGCGGCAAACTATGCAGAAAACATGTTTACGACTCATTCTGAAAGTCGTAACTATGCTGTAAAACCAATGAACTGTCCTTGTCACGTTCAAGTGTTTAACCAAGGATTAAAGTCTTACCGTGATTTACCAATTCGTTTAGCTGAGTTTGGTTCTTGTCACCGTAATGAGCCATCTGGTTCTTTACACGGTATTATGCGTGTTCGTGGTTTTACTCAAGATGATGCGCATATCTTCTGTACTAAAGAACAGATCGGTAAAGAAGTTGCAGACTTTATTAAACTCACTTTAGATGTTTATAAAGACTTTGGCTTTGAAGAAGTTCAAATGAAATTATCTACTCGCCCAGAAAAGCGTGTAGGGGATGATGCACTTTGGGATTTAGCTGAAAAATCTTTGGCAGATGCTTTAGATGCAGCTGGTCTTGAATGGGAATTGCAGCCGGGTGAAGGCGCATTCTATGGTCCAAAGATTGAGTTCTCTTTAAAAGACTGTCTTGGTCGTGTATGGCAATGTGGTACCATTCAGTGTGACTTCAACTTGCCAGTTCGTTTAGATGCTTCTTATGTAACTGAAGAAAACGAGCGTGATCAACCTGTCATGTTGCACCGTGCAATTCTTGGTAGTTTTGAGCGTTTTATTGGTATACTAATTGAACACTACGCTGGTTTTATGCCGCCTTGGCTATCACCTGTACAAGCATGTGTCATGAATATTACTGATTCTCAAGCTGAAGCAAGTGAGCAAGTTGTGGCAAAACTCAAGGAAAATGGTCTTCGTGCTATTTCTGACTTGAGAAATGAAAAAATCGGATTTAAGATTCGTGAGCGTACTCTAGAGCGCATTCCTTACCTGTTAGTTCTTGGTGATCGAGAAGTTGAAGAAGGTACAGTGAATGTACGTACTCGCTCAGGAAAAAATTTAGGTACTATGTCAGTGGATGCTTTCATTGACTTAGTGAAATCTGCCGTCGCCGAACGTGGCCGGTATATTGTGGAGTAAGAAAGATTAAACAGCCTGACCGTAACCAACAACAAGGTGCAAAGAGTAACCGTCCAGCAATTAACGATGAGATCCGTGCAAAAGAAGTACGCCTTGTCGGTGCTGATGGTGAGCAAAAAGGAATTGTTTCATTAAATGAAGCACTGCGTGCTGCTGAGGATGCAGATCTTGACCTTGTTGAGATTGTCGCAAACGCTGAGCCGCCTGTTTGTAAAATCATGGATTACAACAAGCACTTGTTTGACCTGAAACAGAAGCAAAAAGATGCCAAGAAAAAACAGCATCAAGTGCAAGTGAAGGAAATCAAACTACGCCCAGCAACTGATGTAGGTGATTATCAAGTTAAGCTTCGTGCTATTCTGAAGTTCCTTGAAGAAGGCAACAAAGTTAAGATCACCTTACGTTTCCGTGGTCGTGAAATGGCTCACCAACAACTTGGTTTAGCTCAATTGCAAAAAATTGAAGCAGACGTAGCTGAGTTAGGGGTTGTAGAGCAAGCACCGAAAATGGAAGGTCGACAAATGGGTATGTTACTTGGACCGAAAAAGAAAAAGTAACACTCAAAAAAAGCACTGCAAAAGCAGTGCTTTTTTATGCCTCTCGTCTTTTAGCCCTATTTTCTTAAACTGACGTTTAATATCGTTTTAATCCAAAGTTATTCTCAATTTTTATGTGTTTTTTGGTGTTGGAAATATCATTGTATTACCCAAAACATGATATAACGCAAGACGCAGTCATGATAACGATGAATAGGAAAATAGAATGATTGATCTATATTATTGGGGCACACCCAATGGACATAAAATCACAATTGCCTTAGAAGAAATGGGACTGGATTACACCCTTTACCCAATTAATATTTTAGAAAATGATCAATTTCAACCAGACTTCCTGAAAATTTCTCCGAATAATAAAATTCCTGCCATTGTTGACCAAGATGGTCCACGTGGTGAGCCAATTTCAGTATTTGAATCAGGCGCGATCTTGCAGTATTTAGGACGAAAAACTGGATTGTTCTACCCGAAAGACGAGCAAGAGCGAGTTGAAGTGGAACAATGGCTTATGTGGCAAATGGGTGGTTTAGGTCCTATGTTAGGACAAAATCATCATTTTAACCGCTTTGCGCCAGAGAAAATTCCCTATGCTATAGACCGCTATGTAAATGAGACTAAGCGTTTATATGGTGTGTTGAATAAACAGCTCATTGGTCAGAAGTTTGTTGCAGGGGAATACTCAATTGCTGATATGGCAATTCTACCTTGGATTTTGCGTTATGAATGGCAGGGGATTCAATTAGAGGATTACCCGTATGTACAAGAATACATTGTTCGCTTAACAGCACGCCCTGCAGTACAAAAAGCATTATCAATTAAAGTCATCTAAGTTTATTGGTAGGGTAATGAATAAGGTGAAAGGTGATTTGGTCTAATTTAATATGCTAAGTTACTTTTTACTTTTTTTGAGTGCTTTTGGGGCGGCTACCTTATTACCGCTACAATCAGAAGCTGTACTTGCTGCTTTATTATTAAAAAATCAACATTCAGCTTTTCTTCTCATTTTGATTGCTACTTTCGGAAATGTATTGGGCTCATGTATAAACTGGTGGTTAGGTTTAAAAATAGAACAGTTTAAACATAAAAAATGGTTCCCGGTTTCTGAAAAACGTTTAGAACAAGCCCAACGCTTTTATCATAAATATGGCTTTTATTCGCTGCTTTTAAGTTGGACACCTGTGATTGGTGACCCTATTACTTTGGTTGCTGGCTTATTCAAAGAAAATTTTTGGCGCTTTTTATTTATGGTCCTTATCGCTAAGGCTGGGCGTTATATTTTCATTTATTGGGTAATTACAGGTTTTATTTAAAATAAAAGCATCCGAAGATGCTTTATTAAAATGATTTAACTAATCTTCTGAGCTTTTAGTAATATCGACTTTAAAAAGATCATTGGTTTTTAGCCAACAGAAGGTTACTACTGCAAGAGTCATACAACCACCAAAAATAGTCGCTGCAATAGTTCCCAAATATTTGGCAGCCAAGCCTGATTCAAATGCACCCAGCTCATTACTTGATGAGACAAACATTCCATTTACAGCCGCTACGCGACCACGCATATTTTCTGGTGGGAATATTTGCAAAATGGTTTGTCTAACTACCACCGAAATACTGTCGCAAGCACCCGTCATCGCCAACGCAAATAGTGATAACCACATGTTGTTCGAGAACGCGAAAAGGATTGTAAATACACCAAACCCTGCAACTGCAAGTAGCATATTACGCCATGCGTGCTGAGTTGGCGGAAAACGAGTTAAAGCAATCATAGTAATGAGCGCACCAATAGAAGGAGCTGCACGCAAGTAACCCAAGCCTTCAGGACCGACTTTTAAAATATCTTCGGCAAAAATAGGGAGTAGAGCGATTACACCACCAAATAAAACAGAGGCAAGGTCTAAAGAAATCGCCCAAAGAACTATTTTGGTTTTCCAAATAAAGCGAAAGCCATCGCCTAAGCTTTCTAGAACATTGGCAGTTTCAATTTTAGGAAAGCTACGTTTATGTAATAAATTAATGAGAATAAAGCAGATAGTAAGTAGACCGGCAACACTAAAAAGACTGGTTTCTCTGCCTAAATAAGCGAGCATGAACCCACCGAGCATAGGCCCAATAATTACACCACTCTGCCAACCAATGGTTGTCCATGTTGCACCATTTGCATAAAGCTCACGTGGAATTAAAAATGGTTTTAGGGATGTAGCAGAAGGGTTGTAAAAACCACGTATGGTGCCCAAACCAAAAATAACCGCATAAATGCCCCAAGAAAGGAAATTTACACTGATATGACCCAACCCATGCAGATGGAACAGTAACCATAAAACTAAAGGAAGAGGTACTGAGAAAAATAAACAGATTTTCATGATGACCTGTTTATTAAATTTATCAGCAAAATAACCACCCCAAAGCGATAGGGCAATAAATGGAATGGCTTCTGCTAGTCCAATTAAACCTAAAGTTAGAGGGTCTTTGGTAATTTGATAAAGTGAATAGGCAACAATAATTTCTTGAATCAAAATTGCTAATGTTAAGCAAAATTGATTAATGGTGACAATTGAGAAATCTCTATAGCGCAGGGCAGCGAATGCATCATGTTTCTGCATTTGAAATATCGTATGTTGATAATTTGCTCATATTATAGGGGTAAATAAGCAGCGATGCTGAAATTATTGCCGATTATATTCATCTAAAAAAGAGATAGGTTTTTCTCATTTCTAAAGGGATTAATTTAAAAAAATTCTAGGAATAGTTTTAATTTTAGTCAGCATACTATAAAATACGCGCTTCCTTACCTGCAGGTCGATTTTGCAATGGTGCAATCGTGCCGAACAGGTGCCCAAAAGAGGTTACTATGGCTAAGTTAAAAACTCGCCGTGGTGCAGCTAAACGCTTCAAAGCGACTGCAAACGGTTTTAAGCGCAAACAAGCATTCAAGCGCCACATTTTGACCAAAAAATCTGCTAAGCGTATCCGTCAATTGCGCGGCTGTGTAATGGTTCACGTAAGTGACGTTGCTTCAGTTCGTCGTATGTGCCCATACATCTAAGGAGATTATAAATGGCTCGTGTAAAACGTGGTGTAGTGGCTCATCGCCGTCACAAAAAAATTCTTGCTCGCGCTAAAGGTTACTACGGTGCTCGTTCACGCGTTTACCGCGTAGCGTTCCAAGCGGTAATCAAAGCTGGTCAATACGCTTACCGTGACCGTCGTCAGAAGAAACGTCAATTCCGTGCTCTATGGATTGCGCGTATCAACGCTGGTGCTCGTCAAAACGGTTTGTCTTACAGCCGTATGATCGATGGCTTGAAAAAAGCTCAAGTGATCATCGACCGTCGCGTATTAGCTGACATCGCTATGCATGATGCAGTAGCATTTGCTGCTTTAGCTGAAAAAGCTAAAGGCGCATTAGCTGCATAAGCTTAGAGATTCAAAAAAAGACCGCTTTTTAGCGGTCTTTTTTATTTTTAGTGGTTCTATTTTAAAAAAGAAAATAATCAGAGATAAATGATGAAAGACGAAAAATTTCTAAATGACTTAATTCAAAAAATACAGCAAGGTCACCAGTTCAAATATTTATATTTCTGGGGACATACTCCTAAGAAAGCTAATCTTATTGATAAAAGCTGTTTTAGCCAGTGGTTTCCTGCGCAATTTAATGTAGAAGGTATTGAATACTTTACTGCTGAGCACTATATGATGGCGCAAAAAGCAAAATTATTTAATGATAAAGAAATTTTTGCACAGATTTTGCAGGTTAAACATCCGAATGAAGCGAAGCAATTAGGCCGTAAAGTACGTAATTATAATGAACAGATATGGCAAGAAAAACGTTTTGACATAGTGGTGCAGGCGAATTTTGCTAAATTCTCACAGCATCCGGAGTTAAAAAAATTCTTATTAGCAACAAAAGACCGTATTTTGGTTGAAGCATCTCCAGTCGATAAAATTTGGGGTGTTGGTATGGCGCAAGACCATCCACACATTCAAGATCCATCTCTATGGCAAGGACTAAATTTGTTGGGTTTTGCTTTAATACATGTTCGAGAGTTACTTTTAACTGAGTAGGTTAGTACGAGACGAATTAATGCTTCACTCTAAAAAGTAGTGACATGAGGGAAGTGAATTGAAACCATTAAATGACACAGATATTCGTATAGCATCATTTAAGGATGCATTGTCTATTGCAGAAGTACATGTACAGAGTTGGAAAGAAACCTATACAGGTATGATTAAGCAAGAAATATTGAATGAGCTTAACGTACTAGATAAACAACAGTTATGGAAAGAGATAAGTAGAAGTCCTGATCATAAGTTATTTATCTATACTGAAAATGGAGTAGTGAAAGGCTTTCTCGATGGTTATTTAAATCCGGAAAATAATATTGCTGAAATTCGTGCTTTTTATTTATTACGAGAAATTCAAAGAAAAGGAGTAGGGCGTGCGTTATTCCAAAAGTTCTATCAATGCGCTTTAAATCAAGGTTATGCTTTTATTCGTTTAGAAGTTTTTAATAAAAATCCAAGTCGCTTCTTCTATGAAAAAATGGGAGCCAAATTAACTGGTGAAGCCGAACTACCAGAGTTCGGCCTTGGAATAACAGAACTATTTTATGAATGGCAACTTTAATCTTGATTAAAGACCAAAATAATAGGCTAAAGCACAAATAATTATTGTCAGAACAATAAGCTTGATTACCCCTGTTCCTCCAGCCTTATGATGAGGTGCTTTTAAATGAGTTGCGGACTCATTCGTTGTATCAAAAGGAGAAGGTTTCTCAACAGGTTTTAATTGAGCTGTTTGATAATGATTTGCTGCTTTCACAATAAGTTTTGCAAATAGGTCGTCAGTTTTGTGGGTAAAGTTTCTTAAGTTAATAATTTGTTCTTGGTCTAAGTCTTCCCCTAAAGGATCATTTGCGGTGCGTTTTTTCTGCTCTAAATAATCTGATAAAGCCTGAGTGCGGTAGAGGAGTTGATGTGCACAATCTGCTGGGTAGCTTTCAGGAATAAGAGCAAGAGTTGGTTGATGCTCTACCGAAATTTGATGTGTTGACCCATCAAAATATTTTTTCTGAAATTCTGGTTCTTCAAAACCTGCTGCATACTTACTTCGAAATAACTCAGTTTCCATAAAGTCTGAAATTTCGTCCCATTGAGGTGCTTTTAAGTCAGCTTCAACTTTCTTAGATAATTTTTCATTCAATTCAAAACGCCAGAAAGTCTCTAAGCGTAAATCGCTGCGTTGAGTCAGAGGCGGCTCAAACTCGTTATCGTTGCTGTACCATTCGGCAAGCTCATGTCCAAAAATCCATGCGATTTTCTTATTGTTTTGATGACTTACAATAAAATGAGCATAAGGTAAAAGTTCGACATTATTATTTGGATTTTGCTCTTCATTTAAGATTGTTGATAAGTGAAGAGAGATCTGGGTTGTTCCCTGTTTTTTGAGTGCTTCTAACCAAACTTGGAAATGTTGAGCAAGTAAATGTTGTGAAATTAAGTCACGAAATTGAAAACTATGTTGGTCAAAAATATGATGTTGTCGCCATTGGCTAAAACTTAAATTCTGACGTAGGTATTCGTTACCATAGGTCACAAGTGTAAGTTGTTGTTTCCAAATCTGATTAAGCGCCATAATAATTGATCTCATTGACGATGCTATTATTTTATACGTTTTATCTTTTTGTTGCCTAATACATTTTTCATGATGGATAAACTTCATCAATACGGTGAAAAACTGTTAGAATGCAGTGTTTTATTATATTTTTAAATTTGTTGCTTTGAGAGTTACTATGTCACTGGAAGCCCTGACCACAGAAGCGCTTGCTGCCATTGCAGCAGCTCAAGACCTTGTTGCACTTGATCAGGTGCGTGTGCAATTTACAGGGAAAAAAAGCCAGCTTGCAGAACAATCGAAAGCATTAGGGAAAATGGACCCTGAAGAACGTAAAGTACAAGGTGCTGCGATTCATGCTGTTCGAGAAACAATTAATAACGCTTTAACTGAGCGTCAAACAGCATTACAACAAGCTGCACTGGCGCAAAAATTAGCAAGTGAAACCATTGATATTACTTTGCCAGGCCGTGGACAGCGCGTTGGTACAGTTCATCCTGTTACTCAAGTGCAAGAACGTATTTGCCAGTTCTTTACTAAAGCTGGCTTTACGGTTGCTACAGGACCAGAAGTTGAAGATGACTATCATAACTTCGAAGCATTAAATATTCCTGGGCACCATCCTGCACGTGCTATGCATGATACTTTCTATTTCGATGCAAACCATTTGTTGCGTACGCATACTTCTGGTGTGCAAATTCGTACCATGGAAACAAGCCAGCCGCCAATTCGTATTGTCTGTCCAGGCCGTGTATACCGCTGCGACTCAGACCAAACGCATTCGCCAATGTTCCATCAAATTGAAGGTTTGTACGTTGCTGAGAACACCAGCTTTGCTGAATTAAAAGGTTTATTAATTAACCTACTGAATGAATTTTTTGAGAAAGATTTAAAAGTACGTTTCCGTCCATCATATTTCCCATTTACAGAGCCTAGTGCGGAAGTGGATATCATGGATGAGCGTGGACGTTGGTTAGAAGTATTAGGCTGTGGCATGGTACATCCAAATGTATTGCGTGCTGCGGGGATTGATCCTGATAAATATAAAGGCTTTGCTTTTGGTTTAGGGGTAGAACGTTTTGCAATGTTGCGTTATGGCATTAATGACTTGCGTATGTTCTATCAAAATGATGTGCGTTTCTTACGCCAATTTGCCTAACATTTTTTCAGGATTAAATAAGGTTTTATAAAGATGAAGATTAGCGAAAATTGGTTACGCACATGGGTTAACCCAGCAATTGATAGCGATACATTATCTGATCAGTTGACTATGCTTGGTCTTGAAGTAGATGAGCTGGCACCTGTTGCTAAGCCATTTACTGGCGTTGTAGTTGGTGAAGTTCTAACAGTTGAACAGCACCCTGATGCAGACCGTCTGCGTGTAACAACAGTGAATATTGGTTCAGGTGAGCCTTTACAAATTGTATGTGGTGCTCCTAACGTTCGTGCTGGAATGAAAGCACCTGTGGCAACTATTGGTGCAATATTACCGGGTGATTTTAAAATCAAAAAAGGTAAGCTTCGTGGTGTTGAGTCACAAGGCATGCTGTGCGGTGCCTCTGAAATTGACCTTGAAGATAAAATCGATGGTTTACTTGAGTTACCTGATGATGCTCCAGTAGGGGTAAACATTCGTGAATACTTAAAACTTGATGATAATGTCATCGATATTAGTATTACACCAAACCGTGGTGACTGCTTTAGTATTCGTGGTATCGCACGTGAAGTTGCAGTGATTAACCAACTGCAAATGAATGAGCCTGAAATCAAATCAGTTGATGCGACAATTACTGATGAGAAAAAAGTAGTCATCAACACGGATGGTGCTCCACGCTACTTAGGACGTGTCATTAAAAATGTAAATGTTAAAGCTGCGACCCCTGAATGGATGGAACAGGCTTTAGCACGTTCAGGAATTCGTACTCATAGTATTTTAGTTGATGTAACGAATTACGTCCTCATGGAATTGGGTCAGCCAATGCATGCTTTCGATTTAGCTAAAATCGAAGGGACTGTACATGTTCGCCAAGCTCAGCCACAAGAAAAGTTACAGCTTTTAAATGATCAAGAAGTTGAACTACAAGATGATGTGATGGTTATTGCAGATGACCAAAAAGCACTAGCAATCGCTGGGATCATGGGTGGTCTAGCATCAAGCGTAACTGATGATACGACTGATATCTTCTTGGAAAGCGCATTTTTTGCTCCGCTTGCGATTGCTGGACGTGCTCGTCGCTTTGGTTTACATACAGATTCTTCACAACGTTATGAACGCGGTGTAGATTTTGAATTACCATTAATTGCGATGAACCGTGCTTCTCAGCTTATTCAAGAGTTGGCGGGTGGTGAGTTCGGTCCAATTACTGTAGTTGAAAAATCTGATTTACTTCCGAAACGTGAAGCGATTGAACTTAAGCAAGCTCAAGTAGACCAGTTGTTGGGTTACAAAGTAGCGGCAGAGTTCATTACAGATGCATTAACTCGATTAGGTTGTGAAGTCACTGTTCAAGCGAATGGTGAATGGAGCGTAGTTCCACCATCACATCGCTACGATATGGCAATTTATCAAGATTTGATTGAAGAAGTTGCACGTATTGATGGTTATGACAATATTCAGATCAGCTTACCAAGTATGGATGTTCAACTTGCTAAGTACCAAGATCGTTTTGAAATCGCGCAGTTACGTCAAACGGTAGTCACTTTAGGGTATCAAGAAGCGATTAGCTTTAGCTTTGCTGATGCAAAACTTGAAAAGCAATTGAACCCGCAAGTAAGTCCGTTAATGTTGGCAAATCCAATCTCTAGTGATTTGGCTGTAATGCGCAGCACATTGCTTTCGAGTTTAATCCCTTGTGTACAATATAATTTAAACCGTCAGCAAAGCCGTGTACGTTTCTTTGAACTAGGTTTACGTTTTGATTATCAAAATGCTAATTCTATTCAGGATCTGAAGCAAATTCCTACATTGGCTTTAGTTGCCGTAGGTTCTCGTGAACCTGAATCATGGCATGCTAAGCCACAGCCAATGGATTTCTTCGATTTTAAAGGTGAAGTAGAAGAGATTTTAGCTGCTGGACGTGTCAAAGTTGAGTATGTACGTTCAGAGCGTCCATGGTTGCATCCAGGGCAATCTGCTGAAATCTTAGTTGATGGCCAATCAATTGGTTACTTGGGCCGCTTGCATCCATCTTTAGAAAACGAACTAGATTTGAGCACAACTTGGGTTGCCGAGCTTGATCAGGCTGCTGTTTTGCAATCTTATGTATCTAATTTTACAGAATTATCACGTTTTCCTTCGGTTAGACGTGATATTGCGCTTTTAATCTCTGATAATATAAATGTTAGAGATATTCAGCAGTTAATCGAAAAAACTGGTGGAGAGCTTTTAGACTCTACTTGGTTATTCGATGTGTATACGGGGCAGGGTGTCGAAGAAGGTAAACGCTCATTAGCGTTTGCGTTATTATGGCAACATCCTTCACGTACGCTTGAAGATGCTGAAATTAAATCTGGTATGGACAATATAATCCAAGTGTTGGAAAACACTTATCAAGCGACATTGAGGGCCTCATGACAGCACTAACTAAAGCAGACATGGCTGATCATTTAAGTGAGTTAACCAGCTTAAATCGCCGTGAAGCAAAACAAATGGTCGAGTTGTTCTTTGACGAAATTAGCCAAGCGCTTATTGCGGGCGAGCAGGTTAAGCTTTCTGGTTTCGGTAATTTCGAGCTTAGAGATAAACGCGAGCGTCCAGGACGTAATCCGAAAACTGGCGAAGAAATTCCGATTTCTGCACGCCGTGTAGTTACCTTCAGAGCGGGTCAGAAATTTAGACAACGCGTTGGAAATGAGCAGATCGATTGATCTGCTTTTTTTATTTATAATTTTAAATAAACCTAGAATAAATTTTTCTTAATATTAGAAAAGTATACTTAGCCATTAATACATCAAATCTATTTGATGTCTAAACATAAAATTTAGCCATAAAAAAGAGGACAAAATGTCCTCTTTTTTAGCTAATCTAGAGTGTAGATTAGTGTGCAGCAGAAGCAGCAACGTCAGAAGCAGCAGCAGCAACGTCAGAAGCAGCAGCAGCAGTTTCAGAAGCAGCAGCGTCAACAGCTACAGCAGCTTCAGAAGCAGCAGCAGTAGCTTCAGAAGCAGCAGCTACAGCTTCAGATGCAGCACCAGCAGCTGGAGCTTCTTCTTTCTTAGAACAACCAACGAAAGCTAAAGTAGCAGCAACAGCAGCAGCAACAGCAAATTTTTTGAATAACATGGCATCACTCTCACAAAAAAGATTTGAGATTAAAAAAACCTAAGTTGGACTGTTTTGCTTTTATTATTCCTAAAACGTAGCTAGGTAACAACGCATGGAGCAGTCTAACTGGTCTGCCGCTATGCTATCACTGCAAATGTTGAAATACTACTGTTGGCTGTCAAAAAAGATCGGGAAAAGAGTGAAAAAAGCCTGTTTTTTAACAGAAAAAAACAATTAATCAGCTGAGATATATTGGAAAAGGTATAAGTAAGCTACTAAAAAACATGGCTTTTTTATATTAAAAATATTTGTTTTCAAAAACTTATAAATAATTTTACATAAAAATCAGCAAAATGTATTTTTGTGTAAAGCTTGTCAACCAAATAAAAAAGGCCACTCAATAGAGCGGCCTTTTTAGAATAAATAATATGATTATGTTGAAGCTTTACGTTTCATCTGATCAAAGAAATCATCATTTGTTTTGGTTTCTTTCATACGATCAAGTAAGAACTCCATAGCTGCCAACTCATCCATAGGGTGAAGAAGTTTGCGGAGAATCCAAACTTTACGTAATTTATCTTCATCCATTAAACGTTCTTCACGACGTGTGCCAGATTTCTTAATATTCATGGCAGGGAAGACGCGTTTTTCAGCAATACGGCGATCAAGTGTAATTTCTTGGTTACCTGTACCTTTAAACTCTTCGTAAATGACATCATCCATTTTACTGCCAGTCTCAATAAGAGCAGTAGAGATGATTGTTAAAGAACCGCCTTCTTCGATATTACGAGCAGCACCGAAGAAACGTTTTGGACGTTCTAAAGCATGTGCATCCACACCACCAGTTAATACTTTACCTGATGAAGGAATTACTGTGTTGTATGCACGGGCTAAACGTGTAATGGAGTCAAGTAAAATCACAACGTCTTTTTTGTGCTCAACAAGACGTTTTGCTTTTTCAATGACCATTTCTGCAACTTGTACGTGACGTGCTGGTGCTTCATCAAATGTTGAAGCAACGACTTCACCGCGTACGGTACGCTCCATCTCAGTTACTTCTTCTGGGCGCTCATCAATTAATAAAACAATAAGGAAAACTTCCGGATTGTTTCTCACAATAGATTGAGCAATGTTTTGAAGTAACATTGTTTTACCCGCTTTTGGCGGAGCGACAATAATAGAACGTTGACCTTTACCGATTGGTGCAACTAAATCGACTACACGCGCGGTCAAGTCTTCTGTTGTACCATTACCAAGTTCCATAACCAGTTGTTCGGTCGGGAAAAGTGGAGTTAAGTTTTCAAATAAGATTTTATTACGAGAATTTTCTGGCGTGTCATAGTTAATTTGATTAACTTTGAGCAAAGCAAAATAACGCTCACCTTCTTTTGGTGGACGAATGGTACCTGTGATGGTGTCACCTGTACGCAAGTTAAAGCGTCGGATTTGTGAAGGACTCACATAAATATCATCCGGACCAGCTAAATACGAACCTGCGGCAGAGCGCAAAAAACCAAAACCATCAGAGAGAATTTCAAGAACGCCGTCACCAAAAATTTCTTCGCCATTCATCGCATGGCGTTTCAAGATGGCAAAGATAATATCTTGCTTTCGGTTACGAGCCATACCTTCAAGGCCCATAAATTCAGCAATTTTAATTAGTTCGCCGATTGGTTTTTTCTTGAGTTCAGTTAAGTTCATAAGGGTCAGAATTAGGAAAGAGTAGAGTGTGGTTTAAAAAGAAGAAAAATCGCTCGCATACAAAAAAGAGTATCGCAATTGTATTTACACAATAACAATTCAGAAGTCTGATTAACTGTTTCGAAGAGAAATGTGAAAAAACAATTTCTGTTGCCGAGTGGCGATCTTTATGTTTGTATCTTGTAAGAAGCCGGACAGAAGACGATTCCCTTCAGTGCCTCTTGAGCATGCAATATAAGTGAGATCAGCTAATTTGTCAATTTATAGCCGAAAAAAATACGCTATAAAGGTATAGCGTATTTTCATCTGTAACGTTACGTCTTAAACGTTTTCGTCAATGAAGCTAACGAGTTTAGAACGAGGCACAGCGCCGATTTGCTGAGCTACTACTTCACCATTTTTGAAAAGTAATAGAGCAGGAATATTACGGATATTGTATTTCACTGCCGTCTCTTCACAAGAAGTCACGTCAACTTTAACGATTTTTACTTTACCCGCATATTCACTTGATAAATCTTCAAGAACAGGTGCAATTGCTTTACAAGGTGCACACCAACCTGCCCAAAAGTCAACAAGTACAGGTGTTTCAGCATCTAGAACATCTGCTTGGAAGTTATCATCAGTTGTATTTACAATAGTCGCAGACATGGTACGGCTCCAATTTTTAGAAAAAAGTGCTATCACTATAGGAGGAGATAATCTCTATCAGTATTACATAGCTACTTAGTTCAATGTAAGGGTTTGATGCTATTATTCAAGGCTTAAGTAAATTTGTCTAATGGATGCTCACGATATTCATCATCGGCTTGTACAATCGTTTAACAAATAGAAAAATATCAAACGCTATTAATTGTTGATGAAAATGGCTTTTCAATTGCATTCTTGTGAATTACTCTAGGCGTGAATTGTTATGGGTTTAGTTCAATAATGTCTGACTTTCTGATTGATGAAGAATTACTTGCTGCCATAGATATGGGGTCGAACAGTTTTCACCTTGCCATTGCACGGGTAGATCACGGTGAAGTTAAAAAAGTGGCTTCAATGTCAGAAAAAGTACAGCTTGCAGCTGGTCTTGATGAAAATAAAAACTTAACAGAAGCAGCACAGCAACGTGGTTTAGCCTGTTTGGCTCGTTTTGTTGGGCGTTTAGGCTCAGTTCAACCTAACCGTTTAAGAATTGTGGCGACGAACGCTTTGCGTCAGGCTAAAAATGGACATGAGTTCATTCAAAAAGCTGCTGAAATTTTACCTAAACCTATTGAAATTATTGCAGGCCGTGAAGAAGCACGCCTGATTTATCTTGGTGTATCACATACGATGGCCAATGGAGGACGCCGCTTAGTGGTTGACATTGGTGGTGGATCTACCGAGTTTATTATTG
This sequence comes from Acinetobacter sp. FDAARGOS_494, assembly GCF_003812225.1. Classification (NCBI taxonomy): domain Bacteria; kingdom Pseudomonadati; phylum Pseudomonadota; class Gammaproteobacteria; order Moraxellales; family Moraxellaceae; genus Acinetobacter; species Acinetobacter sp. FDAARGOS_494. The sequence goes on from NZ_CP033866.1 coordinate 2,348,705, forward strand.
GCGAAGAATTTGAGCCAATTTATACTGAATCATTACAGATGGGTTGTGTAGCCTATACAAAAGCCTATTTTGCCGATGGTGAAATCACACAAAAAGCATTTGATAAAGCAGTTGTTGCTGCGCGTAAAGAGCTTTCAGCAATCGCCACCACTTATAAGATGGAAGGGTGGGATACTGTTGTAGGTTCAAGTGGGACCATTAAAGCTTGCCGCCAGATTATGGTGAATATGGGGCTAAGTGACGAGCAAGAAAATGTCACACGTGAAGGTCTCCATAAACTTAAAGATAAGTTACTTAAGTTCAAAAATATTTCTGAAATTGATTTTGAAGGACTTCGAGAAGACCGACGAGCAGTTTTGCCAGCCGGATTGGCAATTTTGTACGCTGTTTTTGAAGTTTTAGAAATTGAACGTTTGGCATATTCTGATGGTGCATTACGTGAAGGAGTCATGTATGACCTGTTAGGCCGTTTTAAGCATGAGGATATCCGCGACCGTAGTGTACAAGCATTAATGGGACGTTATAACGCCGATCCGAAACAGGCAGAACGAGTTGTAAATACGGCTCAATACTTATTTGATAGTGTTGCTAAACCACTTAATTTAACGAGTGAAGACAGTGACTTACTGCGCCGTGCAGCATATTTGCATGAAATTGGTTTAGCGATTAGTCATGGTGGCTATCATCGTCATGGTGCTTATTTATTGCAACATTCCGATATTCCTGGTTTCTCACAAATTGACCAAAATCATCTTTCACATTTGGTTGCTCATCACCGCCGTAAATTGCGAAATGATGTAAAAAATGAAGTTTTAAAGGCTGGCGGTCATAAATTAGTTTATTTAAGTTTGTTACTTCGCCTAGCAGTTTTACTCAACCATAGCCGCAGTGATCAGATGCTTCCTGCCATTGAATTGACCATCATAAATGATCAACAATGGCAACTTAGTGTTTCTGGTGATGCCAAACAATGGCCATTGTTAGTTGCCGACTTGCATGATGAGCAAGAGCAGTTTAAGCATTGGGACATTGAATTGAATATTCAGTCGGAAAAATTTATCGATTAAAGGGATAATATTCGACCTATGAAAAAAGCTACTCAGTCCAAAGCGTGGACAACGGTTCAAATTGCACGTCATCCTGAACGTCCGCAGTTTCTAGATTATGTCGGTGAAATCTTTACAGAGTTTGATGCATTGCATGGTGATCGTTTGTTTGGTGACGATGGTGCGATGGTAGGTGGTCTTGCTCGTTTTGACGGTCAACCTGTGATGGTCATTGGACAACACCGTGGTCGTAGTACCCGTGAAAAATTAAAGCACAACTTTGGTATGTGTAACCCAGAAGGTTATCGTAAATCTCAGCGTCTTTTAGATATGGCTGAGCGTTTCAATCTACCAGTTTTCACCTTTATTGATACTATGGGCGCATATCCGGGTGTTGGTGCTGAAGAACGTGGTCAGGCAGAAGCAATTGCGACTAGCCTTGCTCAACTTTCAAGCCTGAAAGTACCTGTAATCGCAACAGTACTTGGTGAAGGTGGTTCTGGTGGTGCTTTAGGTATTGGTGTTGCTGACAGAGTAATTATGTTGTCACATAGTATTTATTCTGTGATTTCGCCTGAAGGCTGTGCATCTATTTTGTGGAAAACTGCTGAGAAAGCAGCTCAAGCGAGTGAAGCTTTAGGTTTAACAGCAGATAAACTACAATCGCTAGGTATTGTTGAATACGTAGTAGATGAAGGTGAAGGTGCGCATTTAGATCCTGAGCGTGTGATGCAAAACTTAAAAGTAGTTTTAAAGCAGGCTTTGGATGAATTGCTACCAATGGATGCAAATGAACGATGCGAAGCACGTTATCAACGTTTAATGAAGTTTGGCAGCGAAAATTTAGGCGTGGCGTCTTAAAGCAAGCTCAAGAGTTCTCTGAAAAAAGTTCTTTTCTTATTGGATGTAGTGGTGGCATGGATTCAATGCTACTACTACATTTAATGGCTCAAATTTTCCCTCAAAAGATCCGAGCAATTTATATTGATCATCAACTGCAAGATCAAAGTGCAGAGTGGGCGGAAGTGGTTGCCACACAGGCAACAATATTAAATATTCCTTATATTATTCAAAAAGTTCAGATTGCAAACGGCAATCTGGAAGCTCAAGCACGTCAAGCACGTTATCAAGCATATCAGCAACATTTACAAGAAAATGAAATTCTGTTGCTTGCTCATCATCAACAAGATCAGGCAGAAACAGTTATTTTGCGATTATTGTCAGGTGCGGGAGTAGATGGGCTTGCTGCGATGCAGGCTATTGATTACCGTAAAGATATGACAATTTGGCGCCCCTTTTTGGATTTAACACGTGAGCAAATCGCTTTATGGACCGCTCAGCTTGAAGTTAAATATATTGATGATCCAATGAACTATGACACCCATTACGATAGGGTGTGGTGTCGTGAAGCACTGTGGCCATTTTTAACAAGCCGTTTTCCAAAAATGCAGCAAGCTTTGAGCCGAACCAGTTATCTGATGCAAGATGCTTCTGAAGTTTTAGAAGAAGTTCTTAAAGATGATTGGCAATATTCTGGTTCAGCTGACTATTTAGATCTAACGAAATTATCCGAGTTATCTTTTGCGCGGCAGCGCCAGTTACTTTCTGCGTGGATGAAAGGCCAAGGGCAATATCGACCTGCATTTGAAATGGTCGAACGGCTAAGAACAGAAGTTATTGAGTCTAAGTCAGATGCTCAAGCCGCTTTACATTGGAACCAGTTTTACTATGTCCGTTATCAAAATATACTCTATAGGTTGAGTAAACAGATTTATTTCGCTGAAACTTTAAATCCGGTTGATGCTGAACTAGAGCATTCATTTAAATTAGAAGAAAGATGGCAGGGCGCAGCTGGACTATTCCATGTTGAGTGTAAAAAAATTGGTTTAAGTCATTCTTTATTGAATAAAAAATTAAAAATCATTCGACGTCAAGGTGGGGAAAAGATTCACCTATATGGTCGTGTTGGGCAATGGCCTTTAAAAAAAGCAATTCAAGAAGCACATATTTTGCCTTGGCTTCGTCATACAATTCAAATATTAGTCTTAGATAATGTTATGCTTGGGGTTTTTACACCGAAAGGATTTTGGTTGGCTCAGTCTCCATATTGTGAGGAAGGAGGGTGGCAACCAGATTTAATTTCTCATTCTTGTAATCTGGTAAATGGCGAATATAGTTATGGCAACAGCAGTGAATTGTAATATCTGTTTTATTGGTGGTGGTAATATGGCCCAAGCATTAATTGGCGGGCTCATTTCAAGAGGATTACCACCAACACGTATTACCGTTTCAGATCCTGTCGAACAAATTCGTCAACTATTGCAAGAAAAAGAAGTTCATGTAACTCAAGATAATACGGCTGCTATCCAGAATGCCGATGTAGTTGTTCTTGCTGTAAAACCACAAGTTCTGGCAAATGTTCTACGTCCGTTAAAAGGTTTATTATCGGATAAATTGGTTATTTCAATTATTGCCGGTGCGGAAATTAAGACAATATCAAATTTGATTGATAGTGAACGTATTGTGCGAGTTATGCCAAATACACCTGCATTAGTTCAAACTGGTGCTCATGGTATTTACGCGACTGATGTGGTTGGTGCCTCGGACCGTGAATTAACGAGTCAGATTTTAGCAGCAACTGGTTTAACAATTTGGGTAAACTCCGAAGCTCAAATTGATGCGGTAACGGCAGTTTCAGGTTCAGGCCCAGCTTATTTCTTCTACCTCATGGAAAGTATGATTCGTGCAGGTAAAAATTTAGGCTTGGATGAAAAAGTTGCAACTGCTTTAACTCTTCAAACAGCATTAGGTGCAGCTCAAATGGCAATTACGAGTTCAAATACTCCGTCTGAGCTGCGTAAAAATGTGACGTCACCGAATGGTACAACCCAAGCTGCACTTGAAGTTTTTGATCGTGCACAAATCTCTCAAAATATTCAATCTGCATTAGCTGCTGCACAGAAACGTAGCCAAGAATTGGCTCAAGAACTGAGTGACAGTGCAAAATAGCTTTAATAGGATAAGACAACTATGGGTGCAAATTCTGCGCTAATTTTTGGAATTTTAATTAACGTCGCGATTTTATTGGTCTTTTTCCGTTTTTTAATGCAATTGGCGGCAGTAAGTCCTTATAATCCTGTGGTTTTATCGACAGTAAAGGCGACTAAGATTGTTGATATTTTTGGCCGAATTTTTCCAACGGTCGCAAAAGGCCGATTCAATCTGGCAGCGTTGGTTCTTTTAATTATTTTATATTTACTGAAAATTTTCGGTGTAATGTATCTTTCGGGTTCCATGCCAAATAGTCCGGTTCATTTAGTGATTCTGACTTTTGTGACCATGATTCAGGATTTGATTCGTTTCTGCCGTTACTTAATTTTTGCAACAATCATTTTGAGTTGGGTCGTTATGTTTACTCAATCTCGTTCACCTTATATTGAGGTGATTCAAGATTTAGCTGAACCGTTACTCGCCCCATTCCGTCGTTTATTGCCTAATATGGGGATGATTGACTTATCTCCAATTCTGGCATTTTTGGCACTCTATATTGCCGAGATCTTAATGAATGAAGTCGCTAAAGTTTTATTAACTGGACTTTAATTTTGTAAGATTAAAAAAAGGGCTGTATTACAGCCCTTTTTTATTGGTTTATCGATAAATTAATGGGCATCATCCCAGTTTTTACCTTGGCCTACTTCTACGACTAACGGTACAGAAATTTCCAGAACAGACTGCATGACATCCGCAATTTGTTTTGAAAGTTCATCTGCAATGTTTGAATCAACTTCAAACACCAATTCATCGTGAACTTGAAGTAATAGTTTTGCTTGATCTTTTGGCAGGATTTTATCTACTTCAATCATTGCTAACTTAATAATATCAGCAGCACTACCTTGTAAAGGTGCATTAATTGCAGCACGTTCAGCAGCTTTACGTACCATCACATTTCGGGCGTCAATATCCGGTGTATACAGACGGCGACCTAAAATAGTTTCAACAAACCCTTGTTCCGATGCTACTTGGCGAGTACGTTGCATGTATTCGTAAATGCCAGGATAGCGCTGGAAGTATTGTTTGATATAGTTTTGCGATTCTTCACGAGTAAAGCCAAGTTGACGAATTAAACCAAACTCGGACATGCCGTAAAGTAGACCGAAATTCACAGCTTTAGCCTGACGGCGCTGATCATTGGTCACATCTTCAATTGCAATACCTAACACTTCTGCCGCTGTTCTACGGTGTACATCTTGACCATGTTGGAATGCATGAACTAAGGCATCATCTTGAGAAAAATGAGCCATTAAACGAAGTTCAATTTGCGAGTAATCGGCTGCTAACAAAACTCGTCCTTCCGGTGCAATAAATGCTTTACGGATTTGACGGCCAATCTGTCTACGAATTGGAATGTTTTGTAAGTTAGGGTCAGAAGAGGATAGGCGACCTGTTGCCGTTAGTGCTTGATGATAGCTGGTATGTACACGATGGGTATCATTATGCGACTGCTCAATTAAACGGTCAGTATAGGTGCTCTTTAATTTTGCTAATCCACGGTGTTCTAAAATAATTTCCGTTAATGGGTGCTCAATTTTTTCAAGAACACTTTCACTGGTGCTGTATTGCCCAGTTGCAGTTTTTTTACCACCTTTAATGCCTAACTTATCAAATAGAATTTCACCTACTTGTTTAGGCGAAGCAATATTAAAAGTTTCACCTGCAATTTCCATGGCCTGATTTTCAAGGTCTTCCATAGTTTTCGCAAATTCAACACTTAATTTATCTAAGAAAGCATGATCTAAACGGATTCCATCTTCTTCCATACCCGATAAGATTCGAGCAACTGGCATCTCGATGTTATATAAAATATTTTCTAATTCAGGATGTGCTTTAAGTTTATTTGAAAGTACTTCATATAAACGATAGGTCACATGAGCATCTTCAGCTGCATAATGAGCTGCAACTTCAATCTCAATTTGATTAAAAGTCTTCTGTTTTGCACCTTTGCCAGCAATTTGCTCAAAAGTAGTGGTCAAATGGCTTAGGTAAACTCGAGCAACATCATCCATGCCATGACGAGTAGCTGCTGCATTCAGTACATAAGATGCCAGCATGCTATCGAAATACCAACCTTTAAGTTCAATACCGTGATTAGCAAAAATGTGCGCATCATATTTAAGATGATGACCGATTTTTTTAACTGCTTCATTTTCAAGTATAGGCTTGATTTGCGCTAAAACTTGTTCACGGTCCAGTTGTTGTGGTGCATTTTCGTAATTATGTGCCAAAGGAACATAGTAGGCATCTTTTGCATCAAATGCGATTGAAAAACCAACCATCTCGGCAATACGGTAATCAAGACTTGTGGTCTCTGTATCAATAGCAAAATGATCGGCATTCTGCATGCGTTGCCAGAGCTGATCCCATGCTTCTTGTGTTAAAACAGTGTGATAGTTTGCAGTTCCAAGCTGGTCATCTTGACTAGTCAAGCTTGCTTGATCTTCTGTTTCAATCGTTTGAGCAGGTTTAACTTCATTTTGGACAATAGTTTGTGAAGCTTGCTGCTTATAGCTTGAGCTATTTGGATTGTTTGGATGATCGAGAGACTGTAACTGGTTTCTAAACTCAAGCTCCGTATAGAGATTGCGTAAGGCATCTACATTTGGATCAGTAAGTTTTAATTCATGCCAGTCGAGTTCTAAAGGAAGATCACAGACAATGCTTGCCAACTGGTGATCAAGCTTAATATTGTCTAAATTATCTTTAATATTTTGGCTCAGTTTGCCTTTAAGTTGGTCTACATTGGCAATGATATTATCCAATGTCCCATATTCAGTCAGTAATTTGGCAGCCGTCTTTGCGCCTACGCCAGGTACACCCATAATGCCGTCAGATGCGTCACCCATAAGGGTTAAGTAATCGATAATCTGGTTTGGCCAAACGCCAAATTTTTCAAATACGCCGTCGGTGTCTAGCACTCGATCTTTAAAGCTATCTTCAAGTTTTACATAGTCATTAACCAGCTGGGCCATGTCTTTATCTCCGGTTGAGATAAGGACATGATGACCTTCTTTTACGGCGCGTTTAGCGAGAGTCCCGATAATGTCATCGGCTTCTGCACCCGGAAGACTATATAAAGGAATCCCTTGAGCCTTAATCAATGCATGTAAATATGGAATCTGTTGAGACAATTCTTCCGGCATAGTCGGGCGGTCACCTTTATAAATAGGTGAAAGCTTATGACGGAAAGTTGGCTCAGGCGTATCAAAAATGACAGCCATATGTGTCGGTTGCATACGACGCATCAATTTTTGAATGGCAGAAATTGCTCCACGTATTGCATTGGTATGTAACCCTGTAGAGGTCGTCAATGGTGGTAATGCATGATATGCACGAAATAAAAAATAGGACCCATCAACCAAGACAAATGGTGGCATTGAACAATTCCTTAAACTGAATTATGGGTATTTTACGTGAAAACGGCTATGAATGCAGGTTTATGATTTTTGCAGTATTTTGTATGTATAAATATACGCATGTATTGGCTTGAAGTAAGATGATTTGTAATGAAGGTGTCATATTGCTAAGCCCATGTATAAAAAAGACAAACAGGGAATGATCATCGTTTTGATCGCTTTGACTTTGTTTTTAGCCATTTCAATTGGTTTTAAATTTCAGAGTGCCGTTGTTGCTTTATCTATTGCATTCACTGTCATACTGGTTCAGTCATTATCAAGTCTGCATCAACGTTTAACTCATTTAGAACAACAGTTTTCTCACCAGACAACGCCACTTTATTCTATTCATATGCAAAGAACGGTAATTTATACCGCCGCTTTGGTTGCATTAGTTGCTTATATCAATCATTGGATGTGGATTGCTGGTGGGGCATTACTGGTTTTACTGTTATGTTTGATTCAAACCATCAGTGCATTTCATACTCGTTTATTGTTCCTCGAGACAGCCAAGCAAACAGTAAATGTAAATGAATCTATACATACAGAAGTGATAACGCCTGTATTAGGGCAAGTTGATCCAAACAATATTACCGAGCCAGCTTTACCTGGAACAATAGCATTAAATCAAGAAAAACAAACAGTTCGTACGCAGACCACCGCATGGTGGCAACCAGCAGTCGATTGGATGATTCATGGTAATCCAATTTTAAGGGTTGCTGTTGCTGTGCTTATGGTTGGGGTAGTGCTCTTACTGCGTTTTGCAAGTGAGCACTGGCAGTTGAGCTTAGGTGTAAAACTTGGTTTTATTGCGATTGCAGGAGGTGTATTAACAGCATTTGGATATACCTTGCAAAAGAAAAATCAGCTATTTGCTGTGGCACTGCAAGGTGTAGGGTTAGCTGTTGTCTTTCTAACGCTTGTGTTCTCACATCATTTTGGTGTAATCACCAGCCTAACTACAGCCAGTATTCTATTTACGATTTTATTAGCAATTACAGTATTCCTGAGTTTAAAACAACAAGCTATTTATTTGGCAATACTCGCACTGGGTATGGCGTATGCGGCTCCTTTAGTTATTCCGCAATATCGTCCTGATGTGGTTTTTTTATTTAGTTACTATCTTGTTATTAATCTTGCAGTCGCTGCGGTTAATTTTATTCAGCCTTGGAAAATCCTAAATCAGATCGCTTTCTTTGCCACAATGTTTATTGGCGGTAGTGCAATCGTATTTTATGCAGAGCCAGCAAAATTTGACACATTAGACTGGATTTTATGGCTCCATATAGCGCTATTTATTTGGTTAAGTGTTCGTTATAGCCAAAATATCTCTCGGGTTTCAGAACATGAAAAACAAGAGGGGATCCGTTTACCTCCGCTCTTAGATGTTGGTCTTATTTTTAGTGTACCTGTACTAGGCTTTACGCTTCATGCCTATTTAGTTCATGAGTCGACCCAAGCTTTAACAATTGGTGCTGCTGTTTTAGCAGGCATCTATGCGGTGTTAACGTTCTGGATTAAAAAAACTCATCCCCAGCTTTCGGTCCTTGCAAAAAGTTTTTTCATTCTCGCGGTTGCTTTTTTTGCCTTAATTTTTCCACTCGCAAAAGGGGCGCACTGGACTGCTATTGGCTGGGTTGCACAAGGAACGGCTTTAATCGTTTGGGGAGTAACTGAACGCTACCGTTTAAGCCGATATATTGGCGTGATTTTAGTTTTACTTAGCTCACTTGCACTGTTTTATCAGGTTTGGGCAAATGAAGAGTTTCCAACACTAAGCACTAGCATTTATGCAATTGCCCAATTCATTTCAGCCTTTTATTTATTGCAATACAACAGCAAAGAACAACGCTATTTTAGCGCAAGCCTGTTTAGCGGTATTTTCTTATGCTTAGGCATGTATGCGGGCGCCGTTGCAGGTGTAGAAATAATGGCATGGCATCATCATGCTTTAAGTCCATATTTGATGTTTGCTATCGCTCTAATAGCAATATTTAGTGCGATTGTTCACTATAAACTTCGTGTGCAATGGCAAAGTTTGCAGTTAATTTTAATTAGCCTGTTACTGTTATTGGTTTTAGGGGAGGCCTTTGCGAGTCAAGTATTTACTTTGTTTAAATGGGTAGACTCATTACAACAAACTACTTTCCTAGTCTCTACCATTATTCTTAGTGGCTTATTTATTATGGCTCAACCGCAGTCAAGTCATTTGGGTTACGTCAAGGTATGGGCGGGTTTAAGCTGGTTAGCGTTAGCGATAGTTGGCGTGGCTATTTTCCCAAAAATGCCAATAGTCGCTTTGGCTTTTGTTCCTGTGATTTATTCGCTTTGGGCTTATAAAACTCATAAAACGACACTATTGCATCAAATTCCGGTGTGGTGTTTAAGCCTCAGTTGGTTGCTTGTGGTGAGTGTTGATGTTCATTCTGCTGAATATCTTTACTTTGTTCCTTTATTTAACTTAACTGATTTTCTTTCTATTGTAGTATTTGCAGGTCTGCTCTTTATTATTTATCAGCATGCTTTTGATCAAGATAAATCGCTGGAATGGACTTTTAAAATTACAACAATTTTAGTGGGCTTACTGGTATTTAGTAGTGTAGTCGTCAGAGGCTTGCACCATTACTGGGCAACTCCGCTATGGAGTGCTTCAATTTGGACAAATGGTGTAGTACAGCTAAGTTTGACGTTACTTTGGGTTATATTGGCATTTGTTTTGACTACATACTCTAGTCGAAAAATGATTCGTCAACTCTGGTTTGTAGGCGCTGCACTTTTAGGGATTGTTGTATTAAAACTAATTTTGCTTGATCTATCACAAAGTGCGACATTAACTCGGGTCATTTCGTTTATTGGAGCAGGTGGGGTAATGTTGATTATTGCTTATCTTGCGCCATTACCACCGTCATCCTCTGTACAGAAGAATCAAGAGCCTAAGCTTTAGGCTCTCGTTTTAACTCTTTTTGATTGCTGTATTGATCGATATCATCTTCAGCAAAAGCAGTAGATGGTCGATCAATTAAGCCCATTTTCGGAACAGGAATCTCAATTTGGTTATCTAAAAAACCATTTCGGATACGTTCTTGCATTTCATCTCGAACTTTTAAAGAGTTTTCTTGACGACACCACATTGCAAATAAAAGCTCAATCGATGACTCCCTGAAGGCAGTAACTGTAACAGCAGGTTTTGGATCATCTAACACGAGTGGATAATTTGCTGCGACGTTAAGTAGAACCTCACGGACTTTAATAATGTCTTCATGAAAGTTAATTGCCAAAGTAATTGGAATACGCCGTATTGGATATTTTGATAAGTTGTGTACAGGAGCACGAATGAGTTGTTCGTTTGGTAAACGAATATAGACGTTGTCGAGTGTAAGTAACTTTACCGAAAGCAAATCAATTGAGATAACTTCGCCTTCGATTGTATTCCCTCGAATAAGTGTAATTTGAATCGTATCACCGACCTCAAATGAACCTTCACCAATCAAAAATAAACCACTAATCAAGTTACTGGCAGATGTTTGTGATGCGAAACCGAGTGCTACTGTTAAGATCCCCGCTGCCCCCAGAAATACACTAAGTTTGAACCCGGCTTCTTTTAAACTCGTCATAATGAAGAGTAAGAAAATAAAATAGAAAATACCGCGGCGCCATACCAGACGCTGGTGAGCATTAAAACGTGAGCCAACGGTTCTAATAAATGTATTTGAAATAATACGGGCAAGGACAAAACCAATAAAACAAAGCACAACACCGACTAAAATTTCACTAATTCGTTCGGTATTGATATTGGTAAATATGCTTTTGAGGCTATCAGCGATATCTTTTGGAATACTTGAATCGGCCATAAAACCCCCTTAAAAGAATGAATCAAACATATTAAATAGCGCACCACCCGGTGAACGTGGTGGGTGAACATAAGTCACTTCACCTGCCAGAGGGGGAGTACGGTTTTCAATACGAATACGGGCTGGGCGGTCAGAGCCTTCATAGTAGACTTTGATTTGTGATGTCCATAAGCGTCCTGTACTTTCACTATAAAATAGCGGTAGGGCAGTAACCGGTACATTCATACGGTCAAAGCGTAATTGATGATTACTGGTATTATGGAAATCAATCGGCGTAACTGCACGAAAAGCACGTGGGGTTAATAGATTTAAATCGGTACGACCATCAACAGAGGTTGCATAACAAATTTCACCTTGCTGGGCATTGGGACCAAACCATGTATCTTTGGGTTGAATTACAGGAATCTCAAATAAAGGTTCATGCTGACTTTCAACTAAACCGGCAATCCATAGGGGGGTACTAATATAAAGTGTCCCTCGTTGACCCGCTGGAATATAGATTGGATCAACTGGTTTAATTACCACTGATCGGTCCGCCAAACGTGGCATGAGTAGAAACTTCGGATTAGTTTTCCGAAACATATAACGTTCAACTTGCACAGAATGTGGAAAACCAAAATTTGCATCCGTTATGATGTGCCAATCTTGCTCATTATCATCTTGGAGAGTCGGGCGATAATATTCGATACGCCATTCTTTTATGCCACGTGTTAAACGAAAGAGCATTGAACCGAATTGCCATGCTTTGGACTGGTTAATTTCAAAGTGCTGTTCACCCCACCATTTTAAAGAATTCTGGGGGTGAGGCTGATATTCATTATTTTCAAACAAGACGTAAAATTCCTCTACCGAGTTGTTAAACAGACTTCACGCTGTAATCTGCTTAGAGTACACTCAAAATCATCTTACTCATCATTATAAATTGTGATGCAAATATTGAAACAAATACAAGTTCCATATAGTTTTGCCAAGCGTCATGGTGTTTTATTTCGTTATGACGGTGATCAAGTTTTTATTGTTAGACGTCAAAATACAGAAAAAATTGCATTGCAGGAAGCAAGACGAATTTTGGGGAAACCTGCACACTATCAATTATGCACTGAACAAGAATTTAATAGTCTATTAAGTACCAGTTATGCAGGTGATACAGGTGAATCTCAACAAGTAGCTGCAGGCTTAGAAGACCATCCGGATTTATTAAGCCTTGCAGATCAGGTGCCTGAAACAGAAGACTTAATGGATCAAGAGGATGACGCGCCTATTGTTCGTCTAATCAATGCACTTCTCTCTGAGGCAATTCGTGTTGGAGCTTCAGATATCCATATTGAAGCCTTTGAGAAAAAGCTATCAGTTCGTTTACGGGTAGATGGTCAATTACGTGAAATTGTGCAGCCACGCCGTGAACTAGCCCCGTTACTTGTTTCGCGTATTAAAGTTATGGCGAAACTCGATATTGCTGAAAAGCGTGTACCGCAAGATGGACGTATTTCTTTACGTCTTGCTGGTCGTGAAGTCGATGTCCGTGTTTCAACTTTGCCATCGTCACATGGTGAAAGGGTGGTCATGCGTTTACTCGATAAACAAGCGGGTCGCCTTAATATGACTCACCTAGGTTTAATGGCAAATGACTATGAACGTTTAACTCAGTTAGTACATCGTCCGCACGGTATTATTTTGGTCACAGGGCCTACTGGTTCGGGGAAAACGACGACTTTATATGCTGCCTTATCTGATCTAAATGACAACACCCGTAACATCTTAACTGCCGAAGATCCAATTGAGTATCAGCTTGAAGGTATTGGCCAAACTCAAGTGAATACCAAAGTAGATATGACTTTTGCTCGAGCTTTAAAAGCAATGTTACGTCAAGATCCAGATGTGGTCATGGTGGGGGAGATTCGTGATCTAGAAACTGCTGAAATTGCGGTGCAGGCATCTTTAACAGGTCATTTGGTGTTATCAACACTACATACCAATACCGCTATTGGTGCAGTGACTCGACTTAAAGATATGGGGATTGAACCTTTCCTGCTTTCAAGCTCTTTAATTGGGGTGGTTGCGCAGCGTTTGGTTCGTACTTTATGTCCACATTGTATGACATGGCGTGAAGCCGATACTTTTGAGAAGCAAGTTTTTCAGCATATTTTCCATGAACCAAGTTTAAAGTTACCAGAGGCTCAAGGGTGTGATCAGTGTTCTCATTTAGGGTTTAATGGCCGTACAGCGATTTATGAAATTGTACCTATTGATGAACCTATGCGCCGTCTCATTCATGGTAATGCAGCTGAATTTGAATTAGAAAATCATGCTCGTCAGTATTCTGGTTCTATTCGCGATGATGGTTTACGTAAGGTGCTCTCAGGTAAAACTACACTTGAAGAAGTGCTTCGTGTAACCAATGAAGCAAGTGAAGCATAATTTGTAAGATATAAAAAATGCCCGATATGATTCGGGCATTTTTTATATTAAAACTTATTCAGTCACAATATTAAACGTCACATCAATATTGTTACGAGTTGCATTTGAATATGGACAAACGATATGAGCTGCTGCAACTAACTTTTCAGCTTCTTCACGGTCCATACCGATTAAATAAACATTTAAAGTAACTTCAATACTAAAACCTGTTGGAATTGGACCAATACCGACTTCACCTTCAACATACGCATCTTTGCTAATATTGAATTTATCGCGATTTGCAACAAATTTTAAAGCACCTAAAAAGCATGCTGAATAACCAGCTGCAAATAATTGTTCTGGGTTAGTTACGGCACCACCAGCACCGCCCATTTCTTTAGGTACACCAAGTTGTACGTCTAATACACCGTCTGATGAAGTTGCACGACCATCACGGCCACCTGTTGCTTTAGCTTTTGCACGATACACAACTTTTTCTAATGACATCTTTTTATTCCTAAATTAAATTGAATGCAAATATATCGTACACGACTTAATTATTTTAACAAGTCAATTTTGTAAAAAAATTGGTGATTATTTAGCTATATTTGTACGGAGTTGTGTTAATTGATCTTTGAGACCGAGAAGGGTAGCCGTATCACAAGAACTGGCCTCTAAGATATGCTTTGGAATATTTACGGCCTGTTCTTTAAGTTTTTTCCCCTTTTCGCTAAGCGTGATAATGACTTGTCTTTCATCTTCTTTTGATCGAGTACGATTAAGAAGCTGCAATGCTTCTAACTTTTTTAAAATTGGGGTTAAAGTTGAAGACTCTAAAAATAACTTGCTGCCAATTTCTGAAACAGTAATCTCATCTTTTTCCCACAACACCAACATCACCAAATATTGAGGATAAGTAATCCCTAATGGAGTTAAAAGTTTGCGATAAAGTTGATTAAGGGCTAAATTTGTTGAATAAATGAGGAAACATAATTGATTCTCAAGCTTTAGATTTTGACAGTCTTGGTCCATATATTCCTCAGAAAACTAATGGGTGCTTTTCTAGTATATCGCTTTATGTTTAATTTCTTAAATGCTCATAATTTAGAGCTATTGATAAAAATAAGATAACGTAAAAAAATGGAGTAATCTAAACTTTACTCCATCACTTAAAAATACTAATTTAAAATGGTTACCAAAGGTCGGCAATTTTTTTCATTAAACGAGCACGATATTTTGCAGTTGGGTTATTTTCATTACGTTGTTGCTCTTGTTCATAAAAATCTTGCCAGGCCGTGATCATTTCTAAAGTTGTTCCTTGTTTTTTAATCATAGAAACATCGGCAGGCTGAATATTCTCTAAACGCTGTCTGGCACCTTCTGCACCTGTCCCCCAACCAATAATCCGCTGGCCAAAAGCAGGCAGAGGAATATTTTTTGGAGTAGGAGGTAGTACATTTTGTTTAAGCTGCAAATTTGGAGAGACAAAATTATTCGTTGTCCCGAAATCAGTCGCATAACAGTGAATATTTGCCCCTAAGCAAAAAATGCTAAATAAGTATTTCCACATGAATAATTAAGCTTTTAATAGTGAATTAATTTACGATGCATCATTAAAGGCATTGATGTACGCACAAGTTCTTGAGCAGCTAAATCAAAAGGTACCGTAATTAAACCATTCCCTTCATAACCAATCATACTTAAAACTTGACCACGACTATCAGTTGCTCCTGCATGCCCCCAAGTTTGGCGTTTTTCCCCATGCCAACCTTGTTGCGCAGCCCCTAAAACATAGCATTGGCTATCCATTGCACGTGCTTGCAGCAAAAGCTGCCAATGCATCTGACCTGTTGTATAGGTAAATGCAGCAGGAGCAGTTAATAGATGAGCACCTTGCTGTCTAAGGGTTAAAGCTAACTCAGGAAAACGCAAGTCATAACATACCATTAGGCCAATATTGCCAAAAGGGGTAGATGTGACTACAACGTCTGTTCCTGGTTCAAAGAAACGAGATTCCTGATATCCACCCACAGCATCGCCAACTTGTACATCAAATAAATGTATTTTGTCATAACGTGCTTCGGTACGTTCAGGACTGATGCATAAACTCACTGTACGCACTCGACCATCTTGTATGATGGAACCATCCGGACGAAATGGGCACGGTAGAGTGCCTGCAACAATCCAGATTTGATACTGATGCGCAAGTTTCTCAAGTCTTTGTTGAATTGACTCAAATTGCTCTGCTGTTTCACGCTGTTTGCCAGCCGCAAAACAAACAAAGTTTTCGGGAAAAACAATTAAGCTGGCATTTTGAGCCTTACTTTGCTGAATCAATGACTCAATTACTTGAAAGTTGCTTTCAATGTCATCTTGGGAATTCATTTGAACAACTGAAACAAGAGTCATATACACATCCAGATTAGCAATAAAGTTTAGGCATTTTGCTTATCAGATACTTGTTCAAGCGTGTCTTGTTCTTTTTGCAATTGCTTAACAAGCGGCTCAAACATGTTCTGATTATTTGCATTGAGTTTCATCAATGTCTTATGTGCGTCCAGAACGGTTCTTAGCATCGCATTATGAGTAATGTGCTCGTCATTTAACGTTAAAGTGCAAACGTTAGGATCGCCACAATAATTCAGGATGACAAAAACCTGCCCTAGCCCCATGCTGTTGGCTAAGGTTGTGATATCTGGATTGGTAGATAGCATCACAGCTTGAATATGATGAGTCTGTTTCAGTTTTAAACCTAGCTTAGCTAGGATACCTAATACAGTACTATCAATAAATGTTGTTTGGGTTAAATCAACGATTGCACCAACAACATTTTCTTGCTGTTCAATTCTGTTTAAAAGTTTGTCTAGACTTATACAAGAATGGGCTCGCACTTCACCAATAAGCTTGAAAATATGCGTTCCATTTAAACTTGCATATTCAACATGACCTGTTGACATATAAATGCCATTTTCAGAGAAGGATAGAAAAATTATCACATAGTGCCATCTCAGACTCAAGAGTCCTTAAGTCGTATATTATGTAATTAATTGATTCTTAAATTAATTCATTCGACAAAGACTAAAGATGGCAATGTCATCAGCAACGTGATCAGGGGCTTGGAATGATTGATTTTGCAAATGTTGAACTAATTGTTGAAACTGATCATTCAAGCCGCCATCAAATGGTTCTAGTGCTCCATCTGAGCAAATAATGAAACGTGCATGACGATTTAATGTACATACATGTTCTTCAACTTCTAACTCATCAGTTAA
Organism: Acinetobacter sp. FDAARGOS_494; assembly: GCF_003812225.1. Lineage (NCBI taxonomy): Bacteria > Pseudomonadati > Pseudomonadota > Gammaproteobacteria > Moraxellales > Moraxellaceae > Acinetobacter > Acinetobacter sp. FDAARGOS_494. The sequence goes on from NZ_CP033866.1 coordinate 2,365,720, forward strand.
CCCTAAGGGAAAGCTGCTGGTGGTTAAAATTTTTGGAGGTTGATTAGGTTCAAAAATAATTGGAGGAGGGTAATGGCCTGCACTAGACCAGCGAAGACTATGAGTTTCAAGATTTAGAATACCGACCACAATTGTAATATGTTTTTCAATATTCTCTTGAACTAGCATCCCATTTAACTTTTTGATTAACTGTCGTGGTGTTTTGGAGCGACCATGAAAGGCTGCCATCCAAGAAGTTAATAAGCTACTTGTTACACCATGCCCCGATACATCGGCGAGATAAAATAAAACCTCTTTATCATTGAGCTTCCAGTAGTCGTACCAGTCGCCTGATAAATAGGCAGAAGGTTGGAAAAAAGTTTCAACCTCATAATTTAATAAATCAATAGGATTTGGCAATAAACGTTTTTGTAATTCTGCTGCCGAAGGTAAATCACGGCTATCCTGATTACGTTTATATTGTGCATCAATTCTTGTTAAAGCTTTATTTAGATCTTTAGGTAACTGGTTCCATACCCATCCTGCAAGAGCACCAGCTTCCCATGCTTGAGCTAAAGCACTACCTTCATGCTCAAAAGCAATCACGATTGTAGGTAAACGCCATTTATAAGTTAGGAAATCTTGTACATCAGCAATTGCGATAATTGTTGGGTCGTATAAATCGAGATCATCTATGTGAATGACTTGTAAGTCTGGTAATGCTTCCAGAGCTTGCTCTACGAAAGGGATAGAGCGTGTCGGTTTAATAAAATACATAGAAGATATGGTAGTCCTTTTTCAAGATCACTTTATCCATCATAGAGGATGTATGACCAAAATCAAGGTATTGCCTTATTATAAGAAAAATGCAATACCTTGATTTGTCCTTTAATTATTTTTCGGTTTTATCAGTGTTATCTTCTGGTACATCTTCGGATTCGTCATCATCAATAAAAGACACATCTGCCGAATCACCTTTTTTCTCGGCAATCTGGAACGCTTTACGTTGGAGATATAAATCACGAATCATTGCATATTGATCGCCTTGTATAGTTTGGTCTAAATCTAGATATTGAGCGCGTGTATCAACGGCTTGTAATAGATTAGTCGACCAATACAGGCCATCTTGATCATCCATAATGTATTTTTGTGGACGGGCCTGAGCATCTACAGCCAAGCCAACGCCATCACGTAAAGTGCTTGGCCCAAAGAAAGGCAGCATAAGAAATGGTCCAGAAGGAACACCATAGTAACCGAGAGTTACACCAAAACTTTCTTCTTCAGGAGGTAAGCCTAAGCGGCTCGCTGGATCGGCTAAACCTAAAGTTGTTAACGTATTAATAGTAAAACGACCTAAAGTTTTTGCGGCGCGGCCAGGACGTCCTTGAATTAGCTGGTTAACAGCATTCCATGGTTCGCCAAGGTTTTTACGAAATTGTCGGTAAGAACCACGTACATCTTCTGGCGTCTTTTCTCTATATTCAACAGCAACGGGACGCAAAACATGGCGGTCTAACATATCGTTAAAAGAATAAATTGGACGGTTCAGTGACTGTAATGGATCTTTCACTGTATCCGGTTGAGCAGCATTTGCGTTGATCTTTAAATCTTTAACTTTTATACCTTTCAAATCTTTAATAATTTGTAAGTGAGGTCGGCTATGCTGAGTCTGGGTTGAAGTAACATCTTCCGAACTAGCGGCAGATTCTTCAGTAAGATTTTCTTGAGCATGGGCTGAGGTGTAAAGACCTACAGTTAATAAGCTCGACAAAAGTAAATTAGAATAATTCATATAATTCCTTAACCGCTAGCCAGGCTATATTCAATATGCAGTTGGGTAGAGATATATTTTAATACAGAAGCGATAAGCTATTATCAATGTAAAATTGATCAAATTATATAGAAATATAGCCAAAAAGCCTAAAAAATGTACGCTTGGTGTGAAATGCTATAAAAAGGGGTTGCAAAGGGAGAGAGATGGTCTATAATGCACATCCATCGGCGGTGATGCAGATAGAAACTTGTTGAAAAACAGTTACTTGTGATTAGGTTGATTGCTTTAAGTGATGAATTTGATGATGAGATGGTTTAGAGAATAAGTTTTAAAAATATCGAAATTACCTGTTGACTTTTAAGAGATTAAGAGTAATATAGCCGACCTAGCTTGCTGGTGACGAACCAGTAAGAAGATCATTAAGAGAATTGAAGAACAACTTGTGTGGATTTTTACTGATTGATTAATCGAAATAATTTTCATTGATTGATTGGTTTAAATTACTCGAAGTTTATTTGAGCGAAATTTAAGTCAGTAATTGATGAGCCAGAATTGGCACCTTGTCTATAAATAAGGTGCAAAATGATTTTAACTGAAGAGTTTGATCATGGCTCAGATTGAACGCTGGCGGCAGGCTTAACACATGCAAGTCGAGCGGGGGAAGGTAGCTTGCTACTGGACCTAGCGGCGGACGGGTGAGTAATGCTTAGGAATCTGCCTATTAGTGGGGGACAACATCTCGAAAGGGATGCTAATACCGCATACGTCCTACGGGAGAAAGCAGGGGATCTTCGGACCTTGCGCTAATAGATGAGCCTAAGTCGGATTAGCTAGTTGGTGGGGTAAAGGCCTACCAAGGCGACGATCTGTAGCGGGTCTGAGAGGATGATCCGCCACACTGGGACTGAGACACGGCCCAGACTCCTACGGGAGGCAGCAGTGGGGAATATTGGACAATGGGGGGAACCCTGATCCAGCCATGCCGCGTGTGTGAAGAAGGCCTTATGGTTGTAAAGCACTTTAAGCGAGGAGGAGGCTACTTTAGTTAATACCTAGAGATAGTGGACGTTACTCGCAGAATAAGCACCGGCTAACTCTGTGCCAGCAGCCGCGGTAATACAGAGGGTGCGAGCGTTAATCGGATTTACTGGGCGTAAAGCGTGCGTAGGCGGCTTATTAAGTCGGATGTGAAATCCCCGAGCTTAACTTGGGAATTGCATTCGATACTGGTGAGCTAGAGTATGGGAGAGGATGGTAGAATTCCAGGTGTAGCGGTGAAATGCGTAGAGATCTGGAGGAATACCGATGGCGAAGGCAGCCATCTGGCCTAATACTGACGCTGAGGTACGAAAGCATGGGGAGCAAACAGGATTAGATACCCTGGTAGTCCATGCCGTAAACGATGTCTACTAGCCGTTGGGGCCTTTGAGGCTTTAGTGGCGCAGCTAACGCGATAAGTAGACCGCCTGGGGAGTACGGTCGCAAGACTAAAACTCAAATGAATTGACGGGGGCCCGCACAAGCGGTGGAGCATGTGGTTTAATTCGATGCAACGCGAAGAACCTTACCTGGCCTTGACATACTAGAAACTTTCCAGAGATGGATTGGTGCCTTCGGGAATCTAGATACAGGTGCTGCATGGCTGTCGTCAGCTCGTGTCGTGAGATGTTGGGTTAAGTCCCGCAACGAGCGCAACCCTTTTCCTTACTTGCCAGCATTTCGGATGGGAACTTTAAGGATACTGCCAGTGACAAACTGGAGGAAGGCGGGGACGACGTCAAGTCATCATGGCCCTTACGGCCAGGGCTACACACGTGCTACAATGGTCGGTACAAAGGGTTGCTACACAGCGATGTGATGCTAATCTCAAAAAGCCGATCGTAGTCCGGATTGGAGTCTGCAACTCGACTCCATGAAGTCGGAATCGCTAGTAATCGCGGATCAGAATGCCGCGGTGAATACGTTCCCGGGCCTTGTACACACCGCCCGTCACACCATGGGAGTTTGTTGCACCAGAAGTAGCTAGCCTAACTGCAAAGAGGGCGGTTACCACGGTGTGGCCGATGACTGGGGTGAAGTCGTAACAAGGTAGCCGTAGGGGAACCTGCGGCTGGATCACCTCCTTAACGAAAGATTGACGATTGGTAAGAATCCACAACAAGTTGTTCTTCATAGATGTATCTGAGGGTCTGTAGCTCAGTTGGTTAGAGCACACGCTTGATAAGCGTGGGGTCACAAGTTCAAGTCTTGTCAGACCCACCATGACTTTGACTGGTTGAAGTTATAGATAAAAGATACATGATTGATGATGTAAGCTGGGGACTTAGCTTAGTTGGTAGAGCGCCTGCTTTGCACGCAGGAGGTCAGGAGTTCGACTCTCCTAGTCTCCACCAGAACTTAAGATAAGTTCGGATTACAGAAATTAGTAAATAAAGATTGAGATCTTGGTTTATTAACTTCTGTGATTTCATTATCACGGTAATTAGTGTGATCTGACGAAGACACATTAACTCATTAACAGATTGGCAAAATTGAGTCTGAAATAAATTGTTCACTCAAGAGTTTAGGTTAAGCAATTAATCTAGATGAATTGAGAACTAGCAAATTAACTGAATCAAGCGTTTTGGTATGTGAATTTAGATTGAAGCTGTACGGTGCTTAAGTGCACAGTGCTCTAAACTGAAATGTTGAAGTTACTAACTTGTAGGTAACATCGACTGTTTGGGGTTGTATAGTCAAGTAATTAAGTGCATGTGGTGGATGCCTTGGCAGTCAGAGGCGATGAAAGACGTGATAGCCTGCGAAAAGCTCCGGGGAGGCGGCAAATATCCTTTGATCCGGAGATGTCTGAATGGGGGAACCCACCTACTTTAAGGTAGGTATTGCAACATGAATACATAGTGTTGCAAGGCGAACGAGGGGAAGTGAAACATCTCAGTACCCTTAGGAAAAGAAATCAATTGAGATTCCCTCAGTAGCGGCGAGCGAACGGGGATCAGCCCATTAAGTTATGTGTGTTTTAGTGGAACGCTCTGGGAAGTGCGAACGTAGAGGGTGATATTCCCGTACACGAAAGGGCACACATAATGATGACGAGTAGGGCGAGGCACGTGAAACCTTGTCTGAATATGGGGGGACCATCCTCCAAGGCTAAATACTCCTGACTGACCGATAGTGAACCAGTACCGTGAGGGAAAGGCGAAAAGAACCCCTGTGAGGGGAGTGAAATAGATCCTGAAACCGCATGCATACAAGCAGTGGGAGCACCTTCGTGGTGTGACTGCGTACCTTTTGTATAATGGGTCAGCGACTTATATTCAGTAGCGAGGTTAACCGTATAGGGGAGCCGTAGAGAAATCGAGTCTTAATAGGGCGTTTAGTTGCTGGGTATAGACCCGAAACCAGGCGATCTATCCATGAGCAGGTTGAAGGTTGGGTAACACTAACTGGAGGACCGAACCCACTGTCGTTGAAAAGCCAGGGGATGACTTGTGGATAGGGGTGAAAGGCTAATCAAGCCTGGTGATAGCTGGTTCTCCCCGAAAGCTATTTAGGTAGCGCCTCGGACGAATACCATAGGGGGTAGAGCACTGTTTCGGCTAGGGGGTCATCCCGACTTACCAAACCGATGCAAACTCCGAATACCTATGAGTACTATCCGGGAGACAGACTGCGGGTGCTAACGTCCGTAGTCAAGAGGAAAACAATCCAGACCGCCAGCTAAGGCCCCAAAATCATAGTTAAGTGGGAAACGATGTGGGAAGGCATAGACAGCTAGGAGGTTGGCTTAGAAGCAGCCACCCTTTAAAGAAAGCGTAATAGCTCACTAGTCGAGTCGGCCTGCGCGGAAGATGTAACGGGGCTAAAACTATGTGCCGAAGCTGCGGATGTATACTTTGTATACGTGGTAGGGGAGCGTTCTGTAAGCCGATGAAGGTGTGTTGAGAAGCATGCTGGAGGTATCAGAAGTGCGAATGCTGACGTGAGTAACGACAAAACGGGTGAAAAACCCGTTCGCCGAAAGACCAAGGGTTCCAGTCCAACGTTAATCGGGGCTGGGTGAGTCGACCCCTAAGGCGAGGCCGAAAGGCGTAGTCGATGGGAAAATGGTTAATATTCCATTACTTCTGTGTAATGCGATGAGAGGACGGAGAAGGCTAAATCAGCCTGGCGTTGGTTGTCCAGGTGAAAGGATGTAGGCATGTATCTTAGGCAAATCCGGGGTACTCTATGCTGAGATCTGATAGCAAGCTGTACTTGTACAGCGAAGTGGTTGATGCCATGCTTCCAGGAAAAGTCTCTAAGCTTCAGTTACACAGGAATCGTACCCGAAACCGACACAGGTGGTCAGGTCGAGTAGACCAAGGCGCTTGAGAGAACTCTGCTGAAGGAACTAGGCAAAATGGTACCGTAACTTCGGGAGAAGGTACGCTGTTGTTGGTGATGGAACTCGCTTCCTGAGCTGACGACAGCCGCAGAAACCAGGCCGCTGCAACTGTTTATTAAAAACATAGCACTCTGCAAACACGAAAGTGGACGTATAGGGTGTGATGCCTGCCCGGTGCTGGAAGGTTAATTGATGGGGTTAGCGTAAGCGAAGCTCTTGATCGAAGCCCCAGTAAACGGCGGCCGTAACTATAACGGTCCTAAGGTAGCGAAATTCCTTGTCGGGTAAGTTCCGACCTGCACGAATGGCATAATGATGGCGGCGCTGTCTCCAGCAGAGGCTCAGTGAAATCGAAATCGCTGTGAAGATGCAGTGTACCCGCGGCTAGACGGAAAGACCCCGTGAACCTTTACTGCAGCTTGACACTGAACTTTGACCTTACTTGTGTAGGATAGGTGGGAGGCTTTGAAGCTGGAACGCTAGTTCCAGTGGAGCCGTCCTTGAAATACCACCCTGGTAATGTTGAGGTTCTAACTCTGTCCCGTGATCCGGGACGAGGACCGTGTCTGGTGGGTAGTTTGACTGGGGCGGTCTCCTCCTAAAGAGTAACGGAGGAGTACGAAGGTGCGCTCAGCGTGGTCGGAAATCACGCGTAGAGTATAAAGGCAAAAGCGCGCTTAACTGCGAGACCCACAAGTCGAGCAGGTACGAAAGTAGGTCTTAGTGATCCGGTGGTTCTGTATGGAAGGGCCATCGCTCAACGGATAAAAGGTACTCTGGGGATAACAGGCTGATACCGCCCAAGAGTTCATATCGACGGCGGTGTTTGGCACCTCGATGTCGGCTCATCTCATCCTGGGGCTGAAGCAGGTCCCAAGGGTATGGCTGTTCGCCATTTAAAGAGGTACGCGAGCTGGGTTTAGAACGTCGTGAGACAGTTCGGTCCCTATCTACCGTGGGCGCTGGAAATTTGAGAGGATCTGCTCCTAGTACGAGAGGACCAGAGTGGACGAACCTCTGGTGTACCGGTTGTGACGCCAGTCGCATCGCCGGGTAGCTATGTTCGGAAGGGATAACCGCTGAAAGCATCTAAGCGGGAAGCCTACCTCAAGATAAGATTTCCCTAGGACTTTATGTCCTCTAAAGAGCCGTTCGAGACTAGGACGTTGATAGGTTGGATGTGGAAGCATAGTGATATGTGAAGCTGACCAATACTAATTGCTCGTGAGGCTTGACTATACAACACCCAAGCAGTTGTATATGAAGCATCAATCGATTCTTAAGTATGCAAGACAACTTGATTTAGTTATACCTCTAGCTAAAATGAACAGATAAAGTAAGATTCAATTCAGCCCAGTCTGTTACAGATTTGGAAAACGCTTCGGCATTAAATAAGACCTAAGCAAGTATCCATAAACAGTTGTGCTGGCGACCATAGCAAGAGTGAACCACCTGATCCCTTCCCGAACTCAGAAGTGAAACCTCTTAGCGCTGATGGTAGTGTGGGATTACCCATGTGAGAGTAAGTCATCGCCAGCTCATTATTCTAAACACCCCCAACCAGTGGTTGGGGGTGTTTTTTTATATCAAGAAAGCAATCAGAAAAGAGTTATTTCAAAGAATCATCGATACTAAAGAATAAGACAGAATAAAAATCCTATCGTTTTTAATAAATAAATTTCTATTTTTCTCATGAATTGATGAGTCAATGTATAGGATAAATCAGAACTCTATGCTATAAATAATTAATAGGCATGATTTTTGCTTGTTTTTTGGAAAGAGAAATATATGAAATTATCTGTTGGATTGAAAGTTGCGAATTCATTATCGTTAACGCCTCAATTGCAGCAGGCAATCCGTTTACTACAACTTTCTAGCCTAGAATTAGAGCAAGAAATCCAAATTCAATTAGATAGTAATCCATTACTTGAAAAAGTAGAAGATGAATCACTAGCAGAAAGTTTATCTACTTTAGAACACAAAGAAACAGATGACCTTACAACAGAGTTGAATGCTGATCACTTACCTGATGACTTGCCTGTTGATACTGAATGGGATGACATTTATACACATCAATCCACTGCTTTGGGTACTCCTGAGTTCGAAGAGCGTGAAGATAATCGCCAAGTTCACCTGACGCTTAAAGAACATATTTTGGAGCAAGTGAACTTACTACATTTTTCAAAAATAGATCAGTTGATTGCTTATTGCATAGTTGATGCTTTAGATGATAAAGGTTTTCTGGATGCTGAATTAGAAGAGATTATTTTGGCAGTACAGCATTTATTAAGTGAGATGGATATAGACGAGGAAGTGGAAGAGGATGAAGTTTTAGTAGTCTTAAAACATATTCAACGTCTTGATCCAATTGGTATCGGAGCTCGTAATTTAGCTGAATGTTTAAAAGTTCAGTTGGAGTTCTTGCCTCGAGAAACTGAATATTTGAAAGAAGCCAGAAGTCTACTTCAATATTACGAATTACTGATTGCGAATGATCTTAATAAATTATTGAAGCAAACAGGGCTTTCCAAAGAACAATTAAAATTTGCAGTTGATTTATTAAAAACATTAAAGCCTTATCCAGGCATGGATTTTGAAAAGCAAGAATCAGAGTATCAAATTCCTGACGTAGTCGTTGCCAAGAAGGACTTGCATTGGCAAGTTCAGTTAAACCCTGATGTGATGCCAAAATTAAGAATCAATTCTTTTTATTCGAGTATGATTCGTAGGGCAGATCAAAGTGATGATAATTTATACCTACGTAATCAAATGCTTGAGGCTAAAAATTTTATAAAAAGTATTGATGAACGGCACAAAACATTATTAAAAGTTGCGACTTGTATTGTTGAGCATCAAAAAGCATTTCTTGAAATAGGTCCCGAAGCAATGAAACCTTTAGTACTAAGGGATGTTGCAGAAGAAGTAGAATTACATGAGTCGACCGTTTCTCGCGTTACAACAAATAAGTATATGCTTACTCCACGTGGACTTTTTGAGTTGAAATACTTCTTTTCTAGTCATGTGGGGACAACCACAGGAGGTGAGGCTTCTTCTACCGCAATTCGGGCGATGATTAAAAAGTTAGTTTCTAATGAAAATCCGCGTAAACCTTTGTCTGATAATGCAATTGCTGCTTTATTGAAAGAGGAGGGAATAGAAGTAGCTAGAAGGACTGTAGCAAAATATAGAGAATCGTTACATATTCCATCGTCATCCGAGAGAAAAGTCTTGATCTAAATTTTGAAGTATGGCTATTCTACTCATTCATTATGACGAAATAATGAAATTTCATTTTCACCAAGAGGAGTAGCTAAAATGGTTTAATTGTCCCAAATCATCTTTTTAGATTGCATTAAATCGTTTTAGTTCTTCTTTATATAACCCAAAAAGGTGAGGGATAGAATTATGCAAATAACGATTCGTGGACATCATTTAGCAATTACACCAGCTATAGAAGAAAATATTAAAGCAAAATTTAATCAGTTAACGAAACATCTTGATCAGGTGAATAGTATGCAGATTAAATTAACGAAAGATCATCAGATTGATAAGCGCTCACATAAAGGTAGCTCTAATCATGTGGCTGAAGCGATAGTTCGATTACCTGGAATTGAGCTGTTTGCTCAAGCAACAGCGGATGATATGTATACTTCAATAAAAAAACTGACTGAAAAATTAAAAAAACAATTGTTAAAATATCGGAAAATGCAATGTACGTATTCTCAAGTTGCTGTTTCTATTTAATAAGTTTTTAATAATTGAGAGAGGCTTGAAATATAGCCTCTTTTTTTATTGATAAAATATAAACACGTACTGAATTCTTTGAAAAAGTTATAGTAAAATACTTCGTTTTACACCGTAGGTTGTGTCAGAGGTCTTTGCAATGAATAGTGAACAGCTCACTCAAATTTTAAAAGAAGCTTTTCCTGAGGCGGAAGTAGTGGTGAGCGGACAGGCTGGAAAATTTGACCTCCGTATTGTGGATGATCAATTTGAAGGTAAGCGTACTGTTGCCCGCCAACAAGCAGTTTATGCACCATTAAATACTTATATTGCAAGTGGCGAAGTTCATGCCGTAACAATTCGTGCGATGACCAAAGATGAATGGCGCAAAGCAAGCCTTTTCGGAGCTTAAATATTAATGGATAAATTTTTAATCACGGGCGGTGTTAAGCTCGAAGGGGAAGTACGCATTTCTGGTGCTAAAAATGCGGCTTTACCGTTACTTGCGGCAATGATTCTTGCTGACTCTCCAATTACATTAACCAATGTTCCAAATCTTAAAGATGTAAATACTTTGGTAAAATTAATCGGTGGACTGGGTGTTACAATTAGTTATGAAAATGACACGGTTAAGGCGGATACTTCTACTTTAGATAACCAGTTTGCTCCTTATGAGCTTGTCAAAACAATGCGTGCATCTATTTTGGTATTAGGGCCATTATTAGCGCGTTACGGAAATGCCAAGGTTTCATTACCTGGTGGATGTGCTATTGGCTCTCGTCCAGTAGATCAACACTTAAAAGCCCTAGAAGCATTGGGTGCACATATCGAAGTTGAAAATGGTTATGTACATGCCACTGTTGATGGTCGTCTGAAAGGCGGCGAAGTGGTTTTTGATATGGTTACTGTTGGTGGTACCGAAAATATTTTAATGGCAGCTGCTTTGGCAGACGGTGTAACCACAATTCGTAATGCTGCACGTGAACCTGAAATTACTGATCTTGCGCAAATGCTTATTAAAATGGGCGCAAAAATTGAAGGTTTAGATACGGATACATTGGTTGTTACTGGTGTAGAAAGTCTACATGGCTGTGAATATGCAGTTGTTGCAGACCGCATCGAAACAGGTTCTTACTTAGCTGCTGCTGCGATTACTGGTGGACGTGTAAAAACCACCCATACAGATCCTTCATTGCTTGAGGCTGTTTTAGATAAGTTTGAAGAAATGGGTGCTGAAGTTACCCGTGGCGATGACTGGATTGAATTGGATATGTTGGGTAAGCGTCCTAAAGCAGTAAGTTTTAGAACACTACCTCACCCAGAATTTCCGACTGACATGCAAGCACAAATTATGGCTGTAAATGCAATTGGCCGTGGGTTTGCAACGATTTCCGAGACCATTTTTGAAAATCGTTTCATGCATGTTCCTGAATTGTCACGTATGGGTGCTAATATTCAGGTCGAAGGCCATGATGCTGTTGTGACGGGTGTTGAAAAATTACAAGCAGCACCTGTAATGGCAACAGATTTACGTGCCTCATTCTCTTTGGTTTTAGCGGCTTTGGTTGCTGAAGGTGATACATTAATTGACCGTATCTACCATATTGACCGTGGTTATGAGCATGTCGAAGAAAAACTTCAAGGTTTAGGTGCCAAAATTAAGCGAGTAAGTTAATGAATGACGTAAGAAACGATGATCCTAATTTTAACGTAATGGGTAATTTTGATCATGGTTTAACCTTGGCACTGAGTAAAGGACGTATTTTAAAAGAAACATTACCTTTACTTGCTACAGCCGGTATTAACTTGCTTGAAGACCCGGAAAAATCGCGTAAGTTGATTTTTCCAACCACACATAAGCAGGTTCGTATTTTAATTTTACGTGCGTCTGATGTGCCAACTTATGTTGAGAATGGTGCAGCTGACTTAGGTGTAGCAGGTAAAGACGTACTTATGGAACATGGCGCTCAGCATGTCTATGAGTTATTGGACCTGCAGATTGCGAAATGTAAATTAATGACTGCTGGTAAAGTAGGAATGGAACGCCCAAAAGGTCGTTTAAAAATTGCCACTAAGTATGTCAATCTTACACGTCAATATTATGCGAGCTTAGGCGAGCAGGTGGATGTTATTAAACTTTATGGTTCTATGGAGTTAGCACCATTAGTTGGTTTGGGCGATTATATTGTTGACGTAGTGGATACTGGAAATACTTTACGAGCAAATGGTCTTGAGCCATTAGAAGAAATTTGCAAAGTATCTTCACGTCTTATTGTCAATAAAGCGAGCTTTAAGCGTAAACAGGTTTTATTGAACCCAATCATTTCCCAACTTGAACAAGCTGTTCAATCACGTTAAAAGTAATTTCCTATCATGCTTTTGCGATAGTTGTAGATATGATGCCCACAAGAGCTTAGAAAAAGAGTAAACTTGGTTTTTCTTTTTCGCCTTGTGGGTAAATTGATGCGACGTTTATCGACTCAAGATCAGAACTTCAAACAGGTTTTTGCCGAGCTTTTAGCTTTTGAAACCGTTAATGATCCTAATTTAGTTCAAACAGTAGATCAAATTATTGCTGATGTTCGTCAGCATGGTGATGATCATGTTTTAAAACTTACTCAACAGTTCGATCGACATCCAGCGCATCAATTTTCCGATCTAGAATTGTCTCAACAACAACTTAAAGCTGCTTTTGATGGTTTAAATCAAGAGATTCGTGAAGCCCTGAAACTTGCAGCTGATCGTATTCGTACTTTTCATGAAGCTCAAAAACAAGATAGCTGGACTTATGTGGATGATTTGGGTAATACCCTAGGACAAAAAGTGACTCCACTTGACCGTGTTGGTATTTATGTACCAGGCGGACTTGCATCTTATCCTTCATCTGTACTTATGAATGCGGTACCAGCACATGTGGCTGGTGTACCTGAAATTATTATGGTTGTGCCAGCCCCAAATGGTGAACTAAATCCACTCGTTTTAGCTGCCGCCTATCTAGCAGGTGTTAGCCGAGTATTTACCATTGGTGGGGCACAAGCTGTTGCTGCTTTAGCTTATGGTACTCAAACTGTTCCACGTGTTGATAAAATTACGGGTCCTGGAAACCGATTTGTGGCAGCTGCTAAACGTGCTGTATTTGGTCAGGTGGGTATTGACATGATTGCTGGACCTTCTGAAATATTAGTTTATGCAGAAGGTGTGAATAATGCTGAATGGTTAGCGATGGATGTATTATCTCAAGCTGAACATGACACAGTAGCTCAAGCTATTTTCATTACTCCAGATGAAGCATTATTAGAAGCAGTAGAGTCTGCAATTGAGAAACATTTAAATGAATTGCCTAAAGCCGAGATTGCGCGTACATCGATTAAAAATCGTGGTGCATTAGTTTTGGTAAAAGACCGTGCTGAAGCAGTTGATTTAATTAATCAGGTTGCACCAGAGCATTTGGAACTATGTCTTGATGATGCTGAAGCGATGAGCCAAGATATTCGTCATGCAGGGGCAATTTTTATGGGTCGCTATACACCTGAAGCAATTGGTGATTATTGTGCTGGCCCAAACCACGTATTACCGACATCAGGCACAGCTCGTTTCTCTTCGCCACTTGGTGTATATGATTTTCAAAAGCGCTCTAGTTTGATCATGTGTTCAAAAGATGGCGTTAAGACTTTGGCTAAAACAGCTGATGTACTTGCTGTTCAAGAAAATCTCGATGCCCATGCACGCTCGGCGCGTTATCGTTATCAATAAGTTTTAAGCCTATCAGTGTTTTTCATGATTATTCAGGGCTGACTTTCAGCCCTTTTTTGAGATAAGACTATGACTGTATCTACAGCACAAATGCGTTTTTGGAGTCCTGAGGTTCGTGAATTAGAGCCGTATGTGCCAGGTGAACAACCTAAAATCCAGAATCTATTAAAGTTAAATACCAATGAAAACCCGTATCCACCATCACCAAAAGTAGTAGAAGCAGTTCAAGAGGTGTTACATGAACAAGCCGATGTGCTGCGTCTATATCCAGATCCGGATGCGACAGTGTTAAAGCAAGCAATTGCGAAACAACAGAATATTGATGTATCTCAAGTTTTTGTAGGTAACGGTTCTGATGAGGTATTGGCTCATATCTTTAAAGCATTTTTTCTTCAAGATGGACCAATCCTGTATCCGGACATCACTTATAGTTTCTATCCAGTTTATAGCCAATTTTTTGGCACAAAAACAAAAGAAATTCCTCTCAATGAGAATTTCGAAATTGATGTGCGAGATTATACCCAGCCAAATGGTGGGGTTATTATTACCAACCCAAATGCACCAACAAGTATTGCGCTCAGCTTGGCAGAAATCGAACAAGTATTACAGGCAAATCCGGACCGCGTGGTTGTGATTGATGAAGCGTATGTTGATTTTGGTGCGGAGTCAGCTGTAAGTTTGATAAACCGCTATGAAAATCTTGTGGTATGCCAAACGACTTCAAAGTCTCGTTCTTTAGCAGGCCTACGAGTCGGATTTGCGATTGCTCAGTCGCACTTGATTGCAGCACTTGAGGCTGTAAAAAATAGTTTTAATTCATATCCAATTGATCGCTTTGCTATTGCAGCAGCGGTAGCTTCTTTTGAAGACCAGGCTTATTTTGAAGAGCAGTGCCAAAAAGTTATAACAAGTCGAGAGAAACTTGTTCGTGATTTAACTGAACTTGGTTTTAACGTTTTGCCATCGAAAGCGAATTTTATTTTTGCTACGCATTCACAGCATGATGCTGGGCAACTTGCACAAAAATTACGTGAGCAGGGCATTATTGTTCGTTACTTCAATAAGCCTCGCATTAATCAGTTTTTACGTATCACGGTTGGAACTAATGAGCAAAACGCGCGTTTAGTTCAAACTTTGAAGCAAGATATTCTTTAATACTTATTCTGCTGTGCTGTTCATCAAGTTCAGCATAGCAGAGATTTTATCAAGACTTTCCTGATATTCAGCCTCAGCCTCTGAAGCAATAGTAATACCGCCGCCTGCCCAAATAGAGAGCTGGTTTTGATATTGTTGAAAACTACGAATTAAAATATTCCAGCGTCCAGTACCATCGAAATTAAAATATCCTAAAGTGCCGCAATATGCTCCCCGAGGTGCGCCTTCTAGCTCTTCAATAATTTGCATTGCCCGAATTTTAGGAGCTCCTGTAATTGAGCCTCCTGGTAAAGCAGTGAGCAACATCTGCATAGGATTAATATCATTTTTAAGTGTAGCCGTAATCTCACTCACCATATGATGAACTTGATTGAAGCTCTCAATTTCGAATAGTTTTGTTGTTTTTACCGAACCTGTATTGGCATAAATGCTCAAATCATTACGTAATAGATCAACGATCATCACATTTTCTGCTTGATCTTTTTTAGAATTTTTTAAAGTTTGTTTTGAAAGTAAATCCTGCTCTTTATTCTCATAACGAGGCATTGTACCTTTAATGGGTCTGGTTTTAATTTGCTTATTTACATTAAATTCAATAAATAATTCAGGAGAGCAACTTAACAACTCAAATTCTGTTAATTTTAAATAACCAGAATATGGTGCATTGGTTAAATTCCATAGCTCATCTGCTTTATTTAATAATGAACCAGTAAAATTCGCTTTGAATTCTTGAGTAAGGTTAATTTGATAACAATCTCCTGCCTTAATATATTCTTGTATTTTATGAAAAGCAGTTAAGTATGTATTTTTAGACCAGCGAGGATGAATATTTTGTTCTAGTTTAAAATTATTTTTTTGTAGTTTATTAGCAGGTTTATTGAGGAGATCTGAAAGATAGTTAAAAATTTCAAAAGCATTATTTTCATCGCTAAAAAAATACCATTCATTATTTATTTTTTTAATAAAAGAATAATAGGAACCTATAAATAAAGACGGTTGTTTATGTGATTGATTATTTATAAATTGATGTGCAGAAAAGTCATAACTAATAAAACCAATATATCCGCCCTTAAAACTTATTTTTTCTCTATTGCTATTTTTTAGTTCTTGAGATTGGAATTGTGTAAAATCTAAAAGATTTTCTATATAAGATGAAAACTTATATTTATTTAAATCAGTTTTAGTGAATAAAAAGTTTTGGTTATTTTGAGTGATTAAATAATTTTTTGGCAAAAAACCAATAACAGGATTGTTATCATCTTGAAGATATACAAGTCCAGTTAACTCTTCTAATTTTTTTAAAATATCAGCAGCGGAGTAATAGCTTTCTAAAGAGATTTTTTTCTTTAAATGAGACATTTTAAACATGTGAGAGTTTGGAAGAGGTGGCATAGTTTACTACAAGTTAGAGTTCAACAGGCAGTTGAGTGAAAAGACCCTAACATTTCGTGGAAAAAATAATCGAATTATCCTTCAGATTTCAGAATAGTAATAAATCTTTTTAGTCAGTTTGACGCCGTACCGTTTGTCGGGTAATTGGCAAAAAATGCATTACACTAGTTGAACAAAAATTAACGTAGCTGTAATTTAGTAATTGCTAAGCAAAACTACTCAAGGATTGGAAGTTTCGGTTGCCATAAAAGAAAAATGCAACTTGAGACAGTAAGAGTGGTTAAAGTCAAAAAATAAATGCTCTTGGGAGAGTGCTCAATGAAAATGTTCACTAAACTTGCTTTAGTTTCTTCTTTAGCTATCAGTGCAAATGCAATGGCAATGCAATCAATGGATGATGCTGCGCTCAGTGCTGCTACAGGTCAAGATGGTATTAATATTGGTATCGCTCTAGGTTCAGGCGGTATTACTATCGATAAACTATATCTACACGATAATGATGGTTTAGCAACATCAACTGGTATTACGGGTGCTTCAGGTACTGCTGGTGCAATCGCAATTAGTGGTGTCACTGTAACTCAAAAAGGTACAGGTAATCTTTTAGATTTAGCAATTGACACAAATGGTGCTTCTGGTTCAAATGGCGCTTTCTTAAACGTTGCTGCAACAGTAGGTGCGGTTGATGTACATGTAGGTTCAATTGGTGTAGGTACTTCTGGTACGTTAAATCAAACAACCGCTGTACGTGGTATTACTGAAACAGCTCCAACTGAAATTATTTCTGGCTTAGATTTATCTTTGGGCCAAATTTCTGCAAATGTTCAGTTAGGTTCAACTCCGCAAGGCGCGATGATTAAAGTGAACTCTAGTTTGCAAGGTGGTTTAACACTATCTAACTTCGGTATTAATGATGCTGCAGGTGGCGGTAAAATTGTCCTAGACAAAGTAATGGTTCGTGGTGCTGGTAATACAACTGGTGACTTGGATGTAAATGCAGATATTTCTGTAGTTCCTACAGGTTTACGTATCCAAAATAACAGTACGCAAGGTATGAATGTTTATGCACAAGGCGTACACCTAGGTGCAGCGGGTAATGCTTCAATTGGTGATTTGGAAATTCAAGGTTTAAATGTGGGTAAATCTACAATTACTATCTCTGGTCATTAATTTAAAGATTTGTAAAAAGCGCGTTTATACGCGCTTTTTTTATTTATTTTAATAAAACTAATATCTATGCTTTTCTGTTTAAATAATATTAGCTTATATAATAGGAAAGAATATAAAACATTTGAAAACGAGAATTAATTATCAGTTTATAAATGTAAAACTATGCATTCATCAAAAAGATTAAAAAAAAGCTGTTTTTTACAGAAAAAAAAGGTATCTTCAACACACAGGGATGTAGAGCTATTGCTCTAAGAATAAAATGAATAAGGCCGGTTAGGCCACCATTTAGACCAAGTGCTTATGTTAGAGATAGTTTTAGGCTCAGCATTGATGTATTACTTTGCGACAGAAGCCTTTGAAATAGAAAAAAAGCCGCCGGGAACTGTTTATTATACAGAGACTGCCGATTCGCGTAATTTATCATTTCATCGAAATCATATTGAACCAGTTACTATAAAACCAGCTGTTGAAGACCAGTTTCGTGGTATTGTTCGGCAAGCCTACGATTATAGTTGTGGATCTGCTGCGCTTACGACTTTATTAAACGGCTATGTTGGAACAAGTTTAACTGAACAGCAAACAATGAGTGGTTTGCTGCAGTATGGCGAATATCAACGTATTATTGAGCGACGAAGTTTCTCATTACTTGATATGAAACGCTTTGTCACAGCAATTGGTTTAGAAAGCGGTGGTTATCGAGGTGAGTTTTCTGATTTAGTCAAACTGGGGCAGCCAGCAATTGTGCCTATTTCATATGCTGGTTTTAAACATTTTGTCGTATATAAAGCTTATAAAGATGGAAGAGTATACGTAGCTGACCCTGCTTTAGGGAATATCAGTTTTGATGAGGGGCGTTTTAAAGAAATTTGGGATAATAATACTTTATTTGTTATTTCTGTTCCTGCATCACAGCGTAAAGATTTATTGGCGTTAAAAGATG
This sequence comes from Acinetobacter sp. FDAARGOS_494, assembly GCF_003812225.1. Lineage (NCBI taxonomy): Bacteria > Pseudomonadati > Pseudomonadota > Gammaproteobacteria > Moraxellales > Moraxellaceae > Acinetobacter > Acinetobacter sp. FDAARGOS_494. The sequence goes on from NZ_CP033866.1 coordinate 2,383,990, forward strand.
CAGATATGCGCCATGTGGAAGATGCAACGGTTAATAGATATGCTTTTGTTGATGTGCAATATCCAGCGTTTAATTATGACCGTTTAGCAAACAAAGCATCAACTATGAGGCGTGTCTTGGATAACGATAATCATTCTGCGACTTATGGACAGCCGATAGAAACCTATATGCGGCTTTATTACAAGCGTAAATAGTCAAATTTAAAGTTAGTAAAATAAATAAATTGGGTGGGAAAAACATGAATAATCGATGGATAAAGATGAGTGTGTTGGCTTTAAGTATGAGTGCCATTACAGGGACAATTTATGCCGAAGATCAAGTGCAATCAACGCAAGTATCCGATTCTAATCAGTCTGTAGAAGCAAATGAAAACTCTGGTGCTTCAGATACTGCTAGTTCTAGTGAGGCTACAACAGATAGTACTACACAAACATCTAATGTCTCTGAAACTAATAATGTAGTTCCAGCATCTAATAGTGAGGCACATCAAGCAGCAAGTGCACTACAGAAAAAAGAAGGTGATGCTAGCCAGGAGACAAATTTACAAGAGGTATTTACTTCAAATGAGCGCCAATATTCTTTGATTAAGAAGGGTGTAATTTCTTCTTATTATGATCTTGACTACACTTATTATCGTGATACTCGTATTGATTTAGCCTTATCGGATAATTCCTCTCAGCTCAACCGTTTACGTGTTGAGGAAGATGCAAACCATACATTAACAAATAGTTTTACTTTGCAATATGGGGTATTAGATAACTTAACTTTATCCGCAACTCTTCCTTTTGTAGCAAAGTCTGAAATTATTCGTGATACAACAACTGCAGGATTGGGAGATATTTCATTTGGTGCACGTTGGGAGCCGTTTCCTTTAAAACAAGGTCGTTTACCTTTGGTTCTTTTTGGTAGCCTGTCAACGAAGACTGGCGATAGTCCTTATGAGATTGGTTTAGATGAATTGTCAACGGGTAAAGGTTATTACTCAGTTGGTGTGGGAGCAAGTACCCGTAAATATATTGATCCAGTCGTTCTCTTTGCTTCTGCTTCTGCCAATTACGGCTTTAAAGAAAGTGGCCTTAATCAAGCCCGAGGTTCGCGTACATTAACTTCATTTGATCCAGGGATTAGCGGTGGCTTTTCTTTTGGTTTCGCTTACTCATTTAACTATGATGTGTCTTTAACCATGTCATATCAGCAAAGTTTCAATATGGATGCCGAATTCCAGTTTGAAAATGGAGAAAGCTATAAATCACCTGATCAAAGTAGTGCGATGTTGTCTTTTGCTTTAGGTGTTCGGGTTTCACCTGAAACGATTGTTAACGGTACCGTTGGTATTGGTTTAACCGAAGATGCGCCAGATATTTCACTTGGTTTGTCATTCCCGTTAGATATTTTAGGTTTTAATAAAAAACAACTCTGTACACGACAAAAATAGATAACTCATTGAAATAATGTCACAATAATTGTTTTCTAACGACGAATACTATGACACATCTCAATGAGTTATATCTTATCTTAAACAAATCTCTAAAATGGAACAAGTCACATTTAAAGTGCTTTGCGCTCATCATGCTTGTGATTATTTTAAAGCAAACATGTAATCTTTCTTCTGCATCTAAAGCCTTGCCCATCAAGTGTTTACCACAATCATTTTATCGACGTATGCAGCGCTTCTTTGCAGGTCAGTATTTTGATTATCGTCAAATTTCTCAGTTGATTTTCAATATGTTTTCATTCGACCAAGTGCAACTGACTTTAGATAGAACCAATTGGAAATGGGGAAAACGAAATATTAATATCCTGATGCTCGCAATCGTTTATCGTGGAATAGCGATACCTATCCTTTGGACATTGCTTAATAAACGTGGAAATTCAGATACGAAAGAGCGTATTGCTTTGATTCAACGCTTTATAGCCATTTTTGGTAAAGACCGTATTGTGAATGTGTTCGCAGACAGAGAGTTTATCGGTGAGCAGTGGTTTACATGGTTAATTGAACAAGACATCAACTTCTGCATTCGTGTTAAAAAAACTTCATTGTCACCAATCATTTAGGAAAGAATCATAAAATTAGTGATTTATTTCGCCATCTTAAAGTTGGTCAAATTGAATGTCGTAAACGACGGATTTTGGTTGGTCGGGTGAAACTATATATAAGTGCACTACAGTTAGAAAATGGAGAGCTTTTACTCGTCGTTTCTCCTCAGTTTAATGCCAATGCTATTCAGGATTATGCATTACGCTGGGAAATTGAAACCTTATTCAGTTGTCTCAAAGGACGCGGGTTTAATCTTGAAAATACGCGCTTGACAGACCCTAGACGAGTGAAAAAATTGATTGCGGTGTTAGCTATAAGCTTCTGTTGGTGTTACTTAACGGGTGAATGGCAACATAATCAAAAAAAAGCGATAAAAATAAAGAAGCATGGACGACTCTCAATGAGTTTATTTCGCTATGGTTTAGACTATGTTCAAATGGCGATTCAGCGTTTAATTGGTTTTGGGAAAAAAGAAGAGTTTAAGGAAATTTTGGCAATTTTAAGAAAGCAGAATCCTGATAGGATAAGGGTTCTGTGAAATTTGTCGTGTACAGAGAAAAAACAAAAATAAGGAGATATGCAGGTGAAATATCCTAAATTATGTCCTTTAACGGCGGCAATTGTTATCTCCGGTTTTTCTAGCTTTGCCAATGCTCAATTAGGACAAAACTTAGCTGTTGATATCCGCTCACTATCGATGGGGAATGCTGTAACTGCAGACCCTCCAGGTATTAGTGCAGTCCATTTTAACCCTGCAGCTTTAGCAAAAATTGATGGGCTGCAAACAGATGTGCAGGGGATTCTTGCTAACTTCGATATTCAACGTGAGTTCTCCGCTCCACCTGGTTATAACATTTTTGGTTATTCCGATGACCCACTTGTTTGTAATGATGGTCCTGAGGTTTCAGCTAATATTTGTACAGATTTTAAAGGATCAGTACATGGTGATGTTGAATATGCAAGTTTATATGTACCAATTCTTAAAAAGATGGTTGATCTTGGGGCGGGTTATCCACTAGTTGCCCCTACAGCCGGAATTGCCTATAAGCCACCAGGATCAAAAGTCACCTATGCTACAGCTATGTATGCACCATTAGTCGCAGGTTTCGGAGCTGAAAATGGTAATCCAGGCAACTACATGGGACAGCAAGTTGCAGTTGAGCGGATCACTTATTTATCGCCATCTTTTGGTTATCAGGTAAATGATCATTTATCTATTGGTGCTTCCGTAGGGATGTCCTATAACGCAATCGCACTGAAAACTGATCTACGTTTTCCTAATGAAATGATTGGTGTTTTACGTATGGTCGATGATGTGGTGTGCGCACCCTTCAAAGATAATAACGATATGATTACTGATTTGTTGTTATTAGGAATTTGTAATGCTAAAGAAGGAATGAACCCATTTAATAAAATGGGTGCCTTACAAGTTTCTTTAGAACAATCATTAAGTCCAAGCTATAACTTGGGATTGCTATGGGAACCAACAGACGATTTTGGTTTTGGTATGGTATATCAAAGTGCAGCCAAGATGCGTCTAAAAGGTAAATATATGATTGATAATGCCAAAGCACCTCAAGAGCTAGTACGTGGCCTGAATTCTTCTGCAACAGGCCAAATTTTAGCTGCTATTCTTGGCTTACCCGGTTATGTTCCTGATATTGAGTCCGGTTTGGTTGCAATGGATCTTGAATACCCAGCACATTTTCAAGCGGGTATTAAATATAAAATATTGCCAGATTTACAATTAAATTTAGATGTTGGATGGACTGATTATTCGGCATGGAATAAATTTAAATTTGAGTTTGACCGCCAAATCACCTTATTAAAAGTTGCTAAACTTTTATCTAATGACGTTACTGATAATTCTTTAGCATTACCATTAAAATTTACATCGCCGTGGAGTTGGGGGATTGGCCTTGAATATTCAGCAACTGATCGTTTGAAATTACGAGCTGGTTATGAGCCTCGTGCCAGTTCAATACCTAATGACAAACGCAATACCATGGTTCCAATTAATAACGCACAATTATTTGGTCTTGGTGTAGGTTATCGTTTTGATGCAGATACAGATCTAGATCTTTCAGTAGGGTTCCTTCGTAGTCGTGACAACATCCCAGCTTGTACGAGTACTTTATCGAATAAATGTGGTGTCGATAATATTTTATTAAACCCTTATTCTGGCTTAGATGTAAAAACGAATACAAAAGTTACAGTACTTGGTTTGAGCTATAGAACAAAATGGTAAAACAATATAAAGGGATATTTCGACCTAAAGTCGCTATCACAACTTTATGCGTTGCGATAGCCAGTATTTCTGTATCTTATGCAGACGGTTTTTATACAATTATTGGGCCAGATGGGCGGCCTATGATTGTACCGAGTAAAAGAATTGATCAGAAAAAACAACCTATCCCTAAAATAGAGGAAAGAAAACCACAAACTCAGCAGAATCCACTAATAGTAGATTCTGTACAAAAAACATCTAAAGAAAAAGAACAAATTAAAAATTCACCGAAAAAACTGGAACAACATGTCCAAGAAAAATTAAATACTGCACCGACTGCACCGACTGCACCGACTGCACCGACTGCACCGACTGCACCGACTGCACCGCAAAAAACTCAGAAAAATACAAAAACTGTTTCAGTAGTCAGTGATGATTTAAAAACATCCCCAGAAAAAAATAAAATTATTGAGAGCGGAAATGCCCCTTCAGTATCTAATAATGAATGGCAAAAAAAGTTAGTTCTCGTTCCTCCACCAATAAAGAGTACATCTCAAGCTGCACCATCCTCCGATTCTTCACTCGATAAATCTAAATTTACAACTATTGATGGCGTAGAGTATGTAAATAATGAATATCTTGAAGATCAAGAATTTAACCTTGAAGGTAAAAAGCGGTTTTACCTTATGCCTGATGGTTTGGGGCGCACTGAATCAGTAGAGCGGAAAAAGGGTGTAAGTCGATCAACTTTAGATCAGCTTTTCAATCGACAAACTCAAGACCAAGACTCTACTGTTGTTTTAGCACCAACGTATATGCGTTTGTCTTCACAAGAGCTAGAAGCAGCTTTTGAACAAGATAAGTGCTTTATTAAAGATTATAAAAAATCAATTAAAACGCTTAGCATAAATAAGGAAGTAAACTTATGGCCACGGAAGCCATTGAAAGAAAAGTTTGAATATGAGTTGGTACAGTTAAATCCTTCTGTTCAGCATTTAAAAGTTATATCTTTTGCTTCTAGTAATGAGAAGCCTCTATATTATTGGCCACTCGTTGTATTTTTGGATGATAAAGGCTGTATTTTGGAAGGAGTGAGCGGGTTTAAAAGCAAATCTTATCCTTCGACTATGTTACAGCATGCATCGATTCAAGGAGTTTTAAAAGTACCGCCTTCAGCACATTATATTATGATGACGCCTTTATCTTCTGCCGTGGATGTTACAGAAAAAGAGTTAACAAATCAGGGACAAATTCAAATTTCGGTATTACGTTAAAAATAAGTAGGGTAGCTAAATGAATAAAAAAATTTTATGGCCTTTTGCTCTTACCACAATTGCATTGATGTTAAATGGTTGTGGTGGAGGAAGTTCGACAATTAATGAAGATCCAAATTCTGGTACTAATAACGGAAACTTAACTTCTGGCAGTTGTACACCAACTACTAGTGATAATGGTGCAGAAGATTCAACTTGTTTGCAATTTGCTTTAGATTATCCAATAGCGGGTATCAATTTTGATTGTAGTTCTGCCACAAATTTTCATTATGCGACTAAAATTTCAGGAAATGCTGTAATAGGATCCTGTAAGGTTGGTGATACAGCACGTTTTTATATTCAAAGTAAAGATAATAAAAAGGTTTTTTTAGGAAATGTTAATCTTGATACGATTGGGAAATTTACTGCCGTTAATGGTAAGTCTAAAGAGATCAATCCGATATATTTAAGAGTGTTGGATTTAGCAAGTGGTATTACAGGTAAAGCACCAACAACATTAGATAAAAATGATGAAACAATTAAAGTGGCGATTGCTTTAATAAAAATCTTCCAAAGCATTGGTGTAGAAAATGGTGATAATCTCATCGGTGATATACAACCCACTCAACTTACAGATATAAAGAAAGATCAACTTACTAAAATTTCTCAGAGCGTAACTGCTACAGAGTTCCAAAACGGAGCTTATGCAAGTATTTTGAAACCGTGGTTAGATGTAAATCAAATTTCTGATGATGATGCATATAAACTTTTAGTACAAACGACTAATTTAAGTAATGCTGGTGTTTTCCAATCATTCAATTTATTTATTAACTCAACAATCCTTCAAAATTATCAAGTGTTTAATGGTTGCAATAGAAGTACTCAGGAAGAATGCTTGAATAATACAATTAACTTACGTCATTCAACAGATGATCTTTATTTATTATCGGACCGTCAAGGTTATACGTTGGGCTATGGTTTACAGTGGAAGGGAAGTGCCATTGTAATAGATAACAAAGTACAAAATCCGTATTTGTTAACTACAAAAGTTAAACCAGCTAAACTCAATGTAAATGCACAAAATAATTGGTTAAATCCTGTTAGTCGAGAAATTCAGTCAACTACACCACTCCGTTTGAGTTTTTCAAATAATCCAAACGAAGATCTACAGATTTATCAAGGAAAATTCTTTAATGATTATGGAGTGGCGGGTACAGAAGCATTCTATAAGTATTTGACGAAGCTAAGTACAGGTAATCCACAACACTATGGTCTCTGGCGCCAAAATGTTGATGGTGATAACTACAATGGGGTATTGAGTATTATTAAAAGTAATCCTATTAGTTATCTAGAGAGAAATGTTTTTAAAACATCAGGGAATGTAAAGACAGGAGAAAAATATATTTTCCCTCTTTACGCTACTTTAACATTTAATTTCTCAGATACCACTATCCAACCTGTAAATTTAGGTATTGTGATTGATGAGCATGGTGATATTCGTACTGATATCAAACCTAATTCGACAACAACGGATATGTCTGGTCAATGTGCTACGGTATCAGATGCAAGTTTAATTGATAACAATGGTATGCAACAATATCGAATTGGTACCACAGCAGCGACATTTAATGATCCTTTAAATGGTGATCAATCTGTTTATGTTCGTATGATTTTATCTAATCCAAAATTTGCAAATATTGATGGTGTGATGGTTGGGGTAACTTTTGTAGGCGTTTCTCCGGGGCCTGCGAAATTGAATCTATTTAATTTATTGGCAAATAAGGTGGATAGTACAAGCATTAATTTTGATAATAATACGGCTTGGTTTAATCAACATGCGGCAGCTCAAGAAAGCTATAATATGCTTAAGGATGTGCCTGCTCCAACCGCTGCGGATAAAGCTTTGGCTCAACGTAAATTTGGTACAGTAACAATTAAACTTGCCGATCAATCTATTCCAGCTTGTAAAGCAATTAAAACTAAGTCTTAACATATTCAACAAATAAAAAAGACCGCAAAAGCGGTCTTTTTTATTATTTAATTGATTAGCCTGTATGGTCTAAACGAGTTCCTAACGTCTCTAGATGTGTTGGAAAAACTTGTTGTTTACGGTCTTCAAAATAATGTCTTAATGTGTGTTCAACACTAGGAAAGGCAAGTTCACCCCATGGGATTTCATGTTCTTCAAACAGTCGACATTCGATACTTTCTTCTCCAGCACCGAAAATGCCATCTTTCAGCTGTGCTTTGAACAACACATAAATTTGCCCAATACGGGGAATATTGTACATGCAATAAAGTTGTTCTATTTCAATCTCGGCTTCTGCCTCTTCACGAGTTTCACGCGCCGCACCTTGTTCCATAGTTTCGAATAATTCCATATAACCCGCAGGCAAAGTCCATAAGCCATAACGAGGTTCAATCGCGCGACGACAAAGTAGTACTTTGTCTTCCCATAACGCTAAGGCACCGCAGATTACTTTGGGGTTTTCATAGTGAATATTTCCACAATGAGTACAAACACGGCGTACTTTATGATCACCTAAAGGAATTTTTTGTTCGGTTTTATGCCCACACGCTACACAGAAACTCATAATTATCATCGAGTATAGAGATGCCTCAGCATAACTGAATTTTTAGACTTACGCATCAACTCTATTCCCTAAGTTTGATTTTCAGATATGATGCAAAGAGAGACAGAATAATAGGTGAATGGTATGGAAGAGCACTTGCTAACACAAAAGTTACAGCAAAGATTGCGCTTTTCCACCCGCATACAAGAAGCACAAGCTGCGGTACTTATTGCGATTACGAATGAAAATAATCCTAAGGTACTGCTTACACGCCGTTCAATACATATGAACAACCATGCGGGGGAAGTTTCTTTTCCTGGTGGCAAGCGTGACCCTAGTGATACTAGTAATATTGTTGTAGCGCTAAGAGAAGCCCAAGAAGAGACGGCTTTAAATCCGTTTGATGTGCAGTTGTTAGGCGATTTGCCGATGCAACGTGCAAGAAGTGGCTTGTCTGTAAAACCGATTGTTGGGCTTATTCCTCCTGAGGTAACTTTAATTCCTCAGCCCACCGAAATTGATCGAATTTTCTTTGTGCCTTTACAGCAACTTATAGAGACGCGTCCGACGCCATATGAAGTGCGATATGCTCATCAATCTTTATACTTCCCAAGCTTGCAGATTGATAATGAAATTATTTGGGGGCTCACAGCGCGAATGTTAATTGCCTTATTTAAATATGGTTTAGGCTACCAAAAAGAATGGCCATTTCTACTGAATGCACCAACGTTTGGAATGCCAAAATTTTCTCATAAAAAATAAAGATCAGGACTGATAAATTATGATGTATAGCTATCAAGGGCAGCATCCAAAAGCCTTACATGAGCCATGGGATGGCTGGGTTGCTCCAACCGCAACGCTTATTGGACAAGTAGAACTAGGCCGTCAGGTCAGTATTTGGTTTGGTGCTGTAGTACGTGCCGATAATTGTGTCGTTCGGATTGGTAATTTTTCTAATATTCAAGAAAATTCGGTATTACATACTGATGCGGGCCTTGAGCTAAATATTGGCGAATATGTCACCGTTGGTCATAAAGTCATGTTGCATGGTTGTACAATTGGCGATAACAGTTTGATTGGTATGAACGCCGTCATTTTAAATCGAGCTGTGATTGGTAAGAACTGTATTATTGGTGCTAATGCTTTAATACCGGAAGGTAAAGTGATTCCAGATAACTCAGTGGTAATGGGCTCACCTGGAAAAATTGTAAAAACTTTAGATGAAGAAGGCGCAGCAAAAATACGCTTGAGCGCACTACATTATGCTGAACACTTTAAAAGCTATACCGATTTGAAAGAATTCCACTTTTAAAATTTTAGCGAGATATTTTCTATGCCAAGCACCAGCTTGGCATTTTTATTTAGATAGGAACAACTCGCCTATCAGAGCCGAGTGGGGTATCATAACTTCCGTTTTTAATCTGATTGAATACTAAGGTTGTGCATGAAACTGCTGGCGTTGGAAACTGCAAACGAGCAATGTTCCATTTCATTAATCGATGAAACCCAAGAACTCTTTTTCCAACTCGATACGCGAGCGAAAGCACAAACCCAGACCATTTTGCCAATGATTGAGCAAGGGTTACAGCAAACCGGACTTGACGTAGCTGGTTTAGATGCAATTGCCTTTAGTCGAGGGCCCGGTTCTTTTAGTGGTGTTCGAATTAATGCTGCTGTTGCTCAGGCTTTAGCTTGGTCACAAGATTTACCTGTGGTTCCCGTTTCTACCTTACAAGCTCTCGCACAAGCAGCTTACCGACTTGAAGGTTTAGAACAGGTGACTGCGGTACTCGATGCACGTATGAATGAAGTTTACATTGCAAGTTTTGTTCTAGATGAGCGAGGCATCATGCAGTGTATAGATGAAGAAAAATTAATGAACTACGAGCAAGCGGCTGCCTATGCAAAGCATTGCTTAATCGGTTCGGGTGCTAAGCTTCTTCAAACTGATGCAGAATATCAAACAATCACTGCCACTGCACAAGACATTGCTTCGATTGCACGTGTGTATGCAGCGCAAAAGCAGTGGGTTGATGCTGAACATGCTTTACCGGTTTACTTACGTGATGATGCATGGAAAAAAATTGCGGATCAGGGCAAAACAAATTAAAGGCACTGCGCATGCACATATATTTTGAAGTAGATTTTCAAGAACAAGCACAGCACTACCAAGCTGTGCTTTATTCTAGAGGCGTGACTGTCGATTTACAGCCTATTGAAAAACTTAATGCCCGTTTTTTACGTTTAAATCCTGACTTGGCTCTTTGTGTAGATGAAAACGGACTTTGGTTATCTGCTAATGGCATGAAAATGCAGCCTGACTGGAAAGCTGAAATTCCGCGTTTAAAACGAGCAAGTCTTAAATCGGAAATGATTGCTCGTGCTTGTCAGTTAGGTGAAAAGCCAGTACTAGTCGATGCTACAGCGGGCTTAGGTCATGACAGCTTACTTATGGCTTATCTAGGTGCCCAAATCCAGCTCGTTGAGCGTCATCCGATTTTATTTACTTTACTTGAGGATTCAAAAGCTCAGGCACAGCGTGATCCATTTTTAAGTCAATTTATGGATCGTATTCAACTGCTCTTCGCCGACTCTGCAAGCTATTTACAGCAATTAGATCAAGAAGCAAAAACAGTTGATGTGGTCTACCTTGACCCGATGTTCCCACAGCGCGATCAAAATCAACAAGCAATTAAAAAACAAGCCCAAGTCAAAAAGCAGATGCAGCTTTTGCATTTACTTTTACCCGAAGATGGAGAAATGGATTTGGGTGATCATTTGCTTGAGCTAGCCAAAAAAGTTGCAAAGCGAGTGATTGTAAAACGTCCACGACATGCTATTTTTTTAGCAAATCAAGAACCAGCCCATCAGTGGCAGGGGGATGCTTGTCGTTTTGATGCTTACTTTCAGTAAGCTTATGTAAGGTTAAGTTTTATTGCTTGAATAATGTACAAATATATGTGATATAGTTCAAAAGCATGATTGCTAAAATTCTTAGCAGGCATACACTTATGGTGCCTGACAAAAACGAAATTTTTGAAACCTTTTTATGATTGATCTCAAACCTTCCATTAACTTTTGGCATGATTTTAAAAGTAACCAGCTTGCCGGAATGTGGTTATTTTTGGGGTCAAGACGTTCCTTACAGATCGTACATCCCTCTATTCTTCAGCTCATTGTTTGGGGAGTATTAGGTGGGTGTACCAACTCACTTTATAGTTGGCTTGTTGCCGGTCAAATTGGCGACTTCAACTCACAAGGTCTAATAGGATACGCACTTTGGCCTTTTATTGCGCTTATTGTTGGTATTTTCTTATCACAGCGTATTAATCAGCCGCGTTTAATGTTGGTTCCAGCCTTATTGTGGTTGGTTTTAGATACCAATATTTTATTAATACAGTGTTTAATTCAATATTTGGGATCTAATGGTTATCTAAACTTTATTCCGGATGCTATTTATAACGGTATTTTACCTGGTTTGTTTGTAGCACTTTTTGTGTGGCAAAGTTTGGCGGTCATTTGGGTGTTCTCACGTGAGCTTAAGTGGCCTTGGTGGGAGCGGGCATTGGTTATGGTTGCGACCATTGCGACCATGGTGGTTTGGCAACTTTCAGTAAAAGATCAGCCTATTTGGAAAGTGGAAGATTCTCCACCTACTTTTGCCGAAGATGCTTTTTATGCACAAAGTAAATTACTTCATGATGCTTTAGAGCAAGTTCAATATGGTGAGTTAGCTAAAAGTCATTGGTATTTCTTGGGTGTTGCAGGCGATAGTTATCAAGACGTTTTTAAATCGGAAGTGGTTCGTATTAAAGAACAATTTGATACGCGTTTTGGTACAGTCGGGCGTTCAATGATGCTGGTCAATAATCCGGATACCCGAACTGAAATCCCGATTGCATCTAAAACCAGTATAGAGTTGGCCTTACGCCGTATGGGCCAGCAAATGAACCGTGATAGTGATGTGTTATTTTTATATATGACATCGCACGGTGAACAAAACCATTTTGAAATTGAAAATGCACCTCTAGATTTGGGGCAAGTCGATCCGAAATGGTTACGTGAAACGCTCGATAAAGCGGGGATACGTTGGCGTGTGATTGTCATTTCTGCTTGTTACTCAGGAAGTTTTATTCCGGCGTTACAGTCACCTGATACTTTAATTATTACGGCATCTGCTGCGGATAAAACTTCGTTCGGTTGTAATAACGAAGCTGATTATACTTATTTTGGACGAGCTTTCTTTGATTTGGCGATGCGAGAGCAGTCTTCTATGAAAGATTCGTTTAATGCTGCTAAGCAAACCGTAACCAAATGGGAAGTAGCTCAAGGTGTAGAACCTTCAGAGCCACAATGGATGATTGGTAAGAATATGGAACTTATGCTACCTCAGTTGGAAAAATATCTTTTTCCTCAACCAAATACAGGTAGTGTAAATATTGCTCAGACACAAACAGAGGCTAAAAACGATGCAACTCCTGCAAAAAAACCGCTGCTTTGAAGGTGAGCAGCGCATTTATCAGTTTGATTCTCAATTATTAAAAGGCTCTACTAAGTTTGGGGTGTATTTGTCACCTGCTGCTTTAGAAGGCAAACCTTGCTCAACTTTGTTTTACTTAGCGGGTTTAACATGTACTGAAGAAACTTTTGCCATTAAGGCACATGCACAGCATATGGCTGCCCAGCTTAGTCTTATACTGATTACACCTGATACTTCACCTCGTGGTGAACAAGTTGCAGTAGGTGACAATTGGGATTTAGGTCAAGGCGCAGGCTTTTATATTAATGCGACGCAAGCGCCTTGGTCTGAGCATTATCAGATGGAAAGCTATTTAATCGATGAGTTATATCCACTTATTTTAAAAAGTTTTCCAGTCAATGCTCAACAAGTCGGTATTTTTGGACATTCGATGGGGGGACATGGCGCCTTAACTTTAGCTTTTAAATATCCTGAGAAGTTTAAGTCAGTGTCTGCATTTGCACCGATTTGCGCGCCAACTGAATGTGCATGGGGTGAAAAAGCATTTAGCCATTATTTAGGTACAGATCGTGAGAGCTGGTTGGCTCATGATGCCACGGCTTTAGTCTCAAAAAATGGTGCGGTATTTAATGAAATTTTGGTGGATCAGGGGTTAGATGACCAATTTTATGAACAACTTCACCCTGAAAAATTTAAGCAAGCATGTTTAAAGGCAGGACAGCCTTTAACTTTAAGACAACATGCTGGCTATGATCATGGCTATTATTTTATCCAGACTTTTATGGATGAGCATTTGCAGTTCCATGCAATCCAGTTAGAAAAGGTATCTGGTTAATTAATTTAGTGTTGCCATTCAACTTGAAATTCTTGTTGAGCCATGCGGTTTAGATGATCAAGAACAACTTTTTCTAAGTGGTTGTGGTCATCTAACTGACTATCAATAGCAACATTTAACTGCTCTGTTTCTGGTGCAAGCGTAATGGTTGCGGTAGGCATTAAGATTTTAAAATCTTGTTCAGTTTCTTGTACTTCAAACTTATGTTTCCAATGATTAACTAGACGTTTTGCAATGCGTTTTCCATCATTTGTTAATAGATGAGTTGTGCTTTTCATTATCAATCCTCACATTGGTTTAATGTACCTTAACAAATTCGTTTGGCACTTGGCATTCTATAGTAGCAACGTTACGTTGCAAGTTTGAAATGTTGTCATTTAAGCAAGGAAGAGCGGGCCAAGTAGGTTCTTTTTTGTTATAATTTTTAGCCTCTCCTTAAATTTTTAGCCAGGTCATCCACCTATGTCCAAGCCTTATTTGATTGCTCCTTCTATTTTATCTGCCGATTTTGCTCGTTTAGGCGAAGATGTAGACAAAGTGTTAGCTGCTGGTGCCGATGTAGTGCATTTTGATGTGATGGATAATCACTATGTTCCAAATTTAACTTTTGGTGCAGGTGTGTGTAAGGCTTTAAAAAATTATGGAATTACTGCTCCTGTTGATGTGCATTTAATGGTATCTCCAGTTGACCGTATTATTGGTGATTTCCTAGAAGCAGGCGCAGATATCATTACGTTTCACCCAGAAGCTTCTCATCACATTGACCGTTCATTACAGCTTATTAAGTCTGGTGGTGCTAAAGCAGGATTAGTTTTTAACCCAGCAACACCATTGCATTATCTAGACTATGTTCTTGATAAAGTTGACCAAATTTTATTAATGAGTGTAAACCCAGGTTTTGGTGGCCAAAAGTTCATTCCAATGACTTTAGAAAAATTACGTGAAGCGCGTAAAATTATTGATGCAAGTGGCCGTGATATCCGTTTAGAAGTAGACGGTGGAGTTGGTCCTGCAAATATCCGTGAAATTGCAGAAGCTGGTGCTGATATGTTCGTTGCTGGCTCGGCAATTTTTGGTCAACCAGATTATAAAGTTGTGATTGATCAAATGCGTGCAGAGCTTGCAAAAGTCGGTAGTGTAGACGCTTAAAAAAAGAATATTAGGCTGAGAGTAAACTTGTGGATAACTTTGTTTATAACTGTATGGATAACTGTGTTGATAACCATATGGATAAGATGTTGGTAAAATAAACAAAATGAGATCAACCGTTTATTCTCTAAGCAAAATGTATGAAAAAAGAACGCTTTGGCGTTCTTTTTCTATTCTATCGGGATATTTTGGGATCTGTTTTTTTATTAAGCTTTGCTAAAAAATAACCTGTGCAAAAAACGAGAGGGCTTGTGTAAAACTTTTTAAAATATATTGAATAGAAAACTGTAAAAGTGTCATGAAAAATAAAGCTAAATTTGATTTAATAAGATTTTAGTAAGAGACCTAGATCATTAATGACAGTAAAAATTTTAGCGGTAGATATGGATGGGACTTTTCTTAATTCTAAGAAGCAGTACAACAAAGCACGTTTTTTAAAACAGTATGAACAACTAAAACAAAATAATATCCGTTTTGTAGTCGCTAGTGGTAATCAGCTTGCAAAGCTTGTTACGTATTTTCCAGAAATTAATCATGAGATTGCTTTTATTGCCGAAAATGGTGCTCATGTTGTAGATGCGGGGCAAGAGTTAGCTTTTGCTCATTTAAGCAAAGAGCAATTCGTTGAGATTTTAAATGCGATTGACCCAGTGTATACCTCTAAAATGGTGATCTGCGGAAAACAGAGTGCTTATGTGCATAGCAGTATGAACGCGGAAGATTATGCTAAAGTCGCTCGCTATTTTGAAAAGCTGACGGTTATAGATGACTTTTATGCACTAGATGACTTGGTGTGTAAAATTACTTTTACTGCGCAGGAAAATGAAAGTTTTACAATTTTTGAGCATTTTCAGAAGCAAAGTTTTGTAAAAGATAAGGTTTTGGTACCAGTCTCAAGTGGCTTTAATTTTATCGATTTGATTCTTCCGGACCAGCACAAAGCACATGGTTTGAAGCTATTATTGCAAAAATGGCAGGTTCAACCCGATCAAGTCGTTGCGATTGGTGATAACAATAATGATATCCAGATGATTAAAGCAGCAGGTTATGGGTTTGCAGTCGAAAATGCAGTTGAAGCCTTAAAAGCCGTTGCTCCTTACACAACTGCAAATAATGAGCAAGAAGGTGCATTACAGGTGATTGACTTAGTTCTTCAGCATCAGCCTCCATTTGCTTAATGACCTTAACAACAATCAACTAAGATGGAAAATTGTATCTGTTTAAAAACTTGGTTATGCTAATACAACTAAGATAAATAGATTGCTCAAGGCAATAAATGATGACACTGCAACACTTACGCAAGTATGCTTGGTTTGTGTTCCTGATGACTTTAGTTATTGGGTGGAGTGGTGTGTCTATTGCTCAGACACCTATGCAGCATGATCTTCATACTATGCCGTGTCATAGTGAGCAAATGAAACATCACTCTATGCATATTCAAGCTGATGAGCAGGCAACGTGTCATCAATCTATGAGTCAGGTTTCTCACCAACATGGTAAACACTGCCAAGACTGTAACCCGGTCCATTGTCAGATGGTAAATCTGGCTTTACAGCAAGCTATACCAGATATTGAATCATCATTTATTCCTATTCCATCTCAATTTAGTAGTATTTATCAGGCACAGCATTTAGCCGGATACTGGCAAGAAATCTTACGTCCACCAAAAGCTTAATCCTTTCTTACTTATTTTTTTAGTTAAAAGGATTAAAGCAATGTCTCATAAAACGATTAGCAGCCTCGTCGCTGTATTTGGTCTATTGGTTTCACCATGGACTCTCGCGGCAATTAAGGAATATCACCTTAATATTAATGAACAACAAGTCAATGTTACGGGCAAACCCCTTAAACGAATTACCGTAAATGGAAAATTTACAGCACCACTCCTTGAGTTTGAAGAGGGGGATGAGGCTGTTATTCGCGTCCATAATCAATTAAAGAATCAAGATACCTCTTTACACTGGCATGGGTTGTTACTGCCAGGGTTAATGGATGGTGTGCCGGGTTTTAATAATTTTAAAGGGATTGCTCCAAATGGAGATTTTGTTTACCGCTTTAAGGTGAAACAAAATGGCACATATTGGTATCACGCCCATAGTAAAGGCCAAGAGCAAGACGGTTTATATGGGCCGCTTGTGATTTACCCAAAAGGCAAAATACCAGTTGCGGCGCATGAAAAAACTGATCGTGATTATGTAGTGATGCTTTCAGATTTCCATGATTCTTCTAGCGATAGCATTATGAAGAATTTGAAAAAATCTGCTGAGTATTATCAAAACCGCCGTGAAACTGTATCTGATGTATGGAAGCAAGTTAAAGCACAGGGCTTAAAAGCAACTTGGCAAGATCGTTCGATGTGGAATCAGATGCGGATGTTAAAAACCGATATGTCTGATGTGACGGGCTATACCTTCTTAGTCAACGGCAAGACTCCTCAGCAAAACTGGACAGCTAATTTTAAAGCTGGTGATAAGGTTCGATTGCGATTTATTAATGCATCAGCAATGTCATTTTTTGATGTCAGAATTCCAAATTTGAAAATGACAGTTGTAAGTGCAGATGGGCAGCCAGTTAAACCTGTAGCAATTGATGAGTTTCGTATTGGTACAGCTGAAACCTACGATGTCATTGTGGAACCTAAACAGCCAAATTATCAGATTGAAGCAGAGTCTATTGACCGTAGTGGTTTTGCTATCGGTACTTTGCACAATGAAAATACGCAGGCTGTGGGGCCAGTCCAAATGCCAATACCACGCCCACGTGCTTTATTGACCATGGATGATATGGGCATGAGTCATGGTGATGGAAGTAATGAACATGCTGGCCATCAAATGAACATGCAACATGACATGTCGGCCATGCCTGAAATGAAAAAAGAGACGAGTCAGGCTAATCATGATCACACAGTGATGAAAATGGATCATGACATGAAAAATATGTCATCTGGCGAACATGATCATTCCATGATGCACATGAAGCATGATATGTCAGCGATGTCTGAAATGAAGCATGATATGCAGGCAATGTCATCTAGCGAGCATGACCACACTATGATGAATATGAATCATGAGATGCCTGCTCAATCTGAGAATAAGTCTAAAAAGGATGAACCAGTTTATGGCTGGGCAAATGCTTCAACGCCAGCGGGTATGAAAGCACTGCAATATAGCGATTTGCAATCTTTAACACCTCAGCCAGATACCCGTGCGCCCGAACGAGAATTAGTCATTCGTTTAGGTGGCAACATGGAGCGTTATATCTGGACCATTAATGGCAAGAAATTTAGTGACACGATACCTTTACAAGTTAAGTATGGTGAACGCATACGCTTGAAGTTTGTGAATGACAGTATGATGGCTCATCCAATGCATTTACATGGCATGTTTATGCAATTGGAAAATGGTCAACAAGCTGAAAATTTACCAAATAAACATACTATTATTGTTCCACCCGGAAAGACCGTTACGGCGTTATTGACAGCCGATGCTTTGGGAGAATGGGCGATTCATTGCCATCTGCTCTATCACATGAGTGCTGGAATGATGAATAAATTAATTGTTGCTCAAGTCAACGATGGACAACAACCCGCTCAGTCCCAGCCAACTGTTCAATCTGAAAATGAGAAAGGAGCTAGTCATGCGCATCACTAAGTTATTTTCTCAAATGATATGTTGCGGTGCTTTCTCGGGTATATCTGTATTTGCTTTTGCTCAAGAACCTTTAACACACGATCATTTACGCGAACATGGTGGACAGGTTTATCAAGCAACAAAGATTGATACTGGCTGGACTCAAAATGAAGAGGGTGAAAGCAGTTTTTCTTCTGAATTGGAAAGCTGGGTGGGAACGGATGAAAATAAATTGTTCATTAAAGCCCACGTTGAAAAAGCAGAGTCAGAAGATGCCAATTATGGCGGTTCATTACTTTATAGCCGCAATGTAGCTGACTATTGGGATGTACAGGCCGGGGTAAACTATGAACGTTTACAACGGGAAGACGAAAAGGAAGATCGCTGGGCTGGTGTAGTGGGCTTACATGGCATGGCGCCTTACTTTTTTGAAACCGATGCTTATCTTTATGTAGGTGAAGATAAGTTATGGAAGTTAAGCCTAGAGACAGAAAGAGATTTGCTTTTTACTCAAAAGTTGATTGGTAAGCCCTATTTAAAAGCAGATGTTGTTTTACAAGATGAATCTCGCTATGCCAGTAAAACAGGCCTGTCGAGTTTACAAGCTGGCTTTCAAACCCGTTATGAAATCAATAAAAAGGTCATGCCATTTGTTGATGTCGGTTATGGTTATGAAAAAGGTTTAAAACAAACCGCTTGGCAAACTGGAACCGACTCAGAACATGGTTGGTATTATGGAGCTGGGTTAACACTAAAATTCTAATTGCCGAACAAAAAGTAAGCTTAATGACATGCCATTGGTTTATACTGATGGCATTGTTTTTTGTGTCAGTTATGGTGCAAAGATGGCTTTAGAAAAACAAGAGAATCAAATAAATGTAAATAAAAGCTGTTCTAGCTGTGGGTGCTCAAATGTAGCAGCTCAGGACTTTTCTGTGGCAAGTGAACCTAGGGTAAATAAAACCCAATGGGTGAGTTATTATCATATTCCCCGTATGGATTGTGCAGCCGAAGAACAAATGGTAAGAATGGCTTTAGCTTCTTATGCTGAGCATATTCAAGAACTTTATTTTGATTTGCCCGCCCGCCACTTAGCGGTGTATCACAGTACTCAAGATGAAAAGATTACGCAGTGCCTGCAACGTCTAGGTTTAGGAGCCGAATTACAACAAACCCAACCACATTATGAGCCTATTGAAAAACCCAAAAAGGTTCGACCAAGTTCCTCAACTAATGCAGCACAAAAACAGGTACTACAATGGCTGTTACTGATTAATGGGGTCATGTTTGTCATTGAGTTAATGGCAGGCATCATTGCCTCCTCCACAGGGTTAATTGCTGACTCGCTCGATATGTTTGCCGATGCTGCAATTTATGGTATTGCATTATTCGTGGTGGGTAAAAACCTCGACGCTCAATTAAAGGCTGCACATCTTTCGGGTTGGTTGCAGTTTGGTTTAGCCATAATCGTTTTAATTGATGTGCTGCGCCGTTTTATATATGGCAGTGAACCAGTTTCAATTTTAATGATTTTAATTGGGGGATTAGCGCTTGCGGCCAACATTAGTTGTCTTTACTTAATGAGTGACCATAAAGAGAGCGGGGCACATATGAAGGCGAGTTATATATTTTCTGCAAATGATGTCATCGTAAACTTAGGTGTCATTATTGCGGGAATACTGGTTGCAATCACAGGCTCTCGTTATCCTGATTTAATTATTGGATTGATTATTGTTTTGTTCGTTTTAAATGGTGCACGAAAAATTTTACAGTTAAAAAATGAATAATATTTTCTGATAGAGGCAAGCTTGAGTTCGGGTTTGCCTTCATTTTTTATTTTAAAGTAAACTGAGTCCTCACATAAAGGAGGAACGACCTCCCCCATAATGGGTAATCATGTCGGGACGACCTGACACTATAAAAATTAGTGAATGTTATGGCTTGGGCTATTTTAATTTTAGCAGGTGTATTTGAAGTGATTTGGGCATATTCTATGAAAATGTCTGAAGGTTTTACACGCTTAACACCTAGTATTATTACCGTAGTTTTTATGATTTTGAGTGTAGTTCTACTTTCAATTTCAATGAAAACTTTACCCCTTGGTACTGCTTATACGGTTTGGACAGGCATTGGTGCAATTGGATCATTTTTAGTTGGTATTTTCTTTCTTCATGAGCCTATTGGTGCGATGAGAATGATTGCCGCTGTACTGATTGTATCTGGACTGGTTCTAATGAAAATTTCGTCTCCATCCTAAGAGGATCAAGTATGTTGCTGTCTTATAAGTATATCAATTCGCCTGTTGGGCAATTAAAGCTGGTTGCGAATGAAAATGCTTTGGTGGCAGTACTTTGGGACAATGAAAATCCAAAACGTGTTCGACTGGCAGAGCTGGTCGAACAACTTGAGCATCCAGTTTTATTAAAGACCGAACAACAATTACAAGAATATTTTGAAGGCAAACGCCGTGAATTTACATTGCCACTAGATTTCGAAGGAACTGCATTTCAAAAGCAGGTCTGGACGGCATTACTTACGATTCCGTATGGTGAAACAAGAAGTTATAAAGATATTGCCGTTCAGATCGGAAATGAAAAAGCAGTGCGAGCAGTGGGTGCTGCAAATGGCAAAAATCCGATTTCAATTATTGCACCTTGTCACCGAGTAATTGGTGCGGGCGGAGCTTTGGTTGGTTTTGCCGGTGGTCTTGATAAGAAAGATATTTTATTAAGATTAGAGCAAAAATAAGCTATTTTTAGCGCTCGATTTTTTCAGGCTTTTCTAATAAGCTGTCAATTCTGATATTTCATATAAAGCGTGTTTTATAACCTCGCTATTTTCTGAAATATTAATCTTTTCATAACAAACTCTGGATGTTTTAAAAATGGCTGTCGGTGACGTAACAATGCCACAAATGCATGTGGTAAAAGGTGTAAAAATTGGCTCAACAGAAGCATATGTACGTTACCCAAACCGACGAGATCTAGTCATTTTTGAATTTGCAGAAGGTTCAAATGTTGCAGGTGTATTTACGCAAAATGCATTCTGTGCGGCACCTGTTCATGTATCTAAAGCTCATCTTGCCGAAGGCAATCCGCGCTATTTAGTGATTAATACAGGTAATGCCAATGCTGGTACTGGTCCTACAGGTTTGAAAAATGCTCAGGATACTTGTGCAAAGTTAGCGGAGCTTGCTGGCGTTAACAGTTTCGAAGTACTTCCATTTTCAACAGGCGTGATTGGTGAGCAGCTTCCGATGGAACGTTTACTCGCTGGCTTACAACCTGCATTAAATAGCGTACAAGACGCTGCATGGAGTGATGCGGCATCTGGCATTATGACAACAGACACAGTGCCAAAAGGCGCATCTGAACAATTTGAGCTTGATGGTATGACTTATACCATGACCGGTATTAGTAAAGGCGCTGGGATGATCCGTCCAAACATGGCAACTATGCTGAGCTTTGTGGCAACAGATGCGCCTATTCGCCGTGATTTAGTACAAAAGCTATTAAAGACTACAGTTGAGCATTCATTTAACCGTATTACCATTGATGGTGATACCTCAACAAATGACTCTTGTATTTTTGTGGCAACTGGTCAGGCTGGTGGTGCTGAAATTACATCGGAAAGCGATGTACGCTACGCTAAAGTGTTAGAAGTACTTGCTCGTGTAATGAACCGTTTAGCACAGTTAATTGTCCGTGATGGAGAAGGTGCAACCAAGTTTATTACTGTTGCTGTTGAAGGTGGTGCAAATACTCAAGAATGTTGTGACATTGCTTATAGTATTGCGCATTCACCACTTGTTAAAACTGCACTTTTTGCATCTGATCCGAACTGGGGTCGTATTTTAGCTGCAATCGGCTATGCTGGAGTGAAAGACTTAGACGTGTCTAAAATTCAGGTATGGTTAGACGACGTGCAAATCTGTAAAGATGGTGGCGCAGCCGAGGACTATACCGAAGAAGCAGGTGCTCGTGTAATGGCACAAACCGAAATTACCATTCGTGTTGACTTAGGCCGCGGACAAGCCAAAGACACGGTATATACGTGTGACTTATCTTACGACTATGTCAAGATTAATGCAGATTACCGTTCGTAAATATTCAGTTATAATCAAGCCTCGACAAAGAGGCTTTTTTATTAGCCCCATCTTTTGATATTAAATGATTGAATTTAGTAAATCGTTTAAGCAGTAACGTTATATGCGAGCAGGTATGCCAGCATGAAGGATAGAGAAGACGTTTTATGAGTGATGCGACTTTAATTGCCAACGATGCAAAAAACATTGTACAAGCGCATTTAGACCGTTTAGGTGAACCAAAAGACAACCGCCTAAGTGAAGAAGCAAAACAACAAAAGTTTGCACAGATCGAAGCAGAGCTCAAAAAACGTGATGCTGTCCTTGTTGCTCACTACTATTGCGATCCAGATGTACAAGAACTTGCCGAAAAAACAGGTGGATGCGTTTCTGACTCTTTAGAAATGGCCCGTTTTGGACGAGATCATGCAGCCTCTACACTGGTTGTGGCTGGCGTTAAGTTTATGGGTGAAACAGCAAAAATTCTGTCTCCTGAAAAAACAATTCTGATGCCGACACTTGAGGCAACCTGTTCACTTGACTTAGGTTGTCCAGTCGATGAGTTCACGGCATTTTGTGATCAGCACCCTGACCACACTGTAGTAGTTTATGCCAATACATCGGCTGCTGTTAAAGCTCGTGCGGATTGGGTGGTGACTTCAAGCTGTGCAGTTGAAATTGTTGAGCACCTAGATAGCTTGGGTGAAAAAATTATTTGGGCACCAGATCAGCACTTAGGTCGTTATATTCAAAAGAAAACCGGCGCTGATATGTTGCTTTGGGATGGCGCATGTATTGTGCATGAAGAATTCCGTGCACGTGGCATTGCTAACATGAAAGCACTGTACCCAGATGCGGCTGTATTGGTGCATCCTGAGTCACCAGAGTCGGTGGTAGAAATTGCCGATGCGGTAGGTAGTACATCTCAATTGATTAAAGCTGCTCAAACTTTGCCACACCAACGTTTAATCGTGGCAACGGACCGTGGCATTTTCTACAAAATGCAGCAAGCAGTACCAGATAAGATTCTGGTTGAAGCCCCAACAGCGGGTGAGGGCGCAACTTGTCGTTCATGTGCACATTGTCCATGGATGGCCATGAATGAACTTGATGGAATTTTAGAAGTTTTACAAAAAGGTGATCAAGAAATACACGTTGACCCAGCACTTGCTGAACGTGCCAAAATGCCTTTAGATCGAATGTTAGCCTTTAGTGCATCATTAAAACGTTAAAAAGCCTCAAAATGCTTGTTAAATATACATTTGATAAGGATTTTTAACTTTTTTTGACAATAGGTGTTGACGTCTGAGGGCGTCGCGCCTAGAATGCACACCGTACCGCACGATGTGCGATACAGCAAAAGCTGAGATAGATCGGAGCATAGCACAGCCTGGTAGTGCACCTGGTTTGGGACCAGGGGGTCGTAGGTTCGAATCCTACTGCTCCGACCACTTAAAAGAATATTTTAAGATCGGCGAAGTATCGCATGATAAGCATCATCGGTTAAGCGCCTGTAGCTCAGTTGGATAGAGCATCCGCCTTCTAAGCGGATGGTCACAGGTTCGAATCCTGTCAGGCGCGCCATTTGGTAGCTTGGTACGTAGAACTTATTTGATGGTGGATGTAGCTCAGTTGGTAGAGCCCTGGATTGTGATTCCAGTTGTCGCGGGTTCGAATCCCGTCATTCACCCCAATTTCGGAGCATAGCACAGCCTGGTAGTGCACCTGGTTTGGGACCAGGGGGTCGTAGGTTCGAATCCTACTGCTCCGACCATATTTAAAAGCGTTCAAGCTTTCTAAAATATCCCATATATTAAAATCATTTCTTCTTATCTTATGGATAGAAGGAATTTTTTTGTTTTCTATAATAAAATTTTAATTCCAAATTGCTCCAATATCTGAACTTATTTATATAAGCTCTGTTCTCTGTTCTCTGTTCTCTGTTCTCTGTTCTCTGTTCTCTGTTCTCTGTTCTCTGTTCTCTGTTCTCTGTTCTCTGTTCTCTGTTATTGATATTTCTGTCTTAACTCATCTTTTTCTTGATGTGATAAAAATGCGATTTTAAGTCCATTTTCTTGAGCTGTATAAATTTGCTCAGGACTTAAACCTGCCAATGGGGCAGCAGTTAAATATTCATGCTGTATCTCAATGCCTTCTACTGCTGGGTCATCCGTATTAATGGTAGCAAGCACTCCATGTTCTAAAAAAGTCTTTAATGGATGCTCTGCTAAAGAAGGCACTGTGTTGGTTTGAATATTTGAGGTGAGACAAGATTCAATCCCAATCTGGTGTTTAGCCAAATAATCTAGAAGTTTTAAATCTTGAACTGCTTTAACACCATGTCCAATCCGTTCTGCACCTAATTCTTCAATGGCTTGCCAAATACTTTCTGGGCCAGCAGCTTCGCCTGCATGTACGGTAATGTGCCAACCTGCATCACGTGCTTTTTTAAAGTGATCAATAAATAAATTGCCCGGAAAACCAAGCTCATCTCCAGCAAGATCCAGTGCTTTAATATCGTTTTTATGGGCAAGGAGGGCATTTAATTCTTTTTCGCAGGCTTCTTGACCAAAAGTACGACTCATAATACCAATTAAATTCGCTTTTACGCCGTACGCCTGACTACCTTCTTTTATTCCAGCAATCACAGCTTCAACTACGCCTTCAAGTGGAAGTTGATGGGTCATTCCCATATAACCCGGTGAAAAACGTAGTTCTACATAGTCTAGTCCTTGCTGTGCTGCATCCTGCATGTTTTCAAAAGCAATACGTTTACAGGCATCTAAACTGGCTAATACTTTTACGCCCCAATCGAGCTTAGATAAAAAACTTAATAAGTCGGGTTGGTTATCCATCACTTGTACGTGTGGTCGTAAAGATTCTATGTCGTAAGCAGGCAAATCTAAATTGTATTGTTGCCCCAACTCTAAAATGGTTTGAATGCGGATGTTGCCATCAAGGTGGCGGTGTATATCTGTAAGCGGGAGCGTTTTAGTAATCATAAATTTCTTCTTATCTGTTTGCATCAATTCATCATGCCTGTTTAGATGCACTGATAAAAGTTTGGATTTGCTATGTTTTTGTGAAAATGGTTGAGTTGAGTTTTTTGAAATTACTATATTTGTATAAGTTTTAATTTTGATGACATTGTTCTGGCCTAAGAAGACAACACAGTCTGTGTAAGATACAAGCACCAAGATTTTTATTGTTTTTAATTTCGCTGAGCCTTTTTGTGTTGACTCTTTAAGAGTGGATTGGCTGAAGAATGGTCATTGGTATTTTGCCTTTTACTTGTAAAGATGAATAAAGGCTTGCTAAAGACCAAACCGATAAAGCGATTAATTTATCTGTAGAAATCTATTTCTGGCAAGTAAATGAAAAAGAAGAAATAGGAAGCACTCAAATGAAGTCGGTACTTTGTCATCAAGCAACATTGCAAGTAGTGGACCAACCGAACTTAACACCTGCAAAAGGACAAGTTTTATTGGAAGTGGTGCGATGTGGGATCTGTGGTTCAGATTTACATATGCAGCATCACTGCGACCACATGCATGATTTGGCTGCACGTGTCGGGTTTAATGGTTTAGCGAAGTCTACAGACCCATTTGTACTTGGACATGAGTTTTGCGGCAAGGTTTTAGACTACGGTCCAAAAACACGCCATAAATTTAAAGCGGATACACTCGTTTGCGCAATGCCGCTTTTAAATGTAGATCAGCATGGTTATTTGTCTACAGGGCTTTCCCCAAATGCTTCGGGTGGCTATGCCGAGCAAGTATTGGCTCAATCAAGCTTGATGTTTGAAGTACCGAATGGTCTAGATGCGGATAGTGCTGCCATGACCGAACCTATGGCGGTTGCATTGCATGCTGTTCGCCGTAGCCGTGTAAAAACAAGTGAACCTGCGATTGTGATTGGCTGTGGTCCTGTCGGGCTAGGTGTCATATTAATGCTTAAAGCTGCTGGGGTTAAAACCGTAGTTGCCAGTGACTTTTCTCCAAACCGACGTAAGCTTGCCGAGCAATGTGGTGCCGATATTGTGGTAGACCCTAAAGAGACATCACCATTTGCCAACTGGAAAGAATTTGGTTTGCTTGGCAATGTATCAGATGCAATTAACATGGGTATGGGACTATTTGATAAGTTGCAAGCGACACGCTTACCGTGGTGGCATGGATGGCGCATGATTGACAAATTAGGCGCTCTACCAAAACGTCCTGTTATTTTTGAGTGTGTAGGCGTACCGGGTGTTTTGCAGCAAATTATTGAAGGTGCACCTTTGTTTTCCCGAATTGTTGGGGTGGGCGTGTGCATGCAAAGTGATAAAATAGAACCCGCACTTGCAATTAATAAAGAGTTAGAAATTCAGTTTGTGTTGGGCTATACACCGCTTGAGTTTAGAGATGCGCTACACATGATTGCAGAAGGGAAAGTGAACTGTTCACCGCTCATTACGGGTGTTGTTGGCCTAGAAGGTGTAACTAATGCATTTGAAGCATTACGTGATCCTGAACAGCATGCCAAAATCTTGATTGACCCGAAACGTAGCGGTTCAGATATTCAATTAATGAGTCATTAATTTCAAAGTCATTTACGCTTAACTAAAAAGATTGTGATTTGATTAATCACAATCTTTTTTATGGTTATAGATCGCAATATTTGGCATAAATCAGGGCTGCTCAGCTAATTGGTATTGGTCTTTAGTTGTTCTAGTTCTTGGTAAATCCACTCAACAAATTTTTGAATAGTCGGTGAGATGTCTTGGCTCGAATGAATGAGATAGTACTTCCGGCTGCCTTTTAGTTTTTTATTGGAAACAATTACTAGTTCTTTTTTTTGTAGTTCAGACTCAATCAACATTTGTGGAATTAAAGCCATTCCCATGTCATGACTGGCAGCAACGGCAAGCATCGAAAATAACTCATGGCGCTGTCCATCAAAAGGCTTAGGGTGTTGCATCTGATGAGTTAGAAACCATTCTTGCCAAATGCTAGGTCGAGTGGTTTGTTGTAGTAGAGGGATTTTTAATAAATCTTCTGGGCTTAAATCATAGGTATTTTCATTAATCATCACAGCATCTGGAAAATACTTTTCGATTAGTCTTGGTGAGCACACAGGTACAATTTCTTCATCCATTAAATAATGTGCTTGTATGCCGGGCCAGTGGTCAATTTGCTGTTGCGTACCTGCAAAAATCGCAGCATCAAAAATGTTGTCATTAAATAAAAAAGGTTTAGTACTGGTTTCTAAATGAACCGTAATTTCAGGGTGTTTTTGATTTAAAAGATGGAGTTTGGGTAATAACCATCGCGTTGCAAAGGTAGGAACCACACCTAACTTTAATGTTCCACCTAAACCCTTATGAGAAATCACATCGGCTGTACATTTCTCTAAACCTAATAAGTAGGGCTTAATACTTTTAAAATACTGCTGACCAGCAATGGTGAGTTCGACACCATGCCGAGTACGTATAAAGAGTTCAACGCCTAAGAAATCTTCTAATTGTTGAATTTGGCGAGAAACTGCACTTTGGGTAATACATAACTCTTGCGCAGCATAGGTATAACTTAGATGTTTTGCTGCACTTTCAAAGCAAATTAGACCCTGAATGGACGGGATACTTTTTCGCATAAATAAATCCTTTTATTTGCCATCATATTTCAAAACAACATATGACCTAAATGCAGATATCCGAGTTTAGTATAAAAATAAGTCATTTTTAATGAAATACAACGAATTAAATAGTTAAATTTAATGCGACCCATTTTAAATATGCGTAAGTCGCATATCTGCATGAACATTTATCGTTTGATTACTGCATTTTTCACGCATAACATCGAGTTAAATAAAGAAGATCAAATCAAGCAGAGGATGCGATGAATCACATGGTGACAACAAAAAAAGCAAAAGTTCAATTTAACTGGCAAGACCCATTTTTAATTGAGCAACAGCTTAGCCCAGATGAGCGCATGATTCGTGATGCGGCTCATGCCTATTGTCAAGAACGTTTGCAACCCCGTGTACTTGAACAATTCCGTCATGAAACAACAGATCCATCTATTTTCCGTGAAATGGGAGAGCTTGGCTTACTGGGGCCAACCATTCCTGAGCAATATGGTGGCGCAGGTTTGAACTATGTGAGTTACGGTTTGGTTGCGCGTGAAATTGAATATGTCGACTCGGGCTACCGCTCTATGGCGAGCGTGCAAAGCTCATTGGTGATGGTTCCGATTCATGAATTTGGTACCGAAGAGCAAAAGCAGAAGTACTTACCTAAACTGGCTACTGGTGAATACATTGGTTGTTTTGGTTTGACCGAACCTGATCATGGTTCAGATCCGGGCAGTATGATTACACGTGCTAAAAAAGTTGATGGTGGTTACCGTTTGACTGGCGCAAAAATGTGGATTACCAATAGTCCAATTGCAGATGTATTTGTGGTCTGGGCAAAAGAAGTTTCTGCTGAAGGTAATGTGGGTGACATTCGCGGCTTCATTTTAGAAAAGGGCTGGGAAGGCCTATCTGCGCCAGCTATTCATGGCAAGGTCGGTTTACGTGCCTCGATTACGGGTGAAATCGTGATGGATAACGTTTTTGTACCTGAAGAAAATGCATTCCCTGAAATTCGAGGCTTAAAAGGCCCATTTACCTGTCTAAACAGTGCTCGTTATGGCATTGCATGGGGTGCAATGGGTGCTGCCGAGTTCTGTTGGCATACAGCACATCAATACACCATGGACCGCAAACAATTTGGTCGCCCGTTGGCTGCAAATCAATTGATTCAAAAGAAGCTGGCAGATATGCAAACTGAAATTGCTTTGGGTTTACAGGCAGCTTTACGTTTTGGCCGCATGAAAGATGAAGGCATTGCATCAGTTGAGGGTACATCTCTAATTAAGCGTAACAACTGTGGAAAGGCGCTTGATATTGCCCGCATGGCACGTGACATGATGGGTGGAAACGGCATTAGTGACGAGTTTGGTGTGGCACGCCATTTGGTCAATCTTGAAGTCGTAAATACCTACGAGGGTACACATGACGTTCATGCCTTGATTTTAGGTCGTGCACAAACTGGTATTGCCGCATTTAGTAACTAACACACTCATTTTTAAAAATAGAGGTGTTCTTTCGGGAGCACCTTTAGGGATTTTTACGCAAAAATTTATGGAAAATGACAAGATTCATCGTAAGGATACTCATGTGAAGATGTGTCTCTGTGTACTTAAAACCAAATGTAAGATGATGAAAATATAGAAGATTAAGTCATACAGAAAACATAAGTAAGCTACCGATGACTCATTTGGGAAAATGAGGAACTAAAGATGAACAATGACGTTCAAGTAATATCGAAAGAATTAAGAAATACATTTCCAAGTAACCTTGGAACATACGAAAGGATTGGACCTCATACATGGAAATGGGCGTTGTTATTTGCCTATTTTGCGATGGTGGTCGATGGCATTGATATTATGCTGCTGTCTTATAGCTTGACCAGTTTAAAGGCAGAGTTTGGGTTAACTACCTTTCAAGCGGGTGCCTTAGGCAGTGCTTCTTTAGCAGGTATGGGGATTGGCGGTATTTTGGGTGGCTGGGCATGTGACAAGTTTGGTCGCGTACGGACCATTGCCAACTCGGTGACTTTCTTTTCTGTAGCGACTTGTTTGTTAGGCTTTACGCAAAGCTTCGAGCAATTTATGGCTCTACGTTTTATAGGTGCTTTAGGAATCGGAGCACTCTATATGGCGTGTAATACCTTAATGGCTGAATATGTGCCAACCACTTACCGTACAACGGTCTTGGGCACGTTACAGACGGGCCAGACTGTAGGTTATATTGCTGCAACGTTATTAGCTGGCGCAATTATTCCAGATTATGGCTGGCGCGTTTTATTCTTCCTGACCGTAGTACCTGCTTTCGTTAATATTTTCCTGCAACGATTTGTGCCGGAGCCAAAATCTTGGCAGCTCACCAAAATTGAAAGCTTACAAGGCAACAGACAGCCTAAAGAAAGAGTGGTGGCTGAAAAGCCAAAAAGTAGCAGTATCTACAAACAAATCTTTAATAACTTTAAGCACCGTAAAATGTTTTTGTTGTGGATGACCACAGCATTCTTCTTACAGTTTGGTTATTACGGCATTAACAACTGGATGCCAAGTTATTTAGAAACAGAAGTGCATATGAACTTTAAAAACTTAACCAGTTATATGGTGGGTTCATATACCGCAATGATTTTAGGAAAAATTTTAGCGGGCTATCTTGCAGACAAGTTTAACCGCCGTGCTGTTTTTGTATTTGGCACAATTGCCAGTGCTGTGTTTTTGCCAATCATTATTTTCTTCAATACTCCTGACAATATTTTGTATTTATTGATCACTTTTGGCTTCTTATATGGCATTCCATATGGTGTAAACGCGACCTATATGGCTGAAAGTTTTTCAACCGACGTGCGCGGAACAGCCATTGGCGGTGCCTATAACATTGGTCGTGTCGGAGCCGCTATTGCACCAGCTATCATTGGTTTCTTGGCATCGGGCGGTACGTTTACCATGGCCTTTATTGTGATGGGCGCTGCGTATTTTGTTGCGGGTGTATTGCCTGGCTTATTTATTAAAGATCGTCAGTACGATCCACAAAGACAATCATAAACAATGACAGGGAGGTGCGTTGAGCACCTTCTAAAAAGATAAGGGTATCGTTATGGGTGCATTACAAGGAATTCGGGTTTTAGATTTAAGTCGTGTGCTTGCAGGGCCTTGGTGTGGGCAAATCTTGGCAGACCTTGGCGCGGAAGTGATTAAAATTGAACGTCCTCGAGTCGGTGATGACACCCGTATGTGGGGGCCACCTTGGATGCCCGATCAAGATGGAAACATGACCCGTGAATCTGGTTATTTCCAGTGTACCAACCGCAATAAATATTCGGTTGCAGTGGACATTACCACACCAGAAGGTCAGGCCTTAATTTATGAAATTGCCAAGACTGCAGATGTCGTGATTGAAAATTATAAGACAGGGTCTTTGGCTAAATATGGTTTGGACTACGCGTCATTAAGTGAGTTGAACCCGAACATTGTTTATTGCTCGATTACCGGTTTTGGGCAAGATGGCCCACGTGCAGAAGAACCCGGTTATGATTTTATTATTCAGGGTATGTCTGGCTTAATGAGCATTACTGGCGAACCTGATGATGTAACAGGTGGTGGTGCACAAAAAGTTGGAGTGGCTGTGGTAGATATTCAAACTGGTTTATATTCAACCATTGCCATTCAAGCTGCCTTGATTGCACGTTCACACACAGGGCGTGGTCAGTATATTGATATGTCACTCCTTGATGTACAGGTCGCGGCACTGGCAAATCAGGGAATGAATTATTTAGCTTCGGGTAAAGCGCCACAACGCATGGGTAATCAACACCCAAGTATTGTGCCGTATCAAACTTTTAAGGCTAAAGATAAAGAATTTATTATTGCTTGTGGCAACGACAAACAGTTTAAAGATTTGTGTATTGCGATTGGTTATCCAGAGTTGCTCGAAAATGAAAAGTTTGTGCGCAACCAAGACCGCGTAAAATATCGAAATGAACTGATACCTTTATTGTCGGAACACTTTTTGCGAAAAACTGCTAAAGAATGGGTCGACATGATTCATGCCTTAAAAGTACCCGTAGGTGTTATCAACTCTATTGAAGATGCTTTAGCTGAACCACAAATTGTGCATCGCAATTTGGTGGTGAACATTCCTCATCGTTTAAATGAAAACTTCCAAACCATTGGCTCACCAATCAAACTGTCTGATACTCCCGTTGAATATCGTCATGCACCGCCGGAGCTAGGTGAACATACTACTCAAATCTTATCGAGATTTAAAACAGCAGAGGAGCTGGCTACGTTAAAAGAGAAAGGCATTATTGATGGGAAGATTGCTTAAGCTATTACCGTTTTCAATATGGCCATTCAATTATCATTGTAGTTGAATATAAAAAACCGCTTTTATAGCGGTTTCTTATTAGGAAGTTTTTCTAATCCTGAACATTATGACTTCTTCGAAATACGCTCTTCGATGGCGAATTTGAGTAAAGAAGCACTGCGGTAAAAACCATGTGCGAACTTTCCAAATGGCATGGTAATAAAGAATGTCATGACTGTAGCTAAATGGAAAATCAGTAAAAGTGCCATGTAAGGGGTATTACGAAATGCCATAAGTACTAGCCCTGAAGCGCTAACAATAAGTAGAAGGAAAATAAAGCCTCGATCTACAGGTTTTTGCTCACGGTCACCATGCAACGGATGACGTTTAAGATTTAAATAGAGTAAGCCAGCAGGCCCGACAACTAAGCCAATTCCACCCAAAGTACCCAAAATCACAGGCAAGCTAAAGATAGGGTAAGGCGCATGTAGGTCAAGAAAATAGTGATATAAAGTCGCTACACCTGTAGCTGCAAAGCAGAGCATAAAGCCATAAAACGTCAGGTGATGGAACACACGGCGGATTTGTGTGTAACGGTCATCTTGCTCATTACAGCCTTTGCCATGTCCACCATCTAAATATTTAAGCGTTAATACATTTTGGGTGGCTTGAACTAAGTCTGGTTTCTCAACTTTGCCATGAATAACTTTAGACGTCTGGCGCCAAAATTTGCTAATTCCAATGCCGAGTAAAACAATTGCAACTGTAAAGGTCGCTCCAAACAGTAGTGCTAAAAAGTTATGCGGGAAAATCGCATAAAAATTACCTTGATAGCCTGCAAATAAGTCAGTGCCTTTCCACCACACTACAGCTAACATGCAAAAAAAGAAAATGAGTGTTAACGTCGAAACAAAAGGAATACCTACAGACTTATAAAGTTGACCTAAAGGCTGAGGGGTCGCAAACTCTTGGTAAGTTTCTAAACGTACTTGCGCCATCGCTTTTGGAATATTTACACCAAACTCATGTGGCGGGGCATATTGGCAAGCGTGTAAACACGCACCACAGTTATGACAGAGGTTTGCGAGGTAATGAATATCGGCTTGGTTAAACTCAAGACGTTTGGTCATGGCAGCAAATACAGCACAAAATGACTCACAGTAACGACAAGCATTACAAATCTGTAGGGCTCTTTGGACTTCTTGCTCGTGGTCTGAGAGCTGAACAACTGGAATTAGGGCTTTGGTACTAGCATTCATGTTCAACTCCTTGTGAAAGTGCATAGTGGGCTGCATTTTTTCCGGCAATGCGTCCAAAGGTCGTGCCAATCGACATACCCACGCCCGCGGTATAACCCTGACCGAGTACATTACCTGCCATCATTTCACCTGCGACAAACAGGTTACGGCTTGGTTTATTGTTAAAACGTACCGCAGCATCGTCTTCGACTTTTAAGCCTAAATAGGTAAAGGTAATGCCGGGTTTAAGCGCATAGGCATAGAAGGGTGGTTGGTCGAGAGGAACGGCCCAATGAGTTTTGTTGGGAACAATATTTTCGGTGGTGCAGTCATCTAAAACGGTATGGTTAAAGGTGCCTTGCACACAGGCTTGATTAAATTCTTCTACGGTATGGTATAAGGTTTTTGCATCCAGCCCGATTTTTTCGGCTAACTCTTGAATGCTATTTGCTTTTACACCCGCAAACACAGGGGGCATAAAGCGACCAATGGCTTTTGAGTCGATAATCGAATAGGCAATTTGCTGTGGCTGTTTGGCAACAAGACGGCCCCAAATCGCATAACGTTTTGGCCAGAAGTCTTCGCCTTCATCGTAAAAACGTTCAGCTTTGTTATTGACCACAATCCCCAAGGAAACGCAGTCAATACGAGTACAAATACCGCCGTCATATAACGGTGCGCGTGCATCTACGGCGACGCAATGTGATTGTGATGGGTCACCAATAATATCGGCGCCTTGATCTATCATAAATTTGAGTAAGTTGCCCTGATTAAAACGGGTACCACGAATAATGAAATTATCGGCAGGCCATTCGCCGTTTTCATTTTGTCCCCATGCTTCTCTTAACCATTCCAAATTTGACTCAAAACCACCTGCGGCCAATACACAGCTTTTCGCTTTAAATACACGGCCATCTTCCGCAATTGCAGCTTCAAAATATCCTTGGTTTAACTTTAGGTCTTTAATTTTTGTGTTGTATAAAATTTCGATGCCAAGTTCTTGGGCACTTCGGTAATACGCATTAATGAGGGCTTTACCGCCCCCCATAAAAAAGGCATTGGTACGTGCAACATGTAAGGCACCTGAGAGCGGCGGCTGAAAATTCACACCATGTTTACGCATCCAGTCACGACAGGTCGCCGTGCTACGAATCACTAGACGAGCTAAGTGCTCATTGGTTTTGCCCGCAGTCACTTTAAGTAGGTCTTGCCAATATTCTTCTTCAGGGTAGGCATCGACTAATACATCTTGAGGAGCATCATGCATGCAACGGAGGTTACGAGTGTGTTGTGAGTTACCACCACGCCACTCTTTGGGCGCTGCCTCTATTACCAGTACAGAAGCACCACTTTCTTTTGCTGTGAGCGCGGCACACAGTGCGGCATTCCCACCACCAATCACAATTACATCATGCATGGATTTCTCCCTTTCTCAGCTAGGGCTAATGTAGCTTCAAAAGGGAAGATGAAGTGAGAGGCTAGGCTTGAATGGGTGTTTAGTAAAAATAAACACTAATGGCTTAAGTGTTTATGAGTTCCGCACCAGACCAGCGCTTTTCATTAATCAGGTTAGTGATACAGGCACGAATTACTACTTTGGTGGCTAAAGTAGCAGGCGAGAGTTCTTCTTCAGAGAGACTAATTAAATAGTTAATGCGTTCAATAGCAGGTTCTACAACGCGCAGTAAACACAGGTCTTGCCGCGAGTTTAACGATGCACCCGCAGGTTGAATGGTTGCCATTTCGAGTTGGCTAATACTTTCCATTAACAAATGCAGCCCATCAATTTCATATGCCACTTTAAGTTGATGAATTTTCTGTTCAAGCAACAAGCGCAGCCCATGTCGTTGGCTCGGTAAAATTAGGGGAAGTTCTTTAAGCTGTAAATGAGTAATGGTTTGAGTGTCGATACAGCTTTCAAGATGGTACTGACCCAGTACTTCTTTAGGCGAGATTAAAAACATCTGTTCTTTGACTAAAGGTTGTATGGCCCACTGTGGGTCGACATCATCACTAAAGATGATAGCCACATCGAGCTGTCTTGCATTAACTAAAGCTTTGAGGTCACCCGATAAGCCTTCGATTAAACGGACTTTAATGTCGGGGTAACGGTTTCTCATCAGTTTTAAAAAGTGTGTGCCAATAACAGCTGCAACACTCGGTGAAAAACCGACGGTGACGTGGCCACTTAAACGTGAGGAGTGCGCAGAGTCTATGGCATGGTCTAGGTGTCTAAGTGCCAGTTGAACCTGTTGAAAAAAAGCTAAACCCGCAGGGGTGGGAACCGTACCCAAAGCAGTACGTTGTAAAAGGCGAATAGAAAGCTCGCTTTCTAATTTTGAAATTTGCTGACTTAATGCAGACGTTCCAATATCGAGATTTTTTGCAGCTTTACCCAAGCTTCCTGACTCGATCACTGCAATAAAATACTTTAATTGTTTAAGTTCCACGGCAAATTCTACTTTGACCTTTATGGATTAATTCTACACTGGTTTATCGCTATAGATTTTGTTCTATTGCTTTGAGTAAACCACTAAAAGAGAAAAGGCAACATCACCTCAAAATGTTGCCTTTTAGAGCTTTTATTCTTTAACCTGCTCAAGACCCTGTTCTTCAATAATTTGTGTCGCTTGAGGCGATTTCACAAATTTAATTAACTCTTTTGCGACTTTTGCATGTTCCGAGTTTTTACCAATACCAGCAGCAAATACGGTAACTTTTTGGTAAGGCGCAGGGATTGGACCAACTAACTCAACTTGACCATATTTGCCGGTAAAAGGTTTGATTTCACTAATTTGCTGGAAACCAATATCAAACTGGCCTTCGGCAATACGTTTTGCAACGCGGTCGCCTACCACTTTTTCTGCTTTACTCGAAATTACTTTGTATTCGACAGGTGGAAAGCTTGGGAAAACATCTTTTTCAAGATGCGTACCACTCGCACTTGCAGAATAGCCTATGTGCTTGGCATTTAATAAAACTTTTTCAAATTTTGCCGCAGAGCTAATGTCTGGCTTTGGTGCACCTTTAGGCACAGCCATGCCAATGCTTGAATTCACCAAAGCGCTTTGTGAGTTTGGGTCAACATAACCTTTTTCTGCGAGTTTGCTTAGTTCAGGAGCAGCCAACACAACAATGTCAAAACGTTCACCACGATTGAGTCGATTTGGAATTGCAGTCGGTGACTCCCCCATAGACGAACCAGATGAGAGGTGAACAGTGTGACCAGTTTGCTTTTCAAATATTGGAATGAGTTTTTCCATAGATGAATAGAAACCGCCTGAGCTAATTACTTCGAGCGTATCTGCATTGGCAAATGTAGATCCTAAGCCTGCACCAGCTAGGCAAATAGTTATGAAGATAGGGGACTTTTTCATAGTGCCTCACTTGAATTGCAAGAAAGCACAGTACGGAGATTTAAGGTCAGCCGTACTGTTTATTAAAATTTCAGGTTAAGGAATGAGTTGTTTTAAGCGCTAACCTTTGCAGGTTCAGCAATCGTGTCAGGGTCTTTTTGTTTAGAACCACGACATAAATACAAGCTTGAGATGAGACTACATACCGCAGCGAGCATGAGCCAGAACGCTGGTGTGCTTGCATTACCTGTATTTTCGACAAGGAAGGTACAAGCCATTGGAGTCATACCACCAAAAATCGCGGCTGCAAGACTAAATGCTAAAGAGAAGCCAACGGTACGTACACGTTTTGGCATCACTTCGGCAAGTGTTGCGACCATAGTGCCGTTGTACATACCAAAGAAGAACGAGAAGTAAGCAAGGGTAATAAGTAGGTTTGAGAAGCTAATGTCGCTCACCAACCAGCTTAAAACTGGATAGCTGGTAAAGATCGCAAGAGTCGTAATACCCACTAATACTGGACGACGGCCAATTTTGTCGGAAAGTAAGCCACCCATTGGTAACCAGAAGAAATTCGACAAACCCACAAACACGGTTGCTAAAAGGCTATCTGTTACCGACATTTCTAAAGTACGTTTCGCATACACCGTGGTGTAAACCGTAATAAAGTAGAAAGTTGTCGTAGTCATCGCACTCATCATCATGCCGGCAAGTACAATGCGCCAGTTGCTTACAAGTGTGCTGAAAATTTCTTTTGAAGATGGATGAGTTTTTTGCGCTTTAAAGTCTTCAGTTTCCTCTAAAGTACGACGGAACAAGAAGATTAAAGGAATAATTAAACAGCCAATTAAGAATGGAATACGCCAGCCCCATTCACCCACTTGAGCATGAGTTAAAATGGTGTTGAGCCAATAACCAAGTAAGGCCGCAAACACAACCGCAATTTGTTGGCTACCAGACTGCCAGCTAGTAATAAAGCCACGATTTTTATCGGTTGCAATTTCAGCGAGGTAAATTGAAACACCGCCAGATTCAACACCTGCCGAGAAGCCTTGTAATAGACGGCCAATTACCACCAAAATTGGCGCGATAATACCAATAGTTTCATAACCCGGCACAAAGGTAATTAAGATGGTGCCAATTGCCATAAGACTTAAAGTGACAATCAAACCTTTACGACGACCGACTTTGTCGACATAGGCACCCAAGAAAATAGCGCCGAGAGGACGCATAAGAAAACCCGCAGCAAACACGGTAAATGTCATCATTAAAGAGACATATTCATTATCAGAATGGAAAAACTTTGCTGCGATATAGGTGGCATAGAAACCAAAAAGAAAAAAATCGTACTGTTCTAAAAAGTTGCCACTCGTTACATTTAATATTTTTTTAAAAGTAGCCCTACGGTTATTAACGACATCCATTGGAGACCTCCTTGGCCTAACAAAATGGAAACATTCACGATCTTCAAGGTTTGGACGTAAACTGATTCAATCAATAAACCTAAATAGGAAATGGGTTAGAGATGAGATTTAAAGGTGTCCTTCGTAGAAAATGTGATGCCTTGTTTCCAGTTCAAACTACACATCTATGTTTCGATAAACAGAAAACCACTTATCATTCGAAGGAAAATGTAATCTTAAAAAGCAGGAGGGAGTGAGAGGAGAAAATTAATTAGGTATTTAGAAAAATTAATGACCCTTTATAAAATAATTTCAGAACATGGCCAAATCTGGTTTTGAATCAACTCTTTCACACATGCCTTAATGGCTGACTTGGCAGCAAGTGCGGCAGGTGATAATTCTTCTTCGGCAAGGCTCACCAAATAGTTAATTCGTTCAACTTCAGGGTCGACAACCTTAAGCAATTGCAGCTTGTGTTTATACTCTTGTAAGCAAGCACTACCGGGCCTCACACTTGCAAGGTCAAGATGAATCAGGCTGTCCATAAGCAAATGCAAGCCATCAATTTCATAGACGACATTGAGCTGCCCAATCTTGTGCTCAAGCAATTTTCTTAAGCTATGACGCTGACGTGGCAACACTAAAGGAATATCGCCAATTTGCTGCGACTGAATAATTCCGCTTTTAATACATTCGCTAAGTCCGTATTTTTCGAGCACTTCTTTGCGTGCCATTAAATACATTTGCTCGCGTACCAAGGGTTGAATTGACCACTGTTTATCAATTTCATTGGTAAAAATAATGGCGATATCAAGCTGACGCGAATTAATCGACTGAATCAGGTTCCCCGACAGGGTTTCTACAATCTCTAAACGAATGTCTGGGTAACGTTCAGACATTAATTTCATTAAAGGGATGCCAATTAAAGCGGTAATGGTCGGTGGAAAACCAAGGCTGACATGTCCAGACAGTCGTGCAGAATGTGCAGCATCTATGGCGAAGTTCACTTGACGCAAAATAAGTTGAGAGTGCTTTAAAAAGGCAAGACCTGCTGGGGTTGGGGTCACACCAAAAGCATTACGCTGTAATAAGCGAATGCTTAACTCTTGTTCGAGCTTACTAATTTGCTGACTAATCGCCGAAGCCCCCACATCGAGTTTTTGGGCAGCTTTTCCAATACTGCCTGATTCAACGACCGTCAAAAAATACTTTATTTGCTTGATTTCCATAATAAATGTATTCGCTCATCATCCTTGATTTATAGAGATATGAAGGATTGGGAAATCTATCATGCGTTTTAATATTAACAGCAATACAGGCAAAAAGTTCTTAAAAAAAATAACTTCTCATTTTAAAAGAACAATCGTTTTTAGGGTGATTGAAAAATAATATCCATGTTGTAGCTACACAAACTATAACTTTTCAATATGGCATCTACGGTCAAATTATTGGCGTTTTGAGCTAAGCATAATCGTTCAAATCTACATAAAGTGAGGAATCAAAATAAAAAAATATCCAGGATGGATCTATGAATTTTGTTGTGAATAAAAAAATATTTATCTTAGGAATAGCATCGATTTGCACAAGCACATTACATGCTGCTGCATTTGATAAAACAGGGCAGTCTGTAGCGGCATTTTTACAACTGGGCAACTATTTTGAAGCAAGTTTAGGAATAACAGATGCCGATTTAAGTGGTGTAGAGTCGGGTACCAACCCTTCACATCATTCAATTTCAGATATCGCCAATACCGATTATCGGCCTACGGCAGCGTTAAAACTACAGTTGGCACTGCAGTATTCATTTGGTCTGTTATATGATCAGCCTTTTGGTGCTGACACGGAATATTCAGGTGTAAATGGCTTCGTTGCAACGCCTAAAGATACCGTTATGTTACCTGGAATTACAACCACAGGGCTTGCCAGCGCTACATTGGGCCATGCTCCTACAGGAAATGCAAAATCAGAATTTGATATACAAAATTTAAGCTTCATTTTGGGTTACCAACCCACAAAAAACTGGAATCTTTATGCGGGGCCAGTCTATCAAACTTTTAAAAGTCAGGTTGAATTAAGGGGTAATGTATTTAGTCTCTATAATGGATATGACTTTCATACTAAAACTGTCAGTGATTTAGGGTGGTTAGCAGGACTTGCTTACCAAATTCCAGAAAAAGCTGTGAAAGTCTCATTAACCTACCGTTCAGCCATTACCCATAAAGTAAACGCGACTGAAAACGCTCCTTTAATTGATATGTTAAGCACTCAACAAGGTCGTGATTTAGTTAATCAGCATCTAGATTACATGATTTCTATTGGTCAGATGACTCCACAAAAGAAAGCTTACTTAAATCAGATTATTGCTAATTTGCCAGAACAAGAAGATACAGGTACAACAAAATTTAAATCTCCTGATTCAGTGAATTTGGAGTTCCAGACTGGACTGCGTCAGGGAACGTTACTATTTGGTAGTTTACGCTGGGTAAATTGGAGTGATCTCGCTCTACAGCCTTATCGCTTTGGTGAGATCTCAAAAGTTGTTGGCGTACTATCAACGCCAAGCCGCCCGGAAGGTTTTAATTTGGTTCGTTATTATGACGACCAATGGTCTTTAAATTTGGGTTTAGGACAACGTTTTTCGCCAAAATGGTTAGGTTCTGTGTCAGTTGGATGGGACTCAGGAGCAGGCGATAAAGTGTCAACGGGTGGCCCAACTAAGGGATATTACAACTTGGGCGTGGGTGCTCAATATAGCCCGACATCGCAATACTTTATTTCTGGCGGTGTGAAGTATTACTGGTTAGGCGATGCAAAAGCTCAGCTTGGCGCACAGGCGGGTAGTGACTATTATGTAGGTGAGTTTAAGGATAACCACTCAGTAAGCTATGGCTTAAAAATTGGATATAAATTTTAAAATTAAATCAGTCATTTATAAGGTTTTAATTACATGAATAAAATCATTAAAAACGGTATGTTTTTAGGGTTGTCGACTTTGATTTCAGGTTATGGAACTCTTCTCCATGCGGAAGCAAGTCCAACAAATTTACCCGTAGTTTCACAAAAAGCGTTAACCATTATTGATGGGCAAACCGAGTGGTTAAATAAGGTCTATAAAGACATTCATGAACACCCTGAACTTGGGTTTATGGAAAAGCGTACTTCTGCCATTGTTGCCAAAGAGCTTAAGTCACTAGGTTTTGACGTTAAAACGGGAATAGCCAAAACAGGCGTGGTCGGCATTTTAAAAAATGGTGAAGGGCCAACGGTTATGTACCGTGCCGATATGGATGCCAACACTGTTGAAGAGGCAACTGGTCTACCATACGCGAGTAAAGTGCGCGTAAAACTTGATGATGGAACCGAAACGCCCGTAGCACATATGTGTGGTCATGATGCACATATGACATGGATGCTCAGCATGGCAAAAACATTAGTCGCTTTAAAAAAGGAATGGAACGGAACTGTTATTTTAGTCGCGCAGCCTGCTGAAGAGCCAATAACAGGTGCTAAAGCTATGGTGACTGACGGTTTATGGACAAAATACAACTTACCAAAACCTGATTATTTCTTTGCCGTACATACCACACCTGCACCTGTGGGCGTTGTCATCAATGCACCGGGGCCACGTATGGCAGGAACAGATCAGCTTGATGTTTTATTTAAAGGTGTGGGTGGACATGGTTCATTACCAATGCTCACCAAGAACCCGATTAGCATGGCTGCAAACGCAGTGACTCAATATCAAACCATTATGGGTAATGCAGTTGATCCGCAACAAGCGGCAGTGTTATCGATTGGCTCAATCCAAGCTGGAAACTCGAATAACGTGATTCCTTCTACTGCATTGGTCAAAATGAATTTGCGCTGGTTTGATCCTAAAGTGCGTGAAACCATGCTAAATAATATTAAGTCTATGAGTGAAGGTGCGGCCCAAATGCAGGGGATGGGTAAAGATCAATTACCTACCTTTACGTTTAAAGGTTCGAGCACACCTGTAGTTAACAATAAAGAATTTTCGGCACGTTTAAATGGGCCTTTAAAAGCACTATTGGGCGATAAACATGTTCTAACTGAGTATCCCGCGGTTATGGGATCAGAAGATGTTCATCATTTATTAGGCGACCAAAAAGACATTCCTTTTAACTTTATGTTTATTGGTGTAGCAGACCCAGTTGTGTTTGCAAATGCAGTCAAACAAGGCAAACCTGTGCCTTATATTCCACATAGTCCAAACTACATTGTTGACTTAAAAGCTTTGCCAGTTGGTGCCAAGGTCACTACAGTTTCGATGTTAGAACTACTCACTAAAAAGTAAGTTACTCATAAAAAAAGATGCATTCATATGCATCTTTTTTTCTAAGTTTTTAAAAGTTAAGAGCAAGCTAGATATTTTTCTCGATAATGGATGGGCGATAAATCGGTCCAACGTCGAAAAGCACGTGTAAAACTACTGACATCTGTAAAACCTAAAATATATGCAATTTCAGTCACACTATGGCCTGTGTTTTTTATATAAGAAAGTGCCAGTTCATGACGGGTGTCATCTAACAGTTCACTATATGAAGTGTTTTCTGCCGAGAGTTTCCTTTGCAAGCTACGAATACTTAACCCTAAACTTTTTGCTATTTCTTGTTGCTGAAAGTCGCCTGTAGATAATTTTTCGATTAATTTTACTTTCACTCGTGCCAATATATTTTCTTTATCGAACCGTGCCAGATAACGATTAATAATTTCATCATATTCTTGGGTGAGAGTGGGATTTGCACCTTCTAGTGGTTGTTCTATGGTTGCTGTATCAAACACAATCATGTCTTTGGGTGCATTAAACACAATCGGAGCTTTTAAAATATTCTGGAATGTTTCTAAATCTTCAGGTTCTGAACGTCTAAGTTCAATGCGTAATGGCGAAAAAACAGAGCCTTGTAAAGCACGACTTGAGCGAATAAAAACGGAAATAAATGCATCGATAGATTCGGGCTGAACTTCGTCGGGAACATGAATAACGAAATAATGGTTATTTCCTTGCCCATAAAACTCTAGCTCTGGAATATCCGTAACCACACGAAAATAACGAATAATTCTTAGAAACATCTCTTTTAGGGTGGTGCTGGTAATCAGTGAATGCCCTAACACATGAAAAGTATTTTGATTGACTTGGCTGGCAACTTTAAGGCCAAAACATGAATCTTGAGTTTTCTGAACTGCTAATTTCCATAAATTTGCTGTTTGTTTTAATGAATATCGTGCATCAGGATTACTCAGAGCCTGAATATCTAAACCTGCTTGTTCTAATAAAGGTTGACTATCAACACCGGCTTTTTCGAGCGCTTTTTGAATCGCTTTCACCCAGCTAGCCAGTGCCGTTGCTGTCTGTGGCATGTTATGTCCTATAACTTGTGATTCATATTCCTCTGAACAGTATAAAAGATTCAAAACTAAAAAATCTTTTGTTTATTCTGAATCTTTTTATTTTGGCATCCATAGCCAATAGATTGGCGTTTCGAGCTAAGCACACTTAGGGTGATCTAAATAAAGTAGAGGCATGAAAAACTGAGGAATAACGGATGACCTATATTTATAAAAATCCTGCCGGAATGACCGATAGCGAAAAAACGGAACATATTAAAAAAGTAGTAACAGCAGAAGGCGTGGCTTTACGCAAACGTCATCCTATTTTGAACCATCAAAATGCCATTGGGGCGATGATTCTATTTATATCTTTGGTCGGCATGATAGCGACTGCCGTGCTCTATATAAATCATCAACTTTCAGCTTGGTTTGCAATTCCGATTATTGCTTTTTTCGCATCGCTCACCCATGAGTTAGAGCATGACCTGATTCACTGGATGTATTTTAGAAAGAAACCATGGGCACATCATTTAATGATGGGCT
The DNA here is from genome assembly GCF_003812225.1 of Acinetobacter sp. FDAARGOS_494. Taxonomy (NCBI): domain Bacteria; kingdom Pseudomonadati; phylum Pseudomonadota; class Gammaproteobacteria; order Moraxellales; family Moraxellaceae; genus Acinetobacter; species Acinetobacter sp. FDAARGOS_494. The sequence continues at coordinate 2,428,053 of NZ_CP033866.1, forward strand.
TAGTCTGGTTAGCTCGACCAAGTACCATTAACCCGTGGAAGCGTCGTGAGCTGCATTTTAACCATCATAAAAACTCAGGCACCGAAGTTGATTTAGAAGAAAGAGCTTTAACTAATGGAGAGCAGTGGAGCATACGTCGACTCATCGCGATTGGTGATAACGGCTTGGCGGTCTTGTTCCGTATTATTTCTGCAAGCAATTGGACGGTGAGAAAAGTAATTTTTAAACGTGCATTTATGGCTTATTTTCCGTTAGGAATTATTCATTGGTCGCTGTGGTATATCTTTTTAGGTTTTCATGCAGTAGATGCTGTTTTAAGTTGGGCGAATGCACCGATTGCTTGGTCAGCTACCACTTTAAATATTATGCATGTGGTTAATATTTTGACTGTTGTTTGGGTTGCACCGAATGTACTGCGTACCTTCTGCTTGCACTTTGTGACTAGCAATATGCATTACTACGGCGATGTCGAATTGGGTAATGTCATTCAGCAAACTCAGGTGTTAAAACCTTGGTGGATGATGCCGTTCCAACTGTTTTGCTTTAACTTTGGTTCAACGCATGCCATCCACCATTTTGTGGTGAAAGAACCATTCTACATTCGCCAAATGACGGCACCGGTTGCCCATAAAGTCATGCGTGATATGGGAGTACGGTTTAACGATGTTGGAACCTTTAAAAGAGCAAATCGTTGGAACATAAATGATTTATCAGAGTCAAAAAGTTAAAACATAGCTTTTTATCTCACTCAAATGGACTGAGTTCTGTACGAAGCGCTCAGTCCATTAACCATAAACTCACTATAGAGTTTCTTAAAAATTAAGCGGCTCTACTGAAACTTAGTAAAAAGCAGAATCACCCCTAATACACATAAGATTGAACCAATCACCCTATTAATCTGGACTTGCTTGGCTAACATTTTCTGTCTCAGTAGTATGGATGAAAACAGTACAGCCACCAGTGAAAACCATACAAAATGAGCAAAAGACATAAAAAAGCCATAAGCTAAAAGAATGGTTTTAGGCGTGGTTAAACTCACAATTTGCGTATAGGTACTAATCACAAATAGCGTGGTTTTAGGGTTCAGGGCGTTAGTAAAAAAGCCGTATTTTATCGCTTGAAGAGTACCTATAGAATTTAAAGCAGCAGAGTCTAAAACAGGTTTTTGAGTAAAAGTTTTATAGCCAATATAGATCAGGTAAAGCGCGCCAATATACTTAACAATATTCAAAATTTGCGGCGTATAAGTCATCACAAAGGCAACGGCGACTAATGTATAGGTTACATGTACCAACACACCAAGCGATATTCCAAGTGAAGTGAACACACCTATTTTTCTGCCGTACAAGTAACTATTTTTGGTCACAATCGCGAAGTCTGCTCCGGGACTAATCACTGCCAAAATTGTAATGAGAATAACCGCAATGAACTCTGCCATTATTTTGCCCCTTCACTGAAAACGAGGGGAATGCTCTGTACTTTTTGGAATGTATTTGAGACGAGAGCTGTTCTACTTAAAGCTGCTATTCTTTTGGTGAGAAAGATTGGGGCTTTATATGTGTGAAGATAGATATCGATATTCAATATGTTTTTCATCATCTAAAATAGGTTTTAATAAAGATGATTTTTATTTTGAACAGAAACCTAAAAATAAAAATCGATAAAAACGACAACATAATTATGAGTTTTTGGAATGATTGAAAGAATATCGCTGAATTCACTAAAATTTTTCTATTTTGTAGCGAAGTATGGCAGCGTGACTTTAGCTGCAAAGAAATTATTTGTGACGCAAAGTGCGGTCAGTAAACAGATTTATAATTTAGAAGAAGCTTTAAATACGACTTTGTTCGACCGAAAAAATAAAACGCTTGTGATGACGGAGCAGGGTGAAACTTTATTGAGTTGTTGCCATCAGGTGTTTGGTCAACTCGATGAATGTTTAATACAACTCAGCCAGCCTAAAACTCAAAACAAGCAACTGGTTTTGTCCTGTGAACCGACTCTTTCTATGAAATGGCTCATTCCGCGGTTATCAAAATTTAAAAAGCTCGGGCATGATTTTGAGGTTGTGCTACTCACAGCAGGCGGTGTGGTTGATTTTGAAAAAGATAATATTGATATTGCGATTCGTCGAAATGACTTTGATTGGGGAGAGCATATCTATAGCGAAAAGATTGCCGATGAATATATCGCTCTAGTTCAAGCAACCAAGCCATCGGAAACAAACGACTTACTCATTTCGACTTCTAGACCAAATTTTTTCAAAAACATGAGCCGCATTGCTGAGTTAAAGCAGAGCTTAAAAGGCTACACCAAAGTTGAACTCGAGCATTTTTATTTATGTTTAGAAGGTTGTTTGGCGGGACTCGGCGCGACGGTCATTTCAATTTATATGATTGAAAAAGAGCTTGAATGGAACTTATTGCAAAAAAATTCACCAATCGTTCAAGATGGTTCAGCCTATTTTCTACTTTCTCATCGTGCTTTTGAGGAAGATCCACGCAAAACCCTATTTTTAGAATGGCTAAAAGCAGAGATGAATGAGAGTCAGCACACATTACTTTAAGTTGATTCTTCTAAAATTGAATTTTTCTTAATAAATATCTGAAAATAATGATAAATATTTAGAATGATTAAAGCGCTATGTGAGCGTCATACATTGAACTTCTGTTGTCTAAAATTCCCTAAGATGAAAAATATTTAATTTCATACTTATTTATAAAACCCTAAACATGAATTTCACTCAGTTTTGAATGAGACTAAATCATTTTTATTCATGTTGTGATTGCGGTATAAATCTATCCATGCTCTGAAGCGCTCCAGTAATTCACTTTTGATAAGACCACAAGGCACAAAACTGACAAGGCTGGAAAGTTCAAAAAGAGCAAAAAGATTTTTTAGGTTTATCTCAGAAATTAGGGTACTGATCACAATGAGTAAAGAATTTACATTTACGATTAAGAGTATTTGTTTCGATGAGAACTATCGTCCAGCAGACAATACGCGTATTACAACCAACTTTGCTAACTTGGCGAGAGGGATGAGCCGCGAAGAAAATTTGCGCAACACATTACGGATGATCGACAATCGTTTCAACGCCTTAGCTCATTGGGACAACCCTAAGGGCGACCGCTATGGGGTTGAACTTGAAATCATTTCAGTTGAAATGAATATTGATGCCGAAAACCGTACTAGCGGGCTTCCTTTAATCGAAATATTGAAAACCAATATTGTTGATAAAAAGACCAATGAACGCATCGAAGGTATTGTAGGCAACAACTTCTCTTCTTATGTACGTGACTATGACTTTAGTGTGCTGTTGTTAGACCACAACAAAAACAAGTCTACGTTTAGCACGCCAGAAAAGTTTGGTGAACTGCACGGCAACTTGTTTAAGAGCTTTATTAACTCTGAGACTTATAAAGCCAACTTTAAAAAGGCACCTGTGATTTGCTTAAGCGTTTCAACAAGTAAGGTGTATCACCGTACTGAAAACGAACATCCTGTTTTGGGTGTTGAATACAAGCAAGAAGACTATTCATTAACTGATGAATATTTCCAAAAAATGGGCTTAAAAGTTCGCTATTTCATGCCGCCGCATAGCGTTGCACCGTTAGCGTTCTACTTTACTGGCGATTTGTTGAGTGATTACACCAACCTTGAGTTGATTAGTACCATTAGTACGATGGAAACCTTCCAAAAGATTTACCGTCCTGAAATTTACAATGCAAATTCAGTGGCTGGAAAATCTTATCAACCAAGCTTGAAGCACCAAGATTATTCACTTACTCGAATTGTGTATGACCGTGAAGAACGTAGCCGTTTGGCTATAGAGCAGGGGAAGTTTGTTGAAGAGCAATTTATCAAACCATACCAAGCGATTCTTGAGCAGTGGTCTGCGAATTACGCTCCTAATTAATCAACATATAGGTCATTTATTATGAAAAAGTTATTACCGACTTCAACTGCTGGCAGCTTACCAAAACCGTCTTGGCTTGCAGAACCTGAAAAGCTTTGGTCGCCGTGGAAACTCGAAAACGAAGGCTTAGTTGAAGGTAAAAAAGACGCGTTACGTTTAGCACTTCACGAGCAAAAACTTGCAGGCATTGATATTGTTAGCGATGGCGAACAAACCCGCCAACACTTTGTGACGACATTTATTGAGCACTTGAATGGCGTAGATTTTGAGAAGCGCGAAACAGTTCGTATTCGTGACCGTTACGACGCAAGCGTACCGTCTGTGGTAGGTGCGGTGTCTCGTCAAAAGCCTGTATTTGTTGAAGATGCAAAATTTTTACGTCAGCAAACTGATCAGCCAATTAAATGGGCATTACCTGGCCCAATGACCATGATTGATACGCTTTATGATGGTCACTACAAGAGCCGTGAAAAGCTTGCTTGGGAATTTGCCAAAATCTTGAACCAAGAAGCGAAAGAGTTAGAAGCTGCTGGTGTAGATATTATCCAGTTTGACGAACCTGCATTTAACGTCTTCTTTGACGAAGTAAATGACTGGGGTATTGCAACTTTAGAGCGTGCAATTGAAGGCCTAAAATGTGAAACTGCGGTGCACATTTGCTATGGTTACGGTATTAAAGCCAATACTGACTGGAAAAAGACACTCGGTTCAGAATGGCGCCAATACGAAGAAGCTTTCCCGAAACTTCAAACTTCTAACATTGATATCATCTCGTTAGAATGTCACAACTCTCGTGTGCCAATCGACTTACTCGAACTTATTCGTGGTAAAAAAGTCATGGTGGGTGCAATTGATGTTGCAACAAACCAGATTGAAACACCGGAAGAAGTTGCCAACACACTACGTAAAGCGCTTCAGTTTGTAGATTCAGACAAGCTTTACCCGTGCACAAACTGCGGTATGGCGCCTCTTTCTCGTGAAGTGGCACGCGGCAAACTAAATGCCTTAAGTGCAGGTGCAGAAATCGTTCGCCGAGAACTGACGGGTTATGATCTTACTGCTTAATATTTACCAATAAGTGGTATAAAGGGTTACTTTTTTGATGGTGGTTGATAATCAAACAAGTAACCCTCATTTTACTTACTACATGTCGCTCTAATCAGATCGCATGTCGATAGTACCTTCCTGATGGAGTTGGGCGGTATAGCAAACACACAGGAAAAGGTACGGTTCAATTTAGGAATAATGTCATGGTTCAAGCAACAGACTTTAGAAATGCAATGTCTTTACTCACAAGTGCGGTTAGTGTTGTGACCACGGCAGGCATGTCTGGCCGTTTTGGATTTACTGCCTCTGCTGTTTGTAGTGTGACTGACACACCGCCGACATTATTGGTCTGTATGAACCAAGCTGCGAGTTCACATGCACATTTCCTAGATAACAAAATCTTAACCGTAAATGTGTTAGGCGCGCATCACGAACATATTTCAAAAGCATTTTCATCTAAGCTCACACCAGAAGAACGCTTTAAACATGGCGAATGGATTGAGTTAGAAACAGGCGCACCTGTGTTGGAAGATGCTTTGGTGAGCTTCGATTGTGAGATTGAGCAAATTCAACAAGTCGGCACACACACGATTTTTATATGCCCGATTGTGGCGATTAAACAAAGCCAACATGACCAAAGTTTGGTTTACTTTAACCGTGCTTATCACCAAGTGGGGCAGACAGAGACAGTCTAATCCTACTTATCATTTCGCTGTTTCATAATAAAAGACTCATTAAGAAATCAATAAGCACGGATCGCTTGTGTTTAATTTTAAAAATACAATTAAATATAATATCTTAAATAATAATTAAGTTAATCTAATGAAAAACAATAAGAAATTTAATCACTTGTCATTAAAGCCACATTGACACATCTTAACTCTCAGATTATGCTTTGCGTGCTGGCCACATTGCCAGCCGGTTTTAGCAGACCGATCTTTGAGGACATTGAAAAAACTCGTTTTTTTGATGTAGACCCACTCGTCTCCCTTTTTGTAGCGGTAGGACGGAAGGGGGACACCTTCGGGTGTGCTGGGTTCTCGAAGCCAGTCTGCTAACCCTCTTTCGTTCTGCCACCATAATTCCAAATGAATGCTTTGGCAGAACTCCCAAAATCAGGAGTTGGCTATGCACATCCATCATTTCTTGGCCCTCAGTGCCAAAAGCTATAACGACACCACTTAATTCATCTTTAAACAGTTTGGAGGCTTAACCGCTTTTCAGACTTTAAGTCATTACGGCTAAAAACTTATATCAACAATAAAACTTGAGATGTGCCAAGCACCGTCTTACGGCTTTGCTGTGCCTTTTTTCTCCCAAAAGGGCACAGGCTTTTTATCTCATTTAGAAACAACAAGAATTTATAACGGTAAAACTATGCCAACTTTAGAAATACCTTCCAAAAAATTACAGGTGGTCCAAACCGCAATCCAACTCTTTACCACGCATGGGTTCCATAATGCAGGGGTAGACCTCATTATCAAAGAAGCCAAAATACCGAAAGCCACGTTTTACAACTACTTCCACTCCAAAGAACGCCTAATTGAAATGTGCATCGCCTTTCAAAAAAGCCTACTCAAAGAAGAAGTGCTCTCGATTATTTACTCAAGCCGTTACTACACCCAAAAAGATAAACTTAAAGAAATTATTGTCTTACATACCAATTTAAACAGTCTGTACCATTTGCTGCTTAAAGCGGTTTTTGAAATAAAACGGCTGTATCCGCAAGCCTACCGTATGGCAGTTGAATACCGAAAATGGCTACATCGGGAGCTTTTTGACCTGATTTTTAGCTGTGAGACCCGTGCTTTTAAATTTGATGCAGACATGGTTTTAAACCTTATAGATGGCCTGATGCTACAGGTTTTAAGCTCTAAAAATTTGGATGAACGAGATGTGGTTTTGGAGAAGTTTTGGGGGCAGGTGTTATAAATTTAACACCTAGGCTCTTTAACTTATATTCTTAAAGGTGAGAGTTTTAATTTTCTAAAAATAAATTTACTTTTAATCTGGAAAGTAAAACTTCTATTTTTTAAGTATTTTTAGATATAGATCAGTTTTGGTATTGTATACTTCATGAAAAATTATTAAATCTTGAGTATTTATAATGAACATTGAAATTTGTACTCCTAATTCAGCTACAACAAAAGATAAAGGCGACTTGCTTGAAAAATTAAGTAAAAATATGCTGGAAGCTCAAAATTATCATGTTGATGAAGAAGTACGTAAAACAGGAAGTGAATTAGATTTACTATGTAAGCATAATGTCTCTAAGAAAAAAATTTATGTTGAATGTAAAGCCTATCGGGATAAAAAGATTGATGCGACGATAATAAGACAGTTACTTGGTACTGTTGTATTTGAGGACTATGACGAAGGATGGCTAATTGGGACTTCTGATTTTAGTAAGGATGCAAAAGGGCTTTGTGAAGAGTTACCAAATCGACCTCATGGAAATCGAGTAATTATCTACACTCCTAAAGATATTGTTCAGTCATTACAATCTTCTAGAATCATTAGCAATATTCCAAAAGAACATTTAGAAAGTTATATTGATCTGAATAAGGTTGGAGAATGGTATTTATTAATAACAAGTTTTGGAATTTTTTGGGCTGTTACTATCTTAAATGCAGGTATACCAACAAATGTTATCTGTTATCATGCTAAGACTGGAACTTTAGTCGAAGATCAGGCACTTTTAGATAATATTGCCTCAACTGACTGTAGTCTATCTAAACTAGACTTTTCCAAACTTATAAATACAAAGAAAGATATTAAAAGTTCTCTTGATTCCCAAATAGAAGTAGTAGAAGTGCAAAGAGGTGAGGATTGGAATGACTATCGACCTGCACGACCTCAAGACTTTGTTGGGAGAACGAAAGATATAAAAGAAATATTTGATTTTTTTAAAAAAATAAGAGAAAAAGAAATCGGTACACGAATTTTCGCAATTACTGGTAATTCAGGTTTAGGTAAAAGCTCGTTAATTATTACCCTTTCTGAAAAAGCAAAAAATCTTCATCAGAAAAAAAAGTTGTTCTTATATGCTATTGATGTAAGGGCAGCAAAGTCTCCTGACTATATATATTCCGCATTATTAAAAACACTAAAAGAAGCACAAAAGAAGGGATTCGGTAATTCAAAGATTGATTTACAAATTACAAATGTTAATCATCCACTAGAATCAGAATCTATAGCAGAATATTTAAATAGTCTTAATACCTCGAAACAACTCATAGTATTAGTTTTTGATCAATTCGAAGAATTATTTAGTAAACCTGATTTATTGGAATTATTTAATAATGCAAGTAATATTTTATTAGATGCAGCTAGCTTAAAAGCTAATTTATGTATTGGGTTTGCGTGGAAAACTGATAGTACAATGCCTTCAGAACATAATGCATATTTCTTTTGGCATAGATTATCAGATTATCGGATTGTTAGAAAATTAAATCCTTTTTCAGATAGGGAGTCGCATGCAGTAATTAATAAGTTTGAGGAAGTAATTGGTGAAAAAATCCATAGTGATTTAAGGCATAATTTAATTGTTAGTAGTCAGGGATATCCATGGTTATTAAAAAAATTATGTATCCATTTACATGAGAAGATTTTATCTGGCCAAAAACAAGAAGATCTATTAGATAATAAACTGGATATATCTAGTTTATTTGCAAGTGATTTAGAAGAGCTAAATTCTAATGAAATAAAAGCTCTAAAATTTATTGCCCAGAAAGCACCAGTTGATTTAGTTGACACTATTGATACGTGTGGTGAAGATATAGTTACAAGTTTACTGCATAAACGTTTAATTATAAAAAGTGGTATTAGATTAAATATTTATTGGGATATATTTAGAGAGTATATTTTAACAGAGACTGTTCCTATTATCTCATTAAGATATTTGCCTTCTAATGATTTTTCAACAATATGGAATGTTGTAAAGTATTTGTCTAAGAAACCAATTTCTATTCAACAGTTGCAGGAAAAAACTGATTTTTCAGAGGGTACAATTCAAAATATAGGAACTGATGTTTTATTATTTGGTTTAGCAACTAGAGAAAACTCACAATATGTATTATCGGAAGATTTGTTGGAAGAAGAAAATACACAAGAGAATATTCTGAATATAATTAGAGAAAAATTTAAGAAACATATTATTACTTTACATCTAAAAGACCTTTCAAGTGGAACATTATTAACAATTACAAATTTCATAGATTTAATGAAAGAAACTTATCCTGATAATAAATATGCAGATAAGACTTGGAGATCTTATACTATTAGACTTATTCGCTGGTTAGAATTAACAGGTTTCTTACAGCCAGCTACAGAGCCAAATACATGGATTTATAAAGATTTAGGAAGTCCCAAAACTTCTGTGATGAGTAGAAGACGTACTTCTAACTTTTTTGTGCCAAGAATTACACCTCAGTTATTTATATCGATATATCCTCAGATTGCAGGTAAGAATCTTCAAGAATTAATAAATGATGGTAGAACTAATAAGGCTTTAGAAATTTTAAAAAAATTTGAATTAATAGATAATGAATTTATTTTAGATATTAAAGATTTTGAGTCTGTGGTTTATGCTAAAGCTAATTCAGAATTTAGTATCCAAGCTATGCTTGAAATTAAAGAGCTATATTCTGCTGATAAACTATCAGGACAGGCTTTAGGTAAGTTGCTTAAAGAAAAATATGATTTAAAATGGACTGATGTAACTACTCAATATTCAGGCAATAAATTGAATAGTTGGGCTAAATGGGTTAAATCTTATGAAGTGAAAAATGAATAAAATCTATTAAGAATTTATATACAAGTATGTAGTTATTTTAGGTCATATTTTATAAAATTTCTTGCGGCTTTGTAACTATATTTAATAACCTTTTAATAATAAACTTTGAAGTTTTTGGAGAAATAGTTATGCTTTCAGAAAAATTTTATAAGATTTTTTCTTACATAGTTATATCTTCAATAACTTCTTCTTTCTTTGTTTTAATTGAGAGTTTTTTTGATAGTATTGTAGAGGTGTATAAATTAGAAAATAGTTCATTTAGAACTTTTATAACTTTTTTTGTTGCTTTTTTAACAAACTTTTGGTTTCAAGATTTATTTAAAGAAAGAATTAGAGAAGCATGTTTGATAAATTTTTTGACATACAGATTAAATTTCGAAATTTTTAAATCTAAATAATTATTTAGTAGGGTATTTTAAAGACACTACTAAATGCTTTCGTGTTAGTACAAAGTTAAAAGGTTCTTTGAAACCTTTACAAAGAACTTTCATATTCCACGTACCCATCTTCAATTGCAGGAATAATCTCTACGAACTCAAAGTAGGGTACTGTACAAAACTCAGAGTCTCGTATCGCATCAATCACAACAGATATTCTTGTAGCTCTTTTTCAATCGTCTCACTAATTAACGTTGAATAGTCACTATCCTTAGTATCTAAATGACGCATTAACCACACATCTTGTTTTAAAGTTTGCATAGGTAGTATAGGTACTAAACCCAAAGCCTTTGCAACAAAACAAGGCAGGGCTGTAATTCCTTGTCCTTCAATGACTGCTAATAGTTGCGAGTGCATGTTATCAAAAGACAAAGCAGGGGCCGCGTCTTGAGTGAGTTCACGCATCCATTGTGCCAAAAACGTATATTGAAGGCTTCTGTCCCAACCAATTATACGATGATTCAGTAAATCATCAGCCGTTTCAGCATGCTTTGTGAAACTGGCGAGATAATCTTTACTACAATAAAGCCCATATTCCAGTTGACCAAGTCGCCGAATAATGTAACGCCCACTTTCTGGTCGGACAAGTCGAAGAATAATGTCAGCTTCCCGTCGGGAAAAATCAACAGGAACGACACTTGTTGAGATTTCTAATTGTAAATCTGGATGCTTGAGTTGCAATGCTGTTAGCTTTGATTGAAGCAACTGCTGCCCAATTAACTCAGGTAAAGCAATGCGGAACAATGATTGTTGCCCTTGATCGTTGTAACGTTCCATCGCTATTAAATGCTCTTCAGCTTTTTCAGCCAAAGCAAAAAAATGTTTTCCAACATGGGTGAGTGTATAGCCATCACTGTCTCGAGAAAAAAGAACCGCATTGAGACTTTTTTCTAGTTCAACAGCTCTGCGATGTACGGTAGAAACACTAATACCAAGCAATTTTGCACTGCGGCTCAACCCGCCAGTTCGCCCAATAGCTAACAAAATTTTAGTATCGTCCCAGTTCATACCTTTCCATATTTAGAAAATGCGTTTGCAATAAAAACTATAGTATCGCCGATGTTTAGATTTATACAATTCAAACAACCATTGCAAAGACTCAAAACTCATTATATGAGACGACCATAAACGTTTTTGAGCGGTGATATGTCTTGCTGCAATTAAATAAGATTTTCTGGTTATGGCAGGAGCTATTTCTGAGATCACAATATTAATAACAGAGGAGTTCTGCCATGACGACCATTTATGTAGTTGATGCATTTACCACTAAACCAAATACAGGAAATCGAGCAGGGGTTGTTCTAGATGCGGACCATCTTACGACTCAAGAGATGCAAGATATTGCTGCATTTGCAGGGTATTCAGAAACTGCCTTTGTTTTGTCACCGAAAGATCAGAGCCATGATATACATGTTCGATATTTTACCCCTACACATGAAGTCCCGATCTGTGGACATGCCACAATCGCAACTCATTTTTTACGTGCAACTACAGGCCACCAATCAGACTATCCATTAATCGCAAAAACAGGAGCTGGTCATTTACCCGTTTCAATATTTGGTAGTTCAAAAGAGTTACTGGTGAAAATGACTCAAGGTCGTGTAGAGTTTTTATCACCTTTTAATGAGAGTCAACGGACTGAACTCGCAAGCGCACTCGGTGTGAGTGAAAGTGATTTTGCGGATTTACCAATACAAGTTGTCACGACGGGGCATTCCAAGGTGATGGTGCCAATGTTGAGCAGAAATAAACTCGATGAATTAATTCCAAACAATAAAAAATTGAAAGCTATTAGTGCTGAAATAGGTTGCAATGGTTTTTTCCCCTTTGTCTTGGAAGGGAGTAGGCAAGAACCTATTACTTATGGTCGAATGTTTGCACCTGCAATCGGTATAAATGAAGATCCTGTAACTGGTAATGCAAATGGCCCAGCGGGAGCGTACCTTGTTCACCACGATTTAATCGAATGTGACCAGAAAGTAAGCTATTGGGGGTATCAAGGTCTCGCAATAAAAAAACCAGGGCGAGTTTTAGTGACAGTTGAGAAAATAGATTCAATATTACACGTTAGCATTGCAGGCCAAGCGATTCTAGTTGGCTCAGTTTTGTACTCTGGAAAAGATTGATGATCTTTGAGAAATTATGGCATCTTGCGTATTCCAAAGAATTTCTTCTCTTTATGTAAGTCCATCATCTCAGATATCCATTTAAGATGTAATTGCTTTAAGTAAAGGAATGATTAACGCGGCAGGTATAGCAGGGGAAAGCAATTTAAATGATTTACAACAGCGAGTTGAAAAGGCTGTATTTGGTTATTTAGATCTGGATTAATGGTCTATAAGCATGAGCGTATTACTGTCAAAAGCTCTTTAATAAAAAACACCTTCCAAACTCAAGATTTGAAAGGTGCTTTTATAGGGGTTATATCTTTACGAACACATTAGACAGTTGGTAAAGCATGTAAAAGTTGGTCAGTTAACTGATTTACTGTGTTAAGTGAAATCGTATGAATCAAACTACCGCCCGTTGGATCAGGTTCACCAACAGCAATACCTTGATTTGAACCTACCGAGCCGAGGATATTTCCTAAAATATCTTCTACATCTACAGAATTACTATTGTCTGAGTCACCATAGTTAATGCTAATTAAGCCATCTAGGCCACCCAGTAAACCACCGTCGCCGCTGTCAACACCACCAATAATCGTGGTGATTGAACCCAAGAGGCCACCGTTTTCAGTGACTAGGTCATCACCTACAATATGCTGAATAATGGTAGATGCCGTTGAACCATTGGTAATAAGAGTATCAATTACACCAGTAATCGAGCCACTTGCACCCTCAAGGTCAGCGCCTGCAAGGTCAGAAATAGCCTCAAGCGTACCGTTAACACTATCACGTGAAGTCTCGAAAAGTAGTTTTCCAAGGTCTGCAAAATCGCCGACAGGATGCTCTGCATCAGGGAACACACCAATAATTGTTCCGGCAATCGTATCAATACCTGTATTAATCAAACCTGTTTTTAAACTTTCTAAATTTTGTAGAACGTCAATACCGCTTTGAATAATACCTGTAAGTGGGTTATCGCCTAGATCACCACCGATGCCGCCTATGCCACCGATAATGCCAGTAATCGGGCTTAAAATATCTCCATCACCATCAATACCACCGATAATGCCAGTAATTGGACTTAGGATATCTCCATCACCGCCAATACCACCAATAATGCCAGTAATCGGACCTAAGATATCGCCTGTACCTTCACCACCAATAAATGAGAAAGAGTTGCCTAATACATTAAGTGGTGTAGTGATAGGGGCAACAACGTCAACATCATCGCCATTACCGTTGCCAATGCCATAATTATGTTCACCGTTACCTGATGAAATACCATTTAATAGGCCATCACCAGAGCCGTTGCCTGAGTCGCCAGAACCAATCACACCACCTGAAGTGTTGCCATTGTTGGTAGTGTCATTGTCATTGACTGTGTTTGAAGTAGTTGTCGGTGAAATATTAATAGAGTCGGTGGAAGAACCGCCGATACCTGATAAAGCATTGCCCAGAATATTTAAACCGCCAGTAAATGGAAGCGTAAAGTCTGCATCGTCACCGTTTCCGTTACCAATGCCATAATTATGTTCGCCATTACCAGACGCTGCACCATTTAAAAGGCCATCGCCAGAGCCATTGCCCGAACCGCCACCAAGGCCACCTGTATTGGCATTATCAATGGTGTCATTATCATTGACGGTATTAGTTGCTGTGGTTGGTGCAACATTTACCGATTCACTAGATGAACTGCCAAAGCCTGAAAGCGAGTTGCCGGAAAAGTTAAGTACGCCAGTAAGAGGGAAGGTGAAATCTGCATCATCACCGTTTCCGTTACCAATACCGTAGTTGTGTTCGCCATTGCCAGAAGCAGCGCCGTTTAACAGGCCATCACCAGAGCCATTTCCAGAACTTCCACCAAGAAGCCCGCCTCCATTATTTCCATTATCAGTCACGTCATTGTCATTAACTGTATTGGTCGTTGTAGTTGGGGCAGTATTAATTGAACTAGAAGATGAATTGCCAATGAGTGAGAAAGAGTTACCAGAGAAATTAAAAACACCTGTAATTGGTGCGGTAATATCTACATCATCACCATTTCCGTTGCCAATGCCGTAGTTATGCTCGCCATTGCCAGAAGCAGCGCCATTAAGTAAACCATCACCAGAGCCATTGCCTGAACCACTACCTGTGCCGCCGCTATTACCATTATCAATGGTGTCATTGTCGTTCACCGTATTTGATGTGGTGGTTGGCGCAGTATTGACTGAACTTGATGAAGAATTACCAATGAGAGTAAATGAGTTTCCTGAAATGTTTAGAACACCAGTGATCGGAGCAGTAATATCAACATCGTCGCCGTTACCATTGCCAATACCATAGTTATGTTCACCATTGCCAGAAGCGATACCATTACCTGCGCCATCACCTGAACCATTGCCGGAACCGCCCAGAGCGTTCACGCCGCTATCACCAGTACCATTGCCGTTATAGGTGGTGTCGTTGTCATTCACAGTATTTGACGTTGTAGTTGGCGAGGAATTAACAGAACTTGCAGATGAATTGCCAATTAGAGTAATTGAGTTACCAGACAAGTTAATAGGAAGCGTAATTGGGGCTGTAATACTTGCGTCATCCGCAATCCCATTTCCGATACCGTAGTTTTGCTCGCCATTGCCAGAGCCAATTCCATTTAACAAGCCATCGCCCGAACCATTACCAGCACCTGAGCCATTGCCGTTATAGGTGGTGTCGTTATCATTCACGGTATTTGATGTATTGGTTGCAGAGTTGTTGACCGAACTAGAAGATGAGTCACCAATTAGGGTAATAGAGTTACCCGCAAGGTTAATTGGAATTGAAAGTGGGGCAGTAATGCTTGCGTCATCGGCAATACCATTACCGATTCCATAGTTGTGTTCACCATTACCAGAAGCGGCGCCATTTAAAAGCCCGTCACCAGAGCCATTGCCTGTACCACTACCAATGGTGGAGCCGTTACCATTATTCGTTACGTCGTTGTCATTAACGTTATTTGAAGTGGTGGTTGGAGAGCTATTCACCGAACTTGAAGATGAATTGCCTATGAGAGTAATTGAGTTACCAGATAGGTTGAGGGGAATGGTAATTGGGGCGGTAATACTTGCGTCATCCGCAATACCATTGCCAATACCATAGTTGTGTTCACCATTTCCGGAAGATATTCCATTAAGTAGGCCGTCACCAGAGCCGTTACCTAAATTACTGCTTGTGTTACTATTTTCAGGAAGTGGGATAATACTAGTAATCGAAGATAAAATACTTTTAATAAACATAATCTATTTCCATGTGATTTGTTTGAGATGTTGTTATTACTATTTATTGATTATGTGTTTTAGAGCACATAATTGAGAAAGAGTATTTAATTTTTTACTATTTGGTGTCAAGTTGTGTAATTTTTCACGGCTGATACAGTGAGTTTTTAAATATATTCAAAATCAACAAAATAAAAAATACGATTATTTTTAATAACATTTTTAAACATAAAAAATGGGCTGAGTTAATAAAAAATTTTTAAGATTAAAATAATATATGTATTTAAAAAATGATTTATCTTTTTGAAATAAAATAATTTTTATTTAAAATTAAAATGACTGTGTCTATAACATTTTGTTTTTAAAATAAATTTAATTTATTTATAGGGTTTAAAGCTATCGCTTTAAATAATGAGAGTGACAAAAATAATATAGATAAATTTTGTGATATTTTTACTTGAGTATTTATTCGGATTTGTAAAATAATCGTAGGGATATAAGTTTTTGTAATAATAATTTGGTATATCTACGCCGTCGGCTGAGTTTTCGTTCGTTTAAAAGCCAGAGTGGGTCAGCCGACACCTTATTTTATTTGTTTAACAAAATTCTTTTTAAAACAATAATTTTTATTTTAGTATTTTAAATTGTTTTTATAAATTATTTAGATTTTTATATTATTTATTTTTAAATTAAAAGAATATAACTTATATAGGATTAAGTTCAGAACAGCCTTGTATAAATTATTAAATATTTATTGAATAAAGAATAAATAAATGAGGCTTGAGCTGAGCCTAAATAATTCTGGTAATAAAAAAGCCACTCTAGATGAGCGGCTTTTTGGGAAAGCCGTCATGCGACACATAAGTTGACATTGGTGCCTTTTATAGAACAAAGAATTAGGCAGCTAAGCGACAATGAGTTTCATGAAAATACGACAGATAAGATGACATTTTTTAAGAAAAACGACACATAAGATGAAATTTTGAAGTGCGACATATCTTGACGTTCTATGTGAGTTTAGGGATTGAGTCTAAGAATAAAATTTCTTATTAATATTTGTACTAACCATTTAAGCAGGATAATGTATGAATAGTGATAAATTAGGACTTAAAAAAGAGTTTTTGAATTTATATTTGCATGCTGTACTTGCACACTTTACAGCAATTGTAGTTTTTATATTGGGGAGTAAGCATATAGTAAATTCATATGATAAATTGCCAGATTTTATACCATTAATAAGTAGTTATTATTTTAATATAATAATGCTTTTAATGGGAGTGTTCTTCTTTTTTTATATGCTTTTTGAGGTTTATTTAAAAAGAATGATACAGATATTAAATGCTGCTAAATTTTCAGCTCCATTTTACATTTTTTCTATTTTTGGTTTTATTGGGTTGGGAGTTTTTCCATTTTTCGGCGCTTTTTCCTCAATTAGTTCTTTGTAAGATCATATTTTTAATATATAAAAGTGAGTAGTTTATAAAATGGCTGAACCTATAAATTTTGCAACTAATTTTGCTATAAAAATCATTCTTTCTATCTTTGGCCCGATTTTAAAAAAACCAATAGAATGGATTACTAAATTTTTGTTTTTAGATGCCTATAAAGTATCAACTGCATATAGGACCTCTAGAGACCTACAACTATTGTGGCGTAAGGATTTGGGGGGATTTGTAAATTATAGTATAAATTGGAATCAAATTTTTCTAGGAAAGCAGCAGACTAATTGCACACTATGGGTGAAAGCAAATAATGACCAACATTACAGTAAAGTTATTTTTTGCGTTACTGCTTCTTTAAGTAATCTAAAATATCAATCTGTGATAGAGATTCATGACTTAACGAGTAAGCCTTGCGTTTTAGCTTTACCAAGTATTCCTATTAGAAATTTGGAGTGGAGAAATGGCCAGCTGTATGAACCTTATAATGAATTTAAGATTGAGTTAAAAGAAGTTTTTGATAAAGATAATACTTATATAAATCTAAAAAATAATACGAAATCTATATTTAATCCTGTAGATAATTTAGGTTTTCTTCAAGGAAAGAAAAGTTATGTTTATAGATGGGGACAATGGTGGAATTTAGATTTTTTAGAATCTGAGAAAGATGAATTTCTGCTAACTTATAAGGCATATGCTTTTAGGGCTAAATTTGATAAATCTAATAATGCCAGTTTATTTTCAGCAAGAGCGTGGCTTTTAAGTAATAGATTACTTTTAAATGTTTTCTTTTGGAGTAAGAATATATTTAAGGCTAAACATTTGAGAGTGGCTTTTGATAAGTATTTGAAAGATATAGAGGAAGCGGCTGGTTTTAAATTGGTAGATTAAATAAAAAACTTAGGTTGAGTTGAATGATAAGATAAATCTTTCAATGCTGGTGTACAAAACAGTAAAAAGCTGGCTTGGGAACAAGCCAGCTTTTTACTGTTTTGTACAAGATAAAAGTTACCAAATTACCCTTAAGCCAAAATTAAATTTCTAAATTTTAGACGTCTACCTTGGCTAATTTCGGTTACTTCTGATCAGGAAGAGCAAACGCAATAATATAGTCACCTACATCTTTTGAGTGGCTCGCACCCCCTGCAGAAATAACTACATATTGCTTACCTGTTTTTGGTGATTTGTAAATTAGAGGCGCCGCAACTGCTGCAACGGGTAATTTAGCTTTCCATACTTCTTTACCAGTTTTGGAATCTAGAGCACGTAAATAATAATCTTGCGTACCTGCAAAAAATACCAAGCCAGAAGCTGTTGAAGTTGGGCCACCTAGTGTTGGCATGCCTAATGGCATTGGGAGATGTGATTTAATACCTAATGGACCAAGCTGTTCAGCTGTTCCCAATGGTACTTGCCATACCAGCTTTTTGGTTTTTAAATCAATCGCAGACATTGTACCGAAAGGTGGTCGATTACAAGGTACGCCTAATGCTGATTGCATAATGTCAATTTTTACTCCAGCGTACGGACCTGCAAATTGTGGGCGTACTGTTCCCATAAATCCAGGAACTTCATCGGTAGATATTTTGTATTTCCCCATATCTTCTTTACGAACTAAAGACATCCGCAAAGGCATACGCATATCATTGACGAACATTAAACCTGTTGATTCATCAATTGAAATACCACCCCAATTCATTCCGCCTAATAAACTTGGCCATTCAATATATGGTTTCTCACTAGGTGGTGTATATAGCCCTTGATAGGCCGAATCTTTAAACTGAATACGGCAATTGAGTTGATCAAAAGTTGAAATACCCCACATATCTTTTTCACGTAAAGTGTCATTACCAATTTGTGGCATACCCACAGAATATGGCTGAGTTGGGGATAATTTTTCTCCTTCTGCATGACCTGTAGTCGGTACAGGCTTTTCAATAACTTTAGTAATAGGTTGGCCTGTACGTCGATCTAATACAAAAATTTGTCCCATTTTAGTTGTTTGAATAAGGGCAGGAATTTGTTCTCCCTTATCATTGGTGACATTGTAAAGAACAGGTTGAGAAGGTAAATCATAGTCCCAGACGTCGTGATGAACAATTTGATATGACCATTTAGTCTTACCAGTCGTTGCATCTACAGCAACTACTGCTGAGCCAAATTTTTCTTTTGCTGCATTACGATCACCGCCCCAGTAATCAGGTGGACCATTTCCAGTAGGCAGATATACTAGATTTAAATCTTTGTCGTAGGTTGGAATAGTCCACATATTTGGGGTTTCAAGAGTAAAACCGTTTTTAGGTTGTCCAGATAATTCTGAATTACCTACATCCCAAGCCCAAGCTAGTTTACCAGTACGTACATCATAAGCACGAACGACGCCAGAAGGTTCACCATGAGTAATATCTCGAACCCAACCGCCTAAGATAGCAACATGCCCTGCGATTAATGGGGTAGAGGTTGGATGGTAACGTTTACTTTTTTCAGTAGGACCCATGTCATTTAACAGGTCAACTTGGCCATTTACCCCGAATTGAGGACATAAAGCACCAGTTTTTGCATTCAATGCAATTAAACGACCGTCAACAGTAGATGTTAAAATTCGTTGTGGGCAGGCTTGAATACTAGGAGTTTGTAAATCTGCTTTTGAAAGCGTTTTATCCTGAGTCGCATCATAGTAACCAACACCACGACAGGTAATGTGTTCAGCTGTTTTTGCTTTTGGATCATATTTCCAAAGTGCTTTACCGCTATCACCATCAAGCGCAGTAATAATATTAGTTGGAGTACATGAGTACAGTGTGCTACCAATTTGAATTGGAGTATTTTCATCGACTCCAATATTTTTTGGTCGGCCAGTATGGTAAGTCCATGCAATCTGTAAGTTTTTAACGTTATCAGGAGTAATGTCAGTATAAGGGGCAAAGCGGGTACCACTACCACTACGACCAAAATATTCCCAATTATCAGGATTTTCTGCTGTAGGTTTAGTTAAATTACGATCTTGAGCAATATTAACTTGATTTAGAGTTTTTCCATGGGGAAAAAAAGCTGAGATTAAAGCTATAACACAAGCAATAAAGCCAACTAAACCAACACGATTAGCAAAAGTCACTTTTTCTGTTGAAAGCGTTATTAAACTACGGCTTGCCCATAAGCTTAGTACAAATAAAACCGTTGGAACAACTAGACGGGGAATATATTGCCAGAAGTCAAAGACTTGAACTTCGGAAACAGCCCATATAACTGTTGCGATGAAAGTTAAAATGGATAACCATAAGCTGGCTACTTTTCTGAATGTATATAAAATAGCAATCAGTAGATAGGCAATACCAGCGATAAGGTAATAACTTGAGCCACCTAAGCTAACAAGTTTTCCACCTTGGATAATTAAGAATAATGCGATTAACACATGTAGAAGTATTACGAAAAAGCGATAAACTTTTGATCCTGCCCTTTCAGAAGGTGCAGTGTATTCGGTACTCATATATTGTCTCTTAATATCATCACTGCTTAATTATATTGATAATGAATATAATTAAGCTTCAGATGAATATTTCATATGGATGTAACTCGGACATTTGATGAAATGAAAATTTAGATGAGATTTTCATTTACAGAGGAAGTTAGTATGTATATTAAATGCTAACATTTTAGCCAAATGAGAGGAAATAAATATGAGAAATATTAATATAATATAGCTAATATATTATTGATTTACTTTTATTATTTTAAGAATTTAACTGGTTTTATAATTTAATTGCATTAAAGATTTATGAAAACAGTAATTGATGAATGACCAATTAAATAGGGAATTAAGTCTTATAAAAATTGGTTCTTGGCCTGGAGGGCATGATGATTTTATCCATTTTTTTAAATTTACTATAGCCATTAGGAGATCTAAATCATCTACTTCAAGTTTTTCTAAGTTGAGACCTGTTACAGCAATTGCCTCTAAGTCATGTTTTGAGCTAATAGGTTTTAACTCACGATATATTGATATTGCCGGATTAGATACGATACATGCTCCAATGGATAATAAGCTAAATTCACCTGGTATAGGTCCCGATATTCTCAATATCGACCAATATGTAGAATTCATTTTTTGTCATGAGTTAAACTCGCATTTTTATTAATTAATAAAAATACTGAAAGGTACTAAAGTTGAGGATTATTGATTTAACTAAGTTATATTTCAGACTATTAAAATACTATTAGTAATTGTTTGAATAGTAATGAAATAAAAAATCCGACTTAATGTCGGATTTCTTATTTTAGCGGCATCAGATGTGTTTTGTTGTGCCTATTTTCAATCCGCATTTAAGGGTAGTGGGACACCCATTTTTCCATCCACATTTAAAGGTAGAGGAACACCTATTGGAGGCTACTATAATAAATTAAAGCTCATGGGTCAATTTGAGTGGGAGCCTCTTTGACTAATAAAGACGATGTTCTGAGCAATAAAAATCCAACCTTAGCTCGGATTTTTTATTTCAGTGGCATTACATGTGTCGCGTAATGTTGTTAGATATGTCGTCGTCACGCGACACATATGTTGACATTAGTATTTTTATAAAACAAAAAGTTAGATAGTTAACCGACAAATAGTTTCATGAAAATAAGACAAATAAGCTAACATTTTACGAGTAAAACGACACATAAGATGACATTTTGATAAGCGACATATTTTGACGCTTAATATAGTATTAGGTATTGATTCTTATGATAAATTGGATAGGATGCTTTTAAATGATTTTTTAAATTGCATAACAAGGATAGTAAAGAGAGAAGATGAAAAGAGGTTATTTTAATAATAAGATTAAGGACAGCATTTTTTTTAAAGAGAATTCAAAGAAGTGGGTTTTATCAATAGAGTATTCGACACCTATTTGGTATGACTTGATAATGGATGAGTGTGAAGAGTATAAAGAGTTTTATAAGGAAATATTAAATGACCAAGTTGAAGCCTCAAAAGATTGTAATGAAAAAGAGTTTATTTACTTTTTCACATCTAGACCTAAAGTTAGGTTTGATCTCTCACGGAAAATTAAAATTGGCAAGAATATTGGTGAAATATTCTTAAATTTAATTATCAATTGTTCAGAAAAAAGAAAAGTTAATATTGATCATGATTATTGGCGAGATTTCAAGAAAATAATTATTAACGAAAAATTTATAACTTTTAAGTTCGATGAAGATGTTAAAATAACATGGCCAATTCATGTTTTTTTATATGAATATAATGTTGAATTAGGTCTTGAAAGTGAAGTGCATTATATAGGAAAAACAAAAGACCCCGTAAGTCGTACAATGACTAGAGAGCATCGTGGTTATTCCGATATGCTTTACTACTTGTTGCATTTAAAAGAAAAGAGAGATATTTTTCTGAACGTTTTAATTTTTAAAGTATCAGTTATTTCTCCTCCACATAATAGTATTGGAATATTTTCAACAAACTCCGTACTTGATCATATTCCAAAGGAATTGGAAATATTTGTTATTGAATATTGCCTAATTTATTATTTTAAATCTTCAATTCAAAAAGGTGATATGGATACTTCTTGGAGTAAGTTTGTTAATTACTTTAGGGATTTCCAGAAAGAAGGAATAAACGCGTTGTATTTTAAGTTGGAAATGAAAGAAAGTACAGAATATAATAATTTGGGTACACCTAATTTAGCTGCCAAGAAAAGCCATTACTTTTCTTGGCAATTAAATGAAAATGGACTTCAGATGGAAAGATTTTATGAAAGTAAAGATTTAGATGAAGAGGTTTTTAAGGATTTCTTTGTTTAGATATTAATTTTATTATAATTTTTTGCTTTTAATAAACATCTTCGACCTTCCACATATAAGAATCTTGAACATACGACAAGTATGGCTGAAATACCAAAAATTGTAAGAAAATCAGGAATAGTTAGCAATTTTTTAGTTAAAATAGTTAATAAAGCAATTAGAATAAAGTATGTTGTTGTGGTTAATGATGCAATAAACCATATGGAACTTTCAATGTAAATTCCAAATTTCTTTACTGGAGTAGGTATCTTTTTTGACCAAGGCTCAATATCATCTGGTAGTTGAAGAGATTTTTGTAGAGCAGAAGATAATTTTTTAAAAAAAATTAGGATTGAATTTAAGGAGGTTTTTATATATTGGCGATTATTTAATTTTTTTGATATTAAATCATCAATTTTTATTGTGATATTTATAATCTGATAAATGCTTGTGAACCAAACTACAAGCCATATAGGTGAGTAAGTTGTAAATAGAATATTTGGTAGATTTTTTAATATTTCAATTTGCATTTTTTATTTCCTTTGTTTGTGATTAGTATTATGGTGATTGTATTTCTTTATCTTATAAAGGTTTATTTTGTGATTCTAATTGTAAGCTAATTCTTATTCTTTAATGATGTACTAATTTTAGTGATGATTTTTATCAAAATGAATTTTGAATATTTATCTTCTATAATTATTTCTTTATTTTTCACTATGTTGGCATGGGGTTGATTTAATTCTTTAGATTATTCAAGTGCCTAAGGTTTTTTATATTTAGATAAATAATGTACTCTCTTATTAAAAAGGATAAACCCTGTTAAAATTTGGATCATATATTGATTGGGACGCACATGAACACTGAATTTGATCCTATAGAGTTTGAGTTTGATAGCTCCGACCATGAAGCCCAATACAATGCATGGTTTAAAGACAAAGTTGAGGCATCACAAGCAGATCAACGACTTGGAATTCCACAAGATCAAGTGGTTGCACGTCTCAAAAAACGTCGTGAGGAACGTAATCAGCTCTAATTATTGCGATGAGAGCAATTTTAATAATCTAAATGAGTAATGATATCAAAGATATAAAGCGAACTATTTAGAATTTATTTGATTGCCCCATATCCTAACTCCTTTAATTTTATGACATCTTCTCGTTTAAATAACTTAATTATTTTTGGTGTTCCGAAATAAACAGGTTCAATTAAACCTTGGGACTCTAAGTTTGTCACATGAGATTTGTGCATGCCAAGAAGAGTGCTTGCTTCGGTGCCCGTAAGATAACTTTTCTTTAACCTTAGTACTTTATTAAGCTCATTTCTTTCAACAAAATGCCAGTATAGAAAATCATGAATATGAATAAAACCTGTTTCAACCCAATACTCATGAAACCAGTTTGCAGAACAATTTAGTTGTATAAGTGCCTGTTTTACAGATATGAATTTAGGATTATGCAGGTTTGCGATTAGCATGTTTAAAGATTGAATACTGATTGAAATACTTAAATTATGTGATGTATCTTTTTCAAGGACGCCTTTTTCGACTAATCTGGCAGTTTTATTTGGACTGATATGGAGTTTCTTTGCTGCTTCATTTAAAGAAAGGTAAGTTGGTGGCGGTTTAGGAAGTTGCTCCTCAAAGCTAGGATAACGACCTGTAAGAGTTGGATAGTTAATTATTTTTTCAATATCTTTTTTAGTTAAATGTCTTACGGATTCTTGCAAAAATATGTTGTTAAATTCTCCATCGATATGTGGTCCACTAATTGGATGAATATCAATACTGGCGAGCTTTTCAGTAAGATTTTGAGGGATAACTTTTAGCTTTTTTGCTAAGCTGCCAACCAAGATGTATTTTTCATTGAATTCCTCTAAGTCTTTAGAATTAATAAAATAAGCACATCTAAACCTGACCAACAGTTTTTCTGCTTTTAAATAGCGAGTCCTAATCAAGTAACGAATGTTTTCATAATGAACATTCAGTTTAGCAGCCACATTAGTAATAGTGAGCCTTTGCCCATCTTTTCTTGGTGGATGTTTCAGTTTTTTGGGAGAAGGGTGAAGTGCCTTCTGAACAAGGAAATACTCTATATCGCGGCTCGAAAGGAATTTACGGTTTTTAGGAATATCCTTTGAGACTACATACTGTAACTTATTGTTTTCTATCCACCTTTGAATCGTTGAGTAGCATATATCTAAGATTTGGCAGCTTTCCTTAATAGTTAATAAATGGAATAAATGTTCTGGGGCCAATTCAGTGGATACAGGCAATTGCTCAAGAATCTTTTTAGTATATTGTCCAAAATACCTGGTATCTACAATAAGGAATGGAACTAGCTGAATTCTTGGATGGACTTGATGAGACCTTTGAGATATCCAGTCAACCATCCTTTCTATAGAGGAATCACAATCCATAAAGAATAAATAGGTTATTTCAAGCAATAGTTCTATTGAAGGTGGGACTGGATCATGTGCTGAAAATTTTTTAAGTGTGGACCAGAAGATTTTTAATAAATTGAATTTTTCTTGTTCTTCAGTTTCTATAAATTCTAAAAACCATCGGATATGTTTAATTTGTTCATCTGATACTGCCTCAATTTCGCAATTCCTTATATCACCTAGGCACTTTGAGCAAATATAGATTTCGGAACGCAAACTACTGAGCGTTGATTGGCATCTAGGGCAAGTCGTGTGTAAGCGAATTTGGTGCTTCAAACATGCATAGTATGGTTTAACTAGCCAAACTTTTCTCCAATAGGGTATTTCTTTTAAGCAAAGTGGACAAAATCGTTCGACATCGTTTGAAAAAAAATAATTTGATATTACTAGTTTATTTTTCCAGATTACATTCCCACGTAAGGTAGAACAATGCCTTTTGAGCGATAACTCTTTTAAATAATCAGGAAGCTGAAATTTCTTGAGTATGTTAAGGAAGAGATAATCATGTGTGGTTATTGAGCTCAGTGTCTCTTTGTATTTGAGATCTATTCTAGATCGATAAAAAGTTGAGCTATGGATATGCCCATTCAGCTTGATGAGACGGATGAGAAAACTTCCAGCGGTTTCATCAGGAAATGGTGTTGGGATTGCTGGTATTAAAGGCTTCTCTTGCATCAGTGATCACCCTTCATTCGTTGTACTAGTTTTGACGTGTCCATATGAAAAGGATTCTGTGTGGTCATATTGGTATATGAGGTAATGCCTTTATCCCACGCCAAAGAAAAATGCTGTTGAGTAATAACGTCACTGTCTGCAAGAAGGGCGAATAACATTGCTTCTCTGATCAGTGAAATAATGTAGTGATGGTATCCTTTGGTTGAAGCGTAAATCTGTAGAACGAATAATGGATCAATTAATCGCGGTAAAAATTTTAATGTGAGTCTTTTTTCAATATTTTGTTCTACTTGTGATAGGAACCCGTAAAGGGTTCCTGGTGATTGAGTTGAACCGATATTTAACCGAGATAACTTAAATGTCAGTGGAAAGCGTCGCGCAAGCTGGCTATCTATTTGCAATAAAGGTGCAAATTCAGGCAATCCAATTAAGCAGGAACTTATATTGGTTGAGTCTGTCACTGTTTTGATCCAATTACAGACATCAATATTCATCTTCCTTGATACCTTTTGCATATCAAATAAATGATGGAATTCATCCATCAGGATCAGTTCCGTTTCACAGAGCTTTAAGAGATAGTGAACCGTACCGGGTTTGTCGGAGAGTCAATATTCTGAGAGACTATCCCGATGACAAAACCAAACTATACCCCCGAAATTAGAGAAAGAGCGGTTCAATTACTAATTGAATCTGAAAAAGATTATCCTTCTACTTGGGCAGCAATCACAGCTATTGCTCCTAAAATCGGTTGTACTCCTGAAACATTGCGTGTTTGGTATTTAAAGCATCTGGATCAACTAAATCCTGCCAAAGTACAACAGATATCTGACCAAGAAAAAATGAAGCAAATGGAACGTGAAATTAAAGAATTAAAACGTGCCAATGAAATTCTACGCAAAGCAGCCGCTTTTTTCGCCCAGGCGGAGCTCGACCGCCCACACAAATAATGGTGGATTTTATCCATAACAATAAAGATCGATATGGTGTTGAAGCGATTTGTAGAATTTTACCGATTGCACCTTCAACCTATTACCGAACTTTAGATCTCACTGACAATCCAGAACATCGAGCGAAACGAGATCTACATGATGAGTATCATGCTGAACAAATTAAACGAATTTGGAAAGAAAGTTCAGGTCGATATGGTGTACGTAAAGTTTGGCAAAAATTGAAACGTGAGGGTTATGTTATTGCACGTTGTACAGTTGCTCGATTGATGCAAAAGCTAGGTATACAAGGTGTTTGGCGTGGTAAGAATAAACAAACCACCCGTAACCGAGATGACCAAAAACGGGCAGATGATTTAGTGAAACGTAATTTTAATGCTGATCATCCAAACCAACTATGGGTGGGTGACTTTACGTATATTCAAACTCATTCAGGCTGGGTATATACCGCATTTGTTATTGATGTGTTCTCACGAGCAATTGTTGGATGGAAAGTATCTACACGGATGAATACAGATATGGTGCTTGATGCATTAGAGCAAGCATTGCATGATCGAGGCATGCCAAAGAATGTGATTCATCATTCCGACAGAGGTGTGCAATATCTTTCCATTCGCTATACCAATCGTTTAGAAGCAGCAAATTTACGAGCATCAGTCGGTACAACGGGTGATTCATACGATAATGCTCTGGCTGAAACGGTGAATGGCTTATACAAAACAGAGGTGATTGAATATTTAAAAGCAGATTGGCAAGGTTTAGCAGATGTACAACTTGCGACACTAAACTGGGTAGATTGGTTCAATAAAAAGCGTGTACACAGTGCACTGGGTTATGTATCGCCTTTTGAGTTTGAAGCAATGTACTATGATAAGATTAACCCGTTAGGTCAGGTGGCTTAACTTAAATAAAAAAGTCTCCGACAAACCCGGTACGGTTCATAGCACAAACGTTCTGTCATCTGTGCTGTTGTTCCAGAAAGAGGTGCTGGATCATTCAAGGCTTTTAGCATCATGCCAGCAACAGATTTAACTGTTGCTGGCGATGGGATTTGTATATAGAACACAGGGACTACTCTTTTTGTGTAGCCATCTTCTTGTTTTTCATAACAAGGATTCTTTTTCAGGATTGATTGTGAAAGTGTCATTTTGCCAAGACCACCCTCTGCAATAAGTAAGCTGCCAATAGGTTTCTGATAAGCTTTCGTCTGTGCTGAACAAGATGTAATGCCGTCATAAGCTTTGGTAAACTCTGAGGAAGTAATAACCATGTTGTTAAGCTTCTTACTCAACTCAAGTGCATCTAACTTATTCATCATCAAACTCCAATGTTCCAAAATCATCATCAAGGTTTGATTGATTTAGAAGATCCATTTCAGAAGAGGAGATAAATGTTGAAGCTGACGGGTCTATTGGTTGGGACACTGTATGGATATCTTGGTCTAAGAGGTTCTTAAGTGTTTGAGGAAGCTCTAGTTTTAACTGCTTTAACTTCTTGTTTTTAGAACAAGCATCTTTTTGAATGCGTTCGTATAACTTCCATCGAGCGTACCATACGCGATGTTTTCCTAATCTTTGCTTATCTGCTTGAGATACCAGTTTAAGTTCCTTGCGAATTTCAAGATGTTCTTGCAGAGAGAGATTCTTGGTGTAATCAGGCTCTGTTGAGTCCGCTCGTATTACTTCATCAATTGATGAGTGTTTGATATATACGTGCTCTAAATTGAGCTCATCAATCATAACAATAACGTCAGTTAAGCCATTTGCTTCAAGGGTTGCTAACGCATGCGAAAAGTAGGTCAAATATTCAAATTTGACTTGTCCTTTATGAATTTTTCTACTGATTGGGCGACGGGCAATAATATCTACTTCATCAGTTGATATGGTTAATGGTGGACAACTTTGAGAAGCATCTTCCCAAAATAGCATTGGTGCTCGTCCCGTCATTGAGTGGATTGAGCAGTGATATATATTATGAATCCATTCATCAACATATGATTTCAAATTTTCTAGGGTAACACTTGCATGTTTTCTTGAGTCATAGTCGCCGCGAGCTTCGGGATTAGAAAATGTTGTACCTTGTAATTGTTGAATTAGTCCAAATGTAAGCGTACCGAAAAAACGTTCAATATGTGGTTTATTATCTGGGTTCCTATTTTGTGCAGGCTGTATTGTGATTTTCAAATGATTGCAGATATGGCTTAGTGCCGTATTTTTAAACTCGACTCCATTATCTGGAACAATTAAGGAGGGAATACCTCCAGGTAAATTCTGAGATGGTCGTAGAAGCATATTCTTTAATAAAGCTAAGGTGGTTGTTGCGCTAGGAGGAAGCATACTGATGTAATAACCAACAATAGCTCGGGTGTGTACATCAATCGCACAGCTTAGGTAAGGACGGCCAAGGGGGAGATTGGTTGTTGAATCAATAATGATAATGTCTAGAATATGGGTATCTATTTCTACAATTGCTAAAATGAATGGACTTTTCATCTTTCGTCCTGCTGCTTTAAGTGTTTGATTTGCTATTCTTGTTCCTTCAGTTGCTTTAATAAGTTTATACGGATCATATTGTTTAAGCCTACGTTGAATAGTTCGTCTTGATGGTGGGTTTTCTTGAATATCGTGTTCCAACATTTTCTGATAGATATATATCTGAATATTTTTATGGGTCAGAGCTATGTTTTTATCTTTAATAATTTGCTCTATTGTGTTGGATATAATTTGTTCCATCTCTGGTGAAAATCTGAAGAATCTATTGCCGATTTTTACCTTATAAATATTTAGCAAATTATAGTCATTTTCTATATATCTACGAATCCAACGGATCACTGTTGAGGTGCTAGGAGGGAACGGATCATCTATCTTTTTAGCAATTTCAGGAATTACAGCTCCAATTTTTTTATGAGAAAAGTAGTCATCTAACGTGGTAATAATAACTTTTATATAATTTTCAGCTCGTCTAGTTTTATCAAGTAATTGACCATTGAGTAATAGCTTATGGGGGGAAGAGGTACATTGAATCTCTCCAGTTTTATATCTTTCAGAGAAGCTATTAATCGGGATGTTGCTTGTTTTTCCACCATCCACTGCGGAAAAACGAACTACATTGTTGTGTACATAGGTCACTTCAAAATTTGTATCTTTAAAAGAAAAACGTAGACCCACTTGAGGAATAAAATCAGGAATAGTCATCTTAGATTCCTCCTTGTTTATTATTTGGCGTATTAAGCTTTATATATTTATGAAAGATGAGAAATTCCCCCAACTCCAAGGGCAAACCATTGTTTTTTAATATACTCATTAATTGGTTTTTAACTAGTGATGTACTACGTGTCAGCAGAGATAGAGCAAATTGAATTTCAAAACTAGACCAGTTTCTTGCATGACTTCGCCGATTGTAATGCAGCAATACTTTTGCTTCCGCGTCAGAATACAAATCATGACGATCGACAATGTCAAAAGTAATACCGCTTGGAGCTAAGAGAATTTTCAAACGTTGATAACGTTCGATATCTTTCTGATCTAGAAATCTTTTTGAATGTTTAACTTCATGGAAAGCAATTTCTTCATTTGTATATTTGATGAGAAAGTCTGGATAAAGAAACTGATTGTGGCTTATTGGAATTTTTAAGGCTTGGGTGCGATAGTATTTAACAGACGGATTTCGCTCAAGTTGTATTGCATGGGCTAATTCTAGTTGGCTTTCATAAGGAATCATTCCGTTATTCTTATAACTAGAAAATAGTCCTGTTCTTTTTCCTACACTGCCTTGACTAATATGTCGTTGACCATGCAGGACGCCATCAAGATCAGGTTTTTTATTGAATGCATCAACAATCTGCGGATGTAATGAGTCTGGGAAATTGTCCCATGCATCAGTTGTAAAAATATTCATGATATATCTTCCATATATGCTTCATTCGATGTGCACTTTTTTGTTTTTTAAGGACGATAAAATTCGTTCTGTAAAAACAAAATGCCAGTGCAACTCTTGACGAATGGCTCTACACGGAAGATACTTGGATTGCTAGGTCTCTATATCTAGGTGTAGAGCCAAGGACCCTACGGGGTCCGTTTTTATTTGTGCTTTATTAAATTCTGGTCACTGCGTCTCCTTCATTTTTTCGAAAGTAAAATCAGGTTCTATAATTCCATCTTTTAAACCAAGTTTGACTGCAATCTGGTGGCTTTTACCACGGACAGGGATTTTGTTTGAATTTAAAACTTGATGGACTAATTCTGGAGTGAATCCATTCTGACGAGCCCAGTCCGCAATAGATAGACCTCGTTTCTGAAGTTCACTTCTTACTTCTTGAGATGTTCTCATCATGGAAAGATTACTTAATAACCATTAATAATTTAAAAATATAAGGAGAAAAGATAAAACTCAAGTATTAATTTATAGAAAATTATTATTTTTCAATATATTATGTATAATTCTGAAAAATTAAACTTAGAGTTTTGATTCTAGGATGATGTAAGTAGTGAATTATTATATAAATTA
Source organism: Acinetobacter sp. FDAARGOS_494 (assembly GCF_003812225.1). Classification (NCBI taxonomy): domain Bacteria; kingdom Pseudomonadati; phylum Pseudomonadota; class Gammaproteobacteria; order Moraxellales; family Moraxellaceae; genus Acinetobacter; species Acinetobacter sp. FDAARGOS_494. The sequence goes on from NZ_CP033866.1 coordinate 2,459,376, forward strand.
TTAAGTAGCATCTTATCAGTTTTTAATAGAGGTCACTTCTTAATCATTATGCTGAGTCTTCGTAACTATTCTTAGAGATTCAATTTAGTTTTATTGTTTCTACTGGTAGAATGTCCCAGTAAGTACAATAGTTACTGGATAGAATCACCAGCCAATGAATAAAATAAATTTTCCTTCGACCATGAAGCCTATGTTTTCAGGGCATGAAACTTTTCCTTTACGTCAATTGTGGTTAAAAAAGGCATATCACCAAGTTTTTAAGTTTTATGAAGCTGATAGTGATTATGCTCCTAAAACCGTTTTTTCAGCTCCTGACGCTATTGAGCGATTTGGTGTTGGTAAGAATATGGTTGCGGCTATTAAACATTGGGCATTAGCTTGTGATGTTATTAGAGAACATACGGATAAGAATGGATTCGAAATTGGAGAAATTGGATATTTACTCTTTGATGAGAAAAGTGGCGTCGATCAATATTTAGAAAGTGAAGCTACTCTTTGGTTATTACATTGGTTACTAGCCGGAAGGGCAAGACGTACAGCAACTATTTATTCTATTTATAATTTTATTCAAAATCAGACCTTTACTGAGTTGGAGGTGAAGAAGCTCATTTCCGATCTAGCTCTATCTAATCAGAAAGGCAGGTCTGATGTCACGTTATCAACTGATATAACGACAAGTATGAAGTGTTATTTTTCATCGCATGACACAGAGGACAATATTGAACCTTTACTTGCAGGAATCGGTTTACTATCAGAAATTAGTAAAGGGCAATACCGTTTTAATAGGGGAAATCAATATTCATTGCCTGATCAGGTTTTTGCATTTGCATTACTAGATTTTTGGGAACAATGGGAATTGATTACTAATACTTCTCAAAAAACTTTGTCATTTAATTTAATTGCTCATGACTACGGATCTCCTGGACGAGTATTCAAGTTAGATGAAAGTGCCGTTGGCGATCGTCTTTCAAGAATTTCAGAGATTACTAATAATTATTTGCAGTGGACTGATAGTTCTGGAATTCGTCAGGTGAGTAGAATTGGTACAGAAACTTGGGGATCTGTAAAAATGCGAATTTTAAGAGGTGCGTATGAGTAAGAAATTATCAGAATTAGTATCAGTACACCGTAATTTCTTACGCTCAATTCGTTTAGATACTGATCTAGGTCGAGCAGATGCAATAAGTGGTTACATTTTACAGTCTCCTGCAAAACAGTTACTTGATATTACAGGTAGTTATTTACTGGAGTCACAACAGAAAGCATTTACTTGGACAGGACCATATGGTGGTGGAAAGTCATCTCTTGCTTTAACTTTAGCTTCTTGTGTTAATGAAAAGAAAGATATTAGAGATTTGTCACGCTCTATATTGGGTGATGAAATAAATGTTGGTATTAAGCAATATTTCTACACAGATGAACCTTGGATTGTATTGCCGATAGTAGGGAAAAAGACTTCGATTGAATCGCAAATTCAGGCGACGTTAAACTCCATAGATGAACAATATAAATCACTAATTAATCAAGAAGATTCTGTCATAAATCAATTGGTTAAGTTGGCAGAGGTTTTGCCAAAAAAATCTGGGGTTTTATTATTAATTGATGAACTTGGAAAATTTCTAGAATATGCAGCATATTCTGGAGAAGATATAGGATTCTATCAGGACCTTGCTGAAGCAGCGGCAAGATGTAAAGGAAATCTTGTTATTATCGGGATTTTGCATCAATCTTTTGAGCAATATGCAGCTAAGTTAGGAAGTAACGTTCAACAAGAGTGGGCGAAAGTACAAGGCCGTTATATTGATATTCCTTTAGTTACAAATACGGATGAAACTCTGGAGTTAATAGGCAAGGCGATTCATGTTGAGACTCAATATGAAGAAGCACGAAAAGTTGCTGAAAATGTCTCCAAGGTTATTCACAAAAGAAGACCAAGCGCTGTATCGAATCTTTCAGTTTTATTAGAAGCATGTTGGCCACTTCACCCTGTAATGGCTGTTATGTTAGGACCTGCATCAAGGAAAAAATTTGGTCAGAATGAACGCAGTATCTTTAGCTTTTTAACTTCGGTAGAGCCGCTAGGATTTTCTGAAGTATTACAAGGAATGGATGGCGAGATATTTGACTATTATTGGCCTCATCAATTTTGGGACTATCTACGGGGTAATTTCGAACAAGCAATACTAGCTTCTGTAGATGGACATAGATGGTCAATCAGTGTGGATGCTATTGAAAGAGCTGAGGCGATCTTTTCAAATGTTCATGTAAACTTAGTTAAAACAATTGCTCTTATCGAAATATTTAGAAATGGATCAGGACTCGTTGCTGAGGATCAGTTATTGAATTGCTCAGTGCCTAACGCATCTATTACTGAAATTCATGATGCCTTAAATGATTTAGCAAGAGCATCAATTTTAATTTTTAGAAAACATATAGGTGCTTGGGGTGTTTATGCAGGAAGTGATTTTGATATTGAAGCTGCACTAAATACTGCTACTTCAAATGTGTTGGATGTTGATTATAAAGAATTAAAAAATACCCTTGCATTTACCCCTATAACGGCTCGTAGACATTATTGGAATACAGGGGCTATGAGGTGGTTAAACTGTTCTATTATTTCTGAAAGAGAAGTGAAAAAGCATATTGACTCTTTCCAGACTCAAGGAAGTGCTTTTGGTGAGTTCCTACTTGTAATTCCTGATATTATTGTTAAAGATAAAGATGAAATAGGCAAGAATGAGCAATTAGTTTCAAAAGCTTTTGCTAAAGGAGTCTTAATTGGTTTCCCTAAAAATGGAGATAATATCCAAGGGTTAGCGAAGGAACTCGCAAGCTTAGAGTTTATTAGAAATAATAGCCTCAAATTGCATTCTGATAGTATTGCTATGAGAGAAGTGTTAGCAAGAATTCAACTCGTCAAGCAAACTTTGAATGATGAGTTAAAATATGCTTTTAATAATTGTTTATGGCAGTGGGGTAAGCAGACGTTTACTGGCAGTCTGTCCAAAATAGCATCAGACTTGGCTGATCAAATTTTTAATTTATCACCTAAAGTTAGTAGTGAACTTGTCAATAGAAATACTCTTTCAGCTAGTGCAGTTAAAGCCCAGAAAGATCTTTTAAGAGCACTACTTGCGAATGACAATATTGAAAACTTAGGTTTTGAGAATATGTCTGCAGCTGCCAGCCTTTATAGAACAACTATTAAGGCCTTCAATATTCATCGTTATCAAAATGATACTTGGCAGATATGTGCACCTGAAGCAGAATTTGATCCATGTAATATTGTTGGGGTATGGAATGGAATAAAAGATTTCATAAGAAAAGCAAAGGGTGTAGTCAATCTCTCTGAAATTTTTGATTTATTATCTAAAGCTCCTTTTGGTGTAAAGAAAGGTTTACAGCCAATTTTAGTTTGGGCTTTTTTTATCTCATATAAACAGTATATTGCCGTTTATACAGATGGGATGTTTACCCCAGATTTAAATGAAACATCAATTGATGAATGGTTACAGTCACCTAAAAGAATCAGTTGGAGGTTTGTAGAGCTTAAAACTAGTGAGAAAAAGATGTTGAAGCTCTTAGCTAATTCTTTATCATCACAGTTAAGCTATCCAGTTAAGGTTGAACCATTAGACTCAGCTAGAGCCTTAGTATCAATAGTTTTTGGGCTCCCAGCTTGGACTCGTAAAACTAATTCACTATCTAAAGAAGCGAAAGTTATTCGAGATATGCTTTTACATGCTTCAGATCCCCATAAGGTACTATTTACTGATTTACCTGCTGTATTTGAGTCTACTAATGCAGAGTTAATAGTTGAACGTACCTCAGAAGTCATCAATGAACTTATTTCTATCTTTGAAATTAGATTACGTAAAATAGAGAAAAATTTACTCACTGCTTTAGATCAACAAAATATTAATTTAGATTTACTGCATCTGCGAGCAAAAAATATATCTGGGATTGGTGCTGAGTTTAGATTAGAGGCTTTTATTACTCGTATGGCATCTTATAGTGGATATACTCATGAGTTAGAAGGCTTATTAATGTTGGCACTTGGTAAGCCAAGTGATACATGGACAGACCATGATATAGATGCGGGCGAGCTTCAACTTATTGCATGGGCAACTGAATTTAGACGTCTTGAGGTTTTTGCTAGTATCCGTGAGAGAGAACCAACTAGACAGGCTATAGGGATTGTTTTGGGTGGTAAGCAAACTATAACAGGCTCTTTTGATGTTTCTGAACATGATGCTAATGATATTGAAGGTCTATCTAAGCAGTTAATTAAGGCATTAGAAAACGGACAATATAAAAAAGAAGTGTTCCTAGCTGCTTTAGTTGATGCAGGTTCTAAAGTCATACAAGAGCTACAGCATATAAATGGAGGTGAGGCTTGACTGAACATCATGTTCTAGGATTATCAGGAGGGAAGGATAGTGCAGCTCTTGCAATCTATATGCGTCAAAATTTTCCCGAACTAAAAATACGCTATTTTTTTACTGATACAGGTAAAGAACTTCCTGAAGTTTATGAGTTTCTAGCAAAACTTGAAGGTTTTTTAGGTCAGAAAATCGAATATATTAATGGCGATCGTGATTTTGATTTTTGGCTTCGTCAGTATAATAATTTTTTGCCTAGTGCACAGACCCGGTGGTGTACCAGACAATTAAAGCTCACACCTTTTAAAAAGTGGATTAAGCCATGGCTAGATCAGGGAGATAAAGTATATAGCTATGTTGCAATTCGTGCAGATGAAGATCATCGTCAAGGTTTAGTGTCTCAACATAAAAACCTAGAAGTTAAATTACCTTTTCGTGAACATGGGATTGATAAGCCAGGCGTTTATGATTTGCTAGAGTCCTCTGGTATTGGACTGCCAGCTTATTATGAGTGGCGTTCTAGAAGTGGTTGTACGTTTTGTTTCTTTCAACAAAAAATTGAATGGGCAAGATTAAAAGAACGCCATCCTAAGGCATTTGAAGACGCAAAGGCATATGAGAAAACAGCAATAGATTCAGGCTCTCCATTTACTTGGACGCGAGGAGAATCTCTAAGTGATCTTGAAAAACCTGAACGGTTGGCGCAAATTTATAAAGATTATGAGCTAAGAAAACAAAGGGCTATGCATCGAAAACCTGTTAATCCACTGCGCCCCCAAAGAATAGATACTATTGATATTGATGATCTATACTTGGAAGACGAGGGGGCAGGGGCTTGTTTGGTTTGCCATAAATAAGTTTAATCGTGGAATTTTTCATAAGTTAAGCAAATTGTATTCTTATTCCTATGGATTTTATCTTGGATACCTTGTATTGCTTGTGAATGATCATCAAAAGAGTCCACTGGTAGCATTCTTACTGTAGTCTGATGAGAAATGTTTGATGGTTTTGAGATATCAATACTTTCATGAAAGAGCCTATAAGTGTTATTAAACTCATCTGAATTGTCTTGAAATTCTAGTTCTTGGCATACCCAAAAAGCAGCTGAAGCTAAATTATTTCCTATAATTTGTATTAGATTTTTAGTTTTATCTAATTTATATGTTGAACCTAAGAATTCAATTTCATTAGGGAAACTAATACACTTTTTTTCTCCTGTTGATGAACATGAAATAAGAAATAGTTTGGCTAAACCAAAACATGGTCTGTTTGTCCTAGGTTGGCTTGGTCTAATAATGGAGGCTGCAGTACTTTGCTGTAAACTCATAGTTATGTCATTACGTAAGACTCCAACTAATTTATAGTTATTAAATTTTTGATAAAATTCATTAAAATTTATACCTACTAGTTGTTTATTTTTAGGAATCATGTCATAGAGAGTATCATTTAAAGTAAGTCCATAAATATGATAGGTTGATGTATCAAAAAACATAGAGTTTTTTACTAATCTCTTTTTTAATGATAATGTCATGAATATTAATGAATTATTTGGTTGGTTACGAATAAGGCCACTTAGATCACAAGGTTGAGTGATGTTGACGAAAGCTTCGTATGAATCTGAGGTTGAATTGTCTCCATGTACTAGTACAGCTCCAAATGGTAATTTTTCTAAAATCTTCTGTTGAAGTTCATCTTTAGTGATGTCATGGATTTTGAATGTATTAACACCACCTTGGAAAGAATAATGTTGTAATAACTCTCTATGTAGTGTTATGGAGTCTTCATTTGAATGATGTGTTAATAAATCATTGTAATTGTGCTCATTAAGTGCGGTTCCTAAATTTTCTGCATATGTATTTAGTGTGGTATTAGTTTCCATATGCCATGAATGTTCACGTGAAATGAAATCATGAAAATGATTGCTATATGGTTGGGAGTCTGAAATAGCATCTGTATGAATACTTTTCATAATAAATGTATCTAACTGCCATAAAGACTTAATAGTATTCTGTTTGGCTGACTCTAAAACGTTTTCCCATTGTTTAATATAATGCCTACTTGCATTTGCTATTGGTCTTTGTTTAATGGCTTTCTCAGCCAGCATTCTTAATCCAATATAGCCAAAACTTTCTGCCCTAATTTCTTTTTTAATTAATATCGTTAAACCAGCACCACTAATTCTGGTTTTTATATAAAAGTCAGATTTGGTATTTGACTCTAATATATTTTCATGACTAGTTAATAAAATAATTGCGGGAAGGTTATCTTTTTCTGAAAGCTTAAGAAGTAGATCACTAGATTGGCTGTAACCATTTTCAAGAAACCAATCAACTATTAATAAATCAAACTGATCTAATTCATCAATATTAATATTGTCCACATTTTCTAAATATTTAACGTCATAGACGTCAGTAGGAAATGCTTTTGTAATTAGCCCTTTGATACGAAGAAGCCATTCATTTTCCTGATATAAGCTTGAAAGAGATTTATAAGTTAATGAAACTGTGGATAGGCTATTTTTAAAGCTATCAGAAAGAATTACTTCTTTAAAAAAAGCCTCATGAACAGTACCATCAGTTTCCAATTTATTTTGAAATTGGTTTTGATGCTTATTCAGAAAGTTATCCATTTCCTCCCGAATTTCACTATCAGGATCTCTTAAAGCTTCAAAGAATGTTTTAGCAGTTGTAAGAGCTTTTTTGAGAGAAATACCCTCAATTTCATCATCAATGATAAGGATTTTCTTTTTGCTTGGTTGTGAGGTTGGTTTCATATCAAATAGAACTCTTCGGTAATTCAATGATGAAAGTTCTTAACTTTCCATCTTGTTCAATTTCATTAGACAAATATAATTTTGATTCGTGATATTTTGCAATTTCTGCGGCTATATATAATCCAAGGCCTTTACCCCCTCTTCTATTTGTAAAATAGGGCTTGAAAATATCTAGATGATAAGCTGGGTCAACCCCTGGGCCATTATCTCGGATATATATAATTTTAGTATCGCTCTCAATATTGAGTTCAATTAATTTTTCTTTTTCGCCAATTTTTAACCCTTGGTCAAGCCAATATACTGAATTGGTCAGTAAGTTTTCCATAATTTGTGCTACTAATCCTCTAACCATCGTAACCTGTACTGGTTTTAGTTCAGAGGAGTCATCAACAGTTATTTTATAATTAATATTATGTCTTTGAAGTTTAGGTGCGTATCCTTCAAGTATTGTTTTAAACTGCGCTGTAATATCATAACTTTCTTTTCTTTGTCTTACTGCTGGGCTTAATACATCAATACTTCTAATTCTTTTCTCAGTTGCAATTATTTGTTTACGCAATTCATTCATTATATTTGATGTTTCTTCTTTATTGTCTTCGCTATTTTTTAATCGAATTAAAAGATTTGATGTATTCTCTGTTATACGAGCCAATTCATGAGCAATAATATCTACCATTTGTCCCAAATTTGCTAATTCCAATATGTCCGTATTGGTTTCGAAAGCCTTTTCCATTTTTGCATTCAATTGATTAATAAGCTCATTTTGATTTTTCATAACATTTTGGGCCATGTCAATAATATCTTTATCCTCCTGGCTTCCATTTTTTGATAATGTATTTAAGGCTTCACTAGCCTTTTTATATGATTCATCAGATTTATCTAAAGATTTTATGAATGCATCAGTTGCAACAATTTCTAATATTTTTTTTCTATCTTCGATTCGACTTTTTGTATCTTTAATAATTATTTCTGATATGAGGTCTTGTAGTAGTTCAAATTCATTATTATTAACTAATGACTGTCTACTTGCTGTATCTTTTAAATTTGGATTTTTTATTTTACTAATAGATATTTCACCAACAGTTTGATAGCGATTGAAAGTATAACCTTGACTTTTAAGTGCCTTGCTATCCATTTTTAGCCAATCATCATTTAATCCACCCGTAAATCCTATTCTAAAACCATCTCTATAAATACTAAATCCGCCTACCCATAAATTTAACTCTTCTTTAATATTTTTGAGACTTCTTTCTATGGTGCCAATTAGATCTTTACGATTAAACCAGAGAAACTTTATTTTAAGCGGTCCTAAAAGATTTAATTGTGAACTTGAAGTGTTTAGTATTCTAGATAGATCATCAATAGACCAACTTCTAATATCTGGTGCTGATGAATCTTTCCATATCAAACTTCCATGAAGAGCTGAATTGATCTGAGAAGGCTCAAATATATATTCTGCCTGTAGGCTTGATTGTTCTTTTAACCAGCTTGGGATAGGGGTTATATTTAATCTGGTATCATTTAATAAAATATCTATTGGAAAATCAGACTTCCCTTCTCTAAAAGGGCTTCTTAGTCTTTGAATATATTCTTTTACAAATATTTCTGTTTTTTTTAAGCTCCAATCAGATAATAGTTCGGTGATATGAATTTGTGTGCCAGTTATAAATGTTTCTGGATAATTAATTTTTTGAGTTTCAATGGTGATTTCATCAAGATACAAATCAGGGTTGTCAAAATCTTGCCAATTAAAAGATATTGAATTACATATTTGATCATCAATTGTTTTAGTTATTACAGTTGCCTTATTTCCTAGCTTCATCATAGATAATCGGCCTATTCCTTTTTCTCCTAAAAGAATACGATCTCCATTTGATTTCTGTGATAACTTAGAAGGGGTACCAATTGTTAAAAAAACTGATTCGAGTTCTGATTCGGTCATTCCATGACCAGTATCACATATCTTTATATTGTAAAAATTATCTTTAATTTCAGAGAGTATATTAGGTTTATTTTGCTCATTAATGGTATTTAATACTTGGTCAATATAAGTTAGAAAAGTAGAGAGGGGGGCCGTGTTGAGTGGGTTGATATAGAGCTTGGTATTGATCTCTATTAGCTCTAAGGCTTTGTTTTTATTTATTTTCAGAGATGTGAAATCTTCTAGCGTTTTTGAGAGTACTGCTAAATTCATAGGGTAGTTAATAAATACTTTTACTCTCTTTGATCCCGCATCAAAAGCATTTTTAATTAATTCATTAAGAGCCATTTCATCAGAAGTTATTAATTCTCCTCCTAAATGGCGTAAGGTTCTAGCTGCAACTTTAAATGAATGACTCATAAATGATTAATCTCTAATATTGATTTAGGGGTATTTGAAGCCCAACTATAAATTTTTAACAAGATTATATTCTGTTTTTTTGGTTTTAGCTTTACAAGTATAGGATAAGCTTAAATATATCTAAAAAAATCCGACGTCAGTCGGATTTTTTTATTCTAATGTCATTACATATGTTGCGTAATGGTAAGTTTCAACCTATGTATCCCATGATAGAGGAATTATAACTATCTCGAAATATGCGTCAAAAATCTCACATCAACTGTCAATTAGCGGTCAAGCCCAAGCACGGGAATAAACCAGAGAAGGGCCGCAATAATCAGAATTTTAACTAGATGTAACCCTCTAAATTTTGCATGATCTGGTGTTAGTGTGTCGTCATCGATTAAAGCAATACCATAATCTTTTTGGCTTTTCTTGTGTCCCGCATTGCTAGAAAAGAGTTCAGGATACTTCTTACTTGTAAAATAACCCGTCAGTCCTGCCGTAAGAACGATCAGTGGAAATGGTAGATTTAAAACAAAGATTGCAAAGAAAGCGATGGCAGCAATTAACCATAAGGATTTGTAATTATATTGCAAGCTTAATTTTCAATAAAAAAATAGAGCTATTAGGCTCTATTTTTTATTTCAAGGAAATTTTATTTGTCGTTAAGGAAAACTTATATGTCGCCTTACGATATTGTGAGCAATAAAAAATCCGACCTTAAGTCAGATTTTTTATATCAGTGGCATTACATGTGTCGCATAATGTTGTTACATGTGTCGTAAATGTCAACTCATGTGTCGCGTGACGAAAGCAGTAAAACTTACCAGCTTAACGCACCACCAGTTTGGTAGTCAGTTACGCGAGTTTCAAAGAAGTTCTTCTCTTTACGTAAGTCCATCATCTCCGACATCCACGCAAATGGGTTAGTTACACCAGCAAATTGCTCTGGTAAACCTAACTGAGATAAACGACGGTTACAGATGAATTTCAAATATTCTTCCATCATGCTTGCGTTCATACCCAATACACCACGTGGCATTGTGTCACGTGCATATTCGATTTCAAGCATCGTACCTTCAAGAATCATTTGAATCACTTCTTGTTGGAACTCGGCAGTCCAAAGGTGAGGATTCTCAATCTTGATTTGGTTAATCATGTCGATACCAAAGTTCAAGTGCATAGACTCATCACGCAAAATGTATTGGAACTGCTCAGCAACACCATTCATCTTGTTACGGCGACCCATACTCAAAATTTGAGTAAAGCCACAGTAGAAGAAAATCCCTTCAAGAACACAGTAGAACGCGATCAAGTTACGAAGTAAACGTTGGTCGTTTTCAGGCGTACCTGTGTGGAAAGTAGGGTCACTTAATGATTGAGTGTATTTCAAGCCCCAAGCTGCTTTACGCGCAACCGATGGAATCTCGCGGTACATGTTGAAGACTTCGCCTTCGTCCATACCTAAAGATTCGATACAGTATTGGTAAGCGTGAGTGTGAATTGCTTCTTCAAACGCTTGACGCAAAATGTACTGACGGCATTCAGGGTTCGTGATGTGACGGTAAATTGCCAATACGAGGTTGTTCGCAACCAAAGAGTCCGCAGTCGAGAAGAAACCTAAAGAACGCATAACGATCGTACGCTCATCTTCAGTTAAGCCATTTTCAGACTTCCAAAGTGCGATATCGTGGTTCATGTTCACTTCTTGAGGCATCCAGTGGTTTGCACAACCATCTAGATATTTTTGCCAAGCCCACTCATATTTAAATGGAACAAGCTGGTTCAAGTCGGCGCGACAGTTAATCATGGCTTTGTCGTCAACCTGAACGCGTTGCGCGCCCATTTCTAACTCTTCAAGGCCAGGAGCAACATCCAAATGTTCTAAGGCTTCAGATGCTCGAGCCATTGAATCGGTTGGATTTGTTGATCGCACGGAATGGGTTCCAGTGGATTGTGGAGCTGCCACGCTCTGCGATGATGGCTGCGTAGCAGATACATTCTGCGAATCAGGCGTTTTTTCCGGGTTGACGGGCGCAGACTTGTGTTCAGGTGCAGCCGGTTTTTGCGAATCATCTTCAAAATCGTCCCAACTAAGGATAGACATTGTTGTTCTCTCTTCGTTGTATATATCTATGTTCGACATCTCTAAACGAAGATGTCACTACTATACGCTCATAATGTGTAAACAAAATTAAGTTTTATTGATGTATGACCAAATTTTGGGCCTTTGGTCCATTATCCCTACAACTTATTTTGCTTACGCTGTTGTTTACGGATTTTAAAAAAGGCGTAAACCATAGGCGTATAAAAGAAAATAAAGGCAAAGATTAAGATTCCAACACCAAGCATATAGTTATGGCTGAGATGAAAAAACATAATCTTTACCTCGTTTAAAGTTGCTCTTTTTGTTAAAGAGCAACTTTATTGAATGTTATTGGCAAGCTTCGCAATCTGGGTTGTCGATTGAACAAGCCATAGGAACCGGAGCTGCTTGAGTGAAGCCGTCTTCTTCAACAGCTTCAGGCTTCTTCGCTTCTACGACTGGAGCTGCCGCAGGTGCTGCTGCTTCTACAGTTGCAGGTTTAACCGCGTTTAACGCACCTGTGTTAATTGTAGATTTTTCAGCAGATGTTGCGCCTAACGCACGGAGGTAATAAGTCGTCTTAAGACCACGTAACCATGCCATCTTATAAGTGATGTCAAGTTTCTTACCGTTTGCACCAGAGATGTAAAGGTTAAGAGATTGTGCTTGATCAATCCATTTTTGGCGGCGTGATGCAGCATCAACAATCCAGCGTGGTTCAACTTCAAACGCAGTTGCAAAGATTGCTTTTAATTCTTCAGGAATACGAGCAATTTTTTGTACTGAACCTTCAAAGTGTTTGAGGTCATTAACCATCACTGTGTCCCAAAGACCACGTTCTTTTAATGCGCGAACAAGGTAAGGGTTAATTACAGTGAACTCACCAGACAAGTTAGATTTCACATATAAGTTTTGGAATGTTGGCTCAATAGACTGAGAAACACCACAAATGTTCGAAATGGTTGCAGTTGGAGCAATCGCCATTACGTTTGAGTTACGCATACCGTCTTTTTGAACTTTGGCACGTAAACTGTCCCAATCTAAACGTTGAGTACGGTCAACTTCAAACATACGTTCTGGACGAGATTTCGCAACAATTTCTAAAGAGTCGATTGGAAGGATGCCTTGATCCCACAATGAACCTTTAAATGTTGAGTAAGCACCACGTTCAACAGCCAAGTCACTTGAAGTTTGGATTGCATAGTAGCTAATCACTTCCATTGACTCATCAGCAAAGTTCACAGCTTCATCAGAACCGTAAGCCATACCCATTTCGTAAAGCGCATCTTGGAAGCCCATGATACCCATACCAACAGGGCGGTGTTTCAAGTTAGAGTTCTTCGCTTGTGGTACAGCGTAGTAGTTAATGTCGATAACGTTATCGAGCATACGAACTGCTGTTTTAACAGTGCGCGCTAACTTCTCACGGTCTAATACGCCGCCTTTAACGTGTTGAACAAGGTTGATCGAACCTAAGTTACATACTGCAATTTCGTCTTGGTTGGTGTTTAACGTAATTTCAGTACATAGGTTAGATGAGTGAACTACGCCAACGTGTTGTTGTGGTGAACGTAAGTTACAAACATCTTTAAACGTGATCCAAGGGTGACCAGTTTCGAACAACATAGAAAGCATTTTGCGCCATAAGTCTTTCGCACGTACTTTCTTGTGCAACATGTTCTGTTCTTTCGCAACAGACTCATAGTATGCATAGCGTTCAGCAAACTCAGCACCAGTTAAATCGTGTAGGTCTGGAGTTTCAGACGGAGTGAATAGTGTCCATTCGCCATCTTCAAACACACGTTGCATAAATAGGTCAGGAACCCAGTTTGCAGTGTTCATGTCGTGAGTACGACGACGGTCATCACCTGTGTTTTTACGAAGTTCTAAGAATTCTTCGATGTCTAAGTGCCAAGTTTCTAAGTACGCACATACCGCACCTTTACGCTTACCACCTTGGTTTACCGCAACGGCTGTATCGTTCGCAACTTTAAGGAACGGAACAACACCCTGAGATTTACCGTTTGTACCTTTAATATAAGAGTTCAAGGCACGTACAGGTGTCCAGTCATTACCTAAACCACCTGCCCATTTAGAGAGCATCGCGTTGTCACGCATTGCACCATAAATGTCATAAAGGTCATCGCCAATCGTTGTTAAGTAACAGCTTGAAAGCTGTGGACGTAATGTACCTGAGTTAAACAGGGTAGGCGTAGATGCCATGTAGTCAAAGCTAGACAACAAGTTATAGAACTCGATTGCACGCTCTTCTTTGTCTTGCTCATTAAGTGCAAGACCCATTGACACACGCATGAAGAATAATTGTGGTAATTCGAAGCGAACGCCATTTGAATGGATGAAGTAACGGTCAAATAGAGTCTGTAAACCTAAGTAGGTAAACTGGTTAGAACGTTCCGGTTGAATTGCCGCTGCTAGTTTTTCTAGATCGAACTTAAGCAAGTCCGGTGAAAGCAAATCAAGCTCTACACCTTTTTTCAAGAATGCTTCAAGTGCATTGTTTTCAGCTGTATCGGCCGGTAAACCTAAGAATGCTAAGCCAGTGCTGACCAACTCATCACGAAGCAAACGTGCAGTTACGTATGTATAGTTAGGTTCTTGTTCAATACGTGTACGTGTTGCCATCATCATGGTGGTAGCAATATCGCTTTCTTTTACGCCGTTATATAAGTTTTTAACGGTTTCATCGATAATTGCTTGAACATCAATACCTTCTAAGCCTTCAGCAGCTCGATTTACAGTTGCTTGCAGTGCACTTAAATCAAGTGGTTGAAGTTGACCGTTTGCATCGGTAACTTGCAAGGTAGGGTGATGATTAGAATTTGTGTCTTTACGGGCACTTGCGCGTTGATCGCGATAGATAACGTAAGCACGAGCGACTTTGTGCTCCCCAGTACGCATCAGTGCAAGTTCAACTTGATCTTGAATCTCTTCAATATGAATGGTACCGCCAGAAGGTAAACGGCGAGTGAAAGTGTTCAGTACCATTTCCGTCAGTTGGGTAATACGGTCGTGAATACGGCTCGAATCCGCACTTTGTTGACCTTCCACAGCAAGAAAAGCTTTACCAATCGCAACAGAAATTTTCTCTGCATCAAATGCAGCAACATCTCCGGTGCGTTTAATCACCTGAATTTGACCGGGAGTCGAAGTAATTACGCTCATGCCAGCATAGCTCCATTGTCACTTTTGTTATGTTCATAGACCGTTTGAACCGAGCAAAAAACATGCCACGATATTTGAGGGATAAACACAAGACTTAGTAGTTAAAGTTTATTTTCAACACAAGATACGGGATTTTTTACGGTAGATCAATCTTGACTTTTTAGTAATTTTTTATCTGTATGATTTGTCGGGAGATAGCATACCAAAGCTGTGAAAAAACACTTATAGATAACTTTGTGGATAACTCAAAAAACAAACACTTGAGTGAATTTAAATTTAGTGAAGAAATAATTTGTTTAATATTCATACATAGGAAATATGAATAGATTATGACATTTAAGAACAATAAACAGATAATAAAAATACCTGAAAATTCAAAGATTAATAAAATGCAACAAAACATGGTTGTCATGTATCAGTTTGGTGAACGCCTACTTGTTTACAATGTAAACGTGTGTATATTGCAAATGATAAACGAATGTATCTGCAAGATTTTTAAGATACATGTAATGAGATTTATAGGGGCAATGATATGAGCCAAGAAGAAAAGTTACCAAAGATTCTGATCGTTGAAGACGACGAGCGTTTAGCGCGATTAACTCAAGAATATTTAATCCGTAATGGTTTGGAAGTTGGTGTAGAAACCGATGGTAACCGTGCAATTCGTCGTATTATTAGTGAGCAACCGGATCTTGTGGTCTTGGATGTCATGTTGCCGGGTGCAGATGGTTTAACCGTTTGTCGTGAAGTTCGCCCACACTATCATCAACCAATCTTAATGTTGACTGCACGTACTGAAGATATGGATCAGGTACTTGGTCTGGAAATGGGTGCAGACGATTATGTCGCGAAACCAGTTCAACCACGTGTATTATTAGCGCGTATTCGTGCTTTGTTACGCCGTATGGATAAAACTGTTGAAGATGAAGTTGCTCAACGTATTGAGTTTGACGACCTCGTCATCGACAATGGTGGCCGTTCGGTAACGTTGAACGGTGAGCTTGTTGACTTTACAAGTGCTGAATATGACTTGTTATGGTTGCTTGCATCAAACGCTGGCCGTATTTTATCGCGTGAAGATATCTTCGAACGTTTACGTGGTATCGAATATGATGGTCAAGACCGTTCAATTGACGTACGTATTTCACGTATTCGTCCAAAAATTGGCGATGATCCTGAAAATCCAAAACGTATTAAAACTGTACGTAGTAAAGGTTACTTGTTTGTTAAAGAAACCAATGGATTGTAAAATCTGATTAAACTTCCTATAAGGTTGGTCGAGTGTTTAAACACAGTATATTCCTGCGAATATATGCGGGGCTGGTAATTCTTGTTGTTTTGGTAGCTGTTTTTGGGTATTTACTGGTACAAATTATCAACTACCAACGCGCACAAGAATACCGAGAATCTTTAACTGATGGTATTTCTTATGTCATTAGTGAAGGAGTCGCTCGACAACCTGGGAAGCAGCAAAAAATAGATTGGATTTCTGACGCATCTGATTTGCTCGAACTTCCAATTTATTATACCGATGCAAGTAAGGTTGAGCTGTCTCGGACCGAGAAAAAGCGGATAGAAGCACAAAAATCTGTAGTTCGTTACGATGCAAGCAATAGCATTGCATATGTCATTATTGGCTTACGTGACGACCCACAACATTACTTATCTATAAAAGTCGACAAAATTACTGAACGCCAAATGAAGGCTCTTCCTATTTTTGTGCTCGACTATTTAATGTTTTATCCGGGGCAGGAACAAGAATATCTTGCCAAGATTCAAAAGCATTTCTCATATCCGATCAATATTCAAAATATTCAAGATGTAAATCTGGATTCTGAACAGATTGGACGTTTGCGCCAAGACCAAAGTGTCATGTTGTACAAAGATAGCGCAACAGTGCGCGGTACAACCATTTCGATTGTGTCTCCAATACCGAATCATCCTGCGCAAGTGTTAGTGCTGGGTCCGGTTCCAATGTTTAACTGGATGCCTTTACAGCTTTCGGCGGGTATTACCTTATTTAGCTTATTCTTATTAAGTCTAGGTGTTTACGGTTTGATTTTGCCGTTAGAGCGCAAAATCCGACAGGTGCGTTATGCATTAAACCGTATGAAATCGGGTGATTTGTCACTGCGTGTTCCTATTGAGGGAAGCGATGAAATGGCAAACTTGGCTTCAAGTTATAACAATATGTCTGACCATATTCAGCGTTTGATTGAGGCTCAACGTGAGTTAATGAGAGCAGTATCTCATGAACTCAGAACACCTGTGGCACGTATTCGCTTTGGTACAGAAATGTTAGCCGAAGAAGATGATTACAATCATCGTATGCATCAGGTCGACATGATTGATAAAGATATTGAAGCGCTCAATACCTTAATTGATGAAATCATGACTTATGCAAAACTAGAGCAGGGTACACCTTCACTAGATTTTGCAGAAATTGTACTCTTCGAAGTGTTGGATCAGGTTGCAGTTGAAACTGAGGCTTTAAAAACACAGAAAGAAATTGAACTTATTCCACCGCCTTTATATGTGAAAGTAGATGCAGAGCGTCGTTACCTTCACCGTGTCGTGCAAAATCTAGTAGGTAATGCAGTTCGTTATTGTGATAACAAAGTTCGGATTACGGGCGGTATTCATAATGATGGCATGGCTTTTGTCTGTGTCGAAGACGACGGACCGGGTATTCCTGAGCAAGACCGCAAGCGTGTATTTGAAGCCTTTGCCCGTTTAGATGATAGCCGTACACGTGCATCTGGCGGTTATGGTTTGGGTCTCTCTATCGTAAGTCGTATTGCTTACTGGTTTGGTGGGGAAATTAAGGTAGATGAAAGTCCAAGTTTGGGAGGCGCACGCTTTATTATGACTTGGCCAGCACATCGCTTTAAACAACCGCCATTAAAGACCAATAAAAAAGCACCTGCATAAGGTGCTTTTTTTATTGCTTCATTTATAACTGAGTTGCATCAGGTTCCAAAATAGGTTTGCCGCTTCTCAGGCTATTGAGTGCATCTGTATTAAAGTCAATCAAGAGCGAATTATTTTTAGCATCAATTTGATATTTCTGAATAAGAGGCTGATCCCCATTCAAAGTCTCAACTCTATATGAGTCTGCAATATGTAAAATGCCTTCTAGGTTTGTTGTGGTTGATGCGAAATCTTGCCTAAAAATTTCATAGACATCTCGCAAGTCAAAAATGGCATTATCTGCATCTGGGTGTTTATGAATATAGCTTTCTATATGTCGCACCAGTAATTGTGCAAACAAGTAATAGTCTGGTTTATGCGTATATTCTAGATTCATGCATTTTTCTCCTTATTATCTGTTATTAGCATACATGGCAAAACAGAAGATATTGTATAAAATTCATTACACTAGATGATGACTTGGAAATATTACAAAGAAATAAAAACTCTATTACGCCCTTGGCGCTTTGCTTGATAGAGCGCATCGTCTGCTTCTTTAAACAAACTTTCAATAGAACGGTGATAGCTTGGAGAATATAAGCTAATACCAATACTTACCTGCACAAAGATGGGTAATTTGCCATATACATAAATCGGTTGCTGACTAATTTGAATGCGTATTCTTTCCGCGAGTTCAAAGGCAGCCTCTCTGGTGGTATCCGGAATAAAAATTGCGAATTCTTCTCCACCAAAACGTCCTAGTAAGTCATGAGGATGTAAAATATTTTGTATGGTCGTTACACAGGTCTGTAAGGCTCTATCCCCAATTAAGTGGCCATAACTATCATTCACTTTTTTAAAATGATCGACGTCCAACATAAAAAATGCAGAGGTCTTATTTTCCTTTTGTACTTTTTCTTGGAGTAGGCGGACTGACTGTAAAAATTGGCGTCGAGTTAAACTTGAGGTGAGTTCATCATGGGCAATTGCATGTTGTAACTTCTGAATTAATTCAGAATGGAGTGCGCTAATACTGGAAACGGTAAGTGGCGCAACCGTCATCATGATCAGCCCTATACGTATAGAAATGGTATTGCCTAAATAGTCTTGCGGATACAGTAATAAATAATGCCCTGAGACATGATAAATAATATATGCACTGGTAAAGGATGTAATGAGAGCAACAATAATGGGTTTATAGCGGATAGCGCACCAGATTAATGCGGCGATGGGGTAGAGTAGGGAACCTGGACCCGAGTCGTAATAACTCACTCCTATCGAAATTAAAACAGCGAATAAAGGCAAAAAATCAATCGCTTTGATATATATACGATTACCCTTAAGGTGGTTTTTTATTTTAAGGTAAGGGGGGATGTTTAAAATAATGGGCAACAACAATAAAGCATTTTGAAGCTCTGATGTAACCCAATAACCAAATTCGGCCCAAAAACTACCAATCATAAATTTGGTGTTAAACATAGGCACAAAAGTTGCTGCAAACAAAGCACCGGTTATGCTGCCAATCCCGCATAGTGCGAATAAGAGTAAATAAGAATAGCCTTGATAGGCTGCTTTTATATGGCGATTAAACAATATTGCGAGTGCTAAAGTCGTTACTACATACAGGTAGTTGGATATCGTTAAAATAAGGGTGAGAAAAAGGGGTGTGCCATTAACTAAATCGGCAATCATGTAACCGGTAAAAGCACCAGCGAAACTACCTATTTGGCGTGTTTGTGGAAATCGAAGCAATAGGCCTAGAAATACCGAGTTAGCAGGCCAGAAAAAAGCAAGAAAACTAAGAGGACGAGATGCAATTCCAATAAAGCAACATAGCGTAATAATGATGGTAAATAAGAGAAAAAATTTCAGGGAGGTAGAAAATGAAAATTCACGAAGTGAGTATGGCATCAGCTGCCCTTAATGATAAACACTCTTATCCAAGAGTAATAAAATATTAATGCATGATTAAACATTCATCATAATTCAGAGGGGAAGATGAATACAATAAAAAACCGATTAATATTATAAAAAAGTAAGGTGTTTAATTTGACCGATTGAGCAATTGTGCAAATAATATTAAAAATCAGAAAATGAAAAAAATCATTACAAGTGCGAAAACTATCAAATAAACCGATTATAAGCGGTGAAACCCCCTCTACAAGACATAGATGATTACTTTTGATTGGAAAATCATCCAAAAGACTAAGACGCTTCAACTAGCAAGGGAAATTAGAAATCAGGTACAATTGGCGGGATTAATTTTGTGTTTGGTGTATTTGAAGGCCAATACATACATTCTTTGTTAAATAATAGGCCTGCCAGGAGTTATCCCCGCATGAGTGCCATTACTCCATACGACTGGGCGATTATCGCCTTCGTGATCGGCGTTACATTTCTTTGCGTCTTTATGCTCACAGTTCCCTTACTCCTCGGGGGGAAATCGTGGGGACGTGCTAAGCAAGAGCAGTTTGAATCAGGTGTCGTGAGTGCTGGTGGCGCTCGCATTCGCCTGTCTGCAAAGTTCTATCTAGTTGCAATTTTCTTCGTTGTTTTCGACTTAGAGGCACTTTACCTCTATGCATGGTCTACTTCGGTGCGTGAAGTAGGATGGTTGGGTTATACCACTGTCGTAATCTTTGTCGTTGACCTATTAATTGCGCTTGTTTATGCCTTCTCTGTAGGTGCTTTAAGTTGGGCACCGGCAGATCGCCGTAAATTAGCAGGTGAGAAGATTAAAGTCGGTTCACCAACAATGAACATTGCTGAAATTACACGCTTTAACTCTATTGAAGAGCTCGTAACTGACCCTACAGGCCAGATTCCAGCCCAATCATCAGGTCGTGTTAAGTCAAAAACTACACCTGCATTGTCATCTGAAAAGGAGTAAGTCGGGATGAAATATACTCTGACCCGCGCGAATCCGGATGCTGATCAATATCCATTGCAAGATCGTCAAATTGTGACAGATCCACTTGAAGAGGAAGTGAATAAAAACGTATTCATGACTCGTTTAGAGGATGTCTTGCATACAGCAGTAAACTGGGGACGTAAAAACTCTTTGTGGCCATTTAACTTTGGTACATCATGTTGTTACGTTGAATATGCAACGACCTTAACAGGCGTGCATGACTTGTCCCGTTTCGGTGCAGAGGTTATTCGTGCTTCACCTCGTCAGGCTGACTTGATGATTGTTGCAGGTACCTGCTTTGTAAAAATGGCTCCGGTTATCCAACGTTTGTATGAACAAATGTTAGAACCTAAATGGGTTATTTCAATGGGTGCTTGTGCAAACTCTGGAGGTATGTACGACATCTATTCAGTAGTACAAGGTGTAGACAAAATTATTCCTGTTGACGTGTACGTCCCAGGTTGTCCGCCTCGTCCTGAAGCATTAATCCAAGCATTAATGCTTTTACAAGACCAGATTCAATTAGAGCGACGCCCGCTTTCTGCCGTGATTGGTGATGATCTTCAGCCAGTGTATAAGCCAAAGATGATGCCAGAACGTGATCGTAAGAATGCGCAGCGTATTGCCGTTAAAAACTTACGCTCTATGGATGAGATTAAATAATTTTTTGACGGTGTTTTGATATATCTAACCGATATGTTCATCGAGAAAATTGACAGAATTTGTATTAAATAGGAAGCCAAGCCAATGGCTGAAACTGACATTGCTATGCCAGAATCAACACCAGTTGATTCACGCCCAGCATTTGCAATCGTAGAAGAGCTCAAAACCAAATTTGGTGAGAATTTCTATGTGCAGGCGACTTTTGAAGAGTTTCCAACAGTCTGGGTTGAGCGCGCACGCGTGCAAGAAGTCCTCATGTTCCTGCGTAAAGTGGAACGTCCTTATGTAATGCTGTTTGACTTATCAGCGATGGATGAGCGTTTACGTCAACATCGTGATGGTTTGCCAGCATCTGACTTCACTGTGTTCTATCATTTATTATCGCTTGAGCGTAATAGTGACATTCGTATCAAGGTTGCCTTGAACGAAAACGATCTTAACCTCCCGACAGCGACGAATATCTGGCCAAATGCCAACTGGTATGAACGTGAAGCTTACGATATGTTCGGTATCAATTTCGAAGGGCATCCAATGCTTCGTCGTATCTTGTTACCAACTTATTGGGAAGGTCACCCGCTTCGTAAAGAATATTCAGCACGTGCGACAGAATATACGCCGTACATGCAAGACAAAGCGAAGCAAGATTTCGAACAGGAACACTTACGCTTTGTACCAGAAGACTGGGGTCTTAAGCGTGGTAACGCTGACGAAGACTTCATGTTCTTGAACTTGGGTCCTAACCATCCATCTGCGCACGGTGCATTCCGTATTGTATTGCAGTTAGACGGTGAAGAAGTGAAGGACTGTGTTCCTGATATCGGTTATCACCACCGCGGTGTGGAAAAGATGGCTGAGCGTCAAACATGGCACTCTTTCATTCCTTATACTGACCGTGTTGACTACTTGGGTGGTTGTGCGCAAAACATGCCATATGTCATGGCTGTTGAACAGCTTGCTGGAATTAAAGTTCCTGAGCGTGCACAAGTGATTCGTGTCATGTTGAACGAATTGTTCCGTATTAATAACCACTTACTTTACTGTGGTACGGCAATTCAGGATGCCGGTGGTATGACCCCAGTATTCTATATGTTCGCAGACCGTCAAAAAGTATACGATATCGTTGAAGCAATTACGGGTTACCGTATGCACCCGGCATGGTTCCGTATTGGTGGTACAGCACATGACCTTCCAAACAACTGGCAAAAACTTGTTAAAGAATTGCTAGATTGGATGCCAAAACGTTTGAACGAATACTACACAGCTGCATTTAAAAACTCTGTGTTTATTGGTCGTACACGTAATGTTGCTCAATACGATGCCAAATCTGCACTTGCATGGGGTGTAACCGGTACTGGTTTACGTGCAACAGGTATTGATTTCGACGTTCGTAAATATCGTCCATACAGTGGCTATGAAAACTTCGACTTCGAAGTTCCGGTTGAGTATGAAGGCGATGCGTACGCTCGTGTACTTGTTCACTTCCGTGAAATTGAACAATCACTCAAAATTATCAAACAGTGTTTGGATAACATGCCTTCTGGTCCATATAAAGCGGATCACCCATTGGCTGTTCCACCACCAAAAGATAAGACGTTACAAGATATTGAGACTTTGATTACGCACTTCTTGAGCGTGTCATGGGGTCCTGTCATGCCTGCTGGTGAAGCGTCATTCATGACTGAAGTTGTGAAGGGTGCAAGTACTTATTACTTGACTTCGGATAAGGCAACGATGAGTTATCGTACTCGTATCCGTACACCGACGTTTACTCACTTACAGCAAATTCCTTCAGTGATTAACGGCAGTTTAGTATCTGACTTAATCATTTATCTGGCGACCATTGACGTGGTTATGGCTGACGTGGATCGCTAAGAGGTAACGCAAAATGATGATTCTGACTGATAAAAAACCACGTGTGAATGTTGAAGGGATTTTGACTGCTGAAGAAATCCACGAAATTGAACATCACATTGGTCACTATCCATACCCACGTGCAGCTTCTTTAGATGCATTAAAGTGCGTACAGCGCCGTAATGGCTGGGTAGATGATGCTCAAATGAACGCCATCGCACAATTATTAACGATTAGTGTTGCAGATTTGGAAGGTGTAGCAACGTTCTACAACCGTATCTATCGCCAACCTGTGGGTCGCCACGTAATTTTGCTTTGTGATTCAATTGCTTGCTTCTTGATGGGTGCTGAAACACTTGCTGAAGCATTCCAACGCGAATTAGGTATTCAGTTTGGTCAAACGACACAAGATGGTCGTTTTACGCTGCTTCCAATTTGCTGTCTAGGCAACTGTGACAAAGGCCCAACGTTAATGATTGATGAAGATACTCACGGTTTAGTAGAAGTGACATCAATCAAACAGTTATTGGAGAAGTATGTATGAATACTGAACCAAAACCAATTTATGGCGACGGTAATCCGGAAACTCATCCACTGACTTGGCGTTTAAGCAAACAAGAATCAGTACGTAGTGCTGACGATTACGAAGCACTTGAAGGTTATGCCGGCTTTAAAAAAGCATTAGGTATGAAACCTGCTGAAGTTCTTGAAGTCATTAAAGCTGCAACTGTAAAAGGTCGTGGTGGTGCAGGCTTCCCTGCAGGGATCAAATGGTCTCTTATGGCGCCAAATGATGGCGGTCCACGTTACTTGATCTGTAACGCCGATGAGATGGAACCAGGTACCTTTAAAGACCGTTTGTTGATGGAAAAACTTCCTCACCAATTGATCGAAGGTATGTTGATTGCAGGTTATACCCTAGAAGCAACTCAGGGTTATATCTTTATTCGTGGTGAATATATTGAGGCTGCACAATACCTAAATGAAGCGCTTGAGCAAATCCGCGCTAAAGGTTACTTAGGTGACAATATTTTAGGTTCTGGCTGGAACTTCGAGTTACACGTGCACACTGGTGCAGGTCGTTATATTTGTGGTGAAGAAACTGCATTGATTAACTCACTTGAAGGTCGCCGTGCTAACCCACGTACTAAACCACCATTCCCGCAAGTTGCTGGTGCATGGGGGCGTCCAACGATTGTGAACAACGTTGAGACTTATAACAACTTGCCAGCAATCATGCTTCGTGGTCCAGAATGGTATATCGGTTTATCAGCAGGTAAATCAAAAGATCCGGGCACAAAGATTTATGGTGCTTCAGGTAAAGTAAAATTCCCTGGTCTTTGGGAACTACCATTTGGTACGACTGCACGTGAAGTAATCGAAGAACATGCTGGTGGTATGCGTGATGGCTTGAAGCTTAAAGCATGGTTACCAGGCGGTGCGTCTACTGACTTTTTACCGGCGGATACCATTGATTTACCAATGGATGCTGAAACCATTATGAAAGCAGGTTCTCGTTTAGGAACATGTTTATTAATGGTGGTAGACGAGACCCAATGTATGGTGTCGTTGACCCGTAATCTGGAAGAATTCTTTGCGCGTGAATCATGTGGCTGGTGTACACCTTGCCGTGATGGTTTGCCATGGGCTGTTAAAGCGCTTAAAGCACTTGAGACAGGTGAAGGTAAGAAAGAAGATATCGACCACTTACAAGAACTTACTCGTAAATTGTGGATTGGTAAAACTTTCTGTGCTCACGCACCAGGTGCGATGGAGCCGCTTATGGGCGCACTCAAACATTTCCGTAGCGAGTTTGAAGCGAAAGTGACTGATCGTCCTGTCGTGCAAACTAGCAACGTAGAACAAGCTTAAGGGATTCGACTATGGCTACAATTCATGTCGATGGAAAATCGTACGAAGTCAATGGATCAGAAAACTTGCTACAAGCATGTTTATCCCTTGGCATTGATATTCCGTATTTTTGTTGGCACCCATCCTTAGGTTCTGTTGGTTCATGTCGTCAATGTGCCGTAACTCAGTATGCAAATCCTGAAGATACGCGCGGACGTCTTGTGATGTCATGTATGACACCAGCATCTGACAATACCTATATTTCGATTGAAGACAAAGAAGCGGTAGATTTCCGTGAATCTATTGTTGAGTTCTTAATGACCAACCACCCACACGACTGTCCAGTGTGTGAAGAGGGTGGTCACTGTCATTTACAAGATATGACTGTAATGACAGGTCACGACCGTCGTCGCTATCGTTTTACTAAGCGTACACATTACAACCAAGAACTAGGCTCATTCATTGCACATGAAATGAACCGTTGTATTGCTTGTTATCGTTGTGTTCGTTACTACAAAGATTATGCAGGCGGTACAGACTTTGGTGTATATGCCAATGCATCACGTGTTTACTTTGGTCGTCCAGAATCAGGTACTTTAGAGTCTGAATTCTCTGGTAACTTGACTGAAGTATGTCCAACTGGTGTATTTACCGATAAGACTCATTCAGAGCGCTATAACCGTAAATGGGATATGCAATATGCACCAAGCGTGTGTCATGGCTGTTCTTCAGGTTGTAACATCTCTCCGGGTGAGCGTTATGGCGAAATCCGTCGTGTAGAAAACCGTTTCAATGGTTCGGTTAACCAATACTTCCTTTGTGACAAAGGCCGTTTTGGCACAGGTTATGTAAACCGTGCAGATCGTCCACGTCAACCTCAGTTCCGTAATGGCGAAACAGTAGCTACTGTTTCTGTTGACCAAGCGTTGGACCAAACAATTGCGAAACTTGAAGGTAAAAAAGTTCTAGGTATCGGTTCGCCACGTGCAAGCTTAGAATCAAATTACGCATTGCGTGAACTAGTAGGTCAAGCAAACTACTCAACAGGTGTTGCACAAAAAGAGCAAAGCCTCGTTGAACTTGCTGCTTCAATCATGCAAACAGAGGGCATTTACAACCCGAATATGCGTGAAATTGAAAGCTACGATGCAGTATTAATTTTGGGTGAAGATTTAACTCAAACTGCTCCACGTATGGCATTGTCAGTTCGTCAAGCTGCAAAAAACAAAGCTCGCGAAATGGCTGCAAAAACACGTACACCGGACTGGTTGGCTGAGCCTGTACAACGTATTGGTCAGGAAGCGAAATCTCCGATCTATATCTTGGCTGCAACTCAAACTCGCCTTGCGGATGTTGCGACTGGTGAAGTTGTTGCATCTCCAAATGATATTGCGCGATTAGGTTTTGCAGTTGCTGCGGCAGTTAAAGGCGAAACAGTTAATGGTTTAGATGATGATGCAAAAGCATTTGCTCAAACTATTGCCGACACTTTAAAAGCAGCAAACAAACCGTTAATTATTGCGGGTACGAGCTTGCAAGATGCTTCAATTATGGAGGCAGCAGCAGAGTTAACGCAAAACCTTGGCTCAAAAGCTGGTTTAAGCCTTGTTGTTCCTGAAGTGAACTCTATGGGCTTGGCATTATTTGGTGGCTTAAGCCTTGAACAAGCATTTGCTCAAGACTACGACACACTTGTTATTGTTGAAAATGACTTATTCCGTCGTTTACCGGCCGCTCAAGTTAAAGCAGCACTTGATAAAGCTGAAACAGTAATCGTGCTTGATCATAGTGAAACTGAAACTGTGAAACAGGCTGATATTGTACTTTCAGCAGCAAGCTTTGCCGAAGGTGATGGTACTGTCGTAAGCCAAGAAGGTCGTGCACAACGCTTCTACCAAGTTTACGATCCAAGCTACTACAAACCTGAATACGCGATTAAAGAATCTTGGCGTTGGTTGCATGCCATTGAAACTGGCCTTAAAGGCAAACCAATTGATTGGACAGTACTTGACGACGTAATCGAAACAATCGTGAAGAACGTTCCGGTACTTGAAGCAATTCAAGATGTTGCACCAGACGCTGGCTACCGTGTACATGGTTTGAAAATTGCTCGTGAACCACGTCGTTATTCTGGTCGTACAGCAATGCGTGCGCCTTTATCAGTTCATGAACCTAAACAACCGACAGATCCAGACTCAGCATTAACATTCTCTATGGAAGGTTATGTTGGTCCGCAAAAAGCTTCTTCGCTTGTACCATTTGCGTGGGCGCCAGGTTGGAACTCTCCACAATCTTGGAACAAATACCAAGATGAAGTGGGTGGTCACTTAAAAGGTGGTGATTCAGGCGTTCGTTTATTCGACCGTTTAGCAAAACGTCCAGCACGTAGCTATGTCGCTCCAACAGCTGTAGTTGCAAATCCTGAAAGCTTCCGTCTTGTACCAATGCACCATATCTTTGGTTCTGGCGAATTCACAATTAAAACACCTGCAATGGAAACTCGTATTCCTGAAGCTGTGTTTGCTGTGGGCGAACAAGACGCAACACGTTTGAATCTACAAGAAGGCCAACGTATTACAGTAAAAGCAGGCGAAACAACTGTGAGCTTACCTGTACAAGTAATCGAATATTTACCTACAGGTTATATTGGTTACCCAGTTGGTTTAGCTCCGACAGTATCTTTAGCTGAACCTGTTTCAGTGGCATTAGGAGTGTAATTCATGAATCAAGAAATTATACGTCAAACGCCACTTTGGGCTGAGAACTGGCCAATTGCTTACGCTGTTGTTCAAGCAGTTGTGATTTTGCTTGTTGTTGTTCTTGTTGCAGCGTTGATGTCTTTCATTGAGCGTCGTTTGCTTGCTTGGTGGCAAGACCGTTATGGTCCAAACCGTGTTGGTCCTGGTGGTATGTTCCAGATCGTTGCCGACATGCTTAAGATCATGTTCAAAGAAGACTGGACACCAAAATTTGCTGATAAATTAACTTTCCGTTTAGCTCCGGCAGTTGCGATGGCAACTGCGGTGCTTTCGTTCATGGTTATTCCTGTAAGCCCTGCATTGGGTGTTGCGGACATGAGCATCGGTTTGTTGTTCTTTATGGCAATGGCTGGTATTGCGGTTTATGCAGTGTTATTCGGTGGTTGGTCATCAAATAACAAATATTCATTACTCGGTGGTTTGCGTTCAGCTGCTCAAACAATTTCTTATGAAGTGTTCTTGGGTATCTCGCTAATGGGTGTGGTTGCAATCGCTGGTTCATTTAACCTTCGTGAAATTGTTGAAGCTCAACGTGATGTTTGGTTCATCATTCCACAGTTCTTAGGTTTCTTGATTTTCGTTGTTGCAGGTGTTGCGGTAACTCACCGTCACCCATTTGACCAACCTGAAGCAGAACAAGAATTGGCCGAAGGTTACCATGTTGAATATGGCGGTATGAAATGGGGTATGTTCTTCGTTGCTGAATATGTAAACGTTGTACTTATCTCTGCATTGATCGTGACTTTATTCTTTGGTGGCTGGTTAGCTCCATTCAATTTAGAAATTCCATTTGTTCCACCAGTGTTCTGGTTTGTGATTAAAACAGCATTCTTCGTAATGATGTTTGTATTGGCACGTGGTTCTTTAATGCGTCCACGTTACGACCAAGTCATGAACTTCGGTTGGAAAATTTGTTTGCCGCTGGCGTTGGTTAACCTATTGGTAACTGGTGCTGTGATTCTGATGAATCAGGCCTAAGACAGCAGGGAGTACAAAATGTATAAAATTCTAGCTGGAGTTGGGTCAATCGTTCGGACGTTATTCATGGTATTTACCCATGGTTTCCGTAAACGTGACACAATTCTTTATCCAGAAGTACCAGCAGAGGAAATTGTACCACCTCGCTATCGTGGTCGTATTATCTTGACACGTGACCCGGACGGGGAAGAGCGTTGTGTGGCATGTAACCTTTGTGCGGTTGCATGTCCGGTTGGCTGTATTTCACTGCAAAAAGCTGAAAAAGAAGACGGACGTTGGTATCCGGAATTTTTCCGTATCAACTTCTCTCGTTGTATCTTCTGCGGTATGTGTGAAGAAGCATGTCCAACTACAGCGATTCAGCTAACTCCAGATTTCGAGTTGGGCGAATACGTACGTCAAGACCTCGTATATGAGAAAGAAAACTTGCTCATTTCAGGTCCAGGTAAATACCCAGACTATAACTTCTACCGTGTAACTGGTATGGCAATTAACGGTAAAGAGAAAGGTCAAGCACAAAAAGAAAGTGCACCAATCGATGTACGGAGTCTATTACCATGATGTGGCCGTTTTATTTGATGGCGCTCGTGGCCATCGTTTCTACGGTTCGTGTAGTGACTAACACGAACCCTGTACATGCATTGCTTAGTCTGATTGTTTCATTGCTTGCTGTTGCTGGTATTTTCATGATCGTAGGTGCGCCGTTTGCCGGCGCCCTCGAAATCATTGTTTATGCTGGTGCGATTATGGTCTTGTTCGTATTCGTTGTGATGATGCTTAACTTAGGGCAACACACAGTTGAACAAGAGCGTAAATGGCTTTCTTCGGATGCTTGGGCATATCCAGCACTCATGAGCTTTTTACTTGGCTTACTTTTAGTTTGGATGCTTGGTGGTGAATATACAACCATCTCTGCACCACTTGGAGCACAAGTAATTGGACCAAAAGTTGTTGGTCAAGCGCTCTTTACACACTATTTATTGTTGGTTGAAGTTGCCGCGATGTTATTGCTAGCAGCCCTTGTTGCAGCATACCACTTAGGTAAACGTGAACCAGGTGCAGAAGAGGAAAAAGAATAATGGGCCAGATCCCTTTAGAACATGGTTTGATTGTTGCAACCATTCTTTTTGCACTCGGTTTTTACGGTGTAATGGTGCGACGCAACCTACTATTTATGTTAATGAGCCTTGAGATCATGATGAATGCTGCAGCGTTAGCATTTGTTCTTGCGGGTAGCGTATGGGCACAACCAGATGGACAAGTCATGTTCATTCTGATTTTAACCCTTGCTGCGGCAGAGGCGTGTATCGGTCTTGCGATTGTCCTTCAGTTCTATCATCGCTTCCATCATTTGGATGTGGATGCTGCTAGTGAGATGCGCGGATGAGTTATTTATATCTAACAGTATTATTTCCGCTAATCGGTTTTATTTTATTGGCGGCTGGGCGTGATAAGCTCTCTGAAAATGTTGCAGCAATTATTGGTGTAGGTTCTGTAGGTTTATCTGCATTATTTGCATTGATTGCTGGTATGGCATTTACCAGTAGCGGCCAGCAAGTTTTTGTTCAAAATCTTTGGACGTGGTTTAATGTTGGTGGTTTCGCGCCTGGCATTAGCTTACATTTAGATGGCTTATCTTTACTCATGATGGGCATGATCACGGGTGTTGGTTTCCTAATCCACATCTTTGCATCATGGTACATGCGTGGTGAAGAAGGGTATGCGCGCTTCTTCTCTTACTTCAACCTGTTCGTTGCAAGCATGCTTTTGCTTGTGTTGGGTGACAACTTAGCGTTGTTATTCTTAGGTTGGGAAGGCGTAGGTCTATGCTCTTACTTGCTGATTGGTTTCTATTATGCAAACCCTGCAAATGGTTGGGCAGCGATCAAAGCATTTACAGTTACCCGTGTAGGTGACGTATTCTTACTTATCGCTTTATTCTTGCTTTACCAACAATTTGGTACGCTTAATACTCAGTATATCGTTGAACACGCAGCAGAAGTAATGACGAAGAGTTCGTCACTTACCATCTGGACTGCATTAATGTTGTTCTTGGGTGCTGCTGGTAAATCTGCACAAATTCCATTGCAAACATGGTTAGCAGATGCTATGGCAGGTCCTACACCTGTTTCTGCATTAATCCACGCAGCAACAATGGTAACAGCTGGTGTGTACTTGTGCTGTCGTCTATTCAGCGTATTTGAACTTGCGCCTGAAGTGATGCAATTCATTTCGGTAACAGGGGCTGTAACTTTATTAGTTGCAGGCTTTGCTGCTCTCGTACAAACAGACATCAAACGTATTTTGGCTTACTCAACTATGAGTCAGCTTGGTTATATGTTTATGGCTGTAGGTGCTGAAGCGTATCAAGCTGGCTTGTTCCACATGTTGGCTCACGCATTCTTCAAAGCATTATTATTCTTGTCTTCTGGTGCAGTTATTCTTGCTTACCATCACGAACAAAATATTTTCAAAATGGGTGGTTTGTTCTACAAAAACAAATTCCTATTTGCATGTTTTGCGATTGGTGGCGGTGCATTAGCAGCTATCCCATTCTTAACTATCGGCTTCTTCTCTAAAGACGCGATTCTTGGTGAGGTTTGGGTACAAGGTCAATCGATTGCTTTATATAACAGCTTATATTGGGCTGGTGTAGCAGGTGCATTCCTGACTTCAATCTATACCTTCCGTTTAATCTGGGTTGTATTCTTCGGTAAAGAAAATACACATTACCATGAGATTAAAGGTGCTACTTACTGGGCTCCATTAGGTATCTTGGCCGTATTGTCTACTTTTGTGGGCGCTGCATTAAAAGCTCCGGTAGCAAATATTTTGAATACGGCAAAAATTCCTGAATTCCATGTTGCTGAACAATTTGTTGAAGGCATGCATGGGGCAGAGCATTTAGCAGTAGGTATCGCGCTTGTTGGTTTAGCTGTTGGTATTGGTCTATTTGCATTTGCTTACGGTGCAGTAAAATCGTTTGCAAAAACAAGTCTTGGTGCTGGCTTAGCTCATATTTGTCGTACTGCATTTGGTTTCGATGCGTTGTATGACATCGTTTTTGTTAAACCTTATTTATTCTTCGCCAAACTATTTGGTCGTGATCCGATTGACAGCTTATGGCTTGTTCTTCCTGCGCTTGTTAAAGGCGGAAACAGTTTCACCAGCTCACGTCAAACAGGTTCATTGCGTGAATACGCATCAAGCATGTCACTCGGTGTAGTGGTGTTATTGATGATCTTGATCGTTATTCAGGTAGTGGGGAAATAAAATGGAAAACAATTTAATTTTACCCGCGCTGATCCTTGTTCCGTTCATTGCAGGTTTTACTTGTTGGTTAGTCGATAAACTCGACAAAACTTTGCCACGTTGGATCGCCTTAATTGGTATGCTCATCACGTTGGGCTTAGGTCTTGCACTTTGGCAAAGTGGTACTTATAGCTACGAGTTAGGCTCAAAAGTCCCAACTTGGACAGCTGAGTTTTACTTACCGTGGATTCAATCTCTCGGTATTGGCATTCACCTAGCAGTAGATGGCTTGTCTTTACTCATGGTGTTATTAACAGCTTTACTTGGTGTACTTGCTGTTGGTTGTTCATGGGGTGAGATCCAAAAGAATGTTGGTTTCTTCCACTTAAACTTGTTATGGAGTTTAGGGGGCGTTATCGGCGTGTTCTTGGCAATTGATTTGTTCCTATTCTTCTTCTTCTGGGAGATGATGCTTGTACCAATCTACTTCTTGATTGCGTTATGGGGTCATAAGGGTTCAAACGGTCGTTCACGTGTTTACGCTGCAACCAAGTTCTTCTTATATACGCAAATCGCTGGTTTAGTAATGTTAATCGGTATCCTTGGCCTTGTGGTTTATGGTTACATGATGACTGGTATGATCGGTTTTGATTACAACTATTTATTAGCTGTAGCGAATCGTTTACCTGCTGGCTTCGCGTATGGTTTCATGATCTGCTTCTTTATTGGTTTTGCAGTGAAGTTACCAGTTTTCCCATTGCATGGCTGGTTACCGGATGCCCATGCTCAAGCACCTACAGCGGGTTCTGTAGACTTGGCGGGTATCTTGATTAAAACAGCAGCGTACGGTTTGCTTCGTTTTGTAATTCCATTCTTCCCGGCAGCTTCTGCACAGTTTGCAGATATTGCAATTATTTTCGGTTTGATTGGTATTTTCTACGGCGCGTGGTGTGCTTACCAGCAAACTGACATGAAACGTTTACTTGCGTATACGTCGATTTCACATATGGGCTTCGTTTTACTTGCTATTTATGCAGGTAATATTTTGACCTTCCAAGGTCTAATGATCATGATGTTGGCACATGGTTTGTCATCAGCTGCATTGTTCATTATGTCTGGTCAAATCTACGAGCGCTTACATACACGTGATTTACGTTTGATGGGTGGTCTTCGTGGTCAGCTCCAGTATTTACCGTTCTTCTTAATGTTCTTCGTCGCAGCTCTTGTTGGTGTGCCAGGTTTAGGTAACTTTATTGGTGAATTCCTGATTTTGATGGGTTCATTTAATAAATATCCTGTATTCACGATCATTGCTTCTATCAGCCTTGTATTTGCAGGTTTGTATGGTTTGATCTTGATTCACCGTGCTTTGTTTGGTGAACCAAACTCTGAACAAAAGCAACACTACACTAGTCCATTAAAAGACTTATCTGCTCGTGAAGTTAGTATTTTGATGATTTGTGCGATTGGTCTCGTTTGGCTTGGTATCTATCCACAAACATTCTTGGATGTATCTCATTCAAGCATGCAGTGGTTGGTCAATAGTTATGTACCAGTACAAGAAGTCGTTGAAACTGTTCAGCAAACAGCTACTCAACTTGACCATGTGGAGATCCAATAATCATGAACTTCACAGTATCATTTTCTACGCTTATGCCTTTAGCACCAGTGATGATTGTTGCTTTGACAGCAGTCGTCGTCATGCTGTTAATTTCAATTAAGCGTAACCATAATTTAATCGCAACAACCTCTGTTGTCGGTTTAAACCTTGCTGCACTTTATATCTTATTAGAATTATTTGGCGGTAAATTTGTGCCGGCAAATGTGATGGGCATGTTTATGGTTGATCCATTTACCATGTTCTATCAATTCATGATTTTAGTTGCATCATTGGCTTGCTGTACTTTGTCTCATGCATATATTGAGACTTATAAAGACAACCGCGAAGAACTCTATCTTTTGTTACTTGCTTCTGTAGCAGGTGCAATGTTGATGGTTGCAAGTTCACACTATGCATCATTCTTCATTAGCCTTGAGTTAATGTCGATTCCTGTATACGGCTTACTTGCTTATACATATCAACGTAGTCAGTCGCTTGAAGCAGGGATTAAGTATCTTGTGCTTTCTGCAACAGCTTCTGCAATGTTGTTGATGGGGATGGCGTATATCTATGCTTACACTGGTTCGCTTTCATTCTATGATTCTGTACAAGCTTTATTTGGTGCAATCAAACAGCCAATGGTGTTATTAGGTTTAGCACTTATTATTTTCGCTGTTGCATTCAAATTGTCGCTTGCACCGTTCCATAAATGGACACCAGATGTATATGCAGGTGCACCGGCTCCAATGGCAACGTTCTTGGCGACTGCTGCTAAAGTTGCAACAATTGGTTTGTTCGTACGTTATTTGCTTGCTTCTGGCGCAATCATGGTGAACTCGCTAGTGACTGTTTTGACAATCATTGCGGTATTGTCAATTTTAGTCGGTAACTTGCTTGCTGTTCGTCAGGTCAACTTAAAGCGTATTTTGGGTTATTCATCTATTGCTCACTTTGGTTATTTGTTAATTGCTTTAATCAGCATGACATATGCAAGCTTGGGCAGCGTAACTGTGTATGTGGTGACTTATGTATTAACGACTATTGGTGCTTTTGGTGCAGTAGCGTTAATGTCTAGCCCATATAACAACGTAGATGAAGCGCAAAGCCTTGCAGACTACCGTGGTTTGTTCTGGCGCCGTCCAGTACTTACAGCAACATTAACAGTCATGATGTTATCTTTGGCTGGTATTCCATTAACAGCAGGCTTCATTGGTAAGTTCTTGGTTGTTATGGCTGCTGTAACAACTCAACACTGGTTCTTAGCTGCAATGATTATTGTGGGTAGTGGTATTGGTTTGTATTACTACTTACGTGTGATGGTTGTTATGTATATGACTCCACCTGAAACTCCTCGTATTGATGCTGATGCACATTGGGGACAAAAAGTGGGTGGTTTAATGGTATTGGCTGCTGCTGCATTAGTTATTATTTTGGGTGTTTATCCAGATCCAATGATTAATTTGGCATTAAAAGCAGAAATTTTATCTCCATTACATTTCATGCTTTCACAGCAACAATAATTCTTGTGTACAAAAAAGCCTCCAAATATGGAGGCTTTTTTTTATTGATAGTTAAAAAAAGATTATAATAAATACGTTTTTATATTTTTAGGTAACATCTGTGGCCATTCAAGAAATTCGTCACCCACTTATTCGTCATAAATTAGGTTTATTACGTCGTGCTGACATCAGTACCAAGAATTTCCGTGAGCTTGCTCAGGAAGTGACTATGTTATTGACATATGAAGCGACGAAAGACTTACCAGTTGTGGATTGTGAGATTGAAGGTTGGGCTGGCAATGTTACTACTCAGCGTATCGCGGGTAAAAAAATAACGATTGTACCGATTTTGCGTGCAGGTATCGGTATGCTTGATGGTGTGCTTAACCTAATTCCAAGTGCAAAAGTAAGTGTGTTAGGGCTTGAGCGTGATGAAGCAACTCTAGAAGTACGTACTTACTATAAAAAGTTAGTTCCTGATGTCGCTAACCGTATTGCCATGATCATTGATCCAATGTTGGCAACAGGTAATTCTTTAGTTGCTGCTATTGATGTATTAAAG
This sequence comes from Acinetobacter sp. FDAARGOS_494, assembly GCF_003812225.1. Taxonomy (NCBI): domain Bacteria; kingdom Pseudomonadati; phylum Pseudomonadota; class Gammaproteobacteria; order Moraxellales; family Moraxellaceae; genus Acinetobacter; species Acinetobacter sp. FDAARGOS_494. The sequence continues at coordinate 2,494,959 of NZ_CP033866.1, forward strand.
GCAAGTGGATGTAAAGATATCCGTGTTATGGTGTTAGTTGCAGCACCTGAAGGAATCGCGAAAGTAGAGGCAGCACATCCTGATATTCAGCTTTATACTGCATCTATTGACAATGGCTTAAATGAACATGGTTATATTGTTCCAGGTTTAGGCGATGCTGGTGACAAGATTTTTGGTAGTGTTCAAAAAGACTAATTTTTGAAATAACGATAAAAAGAGACTTCATTAAGCCGTATAACTTTTAAGAGCGGACATGAAAGTCTCTTTTTATTTACTACAGTAATTGCATTGGGAAAGTAGGGAGAAAAATCATGAAGCAAGAGTTTTATACTGGAAGGGTAAAACAATATAACGCCGATAAAGGATTTGGTTTTATTTCGACGACTGAAGGAGATATTTTCTTTCATATTTCTGATTTTCCTGCATCCGAAGGTGAACCGAAAAGAAATGAAAAAGTGAGATTTCTTGCTGCAGATAATCGAGGAAAATTTAAAGCTGTTAAGATTGAGCGTATTGATCCTAATCCTGCGAAGACTAAGAAAACTAAAATTGCTGATCACAATAAAGCGATCACAAGTGAGTTATTGTCTAATTTCCGCCGCTAATGAATGTGAAGATCAAGCTTTAAGCCTGATCTTCATCGCAAAATTTTAAAAATGCTTTAAGGCCCGGACCTTGATATTTTTGGCGGTGCACTAGCATATAAAGAGGGCGGGTAAGTTGCCAAAATGGGGTATCTAAAATAACAAGTTGACCTTTTTCACTTAAAGGTTCAATCGCTAACTTTGAAATACACGACATTCCTAAACCACCAGCCACTATTTTTAAGATCGCTTCGTTATGTCCAAGCGTCAAACGAATGTTTGCATCTGGTAAATCTTGCAAAATTGCATTATCAAAGACTTCACGAGTACCTGAACCTTCTTCACGTAATATCCATTCTACGTCATGAAAATCTTGAGGGGTAAGTGGGCGATTTAAACGTGTTAACGGGTGGTCAGGTGAGCAGCACACTGCTAGCTCATCGTCACGCCAGTGAATACATTGGAGTTGAGGTAAGTGACAAGACCCTTCAATTAAAGCTAAATCAAGCTGAAACTGATTTACAGCTTCAATCATTTGGCGTGTGTTACCAACTTGAAGTTGTAAATGTGCTTGTGGATGACGTTGTAAGAAGTTAGCCATTAAATCTGGCATGAGATAATCACTGATGGTTAAAGTAGCCCCGATACGAAGGTCAATACTCTGTAACTCACCCTTGGCTGCTTGTTCAAAGGCTTCACAGCGGCCTAAAATTTCTAATGCTTGGGGAAGCAGAAAACGTCCAAGATCATTTAGCTGCAAGCGCTTACCTAAACGATCAAATAAAGGAGCACCTAAGCCGTCTTCTAAATCGGCTAAAGCCATACTTGCTGCACTTTGCGTCAGTCTGACCGCATCACTGGCTTTAGTAACGGTTCCTTCTTGGGCGACTGCTACAAAAACAGCCAACTGGCGTAATGTCATCCGCATGTTTAAAAAGCCTTAACGTTTAAAAGTATTCATTATTTCGGCTGTCATGCTAACATGAGCGCACTATTTCATGCCACGTTGAAATCATGTCAATTGAAAAATTTAGCGTAGAAAAAGTTTTATCTGTTCATCGTTGGACCCCAACACTTTTCAGTTTTACCATGACGCGTCCTTCGCATTTTAAATTTACGGCAGGGCAATTTGCGCGTATTGGTTTAAAGGTAGGAGATGAGCTGGTTGTCCGTGCGTATTCGGTGGTGTCTTCTCCGTTTGATGAAACGCTAGAGTTTTTCTCAATTGTAGTACCAGACGGTGCCTTCACCTCGAATCTACAGCATTTGAAAGTCGGTGATGAGCTTTATTTGGAAAAAATTCCATATGGTTACCTGACGTTGGCACGCTATCAACAGCCTTTACCGCATGATCTGTGGTTACTGGCAACAGGTACAGGCTTGGCTCCATTTTTGTCGATGCTACAAGACTTTGAAACTTGGTCTAATTACCAGAAAATTAACTTGGTTTACAGTGTTCGTACTGCGGCTGAGCTGGCTTATGTTGACCGTATTCAAGAGATTGCTGAAACTTTTGGGGAAGGACATTTAGGTTTTAAATTTATTCCTATCATTACCCGAGATCCATCTGCACCGTTACATGAACGCTTACCCGTGTTAATCGAAAATGGTGAGCTAGAAAAAGTAGCAGGCTTAGAACTCAGCCCAGCATCAAGTCATGTCATGCTTTGTGGAAACCCACAAATGGTTGATGATACGAAAGAGGCTCTAAAACGCCGTGGTCTTACAATGAATCGTCGTGGTGAAGGAAATATTGCGGTAGAAAATTACTGGTAAAAACAGGAAGTAAAATATTTTAAGAAAATTTTTTATGGATATGTTTATTAATGGACAAACATATCCATAAACTCACGGATCTCTGCAATCGCACTGTCGACATCTGTTGAAAGCCATGTTGGTTCAAATAATCCCGCATAGTGTTCAAGGCGGTCTTGAGGAACAACTAGGCGAACAGGACAATCTTCTTCGAGTAAACGCCACGGTAAAATTGGAACTTCATTGTCCAGAAATACATTGATATTACGAATATCAACAATCATCGCATTAATGCATTCAGGAAATGGCATGACCGAGAACTCTTCGGTGCGGCGACGGAAATATTCAAGATCACCCCATTTGAGTTCATAACTTGGTTTATTAAATTCAATAATACCAATGAGATGGTCATCTCTTGTCTGATGCAAATAACATTGATGTGTGACGTCAGTGTCGAGATCAAGAGTTACGCTTTGCTGACGATACATCATAAAATTGAGTAGCTTTAAAACAAGGGGGCTTATTATAGCCTATTTTATAAAAAGTAAGGGCTAAAACATATTGTATTACAAATCGGACTTTAGTGAAGATTCTGAATATCGAGAAGTTAGATTCTAAAACGTTATAATTAAAGCGGCTAAATTTTATACTAAATTAATATTTTTAAAAGTAGAGTTTTGCAACCGTAGACACCTTCTCATAATGCTTTTTCACACAATGCAACAAATCAAATTGTTATGATGAATATAAAGTTAATGATAATAGAAGAGGGGAAAGAAGATGCATGATTTTTCAAAACCGCCTCATGTGACGAGTCCGGAAGAGACTGCAAAAAAAAGAAGATTGCCAGTTTATATTTTAATTATTGTTGGGCTTTTTCTTCTCGCACTTGTGGTTTATATGGTTGCTGATCACAGCAAAACGCCAAAAGAGGAAGCCGCTTTTCAACATGAGACCATACCACAAGTCATCAGTGGTACTTCTGATTTGAAGACCTATGAAGGGTAATAAGCTAACCAGTATATCGTGATAAAAAGCCTTTAGGATGTGACCTGAAGGCTTTTTTTGCAATCTTTTGCATCAATTTGTTGTATTTATGCAGAAGGTTGTTGATTGAAAAATATTCAAAACATAAGGTGACATAGACCGCATTTATCGTCATTTTTTACAACGAACTGGTGTTTTTCATTTAGTGATAACACTGAAAAGAACATAACAATTGAGGACATAACAATATGAATGAATTTTTTAATGGGCCTCGCGGCGCTCAGTTTGATGCGATGTATTACTGGGATCAGTTTCATCCTATTTTAGCTGCAATTGTCATCTTACTGGTAGGCTGGATCATCGCTTTATTGGTGGCGGCAGGTGTAAAAAAACTTCTGCAAAAAGTAAATACCAATGCGAAATTATCTTCAGCGACTGGACGTACACCCAATATAGAAGGTCTGATCTCCAAAGTCGTATTCTGGTTTATTCTGATTCTCGCCGTTGTTGCTGCTTTAAATGTGCTCAACATTAGTGGAGTGAGCGGTCCATTTAGCAACATGGTTAATCAGGTACTCGTCTATATACCAAATATTATTGCTGCTGTAGTGGTGGGTTTTATTGGCTGGATCGTTGCTCGACTGGTGCGGGCGGGGGTGACCAATGTTTTATCCCGAACTCAACTTGATGATAAGTTAAGCAGCGAAGTGGGTGTAGGGGGAATTAGCCAGAATATTGGTGAAATTCTTTACTGGCTTGTATTGTTACTTTTCCTTCCGATTGTTCTTTCAATCTTAGGATTAACAGGCTTACTGATTCCGGTTCAAAATATGGTAAATGATGCTGTAGCATTCTTACCAAATATCTTTATTGCTGGCGTTATCGTTTTTGTTGGTTATATCTTGGCAAAAATTGTACGCGGTATTGTTGAAGGATTAATTAATAGCTTAGGTGTGCAATCTCAAGCGGAAAAAATTGGTCTTTTCAAAAATTCAAATGTAGGCAAATTCTTAGGTTCATTTGTTTTTGCCATCATCATTATTACGACATTGATTGTAGCATTTGAAGCTTTAGGTATTGAGACTATTTCTCAGCCAGCAACAGCAATGCTCAATGAAATTTTACAAGCTATTCCAAACATTATTGCTGCTGGTTTAATTTTACTGGTTGCTTATATTGTTTCACGTTTTGTTGGTCGCTTGGTTGCTGAGTTAATTGCAGGAACTGGTGTTGATGAAATTCCAGCAAAATTAGATGTACAACGCTTTTTAGGTCAAACTAAAGTTTCTAATGCCGTTGGTTGGCTAATCGTGTTCTTTACCATGTTGTTTGCAGTTTCTGAAGCTGCTGACCGTCTTGGTTTCGATCAGATTAGTGGTCTAATCGCAATGTTTATCCATTTCGGTGCAAACATTCTATTGGGCGCTGTAATCTTGGTGATTGGTTTCTGGCTTGCAAATGTTGTGGCGAACGTTGTTCAACGCGGTGAATATAATAGTTCGCGTTGGTTAGGTAGTTTGGTTCGTGTCTTGATTATTGGTTTAGTCCTTGCACTTGGTTTAAGAGCGATGGGTATTGCCGATTCGATCGTAAACCTTGCGTTCGGCTTAACGCTAGGCGCAGTTGCAGTTGCTTTCGCTCTTGCATTTGGTTTGGGGGGGCGTCAACCAGCAGAAAGACTTTTATCTGATTTACTGGATAAAGCTAAGAAAGAGGCAAGTCAACCAAATCCTTTATATCAACCGCCTACTAATAATAAGACAACAGGTAGTTCGACTACGGTTTCAACTCCGTCAACGACTACAACTGCACCATCAACAACAGTTTCATCTGATGCAAAACCAGCTGATTCTGCACAAGTAAATCCATCACAACCACCAGTAAATAAACCGTTTGGTTCTACTGGCGAAAATGATGAAATTTAGTAGGTGTAACTAATTTTCAGATAAACAGTACAAAAAATCTTTGATTTTTGTGATAAGTTCGACCACTCTATATTGAGTGGTCGTTCTGTCTTGGACAGCTATAAAAACAAATAAGTGAGGAAAATACGATGAAAAAACCTGGTCGTTTTTTAGCACCTGTTGTAATTGCTGGGATTACCGTTGGTTTTTTAGCAAGTGCTTATAAATTTGTATTTAGCAAATCTGAATCATCAAAACAGACAACAAGCCATAAGCATGATTCTGAAAAATCATCCAATGATTCAAAAGCATCAAATTAGCTTATTCATCATTTAAACATATTGTGCTGCTGCATAAGCCGAAGACCAAGCCCATTGGAAGTTATAGCCTCCTAAGTGGCCAGTCACATCAAGTACTTCTCCAATAAAGTATAGTCCTTTCTGCTTTTTGCTTTCGAGTGTTTTAGATGAAACTTCAGTTGTATCAATTCCACCTAAGGTAACTTCAGCAGTACGATATCCTTCTGTGCCTGATGGTTTAACAATAAAACCATGTAGCTGCTCGGCAATATGATCTAGCTGTGCATCACTGATATTACCAATTGCTGTCTCGCTCTGCTCTGGCCATATAAGTTGTTGTAACTCTTGTACGATACTTTTTGCCGTAAATTCGTTCAGAAGAGTACGCAGTAAAACTTTAGGTTGGGCTTTCTTTTTATCTTTTAAATAAGTTGCTAAATCTTGGCTCGGGAAAAAGTCGATTTTAAAACTTTCACCTGTATTCCAATAGTTTGAAAGCTGTAAAGAACTTGGACCACTCAAACCACGATGCGTAAATAATAATGCTTCAGTAAAGCTATTCTTCGAGTTAGTTAGAGTCACATCTAAAGCATTACCACTTAGGCGTGTAGTGACTTCTTTAATATGATCTGAAAAAGTAAATGGTACTAAACCAGCACGGGTTGGGAAAACTGTATGTCCAAATTTTTGTGCCAATTCATAGCCAAAACCAGAGCCACCTAAAGTTGGGATGGATAATCCACCTGTAGCAACCACTAATGATTCACAGCTAAAACGGCCCTGATTGGTGTGTACTGAAAAACCACCTTGTTCTAATGGATCGACTTGTCCAACCTCACAATGGGTCTGGATTTCGACATTGTTTGTTTTATTACACTCACTCACCAACATCTCTAAAATTTCTTTAGCGCCGTTTAGCGTAAATAATTGCCCGTGTTTACGTTCTTCATAGGCAATTCCATAATCACAGACCAGACCAATAAAGTCCCAGTTGCTATAGCGTGATAGGGCAGAAATAACAAAGTGCGGATTATGAGAAATATAGTTTTCAGGTTCTACATAGAGGTTGGTAAAGTTACATTTCCCACCGCCTGACATTAAAATCTTTTTACCAATTTTATTGGCTTTTTCTAAAATTAAGACCGAACGTCCCCGTTTAGCAGCATGTGCAGCCAACATGAGTCCAGAAGCACCTGCACCTAAGACAATGACATCGACATGACTGTTAGACATAAGAAGTTCTCGATTAGTCGTAAAAATTAAAAAGGGGCATATACTATCATGCCAGCACTTACTCATGCTAAGGACATTTATACAGGTAAGGGATAAGGCCTTCTAAAAGCGGGTGAGTTATGCGTGAGGTCTATTTCTAATATCGGCTTGTAAACCACCGGAATGAATTGCCAAAATGCGTGTATTCGCTGGAAAATAATTGTTTTTTATAAGATCAAACAGACCAAACATCATTTTTCCGGTATAAATCGGTTCAAGGGGGACCGTATATTGCTCTTCAAAATTTTCAATAAATGCGAATAGTTCAGGTGAGGTTTTCGCATAACCGCCCCAGCAGTATACATCTGTCAAAGACCAATTTTGTTTTTTAGTCCATTGCCTAATCTCTTGTTGTAAGAAATTACCTTTTAAAGCCGAAAATCCTAAGACTTTCTGATGTGCTGCACTTCTTTCAATCAGACCTGAAATCGTTCCGCCAGTTCCGACTGCACAGCAAATCACATCATATTGCTCTAAGTCATATTGGCTCAGGATTTCCTGACAACCTTGAACTGCCAGTTCATTGGAACCACCTTCGGGAATGATATAGGTCTGCGGAAATTGTTGCTGTAATTGTTTAAGGTAATTTGCTTCATCTCGTAAGCGATATTCATGGCGAGAGACAAAATGTAGCTGCATTCCTAAACTTTGAGCTTTTGCCAAGGTGGGATTAAGTGATTTACCAGCTAACTCTTCACCACGAATAATTCCTATACTTTTTAAACCAAAAAGATGAGCTGCATAAGCTGTTGCAGCAATATGATTTGAGTAAGCCCCACCAAAAGTCAAAATGCTTGATAAACCTTGTTCTTTTGCAGCAAGCAAATTGTATTTTAATTTGAAAAACTTATTACCCGAAATTTGAGGATGAACTAAATCTAAACGTTTAATGTCGAGATGAACAGGGAAGGATAGTTCAACGTGCTGATAGGAGATAGGTTGGGCAATGTGATCAAACATTAGAAATTGAGAAAAATAATGATTGATCACATTGTAGCTTTTTTAAAGAGGTTTTTAAAAAGCTGATTAAGAGCTTGTGTCGACAGAAGTAATCACTGACATACCAGGGCGTAAGTGTTCCATTCCTTCCTGATTTGGGTCAATGGTAATACGCACGGCAATCCGTTGAACGACTTTGGTAAAGTTTCCTGTTGCATTATCCGGTTTTAGTACACTGAACTCGGAACCCGCGGCCGGAGAGATTTGTTCAACATGACCTGTAAATTTTTTATGTTTCATTGCATCGACTGTAAACCACGCTTTTTGTCCAATTCGCATATTGGCAATTTGGGTTTCTTTAAAGTTGGCAATCACCCAAGTTTGCTGTGGAATCAGATAGAGTAACTGTGATCCTGCGGCCACATATTGCCCAACACGAGGGTTTACTTCACCAAGTTGTCCATCCATTGGAGCAACAATAACACTATAGTCTTTGGTGGTTTGAGCTTGGTCTAACTGTGCTTTAGCACTGGAAACTTGTGCTTCTAAGCCTGCTTCTGCGACTTGAGCTGTTTTAAGTGCTTCTTTGGCAACTAGAACATTGGCCTCTGCCTGTTTAAGGGCTGCAAGATTATTTTCGGCATCAGCAGCGGCTTTATCTTGCTCAGATTTAGAAGCTGCTCCACTATTCCCTAGCTGTTGATAGCGTCTAAGCTGTGCTAAAGAAAGTTCATATTGAGCCCTGACTTGTTCTACTTTAGCCTGCGCAGCCACAATATCTGCTTGTTTTTGAGCAATTGACTGAGTTTGATTGGCTAAAGTATTTTTGGCCTGTTCTACCCCTGAAGCCGCTTGTGCTACTTTTTGGTCATAAGTGGTGGCATCAATATGCATTAATACTTGACCCTTTTTAACATGGTCAAAGTCTTTTACCAATACATCTTTAACATAGCCATTAATTTGCGAGGATAAAATGGTAGTTTTACCTTTAACATAACTATTGTCAGTTTGCTGCACACTTGTGGCAAAAGGCCCAATTCTCCATGCCCACAAAATCACTAAAATACCGATAATAAGCACACCCAACATCCATAATAGGGTTGAGCGTTTTGTCGGAATCAGTTTACTTGCAGGTGCAGGTGCAGGTGCAGGTGCAGGCGTTGGCTCATTATTAGATGTTTGAGCAGGGGTTTGTTCCGGTTTATTTTGATCATCTGACATATATCAATCTCAATTTCTATTTCATCAATAACATAAGCCGTTAAGGGCGGCTAATTCCTCTGCGTTGTAGGTATTTACTACGTGCAATATTAAATCCGCCCCATAAGAGTAAGGCGACGGCAAAAATACCGTTTAATGCAATCACATCATTGTAAGCACGGACCTGAGCTTCACGAGTAACCACTTGATTAAGTGAGCGCATAGACTGAGCTGTTTGTAATGCGGGGTCATTTGTTGTGATGGCTGCACTACGTTGATAGGTAGAAAGCCTTTGAGCAACTAGTGGGTCAGCTTGTTCCAAATCTTTAATAATCTCGACTTGATAGTTTTGTGTACGATGTTGTTGATAGGTCGAGAAAAAAGATGAGCCAACAAGGCCACCAAATGTTTGGGTTGCAGAGAATAAGACAATAAAAGTCACTACATACGAAGGACCTTTAGCCAAAGTTTGCGCAAATCCAATTAGAAGTAAAGGACCGATAAACAGGCCGCCGGCAAAGCCTACTAAAAACTGGCTTGCAAAGAAGTTTGAAGGCCGTACATCGCTCGTAAGGTGATAATCTAGTCCACAGGCAATGAGAATCAAAAACTCTGCAAAAAGTAAGTGAAAAATAATTCGTTCACGCGAGAAAGTAAGCGCACTAAATAGAGTTCCGCTTAAAATCCCCACCAATATGACCACATAGAGTGGAACAAATTGGTCTGGACCCATTCCCATAGTTTTTAGGAAATTAACGGCTGCATAACTTTGTTCTGACATTAAAAGACGAATGGCAAAAGCACCAAAGATAAAGCGTAGGGTTGAGGAGGCGCCTAACCAACGTGTCATAATTAATGGATTGGCACGATAATGTTCATAGATCAAACCTAAAACAACTAAGCTAAAACCTGCAATTAATACATAAGCAAGCCATTCACTGTTAAACCACCACAAGATTGGGCCTTGTGTCAGCACAATACATAGACATGCAAAACCTGGCGCCAGTAAAGCAAAGGTGAAGAAATCCTGTTTTTCGAAAACATAGATTCGTAAGCTACGTGGTAATTTCAAAGAAACCACCATTGCTAAACAACAAAGTGCTAAGCCGAGTTCAAAGGTGTAAAGAACAGACCAACTGTCTGTACTCACAAGAAAAGGGGAAATAATCCAGGCGAGCGGTACACCTAACTGCTGAAAACCAAAGGCAATATATATACCTTTTGCCATGTCGGCTTTTTTAAAAGCTTGCATGGTGTAATACATACCTAAAGAGCTAAGTGGTGCGCCAGCTAAACCTGCTACAACCCGAGCGAACAAGGCCATTTCATAGGTATGCACAAAAATGTGCAAAACCAGCACGGCAATAAAAATAACAAGTCCTATTTCTGAAAAGACTCTCAGACCATATTGTTGCCTAGCTTTAAACAAAATCAGATTCGAACTGACATTGGCCATTACATAAGCAGCAGGAAGCCAAGCGGCTTCAGAAGGTGTCAGGCCATACTCACCTTGGATTAAGGGCAAATTTGCCGTAATGAAACCATTACTTAAGCTTGCTGAAATAGCGACAAACAGACCAATAAAAAAATAAAGAAATCGCTTAGGTACAGAATGCGCAATCGCTGCTGGCGAACCAGGTAAAGTCGGTTGTTCTTCTGGTGTCCAGTCAGGTGGCGTTTCTAAATAACGAGGCGTTTTACTCATTCTATCCCTCGAATTTTTTGTACTTGAATACCATGAAATAGTAATTCAATTGCTCGTTTCGCTAAGCGGGTCTGTTCTTCAGGTTCATGTCCTTGAAATGAAGAACCCAACATTGCTGTGACCATTGCATAGTCATCAGCAGTTAGATCAGCTCGGCACAGTTTTTGTTCTATTGCATTTTCAATCAGTGGCTTAAGTGCATTATTTCGCCGTTCATAAATTTTTAGCATAATTGGATCTTGTCGATCAATCACTCTCCAAAAATCTTGTAAAATTGCGAGCTTGGGAAGTTGTGCAATATGTCCTTCAATTAAACGAAATAAACCATCTTCGAATTGTTGAAAATGAGCAGCTTTTTGCTCTAGCTGTGTAATCGCACGCTCTAAAAGGGCGCTAATTAAAGCCTTTCGGTCACAAAAGTTGCGGTAGAACGTCGCTCTACCTACACCTGCATGGTCAATCACGACTTGTAGAGGGACATTAATACCATGAATACGAAAGCATTCCTCGGCTGCATTGAGTAATTCATCCCGATTATGGGCTGCAATTTTTTGACGTTTACTCATGTCACTGATTTGGAAAATTTAAAGATGATATATTTAACGGACATTTTTGTCCGTTGTGAATAGCTAAATTGTAAAAACATGAAAATTCAATTTTTATAATTTATCTCTTTTCCATTTTTATATGTGTCATAAAAAGCTGCTAGAATATCGCGCAATTGCATGATGTTAGGTCAATACAATGTTTGAGTCCCTTATTCCTCTTTTTTCAATTGCGATGGCATTGATGCTTGGAGCAATAAGTCCTGGGCCAAGCTTTATTTATGTGGCGCAAAATTCAATATCTAAATCACGTAAACATGGCTTGTTTACGGCATTAGGGACGGGCACGGGTGCAGCTCTTTTTGGCTTTTTAGCAGTTATGGGGTTACAGGCAGTTTTATTGGCAGTGCCTTCAGCTTATCTAATTTTAAAAATTGGTGGTGGGCTGTATTTGCTTTGGCTTGCTTTTAAAATTATTAAACATGCCAAAGAACCAATTGCCATGGAAAATGATGCCAAATCGAAAATGACTTATAAACAAGCCTACCGATATGGTTTGATTACTCAGTTAAGTAATCCGAAAATTGCTGTTGTACTAGCGAGTGTTTTTACTGCTTTACTGCCAAAAGAAATTCCAAATTATTACTACGTCGCATTACCGCTCATTTGTTTTATGATTGATGCAGGTTGGTACTCATGTGTAGCAATGCTTTTATCTTCAGAGAAGCCTCGAAAAATGTATTTAAAAGCAAAAACGGGTGTTGACCGAGTGGCTGGAAGCATTGTTAGCGTATTGGGCTTAAAGTTAATCTTCTTCAAATGATAAATCTTTAATTAAAATATCTAAAAAATATAAAGCCAACTCTTTGTAGTCTGGCTTTATTTTTGCGCAAAATATATACAAATTGAAATATCTTTTTTAGCACTTAAATATTTAAAAAGTGGTAACTTAATTAATAAAACAAAAAGAAATGAGGATCACGTTATGAAAAAACTAATGGTGAGCATTTCGGTTGTTTTTTTCATCTTAACTACAGGATGTGAGATGAGAACAACAAGTAAACAGCAACCTTCAAATGAACGGGCGATGAGTATTGCTGGTTCTCCGGTTTATGAAAAAGACTACAAAATTCCCGATTTACAAGCCAATAATCATGAGCAATCTAATTATTAATTGATGGATAGAATGTCTCACATATAGCACTTTAAATGTACTCAGTGTAGATAAGCCTGCTTATTTTAAAAAGTAGGTTAGAAATAAAAAAGCTCCCAATGTAGGGAGCTTTTTTTATATGTAGGCGGATTAAGAAACTTTATCGCCAGGTTTTGCACCGCTATCTGGTGAAATAATGAAAATACCTTCACCATTTCCGGCAGCAAGTACCATACCGTTTGAAATACCAAAACGCATTTTACGTGGTGCAAGGTTAGCCACCATAACGACCAATTTTCCTTTTAGGTCTTCTGGCGCATATTGACTACGAATACCACTAAATACATTACGTGGTTCAGCTTCACCTACGTCTAACGTCAATTGAAGTAATTTATCTGAACCCTCAACTGTACCTGCCTCAACGACCTGAGCAACACGTAAGTCAACTTTTAAGAAGTCTTCAATACCAATAATTTCAGCTTCACCAACTGCTGGAGTAGGGGCTGCTTTTTTCTCGGCAGATTTCTCTTTTTTCGCTGATTTAGTTGCTTGTGGAGCAGGAGCACCTAAAGACTCTTTAGAAGCATCAACCATGGCTGCAACAGCTTTTGGATCAACACGCTGCATAAGAGGTTGGAACTGTGCAATCTCATGGCTTACAAGAATTTGTTTACGTGACTCGAAATCGAAGCTTTCAAGTTTTAAGAAATCTTGAACTTGCTGAGCTAAAGTTGGCAGTACTGGAGCTAAGTACACTGCTAATTGACGGAATAAGTTGATACCGACAGAGCATACATCAAGAACTTGTTGTTCTTGACCTTCTTGTTTAGCCAGAGCCCAAGGTTTTTTCTCATCAATATATTGGTTTGCGCGGTCAGCAAGCGCCATAATTTCACGGATCGCCGTAGAGAATTCACGCGCTTCATATGCAGCAGCAATTGAATCACCAGCATCAATAAAGCTTTGTACTAAGTCAGATTCAGCACATGTACTTGATAGCGTATTGTTAAAACTGCTGTTAATAAACTTAGCACAGCGACTAGCAATATTAACCACTTTACCCACTAAATCTGAATTTACTTTCTGAACAAAGTCATCAAGGTTCAAGTCAGAGTCTTCAACTTTATCTGAAAGTTTAGAAGCAAAGTAATAGCGTAAATACTCTGGGTTTAGATGTTGTAAGTATGTCTCGGCTTTAATGAAAGTACCGCGAGACTTAGACATTTTTTGTCCATTTACAGTCAAGAAACCATTTACGAATAAGCCTGTTGGAGTGCGATAGTTCGCCCCTTCAAGCATCGCAGGCCAGAATAAAGCATGGAAGTAAACAATGTCTTTACCAATAAAGTGGTAAACCTCATTTTGACTATCTTTCTTCCAGAAATCATCAAAGTTTAAATCTGGGCGCTTAGTTTTGATATAGTTTTCAAAACTAGACATATAACCGATTGGGGCATCTACCCACACATAGAAATATTTATTCGGTGCATCCGGAATTTCAAAACCAAAATAAGGAGCATCACGAGAAATATCCCAGTCTGCTAAACCTGCTTCAAACCATTCATCCAATTTGTTAGCAATTGAAAGAGGTAAGCGACCTTCATCGCGGGTCCATTTTTGCAAATATTCAGCAAAGTTTGGGAGCTTGAAGAAATAGTGATCTGATGATTTTTCAACTGGTGTTGCACCACTTAAAGTCGAACGCGGATTGAGTAACTCAGTCGCATTATAAGTTGTACCACATACTTCACATGAGTCGCCGTATTGATCTTCTGACTTACATTTTGGGCAAGTACCCTTAATGAAACGGTCAGATAAGAACATACCTTTTTCCGGATCAAATAATTGAGTTACAGGTCGGACTGCAATATTGCCAGCTTCACGGTTTTTAATATAGATATCTGTTGAACGAGCTTTGTTCGCATCACTATGAGTTGAATCATAATGATCGAAATGTACGCCAAAACCATCAAAATCACGAATGTGTTCTTTTTGAACATTCGCGATTTGCTCTTCTGGGCTAATACCATTTGCTTCGGCACGTAGCATAATTGCTGTACCGTGAGCATCATCCGCACATACATAAGTCACGTCATGACCCATTGCCCGCATGGCACGAACCCAGATGTCTGCCTGGATATAACCGAGTAAATGACCCATATGAATTGGACCATTGGCATAAGGGAGGGCATTGGTGACTAAAATTTTACGCACGGATCTCATTCTCTCATTCGTATTTATAAGGTGGAAGATTTTAACTGATGCAGGAAGATAAGCAAAGATTAATAATCTTTGACTAAATATAAGAGGTATCTATAAAAATGGACTTAAAGCCAGAAGTTATTTCTCTTTAGAACAGATAAACAAATCAAAAAATATTTGAATCTTCCTGTATTGTCTTTGTTTCAAATTGCAGTTACGGTCAGAAAATAAGCCATAACGATGTATAACTAATAACTTATTCAGGTAATTTTTTTAATTAACGATGAGGATAACAACGATGACTACTGAAAATAAATTAGATGAATTAAAGGCAAAAGCGGCTGATGCAAAAGTACAAGGTGAAAAAGCTTTGGACGATTTAAAAGAAAATGTAAAAGAGAAACAAACTGCGGGTAAAGAAGCAGTTGCAGATAAAGTAGATGAGCTAAAGACCAAAGCGGCCGATGCAAAAGTACAAGGTGAAAAAGCCTTGGAAGATTTAAAGGAAAATGTAAAAGAAAAACAAGCTGCTGCAAAAGAGGCAGTTGAAGATAAAGCTAATGATTTGAAAGGCAAACTTGATGATGCTCAGCATAGCCTGCAAGATAAGTTTGACCATTTACGTACTGAAGCAGCGCATAAACTTGATGATGCTAAAGCCAAAGCTGCAGAATTAAAGGAAGAGGCGGCTACAAAATTTGATGAGTTAAAAACTCAAGCAACTGCAAAATTTGATGAGTTGAAGAAAACAGCTACCGAAAAACTTAATAAATTGAAAAATCATGATTCTGCTGAATAAGCTGATTTAAACTAAAATCCGTACTCCTTACCTAAAAGATGAGTTCTGAAGTTAGTAATTATTCATCCCAAGGTGAGCGAGTGCGGAGCAATACTGTTACACTATCTCCATTAAGCTGTAATGATCTGTTTTTGGAGTAAACAATATGTCTTGGCTTTCTTCATTAAAATCCGTTTTTTCACCCGCACAAGAAGTGAAAGAAGAGGAAATCCAAACCGTACTCCAAAATTATTTATTGCCAGATTCAAAAGATGCTTTAAAAGAGCGCATTAGTCAGCTTCAAGTGCAAGGTCGTGTTTTACAACTCACCATTAATACTTTCCCAGACGAAAAAGAATACTTGCAGCAAATTCATGATGATTTAGCTGGTGCTTTGCAAAAGTGCGGTATTGAAGAACTTAATTTACATGTAGTTCAACAAAAGCGCCCTACACAAGAGAGTTCGGGTCAAAGTTGTTCATCTAAAGCACCGAAAGAAAATTCAAACCTACCTCCTGTGCTTGATGCTTCACCTAAGTCTGAACCGGATCCAAATAACCCACCAATTCAGAAAGCAGCGCCGCAACAAAGAGATGTGCCACTTCATCCTCGAATCAAGAATGTTATTTTAGTTTCATCAGGTAAAGGTGGTGTTGGTAAATCGACAACAACGGTCAATTTGGCGCTTGCCTTACAAAAAATGGGACTTAAGGTTGGGGTATTAGATGCTGATATCTATGGGCCAAGTATCCCGACCATGCTAGGTAATGCTGGTAAAACTCCTCTTATTGAAAGTGAAAATTTTGTACCGTTAGATGCTTACGGTATGGCTGTACTTTCTATTGGACATCTAACTGGCGATAACAACACACCTGTTGCATGGCGTGGGCCGAAAGCTACAGGCGCTCTAATGCAATTATTTAATCAAACGCTTTGGCCAGATTTAGATGTACTCATGATTGATATGCCACCGGGTACAGGCGATATTCAGCTGACGCTTGCACAGCGTATTCCAGTGACTGGCTCAATCATTGTGACGACCCCACAAAATGTTGCTTTGCTTGATGCGACTAAAGGAATCGAGTTGTTTAATAAAGTTGGTATTCCGGTATTAGGTGTCGTTGAGAACATGTCGACCCACATTTGTTCAAACTGTGGTCATGAAGAGCAAATTTTTGGTATCGGTGGTGGTGATAAGCTTTCCGAGCAATATCATATTCCATTGCTAGGTCGTTTGCCTTTAAATGCTCAAATACGTGAGCATGCTGATCAAGGTAAACCGAGTGTTGTTGCAATGGATGATGCAGCTGATAGTTATATCGATATTGCGAAAGCAGTGTGGCAACAGATTAAAAAAATCCCTCAGCGTGCACGAGATGACAAACGAATCTTTTGATTCATCTGACCCGACTTTAAGTCGGGTTTTTTATTGGCTGGTTAAAAGAAAAATTTAAATTACTGAATCTAAATAACAAAGCTAAACTTGAAATTGGCATGCAGATTGCTACTTTACGCTTCTTTTTCAAAGAAACAGGTGGAAAATGCAATTTAAGTATAGTTTGGGCGTAATCAGTTTATGTAGCGCTTTATTTTTAGTTGGATGTAATGATGACAACTCATCAGTTTCACAAACACCAACAGTTCAGGAACAAAAACAGAAATTACAGCCGATTATTATTCAGGGTGCTTTACCCGTAGAGTCGGAAAGAATGGCTTCAAAGTTAGAAAATAAAACTGTTGAAAAAATAGGTGGCTGGACCTTTTGGAAAGGAACCTACAATGGCTATCCAATGATTATTTCTAAAACACGTATGGGGATGAGTAACTCTGCTGCCGCAACTGCTTTGGCAATTGAACGGTATAAACCGATTGCCATTATTAACCAGGGAACAGCAGGGGGGCACGATCCTGATCTCCATGTTTACGATATCGTTTTAGGAAAATATGCAACCAATATTGGCGCTTTTAGAACGCCTAAACAGCCATTAGGTGGAGGTTCAAACTCACTTACATGGGTTGAGGCTTTTGATGTCTTACCAACAGATGAATCTGACCCTGAACCTATTGCAATTCGTAAATTTGAAGGTGACCAAGAGCTATTAATGGCGGCACATAAAGTACGTTATGATAAAGGTGAAGTGGTTGAAGGAACGATTGGCTCGGCAGATGTGTGGAATAATGAACTTGACCGAATTCAATTTTTCCATGAGCGTTATGGTACCTCAGTTGAAGAAATGGAAGCGGCTTCTGTTGCACAAATTGCAAGCCAGTTTAATGTTCCGTTTTTAGGAATTCGAATTTTATCTAATAATATTACCAATAATGGAGCTTATGACCCTGGTACAGGAGAAGCTTGCCAAGACTACGTGCTTAACGTAGCTGAAGAATATATGAAATCTAAACTACCAAAATAACAATTTAATTTTAGGCAAGAAGATGAATTCTTATAGAGCGTCTTCTTGTTTTTTATGTCCTGTTCTATTTTTCCAGTTTCGAATGACCATCCAACGCCAGAAAATCTCAGTCACTATATATAGTATGGTTGCAAATACAAACGCTTCGACAATGAGACCTGATATTAAAATTTTAGCGAGGCTCAAATCGATATGACCATGACCAAAATGCGTAATCCAACGTGAAATCTGATGAAGCACCCCTAAAAGCATTTTCTTATTTATCATATGCACATGATAAATATGGGCACCAAACCAGAAACCAATATATAAAATAGGTGCTAATGTAAGAGGATTGCTGAGCCAAGCAAGCATTAAACTAATAGGTAAATTAACTTCAAACAGTAAAACTGCCATAACAATAAATACACTATGAAAGGGTATAGGCAGTAAACCGAAAAAAGTCCCTACAAAAATGGCGCGAGTAATAGATTTACGGTTGACATACCAAAGCACAGGATTAAGGGTTTTTTGCCCGAAAATCCTTAAAAATTTCATATTTGTAACTTTCTCTGGAGAAGGAAGCCAAGATTGAAAAAATTGTTTTGCCATAATCATAGGATAGTAGAGCTTAGGAGCTCATATAAACACAAAGAAACAATATATTAATTGAAACTTATTAAAAGCTTAAAAATTAAACTTACTGCGGTAATAATTTATTATAGGCCTTTTTAATGTAAAAATAGATTTAAAATAAAAATACTTATATTACTTAAATACAATTTGGTACGTAAAACGCTGTGACTGACTCAATAGTTTTTTAGCTTAGAATTAATAAAATTTTAATAAATTATTGTTTATAAATAATTTTTAAATTTTATTTCTTAAGATGTTAAAAAATTGTCTTACAATTAGATTTTGCCTTCTAGAATAATATCTATTAATCTGAGATGACTACATTGTGAGGTCATTCAATGATTTCATGGCTTTTTATTGGCTTGGTTGCCACTATTTTACTTACCCCTGGCCCAACAAATACTTTACTTGCATCATCAGGAGTACAAGTAGGCCTCAAAAAATCTGCTAAATTAATTCCGGCAGAAGTTCTAGGGTATGTGATTTCGATTTCAGCTTGGGGAATGTTAATCGGGAAAGTTTCTGCAACGCTTCCTTTATTACCTCCTCTACTTAAATTGCTCAGTGCTTGTTATATTATTTTTTTAGCAATTAAATTATGGCACACGGCAAATCAACAGCTTGAATTAGATCAGCCAACTATTCGCCCACGTGAATTATTTTGTGCAACTTTACTAAATCCTAAGGCATTACTTTTTGCTTCAGCGATTTTCCCTGTTGCAGCGTGGACTAATTTTCATATTTATCTCATTCATATGCTGGCTTATTTAGCTTTAATTACCCCGATTGCCTTATTCTGGATTTTTTTAGGGTCAGTCTTGGCTGCAAATAAAGTACGTTGGTTAAATCAATCAAATTTACAAAGAACAGCTTCGTTGGTTTTAGTTAGTTTCTCAATTCCAATTAGCTATTCTGCTTTATTAAATCTTTAAAAATTTATTCCGGGCTATTCTTAGCGATAAGAGTAGCCGCCATTGTTTTCATAATTGCTTTTTTACGTTAAAGTACGTCGCAATCAATGAAATTACCTTTTGGATAGAAAATACATGGCTATTAAGTCTGATCGTTGGATTCGCGAGATGAGCGAAAAACACGGCATGATTGAACCTTATGCAGAGAATCAAGTCCGTTTTGATAAGAATGGCGAAAAATTGATTTCCTACGGGGTCTCTAGCTATGGTTATGACGTACGCTGTGCCCGCGAATTTAAAGTTTTCACTAACGTACATTCTGCAATTGTTGATCCAAAAAATTTCGATGAAAAAAGTTTTATCGATATTGAGTCTGACGTTTGTATTATTCCGCCTAACTCATTTGCTCTAGCGCGTACAATTGAATATTTCCGTATTCCACGTAATGTTTTGACTGTGTGCCTTGGTAAATCAACTTATGCACGTTGCGGTATTATTGTAAATGTCACTCCTTTAGAGCCAGAATGGGAAGGACACGTTACTTTAGAATTTTCAAATACCACGAACTTGCCTGCGCGTATTTATGCGGGTGAAGGGGTAGCACAAATGCTATTCTTCGAAAGTGATGAAGTATGCGAGACCTCTTATAAAGATCGTGGTGGTAAATACCAAGGCCAAACTGGGGTTACACTTCCTAAGACATAAGTTGTTAAAAATAGATGAGCTTTAAAAATGGGTCACTTTAAGTGGCCTATTTTTTATATATACCTTAAAAAGTGACGTTTATCGGAATATTAATAAGGTACGTTTTCTTTTGTAGAAAATGATATAAAATGATCAAGAATTGATTTTTTTCTTTGATGTGGATCACACAAATTAAAAAGAAGCGAAATCGTAAATATCGGTATTTTTCTTATGTATTTAGTTTAAGAGTACATTAAAGAAAAAGAAGCCAAATAAAAAGAAATTAGATTATGCCCCCAAGGATACGGAGGTCGGTCATGCGACAGTTTACGTCTCTTCAGGTTGCGATATTAGCACTCGGAAGTTTATGCTTTTCTTCAGCTTATGCTGGTTCTACATTAGTTCCAATGTCTGATGCTGAGTTGTCAGCTACTCGTGGTCAGGCATTAATGAGTATGTCTTATATCGCACCTACTGACTCTGCAAATTTAGAAAAACTACGTGACAATAGCAGTAATATTGGTTTTTATAAATTAGGAATGGAAGCCGAGTTAGAAATCAATACTAATATTCGTAAACTACAGTTGGGTTGTGGTGGTGTAAATGGTGCGGGTGGCTGTGATATTGATATTGATAATTTAAGTTTAAGTGGACAGAATTTTGATGCCAATGGTAATCCGCTACCTATGTCTAATGAAGATCGTGCCTCATCTTCGGCTGTTTTAACCAATCCATTCATTGAGTTTGCTGTTAAGAATCCAAACTCAGCATCAACACGTGAAGTAGTTGGTTTAAGACTAAGTGCTGAAAAATTTATTGGACTATTAACAGCAGGTACTGAAAATACAACCACCCCGAATGGGATCAACTCTATTTCGGGTTATATGAAGGTTCAGTCCGATAGTAGTGGTTTGATTAAAGGTTATGCAACAACTTCTGCTACGCGAGATAATTTATATGGCGCAAATGCTGTAACGGGACGTTTACAAGCTTTAGGCTTGGGAGGATTTGCAGAGGTTAGTTTTATTACTTCAAATGGAGGCTTTAATATTCCAGGTATTCAAAATAACTACTTCGAAATTGCTCCTATTCAAGTTAATGGTAACCGGGTTAGCTCAAAGGTTTTATCTGCACCAGTTAAAGTTCCTAATATTTATGTAGGTCACAGTAGCTCGTACCCAGTAGATGGTACGGTACAATATAATGCAGCAGGACCACATGATCCAGCTTATCCTGAACCGACAGGTATTTATACTCAAGGAGGTAAGGTTGAAGCAACGGTAACAGATTGTTCTGTGTTAGCTTGTGCTGTAGCAGGTAAAGGCTCGAAATTTTCTAATGTATATATGAACGGGACAATTTCAAATATTACTGCAAATTTAAATTTAACTCAGTCATTAGGTCTCATTCATAATTTACCGATTAACTCGCCAATGTATTTAGCTCTACAAAATCAAATGTTACAGTGGCCTGGTGCAAAAGCAGATGACGTAGCTCAAAAGGGTTGGTGGATGTCTTTTGCAGACCCGGTTAATATTGGTAATATTATTCCTCAAGATGCGATTGATATTTCACCACTATTTCCACAAATTTCAGCTGCTGTTTCTGCATATTTACAAGCTAACCCTGCGCAAACTTCTGATTTGGGTGGTTTGTTAAAACTGGGTGACTTGGATGTGAATATTAGTACAGTTGATTTAAAAAATAGTCCTCTTACTTTAAATTTAAGTAATTTACAGTTAACCAATCAAAACTTTAAACCAAACTGCCATGGCTCAGGTTTAACTTTTTGTTAAATGCTGAGAAGGTTGCTATTACTATTTTACATTCATCGGAAAAGTAAATTTTTACATGCTTTTTTTTGCATTTGTGCAAATATTCCGCATAATAGAAATGTGGAAAGGTTGGCAATATCTAGCTGGATTTGTCTTCTGGTCTAAGGTGAAAAGGATGGCTTCACCTAGCATCAAGGATTGTTAAAGAAAAATAAATATGGTGCACGGCATCGTATAAAACAGGAAGGTCAAGATGACTACACTTAATTATACGGTAAGGTTTCAAAAAACCGTTTTGGCAACTTTAATTGGGCTTTGTATAAGCCAATCGAGTTTCGCTCTTGAAGAACTCTCTGATGCTGGTTTGAGTGAAACTACTGGTGAAGGTATTGCTATTTTACCTCAAAATACTTACATGGTATTGCGCGGAGCTGGAGCGAACGAAACCACCAATCAAATTTTAACGGATCGTACTAAAGATACAGGTTATATTAATTATGTGCCTGTTGGGCCTTTAAGTATGACTGCTGCAGATACGAATAAAAACGGTACGATCGACTCTGGGGACCGTGCAGTAGGTAAAGCTGATATTTTTCTTTATGGCTTAGCTCTTTCTAAATCAGATAACGATACAAATACCCGTCTTGCTTCTACCGATACAGCAGCTGCAATTTCGAGTTGGGGTACAGCTATTAATCCGTGGATTTTTAAAGTTGCGACAGAAAACTCTGTGCCTAATTTCAGTGCAACAAATTGTAGTGGAGCAGCTGATCCAACTTGCCAAGTAACCTATTTAGCTTTAGAAGCGCCTTTATATGAAGTAGGGACAAGAGATACTGCTGGACTTGATGCCTATAAACTTAAATTAGGTTTATGGTCAGATATTTTTGTTCGTAATCCAAATAAAATAAATGGTGCAACAGATCAATTTAACTATGGTGACTCTAATGGTTTGATCGGCACGAGTACTGATGCAAGCCGCGCGAATCGTTTACGTCTGCAAGGTATTTGGAATAATTTTAGTTTAAATGGTAGCCGTCTACAGCTCTTCCAAACTTTGGGTGGTGCAACATCCGCAAATGGTTTGAGTCCATTTTATAACAATACTTTAGGTTTTGCGGGTGTTGTACGTTTAAATAGTGGCGATGCAACTAATTTAAGAGCAACAATTACTGCAAATACCCCAACATCTACAGTAGGACCATGGGTAAATCGTTATAGTACTCAATATACTGGAGCGCCTAGCAATAATTCCCCTAGTTCAGATTGGTTATATCGTATTCGTAGTCAAACGACTACTATTACTTCAACAGGTTCATGGACTGCACCAACTGATAGCGCTATGAATAATGTATTACGTTTAAGTACTCGTGAATCTGGTACTGGACAGGGGAATTTAATTACTCCCGCTATTAATGGGGGGCTTGCACCAACCTTTGATGCAAACGAAGGTTTATATCTTTATAACCCTAATATTAATCTTGTATTAGGGTCTTTATATCAACCTTTAGTTTTGAGTTCAGATGGTAAAAACTTTAGTTTGGAACTAGCGCGTATTCCGAATAAACCAGAAATCTATAAGAAAATTTATACTGACTATACTGGAACAGATAGTAGTTACCTCGGCTCCACCTGTAATGTTTACCAATGTGGTGCCAATGTAACCTTAGGTGGTAAAACCTATCAAGGTTCTAACGCAACACATAGTAGTATCTCGATTGGTTCTACTGTTTATAATGCAACGACTAATACTCTAGAGGCATTTAAAGGGAATAATGCTCAAGATGCTGTAGGTATTTCTTTTGGGAAATTACCGACAGGAACTGTTACTGCTACAACACAAACTAGAAACTTCTATCAATTACAAAATCAAGAACGTCGTGTAAACAGCTATACATGTAGTTTAATTTTTACTTGTTATGATTGGCAATACCGTACGGCAACAGGCTGGACAGGAAATGCTGGCTCAGGCTTAAGATTTGATTCTCAAGGAGCAAACTGGGCGAATATTGATAGTACTGCTTATTATAATCCGACAACCAACACGACAGGGTACACCACCACAGATGCAGGGAATGGGGCTCAATTTGTTGTACCAAATGGTACACCTTTACCTGATGCACTTTACAATAATGGACGTTGGTATACGACTACACCAAATGCAGATATAAACACATATAAATTATCAGGAGCACAAATTAGCTCTTCAATTAGTAATAACATGGGGTCAGCTGTTATTGATGGTGTTTTAATTCAACATTTAAAGCTCACCACAAAAGGTCTATAAGAGGAGTAACGCGATGAAAAAAATAACTGCTTTACTCTTTGCTCTTTGTGCAACTGTGACTCATGCAGAATTGCAAACCTTGGATAATGATGCATTACAGGCAATTAATGGCCAAGCTGGTGCTGATTTATCTTTGATGCTTAATTTAAACCAGACCAGTAACGGCATATTTGATAATGGCAGTGGCGGCGTTTGTGAAAACGTAGAGTTCTGTCATATTGGTTTAGCAATTAATAAACGCTTTGTGCAAACAGACGCGACTAAGCCAAGTGGTTGGACTGAAAATAGCGACAGCGGTAATAAACTTTGGTTAGTATTTAAAGGTGTGCAAGGCACTTTAAATATTCAAAAAATGGGTTTAGATGGTGCTGATTTAAAGTATCTTGATAAAAGTAATACTGAAATTATAAAACCGGCTATTCAACTGAGTTTTAGTGCAGCACAGCCAATTTTAATTCGTAATTTTGGTTTTAATGCTCTGTCAATTGAGCAAGATAACTTTACGAGCTCAACAACAACGCAAGGCTCGAGTGCAAATATGTATGATTATGCATATTTCAAAAAGCCAACTTATGCAGCGACTGCTAATAGTGCGAACCAGCAAGTGGCTACTGCAACCCCATCGGCGTATGACTACGGTCGTGAAACAGGATTTATGGGCTTAATGATGAATGGCAACTTAGCAATTCAAGGAAAAGTCATGGTCTTTAGCTGTGATGGTAGCCATCCACGTTGTTAAAGGTTAATGTAGATTTCAAAGGAACTGAAGTGATGAACAAAAATAAAGAAAGTCACGGCTCAAAGTTTATTTTAAATACATTAACAGCCAGTATGTTGTTAGTGAGCGGACAGGTTTTTGCTTTAGAAGCGTTAACAGATGCCGATTTGAGTGCGGTCAATGGTCAAGATGGAATCTCGATACAAACGACTTTCAACGAAATCAATATTGATAATGCTTATTGGGACGACCATGCAGGCACACCAACAAGTGCTGATCAAATTTTAAGAGCTCAAGCGAGTGGTGTAAAAATACAAAAAAGTAATGCCTCTACACAAGCTTTAGGTACAAACTACCGTTTAGACGTAGGAAGTAATGCGACTACAGGTAAAGCAGGGGTCGATTTTTCTATTCAAAGTAGTCCCTCGCTCATTACTGTAAATAGCGTCAAAGTCTGTAATAGTTCGGCTGCTTGTTCACCTACTTTAGGACAGTTGGCTATACAAACAACTTCGCCTTTAAACTTGGCTCTTACTACTCAAGATGGTTTATTTAGCCCGAATAGTCAGTCAAGCATGACGCTTGGTCTAAATAATGCAAATATTTATTTAGGGCAATTAGACGCGCGTAGTCAGCTAAATCAATTGATATTAAAGAATTTTAACTTTAATTTTGTTGGTAAAGGCGTCATGTTTATTGATCCTACCCGTGGCATAGTCTTACAAACTAATACAGGGAATAATACTGCTGCGGTTGGGCAAACTCCAAATAGTACCTATGGCTATGTCGATTTTAATCGTGTCGCCGATTCTGCTTCTGGTTTAACTGCTGGTACATATGTAGACAGTAGTGGGAAAGTAACCAATTCAGGTCTGAATATTGAGGTAATGCTTAGCTCAAATGTTGATAAGTCAAATCCTTATGCCCTAGACACGACAAATAGCCCACAGAATTCTAAAGGCTTGATTCGTTTAGGTGCTAGCGGCCGTATGGTCAATAGTTACTTACAAGTCCGTGGTATGGATGGCTCTTCAGATAAAACAACATTAGGTACTGCTAATACAGCTTCAGGTACGGGATCAAGTAATAGTATTTTAGGTAACTCTGGAATTGCCTTTCGTATGAAAGGGGAGTTCACTAAAGATAATGATTCGATGTTAGGTTCAGATGGTAAAGCAACTACCTTGGAAATTGGTGGTGCAGGTCTGAATGCTTATGGTTTTGAATTCGGTAATTTAACGGGGCTGAACTCGGCTACACGCGGTTATTTTGACAGCGGAAATATTTATCTAAATCTTGCTGATACAAAAACCTTATTAATGCCAAATAACGCAACACTAAATGCAATTCGTTTAGGATCAGGCACTTTAACAACTGCTGCCGATTATCAACATAATATCCACCGTGATACGGTTACAAATCCATTTAGCCTAATTCTTGCCATGCGTGGAGCAGAGTTCCAGGCATTCTCAAGACGAGGTCGTTTTACTACCAGTGCAAATGTCGCTGCTGCCAATCAATTTGCAGATAATGGTTTAAATAACCAGTGGGGTTTGGCATTACCTTTTTATAATTTAAATGCGAATGCCGCTGTCTATGGTGTAGATGCGCCTGCAAATGGTGCTTATTACTATACAAAAGATGCCAACGGTAAACCGATTCAAAATTTAGTTGCAACATCTGGTACAACTTCACGTTTAGGTTTTGGTATAGCTGTAGGAACGACAGGTCGAGATGCAGGCGGTACTAAAACAACTTCAATTTTATTAATTGATGGTTCTCCAAATGCTAATAATGCGGGCAACCCTACCGATTATTATATGGGGTTACGTAATATTGATATGTTCCTCAAAGGCAATGGCACTATTGGTTTAGAAAATGGCAGTTTAAATATCGGTTTAAAAGATATGTTACTTGCTTTATCAACCGAAATTGCAGCAGGTTATTTACCAGGAGCTAAATATAAAACTTGTCCGGCAACCGGGTCTTGTACTTCGCCAATCGATAACTTTGCCAAAAATAATGATGTCTTATTTGGTTTAAAACTACGTTTAGGCGGCGATCTTAATTTATCGATAGTGCCGAATAGTTCAATTGCAGATGGTAGTGCTTTAACTGTACTAGGTGATTTTACAATGCCTGCGACAGCAACTGGTAATACTGTACAAATTAGCGACCCGATTGATGGTTCTGCAATTGGTTTTGACAATATTACTGGAAAGCTAGCGTTTAATACCGCTTTAGTTGTGGGCAAAGATACCGCAAGTGGTTTAGGTAAAGTTGGTGTAAATACCGCGGTTTATTTTAATCCTGATAAGAGTATTGACGGCGCATTACGTGTGAAAGATATTAATTTCTATCCACCTTCAACAGGTGCAGGAGCACGTTTAGGTGAGCTTGCAATTACGGGTGGACGTCTAAATAGCAGCTTTAGCATTGTGCCTAGAAATGGCGCCTTTAACTAATCAATAAAAGTGACGTTTAACGTCACTTTTTTATATAAATTTTAGTTTAGTGTGATTGGATTTGCATTCGTCGGGTTATAGAGATAATTGCTTTGTACTTGAATATTATTCTGATAGTCTGAACAAATAATAAACGTTTGTCTCTTAAGGATTAGAGCGACATGAAAAATAAAAATATAGTCTGCTGGTTATTATTTGCCAGTAGTTCAAGTGTTTTTGCGATGCAGCCTTTAGATGATCAAAGTCTTGCAGCTGCGACGGGTCAAAATGGTCTAACTTTAGGTATTCAGGCCGATCAAGTTAAATTTAATCAAGTCGCCTTGATTGATACGAACGGTATTGCATCTACGTCTTACAACAGTAAAGCAGGTCTTGTCATTGCAGGAAACTCTACTAATCCGGTTCCTGGCATAGAGTTTATTAAAGCTGCTGTATCTACAAATCCTTCTTTTAATATTGCAATCGATACCGATGCTGGTGGTGGAAATCCATTTTTAAATTTAGCTGTCACGATGGGGAGTGACGTAAATGGTATTCGGCTTTTACCATTTTCAGTTTATTTAGCACCAAGTACATCTTTGTCTAGCCCATCCGATTATGCATTAACAAGTTATGCACCAAAATCAATTTTTAGTTCGGGCACAACGGTGAATACCGGGGTAAAAGAGCTGATTCGTTCTACTGGTAATCTTGATATTAACTTTGTACAAACCAATAAGCCCCGTTTAAATATTCAACTGGGACATGCTGCTCAGTCGGTTATGGTTAAATTCGGAGGAGCTATTCAATCGATTTGTTCTGCTGCATCTGGCTGCCCGATTACTTTAGTTTCAGATAACACGGGTGCTACATTTGGGTTTAAATTTGCAGGTACGAATGCGTCAACGGGTTTTGTTCTTGATGGATTTTATGCTGGGGTTGACCCGACAGGACTTACCTTTGGAAATATAGGTGTATCTAGTAAATTTGATGCATCACTTAACAATGTGACTTTAGGAAATTTAGGTACACAAAGTACAACAACATTTAATAATTTACCCAATGGGTCTATGGGGAGTTTTGGAGTTACGGGTGCTTCGGTGACCGACTTTAAAATGAAAGTAAGTGGCTTTTAAAAAATAATTAATAATTACTTAACCTGAAATACCAAAAGAGGGCGGTTGTTTAAACAATCGCTCTCTTTTGTTTGAGTGATTAAATACGAGAAGAACTGGTTTGCTCTAGCTGCTGAACAATTTCATCTAAAGCTTTAATGCGTTTCACTTGGTCCCATAATTCTTTCGCTTGAGGATAGGCTTTGGTCATCATACCTAACCACTGCTTATAACGGCCAACCATCCCAATTTCTGTTTTTGCTTGACCATTTAAAAAACGTATTTGTAAGTCAACCAGTTGTTCCCAAGTAAACAGTGCTTCATCCATATTTTGGCGAATACATTGTGTTAAATCTGGAGTAGTCACTGCACCACGGCCAATCATTAAATCTTCACAGCCAGATTGTTGCTGGCAAGCTCTAGCATCAGCATTGGTCCAGATTTCGCCGTTAGCAATCACATTAATTTTTAAAGCTTCTTTAATCGGTAGAATTTTTTCCCAATAAGCTGGTGGCGTATAACCATCTGCTTTAGTTCGAGCATGTACTGTTAACCAGCTTGCACCCGCATCTTCAACAGCATGGGCGTTTTCCATGGTGTGGTTTTCATCTAGATAACCTAAACGCATTTTTGCTGAAACAGGGATGTGCGCAGGTACAGCATCACGGACTGCTTTAATGAGCATATGTACTACGTCTGGTTCATCAAGAAGTACCGAACCACCTCGATGTCGATTGACGGTTTTTGCAGGACAACCAAAATTAAGGTCAATTGCAGGAGCACCCAGCTCAACGACTTTTGCCGCATTTGCTGCAAGCATCTCTGGATTATTGCCTAAGAACTGAACGTGTACAGGTGTTCCAGCAGCTGTTTTACCATCGTTTTTAAGTTCAGGACAAAAACTATAGTAAATATGGTCTGGCAAAATACTGTCTGTAACGCGAATAAACTCGGTTACACACCAGTCGAAGTGACCAACAGATGTGAGTGTATCCCGCATGATCGGGTCAGTTAAACCTTCCATTGGAGCGAGTATGAGTTTCACAGTCTGAGTCACCTGAGCAAAACAAAAACAGCGTTATACGGGATATGTATAACGCTGTCTAGTAGTGCTGATATTTTAATTGTTTTATCGGCCCAATATCATCTCAAGCACAAATTTACTGCCAATAAAACCGATCGCTAATAATGCAAAACCAATTAAGGTAAAACGAATCGCTTTTTGTCCGCGCCAGCCAAGTTTATAGTGGCCAATCAATAAAGAGCCATAAATAAACCATGAAATAATACTAAATACGGTTTTATGAGCGAGATGCTGGGCAAAGAAGCTATCAACTGTTAAGAAACCAAACGCGAGAGCAATAGTTAATAAAATAAAACCAGTAATGATGAGGTCAAATAATAAAGACTCCATGGCCTGAATGGATGGAAGTAAATTGACCCAAATACGTTTTTTTTGTTTCTTTTTGAGTTCACGGTTTTGGAACCATATCAAGATCGCATGTATGGTTGCCATCAGTAAAACAGCATAAGCAGAAAGTGAAAGAATAATATGAGTATCTAAACCTAATGAATGCTGTTCAATAAACTGATCGGGACGGCTAAATGCAAAACCTAAAATAAGACCAATCGCCGCTACAGGAATGCCGAGCAAGTTTAACGGTACAATCGGGCGGAAAGTACTAAAAACTAAGCTTAACAACAACATAAGTCCTGATGTAAAAGACACCAGATTAAAAACATCGTAGTTAATTCCTGATGGCGTCAGCATGGCATGACATAAAACTGTGCCATGTAACAGCAGTGCTAAGGTCGTAACAAAAGCAAATAACCATGGGTTTGGTTCACGTTTTGACATTAAACGTATGAACAGATACCAGAAAGAAGTGGTATATGCGATGAGTGCCAAAATTGTGTAAACCAAGGGGAGGCTAATCATGTCAAACCTTTTTCAGGATTAATTCATCTAGATAAGATATAAATTCGCTGCGAACTAAAGTATCCTATAGCATTCTATGCATAAATTTTCTATTTCGAGAAAGATTTTTTTGCAACTAGCCATTTTAAGCGGATTTTGCAATGTTTGATACCTTAACAGAACGACTCACGCAGAGTTTAAGAAATGTTACTGGCTCAGGGCAGCTGACCGAAGACAATATTAAAGATACCTTACGTGAAGTACGTATGGCTCTTCTTGAAGCCGATGTCGCGTTACCTGTAACTCGTGAATTTATCGCGAAAGTTAAGGAAGAGGCATTGGGCCAAGAAGTGATGACTCAGTTATCTCCAGGCCAGGCATTTGTAAAAATTGTCTATGATGAACTCACCAAGATGATGGGTGAGGCCAATGAAACACTGGATTTAAGTGCTAAGCCTCCAGTTGTGGTATTACTTGCTGGTTTACAAGGTGCAGGTAAAACAACTACAGCAGCCAAGCTGGCACGTTTCTTAAAAGAACGTCAAAAGAAAAAAGTAATGACCGTTTCTGCCGACGTTTATCGTCCGGCAGCGATTAAACAGTTAGAAACTGTGTCAGCAGAAGTTGGTGCAGGCTTTATTCCATCAGATCCTTCTGAAAAACCAATTGATATTGTTAACCGTGCAATTGAACAGGCAAAAATCCAGTTTGCTGATGTGTTGATTGTCGATACAGCGGGTCGTTTGCATGTCGATGAAGACATGATGGACGAAATTAAAGAATTGCATGCAGCAGTTAAGCCGACTGAAACCTTGTTTGTGGTTGATGCCATGACAGGTCAGGATGCTGCAAATACTGCTAAAGCATTTAACGATGCTTTAGCGCTTACAGGTGTGATTCTTACTAAAACTGATGGTGATGCGCGTGGTGGTGCGGCACTTTCTGTGCGTGCTATTACCGGTAAGCCAATTAAGTTCTTAGGTATGGGCGAAAAGCTTGATGCTTTAGAACCATTCCATCCGGACCGTGTTGCTCAACGTATTTTAGGTATGGGTGACGTACTTTCTTTAGTCGAAGAAGTTGAACGTAAAATCGACAAAGAAAAAGCCGAGAAAATGGCGAAAAAATTGCAAAAAGGTGGCAGCTTCAACTTTGAAGATATGCTGATGCAATTTGAGCAAATGAAGAAGATGGGCGGCATGATGGGCTTCTTAGACAAGTTGCCAGGCATGAGCAGTGCAGGAATTCAGCAAGCAATTGAGCAGGCGAATCCTGAAAAGCAGGTCAAGAAAATGGAAGCTATTATCCAGTCAATGACCATCAAGGAACGCCGTAATCCAGACCTGATGAACCCAAGCCGTAAAAAACGTATTGCAGCTGGGTGTGGTATGGATGTAGCTGAAGTGAATAAACTCATTAAGCAACAAGCACAAATGGCTAAAATGATGAAGAAGTTTGCGAATCCATCTGGTATGAGCAAAATGATGCGTTCATTAGGCAATATGCAAAAACAATTTGGCGGTGGCGGCGGTATGGGACCACTGTTTGGTAATAATGACCAAAAGAAATAAATCCATAAAATAAAAGGCGCATATAGCGCCTTTTATTTTGTTCTGTATTTTAGTCTTTAGGATAATGAGCAATATATTGCTGTAATCCTTTGAGCAAAAGATCGGTTTCTACAACAGGATCATATTTTTGTAAAAACTTGGCAAATAGTTTTGCATCACCACCAGTCAGCAGCAGCTTTTTAGGAGATTGCTGCATGATGCTTTCAATTGTACTAATCAGGCCTAACAAAATACCATGATGTACTGCATCTACGGTGTTATTACCCGGATTTAGATTATCAAAAGCCGAATCAGGAATTTTAATACCTTTGGTATTTTGAATCAGTGCATCACGTTGTAAATAAAGGTTTGGCAGAATATAACCGCCTAAATGTTGCTTACCTTTCGTTAAATCAATGGTAAGCGCTGTTCCACAACCAATAATGCAATAGTTTTCTTTTTCCTCAGCAACAGCAAGTACCTGTAGCCAGCGGTCAATCCCGAGCTGACTTGGAACTTCATAACCACATTGTAAACCTGCATATTCAGCATGCACTTTGGCAAAAACAACAGGAATTTCTAGCCATTTTAGAATTTGCTGAATACGCTGATTATTTTCGGTATCGAGAACCGAAGAAATCCCAATACGATGCAAGCCTTGATGTTTAAAGTGTTGGATTAATCCCAGTAATAAATCGGCAGGAGACTGCAAATGTAACTCAGCTGCATGTTCAATAATTTGCTGATTTTCAGTAATCCAGTATTTTAAACGGGTGTTTCCGATATCAAGCCATAAACTTTTCATGGGAAAAATACCTGATTACTGAGTGGTTTGTGGTCTTAGACGACCTTGATAAAACTGCTGTGGTTCAGGAGTTTCAAGAATCACTGCACCTTCATTAGAGATTCCAACGAAACGGCCATATACCAGTCCTTGACTATGTTCGAACTGAACTAACTGATTAAGCCATGCAGCATGGTGGTTAAAACGTCCTGCAAGGTTATAACAACCATGTTCAAACCAGCGGGCTGCATTTTGAATTGCAACATAAAGCTCTGAAATTAACTCAAGACGACTCATTTGCTCTAGGCCTAAATCTTCTAGAGACGTGATCGGTTGATCACTATCAGTGACTGGTGGTGTTTTTAAATTAATACCTACACCCACAATCGCCTGATATTGGGAAAGAGGTTCAACCAAAATTCCGCCCCATTTTCCTTGTGTACTATACAAATCATTTGGCCATTTCACTTGTAGGCTCAAAGGTTGTAGCTGTGGAATTTGCAAAATATTTAACGCAACTTCAAGTGCTAAGCGACCATCTAAGGGTGTTCGAGTTTGCACCAATGTGCTTAAATAAATGTTTCCTTCAGGTGAAATCCATTGCCGTTGATGTTGACCTCGCCCTTGAGTTTGTTGAGCACTGCAAACCAAGCCTGTTGTAATGCCTTTTTGGGCAATTTCACGAATATCATCATTGGTCGAAGTTGTGGTTGCTTTTAATAAAACCACTTCTGGAAGCTGGTTTTTTGCGCTTAAAAGTTGTTGTAGTTGGCGAGTCTCTAAATCCATGTTGAATATGAGCAGAGTGGTAAAACATTTATGGAGTTAATCATATATTTACTCATTGGCGCAATTGCTGGTTTTACTGCCGGACTGTTTGGAGTTGGTGGTGGACTAATTATTGTACCAATCCTCTATGTCGTTTTTACCCAGTTGCACTATGATCCCGCTGTAATCATGCATATTGCAGTCGGAACCTCCCTAGCAACCATTATTGTGACTTCCTTTAGTTCAGTTTCGGCTCATCATAAAAAAGGTGCAGTCCTCTGGCCTGTTTTTCGTAATTTAGCACCGGGACTAGTGATTGGTTCCTTTTTAGGTGCAGGTATTGCCGACCTTTTGTCTGGACAGCATTTACAGCTTCTTATTGGTGTCTTTGCTGTTGTGATGGCTTATCGGATGTTCAAAGGAGCCCATGTTGTGGTTGACCCAACACGTCAGCTTCCTTCAACCCCTATGCAATTTATGGCAGGTGGAGGCATTGGTATTGCCTCTGCAATTTTTGGTATTGGAGGCGGAAGCTTAACTGTCCCATATTTAAACCGTCATGGCGTAGTCATGCAAAAAGCAGTTGCGACCTCTGCTGCTTGTGGTTTACCTATTGCTATTGCAGGTGCAATTGGTTTTATGTGGTTTGGTGCTAAAGAGCACATTTCTGTACCTAATACGATTGGATATATCCATATCTACGCTTTTATTGGTATTAGTGTCATGAGTTTTGTCACTGCTAAACTTGGGGCTAAGGTTGCCCACGCATTGTCACCACAAATGCTAAAAAAATGCTTTGCTTGCTTGTTAGTCGTGGTCGGCAGTTACTTTATTTATAAAGGTTTTATGAATTAAAAACGTTTTATTAAAAATATATAGAAAAGAAAGCTTAGACTCTCACGGTTTAAGCTTTTTTATTTGAAGACTTGAAAAGATTAAAGGTGAGTTTTTCATCCGATTTCTGTATGGATTTTGGGTGGGTTGGCTTAAAATGCAATAAAATTGTCAGACAATGACATAGTTTTTAATGGATGGGATCAGTTAAAAACAAGGATGCGAAAGAAAAGCATGGATTAATGCATATAAAAAGTAGCGGGTGATTTATGAATCTCGAAGAGACAGAAAGTCTTTCTGAGCAAATTGTCAAATACATTAGCGAACAGATTATTAGTGGCGAATTGGTTGAAGGCGAACGCATACAAGAGCTTCGTATCGCTAAAGAACTTGACGTAAGTAGGGGATCAGTTCGTGAGGCGCTATTATTACTCGAGCGTACGCATCTCATTGAAATTTTTCCGCGTCGTGGTGCAATTGTTTCGGAAATGTCGGCACAACAGGTCAAAGCGTTGTTTGATACAAATATGATGTTATTGGGGCATATTGTACAACGCATAAGCGAAACATGGCGTGCTCATGAAGCCGATCAATTACAACTCTTGTTAGAACAGCTTCTTGAGCATGTAAAAGCAGGCGATATTGAAAAATTCTACGATGCTATTTTCCAATATCTTGCTGAACAGCAAGATATGGTCGGTAATCCTTATTTAATGAAATTTTATAAAGAATTATTACCATCATTACGTCGTAGTTATTTTTTGACGCTAAATACCTCTAAACGGGAACTACAAGAAGCATTTGCATTATTTAAACTCGTGACTGATGCAATTTTGATCCGAAAATCACAACAAGCCGCTTTATTTATGGAAGATTTTTGTCGACACTTACGTAACCTTGTGTTGGAATCGCTGACACGAATGAAACAGATTGAATTGGCTTGGGCGAGACGCTCACGCCGCTAGTTAGGGCATTATGCGTTTAAGCAGTTTAAAACTTTCCGGCTTTAAATCTTTTGCAGATAGTACAACTTTAAATTTTAAGGCGAACCGCACAGCAGTGGTTGGTCCAAATGGTTGTGGCAAATCCAATGTTATTGATGCGATCCGCTGGGTGATGGGGGAGTCAAACGCTCGTCAGCTGCGTGGTGGTAGCATGCAAGATGTTATTTTTACCGGAACATCCAAGCGTAAGCCAGTTGGTGTTGCCAGTGTAGAACTGCGTTTTGACAATACCTATGGCAAATTAGGTGGAGCTTATAATGCTTATAATGAGCTCGCAGTTCGTCGTCAGGTGACCCGCGAAGGTAAATCTGAGTATTTCTTAAATGGTACACGTTGTCGCCGCCGTGATATTACTGACATTTTCTTGGGCACAGGGTTAGGGCCACGCTCTTACGCAGTCATTGAACAAGGCATGATTAACCGCTTGGTTGATGCCAAGCCAGAAGAAATGCGTATTTTCATTGAAGAGGCGGCAGGTGTTTCCCGTTATCAGGCGCGTCGCCGCGAAACCTTGCAGCACCTTGAACATACGGAGCAAAACCTTTCACGCTTGGAAGATATTGCGCTTGAGTTAAAATCACAACTTAAAACGCTTAAACGCCAGTCAGAAGCAGCGGTTCAATATAAAACATTAGAAAGCCAGATTCGTACCCTAAAAATTGAAATTTTGTCTTTTCAGGCAGAGAAAAGTGTACGCCTACAAGAAGAATATACCGTTCAAATGAACGAACTGGGGGAAACATTTAAATTAGTTCGTTCAGAATTAAGTACGATTGAACATGATTTAGAATCTACCAGTGCTTTATTTCAGAGACTTATTCAGCAATCTTCACCGTTACAACAAGAATGGCAACAAGCTGAAAAGAAACTGTCTGAACTGAAAATGACTCTAGAGCAAAAACAAAGTTTATTTCAGCAAAATAGTACAACTCTCGTTCAGTTAGAACAGCAAAAAGCCCAAACTAAAGAACGTTTACAGCTTTCTGAATTGCAACTCGAAACACTGAATAGCCAGTTAGAAGAGCAAACCGAAGCTTTAACTGCAATTGAGCATACAGCAGCTGAAGCAGAGCAAAGTTTTGCAGGTTTACAATCACAGCAACGGCAAGCGCAGCAACAATTTGAGCAAGTAAAAGCTCAGGTTGAAAAACAACAGCAGCAAAAAATGCAAATGTCTGCTCAAATCGAGCAATTAGGCAAAAATGTTCAGCGCATTGAACAGCAAAAAGAAACGCTGCAACATCAAGCAAACCAGATCCAATCGCAAGTACACGAAGATGAACAAGGCGAGCTTGAGCAATTACAGCAGCAGCTTTGTCGTGAAATCTCAACGCTAGAAGCTGAAATTGAGCAGTATGTGCAGCGTATTGAACAAGCTCAACAAGCGCATCAGGTAAATAAAAACCAGCAGCAAACGTTAAAAACAGAAATACAGGTTTTATTATCAGAGCAGAAAAACTTAAGCCAGCTTGTTGCTAAACAAAGTCCAAAGCAAAACCAAGATACGCTACGTTTAATGCAGGCTCTAGAGTTAACAGAGCAGGGCAAACCACACGCACAAATTATTGAAAAGTTTTTAGCAAAATGGTTGCAGGCACATATTGTTGAAACTGAACAAGCCTTTCAGGAAGGAGTTGCTCGCCAGTTAAAGCCTTCAGAGCAATCAAGCAAATTTAAGGGGAACCTGATTTGCTTGAATGATTGGATTGCATCGCCACAGCTATCAATATTCTCGAATGTAGCGATTGCACAAGATTTATCTCATGCTTTAAATGAACAAAAACAACTGCAATATGGCCAGTCTATTTTGACTTTAGATGGTTATCATGTCGGGCAAGATTGGGTAATTGCTCTTATGTATGATGACGAAAGTCAAAGTGCGCAAGGTATGCTCAGTCATCGTATTCGTCTAGACGAAATTGAACAAGTTCTTCAAAAGCAGCAACCAGAATTACAAGCATTAGATCAAATTATAGTTCAGCAAAAAGATGAGCTAGGACAGTTACAAGTTGACCTACAGCAAAAACAACAAGTCATTAAACAAAAACAAAAAGACTTGCAACAGCTTGATGTACAAATTGCCAAGCAACAAACCGCAGCACAAGCATTTTTATTGCAAAAACAGCAATTGAAAGATCAACTCGCTCAATTAGATACGCAGCTTGAAGAAGATGCGATGCAAAAAGATGATCTTGAAATTGATTTGCATGCATTGGCAATGAAGCTCGAAACTATTTTACCTGACTATAAAACTTTGCAATTTCAGGTAGAAGAATTAACAGAGCAGCTTGAGGAACAGCAACAAGTCTTACAACAGCAACAACAAGAACGTGAGATTTTACGACGTAATAGTACGCAGACAACTCAACAAATTGAGCTGCTTGAAAAAGATATTTCGTTCTTGCAGAGCCAATATCAACAAATTACAGCGCAAATGGAACAGGCGAAAAAGTTTGTTGACCCTATTCAGTTAGAGTTGCCAAACCTTGAGTCAGAGTTTCAACAACAATTTGCTCAAACCGAAAAGCTGCAAAAGACATGGAATGAATGGCAGATTGAGCTTAATAGTGTCCAAGAGAAGCAACAAACGCTTACAGACCAACGCCATCAATACCAACAGCAAGATGAAAAGCTTAGAGAGCAGCTTGAAGCCAAACGTTTAGCATGGCAAGCCGCCAAGTCGGATCGTGAGCACTATCAAGAACAGCTCAAAGAGTTAAATGCCGAGCTTCAAACGGGTTTGAAAATAGATTTAACTGAACACCAGCAAAAACTAGAAAAAGTACAGAA
This sequence comes from Acinetobacter sp. FDAARGOS_494, assembly GCF_003812225.1. Taxonomy (NCBI): domain Bacteria; kingdom Pseudomonadati; phylum Pseudomonadota; class Gammaproteobacteria; order Moraxellales; family Moraxellaceae; genus Acinetobacter; species Acinetobacter sp. FDAARGOS_494. The sequence goes on from NZ_CP033866.1 coordinate 2,532,893, forward strand.
ACAGTTTGAAAAAATCGGTGCAGTTAACTTAGCTGCTTCACAAGAGTTTGAAGAAGTTTCTCAGCGTTTTGATGAGTTGAGCCACCAAATTCAAGACTTGGAAAATACGGTAACTCAGTTAAAAGATGCGATGAAGAGCATTGACCAAGAAACCCGTAAGTTGTTTATGTCGACTTTTGATCAGATTAATCAAGAGTTACAAAATCTATTTCCAAAAGTTTTTAATGGTGGTGAAGCCAGTTTAAGTCTTGAGGATGATTGGCAATCTGGGGTTAAGCTCATGGCGAGACCACCGGGTAAGAAAAACAGTTCTCTGGCATTACTTTCCGGTGGAGAAAAAGCGTTAACAGCGTTAGCATTAGTATTTGCTATTTTCAGGTTAAATCCGGCACCGTTTTGTGTACTCGATGAAGTGGACGCTCCACTCGACGATGCGAATGTACAGAGATATTGTAATTTGGTAAAAGAGCTTTCTGAACATGTACAATTCATTTACATTACACATAATAAGCTGGCGATGACCATGGCAACTGACTTGTTGGGTGTAACCATGCCTGAACCGGGTACATCAAAATTAGTCACTGTCAATTTAGAACAGGCAAAAGAATACGGGTTAGTTTCGGAGTCATAGAATGGAAATCAATACGATTATTGGCATCGTTGTTGCCATTATTATCATGCTAATTGGCTTAAGAATGATTTTAAAAAAGCCGAACCATGCTGAACCCTCGCTAGACAGTGATTTGCATATTAATCCTGAAAGTAATCAACCGGTTATCCCTCGTCATGTACGAGATCAACTTGAACAGCCAGAAGTTACTGTTGCGTCAGCAGCCGTTGCTGAACGAGTGGAACCAACTTTAAGCGAGCCAGCACAGTCAGAAGAAAAGGGAACAAAAGAACTAGAACAGGCTTCACAAGCTCAAACAGTCCAGACACAAGTACCCGTTGAAAATACGCCAGTAGAAGTAGAAGAAGTTAAAGCTGAAGAAAATACTGTTAGCCCAACTGTAAGTGAAAATAGTTCAGTTGAGTTAGTTGATACCGTTTCTGCTGAACCAGAAGTTGTTAGCTCATCAGAACCAAAAGTTGCAGAAGGGCAACCGAAAACTGAGCCGGAATTAAGCTTAAATCCAAATATCGAAACTGCTGAAATTGCTGAGTTTGAAGGTGAAAGCAACATTCTTGATGTACATTTACATGAGCAGCAGCGTTTTGATGACGAAAGTGCGTTAGCAATGGCTGAGCAGATTATCGCATTAAATGTATATCCAAATCCGCGCCGTGCGTTATCGGGTGATAAAGCACTGAAAGTGCTTTTAAAATATGGTCTACGTTACGGTGAAATGTCTTGTTTCCACCGCTATGAAAATACCGATGAGCCGAGTGCATTGATGTTCTCTGTATTGCGTATGACTGATAATGGTCCTGCTGGTTTCGATTTAGAAACTTTATCGACTGAACAAGTTCAAGGCTTAGCATTTTTCCTTGCACTTCCAAACAGCAAAGCTGTTACCGGTTTTGACATGATGACCAGTATTGCAGGCCTTATTGCTCGTGAAATTGATGGTAAGGTTTATGATGAAAATAACCTTGAATTTACGCCACAGTTAAAAGAACATTGGCGCCATCATGTGATTGATTATCGTCCAGCACAGGCAACAGCCTAGTTTAAATTTTTGGTATAGGTTGCGATAATTGTAATATATCTAGTCGCAGCTCAGGGTGGAGAAATTTCCACCCTTTTTTATGGTGAATAAAATAATGGCAATAACTTCCGTGATCGAACAGATGCGTCAGCTTATTCAACTGATTGCAAAGCATAACCATGCCTACTATGTCATGGATCAGCCGACAATCTCGGACAGTGAATATGATCATTTATTTCATCAGTTAAAAGCTTTAGAAGAACAATATCCGGAACTTGTACAAGCCGACTCACCAACAACAAAAGTAGGTGGTCAAGCGCTTTCAAAATTTGAGAGTGTGACGCATGTGGTCCCCATGCTTTCACTTGGTAATGTATTTAACCAAGAAGACTTATTTGCATTTGCACGCCGTGTAGAAGAGCGACTTCCGAACCAGAAAGTACAATATGAAGTTGAGTTAAAACTCGACGGCCTTGCGATTTCACTATGGTATGAAAATGGTGTACTTGTTCGCGGTGTAACCCGTGGGGATGGCGAAACGGGGGAAGACATTACTCAAAACGTTAAAACTATTCGTAACTTACCTAAAGTTCTGCATTCAGAAAAATATGAAATACCTCGTCTACTTGAAGTACGTGGTGAAGTATTGATGCCAAAGTCTGGTTTTGAAAAACTCAATGCTGACCAAGAAGCAAAGGGAGAAAAAACCTTCGCTAACCCTCGAAATGCAGCCGCAGGAAGTTTAAGACAACTTGATCCAAATATTGCTGCTGCTCGACCTTTGGCATTTTATGCGTATGGGATTGCACAGTGTGAACCGAATCATGGCCTGACAACCATGCATGATAGCTTACAATGGTTAACGGAACTTGGGTTCCAAATTGCTGAGCGTCAGTACTTGTGTAATTCAATTCAAGAAGTACAGCAGCGCTATGAGCAAATTCAGCAAGAACGTCCAAACTTGCAAGTTGAAATTGATGGCATGGTGGTGAAGGTTGATGACCTAAAACAACAACAGCAGCTTGGTTTCTTAAGTCGTGAACCACGCTGGGCAACTGCTTATAAATTCCCGGCACAAGCTGCATTAACTACAGTTGAGCAGATTGACTGGCAAGTAGGGCGTACAGGGACTTTGACCCCTGTAGCACGCTTAAACCCTGTTTTTGTGGGTGGTGTGACTGTTTCTAACGTAACGTTGCATAATATTGGGGAAATTCATCGTCTGGATGTACGCATTGGCGATACGGTAAGTGTATATCGTACGGGTGACGTGATTCCTAAAGTAGAAAAAGTTTGGCCGGAGTTCCGTCCTGCTGAAGCAGAAGTTGTTCATTTACCAGAGTCCTGCCCAGTATGTGCTTCGCCTGTAGTGATGCCTGAAGGTGAGGCTCTCGCACGTTGTTCAGGCGGTTTATATTGTGCCGCACAGCGTATTGAAGCCATTCGTCACTTTGTATCGCGTAAAGCGATGGATATCGAGGGCTTGGGAGATCGTTGGGTAGAATCTTTATTACGTCTCGATTTACTTAAAGATGTTGCTGATATTTACCATTTGCATGAGCACAGAGAAACTCTCTTGGGCATCGAAAAAATGGGAGAAAAGTCAGTACAGAACCTAATAGATGCGATTGAAGCAAGTAAGAAAACAACTCTAGCACGTTTTATTTATGCATTAGGTATTCGTGGAGTAGGTGAAACAACGGCTAGAATGTTAGCAAATACATTTCAGACGCTAGAGGCACTTAAAGCTGCGAATGTAGAAGCTTTAAAGAAAACCCCAGATGTAGGGGATATTACAGCAGAGTGGATTGCTGACTTTTTCTTGGCACCGCATAACATTGAAGTACTCGATCGTTTAATTGCCGCAGGAATTCATTGGGATGCACCAACAGCACCAACGCGTCAACCTTTAAATGGTGAAAGCTGGGTACTTACAGGTACATTAGAACAAATGACCCGTGATCAGGCCACTCAAATGCTACAAGCATTAGGTGCACGAGTAAGTGGGAGTGTTTCTAGCAAAACAAAATGTGTAGTTGCTGGTGAGAAGGCGGGTTCAAAATTAGAAAAAGCTGCGAAGTTAGGTATTCCCGTCATGAATGAAACAGATTTCTTATCACTCATGGCAGGCTATGGGCAAACTTTGAGCTAAAAGGTTAGCGAAATAAGAACCATTGATTTTAGTTACAAATTTATAAATTGATGGTTTTTGCTATATTTGAACGCTTGTCTGAGCATATAAATCGGACAAGCGTTTCTTTTTGCAAAGGAAATTTAAATAACTTAAACTGCAAATGCGTATGTTTCTCATTTTAATTTGATAAAAATCATAAACTTAACTATTTTTTGTTTTGCAATCATTTTTAAGTTTGCCCATAATAGACTCATACGATAGGAGATTTATTATGCGTGGCAATCCAGAAGTCATAGACTATTTAAATATGCTCATTGGCGGAGAGTTGGCTGCCCGTGATCAATATTTAATCCATTCTCGTATGTATGAAGATTGGGGCTTAAACAAGATTTATGAACGTATTGACCATGAGATGCAAGAAGAAGCGTCTCACGCCGATGCGATTATTCGTCGTGTATTATTTTTAGGTGCCAAACCAAACATGCATCGTGAAGATATCAATGTTGGTACAGACGTTGTATCTTGCTTAAAAGCTGATTTAGCACTTGAATATCATGTGCGTGAAAAATTAGCGACAGGTATTAAACTTTGTGAAGAAAAAGGCGACTACATCAGTCGTGACATGTTACGTCAACAATTATCAGATACTGAAGAAGACCATACTTACTGGCTTGAAAAACAGTTGCGTTTAATTGAACTGATTGGCCTGCAAAATTATATCCAGTCTCAAATTTAATGACTTGAAAAACCCAGCCTAGGCTGGGTTTTTTATTGGCTCATTTTAATAAAATGAAGTCACCGTTTAAATGTTAATTCTGCCAAATTGAATATATTCAAAGCCTTACTACATAAGGCTTTGGTAGTTACAAAAAAGTCAGAAAATTTGTATCAGACCCCATGTTTTTTCTGTGGAATTGGATATAATTTCGCCAACAAAAACCCTTGCCTAGAAATTTAATGAGGCAAGGGTTTTTCTATGGGGAATCGGTTGGTATGGATCGCCAATGGTTTTATGGTGAGCTTCGCGTATATGTTATTTTCCAAACCTGCTGTTTTAGATACAGCTACTCTCTTAAGTACACAACGATTAGCAACTCGTCTTAGCTTTTTTAGCTTGGGCTTTGCGATATCTGCATGGGCACCACTTATTCCGTATGCTCAGCAACGTTTAAACCTAAATCACGCAAATTTTGGTTTATTGCTGCTTTGTATGGGAATCGGCTCAATGATTGCTATGCCTGCGACTGGGGCTTTAGTTAAGCGTTGGGGATGTCGTCCATTAATTGCTATGGCGACCATACTCTTGATGGTATTACTACCAAGTTTAACGATCTGGCATAGTCTTGTATCGATGGCTGTAGCGTTATTCATTTTTGGTACGGCAGCAGGTAGTCTTGGCGTTGCTATTAATTTACAAGCAGTTGTGGTGGAAAAGCACAGCTTACGTGCGCTCATGTCTAGTTTTCATGGTATGTGTAGCCTTGGCGGTTTAATCGGTGCCATGCTTGTCACTGCACTATTAGCAATTGGCCTTTCACCACTCATGAGCACATTGTCTGTAGTCATGGTTTTATTGGTGGTGAGCTTTGTTGCCATTCCATCTGCCTTAACAACATTTGAGCAAGATGAACAAGGTGCAGCGGAAATAACTGACGCGCCTAAAAAATCTTCACGTCCGAACGGTACGATCCTTTTGATTGGGATGATGTGTTTTATTGCCTTTTTGTCAGAAGGTGCGGCAATGGATTGGGGTGGTATTTATTTAACTAGTAAATACCAGCTTAATCCTGCCTTTGCTGGGCTGGCTTATACTTTCTTCGCGCTTAGTATGACAAGTGGTCGTTTTGCAGGGCATATCTTGTTAAAACAGTGGGGTGAGAAAACTATTGTGACTTATAGTGCAATTGTCGCTGCTCTTGCTATGGTCACTATTGTGATGGCACCTGTTTGGCAAGTTGTCGTATTGGGTTATGCACTTTTAGGTTTAGGCTGTTCTAATATTGTACCAGTCATGTTCTCTCGTGTTGGACGCCAAAATGATATGCCTAAAGCAGCGGCACTGTCTTTAGTGTCAACGATTGCTTATACAGGTTCATTAAGTGGCCCAGCCTTAATTGGTTTGATTGGCCAGTGGACTAGCCTAACCACTGTCTTATCAGGAGTGGCGGTTTTATTAACCATGATTGCTATACTTAATCGCTTTACTCTTGTGAAGGCAAAGTAATCTAAGCTTGCTTACCAGCCGCGGAACATCGAGTAAAACATCCTCGATGTTCCATAAGCTTAAATTATTATAAGACATGGTAAGTGGGTTGATACTTTTCTTGTAAGGACAACTTGGACTTTGTGAATGTCGGAGAATTTTCTAAATCCTTCAAGAAATTATTTCGCCAATCACTCAGGTCAGTAGCTGCTAAACCTTCTATTAACTGTTCATAACGATTAATACGTTCAGCTTTAGACATCTCTAGAGCGGTTTTTAAAGAATCCATCATGGCTGCTCTATCTAATGGATCAACAATCAATGCTTGAGTCATTTGTTCAGCAGCACCGGCATATTTAGATAAAATCAGCACACCTGGGTTCTCTGGATCTTGAGCCGCAATATATTCTTTTGCGACCAAATTCATACCATCACGTAATGAGCTAATCCAGCAAATGTCAGAACGACGATAAATATGCATCAAGCTGTCATGTTGAACTGTGTCGAAGCAACAGTCGATAGGTCGCCAATCTTCATGAGCAAACTCTTCATTAATCAGTTCTAATTTGGCCTTAAAGCGTTGGTATAAGCGTTGATAGGCTGGAATATCTGTACGTGAAGGCGTTGCAACTTGAAGGTGACGTACCAATCCATGATATTCAGGATTAGTTTCAAGGAAAGTTGCAAATGCATTGAAACGTTCAAGTAAACCTTTTGAATAATCAATCCGGTCAACCCCAATAATTGTTTTTTGACGTGGTATATCTTCAAAGTTAAATACGTATGGTGTATGAAAGGCCTGTTGTGCTTGGCGCTGAATAAGCTCTGGCTGAACACCGATAGGATAGGACTTAATCAAGATTTGACGTTTCTTATAACTGATTCTGTCGCTTAGTATTTTTTGAGCTTCAAGTAAGCCCATACAAGTTTGCATACAGGTGTTCTGATCGGTTTGAGTTTGTAAACCAATCACATCATATTGGCAAAGATCTTGGACCAACTGTAGTGCAACTGGGATCTTGCGCCAGATATTTAAGCTTGCGAAAGGAATATGCAAAAAGAAACCGATTTTATTTTGCATACCTAATTCACGGCAATGACGAGCTACGCTGAAAAAGTGATAGTCATGCACCCAAATCAGATCATCAGGCTGAGCAATCTGTTGTAATTTTTCAGCAAATAAACGATTGACCTTTTGGTAGGTATTATATTCTTCTGCATTATATTCGATCAGGTCATCCCGATCATGCATGGCAGGCCATAATACTTTATTGGCAAAACCACAGTAGTACTGTGCATATTGCTGATGTGTAAGAGGGCAGGTAATATAGTCGATCCCATGAGAATATGCCTGATCGAATTCAGGCGCTTCAGTATCGGTAATTTGCTGACCATTCCAGCCTAACCAAATGCCGTTACTATCATTTAATGCGTCTTGTACAGCTACTGCAAGGCCACCTGCTGAAGCCTTACCCGATGGCATACTAATTCGATTCGATAACACGATTAATTTAGACATATTTGTTCTCCATTCTGATCTTGACTATTTTTGACGTATAACTTTTTTATTTTTTCTAGGAAGAAAAAAAGAAAATTAGAAACACTATTAATATCTTTTAATCTATATTGAGCTTCTGTTTTACCAGAACCTACTTTAATTGAAGTGCCAAACTGTTGGTTAATAAAAATGAAACCTGTTTCATCCGTTAAATCATCTCCTATAAATATGGGATGGGTTAACGGTAAATTAAGATGATTTAATATTGTTTGTATTGCTTTACCTTTATCTGCCTGTTTAGGTAATAATTCAACGACAAATTTTCCTCTATTTAATTTTAATTGAGGATAAAAATATTTAATCTGTTGCATAATATAAATTGCATTATCTTCTAATTCCGGGTTTTTTCGATAATGTAAAGCAATAGAATGTTCTTTATCCTCAATTAATAAATCAGGATATTTTTCACAAGAATTTATAATATCTTCTTTTAATTTTTGAAAATTAATATCGCTTAAATCTGGGCGAATATAAGTATCAGAATCAAAATAAATATCTAAACCATGTAAGCCCGCTATAGGTAATTCAATAGACTGAAGTAGCTTACTTGCTGTTTCAACATCACGTCCTGTTACAGCAATCACCGGTATATTTAATTCAATAATTTTTTTTATAACTTCTAAGGTGGTATTTGGAATAAAACTATGCTCAGGATGAATTTGAAATGGAGCTAATGTTCCATCAATATCCAGAAATAAACAATAATTTTTATCTGTAGGTAAGGTATTTATAATATCATTGGGTGTAACAAAATATGTATATTTTTCTCTCCCATCTGATATTATACTTTGATTGTTCATATTTGCCTGCCCATATTTTTTGATCAATATTTAATCTTCTAACATTAAAATGAATTGATGAGTCATTTTTTTTAATAAAAAAACATAAGTATTAACATTAATTACATTGCATAATGGATTTATGGGTGAAGTGTGGATTATGTTGTTTTTTGATTTGCTTCAATGTTTAGATAATTAAATTTTTGTATATTTCATATAAATATTTTAGGCCTTATTTATCAATATATTTCAGAATATTTAACAGCCCTAAATAGTTGATTTTACTTTTTTGAATTCGATTTTTATATTGATTTTAAAAGATATTTTAAATTGATATTAATATATAATTTCCATAAATTTGTCTTTGAGCGTGCATATGAAGTTACAAAATAAAATTTTATTGATTACAGGTTGGGGAGTAGGAGTAGAACCTTTGCACTCGTTAAAATTAGGTTTAACGAAAGCTGGGTATGACACGCAACTTATTAATATTTTTAATGTTTTAGGTTGTGACTTTCACGAGCAGCTTGATTTTTTAACTGATATTGATGTGGTTGTAGGTTGGTCTTTAGGTGGACAGTTAGCAACATATCTGGTTGACTTTTTTTATAAACAAACGGGCCAAACTAAAACGTTAATTACGCTCGCGTCGAATCCTTGTTTTGTTGCTACCGATAATTGGCAAACAGCAATGCCTACTGATGTTTTTAGTCAATTTAAAGCGTCTTTTTTACAGAACCCGCAAGCCACTTTAAAGCGTTTTTATTATTTAATTACACTTGGCTCATCTCAAGCGAAACAAGATTGGATGAGTGTACAAAATATAGCAAACCCGCCGTCAAATGAACTTTTATTAGCGGGGTTGCAAATGCTTGAGCAGCTAAACTTGGTAGATAACTTGAAAAACTATCTGGGTCTACAGCTTCATCTGTTTGCTGAGCAAGACAATGTCATTCCTTGCAAAATTATAGAGAATTTTAAGGATTTCGCTACAGAAAACATGACTTATAAGTTGCTAAAAGACGCTACACATGCTTTTCCCTACTTACAGGTGGAAAGAACAATTGAAGAAATCTGCCAATTTTTAACAATTCATCAGCAAAGTTCATAAGCTTTGATTGATCTCGCAATTTTCTTTCATTCTTAACAGGTTTAACATGTGCTAAATGAAAGATTTAATTGCTGTAAAAGGGTATAGAGGATGACCGATAATTTTGATTTGGAACATATTTGGCATCCATATACTTCAATGACCCAACCTTTACCTACATTTAAAGTGAAGCGTGCCTATGGGGCAACGATTGAACTTGATGATGGTAGAACTTTAATTGATGGTATGTCATCTTGGTGGTGTGCAATTCATGGCTATAACCACCCTGAGCTTAATCAGGCAGTGACTGACCAGCTACAAAATATGTCTCATATCATGTTTGGCGGTTTAACTCATGATCCTGCTATTGAACTTGGCAAAATTCTTTTAAAAATTACACCACCGAGTCTCGATAAAATTTTTTATGCAGATTCAGGTTCGGTTGCCGTTGAAGTTGCTTTGAAAATGGCTGTGCAATTCTGGACAGCACAAGGCCAGCCACAAAAAACAAATTTTATTACTACACGTTCTGGTTATCACGGTGATACATGGAATGCGATGTCTGTTTGTGATCCAGTGACAGGCATGCATCAGATTTTTGGTACAAGTTTACCGAACCGTCTTTTTGTAGCAGCTCCGCAAACCAAATTTCATGAAGAGTGGAACCAAGAAGATATTGCCGAGCTAGAGCAAGCTATTCAGCAAAATCATGAAAACCTTGCTGCACTGATTATTGAGCCGATTGTCCAAGGTGCAGGGGGCATGCGCTTTTATCATCCTGAATATTTACGTCAGGCTAAAGCGCTTTGTGAAAAATATCATCTGTTATTAATTTTTGATGAAATTGCCACTGGTTTTGGTCGTACAGGTAAGCTCTTTGCTTGGGAACATGCTCAAGTTGAGCCAGATATTATGTGCCTAGGTAAAGGGTTAACAGGCGGTTATATGACTTTATCTGCGACCTTAACGACAAAGCATGTAGCAGAAACCATTAGTCGCGGTGAGGCTGGGGTATTTATGCACGGCCCAACTTTTATGGCCAATCCACTCGCTTGTGCTGTTGCTTTAAAAAGTACGCAATTATTAATTGAGCAAGATTGGCAGGCCAATATTAAGCGAATTGAGCAACAGCTTAGTCAATATTTAATGTCTTTAAATCAGCTTGATTATGTTGCCGATGTAAGAGTGCTCGGTGCAATTGGTGTGGTAGAACTCACCTTTAATGTCGATATGAAAACTTTACAGCAACAATTTGTAGAGCGTGGAATCTGGATTCGTCCTTTTGGAAAATTAGTTTATGTCATGCCGCCTTATGTCATCACTCAACAAGAGTTAAGTGACTTGCTCGAACAGTTGGTTGAAGTAGTTAAAACGATGCAGGGGGCACATTAAGATGTCATTGCTCGATCATTTTGCTACAGAGTTAGATGAGTTAAAACGACAAGGTAATTTCAGACAATTTACCCAAAATGTGCAGCATGGCCGTTTTATTACGATTCAAAATAAAACGATGCTCAACTTAGCTTCAAATGACTATCTTGGGTTGGCGGCTGATATTGATCTTCGCCAAGAATTTTTAGATTACTATCCATTAGAACGCAGCTATTTTAGTTCTTCATCTTCACGTTTATTAACGGGCAATTTTGATGAATATGAACAGTTGGAAAATAGCCTAAGCCAAGCATTTGGTGGTCGGGCGGCTCTATTATTCAATAGTGGCTACCATATGAATATTGGTATTTTGCCCGCTGTTGCTGATAGTAAAACTTTAATTCTGGCAGATAAGTTAGTTCATGCCAGTATGATTGATGGGATTCGTTTGTCTGGTGCCCAGTATGTGCGCTATCGACATAATGATTTTCAGCATTTAGAGCAACTTCTACAAAAGTATCATGATGATGACCAGATTGAACGAATTATTGTGGTCACGGAAAGTATTTTTAGTATGGATGGCGATGAAACAGATTTAACCGCTTTAGTCCAGCTTAAAAAACGCTTTGCTAAAACCATGTTATATGTCGATGAAGCGCATTCAATTGGCGTACGTGGACAGCAAGGTTTAGGGTGTGCCGAACAATATAATGTAATTCAGGAAATTGATTTTCTAGTTGGTACCTTGGGTAAAGCGCTAGCCGCAGTCGGTGGTTATATTATTTGCCATCCAATTATTAAAGATTATCTCATTAATAAAATGCGTCCGCTTATTTTTAGTACCGCACAACCTCCGATTGTTATGGCATGGGCAAATTTTATTTTTAAAAAAGTATTAATGGCTCAATCTCAACGTGAACATTTAAAAAATATTAGCCAATATCTTCAACAAGCAGTGGTGCAAAAGGGGTATGTGAGTCCATCGACCAGCCATATTATTCCAGTGATTGTGGGAGAGAGTCAGGCTACTATCGATAAGGCGAAACAGGTTCAGGAAAGCGGTTTTTATGCCATGCCTGTACGTCCACCAACAGTACCTAAAAATAGTTCGCGTTTGCGCATTTCCTTAACATCAATGGTTGAGCAACATGAACTTGAAGCATTGGTGAGTTTCCTGTGAGTTTGAATAAAGATTTGGTTGCCCAACGTTTTGCTAAAGCAGGGCAAAGCTATTCAAAGCATGCAATTGTCCAAAAACAAATTTGCCAAAACTTAACGAACTTACTCAAGCAATTTTGTCCAAGCGCGATGTCACGTGTCTTTGAAATTGGTTGCGGTTCTGGCAATTTAACTCGTCTGCTTGTTGAATCTTTTCAAATTGAAGATTTAGTTTTAAATGATTTGTATGCAGAGGTGCAACAGCACTTTAATCATGAAGAACATGTGAAATGGTTAATTGGAGACGTTGAAACCTTAGAATTCCCTCAGCAGCTCAATATGATTGTTTCCGGTTCAGCTTTGCAATGGATGCAAGATTTACCACGGCTACTTCAACATTGCTATGCTGCTTTAAATGAGCAAGGCTGGCTATGCTTTTCAACATTTGGTCCTAGAAACCTAATTGAAATTAAAGAGCTAACCGGACAAGGTTTAAATTATTGGAATCTTGAAAATTGGAACAGTGCCTTAACTCAGGCTGGTTTTGAGATTTTGCATTTGGCACAGTCAGAAACTCAGCTTTATTTCGATGCGCCTAAAGCCGTGTTGCAGCATTTAAAAGCAACAGGTGTAACGGCAACTGCTCAGCATCGTTGGACTAAGCAAACTTTACAGCAGTTTTATCAAGATTATGACCGGTTTAAGCACGCTGAGGGGTACTCCTTAACATATCACCCGATTTATTGTATTGCCCGGAGAATGAAGTAAATGAGTGGCCAGATCTATTTTGTGAGTGGGATTGATACCGAAATTGGTAAAACCTACGCAACAGGTTTTTTAGCAAAATTATGGACTGAGCAGGGTAAAAAAGTGATTACCCAAAAACTCATTCAGACAGGTAATGCTGATATCTCAGAGGATATCCAGAAGCATCGTGAAATTATGGGGCAAGGTTGGTTTCAGGAAGATCATGACAAGCTGACTATGCCGGAAATCTTTAGTTATCCTGCTTCACCTCATTTAGCAACGCGTCTTGATAACCGAGAGATCGATTTTCAAAAAATTGAGAATGCGACTCAAACATTGGCTGAGCGTTTTGAAATTGTATTGTTAGAAGGTGCAGGTGGCTTAATGGTACCCTTAACCACCAGTTTACTTACTATTGATTACGTTGCTCAGCATCAGTTTCCTGTTATTTTGGTGACGTCTGGTCGTTTGGGGAGTATTAACCATACATTGCTTAGTCTCGAGGCGCTTAAGTCACGTGGTCTGAAACTAAAAGCTTTGGTTTACAACCTAAAAGATGAATCAAAAGATCCATTAATCTCTCAAGATACTTCAAATTATTTGAAGGATTATATAGCGATTCATTTCCCTGAAGCTGAATGGATTGAACTAGCAAAAATGAATTAATTAAAAAAGTAGGCCATAAAAAAACCGCTCAATTTAGAGCGGTTTTTGATTTAAAAACTTTACTTAGAACTTTTTAAATCCACGGTTAAAACCAGTCGATTTGCGCTGATTGCCTGTGTTAGCTGGCGCTTCTTTTTCATCATCACGACGTTGCTGACGTAAGTAACCACCACGGCGTGCTGCCATTGGCTTTTCTGTCATACGTTCGGTGCGACGTTTTGCCATGCCAAATAAGCCTGTACCTTGACGTGGTTTTAACTCAACAGATTTTGCCAAGTTGTCTATGTCAGTTTTGTCGAGTTCCATCCAGCGACCAGTACGTAATTCGCGTGGTAAAATGACAGTACCGTAGCGAGTACGCAATAAGCGGCTTACTTTAAGGCCTTGTGATTCAAAAATACGGCGTACTTCACGGTTACGGCCTTCTTTCACTACAACTTGATACCAGCGGTTAATACCTTCACCACCAATTTCAGAGAAAGATTCGAATTTGGCAGGGCCATCTTCAAGCTCTACACCATTGACCATGTTTTGACGTAATTGTGGTGTTACTTCACCCATTACACGTACAGCGTATTCACGTTCAATTTCATTAGATGGATGCATTAAGCGGTTAGCAAGCTCGCCATCGTTTGTAAAAAGTAATAAACCTGTACTGTTAATATCTAGACGGCCTACCATTACCCAACGGTCATTTGCAATTTGTGGTAAATGATCAAATACGGTTGGACGCTTTTCAGGGTCATTACGTGAACAGATTTCACCTTCTGGTTTATAATAAATCAGTACACGACGACGAATTTCATCTTCGATCTGGAACTGAACTTTACGGCCATCAATGCGTAATTCATCGCCTGGTTCAATGCGCTCGCCAACTTGGGCAATGCGGCCGTTCACACTCACGCGTCCTGCGGCAATAACCTCTTCCATATATCGGCGAGAACCTAATCCGATTCGCGCTAATACTTTTTGCAATTTTTCACTCATGACAGCACAACCTTAGACATAATGATCAACAGTCCACCTCTTTATGACTTCGGTGCATTTGCATCGAGAGCCATAAATGCTTCCTTGGCGTTCTGCAGGGGAGGCAATTGGCCTAGAGAGGCTAGACCAAAAGCATTCAGAAATTGAGGCGTTGTAATTAGCAACGCAGGTCTTCCGGGTAAATCTCTAAAACCGGCTTCTTTAATCCAGTTCCAGTCAAATAGCGTTCTGAGAATCTGACTATTATTAGATACACCACGAATTTGTTCAATATCAGCACGTGTGACCGGTTGATGATACGCAATGACAGCCAACGTTTCTAGTAATGATGGTGACAGTTTTGTTGGTCGCTCTGGCCAAATCTGCGCAATGATATTGCGATATTTGGATCTTACCTGAAAACGAAAGCCCTGCGCAGTTTCAATCAACTCAATGGAACGGCCATGTTGTAAAAGGGCAAGCTGTTGTAAAAGCTGACGAAGCTGTTGTTTGTTATATTGATTATTAAATGCTTCTTTTAAACGGGCAATTGAGACAGGCGCTTCACTAGCAAAAATAATGGCTTCAAGCTGTAATAAAACTTCATGATGAATATCGGCTAATGACAAATCATTATTATTTTGTTCAAAACTGCTCATATTGAAGACCCTTGAATAGCTAGTGGAGCTTCAACTCCTGTAGCAATAATCTTAATCTTTTGTTGTCGGGTCAATTCTAAAACAGCCATAAAAGTTACAACCATTCCCATACGGCCTTGTTGGGGATTAAGTAATTCTTTAAAACTTAACACGTCGCCTGACTCTAATTTCTCTTCAATATAAGCAATACGTTCTTCTAACAGTACAGGCTCTTGCGCAATTGTGTGTGTTACAGGTTCCGGACGGTTAAATACACAGAACAAAGCATCGTGTAATGCTGAAACATCATAACCTTCATAAACAGGTGCAATATGACCTAAGCTTACATTGGCACTGAATGTATCACGGTCAAGAACTGGCATTTGGCCTAAACGTTCAGCGGCTTGTTTAATGCGTAAATAAGTTTCGAGTCGATCAATAAGATCCTGTTTAGGATCTTTTTCGATGCTTACTACAGTAGGCTTAGGTAAAAGTAAGCGAGATTTCAAATCAGCCAATAAAGCAGCCATGACCATATAGTCGGCAGTCAGCTCAATGTTTAAGGATTTCATACTATCCATATAAGCCAAATATTGAGTTGCAATAGGAGCAATATCAAGCTGGATGAGATCAAAACCGTTTTTTTGAATCAGATAAATTAAAAAGTCGAGTGGTCCTTCAAACTGTTCGAGCAAAATCTCAAAGGCAGCTGGAGGAATATAAAGATCCTCAGGAATCGTATCGTGCCACTCATCTAAAACACGGATGTGTGGAACGTCTTCCATGGATTGATGAAGTGATTGGTTCATTACGATTATAAGCCACGCGAATTTTCAAAAGCATGAGACTTGTTTTTCAAGTCAATAAGAGCTGTAGCAGAAGAACAGCAGATAGTGAGAAGCATTCTAAAGGAATTGTGACTTTTAATAAATTGCTTAACGACTAAAGTGTAAAAAAAATCCAAACTAAATAAAGAGTATTTTTTTTCTTGATAATGCTTTTTTTTAAACTATTGGTAAAAAATGAAAAGTAAGTGCTTATTCAAAAGCACTTACATCACCGACACCACGACGAATAATTTCAGGATGCTCACCTGATAAATCAACAATACTCGTGGTTGTTAAAGTACCAAAACCGCCATCAATAAAGACATCAATACGCTTAGCTAATTGATTTTCAATATCGTAAGGATCATCTAGTGGATCTTCTTGCCCCGGTAAAATTAATGTACTGGTGAGTAAAGGTTCACCGAGCTCTTTTAATAAAGCCTGACAAATTGGATTACTTGGAATACGTAGACCAATCGTTTTCTTTTTAGGGTGCATTAACCTACGTGGAACTTCACTGGTTGCCGGTAAAATGAAAGTGGTGATGGCTGGTGTATTTGCCTTTAGTAAACGGTACGTCGCATTATCAACTTTGGCATAAGTCGCGATATCTGATAAATCGCAACACATAATTGCATATTGATGTTTAGGACCTAAACCACGAATCTGGGCAATCCGTTCCATCGCATTTTTATTACCAATCTGGCATCCGATTGCATAGGCAGCATCGGTAGGGTAGACCACAACATCTCCGGCACGAATACGCTCAACCGCTTGTTCAATGAGGCGTTGCTGTGGATTTTCAGGATGTACATGTAAATGCAGCATATTTTAGAGACTCCATCACGCCATTATTAAAAATAGTATTAGACCTTTCAAACTTATGAAGCAAGTAACTTACGTAGTTTTTTTGTCATTTAATCAAGGAGTTCACGTTTAAATTCATTTAATTGTAATGCTGCACCTGCTCGCGTACATTGGCAAATACATTCAATGAATCTTGCTGCATCGGCAGGCAACTTTGCTTCACCAGAAAAGTAACGTTGAACTTGGGCATAAACATTATCTTTAAACTTTCTGCCATCTCCACCATCGCCCGTAAGGTTATCTAGCGAGACTCTGAATTTTCTGCCAAAAGACTGTGCAAATAACCATTCAATGGCTTGAGGTTTGATTTCTACTTGTTCAAATAAATCTTGCTGTTCTTTAGTTCTGCCATCTGGCGCATACCAATAACCTAAATCGGGTAATAGGCGACGTTTTGCACCTGCAATTGTCCAATGGCTAATTTCGTGAAGAGCACTATTGAAAAAACCATGAGCAAATTGAATTTTCGCTGGCTCATGATCGTTCGCCGGGAAATATTCTGGTTCAAATTCTCCACGAACTAATGTCACATTATGGTGGGAAAACCAGTGATTAAAGTGTAAAATAAGCCAATCAACTTGCTCAGACTCTAATTTTGAGCTTGGCCATGGTGAGAGTTGCACCACGTCAGGTAAAAGAGGGTTCTGGTGGGTTGAATGGGTGCAAACGAGTAATGAAGTGTTAACTTCAGGTTGCGGCTGCAACAGGTGCATTGCTTAATTTACCCCGAGTTCTGTCTAAAGAAGTACAAAATTGTATCTTAATCTTTGACAGAGTACCGATGAATTTGTAGAATTGCCGCCTTAATTATGTCAGCAAATACCTTTCCGGCACAGATTGAGCCGTTTAAATGGGCTGAACAAGGCTTTACATGGTCAGGTCAACTGCCATTGTCTCGCTTTGCTCGTATTGCTCGTGAAGCTGTTGGGTCAATTGATAACCAATTGATCAACATAGACTGTAAGCTATCAATGGATGCCTATCATCGCATTGTGTGGTTAGATGGTCACATGGAAACAAAAGTTCCAATGGAGTGCCAACGTTGTTTGGAACCTGTTGAAATGCCAATTGTTTCTGACTTTCATATTGCACTTGTAGATGATGAGTCACTGATAGAGCGCTTGGATGAGGATGCTGATTTCATCGTTTTAGGTGAAAGTGAGTCTTCGACAAAAGGTGATTTTGATACACCTGCCTCGATCAACTTACTCGCATTACTAGAAGATGAACTGTTATTGTTGATGCCTTTATCTCCCAAGCATGATGCTTGTGAACATAAACATCAACCTACCATTCAGAACGTTGTCGAAGAGAAACGGGATAATCCGTTTGATGTTTTGGCAGGTTTGAAGGGTAAACTTAACTCATAATTTGTGTTATGATTATGGGATAAGACAACTGAATTTGTTCTGATCCATTTTTTCGATCTTTGTAAGGAGCCATCATGGCCGTTCAGCAAAACCGTAAAAGTCGCTCTCGCCGTGACATGCGCCGTTCACATGACGCTTTAACCGAGAATGCATTAACAGTAGACCAAGCAACTGGTGAAACTCATCGTCGTCACCACGTGACTAAAGACGGTTTCTACCGTGGTCGCCAATTATTCGCTAAAGCAGCTGATGCTGAATAATTGCATGATATGCATTAAGCGTGATGCTTAAGTATAGAAAAAATGGGAGCGAAAGCTCCCTTTTTTTGTTGTTTTTCGCAATTATAAATATACAAATTAAATGTTAAATTTCCTCTCCAGAGAAATGAGTGAAAACCCAAAAAGGATTTCTTATGTCTGCTAAACGTCTTGAACAAGTAGCTTTAGCCACAAAAACTGCATTTGTGTTTCCAGGTCAAGGTTCACAAAAAGTTGGTATGCTCGCTGAACTCGCAGAACAGTTTAGTGGAGTTGGGCAAACTTTTGCCGAAGCTTCAGACGCGCTAGGATTTGATCTTTGGCACATTGCACAAAGTGGTGAAGGTTTAGACCAAACAGAAAATACCCAGCCTGTCTTATTAACTGCCAGTATTGCTTTATGGCGTTTATGGTTAGATTTAGGTGGTTTAGCTCCTAAATACCTTGCAGGTCACTCTTTAGGTGAATACAGCGCTTTAGTTGCAGCAGGTTCAATGAGTTTGGCGGATGCAGTTAAGTTAGTTAATTTGCGTGGAAAACTCATGCAAAATGCTGTTCCTCAAGGGGAAGGCGCTATGGCTGCTATTCTTGGTTTAGCTGATGATAAAGTAGTTGAATTGTGCCAGAGCGTATCTGCATTAGGCCAAGGTTCAGTTGAAGCAGCAAACTATAATTCACAAGGTCAAGTTGTGATTGCTGGTAGTACTGCATCTGTACAGCAAGTTATGGCATTGGCAAAAGAACAATCTGCTAAAGCAATTGCTTTACCGGTTTCTGTTCCATCACATTGTTCATTGATGAAGCCGGCAGCAGAAAAATTTGCAGAAGCTTTGGAACAAACTGCCATTGAGCTACCTACCATTCCTGTAATACAAAATGTCAACGCGGGAATTGCTACCGATGTTGCTCAATTACGTCAGGCTTTAACAGCACAATTGTACCAGTCTGTACAATGGACACGTACCATGCAGTCTCTACAAGACCAAGGTATTCAGTACATTGTTGAGTGTGGCCCAGGTACAGTATTGAGTAATCTCGCAAAGCGTTTACCAAATATTGAAAAAGCTTTTTCTATTGATAGTAAGAGCAAAATGGAAGATGCCCTAAATGCTGTTTTAGTGGCAGAAGGAAAAATTGCATGACACAAGAACGCAAAGTTGCATTAGTAACGGGCGCGAGTCGGGGCATTGGCGCTGCAATTGCCCAGCAACTTATTCAAGACGGTTATTTTGTCGTAGGTACTGCGACTTCTGAATCTGGTGCACAAAAGCTAACTGATAGCTTTGGTGAACAAGGTGCAGGTTTGGCTCTCGATGTGCGTAATCTCGATGAGATTGAAGCAGTCGTGTCTCATATTGAACAGAACTATGGTCCTGTACTTGTTCTCGTTAACAATGCAGGTATTACGAAAGACAATTTGTTGCTTCGTATGTCGGAAGATGATTGGGATGACATCCTTAATATCCACCTTAAAGCCGTTTATCGTTTATCTAAACGTGTGCTTAAGGGTATGACGAAAGCACGTTTTGGTCGCATTATTAATATCAGTTCTGTTGTAGCTCACTTTGCAAACCCAGGCCAAGCGAACTATTCTGCTGCTAAAGCAGGTATTGAAGCATTTAGCCGTAGTCTTGCAAAAGAGATGGGTAGCCGCCAAATCACTGTAAACAGTGTGGCACCAGGTTTTATTGCAACAGAAATGACAGATGCACTTAGTGAAGACATTCGCAAAAAAATGAGTGATCAAGTGGCTTTAAATCGCTTAGGCGAGCCACAAGATATCGCAAATGCGGTGAGTTTCCTTGCAAGTGATAAAGCAGGTTACATTACCGGTACGGTATTACATGTAAATGGTGGTTTATACATGGCCTAACGCCGATGTATAAACTTTTAAAAATTTTTATATTCAATTAAACTAGTGGCAAATCAAACGCCACAAGCAATGAGGAGAATTCCTGTGAGCGATATCGAACAACGCGTTAAACAAGCGGTTGCAGAACAACTTGGTCTTAAAGCTGAAGAGATTAAAAACGAAGCATCTTTCATGGATGACTTGGGTGCTGACTCTTTAGATTTAGTTGAACTTGTTATGTCTTTCGAAAATGACTTCGACATCACTATCCCTGATGAAGATTCAAACGAAATCACTACAGTTCAATCTGCAATTGACTATGTAACTAAAAAACTTGGTTAATTCGCATATTGCTGATTAAAAAAGAAGGCCACCGGAAGGTGGCTTTTTTTATACGAGTAAGATAATTGATAGAGATACATATTTTTACAAGATCAACCTCAATTGATAGCAGAGGTATCTCTTTTTTCAAGTATAACAATAAGGGTCAGTTTAATGACTTTACTATAAACAATAATATGAGGACTAAATAATGGGTCTTTTTGATTTTGTAAAAGGTATTGGTAAGAAAAATACCGCACCAGCAGAACCACAAGCAGCTCCAGCAACACCAGCAGAACCTTCTGCACAAGAAATTGCGAATAAATTATTGGGATTGATTAAAAGCTTAGGCCTTGGGGTGGAAGGCTTATCTGTAACATATAATGGCTCAACTGACACTGCTATTATTAAAGGACAAGTCCAAAGCCAAGCAGATAAAGAAAAAATCATTCTTATTGTGGGTAATGTAGATCATGTGGCACAAGTAGATGACCAGATGACTGTTGCAACTCCTGAGCCAGAAAGCAAATTTTATACAGTGAAATCTGGTGATAATCTTTCAAAAATTGCTAAAGAGTTTTATGGTGATGCCAATCAATATCAAAAAATCTTTGAAGCGAATAAACCAATGCTGAAAGATCCAGATGAGATTTTTCCAGGACAAGTTTTACGTATTCCTCAATAATAGGAATATAAAAAAGGCGCTTAAAGCGCCTTTTTTATTTATTGGTTAAAACCGTTTTGGAATCTTTTGTCCATTGAGTACAGGTGTTTCAGCATTTTTTAACACACCAAATAACCATGTTTCTGCATGTTGAACTGCAATTTTTAAAGAGTCACCTAGAGCTAAACGACCTGCAATGAAACTCGCTAATGAACAACCTGAGCCATGATACTCACCTTCAAGGCGCGGACATGTACTACTTGCTGCAAGCTCGCCATCAATATATAAACTATTTTTAATAAAGTCAGGTGTATCTTCGTGTCCACCTTTCACTAATACAGCCTTGGCACCCATTTCAAATAACTTTTGGGTTGCCTGATCTAAGTCGGTAACGCCTGTTAAAGCGCGCAATTCAACTGTATTTGGAGTAATGAGTGTCGCTAGGGGAATCAGTTCAACAAATGCTTTAACTAAAGTTGCTTGGTCTCCTAACGAACCGCCACTGTTTGCAACTAAGACAGGGTCAAGTACATATTGATAGTCAGGATGAGCACGTAAAAATTCGGCTAGAGCCGCAATATTGTCGGTAGTGCCTAGCATGCCAGACTTAACACATTTAATGGGTAAATCGCCTACAACAGCATTTGCTTGGGCTAATAATAGTTCTTTTGAGGTTGCTTCAAAGCCAAATACTTGTTGAGAATTCTGAATGGTGAGGGCTGTACATGCAATTGCTGCATGTGCACCACTTTGTCCAATCGCTTCAATATCGGCTTGTAAACCTGCACCACCTGAAGGGTCTAAACCCGAGAAACAAAGTACGGTTGGACGCACGGTTATTTCCTTTTCAATTTAAATTTACGTTAGTATAAGAGAGTTTAATTAAACTCTCGACCAATTGAATTAAATACTTTACTGGGTTAGTGATTGAATGGCTATAAAACATATTTTGATTGATTTAGATGGAACCTTAACAGATCCTAAAGTTGGTATCCATACATCAATTCGTTATGCAATGGATAAGTTAGGTTATCCATTAGCTGCCGATTTAAATATTGATTGGACGATTGGCCCACCTTTAAAAGCGTCATTAGCAAAATTATTAGCTACTCAAGATGATGCACTAGCTGAGCAAGCTTTACTTGCTTACCGTGAGCGTTTCTCGGTGATTGGTTTATTTGAAAATGAAGTATATCCATCTGTTGCGGAAACACTTAAGGCCTTAAAAGCAGAAGGGTATCGGTTGTTCGTTGCTACTGCTAAACCAACGATTTATGCAAAACGAATTTTAGATCATTTTGAATTAAGCCAATATTTTGTACAAATTTACGGTAGTGAATTAACGGGTGAGCGGACCAATAAAGCTGAGCTTATCCATTATATTCTTGAACGTGAGCAATTAAACCCAGAAGAATGCCTGATGGTGGGTGATCGTCAATATGATGTTTTAGGCGCCCGCCATAATGGTATTGAAGCGGTAGCGGTGACTTATGGTTATGGGACACCAGAAGAACTTACTCAAGCACAACCTAAAGCAAAGATTACAAAATTTTCTGAACTTTTAGATTATGTTGAAGAACAGGCCGCACAAAAGAAAGTTTCTTAAATTTCAAGAATTATAATTTAGAGGTTTGACCTGCAAGTGAACAAGTCAAACCTTTTTATTTATTTTAAATACCGTGTTGCTGGCGGTATTGAACAAGTTCTTCAATCGTAATCACAGTTAAATGATGAGTTTGAGCATATGCTAAAACTTGAATTCCTGATGCCATTGTCCCATCCGGATTGGTTAATTCGCATAACACTCCAGCAGGTTTTAAACCAGCTAATCTTGCTAGATCAATAGTCCCCTCCGTATGACCTCGACGGGTAAGCACGCCACCATTACGTGCGCGTAATGGGAAAACATGGCCTGGACGGTTAAGATCAGTTGCAACAGCACCATCTTTAATAGCAGTTTTAATCGTTGTTACACGGTCTTTAGCAGAAACGCCAGTGGTAACGCCTTGAGCAGCTTCAATAGTCACTGTAAATGCAGTATGAAACTGACTTGAGTTTTGAGAAACCATTGGTGGAAGTTCAAGATGATCAGCTAACTCTTCAGTAAGGCATAAACATACGATACCTGAGCCATCACGAATCATACGTGCCATGGTCTCAACAGTTAGGGTTTCTGCTGCAACAATTAAATCTGCTTCATTTTCACGATCGAAGTCATCCATCACCAAGACAGGTTTGCCTTGACGGATATCTTCTAATGCTTGTTGAATGCGTTGCTCAGCAGGAGAGAGGGCTGAGAAAAAAAGTTCTGGTTGAATTAAACTAGACATAATGAAACGCTCTCGTAAGAATACGGTTGAACATTTCAGGACTGATGCAAAAACAGGCTGGCACTGAAATAAAATGGATTTATTTCAGTTCGTCGTCTTCTTTCATCCGGACTATACCGTCGGCTTTGGAGTTTCACCAAATCTGCTCAAATTACATAATTTAAGCTCGTGGGCTTGTTAATTTAACAATAAAAATTAACTTTACCACCGGTGGGGAATTACACCCCGCCCTGAAGCGATGGGTTTTATTATAGCGCGCTTGGCAAAATTGGCTAGATGCTTTTGTAGAATGCTAAGTCTCTTTATGAATAAGTATTTTCATAAATTAAAATAGGCTTTTTAACAAGAGCTTACTTGTTGAGCTTAAAAGTGAATGTTATGTTTTTTCTAGAAAATTATAAATAAAACAGGTGTTTCATGCAGATAAGAGATTATTATCCTTTTAGGAATACTTTATTTATTCAGCATCTCCATATTTTCAGTTATGTATTTATGGCGCTCAGTATTCTGCACTTAATTGCTGCTAATTGGTTGATGCTTCCAGATAGCATTCAACTCATTATTCCACCTGTTATATTACTTATTACAGCTTGGGTGAGTGTCAAGAAGACTTTAAGTGAGGGAGTAAGGCAAACTTTACATGGCATCTGCGGCTTAATGGTCGGTTTGAGTTTGGCTGTAATTGGGCAAGTTTATCAAACTGGTGCAGACAGTTATTTACTTTTCTTGATTTGGACTTTGCTTTTATTGCCGTGGCTATATCGACCAAATATTGGAATCTTTGCTTTAATTTGTATTACAAGCCAACTCACCCTGTTTTTATTTTTTAAACAGGCTTTCTGGGCAGAGAAGTTTCCCTATCTTTATCTTTTTGCTCTAAATTTATTAAGTCTTGTGCAATTTTGGATCTGTCAAAAGAAATATACGGCTTTACGTTTTATTTTTATTGCTTGGTTTGCTGTTATTTCAATAACAGGAATGATTCAATTCCTATCAAGTGAAAATTTATCTTATCTGATCTCGGCTTTTTTTCTAGGAATCATCGCTTTTTATTATTTTTTTAATAAAGATGATCAGTTGTGTGCCAGTTTAATGGCTGCTGTTCTTGGTGTGACGGCGACCATATGGCTTGTGGATGGTATTAATCAACTATTTAAAGATTCTAATGAGTTCATCTTTTTATTGATCGCGGGGATTATTTTTACTTGGTTTGCACTCATTAGTTATTTCTTAATCAAGATTTTCCGTCAAAGCCGTTTTTATATTATTCCTTTGGCAATTGGTGCTTGGCTTGCTGGTCTAGCGCTTGCAGCATTTACTTTGGTGTTTTGGGAGACTATTTCCTTAATTATTGGAATCATCTTTGTTGCTGTAGCTATAACTTTACTAACAAAATCGCAAAGTTATTTCATCCGGCAGTTTGCATATTGTTTATTTGTGAGTGGACAGACTGCTTTTTTATTCCATCTTGGTTCTGAAACAGATCAAATTTTATGGGTATTGATTGCCCAGATCTTTATTTTATGTATTAGTTATTTTCTTAAGCCTCACTGGTTCTTTATTTTAATTCAAATGCTTGCAACTTATGGTATAGCAGTAATCTATCTACTACAAATGGATCATTCATTATGGTCCTTAAACTCTACTCAGACTTATTTAAATTTAGTCTTACTTAACTATTTGGTTTTTAGCTCGGTACTACTGATAGGAAGTAAAGCGGTCGTATCGTATAAGCGGAGTATCTTCTTATGTACGCTCGTTGTAATTTGGGTGAGTTCATTCTTTGATACCTTTATAGGATTAGCACTTGTTGATTCGGCTGATCAGTCACTATGGTTCCTTTATGCATTGCCGTGCGTATGGTTATTATGCTTTAGTTTTTTCTATCTCTATCGGCAACTTCACGGTATAACTTTTTTTGCCTTTTTAGTTTTTGGCATATTACTTATTGCACTCGGCTATTTTGAAGTATTCATCTTATTTGTTATTTTGACATGGGCTTTAAAAAATAAAGATCGCATTGTTTATGGTGTTACGCTCGTAGTATTTGCCTTTGTGCTTTGGCAACTTTATTACAGTTTACAATTAAGTTTTTTAGCTAAAAGTGCATCAATCTTGGTGTCGGGCATTATATTGCTGGCTCTATATGGGCTACTTATGAAAGAAGCTAAAATTAATTGTATTGAGGGAGAAAAGTAATGAAAAAGTATTTCTCTCTTATGCTTGCAATAGTCACTGTTTTATTTTTTGCAGGTTTAGTGATGAAAAATGAATGGCACCTGCATCAGAGTAAAAGTATTTTTATTAAGCTGAAACCAGTTGATCCTCGTTCTATTTTACAAGGGGACTATATGGCGTTGGCTTATGAATTAAATTTACAATCTCTCAAAGCTCTGACAGGAAGTGAAAGTGAAGCTTTAGATCAGGTGATTTTTAATCATGCTTCTGTTCCAGCAAAAGTTATTTTAGATTCACGAAATCGAGTAATCCGTACTATTTTAGACCCTAACTCTTTATCTAATGAGCAGAATTTAATTTTAAAAAATCCGGACAATCACTATCAATCTTTGTACCCAGCTTCTCGCAGTTTCTTATTTGCCGAAGGCTTAGCTCATTGCTATGAGAAAGCGAAATATGCTGAATTTAAGGTAAATGCAAAAGGAGAGGCGATTTTATTTGATTTACGTGGAGAAGAGCTACAGCCTCTAAATTGTAAGCAGCAACAGAGCTGGTGGAAGGGAACTGCCAGAAGTTTATAAAGTCTTATAAAAAAAGCCCGTATTTACGGGCTTTTTATTATTTTTAAATCTTTAATTAGGCAACTTGCACAGGAATACAGTTCGCTGTGTGATTGACTGTGTTATCTGGGTTCGCATATACCAAGCGTGGTTTATGGGCATTTGCTTCAGCTTCTGTGAAATCACCAAAAGTAGCAATAATAACTAAATCGCCCACATCTGCTTGGTGAGCAGCGCCGCCATTTACTGAAATAATGCCAGAGTTATCTTCACCACGAATTGCGTAAGTTGTGAAGCGCTTGCCATTAGTTACGTTCCAAACGTGGATTTCTTCGTATTCACGAATACCAGCTAAGTCCATCAATACGCCATCAATTGCACAAGAACCTTCATAGTGAAGTTCAGCATGGGTTACAACTGCACGGTGAATTTTGCATTTTAATAAACGAGATAGCATGGCTAGCGTCTCCTGAGTAGACCTAAGATGAAGATCTTATGGTGAAATCTTTCGCCTTTGCCGCCGGCTAGGTGGCTGATGCGCATTTTGCTCCTAAAAAAGCAAGATAGCAAGCTTGATTGTTCAACAATTTAAGCTGGTTTATACGCATTAATTTGATTCATGGCCTGTGGTACTTGCCCTTGAACAAGTAACTTTACTTTAGAGAGAGCATGATCAATTGCTCCATCCATCAGGCTTTGTTCACTACTTGGTGCTTTCCCGAGCACATGTCCAGAAACTCTTTCTTTTGAGCCAGGATGTCCAATACCAATACGTAAACGATGAAAATTTGGGCCAATATGCGGGACAATATCACGTAAACCGTTATGACCGCCGTGTCCACCGCCTGTTTTGAGGCGAATTACACCAGGGTTCATATCAAGTTCATCATGAGCAATCAAAATTGCTTCAGGAGCAATTTGATAGAATTTTGAGAAAGGAACAACACTTTGTCCGGAACGATTCATATAAGTCATAGGTAGAAGTAAGCGAACATCATGCCCTTCTATATTACCACGACCACTGATTCCGTGAAATTTTGGATCATTTTTTAATGTAATGCCATATTTATCTGCAAGCTGTTCGACGAACCAGAAACCTGCATTATGGCGGGTTTGGGCATATTCTGAACCAGGATTGCCCAAACCAACAATTAGCGAAATATTTGACACTAATCTACGCCTTTAAACACTTATGCGCGTTTGAAGTCAGCGTGCATAGGAGTGTTTTTAGCTGGGTGACGTTGTAACGCTTGGATTTTAACGTTTTCAACTTTGTCACCTACTTTGATTTCAACAACTTCTTCAAAGAAAGCGTTGCTTTCTAAAGCTTTTACAAGCTCACGAAGTTCTAAAGTAACTGCTACAGGCTCAGCGTTACCACCGTAGATGATAGCTGGAACTAAAGATTCGCGACGAAGGCGGCGGCTCGCACCTTTCCCTTGTTTGTCTTCAGCACGCGCTTGAGCGTTTAATACGAAGTTTGCCATGAGATAAATCCTCATTAAAGATTAAATAAACTAAACTTGCGACCAGTTTAGTGATAGAAAACCCCAGCCAAAGCTAGGGTTAAGAAAAAAGCTGCAATATTATAAACTATCGAACATCGCGCTGATAGACTCTTCGTTATTAATACGACGAATCGTTTCAGCAACCATGCTAGCAACAGAAACTTGGCGAATTTTGCCTAAGTTTAATGCTTCTTCAGAAAGAGGAATTGTGTCAGTTACAACTAACTCATCAATAACAGAGTTACGTAAGTTCTCAATTGCTTTGCCTGAAAGTACAGGGTGAGTTGCGTAAGCAACAACACGACGTGCACCGAATTGTTTAAGCGCATCAGCTGCTTTACACAATGTACCAGCTGTATCAACCATGTCGTCTACGATAACGCAATCACGATCTTTTACGTCACCAATCAAGTGCATAACTTGCGACTCGTTGGCTTTTTGACGACGTTTGTCGATGATTGCTAAATCGATATCACCCATCTGTTTAGCAACGGCACGAGCACGTACAACACCGCCAACGTCAGGAGAAACCACCATAAGGTTGTCATGTTGTTGTTGACGTAAGTCAGCAAGCAAAGCAGGAGTACCGTAGATGTTGTCGACTGGAATATCGAAGAAGCCCTGGATTTGGTCAGCATGTAAGTCAATCATTACGACACGGTCAATACCAACAGTGGTAAGCATGTCTGCAACAACTTTCGCTGTGATCGGCACACGTGCAGAACGTGGGCGACGGTCTTGGCGAGCATAACCAAAATAAGGGATAACAGCAGTAATACGACCAGCACTTGCACGACGCAAAGCATCTGCCATAACCAAGATTTCCATAAGGTTGTCATTGGTTGGAGCACAAGTAGGCTGAACGATAAATACGTCTTTACCACGAACATTTTCAGTAATTTCTACTGAAATTTCACCATCAGAGAACTGACCGACTGATGCAGCACCTAGAGGGATATGTAAGTGACTTACGACTTTTTGAGCGAACTGTGGATGAGCATTTCCACTAAAAACGACAAGATTGGGCATGAAGCACCCTTGGCGGTTGGTATGTAATGAAGTAGATGGCAGGGGCGGCTGGATTCGAACCAACGGATGGCGGGATCAAAACCCGCTGCCTTACCACTTGGCGACGCCCCTAATGCGGCAGAACTTTAATATTTTTGCAATGCAATGTCAAGGTTAATCAACAAAAAGCAAGGCAATTAAGTCTGTCTTTTAAATAAGAGAATGGCAGGGGCGGCTGGATTCGAACCAACGGATGGCGGGATCAAAACCCGCTGCCTTACCACTTGGCGACGCCCCTAAATTCGATGCTGTATTAAGATGGCAGGGGCGGCTGGATTCGAACCAACGGATGGCGGGATCAAAACCCGCTGCCTTACCACTTGGCGACGCCCCTAATACAATCATCATTACAGGTGGAAAATGGCAGGGGCGGCTGGATTCGAACCAACGGATGGCGGGATCAAAACCCGCTGCCTTACCACTTGGCGACGCCCCTAACTTGCAACTTTAAAATGACGTAAAGGAGATTCTTTTAAACTATGTACCAAGTAAGCTTTACATGGTGCATGTTTAAGAATGTCATCAACATTCATTTCATCGGTTACCTCAGCAAAAACACAAGCACCTGTACCTGTAAGCTTTGCATGACCAAACTGATCGAGATATTGCATT
Organism: Acinetobacter sp. FDAARGOS_494; assembly: GCF_003812225.1. Classification (NCBI taxonomy): domain Bacteria; kingdom Pseudomonadati; phylum Pseudomonadota; class Gammaproteobacteria; order Moraxellales; family Moraxellaceae; genus Acinetobacter; species Acinetobacter sp. FDAARGOS_494. The sequence goes on from NZ_CP033866.1 coordinate 2,562,266, forward strand.
GCTTCTTCAACTTCAGGGTATAACTCTCTAGCCAAAGGCTCAAAGTTATTTCCGAAATTAGAAGGTTCTAACTGATAGGCGCAAAATGTAGTGGGCTTAGAATCTCTTGTCAATGTTTTTTGTGAAAAAAGCAGTTGAGTGCTGATAAAACAATCAGGTTTTAAAACAATGAATTGTTTTTGATCTAAGTCTATGAATGATAAATGTTCACCAATCCCTTCAGCCCATGCATTTAACCCATAAATAAAAATTGGAACATCGGCACCAAGCTTGACACCGAACTGAGCTAATTGTTCTTCAGTTAGACCACATTGCCATAATTGATTTAAGACAATAAGCGTCGTTGCTGCATTGGAAGAACCGCCACCTAAACCGGCACCCATCGGAATATTTTTTTCAATTTTTATATGGAGTCCGCAAGGATTTTGAGCGTGAGGGCGTAATATCTGTGCCGCCCGATAAATCAGATTTTGCTCAAGTTGAACCTCACCTAAACCTTCAATCTGAATCTCATCTTCAGATATAGGCGTAAATGTCATCCAGTCATATAAATCAATAAGTTGGAAAATAGTTTGTAGTTCATGGTAACCATTTTCACGACGTCCTGTGATATGCAAAAACAGGTTGAGCTTAGCTGGAGAAGGTACTCGAATCATAGATTTATATAAGTAAGGATTAGCGGTTTTGGATCACCATTGTAATACGGTTTTCTTTATCTTCAGCAAGAGCCTGCTTTAAAATCAGTTTATTTGGTAGAGTTTGTTCACCATCATAACTAAAATTAACTGTCCAGCCATCTTCGATGAGTTGGCTCACACGATTTGCATTATCTTTACTAATTTGAGCATTTAAAGTTGCAGGTTTCGCTAAAATCCAACTGGTTAAATGAGTAATTGGTGCTTGCCAGCCAGTTGCACGCTCTAAAAGTTCTTCAGGAGATGCAGCCGTAATCAGTCCAGTTTTAGCACTGTTTAGAGTAACTTCACCAGGTTTACCCTGTATTTGTGTTTTTCCAACACCTAAAATACCGCTTAATTCGATATCGAAATTGTCTTGCTGTTGAATCCATGTAAAGAATGCACTACCAGTTTGCTGGGGGGTGCGTACTCCAATTTTACCTTGTAAATTGAAGTGTTTTTCGTCTTGTACTTGGTGGGTAACTGCAGCTTTAGGTTGAGTAAAATGCTGACAACCGGTTAAAAATAAAACACTTGATCCACAGATCGCTGTGCACAGTTGGGCAAGTTTGCTCATAAATTTAACTCTTTTTTGCAGATGTAGGTAAAATTAACGCATCAAGTTGTTGTAATTGTGGATCATTTGCGTGCTTTTGTTTCAGTTGTTGTAACACGGCACTGAACTGAGTTAATGATCCTTGCATATAAAGTGCCTTAGCGTAACGAATGCCAATATTTATGTTATGACTTAGTTCATATGCTTTGCCTAAAGCTTCCGCAGCCGCTTCATAATCATTTTGTAAAAATGCGATATAGCCTAGCGTATCCAGAATAGAAGCTTGTTCAGGGGCATATTCTAAAGCCTGTTCAGCATATTGACGTGCTTCCTTAAGCCTACGATTTTGCAAAGCTAATGTATAAGCATAGGCGTTTAGATACGTTGGGCTATTGGGTTCTAACTGCAATAATTGTTTGAGTGTTTTATCGAGTTTATCGCGGTCAGTATAAGGGTCTAATAATAAAACTTCTGCATAGATGAGCTCCGGATCATCTGGTAAGTTTTTGATCGCTTCATCTAATAAATTTAATGCAGCTTTTTTATTGCCCATCTTCTTTAAAATTTCAGCTTGAGCTTGGTAAAGAAAGCTTGCATGCTGAGGATAATTGACTCGTTCTTGGGTTAAAAAGCGTAAAGCGTCGTGTAAGTTTTCTTGTTTATCATAGATCGCAATGAGATTGCGTCTTGAAACAATATACAAACTACCATCGACTAAACGGTAATAAGCTTTAGCAGTTTCATAATGTTGTTTTCTTTCAGCATTAATCGCTAAGTAGTAATACGCCTCATTTTGATATTTTGCAGAGTTGCGTAAATCAACCAGATATTGTTCTGCCTTATCATATTGCTTAAGGTCAATACTGGTTAAACCAGCAATAAACAAAGCCTCTTCAGCATGAGGATTGCTTTGAATAATTTTCTCTAATTTTTCAAGAGCAAGCTGGGGTTGATTAATCTGGATGAGGTAACGTACTTCGGCTAGGCGAATGTCTAGGTTTTTCTTATATTTACGGCTTGATTTTGCATACCATTTTAAAGCACCTTCCTGATCACTGAGTGCGATTAGTAAATTGGCTTTCATTAAGATAAAGCTGGTCACTTTAGGGCGACGGCGTAGTGCGCGATTAATGGTACTTAAGGCCGGTTCTAACTGACCATTTTGTGCTTCTAGGTTGGCAATAAGCGCTAAGATGGATGGGTTGTCTTTCTCTGCACTAGAACGTAAAGCGGTTAATAAAACTTCTCGATCCTGTGCATTTTCAGGTGCAATGCTTGCCAAAATTTGTTCAAGATCGGCAGTTGGATCTATTTTTAAAATTTTATCTAAAGTCTCGGCAGCAAGCTGATATTCATGTGTTTTTAGCGCAATATGCGATAAATAAAATAAAGCAGGGACATCTTTAGGCTCTTGAACAACCCAATGTGTTGCAATATTTAATGCAGCTTGTAAGTCGTTATATTCAAGTGCAACGTCTAATGCACGCTGTTTAATTGTTGTTGAGTTGCTTTTTATCGCAAGCACTGTGTAATTGTGCAGTGCTGTGGGAATATCGTCATAAGCTAAGGCAAATTCAGCAACCATACTCTGCTGTAAAGCCTGATCAAATGAATGCACGGCATAGGTCTCTTGCACTGGACGTGCATAGACATATGAGGACATGCTACCTAACAATAAGAATGTGGTAGAATACTGTCTTATCGAAGCACCGTTAAAATTAATACGGCTATTCATTTGACGCAATTTTTATTGATCCAAAGTAATGCTTTTTATGACACCGATGTTGCACAATAGCATAAATTTAGCGAAATGATGATCTGATATGTCTTTCTTTGCATTGGGTGTCAACCATCAAACAGCTTCTGTAGAACTCCGCGAGCAAATTGCTTTCAATGCAGAGCGATTAAGTAATTTGCTTGCCGAACAACGTCATCACGAGTCTTTAAAAGACTTAGTGGTTGTCTCAACATGTAACCGTACAGAAGTCTACGCCATGGCGGAAGATGCCGAAAGCCTTCTGAAATGGTTAGCTGATGCCAATAATATTGATGTAAAGCAGTTAATTCATCATGTTTATCGTTACGAAAATGCTCAAGCCATCACACATTTAATGCGTGTAGCAAGTGGTTTGGACTCACTCATGTTGGGCGAACCGCAAATTTTAGGGCAGGTGAAAAGTGCTCTAGCATTGTCTAAAGAAGCGCAAACAGTTTCTCCAGAATTAAATAGTGTATTTGAGTACGCTTTTTACGCCGCTAAACGTGTGCGCTCTGAAACAGCTGTAGGTAGTCATGCCGTTTCAATGGGTTATGCAGTTGCCCAGCTCGCTTTACAGGTTTTTAGTAAACCTGAAAAACTAACGGTTATGGTGGTTGCTGCAGGCGAAATGAACAGCCTTGTTGCCAAGCATTTAGCTGAAATGGGCGTCGCCAAGATGATTATTTGTAATCGTAGCCGTGAACGTGCCGATCAATTGGCCCAAGAAATTGCACATCAAGTTGAAGTTGAGATTATTGATTTTTCAGATTTGGCTGAGAATCTATATCGTGCCGATGTTGTTTCAAGTTGTACGGGTAGTTTGCATCAGGTTATTGCTTATGCAGATGTCAAAACTGCATTAAAAAAACGCCGTTATCAGCAAATGTTAATGGTCGATTTAGCTGTACCGCGTGATATTGACCCTAAAGTAGAGTCGCTTGATGGGGTGTATTTATACGGTGTAGATGATCTACAAAGTGTGATCGATGAAAACTTGGCTCAACGTCGTCAAGCGGCTGTTGAAGCTGAGGTGATGGTTAATCAGCTAGCCACCCAGCTAATTACGCATCAAAAAGTCAAAGAGGCGGGCAGTACAATTCATGCTTACCGCCAACATAGTGAAGAAATTAGTCAGCGAGAGCTTACCCAGGCATTAGAGGCTCTGCATCATGGTGGAAATCCTGAGCAAGTGTTGCAGCAATTTGCCCATCGTTTGACGCAAAAACTAATACATCCGACCTCTATGTTGTTGCGTGAAGCTGCAAAAGCAGAGAGCCCGGACTATTTTGAATGGTTACAGCAACATTTACAGGATGTATTCGATCATGAGCGAAAACCCAAACGTTAAGAAAGAAGTCTTAAGCTAATCTGTTTGGTAAGTTCATTGAGTTGTTGTCTTAAGTTTCTTGACTCAACTAATGAGATTTTAGATTTTAGTTTTTGACGTAAATATCTTTCTTGTAAGCCTAAAGCATATTCTTTTGCGAGTTTATCTGCTACTTCCGGTGCTTGAGTTAAGGCTTGAATATTGGTCCTTTGCATAATATCTGCAATTTCATGGCAATAACTGCTACAAGCACCTAAAACATAGTAGGTAGCTAGTTCTTGGTCATCAGGCAATTCGTCAAATATACGGTTTAAAATTGCTAATATTTTAGCCAACAACTCATCTTGCGGAATATAAGCCCGTAATCCTTCAAAATGAATATAAAGAAACGGATGATGCATCAAAATTGCAATTGCAAAGTCTTCATCTTTCGTTTGAATATTAAAAGATAGGGATGCATCGTGGCTAATTTGTGGAGTGAAACGCTTACCTAAGCCTAATTTTTCACGGAAAGATTGGGTTAGTAGATAGCGAAAAGACCCTTGTTTTGGCAATAACTCAGTCAATTCTCTTAATTCGCCCATAACAAGACTTTTACCTTCGGGCGTACTAATGTCATGTTGCCCAGTAAGATGAGCAAAAACAAAGTCAGAAAGTAAAGGAGCTTGCTGTAGAAGCTTCTGGAAATTTTCCACCCCTTCACGGCGGATTAAAGAGTCAGGGTCATGGTCATTTGGCAATACAAAGAATTTGAGCTCACGACCATCATTGAGTAAGGGTAATGCAATTTCTAAAGTTCGGCGTGCGGCCTTTTGACCTGCAGCATCACCGTCAAAAGCAATCGTAATCCGGTTATTTTGTTTAAATAAGATATTAAGGTGTTCGGTATTACTTGCCGTTCCTAAAGTCGCAACTGCACCAGTAATGCCATATTGCTGTAAAGCAATGACATCCATATATCCTTCGACCATTAACCAGTCATTTGCTTTTAATTTTCGGCCTTCGTATAGCCCATACAGTAATTGATTTTTATGGAATACTTCCGAATCGGGCGAGTTGATGTATTTAGGCTTAATTTCATCATTGAGCGCACGACCACCAAAGCCAACTACACGGCCTTTAGGGTCCCGAATTGGAAAAATAACACGATCACGTAAAAGGTCGAAGTCACGACCACTGTCACTTGAACGGATGAGGCCAAGCTGCTTTAAGCCCTCAATATCATAAGGGAAAGCTTTTTCTAGATGCTGCCAGTCTTCAGGAGCATAACCTAAACGCCAGAACTGAATAGTCTGGTCACTTAAACCGCGTTGCTTAAAGTAATTTTTAGCTTTTTGACTAGTCGGTAATTGATGTTCGTAAAACTGGGCAACATTTTCTAGAAGGTCATATAAATTACCTTCTTGTACTGGCTCATCAAAGCTAAATGGCTGTTCAAACTGGGCAAAGGGATCATCAAAATATACGGGTTCAAACGTATTGTACTGATCTTCTATAGGTGCTTGAGTAGTCGGTTCAGCAACCGTTTTGGGCGGTGTTGATGGCTTTGTAACTTGGCGCGTATAAGACAGTTTTTTATTATCAGTATTATCTTTTGGTAATTCGACTCCCGTATTACTCGATAATTCCTTCATCACATCAATAAAGTTTCGGTTATCAATGTCCATTAGGAAGCGAATAGCGTTTCCGTTCGCCTGACAGCCAAAGCAGTGATAATACTGTTTATCGCGGTAAACATGGAAAGAAGGTGTTTTCTCTTGATGAAAAGGGCAACAACCAGAATAAGTTCGTCCGGTTTTTTTCAGTTTCACACGTTGACCAATCAGATCGACAATATCTGTGCGATCTAAGATCTGATCAATCGTATGCTGTGGAATTGCCATAATTCAGATAACCGTGTTTAAACTAATGATGCGATAGGTCAGATTATTCTGACATGATGAATCGAGATATGCCCGATAAATATTTTACTATTTTATAAAAACAAACAGGCAAGTGATATTACTTGCCTGTTTGTTGGTTATTTTTAAGCTTTTATTGCTTATTGAGCAGCGTCATCTGCTTCGTTATCTGCTGGTGAGGCACTCGGTGCTTCACTCGAAGACGTTGCTGGTGCAATTGTTGCGCCTTCTGCTGCTTTTGGCTCAGGTTTATCTAGTAAACCGAAGCTTAAGCGATTAGTCCAACTACGTTCACTTTTTGGTGCTTCAACAGGTGTGTTAGTTGTTTCTTCAGCTTCTTCTTTACCCGAGTTACCAATTAAACCAAAGCTTACGCGGTTTAGTAGACTACGTTTTGGTTCAGCTTCAGAAGAAGTAGTCGTATCAGGTGTTACAGACTTAGATTCACGACCAAGAATACCTAAGGTTGCACGGTTGATCCAGTTACCTTCTTTACGTGCAGCACGCATGTTGACAGTGCCGTTTTTATTGACAAGGCTCGGATAATTAAGTTTTAAAACTTCGATGTATTGTTGCGAAGTTGCCTTATCACCTAATTGATCATAGCTATATGCCAAAGTTGCTAAAGCTTCTGGTACTTGAGGTGTTTGTGGATAGTGTTCAATCACCCATTGTGAACGTTCAGCCGCGGCAATCCACGCTTTACGTTTAACGTTAAAACGCGCTGCATTCATTTCACTTTCAGCAAGCTCTTGTCCAATAAACTTCATACGCTGTGCTGCATCGACAGAATACTGGCTACTTGGGAAGCGACGGATAAGATCAACAAAGTTTTGATATGCAACTTTTAAATAACTCACATCACGGTGAGATTGTTGCAAAGAGGTGTAACGCAACAAGCTATCGTAGTTCATCTCCATATTAGATACGCCACGTACGTAGTAAGCATAATCTACATTTGGATGCTGAGGATTTAAACGAATAAAACGTTCTGCGAGTGCAATCGCACCTTCATAATCTTTTTGCTTAAATTTTGAATAGAGAAGTTCAAGTTGTGCTTGTTGTGCGTATTGTCCAGTTGGATAATAAGTATCAATCGCTTCTAAAGATTTGGTAGCGTCAAGATATTGACCACGATCAAGAGCCTTTTGAGCCTTGTCAAAATATGCTTGTTCACTAGATTGAGGGCCAGTATCGACCACTTCTTTTTTACTTGGATTGCTGCTACAGCCCACAAATGCAGACGCTACACCTAAAGATAAGGCAAGCATCGTAATTTTATAACGTGGTAGCGACATAAAAACTCCTCTGTTATGTTGGGCAATGAGCTACAATTGCGCTATTAAACCACTTTTATCTAAATGATCAAATGACTTCAGCACAATCTTCAAACACAAACTTCTCTGAAACAGACTTCAATTTACTAGAAGATTCTGAGGATGCAGATAACCATACTTCTGATACAACTGCAACACGTTTATCGTTGCAAGTTCAGTTAGATGAAAGCTACTTAGGGCAACGTATCGACCAAGTGGCAGCCATGCTGTGGAGTGAGTTTTCACGCGAAAAACTTAAACAATGGATGAAAGAAGGTCATCTGTTGGTAAATGGTAACATTGTCAAACCTAAATATCGCTGCGAAGGCAATGAAACGCTAACTTTAAATGTTGAGCTTGAAGCACAGACCAACAGTCAACCAGAAAATATTCCACTCGATATTGTTTACGAAGATGAAGATATTTTAGTCATTAATAAACCGGTAGGTATGGTGGTTCATCCTGGCGCAGGTAATACCTCGGGTACTTTGGTCAATGCTTTGCTTTACCATTCACCTAAGTCAGCCGAGCTTTCACGTGCTGGTCTAGTACATCGTATTGATAAAGATACCAGTGGTTTACTAGTTGTTGCTAAAAATCTCGAAGCACAATTTTCTTTGAGTAAACAATTGGGAGATAAATCTGTTTATCGTATTTATGACTTAGTCACTTATGGCAATATTATCGCAGGTGGCACAATCGATGAGCCGATTAAAAGACATCCGGTTGACCGTGTAAAAATGGCAATTTTGCCGGGTGGGCGTGATGCTGTAACGCACTATAACGTGAAAGAGCGTTTTAGAGACTTTACCCGTGTACAAGCGCAACTTGAGACTGGCCGTACCCACCAGATTCGCGTTCACTTTAGTTATATTGGACATGGTTTGGTCGGTGATCAAGTTTATATGAACCGTGTACGTATTCCGGCAGGGGCATCTGAGTTACTCATCGAAACTTTACGCGGTTTTAAACGCCAAGCACTTCATGCTGCTAAATTGGGCTTAAAACATCCTCGTACTGGTGAAGAAATGTTATTCGAAGCACCATGGCCTGAAGATTTTACGCAGTTGGTTAATGTTTTACGTACAGAAAACGCTGCATATTAAGGACTGGTATATGGAATTTGTTCAGGGTTTACCTCAAGGCGTATTCGTAGGGCAGACACGAGTTCATCACCCTTTGGCATTACCAGCAGAGCAAACAGAGCTAACAGGTTTTAACCTTGCTTTGCACGTTAAAGACGAAGCTCAGCGTGTCCAGCAGCATCGGATGATGCTGTTAGATGAATTTGCTCAGTTTGGGGTTAAAAAAATGACATGGATGACCCAAACACATAGCACGATTTGCCATACAGTAAATGAACAAATTCCTTTTACAGCTTTAATTGGCGACGGCTTGATTACGCAAACCAAAGGTCATGCGTTAATGATGATGACAGCCGATTGTTTACCTGTCGTGCTTGGTAATGCTGAAGGTACAGAAATTGCTAACTTACATGCAGGGTGGCGAGGTTTAGCGGGAGGTATTATTGAAAATACAGTTGCTGCAATGCAGAACCCTCCAACATGGGCATGGTTGGGTGCAGCGATTAGTCAACCTTGCTTTGAAATCGGAGCAGAGGTAAAAACTGCTTTTTGTAGTAAATATCCTGAATTGGAAACTACATTTATTGATGGGGCAGCTCCAAATAAATTTCATGCTGATTTGTATGCAATTGCTCGTTTTATCTTACAGAGCCTAGGAGTTGAAAAAGTTTTAGGGGGAGATCAGTGTTCATACCAACAGCAAGATGAATATTTTTCTTACCGCCGTGACGCTAAAACTGGCCGTATGGCAACTTTTGTTTTTATGTAGTTTTGAAAAATCATATTTCTTCTTAAGGATATGATTGTTTTAATAATACTCTCTTATGTTGTTTAAATTTCAAAATAGCATAAGAGAGTTTTTTATTTTGAATTTTCCATATTTATTCAAGAAATTAAGGCAAGTACTGAGATTTCATGTTTATAGAGGAAGGTTTAGCAAGTTTTAATAAAATGATAAAATAGAAAAAATCGCTCAAAATATTAAGCTTATGTCTTTGCCTGAAAAACATCTCTCTATTGTCTATCACAGTCCCTATGGCCACACTGCAAAGGTAGCGTCTGCTATCGCAAGTGGCGCCGAAGTGATGGGCGTCAAAGTACATGTGATGAATATTGAGCATATTGATTGGGATGTTTTAGATGCCTCACAGGGCATTATTTTTGGTTCCCCAACTTATATGGGAAGCGTAACTGCCGATTTTAAAAAGTTTATGGATAGTACATCTAAACGTTGGAAAAATCGTTTATGGCAGGGTAAGTTAGCAGCGGGTTTTGCAAATTCGGGCGGTTTAAGTGGTGATAAACTGGCGGTTCTGCAACAACTTAATATTTTTGCGATGCAGCACGGCATGTTGTGGTCAGGTTTACCTTTAATGACAACAGGCCATACTGAAACCGATTTAAACCGTTTATCGAGCTGTTTAGGGTTGATGACTCAATCAGATAATGCACCTGTTGAAATTACACCGCCGCAAGGTGATTTAGATACGGCTAAATGGTTTGGTGAATATATTGCTGGGCTTTTATATAGATTAAATTAGTGAAAAATAAAAAAGCCTCTATAAAGAGGCTTTTTAGTCTATTACTTATGAAATATACGTGCTTTATCACGTTGCCAGTCACGTTCTTTTTCAGTTGCTCGTTTATCGTGAAGTTGTTTACCTTTCACGAGTGCAATTTCAAGCTTAACCAGATGACCTTTCCAGTAACATGCTAATGGAACGCACGAATAACCTTTTTGGTTCACTGCACCCATAAGCTTTTCAAGTTCACGACGAGATAATAATAATTTTCGTGTACGTGTAGCTTCCGGCACAATATGTGTAGATGCAGAAAGGAGTGGTTGAATCTGAGCACCAAATAAGAATGCTTCACCATTTTTAAAAATGACATAACTTTCTGTCAAACTCATACGACCGGCACGTAAAGATTTTACTTCCCAGCCTAGTAAAGACATGCCAGCTTCAAATTTTTCTTCGATAAAATAATCATGACGGGCACGTTTGTTTTGTGCAATGGTTCCGCCATTATGTTTCTTTACTACTGTTGCTTTCGCCATAATTCAAACTTCCACAATTGTCCCTATTGTGCCGTAAACTGATGCCAAGGTGAAGTTTTTTCCCACATATCAATATTTCGTCTCATGTATAACTTTTGCTAAAATAGGCGCACAATACAATTAGAGTACTAGCGGATGTCTAAAACGCGTGTAATTTATCCTGGAACATTTGACCCTATCACGAATGGGCACGTTGATTTAGTTACTAGAGCATCAAGAATGTTTGATGAAGTTGTAGTAGCGATTGCAATTGGACATCATAAAAACCCTTTGTTCAGCTTAGAAGAAAGAGTTGCACTGGCGCAATCATCATTAGGCCATCTATCAAATGTTGAGTTTGTAGGTTTTGATGGTTTGTTGGTTAATTTTTTTAAAGAACAAAAGGCCACAGCAGTACTTCGTGGTTTAAGAGCAGTTTCTGACTTTGAATATGAATTTCAACTGGCCAATATGAACCGTCAGCTTGATCCACATTTCGAGGCGGTGTTTTTAACACCTTCTGAACAGTATTCTTTTATTTCTTCGACATTAATTCGAGAAATTGCTCGTTTAAAAGGAGATGTAACCAAGTTTGTTCCGCAAGCTGTGGTTGAAGCCTTTGAACGTAAACATCAACAAGGTTGGTAACGTGTCGTTATATATCACTGATGAATGCATAAACTGCGATGTTTGTGAACCAGTTTGTCCCAATGAAGCGATCTTTATGGGCGAAGTGATTTATGAAATCAATCCGGATTTATGTACAGAGTGCGTTGGTCACCATGACCAGCCACAGTGCCAATTATTTTGTCCAGTAGACTGTATTCCAAAAGATCCGCAGCATGAGGAAACGGAAGAACAGTTACTCGACAAATATAAAAGATTAATTGCTCAAAAAAGCACAAGCAATTAGTCAATAAATTTGTTAATATGCGCCCTCGAAGTGAGCCGGATGGTCGCTGCTGTGGAGGTCTCCGTGACTGAAGCAGGAGAGGAAAGTCCGGGCTTCATAGGGCAGGGTGCCAGGTAACGCCTGGGCGGTGAAAGCCGACGGAAAGTGCAGCAGAGAGTAGACCGCCTCATTCGTGAGGTAAGGGTGAAAGGGTGCGGTAAGAGCGCACCGCGTGTCTGGTAACAGTTCACGGCATGGCAAACCCCACCAGAAGCAAGACCAAATAGGAATCCTAGGTGCGGCCCGTACTGGATTCGGGTAGGTCGCTTGAGCGTATGAGTGATTGTACGCCTAGAGGAATGACCATCCTCGACAGAACCCGGCTTATAGGCTCACTTCACCTCATTTTATTGAAAATTTTTCTTGACGCGCGGTTAAGAAGCTAAGATAATGCGCGCACAGTTTACGGCTATGTAGCTCAGTTGGTTAGAGCACCGCACTCATAATGCGGGGGTCACAAGTTCAAGTCTCGTCATAGCCACCATTTTACAGACCACGCTCCTGCGTGGTCTTTTTTTATGCTTGTTTTTTTGATTAAACACAGTTTGTAAAGACCGACTTCATACTTCTGGCATTGTTTGTCTAAGCCAATTTCTTCATGTTCTTATAACACTTAACAAGGATGTTGAAGACATGAAAAGGTCATTATTATTTTTAGGAATTCTAAGTTTAACTGCTGGAACACAAGTCTCTGCAGCTGATTTGAGTTGGGGTGATCCAACTTTAGATTCGGGTCAATTTAAAGTGTCTGGTGCAATACGTTCTCGCTATTTACATAAAGATTATGTGGTCGGGGCGAATGAAGGTTCCCAAAATGATGACTGGCGACTCACAGATATTAAATTAGTGTTGGGTTATGAAAATCCAAACTGGATTGCAGGAGCAGATGCTCGCTGTTATCAATATGATCGCTTGTGTGATGCGATTTTTCTAAAAAAAGCTTGGGTAGGGTATAAGTTATCTGACCAACAAAGAGTCACGGCAGGTTTGCAGCCTGTTGATTTTGGCTTTGGTGAATTTTGGGGAAGTAGTTATTACGAAACGCTTTTAAATACCGTTGGTTTAGAAGATATTGATAATCTGGGGATTAAATATAAATTTGCAGATGACAAATACAATTTAACCTTAGGATTCTATCCAACTGATGGAGGAAATTATAAGGGGACATCAAAAGACTCAAGCCGATATAGTGGTAATTTCGTTGAAGCTGATGACTTGACGGTAGGGACCAATATTGAAGAAAAAAATATGTGGATTGCGCGGGCCTCTAGAAAATTTGAGCTTGATAAAGCTCAAAAATTTTCGACCGAGTTAGGTGGTTCAGTTTGGTATTCAGATTTAGAAAATAAAAGAACAGATGAAGATGGACACCGCAAATCATGGAATGTATTTGCTCAAACGCAATATCAAGCATGGCAATGGATGTTCTTAGCAGGTAAGCAAGATGTCACTAATGGCGATAATTTATTGCCAAATAGCTCAACCATTGGAGCATTTGATTATCCGTATCAAGTTGCTAACAAAGGCAAATATCTAGTCAATGAAATTAACTATACCTTTGCTCAGCCATTCCACAAAATTGAAAATATTAAGCCCTATATCTCTCATAGCCGCTTTTTCAAAGATGAGGATGGATATAAAGACTCTGAGCGTTTAATTGCAGGCGTTTATTTTAATTACAAAGCCATTGGTATTCAGGGTGAATATATTATGAGTAAAAATGATCCAATGGTAGGTGGTGGGGCGAATGGCCTTGCACAAGGTAGCAGTAATGATTGGGATAAACTGTTTTATCTTTCAATTGGATATTATTTCTAAAAGTTAAAAGTAAACTATTGCCCTAAGTGAACAGGCCCACTTAGGGTTTTTTTTATAGAAAGACTTTTTCAGGCGGTGGTTCTCGTTTGACGGCTGGTGAAATGAGTTGTCCACGGCTTAGGTTTTGCACATGCTGTAAACGATTGAGCAATTCATTTTGAATAAACAAAATACAGGTTTGCAGTTTGGAGGAGCTTTTGAGTCGTGATGGATAAACCGCCCAGACATCTGCATCTTGCCAGTATTCAGGCAAAATATGCTGAAGTTGGCCGGTGATCAATTCATCTGCTACATCCCAAATCGAACGGAAAATAATACCGTGACCTTCTATGGCAAGTTGATGAATAATTTCGCCGTTATTTGAAACAAAGCGGGGTTTGATATGCACTGAGACATCTTCGGAAGCATGCCTAAATTTCCATAAAACCGAGGATTGGTCGCGTTCACTAATTGTTAAACAGTCATGTGTTTGTAAATCTTCAATACTGTCAGGTACGCCGTGTTTAAGTAAATAACTCGGTGACGCGCACAAAATACGAAAATTAGAAGCCAGCTTCTTCGCAATCATATTGGGTGCAATTTCATTACCAATTCTAATGTCTAAATCAATACTGTGTTGAATCAGGTCTTTGGTATTGTCGATGGTATCAAAATGAATCTGTAGTTTTGGATACAGCATCATTAATTTAGACAAAATTGGTGCGACATGTTTTCTGCCAAAACCAAAGCTACTAATAATATCCATACGACCCGTAGGCGTACTGAGTGGGTTATTGACCAGTTCACAAACTTCATCAAATTCTTCAAGAATATTTGAAACTCTCTCAAGAATGAGTTTGCCATCTTCTGTCAGGCTAACGTGACGTGTACTGCGATGAAAAAGTTTGCAGCTCAACGTGTTTTCTAAAATATTAATTCGCTTGCTAATAAAAGCTGGCGATGTCCCGAGTTCCTCAGCAGATTCGACAAAACTTTTTAGTTTGGCGACTGTGCAAAAAACCTTTAAATCCGATAGGTTAGGTAGATTATTCACGATCCGTGTCCATTGGAGTGATAGTTCTGTTGTTGATCATTTTTGCTTAAAACATCATGTTTAAGCCATACAAGGATATTAGTCGAAGGTGTGAAGGAAGCTTATGGCAAAAAGATATAAAGTTGCCACGATTGCAGGCGATGGCATTGGTTTAGAAGTTCTACCAGAAGGTATTAAGGTTGTAAAGGCAGCAGCAGAGAAGTACGGCATTGATCTTCAGTTAGATGCTTTCGATTGGGCAAGCTGTGATTACTACCTTGAGCACGGCAAAATGATGCCAGATGACTGGTTTGAAACTTTGCAGGGCTACGATGCAATTTATTTTGGCGCTGTAGGCTGGCCAGATAAAGTACCTGACCATATTTCGCTTTGGGGTTCGCTGCTCCAGTTCCGTCGTGGTTTTGACCAATATGTGAATTTACGTCCAGTGCGCTTAATGCCGGGTGTGAAATGTCCATTGGTAGGTAAAAAACCGGGCGATATCGACTTCTACGTGGTTCGTGAAAATAGTGAAGGTGAATACTCAGCGATTGGCGGTAAAGCTTTTGAAGGAACAGACCGCGAGTTTGTTTTACAAGAAGCCGTATTTACACGTCATGGCGTAGACCGAATTTTGCGTTATGCATTTGAGTTTGCAAATCAGCGAGATGCGAAAAAAATTACCGCAGCGACCAAGTCAAATGGTATTGCAGTGAGCATGCCGTACTGGGATGAGCGCGTTGATGCGATGGCAAAACAGTATCCACAAATTCAAGCTGATAAACAGCATGTTGATATTTTAGCGGCTCGTTTTGTTTTACAACCTGAACGCTTTGATGTGGTTGTGGCATCAAATTTATTTGGCGATATTCTTTCCGATTTAGGTCCTGCATGTACGGGAACCATTGGTTTAGCCGCATCGGCAAATTTAAACCCAGAAAGAAAATTTCCATCACTGTTTGAACCTGTCCATGGTTCGGCACCAGATATTTACGGTAAACAAATTGCCAACCCAATCGCTGCGATTTGGTCGGGTGCCATGATGTTCGAATTCTTTGGTGAAGAAGACGAGCGCTGTATCCAAGCGGGTCAAGATATTATGCAGGCGATTGAAAATGTATTAATTAATGGTCCAAAAACAGCCGATATCGGCGGTCAGGCAAAAACTTATGAGGTAGGAGATGCAATTGCATCATGTGTAGCCCAAACTAAAATGGACGTATTCGCTATGGAATAACGCCATCCAAAAATGGATGTATGGATATGGATAATCAAAACACAAAAATTTATACGGATAAATTTCTTGCCGTAACCAGCCTACTGTTTGTATTTATTTCAGTTGCTGGTTTGGCGATTTATTCGCAAGAATCGATAAAGATTGCTGCAACGTGGATGCAGTGGACGACATCGGTATTTACAACCCCAGTATTACTGTTTGCTTTTTTAGCTATCATTTTTACTTTTGGTCTTGCCTTTAGTAAATACGGAAAAATTAAGCTTGGAGAAGGAAAACCTCAATACAGCACAATGTCATGGATTTTTATGTTCATCTTGTCGGGTATTGGGTCTTCTACATTGTACTGGGGCTTTTTGGACTGGGCCTACTATTATCAAACTCCAGGTTTGAGCTTACCGCCTGAGTCAGCAGAAGCATTGAAATATAGCGTGGCTTATTCATTTTTTCACTCAGGTTTAAGTGCATGGGCAATTTATGCTTTGGCATCAATTTCTTTGTGCTACAGCTATCATGTGAGAAAAAACAAGGGTTTAAGTTTAGCTTCAGTGATTGAGGCTGTGACAGGCTTTAAATCAACCGGCGTGGTTGGTCGTTTAGTCGACTTAATGTTCTTGCTTTGCATGTTCGGTGCATTGACGATTTCATTGGTACTCACTGCCGTAACATTTACCAATATTTTGTCTCAGCTCACAGGCATTCCAAATACCTTTATGACCAAGGTCATCATTATTTTGGCAGTTTCAGTTCTGTTCGCACTCAGTTCATATGTAGGTATGGACAAGGGCATGCAGCGTTTAAGCCATATGGTGTGCTTGGGTGTAGTGTTATTTGCAATTTATGTACTTTGCTTTGGTCCGACTCAATTCATTTTGAATAATTCATTAATGAGTTTCGGATTAATGGCAACTAACTTTGTCGATATGAGCTTGTTTACCGATCCAATGGGTGACGGCAAGTTTACCCGTGAATGGACTGTTTTCTACTGGTTATGGTGGATTTCATATGCACCGGGTGTGGCACTCTTTGTAACGCGTGTTTCTAAAGGCCGTACTATTAAAGAAGTGATCTTTGCCATGGTAATTGGTGGTAGTGTCGGTCTTTGGTTCATCTTTGGTGTGTTTGAAAACTATAGTGTTTATAGCTTTATTCATGGGGCTGTAAATGTGCCACAAATCTTAAGTCAACAAGGTGGTGAGGTTGCGATTGGTCAATTGCTTAGCCTATTACCTGCCGGAAAACTCATGATGTGGATTTTCCTCGGCATTATGGTGGTGTTCTTGGCAGCGCATATGGATGCAGTTGGGTATGCAGTTTCAGCAACATGTACACGCGGTTTAAGTGAAGGGCAAGACCCATCGCCAAATGCACGTCTGTTCTGGTGTGTCATGCTGACCTTAGTTCCAATTGCCATGATCTTTAGTAAAGCACCATTAGACACCATGAAAACGGCAACTATTGTGACGGCTTTACCATTCATCGTGATTATTCTGATTCAGACCTATGGCTTAGTGAAATGGCTCATACAGGATTATGCCAAAGTCCCATCACATTTAATTGAGCAACAAGGTTATGATGATCAGGAAATTGGTTTAAACCAGACTCAAGATGAACATGCAAAACGGATGCAGCTTGAGCTTGCAAGCTCAATCAAACTGGATAGAAAAACCAGCTAGAGGGAACGGTAATGACGACATATGAACAGGCTACTTATGCCTTAAGTGAAGAAATGCAAAGCCTTGTGTACTGGAGCAGCATTTATTCACCAGCAGATGCAGATATTGACTCAGTCCGTGCGGCATATGATGCCATGTGCCGACACTACACTTTGCCACGTGATGACAAGTTAGATGTAGAAGATCGAGTGATTGCAAATGAAGAGCATCCTGTGCCTGTTCGTGTGTATTTACCAAAAACAAATCGACCTGAGTCTGGTTGGCCATGTGTGTTGTATCTACATGGTGGTGGTTGGATGGTAGGTGGACTCGATTCACATGAGTTTATTATCAGTTATTTGTGTAAGGACTTAAATGCGGTTGTTATTAGTGTGGATTACCGCTTGGCACCAGAGCATCGCTTTCCAGCAGCCTTTGAAGATTGTTTAGCAGTCTATCACTGGCTTAAACAACATGGTTCAGCTTGGCAAATCGATAGTGAAAATATCGTTCTAGCAGGCGATAGCGCGGGCGGTAATTTAGCAGCTGCCCTTGCAGTGGAACTACAACATAGTGGTTTACAAGCTCAAGGGCTGGCATTGGTTTATCCATGTTTAACGACAGCATTTGATACTGCATCCGCACAAAAGCACGCCCATGCGCCGTTGTTAACGACAGAAGATATGCATTTTTATTTAAAGGAATATGCTCCGGACTCACAAGATTGGCAGGATTTACGTCTAGCCCCTTTATTGGCGACGGACTTTTCAGATATGCCTACAAGTTTTGTAGCCGTTGCTGAATATGACCCTTTAAGTGATGACGGTTATTTCCTTACCCAAAAATTGGAACAAGCAGGTATCCCTAACGAGTTCCATTTAGGCAAAGGTTTATTACATGGCAGTTTACGTCTGATGCGTGACTGTCCGGAAGTTCAACAGTTATATCAAAACATGCTGAGTGCGATACGCCGCATGTTTGGCAGTGTCGAAAAGACATCAATTTAATATCGAGTCATTTGGACGAAAAGAATTTAATGGAGTAAAAACATGAGTGCAGTTGAAAAATTACCTGAAGATTTTTGCGCAAACCCAGATGTTGCATGGACTTTCCCTAAAGTTTTCTATACTTCATCTCAAGTTTTCGAGCACGAGAAAGAGGCAATCTTTGCTAAAAGCTGGATCTGCGTTGCACATGGTAGTGAGTTGGCTCAGCCAAATGACTATATTACCCGTAAAGTGATTGGTGAAAATATTGTCATCATTCGTGGTAAAGATAGTGTTCTACGCGCATTTTATAATGTGTGCCCGCACCGTGGTCATGAACTTTTAAGCGGTAGTGGTAAAGCAAAAAATGTAATTACCTGCCCATATCATGCATGGACGTTTAAGCTAGACGGTAGCTTGGCATTGGCACGTAACTGTGACCACGTTGAATCTTTCGATAAAGAAAACTCAAGCATGGTGCCTTTAAAAGTCGAAGAATATGCAGGTTTCGTATTTATTAATATGGATGAAAATGCGACTTGCGTAGAAGACCAGCTGCCGGGCTTTGCTGAACGTTTAAATCAAGCATGTGGTGTGATTAAAGATTTAAAATTGGCAGCACGCTTTGTGACAGAAACACCAGCAAACTGGAAAGTGATTGTTGATAACTACATGGAATGCTACCACTGTGGACCTGCACATCCGGGCTTTGCTGACTCTGTACAAGTCGATAAATACTGGCATACAACTCATCAAAACTGGACATTGCAATATGGCTTTGCACGTTCATCTGAGAAGTCATTCAAACTTGATCCATCAGTAACAGATCCTGAGTTTCATGGTTTCTGGACTTGGCCTTGCACCATGTTCAACGTACCGCCAGGCAGTAACTTCATGACAGTTATTTATGAATTCCCTGTTGATGCAGAAACAACTTTGCAGCATTACGATATTTACTTCACTAACGAAGAACTGACTCAAGATCAAAAAGATTTGATTGAGTGGTATCGCAATGTATTCCGTCCGGAAGATTTGAACTTGGTAGAGAGCGTACAACGTGGTTTGAAATCACGTGGTTATCGTGGTCAAGGCCGTATCATGACTGACAAGCAACGTTCTGGTATCAGTGAGCATGGTATTGCTTACTTCCAACATCTTGTGGCGCAGTACCATCAATAAAAACAAAGGGATTTATTCAGGTGTAAACATGACTTACACCTGATTCTTCAGTTAGGAAGACGATATGTCGAGTTTACAAAGTACTGAACTATTTCAGCAACAAGCCTATATTAATGGGCAATGGTTAGCTGCACAGTCAAATGCGACTGTTCCGGTGAGTAACCCAGCTACAGGCGAAGAAATTGGCACAATTCCTAATATGGGAGCGGCGGAGGCAACCCAAGCAATTGAAGCTGCCTATACGGCTTTACAAAGTTGGAAAGCTTTAACGGCCCAAAACCGTGCTGATATCTTATTGGCTTGGCATAAACTGGTTCTCGATTATACCGATGAACTTGCTTTAATCATGACCATTGAGCAAGGCAAGCCTTTAGCAGAAGCAAAAGGCGAGGTTCGCTATGCTGCATCATTTATTCAATGGTTTGCCGAAGAAGGCAAGCGTATTTATGGTGATGTGATTCCAACCGTAAATAACCAGCAGCGCTTTATTATCAGTAAAGAACCTGTGGGTGTGGTGGCTGCGATTACGCCGTGGAATTTCCCGATTGCCATGATTACCCGTAAAGCAGCGCCAGCTTTAGCAGCGGGTTGTACGGTCGTGATTAAGCCAGCCAATGAAACACCTTACTGTGCATTAGCGATTGCAAAGCTTGCAGAAAAGGCAGGTATACCAGCTGGTGTGATTAATGTTGTTACTGGTAAATCTCAAGAAATTGGCTCGGTATTTACTTCACATGAAAAAGTGAAGAAGTTGACTTTCACTGGTTCAACGCCAGTGGGACGCTTACTGATGCAGCAGTGTTCAAGCACCATTAAAAAATTGGCGCTTGAGTTGGGCGGAAATGCTCCTCTGATTGTGTTTGATGATGCCGATTTAGATAAAGCTGTACAAGGCGCGATTTTTGCCAAGTTTCGTAATGCAGGCCAAACCTGTGTTTGTGCTAACCGCATTTATGTACATGACAATATTTATCAAGCTTTTGCCGAGAAGTTTGTACAAGAAGTACAAAAGTTTAAAGTCGGTAATGGACTTGAAGATGGCGTACAAATTGGCCCATTAATTAATGAAAAAGCAGTTTTGAAAGCACAGCAGTTAATTGATGATGCAGTGAGCAAAGGCGCTAAGATTGCCTGTGGTGGTAAGCAGCATGCTTTAGGACAAACCTTTTACGAACCATCAGTTTTAACTAACGTTGACCGTACAATGGAAATTGTCCAAGAAGAAATTTTTGGTCCAGTTGCGCCGCTCATTCGCTTTACAGATGAAGCAGATGTGGTTGCTCAAGCAAATGACACAATCTTCGGTTTGGCAGCGTATGTTTATAGCGAAAATATTTCACGTTTATGGCGAGTGTCAGAACAGCTTGAATATGGAATGGTCGGTATGAATGCCACTGCAATTTCAAATGAAGTTGTACCATTTGGCGGTGTGAAACAATCAGGTGTTGGGCGTGAAGGCTCAAAATATGGTCTTGAAGAATTCATGACCATTAAATACATGTGTTTAGGGCTTTAAGGATAAGCCCTAACAACAAAAATATGCGGTAAAAGAAGGATTCTAATATGGCGAGTCATTATGAAATGTTCCCAGCGGTTGTTACTCGTGTGGAACAGCTAACCCCTTTAATCAAACGGTTTACGTTCAAACGTCAAGATGGGCAGAACTTTCCTCGATTTAGTGGGGGAAGCCATATTATTGTCAAAATGAATGAACAACTTTCTAATGCCTACTCATTGATGAGCTGTACGCAAGATTTATCAACTTACCAAGTCTGCGTTCGTAAGGATGTGGAAGGTAAGGGTGGATCAGTTTTCATGCATGATCAGTGCAATGAAGGCTGTGAAATCCAGATTTCAGAACCAAAAAATTTATTCCCGCTAGCTGAAACAGGCAATAAACATATCTTGATAGCTGGTGGTATTGGTATTACACCATTCTTACCTCAAATGGATGAGCTGGCAGCACGTGGAGCAGAGTATGAGCTGCACTATGCTTACCGTTCACCTGAACACGCGGCTTTACTTGATGAATTAAAGCAGAAACATGCAGAGCACGTATTTAGTTATGTCGATTCAGAAGGCAGCATGCTTAACTTAGATGAATTAATTTCATCGCAACCAAAAGGCACACATGTATATGTATGTGGACCTAAACCTATGATTGATGCGGTGATTGATTGTTGTAACAAGCATCGTTACCGCGATGAATACATTCATTGGGAACAATTTGCCTCAACAGTTCCTGAAGATGGTGAAGCATTTACGGTGGTACTTGCCAAATCTAATCAGGAAATTGAAGTACAAAGTAACCAGACTATTTTACAAGCCATCGAGACATTAAATATTGATGTGGAATGTCTATGCCGAGAAGGGGTTTGTGGTACATGTGAAACCGCTATCTTAGAAGGTGAAGCAGAACACTTCGATCAATACTTAAGTGATGCCGAAAAAGCTTCACAAAAGAGCATGATGATTTGTGTATCAAGAGCAAAAGGCAAAAAATTGATATTAGATCTTTAATATATTTCTGTGGCCGATCAATTGCTTAAAGTAAGAATTTGCTAAAAAATGAACAAATAATGGTGATCTGAATCATATTTGTTCATTTGGTGGGCATAAAGAGTTTTGAAGTATTGACCTGCTATACAGAACTATAGATAATGCGCACACAGTTTACGGCTATGTAGCTCAGTTGGTTAGAGCACCGCACTCATAATGCGGGGGTCACAAGTTCAAGTCTCGTCATAGCCACCATTTTAAAAACCACGCTCCTGCGTGGTTTCTTTTTATCTATTTTTTACTCACTAAAATGTTTTTCAATTATATCGAGTGTTTTTGAGCTTTGATAAAAAGGAGCTAAGAGCGCTTGAAGTAACGGTTCCAAAATACCGTGCTCATTAAAGGCATCCATAACTTTTGGATAAAAACGTAAAGCTTCAGTTTGTAAGTCAGTTTCGGATAAACCAATTGCACTTAATACTTCAAATAAACTCTGATCTTTATAAAAATCATAAAAAACTTCGACACCATACAAAATAAGACCTTGCATAAATTGTGACTGTCGTAATTCTTTCCAGTATTCATAAATTAAAACAAAGAACTCCTCAACATCGAGAGGAGTGAGCTGTTTCATAAACTCATAGATTTTTTTATGTCTAATATCTTCCCAGATATGACGTACTAAGCTTTCTAAATCTTCAGCCGATAAAAGGCTTAATTCTGTCAGTTGTTCATGAATAAAGCCGGCAATCCACGTTTCAAGTTTATGCTCAAGACGTTGTTGCTGTAAAAAAGAGAATTTTTTGAGTTTATGTTGCCATTCAAAATGGTAGTCATCCACTCTAGAGGCCGTTAGAAATTTAGGTAATTTTTGTTCTAAGGTTGAAGTGGCAATATATTGGCAAAGCTGTTGGACAGATGGGCTAGTTCTTAAAAACTGATTGAGATAATGTGGAATATGCTCCATTTCCAAAAACTTGGAAAGCCACATTTCAAACTGGTGATCGGATACCAAGTCTTGTAGCTGAACTGGAGATTTCATGGCAGATAAATAAATACGCTGTGCAATTTCCCCAATAAACTCAAGCAAGCCTGCACCAAGCTGCATTTCAAAAGCATAGCGTTTCACAACGGCTTGTAATTGTTCTAAATCCACAACTTCATAAAGTTTAATTTCGTCGGCATGTTGCATAAAAAGCTGAATAAATTGCCGGAAATAAATAGGTGAGTTTTCTATAGATAATTGTTTTTTGAAAAATTCCACCTGCTCAAGCAAAAGTGCTTGAGCAAGTGCTGTAGTTTTTGATGAGTTTTTCTGCTCAGTCATTCGCTGTCCAACCGTTGACAATCGGATAACGTCGTTCGCGACTAAATGCACGAGAAGTAATTCTCGGGCCAATCGCACCTTGACGACGTTTATATTCATTACGATCAACTAAACGGATGACTTTTTCAACAACTTCTTTATCAAAACCTTTGGCAATAATGTCTGCCTGACCTAAATCTTCCTCAATGTATGCATAAAGGATAGCATCCAATACATCATACGCTGGTAAAGAGTCTTGGTCTTTTTGATCTGGACGTAGTTCTGCTGAAGGTGGGCGAGTAATTACACGCTCAGGAATAACCGGAGTTTCACTTAAGCTATTACGGTATTTTGCTAATTCAAACACGATTGTTTTATAAACATCTTTGAGAACAGCAAAGCCACCCACCATGTCACCGTAAAGTGTGCAATAGCCAACTGAAAGTTCAGATTTATTACCTGTAGAAAGGACTAAATTACCAAACTTGTTAGATAAGCCCATAAGTAATGTGCCACGAGCACGCGCTTGTAAATTTTCTTCAGTCGCATCGGCTGGTGAATTACCAAAGAACGGATACAAAGTTTGCATGAAGCTATTTACGATTGAATGAATTTCGGCAATACCGAAAGTCACGCCCATACGGCGAGCTTGTTCCGCTGCATCTTCTACACTAATTTGAGATGTGTAAGTATATGGCATCATCACAGCTTGAACTCTCTCAGCACCGATTGCATCAACTGCAATAGCAAGCGTAAGGGCAGAGTCAATACCGCCAGAAAGACCTAAAATTACTCCAGGAAAACCTGAGCGTTCTACATAGTCACGTGTTGCCATGACTAGGCCTTGATAGATCTCTGCAAAAGTTTCTAATGCAGGAGCAGACTCGACAACTTTATATAATTTTGTATCGCGGTCAAATTCAGCAATATAGAGATCTTCTTTAAAGCTAGGTGCTTGTAAAGCAATTTCACCATTTTGATTGCTGACAAAACTTGTGCCATCAAAAATTAAATCATCTTGTCCACCAACTTGGTTAACATAAACAATATTTAAATGAAGCTGCTTTGCAAGCTCACTTAATGTCTGTTTACGATGCTGTGGTTTACCCACTTCATATGGCGATGAATTAAGCACAAGTACAGTATCAACATTTAATTGGCTTAATTGTTTTACTGTATTGATTGACCAGATATCTTCACAAATGAGTACACCAAACTTATGGCCTAAATACTCAAACACCAAGTGCTGATGGCCTTTTTGGAAATAACGTTTTTCATCAAAAACGCCATAGTTTGGCAAGTTATGTTTATTGAAGACACCTAAAACCTGACCGTCTTTCATGACAGCAGCTGAATTATAACGTTGGCCATCTTCTGTCTGGTTTACGAAGCCGAAAACCATCACAATATCTTTAACTTCACTAAGTTGAGCAAAAGCCTTTTGCATCCGCTTATTTAAATTTGGACGTAACAATAAGTCTTCAGCTGGATAACCAATCACAGAAAGCTCAGGAAAAATAATCAGGTCAGCGTCTTGTTTTTTCGCCTGATTTGCTTGCTCAATCATCTTTTGGGTGTTTGAGTCAATATTGCCAATATGCGGAGAAAACTGAGCAAGGGCAACTTTAAAACTTTTCATTCAAACCTAATCCTAGATCATAACGAATATAAATACACATAGTGTTGATTTTTATGGATATAATTTTTCAACGATGTGTATAGCACGATAATAAACACGTAAAATAGTAAACAAAAATGTCAAGATCAATAATATATACCAATCACATATTTTCTGCGTAAAAATAACGAGATTTTCTGTATACAATAGAAACAAGCTTCATTATTTTTATTGTTTGTATACTGCCTTATCGCTCAAAAATTTGAAATAAGTTTTTATACTTATTTTCAATAATTTGACATTAGTAAATTTAGATCTCAACTTTATTTTTATGTTTTTTGTTTATCAAATTTCTGTTGTTAAGTTAGCAAAAAAGTTACGTTGAAAACAAACTGGATTATTTGGTTACAAATCAAGCTGAGGTAAACAAATGATATTTGGCAGTTTACCTGAACAGATATCTCTAGCAATTTCTCCTTGCTGCTCAATATTGTAAGAACTAAACGCTTTCTGAGGATGGTAAGTATATTTATAAGGGTTGTAATACTTAAAACTCAGATAGTAGGCGGATTGCAGTAACGCACCTTTTAGTAATACATGAATACCTCGTTGGTATTGCATAACATGAGCTAGCTCATGAATAAAAATCCCTTGTATGAATTTAGACTCTAGCGCGTAATTACTGCTGTAGTCAGAAAGATTGACATATATATTCCCATTTGGAGCCATCAAAATTCCATGCGCTTGCCACGGTAAGTAACGAGTAGCAATAATTTTAGGACGTTCACAATCTAGCAAACTCCCAAACACCCTTTGTGCTAAAGCTTTTTCTTCAGGTGTAAGAAATCGAATTGGATAGCTTTTTAAGTGACGAAATATAAAAAGGGTGAAAATAATAAATTGTCGATATATGACAATTTTAAAAGCGTTGAGAGTGAACATAGTTTTGCTAATAAATAAGTTCATCTATTGGTTTGTAGCATAACATACATCAACTATGTTGAAAGACAGACGCAAATAACTGTCATTTGTTTCTCATGCGGCAGCTGGTCTGTTTTACTTGGCAAATCTTCCATTTTTAATATCATCATAGGCTTGTAAAATCTCATCATAAGTATTCATTACAAATGGACCATGACCATTAATCGGTTCTGCGATGGGTTGTCCTGTCAAAATAAGTAATTTGCAGTTTTGCAGGGCAGTAATAGAGAAATGCTCTCCTTGGTTTGACATGACTGCTAGGCCTTGTTCCTCTAAAACGTCTTCATCTTTATGAAATTGTGCCCGACCTGAACGTAAATAAACTAAAGCTGTTTCACCGGATTGAGCAGGGAAGGCAGCTTGTTGACCTGCCTGGAGCTCTACATCTAATACGGTAATAGGAGTGTGAGTAAGTGCAGGGCCCATAACATGCTTAAACTGCCCTGCAATAATACGTACAAATCCAGCTTCATTTTCCAGTTTCACCATCGGTATTTCAGCTTTCTTTAAACTTTGATAGCGTGGAGAATTCATTTTATTTGCTGCTGGTAAATTGACCCAAAGTTGAATCATTTCAAAGGGACCACCAGATCGAGAATACTCTTCACTAAACAATTCCCGATGAATCACACCAGAGGCTGCGGTCATCCATTGCACATCGCCAGCACTTATAAATCCACCTCCACCAGATGAATCTTTATGCTCCAGTTCACCTGCATAAACAAGTGTTACCGTTTCAAATCCACGATGAGGATGATCATTAACTCCTCTACGTTTCATAGAAGGTGCAATTTTTCCGGGACCTAAATGGTCGAGTAGTAAGAAGGGTGAGAGGGTATTGCCTAACTCATGGTAGGAAAAAACAGAAAGAACTGGATAAAAATCACCGACCGCAAAGCGAGTATCGTTACGATGAATAAAAGCCAGACTTTTCATGCTTTATCCTTTCTGTTGATTGAATTTATAAAAAAGATGAGATGTTTTTATAAGAATGTATTAAGACTGGTATAAAAGTCTTTTGCTCTGAATAATAAATTATGAATAGGTTGAGCCAGTAAAATGCATAAGAGAATGAGATGAGAGTCCTAGATAATAAAAAACCCCAGTTAAAACTGAGGTTTTACAACAACTAAAATCACAACAGCAAATAAAATTAAGGTTGGCATTTCATTGAAGAAACGCCAGAACTTATGTGATTTGTAGTGAGCATTTCCAATAAGCTTTTTGCGATAGTAACCACAAACTAAATGGTAGATCACTAATAAAGCCACTAATCCAACTTTTAGATAAAACCAAGTGGCTTCATGGTAATGTCTAGTTGCATCACCCCAATCTACGAGAAAGTGAGCAGTAATTAATGTGGCAATCATAGATGGCCACATAATACCTCGATACAACTTACGTTCCATCACTTCAAAGCGCTGATGGCTGGTAGCATCATCACTCATTGCATGGTAAACATAAAGACGTGGTAAGTAGAACAAAGCAGCGAACCAACAAACCACAGCAATAATATGTAATGCTTTTACCCACAAAAAGGCATCAGAAGGTGCATCCATCGATAATCCTACGCGGGATTATGCATCCCACTTCTTGAAAATTAGGCAAGCGTTAACACCGCCAAAGCCAAAACTGTTACTCATTACAGTATTCAATTTTGTATCACGTTTTTCAAGCACAATATCAAAGCCTTCAGTACCTTCATCAAGCTCAGTCACGTTGATGTTTGGCGCGATAAAGTCATTTTGAAGCATTAATACAGAGTAAATTGCTTCATGAACACCAGCAGCACCTAAGCTGTGACCAGTCATAGATTTAGTTGAACTAAGAGGTGGAACTTTACCTTCACCGAAAGCACGTTCCATTGCTTTAAGCTCAGTCACGTCACCTGCTGGTGTAGAAGTACCATGCGTATTTACATAGTCAATTTTATCTACGCCGTGTTGTTTCGCTTCTTCAAGAGCCATCAAGATACAGCGAGTTGCACCTTCACCACTTGGAGCAACCATGTCAGCACCGTCACTGTTTGCAGCATAAGCAACAACTTCAGCAAGAATATTTGCACCACGTGCTTGAGCATGTTCAAGAGATTCAAGAACAACGAAACCGCCACCGCCAGCAATAACGAAACCGTCACGGTCTTTAGAATATGGACGAGACGCTGTTTCAGGTGTGTCGTTGTATTTAGAACACAGAGCACCCATTGCATCAAACAATAGGCTTTGAGACCAGTGATCTTCTTCACCACCACCAGCAAGCATAAGATCTTGTTTGCCTAGAGCGATAAGGTTATATGCATAACCAATTGCGTCTGCAGAAGTTGCACAAGCACTTGCAATTGAGTGAGCAATACCTTGAAGTTTAAATGCTACACCCACGTTTGCAGTGATTGTATTTGTCATGTTACGTGGAACAAAGAAAGGACCAACTTTACGAGCACCTTTAGTTTCTAAAAGTTCAGTCATTTCTACAACAGAAGCAGTTGAACCACCGCCTGAACCACCGGCAATACCATAACGTGGATTATCTGCTAAATCTTCTGCTTTTAAGCCAGCATGTTCAACAGCTGCAACAGCAGAGTTATAAGCGTACATTGCACATACGCCCATGAACCGTTTTAATTTACGATCAATATTGTCAAAATC
Organism: Acinetobacter sp. FDAARGOS_494; assembly: GCF_003812225.1. Classification (NCBI taxonomy): domain Bacteria; kingdom Pseudomonadati; phylum Pseudomonadota; class Gammaproteobacteria; order Moraxellales; family Moraxellaceae; genus Acinetobacter; species Acinetobacter sp. FDAARGOS_494. The sequence continues at coordinate 2,590,810 of NZ_CP033866.1, forward strand.
TTGTTCTGCCGCAGCGCTGACATGACTTTTAAAATTGAGTTCAGCATAAGTTGGGTTAAAACGTGTCCCGGAGATTCCATTTTTAAGTGAATGAGTAACTTCTTCTAAAGAGTTACCGATACATGAGTTAATACCCATACCAGTGATTACAACACGTTTCATCTACAGGTCCCTTTATGGTGATATTTAAAGTCTATGATCATGAGCAGCTATTAAATGATAGGAGAATATAGCTGTAAGAACAGTAGACCCATGTTTTCGTTGCTACCATGATAGCAGAAAGGTTTTTTATTTCTTATGGCAAATCTTTATGTCAATTTTGCATTTAAAAAAAATAACCAAATACACAGTATGTTGCATTTAGGGTTAACTAAAATACACACATTCAAGTTGAGATAAATCCACATTCCACCTAGTATTTATCTCTAATTAGATAAATTAAAAAATCGAGGTACTGGATGACAAAATTTAATAATAATCAATCTGACAATTTGTTTTCTCAGGTCTTCGGAGTGGCTAAAAAGCTCAGTTCTACTGGTTTAAACATCTTGCAGCAAAGTCAAATTGGTGAGGTAAGTAAATTGGTTGAGCCACTTTCAAATGGCAAAACAGTAGAAGGTAGTGCCAGAAATAAAAGTCCGTTTGAAGTGGAGCAGTATGAAAGCCCACAACAAATGTTACGTGAACATTTACCTAAAGTTACTCGTCAGGTATTTGGACGCCATTTTAGAAAGGTCAATGGTATCGCTACATTTATTTCACCTGACTGGAATGAAAAAATATCAAGCTATTTATTTGATTGGTTGAATGACTTTAGTTCGAAAAGTACGTTAACTGAAAAAATTTTAGAAGAAGCGGGGGCTAAAGACTTATTTGAGCTTACAAAAGATACCTCACGCTCCCAACGTTTAAGTCAGGCACTTATTGAACAAAATAAATTGATTGCCAGTATTCAAGGTGCAATTACGGGCGTATCTGGAATGGTTGGAGCAGCCGTAGATATTCCAGTTTCATTAGTCCTAGTTTTGAGAACAATTTACCAAACAGGTAGATCACACGGCTTTGATTTAACCGAAGCAACTGACCAAGACGTAGTTGAATTTATTTTTAAAGAAGTTGATATCAGCTTAATTGCGGAAAAGCAGACTTTACTCTTGGCACTTAAAGCCTTACGAAATATGTTGGAGACTCAAGATATTCAACAGTTCCAGCAAGTACTTGGCTCTTCAAATGATATTGAAACCTTAAAAAGCTGGTTAGTTGATGAAAATGGTGAGTTTAAATGGAACTGGTTAAATAAAGTTCCGCAACTTGCTGTGGTAGGCAAGTTTACTCCAGTAGCTGGTGCAGTGCTTAGTGCTGTTTATAGTTGGAAGTTACAAGAAGATGTAGGCCATAAGGCACAAGCTATTTTCGGTGCAGCAAGACATTATTTAAATGAACATCCAAATGAGCATTTATCACCATTACAGGCGTACTATGCGGCGGTAACTCTAATTCAAAAAGCGAGTCCACGTCTTTTAAATGTGGGTGAAAATGGTAGTGTCCATGCTACGCAGCATCATAAAATTGAAAATCATGATGTAATTTCAAAAGTATCTGTTGTGGTCAAATCAAATACTTCTGAAAAAAGCGAAGAAAAAGTTCAAGAAAATGTTCACCAAGGAATTGAGCATCTTGCAGAGAAACATGTAGTTGAACATGAACATAGTGAACAAAAGCCAGCATTAGAGCCTGAAAGTGAAGAAAATGATGACGTTATAGAGGGGCAAAAGTACTCTTAACAATACAATTACAAAGGTAGGGTTTGAAAACTAAATTTCACCCCTATTTAAATTTGTAAATAATCCTGTCAATCATTGATATGGTCAACATTTGGCAACTGCTGCCATGTTGACCATTTTTGCATCTTGGCTTACAATTATGTGCCCTTAAAAAGAGGTGTTTTCTTTTTAAGGTTTTTTAATAACGGGAGAATTGCCATATGGCAACAACGAATCAGTTGATCCGTAAGGGTCGTACGACTTTGGTTGAAAAATCCAAAGTTCCTGCGTTGAAGGCTTGTCCACAACGTCGTGGTGTTTGTACACGTGTTTATACAACTACACCTAAAAAACCTAACTCAGCTATGCGTAAGGTTTGCCGTGTTCGCTTAACTTCAGGTTTTGAAGTATCTAGCTACATCGGTGGTGAAGGCCATAACTTACAAGAGCACAGTGTTGTTCTTATCCGTGGTGGTCGTGTTAAAGACTTACCGGGTGTACGTTACCATACCGTTCGTGGTTCTTTAGACTGTGCTGGTGTTAAAGATCGTAACCAATCACGTTCTAAATACGGTGCTAAACGTCCTAAGAAGTAATTCTGGGAAACTAGTCCAAAAGCCCTTTAGCGTTTCGCTTGTTTGAATTCTTCATAGATTTGTAATTCAAGCGACGTATAGTAAGGCCAGCGTCGTGTACATGACACTTGTACAAACTGCTGGATCATCCTGAAGTGTCATATTATTAGGTGTATTAAAATGCCAAGACGTCGCGTAGTCGCTGCTCGTGAGATCCTTCCAGATCCTAAATTTAGCAGCCAAACAATCGCTAAATTCATGAACCACGTAATGCAAGATGGTAAAAAATCTATTGCTGAAAGTATCGTTTACGGTGCTTTAGAACGCGTTCAAGAAAAAAACAAAGTAGACCCAGTTGAATTTTTCGAGACTACTCTTGAAAAAGTTCGTCCTATGGTCGAAGTAAAAGCACGCCGTGTTGGTGGTGCTACTTATCAAGTACCTATGGAAGTACGCCCATCCCGTCGTACTGCCTTAGCAATGCGTTGGTTAGTAGATGCTGCTGCTAAGCGTTCTGAAAAAACTATGGCTTTACGTCTTGCTGGCGAGTTGCTTGATGCAGCTGAAGGCAAAGGTGCTGCGATCAAAAAACGTGAAGACGTGCACCGTATGGCAGAAGCTAACAAAGCCTTCTCTCACTACCGTTTCTAAGCGGATAAAACAGTCCCTAATCAGGAGAATACTCATGCATACAGTAGCTAGATTCAACATTGCTCTCTACCAAAGTGGGGGCTTTGCGGGTATTTAAGTTGCCCCGCTTGAGTATTCGTGCGCATCAATTTAATTGGTGCGCCCTGTTTTAAAGATAACATTTAGGAATGTAGACATCATGGCTCGCCAAACCCCAATTACTCGTTACCGTAACATCGGTATCTCTGCGCACATCGACGCAGGTAAAACAACTACAACTGAACGTATTTTGTTCTACACAGGTGTATCTCACAAAATTGGTGAAGTACACGACGGTGCAGCAACAATGGACTGGATGGAACAAGAGCAAGAGCGTGGTATTACAATTACCTCTGCTGCAACAACTTGTTTCTGGTCTGGTATGGGTAACCAATTCCCACAACACCGTATCAACGTAATTGATACACCGGGACACGTTGACTTCACAATCGAAGTTGAGCGTTCTATGCGTGTTCTTGACGGTGCTTGCATGGTTTACTGTGCAGTTGGTGGTGTACAGCCTCAGTCTGAAACTGTATGGCGTCAGGCTAACAAATATAAAGTGCCTCGTTTAGCATTCGTGAACAAGATGGACCGTACTGGTGCAAACTTCTTCCGTGTTGTTGAACAAATGAAAACACGTCTTGGTGCGAATCCTGTGCCAATCGTTGTGCCAATCGGTGCTGAAGACACATTCACTGGTGTAGTTGACCTTATCGAAATGAAGGCAATTATCTGGGATGAAGCTTCTCAAGGTATGAAGTTTGAATACGGCGAGATTCCAGCTGACCTAGTTGATACTGCTCAAGAATGGCGTACAAACATGGTTGAAGCTGCTGCTGAAGCTTCTGAAGAGTTAATGGACAAATACCTTGAAGAGGGTGATCTTTCTAAAGAAGACATCATCGCAGGTTTACGTGCTCGTACATTAGCTTCTGAAATCCAAGTAATGCTTTGTGGTTCTGCATTCAAGAACAAAGGTGTTCAACGTATGTTGGACGCTGTAATTGAATTCTTACCATCACCTACAGAAGTTAAAGCGATCGAAGGTATCCTTGACGATAAAGACGAAACTAAAGCGTCTCGTGAAGCATCTGACGAAGCTCCGTTCTCTGCGCTTGCGTTCAAAATCATGAACGACAAATTCGTAGGTAACTTAACATTCGTACGTGTTTACTCTGGTGTTCTTAAACAAGGTGATGCTGTTTATAACCCAGTTAAATCTAAGCGTGAACGTATCGGTCGTATCGTGCAAATGCACGCAAACGAACGTCAAGATATTGATGAAATCCGTGCAGGTGATATCGCAGCGTGTGTAGGTCTTAAAGACGTTACTACTGGTGATACATTATGTGATGAGAAAAACATCATTACACTTGAACGTATGGAATTCCCAGATCCAGTAATTCAGTTAGCGGTTGAACCAAAAACTAAAGCTGACCAAGAAAAAATGTCTATCGCTTTAGGCCGTTTGGCTAAAGAAGACCCTTCATTCCGTGTTCACACTGATGAAGAATCTGGTCAGACAATTATTGCTGGTATGGGTGAGCTTCACCTTGACATCATCGTTGACCGTATGAAGCGTGAATTCGGTGTTGAAGCGAATATCGGTAAACCAATGGTTGCTTATCGTGAAACGATTAAGAAAACTGTTGAGCAAGAAGGTAAATTCGTACGTCAAACAGGTGGTAAAGGTAAATTCGGTCACGTATATGTTCGTTTAGAACCGCTTGACGTTGAAGCTGCTGGTAAAGAATACGAATTCGCTGAAGAAGTTGTTGGTGGTGTAGTACCTAAAGAATTCTTCGGTGCAGTTGACAAAGGTATTCAAGAACGTATGAAGAATGGTGTCTTGGCTGGTTACCCAGTTGTAGGCGTTAAAGCTGTTCTTTTTGACGGTTCTTACCACGATGTCGACTCTGACGAATTGTCGTTCAAAATGGCTGGTTCTTACGCATTCCGTGATGGTTTCATGAAAGCAGATCCTGTTCTTCTTGAACCTATCATGAAAGTTGAAGTTGAGACTCCAGAAGACTACATGGGCGATATCATGGGTGACTTAAACCGTCGTCGTGGTATGGTTCAAGGTATGGACGATCTTCCTGGTGGAACAAAAGCAATTAAAGCAGAAGTTCCACTTGCTGAGATGTTTGGTTACGCGACTCAAATGCGTTCTATGTCTCAAGGTCGTGCGACATACTCAATGGAATTTGCTAAATATGCTGAAACTCCACGTAACGTGGCTGAAGGCATCATCGCTAAATTCCAAGCTGGCGGTAAAAAAGGTGACGACGAGTAATCTTTCGATTACTATAAGCCCTAACTAATTCTTAGTTAAAAACCAAGTGCTCATGGAGTGACCCTCCATGAGTAGTTAATAAAGGAAGATCATCATGGCTAAAGCCAAGTTTGAACGTAATAAACCACACGTAAACGTGGGTACAATCGGTCACGTTGACCATGGTAAAACAACTTTAACTGCTGCGATTGCAACAATTTGTGCAAAAACTTACGGCGGTGAAGCGAAAGATTACTCACAAATCGACTCAGCACCTGAAGAAAAAGCACGTGGTATTACAATTAATACATCACACGTAGAATACGATTCTCCAACTCGTCACTACGCACACGTTGACTGCCCAGGCCACGCCGACTACGTTAAAAACATGATCACTGGTGCTGCTCAGATGGACGGCGCGATCCTTGTATGTGCTGCAACTGACGGTCCAATGCCACAAACTCGTGAGCACATCCTTCTTTCTCGTCAGGTAGGTGTACCTTACATCATCGTATTCTTAAACAAATGCGACCTTGTGGATGACGAAGAATTACTTGAATTAGTAGAAATGGAAGTACGTGAACTTCTTTCTACTTATGACTTCCCAGGTGATGACACTCCAGTAATCCGTGGTTCAGCTCTTGCAGCGCTTAACGGTGAAGCTGGTCCTTACGGTGAAGAATCAGTTCTTGCTCTTGTAGCAGCACTTGACTCTTACATCCCAGAGCCAGAGCGTGCAATCGACAAAGCATTCTTGATGCCAATCGAAGACGTATTCTCAATTTCTGGTCGTGGTACAGTAGTAACAGGCCGTGTTGAAGCTGGTATCATCAAAGTTGGTGAAGAAGTAGAGATCGTTGGTATTAAAGATACAGTTAAAACAACTGTAACTGGCGTAGAAATGTTCCGTAAACTTCTTGACGAAGGCCGTGCAGGTGAGAACTGTGGTATCTTACTTCGTGGTACTAAGCGTGAAGAAGTACAACGTGGTCAAGTACTTGCTAAACCAGGTACAATCAAGCCGCACACTAAATTCGACGCAGAAGTATACGTACTTTCTAAAGAAGAAGGTGGTCGTCACACTCCATTCTTAAATGGTTACCGTCCACAGTTCTACTTCCGTACAACTGACGTAACTGGTGCGATCCAGTTGAAAGAAGGCGTTGAAATGGTAATGCCAGGTGACAACGTTGAAATGTCAGTAGAATTAATCCACCCAATCGCAATGGACCCAGGTCTACGTTTTGCGATCCGTGAGGGTGGTCGTACTGTAGGTGCTGGTGTTGTTGCTAAAGTAACTGCATAATCACTTTTCAGTGAAAAAAGCGCTCCTTTTGGGGCGCTTTTTTTATATCGAATTGTTAGACAATTCAGTTGAAAGCTGGCCTTAACTGATACTTCAATGTCCCTATTTGCACTTAAGCCTTTTTATTAAGTTTGTATGATAAGAATCAAGAAAACGAACAATAAAGTTTAAGTAACTTAGGTTACTGGTAAGGAGCTTTCAATATGAATGCTAAAGTGAATATCACAAATCGTGCAGGGGCAAGCTTTCCTGTACGTCGTATGAACTTTGATTTTAATGATGTGCCAGAATACTGGATGAATGGTTCCGCTGGACTTACACATTTTATGACAGCGTTATCAGCGCTATTTCCAGCTGGTGAAAAGTTCTTTATTGATAGTGTGCGTGCTGTGCGTTATCACCCAGCAATTAAAGACAATGAAGAGCTACAAAAAGAAATCAGTGCTTTCATTGGTCAAGAGGCGATGCATACTCAAGAGCATGTAAACTTTAATGCTTCTGCCCAAAAATTTGGTCATGATGTTGAAACTTTAGAAAAGTTCACCGATACGGCTATTCAAACTGCCCGTAAAACTTTTGCAAAGCTCGTAAAACCATTTGGTATGACGCAAGAAATGGTGGACCTAACTGCTACTACAGCCCTTGAACATTTTACTGCAACCATTGCATCTCAGCTTTTAGTTAATACCTATATTCAAGAGTTGATGACAGATAAAACGATGTCAACCATGTGGTATTGGCACGCAATAGAAGAAAATGAACATAAAGCAGTTGCATTTGATGTGTATGAAGGTGTCTTTGGTAAAGGTGTAAAAGCTTATGCTTTACGCACAAGTTCACTTGTTTTTGCAATGGCTCTTATTTTCGCAATTCAATCTTCGTTTGTGGTTCGTCTTTTAAAGCAAGACCATAAATTAAACTTAGATGAGTTGTTTGTGATTTATAAATATGGTTATAGCCCGTCGAAAGGCATTATTACGGGTATGGCTAAAGAGATGTTGGCTTATTTTAAACCAGGTTTCCACCCGAATGATTTAGATACGGTTAGTTTGTTAAAAACTTGGAAATCTAAACTTGGACTGTAAGCTGAAAGTAAGTGAAAAGGGCTGTTAGCAGTCCTTTTTTATTGTCTATAAATTATGATCCACTTTTAAAAGATACTTGTTAATTTTGCCCTAGTATGAGGCTATTGATGACCTCATCTGATAATTTGCTGGCCTCATCTGCACTTAAATAGCGCCTTTAAAGGCGTATTATTATAAATATTAAGAAAATAAATAAGGATATAAGTGAATTTTCGATTCGCTTAAAGGAGTCTGACATGAATGCTAAAGTAAATATTTCTAATCGTGCCGGAGCAAGTTTCCCTGTGCGTCGTATGGACTTTGAGTTTGCTCAAGTTCCACGCTATTGGGCAAATTACGATGCAGGATTAACTCATTTTATGACAGCATTATCAGCTCTTTTTCCGGAAGGAGAGCAGTTCTTTGTAAACAGTACTCGTGCTGTGCGAAATGATCCTAAACTGGCTGATCCAGCACTTCAAAAAGAAATAAGTGCTTTTATTGGCCAAGAAGCTATGCATTCTAAAGAGCATCTTGCATTTAATGCTTCTGCGCAGGCGTATGGATATGATGTTCGTAAAATGGAAAAACAAACAGGTAAAGTTATTAAAGTAGGTACTGCGGTTGTAACCAAGCTAATGAAACCTTTTGGTTATACAAAAGAAATGATTGATTTAACAGGTACCTGTGCGTTAGAACATTTTACCTCAACTATTGCGGCTGAGCTTTTACAAAACCCTGAAATTCAAGCCATGTTCCAAGATGACACTATGTATCACTTATGGATGTGGCATGCGGTAGAAGAAAATGAACACAAAGCTGTAGCGTTTGATGTCTATACCAATATGTATGGGCAGGGGCCAAAAGCTTATTTTATGCGTTCAACTGCTTTAATCATTGCAATGGCCTTAATTTTTGCTACTCAGTCTTATTTTACTGCTAAGTTACTTAAGACTGATGATAAATTAACATGGAAAGATACCAAATACATGCTTAAGTTCATGTATGGCCGTAAAGGTTTTATGACTCGTCAAATTCCAGAATTATTAGATTTCTTAAGACCAAAATTCCATCCAAATGATTCGGATACGACAGCTTTATTGGCCACTTGGCGTGAAAAATTAGGTCTTTAAAAAAACTGACTGGAAAAGAGCAATTTAATTGCTCTTTTTTTTACTCGTTTTTTCTATTTAAGTTTCTATAATACGTTTACTTTGAAATCTAAAAATGTGTTGAAACTCATGATTCGTACTATGCAAGCCTCAGATATTGATAGTGTTGCTCAAATTGAGAAGCTTGTTCAAACACACCCATGGTCTAGGCAGCAATTTGTAGAATCTTTAAATTCTTACCAATGTACGGTAATAGAATTAAATAATAAGGTGGTTGGTTTTTGTATTTTACAACCTGTATTAGATGAAGCGAATTTACTGCTCATGGCAATTGATCCTCAAATGCAAGGTAAAGGATTAGGATATCAGTTGTTAGATGCGTCGATTGAGCGTTTAGAAAATCACCCCGTACAAATTTTTCTAGAGGTACGTGAAAGTAATAAAGCTGCTATTGGTTTATACGAAAAAACAGGGTTTCACCAAATTGATGTGCGTCGTAACTATTATCCAACCCAAGAGGGTGGGCGTGAAAATGCCGTTATTATGGTAAAAAGCTGTACTGATGATTTTGCTTCTTTATTCTAAGAATGCCTGTCTTGTTGCTGTTTGAACAACAAGACAGAAGCAGATTATTTAATAATTAAATTATTCCATTCAGAAGGTAATGTGGTCATGAGGGAATTGCCTAACTGATTGATCTCTTCTGGTGATAATGATCTATTTAAGCGGCGCCATTGCCCATCTAGTAAAAGTTCTAGCGGCGTATATTGAGATTTATAGTTCATTTTAGCTGAGTGGGGAACCCAATAGCCTAAGTAGACATATTCTAAACCGAGTGTTTTTACATATTCGATTTGATTCAGAATTGAATAAACGCCTAAAGATCTACGGTGTTCATCTGGGTCAAAGAACGTATAGACGGCAGATAACCCATCATCCATTAAATCACAAGTCGAAACGCTAATAAGACGATTGTCTTTCCATAGTTCTAAGAAGAAACTATCTGTACAGCTATGGACCAAGAATTTTTCAAACTGATCTAAACTTGGCGGAAACATATCACCATCGGCATGGCGCTCGTTAATGTAACGTTCATATAGATCATAATGAATTTGTGAGGCTTGCCGTGTTGGTAGAACAGTCATGGTGAGATCTTGATTTCGCTTCCATGCTTTTTTTTGCATGCTGTTCATTTGGAAATCGGCAACAGGTACACGACAAGATAAACACTGCCTGCATAAATGACATTCAGGACGGTATACAAAGTCGCCACTACGACGAAAACCTAATCGCGATAATTCAGAAAGCGTCACCACATCAATCCGATGAATCGGGTCTAAAAAGACCATGCGTGCTGATTTATTTTCTAAATAGCTGCAATCATGAGGTGGAGTAATATAATATTGCAGATCATTTAAAAGGGACTTCGGGTGATATGATTTCATGATTGGTCCCTCCTGTTATCATTCCATTAATTTTGCATTTAATGCTATTGTTTTACTTGAAAATACACGTTCTTGATACTTTTTCCAATTGATAGAGGGGTGAATAATTACATCTTGTAACGATTTAAGATATTCTTGCCGAGAAAGTGTACAAGCCCCAAGACTAATTAAGTGACTATTGACAAGTTGACAGTCAACCCAAGGAAGCTGATTTTCTTGACCAATTAACATTAACGTATAAAAAGCCATTTTAGAAACATCGGTTTGGGTACTAAACATAGACTCGCCAAAACAACCTTTACCGATCGTTACCCCATATAAACCACCTACCAGCTGCTCTTCTTGCCAGACTTCTACGCTATAGCCATAACCGGCATCAAACATTCCACAATAGCCTTCAATAATATCTTCACTAATCCATGTTTCATTAGCATAGCTTCGAGGTAGTGAACATGAGCGAATGACTTGCTCAAAAGCACGATTTACCGTAATGGTGTAATCATATTTTTTCATGTTCCGAATAAGCGATTTACTCGGTTTATAGTTTTGAGGATAAATGATACAGCGTGGTTCAGGGCTCCACCAACAAATGGGTTCATCTTCATTAAACCATGGGAAAAGCCCATGTGTATACGCTTCATAGAGTGTGGAAGGGGAGAGGTCAGCGCCTATACAAATTAAGCCATGACCATCTGGATCTGATTCCTCCGGATCTGGGAAAATATATTGAGATAGAGGCAGTGTTTTCATAAAACCAAAATAATATGTGCTTTAGGGCTATGCTATAAAAATTAATACAGGGCAGCCAGTAATTATTATAAATTCCAAAAAAACAGCCGTTATAAAACGGCTGTTTGAAATATCTAAACTTAAAGGTTATCTAGATATTTTTCGGCATCTAGTGCAGCCATACAGCCTGAACCCGCCGAAGTAATCGCTTGACGATAGATACTATCAGCAACATCACCAGCAGCAAAAACGCCTGCTACAGAAGTCGCTGTTGCGTTACCTGAAGTACCACTTTGTACTTGGATATAGCCATCACGTAAGTTTAGCTGACCTTCAAACATAGAGGTATTTGGTTTATGGCCAATTGCAATGAATAAGCCTTGAACTTGTACTTCTTGTTTGCTGTCATCTTTCGTAGATTTTAAGCGAACACCTGTTACGCCAGTATTGTCACCAAGAACTTCTTCAACCTCATGGTTCCAAACGATACTGATTTTGCCTTCTTTTTCTTTAGCAAATAAGTGATCTTGTAAAATCTTCTCAGAGCGTAAAGAATCGCGGCGGTGTACAAGTGTCACATGTTCAGCAATATTTGATAAATAAAGTGCTTCTTCAACAGCAGTATTACCACCACCAACAACCATCACATTTTGGTTCTTGTAGAAGAAGCCATCACATGTTGCACATGCGCTCACGCCTTGACCCATAAATTTTTGTTCAGACTCTAAGCCAAGATATTGAGCTGTCGCACCAGTTGCAATAATTAAAGCATCACAAGTGTACTCATCCATATCACCTTTAAGAACAAAAGGACGTACATTTAAGTCCACTTCATTAATATGATCATAGACAAGTTCGGTACCAAAGCGTTCAGCATGTGCTTGCATACGGTCCATTAGGACAGGACCAGTCAAACCTTCAGGATCGCCCGGCCAGTTGTCAACTTCGGTTGTTGTTGTAAGTTGGCCGCCAAGCTGTAAACCTGCAATAAGTGTTGGTTTAAGATTTGCACGTGCTGCATAAACAGCTGCACTATAACCCGCAGGGCCAGAACCGAGAATAATTAACCGAGAATGACGAGCACTCATTGAGGGTATCCTTATTTATTTCGAGAATTTTGAAAATTATACGTGAAATTGCCGACCAATAGCGTTAAATCAATGTGGATAATATTGATCAGGTCAATCGAATTAAGTTATATAACAATATAGAAGAGCCTTATGTTAACAACAACTGTAAAGAATCATGCACCTTTTTTGTAAGAACAGGTGCATAATATAAAGTTCAATCGTTGAAGATCTGAAATGTAGGTCTTCACATCTCTAAACCAATAATTAAATGGGTTACAGGACAGTATATGACTGCGGTGTCAAGTGTTTATGCACAGCGCTTATTGATGACATTATTCTTGGTCTCTTTTGGGATTTATATGTTTCTGGCGACAGTAACATATACACCATTTGATCCGGGCTGGATGCATATTTCAAGTGATACTCAGCAAGTATCCAATGCAAGTGGTATTGCCGGTGCATGGATTGCAGATTTGCTGTTTGGCTTTTTAGGTTGGGCAAGTTTACTTATTCCAATCTTCCTATTTGTTGAAGCGATTCAAGTCTGGTGGCCACATAGTTTTCTAAACCGCCCATTCCGTTATGCTGCGCAGTTCTTCTTAATTCTTGTTGTTTCGAGTTTGCTTTACCTTCACTGGAATGTACCTGCAGATACTTTAGATAATGCCGCAGGTGGGATTATTGGTTATGAGTTGGGGCAAAGCTTATCTCAACTGTTAACAATTTATGGTGCGACATTATTTCTACTTGTTTTCGGAGTGGTATTGTTCACTTTGGCATTTGGGGTGCAGTGGAGCAAAACATGGGTTACGCTCAAAGCAATGCCTGGTTATTTACAAGATTTATTCTATAAAAATGTATCTCCTAACGAATCTGCTTATGACTTAACCACACAGCCTGCGAATAAAGCAGCAACGGTAAAAGTTGCAGAGATGCCTAAAGCAGAAGAAGTTACGGATGAAGTAGAGCTAAATGCCCAACCAGAAAAAGCTCAAAGCAAAGCGAGCTCTACACGACATGATGAAATAGCAGAGCGTTTATTTGCCGACGTTTTAGCTAAAGAACAAAGTCAACCTGAAACAATTGAAGAAAAACCAACTCCTCAGCCAGAAAACTTTGAGCGTACACTTGAGCAAGCCCAACAACTTAAAAAAGACAGTGAGCGTTTAGTGGCTACGGGGGAGGTTTGGCGTGCGTTACAGCGTGATGATGTAAGCCATAAACAAGAAATTGATGCGCTGTTAAGAGCTGCTGATGATTCAAGTGAACAGCCTTCGACTCATGAGCAATTTCAGCAAACAGTTTATCAGGCTAAACAAAATCAACCATCGGATACTCATCAAGGTTTAGATTGGAATGATGATGAGATTTTTGATGAACTACTTGCTGCAGTTCCAAATAGTAAAACGGCAACTGACGTGCATACGCCATTTGTTCAAGATCATCATGTTGAACCAGAAGTTACACCGCAAGCTTCTCAAACATTAGTTGAATCATCTGTACCTGTAACGAATTTAAATCAGTCACCTAAAAATTTATCGAATGAAGAAGTCTTTGATGATTTTGATGACCTATTGATTGATGAGGATATCCCGCCAGCAACTCAACCGATCAAGGCAAGTAGCTATGCGCAATCTTCGGCTTTTGTAAAAGCGCCTATTCAAACTACGATTGGTGCAGAGAAGCTGTCAAAAGAAGAATTTATTGAAGCTTGGCAGGAAACTGCTGGAAAGCCTCAGGATGACCTTGAGGATGAGTTTGATTTTGATGCGCCTCTAACAGATGCATCAGGTCGACCAATGTCTCGTGCCATGCAAGTGGCCAAAAAACGTTTAGATTTACCAACATTACCGGGCTTTGAATTGCTTGATAAGGTTGACCCAAATAAGAAAGTTAACTTTACCGAGGAACAGCTTTCCCGTTTATCTGAATTGCTTGAGATCAAGTTACAAGAGTTTAACGTGAAGGCTCAGGTGGTTGAAGCTCAGCCGGGTCCAGTGGTTACACGTTTTGAATTAGATTTAGCACCGGGTGTGAAAGCATCTAAAGTGACTAATATTTCCCGTGACTTGGCACGTTCAATGTCTATGGCTTCTGTACGTGTGGTAGAGGTTATTCCGGGTAAACCATATATTGGTATTGAAGTTCCAAATAGTGCTCGTGAAATGGTACGTTTGATTGAACTATTGGAAACACCCGCATATCGTGACCCAAGTGCTCTCATTAGTATGGCAATGGGTAAAGATATTTCAGGTAATCCGGTTCTAACAGACTTGGCAAAAGCACCGCATATGTTGGTTGCGGGTACTACAGGTTCTGGTAAATCTGTTGCCGTTAACTCGATGATTTTATCGATGTTACTTAAATATACCCCTGACCAATTGCGTCTGATTTTAATTGACCCGAAACAGCTAGAACTTGCAAACTACAACGATATTCCGCATTTATTAACGCCTGTAGTCACTGACATGAAAGATGCAGTGAGTGCATTAAACTGGTGTGTAAATGAAATGGAACGCCGTTATAAGCTTATGTCGTTCCTTAAAATTCGTAAGTTAAGTGACTACAACCGAAAAGTTGAAGAAGCGCTTGCAAATGGAGAAGACTTGATTGATCCAACATGGAAACCAAGTGATTCAGCGACACAAGAGCGTGCACCTCGTTTAACGCCATTACCATCAATTGTGATTGTGGCAGATGAGTTCGCTGATATGATCATGCAAGTTGGTAAGAAAGCAGAAGAAATGATTACACGTTTGGCGCAAAAATCTCGTGCTGCTGGTATTCACTTATTGCTTGCAACTCAACGTCCATCGGTAGATGTCATTACGGGTCTTATTAAAGCCAATATTCCAACGCGTGTAGCTTTACGTGTAAACAGTAAAATTGACTCACGTACTATTTTGGATGCAGGTGGTGCAGAAGACTTGTTAGGCCATGGTGATATGCTGTTCTTAGGGCCAGGTAAAATTGAGCCAGAACGTGTGCATGGTGCATTTATTAGTGATGATGAAGTTAACCGTATTTGTGATGCATGGCGTGAACGTGGCGAACCAGACTACGTAGATGAGATCTTAACTCCATTTGATGAGGAGCCTGCTTCGCGTGGCTTTGAAGAAGGTGATGGTGGTTCAGACCGTGATGCACTTTATGATCAATGTGTATCGTTTGTTTTAGAAACTCGAAAAGCTTCTACATCTTCATTACAGCGTAAGTTTAGCCTTGGTTATAACCGTGCCGCTCGTATCATTGATCAAATGGAAGAGAATGGTATTGTGAGTGCTATGGGGGCCAACGGTAAGCGCGATATTTTAGTTTAATATCTATAGTTAAAATTAAGCCTCTTCGGAGGCTTTTTTTATGGTTAAAAATAATAATTACTACGGGTAGTTTGAGATTTTATCAAATAGTAAAAAATGCTAATGTGTGCTTCTCAATAAATAACAATGAAACAAATCAGGAGGACAACATGTTAGTCGCGTTAATTACGTTAGCTTTTATTCATTTTTGTGCGCTTATTACTCCAGGGCCTGATTTTTTTCTGGTATCACAGACCGCAGTGAGCCGATCTCGTAAAGAAGCAATGCTGGTTGTTGCAGGAATAACAGCGGGTGTTATGTTTTGGGCTTCTTTAGCATTGATGGGCTTAAATATTATTTTTGAGAAAATGGCTTGGTTAAAGCAAGGTTTACTTATTGCAGGCGGTTTATACCTATGCTGGTTAGGATACCAAATGTTACGTTCGGCATTTTCAAAAAATCAGCAGGAAGAGGTGACAACTGTTGAATTACCGAAAGCGCCGTATTTATTTTTTATGAAGGGATTACTCACCAATTTATCGAACCCTAAAGCTGTGATCTATTTTGGTAGTGTATTCTCTTTATTTTTAGCAAACCCTCAGCTTGATCAAGTTCATTGGCTGCTTTTTATTATTGTGTCGGTTGAAACAATTTTATGGTTCTGCTTTGTGACTTTTATTTTTTCATTACCGAGTTTTAGAGCCGCTTACCGTAATTTTTCAAAATGGATTGATGGTATTTCAGGTGGTATTTTTACCGTTTTCGGTATTTTCCTGATTGGAAACCGATAAATCCAGATAATAAAAAAGCCTCTTTATGAGGCTTTTTTAATTACTAACTTTTAGATCACTTATATAGGAATAATATAACAAAACTGAAAAGAATCAGCAGCCACATGATAGAACCTATAATAATTAAAATGATTTGAGGTGTATTGAATTTTTCTTGCTTAATTGTTGTTTCTATTTGTTTTTGTGCATAATTCAACGCTTTAAAGGCTGGTATTAAAAATATAATGCTGCAGAGAGAGATAAGCCAGTAAGGATCAGGTAGGCGAACCAGTAAAGATGTAATGAGATATCCTAAATACATCCAACCTGAAGAGAAATCATTAATATACCCTTGTTCTTTTGCATAAGTTTTTATCCGATTAAATAGTGAATATAAAAAGAATATAGAAAAAATTGCACGAGCAGCGGGCATAATATTTAACTTATCTTTGATTAGAAAAAATCGCCATGCTTTAAACATCCACCAAATTGGGTATAAGCCAAAGGAAATTAAGGATAGAAAGATAAACTTATTGACACTAATAACTTTTAAATTTTCTATATGATTTGATTTGATTTGATTTGATTTGATTTGATTTGATTTGATTTGATTTGATTTGATTTGATTTGATTTGATTTGATTTGATTTGATTTGATTTGATTGGATGGATTGTGTTTGATTTAAATTAGTAGGTTCTGGATTCATGAATTTATATTTGGAATGAAATAGTGCTGATGACTTTAAGATTATTTTTTATAAAAGTAAATAATTTAGATATTTGAATGAACCACATAATCTATCTACTAAATTTTACTAAGATAGATTATGCAGTCTTATTCAAATAAAAAAAGCTTAAGCAAACTTTGCTAAAACTTCTAAAAACGGCGCTGATTGACGTGGGAATTTAGCAATCACGTCATGGATGCGTTCGCCTTCCGGATTAGTCGCATTAATATCTCGTCCATCTGCAACAAATTTAGTTAAAAGACGTTCATAGTCATTTGGACGCATATGTTTGAAAGCATGGTAGAGCACATGGAAGTCTGCGTTCACACCATTTGGAGGAAGTTGGTTGAGGTAGGCAAAAACACGCTCATCGGACCATTCTTCATTGAAAGTTGCTGGCTGTGATAATGCCATGACAATCTCCTCATTTTAAAAAAGGCAAAATAACTTGCGTTATTTTGCCTTGATTCTGTTTTATTGAATAGTCAGAAATAGAATTATCGTTCTTCAGGTAAATTGATATTCATTTCTAACATTTCGATGTTCGCCTCAGAACGAACTTGCATTTGGATATGCTGTTCGCCTACACCGCTAACATAACGACTGACCACCTGCATGATTTCTTTCTTCATTTGGTCAATCTTGTCTTGGCTTAAACGACGGCCTAAACCTTGTTCTGATGCAACAATGACTTTTAAACGATCTTTGGCAGTTTGAGCACTTGATGGTTTTTCTTCACTGCTAAATAATTTACTCCAGAATCCTGCCATATCTACGCTCCAAATAGTCGTGCTAACCAGCCTTTAGGTTGAGCTGTGATGTGTCGATAAGGGCGGTCTTCGCCAAGAAAGCGAGCAACCAAGTCATCATACGCTTGTCCAGCTTTAGTTTCTGAATACAGAATAACTGGCTTACCTTCGTTTGATGCTTGTAATACACTTGGACATTCAGGAATAACACCTAATGTCGGTACGCGTAAAATATCTTTAGAAATATCATCAATCGTCAGCATTTCCTGACGGTCAGCACGTTCAGGGTTAAAACGTGTAATACATAAATGTTTACGTATACGTCCTTCGTTGTGTTCAACTTTTTTAGTTTTGCTATCTAACATTCCGATGATGCGGTCAGAGTCACGTACTGAAGAAATTTCAGGGTTCGTCACAATGATTGCTTCATCTGCATGGTACATTGCTAAAATTGCACCACGCTCGATCCCCGCAGGTGAGTCACAAATAATGTAATCAAATTCTTGAGAAAGCTCATCAATTACACGAGCAACACCTTCGTCGCTCAAAGCATCTTTATCACGGGTTTGGGAAGCCGGCAAAATGTAAAGGTTTTCGATATCTTTATCGCGAATAAGGGCTTGTTGCAGACGTGCTTCATTATTAATTACATTGACGAAATCATAAACAACACGACGCTCACAACCCATAATTAAATCAAGGTTACGTAAGCCTACATCAAAGTCAATCACAACAGTTTTATGACCACGAAGGGCTAAACCTGTTGCAAAAGATGCACTCGTTGTAGTTTTACCTACACCACCTTTGCCTGATGTTACGACAACAATTTTGGCCACCGAATCCACTCCTATTATGGTCATACATACACCCTTAAAAGGGCTGTTTTTTGGTGATTTGCTTAATAAACTAAAGTTCTAGAGCTTCAAATTCAAGCTCTTGCTTTTCATTTAAATAAATATGTACTGGCTTTTTTACCACATGTTTAGGGATATCATCTGCGACACAATATGTTCCGGCAATGGAAACGAGTTCAGCCTCTAAAGATTGGCAAAAAATGCGTGCAGCAGCGTGCCCACCCGCACCAGCAATGACTCTACCACGAACCGTGCCATAAATATGTATATTTCCTGAAGCAATCACTTCGGAACCACTATTCATGCCAGCTTTTAAAATAATATCGCCTTGGTCTTGTACAAGAGATTGGCCTGTACGCAAAATTTCATCATGATAAGAGGTAATATGGGCAACTGCATTATTATTTAGTGGTTTTTTTGTTTCTACTGAAGCTTGTGCAGAGCTAGGCTTCTCTACAATTGCAACTTGCTCTGCAGTTGGTTTAATACGTTGTAATGGTTGATCTGCCGGTAATACAGGGAACTGAATGGCGCGTGCTTCGTCGCCTAAAATACCGTCAATGACAGCCATAGGCTGTAAGCCCATGCTGACTAACAGCTGAATTAAAGCAATAAGCTCTTGTTCAACAGTACTATCTATAATAACGACAGTTCCCTGATAGGAACCTTCATTTAATATATTTGATAATTGCTGGCGGATCACATCATGATCATTCGTATCGAAGGTTATCCTGCTAAAGTTAACCATTCTGCCGGTAATCCGGATATCAGCCATAAGTCTTCCTTCAAGGCGTTAAAACGAGCTGTAATATCGTTAAGTTTATTGTAAATAGAGCAAATGCTAGAACAAATCGTACCAATTCTCTAGCGTGATTTATAAAAAAATAAATAAATGCTTATTCTTTGATTCGATCATACTCCGCGAGTGTTTGTTGCCACTGTTTAACTTTAACTTGTTTACGGACAGCTTCTAGCGTTTCAAAAACGACAGACTCAACCAGCTGCTCAAGTTCATGGTTATCAATATTTATATGGCTAATTTTTTGAGAAATTAATTGATAAGTTGAATTAGGGTGTGCGGCTGAACCTTCAATTAACGGTTCTATTAAACCAGCACTGATATTTTCACCAAGACGTTGACCAATACTTTGAATTTGTTGCTCAATACGTCCCCCTACAAGTGGAATAAGCCTTAATAATTGTGTTAATTCAGGCGTATCTTGTATTGCTTGATCTACAATTTGTCCGACAGCTCGGGTGATTGCAGGCTTTTGTTCTTTTAAAGCAGTTGCTAAAGATTCTTGTAATAGGGCAGTTAGGGTTACGGTAAATTGTTCACGATGATGATTAACCAAATCATGAATAATTTGTTTATGGCTAGAACTCGTTTCAAGCTCATATCGAATACCGTCAATTACGGTAATCACTACGCGATCCGACAACTCTTCCATAACCACACGGTAATAAAAGAGACCTGTCTTTCTCCAGCTTTCAGGAATAACCGGATAACCAAGTTCGTGTAAACGGTATGCAATAATCCCGGCACGGAATAAACGTAGAAAACGTAGCTGAGGAATAATAGCTAAAATTTCATACCAGTGAATGAAAGGGAAGAAGAACCAACGCTTATGATGTTTATAAACGATAGCAATTCCCCAACGGACCAGTAGTTCAATAATTAGAAAACCAATAAACCAGGCTTCAGAGGTAATAACCCATGGGTGTAAATGGGTACGGTAGAAAGACAATACTTGGGGCAAATGGATATGTTCAAAGAACCATGCCCCAATACTG
This sequence comes from Acinetobacter sp. FDAARGOS_494, assembly GCF_003812225.1. NCBI lineage: Bacteria > Pseudomonadati > Pseudomonadota > Gammaproteobacteria > Moraxellales > Moraxellaceae > Acinetobacter > Acinetobacter sp. FDAARGOS_494. Next base: position 2,611,014 of record NZ_CP033866.1, read on the forward strand.
CTCATTAAAAAGAAGTTGGCTGCAAGACAGAACAGATTGAAAATGATAATAAACACCATAAAGATGTCGTAGACCAAAAACAGCTTAAATGAAAGGCTGCTTGAATCTACACGGTGATATTTCGTTTGCTTTCCGGAACTGTTTTGCATAAAAGTGGATTCTTTTTTAAAGATTCGTAGTCGCGTATTGAGCTTTCATTTTCTCGATGAGCTGATCTTTTTCAGTCCAGAGTTCATGTACCCATTGTTGAAAACGTTCACGGTAAACTGGGTCATCTTCATAATTGCCCCCGAGAACCCAGTCTGGTATTTCAATTTTACGAAGATTGACCGCAATTTTTGAAACGTCACCTAGCCAGAAATCGCCATAACCTGGTACGCCATCAGGGTAGACAATGGTCATATCAACTAAAGCATCAATTTTGTCGCCCAAAATATTTAACGCCAGAGCTAAACCACCTGCTTTAGGTTTTAATAAATGTTTATATGGTGATTTTTGTTTATCGTGTTTTTCCTGAGTAAAACGAGTCCCTTCCAAATAATTTAATAATGTAAAAGGTTGACTTAAGAGCTGTTCACACGCTTTACGTGCTTCCATCATATCGCGGTCTTTGAGTTCAGGGTTTTTCGCGATTTGCTCTTTTGTATGACGCTTCATCATTGGGAAGCCTAAGATTTTAAAAGCTTGACCCACGAAAGGAATAAAGATGAGTTCCCACTTGGTAAAAAAGCGGGTAAGCGGCATACGGGTTAACCCGAAATATTGGTTTACTGTGGTATCAACCCAACTTTGATGGTTACAAGTCATTAAATAACGGCCTTGCATATTCAGATCAAGGTCTTCGTCAATGCTAATGTCCCATTTTAAATTAGGTAAAACATGATCAATCAGCCAATTATTAACACCAAGCCAGCTATTAGTAATTTGAATATTGGTTTCATCAATTTTTGAAGACTTTTTAAATAGCTTTGTTAAACCTAAAGCTAAGACAGGTGGTCCATGAAAAAAAGTGCTACCTGTGATGACTGTACCTACAGTGAGTCCACGTGTAATTTTTTTTAGCGCAGATTGCTTATTGGGTGCAGTTGACATATAAATGGCCCCGAATATCCAAAATCCATAGAAAGTTGTTCAACTATAACTATCGTGAAATGAAATACAACGGTATCTTAGACAACAATGAAGAAATTGTGATGAGTGCACACCTTAAAGTGCATCAAAATATTACAAAAAAATAACTAAACTGTTTATTATTAACAAAATATCAATGTTTTATACTTCCTTTTTGTTTCATTATTCATTCAACAACAAAACACTCAAAGTGAGGAGGCATGCAATGCGTGCATTAGTTATTTCAACAGTGGTAGGGGCAGCAGTAGTACTTTCTGGTTGTCAAACAACAGGTAATAACCTTGGTGGCGTTGAATACGATAAAGCCGCATTAGGTACTTTGATCGGCGCAGCAGCTGGCTACGGTATTTCTAAATCAAATGCAAACTCTAGCCGTCAAAACAACCGTGCTGCGGCAATTGGTGCAGTTCTTGGTGCAGCTGGCGGTTTATATCTTGACCAAAAAGAGAAAAAATTACGCGAACAAATGGCTGGTACTGGTGTAGAAGTAGGCCGTAACCCAGATGGTTCTGTTCAATTGATCATGCCTGGTAGCATTACTTTTGATACTAACAAATCAAACATCAAGCCAAACTTCTATGCAACTTTGGACAAAGTAGCTCAAACATTGGCTGAAGATAACAAGAGCGCGATTTTAGTTACTGGTTATACAGATAACACTGGTAATGACTCTATTAACATCCCATTATCTCAAGCGCGTGCTCAATCAGTTAAAAACTATTTAGCTGGTAAAGGTGTTCCATCTAGCCGTATCGATGCACAAGGTTATGGTTCTTCTAACCCAATCGCAGACAACTCAACTGCTTCTGGTCGTGAACAAAACCGCCGTGTAGAAATCAGCATTTACGCTAAACAATAAGATCTAGTTTATTGTTTCAAAAACCACCTTCGGGTGGTTTTTTTATGGGTGAAGTATAAAAAATAATCACGACATTCTGCGGCGCATAAATTGCATTATTAGACATCATTTATACATATCCGTAGATTTACTATTGGGATTCTAAAAAAGAGATGACTATAATCATGCTCGAAAAATTAAGAGGTAATACACGATGTCATCTGCCAGTCAACTGAACAACAAGCAAGAAGAAGCCATGAAATATACTCAAGGCCCTTTATTGGTGCTTGCTGGCGCTGGTTCAGGTAAAACATCGGTAATTACGCGTAAAATTGCTTATTTGGTGCAACATTGCCGTATTCCTGCGCATCGTATTACAGCGATGACCTTTACCAATAAAGCTGCACGTGAAATGAAAGAGCGTGTCACTAAGCTTTTATCACGTGAAGAAGCAAAAGGTTTGTCCGTTTCGACCTTCCATACTTTTGGTTTAAATCTTTTACGTTTAGAACTTAAAAATTTACCTTTAAAAGCTAATTTTTCGATTTTGGATGCAGATGACTGTAAACGTATTTTGATGGATTTGATGCATCGCGATAATTTATCGGGTGCAGAGAGTAAAGAACTAATTGCCAAGGCAATGAAGAAAATTTCAGATTGGAAAAACGATCTGATTTTGCCTGAACAAGCACATTCGACGTGTGAAACTCCTGAAGATGTCCAGTTTGCCCATCTTTATCAACTTTATGAACGTAATTTACGTGCTTACAATGCAGTTGACTTTGATGACCTCATTGTTATGCCTACCCGCTTATTGCAAGAAAATGCAGAAGTACGTGACAAATGGCAAAACCGTGTTCGTTACTTGCTAGTGGATGAGTATCAAGATACCAACACCGCGCAATATATTTTGGTGAAACTACTAGTTGGCGTAATGGGGCAGTTTACTGCCGTAGGTGATGATGACCAGTCGATTTATGCATGGCGTGGGGCTAAACCTGAAAACATGGCTTTGCTTAAACAGGATTTCCCAAATCTACATATTATTAAACTTGAGCAAAATTACCGCTCGACCAGCCGTATTTTGAAAGCTGCGAACTGTGTAATTCAAAATAACCCGCATATTTTTGATAAAAAATTGTGGAGTGATAAAGGGCATGGTGAGGTCATCAGAATTATTACCTGTCGTAATGATGATGATGAAGCAGAACGTGTAGTCAAAGACTTACTGACTCACAAACTTATGAATGGTAAGAACTGGAAAGATTACGCTGTATTGTACCGTGGTAACTTCCAGGCGCGTGTATTGGAAACACAACTTCGCCAAATGCAGATTCCGTACAAACTCTCTGGCGGTACATCGTTCTTCGCTCGTGCAGAAATTAAAGATGTAATGAGTTATTTACGTCTTATTATTAACCCAGAAGATGACAGTGCTTTCTTACGTATTATTAATACGCCTAAACGTGCGATTGGCCCAGTTACTCTTGAGAAGTTAGGCCTATTTGCACAAGAAAATAATTTGTCTTTACTTGGTGCTTCTTCTGACCAGCGCTTAAGTATGGTACTTCCTAAAAAGGCAGAAACTCAATTGCATGAGTTTGCTGACTTTATCTCGACGTTTACACGTGAGTTGTTGGAAGATGATGAGCCTGTGCCTAAAGTTCGTCAAATGATGAATGAAGCGGGTTATATCGACTATATTCGTGAGCAATCCGCAACGCCTGCTCAAGAGAAAAGTAAGCTCGATAATATCGAGAACTTGTTTAGCAGTATTCAAAACTTAATTAATCGTGCTGAAGATGTTGATGAAAAGAACATTGAAAGTGTGATTCGAAAACTAGTCTTGCTTGATATGTTAGAGCAACAGCAAGAGGAAGAAGACACTGATAAAGTGAACTTACTTACTCTACATGCCGCTAAAGGTTTGGAATTCCCATATGTCTATATTATGGGTCTTGAAGAAGAGCTGTTGCCGCATAAGAACTCAATTGCTGCTGAAACTATTGAAGAAGAACGCCGTCTTATGTACGTGGGAATTACCCGTGCACGTCAAGGCTTAACTTTGACTTTGGCAGAGCAGCGTAAAAATGGTGGTCAAATGAAACAGATGACCCCAAGCCGTTTCCTCGATGAGCTTCCGCAAGATGAGCTCGAATGGTTAGGGCGTAAAAAGAAAATTGCAGCAAATGTTGATCCTAAAGAACAGGCTCAACAATATTTGGCAAATTTAAAAGCTTTATTAAAGCGTTAATTTTTTTAATTTTTAGGAAATCCCATGAAAGTTCAAGTTAAATTGCTCGATCCGCGTTTAGGTAAAGAGTGGCCTTTACCTTCATATGCAACAGCAGGGTCAGCAGGTTTAGATTTACGTGCCTGTTTAGATGAAGCAATTGAGATTGAACCAGGCCAAACTGTTTTGGTTAAAACAGGTATGGCAATTTATATTCATGATGTGAATTTTGCTGGTTTAATTCTACCGCGTTCAGGTTTAGGCCATAAACACGGTATCGTGCTTGGCAACTTAGTTGGTTTGATTGATTCGGATTATCAAGGTGAGTTGATGGTTTCAGTGTGGAACCGTGGTCAAACCACATTCCGTTTAGAACCAGGTGAGCGTTTAGCACAGTATGTTTTAGTTCCAGTAGTTCAGGCTGAATTTGAGCAAGTAGAGGAATTTGAAGAAACTTTACGTGGCGCAGGCGGCTTTGGTCACACTGGTAAACAATAATTAATTTATAAAAAATAATGAAAAGAAACGCTTGTTTTACAAGTGTTTCTTTTTACACCTTGAATGTTACAATGAATTATATTACAAAACGCTTTACTCATATTCTTTTAACTTTTTTTAGCAAATACCCATTTTTCAGATTTTGAATACTCTATGTTTTTGCGATAGATCAAATTGATCTTTAAATAGAAGATACGCTATGAATGTAAGACACTCATTTCCAAAAAATATTTTCCGTGCTTACGATATTAGAGGCAAACTTTCTTATTTAACTACGGACGTCGTCCGTTCAATTGCCTATGGATTGGCACAACAATATAAACAAGCAGAACAAACTCAACTGATTATTGGTTATGATGCGCGCCTAACGAGTCCGGCTTATGCGCATTTAATCGAAGAGATATTAGTAGAGCAGGGTTTAAATGTTACAAATATTGGTTGTTGCTCAACCCCGATGATGTACTACATTGCACGGGAGTTTGGTGGTAATGGCATAATGGTAACAGCTAGCCATAACCCTAAATCAGATAATGGTATTAAATGGATTTTAAGAGGTGAACCTCCATCTCCTGAAATGATCCAGCAAGTAGGTGAATTTGCGCAAACTTATGTACCTACTCATACAATTTCATTATTAGAATTATCAACTCCTCAATTTAATTCAGAATTTTGTAAAAAATACCAACAAGCAATCTTTAACGATATTCAACTCAAGCGCCCTTTAAAAGTTGTATTAGATGGCCTACATGGATCGGCAGGGCATTGCTCAAAACTCGTACTTGAAAAAATGGGTTGTGAAGTCATTGCTTTACGTACGACTCCAAATGGTGAGTTCCCTGATCATGCACCAGACCCTTCACATGCTGCGCATTTAAAAGAACTACGTAAAACGATTATTGAACAGGGGGCAGATATTGGTATTGCCCTTGATGGTGATGGCGACCGTGTCGTATTGCTTGATGAAAAAGCCAATATACTTACTGCTGACCGTTTATTGTCACTATTTGCACAAATGTGTCTGGAGCAGCAACCAGACAAAGAAATTGTATTTGATGTGAAATGCTCGCTCATGGTTCAAAGAACCGTAGAGCGACTTGGTGGTAAACCCAAAATGATTCGCACGGGAAGTAGCTTCCTGCGCGCGTATTTATCCCAATCAAATGGTAACGCTATTTTTGGGGGCGAATACGCGGGTCATTATGTATTTAATGATGGGCGTGGTTTTGGGTATGATGATGGTTTGTACGCTGCATTACGTGTAATGGAATATTTCACCGAGTCGAGTGCGGCAACAATTTCTGATTTATTTTCTAATTATCCTGAAAGATGCTGTACCGAAGATACTTATATTGGCACCCATCAGTCCGACCCTAAACATGTACTACAAGATATTGAAATTTTAAGCCATCGTTTGGGTGCTCGAATTAGTAAAATTGATGGCGTACGTCTTGATTTTGATGATGGTTTTGGCATTATTCGAGCATCAAATACAGGTGAGTATTTTACCGTAAGATTTGACGCTGATAATCCTTTACGTTTAAAGGAAATCCAGCAAAAATTTATTGATATGTTGCAAGAGCGTTATCCGCAAATTGCACAAGAACTTTCTGAGGCCTAATAAGGAGAGGCGCAATGCCACAAGATCAGCATCTCGGCGTCGACAAAGCAAAAATCTTGATTGAAGCTTTGCCATATATTCAACGTTTTTCTGGTAAGACGCTGGTGGTGAAATACGGTGGTAATGCGATGACTGATCCTGAATTGGAGAGTTCATTTGCCCGCGATATCGTTTTACTTAAAACTGTGGGTTTAAACCCGATCGTTGTGCATGGCGGTGGCCCACAAGTTGACTCTTTCTTAAAGCAATTAGGACGTGAGTCTGACCGTATTGATGGTATGCGTGTGACCGATGAAGCTACGATGGAAGTGGTTGAAATGGTCCTAGGCGGTAGCGTAAATAAATCTATTGTTAATTTGATTAATAAACACGGCGGCCGTGCAATTGGCTTGACTGGTCAAGATGGTAACTTATTACGTGCCCGTAAATTATTAATGGAAAAACAAGAAGAGGACGGTTCTATCAAACATATCGATTTAGGTATGGTTGGTGAGGTGACTGGGGTTAAAACTGACGTATTAGAGATGTTTACTCAAAGCGACTTTATTCCTGTTATTGCTCCATTAGGTGTTGATGAAAAAGGTAATACTTACAATATTAATGCTGACTTGGTGGCTGGGAAGGTCGCAGAAGCATTAGGCGCAGAAAAATTAATTCTGCTGACTAATATTAGTGGCGTATTAGATGAAAACAAAAACCTTTTAACCGGTTTAACGACACAAGAAGTTGACCGTTTAATCGAAACAGGCGTAATTTACGGTGGAATGATTCCTAAAGTAGGCTGTGCCCTTGACGCTGTAAAAGGTGGTGTTGTGAGCGCACATATTGTTGACGGTCGTGTACCGCACGCAACACTACTTGAAATCTTTACAGATCACGGGGTTGGTACGCTTATTTCTAACCGTACACAAACAACTCACTAAACCTTATTATTTTTTATTAAAAGATCACGCTAAGTGGTCTTTTTTTATGTCATTTAATTTTGGTCATTTTTTTGTCATGAGCTTTGACTAGTGTAGTGGGTGTCACTAGGAGCGTTCATTATGCTGGAAAAATTTAATCAATATCGCCAAACCTGGACTTTACCTTTAAATCGCCATAAGGCTAACAATCAAACACAATTCCGCTTTGAATGGGTTGATAATTTAAAAGAATTACAAGATGTACAACGGTTTCGTGCACAACAATTTAGTAAACAATTCGGCATTCAGTTTGAAGATAATTTAGATCAAGATATTTACGATTTTGGCTGTGAGCATGCTGTATTAAGAGAAAAATGGACAGGAGAGATAGTTGCTTATACACGACTTAAGCTCTTCCAAGGCCATGAAATAGGGCAAAGTTACAGTGCTAATGAGTTTGATATTGTCCCACACTTGTCACATTTGCCAAATGTATTAGAGATAGGGCGTACTTGTGTGCATCCACGTTTTCGTAATGGTAAGGCACTTTCAACATTATGGCTGAATCTTGCACCTAAAGTATTGTGGTCAATGCGCGCTAAATATTTGATGGGATGTGTCAGTATTCATCTGCAAGATAATTTGGCTAGAGCGTACTATACACACCGTCAAATTCAGCAATTACCGGACACTAAAACCATCGATATTCGTTCTAAAAAAATCTATGAACCTGAATATCCGGAGTTTAGTTTCCCTCAAGACGAGCGGATGCCGAAACTATTCCAAATGTATTTGAGTATGCAGTCTAAATTATCCAAAGATGCCTTCTTTGATGCTGAATTTAACTGTCTCGATTACTTTGTATTTTTAGAAGTGAATAAAATTGCCACTTCGTTTGTAATGAACAAAATGGCTCAGCGATAAAGTTATCTTATATTTTGTAATAGCGAGCGCATATTGGGATTTACAAGCCAATTTACTCTCATGCACAATAGTACGCATGGGGTAATGAAGTGAAAGTTTAAAAACAATATGTGCCAGCTATTAGGAATGAATTGTGCAACACCAACGGATATCACTTTTTCTTTCCGTGGTTTTTCACAACGCGCAGGAATTACCTCTGACCATAGTGATGGTTTTGGTATTGCCTTTTTTGAAGATAAGGCATGCCGTTTATTTGTAGATAACCAGTCTGCAGTTGAATCACCAATTGCTGATCTTATTCGTAATTATCCCATTAAATCACGTAATGTAATCGCACATATTCGTAAGGCGACTCAAGGCAAAATTACGCTTGAGAACTCACATCCTTTTATTCGGGAGTTATGGGGACGTCACTGGATTTTTGCCCATAATGGCGATTTACATGATTTTAATCCACCCTTAAGCGGACGTTTTACGCCGGTAGGAAATACCGATAGCGAAAGAGCATTTTGTTATTTATTAGATCAACTGGTAGAAGTATTTGGTTATGAAGAACCAACGCTTGAGCAGATATTTGAAGTATTAGAAAAGATTTCTCCTAAAATTGCAGAATATGGGACATTTAATTTCTGTTTATCGAATGGGCAAGCTTTATTTAGTTATGCGATTACTAAATTACATTGGTTAGTTCGAGAATATCCATTCAATAATGCACATTTAATTGATTTAGATGTTGAGGTTGATTTTAGTCAGGTAACCACTCCTGAAGATCGAGTTGCAGTAATTACCACTGAGCCTTTAACTCATAATGAAACATGGATTGCTTATCAACCTGGTGAAATGATTTTATTTCAACATGGTAAACCTATAAAAAAAGCGATTACTCAAGTTGAAAGATTAATACGTGAAGAGAAAAATCCTGAACTTAAGCGTATTACTCGTGCTGACCAATATTAATTTTTTATTGAAAGAAATGTAATTTCTTAAGAAATATATATTTTTGTTTATTTAATAATAAAGTATTTTGTTTAAAAAATACTTTATCTTTTTAGTTGGTTAATATTAATTAATTTTTTAAAAATCAAAATCTTAACTATTTATTCATTTTTATTTATTTAAAGCCGACAAAATAGCTTTGTTTTTATTTATACCCTTTAAAGATAAGATGCGGTTTATGCAACAGTCATTGAACATCATTGGGGGTGATGTATGAAAATGAAATGGGCTTCAGAATATAATACTGGTATTGACGTTATTGATGAGCAACATAAACGAATACTGGATTATATTAATGAGATTGATGATGTAAAAGATGATGAGGATAGACGTCGTATTAAAGATGTCTTAGACAATATTATTGATTATACACAATCACATTTTACCTTTGAAGAAAGTTTACAAGAGGAAGCGGATTATAAATATAGAGTGCCTCATAAACGTGTACATGACTTATTTATTAAAAAAATAGAGTTATATCGTGAACGTTTTGAAATGGGCCATACGATTGAAGCAGAATTACAAGAGATCTTGGCTAAATGGTTAATTAACCATATTCAACATGATGATGCCGATTATGTGGGGGCAGTAAAAGAAAATATGATGGGGATTATTAGAGAAAAAGAAAAGAAGAAAGGAAAGAACTGGTTCGCCCGTTTTTTCTCATAACCTTAACTAAAAAAACTCTAATATACAGTTAGCGCGGCAAACTATCGTTTCGGTGGTTTGCTTTTTTTATTGTGCAAACTTTGATTTTCATGCATGAGACGGGCAAAATATCTATAGACTTTTTCAAGGAATGCATAATGCAGGACATACCTATGTCACGATGGTTATCGCCTCTTATGGCGTTTTGCTTATCTTTTGTCATCATGGCCACTTTGGCACCCACCATGGGAATCCAGATTGATCGTCAAATCGATTTCTGGTTATTGTGGTTTGGCACTATGTTGTTATTGGCATTACCAGTTTGTTATTTGGAAATTGCTTTAGCAAAACGATCAAAAACAACCGCTTTAAATGCGTTATCGAGTTTAACTCGTGAAGCTGATAGTTCCCCTAAATGGCGTGTGGTTGGCTGGCTTGCTGTTGTTTTTATTCCTTTCTTAGCGGGTAACGTTCTAAGTACTGCGAGCAATATATTAGTTGCACAGTTTGCCCCAAGCATTTCGGGTCAAATTATTTTTGCAGGCCTTGCAGTTGCTGCCTTGGTATTATCTTTTATTCCACGCCAAATACTCATTTTATTAATGACCTTAGGAGTAATCGCTTCTATTGTGTTGGCAAATATGATGGGCTCGACTTTACAACCTTGGCATTGGACCAGTGTTGAGTTTAAGGAGTGGGGTAATGCAACTGTACTTGCACTTGTCGCGAGCGGGTTAGGTTTAGGGCTTTACTGGCAAAATAGTGTAGGTGCTGTTCAGGCGCAAGAAGGAGCAACAAAAACTGTTCTTCCAATTTGGTTAGCTCAGCTCATTGCTGTGGTTGCTTTTGGCTTTTTCTCGCTTCAGGCTCAATTACCCGTTTTAACGTGGATATTTACTGGTGTAATGACATCCGCGTTATTTGTGCAGTTGGCTAGAGAACAACTTGCTCAGCGTCAGCTTATGCCTGTTTTACAATGGGTGATTATTGTTGTAGCAATTGTAGTTTGGGCTGTGCCGGAAGTTCATAATTTATTCACGCTCATTCTTATGCTGTGGGGCTTACTTATTTGCTTAATCTATGCAATTTTTGCAGGTTGGATTATGAAAATTAGCCACTTGCGTAAATCGATGAATTTCAGCAATGAGCTTTTTTATAACTTATGGCGTATTGCTGTACGTATCGTATTGCCGCTTTCAATTATTGTGGCAATGATTGCTGTAATTGGACAAAGTATCTAATGGAACGCACACAACAAGTTTGGGTCGCTTTTGCGGTACCGGAACAACAGTTTTTAATTTCTGTTCCATTTGAAGAGGGAATGACTGCTGCACAGGCAGTTCAAGCAAGTGGTTTATCAAATCAAGTTGATTTGCCTGAACCACTTCAGCTCGGCATTTTTGGAGTAAAAGTAGAAACTGATGCGGTAGTACATGCGGGTGATCGAGTTGAGGTTTATCGACCATTAATGATTAATCCAAAAGATATTCGCCGGAAACGTGCTGCGAAAAACCCTGTAGGCAGATACATTAAAGGCAATCGCTTTAAGCAATCAGCTCAATAAGCAAAACCCCTCAAGTATTTCACTAGAGGGGTTTCTTTTTATTAGAAAAAACGATTATAGTGGTGGGGCAGTTAAAATTGCTTCTTTGGAAGCAGGTAAACCTGGTTGCGATTCTGGAATAGTCTCTAAACCTTCAATTTTAGTTACGGTTCCAGTTCCATCAAAGTAAATTTTTAAATGCTGACCATGTGCTGCGGGGATTTTCGCTTTTTTAGCATATGTTCCCGGGATATAGTTGTAGATATAGTCCCAACGTTGTGGATTGAGGGGATCAGTCACTGTTGGGCTACCAAGCAAAAAGCGCACTTGCTGGAAATTCATGCCGACCTGTACTTGAGAGGCTTGAGCTTTAGTCAATGGAGTCCCTTGAGGAATATCAACCTTATATACACCAAAGATTGAACAACCAGCTAGGAGTGAAGTGACGAATAACGTCAGCACGAGTTTTTGCATTTTGCTACACTATCCCAATAAATTATGATGCATTTGATCAAAGGATAGATCATACTTCATCTAAATTCTATTGCCTATTCCAACTTGAGATTTGTTGAGAGACCTTTTTTCATGCCTATTTCCAATCAAGATTTGCGCAAAGCTGGACTTAAAGTTACCCTTCCACGAATTAAGATTTTGGAATTATTAGAAAATTCAAAACAACATCATCTTAGCGCCGAAGATATTTACAAGACTTTGTTAGAGCAAGGGGAAGATGTCGGACTTGCAACAGTTTACCGTGTGTTAACACAATTTGAAGCTGCGGGTATTATTCAACGTCATCATTTTGAAAATAACCATTCTGTTTTCGAAATCATGCAAGAAGATCATCACGATCACTTAGTATGCCAAAACTGTAACAAAGTCATTGAATTTACTAATGATGTTATCGAGAAAGAACAGCATTCTGTAGCAGAACAACATGGGTTTACCTTAACGGGTCACTCATTAAATCTCTATGGTTACTGTAATGAACCTGAATGTCAGGAAGCATTGCGCAAGAAATAATCGTTTTCACATAAAGAAAACAAATAAAAAAGGAAGGTTACGTTTAACCTTCCTTTTTTTATGAAGAAATTACTGGCGGTCAAAAGTTAAATGCTGTTTCCCGTCTGATAATTGATCAGGACCTTCATCTGCAAGTTTAATGGTTAAACGTAAATCGTTCGGTGAGTCAGCATGTTTAAGTGCATCTTTGTAGGTAATTTGACCAGCTTTATATAAATCAAATAAAGCTTGGTCAAAGGTCTGCATACCAAGTTCACGTGAGCGTTTCATCAAATCTTTAATTTCATGAATTTCACCTTTACGGATGTAGTCTGAAATTAATGGTGAGTTAATTAAAATCTCAATTGCTGCACGGCGTGAATTACCATCTGGTGTTGGAATGAGCTGCTGCGCAATCATTGCCTTTAAGTTAAGTGACAAGTCCATGTAAAGCTGACTATGACGGTCACTTTCAAAAAAGTGAATAATACGGTCGAGCGCTTGGTTGGCGTTGTTAGCGTGCATGGTAGCTAATACAAGATGGCCTGTTTCAGCAAAGCCAATCGCGTAGTCCATGACTTCACGAGAACGGATCTCACCAATTAAGATCACATCCGGCGCTTGTCGTAGTGTATTTTTCAAGGCAATTTCAAATGAGTCGGTATCGATCCCGACTTCACGCTGAGTAATGATGCAACCTGCATGTTCGTGAATAAACTCAATCGGGTCTTCAATGGTAATGATATGGCCCTTAGAGTTATGGTTACGATGGCTGATCATTGAAGCCAGTGAAGTAGATTTACCTGTGCCTGTCGCGCCTACAAAAATAATAATGCCGCGTTTGGTCATCGATAAATCTTTAAGTACAGGCGGTAACTGCAAGTCATCAATTGAAGGAATCTTGGTTTCAATACGACGTAGTACCATGCCCGGCATGTCGCGCTGCTGAAAAGCACTGACACGAAAACGCGCCGTTTTTTCACGGTTCATAATGGCAAAGTTACATTCACGAGTTTCTGCAAATTCTCTGCGTTGTTTTTCACTCATGATGGAATGTAACAGTTGACCAATCACTTCCCCAGAAAGACTGTTTTTTGAAATTGGAACAATTTGCCCGTTAATCTTCATAGAGGGCGCAACGCCATCTGTAATAAAGAGATCGGAAGATTTTTTTTCAACCATCAGGTTGAGCAAGTCATTAAAATCCATAATTGTATTCTCGCTATTTTGTTATTTTTATAGGAAGGATTCAGGCTGTTTTGCCGCAGTACGTGCGGTTTGTGGGCTAATCACACCGCGAGCGACTAAGCCTTTTAAGCTTTGGTCGAGGGTGGTCATGCCATGATTTGCACCAGTTTGAATGGCTGAGTACATTTGTGCGACTTTGTTTTCACGAATTAAGTTACGAATAGCCGGAATACCAATCATGATCTCATGTGCTGCGACACGGCCACCACCATTCTTTTTAAGCAGGGTTTGTGAAATAACCGCTTGTAAAGATTCTGACAGCATGGCACGAACCATGTCTTTTTCTTCGGCAGGGAATACGTCAATCACACGGTCAATGGTTTTTGCTGCCGACGTGGTGTGTAGTGTACCAAACACCAAGTGACCTGTTTCGGCAGCGGTTAATGCCAAGCGAATAGTTTCAAGGTCACGCATCTCACCGACCAAAATAATATCAGGGTCTTCACGCAGTGCTGAGCGAAGTGCTTCATTAAAGCCGTGTGTGTCACGATGCACTTCACGCTGGTTAATGAGACATTTCTTAGACTGGTGTACAAATTCGATTGGATCTTCCACCGTTAAAATATGGTCATAGCGGTTTTCGTTAATATAATCGAGCATCGCTGCAAGCGTAGTTGATTTACCTGAACCTGTTGGTCCTGTCACCAGTACAATGCCACGAGGATAGTCGCAAATATCTTTAAAGATTTGTCCTAGACCTAGATCTTCCATGGTGAGGACTTTAGATGGAATGGTACGAAATACTGCACCGGCACCACGGTTTTGGTTAAATGCGTTAACACGGAAACGCGCAACATTAGGTACTTCAAAAGAAAAGTCAGTTTCGAGTTTTTCTTCATAGTCACGGCGCTGTTTATCATTCATGATGTCGTAAACAAGACGGTGGACATCTTTATGTTCTAGAGCTGGTAAGTTAATACGACGAACTTCACCGTCAACACGAATCATTGGTGGCATGCCAGCAGAAAGATGTAAATCGGACGCGCCATTTTTCACAGAGAAGGCGAGTAGCTCTGTAATATCCATAATTTCCCCAAGTAAATCAAAATATGTCATTATTTTGTAGAATAATATACGGCTTTCACCGAGGCTTACCAACACCTCACTTTAGGTGAAAAGCAAAAAAGTTTTTTGAAAATGAGAACCTTGTCAATGAATTACCTGCAAGATGCGCGACAGCACGTATTACAGCAAATCAGAACAGCTTGTGAACTTGCTCAGCGTGCGCCTGAAACCGTGCAACTTTTAGCCGTATCGAAAACTCATCCGAGTGAAAGATTGCGTGAAATGTATGCAGCAGGGCAAAGGGCATTCGGCGAAAATTATTTGCAAGAAGCTTTAGATAAAATTGATGCTTTACAGGATTTGGATATTGAATGGCATTTCATTGGTCATGTTCAGCGGAATAAAACTAAGCATTTGGCCGAGAAGTTTGATTGGGTTCATGGAGTAGATCGTTTAATTATTGCAGAACGCCTATCTAACCAACGTGGTGATGACCAAGCTGCACTTAATATTTGTTTGCAAGTCAATATTGATGGGCAAGAGAGTAAGGATGGTTGTGCACCGGAAGACGTTGCCGAGTTGGTTGCTCAAATGAGTCAACTACCGAAAATCAAGTTACGTGGTTTAATGGTGATTCCGGCTCCTGACAATACAGGTGCTTTTGCAGATGCCAAAAAATTATTTGATGCGGTAAAAGTCCAACATGCTCACCCAGAAGACTGGGATACATTGAGTATGGGAATGTCGAGTGATTTAGAAGCCGCAATTGCCGCTGGTTCAACAATGGTACGTGTAGGCACAGCTTTATTTGGGGCTAGAGACTATTCGCAAAAAGGCTGATGTAAGCGATTTCTTACAGAAATTGCGGCCTTTTGCGGCTATGGCAGACCATGCTTTTTTTGTACTATGAACTCATTAGGAAACAGGATGTTTCTAAGAATAACAATAAAAAGTCATGAATGGATGCAGACAGGTACGACAGGAGTCATACCAACGCAGAATCTAAAAAAGCCCCGACAGGATGTCGGGGCTTTTTAGTTTTTAACCCACTATTTCAATGGTACTTGCACCAGCGCCAAGTGGTTTCACTTGAATTTGTACAGGAATGCGTTCATGCATTTCTTGAATATGTGAGATGAGAATGACTTGACGTCCCTGATTTTGCAATTGGTCCAAAGCATTCATGACCATATGCAAAGATGAGGCATCTAATGTACCAAAACCTTCATCAATAAACAGTGATTCAATTTTCATTGAACCCGATGCCATATTGGCAATCGCTAAAGACAAGGCAAGGGCAGTTAAGAATGACTCACCCCCAGATAAAGAGGCAACTGAGCGGGTTTCTCCATCCATGTCGTGGTCAATAATGGCAAGACTTAATGACTGATCAAGACGTTTTAGCGTATAACGCTGAGAAAGCATCGCCAGTTGTTGGTTGGCATGTTCAACTAAAATATCTAGGTGATATTGCTGAGCATAGTCACGGAACTCTTTACCTTTGGCATCACCAATCAAGCCTGAAATTTTGCTCCAGCGATGTTCTTCTTGTTGAATATTTTGAATTTGCTCGGCGTATTTTTGCTGTTTTGCAAGGTTTTGCTGATGTAATTCAAGCTTCAGCTTTAGCCCGTCACGCACTTCAAGTTGTGCTTTGAGCTTTGCAATATTGTCTTGAATGAGGGTAACGAGCTTTTCGTATTCAATATTTGGCTGAGTTTGTAAGTGCTCGCTTAATTGCTCTTGCATCGTTTTAAGGGCAGAAGAGGCTTCACTTAATAAACGCTCAGCATGATTAAGACGGTTACGAATATCTTGCTCTTGAACTGAATTAATCTGTATGAGTGCTGTAAGATCAGATGCCTGAAAATCAGTATGGGCTTTTAACCAGTTTTGAATTTGCCCATCAAGCTGCTGTTGATGTTGTTCTGTGTGTTGATACTGATGTTTAAGTTGATCGAGCGCCTGTTTTTGCTGCTCAAAGTTTTGTCTGGTTTGTTCGAAACGTTGTTTAGCCTCATGATACGCCGTTTGTTGGTGCTGACGTTTAGCGTCGTGCTCAATTAACCATTCATGCGGCTTAATATCCGAACGGCCCGTCATTTGCTGAATGAGCGATACCGCTTTTTCATTATTTTGTTGGCCTTTAAGCGTAATCTCTTGGAGATTTTGATCGATCTCATCAATTTGCTTGGTCATTTGCTCAAGGCTAGCAGACAGCATTTTAAGTTCTTGCTGCTGTTGTTCAAAACGCTGTGAAAGCTGTTCTTGTTGTTCAAGTTGCTTAGCACGTGCATCAAGAATAGCCCAAGTCTGCTTAGCTGTTTGGCTACTTGCTTGCTGCCATGCGTGCTGTTCGGTTTCCGATAAACACTCGACAATATGTTGAACTTGTTGTTGCCATTGCTGTGCTGTATTAAGCAAACTTTCATTACGCTGAATAGTTTGAATAAGCTGATTGTGTTGTTTAATGGCTTGGGTTAAACGCACATTTTCTGAGTCAAATAAACTTATGGCAGTTTGTGTCGCTTGTCTCAGCTCATTAAGTGTTTGTAAGATTTGTTCAGGAGCTTGATTAAGCTCAATGTGTAATTGATTGAGGTTAAACGTTTGCTCAAGTTCTTGCTGTAAGTGCGTCTGTTTTACTTGCAGTTGAGCTAGGTATTTCTGAACTTGTTCAAGCTCGGCCCGGCACTGAGTAAGTGCATGTTGCTGGGTTTGCCATGCATTAAACTTAGTTTGCTCGAGTGCAATAGCTTGTTGCTCTTGCTGTTGCTGCAAATCGAACAAGGCCTTGGATATCGCACTGTCATCAATACGATAAGGGTGATGGGTGCTTCCACAGACCAAACACGCTTCACCTTCTTTAAGATTGGCACGTAACTGTTCAATATTTTCGGTGTGTAGTAAACGTTGCTGTTGCAGGATGTGCTGTAACTTTTCACGTTCAGTTTTTGCTGTTTGGTAGTCTTGTTCAGCTAACTGGCAAACGGTTTTAAGCTGCTCTTCTTGCGCGGAGGCTTGAGTATGTTTTTCGGTGAATTGCTGAAGCTCAGCATATAGCTCATGATAAATTTTTATTTTCTGTTGAATCAGATCTAACTGCGTGACTTGAGCAAGTTTCTGATCTTTATCTTTACGCTGTTGTTCAAGCTTTAACTCAATCTGTTCAACGGTGCCTAGTGAAACTGTGAGTTGTTCAAGTTCACTTTTAGCTTCCGATAGCTTTTGGCGAGCAAGGGTAGGGTTTCCAATCTGTTGTTCAATCGCTTCATAGTTTTGAATAAATTGCCCAAGCTGATGTAGATGTGCTGAAAGGCCCTTATCTAATGCAGCATATTGCTGAGTCTGGATCAGCTGCTGTTGTAGATGAATTTTGTTCTGCTCAAGCTGTGCAATATGCTGTTGTACAGCGTTTCGCTGCTGTTGTAGTGGGCTTAGGTTTTGCTCAAGTACCTGTCTTTTTTCTTTGCACTTTTTATATTCATCGGCAATAAAAGCGCGTTCTTGAATGGACTGTCGAACTTGATTTAAAGCATGTTGATGCTGTTGCTCAAAATCGAGTGTTTGTTTGAGCTGTTGTTCTGCAAGTTGATATTGTTTTTGTCCCGTTTCAAAAATTTGCACCAACTCATTAAACTTGGTTTGAGCTTGCTGAATTTGCGGCTCAAGTTGTTGTAGGGTCTGTAAATTTTGAGCTTGCTGAAAAACTTGTGGGCGTATTTCAGAGAAAATTTCGAGTCGTTTTAATTGCTCACGTTCACTAGCCAGTTGTTGATGGTGATTTTGCTGGGTTTGAAACTGTTGCTGTTTCGCTTGAACTTCTTGCTCAAGTTTTGCTTTGCGTTCAAACCATTGTTGCTGTTTGTCTAAGACATGTTTTTGCTGTTCTAACTGTTGATAGTTTTGTTCGGCTTGCTGGTATTGCTCGGTAAATGCAGCAATCTCTTCATCAGACAAAATTTCAATATGGCCTAAGAACTCTTCCAGCTGTTTACGCTGCTTTGCAATATCAGCTGTTTTACGAAAAGCCAGTTCACCGATTTTGGCGAAAATGCTGGAGTTGGTCAGGTACTCAAGTAATTCACCACGTTCACTGTCTCGAGCTTTTAAAAATGCAGTGACTTCTGACTGGGCAAGTAATACAGCACGAGTAAACTGCTCAAATGAAAGCTGGGTAATTTGTTTAACTTTTTCATCAACTGCTTTGGCTTTGTCGGCAAGCACGACACCAGCGGTCAAGCATTTTAAGTGGCGCTGCACACTTTGCAATTTACCATTTGGGTTTTCACGTGCACGTTTAATTTCCCAACGAGCCAAATAGCGCTTTTGATCTTGCGCAATAAAGCAAAGCTCAGCAAAACCATGTCCTGTACCACGGCGTAAAACAGTTAAAGGCGAATTGGTCAGTAACTCGGAACCATCAACATCTTTTAACTTACCATCACTGTCTTTAAGGCGAGGAACCCGATTAAACAAAGCCAGACACATGGCATCTAAAATGGTCGATTTACCTGCGCCAGTTTTCCCCACAATTGCAATGAGACCTGCATGGGCCAGAGGTGCGCTTTCAAAGTCAATAAAATGTTCATCAGCAAGCGATGCCAGATTTTTTATTCGAATGGATAAAATTTTCATGACATATCCTTAATGGCTTGCATCATTTTCAAGATGTTTTTGTGCTTCTTGTACCAGACTCAGAAAATCTTTTAAGACCGCATCATCGGCGCTGTAACCTTGTTTTTCCCAAATATTTTGAAAGAGTTTTTCTGGTGTTGGTGGCTCAAGAGCAATGTGCTGGGTAGTATTTGAATTAGTCGTGTCTTTGTTCACGTATTGACGTGAAATACGCACTAAACGATAGCGGTCAGGTGGCAGAGCTGCTTCAAACTGCTGACGTAAATTTGGCTGTGGCGGCGTTAAACTATAATATTCAATATCGACATATTCACGGTGGTCAATATTTTCAATCACACCGTGAGGCAAGGCTTTGAGTTGTTGCAGCACTTCGTTTAGCTCACCACGAATGCGGTGCAATTGTATGCAACGCGGAATTTCGACAGCTTCAAATTGCAAACGGCTGTCAGTGTCTTGAGAAGGGTCGATTTTGACCTCAACTACTTGGTGTTTATAGTTAATTTCGCTAAAAGAAAGCGGAATGGGTGAACCGCTATAACGAATGTGTGGCTGACCTACTTTTTGTGGTTTATGTAGATGTCCTAAAGCGACATAGTCGACAGCATCTTCAAATAAAGTCGTCGAAAGTGCCTCTTCATTACCAATAATAATTGGACGTTCAGAGTCAGATGTTTCTCCACCTTGCATATGTGCATGCGACATCAAAATAAGCGCTTGGTCCGGTGTCTTGCGACGTTTGGCTTCGGCAATGAGTTGCTGGTGCAAATAGGCAATCGCATTTTTGCTATTGGTGGTATGTTCGTTAAAGCCAGTAATTTCAGCCGAACGTAAAAAAGGCAGGGCAAGGCACCACGCCACAATATCTTGATTTTGATTATAAATAGGTAAAAGCAGTCGATCGAGGTCTAGGGTTTTATCTTCATTCCAGCGAACCACACCTACGGTTTTTGCATTGTATTTTTCTAAAAGCGGTTCAACCTGTTCAATACGGTAGCCTGAGTCATGGTTACCCGCAATCATGAGTGTTTGCATGTGCGGTGCAATACGATGGGCATCTGCTAAAAATTGGTAGAGTTGTTTTTGTGCTTGTGAACCCGGGTTAATGACATCAAAAATATCGCCAGCAATAAGCAGGGCATGTGGTTGTTTTTCTTGAATTTGAGTGAGCAACCAGCTTAAAAATTGTTGGTGTTCGTAGTGTCGTGAGTGATTATAAAAAAACTGCCCCAAATGCCAGTCAGAAGTATGTAGAAAATGTACGGACATAGAAACAGACATCAAGCCAAGATAAACACAGATACGTTAGCATAAATTGGCAGGAGATTTTATCAAGACATTTTAAAGTGTTCGTTATTTAAGCCAGCAATGAAATCTGAATTATTTTGTCTCCTTAAGCTCTGCTTTGTTACTATCAGGTCAAACCATGAACTTTGAGAACAAAATGGCTATTCATAAATACGAAGTAAAAATACAGTGGGAAGGCAATACGGGTACAGGCACTTCATCTTATCGTTCATATAAACGAGACTTTAGTATTCAGCATCCTCAAAAGACCACTATTCAAGGTTCATCAGACCCTACCTATTTAGGCGATGTGACCAGATGGAACCCAGAAGATTTATTGGTCGCGTCAGCTTCAGCTTGTCATAAGCTTTGGTATTTGCACCTATGTGCAGTCAACCATATTCACGTTGTGAGTTATATCGATCATGCACTGGGATTTATGGAAGATACAGATCCGGTCAAACGTGGTCATTTTACCCAAATTATTTTAAGGCCCGAGGTTGTTTTAGAAAAAGGTGCTGACCAAGAGCTTGCAGCAAAACTGCATGAAGAAGCACATCATGAATGTATGATTGCCAATTCGGTAAATTTTCCAATTACATGTGAAGCCAGCTTTAGCTTTGCTGAATAATTCATATGAAATAGCCACCGATAAAAGCGGTGGCTATAAATTAAAATAAATAGGCTAAATAAAATCTTTAAGTTGCATTTTCATCGACTTGAAAAATACCAAAAACGTTGTGGTCTAAATCGACAAAGTAACCATGCCAAGCGCGGCCCGGAATAGCGAATTTATCCATTGCCACAATGCCACCTTGCGCTAAAATTTTTGCAGCCACTTCATCGAAGTTTTCCACCTGAACCGAACAGGTAAATGCATTGGTGCCATATTCCATTGGCGGTGTTTGAGCAGGGCGTTTTAATAGTCCACCCATAATCGAAGGTGTTTCTATGCGGTAATATTCAATAGGTAAGCTTTCATCGAGTTTAAATTGCCAACCAAACACAGCTTGATAAAACTGCGCATCGCGGGCAGGGTTTGAAGACTGGATTTCAAAATAGGCAATATTGTTCATATTATTTAAATCATATTTTTATGGTGTAAAAAGTATACGCATAGCCTTTATAGCCACGAAAGCACTATTGTGTATGGTGAGCGTAAAATAAATGAAAGTACTAGAAAATAAAAACCGACGATTCGAGTGATGAGAGAATCGTCGGTCAAAAACTTCATCAAGGGTTTCGGCTGCTAACAAAACCTAATCCGAAGGAAGAAAGAGTCGTAATGAAAGGTCACCGAAACAATTTTGCGGATGCCGTGCAAAGGAAGTATTCGGTTGCTGCGACCTTGTTACCCTATATAACGTCAAGAGATCAGGATTGGTTGACAGAAAAATGAAAAAAAATCGAAAAAAATTTATAATTATTTTTTAAACCCATAAATTAGGCAAAAATATGACCAAATTACGTTCTTACTTTCTCTGGTTTTTTGCTTTATGCATCGTGCTTACTTTAATTGTCGGTGTGATTGCAGCACTATTACCAGCGAGTGTAGGCGGTATTTTAACAGCCGTTCCATATTTAGGCGCAATGATTTTTGTCTTATTTAGATTTTTAAAGAAAGAACGCCGTGCACCGACAGTACCAGAAAAAAAGAAATTTACTTTAGGTTTTACCCTCATATTTTGGGGCTATAACTTGTGTGGTGTTTTATTTGGTCTGTTTTTATTTTCAAGAAAAGACCCTGAGATTTTGCAAAACTTTATGCTTTACCTCAAACAGCCTCAGTTCTTAAGCATTATGGTGATTATGCTTTTAATGTTAGCTATTCCGCTTTATTTAATTACCTACTGGTTTTATGGAAAACAGGCACAGCGTATGGCAAACAAAATGTTTAATGTGTCATAACTCACCACAAAAACTGATACGATTAGATCGTTATTAAATTTTATAACTATATTAATTAAAAAACTGCTGTCCTCGGTTTTGGAGGAAATATGAATAAGAATGTATTAATCACAGGTGCCAGTGGCTTTATTGGAACGCATTTAATTAGGTTCCTGCTACAAAAAAATTATAACGTGATTGCTGTGACACGGCAGGCTGGAAAGAAATCTGACCATCCTGCCTTGCAGTGGGTACAAAAGTTCGAAGATATTTCGATCCGTCAAATTGATTATGTGGTGAATTTGGCCGGTGCAAATATTGGTGAGAAACGCTGGACCGAGTCACGTAAAAAACAACTCATTAAAAGCCGTGTAAATACGACCCGAAAATTGTATGTATGGCTCAAGCAATCTCAAATTTTTCCGGAAGTAATTGTGTCTGGTTCTGCAATTGGTTATTACGGAATAGATGCTCAAGAAAAATGGGCAGAGGTGTGCACTGAACAAAGTTCGCCACAGCCTATTTTTATGTCTCAGCTTTGCCAAGAGTGGGAACTCGCAGCGTTAGCAGATCCTCAGCAAAATACTAAAATTATTCGTTTAGGCGTTGTGTTTGGGCAGGGTGGCGGCATCTTGCCTAAAATGTTGCTTCCTATTCGACTCAATTTAGTCGGTCAAATTGGTCATGGCCGTCAACCTGTGGTTTGGGTACATATTGAAGACGTATTAAACGCAATTGAGTTTATATTTCAGCATCCTCAATCAGCTCAAATTCATAATGTGGTGGCGCCAGAAAATGTGACCCAAAAGGTATTTGTTGAACAAGCTGCCAAAGTTTTGAATAAGAAACCAATGTTGTCGGCGCCTAGTACAGTTTTTCGCTGTTTGTTAGGAGAGCAGTCGCAATTGATCTTAAATGGGCAATACGTCAAACCCGCAGCCTTACAAGCAGAAGGATTTGAGTTTGCTTATCCTCAATTAAAAATGGCTTTAGAAAATATACTCGCCTCAGGCTAAGATTTTATTTTGCAAGCGCTCTGGTGAATATGCTTTGGCATCAACTAAGGCTGGTTGACCTAGCATAAGCTGACGAAGCAATTGCGCAGAACCTGCGCCCATACACAAACCATTTCTAAAGTGACCAAAGTTTGCCCACAGGTTATCCATTTCAGGCATTTTGCCAATGTACGGAACGCCATTTGGTGAACTTGGTCTGAGTCCTGCCCAGCGATGTACAATCGGGAAATCGGCCAGTTCAGGTACCATTTCTAAACACGCTTCTAAAATATTGTGCTGCGTAGTTTCATCGGTAGAGGTGTCAAAACCACGATGTGCCATGCTAGAACCGCACACGATATGACCGTCCATACGTGGAATCAAATACATGACTCGATTCATACACATGGTCGGTAGCCAGTGAGCAGGGGTTTTAAATAACAGCATCTGACCTTGCACAGGTTCGACTGGAATGTCGAGTTGTAATTGTGAGTTCCAATAATGACTCCAAGCGCCTGAAGTTATTACAAAATGGTCTGCTGTATGTTTGCGACCATCTTCGGTTTGGAGTGCTTGTATGGCATCACCTTGTTGAATCAGTTTTTTAACAGGAGTGTTTTCAAAAAACTCAACATTTGGATGTTGTTTTAAATAGCTAATCAGGGACTGTAATACACGTGGATTGCGAATATTAGACAGTTCAGGGAAGTAAATGGCTTCTTGAAATTGTTCGGAAATATGCGGATTAACTTGTTCTAAGGCATCTCTTTGTAAATATTCACAGCGCTGCATCGGTTCTTGATGCTGCTCGGCGTAGGAAAGCCCGACGTCAAAATCTTCTTCATCAAAAATCAGCATGCCTGTGTCATGAATTTCAAAATCAATTCCTGTAACAGGGTAGAGCTTTTGGTTCCATGCTTGATAAGAGGCTTTGCCAAATTGGGCAAGTTGGTTCACTGCATGCACATAGCGCCACGGGTACATCGGAGAGAGAATGCCTCCACCAGCCCAAGAGGCTGCTTGTCCCGCTTGTTGTTGATCAAAAATGCTGATGGTACAGCCTTGTTCAACCAACTCCAGCGCAGACATTAATCCACTTATGCCCGCGCCAATGATTGCAATATGCATGCAGTGTTATCCTTTCTCTGCGAACTTAGTTCATTTCCTTGAGTTTTTCAGCAGCGGTTTCTGCAAAGTAAGTCCAGATTCCGTCTGCACCAGCGCGGCGGCAGCACATGAGCGATTCTAAAATCACTGAGTCTGATAACCAGCCATTTTGAATTGCGCCAGCTAACATTGCGTATTCGCCACTCACTTGGTAAATGAATGTCGGAATACCAAAGGTATCTTTCACTTCACGTACCACATCCAGATATGGCATGCCCGGTTTTACAATCACCATGTCGGCGCCTTCTTGAATATCAAGCGCGATTTCATGTAATGCTTCGGCACGGTTGGCAAAATCCATCTGGTAGTTATATTTATTACCACCTTTGAGGTTGGATGCAGAGCCAACAGCATCGCGGAACGGACCATAGAAGCTAGACGCATATTTCGCAGAGTAGGCCATGATGTTGGTATAGATGTGACCATTGGCTTCTAAAGCCTGACGAATTGCGCCAATACGGCCATCCATCATGTCACTTGGTGCAATCACTTCGGCACCAGCTTCAGCGTGACTTAATGCTTGTTTAATCAAGCATTCTACAGTCTCGTCATTGAGCACATAGCCAGTTTCATCAATAATGCCGTCTTGACCATGAGTCGTGTATGGGTCGAGGGCACCATCGGTGATTAACACCATTTCTGGCAATTCTTTTTTAAGCAAACGGCAGGTGGTTTGAACTAAACCATCTTCACGCCATGCAGCTTCTGCGGTAAGGCTTTTATCTTCTTGAGGTGTTACAGGGAAAAGAGCCAGTTTGGATACACCTAATTCCAGAAGTCTTTCAGCTTTTTTCAGTAATAAATCTGCCGACAAACGCTGAATGTTTGGCATACTTGGAATATCTTGGGTTTGATTTTGTCCCGGTAATACAAATACTGGATAAATCAAGTGATTGGTAGTGAGCTGTGTTTCGCTGACCATCGCACGCAACTGGTCATTTTTACGGATACGGCGCATGCGAGTAGCTGGAAATGCAGGACGATTGAACGTATAAGTCATAACAATCTCGATGTTCGGTATTACACTAGGATAGGTTGGCGGATATTCCATTACTGTCAACCGACTGCTGTATTGTAGCCCCATAATGCTGGATTTGTACAAAATTATGGGTGTTTATCATGCTTTTAAATTTAGGCAACGTATGAGTGATGAAAAGAAAAATTGGACGGGGAACATACAATTAGGCGCAAAAACCGACCTAAATGTGGTTCTCAACCAATTGTGTAAGGCGTTTAATAGCTGTCCATTTTTTAAGCATAGTGGAATGATTATGCGTGTGGTAGATGGGCACATTGAAGGCTATGTTGAAATGCAACCTGACCTCATTGGCAATTTGGCTTTTCAGGTTTTGCATGGTGGTGTGGCTGCAACTTTGCTCGATAGCATTGGTGGAATTGTGGCAATGGAACATCTCTATCGCCGTTCAACCCCCGAAACCCTGCCTGAAACCATTAAACAGGTTACACGCTTGGCAACTGTCGATATGCGTGTAGATTATTTGGCACCGGGGCGTGGTAAATATTTTATTGCACGTGCCGAAGTCCTACGTTTAGGCCGTAAGGGCTGTACCATGCGCATGACCATGGTCAATGATGAAGATAAAGCCATTGCTGCCGGTATTGCCTCATATGCCTATTAATCTAGGCATTTTAAGCATTTAAAAAGCGCTCAGGGCGCTTTTTTTCATATTAAAAAAGATAAAAATTTCACAAAAACTTTGAGATAAACATTAATTTAATTAGAACGAACGCATTAGTTATATTTTTTTATTCTCATATCATGAGGTTTTAGCGTTAAAATTGTCTCCTTTGACAATGCGGTATGTCTTGTTTATAGAAAAATAAAAACTCTATAACAAGGTGTAGTGCGAGATTGATGGCAAAGCCAACTCATCTTTAGGAACATACCATGACTGATGCACAAAGCAATGTACAAGAAACAGTGCCAACAACATCTGCCTCGGATGACAACATGCAAAACAAGCGCAAAAAATTTCTTGGTTTCTTTGCGCTGATTTTATTGATCGCCGCTATTTTATATGCAATCTGGGCATTATTTTTAAATCACTCGGTGAGTACGGATAATGCTTATGTCGGTGCAGAAACCGCGCAAATTACCTCAATGGTTAGCGGACAGGTCGCTCAGGTTTTGGTAAAAGATACTCAAACAGTACACCGCGGTGATGTGCTGGTTCGTATTGATGATCGTGATGCCAAAATCGCGTTGGCACAAGCCGAGGCAGAGCTTGCCAAAGCAAAACGCCAATATAAACAAACTGCGGCAAACAGTAGTTCTTTAAACTCTCAAGTGGTGGTTCGTGCTGACGAAATTAACAGTGCTAAAGCACAGGTTGCTCAAGCACAGGCCGACTATGACAAAGCTGCTTTAGAACTGAACCGCCGTGCACAGCTTGCTGCCTCTGGCGCCGTGTCTAAAGAAGAACTCACCAAAGCACAAAGTGCGGTTGAAACTGCTAAAGCAGGGCTAGAGCTTGCTAAAGCCGGCCTTGCACAAGCGACTTCTAGTCGTAAGGCAGCCGAAAGCACCTTAGCTGCAAACGAAGCGTTAATTCAGGGTGTAAGCGAAACCTCGACTCCGGATGTACAAGTTGCACAAGCGCATGTAGAACAAGCTCAGCTTGACTTGGAACGTACCGTGATTCGTGCACCAGTTGATGGTGTGATTACACGCCGTAATATTCAAGTGGGTCAACGCGTTGCACCGGGTACAAGCATGATGATGATTGTGCCACTTAACGATTTATATGTAGATGCTAACTTCAAAGAAAGTCAGTTGAAAAAAGTCCGCCCAGGTCAGCCAGTCACATTAACGTCAGATTTATATGGTGATGATGTTGAATACCACGGCAAAGTGGTGGGCTTCTCTGGTGGTACAGGCTCTGCCTTTGCCTTAATTCCGGCTCAAAACGCAACAGGTAACTGGATTAAAGTGGTTCAACGCTTACCGGTTCGTATTGCACTTGACCCGAAAGAACTTGCTGAACACCCATTACGTGTTGGCTTGTCGATGGAAGCAAAAGTCGACTTATCTGCGAAGTAAACGCTTATGAAAACGCAAACACCTTTTGCCGAGTTAAGCGGTGGCCGTTTACTACTGGCAGCGTTTGTTATTGCCTTGTCGAACTTTATGGTCGTACTTGATACGACCATTGCCAACGTCTCTGTACCGCATATTACCGGTAACCTTGCTGTTTCAAGCACACAAGGCACATGGGTCGTTACTTCATATGCAGTTGCAGAAGCGATTTGTGTACCTTTAACAGGTTGGCTGGCAGGCCGCTTTGGAACGGTGCGGGTCTTTATCTTTGGTTTAATTGGCTTTACGGTCTTTTCTTTCCTATGCGGTTTGGCAACATCGTTAGAAATGTTGGTGTTTTTCCGTATTGGGCAGGGCCTTTGTGGTGGTCCACTTATGCCACTTAGCCAAACCTTGCTTATGCGTATTTTCCCTCAAGAAAAGCATGCGCAGGCAATGGGCCTATGGGCAATGACCACAGTCGTTGGACCAATTCTAGGACCAATTTTGGGTGGTCTGATTAGTGATAACCTGTCTTGGCACTGGATCTTCTTTATTAACTTACCGGTTGGTATTGTCTGTGTATTAGCAGCAATGCGCTTGTTAAGAGTAGCTGAAACAGAAACCATTTCTTTAAGAATCGACACTGTTGGTTTAGGTCTATTAATTCTGTGGATTGGTGCATTACAGCTTATGCTCGACTTGGGGCATGAACGCGACTGGTTTAACAGCACCAGCATTGTGGTTTTAGCTTTAACTGCCGCCATTGGCTTTGTGGTGTTCCTGATATGGGAACTCACCGATAAGCACCCCGTGGTGGATGTCAAAGTCTTTAGGCATAGGGGCTTTGCCATTTCGGTACTGGCCTTGTCGCTCGGCTTTGGTGCATTCTTTGGCAGTATTGTACTGATACCGCAGTGGCTGCAAATGAACCTTTCCTATACCGCGACGTGGGCCGGATATTTAACTGCAACCATGGGCTTTGGTAGTTTGACCATGTCACCGATTGTGGCAAAACTTTCGACCAAACATGACCCGCGTGCGCTGGCGAGCTTTGGTTTAATTTTGCTGGGTATTGTGACCTTAATGCGGGCATTCTGGACCACAGATGCCGACTTTATGGCACTGGCTTGGCCGCAAATCCTGCAAGGTTTTGCAGTACCGTTCTTCTTTATCCCACTGTCTAACATTGCACTGGGTTCGGTGTTGCAGCAAGAAATTGCATCTGCTGCGGGCCTCATGAACTTCTTAAGAACCATGGCAGGGGCGATTGGCGCTTCAATTGCGGTGACCGTGTGGGACGACCACGCCAAAGTTGCCCGTAGTGAAATGGTGTCAAACCTACATACCACTGAAGTACAAAACACACTTTTGCAAAATGGTTTTACGGCTGACTCGACTTTAGGCATTATTTCAAACCTTGTCGATAAAGAAGCCATTACCATGTCGGCAAACCATGTGTTTTTACTGTTTGCGATCGTGTTTGTCTTTGCGGGGCTGGTCATTTGGCTGTGTCCAAAACCAAAACAGGTTAGCGGTATGCCTTCTCACTAAACATCAAAAAGCATCTCTTCGGAGGTGCTTTTTTTAGGCCTACTACAAAATGAGCGAGTTTATAAATAGGAAATTTTGCTTGTATTTAAAGAAATAAAGCATGCCAGAATTGGGCAAATCAGTTATAAAAGAGTGTGATAACAAACAAGGAGACATCACACAGAGTACAAAATCAACACCCTTAATCATTTAATATTATTAAAACTTTATTTTTATCAAAGATTAAAAACTGAAGACCTGAAAACAAAGAAGCTTGCATGGCAATTGCATGGATAGGCAGGCGTATATATTGGAGTTATCACGTGAATAAAAGATATTCATTTTTGTTCAGTAGTTTATTAGCAGTCGGTTTATTACAAGGATGTGGAGATGACTCCTCGTCAGATCAGCCCAAGGATGATTCAAATACAACCCCACCCAATTTAATTGTAGATAATGACCCGACCAGTTGTAGCAAACTGGCCCAAGACGGTTCAAGTGTGGTGGTCGGTTCAAACCAAAATGGTGACCCAGCCGCGCCCGAGGGTGCATCGGGTTATAGACTCGGTAACACGGTTAAATACGCAGATAAATATATGGTGGTGGCAAACACGCCACTTGCGGTAAAAGCAGGTTGTGATGTTTTAAAAGCAGGCGGTAGTGCAGTCGATGCAGCCGTAGCAGTACAAGCCGTGCTTGGTTTGGTCGAGCCACAGTCGAGTACCATTGCCGGTAGTGGTTTTATGATGTATTACGATGCCAAAACCAAACAAGTCACGGCTTATGATGGCCGTGAAACCGCACCAGCGGCAGCCAACGAATTTTATTTAATTCGCCAAAATATATATGACCCAAATTCACCTCCACCTGTACCAAATGCCCGCCGTAGCGGTCGCTCGATTGGTGTGCCGGGGGTGATGCGTTTATTGGAACAAGCCCAAAAAGAACATGGCAAGCTTGAATGGAAACAGCTTTTTGGTGAAGCCATTGGTTTGGCTGACAACGGTTTCCGTATACCGGGGCGTTTGGCAGATGCCATTGCAAGTAATGCAAGCAATTTAGCACTCGATGCAAATGCAATGGCGACTTATTTCTACCCAGATGGATCACCACGTAAAGTCGGCGAGACCATGACCAATAAAGCCTATGCCAGAACACTCGAAGCACTCGCTTCACAAGGGGCAAACGCACTACACACTGGTCCAATTGCGCAAGCGATTGTGGCAAAAGCAGGGCAAACCGTGGGTGACGACCCAGCAAAAACTCCAATTACCCCAAGTTTGATGACCTTGCAGGATTTATCGAACTATCAGGTGAAAAAACGCGACCCGATTTGTACGACGTACCGTGACCGTTACTATGTATGTACCATGCCACCTCCATCTTCGGGAGGGATTGCGGTTGCACAGACGTTGGGTATTTTAGAAAACTTTGATATGTCGCTTTACCCACCTAAAAACCCTGAAAATGAAGGCGGTGTGCCCGATGTCATGGGCGTGCATTTAGTGTCTGAAGCAGAGCGTTTGGCCTACGCCGACCGTGATAAATATGTGGCAGATACCGACTTTGTTCGTTTGCCGGCACAGGGTATTCCAAGTTTTATTGATAAAAACTACTTGAAGCAGCGTGCAGCACTGATTAACCCGAACCAAAGTATGGGCGTAGCACCGGCAGGTAATTTCAATACAGCGGCAGGTGTAGATACCACTGTTGAACATGGCACGACTCAGTTCACGATTGTAGATGCCTATGGCAATGTGGTTTCAATGACATCGACTGTTGAATCGAGCATGGGTTCATTCCACATGGTGGATGGTTTCTTGCTGTCGAACCAGTTAACTGACTTTAGCGCGAACCCTTATGACAGCACTGGGGCACCAGTTGCCAACCGTGTAGAAGGCGGCAAACGCCCACGTAGTACTATGGCGCCAACCTTAGTATTTAAAGGCACCACGCCAGATGAGTTTTATATGGCAACAGGCTCACCAGGTGGCGGTACCATCATTCAATATGTAGTTAAAACCTTGGTGGGTGCATTGGACTGGAACTTAAATGCACAGCAGGCCACTTCGCTTGTTAACTTTGGCGCAACCAATAGCAAAAATACCAATATTGATAGCTCGAATGTACAGCTTTCCTTAGTTGACCTAATTGAAGGCTTAAAAGCAAAAGGGCATGGCATTTCTAACACTGCGCAAACCAGTGGTATTTCAACGATTATGAAAGTAAATATAAATAATCAAAGTAAATACGCAGGTGGGGTAGACCCACGCCGTGAAGGGATTGTGTTAGGCAATGGTGCTTTATAGACCCAACATAAAAAAAAGCTGTCATTTTTGGCAGCTTTTTTTATGAGGGGCCTTGAAAAAAACAAAAGGCACTCAATTATGTAAGTATGTTCATCAGTGGCAGACTGTTGATAAAATGCACAGCATTTTATTTTAATTATGCTATGATGTGCAGACATTCATGGGGATGTTATTGGCTTCGACGCCGGTGATGAAACTCATAGATGCATGCCGAGAGCGCATTTTCTCTCGTAAATAAAATTTGCATTTAAATAGTCGCAAACGACGAAACTTACGCTCTAGCTGCCTAAGGGCCGCTTGTCCGCTTCCTAGAATACTTGTGGTCTGGGAACCCGACTGAAGCGCACGCACACAAGTCCGTATAGAGTCAAGCCTCGGGGCTTTATACCAAACTTAGAGGATCGCACCTTGTACCCTGTTCGTCGGGTCACTTGGTGTTAAAACAATAGACGATATCTAAGCATGTAGTATTCTCGAGCGTAGTGCTGGCGGACGCGGGTTCAACTCCCGCCATCTCCACCAAATACTAAGATCAAAGTTAATCACATATGATTAGAGTTGATCAAAAAGCCTTAAATCTTAACGATTTAGGGCTTTTTTAATGCCTTTGATTTAATCATTCTTGATTCAGCTTAATCATTGATAATCAAACTTTATCACTATAAGCTGTTATACAACTGTTATACGGTATAACACTATGTTATCGGATGCCCAAGTAAAGTCATTAAAACCTAAAGAATCTAGATATTCAGTAGCAGATGGGGAAGGATTAAACATTTCCGTTTTTCCTAATGGAAAAAAGAAATGGGTTTTGTCTTATCGCCAAAATGGAAAACAAAATCAAAAGATGCTGGGTGAATATCCTGTTATGGGATGTAAAGAAGCACGCCAACAAGCAAGACAATTAAAATTAGAATATCAGGGCAAGGTAGCCAATTCTCCACCAGTCCATAAAGTAGTTGAGGAATGGTTGAGCATCATGAAATCACAATGGACCAGCAAAAAATACTATGACACAGTCGAATATCGACTTGCATATCTAACCGAGGATTTTAAAAATCTTCCAGTTAATGAAGTTGAAAGAAAACACATCTCAAAGAAAATTAAAGAAATTGTTGCAAAGGGTACTTTAGAAACAGCAAGCCGAGCCTTAAGACTTGGTAAGCAAGTATTTGATTTTGCAATTGCCTCAGATTATACAGATCGTAATCCATGTACATTGGTAGAAGATGTAATTCCAGAGTATGAATCTGATAGCCATCCTTGTTTACCTGTAAGTGAAATGCCCGAATTCTTTCGGCGCATGAAAGCGAGTCATTCTAGCTCAATAGTAAAAATGGCCATGCTTTTAGTTTGTTATACCGGAACCCGAATAACAGAATTGTTAAAAGCTAGGTGGGATACTGGAGAGATAGATTTTGAAAATAAAGTCTGGATAATTCCTGCAGACCGGATGAAAAAAAGAAAAGAATTAATGGTTCCGTTGGTACCACAAATTTATGCCTTGTTTAAGGAGCTCGAAAGCGTCAAGACTGATGACGGGTACTTATTTAAAAAACGTGGAAAACCTTATGAACACATGACATCTGAATCAGTTCTTACAATGATTAAAAGAATGGGTTACACAGATAAAATGGTTACCCATGGTTTTCGTTCATTGTTCTCGACCCATGCTAATGAAAGCAAATTGTTCCGTGGTGAGGTTATCGATTATCAAATTGCACACGTGAACAAATCAACCAAAGCGGATAAGACAAGTAAAATATATAACCGTGCTGAATATTGGGATGAGCGTGTGGAACTTATGACCTGGTATGCAAATGAAGTGGAAGGATGGTTAAAAGACTAATGAATAAAGAAGCTGATTACACAATGAACCGTACCGGGTTTGTCGGAGACTTTTTTATTTAAGTTAAGCCACCTGACCTAACGGGTTAATCTTATCATAGTACATTGCTTCAAACTCAAAAGGCGATACATAACCCAGTGCACTGTGTACACGCTTTTTATTGAACCAATCTACCCAGTTTAGTGTCGCAAGTTGTACATCTGCTAAACCTTGCCAATCTGCTTTTAAATATTCAATCACCTCTGTTTTGTATAAGCCATTCACCGTTTCAGCCAGAGCATTATCGTATGAATCACCCGTTGTACCGACTGATGCTCGTAAATTTGCTGCTTCTAAACGATTGGTATAGCGAATGGAAAGATATTGCACACCTCTGTCGGAATGATGAATCACATTCTTTGGCATGCCTCGATCATGCAATGCTTGCTCTAATGCATCAAGCACCATATCTGTATTCATCCGTGTAGATACTTTCCATCCAACAATTGCTCGTGAGAACACATCAATAACAAATGCGGTATATACCCAGCCTGAATGAGTTTGAATATACGTAAAGTCACCCACCCATAGTTGGTTTGGATGATCAGCATTAAAATTACGTTTCACTAAATCATCTGCCCGTTTTTGGTCATCTCGGTTACGGGTGGTTTGTTTATTCTTACCACGCCAAACACCTTGTATACCTAGCTTTTGCATCAATCGAGCAACTGTACAACGTGCAATAACATAACCCTCACGTTTCAATTTTGCCAAACTTTACGTACACCATATCGACCTGAACTTTCTTTCCAAATTCGTTTAATTTGTTCAGCATGATACTCATCATGTAGATCTCGTTTCGCTCGATGTTCTGGATTGTCAGTGAGATCTAAAGTTCGGTAATAGGTTGAAGGTGCAATCGGTAAAATTCTACAAATCGCTTCAACACCATATCGATCTTTATTGTTATGGATAAAATCCACCATTATTTGTGTGGGCGGTCGAGCTCCGCCTGGGCGAAAAAAGCGGCTGCTTTGCGTAGAATTTCATTGGCACGTTTTAATTCTTTAATTTCACGTTCCATTTGCTTCATTTTTTCTTGGTCAGATATCTGTTGTACTTTGGCAGGATTTAGTTGATCCAGATGCTTTAAATACCAAACACGCAATGTTTCAGGAGTACAACCGATTTTAGGAGCAATAGCTGTGATTGCTGCCCAAGTAGAAGGATAATCTTTTTCAGATTCAATTAGTAATTGAACCGCTCTTTCTCTAATTTCGGGGGTATAGTTTGGTTTTGTCATCGGGATAGTCTCTCAGAATATTGACTCTCCGACAAACCCGGTACGGTTCACAATTATTGGATGTAAAGATGAAGTTGAATTTATAAAGCTACTGGGTAATCCATATGTATATGAAGATATTATAAATAGTTCAATTGATAACCTAGATCCAGACAATTTTTTAAATATTGAAGAATATTATTCACGAATGGCTGATTTTCAATGCTTGAAATTGAGATATAAAAATGAATTTATTCAAAAAAACTCTGGTGCAGAATTTCACTGGTACTTTATCGAAGGTCTTGAAGCCTATATAAATGGACATTTTCTTCCTGCTTTATTAAGCCTAATATGTGGAATAGAGTCTTCTTTAAGATCGACACTTCATTTGATGAGTGATGGTGAAGAAGATAGATTGTATGTAAATAAAATTATGAATAAAGAGATGATTATTGATGCTAAAAATAAAGGTTTACCTATTTCAGCACTAGCTTTTAGTAATGAACAAGATTTTCATAAAAAAATAACAAATGATGAAAAGATCAATCTAATTAAGCTAAGAAATGATCTTATGCATGGAAATATTCGTGAATTCACAGAATATTTTGAAGAGCAAAGAATATTTTATCCTGAACACTTAATTGATTCCCTAGTTGAAATAATCTTGATATCAAAAAAATGGATAAAAGAGTTAAGTGAATTTAAAAATACGATTTAAATATAGGCGCTTATTTAGCGCCTTGAATTGCAGTTTTAATTTTTGCTACAGATTGAGAAGTCCATCCCTTATAAGTTTTTGACTCTCGATCTGGCGGGAATTTCTCCAAATAATATTTTTTAAATGTATTTGGAGCCATACCAAGTTCCTTAGCGAGTTGTCGTAAAGAATACCAAGACATTTGAACCTCCTTAATTTTTCAATTCATTACGTTCTTTGTTCAGTTGGCGCAAAAGGTTATGCAAAGTAACGGTTACAGCTTTATCTAGACTTTTGGTTGAATGAAACTCTGCTAGTTGAGACAGTGCTAAACCAAAAATGTGATATGCAAAAACCTTTGCAGCCTCAGGATTATTTTTGAGAAGCTCCTCAGTACTTGGACAAATGATTTTTTCAAAAATATGAACAGCTACCTGATCCGGAGTACCTTCAATACTGCTAGGGCTCAAATTAACTTCACCAATAACTTTGCTCATCCTTCAGCTCCCGATTCAATATCCAACTTCATTGCACCTTCATCTGGATATTCGGTCATCCAAAAGTAATAGCCTTTTCCACTGTGGCCATCTTCAAAGAATTTAATTGTTAGTTCAGTATCAAGTTGATCTAAATCTTTCTCACCATCTGGATTTACAAATTCGAGAAGGCTTTTTAGTTGATGACCGCTAAGTGTTATGCTCATTGTTCAGCTCCCGATACGTTTGGCACACTATGAAAATGCATCCAATGTGAAGGTGGATCATTTTGATAGTTTGCCCATACGCTATTTAAATCCTCATCAATAGTCATATAGTCTTGTTCTGGGGTGACATCAGGAGCATCTGCCCAACAAATAAGTACCATTATGTCAGTAGGTGGCAATTCATCAGTCACGCTAATCCACGTTGGAACTTTGGATTTCATGAAATCTACAGCTTTCTTCCACATTGCCCAACCACTATTTACACGATGGTAAACATCAAAAAGGTCTTCTTCACTTAGATCAGTTTTGACACCTTCAGCAATATCAAAACAGCCGCCATTCATATCGAATTCGAGGACATCTAAATGTTCGGGAATCCAATATTTTTCTTTAAAAATAGGCAATTGCTCAGCCCAAAATGCTTGTTTAGTTTTTAAATCAATCATTACCTAAGCCCTCAAATATTCTTCTTTAGTCCATTCAACAAACTCTTTATAAAGTTGTTGTGCTGGTTTATTTAATCGGTTGTGATAGTCGATCGTTATGCGGCGCCAAGCGACTGGTACCGCATAATGCTTTGTTAGAAACATCGCTTGATCCATGCCTTGCCGGACTATTACATAGCCCAGCAATTGCAAGTAGTACATAAAGCCAAGCATGTGTTTTTGACTCACTTTCTTGTACTGATCTTTCATATTAGAAGCCATCCACTAATAGATAATCAGGGTCTGCTTCTGGTTGAGAAACTGCTGGATTTTCTAACTCAAAGCGACGTTTTTTAACAAAATCCATGAGTCGTGATTGAATCTGTGGATCTCGTGCGGCCACATCTATTTCCAAAGCATCTAGCGTTGTAAGGTCTGGTGCAGTTTGGATTTGAACCATTAAAGAGGGTGGCTCATTAGCAGATGCCTTTTCTTTTTCTAGCTCTTCAAGACGTTTGTGAGTGGCGAGAAGGATAGGCTTCATTTGTTCGTCATCCCATGTGCGGGTATAACGATAAACCGCATTTACTTCTGCAGGTGTTTTTGACTCTTTTACACGCTGTAGAAGAGTATCTAGGGTTTGCTGATATTCTGGATCTACTTTAGGCTCGTTAGTTTCTGGAACTAACAGATCCTCAGATGTGGTGACATTTGTTTGTTCGGTAATAACAATTGTTGGTTGAATTTCTGCAGAAATAACTTCAATAGGCTTTTCTGCTTTTGATTTCTTGCCACGCTGTTTCTTTTTTTCATCACCTAAGCGAATAACACTTAAATCGTCACTAACTTCAAAACCTAACGCTTTGGACAGTGCTTTTAATTGAAGCTTGGCGTTTTCTGCATCACGTTGAACGAAGCCACAGTTAATAGAATCAATTAATGCGGTGGTTTTAAAATTCACGACGTAAATAGAAGGCGAAT
The DNA here is from genome assembly GCF_003812225.1 of Acinetobacter sp. FDAARGOS_494. Classification (NCBI taxonomy): domain Bacteria; kingdom Pseudomonadati; phylum Pseudomonadota; class Gammaproteobacteria; order Moraxellales; family Moraxellaceae; genus Acinetobacter; species Acinetobacter sp. FDAARGOS_494. Next base: position 2,648,366 of record NZ_CP033866.1, read on the forward strand.
ATGTAGTAATTACAAAAACATCCTGACCTTCTTCATACTCATCAATAGTTAATGGCTTTGTGAATGTAATGCCAGCCAGCTCAATAGTTTCGATTTTGATGCAGAATTCAAAACCCGGTTTACCAAAAACAGAAGCGGGGAATTGATCTAAGTCAGAAAAGTCCAACATGTCTCCAATAGGACGACAAAGAACAGTTTTACCTTTTTGAAGAGCTGCAAATGCTTCAGCTGCAGTGATTAGATTATTCATGCTGTCATCCCCGTTTTCGCTAAGGTTTCAATTTCTTGTTTAACTGCAGTTAGTTTTGCCGCTTCTATTTGAATGAGGGCATCTATGCCTAAGTGCTCACATACTGTTTTTACGTCTAGGCCACGTTCAGCAATAAAGTTTTGAAGTTCGTCTCTTTGTTGATCTGAGATACCGTTAAATTCTGGTGGACTAATCCAAGTGCCACGTTGTTTATCAAACGTGCAATTCAATGCTTTAGCCCTCATTAACATTGCTTGGCGCATGTTCTGGTAATACATATGTTCTTTATCAAGCGACTCAGTTAATTGATTAAGGTCACCTGCATGCTCTGCTTCCTCACAGCTTTGTTTCCAGTTTTCTAGCTCTTCTTGGGCTTTAGCTGCTGCAAGTTGTGCAGGCGTTAAGGTGTTAATGTGATCTTTAGCTTGAGTAATCAGGTCAGCCAAGAAAGTAGGGTGTGCTTTAAGATCAGGTACCCATACTTCACCGGTTTCACCGCCTAAAGCACCTGAGTTTTTCGCATGATGTGTAGGCGAAGGTTTGAAATTAATAACGCGGGCATTTTTACCTTCACCAGTAGTAACAGTTGTTAGATAACCCATGACATCTGCGATACGGTAAAGCTCGTTACGGTTTTTACCACCTAGATCTGGGCGGTAAATAATTTGATCACCGTTTTGATCTTCTGATGCGTGTGCAATGAAAACAACATCTTTACCTAAACTGATCAAAGTATTGATGTATTGCTTGAACGTTTGGTTCGCTAAACCTTGAGCCTTTAACTTTAAAGAGCCATCTTTTTGACGGTTATTAGCAGTTAGCAATAGATGGGTTTTAATGCATTCAAGCATTGCACCCACGGTATCAATGACAACAGTTTTATATGGTGCTAAGTCCTGCGGAGTAAGGTTAGCTACATCACTCCATTGTTGTACCTGTACGACTGCACCACGCCGTAATTCACCAGTACGGTGAGCACCACGGTCAAAGTCAAAAGAAATTGCTTTTTCCGCAGTAAAGCCCATCGATGATTTACCTAAACCCGGATCAGCGTATAGGTACACAATAATTGCTTGAACCAATAAAGTTTGGTCAGCAGTAATAATCGGTAGAGCCATTTTTCTTATCCTTATCTTGAGCCAGTGAAGCCGCGCTTAGTTTTATAAGCTTTGCGGTCATAAGTAGGGATGTTTGTTTCACGCAGTTTTATTGCGAGCTGCTTTCTGCGTTGGAAATCAATTTCTTGTGTGAGTTCATTCCAAACTTTTGGATAAGAAGTTTGGAACCTAAACACATTTAAAGGCGTCTTAAATCCGTCTTTAACTTTGTAAAGAACTGAGCCATTAGCATTAGATGCGTACACTTGCCAGCCAATACGAACAGAGTAGAGGCCCTTATCATCACGGCCTAAAAATGACATGTAGCCGTCAGGGTGTTTTTTGAAATTAGACATCTTTAAGCCTCCTTACATTCGCATGTACCAACAAAGGCATACGTAAGCGGGCTAGGAGCATCTACAGGTGAGACGTCCTTAATATTTAAAGGAATAATTTCTTTGCGATATTTAACTAAAACCACATCACCTTCACGGCAATCGACAATTCCTTCTTTTGAAGAAAAACGAGCAGATTTAGAAGATTGGGTTACTCTGCAAAATGAAACCTCATCACCAGCTTTGATTTTTGAACGGTCAACAGGAATCATCTTCTTGCAAGTAGGGCAGTTGTAATCTTTCATTAGGCTGCCTCCAACCATTTATTACGGTCGATATAACCAACCAATAAAATATTTATATTTTTATGGTCGTCATGATTGGTGAAATCATTCCAAGGTTTGCCACTTAAGTCTGTTACTGACTCAATAGCAAGGTTAGTAATTTCAGCCGCTGTAAAATCAGATCCAGCTACACCATAGCTATCAGCTACGCCATCAAAATCGAAGCTTACGTTTAATTTGAAGCCGTCTATGCGGATAACAGCTACACCAGTTTTTTCACCAGTTTGCTTAATTCCTAAGAGTTCATATTCAGAAGCAACTACTTGTTTGCTTTCATATGAGTAATTAGAAGGGACGCTAGAATTAGCAGTTCGATATTCACAAGAACTCAAGGCTACAAGTACAGCAATTGCTGTAACTCCAGTTATCTTATGCTTGTTTGAAAAGGTTTTTACGTTCATAATTGATCTCGCAGTTTTGCAAAAGCACATCGGACCTGGGGAGGGGCGGTGTGCTTTTTTGTTGTCTACGAGACAAATACTACTTTAAGTAGAAATTAAGTCAATACATAGTAGGAATTATTTCCTACTTAAAGTTGTATATTATTAGTTTTAAATAATAAAAAACCCACAAAAAGTGGGTTTAAAGTAAAAAATTAATAATTGGTTTCAAAGAAAATAAGCTGAAATTCAATAAATATCTCGGTACAAGCCAACCACTTTTCCAACAAGGCGGCAATCTTCGGAAAGTTTAATAATTTTATCAGGCCAGTCTGGGTTCAATGGTTCCAAGAATTTACTTGTTCCTTCGCCCTCAATGATAAGCCTTTTAAAAGTCGCCTCTGAATCGCCAGCGCAAGCTACAATTACAAGATCATCTGTTTTAAGATCAAATGTTTGAATGTCTGGATTCACATATATTCTATCACCCGGTAGAAAGGTTGGAGCCATAGAATATCCTACTACTTTTAAAGCATATCCATTTTTCCCGCATCTTTTATTTGGCGGTAAATATTCTTCAATTTCCGTATCTTTCAAAACTGTCTCAATCGGTGTAAATGAACCAGCCGCAACCCAAGAGATTACTGGAACCCTGCGTCCTTCGAAACCAACTTTATCTGATAAATCAATATTATTGTCTAACTTAGTGCCATGGTCTAAGTAACTAATTTCCACTCCAAAAATATCAGCCAATGTTTGTAGCTTTTCAATTCTTGGTTTAGCAGAACCGAGTGTATATCTACGAGCCATCTCATAAGAAACACCAATTGCATTTTTTAACTCATTGATAGTTTTAATTGGAGAGTCTTTTGCCTTCATCAATGCGTTGAGTCGGTCCGCAAAGTCTTTGTATTTAGCGTCTTCCATCAAAATAGGCTTCTTTTCTACTGTGGGTAGAATTTTACTATCAATTTTTAGTTGCACCAATTCTATTTTTGGTAGTATATTTCTTTCTACTTTAAGTAGGTTTTTTGGTGTCATTTATGACTACTCCACATGAAGCATTTAATAACGCTGTGACTTTTGCAGGGAGCATCTCAGCTTTAGCTCGAAAAATAGGGGTTACACCTTGGGCTGCTAGCAAATGGAATCCTGAGAAAATTCCAGAAGATCGCTGTTTGAAAATTGAGGAAATTACTCAGGGTCAAGTTAAGGCAGAACAATTACGACCAGATATTAACTGGGAATATGTTCGCAAGAACCTTAAGAAGCAAAACCAATCCGTGAGCTAATTCTCACAAATTAGCAAACGTGCGTATACGTGAAATTTAAAGAGGGATTCACATATGAGTGAAATCAACTTAAGCCCAGAGGCTAAAACAGCAATTTACAAGATGATTCACCAGTCACAAGGAGTTACGCCGCAAGAAATTGCAAACGTACTTGGTGACTCTTACAAGAGCGTACTTAATTACGCAAACCCAAATATGGAAAGCCATTTACCAAGTATTAAGAAGCTTGAGGCAATGATTCAGTTTACACGCAACCCAGCTTTAGTTAAGGCATGGGCACACATGCTTGGTTATGTTCTAGTGCCAGCTAATCAAGTGGATGAGAAAGGCCATGAAGTCAGCATTGTTGAAACCTTGCTACATATAAATATTAACAATGGCCAAACCAATCAACAGGTCCACAAAGTTTTAGAGGATGGAGTTGTTACACCTGCGGAATTAGCAGATACAGAAGAAATCTTAGAAGAAATGGAAAACCACATTCGCCAACTTCGAGAGGCGCTTAAGTCGGAAGCTGCAACTTATATTTCTAAGGTAAAGAAAGAAAAAGCCTGATCTGGTCCATCAGGCTAGTTAATTCAATTACTTGCTAGAGGAATCGAATATGCAAAACAATTTAGCAAATCAATCGGCTAATTACAACTTACCAGAATTTCTATCTGGTGACGTTGTTGTACTTACTGAAGAGTGCCGCACTTTTAAATCAAATGATTTGTTTGAAGTTAAAAACAAAAACTTGACTAGTTTATGGACCATCAAATCAGAGAATCATTTGATTTTAGTTTCGTCAAAAGAAATCCGCACAGCAACAGTTGCAGAACTTAATGCCAAACGCCGACTAACAAGCGCTGAGCAAGCATTAGCGGAGGTGTCATGAACAGCTTTACACAGCAAATCAAAGATTCTCGCCAGCAAAGTGAAATCCAATCTTTCTATGAGCCTGCATTGCGAGTACTTGGCCACCTATTTGAGGTGAAAAAGCAAAATTTACGCAACAAAGGGTATGACGAAAATAATGCAGCGGTAACAAAGATTGAATTTTCAGAGGCTATGGCTCGTCAATTTCGCATAACGCAGTGGTTAGCACAGCAGATTGTAACCAGCTTAACCAAGGCGTGTTTGGTTGATTCTTTTGGAGGCTATGTTAAGCCAAAGGGTGGTGAAAAGTGAGATATGCAGCAAGAAGAAAACAGGATATTTCCGTTTCCACCACACCGCTAGAGGTGGTAATTCCACTGGAACAACCAGTAAAGATCTATTCGGCTAAAGAATTAGCAGCTATGCCACTTTCAGTTATGAATGCCGCAATTGAGGCTCAGGAAAGATTTTATCAACTTGAAGAATTAACCCATATGGGGGGGGCAGGCTATAGCAGTTCGCCGTCTCATGGAGGATGGGCACAAACTAATTCAGGTGAAAGAAAAGTCTCGTATTCGCTACAAAATCAACAACGAATTTATTCCTCCAAGAATTATTCGTCAGTTGGAAATGCGCGGTCTTGTAAAATTAGGAGCAGTCACTGATGTATAAATATCTCCACCATATCAGCGACTTTATGGTTGCTACAGCGCACCTTAGCCCAGTTGAAGAGTGCTTTTATCGCCGTGCTCTCGATTTTTATTATTTGAATGAAAAACCATTACCCAAAGAAACCCAGTCGGTTTTTCGTCGGTTACGTGCAAATACCCAAGAAGAAAGGGATGCAGTATTAATTGTGCTGCAAGAGTTTTTTGTGGAAGAGGAAGACGGGTTTCACAACAAACGTTGTGATTCAGAAATCGCCGCTTATCAAAAAGTAGGGGATAAAAATCGTGAAAATGGTAAGAAAGGTGGGCGTCCACGTAAGGAAAAACCAAAAGAAAACCAAAGTGAAGGCGACTCGGTTAATTCTGAAAACCCACAAAAACCCAGTGGGTTAATTTTGGGTTCTGAAAGTGAAAGCCAAAAAAACCTTAACCATAAACCGTTAACCGATAACCAATATATAGATAGTAGTAGTAATGCGCGTGAAGAAAATTCGCAATTTACACCAATCCAATTTGCTCAGTATCAGATCGATGATCACAAGCGTTACTCAATGCGTGAATTCATTTCTGAATACAGCGAGTTTCAATACGATTTCATCTCACTTGCTCAACAAAGATTTGTTTCTGTACCTGAAATCGACTTGAGAACCATGATTCAAAATTTCGGTGACTGGTACTTTGCAAACGAATCTAGTTCATTGAATACACCAAGCATCTGGTTGGTTAAGTGGTTCTCTTGGGTTCAAAACAACGAGAAACAAGTTGCTGCTAACCGCAAGAAACAAGAGCAAATCAATTCAGCTGGTCAAAAACCACAAGAGTCGGGTTACTTCGCTAATCTTTTTGAAGAACAGAGCGAATCTCAAATCGTGGATGTAACCCCAGCAAAAAAGTTTCCAATGATTGAGGAGGTAGGTCATGCATGAGATTACCTTGAACGAAGTGCGTCAATTAATCGCATCTCTTCGCACTGTTTACGCTGCTCAGTTCAATAAGCAATTTCCAGCAACAGGCGAAAGCGCAATTCCTCTGTCAGTGGTTGAGCAAATCGCACTTAAAACACTGGTTGGCGTTCAACAAAACCAATTTAACAACGCACTTGCTCGATTACTTACAGCAGGTGGACGTTTTATGCCGTCATTTGCTGAGTTTCGCACCTGGTGTATTGGTGAAAGTTGGATGTCTCCAGAGGAAGCTTGGTCACGTGCATGTAAGTTTACGACTGACAGTACCGTGGTTATTACACAAATTACAAAATATGCATTAGACGAAGTGATGTATTTGATCGAAGCCGGCCAAATGCGAGCAGCTCAAGATAATTTCTTCGGAACCTATAACGTGATGGTGGCTAAAGCTCAATTGAAAGGTCGTCAGCAAGAGTTTTACGCTCCACCGCTACAACTAGAACACAAAGAACCTAAACACGTTCCTGTGAGCAATGACGAGGCTCAAAAGCATCTCAAATCATTGATGGAAAGATTAAAAATCAATGGTCGTAAACCTGCACCAGTTCAAAAACTTGAGGCAAAAGAAAAAGAGCCTGAGCTTGCAAAAGAATTAGGTCCAGATCCTTTCGACAATCCGCACGAATACGCTGAGATGTGCCGCCGTGAAGGTATGCCAATACCTAGAAATATTCTTCAGCTAATTGATGGGGCGAATGCATGAAAGCATCTAAATTGATTAGAGATAAAGGACTGCAATACGCGAAGGAAATCGTAGATTCAGCACCCGATAACGCAACTGAATGGAACGAGGGTTATGAGTTCCAATGTGGTCAAAGTGTAGAAATCAGCCCAGCAGATCGTGAGAAGTATTTTGTAGATTTGGTTGAGCTTAAACGTCTGGTGGAGTCTTTGAAAATCATCAGCGATTTAGGTGGAGTTGAGAAGCTAACGCCTGCATTCATTACGACAGATAAGCATGTTGGTTACACGCATGTTCGCATGGTGGGAAATGGGAGATTGAGCTTTCTTGATGATTTTTGCGACTTCATTCCAGATGGTTCCATTTCAATTAAGCGTGTGATGACTGCTATCCGCGACCACGAATCAATATACGGAGGCGGTGAATCTCATGCCAACTAGATATAACACAGGCGAGTATAGCTACGATCTTGAATATCACTATGGAGATATGTCAGCAAGCATGGAGATGCTTAGAGCACGTTTAATTGAATTGTTGACTCCTCATCTGTCTGGCCGTTATGTGAAATGGAGAGAAGCATATTTCACATGGTTTACAAAGTGCGGCGGGGATTCGGGGTGGATGTTTTGTGTAGGTCCACACGAATTTCATATTGATGGGGCGTTAAGGCGCTATTACTCAGGTTCTATTGATATTACCTACAACCAGAAAGATCGATATTTCTTGGTGGGTGAGAAAAAGAAAGTCAAATGTAAGGCTTGTAAGGGGTTTGGCTTCATTCGAGATGATGGGTGGGGGCATATAGATAAATGTGAAATGTGTGATGCAGAAAAAGGAGCCAGCCATGAGTGAGTTTGAGGGTAAATCTGGAAAGTGGGCTTGGGAGATTCAAAAAGAACAACAAGCGAAAGTGGAGGAGCTGCAAAAGCGTTTAGATGGGGCATTAAAAGAGACTCAATATGCTTTGCAGTATGTTGAAGAAGACATGCGCGGCAATCATGAATTTCTACAAATGGCAATGATTCGAACCCTTAAAGCTATAGAGCAAGTGCTCAAAGGTGGTGCTTGATGTCATCAGTCAGCATTGCTGAATACCGCAAGTTATTTCCCATAAAGAAAAATAAAAAGCGCCGTTCAGCAAAGCAAGTTGCCAGACAACCAAGTGTGGGTGAAGTGGTTCTGGCAACGCATTTAAGAGCATGCAAGATTGGTTTTGAACAGGAATATAAGTTCCATCCTGAACGCAAATGGAGAGCAGATTTTTTAATAAAGGGTTCAAAGATTTTGATTGAGGTAGAAGGCGGGATCTGGAGCGGAGGCCGTCACACAAGAGGTAAGGGCTATTTAGGGGATATGGAGAAATACAACTCCGCAGCAATGATGGGTTTTACAGTTTTACGGTTCAGCACAGAGCAAGTTAAGTCCGGTATGGCATTAAAGCAAATTGAATTATTAATTAAGGGTAAATAGGAAGGCGATTATGTTAGTTGAAAAGTTTGATTTTATTGAGTTACTTCGCCTTGCTATTGCTCAAGGCAAAGCAGAAGGTAAGAAAATTTCAAAAGATGTAGTTTTAGGTGAATTAGCGCTGTTATCACCAGCTGCAAAGCTTTGGGCCACAGTACTGGTTGAGAAGGTTGATTTTGAACGTATTGCAATAATTACCCCGGCACAAAAACAAACTGAAACTTTTTACAGTAAATATGATTTTAATTTTCAAACTGAACGCCGTATTGAAGATATTCCGGGCAAGGTTGAATTCGTTCGCGGCGAGATTAAATCTGGTAATTTTTTCCGAGCGCGAAATAAATTAGCGGTAAAGATTCATGAAGAAATGGTAAAGAAAAAATTTACACCTACTAATGCTCAAGGTGATCTCACTAATCTGGCTAAAGGAATGGCTGAGATTATTTTGCGTGGCCATGTTTTTGTTAAGGCTATGTGTGGCTCATGTCAGGGAATAGGCAAAATCGAAATATTTAATGCTAAAGGTAATCCTGAAGGATCTAGGTTCTGTGAAAAATGTAATGGCACTGGTAAACGTCCTTACACATTGAATGAAAAAATGCAGCTTGCGGGAATCAATGCAACTAAAACGGCCTATATTAAGAGCTATCAAAAGTTTGAGCTGTTTGGAGAATCAATCGTTGCAGAATGGGAAAATGAAATTAGAACGCGTATTTCTCGATCATTCCGTTTTGAACTTCCTGATAGTCAAGAAACTTACGCTTGACAGTTGGGTATACACTTGAGTATAAAGATTTCTAAAATGGGCGAAATGTAAAGTAATCGCCAGAATGAATTTAAGAGCTCGCCAATCGGTGGGCTTTTTTATTTTGTGCTATAGTCCAGTCTAATTAAAATCTGGTACTTAAAATGAATATCTGTGTTGGTGGTGAACTTGACGGGCAAAAGATTGAAAAAGAAGGGCGATTGTTAAGAGCTTCTGATATCGACCCAAGTTTCACAACAGAATATTACAAACAGGTTTTTAACCGCGACAATACGGTTTTCCATTTCTGGTTGCCAATCGGATCTGACTTACATGATATGTCTGAGAAAGTTCTAAACATCCTTAGAGCACCTAAAAACTAGTTTATCGTTTGCCGGACGTATTACGGCGCAAATGGCCCCGCTAAATATCGATTATTGGCGGGGCTTTTTCTTTTTGGAGTATGTATGACTGAATTTCAAAAAATTACACATGAGATTAGACAGCTCCAAATAGAGCTAAACCATTTGGGAAGTTGCAATACAAAAGGTTTAAATACAGAACAGATCGCTCACTTAGATGAGCGATTTTTTTTGGCCATAGCAAAGCAAAATAAATTAATTGCACGCCTCAACAATAAACCAGAAGGCTTCTTATAAGAGGCTATTGGTATGGATGATAAAGAGTATTTTTGGCTAACACGGAAAAAAGAACCTAAACCTAAGTCCAAATCCAGACCACTACCTAAAGCTACTCAAAAGTACTTAGAGGCAGAGGAAGAACTTACACAAGCTTTAGATAATCTGGAAATTAAATACGAAAAGAAATTCCAGTTTAAATCAACAAAGCATTGGCGTTTTGATTTTCATTTAATTGAACATCGTATTTTAGTTGAAATTGCTGGCGGTCCTTGGTCTGGTGGACGAAAGGGCAGGCTGGCAACAAAGGCGTGGAGTATGGACCGTTACGATGTTGCTGAATCAATGGGATATACCGTTGTTCGGTTAGAGGCAGCACCAAGATTTAAGATTAATGAATCTGGTCCATTACAGATCCAAGCTCATTTCGCAAGCCAATGGCTCAAAAATTTAAAGAGGCAAATATTTAATGGATCAGATCAGACCATTTCCTCCAACTGATTTTATGGATCAGGCCGAAGAAGAGGAAGCACTCCGTTTAATACCTGCACCTGATTTAAAACTATGGGTAGTTGCTAATTTTCTTACGCTGGGTGGACCTTTACATAATCCAGATCACGACCATATCGCTGAGATGCTTCATGATAATGAGGGTTTCTTGGCTTTCGCATGGGCTTCTTCTGCTTATACCAGAGCTAAGCGTATGGTGCTCGGCCAATGTGAAAAGGTTATGTTTCAACAAGGCGGCTGGAAGAAAGCTCGACAAGAGCAGCAAATGCGCGACTGGTTCGGATTCGTTCCAGTTTACTTAATCACAATCGATGCAAGCTTTTGTGAAAAGGCAAACGATAGCGAGTTCTGTGCTTTGCTTGAACATGAGCTTTATCACATCGGTGTAGAACGAGACTCGGACGGTGAAATTATTTACAGTGATCATACTGGCTTACCAAAGCACTATTTAGCCGGTCACGATGTGGAAGAGTTTATCGGTGTTGTAAAACGCTGGGGAGCAAATGACAGTGTTAAGAGGCTTATTGAAGTTGCTAAAAACCCGCCGTTTGTTTCTGATTTAGATATTTCGAAATGTTGTGGAAACTGCGTAATCAATTGAGCCATGAGGCTCTTTTTTTTGCCTATCTTCCTTGACGTACCTTGACGGATAGAGAGAAATGGCATCTTTAAATAAAAAGCAAAAACTCTTTATTGTACGGTCACTTGCTGTATTTAATACACCTCAAGAAACAGTATCGCTCGTCAAGGAAGAATTTAACATTGATGTGACACGTCAACAGGTCGAGACGTATGACCCTACTAAAAGAGCTGGTAAAGATCTTAGTGCTGAACTAAGAGCAGAGTTTGATCTGGCGAGAAAGGATTTCTTAGATAAGCCTGAGCATATCCCAACAGCAAATTTATCTGTACGCCTAAAAATATTGAATGATTTAGTCTACAAAAATTCTCGAAATGTTAGGGCTGTTAGAGGACTGTTAGAACAAATTGCCAAAGAAGTAGGTGGTCAATTTACTAATACAAGTAAAACCCAATTAACGGGCGCAGATGGGCAACCATTGCAACCTCAACATGTTACTCAAGTTGTCGCAACGCCTGAACAGATAAAGCAGGTGTTAGATGAACTCCAAGGTAAATACTAAGCTGCTCGAAATGCAGTTAGAGCGAGAGCTTTGTGAGAAAGAACATTTATTCTTTACACGGCGTTTTTTCTTACCTCGCATGGGCTTTAAGTTTTCGGTCAATTGGCATCATGAATATATTGCCGACAAGATAGACGAAGTAATTGCGGGCAAGGTTAAGAACTTAGTTATTAACGTTCCACCGGGCAGTGGTAAGACAGAATTACTCACTAATCTTATTGCCCGTGGTATAGCTCGTAATGCTCGTTCCCGGTTCTTGTATTTATCTTTCTCACAATCACTTGTAGAGGATGTATCTGCAACAGCTAGAAATATTGTTAAGTCAGAAGACTTTCAGAGTTTATGGCCAGTAAAGATCTCTACCAGTACGGACGCTAAGTCTAGTTGGAAAACCACAGTCGATGGATATGACGCAGGTCATGTTTATTCTGCTTCGATGGGTGGGCAGGTCACGGGTCGCCGTGCTGGTACATTAGCTAATGAGGGCTTTACCGGTGCCATTATTCTTGATGACCCATTAAAGCCTGAGGATGCATTTAGCCAGACCGCTAGACGTAAAGCTAACCGTAAAATTCTAAACACGGTCAACTCTCGTAAAGCTAAATCTGACACGCCAATTATTCTGATCATGCAACGTTTGCACGTTGAAGATCCGACTAACTTTGTGTTGACTGGCAATGTACCTGGTGAGTGGGAACAGATCAGTATTCCCGCACTTATTGATGATGAGTACATCATTAAGCTACCAGAGCACATACAGCGCAAAATTCCACGTGATGTTGAGCGTGATGAGAAAGGCCGACAAAGCTACTGGCCATTAAAAGAATCTTTACTTTCATTGCTGCAGCTGGAGAAAGGCGGGGAAGATAAAGACGGCGCCACAGTGTCACGCTATACGTTTGCAAGCCAATACATGCAAAACCCTAAAAAGCTGGGTGGTGATCTTGTTAAGGCTGAGTGGTTCCCACGTTACCTAGAGCTACCTGTTCTTAAATGGCGTGCGATTTGGGCAGATACGGCGCAAAAGACAAAAGAGCATAACGACTTCTCAGTGTTCTTATGTGCTGGTCTTGGCTATGACAATAACCTTTACATCATTGACGTGAAGCGTGGCAAATGGGAAGCACCAGAGCTATTGAAAGAAGCTAAAGCTTTTATCAATAAACACAAGGACAGTAACACAAAGATTGGCAAGCTTCGTTATATGGCCGTAGAGGATAAGGCGAGTGGTACCGGTTTAATTCAGTCCATATCTAAGCAGACCACTTTACCAATACGTGCGATTCAGCGAAGTACTGACAAACTATCAAGGACAATGGACGTCATTCTTTATGTTGAAGAACGCCGTGTCTGGTTACCAGCTAATGCACCGTGGCTTTTGAACTACATTGAAGAAATTGAAGGCCTTACTGCTGATTGGACACATGACCATGACGACCAGTGGGACCCAACCATTGATGCGATTAATGATTCATTAGCCAAAAAGCCAACTGTATTTGATTAGAGGAAATTATGGCTGAAACTAAAAAGCCCGATGCAATTGGCGATGCAGGGGCATATACAAACTTTGTCTCAAATATTGGTACCGACCGTGACAAAGCTTCACATGGTTCATTCGTTAAGAAAGTTATTCCTGATGAGCAATTAGAAGCGGTGTATCAACACTGGTTGGCTAAGCGAATCGTCAACCGCCCAGCAAGTGACATGTTACGAGCTGGATGGTTCTATGAAGGGATTCAGGATAACGATTTATTAAAGCTCAAAGAGGCGTGTAAGACTTTTAACTTAGATGGGGTGCTCTTATCTAGCTTGGTCCTTTCTCGCTTGTATGGCGTTTGCTATGTGCTTCTAGGAACTGTGGACGGCGGCAACTTAGATCAACCGTTTGATTTAAACAAGTTAGGCGTGGGGCGTTTAGAGTTTTTCACGGTGCTTAAGAAAAAGCACATTGAAGCTGATACCAGTAAATATTTATCACCAAAGGAGGCAGGTGGAGTTTTAAAGCAGCCTGAATTTTACAAGCTAAAGCTTGATGGTAAATCTAACCAACGGATCCACCACACTCGCTTAATCAAATTTTGCCATGCAGATGTAGTTAATGAAGAACCTGTAAGTGTTTTGCAGGAAGTTTATGAAGATCTGCTTGATCATGCCGCCGTTAAGAAAGCCTCAGCAAGTCTTGTGCATGAATCAAAAATTGACGTGATTAGAACCCCCAACTTGGTCGATAAGATCAAGGAGGACATGAAATCCGTAGTTGAACGTTTTCTCAGTGTCGGATTACTAAAGGGTTTAAACGGTATGCTCGTCTTGGATAAAGACGAAGAATACGATTCAAAGTCTTATAGCTTTGGTGGTTTGCCGGATCTAATGCGTGAATTCTCTATTCAAGCTGCTGGTGCTGCGGATATGCCATATACGATTTTATTTGGCCAATCACCTGCGGGTATGAATGCAACAGGCGAACATGACACACGGAACTATTACGACAGTATCGCTACTAAGCAAACATGGTCCTTAAAGCCATTCATGATGAAGCTTTTAAGGGTAATTGTTCAAACTACATTTGGACGTCAGATTCCAAGCTTAGACGTTGTATTCAATCCACTCTGGCAATTAGACGCAAAAGTCCGTTCTGAAGTTGAGAAAGCTAACGCTGAACGGGATGCTAAATATTTAGAGATGGGCATTATTACAGAGCCACAGATAGCACGTCAGCTACTCATTGATGGTGTTTATTCAGTGATTGATGAAGAACATATCAAAGAGCTTGAGACAATGGTGAAGCTTAATGACAACGATAATTCAGATCCTGAAACCCCACCTCCAGCAGGCGAAGAAACGTAAAAAAGGTCGTAAAGCTTCTAAGGCGAGAGCCGTGCACGTAAACCGCCGTGTAGAGCTATATTACACACGGCAATTACTGGCTATCTCAAAATATTGTCAGGAACAAACTAAGGATTTAGTTATTCCTACAGTAGGCCAGAACATCGGAGATGCATGGTTCTCTGACATGATGGCGGCGTTTAGGGAAAAGCTCACAAAGTATGTTGTTGAGGTTTCCCGTCCGTTGGCCACAAAGGTTGTGACTGACACCCAAAAGGAAGTGGACAAGCAAATTGCAGAGCACACCAAAACAATTATTGGTGTGGATCTTACGCCGTTTTATCGAGCTGCTGATATCCAAGACGAGGTAGATCTAAACATTACGGCAAATGTCAGTTTGATTAAATCCATTCCACAGCAATACGCCGATAAACTTGAAGTGCTAATCACTAATGCTTTACAGACCGGCCAAACCAATGAAGAGTTGGCCAAAGCAATTAAGCAATTGGGTTTATCTACTGATTACCGAGCACGTCTTATTGCTAGTGATCAGATGGGCAAGATTAACGGCCAAATTAACCAAGCTCGACAGCTTTCGATGGGTGTTGAGACATACACATGGCAAACGGCGAAAGATGAGCGTGTAAGGCCAGATCACCAGCATAAACAGGGCAAGACATTTAGATGGGATTCACCGCCAGAAGGGGGGCATCCCGGTCAGCCTATTCGTTGTCGTTGCACAGCCTTACCTAATTATGAGGATTTTCTAAGTTTTTAATAAGGTATAATTTAATTTTTAATCAAATTTTATACTTTATGAACCTAAAACATCTGACTAATTTAATGTTAAAAGATTTGTATTTAATCAATACAGGAGGAAAAGAAGATTATGAGTTTGCAGGTTTTGCAACAGGTAAAAATAATTATCAAGTAACTTTGGATAGAGTATTTGAGGATAGGCTTTCTATCATATCACTTGAGATTTTCAATAATTACAAGCCTGATTTTAGAATTGATGAAATTCAGTTTAAGAAAATTGTAAGAAAAGCAATTGTTAACTTAATTACAACCGATCAAATTGATTTAAGCTCAGATTTTGATAACTTGGAGTTAATAAGATGTGAAACTCAAAATTTAGTCAAAGAAACACAAATAGAGCATGTTCATATTATTCCAGCAAGAACTTTAGGATTTGAAAAAAAAGGAAGGTTGAAAATAGGCCCAACTACTATTTTTTCATTAGAGGAATGGATAGAAAATTCTGAATTTCATAATGAACTTAAAGAAAAATATGGAGGTAATGAAATAAATTCAGAATGGAAGATCAATTTATTATTAAAATTAAAAAATCCTGCCTATCAAATAACTGGTGTTGCCGACAAGATATATGAGTTTGTTAAAGACTCAAATTCAATAATCAAAGTTAATTTAAAAGGATTTGAATATGATTTTTCTAAGAAATTAAGTAAGTTAATCGCAAAGACAACTTTAGACATGCTTTCTTTATTTTTAGGGTGGCAGAATGCTTTTTATAAACAAATTATCCATGATGAAAGAATCGGTCCAGCCATCACTTATGACTTGAAAGAATTTGATGGGTATATTGGTTTTCCGGGCGTTAAGTTAGAAAAACAAACACATCCTCTAATTCTAGAGGGAGAAAGAGAAATAGAATTTTTAAGTGAGTTTGAAAAGTTTAAAGAAAACTTTGAGTATATTTTAGATAGTTTTATTAATCTAAAAAAATGTAAATATCCATTATTAACACATAGATGGATATTAGCTTTAAGATGGTATGCAGAAGGAATACGAGAACCTGATGATGTTATAGCAGTAGCAAAATTAGCTTGTTGTCTTGATGCTTTAAGTAATGGCGGAAAGTTAGGTGGAATAAAAACTCTTCTTACTAATATCCTAGGCATAGAAAGTGATCAAATAATATTTAAAGATAAAATTAAGAATATAGATTTGCACACTTTTGTAAAAAGAGTTTATGACAATGGTAGATCAAGAGTTTTTCATGGCACTATTGAAGATATGCTTGAATCTTATGAAATAGATAAATTAAGACTTATTGAATGTTGCCGTTTAGTTTTATTAGAAACTTTAGTTCGCTTAAAACGATATGACGGTCAAGATATTGGCAAAGCTTTTCAGTTAATGAAGTAAAAATATTGTTATCCAAACCCACTTCGGTGGGTTTTTTATTGAGCGCAATTTATGAAAACAATTTACCAACTCAAAATTGGTGACTTTGCGCCAAGCGAATCGACACGCTCATTTACCAAAGAGGGATATCTGAAATGCGTCAATGTTCGCTTGGCTAAAGCGCCTCAAGTACGTCAGTACTATGCGTATGAGTTTCCATCATTGGAAGGTTATACCGCTGATCAAGTCATTAATGTCTACACGCCAGCAGAAGAGCTTTTCAAGCCTGAGGCTATTCAAAGCTTCAATGGTGTAGACGCTACAGACTATCACCCGCCTAAGAATGAAATTAACGCTTCTAACTGGAAGGATTATCACATTGGCTATTGTGAGAACGTCCGGCAGGAAGGTGATTATCTGGTGGGCGATTTGCTCATTAAAGACAAGATCAGCATTGATCTGATCCAAAGCAACGAGCGGCTAGAAATGTCGCTTGGCTATGGAGCCTTATTAATCGTTGAGCAGGGTACGGCGCCAGATGGTACGCCGTATCAAGCGAAATTTATCAATTTTATAGGCAATCACGTAGCGCTCGTTAAATATGGCCGTTGTGGTGGTGATTGCCGCATCGGTGACAAACAACAAACTCCACATAAGGGGAATATATCAATGGAAGTTATTGTAAATGGTGTGCGCTATAACATTGGCGATAACACGCCTTTAGCGGATGCATTAAAAATCCAGCAAGAGCAGCTTGACAATCTAAAGGCGGCAAAGCTCAAAGTTGGTGATAAGCAATTTTCTATAGGTGATGAATTGAACGCAGTTCAAGCGGTTGTAGATCAGTTACATGCCGAAAAAACAGCACTGGAGCAAAAAGTAGGTGATCTGGAAAAGAACCAGATGACTCCTGAAAAGCTTGAGCAAGCTGCTGCAGAGCGTGCTGCTGTGATTGCCGATGCTAAAGCATTGGTGCCAACAGTTAAAACCGAAGGTTGCTCATGTGAGCAAATCAAGCGTGATGTTATTGCTGCAAAAGCTGGTGATGCTTTAGTAACTGCTTTGATGGGTAACGTATCAGTAGGTGATGCAAAGCCTGAGCAGATCGACACAACTTTCCGTGCACTCTGTGCTGTGAAGGGTACTCATCCTTCTAATCCTGTAGGTGATGCTCTTCACCAGCAGCAAAGTGTTAAAGCTGGTGATGGCAACCCAGCAGGCGGTGGGGATGAAAAGACCTACAGTAAAGAAAACGCATACAAAACAATCTAAGGGGAAGTAAATCATGGTTAAGCAATACGATGCTGTACCCGGTATGAAGTTTCACCTCATCGGACCAGAGGATATTTTATCCCTGCCTATGGCTGGTGCCGGTTTGGTGAACGATGGTGACGTGGTTGTACGTAGTACGGACGGAAAAACATTTTCTGCAGTAACCGGCGCAACCAACACCAAGTTTGGAATTATCGTACGTCACGGCGTAGGTAAATCAGGCAAAACGGCAGATGGCAAAGAAGCCTACAAAGCAACAGATGTCGCGCCAGTTATGACAATTGGCTCAATTTACGTGAAGGTCACGGCACCAGTCACCGATATCAACGCAAAGGTTTATGTCAAAACAGCTAACGGCACCACAGCAGCGCCGTTAGGTTCTTTATCCCCAACAGCAACAGACGGTACAGAGTTACCGAACGCATCTTGGGAAACAATTTCAAATGAGCAGGGCTTAGCTGCTGTTCGCTTACGTGGGGCATAATAATTATGAGTAAATTGGCAGCAATGAAGCTACGTCTAACACCAGTAGCTCAAATGGTTCAAGCAAATATTGGTGATGCATTTAACCTTGATGCATTGGCCCAATTATTCGTTAAATTGGAAGAATTTAACGAAATGGATCCTCAGCTTCAGCAAGTGATGGATTACGCTAAATACATTCCTGTTAAACCTGTCAGTGCAGTATATGGTGGAGGAGAAATCCTAAGCCGTAAGAAAGGTGTGGGTTTGGGTAAAGATCATTCAGGAACTGGTAATGATATTCCTTTGGCCGAAGTTGAATATGATACGGTTCAATTGCCTGTGAAGGTCGGTACTATTGGTTATATGTATTCAGTGCTGGAGTTAGAAGCAGCTCAAAAATTAAATTTAGCGCTTGAAGCAGATAAAGTAGAGGCAGCTCGTCTTGCTGCAGAAAAACACTTAAGCAACATTGCATGGTATGGCAATGCACTTACAGGGGTTAAGGGTTTCTTAAATCAGACTGGTGTAACCATAGTTACAGCCCAACATAACTGGGCCACCGCAACCATTGAAGAAGTACTAAGTGACTTCAATGCAAGCTTGGCAGATGCTGAAGATCTTGTTGATGGGGATGTGTCCGTACAGCCAGATACTTATTTGATGGCATCAAATCAATACTTACACCTTTCTACTCGTGTAGTTGCTGATTCTGGCGGTAAGACTTTCTTAAAATTCATTGAAGAAAATAACATCTTCGCATCACAAGGTAAGCCGTTAACCATTCGTGGTTTAGGTCGTTCAAACGGAAAAGGTACAGCAGGTGCTGACCGTTCTATTATTTACCGCCGTGATCCGTCATGCATCCAAATGAAATGTGATGACGTCACTTTCTTGGCAGCTCAACCAGTTGGTGTGGATATTAAAGTGCCTGGTCACTATAAATATCAAGGCGTATGGTTGAAGCGTGTTGATTCTCTCCGTTACTTGGATCACGTGTAAGGATTAAAACAGTATGAAATATTCTTATATCTATAGCGGCTTACAGGCCGCTTTTGTTTTTTCTGGTATTGCTGTTTTGCCTACAGGCACACCAACTCTTGTGGATGAAGAGGCGCACAAGAAGCTCACTAAAAATAAGTTTGCTAAACATCTTATTGATATCGGTGAACTTGAAGTTCAGGAAATCCCAGATGAAGAGCCTAAATCAACGGGTAAAACTGGTGGCCGTGGTGGTAAAGGCGGCAAGCAAAACGATGCTGCAGGTGACGCGGCAAAAGCGGCAGAAGAAGCTGCTTTGGCCGCCGTGAAAGCTGAATTAACAGCTCTTGAAGTAACGTTCAGTGATGATGAAACACTTGAGCAGTTACAAGCTAAGTTAGCTCAGGCTAAGGAATAAGGTAGACATATGGACGTACAAACGTTTCGTAAAAAGTTCTCGACTGATTCGAGTTTAATGTCTTTGCCAGATGAGAGAATTCAGGATGCATTAGAAGAAGCGGATCTGATTGTTTCTCAAATTGAGTTTGGCGCATTAAAGGAACGTGCTGTAGGTCTGTATGCAGCACATATCCTTAAAGTTGGTACTGCAAGTGGCAATGGTGCTGCTTTTGGTACCGCATCAAGCATGACCATCGCTGGCCAAAGTGTGAGTTATTCACGTTCATCGAAAGAAGCTTTCTATGATCTCAGCATGTATGGCCAGCGTTACCTTGCGTTAAAAAATTCCATTCCAATCGATGATGAAGGCACAAACCCTAATCGTTTAGGTGTTGGCGCTTTTGTCGTATAGGAGAATCCCATGCCTTTTAAATATCAGGCACCAGAAGGTTATAAGCCAACTAAACTCGTTATTGCTGGTCAGAACCTAGATATCAAAAACGGCGTTTTAGAATCTGATAATGACATTATCCATATTTTAAAGCCCTTAGGTTTTGAGCGTTATATTGAAGTTGTTGAGCCAAAGAAAACGGCGGCCTCTGCTAAAGAGTAATTAAGCTATGAGCGATTATCGTGTTGATACTCAGGTCAACTTTGATGAGATGAATAATCGCGTTAGGTTTGAAATAAGACGCACGATTAACGCTCTTACTTTACGCTTACAGCGGATTGTTCAGGAAGACATGTTAAGTGGCCAACGACTCAAAGTTCAGTCAGGCCGCTTGCGTGGATCCGTTTCATCAAAGGTGGAAGAGGATAAGGATTCCATTGAGGGAACCGTGGGAGCTGGTGGTGCTTTGGTGCCTTATGCACCTGCACATGAGTTTGGTCTAAATGGTGCTTTGGGTGTTAAAGCACACCTAAGGACAATTAAACAGGCGTTTGGCCGACCTATTTCACCTGTTCAGGTCAATATTAAGGCCCATTCTAGGAATGTTCGGTTTAGAGAATTGCGGTTCATGCGTGATTCACTGGATATCGTGGCCAAGATTGTGCCGAAAAATATTGATGCAGCAATTCAGCGAGGTATTGCAGGTGGATAGCGAAGCAATTTATCAGGCGTTGTTTGAAAGGTTAAGTACAAGGGTAGAAGGACTGATTACGGTAAGTCGCCGTTTACGTCACTTTAACCATGTAACACCAGAACAGCGCCCAGCCATGTTTATTACACAAGGCAATCAGCAAGAAGTCCCGGTACATGGTTTAGATTCAAAAGTTGAACTAGCTGCTGAGGTTTATCTCTATATTCATGAATCGGACACTACAAAGCCGCCATCATCGCAGATGAATATATTCATCGATCGTGTACGTGAAGCAATTCAGCCGGACCATCCAGATTTTAATGAGTGTCAGACCTTAGGTGGTTTGGTAGAGCATTGCTGGATAGAAGGTACGATAGAAGTATATGAAGCAGTAGAAAACATGCTGGATGATCAGGCGATTGCAATTATCCCTATCCGGATCCTCACAACCAATTAACTAAACATTCATTTTATGACCGCCTCGATGGCGGTTTTGTCATTTTAGAGAGGTCAAAATAAATGGCTCAATATTTATTTGGTGCCGGCAAGATCTTTGCTACACCGATTCAAGATGTATACGGGCAACCGATTAGTAATCCCACACCAGTTGAAGTGGGGGTTATGCAATCCGTTGGTGTAGATATTAGCTATGACTTAAAAGAGCTTTTTGGTCGTGGACAGTTCGCCGTAGATGCCGCGCGTGGTAAAGGTACCATTAAATGTAAAGCTTCTTTCGGGCGTATTAACGGTACATTGTTAAATTCAATTTTCTTCGGAGGCGTTGTTGCTGAAGGTGGAATCGAAACAGTTTCCCAAACCATAAATGGTGAAGTAATTCCGGCTGGTGGCACTGTTACACCGGTTGTTCCTAACAGCGGTACATATGTAAAGGATCTAGGCGTAACAGATGCTAAGGCAATCCCACTTAAACGTGTAGCTTCAGCGCCAGCAACAGGGCAATACAGTGTAGATGCGGCAACCGGTGCTTATACATTTGCTGCTGCAGATGCAGGTAAAACGGTATTTATTAACTTCCGTTATTCAGCAATGGTGGCGGGTGCTAAGTCAATCACTGTATCTAACCTAGATATGGGTTATACGCCAGAGTTTGCCGTTGACCTTCAACGTGACTACAAAGGTAAGTTCATGCACATGAATTTCTTCCGTTGTACCAGTAACAAACTTGGATTCAGTTCAAAACAGGACGATTACGATATTCCTGAGTTTGAATTCCAGCCTATGGCTGACGATCTTAACCGTGTTTTCAAAATCGATTTATCGGAGTAATGCCAAATGCAATTTAAGCAAGTTGATAACCCACGTGGTAATAGTAAAGAAATTGCTGGTCAGACTTGGATTTTTGCTCCAGCACCATTGGGTACGATTGAGCGTTTCCAAGAACAATTAAGCTCAAACAATGTTCCAGCATCTGTAATTGTGGACATGGCTCATGTTTGTTTAAAACGGAATTACCCGGATATTACCCGTGAATATGTTTCTGATGAGCTCTTAGATATGGGTAACATGGAAGAAGTTTTAGCCCTAGTAACTAAAACATCCGGTTTGGAATATACAGGTAAACCCGCAGGTGAAAGCTCGGGGGAATAAACTGGGAGGAGCTGTACACGCATTTAGTGTTAACGATGGGTAAAGATTACGACTATGTACGTAATGAAATGGACCTGCCTAGATTAAGAGCATTAAGTGCGTATCAGCAAAGTAATCCTCCCGCGCATATTGGGATACAACGGCTTTGCCGTATTTTGGAAGCATTTATGGGAATTGATGAAACTCCGCAAGCTATCACCGTTTCAGATGATGACGAGGACGATATGCTGGAAGTTTTGTCGAATTTTCCACAGGGTGGTTGAGGCTGCCCTGTTTGCATTATTTGTAAGCGTTGGTTAAAGTTTGTTGATTAAACTTTATAAGGATAAATCAATGGCTTTAACAAATTGTAAAGAGTGTGGGGCACAAGTTAGTACTCAAGCTAAAAATTGTCCAAGTTGTGGAGCAAAAGTTAAAAAACGCTCCTTATTAAAATGGATCTTTCTAGGATTTGTTATTCTATTTATTATTGGTATTATTGCTGGTGGTGGAGAGGGATCTTCTTCATCAAGTAGCACTAGAGAATTGTCACCTAAAGAAGATGCATTAAAAAATACTGTACTTGATTATGATTGGTCAAAAGGTGGTTTTGATAGTGTCATGTTGGTTGATTTTAAAATCAAAAATAATAGTAAATATGATATTAAAGATATCACTGTAGAGTGTGAGCACTATTCTAATAGTAAAACAAAGATCGACAGCAATAGCCGAGTAATTTATGAGATTGTTAAAGCTGGTGAAACTAAAACAGTCAAACAATTTAATATGGGATTTATACATTCTCAAGCTGCATCGTCAGGTTGTGGAATAACTGACTTAGTTGTAATTCAATAAATATTCTTTAGAAAATAACCCCGTTCACACGGGGTTTTTTATTTTTCAAATTTACCTTGCATCGGCAAGGTTTTTTTATGCCTATGAGGTGTGTATGGCAAATAATAACCGTGTCGAAGTGCATGTTGGTGCTAAAACTTCCGAGTTAAAGGAAGGTATGCAAGATGCAGAAAAAATAGTTTCAGATTCCGCCAAGAAGATTGAAAGTACTGGGCATAACATTGATTTTAAACTTGATCTTTCTAATCTACGGTCAGAGCTAAATGGCTTTGCCTCAAATCTTTCAGATAAGTTCAAGACGGTAGGCAATGATATTAAGAGCTCGCTGACTAATGGTCTATCTTTGGTCCGAGGTGGTTTTTTTCTTGGTATTGGCCAAGAGATTGCTAGAAGTGCAGCGGAAGCGGTTGCAGCAATTCCTGATCTTGTATCTGCAGTGGGTAAGGCTTCAAAAGAGTTAGAAATTCAAGCCCGATTAGCAAACTCGAATACTTTGGAATTTCAAGAATGGGCATTTGCTGCCAAAAAAGTAAACGTGGAGCAGGACAAGCTATCGGACATCATGAAAGATGTAAACGATAAGTTTGGTGACTTCATGCAAACTGGTGGTGGTGAAATGGCCGATTTCTTTGAGAAAATCGCGCCAAAAGTCGGTGTCACTGCCCAACAATTTAAAGGTTTATCTGGTCCGCAAATCCTAGAAAAGTACTACCAGACTTTGCAAAAAGCTAATGTGTCACAGGCTGAAATGACTTTCTATATGGAAGCCATTGCGAACGATGCAACATTATTAGCACCATTATTGGATAACAACAGTCAAAAATTAAAAGAGTACGCTAAACAGGCTCATGATTTAGGCGTAATCATGAGTGAAGATGCCATAGCTGCTACCAAAGAATTTAATACGTCCCTTGAGACTGTCCAAACAACACTTCAAGGTGTATTAACCCGTATTGCAGCACAAGCAGCTCCATCCCTTACTGAATTAGCTAATCAATTTTTAACTTTTGCGGTTGATTCCAAGGATGCCATTGATGATTCAATTAAATCGATTATTGGCATTTTTGAAAGCTTGTTTAGCATTCTAAGTGAGCAGTTCACAACGATTGGAGCAATCTGGAGTGACTTGACTGGAAGCATTGGAGACGATGCGAATAAACAGATTGGCTTTATGGATGCTATATCTGTAGTACTACGAGCATTAGGTGTTGTAGTTACCGGCTTTCAGGTAGGCGTTCAATCTGCTTTTGCAATCATTCGTGCCGTTGTTGTTACGGTCTGCCAAGCATTAATCATTGCATTTAATGGCCTTATGGCTGGCTTTGATATGGTACGAAGTACTATTCAGTATGGTTTGGATGTACTACAAGTTAAGTTTCAAACATTTGGTAGCGTTGTAAATAATATCCTCCATTTTAACTTCTCAGGCGCAAAAGCTGCATGGGAGGGTGGTTTATCTCAGCTTGGTAGTATTACTGATCGATACACTAATCAAATGAAGGGCCGCATGGCTGAGCTGAAAAACTCTTGGAATGCAGGAGCCACTACAGCAGCAAATTCACTTGTCACAGCAGGTAAGCGAATTCTTGAGGTTACAACAGCGGGTAATCAGAAGATTACAAACTATGTATTTAAGGACCCGACAAAACCAATTGAGCCGCCTAAACCTCCTAAGCTTGGTTTAGGTACTGCACCGCCGAATCCTAAGTTGGGTATTGGTACTGGTGAAAAAGACGACAAAGGTGGGTCTAAGTCATCAGCTAAATCTAAAGCCGAGCAGGAAGCTAAAGAGCGTCAGCGCCAAGCTGAACAGGCTGCTAAAGCACTTGCGGATATTCGGTATAAATATGCATCCGAAGAAAAGAAAGTCGCTTTAGATCTGCAAAAGGCATTAGATGAGATTGAAAAATCCAAGATGACTGCAGATGAAAAAGCTGCTGCGAAAGTCAAAGCCGAAAAGGATGCATCCGACAAGATCATTGCTATTCGTTTAAAAGAGTTTGAGGAATACAAAAAAGCTCGTGAAGAACAGATAGACAATTATCAACAGCAAGCACAACGCCTATATGAAATTGAAGCGGCACGAATTCAGGCTGAGTTTGATGCCAAGAAAATTTCAAATGTTCGTAAAGTTCAGTTGGAAAAACAGCTAGAAGATCAGTTGCGCGAAATTAAGCGACAAGGTCTTTTAGAGCGTTTGGCTTTGGAAAATGAACAGACAAACATTACGGGTAAGCAAGGTAATCAAAACCAAATCACAAACAATATTTCTGATTTAGAGACGGATCAGAAAGTTGCTGACACTAAGTCTATGGGCTTAATCAGTGATGCGGAAATGAAAGACTTTGAAGCTAAGTTTGGTGGCTTTACTTCTCGACTTTCTAACCTTTGGGATCAGGGCATTCAGTCTCTTATGAATGGTACCCTCACTTGGAGTAACGCAACTAAAGCAGTGCTTGCTGACATGGGAGCATTTGCCTTGCAAACAGCTACTAAAGAGTTGCAAGGATGGCTAAGAATCCAAGCCATTAAGTTGGCTCGTAAACTTGGCTTTGTGGGTGCTGAAACAGCAGCAGAAGCTTCTGGCCAAGCTGCTCAAACAGGGGCAACCATTGCAGGTGAAGCAACACGTACCAGCGTTACTGCAGCAGGTGGTTTGGCACGTTTAGGCTTAAAAGCAGCTGAAGCGATCAAAGGAATCATGATGTCGGCATGGGAAGCCATGGCCGGAGCTTTTAAAGCCATGGTTGCAATTCCATATGTTGGTCCAATTTTAGCCGTTGGTGCTGGTGCAGCTGCTTTTGGTTTGGTTGCTGGTCTTGCGGGCAAGATTAAATCTGCTCGAGGCGGTTACGACATTCCATCCGGTGTAAATCCTGTTACTCAACTGCATGAAGATGAAATGGTATTACCTTCGCAACATGCAAATACCATCCGTGAAATGGGTAAAGCCTTACGTAACGGTGCAAGTTTCGGAGCAGCTGCAGTTGCTGAAGGTGGAGGTGCGGGAGCAACCATTAATATTAGTGCTATTGATGCCAAGAGTATTCAACGGCTCTTGAAGAGCAATGGCCGTGCAGTTGCTAGTGGTTTGCAAAGTTATGCCCGTGGATTTGGTAAAAACGGTAAATAAGGAGGTGTAAGTGTCAAACGTATTATTTCCAGAATTACCCGGTCTTGAATGGGATACATCTATTACTCCCATGTTTAACACCAAAATCATGACCTCCATTAATGGCCGGGAGCTTCGAGCAAGCTTTCAGGCCTCACCTAAATATGAAATCTCGTTGTCTTACGCATTCTTGCGCGAAAATAAGGGGAGAAAGGAATTGCAGCAACTTCAAGGATTTTATTTAGAGCGCCGTGGGGCATTTGATTCATTTCTTTATAAGATGCCTGATGACAATGAGTTTAGTTGCACATTTATTGGTGATGGAACTACTACAACTTTCCAGCTATACAAGGATATGTACACAAGCCAATTGCCTCTAGGTAATACAGAGGAGCAGATTGTAGGTGAAGTAGATCCCAACATGTGGAATCAAACACCAGCCAAAACAATGTGGAACACAGACCAAGAAAAGCTTATGTGGAATAACGCAACTGCTCAGATAACGAGTGACGGTAAATATGTACTTTCACAGCCGATCGAGGAGGGTGTAGAGGTAACTGTGACGGGTACTTTTTACTACCGTTGCCGTTTTAAAGATGACACACAGCAATATGTCAACTTTATGCATAAGCTTTGGAAAGCAGGGAAGGTTGAATTAATTGGTTCTTTGGGGAATAAGATATGAGACAGGCCTCTCCAAAACTTATAGCCTTGTTAGATGCCGATCAGTTCATCATGGCCGATCTTTACACCATTACAACTATTCAGGGCATTGAGTATCGCTATACAAGCTATGACGTCAATTTGACGGTGCAAGGCAAGGAGTTTCGAGCTGATGGACCAATTATCAGCCGAGAAGGGACTAGCCTTTCTTTAGGCATTGAAGTGGATAACTTATCTATCACTATTGAGGCAACCGAAAATACAAAGTTCGGCGATGTACCCATAGCTCAAGCTTTCCATAACGGAATTTTAGACGGCGCTCGGTTTAAGCTAGAACGAATTTTCATGGATATGAATACTCCTACAGATACCAGTGCCGGCACTTTAGTCTTATTTGAAGGGCGTATTGTTGAGCCTGAGCTTAATCGATATGAAATCAACGCAAGTGTGGTCTCTGATGTTGATAATTTAAAGCTTCAAATGCCAAGGAATTTATACACACCAGGATGCTTAAACACTTTATTTGATAGTGCATGTGGGCTTTTAAGCGCGGATTTTGCGGTAAATACTACTATTGGTACCAATAGTACGCCTAACCGCATACTTTGCGATTTAAGTCAGCCACAAGGTTGGTTTACTCAAGGAGTTGTGGAGTTTTTAGAAGGTGCAAATATTGGTATTAAACGAACCGTACGCTTGCATGAAGCTGGTTCGCTAATCCTAACTTTGCCGCTTTTAAAAATGCCAGAGATAGGAGAGGCGATTCGTGTTTATCCGGGTTGTGATAAACGTCTCGATACATGTACTAATCGTTTTAACAACCGTGCTCGATTTCGTGGTGCACCATTCGTACCCGTTCCTGAAACATCAATTTAATTTTTTAAATTTAACCCAAGCCCTGCAAATGCAGGGCTTTTTATTTGGGGGTAGAAATGCCTTTACCTAATGCCGACCAGTTCGTTGGTCAAAATGTGACTGAATCGGGCTTTAAGCAAGCCCAAACTCAACTGATTCAATTTCTAGGTGATGAAGTTCCAACTAATGAAAAATTAGTTAATACCTTTGCCACAAAAGCAATTGCTGATTCTAAAACCACCTTAATGCCAATTGATTACAAGATAACTGTGACCAGTGATCCCGATGAAACAAAGAATGGTGATTACACGTGGAACGGTACGGAATTAGTTAAAAGTCCTTATGATCCTGTTGATAAATCGAGACAATTTACAAGTGAAGAAGTAGGTAAAGTTTCTGCAGATGTTAAGGAGAAATTTGAAAAAATTAAACTTTCTACCAGTAGTGAATCCACTTCTGTTATTCCAGTCTTGGTTGATAAAGATAATAAGACTTTAATTGGTTATGACACAGAGAAAGACCAGATTGCCGCAGGGAGATTGCAAGAGCAGGTTTTAGAAAATTTACCTAACTTAAAAAAATCGGAAGACATTGGGAAAATTGCTGTTCTAACAGACTCAACGCACAAAATCTTGATTGGTTATGATACGGAGAAAGACCAAGCGATCATAGCGGGGCTAGAGTTACCAAATCAAAGACCTCTCGTGAAGGCCGTTAATCACATTCTGTTTTATGGTCAATCTCTATCAGTCGGAGCAACAGCAACCACGATTCTAAGTACATCGCAGCCTTATTTTAATGTGACATTCGACACGGGCCCACGCAAAGACTCAGCTGCAAATTCAGTCATTCCACTGATTGAGCAATTTAATAATCCAAGTTCAGATGGCTATGATAATCGCGGTGAGACTTGTTGCTCTGGTGCAGCAAATTACGCAAGTCGAGCAATGATGCTAGAGAATGGTATTGATCCAAAGGACCATGTAATTTTTGCATCTACCGCAGGACATGGGGGGTATCGCATCGATCAGCTTGAAAAAGGTACGGACTGGTATAACTTTTTTATCGAGCATGTGTCCGAAGCAAAGCGTCTAAATGGCGAAGATTACAAAGTACAAGTCGTGTGCTGGGTGCAAGGTGAAAATGATGCAGTAAGTTCAGTACAAACAAGTTATGAAGTTTATCGACAAAAACTTTTAAAACTTCAGTCAGATGCCAGTGCAGATATTAAAGCGATTACTGGTCAAACGGATGAAGTGAAATTTATTACTTATCAAATGTCGTATGCAGCAAGAACGTGGGAAAAACAAGCGCTTGTTCAACTGCATCTTTGTCAGCAATCAGATAAGTTTTTGATGGCTACGCCGATGTATCACATGCCGTATGCCATTGACAATATTCACCTTACAAATGTTGGTTACAAGTGGCTCAGTGCTTATTTCGGGCGCGCATATAAACAATTGGTTGTTGATAACCGAAAGCCTGATTTTATCAATCCCAAAGTAGCTCAACTAATCGGTGATGAAATTCATATCAACTTTGACGTGCCGAAGGTCCCTCTTGTACTTGATACAACAACTTTAGCTTTAACGACAGATCATGGATTTAAAGTTCTTGTTGATGGAGACGCAACAACAATTGTGAGTGTTACAGTTCAAGACGATAAAGTTGTTCTTAAATTATCTGAGCCGCCAACGGGGGTGGTCAAGGTTCGATATGCATTGGACCATCTTGGGGCTGGCATCAGTCTAACTGGTGGAGCATCTGGAAATCTCAGGGACTCTACTGCAGATGAAATTTTAATTGATGGAGTGTTAAAGCCACTTTATCACGTATGCCCGCATTTTGAATTGACTGCATTTATAGATAAAGGAATTTAATCAATGAGTTTTTTATTTTTTAAGACAAAAGATTTCTCAAGCGCCCATTCATTGCCTCAACTTAAAGATGTTTCAGATTTAATTCCGCAATATGAGAATAATGCATATGGTCACTGGTTGTTTGGAGGAGGTCCTTCTTCATTGGTAGATGTTGTCAATGGAAGAATATTGACGCTTCAAAATGGGGCAACAGTTCAGCCAGTATATGGCGATAAAACAATTACGCTATCCACAGCCATCGGCAATGCGCTTTTGACAGATTTGGTTGATTCTTCTGCACAGAGTATGACTTTATGTTCAGTAGTAAAGTGTAGTACAACGTCTCTGGCCATTTTACTGGGCAATCTAGTTCCGAGTTCATCTGCATTAAGTAGCGGTCTAGCTGCTTTTGCATCGGCAGGGAAGGGGTATCTGACTGTTAAGCCTGCTACTGCAGGTGGACCAGGGGGTATTTCATCTTTAACGCCTCCATCATCAATTGTACAGACATCCAACTTTTTTATTGCAACAAGCGTTGATAAGAATACAAAAAAAGGAATCATCTATCTTCAACAATTAGGCGTTGAGTCTAGTAATGAATCGTCATATACCGCTGTTAGCTATGAATCTTCAGCTAATAAAATCGGTATAGGAAACGTGGCTTATACAGGCTCTAGTAATACAGCTACTTATTCTGAAGCAATCATTTTTGATAACGCTTTAACTTTGGCTGAGATTCAAAATGTAGCATTACGCTCTAAAGATCGTATGGCGAATAGGAATATAAGTTTTTAAATGAAAAATTTAGAAGCAGTTAAAGAAGCTCTTACATGGCTCGGCACACCTTATCACCATCAAGGGCGTGTTAAGGGAGTTGGTGTGGACTGTGGTACTTTGATCTGTGAAGTCTATGAAAAAGTTGGACTCATGGACCATTTAGACCCGCGGCCATATCCACCTGACTGGCACTTACACCAGATGGGACAGCGTTATTTAGAACTCATTTTAGGTGTATGTGATCCAGTGGAAGGGCCACCGCAACCGGGCGACATTGTTTTATATC
This sequence comes from Acinetobacter sp. FDAARGOS_494, assembly GCF_003812225.1. Lineage (NCBI taxonomy): Bacteria > Pseudomonadati > Pseudomonadota > Gammaproteobacteria > Moraxellales > Moraxellaceae > Acinetobacter > Acinetobacter sp. FDAARGOS_494. The sequence goes on from NZ_CP033866.1 coordinate 2,678,903, forward strand.
ATTTTGGCAAATGCATCAGTCATGGTGCAATTGTTATCGAATGGCCACAGGTCATTCATAGTTACCTCCATCAGGGAGTCATTATCCAAGATGGAACAAAAGGAAGTTTAGCCCGGCGAATTGCCGGGTTTTTTCGTATGAAGAGGCTTAAATAAATGGGTGGATTATTTGGTAGTACTACAATTAGTACAACGGATACCCGTATTAACTCTATGCGGATCCAGCAGTCAGCTTATGGGCTTTGCCAGCCATTGGTTTATGGTAAAACTCGTGTAGCGGCTAATATGTTTTGGTATGGAGATTTTACAGCTACACCTCATACAACAGTTCAAAAGTCTGGTGGTAAGGGTGGGGGTACAAAAACCAGTAATACCACCTTTAGTTATAGCGCCTCTCTCATGCTCGGTTTATGTGAAAACCAGATTAAAAAGATTGGCCTGATTTGGGTAGACAAAGAGCAATATGTACCTAAACAAGAAGGATCTATTATTTTAGATCCCATCGACCAGTTAAAATTTGAATTATTCGATGGAAATAATAATCCGCCGTGGGGATGGTTAGTATCAAAGCATCCAGAACAGGCAATTAACTATCCGTATTTGGGGTATGTAGCTGTAGCTAATTATGAGATGGGTAATAGCGCCAGCCTTTCAAATCATAATTTTGAAGTGATCAGTACTATCACGCTATCTGACACAATTGATGATGCTAACCCGGCAGATGTTATTGAAGATTTTATTACTCATCCACGTCATGGTGCGGCCCCAAATCTTAACATTGCAGATCTGGAAGAGTTTAGAACCTATTGCCGGGCAGCTAATCTCTTGATTAGCCCTGCATTCACAGAGCAACGCCCAGCTTATGAAACTATCAATGAGATTGTCGAGGCGGTTAACTGTGCTGTGGTACCAAGCCCAGATGGCTTAAAGATCCGTTCTTTTGGGGACTCTGCAATAACGGGTAACGGCGTTACCTTTACACCTGATCTCACACCGGTTTACCACTTAACTGATGATGACTTTATTGGCGATGATGAGCCTGTACGTGTGCGCCGTAGTCGTGACACAGATGCCTATAATCATGTGCAGATTGAATATATTAATCGCTATAACCAGTACAACACCGAAACAACAGAAGCCAAGGACCAAGCAAATATTGAAATGTTTGGCTTGCGTACCGAGGACCCCGTGGAATGTCATTATTTCTGTGAGCCAAAAATAGCTCGCCATGCTGCACAACTTCGCTTACAACGACTGCTATATGTTCGCAATGAGTATGAATTTGATTTGGGATGGAAGTACTGCCGATTAGAGCCAATGGACATTCTTACGTTGACTGAATCGGGATTGGGGCTTGATAAATTCCCTGTTCGTATTACACGTATAGAGGAAGATGAAAGCGGCATGTTAACCGTTACTGCAGAAGAATTATCTATCGGTTCAAGGTCTGCCATTGAGTATGACTCTCAAGTGTCAAATGGTTATCAGGGCGGAAATGAAGAGCCGGGTAATGTGAATGCACCATCTATATTTGAGCCACCGCTGGATCTTACGGATGGCAAGAATCAAGTTTGGGTTGCTGTCTCGGGCGGGGCTAATTGGGGTGGATGTAATGTTTGGGTGAGCCTTGATAATACGACATATGAAATGATTGGCACAATTTATGGATCGGCACGTTATGGGCAGCTTGTTACAACAATTGATGCAGATGATACGACATTACAAGTTGAGCTAAATACAGCAAGCCAGATCTTCAGCGGAACATTAGAAGATGCTCAAGCTGACCAAACACTTTGTAAAGTGGGGGATGAGTATTTTAATTATCAGGTAGCCACCTTAAACGGATCTGGTCTTTATACCTTAAGTGATGTTTTACGTGGACGTTTTGATGATGCACAAAGCCACAACGCTGGTGAGCCATTTGTTCGTTTGGATAAAGCTATATTCAAATATCCGTACAATGAGGGTCTAGTAGAAAAACAAATCTTTTTAAAGTTCACAAGCTTTAATGGTTTGGAACGTAAGGAGCAAACCTTAGATGAGGTTACGGCGTATAGCTATACTCTAAGTGGCGGCCGTCCAGCAGGTGTTAAAGGTCTTTCCCTCCAATCACCGTTTGTTGGTACCACTTTCAAGGTTCAATGGCAAAGCTCAACTGGTGCAGATGGCTATCGTGTTCAGGTCTGGTCTAATGGGACAATGATTCGTCAAGTTGATACAACTAATACGGATTATAGTTATTCGATCGAAGAAGCCAAACAAGACGGTTTAGGCCGAGCTTATACAATTCGAGTGGCCAGCAAGAACGGCGACCAAGTTAGTACCTATGCTGAGTTAAGTATAAGTAATCCGGTACCGCCAGTACTTCTCAATGTTTATACAGCTGCTACTGTAGATTCGATTACTGTGAATTGGATACCTAGTGAAGTTCCGGATCTAAAAGACTATGCAGTATGGTTAAGTCCAACCTCTAATTTTGACCCAACTCAAATGCCACCTTCATGGACTGGTACAGAAACCACAACAACTTTTGGAGGACTTCAACCAACTACCCCTTATTACATTCGTGTTGCTGCACGTGATGTGTGGGAAAACACAGTCTGGAACTACACAAATCAGATTACTCAGAGTACTTCTGAAGCTTAAATTTAATTAATTTATAGCACCCATGCGGGTGCTTTTTTATTGCCTAATTCTGGAGTAAAAGGCATGGAACCAGTTTCTACAAGCGGTTTAACAGCAATTTTAAAATTTTATGGTGCAGCAATTATGGTGACTTTAGCGGTCGCTTTAGTTGCAGCAGTTGTATTGATGACACGTATGCCGCGCTCACCTCAAGAGTGGGCTGTAGGCTTGATCTGTACGGTTGTATCAAGTCTTGCTGGCGGCTCATTCATTATTGTGAAGTGGGGGCTTCATGAATGGGTTACTGATGTATGGGGGATGATTGCACTTGGTGGATTCTTCTTTGTATGTGGATTACCCGGTTGGGCTTTGGTCCGTTGGATTTTTAATTTCATAGATAAACAGGAAGGGAAAACGATTGTTGAAGTGATTAAAGAATTTAAGAAAGCCAGAAAAGATATCGAAAACAGTTAATGCCGCCTTCGGGCGGTTTTTTATTCTCTGAAGGAAAACGAAATGAATATCGAACAATATCTAGATGAGTTGATCAAACGTGAAGGCGGGTATGTAAATAACCCAGCGGATCGGGGAGGTGCAACTAAATACGGTATTACTGAAGCAGTTGCTCGAGCAAATGGATTCAAAGGTAATATGAAAGATTTGCCGCTTGATGTAGCCAAAGCCATTTATAAAAAGCAGTATTGGACAGCTCCGCGATTTGACCAAGTGAATATCATCTCTTCTGCAGTAGCTGAAGAGCTTTTAGACACGGGTGTGAATTGCGGTACCGGATTTGCAAAACCACTTTTACAACGCGCTTTGAATCTCCTAAATAACAATGGCAAAGCAGGTTGGCCAGATTTATCAGTGGACGGGATTTATGGTCCAGCAACTCTTAATGCACTTAAAACTTATCTGACCAAACGAGGGAAGGAGGGAGAAAAAGTCCTGGTGCGTGTTCTTAATATCATGCAAGGTCAGCGCTATATCGAGATTTGTGAGCGAAATAAAAGCCAAGAACAATTTTTTTACGGTTGGATTGCTAATAGGGTTGTTATTTGAAGGCCCTAATTTTGCTGAGCATTCTATTAACAGGATGCTCAGCTCATACGATCAATAGCAATGTGAGTGTAGGTATTTGTGTGAAAGCTCTCTGAGGAGGGCTTTATTTGTAATAATCTACATAAAAAATACTTTGAATTTTAGGCTCATATGGATTTAAACCACTCCAATTTTGAAAATCAATAATTTCATGTATATCCAGTGAAAATATTTTATTTAAGGGGTATTTACTTTTCTCTATAAGTATAAAAGGTGAAGTAATTCCATTAAATTGATGTGCTGTAAGATCAATAACATACTCCTCACTTTCTAACCAATAATGATTTTCTTCTTCCATATTTGTTCCCTTCATTATTTTAAAATCATTTATGCCTTCTTGTTGAAGAATCATTAATAGTAAGCTACTTGCTTCCTCACAGAAGTTTCTGGGAAAGACTTGCCATATCATTGGAGATTTAAGATGGTCTTCAAAAAACTTAAGAGCCGAGCTAGTTATCTTGTGTATTTTTTCGTATTGCATTTAATTTTAATCCTTTTAATCAACCGTTCCTAAAATAGGAATCATCTGTGGCCCCGTCATGCGAGCCTTACTAATAATCTCGACAAGTTCATCATAAGTTAAATTAAAAGAATCTTCACTATCAAAAACATAGACCATATTTTTCCCACATCAATTCCGGTCGTGAGTGGCGAGCTCTGGGTGATTGTTGTTAAGACAGAAACATTATCTGAAAGTTTACTAGTACAAACGATAAAAACTTGCATGGTAATCAGCTTCCTGTGCATCTTATTGTCAGGGTGCACAGCTCATACTATCAACAACTATGTGAATGTGGGTATTTGTGCGAAAGCCCTCGAGGAGGGCCTATAGCTTTATGCTTTAATTTGAGGTTGAGGTGGTTGAGGACTTTTATCAATAATTAATTTATCGCCCTTTATTACTCTTACAGGCGGTGGTGGTGGTGGTGGTGGAATGTTTTGATTTTGACTCATCGAATTTCCCTTCAAGTTTGTGACCAACATAAAATAAACTAACAATTAGTGTTAAGACTAAAATCGAGTAGGAGCTGCTTGCAATCTTAGTCAGCTTTGTTTGACGATCTACATTATTTAAATAATATGCTGAAGAGCATTCCGCATATTGCTTTATAAGATATAGATTAAATTGTTCCCTCACATATTTTTCAATTTCTTGCTGACTTGGTGGAGTGGCACTATTAGTTGTGAAATGATTTTCTAAAACTATTCTATATTGCTCCATTTCAATATTAGAATTTACTAATTTATCGTATTTATGTTTTGAAATACCATAAAAATTAATAATAATCGCCACTAAATAGAATAAACAAAATATCCACAAGCCGACAACTAACGCAAGTTGAGTTTGTGATAATTCTAATAAAGCATCAAACATTGTAAAATTTGCAGTTATGCAGGCTGTTATAAATACGGAAAATATAGCCATTCTCGTATATATTTTTTCTTTCATGTCAATTTGGAATAAATATTCAGCTTTGTAAAGTTCTAATCTTTTTTCTAGGTCCATTTTAATACTACTCTTTTAGTCCTTGATTATTATATTTGTTTTAATTTCTTATTACTAATAATTCATCCCATCTAAATGGATTTCTGCTTAATTTATCCCGCGACATTGACCAGTTCCGATTGGGTATAAAGCAAGGTCCGACACTAATTTTTTTCTTTCCAAACTTACTATGGATACCATCCATAGCCTGCATTAAACATTCCTTTTTCTCTATTTGTTTAAAGTCAGTTAATAGGTCATAAGTATGGCCAGACTTTGGCTCTAAACATGTCAGCACTACGCCGCACTTCTTATATTTAATTCCTTCTTTGTATATATCGTTTAACATCCTTGTTGCTGCTTTGACGAAATCTACTGCACAGTCAGTCGGTTCTGAAAAAGAGCCTGTAATAGATTTATTGTAAAACGGCACATTTGGATCAAAAGGATTTGACTGTACAAAAGCAATCATACATCCGCACAAAAGCCCTTCACCACGTAGTCTTTTGCATGCATCTTGAGCATACATAGAGATAGCTTCTTTTAGATCCGTTAGTTCAGTTACACGACCACCGAAAGACCGGCTTGCAACTATTTGCTTTTTTGAGGGTGGGGTGTGCTCAATCTCAATGCATGAGATGCCTTGCAGTTCATAGATAGTACGAGCCATAACAATCGAGAATTTTTTCTGCATTTCCCGTGGTTCAGCACATGCCAGATCAAGCACCGTATTTATTCCCATGCTTTGCAACTTTTTTGAATGCTTACGACCGACGCCCCAGACTTCACTCACATCTATTTGAGCAAAGTAATATTCTTTGTTGCACGGATCCATATTCACTAAATCACAAACGCTGTTAAAGCCGGGGTTTTTCTTTGCAATATGATTTGCAATCTTGGCTTCTGTTTTACTTCTGCCGATTCCTACGCATACAGGTAAGCCTAGCCATTTCCATATTTGTTGGCGCATTTGTTGCCCGACTTTTTCTAAATCAAAGTTTTTCTCATAAGCGGTGAAATCAACAAAACATTCGTCTATAGAGTAAGGTTCAACTTCTTCATCAGTAACGTAAGATGCAAGAATCGTATGAAAGCGCCGTGACATTTCTGCATACATTGCGTAGTTGCTTGAAAGTACGAGCACATTATATTGTTGAACAATGTCTTTAATTTGAAAAAGAGGCACACCCATTTTTATATTTAGGGCTTTTGACTCATTGCTACGCGCCACGGCACACCCATCATTATTGCTGAGCACAATAACAGGTCTATCATTTAAACTTGGATCAAAGACTCTCTCACATGAAACGTACATGTTATTTACATCGATGAGAAAAAATACTTTGTTCTCATGTTTCATAACTTAATGCCGTGTCATTTTAATGATATGAGTGACAACCCCCCAAATTATTAATTCTTGGCCATCCGCTAAATAAATATTTTTATAATCCGGATTTTCTGCTTTAAGCCATTGACCTTTTTCATCGATCATTAATCGTTTAACTGTGAATTCATTGTCAATTAGTGCAATAACAATATCGCCGTGCTTTGCATCAAGACTACGATCCACAATCAATTCATCATCAATATCTATACCCGCATTGAGCATTGATAGTGATGCAACTTTGACAATAAACGTTGAAGTTGCATTTTTGATTAAGTGCTCATTCATATCGAGCGCTTTATCGATGTAATCTTGAGCCGGAGAGGGGAAACCTGCATTGATTTTTTCTAATGCGTAAGGGATGAGTAGATGAGTTGATGGTACAACTTGTTTGATAGATAAGGCCTCAGATAAAACAATACCTTGTGTAAGATAAGGCTTTATCTGAATGATGGACGGTACAATTTCGCTCATATGTTTCCCTTAGCTTGATTTTGTAACATATTCAAGATGATATTCTAGAGATGAGCTTAAATTCAAATTTAAAAAGCTGTGGATAAACAAGTAGAAGTCAAAAATTGACGTAGCCAAAAGTGCATTTGGTCGGAAATTCTACGCACTTAATTGGCTGATTTTCTTGGTTTAGGAAAATATTCGGCAGTAAATTCACCGATCGGCATTTCAAAGAAAAATTGATCAGCATCTTCTTTTTTACAGTTCAACCAATCTTCCCTGTATTCTTCAGGGATTACAATAATCGATCGTTTTTCATCTTCTGGTTTATGGAACTGGCTCATGAAAGGGTGATTATCTGCATTAATAGTCAGCATAGACATTGATCTAACTTGCTGCCCATCAATTACAGTCGAATCGTAAATAGCAGCTACTGTAAAAGGTAGACCATCTTCACGATAAATTCCCCACCGCTCAGCCTTGCCATTCACATATCTCGGTTCATAAATTTTTTCTACAGGGATTAGTGCAAACTGACTTTTAGCCCATGCATGTCTAAAACTCGGTTTCTTATCAACTGTCTCTGTTCTAGCGTTATATGTGTATTTCGAAAACTTTAAATCATGGTTCCAAGGTGGGATCATGCCGAACTTTACCTGCCGCCATTCAATGTGGCCATCCTTAGAAAATATAAGAGGGCAATCGTAACCAGGATAAACATCAGCTTTATAGTCGAAGGTAGGTTCGAGTAGATCTAATAGGTGTACTCGGTCTTTTGATATTGGTTCATAGTTTGCACACATAGTTTGAACTCCTTTTAACTTTTAATTATTTTCCCATTGTGGATAAGTTTTACTTATAAGAATTGATATATTGTTTTAAGAATATCCTAAAATGATTAAACATTAAGGTGAAGAAATGCAATTAGCTTTAGTAAATAATAAACGGGTAGAAGCTTTTGAAGGGGGGAGAGGAACCTGTCCAATTTGTGGAGCTGTAACAATTGCTAAGTGTGGACCTAAAATCATCAATCATTGGGCACATTTCAGGCTAAAGGATTGTGACCCATGGTGGGAAAATGAAACTCAATGGCATAGAGATTGGAAGAATAATTTTCCATCGGAATGCCGTGAAATTAGTCATACAGCTCCAGATGGAGAAATACATAGAGCAGACGTAATAACACCTACCGGCATAATAGTTGAATTACAGCATTCCCCCATGTCTGATAAAGAAAGAATATCAAGGGAAGATTTTTATAGGAATTTAGTCTGGGTTATTGATGGAGAAGAGTTTAAAAAAAATTTCAAGTTCTGTCATATACTACCAGACCCTAATTCGGCATTAGGTAAAGATTTAGTTTGGTATAAAGCAAAACATGATGATTTGATCCCTGTGAACGAAAATGGGATGTTCTATAGAATTTCAGAGACAAGAGAATCGTATCCCGAAATACCAGAGATAAGTAAAAGCAATCTTGAAGCTATACCGAGGTTAGTTGAGGGTCATTCTATACGCAAAATTTTTAAAGAAGTACAAGATAATCATATTGGACATTATCAATTTGATTGGAAAAGACCTAGAAGTACTTGGCTTGAGGCAAAGTGTCCAGTGTATATTGATTTTGGCGGATCTTTCTTAGCTAAGTTAGAAACTTATGATGAAACTGGTCTAAAGTGCATCAGATATATTTCTAAGAGTAAATTTATGTATGATGTAATGCATGAAGATAAGGTAGAAAATATTGCAAAAAAGTGGTTTAACATAAAAGAATGGGTGGAAGCCCAAAATTTTAATTTTGATAAATATGGCTAAATTATGTCCTGAGTTCAACTCCTATAGTCGGATTTGAATAAAAAAGAAACTGTTGTTAATCATACTTAATCAAATTTAAATGTTATACATGCGTTATACCAGCATGTTATATGTGGGAAAAGTAAATATAAAATCAATAATTTAAAATCTTTGTTCAACTCCCGCCATCTCCACCAAATACATAAGCTTTATATAAGTGAATATCATGTCGTATAAAGCGGAAAGGCTTAAATCTAAGAGGTTTAAGCCTTTTTTAATTCCTTAAATTTAACCATTCTTGATTCAGCTTAATTATTGATAATTAAAATTTATTACTTCAAGCTTTTACAGGGTATAGTTGTAAGCATTTTAAAGACCCAATCTAAATAATTTAAATCAAAGAATTAATTAAAAAAAATTAGCTATTAGCTATAATAATTAGAAATACTTATTAAATAATTGGTGACTAAGACGAATAGTTATATATTGACTAAGGTGTTTAGTATTCCATTTTTAATTACTGTTTGTTACATTGTGTTAGGTTTGTAACTCTAATATTGCACTATGACTTCAAATATAACTCAATTGAAAAAAATAAAAGTTAATCATTTTCGTGGATTAAAGAATATTGAGATAAATCTTGGCGATAGATTAACAGTTATTTGTGGAAAAAATGGTACTTCAAAATCAACAATTTTAGGAATGATTGCGCAAATTTTTAATTTTGATAAAAATCATTTTGATGGTAGTGATATTAATTTTAAGACATTGGCTGGTAAGAATTTTAAATCGAGTTTTAGAGAACATTTTAGATTTTCAAAAACTTATGACTTACCTGGTACTATGGATGTAGAGTTTGAAATCTTTGATGCATATTTTAAAAAAATAATTCCAGATTTAAAATTACGTCTTTATGGTTCTGAAGATAGGCCTCAATCAAGACCAGTTGTAAGAGATAATTTAAAAGTTGATGCTGAGGACAACTCGAGCAGAAACGTTACTCATCCTCTTATTTATCTAAGTTTAAAAAGATTAATGCCAATTGCGGAGAGAAGTAAATATAGTCTTAATTCAGAAGAGGTAGAATATTTTACAAGAATTTCTAGAGAGTTCACTATCACTAATAATCGCTTGTTAGGGAAAATTAGTGGAACTACTGTATCAAAAACGACTGGTACAATCGAATCTGCTGTAGTTCATGGAAATAATTATGATCATGAGTCTGTTTCGGTTGGAGAGGATAATACTGGTCAAATCTTAATGGCTCTTTTTTCATTTCAAAAATTAAAAGAAGAATATGTTGATTATCATGGTGGAATTCTCCTGATTGATGAAATTGATGCAGGCTTATTTCCAGCTGCACAAGTAGAATTAATAAAAATTCTAGAAAGTTTTGCTAAGAGATTGAATTTACAGATAATTTTTACAACTCATTCTCCGATAGTAATTCAAAATATTTTTGAAAAATCTAAATATGATAAATCTAATAATAAAACTATTTACTTAACTGATACTTATGGAGGTGTTGAAGTAGCTGAAAATTATTCTTGGGATAAAATTTATGCAGATTTGTTTATTGATACAATTCAATTTGATGTAGAAAAAAAAATACCTAAAACAAACATTTATTATGAAGATGATGAGGCTTATGAATTCTTTAAAGCTCTTATTAGAGAAAGAAATATTAATAAAATTATCGATCCAATGAAAGAAATTACTCTTGGATGTAAAAGTTATATGGATTTGATAAAAAGAAATGTTGCTGAATTTTCAAGAAATAGCATTATTATTTTTGATGGGGACGAGAAAGAAGGAAATAAATTCAAAAACACTCTTTGTCTTCCAGGAACCCTACCTCCAGATCAACTCTTATTTGATTTTCTTTATAGATTACCTGCCGATGATATGTATTGGAAAAATAATAAAATTAGCTTTTCTAAACCAGTATTTTTAAGAATAGCCTCTCCAATATTGGAATTTTTTAATCTTGACCAAACTCCTACGGAAAATTATGACTTAGAAACTATCATTTTAGAGAAAAGAGCTTCGAGTAGTGAGTCAGGAGGGAAAGCGAGAGAAAAATTTAAAAATTTCTATAAAAATGAAATTATTCAATCTCTAATCAAAGGAAAGATTAGTGATAATCCTTTCAGAGTCATGATTGATTATAATCCTGAGAAATATAATACTTTTCAGGAAGATTTTAAGAAAACTCTTTTATACGTGATAAGTACCAATCATCCTACTATGAAAGATAGTATAAAAGACTTCTTAAAAATTAAGTAAATATCTAAGTGTTTAAAGGCGTGTATAGATGATAGAATTGCATAAAAGATCTAGTTGTTAAGTAATGAGTGTTGATACCTTTTTTACGCCTTTAAGATACCCAGGAGGAAAGGGAAAATTTGCTCCTGTTGTGAAATCTATTTTTAACTTTAATGGATTAAAAGGTGGTCATTATCTTGAGCCTTATGCAGGTGGGGCGGGTGTTGCACTTGATTTACTTTATAGTGGATTCGTTTCAGATATACATATCAATGATATTGATATAGCTGTATATAGTTTCTGGAAATCTATAACTGAACATACTGATGATTTTTTGAAATTACTTCATGATTCACCAATAACTATTGATGAATGGCATAAACAGAAATATATCTTAAATGATTGGTCTTGTACCGATCATTTACTTAAAGGTTTTGCAGCATTTTTTCTGAATAGGACAAATAGGTCAGGTATCCTTAAAGGTGGTGTAATTGGAGGGAAGAAGCAAGATGGTAATTACACCCTTGATGCTAGATTTAATAAAGCAAATCTAAGTAAACGTATTGAAAAAGTTGGAGCAAATGCCTCCCGAATTCACGTTTATAATGAAGATGCTTTGATGCTGATCCAGAAAGTTGATGAATTTTTACCTGATAATTCATTAGTTTACTTAGATCCTCCTTATTATGTAAAAGGGCAAGGCCTTTATCGAAATTTCTATGTTCATGAGGATCATGTCAAAATAAGAGAAGCTTTAGATAAAATTAAATCTAAATGGATCGTTTCTTATGATAATTGTGATGAGATAAAAGAGATTTATAAAAATTATCAAATGACTGATTATGATTTAAATTATAGCGCTTATCATAGAATTAAAGCTAAAGAAGTAATGTTTTTTTGTGATGGACTAAAAAATCCTCAAGAATATGACCTTTTTTCTGCTATTTAGACCAGCTTGGTATGATTTTTTTATTTTTATCTATTTGTAATTATGAAAGTTTGTAGAATTATTAATTACTTTTGAAATGCTTAATATCTGTAAATTTGAGAAATAAATTTCCATAATATACTTTAAGTATTTGTTCCATTTATTCTTTTCAAGCAGTTATATCACAATAGAACTTTAATTTTGTATGGGTTTAAAGTAGAAACTAGTGCAATACAAGCTAAAATACATGGCCTGAAAACGTATAAGTTTTTTGTGACATTACTGAATAGTATGTGGGGACATACTCTGAAATTTGGGGAAATTTCAAAAGACGATTACTCCGCTGGGGAGCGGTTTATGAAAAAGGTAATTATCTCTTTCTAAATAATTTATAAAATTTGGTTAGATCAAATGAACGACTTGATAACGAGATGTGTAAATAATCTGGGGCAGTGGCATGAAGTTGCACTGACAATGACTAAAGCGATAGTTGCAATAGGGGTGTTGTGCTTAGTTGCTTATCTTTTAACAATTGGCTATATCCCGTCGGAAATTAGCTTTGGTGATACACTTATTTTTCTACTGATTTTTGCTGCGTTCTCTATTGCTTACGCTGTATTAGGGTTTATGCTATTTTTCTTTGGCACATCCTTAGCTCCAGTGACCTATCTTGTCTTAAGCTGGGTTGATAAGTATTTACCACCTCATATTAGAATTGGGAAAAAACTTCCTTTTCCAAAAATTAATATTATTACGTTAATTGGCTCTCTTTATCTTTTATACGTTATTCACGGCATATTTTTATTGCATTGGAAAGTCAATTTATACATAGGAATTACCGTATTTTTTATCGCCTTTGCGTATTATCCTTTTTACATGAATCGGCAGAAGATTAAAGAATTTAATATAAAATTTGAAAATCTAGCAGATATTGTTGATGATCCTGATGCTAGTGAAAATCTTAAAGCATTCGCAAGAAAAAAATTAAAGAGATTAGAAACGCATATTAGAGATAGCTTAGAAATAGCTTTTTTTATTAGCTTGACTCCACTTGTGCCCCTTATCCTTATTGGTGATGTTGGTAAAGCATTCCTAAATTACACTATGCAAAATACTGGGGTACGAATAGAAAAGGCAACCTTATATATTAAAGAACCGTATGCAAATTTAATTGAATTGCCAAGAACAACAACTAAGGAACTGAGTCAGTATAAAACCTTTATTTTTAAAGATGTTAAAGTGTTATTTCAAGGCATTGGTAAAAGCACTTTAGTTTCTTATAAGCTGAAAGATATTGAAAAGCAGTTAGTAATTCCAAATGAATATATTACTGTAGAGCGAAGCAAGAAAATTGAAGAGTAATTAATTATAAAGAATAAGAAATAGTTAGAGCTATCAAAGCAAGGATATAAACAATTGCTATGGTTGTTCTAGCCATAGCATTTGCATCACTACTTTTTTCCGTAAGTGGGGGAAAAAGTGGTAATGCTGCATTTTTTAAAATAAAAAATATTAAGGCGTACCCTACAGTAAGGGAAAATATATATTCAAATCCCAACTTTCCCTTAAAGTAAGCAATTAAAGCCATTATTGACATGAATAGGGCTAAGCTCATTAAAAGATATCTCTTAGAGGGAGAATCTTTTATAAAGAAATCTTCAATTGACATAGGAATGGCTCGCTTAGAAATACTAAATTTTAGATGAACAATTTTTTTTAAATCAACTGATTAATTTTTTTGAGCATTCTTTCTATGTAAAAAGAATAGACTAAATTTTTTGATTAACATAGATACTTCAAGACAAATGGTAGGAACTAATCTTTAGAAAAGGAAGTAATGAAATCATTTCCCCCCAAGGCCCCCGTGCCACAACAGAACTTTAATTTTTTGCGCTGATTTAAAGTCATCCACCATTGCGACACAGAGATAAGGGAGCTAAGCCAAACACTTAGCCCATGTCGTTTTTATCGCACCGCCGCATCACACTAAAAAAAGTAGGGGCAAAGTCCTGTGGGAGAGCAGGACTTTGCAAACTGACATGTTCTAGACGTTGCATAAGCTGAGGTGAATACACTTGTTCGAGCCGTTGGTAAATACAGTCGCAACTGGCTTGAGTGTGCCCACCCGACAGGCAAATTTTTTCAAATTCCTGCTGTGTGCGGAGGTCACAACCCGAAACGCTGTAATCGCCGACAACGAGGCCTAAAACCAAAATAGTTTTATAAAATTTCATATTATTCTCGTGATGATTTGGGGATATCTCAATGAGAAAAAATAAACCGCTATATTTTAAGTTTTAAAATCATTTTTAAAGGCAATAGTTAACCCGCCTATAAAAGCAATAAAATAAAATGATTTAAATTTTAAAATAAAAATAATTTATAAATTTGAAAATTTAGATAATAGAAAACTAAATTTTAAATAAATAAAAAGTTTATAAGGGAGAGGGGATAAATATATATCGTGGCATGGTCAACTCCTTAAAATATATGGAGTTCTACCACCAAAGATCACCGTCAATTGATTATGGTGGTAGAACGGAAGAGGGTTGACAGACTGGGCATACAAGCCAGCACGCGCAAGCGCGTCCCCCTCCCGTCCTACCTCAACGGTAAGGGGGAGTGCGGGTTGCGCACAAGTCTCATACTCAGGAGAGAATGTACCTGATACGCTGTATACTCGGTCTGTCAAAACCGACTGGCAATGTAGGCCAGCGAGACCATAATAATCATAAGTTTTTAATAGGTCAATTCAATTTAAATAAAATATTATAAAAATTTTAAATATAAATTTATATTTTAATTAAACTCAAAAGTTAATATCTCTAAAGCTATAAATTAATAAAAATAATAAAGCTAAACTAAACGTTTAGCTTGTGCTTAAAATGTATAACGGTAATTAATAAATACACGGTGCTGGTCCCAATATTTCCGAGACATACCATTTATTTTTTCACCTAGGTTTGCATTTTCAAACTTTGACTCATAATGCAAAAATGAATAACGCACATCTAAGTTTTTTACCCACGGCAAGGCATAACTTACCGTAAAGTCAAAGTAACGCTCTTTACCTTCAATATCACTGCTGATATTACTTTGGTGAGCGCCAAAACCATAAATATACTTCGCTTCGGTTTTTAAGCCTTTCACGTAGTCTTTCCAGTTATATTTCAGGCGAAGGGCAACGGCGGTTTCATCATTATTGGTAAAGTCAGGGCCAATGGTCGCAGAGGTCGGAAACGGGTTAGTGCCGTGGTCTTGCGTTAAAACCGAGTTGCGGTCGGAGTGCACGGCAAAGTTATCTTCAATCCAAAAACCATCAAACTTGGAAATGGCAATACCACCTTCAATATTATTTTTGGCTACATTTACATCGACAAAGTAACCATTGCCACGGTTGTTAATGTCTTGACCTTTGACACAGTCCAGCTCGGTTTCGGCACCGCATTTAAACAGCTTGCCATCATCACGCGAGAAAAAAGCACCCGTGTTAAATGTCCACACCAAGCCATGCATCGGCAATTTATATTGAGCAATCGCCCCGTACTTTTTTAAATAATCTTTGCTATTTAAATATTCGGCATTCACGCTCCAGTTTTTGTACTGATATTTGGCGCCAAGCAAACCGACATAATCAATGCGCTCGTCATTTTCAGTCACCAGTTTTTCAAAAGAATCCATGCTGCGCGGTTTCCAGCGGTCATAGTAAGCAATGTAAGTCTGTAGCTGATCATTTAGTTGAAACTGCCCACTCGCACCCGAAAAAGTGTCGGGCACTGCGCGGTTATTGGTGCTTTTAAGTAACAGCGAGTCTTGCAACTGGCGGCCTAATTTAATTTCGCCTTGATCACCCAGTTTTGCCTTGATATAGAGCTGTCCAAAAGTCGCAAAGTTTTGGTCGAGCTTGCCGTTATTTTCGACCTCTAAAAGCTGAGCACTCGGCTTGCCGGAGTCAAACAACTTGGTGACTGCATAGAGTGAACCATCCACCCCAAGCCAGTCCCACATGTATGGTGACTGATAATTTAACTCAAGCCCTAAGGCACTTTGTTCATATTCACTCGACGAAGGCGAAGGGTTGGCGAGCGTGGGGTGGGCAGTGCCTTCATCGTTCCAATAACGGGTGTTGAGTTTTAATTCTAACTTGCCAAATTCTTGAGGAAGCTCTGCATACGCATTGCTCACACTGCCTAAACCAATACAGCCCCACAGCAAATATTTATTCATTTTAAATTCCTTTTTTAAGTATGAATAAGCCCTTTGCCTAACGCTGGGTTAGGCAAGCTTTTTATGAAATGGATGAATTAAGGAGAGAGTTTTTCGAGCACTTGGCCTTTGGTTTCAATGGCAAACAAGAAAGTCACAAGGCCACCAATGAGCGCCACAACGGCAAGCACACTAAACACATATTGAATGCCATAGCCACCAACAACCAGACCAACCATAACAGGTCCAATTGCAGAGCCAGCGCGTAACCAAGCGGTACTAAACCCGATGCCCATCGCACGTAGGCGAGTAGGGTAAAGTTCAGCAGCGTAAAGGTATAAAGAGAATGAAATGGTCTGCAAAATGGCATAGCTCAGCGTTGCTAAAATCACAACTTGCATGGCCGATTTTGCGCCTAAAACCGAGAGGCTCATGAGTGGAATGATTGCTAAGAAAAACGCTGCACTGTACCAAGGACGGCGGCCGACTTTATCAATCATTAATGCACAGATTATAGAGGCAATCACACCCACGCCCGACGTAATCCAGCCATAACCTAAACTGGTTTGCAGCGACAGACCAAAGTGTTGTTTGTAGAGAGATGGCAGCCAAGTCACCATGGCGTTGTTCACCATATACACGCAAAACCACATGCCCCACAGGGTAAAGGTACGTTTGCGGTAGATGCCACGGAACAGCTCGCGCCAGTCGGTTTTTGCCATGCCTTGCGGGTTAATTTCTTTAACCACAGGTTCAGCCAAAGTTTTACCGCTTTTAATGGCACCATCTTCAAAGCTTTTAACCACTTGATCGGCTTCTTTAAAGCGGCCTTTTGAAGCCAGCCAGCGTGGTGACTCAGGCAAGAAAAACCGTAAAGGAATGACTAGTAAAGAGGGAATTAGGCCCACAATAAACATGACTTTCCAGCCGTAAATTGGCATCAGAAAAAATGCCGCCATGCCTGCAAACATAAGACCAAGTGGGAATAAAACTTCATAGAGCAAGAAAAACTTACCGCGCTTTTCTGCACCAATAAACTCATTAATATAGGCACTCGCAACAGGTACTTCGCCGCCTGTTCCCACACCTTGTAAGAAACGGAAAATTAACAGCGACATTCCGCTCCACGCAAACAGACAGGAAATGTCCATTGCTACAAACAGTAAAATGGTAAAAGACAGCACTTTTAAACGACCAACTTTTTCGGCAAGAGAACCAAAAAAGATCGCACCAACCAGTTGGCCGACATAGCCCGCGGCAATGATCGCGCCGACATAGGCAGGCGTTAGGTGCCATTCGGTAATGAGTTGGGGTAAAGCAAAGGCAATTGCTAGAACAGTATAAGCGTCAAAAAAGGTCGCGATACCAATGGTAATTCGCATAAATTGCAATCGTCCGGTGACGGGTAGTCGTTCGAGTCTTGCAATAATTTCCGCATTTTTTTGATGATGACTAATTTGTTCTACATCCGCTAGATTTGTCATCTTATATCTCCTTATCACTACATTCCTCGTAGTTTTGTTGTTCTATTTCGCACTACCTGTTCACAACAGTTTGCATGCTTTTTATTATTGTTTTTAAGAGACATGCCCGATGTTTGGCCTCAGGCAGCGTACAGGAAAAAAAGGCTAGCGTATATGCTAGCCCGAATAGAATTTAAGCAACGGCTTGGGTTAAATCGACCTTGCCAATTCCGGCTTGGCGCATTGCATCATGAATTTCTTGCTCAGCACCATCTGCCAGTGGAAGCAGTGGCGAACGGACAGTGGCATGGTCCAAAATTCCGCGAGCAACCAGTGCATGTTTAAGTGCGACCGTACCTTCCATGTGTGAACCGCGGTGATAAACATTGCGAGTTACTGGTAATAATTGGTCGTGAATTGCACGTGCTTTAGCGTAATCTTTGGCTTTGCCTGCTTTAATCATTTCAATTAAAAGTTCAGGGGCAATGTTGCCATAGCCAACCAAAGCGCCGTCTACATCAAACATGGTGTGAAGCAAATATTCATCATGGCAAGTCAACACCTGTAAGTCTGGACGTTCACGGCGAATAATTGGAATTTCGACATCCCAACGGCGCATGTTACGTACACCATTTTTCATGGCAAACACACCTGGCTGTGCAGAAATATCGAGTAAAGTGTCTAGGTCGTAAGTGGCCTTAGTGGCATCTGGATATTGGAATAAAATAGATGGCAAACCACTTTCTTCATAAATCGCTTTATAGCGGTCTTGCGGTGCGCCTTTTTGATAGCCAAAACGCAACCAGCCATGTGAAGGGTAAATCAAACCTGCCGAAGCACCTGCGCTGACTGCACGTTTTGCTTCTTCTGCTGCA
Source organism: Acinetobacter sp. FDAARGOS_494 (assembly GCF_003812225.1). NCBI lineage: Bacteria > Pseudomonadati > Pseudomonadota > Gammaproteobacteria > Moraxellales > Moraxellaceae > Acinetobacter > Acinetobacter sp. FDAARGOS_494. The sequence goes on from NZ_CP033866.1 coordinate 2,697,482, forward strand.
ACCGAAGTACCTTCGAGTGTAATCCCTGCGATTACCGGAATTTTATCATCTACCGATTTAACAAAGCTTTCGATGACCTGCATTTGTTCTTTTTGAGACAAGAATGTTCCTTCACCTGCATGCCCAAGAACAACCAAGCCTTTCACACCATCAATACTGCCTAACCATGAACCTAAACGTTGAATTGCATCATGGTCTACTTGTCCGTCACGGGTAAAAGGAGTCACAGGTGCTGGGGTTAATCCACGTAAATCTAAACTCATAATCGTACTTCCTATACAGTGTAATTAAATATTCTCTGGTTCTTAATCTGACTTAAATCGTGTTGTAGAGAACATGATTGGAGTATAGAAATAGGTGAGCTATGTAGGAATTACCAATTCTTGAATTTCAGTTATACTGAAAATGTATGGCTCAAAATGCTGCCTATTTACGATTTGGGAAGAATCGATGAATTATGAATTATGGAAAATATTTTTAGACGCGGTGGAACTCGGTAGCTTAAGCAAAGTCGCCATGCTGCATAACACCAACCAACCGCAAATCAGTCGGCAAATGAATGAGCTTGAAGCCCAATGTGGTGGTCGTTTGTTTAACCGAACTGGACGTGGTGTCGAGCTGACCGATTTAGGCCAGCATTTACTTCCTAAAATTCGTTCATGGCTGAACGTGACCGATCAACTCAATAATGAAATTTTGCACTCGACCGATACACCGATTGGTACGGTTCGTATTGCCAGTTTGCCGTCTACTGCACATCCGTTGTTATCGACTCTCTATAAAGTCCTTCAACAAAAATATCCCTTAATTAAACTTTCAGTGCGTGAAGGGCAAGGGGTACATTTAGAAAAATGGCTCGAAGATGGCAGTGTTGATTTAGCTATTCTTTATCGCTTTAACCCGACACCTAAACAAGGCGATATTTACCTTATCCAAGCCGATACCTATTTGGTCGGCAGCGAAGGAGATGCGCTCACTCAGGCCAGTGAAGTCGACTTTAAAGAGATAAGTCAGTTACCGCTGGTCACGTTTTGCAGGCCAAGTAACTGGCGCAATTTTTTAGACCACATGGCCTATGAAAATGGGGTAGAGCTGAATATTGTGTTTGAAGCCGATTCGATTAGTTTACAAACCCATTTGGTTTCCGAGTCTCGCATGTATACCATGCTGGGGCCGCAAGCTTTAAAAAAAGCCAGCCAATACACCTCAATTCAAGCCGCAAAAATTATTAACCCAGCACTCAAGCGCTATATTTCTTTGTCTATTTCTAAACATGGCTATTTAACGCCTGCGTGTAAAGCGGTGATGGAAGAAATTAGAAATCTTGCTGATTTGCTTTAAAAAAACTTGTAACTTTATGACTGGCACTGTTGCATCGTTCGAAGCATGGTTTTTACAAAATCACGCGGCACTTCTGGGCTTTGTAGACTTAACTTTCCAAGCTTATGCATGAGTTTTGGGGAATATTGGCGTTCTAAACGGTGATAAATACACAGACAGGTCGCGCGACTATGTCCAGCGGCTACGCATTTTGAGTAAAAGTCACGGTGTGCATTACTTTTATAGCCGGCAGAGGCAATCGATACAAATAACAATCCACCCAAAAAAACTGAAAAATTATAAAGAGACATATTCCTTCTCGTCGTTGTTGTTTTCTTTATCAATCACTCAGCACAATAGCCGTTTGTGCAAAATATTGGCGAAACTTGCGGCTTCATCATAGTTAGAACAGTTTTAGAGGTCAAATTGATTTGCGGATGAGAAGCGTTTAATGTTTTAAAAATAAACAAATTTTATTGTTGCTGTTTTGAAGACAGTGTTGCGACATTAAACACTCTATGTTTTTACATACTTTTTTGTTTTGATAAATGCTTTAGCTTTGATTTGTTTTTAAATACTTAAAACATCTTCGTACTGAATTTAATGACTTTAAAAGAACAGGATGCTGCTTATGCCAGAGACTTCAATTCAACAAGAAACACAAAGTACGTGGGTAATATGTCGAGATCCTGTTTTATTGACTATGGTGGGCGGGGCAATTGATACCATTGGCTTTATCGCGTTATTTGGTTTTTTTACTGCTCATGTGACGGGCAACTTGGTATTGGCCGGGGCTGCGTTGGTGAAGGGTGGTGCCGGTTTATGGATTAAACTTGCGGCTATTCCATTGTTTATTGTGACGGTGGTTATTACCAAACTTTTAATTGACCGTAGTCAGACCAAACACAAAACGCTGTCTTATTTATTTTTATTTGAAGCTATTTTTCTCTTTGCTTTTATGGCTGCTGGGCTTTACTTTGAGCCATTTAAAAATGCCGATTCGATTACGGTTGCAATCACTGGTGGCCTCGGTTTAATTGCTTTGGCGATTCGTAATACATCAAGCAAAACCCTTATTAAAAATATTAGCCCAAGTACCATGATGACAGGCAACACCACCCAGCTTGGGATTGATATTGCCAACTTGCTTAAAAACAATAATGCCGCCAATCGGGCAAGTTTGCTTAAAAGTGCCAGTATTGTCATTGGCTTTGTCATAGGTGCTTTAATGGGGGCGGTACTCTATGTCTATTTTGACTTTTGGAGCGTAGCGCCGTTTATTTTACCTATCCTTTATTTTTCTTATTTGGCTTCCCAGCAGAAGTTTAAACAAGCTTAATAAAATATACGGTCAATTTTATTTTCCAAATAAATTCCAATCAAAGCTGAGCCGAAATTGTTCAGGCACAGCTTTACAGGCATAATGATGGGTGGGGAAATACATTCGATAAAGGAATGCACAATGACAAAATCCGGCCATTATTTAGTGCTTACAATAATGGGACTGCTGAGCGGTTGTCAGGTCATTCATTTAAAAGAAAGTAACTTAAGCAGTGCTTTAAAAAGTAAAAATGAAAGCATTTTGACCGATAATACTCTAAGTCATCAGACCCAAAACTTACTGTATTTGGTCAAAGAAGATGAAAAAACTTGCCTACAAAATTTTGATGATTGTTTAAATAAGGTTCAGAGCCTGTCCGAAAATAGCAGCAGAGAAGAACGCTATGCTGCGCTGAGTGAAATTTATTTGGCAAAAGCTTTAGATGTTGGGCGTAGTAGCCAGTGTAATGTCACTCTTAAAAGTAACAGTTGTGTTGAGCAAGAGCTGGCGTTGTTTGATAAAAGCTTGCGCTATAGCTATGTCTATTTGTTTGATTCTGAAGAGCCACCTTTTGATCGGGTATTTGACCATCGCCAAAATCAGGTACGTATTTTTTATAACGTCGCCTTGTCGAAGCTCATGACCACGTATTTTAATCATTTAAATACGCTTCATTTCCCACCTATACTAAAAGCAGATAGGCATGAGTACCACGTTAACTTTGATCATGCTGTAGATGTACAATACATTGAAGTTGATACCTTTCGCTCTAGCTATAACATGAACTTTTCAGGGTTTAATACCGTCAATCGTAAGGATGGTTTAGGTGCGGAGTTTATTGTGGGACGTAAGGAGCATGATGTAAATCATGGTTTTATTTTAGATCCCGATGCTTTTTATGCTTACCAGAGTAATCCCAACATTCATTTACCACGTTTCTTTCCAGTCACGGCTATTGCTTACCCAAAACAAAAGGCCACAGCCGATCAGGTCATTGATGGGGCAGAGTTAGAAATTGCCATGTTTGACCCATACCGACAGGACCGTGTAAAAGTTGAAGGTGTGGACTATCCACTTACTGCAAACTATTCGGCGCCTTATGGGCTATGGTTATCGAAATATAATTTAGGTGCAGCAGGCTATTGGTCTTTAATTAATAAAGAAGCCAATTTGATTATGCCGCATTTATATATGCTGGAACCTTTTAACCCCAATAAAAAAATTATTGTGTTTATTCATGGCTTGGCAAGCAGCCCAGAGGCATGGGTGAGCCTAACAAATGACATTATGGGTGATGCCGAATTAAGACAAAACTACCAAGTTTGGCAGGTGTTTTATTCAACCAATATGCCGATTTTTGAAAGTCGTTTCCAGATTTATTCTTTGCTGAATCAGGCTTTTCAAAACGTTGCCAAAGACAGCTACGCTGCACATGATGCCGTATTGGTTGGGCATAGTATGGGCGGAGTGATTAGCCGCTTACTAGTAAGCGATGCAGACGTTTCTGATTTAGCCATGCAAAAAATGAATGAAGCACAGCTAAAGCGTTTAAAAGAAAATCCTGTTATTCGAGAACGTTTTCAGTTCAAAGATTTGCCCTATTTTAAGCGGGTTGTTTTTGTTTCGGCGCCGCATCATGGTACTGACTATGCTGACCGATGGTTTACCCAAATTGCTCGCCGTATTATTCGCTTACCTGCCGACTTTTTTATTGCCGTTGAAATGAGAGATGAGAAAAATACCAAACTCAGAAAAGGCTTAATTGAAAATGGAGCGAGTAATTTAAGTCGTTCTTCTAACTTTATGCAGTTGACCCAAGCCATTCAACCCTCGTCCAACGTGGTCTATCACTCAATTATGGGCAACATAAATGGTACGACAGATAAGTCAAAAATGAGCGATGGGATTGTGCCGTATCAAAGTTCACATTTGGGTGGGGAGCAGTCGGAGCTGATTATTAAAGGTGGGCATTCGATTCAAACTAGCCCTGAGGCAATTTTAGAATTACGCCGTATTTTACGATTGCATTTAAAGCAGTCGCCGCCTTCAAAATAGTTTTTTTGTTTTTAGAAAACCACTGCTGAAATAGCTCAACAGTGGTTGAAATGATTAATTAAGCTGATTTTGTTTGAGCGATTTTTTATGCTCAAAGTAGCTGATTGAAAAAATAACCAAGCCAACCAAATACAATACACCAGACAACAGCAGTAAGTCTAAACCCGCTGCATAGAGCAACCAAAGTGCATAGATTGAAGCGACACTTGCAATGGCAATATGCGGCGTGCGTTTGTGGCGAATCGATTCTTTAAGATAAAACGCCGATACCAGAAAATAAGGCAGCAAAATCATCACCGATGAAATCAATAAAAGCTGGGTATAGTTTTTATTGAAAAAATATACGGCAATCAGAGAACCTTGCACCACAATAGTGGTCAGCCATAGTGATGAAATCGGCACATTATTTTGGTTATTCTTTAAAAATAGTTTCGGGAAAGCACCATTTTTTGCAGCTAGATATGGAATTTCAGTCGCAAATAACGTCCAGCTTAAATAAGACGATGAAACTGAAATAATAAGCCCAATGGTAATAATGATGGTACCGGGTAGACCGATGAGTTGCTGCAAAATGGTCGCCATGGATGGGTTATGCATGCCCGCAAGCGCTTCACGGCTCACCACACCATAAGCCAACACTGTCACCATCACGTAAAAACTTAATGCCAGTAAAACACCTAAAATAGTCGCTTTGCCAATGTCATGACGGTTTTTGGCACGTGATGATAAAACCACCGCACCTTCAATACCGGTAAATACCCAAAGGGTAATGAGCATTAGGTCTTTTACTTGCTGCCAAAGGGGAACTTTTAAAGAGAAGTCATTTAAGTTGAGTTTGAACAAATCAAACTTAAAGGCAATAAAAGTAAAGAAGATAAAGACCACCATTGGAATAATTTTGGCAATGGTTGCCAGTAAATTCACAATCGCAGCTTCTTTAATACCTCGGCTTACTAACCAGTGCACCAGCCATACAAAAATGCTTGATCCAATCAGAGAGTAGAGCGTATTGCCTTCACCAAAAATAACGTGGTCTTTGCTGTCGGTAAACATGCCGACACCTGAAAAGGCAATCACTACATAACCGACAATACCAATGGTAGTACACAACCAGTAACCCCACGCCGAGCAAAACCCGATGAGGTCTCCAAAGCCTTCGCGTGCATAGTTATAAATACCGCCATCTAGATCTGGTCGTTGACGAGTTAAATGCAACAATGACAGGGCCAAGAAAATAATGCCGACTCCGGTAATGAGCCATGCAACAAGAAGGGCAGAGCCGTTGGCAACTTGAGCCATATTTTGGGGGAGGCTAAATACGCCTGACCCCACCATAGAACTAAATACCAGCGCTGTAAGAGACAATAATCCGATTTTGGCAGCAGACATGGTATTTATTCTTTAAAAAATTGAGAAAGTTCAGCAATGTGTTCTGGTCCAATACCACAGCAACCGCCCACTAAACTTGCACCCGCTTGTTGCCATTGTTTGGCAAAAGCAAGATAAGTTGGAGCATCTAGGTCTTTACGAATTTCATCAAGGCCATCGTTAGCAGTAGCGCTTTCATCTTGCGGTGGGAAAGCGTTGGCATAAGCACCAATTTGCACAGACTCTGGAATGAGTCCTTTAATTTCATTAATTGCTTGCAAGATCACTTCAGGTTGGCAGCAGTTAAACAATACTGCTTTGGCATTTGACTGCTTTATAAAGTCAGCCACTTGTTGCATGTTTTCGCCAGAGCGAAGTAATGCTTGTTCTTGTTTGATTTCATCTTGCAGCGTAAATGACACCCAATAGTCCTTACCATCTTGTGGCAATAACGCATGGACTGTTTCAACTTCTTTTAAGCAGGATTGGGTTTCAGCGAGCCAGAAATCTACCTCTGGTGCCAATGTGTTAATAATTGGCTCAGCAAGATTTTTAGCCTGTCCCGGTTGGAACAAGTCGGCGCGGTAAGAACCAAATAACGGGGGTAAGCAGCCTGCAATTTTGACATTTTTGCCGCTTTCTTTAACTGCATTTTTTGCTTGTTCAATCGCAACTTTAATTAAACGCACGCCGTCAGTTTCAAAACGTTCCTGACCAATATGAAATGGCACAACCGCATAGTTATTGGTTGTAATGACTTCTGCACCAGCGTTGATAAAGTCGAGATGGACTTCTTTTACTGTTTCAGGTGCTTCAATGAGTGCAAGCGCAGACCACTCTGGTTGACGAAACGGAGCGCCACGGCGAGCCAATTCACGGCCTAAACCGCCATCTAAAATTTTCATAAATTACAACGTAAAGGGAGAAAAATAATTCAGCTAATCTAGCGTGTAGATGAATGCTATTCAATCGCTAATATGCTCGATATATTTCTAAATAAATTAGATTGTTATGAATATTTTTTCTTAAAAGGAATTCTGTAAATGCTGTTCAGTTTTACTGATGAACTTCATGTGAAAAAGAAAATAGATATTCATGAAGTATAGAGACTAAAAATAGTCTTATAGCGCGCCGTATTGCTGCCAGCTTTCACCAGTATGCTGTGTTTGATAATACGCTTTAAGTTGTTCAAGCTGCGTAAAATGTACGCCTGACCAAATCAATAAACTAATTAATATGAGTACTTTAGATAAACTACGAACTTTACTTACTTGAGTAAAAGCCAACACAACAAAAAATAGCGCAGGTAAAAATATAAAGAACTGGATAGGGGAAAAAAATAGATGAGCCATGCTGAAATATAGTGCGGCTGCGCTCATGAGCACATTTAAAACAGCACATAGTTTTTGATATTTACCGAGCTTAAATGCATAAGCTGTTATGACAAATAACACGGCTGAGCTGACGTAAATAGCTGTACCGCCAATCATCCACATATAAAACCCGCTTAACAAAAGATAAGCCAGTAGCAAAACAAGCACGAGCTTAAAACAAAACGGTAAGAGGCGAGGTGATGATTTTAAAGGCGTCATGGCAAGTCTAAATATCTCAACAGAAGTCTTAAAAAACAAAAGGACGAATCGAAATTCATCCTTTTGATATTTTACTTATACATCATCAAACTTAGTTTGCTTTTGCAACAGGGGCAGCAGCAGTTTCATCGTTTGCAGCTTTGAACGGAGATGTATAGTTCAAGCCAAGCGTAGAGCTTGTGTACTGACGAACTTTGTCGAGTAACACAGGGTCTTTGCTTAAGTCTTGTTTATAAGAAACCACAATTTCATGAAGCTTCTGGTTCCACTTACCTTCAGTTTGCTGAGGGAAAGCTTTTTCAAGCAAGTTAAGCATGATGTATGGAGAAGTCGAAGCACCCGGAGACGCACCTAACAATGCAGTTACAGCACCATCTTTAGACGCAAAGATTTCTGTACCAAATTGAAGTGTTGCAGGTTTACCTGGTTCTTTTTTGATGATCTGAACACGTTGACCACCTTGGCTTAAACGCCAGTCTTCAGCTTTCGCATCTGGGTAGTATTTACGAAGTTCATTGAGACGGTCTTCATCTGACATCATGACTTGGCTCACCAAGTATTTAACAAGATCAAGGTTTTCCAAGCCAACAGTGGTCATTGGTAAAACGTTGCTTTTGTTTGTTGACGCAAGTAAGTCAAGTTGAGAACCATTTTTTAGGAACTTGTTTGAATACGTTGCAAATGGTCCAAACAATACATATTTTTTACCGTCGATATAACGTGTATCAATATGTGGTACAGACATTGGAGGCGCACCAAGTTCCGCACGACCATATACTTTCGCTGTGTGCTGAGCAGTAATTGCTGGGTTGTCAGTAATTAAGAACTCACCACCTACAGGGAAGCCAGCATATTGTTTCGCTTCTGGTAAACCAGTAAGTTGCAATAATTTAACCGCGGCACCACCTGCACCGATAAATACAAAACGCGTTTTAACGTGGTCTGTTTTACCAGTTTTCAAATTTTTGAAAGACACCGTCCAAGTTTTGTCATCATTTTGGCTGATGCCTGTCACTTCAGTTGAAGTCTGTAATTTGAAGTTAGGGTTTTGGTTTAGGTGATTCACTAATTGTTTAGTGATTGAACCATAGTTCACGTCAGAACCAACTTCCATACGAGTCGCTGCAACTTTTTGAGTTGGATCACGATCGGTCATGACTAAAGGTGCCCATTGTTTAATCACAGCTGGGTCTTCAGTAAATTTCATGCCTTTGAAAAGCGGGCTTTGAATCATGGCAGCATAACGTTTTTCTAAGAATTTAACGTTATCGCCCCAAACGAAAGCAATGTGTGGAACTGGGTTAATGAATGTTTTTGGTTCAGCTAAAACGCCTTGTTTTACCTGATATGACCAGAACTGTTTAGCAACTTCAAACTGAGAAGCAACTTTTTCAGCTTTGGCAATTTCCATCTTACCGTTTTTCTCTTCGGTATAGTTCATTTCCATAAAGCCAGAGTGGCCTGTTCCGGCATTGTTAAAGCCGTTTGAACTTTCTTGAGCAACTTGGTCAAGACGCTCAAACATACGAATTTGCCAATTCGGTTCAAGCTCAGTGAAATAAGTACCGAGAGTGGCACTCATGATACCGCCGCCAACAAGAACAGCATCAACAACTGGCTCATCTTTTGCAGTTTGTACTTGTTTTGACGCAATCGGTCTAAACAAGAAAACAATACCCGCAATTAAAATAAGAATGATTAATACCAGAAGGTATTTCAAAAACTTTTTCATGTAAGGGGGACCTTAAAATAAGTTATTTGAGTCACTTAAGGTGTGAGGAAACCTAGACAGCGTATCCAGACAAAACGGATATAAATGCGAAAGTAAAATTCTCTAAAACAGAGAACTTTGAAAAAAGAAAAATTACTTGGGATTATCGCAAACACTCTATATTTTAGACTAATTTTGCATTGACAATACAATTTTTATAATAAATGGGTTCTATTAAAATCATAAATATGATTTATATTTAATCAAATTAAACTTTAATAAGATTATTTTTAGTTTTAATCTTATTGTAAGTTATTGAAAATAAATTAATAAAATAAATTTGGTTAAACTTAAGCCATTTGAAGGATATGCTTCGATAAAAATAGGTGAATTTTTAATTTATGACCTATTGATGTAATTAATAACCTTGCATGACCTTATTTTCTGTCATACATAGTTCTTATTAATATGAGTGCTATAAATAATAAATTAAGGGCATATTCCTGCATAAGAAATATGCCCTTTAAGATTTTATGATGCTACATAGAATGGTGCAGTCGAACGTGGTAACGCTTCGCGTCCACGAATTTGGTCTGCAATTTTCTCGGCAATCATAATGGTGGTTGCATTTAAGTTACCGGTAATAATCAGCGGCATAATTGAGGCATCAACTACACGCAAACCATTCATACCGTGTACACGGCCTTGACCATCTACAACAGCCATTTCGTCTTCGCCCATCTTACAGCTACAAGACGGGTGGTAAGCTGTTTCTGCATGGTTACGAACAAAGTCATCAAGCTCTGCATCTGTCTGCAAATGTTTGCCCGGGCTAATTTCATCACCACGATATGGGTCAAGCGCAGGTTGATGCATGATTTCACGCGTGATGCGGATTGCATCACGGAACTCACGCCAGTCTTGTTCAGTCGACATGTAGTTAAACAAGATACTTGGATGCGCAAACGGGTCTTTCGATTTAAGTTTGATACGACCGCGTGAAGGCGAACGCATTGAACCCACGTGTGCTTGGAAGCCATGTTCTTTTACTGCATTACTACCGTTGTAGTTAATAGCTACTGGCAAGAAGTGGTATTGAATGTTTGGCCACTTAAACTCATCCGAACTACGGATAAATCCACCCGCTTCAAACTGGTTACTTGCACCAATACCTGTACCATTGAATAACCACTCGGCACCAATGGCAGGTTGGTTATACCATTTTAAAGCAGGGTATAAAGAAACGGGTTGCTTACATTTATACTGTAAGTACATTTCCAGGTGGTCTTGCAAGTTTTCACCCACGCCCGGCAAATCATGAACCACATCAATGTCCATTGATTTTAAGAAGGTACTTTGACCTACGCCTGAACGCTGTAAAATTTGCGGTGACGCAATTGCGCCTGCACACAGTAATACTTCACGTTTAACCAAAGCGCGTTGCAAGTTGTTTTGATCAGCACCAATAATGTATTCAACACCAATCGCTTGCTTTTGATTAAACAAGATTTTATTGGTCGTTGCATGAGTCAAAATAGTCAGGTTTGGACGACCTTTTGCCATATCCAAATAACCACGTGCGGTACTTGAACGGCGGCCTTTAGGCGTAACGGTACGGTCCATTGGACCAAAACCTTCTTGTTGATAACCGTTTAAGTCGTCAGTACGTGGGTAACCTGCCTGTACACCTGCTTCAACCATGGCATGGAACAGCACGTTGTTGCCATTTTTTGGTGTAGCCACTGATACAGGACCGCTATCACCATGATAGTCGTTGCCACCAATGTCACGAGTTTCGGCTTTTTTGTAGTAAGGCAAACAGTCGGCATAAGTCCAGTTTTCAAGGCCTTTATGGGTTGCCCATTGTTCTAAATCCATGGCGTTACCGCGGATATAGCACATACCATTAATTAAAGATGAGCCACCTAAGCCTTTACCACGACCACACTCCATACGACGGTTGTTCATGTGTGGCTCTGGGTCAGTTAAATAAGCCCAGTTATAGCGACGACCTTGAAGAGGGTAGGCCAAAGCTGCCGGCATTTGTGTACGGAAATCCAAGCGATAATCTGGTCCACCTGCTTCTAGCAGTAAAACGGTGGTATCTTTGTCTTCAGTAAGACGCGCAGCGAGTACATTTCCGGCAGATCCTGCGCCAATAATAATGTAATCATATTCTTTAATATTCATAACTATCCTTTTTTTACTAACAGTTTGCCTGAGCAATCTATAAAGACTGCTCGGCATATGTGATTTAGGTTGAAGTGTTTAGAGCGATAGGGGCATTAAAAAATGCTTTGATAATCGCCAAGTTCAACTTGAATAGATTTGATACGGGTATAGTGCCCAAGCGTGGTTAAGCCATTTTCGCGGCCCACACCAGATTGCTTGTAGCCACCAACTGGCATTTCGGCAGGTGATTCACCCCAAGTGTTAATCCAGCAAATACCAGCTTCAATTTGGTGAATAATGCGATGAGCGCGGCTAATATCTTGAGTGACCACACCGGCAGCTAAACCAAAGGTCGTGTCGTTGGCACGTTGAATCACTTCTTCTTCGGTTTCATAGCTTAAGATGCTCATGACAGGTCCAAAAATTTCTTCTTGAACAATCGCCATCTGGTCAGTACAGTCGCTAAATACAGTCGGTAGTACATAAGCGCCTTTGGCAAGTTCGCCTTCTGTCGCACGACCACCACCGATTAATACTTTAGCGCCTTGTTGTTTGCCTGACTCAATGAAAGACAACACTTTCTCCATATGAGGGAAGCTAGTGAGCGGGCCGAAGTTTGTGTCTTCAGCCATTGGGTCACCAATGCGAATACGTTGTACACGCTCTACAACCGCTTTTTCAAAGTCAGCTAAACGTGATTTTGGAACAAATACGCGCGTACCGTTGGTACATACTTGACCTGAGCTAAAGAAGTTCGCCATAACCGCAATGTCTGCGGCACGGTTAAGGTCAGCATCTTCACAAATAATGAGTGGTGACTTCCCACCAAGCTCCATAGTCACTTCTTTTAGTGTAGAGCCAGCAGCGCTTGCCATCACTTTTTTGCCAGTTTCTACGCCACCCGTGAATGAGATTTTTTCAATCACAGGATGTTCTGTTAGCCATTGACCGATTTCACGACCAGCACCTTGTACCACGTTAAATACGCCGTCTGGTAAACCAGCTTCTGTATAGATTTCTGCAAGTTTTAATGCAGTAAGTGGGGTTGTTTCGCTTGGCTTGAAAATCATGGCATTGCCGGCAGCAAGGGCAGGGGCAGATTTCCATAAAGCGATTTGGATTGGATAGTTCCAGGCACCAATACCTGCAACCACGCCTAAAGGTTCGCGGCGTGTATAAAAGAAACTTGATTCGCGAAGTGGAACTTGTTCGCCCTGAATAGCTGTTGCAAGTCCTGCGTAGTATTCGAGTACATCGGCACCAGTCACAATATCGACGGTAGATGTTTCGCTGTAGGCTTTACCGGTGTCGAGTGTTTCAAGACGGGCAAGCTCATCATTACGTTCACGGAGAATATCGACAGCACGGCGTAAAATACGTGAACGCTCCATAGCGGTCATGGCTGCCCAGATTTTTTGTCCTTGTTGGGCACTTTTTACAGCAGCTTCAATATCTTGTTCAGATGCCTGTTGAAGAGTCGCGATAATTTCGCCGTTGGCAGGGTTAATACTATTAAATGTTTTACCACTGGTTGCTTCAACGTAGCGTCCATGGATATACAATTGATGAACTTGTACATCACTCATTTTGTCTCTCCTGCAAAGGCTTGTTCGCAAATTGCAATTGCGTTTTTACATAATCGTAAGCAATGGAACGGGCCAGTTCGCTGTCAAATTCATTGTGACGGCTTAAACTGCCACGTAGCCATAATCCATCAATCAATGCTGCCAGACCTCTTGCGGCAACACTGGCCTGTTGTTCATCCATTAACTTGAGAAAATAAAACTTCAAGTTGGAATACAGGCGTTGATCATTAATCTTTTGCAAACGGCTCAGGTCCGGTACATGCATGCTTGCAGACCAAAAGTCTAACCAGACCCGCATTGCTTTTTCATTTACCTGACTAATGTCAAAGTTAGAATCAATAATTGCCTTAATCTGGCTTTCCGGATGCGAATCTGCTTCTGCTCTGTACTGTTCGGTTTTCCGACGCAAAACATTGAGCATTTCTTGCATACAGGTATTTATTAACCCTTGTTTGTCGCCAAAATAATGGCTGACAATACCGGTCGACAACTCGGCTTTTTTTGCAATTTGTGCAATGGTGGTATTGGATAACCCCACTTCATAAATTACGTCGAGTGCAGCGTTCATAATCTCTTCACGGCGCACATGCTCTGGTTTTACTCTGCGTTTTGTCATGATTGTCCACATCAGCACTTTTATGGGTGCTTTAAATTCAGCATGTTAACTTGCAGAGCATCATAGCACTTTTTTTATCATACTTGTTATTGATTGAACGTTCAATCAATAACAAGTATGATGTGTAAAAATCAATGAATTTTTGAATCTTACTTCGGGGTAGAAGAGATAGAATCAGAAGTTCTTACGGATAGGATGATGCGCATAAGTCCGGTACTTATCACGTTATTTTGGAAAAAATACACCGATTGCAAGGAGCAATAAGATGGTGTTGAAAAGTGATGGATATTCTTCAGACCATATTCGGTTAAATCGTTTTGTATTTTGGAGTTCGGCAGTCAGTATCGGCATTTTTGGCCTATTATTTGTGCTGTTTCCAGAAAAAAGTCAGTTTTGGCTGACCTATGTGCAAGAGCAGGTAAACCACTTTTTCGGGTGGTATTACATGTTGGTGATTGTGCTGTGTTTAGGCTTTGTGGCTTGGCTTGCCTTCTCAAGAGTGGGACAGATCCCTTTAGGAAAAGACCACGACAAACCTGAGTTTGGCTATTTGGCTTGGACCTCAATGCTGTTTTCGGCAGGTATTGGTATCGCGCTACTTTATTATGGTGTTGCTGAACCTGTTGACCACTTTCTACGACCGCCAGAAGGTGAGGCAGGCACTATTCAGGCTGCCCGCAATGCCATGACCTATAGCTTTTTGCACTGGGGTATTCATGGCTGGGTGCTTTATGCCTTGCTGGGTGTGACATTAGGTTATTTTGCCTTTAGACAAGATTTACCACTCGCACTACGCTCGGCACTCTATCCAATTTTTGGAGAGCGAGTTCATGGTCTGGTAGGTGATTTTGTCGATGGCTTTGGTATTTTAGCGACCGTAATTTCTTTGGTGACCAACTTAGGTATTGGTGCTTTAGTGTTGGTTTCAGGCATTTGTTATTTAATTCCTGAAATTCCTGATAACTCTGCAACTTTAATTACTGCAGTTTTAATCATGATGTTTGTGGCGACGGTCACTACAGTGGTCGGGATTGAAAAAGGCTTGGCATGGTTATCACGGATTAATTTACGTTTGCTCTATGCCTTACTTTTATTTGTATTTTTAACAGGACCGACGAACCATTTGTTAAATGGTCTTGTGCAAAATACGGGCGATTACCTTAATAATTTTATGGGTAAAAGTTTTGATATGTATTTATACAATCAAAAAGCCAGTGGCTGGTTGGGTTCATGGACTGTGTTTTATTGGGCATGGTGGATTGCTTGGGCACCTTTTGTAGGAATGTTTATTGCCCGCATTTCCAAAGGCCGAACTATTCGAGAAGTGGTTTTGGGTGTATGCCTCATTCCATTAGGTTTTACCTTGGCTTGGATCTCGATTTTTGGAAATACTGCAATTCATTTAATTCTCAATCAAAAACAGAAAGTTTTAGGTGATATGGTTTTAAGTGACCCTGCGTTGTCATTATTCAAATTACTCGAATATCTCCCGTTTAATCCGTATATTGCCGGGATTGTTGTTGTAATTTGTTTCGTTTTATTTTTGACACCGGTTGGGTCTGGTACACTAATGATCGCCAATTTGTCCTCGAAAGGGGGCACCAGTGATAGTGATTCACCGATCTGGTTACGCATCTTTTGGTCTGTGGTCATTACCATTGTAAGTATCGGCTTATTATTAGCAGGTAGTTTTAACTCCATGCAAAGTGCAGTGGTGTTATGTGGTTTACCATTTTCTGTGATTATTTTGCTTTATATGTTTGGTCTAGCCAAAGCCTTAAAGCAAGATGATTTTGACCCGAATGTTGCGAAAAAGCAGTTAGCTATTTCACAAGACATTTCTATTCCATCGAATTGTGACCAGAACAAAGTGACCGAGGTTTTATAACCTTGGTTCATCACATTTATTTATATTTTTTGCGTTCAAAGCAGTCTTTTCATTATTGTTAAATAGTGAAAAGACTAAATTGAATATTTTATTTTTCTTCTATTCCTTGAGGATTGTATGGCAACAGATAATCCAAGAGCAGTTGATGATTTAACATTATCTAAATCTAAAAAAGACCCGCTTAACCGTGTGGTTTTTTATATTTCAGCTCTAATCATTTTAATCTTTTCTCTCGTTACTTTTTTATTTAACGATTTCGCAAATCGAACCATTAACACCGTCCTTGCGTGGGTAACGTCAACCTTTGGCTGGTACTATTTACTGGCTGCAACGCTGTATATGGTGTTTGTAATTTTCATTGCCTGCTCACGGTATGGTGAGATTAAACTTGGCCCTAAACACTCAAAGCCTGAGTTTAGTTTACTGAGTTGGTCTGCCATGCTGTTTTCGGCAGGTATTGGTATCGATTTAATGTTCTTCTCGGTGGCTGAGCCATTATCTCATTATATGCAGCCGCCTGTCGGAGTAGGCCAAACCTATGAAGCGGCACGCCAAAGTATGGTGTGGACGCTGTTTCACTATGGTTTGACCGGATGGTGTATGTATGCCTTGATTGGTATGGCCCTTGGTTATTTCAGTTATCGCTACAACTTGCCGCTTACCATTCGTTCTGCACTTTACCCAATTTTTGGGAACAGGATTAATGGGGCAATTGGCCATAGTGTAGATACTGCCGCCGTCATTGGGACAATTTTTGGTATTGCGACCACCTGCGGGATTGGCGTGGTACAGCTGAATTATGGTTTACATGTTTTATTAGGACTGCCAGAGAATATCTGGATGCAGTTTGCACTCATTGCCATTGCAGTCGGTATTAGTATTATTTCAGTGACATCTGGGGTAAATAAAGGCCTTCGGATTTTGTCTGAAATCAATATTTATGTATCGATTGGTCTTTTACTGTTTATTTTGTTCTTGGGCAATACCGAGTTTTTACTCAATGCGCTGGTACAAAATATTGGTGATTATTTAACTCGCTTCCCAACCTTAGCCTTACAAAGTTTTGCCTTTGAGCAACCTAAAGATTGGATGAGCAGCTGGACCTTGTTCTTCTGGGCATGGTGGATTGCTTGGTCGCCATTTGTAGGGTTATTTTTGGCCCGTATTTCTAGAGGCCGTACTATTCGTGAGTTTGTGTGCGGGACTTTAATTATTCCTCTGTTATTTACCTTAACCTGGTTATCCATTTTTGGTAATAGCGCATTGCACAGTGTTATTTTTGAAGGCAACCAGACTTTAGCTGCAACGGTATTATCTAATCCGGCACATGGTTTTTATGACTTGTTAGCGCAGTACCCAGGTTTTACCTTTATTGCTTCAGTCGCAACAGTAACGGGCCTTTTATTCTATGTGACTTCTGCCGATTCGGGGGCATTGGTTTTAGGTAACTTCACGACCAAGCTTACCCATATTGATAATGATGCGCCGCGTTGGTTGAGCGTGTTTTGGGCAATTGCCATTGGGTTATTAACACTCGCTATGCTGATGACCAATGGGATTACCGCTTTGCAGAATGCAACCATTATTATGGGACTGCCGTTTAGTTTCGTGATGTTCCTTGTCATGGCGGGGCTTTATAAGTCGCTCAGACTTGAAGACTACAGGCATGCCAGTCGAAGTATGAACGCGGCACCTGTGGTGGGTAACGTCGATATTCTCAATTGGAAACAGCGTTTGACTCGGGTTATGCATCATCCAGGAACGACTGAAACCAGACGAATGCTCGATACCGTTTGCAAACCTGCCGTTCAAGCTGTTGCCGATGAACTCATTAAGCAAGGTATGAACGTAGATGTGCAGCAAACACCACTTGAAGATGAAGAGGCGCTATATCACCTCGATATCACTATTCATTTGGAAGAAGAGCAAAACTTCGTTTATCAGATTTGGCCTGTCCGTTATAGCGCGCCTAACTTTAGTCAGCGTGTAAAACGAGGCAAACAGTTCTATTACCGTCTCGAAACCTATCTTTATGAAGGTTCTCAAGACAACGACCTTGTTGGTTACAGTAAAGAACAGGTTATTAATGACATTTTAGATAAATATGAAAGACATATGACGTTCTTGCATATTAATCGTATTAGCCCTGGGAACCGTCCATTATTCCCAGATCCACAAGCTTAAGGGGAATATGCATGGTTTCACCATATCTGCATTCTTTTGCTTTATTTTTCTCTTTGCTCAATCCTTTTTTAATGAGCATTTATATGATTGGCCTCATCCGCCATTCAGAAACCAAGGTATTTAACAAAGCTTTAATTCAGGGGAGCTTGATTGCTTATATCGTCTTTATGCTGTTTGCATGGGGCGGTGAAGCAATCTTTAGTAAATACCTGAATGTACGCTTTGAGGCTTTCCAGATTTTTGGCGGTCTTATCTTTTTGGTGATTGGTTACCGCTATGTGTTTCAGGGTGCAGATACCATTGGTGAAATGCGCGGTGCACCAGAACATTTGGCTGGCACTATCGCCATGCCTTTTATGATTGGGCCAGGTACCATTAGTGCAGCTGTGGTGACAGGTATTGAAATGTCGATTGGTGCTGCGGCACTTGTGATCGGGTTTACCATGTTTTTAACATGCAGTATTTTGATTTTGATGAAATTTTCACATGATCATTTGCGGTACAAACATGCAAAATATATCGATCGCTATTTCGATATTGTTGGGCGTTTATCTGCTTTATTAATCGGTACGATTGCTGTTGATATGATTATTAATGGCGTTACCGGACTGATCCATAAAGTATAGTGAACCTCATATAAAACGATGCTGTGTCATTTAAAATGGAACAAAATGGCATAGCATCTTTTGATTATTTTTGACCGCTCAATAATTGTTTATTTAAGAAAAACTAAAAAATTATTAAAAATAATAGCTTAAAAAATATTCGTTCAAAAAAAGAATTAACAATATTAAAAAATACGATGCTATGTTGTGGATTTAAGCATGTTTTTTTTGTGAATTATCAACCATAATGTTTTCTGAGCTTGTTTGAGACAGAGTTGAGTCATGCCTACATTAGATGAAATGACAACCGTAACTGACGATCAGTCAGAATTAACCATGTCAGTTTTAATGACACCGGACATGGCAAATTTTTCAGGTAATGTTCATGGTGGAACAATTCTAAAGTTACTAGACCAAGTGGCCTATGCTTGTGCAAGTCGTTATTCAGGCAGCTATGTCGTAACGTTGTCTGTAGACAAAGTAAATTTTAAAGAACCTATTTATGTAGGTGAACTCGTTACATTTTTAGCGAGTGTGAACCATGTGGGACGTACTTCAATGGAAGTGGGTATCCGTGTGGAGGCTCAAAACATTCAAAAGCGTACCGTTCGTCATACCAATAGCTGTTATTTCACTATGGTTGCGGTTGATGAGCATGGTAAACCACGCGAAGTGCCTAAATTAAATTTAGATACCGAGTGGAAACGTTGCCGATTTGAAGCGGCTGAACATCGTAAGGTGTTGCGCCTACAAGAGAATCATAACCCTTCTTGTAGCATGTATAAGAAAACTTCTTAAAAAAAAGATCGAACCGCAGCATGGTTCGATCTTTTTTCTTCACCGAAATTTAACGTCCTGTTTCGTTTCAGTAAAATTATCTCTGAGCTTGGAGGAGAGTGCAGAGATAATTAACGAGTTGCAGGAGCAGCTTCAGAAGCAGAACCTACAGCGTCAGAAGCAGCATTTGCAGTGTTTGCTTGTTCTTGAGTTGAAACAACAACTTTTTCTTCACCAGCAGTGTTATGTGCTTGGTCGTGCTTAGAAGCAGCGAAAGTTGAAGCAGCAGTTAAAGCTAGGGTAGTAGCGAGTAAAGTTTTAGCTAATTTCATTTTATGGCATCCTTAAATTCATTAAAAAATAAATCAAACCTAATCGTTCTGACCTACATAGAACATATAGGGCTGAATGATTAAGCTAGGACACATGCTAAGCCGAGCTTGGGATTACATCAATTAACTTAACAATCTATTACGCCTATCTTAACAATATGAAATATAACGTCCGTTTATGTGCGTCTACTGTAAAATTAAAGCGCTACTTGAGCGCTAAAAATGTGAAAGAATATTTCGTATTGAGTAAAAAAAAAGCAAGTTAGTTACGTAAACAAAACACTTTGGCATGAATTGTGAATGTCCTTAAATAGGATATTTCGTTTAATTATTATTTTTCTAAAGTTAATTTAGATAAATGATGAGATGCATGTCACATATTTGGTGCTTTAGCCTGATAATTGAAAAGTATATCTTCAAAGTGAAAAATTATTTTCATGCTACTTAAACAGTGATATACCTTTCTTAGTTTTTAAACCTTGTTGATTTGAGCCGCTTGTGAAACTGATTGCCCAAAAAACTGTTCCTACCCATATTATTTCAGGGTTTTTAGGAGCAGGGAAAACGACATTATTGCAACATTTATTAAGTCAGAAACCGAAAGGTGAAGTGTGGGCTGTCTTAATGAATGAATTTGGGCAAATCGGAGTCGATCAACAACTCTTACCTCAAGATCAAGGTTATGCAGTCAAAGAACTATTGGGCGGCTGTTTATGTTGTAGTAGCCAACTTCCTATGCATATTGCTCTGGCTCGCTTGTTAAGTGAACAAAAGCCAGACCGACTCTTTATTGAACCTACAGGGCTTGGGCATCCTTCGCAATTATTTGATCAGTTAACTGAACCGCATTGGCAAAACAGCTTAGCTATGCGTGCACTAGTGACCGTGGTTGATGGTAGTCGTTTGCATGACACCAATTGGGCCAAGCAAAACCTATATGAAGATCAATTAAAAGCTGCACAGATTGTGGTGGTCTCTCATGCCGATACCATGACTTTTGAAGATGAACAGGCACTTGTTGAGCTTAAAGAAGAATACCAACCTTATCAGCAACAATGGCTAAAGACTGAACATGGTCAACTTGAACTGGCGCAAATTGATGTGCCTGCGCGTTTAACTGCACGCTCTATACAGCCTTTACTCAAGCTGCAAAAGCAAATGACTGAAGCCGAAGTTGCAAAAGAAATTCACCAACTGCCTTATCATTATGTCGAGTCGGCGCAGGGTTATATGGTCGCGGGTTGGAAGTTTCCTAAGCGTTGGAAATTTGAGTTTTATGCTTTGCTCGATGTGTTGTGTGCACAACAAGACTGGCTACGTATTAAGGGAATTTTTAATACAGATCAGGGATGGAAGACCTTTAACTTTAATCCTGAGCAGTTTAACTATAAGTCTGGTGAAGAGGGCATTGATAACCGCATTGAAATGATTAGCCAACATGAACATGACTGGCTAGCATTTGAAACTGAACTATTAGCTTGCAGAATTGAACAATAGAGAACATTGAAATACTTCAATATTCTCTATGAGAGATTTAATTTTTTATATTAAGTACTTGTTTCGCTTGTGCATGATCGATGTCTTTTTCCCAATGGGCAATGACTACGGTGGCCACACAGTTACCAATTAAGTTGGTGCAGGCACGGATAATTCCGATAAACCAGTCTACAGACAGTAAAAGTACCAAACCAATTGCAGGTAAACTTGGAATTACGGAAAGTGTTGCAGCAAGAATCACTAAGGCTGACCCCGGTATGCCGTGTGCACCTTTCGATGTAATAAGCGAAACCAATAAAATAGCCAGTAAGTCATGCATGGAGAGATTGATATTGCAGGCCTGTGCAATAAAGATCACGCCTAATGTTAAATAAATTGAAAAGCCATCTAAATTAAAAGAATAACCGGTAGGAATAACCAGACCGACTGTTGAATCTTTAATTCCTAAGTTTTTAAGCTTTTTCATGATTTGGGGTAAAACGGAATCAGAAGAGGCTGTCCCTAAAACAATGGCGAGTTCATCTTTAAAATAGCCGACAAATTTAAAGATATTCAGTCCGGTGAGTTTTAAAATTGAACCCAAAATAATGACAACAAATAAAATGCAAGTCGCATAAAAGAGTAAAACTAAATAACCGAGTTGCAGGAGTGAATCTAATCCAAATTTTGCAGTGGTATAAGCAACTGAACCAAATACACCAATCGGTGCCAAGCGAATAATGAGTCCCATAATTTTAAAGAAGACTTCCGAAAAAGCTTCAAGCGCTTGACGGACCAACTCTGCTAAATGTTTAGGAATTAACAGTAGGGAAACGCCAAATAAAATAGCGATGAGTAAAACTTGTAAAATATCGCCGTTAGCAAAAGCGGCAGTAAATGTTTTCGGAATAATATTGAGTAAAAACTCCGAACCTGTATGCATGTCATGAGCACGTTCGGTATAGGTACTTAAATCTTTAGCATCTAAATGAGTAATATCGATATTCATACCGACGCCCGGTTTAAAGACATAAGCAACAATAATTCCCAAAATTAAAGCAATACTCGTGACCACTTCAAAATAAAGAATCGTTTTTGCACCGACTTTGCCCATTTTTTTAATATCGTTTGCACCATAGATTCCCAGTACCACTACACAGAATACAATTGGAGCAATCAACATTTTAATGAGAGAAATAAAACCATCACCAAGAGGTTTTAAAGCTAGGGAGAAATCATGAAAAGCAAGACCTACTGCAATACCGAGGAAGAGAGCGCAGAGGACTTGTAGGAATAAACTACGTTTAAGTTTTTGCCACATAAGTCATCAAATCAAGAGAGGAATACAACCCCTTTCAAGCAAAAAGCCCGCCAACTTTGAAAGTGGTTAGATGTTTTGAAATAAGATGCAAATGGAGAGGATAAGAAGTTTTACATTACTGAGTTTTTTCTATAATTTTTTAATTAAAATCGAGTATTCTTAGCGCCAAATTTTTGGACATATTAACTATGGCGCTTAAAGCAACAATTTATAAAGCAGATCTGAATATTGCCAATATGGATGACCATATTTATGGCGATTATCAACTGACGCTTGCCTTACATCCTTCTGAAACTTTAGAACGATTAATGGTTCGTGTCATGGCTTTTGCACGTTTCGCAAGTGATAGCCTTGAGTTTACCAAAGACCTTTTTGAAACCGATGAGCCTGCACTTTGGCAAAAAGACTTAACAGGACAGTTAGAAACCTGGATTGAAGTTGGTTTACCGTCTGAAGATAAAGTGAAAAAAGCCAGTGCCCGTTGTAAAACTGTGGCAATTGTCGCTTATGGTTCACAAGTTGAAGATTGGTGGAAGAGAAACAGTAAAATTAAAACATTGAGTAATGTTCAAGTTTGGCAGCTAGCACCTGAAAGTACAGCAGAGTTAGAGCAGCTTTGTGAACGTACCATGCAGCTTCAGTTAAATGTTATGGACAACGAATGGACTTTGTTAAGTGACAAGGGCCAAGCGAATGTTGTGTGGACCCAATTACAGTAAAACTGAAAAGCGCAACAAATTTTACAAATTCACTTGTTAGACTAAAGATCAAGTCTGAGCTGTGAAATTAAACGAACGGGAATATTATGATCACTGAATTAGAAATTATCGATTTAAAAGTAGGCGAAGGTAAAGAAGCGGTTAAAGGTGCCTTAATTACGACTCACTATACAGGTTGGTTAGAAGACGGCACTAAATTCGACTCTTCCCTTGACCGCGGAAATTATTTCGAGTGTGTTATTGGTACAGGCCGTGTGATTAAAGGTTGGGACCAAGGCATTATGGGAATGAAAGTTGGCGGAAAACGTAAACTTATGGTTCCTGCTCATTTGGCTTATGGCGAACGCAAAATGGGTAAAATTATTCCGGCAAACTCAAATTTGATTTTTGAAATTGAATTATTTGATGTAAAAACTCGCGATGATTGAAATCAAACCGTTTAGAGCTCGACTTTATCTATAAGCTTTAAATATAAATATATTCGATATTTATATTTTAGCTTTTTAAATATTTAAGATTATTTTCAGTTTATTTAATTATAAAGGTGAACTGAAAAACTGTTCTGTTGGAGCAGTTTGAACTTAAGGACTAAATAAATGTGAATTTTAGTTCTTAAGTTTAAATTTCACATAAATAATCTATATTGCTATTGAGACGCTATTTCATGATTACCCGCTTTGCATCTCCTTTGTTGAACCTCACGCTTGGCTTGGCTCTAGCAGGCTTGTCAGGTATGGCATTAGCTAACCCACCTAAAATAGATGCTTCAACACTTACGGTCATTGGGTATCATGAAATTACCGATACTAAAAATGCCTTAATTCCTCAATATGCGGTCACCACTCAACAATTTACTGAGCATGTCGATTGGCTGCAAAAAAATGGCTTCCATTTTATTACCGTAGACCAGTTGATCCGTGCTCATCAGGGCAAGGCGGCACTTCCAACCAAGCCCGTTTTATTAACTGTAGATGATGGTTATCAGTCTTTCTACCAAAATGCATATCCTGTTATTAAGGCTAAAAAAATCCCAGTGGTACTTGCGGTAGTGGGTTCATGGTTAGAGCCAAAAGCAGGGCAGAAAGTCGATTTTTCGGGTGAAGAAATTCCACGTGATAAAATCTTAAGCTGGGGTGAGCTCAAAGAAATGCAAGATAGCGGGTTTGTTGAAATCGCAAGCCATAGCTATCATTTACACCGCGGTATTACAGGCAACCCGCAAGGGAACTCTGAACCAGCGGCAACGACACGTTTTTATGATGTAAAAACTAAAACTTATGAAAATGACAGCCAATATCAGGCTCGTATTTATAATGATTTAAAAAAGAATAATCAGCTACTTAAAGAGCATGGTATACGTTCACCACGTATTATGGTGTGGCCATATGGTCGCTATAATATGCAAACGGTCCAAATTGCTAAAAAGCTTGGTATGCCAATTACCATCACGCTTGATGATGGCGCAGATCATGCGAAACAATCTCTACAAAATATGAGCCGTATTTTGGTAGAGGGCGGAATGAGTACTAATGATTTGGCTCAAGAGATTAAGAACCGTGAATTAAACTTAACGGATAACAACCGTCCGCAAAAAATCATGCATATTGATCTCGACTATATTTATGATCCGGATCCGCAACAACAAGAACGAAATTTAGGTCACTTGTTAGATCGAATTAATGCGATGGGTGTAAATACAGTTTATTTGCAGGCATTTTCAGATCCGGATGCTAATGGTTCTGCCGATATGGTATATTTCCCGAACCGTCATATCCCAATGCGTGCGGACTTGTTTAACCGTGTAGCATGGCAAATTCAAACCCGTACGCCTGTAAGCCGTATTTATGCTTGGATGCCTTTATTGGCTTGGGAATTACCAAAAACTGATCCGGTATCAAAAGATTTAGTCGTGACAGAGCAGGCAAAAGCTGGTGAACACTTAAATATGGGGTATATCCGTTTAAGTCCGTTCTCACCAGAGGCACGCCAAACTATTCGTGAGATTTATCAAGATTTGGCTAAGTCAGCATCTTTCAATGGAATTTTATTCCATGACGATGTCACATTATCTGATTATGAAGATGCAAGCCCAGATGCATTAAAAGCTTATGCGAAACAAGGCTTACCAACAGATTTGGCAAAAATCCGTGAAAACGATCAAGATTTGCAAAAATGGACCGCATATAAGACAAAATATCTAGATGATTTTGCAATGCAACTTGTTGAAGACGTGCGACAATATGAACCGTTCTTGCTTACAGCTCGTAACTTATATGCGCAAGTTGCCTTAAAACCATATGCGGAAAACTGGTATTCACAATCGCTTGAAGAGTCATTAAGACGTTATGATTTTACGGCTATTATGGCAATGCCTTATATGGAGCAGGTCGATAACGCCGATCAATTTTATAAAGACATGATTGATCGCGTGAAAAAATATCCAAACGGCATTAAGAAAACAGTTTTTGAGCTACAAGCAACAAACTGGCGTAACAACGAAAAGGTACCGTCAACTGAAATGGCAGCAACAATTCACTCACTCTATCAGCAAGGTGCAATGCACGTTGCATACTATCCAGATGACCCAATCAAAGATCATCCGGACGTGAACGTGATGCATAAAGCATTTGCTGAAAAATCATCTCGTCTTGTGCCATAGGCGAGGCTGAAACATGACAATCTTTGCTGCTATATGGTCGCATGCCTTAAAATTCGTTTTCTATTATCCATTATTTATGTCGTATTTATGGATGATTGGCGCGATCATTTTCTATTGGAAGGAACGTAAAGCTCCGCCTTATGATCAGCCAGCTCCATTAGAAAGCTATCCTAAAGTTGCTGTGCTTATTCCTTGTTTTAATGAAGGGGATAATGCAGAGGAAACGATTACTCATGCTTTAAAATTGGATTATCCTCATTTTGAAGTGATTGCGATTAATGATGGCAGTTCGGATAATACAGGTGAGGTACTCGACCGATTAGCTGAACAACATGAAAAACTCCGTGTTGTTCATTTGGCTCAAAACCAAGGTAAAGCCATGGGGTTGCAAGCTGGAAGCTTAATGACCGATGCCGAGTTTTTAATTGGTATTGATGGTGATGCTTTACTTGACCCGCATGCAGCAAAGTGGATGGTTCGTCATTTTCTTCAAAATCCGACTGTTGCAGCTGTGACGGGTAACCCGCGTATCCGTACCCGTTCAACTTTATTAGGTCGTATTCAGGTTGGTGAGTTTTCTTCGATTGTCGGCATGATTAAACGTGCTCAGCGTACCTTTGGCCGTTTATTTACCGTATCAGGTGTTATTACGGCTTTTCGTAAGAGCGCTGTTCACCAAGTGGACTATTGGTCACCTAATATGTTGACTGAAGACATCGATATTACTTGGAAATTGCAACGTGCCGGCTGGGACATTCGTTTTGAACCGAATGCCTTGGTTTGGATTTTAATGCCTGAAACTTTAAACGGATTGTGGAAACAACGTTTACGTTGGGCAATGGGTGGAGCACAGGTATTAATTAAAAATATTGATGTGTTCACCAAACCAAAATTGAATTTTTTATGGCCTTTAATGTTTGAGCTTTGCTTAACTTTAGTCTGGTCATATTTAATGCTGGCGATGGCTTTGTTGTGGTTGGTACATTTTATTTTACCGGTCCCTGCATTAGCCGTTGTGAGCTCTCCATTTTTACCGTATGGTAGCGGTATTTTATTGGGGGCAACCTGTCTCATTCAGTTTGCTTTAAGCAAATGGATGGATAGTCGTTATGAACCGCATCTCGGAAAAAACTATTTCTGGATGATCTGGTATCCATTGGTCTTTTGGCTAATCACCATCTCGGCAACTATTGTGGCATTTCCAAAAGTCTTACGACGTGGAGATGAGAAACGTGCGCGTTGGGTGAGCCCGGATCGGGGCATTCGTGGATGAAATGCAAGAGTCATGAGATTTTAAAGATCGTGCTGTATTGATGTCTGGGGAAAAACCACAGCACTTCGTTAGGTAAAGAGAAATGAAGACAAATTCGTTGATTATTGATTTACGCCGTCAATTGCCATGGCATAAACGCTATGCTTCTACAACAAGCACAGCCATGATGTGGGCGGCTTGGTTGTTGTTGTGGCGTCCATTCGTGTTTATCTGGGTATTGGCAGAGCTGCAAAAAACTCATTTAGTACATCGTTTATTCAGTGCATTCGGTGTAGGTATTGAACATGGTATTACAGCGCTGATTGCTTGTGCAGTCGGGTTGCTACTCTGGAGTCATGTATTGCCTGAACGCCGTGTAGAAGGTAGTGAACTTAACATGAAACAGACAGATGACTATGCGCGCTATTTTGATTTGCCTGTGCAAGAAATTGAGCAGGGCCGTAGCCAAAAAATTACGGTCGTTCACCATAATGAATTTGGTAAAATCATTAGAGTTGAATAAAGTACATTTATAAAAGAAAGCCCACATCATGTGGGCTTTTTTTTCACTAATTTCGGTATATCCATAAGTTTTAAACTGTAGAGCGCAGTGCTTGAGTAGGACTTATTTACCTTTAAAAACAGGAGGTCTTTTTTGCAGCATGGCGAAAACACCTTCTTGAACATCTTCTGTTGTGAGTAAAGGCTGAAGATGGTTTTGCAGTTGGTTAAAAGCCACTTCGTAACCTTCATTGACTGCCTCACGAGCAGAGGCGAGGGTCGCTTTTACAGCAAGTGGTGCAGCTTGCGCGATATGTTCAGCAAGTTCTATAGCACGTTTAAGCTCCGTACCTTCTGGACATATTTCTGTAATGAGGTTCATGTCAAAAGCTGCTTTGGCATCAAAAGAGTCACCAGTGAGCAAATAGCGCATGGCTTTGGCCCAACCCGCGGCTTGAGTAAAACGTGCAGTTGCTCCGCCAAAAGGTAAGATGCCACGTTGAACTTCCATTTGAGCAAATTGGGTATTTTCACTCGCAATCGTAATATCTGCATTCAGAAATAGTTCTATACCAGCGGTATAGCAATAACCCTGCACTGCCACTATCAAAGGTTTACTCAGTTTTCGGCCTATTGTGCCCCAAGGGTTAATTTCGTTTTCACTAAAATCAAACACACCCGTAGCGAGTTTAGGCTGTAACTCAACTAGGTCTAAACCAGCTGTAAAATGGTCACCGTGAGCAAAAACAATCGCACAGCGCAGGGCGTCATTATTTTCATATTCGGTGAGCGCTAGTGATAAGTCTTTGATCATGTGACTATCAAAAGCATTACGTTTTGCTGCCCGATCTAAGCCAATTAAAAAAATATGTCCGCGAGTTTCACGGCTGACTTTTCCTTCTTGATTTGACATATTTTCATGCTCTTTTATTTGTCTTTCATTATCTTTTAAACAATCATTGAAAAACTAGCAAATAGAAATTGTTAGTAACTCGATCAGTATTTCTTTTGTCTGTGCATTGAAATAAATCAATTTCATGCGAAAAGGATAAATCCTTAGACATGTTATTTTCCATGATTTATTTAAATTAGCAGTTTGCTTCGCTTTATATTTTTCTCATAATACGCTGTCAAATTGATCTCAATAAGCAGCTTCTCTTATGTCACCTCTAGAAATTTTCGCGGTCTTAATTAGCCTCATTGGAGTTGGATTAACGGTAATCCGTAATATGTGGTGCTGGCTGTTTAATTTCTTTGCTTTTGTCCTATATGCCTATTTGTTTTACGAATTTAAGCTTTATGGCGAAACGATTTTGCAATTCTTTTTTATGGTCGTAAATTTTTATGGCTTTTACTATTGGCTCAAAGGAAAACAGCAAGATCATGACATTCGAATTGAGCCTATTGCAGTTCAAACAGCTATCATTCAAATGATTATTGCCGCGGTAGGTGGTTTGCTCTTTGGTTTGGTGCTTAAAAACTTTACCGATGCAGCGGTGCCAATGCTTGACTCACAGCTTGCAGCATTTAGTTTGCTTGCAACTTACTGGACCAGCCGAAAGCATATTGCGACATGGATCCTTTGGGTATTTGTCGATATTGTTTATGTCGGCATGTTTATCTATAAAGATCTGTTTTTAACTTCAGCCTTATACGCAGCCTTTGTATTAATGGCAGCTTATGGTTGGTATCAATGGGAAAAGGTTAAAAGAAAGCAGAACTTAGATGCTGGGCAGCTTTAATTGGGAGAATAAGCATGTTGTTGAGTTTAGATACTTATAAACAACAACAGTTTGATCAAATTGCTGCAAAAATTATGGGTGAGCCTGAAAAATATATAGATTTTAATTCAGTATCGGATTTTTATAACGCTGCTTGGCTCAAGGACTTTCCACAAGGCACTCAGGCCTCTGCGACAGGTTTAGATGATGGGGCAGAAGAGTTTTATGCAGTAGTACAGTTTAAACAGCAGTACTTAAAGTTTGATATTAAAGAAAATCATTCAACACTGAGTTTTCAGGATATGAATGGTGAAATTTTTAAGCGTAATTTTTAATTGAAGAAATAAGAGTACAAAAAAAGCGACTTAACGTCGCTTTTTTTAATAGATAAATTTTGAAATTTTATCTGCCGTTGCGATGACTAGAGCGGCGATATCTTCTTTAAAGGTCTTCTCATCATAAGTGGTAATTGGGCAACTGACTGAAAGGACAGCCACCATTTTTCCATTTGATTGTTTGAAAATAGGAGCAGCACAAGCAGCCATGTCATGGTTGTAATGCCCCCAGCTCACCATCGACTTTTGAGTTTTTACATAATTTAATTTTTGCAATAACGCTTTTAAACTGGTTGGAGTAAGTTCTGAGTAACTATCCCAGTCATTAAAATTGCGATAGCGTTGTCGTACTTCTGCCTCTGGTAAATCTGACAATAACATTTGACCAATAACTGTAGCATGGGCAGGCCAGCGAGTACCTAAACTAATATTGCTGGTAAACGTACCCATAGATTGAACGTTATTTACAAAAACAATGTGTGTACCTTCTAAAACGGTCAGGTGTACTGCAAGTTTGGTCTGGTCACGTAGTTCTTTCATTAAAGGCGTTGATAAATCAAGTAATGAAAGCTTTGATAAACTGTTAAAACCAAGCTCCATAACTTTTGAATCAAGCGCATATGTTTTTTGTGAAGCCTTTCTTAAGTAACCGCAAGCTTCAAGTGTATAGATAAGCCGAAATGCACTAGAACGGTTCACTTCCAAAATTTCGGCAATTTCTGTAATCGTCATTTCTTGTGCTTGTTGATTAAATGCTTGCAAGATGGCTAAACCACGCACAAGCCCTGGTACTAAATACCGATCATCATTTTTTGTTGTTTCTGATTCTTGCGAATCTTCTTCAATCTCTAGGCTCATTCGTGTCGTTTTCCTATAAATAAAACAGGGTTCGAATTGGGGCATTATGCTTTATTTTAGAACTATTGTAATTATAAAGATTACATAAAACAATTTTTATATTTAAAACATTGTTTCCAAATTGAAACGTAACAAATTATTTAAAATTTATTAATCAATTGATTTTAATGTTTATTTTTACTTTGACAAAAATTAATCAAGAGGATTATGCTTAGCTTGTGTTTTGAAAATCAAATTATGTTTTGTATATAAAACAAAATGAGGACGCAAGGTATGAGTTGGATCTCAGTTTGTCAGCAGGGTGACGTTAGCGAAGATGAGCCGAAAGCCGTCGAAGTTGAAGGGAAAAAAATTGGTGTTTTTTTTGTCGATGAAAATTACTTCGCTATCGAAAATGTTTGCCCTCATGCGTATGCCTTATTAACGGAAGGATTTATCGAAGATCAAACTGTGGAATGTCCATTGCACGAAGCAATTTTTGACATTCAGACAGGTGAGCTAAAAAGTGGACCCGGGTGTAGAAA
Source organism: Acinetobacter sp. FDAARGOS_494 (assembly GCF_003812225.1). Lineage (NCBI taxonomy): Bacteria > Pseudomonadati > Pseudomonadota > Gammaproteobacteria > Moraxellales > Moraxellaceae > Acinetobacter > Acinetobacter sp. FDAARGOS_494. Next base: position 2,728,375 of record NZ_CP033866.1, read on the forward strand.
CCTATGTACGTACCCAGTTCGTGTTGAAGGACAGGATATTCAAATTCAACTCTAGTCCTCACATGTACAAGGAAGCAGAACAATGAAGAAATTTAATGAAAAGTTGGCAAGCTGGATTCATGCAACGCCAGCAACCGAAGCAGGTATCAACAATATTCAAGTTCCAGGTCAATCTGAATTGTTGGTTTGGCAAACACGTTATAAAGAACCGACTCTCTACGAACAAGACTTTGTAAAGAACTTGATTCAGGCATTTTCTGCGGGCGCAACAGAATTAGATGAGGTTGTTTCTGCACTTAATCAACAGGGTTTCCGCTCTGAATCTGGTGATGAATGGACTTCTGAGAGCTTTACAGAAGAAATGCAACGTTTAGGTTATTGATTCAGGGAAGAATAAAATGAACGCAATCGTATCAACTTCACAAAGCGCTGAAGAATATTTAGAACTTGGTTTACGTGACCAATGGCATCCGGTTTTAGCAAGTTGGGAAGTCGCTGCTAATCCGGTTGGGATTACGCGTTTAGGTGAAAACATTGTGGTTTGGCGTGATGCCGAAGGTCAGGTACATGCGCTTGAAGATCGCTGTCCACACCGCGGTGCTCGTCTTTCACTCGGCTGGAACTTGGGTGATCGAGTTGCTTGCTGGTATCACGGTGTTGAAGTTCGTGCTGATGGTGTGGTTGCTGATGTGCCAGCCGTTCATGAATGCCCAATGACTGGAACCAAGTGTTTAAAGAGCTATCCGGTCATTGAACAGCATGGTGCAATCTTCATCTGGTTTGGTATCGATGCAAATGAACAACCTGCACCGCTTGAGTTCCCAGAACAACTGGCAAGCGAAGAGTGGAGTTCATTCCTTTGCCAAGCAGACTGGAAAGTAAACCATCAATATGCCATTGATAACGTCATGGACCCAATGCACGGTACATATTTGCACTGTACTTCACATTCAATGGCAGAAGGTGAACGTACCGCAGAGATGAAACACCGCACAACTGAAAATGGTTTTGTTTTTGAAAAAGAAGGCCAAACAGGTGTGAACTTTGACTGGGTTGAATATGGTTCGACCGGTGCAAGTTGGTTACGTCTTTCAATTCCTTACCGTAAACAGTTTGGTCCGGGTGGTGAATTCTGGATTGTGGGTTACGCAACGCCAATTGATGCTAACAATACCCGTGTATTTTTCTGGCGCTGCCGTAAGGTGAGTGGTTGGCAACGTAATGTATGGCGCTTCTTATATCGCAATCATTTAGAACAGTTGCATTGGGATGTATTGGAACAAGACCGAATTATTTTAGAAAACCTTGCGCCAAATGCGCGTGCACGAGAATTCTTATATCAACACGATGTAGGGCTTGCACGTTTACGCCGTTTAATGAAAAAAGAAGCTGAAAAGCAATTAAAGAAAATTGCTGCGCTAAATGCATCAAACCGTATCGAGATGCAGGAAGAAGCTCATGGCTAATGTAGCGTTGTTGCAAGGCAAAAAAGTTTTAGTGACTGGTGCTGCACGTGGTTTAGGGCGGGATTTCGCTCAAGCTATTGCCGAGGCTGGTGCTGAAGTTGTGATGGCAGATATTTTGTCTGACTTGGTGCAACAAGAAGCGCAAGCGTTACAGCAACAAGGGCTAAACGTTCATGCAGTAACAGTTGACCTTGCCAATGCAGACTCTATTGAAAATGCTGTCGCAAAAAGCGTGGAAGTATTACAAGGACTAGACGGACTTGTGAACTGTGCAGCGCTTGCAACCAATGTCGGTGGAAAAAATATGATTGATTACGATCCTGAACTTTGGGATCGGGTCATGAATATTAATGTGAAAGGTACATGGTTAATTACAAAAGCGTGTATTCCACATTTAAAACAATCGGCTGCCGGCAAGATTATTAATGTTGCTTCCGATACAGCACTTTGGGGCGCGCCAAACCTGATGGCTTATGTGGCGAGTAAAGGTGCAATTGTTGCCATGACACGTTCAATGGCAAGAGAGTTGGGGCAGTTCAATATCTGTGTCAATACCTTGTCTCCGGGGCTGACTCTGGTTGAAGCAACCGAGTATGTGCCACAGGAACGTCATGATTTATATGTCAACGGAAGAGCGATTCAACGCCAGCAACTTCCACAAGATTTAAATGGAACAGCATTGTATCTACTGTCGGATTTGTCCTCTTTTGTGACAGGTCAAAATATTCCGGTCAATGGCGGTTTTGTCTTTAACTAAGGAGTAGTCAAATGATTACAGGGATCGAGATTTTAAAGTTTGGAGTTGAAGATAGAGCCGCTTCAAACAAGTTTTTGGCAGATTTTGGTTTAAGCAAAAGTACTTCGGATATTGAAGGTGCAGATTTATACCAGACTCAAAACGGCAGCAAGATTTATCTATTTAATTGTGATGATAACCGTTTACCGCCTGCTATTGAGCAAGGTTCAACTTTACGTGAAGTTACGTGGGGTGTTGAAAATGCTCAAGACCTTGAAGACTTGGCAGCTCGTTTAGCCGATGTAGACGGTTTTAAACGTACTGAAAATACAGTTCAGTGTCTTGACCCAAATGGCATGACCATTCGTTTTGAACAAAGTTTTGTAAAAGAAGTACCAGAACTTAAAACGGAAGGTATTAACCAATACGGCAACATTCAACGTGTGAATGCAGCAAGTCCTGTCTATGAAAAAGGTCAACCTGTTGCGATTGGACATGTGGTGTTCTTCACACCGGATTTAGCAACTACTGAAAACTTCTATATTGAAAAAGTAGGCTTTCATTTATCTGATGCTTACAAAAATCGCGGTGCATTCTTACGTTGCCGCGGTGAAGGTTATCACCACGATTTATTCTTACTTAGCGTTCCAAATAAATCTGCGGGCCTAAATCACGTTGCATTTGTTGTTCGTGATATTCATGAGGTGATTGGAGGCGGTTTACATATGAACCGTTCAGAGTGGTCAACCTTTATTGGACCGGGACGTCATCCAATTTCTTCTGCTTATTTCTGGTACGTCAACTCACCATTGGGTGGTGCATTTGAATATTACACCAACGATGATTATTTGACCGAAGAATGGCAGCCACGTGTAGAAGAACATCGTCTAGAGCTTTTCACCGAGTGGGCGATTGAAGGTGGTCTTGATGACAAAACCCGCCGTCAGGTGAAGCCTGTGTAACAGGCATTGCTTTACAAGGAAGAAAGGCTATGGAAAAGATTGTAATTGTAGGGGCGGGGCAGGCTGCAGGTTGGGCAGTTAGTACCTTACGTCAAAATGGATATGTGGGTGAAATTCATGTGGTCTCAAATGAAGATCACGTGTTTTATGAGCGTCCGCCACTGTCTAAGCAAGTACTTTCAAAAGAAGCAAGTTATGAAAGTTTGAATCTGTTCTCTCCAGAACAGGTTCAAGAGTTCAACATTCAATGGCACAAACCGGAAATTGCAACAAAAGTCGATCGCGAGCAAAAGCAGGTTCATTTAGAAAGTGGTCAGATTTTGCCGTATGACAAATTGTTGATTGCAACAGGAAGCCGCGCCCGTGTACCCGTCAATACATGGCAGTTCATTCCAAATGTTGTGACTTTGCGAAATGTACGTGACTGTGAACGTCTGGCTGAAATTTTAAAGAATGCAAAAAATGTGGCTGTGATTGGCGGTGGCTGGATTGGTTTGGAAATCGCTGCAACTGCGCGTAAGCAAGGGAAAGATGTTCATATTTTTGAATATGGCGACCGCTTATGTGCAAGAAGTGTGAGTCCGGAAGTTTCTGCATTTTTAAAAAATATGCATGAGGCTCAAGGCACAAAAATTCATTTAGACAGCAAGAGCCTTCACTTAGTGGAAGCACCAGATCAAAAAGTTGAAGTGGTGAACCATCCTCAACATAGTCAGTTGTTTGACTGTGTTGTAGTAGGTGCAGGCGCTGAGATCGCGAAAGAGTTAGGGGTACACGCTGGTCTCGATGTGAAAGATGGCATTGTGGTGAATTGTTTTGGACAAACCTCAGATCAAGACATTTATGCCGCAGGTGATGTCGCGATTCATCCGGGTTTGGGCTATTGCATTCAGTCTTGGGCAAATGCACAAAATCAGGCGATTGCAGCTGCGAAATCAATGCTCGGAATTGAAACTGAATATACCGATATTCCTTGGCTTTGGTCTGATCAATATCACTTTAATATCCAGATTTTAGGAACATATCAACCTGAAAAAACCAAAGAAGTGGTGATTCGCCAAGGTGGTGAAGATCAGGTGAGCTATTTATATCTGGACCATGAAAATCGCTTGCTGAATATGATTGCCATTAATGACTCGAAGTTAATCAAACTGGCAAAGCGTTGGATGCAAGCCAATACCGTTTTAGATCCAAAATTATTAGCAGATGCTGAATTTAATGTCATGAAGTTAAAACCGTAAACATTAAATCTGGTTCTCATTACCAAATCGAAGGAATGACACATGAGTAATGAAGAAAAAAGTGGATTAAAGCATTGGGTACCTGCTTTTGTCCTTATGGTGTGTGTAGTACTGGCATTTTTCGACAAGATCAGTATTGCGGTTTTATTTTCAGACCCACATTTTCAAAGCTCGATGGGAATTGCTGAAGATAAAGCCAAGCTCGGATGGCTCATGACAAGTTTTTTACTTGCTTATGGTTTTTCATCAGTCTTCCTAAGCTTTTTAGGCGACATTTTTAACCCAAAGAAAATGTTGTTCTGGAGTGTGACTTCTTGGGGTTTACTCATGCTTTGCATGGGCTTTACCACCAGCTACTCAGGCATGTTGATTTTACGGGTTCTACTCGGTTTGGCAGAAGGTCCGCTATTTGCTTTGGCGTACACCATTGTGAAGCAGACTTATACAGACCGTCAGCAGGCACGTGCCTCAACCATGTTCTTACTGGGTACACCGATTGGTGCATTCCTTGGGTTCCCAATTACGGCAGCCGTTCTGGCACACCACGACTGGCATACCACTTTTTTTGTGATGGCTGCGCTCACACTCATTGCAATTTTAAGCATTGTTTTTGGTCTGCGTAACTTGCAACTCAAGAAAACTGTTGAGCTTGAAGGTGAAAGTAAACGTACTAACTTCAAAGGCCATATCGCCAATACCAAAGTACTTGTGAGCAATAGCGCGTTCTGGTTGGTGTGCTTATTCAATATTGCCTTAATGACTTATTTGTGGGGCCTAAACAGTTGGGTTCCTTCTTATCTCATGCAAGACAAAGGATTCAACCTCAAAGAGTTTGGGGTGTATTCAAGCTTTCCATTCATTGCCATGTTAATTGGCGAAGTGGTTGGTGCGTTTTTATCTGACAAATTAGGCCGCCGCGCAATTCAAGTATTTAGCGGTTTATTACTCGCGGGCATCTTCATGTATGTGATGGTCATTATGACTGAGCCATTATTGATTATTGCTGCCATGTCTTTAAGTGCTATGGCGTGGGGCTTTGGAGTAGCTGCGGTATTTGCTCTGCTTGCCCGAGTAACCACCTCAAATGTAGGTGCGACAGCGGGTGGAATATTTAACGGTTTAGGCAATTTTGCAAGTGCAATTGCACCTGTACTGATCGGTTACATCGTGATGCAAACACATAGTTTTAATTTGGGAATTACCTTCTTGGCTGCAGTCGCTGTCATTGGGTCGTTGTTCTTGGTTCCTCTTTTAAAACGTTATTAATTCACTGTATAGGAGTTTAAAAAATGACTACACAACAATTCGAATCGTGGAAACAGCCGGAAGGCGCTTCTTTAGAAGATTGGTTAAACACACGTATTGCTCGCTTTGAGACTCGTAAATATGACTTTGAGGCTTTGAAGTTCCAAGCCGATTACGACCCGAAATATCGCCGTGCTCAAATGCGCTATATGGGTACGGGTGCAACTGGTGTTGCAAATGACAGCAATACTGTACCTGCAGAGAACTTTACGTTTTCGACTATGGTGTTACCACCACAGTGTGAAGGTCCTTTGCACATTCACCACGACGTTGAAGAAGTTTTCTTTATGCTCCGCGGCGAAATTGATTTGTTTATTGAGCACAACGGCGAGAAATTCCAGACCCGCTTAAAAGAGCGTGACCTGATTTCAATTCCACCGGGAATTTACCGTGGTTTGTTTAACCCAGGTCAAGAAGACGCCTTGATGTGTGTGATGTTGGGAACAGGTAAACCAACAATTCCTAACTATCCACCAGAGCATCCATTGTCTCAAATCAAACGTTAATTGTTTGATGAAGTGAATGAAGGAAAGAATTAAAAATGATGACACTCATTGAAAAGTTAGCAGAATTTCCGGTGAAAACGGTCAATGTTCAAGGCCAGCAGCAAGCCTATCGGGAAGCTGGTCAGGGCGAATACCTTGTGCTGTTGCATGGCATCAGTTCCGGTTCTGCTTCATGGGTAAACCAACTTGAAGTGCTGTCTCATCATTTTCATGTCATTGCCTGGGACGCACCGGGCTATGGCAAATCAGATGAACTTTTAACGGATCAACCGAATGCGACCGACTACGCAAAGCGTTTGGCAGGGTTGTTCGATGCTTTAAAAATTGAAAAAGCAATTGTAGTGGGACACTCATTAGGTGCCTTACAGGGCAGTGCATTTGCTGCACTTTGTCCGGAGCGAGTGAAACACTTGGTGGTCGCTAACTTGGCGCAAGGCTACCAACGCCACGATGAACAGACACAAATTCAGGTTTTTGAAAAAAGACCAAAAATGTTGAAAGAACTCGGTGCTAAAGGAATGGCCCAAAGCCGTGGACCTCATTTGATTTATAAACAAGAGCCACAAGCCTTAGCTTTAGTTTCAGAAGTGATGCAGCAGTTGACCTTACAAGGTTTCACACATGCATCGTACTTACTGGCATATGACGAAATACGTAATTATTTAACCGATTTAAAAGTCCCATGCACAGTGATTGCAGGGCAGCAAGATCAAATCACTCCTGCGTTAGGTATACAAGAGCTTGCTCAGGAATTGCAGTTGGAACAGCGCTTCGTCATAGAAGATGCAGGACATTTAAGTTATGTCGACCAACCGCAAGCATTTAACCAAATTATGTTGACGATTCAGGAACAATCGTAAGAGAGATTAAGGATTATGAGCTTCCAAGTTGAAGGAAAAGTTGCAGTTGTTACCGGTGGCTCATCTGGGATTGGGCTGGCTGCTGTTGAAATACTGGTTGCAGAGGGTGCAAAAGTTGCTTGGTGTGGTCGCGATGAAGAACGTTTAAATGCTTCTAAGCACTATATTTTAGAAAAATTTCCACATGCCAATATTTTTACCAAAGCATGTAATGTTTTGAAAAAAGAAGAAGTTCAGCAATTTGCCAAAGAGGTCAAACTCAATTTGGGCAATGTGGACATGCTTATTAACAATGCTGGACAAGGCCGTGTTTCAAATTTTGAAAATACGCAAGATGAAGACTGGATGAAAGAGATTGAGCTGAAATATTTCAGTGTTTTACATCCGGTACGGGCTTTTCTTGACGACTTAAAACAGTCGGCAAATGCCTCAATTACCAATGTGAACTCGTTACTGGCATTGCAACCGGAACCGCACATGATTGCGACTTCATCTGCACGTGCTGCACTGTTGAATTTAACCCATTCGTTGGCACATGAATTTACTCAATATGGCGTTCGTGTGAATTCGATTTTACTCGGAATGGTCGAATCTGCGCAGTGGAAACGCCGTTATGAAACCCGTTCAGATTTAAATCTGTCATGGGAAGAGTGGACCGGCAATATCGCAAAAAATCGTGGCATTCCTATGCAGCGTTTAGGCCGTCCAGAAGAGCCTGCACGTGCTTTAGTTTTCTTGGCATCACCATTGGCATCTTACACCACAGGTTCGGCAATAGATGTCTCGGGTGGTTTTAACAAACATTTATAAATATCAGGTGCTGTCATGAAAAAGTTGATGATGATTGGTTTTGGTGCAATGGCAGCAGAAGTGTATGCCCACTTGCCTCAAGATCTGCAACTCAAGTGGATTGTAGTGCCATCTCGCAGCATTGAAAAAGTGCAATCACAAGTCTCTTCTGACATTCAAGTGATTTCAGATATTGAGCAATGTGATGGTACACCAGACTATGTCATTGAGGTGGCAGGTCAAGCAGCAGTAAAAGAGCATGCTCAAAAAGTTTTAGCGAAAGGCTGGACCATTGGTCTGATTTCGGTGGGTACTTTGGCTGATAGTGAATTTTTGGTTCAGCTTAAGCAAACTGCCGAAAAAAATGATGCCCATCTGCATTTACTGGCAGGGGCTATCGCAGGTATTGACGGTATTTCTGCTGCTAAAGAAGGTGGCTTGCAAAAGGTCACTTATAAAGGCTGTAAAAGTCCAAAGAGCTGGAAGGGCAGTTATGCAGAGCAATTGGTCGATTTAGACCATGTTTCAGAACCTACGGTCTTTTTTACTGGAACTGCTCGTGAAGCTGCTATGAAATTTCCGGCCAATGCCAACGTTGCAGCAACGATTGCACTTGCAGGGCTTGGAATGGATGAAACCATGGTTGAGTTAACTGTTGATCCAACTATCAACAAGAACAAACACACCATTGTGGCGGAAGGTGGCTTTGGACAAATGACCATTGAACTGGTGGGTGTGCCGCTGCCAAGTAACCCGAAAACATCAACTTTGGCTGCGCTTAGCGTGATTCGTGCTTGTCGCAACAGTGTAGAAGCAATACAGATTTAAGAAGGATTTGATCATGGCAAAGGAAATTTATATTGCGGGTGAATGGCGATTAGGCCGTGGTGCAGTCATTCAAAGCCTGTTTCCGGCAGATCAGTCGGTAAACGCTGAGCTTTCAACAGCAACGCTTGAAGATGTAAATGAAGCAATTGAAAAAGCAGAACAGGCTTGGCGTCAACCGAGCTGGAGAAACAGCTTGCCGCATGAGCGCGCACGTATTCTCTACAAAGTTGCAGACATTATTGAAGCGCGTGTAGATGAATTATCAAAACTACAAACCCGCGATAATGGTAAGCCTTTAACCGAAACTCGTGGCTTGGTGATGAGTGCTGCGGCAACTGCACGTTATGTTGCAGCTGCATGTGAAACACTGAACGATGAGCTCACCACTCAACGTGCTCCAGACTTTATGACCATGAGTGTGCATGAACCTGTAGGGGTTGTGGCAGCTATTACTCCTTGGAACTCTCCAATTGCGAGTGAAGTTCAAAAGCTTGCTCCAGCTTTGGCAGCAGGAAATGCTGTAGTGTTAAAACCAGCAGAAGCAACTTCACTCATTGCTTTAGAGCTTGCCAAAATTTTTGAAGAGGCTGGTTTACCAAAAGGCTTACTTAGTGTGTTAGTGGGGCGTGGTTCTATCATTGGTGACGCAATTGCTCAGCACCCATTGGTTCGTAAAATTTCTTTTACAGGTGGAACAACCACGGGTCGTCATTTGGCACATATTGCTGCAGATAAACTGATTACCACTTCGCTTGAGTTAGGTGGTAAGTCACCAACCATCGTTTTACCGGATGCAGATGTCGAACTGGCTGCTAAAGGTGTGGCTTACGGTATTTTTAGCTCGGCAGGCCAAGCGTGTATTGCAGGTTCTCGCTTGTTTATTCATAGCAGTCTTTACGATCAGTTTTTAACGCGTTTGGTTGAAATTACCAAAGGTTTACGTGTGGGCCATCCGGAACAGGCAGGCGTGCATTTAGGACCACTGGTCAATGACAAACATTTGCAGTCAGTTGATCGCTATGTGCAACTTGCTAAAAGCGAAGGTGGTCAGGTTCTGATTGGTGGTGAGGCACTTACGACTGGTGACTATGCCAAAGGAAGCTATTACTTACCAACGATTATTACGGGCTTAAATAACAGTGCTCAAACTTGTCAGGAAGAAATTTTTGGCCCTGTTTTAGTGGTTATGAAATATGACAACGAGCAAGATTTAATTGCCCAAGCCAATGACAGTTGTTTTGGTCTTGCCGCAGGTATTTGGACTGAAAGCTATCGTAAAGCTTGGCGTATTGCACGTGCCTTAGAAGTGGGAACGGTATGGATTAATACCTACAAAAAATTCTCGATTAGTGCGCCGTTTGGTGGCTTTAAAGACAGTGGGATTGGGCGCGAAAAAGGCCGTTTGGGCATTTTATCGTACATGCAACAAAAGAGTATTTATATGGGGCTGAATGAACAGCCTAACCCTTGGTGCGATTAATAAATTCAAGGACTGAAAACAAATTTTGAGGAACAGACATGACTGAACGTGTAAATGTAGGCGAAGCAATCGCAAGAGTTTTAGAAGCGCACCAAGTTGATAGTATTTATGGTGTTATTTCCATCCACAATTTACCTATTGCCGATGCGGTAGGGCGCCGTGAAAAAATGCGCTTTGTTGCAGCACGTGGTGAAGCGGGTGCGGTTACTATGGCAGATGCACACTCACGCTTTAAAGGCTTAGGTGTAGCGTTGACCAGTACAGGTGCTGGCGCTGGTAATGCAGTGGGTTCACTGATTGAAGCAATGAATGCGGGTAGCCCTGTATTGCATTTAACGGGGCAAGTTGAGCGTGAGTACCTTGACCGTGATGCAAGCTTCATTCATGAAACCAAAGACCAACTTACATTCTTACGTGCATCAAGCAAAGCGGCGTTCCGTATTACCAGCCCAGACAATGCTGTTGGTGTGATTCGTGAGGCTATTCGTGTCGCAACTACAGTTCCAATGGGGCCAGTAAGTGTTGAGTTACCCATTGATGTACAAGCAGCAGAGATTGATTTGCCACTTAATCTTGGGCCAGTGAAAGCACTTGAGTTGCCACAGGCAGAGCAAGCTGAAATTGATCTTCTTGTCAGTGAAATCAAAAAAGCAAAACGCCCGATTTTCTGGATTGGTGGTGGAACTTTAAACAGTGTTGCTGAAGTGAAAGCAATTGCAGATTTAGGTATTCCGGTTGTTTCATCGACTCATGCTCGTGGGGTGTTGCCAGATGACCATCCACGTAGCTTAGGTGCTTTCCATAACTCGGCAGGTGTTGAGCAATTATTAAAAGATGCTGACCTGATGGTGGTAGTGGGTTCTCGTTTACGTAGTAATGAAACAAAAACTTATTCGGTTGAATTTCCTGAAAACATTATTCAGGTAGATGCAAACCCTGTGGCTCAGCAACGTAATTACAAAATCCGCAACTTCATTTGTGGCGATGCTAAAGATGTCTTAACACGTGTGTTAGAACAGCTTCAAGGAACTTCAAAAGTTGATGCCGATTACGATGCTGCTGTAGTAGCTGCTAAACAAGCTGCGATTGATGCACTGCGTAAACAAATCGACCAATACGCTTTAATTTGTGATCACTTACGTGCAGCTTTACCTCAAGACGGCATTTTTGTACGTGACATCACCATGTCGGGTAGTACATGGGGCAGTCGTTTATTCCCGGTACAAGCGCCAAACCAAAACATCCACTCACTTGCGGGTGCAATTGGTTTAGGCCTTGCAACAGCAATCGGTGCTTCGATTGCTAACCCTGACAAAAAAGTAATTGGTTTAGTCGGTGATGGCGGCTTAATGCTGGGTATTGGTGAAATTGCAACTATGGTGCAAGAAAACACCAATATGGTCCTAATGATTATGAATGACGGTGGTTATGGCGTAATGCGTGGCATTCAAAATAACTACTTCGGTGGTCGTCAGTATTTCAATGAATTACATACACCCGACTACAAACTTCTTGGCGAATCAATGGGTGTGAAAAGCTGGAAAGTCGGTAGTGCAGAAGAGTTTAAAACGGTTATTCAAGAGGCTGTCGCTTTTGAAGGACCAACCGTGATTGAGCTCGATATGAACTCGATTGGACCATTAAACTTCGCGGGTCCACCGCAAAAGAAACTGTATTAACCAGTTTGGATGGTTTAGTACATATGCGATGGGAGCTGCTAAGCCATCCTTTTTTTAGATAAATTTTTTTGTCTAAAAAACAATAAAAACGAAGTTTTACAGGTAAAACAAATAAAGTTCCAGCAGGACGCTGGAACTCAATCAAGGATGTAGAGATGAAAAAGACTTCATTGATCATGGCATTCATTGCACCGCTTACGCTGGGGGTAAGCGTCAATGCATTTGCAAAAGACTCATTGCTTGAATGGAAAAGTGATGATGGTACGGATTCATTAAAGTTAGGTGGGGTGGTTCGGTTAAATCAACGTTATGAAGATTGGGAAGGGCCAAACCGTGGTTTCGGTAAGCTCTATTTTGATATTTTCAGGGTAGATCTCAAAGGTAAGTTTGATGATGCCTATATCAACGCCAGCTATCTATTTCAAGACCAACAGAAAACGTCCATTGAAAAAGCGTACGTGGGCTATAACCTAGATGCCAATAACAGCATTGAAGCGGGCCTGGTTTATAAACCATTTACGATTTATCCCTATCCGCAAAATGGCTGGACCTATCATATTCCATTCTTTTTAGGATATGGCAATAACATTGCACCGGGGCTTAACTGGAATTATCACGACAAAGATTGGGATGTAAAACTCGGTTATTACCCGCAAATGTTAGAAACCAACTTGCGTTATTCACCTGAAAGTGCAACTTATGATGACTTGCAAGAAAATGCATTTCCATCTCAAAAAGCTTATCAGAATGAAAAACGTCATCAGTTTAATACCCGCATTGTGCGCAAGTTAGAAACTGATTTCGGTAAGCAAGAGTTTGGTGTCTCGGGTGCAATCGCTCAGCTACATAACAAAGTGACTGATAAAGACGGTAAATATTATGCAGTCGGTTTGCATACCGAAAACAACTACAAACGCTTTAACTTACAAAGTTCGGTCATTCACTATCAGTACGATGCTAAAAATCCGGATGGTGTAAATAGTGACATGACCTTAATGGGCAATAATGGTTTTACACCTGCTTATTTCATTGCTTCGGAAGGAACCATTGCCAGTTTAAACCTTGCCTATACGTTGCCTGTGACCAATATGGGCAAGCTAAAAGCCATTAAGTTTTATAATGATTATAGTTATCTTGATAAAAAACGTGATGATTGGTCAGACTCGCAAATGAATACCACAGGGATGATGTTTATTGCTTCACCATTTATGGTTTGGGCAGATTATACGTGGGGTAAAAACTCTAACATTATTGGTGGGGCAACCAACTCAACGGGTTATACCTCTGCAACTTCACCAAATAGTGATAAATGGTTATACCGTATTAACTTTAATATTGGGTTTACTTTCTAAAATAAGCAGTATTAAAAAAACCACGCAATCGGCGTGGTTTTTTATTTAATAAGTGAAAATTTTTAATACCTGTTTTTTTCAAACTTATTCCAAAACACAAAGGCAGTTACAAAGGCCAAAATGGTTAGCGCGAAAATATAATACATCGCACCAATATCACTATATTGGCTGAGCCAATGAACTAAAGGTAGCGTCATACCACCAACAATTGCATACGATAAATTATAAGAAAATGAAATGCCCGAGAAGCGAACAGGCGCGGGGAACATTTTAACCATACTGCTCGACACCATGCCGACAGTACCTGAGCATAGACCTAACAACATATATAAACCAAAAATGGTTGAATGTGCCGCATGACCTAAACTGTTATAAAAAACTGCCGCTGTAAGTGCCACGGCAAGCGCACCGACCATCATGACTTTGCCACAGCCAAAACGGTCAGCAAAATAGCCTGCTAAAATACAGCCCACCATTTGCATGACAATGGCTGCACTTTGCATTTCAAAAGTCTGTGCGCGCTCAAAGCCAAATGAACCAATCAACAAATTTGGCATGGCTAAAATCACCACCACCACACATCCCGTTAAAAACCATGTAAATAACATGCCAATTGCAACGGCTGTTTTATGCGTTTTTAAGACTTGTTTTACAGGCATTTCTTTAGAAATTTCTTTACGGGCCTGCATGGCTTTAAACACAGGGGTTTCTTTCAAATACGTTCTTAAATAAAGTGCAACGAGTCCAAAAATACCACCCACAATGAAAGGAATACGCCACGCCCAGTCATGGATTTGTCCTTCACTAAAATTAAGTGAAATCCATAAAGACATGAGCGCGCCTAGTAAAATTCCTAAAGACAGTCCGGCAGTTAATAAACCATTTGCTAGTCCGATTTTTCTTTCAGGCACGTGCTCAGAAACAAATGTCCATGCGGCTGGAATTTCACCCCCAATCGCAATCCCTTGCACCACACGCATGAGTAATAAAAGTAGCGGTGCCAAATATCCGATATTTTCAAAAGTTGGCAAAATCCCGATAAATAGGGTAGGCAGCGCCATCAGTAAAATAGAAAGCGAAAATAGTTTTTTACGCCCGACCAAATCACCAAAATGGGCCATGACAACCCCACCCAAAGGCCTAAAAAAATAACCTGCTGCAAAAATGCCGTAAGTGTTGAGCATGGCCCAAAACGGACTAAGTGTGCTGGGGAAAAAGAGGTCGGAAATGATTTTGGCGTAAAACACGTAAATCACAAAATCGTAAAACTCTAAAGCTCCACCCAATGAAGAAAGGGCAAGAGTTCGTTTATCTTCTTTATTAAGATAGTTCGCGTCCTGCAAAGTTAATTCCTGATCCATTTTTTACTTAATTGTTGTAATTGAAGTTTGGATATTAATGGAAAAGTGAAATAAAAGTAAATGGAGGAAATTTGTTCTATAGGGCAACGCCGAATGGATTTACTCAGATCAAAAAGCTTTAAAACAAAAAACACTTTAGATAAAACAAAAACAGATGTAGGAATGACTTTTCTTTTGGGCCGTTCAGCGACACAATAAAACTAGTCATAGCCAGTTTAATAAGAGATTCAAAGGATGAGTGTGGTTTTACCTGTCGCAAAGCGTGGTGAAGATATTTTAAAACTAATTGCGGCTCCTGTTTCGGCAAATGAGTTAAACAGTAATTGGCTTTATCAGCTTGCTGATGCTATGCATGCAACTATGCTTGAGCGCAATGGAGTGGGGATTGCTGCACCGCAAGTTTATATCTCTAAACGCATTATTATTGTGGCTTCTCGACCAAATCCACGCTATCCGGATGCGCCTGAAATGAATGCTGTGGTCATGGTAAATCCAGAAATTTTAGAATTTTCGAGTGAAACGTGTTTGGGCGAAGAAGGCTGCTTAAGTGTACCGGATGAGCGTGGACAAGTTGAACGTGCAGAAATGGTTAAGGTGAAATACTTAACACTTCAGGGTGAAGCAGTTGAAACAATTTTTCACGGTTTTCCTGCTCGTATTGTTCAACACGAGGTCGATCATTTAAATGGAATCTTGTTTGTAGAAAGAATAAGCTAATCTTCAGTTTAAAGTTTTGAAAAAACTATAATGAGCTTGAAATAAATAAGAGAACAGAATTAAAATATTTATATCGTGATTTTTAACTCATTACAAAAGATATAATTTTAATATTATCAGCAGGTTGTGCTGAAATTTTGCGCGATGTTGTAAATCTCCTCATTTAAGGTTACTGACCATGAAAACCCCTCTCCCAGATTATTTGGCAAATGTTATAGAAGCCTGTGACATCGATAACAGCGGTCATCTCGCCGATTATATTCCTGAGTTGGCAAATGCAAACCCAAATCGATTAGCTTTAGCAATGTCTACGGTAGATGGTGAAATTTATTCGGTCGGCGATGATGATGTTGAATTCACCATACAATCGATTTCTAAACCTTTTGTGTATGCTTATGTTTTACAACAACTTGGTATTGATGCAGTTCTTGCGAAAGTAGGGGTAGAGCCTTCGGGGGAAGCCTTCAATGAAATTTCATTGGGTAAAGATGGTCGTCCAAAAAATCCGATGATTAACTCTGGTGCAATTACTGTACATTCCTTGATTCAGGTCAAACATGGTTTGCATAGTGCAGAAATTCTACGACGTTTTATGAGCGAGCTTGCTGGTCGCGAATTAAGTTTTGATGAGTCTGTTTATGATTCGGAAGTCAAAACAGCCTACCGTAATCTTTCGATCGGTTATATGTTGCGCACGGTGGGGATTTTGGAAACTGACCCTGTCGATATTGTGAATGGTTACATTCGTCAATGTGCGATCATGGTTACAGTTAAAGATTTAGTACGCATGGGCAGTGTACTTGCCAATGGCGGGGTCGACCCTAAAACTGGAAAACGATTACTGAACCGATCTGTAGTTAGACAAGTACTCAGTGTCATGATGAGCTGTGGTATGTATGATGCCGCGGGTGACTGGCTTTCAACTGTCGGTATTCCTGCTAAAAGTGGTGTAGCAGGCGGTATTTTGGGGGTGTTGCCGGGTCAAGTTAGTATTGCTGCTTTTTCACCTCGACTAGATGAGCACGGTCATAGTGTTCGAGGAATTGATATTTTAGAGCGATTATCTCGTGACATGGGATTACATCTCATGGAAGGTACGCCTTCTGCACAAACGATTGTACAAAGTCATTACCGTACTGGGAAAGATGCATCGTTAAGTGTGTATGTGCTTCGAGGCGTATTGAAATTTACCGAAGCTGAAATGTTGTTGCGTATTTTACAAGACGAGACAACGGACCAAAGCACAATCGTGATTGATTTAACCCAGATTTCACTTATCCACGATGTGGGTAAACGTATGTTCTTAGAAGGTGTAGATCGTCTGATTGATGATGGCCATACTCTTGTTTTAGTCGATCCTGAACAACGATTAGATCATGCAAGAACAGCTAAAGATCGAGAACTTCATGTTTATCATGATTTCGATGATTTGCTTGAAAAGCATGAGATCCCTGCAAAAAAAAAGACTTATAGCGACATCGCAGCACTTCTAAACTGCTGAGGTGTTTTACCTAGATGTCGCTTAAACATCGCACTGAACGCGCTGGGGTTGGTATACCCCAGTGACTCTGAAATTTGAGCAATAGATTCGCCATTCGCAATTTTACTCAAGGCAAGTGCAATATGCATTTGCTGTACCCATGCCCGATAAGATAGCCCCGTTTCTTTCTGGAACATACGCATTAAAGTTCTAGAACTCGCGCCAATATCATCAGCCCAATCTGTTAAATCTCTTGAATGGTTAGGCGTATGTAATAACTCTTGGCAAATTTTTAAGAGTCTTTTGTCTTTCGGCCACGGTATCTGGATAGGCAATAAATTGGCTCGCTGTATTTCTTCAAAGATCAAAATTTGTAAAGAACGGGAAAGCTCTTGAGAGGTTGCTGTATTTGGCGTTTCCTCTCGTTCAATTTCATTTAAACGTATTAAAAGTTCATGCAGCAGGTTACTCACCCGAATAATAAAGCAATGTTGTCCCATTCGAGCGGCTGCATTTACTTCAACCAGTGCCGTATTTAACTTAACGTGACTCAGTGAAATCACACTGTGCTCTACATTTGCCGGAATCCATAACGCGCACATGGGCGGCACAATCCATACATGATTAGGTGTAAAAACTTGAATGTTTCCGGTAGATGCATATAAAAACTGAGCACGCGTATGTGTATGAGTAGGCGTGATTTCTCGGTAAGAATGCTCGGAAGAGAGTCCAATTACCAATTCAGACAAATCGGACTGAATAAGAGAATCGGACATAAACTATCCTAAAAATTGTCACTTATACAATGATTATTGGAAGATAACTTTATAAGCGACAATTTACAATAAGCATCTCATTTAAAAATATTGGAGTTTTTCAGGTATGACGTCTTCAATACAATTGAAAGATGGTATTGCCAATACCGTTGCAAATGATCAGTCTCAAGGAATGATTATTAAAATTGTAGGCGCCGTGGCGGTTGCACATTTACTGAACGATTTAATTCAGGCAGTGCTACCAGCCATCTATCCAATGCTAAAAGCAAACTTTTCGCTGAGTTTTGCGGAGGTTGGCCTGATTTCGTTTGTATATCAAATTACAGGTTCGCTGCTACAGCCTTGGATTGGACTTTATACCGATAAACATCCAAAACCGTATCTTCTCCCACTGGGAATGGTCGTCACATTCTGCGGCATTATCTTGTTGGCATTTTCACCAAGTTTTGCTGTGTTGTTATGTGCATCTGCACTGATTGGGGTAGGGTCTGCCACCTTTCATCCAGAAGCTTCGCGTGTGGCGCGTATGGCATCGGGTGGGCGCTTCGGTACAGCTCAGTCGACTTTTCAGGTGGGCGGAAACACAGGTACTGCCATTGGTCCATTATTAGCAGCGTTACTGATTGTCCCGTTTGGGCAGCATGCAGTTGCGGGCTTGGTGATATTTGCACTTTTAGCGATTTGGGTTTTATTTGGGGTAAGCCGTTGGACAGTAAACCATGCTAAAAGTCAGGTAGCTGCACGTGCAACTCAAGTACATACTAAATTGCATGGCCGTAAGCTCATTATTGCTTTGAGCACAATTAGTGTGTTGATGTTTGCTAAATTTACTTATATTGCCAGCATTAGTAACTACTTTACTTTTTATTTAATTCAAAAGTTCCATATTAGTATTCAAACAGCTCAATTACACTTATTTGCCTTTTTGGCAGCTGTGGCTGTAGGTACATTTGCAGGTGGTCCAATTGGTGACAAAATTGGCCGTAAAGCTGTGATCTGGGTTTCATTTATTGGTATGGCACCGTTTGCATTAATGATGCCGTATGCAAACCTATTTTGGACAACAGTTTTCTCAATTATTGCAGGTTTGGTGTTGTCATCTGCTTTTGCAGCGATGGTGGTTTATGCACAAGAAGCTGTTCCGGGCCGTGTAGGCATGATTGCAGGTTTAATGTTTGGCCTTATGTTTGGGGTAAGTGGTATTGCCGCAGCGGGGCTAGGGCATTTAGCGGATATTAACGGCATTGAATGGGTATTTGGTTTATGTTCATTGTTGCCATTACTTGGTTTTGCAACAGCACTTTTACCAAACACAAAAGTTAAATAAATGAAAAGACTCTCAGCCATATTCAGCTGAGAGTCTTTTTAATATGAACATAGCCTCATTAGAAAGACTATTTTTGAACACCAAACTTAAATACGGTAACACTGTTATAAGTTTGATTTGGGTTTAAACGTGTAGACGGGAAAGCCGGTTGATTCGGGCTGTCTGGAAAATGCTGTGTTTCTAATGCTAGTGCGTCTGCTTGTCGATAGAGTACGCCATTTGCGCCAACAATATTTCCTAATAAATGATTGGCTGTATACATTTGGACACTTGGTTCAGTGGTTAAGACTTGCATGGTCCGTTTAGATTTTGGGTCAACCACAATAGCTGCAAGATTGAGTTTCCCTTGAGACTTTTGATTAATTACCCAAGTTTGGTCATAGCCATATCCATAGGCCAATTGCTGATTATTTGCTCGAATATCTTTTACGATTGCTTTAGGCGTTCGAAAATCAAAAGGTGTACCTGCAACTGAAGCAATTTCACCTGTTGGTAAAGAGTTTTGATCAGTTACCAATATACGGTCTGCATTGAGTTGTACCACATGATCTAGCACGCCATAAGGATTGTTCCCAGCGCCTGATAAGTTGAAATAACTGTGGTTGGTAAGGTTGACGACTGTAGGCTGATCAGTTTTGGCTTTATATTCAATCTTGAATTCATTTTGATCTGAAAGACTGTAAATCACTTCTACATCTAATTTTCCAGGAAAACCTTGATCTCCATTTGGACTGGTTAACTTCAGAGAAGCTTTAACAGTTTCACCTTTAGAAATGAGGGGTTTAACTTGCCAAACACGTTTATCAAAACCAGGATTGCCGCTATGTAATGAGTTCGGGCCATTATTTTTTTCAAGATTATACGTTTTCCCATCTAAGCTAAATTTAGCATTACCAATCCGGTTCGCATAACGACCAATTAATCCACCAAAATGAATGCCTTCCTTGGTATCAGTGACTTCATAGCCTTTTAGGTCATCAAAGCCCAAAACAATATTATTTTGTTTGCCTTGGGCATCGGGAGTCAAGATTTGTGTAATTACACCACCAAAACTAATAAAAGATACCGAGACTCCATTGTTATTACTCATGGTGTATAGATCAACTTTTTGGCCGTCTTGAGTCGTACCATATGGTTTTACATTTAACGTTGCTGCATTTGCCAGTTGTGCAAAGCTATAAACCGTAACACCTAAAATTGCTAATTTTTTCATGCTTATACTCTATTTTGTAATAGTAAGACTGGATGAATATAAGATTGATTTTTCATCTTTTTAAAGAGGTTTTTATTATATATAGTGTTAATAATAATCGATCAGTTAATGCTGAGTATTGAACAGTCGATACCATTTAGGGTTATAAACAAATTAACTTTATTAGCAAACTTCAGCAGTAAGCTATTTTTATGAATCATCCCAACTCGGTTTTAAAGTTTTCACTTGGTCTTAATGGCATGTCATTTGACTTAGATAACCAGCCCATTCACCTTGAGCAGGGCCTAGTTTTTATTAATTCAAAAAGTATCAGCAATGGTGTTATTGATGAGCTTGCGATTGAAAAGATGATTTATTTTATTGAAGAAATCATCGAGTCGCAGCCACTCAGAAATCTCAATATAAATGGTATAGCCGTTACGGCTGATACCACCATGACACAACTCAGTGAGTTATTTTTTAGTGCTAAAAAGCAAATCAGCCGTATCGAGCTTGAGAATGGATTTAATAGTTTTATTGAGCGTTTGAGTTACTACACAAACCAAGTGGATCCAAATCAGCTTTATATTTTTACCTACTTTGTATTTATCCGAGAGATGATGCATCACTTACGAGTTGAGCAAATTCAGATCATTTAAGAAATGATTTCTCAGCCTGACAATTCATCATGAATCCAGTTTAAAAATAGCTCAATTTTAGGAATAAATTGGTGGGTTCGTGGATATACCAAGTGATGAGCAGAGATTGGAATCGATAGCTCATCTGCAAAAACTCTAACCAACTTTCCAGATTCTAAGTAATTTTGAGTGAGTAAATTACTTTCTAAAACAAAACCTAGCCCGTGTGTGGCTGCCTCAAGTGACATATAAGAGCGGTCAAAACTCAAAGTGTAGGGAAATTCAGGAATGCTTAAACCCTGATGGGCAAACCATTGGGGCCAAGTCACTAAGGTTGAGCGCGATAAAATCAGATCTTTCTTTAATAAATCTTGAGGTTTATGCACAGGACTACGTTCCAGTAGCTTAGGGGACGCAAGCACTTCAAGTTTTTCATTACGAATGGTTCTGATTTCTACCCCTGTCCAGTTGGGTAAACCATGCCGAATATCAATGTCGATCTTATCGCGGGTAAAGTGCAAATTTTCATACGAACACGACAAATTAACCTGAATCATGGGGAACTTTTCTTTAAATGATTCAAGGCGAGGGAGCAACCAAAGTAAACCAAAACTTGGGGATGAATGAATATATAAACTGTCTTTAGGGCTTTTATCGGCAGCTTTTTCCGTGGCTAACATTAGGTTATGCAAAATGGTGGTGACATCTTGAAAATAGCGCTCACCTGAAGGAGTAAGTGTCACACCACGGGCACCACGAATAAATAAACTCTGCCCAATCATTTCTTCAAGCTTAGCAATTTGGTGACTCACTGCCGAAGGGGTGAGATTCAAATGCTCGGCTGCCTTAGCAACATTGCCAAAACGGGCAGTTTGCTCAAAAGCCTGTAATGTTTTAATAGAGGGCATCTGATTGAAATTGTTTTCACTACTGTCCATGAAATAATCCGTTTTTATCCCTAAAACTTATTTGAAAATAGCATAGACATGAATTTTTTTCATGCCTAGTTGAATTCGACATGATTGCTGGGCTTTGTGAAAAAAGGGATTCTAAGTCAGAACTCAGGAAATAAAGCGTAAAAGAGGATTCAACATGTTACTACAAGGAAAAGTGGCATTAATTACTGGTGCAGCATCAGAACGTGGAATTGGGCGAGCAACCGCAGAAATCTTTGCACAACAGGGTGCCAAAGTCATTATTGTTGATTTAGATCTTGCTCAAAGCCAAAACGCTGCAAAGGCGCTTGGTGACGGTCATTTAGGACTTGCTGCAAATGTTGCAAATGAAGAACAGGTCAAAGCAGCTGTTGAACAAGCACTACAGCACTATGGCAAGATTGATATTTTAATTAACAATGCGGGCATTACTCAGCCAGTTAAAACCCTCGATATTCAGCGCAATGACTATGACCGTATTTTAGATGTCAGCCTGCGCGGAACACTGATTATGTCACAAGCTGTTATTCCATCTATGAAAGCAAACGGTGGTGGAAGCATTGTGTGCCTATCTTCAGTTTCAGCACAACGCGGCGGTGGTATTTTTGGCGGGCCACACTATAGCGCTGCTAAAGCAGGCGTGTTAGGTCTGGCAAAAGCGATGGCTCGTGAGTTTGGTGGTGACCAGATTCGTGTAAATTCTCTTACTCCCGGTCTAATTCAGACTGATATTACTGGCGGTTTAATGAATGATGACCGTCGTCACGACATTCTGGCTGGTATTCCGCTGGGCCGTTTAGGTAAAGCACAAGACGTTGCAAATGCAGCACTATTTTTGGCAAGTGACCTGTCAGCTTATTTGACTGGTGTAACACTCGATGTAAATGGTGGCATGCTTATTCATTAAACGCTCACCATTTAAATAAAAATAGAATGATGGTCACAAGAGGATACTGTGGCCAAATGTAAAGGGATTCGCATGATGGATACAGTATTTTCATCTGAAGTAGATACAACGGTTCGTAAATCGGCGTATCGAAAAATTGCATTTCGGCTCATGCCATTTTTAATGCTTTGTTATTTTTGTGCCTATTTAGATCGGGTAAATGTGGGTTTTGCCAAGCTCCAAATGATGAGCGATTTACAGTTTAGTGAAGCTGTATATGGGCTAGGCGCAGGGATTTTCTTTATTGGTTATTTTCTTTGTGAAGTACCAAGTAACATTGTACTTCACAAGGTAGGCGCAAGACGTTGGATTGCCCGTATCATGATTACATGGGGCATTTTGTCAGGCTGTTTTGCCTTTGTTCAAACCGAATGGCAATTTTACACCTTACGTTTTTTACTGGGTGTCGCTGAAGCTGGACTAGCTCCGGGTTTGTTGCTCTACCTCACTTACTGGTTCCCGTCTTACCGCCGTGCACGCATGACCGTACTTTGGTTTATCGCAATTCCAATTTCGGGAATGATTGGTGGCCCACTTTCAGGCTTAATCATGGACCGAATGAGCGGTGTACATGGTTGGTTTGGCTGGCAGTGGATGTTTGTGATCGAAGCTATTCCCACAGTGATTGTCGGCTTACTTGTACTAGCTGTTTTAAAAGATTCAGTTCAAGACGCCAACTGGTTAACCCAAGACGAAAAGAACTTGGTGAAGCAAGAGCTTGCTCAGGATAACCAGCACAAAGAAGGTCATGCTAGCGTCAAAGAGTTCATCGCAGATAAACGTTTATGGCTACTCGCAGGTATCTACTTTTGTGTAGTGATGGGCCAATACGCAATTACATTTTGGTTGCCAACTCTCATTCGTAACTCGGGCATTAGTGATAACTGGCATATTGGTTTGCTCACAAGCCTGCCTTATATGTGTGCCATTGTGGTCATGATTTTGGCGGGGCGTAGCGGCGACCATTTCCAAGAACGCCGCTGGCACTTAATTATTCCGATGTGTGCAGGTGCTATAGCACTCACATTTGCGACTTTATTCGCTTCAAATCTAACGCTCTCTTTAATTTGCCTTTGCATCGCAGCCTCAGGTGTGCTGACAGCATCCTCTTTGTTCTGGATGTTACCGACCAACTTTTTGGGTGGTGTTTCCGCTGCGGCAGGTATTGCAGCCGTCAATAGCTTTGCCAACCTTGCCGGATTTTGCTCACCTTATTTAATCGGTTGGGTCACTACTAACACGGGTTCAAATGCAATCGGCATGTTCTTAATCACAGCAGTATTAATTTTCGGTGCCAGTCTGGTTCTGCGTGTTCCGGCAAAACTGGTCAATCGTTAATAAGGAATAGTAAAAGACAATGTTAAATGTTGATAAAGTAGGCCAAATTGCCGAGTTGCAACAACGTGCCTACCACATTCGCCAACATGCTTTACGCATGGGGCAAGTACAAGGCCAAGGCTATGTTGGACAAGCTTTAGGTGCAGCAGATCTACTGGCAGTATCTTATTTCCATGCCATGAAATATCAGCCTGAAAACCCTGAATGGGAAGGCCGTGACCGTTTTTATCTTTCTATTGGACACTATGCAATTGCACTCTATGCAGCCTTAATCGAAGCAAAAATTATCCCGCTTGAAGAACTTGAAACCTACGGTGCAGATGACAGTCGTCTACCGATGTCGGGTATGGCTTCTTACACACCGGGTATGGAAATTACAGGTGGCTCATTGGGTCATGGTCTTGGAATTGCAGTCGGTGCATGTCTAGGGCTGAAACAGAAAAAATCAGATGCTTTTGTCTATAACTTACTTTCTGATGGAGAGTTAAATGAAGGCTCAACATGGGAGGCAGTGATGTCTGCTTCGCATTGGAAACTAGATAACTTGATTGCCATTATTGATGTGAATAATCAGCAGGCAGATGGGCACTCCAGCGAAATTTTAGCATTTGAGCCAATTGTTGATCGTTGGCAGTCATTTGGTTGGTACACCCAGCGTGTAGATGGCAACAACATGGAAGCTCTGCTTGAGGCATTCGATCAGGCACGAAACTATGAGGGAGCATGCCCAAGAGTCATTATTTGTGACACCAAAATGGGTAAAGGCGTGTCGTTCTTGGAAAGCCGCGAAAAAACACATTTCATTCGTGTTGATGAACATGAATGGGACGACGCTTTAAATATTTTGACCCACTACGGACAGTAAGGAGTATACCATGAGCCAGTTAGCTAATCCTCCTAAGAAAAAACTAACCACTTCGGCAATGATTGCTTCTATTGCTGCGGAGGGCCAACCGACCAAACCAGCTCCATTTGGACATGCACTCAATTCCTTGACAAAAGATCGTGACGATATCGTAGGTTTATCAGCCGATTTGTCAAAATATACAGACCTACATATTTTTGCAAAAGAAAACCCAGACAAGTTTTTCCAAATGGGCATGGCAGAACAACTTTTGATGAGCGCAGCAGCAGGACTTGCTCGTGAAGGATTTGTTCCTTTTGCGACGACCTATGCCGTGTTTGCATCACGCCGTGCCTATGACTTTATTTGTATGGCAATTGCAGAGGATAACCTGAACGTCAAAATTGTGGCGGCACTTCCGGGGTTAACCACGGGTTATGGCCCAAGTCATCAGGCAACAGATGATATTGCAATTTTCCGTGCTATGCCGAACTTGATGGTTATCGATCCATGTGACGCCTTAGAAATCGAACAGGCGATTCCTCAGATTGCCGCGCATAATGGCCCCGTATATATGCGTTTATTGCGTGGACAAGTTCCGTTAGTGCTCGATAAATATAATTACCAGTTTAAATTGGGTAAGGCACAGGTGATTAAACCGGGTAAAGATTTACTCATTATTTCGACTGGTTTATTGACCATGCGTGCGCTTGAGGCAGCTGAAGAACTTGAAAAAGAGGGCATTGAGGTTTCAGTGCTGCATGTGCCTACCATTAAGCCTTTAGATGAACAAACTATTTTGGATGAAGTCGCAAAAGGTGGCCGACCTGTTTTAACTGCCGAAAATCATTCAGTCATTGGTGGGTTAGGAGAAGCTGTCGGCTCACTACTTTTAAGAAATGGTCAACATCCTCGTTTTGATATGATTGGTTTGCCAGATGCATTTTTAGATGCAGGCGCATTACCCACTTTGCATGATCGATATGGTATTTCAACTGAAGCAGTTAAAGAGAAGATTAAGGCACATTTGAAGTAGAAAGATTAAACTTTCAAATTGAAAAGGGCGTGATGGGGAATTCCTTCACGCCCTATTTTTAAACAGGGTTATTTAAGAACTTAAACAATCGAGTCATCTAAATTCGGAGCTAACCAACGCTTCGCTTCATCCAGTGTCCAACCTTTACGTTTTGCATAATCTTCAAGTTGGTCTTGAGAGATTTTACCCACGTTAAAGTATTCACTCTGAGGATGAGAATAATAGAAACCACTTACTGAAGATGGCGGCATCATTGCAAAGTGCTCAGTCAGTTTGGTGCCGATTTTGTCGGTAGAACCTAACCAGTCGAACAACACTGCTTTTTCAGAGTGCTCTGGGCAAGCAGGGTAGCCTGGTGCAGGGCGAATACCGACATATTTCTCTTTAATCAGTTCTTCATTGCTGAGCTGCTCATCAGCTTTATAGCCCCAGAACTCTTTACGAATACGTTCATGTAAGTGTTCGGCAAAAGCTTCGGCAAAACGGTCAGCTAATGACTGCACTAAAATTGCAGAGTAGTCATCACCTTTGGCTTTGTATTCATTTGCCAGTTCTTCTGCACCAAAAATCGATACAGTGAATCCGCCCAAGTAGTCTTGCTGCTCGCGATCAGCTCGAATGTAATCTGCCAAGGATAAATTTGGTTTGCCTGTCACCTTGTCAGATTGCTGGCGTAAGTGCTCAAAAGTATGCGTAACATTTTGACCAGCTTCATCAAATACGCTGACGGTATCTGCATCTGTACGCTGAGCAGGGAACATACCAAATACAGCACGAGCATCAAAACGATTGTTGTCGATAATATCTTTCAACATCGCTTGTGCCTGGTTGTAAAGGTCAGTTGCTGCTTCGCCGACCACTTCATCTTCTAAAATTTTCGGGAATTTGCCAGTTAAACTCCAAGAAATAAAGAATGGCGTCCAGTCAAAATAATCCACGAGTGTAGCAAGCGGATAATTCTTTAAAACTTGTGTTCCCAAAAGATTTGGTTTTGGTGGCACGTAGCTTTCATCAATTTTAAAACCATTTTCAACCGACTCTTTATAAGTCAGTTTGGCTGCTTTTGGTTGTTTGTTGGCTAAACGCTCACGAATTTTGGCATATTCAGCACGATGCTCTTCAATAAATGCTCCACGCATTTCTTTCGAAAGCAAGGTTGTCGCTACACCAACAGCACGTGAAGCATCGGCAACATAAATTACCGCATCGTTTTGATACTGAGGGTCAATTTTTACTGCTGTATGTGCTTTAGAAGTAGTCGCGCCACCAATTAATAAAGGAATGTTAAAGCCTTTACGCTGCATTTCTTTAGCAACAAATACCATTTCATCTAAAGATGGGGTGATCAGACCAGACAGTCCAATGATGTCACATTTTTCATCAATTGCAGTTTGTAAGATTTTCTCGCAAGGGACCATTACGCCAAGGTCAACAATGTCATAGCCATTACAGCCAAGTACTACGCCTACAATATTTTTACCAATATCGTGTACGTCACCTTTAACCGTTGCCATTAGGACTTTACCTTTAGACTGTCCTTCGGTCTTTTCAGCTTCGATGTACGGGTTGAGCCATGCTACTGCTTGTTTCATGACTCGGGCAGATTTTACAACTTGTGGCAAGAACATTTTGCCTGAACCGAACAAGTCACCGACGACGTTCATGCCGTCCATCAGTGGCCCTTCAATTACATCTAAAGGACGTTTTGATTTTAAGCGGGCTTCTTCGGTGTCTTGGTCAATATAAGTCGTAATACCTTTAACCAAGGCATATTCAAGACGTTTTTCAACTGACTCATTACGCCATTCAAGGTTCTCGGCTTCTTTTGTTGCACCACCTTGTCCACGGTATTTTTCTGCAACTTCAAGTAGTTTCTCAGTCGCGACTTGACCAGACTCACCTTGATTTTGGTTTAAAATGACATCTTCAACCGCTTCTTTTAGCTCGGTAGGAATATCATCATAAATAGCCATTTGACCTGCGTTCACAATACCCATGGTCATGCCTTGCTTGATGGCATGGTACAAGAATACAGAGTGAATGGCCTCACGAACTGGTTCATTGCCACGGAATGAGAACGAAACGTTAGACACACCACCAGAAATCATGGCGTGCGGTAAGTTCTGTTTAATCCAGCCCGTTGCTTCAATAAAATCGACTGCGTAGTTGTTATGTTCTTCAATACCAGTCGCAACTGCAAACACGTTCGGGTCAAAAATAATATCTTCAGCAGGGAAGCCTACTTCGTTAACCAAAATGTCATAAGAGCGCTTACAGATTTCACGTTTACGTTCAGCAGTGTCGGCCTGACCTACTTCGTCAAAGGCCATCACAATAATTGCAGCACCATATTGACGGCAGAGGCGGGCCTTTTCAACAAACTCGTCATAACCTTCTTTTAAGGAAATTGAGTTAACAACCGGTTTACCTTGTACGCATTTTAAGCCGGCTTCAATGATTTCCCATTTCGATGAGTCAATCATGATCGGTACACGTGAAATGTCCGGTTCGGATGCTACAAGGTTTAAGAAATGCACCATCGCATTTTGCGAATCGAGCATCCCTTCATCCATGTTAATGTCGATAATCTGTGCGCCAGCTTCAACCTGCTGCTGTGCAACTT
The DNA here is from genome assembly GCF_003812225.1 of Acinetobacter sp. FDAARGOS_494. NCBI lineage: Bacteria > Pseudomonadati > Pseudomonadota > Gammaproteobacteria > Moraxellales > Moraxellaceae > Acinetobacter > Acinetobacter sp. FDAARGOS_494. Next base: position 2,756,792 of record NZ_CP033866.1, read on the forward strand.
CTAAAGCTTCTGCAAAGTTTTCTTCACGAATGAGACGTAAGAATTTTTTAGAACCGGTAACGTTAGTACGCTCCCCAACGTTTACGAACAATGAATCATCATAAATATTAAATGGTTCTAAACCACTTAAGCGGCAAGCAGGTACGGTTTCAGGCACTTGGCGAGGCGCAATGTCTTTTACCGCATTGGCAATAGCTCGAATATGGTCTGGTGTCGTACCACAGCAACCACCAGTAATGTTAATCAAACCGCTTTCAGCAAACTCTTTTAAGAAAGCTGCAGTTTGCTCTGGAGTTTCGTCATATTCACCAAATGCGTTTGGTAAGCCTGCATTTGGGTGCGCTGAAACAAAGGTATCTGCGACATCGGAAATAGTTTTTACGTGAGGGCGCATGGCATCTGCACCAAGGGCACAGTTAAAACCGATTGAAAGCAAATCGCCATGACGAACCGAGTTCCAGAAAGCTTCCGCTGTCTGACCTGTTAAAGTACGGCCTGATGCATCGGTAATGGTCCCTGAAATCATAATTGGTAATTCGCGACCAATTTGTTTAAAGACTTCTTTGACTGCAAAAATCGCTGCTTTACAGTTTAAAGTATCAAATACAGTTTCGATCAGGATAATGTCTGCACCACCTTCAATTAGTGCATGAGTCGCTTCAATATAATTTTCTTTTAGTTCATCAAAGCTAATGTTACGAAAAGCAGGGTTGTTCACATCTGGAGAGATTGAACATGTACGAGATGTTGGCCCAAGTACACCTGCCACAAAACGAGGCTTGTCTGGCGTTGAATACTTTTCGCAAGCTGCTTTAGCTAAACGTGCTGCTTCACGGTTAATCTCTGGAACAAGATCTTCCATGTGATAGTCAGACATTGAAACACGTGTACCGTTAAAGCTGTTGGTTTCAATAATGTCTGCACCAGCATCGAGGTAGGCTTCATGAATACCTTGAATGATTTGAGGCTGTGTTAGAACCAAAAGGTCATTGTTACCTTTTAAGTCATGTGCCCAATCAGCAAAACGCTCACCACGATAGTCAGCTTCTTCCAATTTATGGCGCTGGATCATGGTTCCCATTGCACCATCAATAATCAGAATGCGTTTAGCAAGAAGCGCTTTTAGGGTGGCAAGCGTAGACATAGAAAACCCCGATCTTTATATGAATTTAAAAATGCGGCGCTATTGTAACAGAATAGCAGCACAAATGATGATCTACGAAGGTCAGGTGTAGCTGACTAAAAAGTTAAAAAAGAGATCGCTTTATGTCAAAAACAAAAGAATTTTCATGAAATATTCATCAAATGATCATGATATTGAAATATTTCATGCTCAATATGCCGAAATATTACAGTTGCTTTGTATGAAAAATAGACATATCGGTAATTTTATTTATTTTTTGCTGTAAAAATAAGCACAAAAGGAGCTCATAATTAATGGTTTAAATTATTGTATTTTAATAAAAAAATAAAAACAGTCGGGGAAAGGTGCATCAAATGAGGTCAAAATATAAAAAATTGACTTCATCAGGCGCCTCTTTGTCATATAATTGTCATAATTTAATTTAAGAATACAGAGGATTTTATTATCCTCTTACCGTCTGCATGAATTCTAATCTACCCCCTGTTTCGGATTCAAAACTTGCGGCAAACCTGCAAGCAAAATCGACGAATGTACATGTCCCGACACCTAAGTTTTTTATGCCGGTGTTTCTGACGATTATTATTGCAACACTTATTTATATTGGGTTTCAGGTCAGTGCTGATTTAGCGCATGTTCCACCTTTAAGCCTTTATTCAGTTATTCTTTTATCTACTGCACTCTTGATTGCACTAGGCTTTGAATTTGTAAACGGTTTCCATGACACTGCTAATGCAGTTGCAACGGTTATTTATACAAATGCTTTGCCTGCACCGGTTGCAGTCATGTGGGCAGGTTTTTGTAATTTCCTTGGGGTAATGGTCGCAAGTGGTGCTGTTGCGTATGGCATTATTGCATTGCTTCCAGTTGAACTTATTATGAACATGGGCAGTGGTGCTGGCTTTGCAATGGTTTTTGCATTGTTGATCGCTGCAATTCTTTGGAATCTTGGTACTTGGTTCTTGGGAATTCCTGCTTCTAGCTCTCATACCTTGATTGGTTCAATCTTAGGTGTGGGTATTATGAATCATCTGTTGAGTGCATCGACTGGCGTAACGACCAGTGGTGTTGATATGGATCAGGTGATTAAAGTAGGTAAGGCATTATTATTTTCTCCTTTAATTGGTTTTGCTTTTGCGGCAATTGTATTCTTGTTGGTTAAAACTATTTTCAAACGCCAATTAGAATTATTCCAGCCACCTGAAGGAAATAAGCCACCACCAGCAATCATTCGCGCAATTCTTATCTTTACCTGTACAGGTGTGAGTTTTGCACATGGTTCTAATGATGGCCAAAAAGGTATGGGTCTTATCATGCTGATTTTGGTTGGTTTGGTGCCATTAGCTTATTCATTAAATAAAAACCTCGATACACAGCAGGTTCAATCATTCCATCAGCTTTCTTCTCAAACTGCGGTTTTGTTAAACCAAAATCAACCAGAATTGACTGACGAAAAAGCGCGTGCGGTTTTAACTAAATACATTCAAACCAAGCAACAAACGCCTGAAGTTGTGCCTGCATTGGCAAGCATGACTGACCATTTGGGTGAGCGTGTTTCTAGCTATAGCAACTTAAAAGATATTCCAGAAGCTGCAATTAGCGAAATCCGTAATGACATGTATTTGAGCACAACGACGTTTAAGCGTTTGGATAAGGCAGATGCTTTACCAAAAATGGATGACTCACAGAAAAAGCTTGTGAAAGATTATCGTAGTAGCTTGGATTCATTCTTACAATACATTCCAAACTGGGTGAAAGTGGCGGTCGCATTAGCGCTTGGACTTGGTACTATGGTTGGCTGGAAACGTATTGTGGTAACTGTCGGTGAGCGTATTGGTAAGCATCACATGACTTATGGTCAAGGGATGTCTGCTGAGCTTGTTGCAATGAGTACAATTGCTGCAGCAGATGGTTTAGGTATGCCGGTTTCAACAACACACGTTTTAAACAGCGCTGTTGCAGGTACTATGGTTGCCAATAAATCAGGCCTGAATTTCAATACTGTAAAAACAATTCTCTCTGCATGGGTATTTACACTTCCTGCAACCATCTGTTTGTCGGGTGGTTTGTACTGGTTATTCTTACAGTTTGTATAAAAGCATTTAAAAAATTAAAGCCACTGTTCACAGTGGCTTTTTTATTTGTTTAGTTTTTAAAGTTGAGACTATTTTTCATGTACATTCATCTATAAATTAATAAGTTGTTATAGGCCATCAAAACAGCTTTATAGGTTGGGCTTAAACTTTTATATCAGGATATATTATGAATGCGGTTCAAATAGATCAGTTAAAACAACAATTTCCACTTATTGAAACACTTCAAGCCTATCAAGAAACATTTTGGTTTAACCCTCACCGTTATCCTTTAAACGAAGCACTAGCGAAAGTGTGTCTTACAGAACAGGATGTAAAAGAAGCAGAAGCAAGGCTAGCGCGTTTCGCACCTTATTTGGCAAAAGTCTTTCCTGAAACTCAAGCCCAGCATGGAAAAATTGAATCAGCACTAGTAGAAATTGCGGAGATGCAACAAGCTCTATCGCTACAAAAGCATAAGACACTTACAGGGAAACTTTGGCTGAAAAAAGATAGCCATTTACCTATTTCGGGTTCAATCAAGGCACGTGGCGGTATTTATGAAGTATTGGCCCATGCTGAAAAATTAGCCATTGAGGCAGGGCTTCTCAAGCTAGAAGATGATTACAGTAAATTAGACCAAGACTCATTTCGAACATTTTTTTCCAAATATCAAATTGCAGTAGGTTCTACCGGTAACCTTGGTTTATCAATCGGTATTATGAGCGCGAAGCTTGGGTTTAGAGTGTCGGTACATATGTCTGCCGATGCAAGGCAATGGAAGAAAGATAAGCTACGTTCACTTGGTGTAAATGTGGTGGAATATGCCAGTGATTACGGAGTTGCTGTAGAAGAAGGACGTAAGGCAGCCGAACAGGACCCATTTTGTTTTTTTATTGATGATGAGAATTCGACTACTTTATTTTTAGGTTATGCAGTTGCAGGTTTGCGTTTAAAACAACAGTTTGAACAAAAGCAAATTAAAGTCGATGCAGATCATCCTTTATTTGTATATTTGCCATGCGGAGTAGGGGGCGGACCTGGTGGGGTGAGCTTTGGGTTAAAACTCGCTTTTGGTGAGCATGTACATTGTATATTCGCAGAACCGACTCACTCTCCATGTATGTTACTTGGCGTTTATACAGGCCTGCATGATCAGATTTCAGTAAATGACATTGGTTTAGATAACATCACTGCGGCAGATGGATTAGCTGTTGGCCGTGCTTCTGGTTTTGTCGGACGTGCTATGCAGCAGTTAATTGACGGTTACTACACCATTCATGATGAATGTTTATATGAACTCATTGCGCTTTTAAATCAAACTGAGAATATTCAAGTTGAACCCTCGGCGGCGGCGGGCATGATGGGGCCATATTATGTGCAAACTACTCCTGATTATTTGGCTTTGCATCAATTGTCAGCTGAAAAGTTACAGCATGCGACACATGTGGTATGGGCGACAGGAGGAGGAATGGTTCCACCTGATGAAATGCAAAAGTATTTAACGTATAGCCAACGCAATTAATTGCACAAAAAAGCCCAATTCTAAAATTGGGCTTTCAACGTTATTATTTTTTAGAAAATTTCCTAAATGGAAGTTTCTCGGCTGCAAAGCCATAGATGGCAGCAAAAGGAAGAGCTGTACGGGCCAAATAAGCCACACGCCATAGACCACCATGATTGGCACCTTCCATCATCAACTCTAGAGGGTGGTCGAGTACGGTTTCAGGGTTTGCAACAGAAGAATCATTTCTTAAGTCATGAATCCATAACGCTGCCATAATGGCATTCGTGGTTTCTGGACTAAATGCTTCTACATCAAAAAGTTCTGCGCCATTAAAAGCAGCTTTAAGGAGTGGATTCTTTGTGACCGAATGAGTTGTGGTAGATGGTGCAATATTAATACTTACACGTTGACCTTGATGACGGGCAAGTGTCGCACGCCATTGTTGAATACGTTTTGCCAAAGCGTAGTTTGGCCCTTGTTCAACTACCAAACAGTCTGCAATACCATAAGTTTTGCCATTTTCGCTAGTAATCAAATCTTGATAAGGTGCTTGAAAAAAACGTTTGAGTGAGAGTGTAGAAACACCTTTCACAGCCATTTTTTGTAGTTGTGAACGAGATTTAAATTTCTCTTGAGCAGCTTCTGCAACTTCTTTTGGTACTGCATAAACATCGGTTGGTGTGCACATAAACATTAAGCTGGTATCAGGTTTATGTTCACTCACATATTGCATAATACTGTCCATTGCCATAGAAACACGGACATGTTTTTCTCCGTCTAAATAAGCAATAGCAGCCAAGTCTAATTTTTGAGGAAATTGAACTAACCATTGGGCAATTTCTGGTATTTGCGTTAATAAATTAGCACCCAATTTATCTCTCAATGCTGAAGCTTTTGCCGAAGAGTCAATTTTTTCAATACTTGGTGCAATAAGCGTTGCGTTTCCTTGCTGGATTGTATTTAGAATTTTCCCCCAAACTCGTGGGTTTGGTAAATCTATTGCAACAATATTCGCTTTCCATCTTGCTAGCCAAGGTAATGGTCCTGCTTCTGAGGCTGCACCAAATAACACCATCGTACGGTCAGATAAATCAAACCATTCAGGATGAGCAGCAGCTTCGCGTAAAGCCTTAGCATGGCTTGGTTCAATAATACCTGCATTTTCCCATTTTTGAATTTGGTCAAGTAAGCTTTGCCCGCTCAGTTTTTGACCTTTATATGGAACATACCATTCTGGTGCAGCTTCACTTTCGCCTTTAAATTTTACTGTATTTAAAGGTGTAGAAGTGGGGATGTGTAGAGCATCTTTTAAAAGATAGTGTTTACCATCGCGGTAATAATCAAAAAGATGATGAGCCTTATGCAATCCCTGTTTTGCAATGGTAATTGGATTATTGCTGTTAGTAATTCCGTGCTTAACAAGTGCCTTAAAGTAAATAGGATAATTTTTTCGCCAATTTTTTTCAGCCAAAATCTGTTGAGCAGTTTTATTATCTACAATAGATAAAGCTTCTGACAAAATCTCTTGGCCTGTAAGAGACGTGCTTTGCTTTTTTATCGAGGCGTGAATCGGAAATTGTAGACCTTCGGCTGGACTCTGGCTGGACATAAAATATCTCGCTTGTACGATAAGGTTAATATACAGGTGTATACATTATCTATGCCAACGAAAAGAAACGTGTGGCAATAACTGCCAAAATAAAATTCAATATTTTTGTGATGAATATAAGATGAGTCATTTTTTATGATAATTACATCGCATTTTACCTTCATTTTTTTTCACATTTTTAGAACATTTTTATAGACTTACGTTACATAAATAGTTATTTTGTATAGAGCGAATTCATCAGGTTTGACCTGAAGGTAAAATGATCAAAATGTATCAATAAAAAGATACAACGATGAGTAAAAACTAGACTTTTTTATTAAATGATCAGAAAAGTCAAACGAAATAAGAAAGAATTGGGGTGAAACTAGATAGAAGACAACGTAAGATTGTCTTTTAAAAATCTTGGGGATATGGTGATTTTTTACACCATAATTTTCTAGTTTCATCCCATCTAATTTTGGGCTGGAACCCTCCATTTAGGTATTCAGTTCATCGTTTAATAGAAGTCTCTATCTAATGACTTTAAAAGAGTACTTCTAACAACGTCCTTTTTTCGCCTGTCCAGGTGGGCAAAAATCTCCCGGGTGTCCGTAATATGGAGAGTCAGGATCAATCACAATACTACCCTCAGGTGTATGTACTGCACAGGCTGATAATGACATTGTGAAAATTGCTGCGGCACAAAGAAGTAATGTTTTCATGTTGTTCTCGCTTTTTTATCATTCTCCCTTTTACTATAGAAATGTTTTGATTATATTTCGATCGGTTTTTGGTTAAAAAATATCTTTTAGCAGCTAAATTAAGAAGAAATTAAGGAGAGCGTAAAATCGTTCTAAAACCCACATGGGTGGCGGCTAAATCAAAATCTTGGGGATAGCGGCTACTATTACGATAACGTGAACAGTAATTTTCAGCACATAAAAACGATCCACCTTTAATCACATATTGAGTACTGCTCATTTCTTGTTGCCTTAAAGCCGAATAATTACCCATGTGCTGGTCGTGCGCACCTTGATAAGGAGAAGATGTCCATTCCCAAACATTTCCAATCATATCGAATAGTTTAAAACCGTTAGGTTTAAAACATCCGACAGGCGCAATACCAGTAAAATGATCTTGGTTCAGATTTTCAAAGGGAAATGCACCTTGCCAGTAATTCGCTTGTGGATGCTGGTGCTCATCGGTAGGTGCTTGATGTAAAGGAGTATCAGTTGGTGAGTTTGCTTTAGCTGCATATTCCCATTCAAGTTCTGTGGGTAAATCACGTCCTAGCCAAACTGCATAATGTTCAGCATCATTTTTAGTTACGTAGCGTACAGGTTCATGAGGGTTAGGAAGTGCACCATTTTTGCCGTTTGGTGTTTTCCATGTATATCCTGTCTTAAGTTGCCACCATTGCTGAGGGTGATGGGGGTCTGGAGAAAAAACAGCAGCTTGTTTTTGTTTTTCAGCATCGGTGATATAACCAGTTGCCTTCACAAAACTCGCGAACTGAGCAACAGTGACTTCAGTTTGATCAATCCAGAAACCTTTAACTTCCCGCTGTTTTTTTCCAAAGTTAAGTTCATCTGGATAAGCTTTTTCAGAACCAAAATTAAAATGCCCATCTGGAATGAATACCATGCCTGCGGTTGTATTTTTAAGCCAGTCTGTAGGAAGTCCTGTATAGCTCTTACACTGTTCGATGGAACCCAAAGCAGCCGATTGAATGGCATGCTTTGGTAAAACCGTTTTAGCGTCAGCGTTATGTTCAGACTTGCTACAACCTGTGATGAACAACAGGCCGATTGTAGTACTTAAAACCAATTTCAATTTCATTTGGCGTTATATTCCTGTACGCCATTTTGTTCAGTGTATTTTTGATAAACCGCTAATAGCTCTTGAACTTTTGCAGGGTATAGCTGCGCAACATTGTGATTTTCTCCACGATCAGTGGCAATGTTATAGAGCTCCCAAGAACCTGTTCCTAATTCAGGGCGACCTTGAAGTGCAATTTTCCATTCGCCTTGTTTTGCATATTTACTACCATGCAATTCATCAGCAAAACTGAAATTGGCAGGGCGTATCGTTTGTGATTTATTTTCAAGTACAGACTTCCAAGAATAACCGCTTGGCGTATTAATGGTTCGGCCTTTATATTGCCCTTGAGGTACTGGAATATGAGCATAATCTAATAATGTTGGAAAAACGTCGAGTACCGATGCAAAGCTATGATTGGTTTCTTCAGCTTTCTTTTGGTTTGGTAATTTCACAATAGCAGGAGCGGTAGTTGCACCTTCACCAGCTGTATCTTTCCATAAATGGAAAGGTGCTGCACTGACCTCGGCCCAACGTGGACCAATGTAATGATAAGAAGTAGGGGTACCTACATTTGCTACAGAATTATCAAAGCCTGATTCACTACCATAGCTTCCGCGAACAAAACCTTCTGCGCCATTATCAGAAACAAAGAAAATTAAAGTGTTGTCATAAAGATTATTTTGTTTGAGATATTGAATAATTCGGCCTACATTGGCGTCGAGATTTTCTACCATGCCTGCGTAGATTTCCATTTTGCGTGCTTCAAGCGCTTTTTGTTCAGCTGTTAACTCATTCCACTTGCCATATTTTTGTGGAGCATTTTGAGTCGCAATTGGTTCGGCAGCCTCAAAATTTACTGGAATAATTCCAAGTTGCTTTTGGCGTGCAATACGGGCATTACGGATAGCATCGTAACCAACGTCATAAACGCCACGATATTTTTCACGGTATTCTGCTGGCGCTTGTATAGGCCAGTGGGGTGCTGTATAGGCTGCATAGGCAAAAAATGGTTTGCCACTATTTTTACCTGACTCTAAATAGCTAAGTAATTTGTCGGTAAAATAATTGGTCGAGAAAAAGTCATCAGGCAATGCTGAAATAGGAATAATTTGTCCATCTTCGGTATAGGTTGAATTTCGCTTAAACGCACTTGGAGCTTGTTTAAAGTGGTGGTCTAAACCTTGTAATAAGGTAAATGAATGATCAAAACCTTTAGCATGTGCATTGGTTTCAGGTGTTAATCCCAAATGCCATTTACCGCTAATATAAGTTCGATAACCATTATCTTTGAGCACCTGAGCAATCGATAGTGAGCGTTCATTTAAATAGCCTTCGTAGCCAGGCTGTCCTTTTAAATGATCAGGGGTAAGCTCTGCCATAGCACCTATGCCTGCCAAGTGATGATCAGTACCAGAAATGAGTTGTGAACGAGTAGGCGAGCATGTAGGTGCAGTGTGATAGTCAGTTAAAATTCGACCTTCTTGCGCTAAACTATCAATGTTTGGGGTATGAATTTCGCCACCAAAAGCTCCTAAATCTGAATAGCCTAAGTCATCGGCCATAATGAATAAAATATTCGGCTGCTTTGGTGTACTTACTGCAGTTTCTTGTGAATCATTATCGTTACATCCAGCTAAAGATAAGCTAAATAAAGCAATGGAAAGACTAGATAGAAGAGCTTTGTACTTCATTGTATCATCTGAATTATTAAAAGAATTGTGCTTGAGTTTAATCAGATGGTTTTTGCAATCAAAACAAGGAATTGATCAAAGAAAATCAGAAAAATATCTGAGAATTTATCTTGATAAATAAATGAGAAAAAAAGAAAAGCCCATATTGGGCTTTTCTCAAAAATATGGATTTAAAAAGGTAGGCGAGTAAGTTGATCTAAGAAATGAGGAATCACTCTTGGCTCAATCAAAATCGTTACAATTACGCCGTAAGCTGCCCCCCATAAATGTGCACTATGGTTAATATGACTATTACCACGTTTACCTGCCCAAATACTATAAGCAACATAGAGAACTGCAAAAATAATAGCTGGCACAGGGATGAAAAATACAAAAATCAGCTTCCACGGCTGAAATAAAATATACGCAAACAGAACAGCAGATACGGCTCCTGAAGCACCTAGACTTGCCCAGTTTGCATCATTTTTATGTTGTAGGTAGCTTGGCAAGATCGCAAAAATTAATCCGCCTAAATAGAACAGCACAAAACCCATGTCATAAAAATATTGGCGATAAAAACTTTCGATGATGCTGCCAAAGAAAAACAGGGTAATCATATTAAAGAGCAAATGTGTACCATCTGCATGGATAAAACCATGAGTAATGAATCGATCAAATTGTCCACGTTGCATTGCAGGCGGCCAGAAGATCAAACGGTTCATGACATTTTGATTGCTAAAAGCAAGTAAAGACACAATGACCGTAATAATAATAAGAGTAATGGTGTGATTAAACGGCAAATGCAACATAAGAAATATTTAAAAATGATCAATACTGATGGCAATAATGCCATTAAAAACACAACTTGAAACCCTGTTGTGTATAAATCCGACAAATTTAGTTGATTTTTTTTAAATCCACCTCATCTTCGGTTAATATAAAGGCATCAGCTTGAGGAATATTGTTATGTCGACTGAGAACACCAACACTGCTGTTGCAGAAGAAATTCCGAACCTTTTGATTACACCATCTGCACAAGAGTATTTGCACGAATTATTGGCGAAGCAAAATACTCCGGGAATTGGCGTTCGAATTTTTGTTGAACATCCGGGTACACCACGTGCAGAGTGCTGTATGGCATATAGTGCACCAGAAGAAGTGGTGCCGACGGATTACAAACAGGACTATCCTGATTTCCCTGCATATATTGATGCGCCGTCTATCCCTTATCTTTTAGACGCAGTTATTGACTACAACAAAGATCGTTTTGGTGGTCAGTTAACTTTCCGTGCTCCAAACTCTAAAGTGCCGCGCGTAGGGCCTGATGCATCAATTGAAGAGCGTATTACCTATGTACTTCAAGCAGAAATTAACCCGGGTCTTGCAGGACACGGCGGTAACTGTAGCTTAGTTGAAGTGCAAGATGACCCTGAACATGGTCTTACTGCTGTATTGAAATTTGGTGGCGGTTGCCAAGGTTGCTCAGCAATTGATGTGACTTTAAAACAAGGTGTTGAAACAACTTTGAAAGAACACATTCCTGAACTACAACGTGTGGTTGACCAAACAGACCATACACAAGCAGAAGGTGCTTATTTCAAATAATTAAATTATTTGAAAAGTGAAATAAAAAAGCCTCGGAATGAGGTTTTTTTATTATACAATATAAATAATGATAATTATTATCAATATCATTTGTAATTTTATTTATCTTTGTTACAATGCGAAACTGAAAATGAGAGATGTTTAATAAATCAATATATTGGGAATACTTATGTCGAAGCGTATTATCCAGTCAGTGCTTTCTGTTTCAGTACTGGCAAGTATGATGTCTATGGCTTTTGCTGCACAAAATGAGCAAGAACAAGCTGAACAAACATTAGAAAAGCCTGCTGAACCTGTGAAATTGGAAACAATTTTTGTAACAGCAGAAGAGCAAGTGAAGCAATCGCTCGGTGTATCGGTTATTACCAAAGAAGATTTAGAAAAACTACCAGTTCGTAATGATATTTCTGACTATGTACGTCGTATGCCAGGTGTCAACCTGACAGGCAATAGTGCTACTGGGCAGCGTGGTAATAATAGACAAATTGATATTCGCGGAATGGGCCCTGAAAACACGCTTATTTTAGTGGATGGTAAGCCAATTAACTCTCGTAATTCAGTCCGTTATGGCTGGAAAGGAGAGCGTGATACACGAGGCGACTCAAACTGGGTACCAGCAGAAGCCATCGAGTCAATCGAAGTTTTACGCGGACCAGCAGCTGCTCGATATGGTTCTGGTGCGGCAGGTGGGGTGGTTAACATCATTACTAAAAAAGTGACTAATGAAACTCATGGTTCAGTAGAGTTCTATACTTCACAGCCTGAAGACTCCAAAGAAGGTTCATCAAATCGTGTTGGTTTTAACGTAAGTGGGCCACTAATTAAGGACGTTTTATCTTATCGTTTATATGGTAATTATAATAAAACAGAAGCTGACGATGTTGATATTAATAAATCAATTGGTAGTACCGCAGCTGGCCGTGAAGGTGTTAAAAATAAAGATATTTCAGGCCGTTTAGCTTGGCAGGCAACAGACCAGCAAACTGTCTTGCTCGATATTTCTTCTAGCAAACAAGGTAATATTTATTCTGGTGACTCTCAGTTAAATGCAAATGCTGAAGCGGATGCGATTCTTTCACAGCTGATTGGTAAAGAAACCAATACCATGTATCGTGATAGCTATGCATTAACGCACGAAGGTGATTGGTCTTGGGGTAAGAGTAAGTTAGTTGCTCAATATGATAAGACCCATAACAAACGTCTACCTGAAGGCTTGGCGGGAAGTGTAGAAGGAAAAATTAATAATCTTGATGATAAAGCCACTTCGCGTTTAGAAACTCTTCGCTTTAACGGCGAGGCTAATATTCCTTTTGAATACTATTTACCCCAAGTATTAACTGTAGGTACCGAATGGGTTGAAGACAGATTTAAAGATAATGTCTCGACAACTCAAGGTAAAGACAGCAGTGGTTCAGGTTATGGCGATCAATTAGCGAAAGGTGATCGTAGTAAAATGGAGTCACGTATTGCTTCTGCATATATTGAAGATAACCTGAAAGTTACAGACAGCACAGATGTTGTATTAGGTTTACGTTTTGATGACCATAGTAAATCTGGTTCTAATTGGAGCCCAAGCTTAAATATTACTCAAAAACTCAATGATTATTTCACTTTAAAAGGTGGGGTAGCAAAAGCTTATAAAGCACCAAATATGTATCAAAATGCCGAAGGGTATTTATTAAGTACAAATGGCAATGGCTGCCCTGCTAATATTGAGTCGCGTTGTTTATTACAAGGTAATGGTGATTTAAAACCTGAAACATCGGTAAACAAAGAGCTCGGTATTCAGTTCCAAAAAGATATCGTGAATGCGAGCTTAACTTGGTTCCGTAATGATTATAAAGATAAGATTGTTGCGGGTACTCATGTTGTTGGAACAGTTGATGGCTCAAGTACAAATGCAAATACAGGAGCTGTGACCAATACGAAGTGGAATATTTTGCGTTGGGAAAATACGCCTAAAGCCTTAATTCAAGGTTTTGAAGGAAGTTTGGGATTAGATTTCGGTGATATTCGCTGGACTAATAACTTTACCTACATGATGGACTCGAAAGACAAGCAAACTGGGAATCCATTATCTTTAGTTCCAATCTATACAATTAACTCAATTTTTGATTATGACATTACTGATCAATTGGATGTAAATTTTGTATTTACTCAATATGGTCGTCAAAAATCACGTCAATTTGCAGAGAATAGACTTGAATCCGGTATAGGTTCAGGAGGTGCGAATTCTGCGCTTAAGCCAAGTACGGTAAAAAGTTATAGTACCGCTGGTATTAATGTTGGTTATAAGTTTTCAGACCAAATTAGTACGCGTGTTGGTGTGAGTAATCTGTTTGATAAACAAATTTTAAGAGACAGCAATTCTATTAGCCAAACTTATAATGAGCCAGGTCGAGCTTATTACGCATCTTTAAAATATTCTTTTTAATCAATAAAATAATAAAGGCGCTTTAAGCGCCTTTATTATTTAAAATCTCTAATGCTTTTTCAGAATAATAAAACTTCTCTAAGTACACACGGGCACGACGTCTTAAATGTCCTGTTGTGACTAATTGTTGTAGTACGGGTACAAGCAATTCGGTGAGTTCATGCTTCACTAAATTTTCGTCAATATTAAGATCACGGAGCAACAAATCAAAATTACGTTCCTGATTACGTACATACCAAGTATAGATACCATCATGTACTTGCTGTTTTAGATAATCAGTTTGACGAATGTGGTCCCAGATTTCATGTCCTAGGCCAACAGTTTTTGTTAAATCTTGAACTTCTATATAGTTTTTTAAAACAGAAAGTGGCGAGGTTTTAACTTTATGCCAAACATTTGCCTGAAAATGGTAGAGCTTATCATTGTCAAAATGTTGGTTTAAAACACGCTCACTCATCTGGCTGAGTTTTAAAATATTCTTTTGCAAGTAATGGTTAATGGTATCGTCAAGATTAGAGTCGGTTACTGTTTCTAATACAGATTTGCCCATCTTCATAAAACGACCTACACCAGGCACGCGTTTTGACATAGATTCATCTAAATAATCATGCATTGTTTGCTGAATCAATTGAGTCAACAGTGCTGAAAAGGCAGGGTTATTCACAATTGTTTTAATGAGTTTTTTACGGTGCTCTTCTTTACTGGCAACATATTGTGCAATTCGATCAATGGTTAAAACAGGAATAACGTCTTCAACAGTTGCGGTGTCATTTGCAGGATGGATCAGTGCAAAGCGGATATGCTCCGCAATCTGTTCAATAAGAAAATCCGAAGCGGGTGTGTCTAAAATCTGCTTTTGAATGAGCTGTTGAACCTGTTCAAACGTCCAAAGGTGTTGTAATTGTCGACTCCCCAACCAATGATAAAACTGCTCAAACTCTTGTTGGATCACCTGAGCCTGAGCAAACTGCTCATCTAAAAAATCTAGATGAGCTTCAATAAGTTTTTCAATAATGGGTTGGGTAGACATAAGGTCTCACAAATCGGAAGTTTTATTTAAGGTGTTGTCGTTTTTGACGACTGGTTTGTTTCTACTTTCAGTAAAAACGGTACGTATTGTTGGATAACCAACTGTTCAGCTTCCAAAATTGGCATATGGCCTACGTTTTCTAAGATAACTGGAGGCTGGGCATTTTTTAAAAGCCGTTTTAGCTCGTTTGCTACTTCTACATTAATAATTTTATCCTGTTTACCCCATAAAATGAGTGTAGGGGCGTCAATCGTTTTAGTAAGTACCGCAAAGGAATCTGGGGTATAGACTTTATTGAGTGCAATCAATTGATCAACCAGTTTCTGGGTTTGAGGTGCTTGATTAATCATCAGTTTTTCTTGAGCTTGCAGGAACTCTTTAGGAATAAACGGAGGATTAAACATGGTTTGTTTTAATAAATAATTAAAATCACCTTTTTTAGAGACTAAAAGTTGTTTTAGATAGGTTGGATCTTTTAGATAAATTGTGTTGGCAGAACGGAAAATACCACCGCTATCGACTAAAAATAGACTTTTGGTTTCAAATGGATATTGTCCAGCATAGAGTAGGGCAATAGATCCGCCGAGTGAGTGCCCAGCAATATGAATTGGGCCTTTTAAATTGGCGGCTTCAACAAAGCGACGTAATTTTTCAGCTAAGTTGGGAACCGAATAATCAAAGTCTTGCGAGACGATAGTTTCGCCACTGCCCGGTAAGTCAGGAATAATAACGTGATAATTTGTCGTGAGATAATGGGCAACTCGGTTCCAGTTATCTCGACTGCCCGCTAGGCCATGAATGAGTAGTAAAGTTGGCTTTGTGCTAGAGCCACCTTCACTATATGACCAAGTGATATCACCCACCTTTAGGCTTTTGCTTTGCAGTCCTGCCCAGTTACGTTCTTGCTGTAATATTGTTTGAAAGCTGACATCAATATTATCGGCTGCCTGCGCTTGAGAAATGCTCATGACTGACAATAAGCTACAAGCCAAAGTCAGTGCAGTAGCAGTTTTTTTCATAGAGGCTTTAATTGGGGCGGACAGCCTTGTCATAGATTTCATCCTTGATGCTTAAGCGAGTTTGAAAAATTATTGAAAAACTTTGCCAATGAGTCATTTGCCAAACGTTTGGAATCAAGAAAATTATAGTCAATCTATAAACTAAAGTATGTCTATTTTTTCACTAAACAGTAGGCAATTGTGCGGTGATCTTCCTTATAAACCTAATTAAAATTTTAAAAAAATTTCCTGAAAAAGGATTTATTTTTTGTCAGTGACATTCAAATTTTGACACATTAAAATGATTTCTAACCTTGAAAAAACAATGGAAATATAAAATGCCTACTGCGCAAGAAGTTTTAGATCGTTTGAAAGCAGGTAATCAACGATTTGTAAATGGAAATACTTCCCTTGCAAAAACCTTATCACATCATGAACGCGCTGAAATGGCAAAGGATCAAAATCCATTTGCAATTGTATTAGGCTGTTCAGATTCTCGTGTACCAGCAGAAATGGTATTCGATCAAGGTCTTGGTGACTTATTCGTAATCCGTGTTGCTGGTAATGTTGTTGCACCTTCACAAGTTGGTAGTGTTGAGTTCGCGGCAGAACGTTATGACTGTCCGGTTGTAGTTGTATTAGGACACAGTCATTGCGGCGCGATTCAAGCGACTATTGATACGTTGATGAACCCTGAGCACCCGCCATCTTCTAACTTAATGTCGATTGTGAACCGTGTTCGTCCATCAGTTGAGATTTTAATGCAGACTGATTTAAAAAATGACTTGAAAAAACTCTCATGTCATGCGGTGCGTTCAAACGTATTTGCTTCGGTAAACCAATTACGTCATGGTTCGGCTGTATTAGAAAATCTAATTGCAAAAGGTGAACTGATTGTCGTTGGTGCTGAATATTCGCTAGAAACTGGTGAAGTTACTTTTTTTGACTTCTAATCAGTCTAGAAAAATTTGAAACTAAAAGGTGCCTATAGGGCACCTTTTATGTATGGGTAAGCTAAATTCAGTAATTTTGATTGTGCTTGGGTATTTGGATGAATCAAGTCATTTTGCATTAGTTGCTTTTGCCCAGCGACGCCATCAAGAAAAAACGGTAGCAATTTCACCTGATATTTTTGACTTACAGTTTTGTAGCTATTTTCGAATGCTTTGCTATAAGCCGTGCCATAATTGGGCGGAATCTTCATACCAAAAAGAATAACCTTGGCTTTTTGCTTCTGGCTTAATTGAATGAGCTGAGACAGATTTTTTTGAATCATTTGTGGTGGTTGACCACGTAAGCCATCATTCCCGCCTAATTCAATAACAACTACCTCGGGTTTATACGTTTGTAAAAGTTTTGGTAATCGTGCCAAAGCGCCACTAGTGGTTTCCCCACTCACACTTGCATTGACCACTTTATGTTGTTTGGGATACTGTTGGTCTAAACGTTTTTGTAGTAATTGTACCCAACCTTGTTTAGGGTCTATTCCATAACCGGCACTAATACTATCTCCTAAAATTAAAATAGTTTTTGCCGAGACGAACATGGGCAACATGCTCAATGAGATGAGCAAGAGACTTTTAGAACCAAACAAATAAGATTTATACATTTGTGTTTCGACCCGAATACTCAATATATAGGACTGTTCACATCATGCCACAACCTATCATTGCTGCCCATCAAGTTACACAAACTATTCAGATTAACCAAAATCAATTTACGATTTTAAAAAATATTGATTTAGATATTTATGAAGGGGAGCAGGTAGCAATTACAGGACGTTCTGGTTCAGGAAAATCAACTTTACTGGGTATTTTAGCGACTTTAGACCAACCCTTTGAAGGTGAGGTGTGGTTATGTGGTCAGGCGGTTCATAAGTTAACAGAAGAGCAGCGCGCTCAAATTCGAATGCAGCATATTGGTTTTGTATTTCAGTCTTTTCAGCTTTTGCCACAGTTAAGTGCACTTGAAAATGTGATGTTACCGCTTCGGTTACGTAAAGATTTTGATTATAAAATTGCTGAGAAAAAAGCTTTAGATTGGTTGCATCGGGTAGGCTTAAGCCGTCAAGCTGAACAAACGCCTAAGGTCTTATCCGGTGGAGAGCAACAACGTGTGGCAATTGCTCGGGCTCTCATTGCCGAGCCACAAATTATTTTTGCCGATGAACCGACCGGAAACCTCGATGGTCAAACCGCCCAAGAAATTGAAACCCTTCTTTTTGATTTAAATCGGGAGCTTGGTACTACACTTATTTTGGTCACACATGATCGTAATTTGGCAGCACTTTGCCAACGACATGTCGAGTTAGATGATGGCCGACTAAAGACGGTACAGGGTGGTTAAATTATGCGTAATCTTCTCAAACCACTTTTGCTACAAAGCTTGCGTACCGGGGGCTTATATTTACTCATTATTGCGCTTTCACTTGCGATCAGTGCAACCACCGCTCTTAAGTTTAGTAATGACCAAGTTAAAAATGCGGTAAGTCTACAAGCAGCGCAAATGTTAGCAGCCGATTTGGTTCTGTCGAATAATGAACCTATAGACGCAAAATGGCAAAAAAGGGCAGATCAGCTTGGCTTAAAGCAGACTAATGTGACCATGTTTAGTTCAATGGCACATACTCAAGATCAGTTTGTCATGGTCAATGTAAAAGCAATAGAACCTGCATTCCCATTAAGAGGAAAGCTTGAGATTGAACCTATAGCGCGTGGTATCCAACCAGGTGAAGTATGGTTGAGTCAAAGGGCAGCCGATTTACTTAAAGTTAAACTAGGCGATATGGTATCTATTGCAGATGCGGCATTTCGCTTTAGTGGCGTGATTGTGCGAGATTCAAATCAAGAACTTGGTTTTTCTGGTTTTTCGCCTACTGTCATTATTCATCAAGCAGATATTGCTAAAACTCATGCAATTCAAACTGGTAGTAGAATCGATTATCGACTGTTAATGTCTGGTCAGCCTGAACAGGTTCAGTCATTTTCAAGGCAATTTAAGCAACAGCATCAACCTGCAAATGAACAGGAAGAAACCATAGGGTTACGTTTACGCGATGCCAGTGAATCAAATAGCAGATTATTACGTCCGTTAGAAAACCTAGATACCTTTTTGCAATTGGCCAATATTTTAACAATTTTATTGTGTGGTATCGCCATTGCTTTAACGAGTCAAAGATATGTTCAGCAAAACCAAGATCACATTGCTTTAATACGTTGTTTAGGTGCGAGTAAGTTTCAAATTTTATGGGCCTATATCAGGTTACTTTGTGTAGTCAGTGCAATTTCGATTGCGATCGGTAGTCTCTTAGGAATAATGATGGGCTATGGCTTGCTTGAGCTCATGCTACAACTGATTCCACAACTAGAGTTAAGTTTCTCTGTGGTTGGTTTTTTACTTGGTCCCTTACCAATTGCCATTTTTACCAGTGTAATTGTGCTACTTGGATTCATTTTGCCAAGCATTTGGGAGTTGTTAAATACTCCTCCCATCCGTGTTATTCGGGAACAGGCAAAATCCCGAAAATCATTATTCTTTATGTTTTTTGCAGGCATCACCAGTCTTGTTATTTTTAGCTTAGTTTTAAGTGAAAATTTAATGCTCAGTATTTGGGTACTAACAGCGATTATTCTGCTTTGCATTTTACTTTACACCGTTGTCTGGCTATTGCTCCGTGCTTTAAAAAAGATGAAAACCCGTTTGTCTTTTTATATTCGTTCAGCATCGCAAAGTGCCTTACAAATTACAGCACTGGCTTTGGGTTTAAGCCTCATTACCGTGTTAAGTGTATTAAGAACAGATTTATTAGAGCGTTGGCAACAGCAATTACCAGAGGGAACACCAAACCAGTTTGTTTATGGTCTACCACCATTTGATTTAAAAGCCTTTGAGCAACAGTTAAAGCAAAATGGTTGGCAAAGCACACCATTATATCCAAACATTCGTGGGCGGTTACTCGCAAAGAATGATGTACCTTTTTCAGAAGAAGCCATAAAGCAAAATAATGCTTTACGCCGCGAATTAAATTTAACGCAGTCGAGTGCTTTACCAAATGACAATGTCATTACAAAAGGTCAAGCGGAATTTAATGCAGTAGGCCAAGTTTCAGTTGAGAGTAAAACAGCAGAAAGTCTAGGAATCCAGATTGGTGACAGGCTTACTTTTAGTCTGCCAGAAGGTAGCTTGCAAGCTAAAGTTATAAATTTTCGGAGCGTTGAGTGGGAAAGCTTTAGTCCTAATTTTTTCTTTATTTTTTCACCTAAAACTTTAGATGAAAATGCTGGTAGCTACTTGGGCAGTTTTTATGTACCTAAGCAAGATCAACCTAAAATGATCCATATGATTCAGCAATTCTCCAATACGGTTTTTATTGATGTTGATCGAATTTTAGATGAAGTAAAGCGCTTAATGAATGTTCTAGTCAAAATCGTGACTGTGCTTGCAGCGTTAGTTGGCTTTTCTGGAATACTTGTTTTAATTGCTTGTTTAAATCTATTAATGGATGAACGCCGTCGAGAAGTGGCTTTGTTGCGTTCATTTGGTCTCTCTAAAAATAAAATGAAGCAGATGCTCAGTCTGGAAATTGGTTTTTTAGGTTTGTTAGCAGGCATTGTTGCCTGCTGTTTTGCCGAGGTAATTAGCGCTATTGCAAGTTATAAAATGAATATGGCTTTACAGTGGCATATTGAAATATGGTTGATTTTACCACTTGCTATGATGTTGCTTTGCGCTCTGATTGGCCGATATAGACTCGGTTATCTTTGTAATTTACCGCCACTACAAAGTTTACGTGAGCTGAACCAAATTTAAGTTAGGGGAGTATTTCTGGGTTCTGAATTAAAACCTCATGCCAAAGTGGAAGTAATGGTGAGTTAAGCTGATTACAGTAAGCATAGAAGCCCACAGTCATTAAAAGTCCTCCTAATAGACCTAAAAATTTTAGGAGGGTTTTAAATGGAGTGCGGTAGCTTAAATACCAAATCAGTGCGAGTAATGCACCCATAATCATACCACCGACATGTGCAGCATTATTAATACCTGTGGCAACCAGACCGAATATAAGGTTAATCGCCATAATCATTAATAATGATTTCTTATCAAGTATATAAGCTTGATGAGGCAGCGGCGGAAATAAAGAAAGAACAGTTAATGCTGCACCTAATCCCATCACAGCGCCCGAAGCACCAGCACTGACATGGGGAAGTAAGCTCTGATCAAAATGTTGTAATAATTCATGCCCATTTTGAATATTAATATAACTACTCAAAAGGCTACCAAACAAGCCTGCAAGTAAATACAGACCAATAAAGTATAAACGTCCAAATAAAGCTTCAGCGACATTACCAAAAATATATAAAGCCCACATGTTGAGCATAAGGTGAATAATACCAAAGTGAAAAAACATGCTGGTAAATAGACGTTCTGGCTGCCCGGAAAAAGTAAGTGGTGTAAAATCTGCACCCCAGTGAAGTGCATCTTTTATAGCTGGGTCACTAATGTCCACTCCAGATATAATTTGCCAGATGAACAAACCTACATTAATCGAGATCAGTAGGGCGGTCAGCCACCAAGCTTGTACATTGAGTTTACGATTAATGTGCGGAGGCTGATATTGAGTCATGCTATGCTTTTGTTATATATGAACATGCTTTACAGCTTAACATGAAAAAAGTTGAATACAGGAGATCAGGACGAACATGAAAGCCTTTATTGTTCGCGTGTTGTTAATTTTTATTGGGGCAATTCTCCTTATTCAGCTTTGGATCTTTTCAAGTTTGGTTTGGTGGCGTACACATGAAGTTGATACCACCATGTTTATGCGAATTGATTATTGGTCAGATCCATCTGAGCCGATCATTCATGAATGGCTTGACTATGATGATATTAGTGACAATTTCAAACATGCAATTTTAGCAGGGGAGGACGCAAAATTTATTCATCATCATGGTTTTGACTGGGATGGTATTCGTTTTGCGCTAGAGCGTAACAATGAGCAAGGAGAGGTTGTTGCTGGTGGTTCTACCGTATCTCAACAACTTGCAAAAAACTTGTTCTTATATAATAAACGTTCATTTATTCGTAAAGGCCAAGAAACTGTAGCGACATGGATGATGGAGCGCATGTGGTCGAAACGTCGAATTCTTGAGGTGTATATGAACTCTGTTGAATTTGGCAAAAATTTGTATGGCGTTGAAGCAGCGGCCCAATATTATTATGGCAAAAGTGCCAAAAGCTTAACTCGCGAACAAGCTGCTTTTTTAGCCGCGTTATTGCCTGATCCGAAATATTATCAAGATCATCGCAACGATCGTAAACTACAATATAGAAAACGCGTTATTTTACGTTATATGAATAGCACCCAGATTCCTGAATAACACTGTCTTAAAGATGTGTTATTTTTTTAGTTTTTATCAAATTGACATAATTTTGCAGCATACTATTTTGCAGAGATTTTGGTTGGAAAGAGATTAGGTTAGACATGAATACAGCGATTACAGCAACGACCCCAACAGAATATAGTTATAATGACCGTTATATTAATCGTGAATTGTCTATTCTTGACTTTCATTTGCGCGTATTGGAACAGGCCGTCGACCCTTTACATCCATTACTGGAACGAATGAATTTCTTACTCATTTTTTCGCGTAATTTAGATGAGTTTTTTGAAATTCGTGTAGCAGGTGTTATGGAGCAATTCGCTCTAGGCAATGAAAGTCGAAGCCCAGACGGTTTAACGCCAAGACAAGTCTTACAAAAAATCTCTGAAACTGCTCATGCTGCAATTGAGCGTCAATATCGTATTTTAAACGAAGAAATTTTACCTAAGTTACGTGAAGAAGATATCTGCTTTTTACGTCGTGGTGAATTAACACCAGCTCAATCAGCTTGGGTAAAAAAATATTTTCAGGAACAGGTTGCGCCTGTTTTAACTCCAATCAGTTTAGATCCAGCCCATCCATTCCCGCGTTTAGTCAATAAAAGCCTTAACTTTATTGTGACTTTAGAAGGTAAAGATGCGTTCGGGCGACAAATTGATTTGGCTGTTGTACCAGCCCCACGTTCATTGCCACGTGTTGTACGATTACCAGATGAGTTAACGGGTGGTAAAGAACATCACGTCATGTTGTCAGCAATTATTCATGAACATGTTTCAGACTTGTTCCCGGGCATGACTGCAACTGGTTGCTATCAATTCCGTGTAACTCGTAATGCCGATTTGGCACTTAATGAAGACGTTGAAGATTTGGCAAAAGCGTTAAAAGGTGAGTTAAGTTCACGCCGATTTGGTCGGGCAGTACGCTTAGAAGTAACCCAAAATTGTCCACAGCATATTTATGAATATCTACTTGAAGAGTTCGACTTAAACGAAGAACAATTATATAAAGTTGATGG
Source organism: Acinetobacter sp. FDAARGOS_494 (assembly GCF_003812225.1). Taxonomy (NCBI): domain Bacteria; kingdom Pseudomonadati; phylum Pseudomonadota; class Gammaproteobacteria; order Moraxellales; family Moraxellaceae; genus Acinetobacter; species Acinetobacter sp. FDAARGOS_494. The sequence continues at coordinate 2,780,050 of NZ_CP033866.1, forward strand.
TCCTGTAAACTTGGCTCGTCTGGTTTCGAACTTTAAACGCCCTCATTTGCGTTACGATTCACACACGCCAGTCGTACCAAAAGTATTTAAAAAGACCGAGAGTATTTTCTCGGCTATGCAAAAGCAGGATATTTTACTTCATCACCCATTTGAGTCTTTTGCACCTGTTATTCAGTTACTCCGTGAAGCAGCACGTGATCCGCAAGTACTCGCAATTAAACAGACACTTTATCGTAGTGGCGCAGACTCGGAAATTGTTCAAGTTTTAGCAGAAGCCGCGCGTAATGGTAAAGAAGTGACGGCGGTAATTGAATTACGTGCCCGTTTCGATGAAGAGTCGAATATCGAAGTGGCTAACGTTTTACAAGAAGCAGGGGCAGTCGTTGTTTACGGTATTGTGGGTTATAAAACCCATGCCAAAATGATTATGGTAGTGCGCCGTGAAAACAACAAACTGGTGCGTTATGTTCATTTAGGAACGGGTAACTACCATGCTATGAATGCTCGCATTTATACAGATTACGGCCTAATGACCACCGATAAAGACTTGTGTGAAGACGTACACCGTATTTTCCAAGAGCTCACGGGTATGGGTAAAATGGCAAAACTGAAAAAGTTACTCCATGCACCTTTTACTCTGCATGCTCAGCTCATCAACTTTATTGATGAAGAAATTGCCAATGCAAAGGCTGGTCGTAAAGCCCAAATTATTGTCAAGGTAAATGCTTTAACTGAAGTTCAGCTTATTAATAAATTGTATGAAGCTTCTCAAGCAGGGGTGCAGGTAGATCTCATTATTCGTTCGATTTGCTGTTTACGTCCGGGATTACCAAATTTATCGGAAAACATTCGGGTACGTTCAATTGTAGGCCGTTTCCTTGAACATACTCGAGTTTATTACTTTAGTAATAATGGCGATGCTCGTATTTACTGTTCAAGTGCGGACTGGATGGATCGTAACTTATTTAATCGTGTTGAAGCATGCTTCCCAATTGAAGATCCTGCTTTGAAAAAACGTATTTATCAGCAAGGACTCCTTAATTATTTACAAGATAATCAGCAAGCTTGGTTATTACAGGGCGATGGTACATGGGTACGTGCCCAGCCTGCCGCAGGCGAAAAATTGCATAATGCTCAAAGAGAATTATTAAAAACTTTTAAATAAAAAATTATTTTTAAAAAAGCCGACATCATGTCGGCTTTTTAATTAACTGAATTTCATAATAATTTAATTAATTTTTCTAAATGGTTGTAGGATAAACGGCAATAATTTGAATTAAGGCAATATGTTTGAAAAATATGTGATTCTTTACATAAAACATTGGATTTTAAAAATATACAAATCACAAGAAATCTACTTTAATACGCCGCATTAAATATACTTAACTTTGGTAAGTGAATAATATGCAAGACTTTATTAAAAGTTTATTTATTAGAATATTTTTGGGGTTAATGCCAGTGACTGCTTATGCGGATCAGAAGTGCTATGGAGATATTATTGTATTTCAGAAATTTGATGATCAAATGATATATCCTTATTTTATACATCCTTCTAGAGAGAAAAATAAGAAGAATGACACACCAAATAAGACAATCGTGATTCAGAAAAGAAAACTTACTCAAGAGGAATTGTTAGCACAAAAGAAAATTGACGATAATCAGTTAAAAAAAATTGAAGAAAAGAAAAATATTGAGAAGAAAAAGCAACTTGATGCAGCGGTCGCGAAAGAAATTTTAGAAAACGGTGAAAAAAAATGGATGGTGCAAGTTGCTTTGGCACCTAATCAAAATAAAGCAAATATGATTCAGTCCCAATTACAGGCTAAAGGGTATAAAGTTGTTACCAGCGCAACTACAAAAGGAATACGAGTCATGGTCGACCCTGCCAATGACTACGCAATTGCACAAATTATTCGAGAAAAAATAATTGCAGATGATAGCTTGGATTTGAGATCGGCTTGGGTATTTAAATGGGCTTCTCTAACAGCACAGTAAAATAAAAAGGAGTCCGAAGACTCCTTTTTTTATTCATGTAAGTTTGTGGTAATTTTCTGCATGATTTGCAGAAGAACATCAAACTCACTTTGCAACGGCGTACTTTTACGAGTAACAAGTGCTAAAGTACGGCTAGGTGCGTCTTCAATTGGTTTTGCAGTAATCTGATCATTAAATTTGATCATACTATTTTCAATTGCGATTTCTGGTAAAAGAGTAAAGCCTAAATCGGAAGAAACCATTTCAACCAATGTTGGTAGAGAACTTGCTTTTAAGCGGTTATCGTTTTTACGCTCACCAATTGGACAGGCGCTTAATACGTGGTCACGTAAACAGTGGCCTTCTTCAAGCAAAATGAGACGTGATAAATCGAGATCATCAAGTGAATTTGCTTGAAGTGCATTTGTATCTTGCTTACTACAAACAAGATATAAATTTTCTTTTGAAATTTCAGCTACTTTTAAACTTCTTGTATCAAAAGGTAGGGCAAGGACAATCATGTCCAAATTACCATGTTCTAGGCGCTCTACAATCTTCTCACTTTGAGCTTCATGTAAATGCAACTGAATCTTCGGTAATTGTTGATGCACTTCATCAAGTAACCGTGTCAGGATAAAAGGTGCAATTGTTGGAATAACACCCAAATGAAGATCACCTGTTAATGGTTCACTCATTTCACGGCTTAAACGCATTAAATCCTGAGCATCTGCTAGCAATACACGGGCTCGAGCAACAACTTGCTCACCTAATGGCGTTAAACGCACATTCTGACGGTCACGCTCAACCAGAACGCCACCTAGTAGCCTTTCCAGCTCCATAATGCCGCCCGATAAAGTCGATTGGGTAACAAAAGAGCGACGTGCTGCTTCAGTAAAATGCAAAGTTTCCGACAACGTAACTAAATATGATAGCTGTCTTAGTGAGGGTAATGCAGCCATAGTGTCCTAGTATGATGATTTAAAATGATGCGCAAATAAACCGCTAAGCTGTGGAATAAAATGGGCAGGGATATCATGCCCCATTCCATCAATTAATTCAAACTTAGCACCGGAAATTGCTTTTGCTACGGCCTTACCGTGACTCGGTGGAAGTAAGCGGTCACGAGAGCCATGCAAGACTAAAGTGGGTTGCTTAATTTCACGGTCCAGTTGCAGTAAGGAACCTGTACATAATATTGCTAAAAACTGTTGAAGTACACCAGCAGGATAGTAGCTACGTTGATAAAGTTTTCTTGCAGTTTGAACGGCTTCAATATGGTTAATATAACCAGGAGAACCAATCAATTGGAATAATTTTAAACTGTGATTCACAATTCCTTCTTCATCACGTGATTCTGGCTTGCCAATCAAGCTTAAAAGTTGCTTAGGGAATGGTGGTGGTAGAAACGGTTGATTATTACTGGTAAACATCAAACCTAATTTTTCTACTTTTTCCGGATATTTTGCAGCGAGAATCTGGGCAATCATGCCACCCATTGAGGCACCAATCACATGTGCTTTGCTTACTCCTAAACGGTCGAGAAGCATAGAAACGTCATCTGCCATATCATAGAGCGTATAAGGTGCACCCTGATTTCTTAGCCCTAAAGCAAAACGTCCCATCAATTTCATGGTATTTAAACGTTTACCTTGATGGCGGACTTTTGAAGAAAGGCCAATATCACGGTTATCAAAACGAATAACATGAAAACCTTGATCAATGAGTGATTTGCAGAAAAAGTCCGGCCAAAATAGCATTTGGGCACCTAAACCCATAATCAGCAAAATAGTCGGATGTTCTGGTTTTCCACCTACTTCTACATGTAGCTCGATACCATTGCCTAAATTGACTTTGGTTTCCTGCATAAATGGAGTGTACGGTGAAATACTAAATTGTAAGGCGCTATTCATGTTATTCATTCCTTGAAGGAATACTCAAGATCATGAGCATTCCCAATTTAAACCTTATGCTTGGGCAGGAATAAGATCTGGAACAAGCTTAGTTAAAGTTAAACGTTGCTTGCCTGCTGTTGCACCTAACAATACGAAACCACGCAATGTTCCTTCATTGTCAATTGCTTTGGCAAGCATACCATCGTCGAATTCTTCAGTTTCCCAATTTACATCCACATCAACGGGTGCCGGTAAAACTGTAAGCGGTGCAGCCGGAGTTTTTACCGCAACCGGCATAGCAGGGTAATGTACATTTGTTTGTTGACCACTTAATGTTTTTGCTAGAGCACGGGCTTGTTGCATAATTGGCATTACATATGGAAGTAGGGTACCGTTAACTTCCGCACAGTCGCCAATCGCATAAATATCTGCTTGATTGGTTTCAAGCAAACTATTGGTAATCACACCACGGCTGGTTTGAATATTTGCGCTTTGAGCCAGAGAAATATTCGGCTGTAAGCCAATCGCTGAAAGCACAATATCAGCGACCAAAGTCTGACCATTTGCCAATGTGACTGCGTAATCTTCACCATTATTGATTTTACTTACTTTTTCAACGGTTGTGCCTAAGGCAAATTTAACACCCGCTTCTTCAAGATTCTGCTGGAATGCTGAAGCAATGTGTGAAGGTAATAAACGGCCTAATGGTTGAGGCGCTAAATCAATTACTGTTACATCATATTCGCTATGAAGTAAGTCATTGGCAAATTCACAACCAATTAAACCTGCACCCAAAATCACAACACGTTTATCTTTGCGCTGAGCTAGATTTTCTCGGAAAGAACGATAGTCAATGAGTGAGTTAACCACATGGATGTCATCACTACCATCACCAGCAATAGCAAGGCGAATCGGGTTAGCACCGACAGCTAAAATTAATTTTGAATAGGATTGCTGAGAAATAACGCCGTCTTTTTCTAGAACAAGTTCATGACGCTCAGCTAAAATTTCTTTCACCCAAGTAAAAGGTTCAATACGCATATTGAGTTGGGCACTCATTTTTGCAGCATCACCTAATGGAATCTGTTCTGGGGCTTTTTTTCCTGCAAAAGCGTTGGATAAGGTTGGTTTTGCATAGTTCACCGCATCATCCGCACAAATCATCACAAGTTCTTGCTCTGGGTTAAGCTTACGGAATTCACGTGCTAAGGTATAACCCGCCATGCCTGATCCGATAATGACGATTGGATGCATTTTTTTCTCCAGAATTAGAATTGTTAATTTAAAACGGTGATTGGTGATATATAAAAAAGACCATGTAAATCATGGCCTTTTAATTTAAGACATTAGATTTCGATCATTTCGAAGTCAGCTTTTGAAACGCCGCAATCAGGGCAAGTCCAGTCATCAGGAATATCTTCCCATTTTGTTCCAGCTGCAATGCCGTCTTGTGGCCAACCTTCTGCTTCATCGTAAATCCATCCACAAACGATACATTGATATTTTTTCATGAGACTCTCCGCACTGATAAGTTTGCTCAAAGCTGCCTTTCAGTAAAACTATTCCATCTATTAATAATGTAACTACGATCCGCTCAATAATAACTAATGTCGCTTTGATCGGATATCAAATTTTTACGCAGTTCTACATTTAAAGTAAAGCATATAAGGGAGTTTAATCATTCATAAGCAAAGATGAATGGCATATCGAGACAAATAAATGGTTATTTAGGCAAAACTTCAACATAAACACATAATAAATCATATATTTTTAAGAGTTTATTCATGCAAGGAAACGATGAGTGATATGAAGGGTTACAAAAAGAGCAAAGCATTTATATAAATAAAGTTCTTAAAAAAGTAATCTGATTAATAAATGGACAAATAAATTAATGTTTATATAAAACAGAAAAGTTTATTGAACATTTAATTAACGGAGAAAAAGGAATTCGAATATGGAAACTCTAATATATGAAGTAGAAATTAATGCTCCTATAGAAAAAGTATGGGACGTACTCTGGAATAGTGAGACCTATAATGCATGGACGAAATTCTTTGCTCCAGATTCTTCAATGCGCACAGATTGGAAAGTCGGTGGTAAAACATATTTTCTAGATGGAGAAGGAAATGGAATGGTTTCGACCATTGAAGAAATGAAAAAGCCTGAAGTACTAATTTTTAAACATTTAGGAATGATTAAAGACGGGAAAGAAGACTTGGAAAGTGAAGAGGTGAAAAGCTGGAGTGGTTCGCTAGAAAAATATTTTTTAAGTCAAAATGGGGATACTACAACGGTAAAAGTAGAATTAGCCACCTTACCTGAGTATATCGGTATGTTAAAAAGTGGCTTCGTTCAAGGCTTTGAAGCTGTAAAACAAATGGCTGAAAAATAAGTTTCTGTAATTCAATTTGTTATCTTTTTATATAATAAGTTTTTTGAAAATTATGCGTCATACGTAAATTCAAGCAAAATATTTTTTATGAATTTTAGTAATGAGATCATTAAGACGAGAAGGATAAGCAAGACGATGATGGCCTCCGTCATAAGTTTCTATTGTCATATATGGTGACAGCTTTTCCTGTACTTGATACATATCAAGTTGCTCGTCTCCTAACTCTAAATAGGCCATTTTAGGGTTAGAGTGGTCAAGATCTTCGTCACAAAGGTGAGGGTAATCATTACGAAAATTAGGTGTAAGGCTTGGGTTGGCAACAATAACAGCTAATTTATGTTGAGCAGCAGTTTTCAAAGCCCAATAACCGCCGAGGCTATGACCGACTAACAAATCAGGTTTAATTGTTTCAATCGCTTGATGATAAAAGTCTTTAACTGAAGCATAACTTAGGTTGCGATAATCAACATCAATACAAAATTTTTCAGGATGTAAAATGGCATGAAATTTTGTTGATTCACGAGAAGAATCCAAGCCATGTAAAAATAGAATTTTCATTATTTACTACACAATCTCATAGATAAAATAAAAGGCAAATAGGGCCTTTTCAAATCGAGGTTATTTGGATTTTTTTATATTTTACTCAAACCTAAAAAAAATGAACTTAGCGATTGGTCTAAGTAATTTTTATCATTCAATGTCCACTCAGATTGACGGCTTGGACTTTTTTCGTTTTTGTTTGATTGAAATCGTTCGAAAAACCTCAGCAATCTGTTAAGCTATGCCACTTCATTTTTACTTAACCGAGGCAGAGATGACGCAACAAAACGCTCAATCGACTTCTGAACCAACTATTTCCGAAAACGATTTAATTGCACAGCGTCATGCCAAATTAAAGCAAATCCAAGATGTTGCAAAGGAAACTGGAAAGAGTCCTTGGCCAAATACATTCAAACGTGAACATTACGCTGCTGATTTACAAGAACAATTTAAAGATCAGTCTAAAGAACAAATCGAAAGCGCTGAACATGTTTATGTAAAAGTTGCTGGCCGTGTCATGTTAAACCGTGGTTCTTTCATGGTGATTCAAGACATGACTGGTCGTATCCAATTATATGTTGACCGTAAAGGTTTACCAAAAGATACGCTTGAAACTATTAAAGGTTTAGACCTTGGCGATATTATTGCTGCTGAAGGTTATATCGGTCGTTCTGGCAAAGGTGACTTATATGTACACCTTGAAGGTTTTGAACTTCTTACAAAATCGCTTCGTCCATTGCCGGATAAATTTCATGGTTTGAACGACACAGAAGTTAAATATCGTAAGCGTTATCTTGACTTAATTGTGAATGAAGAAACGCGTAAGACTTTTGAAATTCGTGCCAAAGTCGTTGCAGGTATTCGCGCATTTTTAACCAATGAACGTTTCATGGAAGTTGAAACGCCAATGATGCATGTGATTCCGGGTGGTGCGTCTGCACGTCCGTTTGAGACGCATCATAATGCTTTAGATATGCCATTATTCTTACGTATCGCACCAGAGCTTTATTTAAAACGTTTAGTTGTTGGTGGTTTTGAGCGTGTGTTTGAAATTAACCGTAACTTCCGTAATGAAGGGGTATCAACACGTCATAACCCTGAATTTACCATGATCGAGTTTTATCAGGCATATGCTGATTATAAAGACTTGATGGCTTTGACTGAAAACATGCTTGAAAAGCTAGCAATTGATATTTTAGGTACGACTGATGTGCCTTACCAAGGCGAAGTGTTTAGCTTTAAAGGGCCATTCAAGAAAATCTCTATGTTTGATGCGATTTTGGAGAATAATCCGCAGTTCACACCTGAAAATGTAGGCGATCGTGAATTCCTTGCAAAATTTGTTCGTGAGGAATTAAAAGAAGAAGTTAAACCTGGTTTTGGTTTAGGTAAGCTTCAAACAATCGTATTTGAAGAAACGGTTGAGACTAAACTTCGTCAGCCTACTTTTATTACTGAGTACCCAGCAGAGACTTCTCCACTTGCTCGCCGTAATGATGATAATCCGCACATTACTGATCGTTTTGAGTTCTTTATTGGTGGCCGTGAATTGGCAAACGGCTTTAGTGAGTTAAATGATCCGATTGATCAAGCTGAACGTTTCCAAGCGCAAGTTGCTGAAAAAGATGCTGGTGATGATGAAGCAATGCATTACGATGCAGAGTTTGTTGAAGCACTTGAATATGGTTTACCTCCAACAGCGGGTGAAGGTATTGGTATTGACCGTTTGGTTATGCTTTTTGCAGATGCACCAAGTATTCGTGATGTGATTTTGTTCCCGCATATGCGTCGTAAAGAAGGTTAATTTAATCTTCAATACAGAAAAAGGCAGTTTATACTGCCTTTTTTATTAACTATTTATATATAAAAAATACTTAAGTTATAGAAAACTTAAAACACCGTTAAAAAATGTAATTGCACAGTTTAACAATTGCAAATTTGCGATAAAAAAATTAATGTGTTGCTCATAAATAACTTTGAGAATTGTGCTGACATGTTTTTAAGAAAAACACTTTCGATTGCATTATTAGCAACTGCTTCATCGGCTGTTTTTGCACAAGGTTTAGTGCTTAATAATGATGATTTACGTACCGACTTAAACTGGTTGAATCAACAAGGTGTTATTAACATCAGCACTTCTACTTGGCCATTAAGTGGTGATGAAATTCAAAGAGCTCTCTCTCAAGCTAAAGTGACTCATCCAGCACAGCAAAAAGTTATTAATTCAGTTCTCAATGCATTAAAGGCAGATAACGATACAGTTAAAGTGGGTGCTTTTGCTGAAACTGATATCAAAAATATTCCTCAAGCATTTGGTGATAACCAAAAATCGCAGTACCAAGGTTCATTAGAGTTTAATGCTGGTGGTGAAAATTGGGATGCAAAAATCCGTGTAAACGCAGAAAAAGACCCTCAAATTGATAGTGGGCATGACGTTAACGTTGAGGGTTCATATGTCGCTGGTAAACTCTGGAACCAGTGGCTTGTTGCAGGTCAAATTCCAACATGGTGGGGACCTGGACATGATGGTAGCTTAATCCGAGGCGATGCAAGTCGTCCTGTGTATGGCGTGACGGCACAAAGAGCTGTACAAAATGCTTTTGAGACAAAATGGTTATCTTGGATTGGACCTTGGCAATATCAAGCTTTTGCAGGCCAATTAGATGATTATAAAGCTGTTCCTCATGCGAAATTATTAGGCTTACGTTTAACTGCAAGACCTTTACCCTATTTAGAACTAGGTGCTTCTCGTACTTTACAATGGGGTGGTGAAGGACGTTCTGAAAGTTGGGATTCTTTGTGGAATGCAATTAAAGGGAATGACAATGTGTATGATTCTGATGAAGATCGTTCTAACCAAATCGCAGGTTTTGATGCTCGTTTAAATCTACAATCTCTTATAAATGCTCCTGTTGGTATTTATGGTCAATATGTTGGTGAAGATGAAGCTGGACTACTTCCTTCTAAAAAAATGTATTTAGCAGGAGTCGACTATTCTTCTAGCTATAATAATATGCCATATCAACTTTATGCAGAATGGGCTGATACCCGCACTAATAATGATGTGAAGGGTATTTCCTATAATCATTATGTTTATAAAGATGGTTATTACCAACATGGCTTCCCATTAGGCCATGCGATGGGTGGCGATGGACAAATGTATTCTGTGGGTGGTGATATCCGCTTTGACGTGATGAACCGTTTAAGCGGTCGTGCTATGGTGGTTAAAGTTAACCAATCTAACTTGGCAATTAATAAAGCATTCCCTAAAGATGATGAAATTAAAGCGCTTGATCTAACTTGGACACATTACATCAAACCTGATCTTCCATTAAAAATTAATGGTTGGGTAAGTGATTCTGACTTAGAAGGTAATGATGCGGGTGCATCAATTGGAGTGGAAATTCCTCTAGAGCGTAAAATGTTTGGTTTCTAATTTTTAGTTAACCTTATAATAAGAAAGAGAGGCTACAGAGGCTTCTCTTTTTTTATGGTTTTTAAAGAAATCTAAAGACTAGAACATGATTTGCTTAAGTCGACTACACAAGCTAGGATTACAAAGTTGTATAAGTGAATCAGCATATTACATGTATATGATGAATTTGAATATCAATATGAAAAAACAAGCAAAAGGAATCGGTTTTAAATCACTATAATGCATAACTAATGCTATAAGCCATATAAAGGCTTGTGGTTGGACTATTTATCACGAAAAATTGGAGTTGTTATGGCACTCGTTCCTCCACATGGTCTTCTAAGTGGTGGTGTAATACCGCTTCTAGATTTTATGGGCAAAATGGATAGAGAAGGGCGTGTTCATGACTGAATCAAGACTTACACATCTCAAGCAACTTGAAGCTGAGAGTATTCATATTATCCGTGAAGTAGCCGCAGAATTTGAAAATCCAGTCATGCTTTACTCAATTGGTAAAGACTCGGCTGTGATGCTTCATCTTGCATTGAAGGCATTTTATCCTGCAAAACTCCCTTTCCCTTTATTACATGTAGATACGGGTTGGAAGTTTAAAGACATGATCGCGTTTCGCGATAACATGGCAAAAACACATGGTTTTGATTTAATTGTTCATCAGAATAAAGAAGGCCGTGAAGCAGGAATCAACCCATTTGATCATGGCAGTTCGAAATATACGGATATTATGAAAACCCAAGCTTTAAAACAGGCTTTGGATAAATATCAGTTCGATGCTGCTTTTGGTGGGGCGCGCCGTGACGAAGAAAAATCACGTGCGAAAGAGCGTGTGTATTCATTCCGTGATAGTAAACATCGTTGGGATCCTAAAAACCAACGTCCTGAACTTTGGAATCTTTACAACGGTAAAGTGAACAAAGGCGAAAGTATTCGTGTATTCCCGTTATCAAACTGGACAGAGTTGGATATCTGGCAATATATCTATTTAGAAAATATTCAAATTGTTCCTCTTTATTTCTCTGCTGTTCGTCCTGTGGTTGAGCGTAGTGGTACGCTAATCATGGTTGATGATGAACGTATGCGCTTAAAAGAGGGTGAAGTTCCGCAAATGAAGTCTGTACGTTTCCGTACGCTTGGCTGTTATCCATTAACAGGTGCAGTTGAGTCTGAAGCTGATACATTGCCAGAAATTATTCAGGAAATGCTGTTGGCAACAAGTTCTGAGCGTCAAGGTCGTATGATTGACCATGATGAAGCAGGCTCAATGGAAAAGAAAAAGCAAGAAGGCTATTTCTAAGACAGTTTCTAAATTTGTGGAGTTTGAGCAATGTCTCATCAATCAGACTTAATCAGCCAAGATATTCTGGCGTATTTAAAACAACATGAACAAAAAGACCTTCTACGCTTTTTGACTTGCGGTAACGTAGATGATGGTAAAAGTACCTTAATTGGTCGTTTACTTTACGATTCAAAATTGATTTATGAAGATCAATTGCAAGCTGTAACACGTGACAGTAAGAAAGTGGGCACAACAGGTGATGCACCGGACTTGGCATTACTTGTAGATGGTTTGCAGGCTGAGCGTGAGCAGGGTATTACTATTGATGTTGCTTATCGCTATTTTTCGACTGAAAAGCGTAAGTTTATTATTGCTGATACACCAGGCCATGAACAATATACTCGTAACATGGCAACAGGTGCATCGACTGCTGATCTTGCAATTATCCTGATCGATGCGCGCTATGGTGTACAAACTCAAACTCGTCGTCATACGTTTATTGCGAGTTTGCTTGGAATTAAAAATATTGTTGTTGCCATTAATAAAATGGACTTGGTTGAATATTCATCTGAACGTTTTAATGAAATTCAGGTTGAATATGATGCGTTCGTGAGCCAATTGGGTGATCGCCGTCCAGCCAATATTTTATTTGTTCCAATTTCTGCTTTAAATGGCGATAACGTTGTAAATCCATCAGCTCATACTCCTTGGTACAAGGGGCAAACCTTAATGAGTATTCTTGAGTCTGTGGAAATCAACCGCGAGTCAAGTAAACATGAATTCCGTTTCCCTGTTCAATATGTAAACCGTCCAAATCTCGACTTCCGTGGCTTTGCGGGTACAGTTGCATTAGGTGAAATTAAAGTTGGTGACGAGATTGTGGCGTTGCCTTCTGGTAAGCGTTCTACAGTTAAGGAAATTGTTACTTTTGACGGTAACCTTGAGCAGGCAGTTGCGGGTCAAGCAGTCACCTTAACGTTAAATGATGAAATTGATATTAGTCGCGGTAATGTCTTAGTACGTGCAGGCGAGCAACCATTAATTTCAAGAAGTGTTCGTGCTTCAGTGGTATGGATGAATGAACACCCACTTGTAAAAGGTAAGTTGTACAATATTAAGATTGGTACACAAACTGTTCCAGCAAAAGTAACTAATATTAACTATCGTGTAAATGTGAATACGCTCGAACACACTCAAGTAGAAGAGCTTGAGTTAAATGCGATTGCAGATGTTGTGGTTGAGTTTGATGCTCCAGTCGTGTTTGACCGTTATCAAGATTCACGTTACACAGGTTCATTTATTTTTATTGACCGTTTAAGTAACGTAACTGTTGGCGCGGGCATGGTAGAAGCCGCGGTAGAGTGGACGGCTCATAGTAATCCTGTTACTGCTGAAGATCGTGCTGCTCGTTTAGGTCAAAAACCTGCTGTTATTGGTGTTTCTGCACAGTTAATTGAAAAAGCTCAAGCTTTAGAAAGTTTGCTGATTCAGCAAGGTGTAGTTGCGATCGCGAAAACAAGCTTAACAGCTGAGCAATTGGTTCTATTACGTGAGACGGGTGTTGTCATTATCACAACTTCTGTGGATGGTATAGATACAGAGGTAACTGCTGAAACGATTGAAGAAGCAGTAGAGAAAATTGTGGAATTAGTTCGTCTTTAATAGATTGAAAATAAGTTCTAAAAACCCGCGTAAGCGGGTTTTTTTATTGAGTTTAGAAAATATTTTGAGTTTTTAAAGTTAAATATTCCCTTACATCTTTGGGATAGCTCTGAATCATCTTTAAAAATATATCTCGATCACCTTGATATAAGGCGCGTGTTGCTTCCTCGTAATTTGGCATATTGCCTAACATAGCAGACATAAAGCGGTCGATAGCTTGTTTGGCTAGCATAATATTGCCTTCAGAATTTGGGTTATTTAACTCTTTATCAATTAACTTGCGAATCACTGCTGATGCACTCGCGCTTTGCTGATCTAACCAATCCCAATGTTTTTTCTGTAAAGTGATTTCACGTGAAATTACTCCAAGTTTAGGTCGTCCAACTTTTTTAATTTCTTCCGGTTCAGCATAACGTTGTTGAAGTTCTTGTTCTGAACCAGAAAGATCAAGATCAATTTGTTGACCTGTTTGATCATTAAAAATCAGAATATTTTCTGTTGTTTTAGGAAGAGCTTTTAGTTTCTTTGCAAGTTCAACAAGGGAGTCACTCGCAATAAGCGTGCTTCCAGTGAAAGCAGTATAGGTGATTTTAGTATTCATTTTAGCCGCATATTTTTATCAGGGTAAAATAATATTATCAGGGTAAAATTAATTTGGCAAATGGTAAAATCATGACCAAAGAATTAACGGATTTTATGAGTGTAGTCTCTGAGATTAGGACTATAAAAATAGTCAAGATAATATGCTATTAAAAATTTTACTCTGCTTTAGTATCGCTTTTATGAGAGAATACGCCTTTAGTTGTATGTATAGAGACTCCTATGTTTGAGCAATCTCCTGAATCTTTAAGCGATATCGAAATTTTAGACATTTTACAGTCGATGAAAAAAGATAAGCTAGATACGGAAGCCAATGAGATCATCCGTAACGGGGGGAAAGCAGGACGTCAGGAAGCACATAAGCAGGCTTTGGTGGCACTAAATACAAATTTTGAAGAGAAGTTTGTAGAGGCAGTTACTCTTGCACTAGGTTTAAATGCAGCTCAAGCTAAAAAAATTCGCTATAAAAAAGATCGAATTCGTATTTTAAAAGCGCGTGGTATTGATTATCTTGCTGTTGATGGCGCAGAGACAGCGCAAGTTTTGGCACAAATTTCACAAGCAATTGTCCGAGAAGATGCAATAGTTACTCATGACTTGCATAATATTTTCCCATTTTGGAAAGAAGGCTTTCCAATGGTGCAATTTGATAATGCCTATAAAATTTTACAAGAAGATATTAGCTTGCACTTTCATGCGTTCTTAGACGCCATGATTGAGTATGTAAATAAATAATAAATAAAAAATAAAAATAAAAAATAAAAGCCCCGATAGGGGCTTTTATTTTTATAGTAGAGCAAATTACATCGTACTAAAAAGTGGGAAAACACCAATCACTAAAGCTGTACCCATTAACACCATACAAGTAATAAATGCCCACTTAAAAGTGAACTTTTGATGGTCTGCAAAGTCGACTTTAGCAAGACCACATAACAAGTAGGTTGATGGAACGAGAGGTGATAACAAATGCACTGGCTGACCTACAATTGATGCACGAGCAATCGCTTCTGGGCTAATACCATAATGTGAAGCTGCTTCAGCAAGAATAGGTAATACACCATAGAAGAATGCATCATTTGACATAAAGAACGTCAATGGCATGCTCACCAGAGCAGTAATTGGCGCTAGATATGGCCCCATACTTGTAGGGATCATTGCAACAAATTCTTTAGACATGGCTTCAACCATGCCTGTACCAGATAAAATACCTGTAAAAATACCTGCCGCAAAAATTAAACCTACAACAGCCAAGATACTGTCTGCGTGCATAGCGATACGCTTTTTCTGCATATCAACATCAGGGTAGTTGATGAGCATTGCAATACAGAACGCCAGCATGAATAACACTGACATCGGTAAAATACCTTTGATCAATGCAATCATAAGAAGAATGGTGAGTACCATATTTACTTTACGTAAATGTGGACGAGTTGCTTCTGGGTCTTTTGAAACTGTAATGTTGTCACCATGGTGACTTTCAAGCTCAATCACGCCTAAACGTTTTTGCTCATAGCGACCATATAAATATGCCAAGAAGAATAACCAGCCAATACTAATCACCATCGGAAGAATCATTGGTACAAAGATATGGCTTGGGTCAACTTGGAGCGCACTTGCTGCACGGGCAGTAGGACCACCCCATGGGGTCAGATTCATTACACCACTACATAACAACATAAGTGCTGTCATGATCAGTGTATTCATACCGAGGCGTTGATAAAGAGGGAGCATGGCTGCCACGCAAATCATGTAAGTGGTTGAGCCATCGCCATCAAGAGAGACTAATGTAGTTAAAAAAACGGTCCCTAATGTAATTTTTAGGGGGTCACCTTTAACTTTTTTCAAAATCCATTTAACCGGAGGATCGAAAAGACCTGCATCGATCATTAAGGCAAAATATAAAATTGCAAATAATAGCATTACGCCAGTAGGCGCAAGTTTTTTGATGCCATCTAACATCATTTCACTGAGACCTTTAAGCTCAATATGGCTCAAGCTTTCAAAGTAGTGACCAAGGCCCCAGGCAATAAGAGAAAAAATAAATGGGATGAGAATTAAAGCAATAATAGGGCTTAAACGTTTGGACATGATTAAATACATGAAGCATAAAATCATGCCAACACCAAGTAATGTCAGCATACAATCAATCCTTTGCCTTTAGTTTTACTGAACAAGTTTATTCAAAAACTCTGACCTCGATTATTCTTATGAATTTTTATTAAAAAGACAAATAATATATTTAGTTTATTTGGTTAATATATATTCACTTGGAAAGGTATATTTTGAAGAAATACTGAACATATATAATAATGGTATAATCTATTTATAATGTATAGTGCTTATTATATATACTTATAAAACCTTTATCATGTTTGAAATTATCATGTATTTTTAAAAATTATATTCTGTTTGAATACTGAAATGAGAAGTATACCCATTTACAAAGTTTCTACTCCCTACGTTACATAACGAAAGTGAATCTGTAAATCTTTTATGTGCAAAACTTTATTTTAATTCAATTTAATTTTTTTATTTTAATGAATGAGTTAATTTATATATTTGAAATTGTGATTAGGATAATTAATTTAACTTTTAATATAAAATTATTTAAAAATAATAATTATCTTAAAAGGAATAAATTATTTATCAAAAAAAAATATCCTGCATTTGCAGGATATTTTGCACCAAAATAAATCAATTTTCATCAGGTGGAGAAGGTAAATCATTTTTTTCTAATACACGTGTTACTAATAGCTGATCAATTTTAAAATGGTCTACATCAACAACTTCAAATTTATAACCACCAAATTCAACAAAGTCGGCTGGACGTGGGATTTTGCGTAAACGGTACATCATGAAACCAGCTAATGTTTCATAATTCTCTTCATCAGGTAGTTCATCCATTTCAAGCGCGTGCTTAAGATCTTCAATAGGTGTACTACCATCAATCAGCCAAGAATTATTATCACGTTTAATAATTTGCTGTTCTTCTTCCATAGGGGTAACCCAATCCCCCATAACAGTAATCATGATATCGCTTAGCGTAATTACCCCAACGACAAGCGCATACTCATTAATTACAACAGCAAACTTTTCTTTTGTTGAGCGGAAGCGATCGAGTAATTCTGATAGTGTTAAAGTATCAGGTATCATTAGAACCGTACGAATAGTCGATTCATTGAGCTGGGTTAAAGATTGGTTGTTTAAAATACGTACAAGAATATCCTTAGCATCTACATAGCCAATCACTTGATCAATATTTTCGTTACAAACCAGAAATTTGGAATAAGGATATTCTGCCAGTTTTTGGCGAATGCTATCTTCATGCTCGTTAAGCGTAAAATAAACAACATTTTCACGTGTTGTCATACTTGATGGGACTGTACGTTCTTCAAGCTCAAATACGTTTTCAATAAAGTGATGTTCTTGTTTTTGTAGTACACCTGCTTGAGCACCTGCATCCATCACTGCTGAAATATCATCAAAAGTAATATTGTCTTCGCGTGTGGTATTTACTTTAAACAAGCGGAATAGCAAATTGGCAATTGCATTAATTCCCCATGCTAAAGGCTTACAGATTTTGATAAAAATCTGAATAGGGTTAATTACACTAATTGCAATTTTTTCAGGTGCGATCATTGCCAAGCGTTTTGGCATTAAATCGGCGAATAAAATAAACAAAGAAGTTACCAATGTGAAAGATAGGGCAAATCCAATGGTTTGCGTCCAAGGTCCTTCATAGAAACGGTCAACTAAGTTCACAAAAAAAGGACGAAACGCAGCTTCACCCAATATACCACCTAAGATTGCAACAGCATTTAAGCCGATTTGGGACGCTGCAAAAAAGTCTGCAGATTGTTCTTGTAAATCAAGTACTTTTTGAGCACGTTCTTCGCCAGCTTCGGCTAAAATCTTTAACTTTACTTTTCTGGCACCAGCTAGAGCAATTTCAGTTAAAGATAAAAAGCCTGCTGCGATGATGAGCAGTACGATGATAATGATATTTTGAAAGAGACTCACAAATCACCCGAGGATCATCATTATTATGACTATGTTTTAACACAAAAAAGCGCTGAGGTAATCAGATTGATTGCTCAGCGCTTAAAGATAATGTTTGAAAGAGACAATTAAATTAAAACTTATTTAATAGTGGGAAAATTGTGAATTATTAGTCAGGAATTCACGATTTTCCTCTTCGATCATTTGGCGAGCAACAAATAGAATGAGTTGGCGTAACCAGCGATGAGCTGGGTGATGGTGCAATAATGGACACCAAGCCATTTTAAGTTCAAACTCAGGAATGTAAAACGGTGGATCTTTAATAACTAATTTTGGATTTTGTGCTTGTAAACGTGCCATTCGAGTTGGAAGAGTAGCGATCAAGTCAACATTTTGAGCAAGTAATGCCGGCATCTGATAGTGACGCGTAAATACAGAAATTTTGCGGCGTTGACCAATACGTTCTAATGCTTGATCAATCCAGCCCAAGCCACCTTGTTTATCTGGGTTTACCCCAAAGCCAACACCCATACCCGTTTTAGATACCCAAATATGTTGAGCATCTAAATAGCTTTTTAGATTTAAATGAGTCACAGCAGGGTGTTTGTCATTTAAAATACAGCTAAAGCTATCACGCCAAACCAAAACTTGATGGAAGCTTTGCGGGATTTCATTGAAGCGGTTAATGGCTAGATCAACTTTACCTTGTTCCATGTCTCTATATGACACATCACTTGGAGTAAGAAAATCGAGTACAACGTTTGGTGCTTCTGAGCGGAGGGCTTTAACAAGACGAGGGACTAGGGTGGCTTCTGCATAGTCAGAAGTCATAATACGGAAAACGCGATTACTGGTATAAGGGCGGAATTCGGTACGCGGTTCCAAAATCATTGAAAGGTCGGAAAGAGCATCACGAATACGCGGTTGTAATTCAAGTGCACGTTCTGTCGGTGTCATCCCTTCAGATGAGCGGATCAGGAGAGGGTCATTAAATAAATTACGCAAGCGGCGTAAAATATTACTCATGGCAGGCTGAGTAACACCAAGCTGTTCGGCTGCGCGAGTAACGTTTTTTTCACGAAGAAGAACATCAAGATATATTAATAGATTAAGATCTACCCGCTCCAGATTCATAAAAAAAATACCGAAAATAAAACCCTAAAATTGTTTCAAATTATGCCATATTTAAAGAACATTGTGTGAAAAAATGATGAGAAAAACGACATTTTTTGTTGAAATTAAGTATGGGCAAAAAGTATCTCAAATGCTGGATTCTATTATCGTTGATCTATTTTTATTTTTATAATTATTGAACAAAAATATTTTCTTAATATTTAGTACTGTTCTAGCATATTGATTGACATTTTGCATTGGCAAAATTCGCCTAATTTACAATTGACTTTTTATATTAAAAATGAATGGAAAATTTTCAAAAACTGTATAAAAATAAAGCTTGGAGTGTTTTTTAATCAAAATTCTATACTCCTTTAGGATTATTTTGTTTTTATAAACAAAGTGTTATGTTTTTTAGTTTTACTTATAATATCGATTTATTGGTATATTTTTTAAATAAATACTGAAGATTAACGAAGGATATTGGATTAATTGATTGGCTAAGTCTAAGCTGTGTACATGAAGAAGCAGCTGGTGTCATAGGGAATTTTCATAACATGACTCTAGGCTTCGATCGATGAAATCCTAAAATGAATACAGGACAATATCATGACTACATATCAAACAGCGATTGATGCAGTACGTGAATTAAAAGCAAAATTCGGCAACACTTGGGCAGACATTAGCCCAGAAGATGCTGCTCGTATGCAACTTCAAAACCGTTTCAAAACAGGTTTAGATATTGCTAAGTATACAGCTGCGATTATGCGTCGTGATATGGCTGAATACGATGCTGATTCAAGCAAATATACTCAATCATTAGGTTGCTGGCATGGTTTCATCGCTCAACAAAAAATGATTGCTAACAAAAAGTATTTCGGTACGACAAGCAAACGTTATATCTACCTTTCTGGTTGGATGGTTGCTGCTCTTCGTTCAGAATTTGGTCCACTTCCTGACCAATCTATGCACGAGAAAACTTCAGTACCTGCTTTGATCGAAGAAATCTACACTTTCTTACGTCAAGCTGATGCAAAAGAATTAAATGACTTGTTCCGTGCTTTAAATAAAGCAAAAGAAGCTGGTGACTCTGCGAAAGTAGCTGAAATCACAGCTCAAATCGACAACTTCGAAACTCATGTTGTGCCAATTATTGCAGACATCGATGCTGGTTTCGGTAACGAAGAAGCAACTTACTTACTTGCTAAGAAAATGATTGAAGCTGGTGCTTGTGCGCTTCAAATCGAAAACCAAGTATCTGATGCAAAACAATGTGGTCACCAAGCTGGTAAAGTAACTGTTCCACATGAAGACTTCATCGCTAAGATCCATGCACTTCGTTATGCATTCTTAGAAATGGGTGTTGAAGACGGTGTTATCGTTGCTCGTACTGACTCTGAAGGCGCTGACTTAACTCAGAAGATCCCTGTAGTTAAAGAGCCAGGTGATATCGCATCTAAATATATTAGCTACTTAGATACTCAAGAAATTGATATCTCAGAAGCTCAAGAAGATGAGATCTTAATTAAACGTGATGGTAAATTACATCGTCCAACTCGTTTAGCTTCTGGTCTATACCAATTCCGTGAAGGCACTCAGATTGACCGTGTTGTACTTGACTGTATCACTAGCCTTCAAAACGGTGCTGACTTACTTTGGATCGAAACTCCGACTCCAAACGTACAAGAAATTGCACACATGGTTAACCGTGTAAAAGAAGTAGTTCCGAATGCGAAGCTTGTTTATAACAACAGCCCATCATTCAACTGGACTTTAAACTTCCGTCAACAAGCGTACGATCGTTGGGTTGCAGAAGGTAAAGATGTATCTGCTTACGACCGTGCTAAATTAATGAGCGCTGAGTACGACAATACTGAATTAGCTGCTGAAGCTGATGAAAAAATCCGTACTTTCCAAGCAGATGCTGCGCGTGAAGCTGGTGTGTTCCATCACTTGATCACACTTCCTACATACCACACTGCTGCTCTTTCTACTCATGAATTAGCACAAGGTTACTTCGGTGACCAAGGTATGTTAGCTTATGTTGCTGGCGTACAACGTAAAGAAATCCGTGGCGGTATCGCATGTGTGAAACACCAAGCAATGGCTGGTTCTGACATCGGTGATGACCACAAAGAAATCTTCGCTGGTGAAAATGCACTTAAAGCTGGTGACGATGCTAAAAACACAATGAACCAATTCTCAGCTCACTAAGAATTGACTTCATAAAAAACCCGCTCATTTGAGCGGGTTTTTTATTTATATTGAAAAATAGATTAATCTTCTTTTTTCAAAACATAATGTTCAGCTAAAGAACCTTCAACTTTTTTACCTTCCATATCTAAAGCGGTCGCGGTATTTTCACCAATAAAGAATTTACGGTTTTGAGCTTTATCATCTAAGGTAATAACAGAAGTATTGTCTTTATCGAAAGTAAACTTACCATGGGTTTCAAATGGGTTTGCATCACCTTTACCAAGATAGGTTTCTGTTAGCTCATAAGTTTTATCATCTTTTAATTCTAATTCAGTTTTGATGCCTTCACAGTCTGCGCAAGGAAGCGTACCTTTATATTTACCATCCCAATCTAAAGAATTCTCGGCTGTATGTGCTGTATCTACCGCTTCATTATTATTTGATTGAGCAGTTTGTACAGGAGTAGATGCATCAGAGGTTGTTTCTGTTTTATTTTCATGTTTATTACATGCGACAAGAAGGGTACTCATAAGTGCAATTGCTAATAATGATTTTTTCATAATGAATAAAACCTCAAAAAAATAAATATAAAGTACTGACAGGCTAGGAAAAAAGAATCGAAAATAAAAGCTTTAGTATGTAGTTTAATTTTAACAAAAGGTAAAGTGAGTAAAAATTGCACAGATTGGGGCTATGTTTTTTTATATTTTAGTTGAGAATTAAAAGTATCCACTAAAGTGATTTAATGGATACTTTTAAAAATTTATGGTTGGGCAGAAACCCCACCTAAAGAATCGCACGCTGCTTTATAAAGTTGGTATTGCTGTTCTACGACTTCATCTAAGGGCATTGCAAATAATTCTTCACCATTTTTATAGCTTTCTACATAAGAGGTCGCTTTTTCCTTACTCACCGCTAAAGATTGCTGGTAATAAGAGTTGATTGAACTTGTAGAAATTTCACTTGTTTCAATATTTTTACATTGAAAGTTATTTAAAAGTTTTTCTGCACGTTTGACCTCACTTGATTGGCCAAAAATACACCCAGTTAAAAATACAAACGGTACTAACACGAAAAAGATTTTCATGGGAAAAATTTATAAGAGCGAGAATGGGCGCTATTGTATAAATAATTCCATGCTTTACTGTGGTTTTATGTTAGACATTGATGATTTTTTGACTCATTAAAATAAAAAAATTGTTTCTAAGTTTGTAATAGCCACTTTTTGCTTTTGGTGCATATTTTGCTTATCAAAAAAGCCATTATCAAAAATGAGCCAAAATGAATCGAATTCAACAAACTTTTCAGACTTCTTCAGCACCATTTTGGTATGCCCAGTTAGAACTGGGGTTTTGTTATGAAAACTCGCGCACCATAATGAGTCACAGAAAGCATTATGGCCCCGTTCGGGTGCAAAAAATGCTCTGGCCCGAAAAAACTGGGGTTTGTCATGCCATTATTGTTCATCCACCGGCTGGAATTGCAGGCGGTGATCATCTTACTTTTCAAATTGAAACAGAAAGGCAGGCGCATGCTGTAATTACCACACCGGGAGCGGGTAAGTGGTATAGAACAAATGGAAAACATGCTTTCCAGCATATTTATTTGAATGTAAAAGATGATTCTATTTTAGAGTGGATGCCGCAAGAAACAATGCTTTTTGACGGTGCTTTAGCCCACTCAGAAACAGATATCCATCTTGAACAAACAGCAAGCTTTATTGGATGGGATATGTTGGTCTTGGGGCGGCAGGCTCGGGCTGAGAATTTTGTTCAGGGAAGCTATCACAACCAGTTTAAATTATGGCGCAAAAACAAGTTATTAGTTGCCGATACTTTATATTTTGAGGGAGGCGACCGTTGGTTAAGCTCGTGTTTAGGAATGAATAATCAAGCGGTGATGGCCAGTTTTTGGGCCGTGCCCCCTGAAAAATTCCGTTCTTCATTTTATTTAGAGCAACATATTGAACTCATCCGTGAACTCATTATGCGTATGGATGTTCCCGTGACGTTGACCTTATTAGAAGATGTACTGTGTGCGCGTTTTTTAGGAAATGATGTACGACGATGTCATGATGCTTTCGCAGCTATACGGGCTAAATTAAGACGTTATTGGTTTGATTTAGATGAAGAATTTCCAAGAATTTGGAAAACTTAAGTTACGTTAAATTGCGTATTTTAAAAACGATTAAAACCGGTATGCTGCTTTTGAGCACGCATTTTGCTTAAAGAAAATTAGATGCTATTTAGGAAAGAGATATGGAACTCAATCCAACAGAAAAAGATAAGTTACTCATTTTTACTGCAGGCTTAGTGGCTGAGCGTCGTAAAGCACGCGGCTTAAAGTTGAACTATCCGGAAGCTGTTGCATTTATTTCTGCAGCCTTACTTGAAGGTGCACGGGATGGTATGACGGTGAGTGAACTTATGCACTTTGGAACGACTTTATTAAAGCGTGAAGATGTCATGGATGGCGTACCGGAAATGATTGCTGAGGTGCAGGTTGAAGCAACTTTTCCTGATGGTTCGAAATTAGTCACTGTTCATCAGCCCATTGTATAAAAGGAATACTTATGATTCCCGGTGAAGTTATTACTCCAGAAACTGATATTGAACTAAATGTTGGACGAGAAACTTTAAAGGTTGTGGTGGCTAATCTTGGCGACAGGCCTATTCAAGTCGGTTCGCATTTTCATTTCTATGAAGCAAACGATGCCTTACAGTTTGATCGTGAGGCAGTCAAAGGTTTTCGGTTAAATATTGCAGCAGGCACAGCAATACGTTTTGAACCGGGACAAAGTCGAGAAGTAGAGCTTGTTGCTTTAGCTGGTAAGCGAGAAGTATATGGTTTTGCTGGTCGGGTAATGGGCAAGCTGGATTAAAGATAACAACAATAATGAAAAGATGAGTAATAAGTTATGAAAATGTCACGTCGTGCATACGCAGAAATGTTTGGTCCAACGGTTGGTGATCGTATTCGTTTGGCTGATACAGCGCTTTTTATTGAAGTTGAGCAAGACTTAACGACATATGGTGAAGAAGTTAAATTTGGTGGCGGAAAAGTTATTCGTGACGGGATGGGACAATCTCAGCTTCTAGCTGATGAAGTTGCCGATACAGTCATAACCAATGCTTTAATTGTGGATTGGTGGGGAATTGTTAAAGCCGATGTGGGCTTAAAGAATGGACGAATCTGGAAAATTGGGAAAGCTGGAAACCCTGATATTCAACCCGACATTACCATTCCTTTAGGTGCTGCGACAGAAGTAATTGCAGGTGAAGGACAAATTTTAACAGCTGGTGGTATTGATACTCATATTCACTGGATCTGTCCTCAGCAAGTTGAAACCGCGCTGATGTCTGGGACAACGACAATGGTGGGGGGGGGGACAGGACCTGCGGCAGGTACTTCGGCAACGACAGTGACTCCAGGGCCTTGGCATATTGCGACCATGTTGCAGGCGATTGATGATTTGCCTATGAATATTGGTCTATTGGGTAAAGGGAATTTAAGTTTACCTGACCCCATTAGCGAGCAAATTAAAGCAGGAGTAATTGGGTTAAAACTACACGAAGATTGGGGTTCAACACCTGCGGCTATTGATAACTGTTTGAGCGTTGCAGATGAGTATGATGTACAGGTCGCAATTCATACGGATACATTGAATGAAGGTGGTTTTTTAGAAGAAACGCTAGCGGCATTTAAAGACCGTACGATTCATACGTACCATACCGAAGGTGCGGGCGGCGGGCATGCTCCCGATATTTTAAAAGCAATTGGGCAAAGTAATGTCTTGCCATCTTCGACCAACCCAACACGACCTTACACGATCAATACCATTGATGAGCATTTAGATATGCTCATGGTATGCCACCATTTAGACCCAGCAATTGCTGAAGATATTGCTTTTGCAGAAAGTCGTATTCGTCGTGAAACCATTGCTGCTGAAGATATTTTACAAGACTTAGGCGCAATTGCCATGATGTCATCTGACTCTCAGGCAATGGGACGTGTGGGTGAAGTGATTTTACGAACTTGGCAAACTGCCCACAAAATGAAAGTACAACGTGGCCCATTAGAGGGTGATAATGAGTTTTATGATAACAATCGCGTTAAACGCTACATTGCCAAATATACAATTAACCCGGCAATTACCCATGGTTTAAGCCATGAAATTGGTTCGGTTGAAGTCGGAAAACTTGCTGATTTAGTGTTATGGAAGCCTGCGTTTTTTGGCGTGAAACCTTCCATGATCATTAAAGGTGGCATGATTGCAGCAGCGCCAATGGGTGACATTAATGCTTCAATTCCTACACCTCAACCAGTGCATTATCGCCCAATGTTTGGTGCTTATCCACGTGGTGTACATAACACCTGTATTACCTTTTTATCTCAAGTCGCAATTGATAAAAAAGTTGCTGAGAAGCTAAACCTTAAAAAGTTAATCAGTCCCTGTAAAAACACGCGTTCAATTACCAAAGCCGATATGAAACACAATACATATTGTCCTGTTATGCAGGTTCATCCTGAGACTTACGAGGTGCGGGCCGATGGTGAATTACTAACGTGTGAACCTGCTGACGTATTACCGATGGCACAGCGTTATTTCTTGTTTTAATGAAATTTATAGAGGTGATTTGCCTCATTACCTTATATATGAAAGAAATAAGTAAGGAGAGAAAAGCTAAATGAAAATTTACACCCAACGTCTTGAAGATATTTCTCCTGATCAGGCATTTGAAACGGTTGAGCTAACGTTTGATACCCGCCAAAAATCACGTTTTCGAGCGGCTTTAGCGAGTGGCGTAGATATTGGTGCGGATTTGCCACGTACCGGCATTTTGCGTAGTGGTTCATATATTGCAACGCAAGAAGGGGATGTATTACGTGTCGATGCCAAACCTGAACGGCTAATGAAAGTCACTGCTCAGACTGAATTTGATTTGCTTAAAGCGGCTTATCATTTAGGTAACCGACATGTGCCATTAATGCTGACACCAACAGCTTTATATTTTGAGCCTGATCATGTGCTTGCAGAAATGGTAGAAGGTTTGGGACTTACTGTGACAGAAACCGATCATCCATTTGAACCTGAAAGCGGTGCCTATGCACAGCATAGCCATGACCATCGTTTAAGTCCAATCAAAGTTTTACACCATGTCCACTCATAATGCTGCGCAATTACTGCAACTGCTGACATTGTCTTCTACGGCATTACCAGTTGGAGCATATTGCTATTCGCAAGGTGTGGAAACCGCCATTGATATTGGCTTAATACACGATGAATCCTCGGCAATTGCTTACTTTGAAGAAGTGCTTGAAATGCTGCTAGTACGCTTTGAGTTGCCTGTACTTAAACGTCTTATGCAACATTATGATGACCCAGATCAGTTTCTAATTTGGGCACATTTGTATAAGGCAAGCCGAGAAAGTAAAGAGCTTTTGGCCGAATCTCAGCAACTCGCATTTTCTTTAAATGCATGGATTAAAGATGTTTTAAAGAAAACAGTTGAGGTTAAAAAGCAGTTTGGTTTTGTGCCTGTCTATGCACAGCTTTGCGGTCGTTTAGAACTTAAAGAGGTGGATGTACTTACGGCGTATACCTTTACCGTTTTAGAAAATCAGGTTTTAGCCGCAGTAAAAACTGTCCCATTGGGCCAAATGGCAGGACAAAGAATTTTATGGCATTTGCATGGGCGAGTACCACAAGCGGTAGAGAAAGCTTTAAAACTTAAAGATGAGCAATTGAGTAGTGCTTTGCCGCGCTATGCCATGCTGAGCATGAAACACGAAACTCAATATTCACGGTTATTCAGATCTTAAGTTTAGGAAAAAGGATAAAAATTATGACAGAACGTAGTCCATTACGAGTCGGAATTGGCGGACCAGTCGGTTCAGGTAAAACAGCACTTACACTTAACTTATGCCGTGCCTTGCGTGATAAATATAATATGGCAGTGGTGACAAATGATATTTATACCAAAGAAGACTCAAACTTTTTAACCCGTAATGAAGCGATGTCACCAGATCGTATTGTAGGTGTCGAGACAGGTGGTTGCCCGCATACAGCAATTCGTGAAGATGCCTCAATTAATTTAGCTGCGATTGATGATCTGTGCGAAAAATTTGATGGCTTAGAACTCATTATTATTGAAAGCGGTGGTGATAATTTAGCAGCAACATTTAGCCCAGAGCTTTCTGATTTAACTTTATATGTCATTGATGTAGCAGGTGGCGAAAAGATCCCTCGTAAAGGAGGACCGGGTATTACCAAGTCAGATTTACTGATTATTAATAAAACTGACCTCGCACCAATGGTGGGAGCAAACCTCGATGTGATGGACCAAGATGCAAAACGCATGCGTGGTGAAAAGCCATTTTTATTTTCAAACATGAAAACACAAGATGGGCTTGAAGAAATTATTCAATTTATTGAGAAGCAAGGGCTGTTTAAGGCTTAAGGAGTAACTATGAACTTCATTAAAAAATGGAGCGTTGGGCTCCTTAGCATGTTACCTGCGTTAGCTATGGCTCATCCGGGGCAAGACCATGTACATTCAGGTTTTATGGCAGGCTTTATTCATCCGTTTACAGGGTTGGATCATTTAATAATGGCTTTAGGCTTTGGTGTCTTGCTATGGTCGGCAGCCAAACAGTGGAAAATCGCTGGTGTCATCACTTTAAGTATCACCTTAGTGATCGGCTTTTTGGTAGGTGCTCAAGGTTTGGTGCCCGCCAATGTTGCTGAATACGGTATTGTTGCTTCTTTAATTATTACAGCGATTGCGCTATGGACAAAATCAAATCGGATTTTACCTATCGCTGCCGCTTTACTCGCAAGCTTTCATGGTATGGCTCATGGTGTTGAGTTAGCACATGCAGGGCATATCGTGGCGTTAGTAACTGGTATGGTTGCTGGTATGGCACTTATCTATTGTGGTGGGCTTGCACTCGGTGCAGTATTTACACGTTATGTGCCATATGGCAAAAAAATTGTAGGTGCCTGTGCAGCACTTGTTGCAGTGATTGGTTTGAGTTAATTTAAAACTTTGTAGCGAAAAAGGTAGCTTAAGGCTACCTTTTTATTCGCTTACTTTTTGGTAAAGCCCTGCATGGACTGTACCAGCTTTGGTTGTTTTAACTTGCTGCCATGTTGCAGGAAGGTGAAGCTGAGATAAATCTCGGTCAGCTTCAACATAAATGTACCCATTATTTTTAATATGGATATCTGCTAAGTGGGCAAGTTCTTGCCATAAATTAAGACTATAAGGAGGGTCTAAAAAAACGACATCAAACTGTTCTTTTAGGCGTGGTAGAGCTTGTTGAGCAGTTGCATTAATTAAATGGCAATTCTGCGCTTTGAGCAATTGAATATTATCTTTTAAAAATCGTGCCTGCGTCTTATCTGGCTCAATCATATAAACAGATGCAGCACCGCGCGATAATGCTTCAAAGCCTAATGCCCCAGAACCTGTACAGATATCGAGAACATGAGCTTTTTGAATGTCCCACATGAGCCAGTTAAATAAAGTTTCGCGGACACGATCGGGAGTTGGTCTTAATCCTTCAATACTGGCGAATGGTAAAACTCGTCTTTTCCATTCGCCCCCAATAATGCGTAATTGATTTTTCATTATTCATCGACCTCGTTTGTAGCAGGACGAGTTGGTGTTGCCTGTGGAGTAGAGGCTGCTGCGGAAGTCGGAGCAGAGGTCGCAGGAGTAGAGCTGGCACTTTCATTACCACTTGGGAGTTCACCCGGTTTAATTCCAGCGGTCATCAAGCCACCATTAACCTGATGGTTGGCTGGTCGAATCGGATTTTTCTTACGGGTTAATAACCAGTAATCAAACACGGGTTTAGCAAGTTGGGCTGCTGAACCACCATGACGGCCATTTTCCCAAATAACTGCAATAGCGATTTCTGGTTTATCAGCCGGAGCAAAGCCAACAAAAAGACCGTGGTCAAGTTGGCGTTCACTAAGCGCAGCTTCGTTATAACGTTTACCTTGAGCAATACTTTTAACCTGTGCTGTACCTGTTTTTCCGGCAATTTGATAGAGCGGTGTACGGATGCCACGACCAGTACCTGATTGAATTACATCAATCATGGCTTCTCGCATTTTTACCCAATCTTCATCTGTACCATTGAAATTAATTTTTCCATCAGGTGCATTACGTACGGTAAAAGGTTTTGCACCATGGGTTGCACGTAAAACATGTGGAACTACATGCGAGCCATGGTTCGCCGTAATGGCAGTTGCCATGGCGAGTTGTAAAGGAGTTGCGGTAAATGCACCTTGACCAATACTGACTGAAATCGTTTCACCTTTCATCCATTTGGATTTGCGTGTACGCATTTTCCATTCAGGATTTGGATATAAGCCTTCACTTTCACTTGGTAAATCGACACCTGTTTTTTGGCCAAAGCCAAATTGGCGCATCCATTGGTTCATCTGATCGATGCCCATTTGATTGGCCAAAATATAAAAATAGGTGTCACAAGACATGATAATGGCTTTGTGCATGTTCACGATGCCATGGCCGGTTTTTTTCCAGTCACGGAATTTGTGTGAGTCACCCGGTAAATGGAAATAACCAGGGTCGGAAATAGCAGTAGCCCAATCAACAATTCCATAATGTAAACCGCCCATCGCTTCCATTGGCTTAATGGTTGAACCAGGAGGGTATACACCTTGTACTGCACGGTTATAAAGAGGCTGATCTATATTGTCACGTAGAGAACTATAATCTTTATGATTAATACCCGTCACAAATAAGTTAGGATTAAAGCTTGGGCTTGAAACCAACGCAAGAATTTCACCGGTGCGTGGGTCTATCGCAACAATTGCACCACGTCGACCTGCGAGCTGTTGTGATGCGACAACTTGCAAACCATAATCTAATGATAAGTAGAGATCATTACCACGGGTTGGGTCTTTACGGCCTAGGTGACGCAAAATATTACTATGAGCATCTGCTTCTACAGACTCATAACCAGGTGTTCCATGAAGTAAATCTTCATAGCTTTTTTCTACACCAATTTTACCAATCAGGTTTGTTCCAGCGTATAAATCTTTATCAATACTTTTTAATTCTTTATCGTTAATACGGCCAACATATCCAATCACGTGAGCAAATAAATCACCATGTGGATAATAGCGCGTCATTTGGGTTTCAATTCTAACCCCAGGAAATTTGTATTTAACTTCACTAAACTTGGCAATATTTGTCTCAGTCAAATTCAGTTTAATGGCCACACGTTCAGTTTTACGTGCTGTTTTAATACGGCTTTTAAAACGATCTACATCTTCTTGAGTGAGCTCTAAAATAGGCTGTAATTGTTCAATAACGGTATCAACGTTCTCAACATCTGCTTTACTTAATGTTGCAGTAAAAACAGGGTAGTTATCTGCCAGTAAAACCCCATTGCGGTCATAAATATAACCACGAGCAGGTGGAAGGGGTTGTAGGCGAATACGGTTTTTATCCGATGCTGTCGAGAACTCATCATAATGAAAAATTTGTAGATAAGCGTATCGGCTGGCTAGTACCAATAAACAGATAATCACAAGCCCTACGGCAAAAAATATACGACCTCGATAAATGCGCTTTTCTTGCTGGATATCTTTTAAAGGAAAGTGCTGTTTCATACGGATCGACTTAATGACATAGGGTGAGAAAAATAGCTGCTTATTCTAACGCAAGCGCACTTAAAATATCGCATATTTTTCAAAGTTTCAGTGAAGAGGCAAATTGGCTTTTTTGACTTTGTAGACAACAAAATTGTAGAGTCTTGTATATAAGAAGCAAAATAATTCTGTTAAAGTCTCTCATTCAATAGAATAGGGTTGTTCTCACCATACGATTAGGGAAAATGGAGAAAATAATGAGAAAAATTTATCCCTTACTTGCAGTTTTGACAGTAAGCAGTTGGGCACATGCTCAAGATTACTCATTTCTTCCAGAAGCAAAATTAGCAGATCATAAAGCATCTACCTGGAATGTAGGCGCCGGTTTTACACAAAAATTGTTACATCTCAATGGTGAGTGGGTAAATCCTTATGGAATTGCTTACGCAAAAGTTGGTGCATTTTTAAATGGCGATAAAACTGCTGGAGGACAAGTCGGATTCCGCTATCCGTACTACCTTACTGGAACAGATAAAAATGGTTACTATATTGGCTTTTATGCTGGACATCTTGATAGTAAATCGGTAGATGGAGATTATAAATCTCGTTTAGGTGCTGGTGTTGATTTGGCATATGTATTGTTGAATTCAGAAAGAATTAGTACGTTTAGTGTGGGTATCGGCGCAGCGGAAAAATTAACGGACCAGAATGGTGATGTTGCTGCAGATACTAAACCACAAATACAATTTTCTTATTCTCTAAGTTTTGGTTTATAAAACAAAGCAGTTTATCGTTAACTCGCCATAAGCAGAGCACAAATAAATACGAGAGTCTTACATGTTAGAGTACGTCAGCGGATTGTGGCAGACCTTTTTACACAGACCTGATTTTTGGGCCGTTTTGAGTATCATTCCGGTCACTGCCTTTGTCACATGGGCACATGTGTGGATGGCTTTAAAAATGGTGTTTTACCCAATCAAGTTTTGGGGATTTCATTTAGGTCCTTTACCAGTCGGCTGGCAAGGTATTGTGCCACGTAAAGCTGGACGTATCTCTGGAATTATTACCGATAATACTTTATCCAAGTTAGGTTCTTTGCGTGAGTTTTTAGAAGCAATGGACCCTGAAGACATGGCGCGTATTATTGGTGAGCAAGTCGGATTTGAACTTGAGCATTTGATTGATGAAGTCATGATCGATCGTAATGCAGTGCTTTGGGAAAATTTACCTTATTCGATTAAACGCCGTATTTATGCTCAAGCGCATAAGCAGTTGCCAGGTGTACTCAGAGAATTAGTGACTGAGCTGACTATGAACGTTGAGTCACTGGTTGATATGCGTGAAATGGTGGTGAGCCAAATGGAAGGTGATCGCCGTTTAATGGTACGTATGTTTTTAAAAGTTGGACAAAAAGAAATCAACTTTATTTGGCATATTAGTGCTTTAATCGGGATGTTCTTTGGTGTTTTCCAAATGGTGGTCTGGTTTGTGGTGCCTTGGCATTGGACAGTACCGTTTTGGGCGTCTATTTGGGGCTTTTTAACTAACTGGATTGCAATCTGGATGGTATTTAACCCGATTGAGCCGCATTACATTCGTTATCCGCAAATATTTAGATTAACAAAAGATCGTAAGTTCCCTTGGATTGTACCTGTTTTACGAATTGGTACTTATAATGTTCAAGGGGCTTTCATGAAGCGTCAAGAAGAAGTTTCAGAAGTCTTCTCAAGCGTAGTGACAGAAGATCTGATTACGTTAAAATCAATTATGACAGAAATGATGTATGGTTCACGCAAGGACAAAACGCGTCGTATTGTTAAACGTCATATTAACGAAATCATGGAAACTCCACTTGTTCGAACATCTTTACAGCTTTCTTTAGGCCCAAGAGAGTATGCAAGGTTAAAGACGGACTTGATTGATCGTTCAATTGAAATTACGATGGGACCGGTATGTGACCCTGCACTAAATGCAAGCCGGGCACAGAAGATTTTTCAAATGTTTAAAGAGCGTATTCGTGAACTAACACCAAAAGAGTTTCAGAATTTGTTACGTCCAGCATTTCAAGAGGACGAGTGGATTCTTATTGTACTAGGTGGGGTAACCGGATTTATTGCTGGTACAATACATTTGTTTGTGGCTTTCTTATAATTCGAAGTCGGGCAGGATCTATTGAAGATCAATGAAACTAAATCTGCCAGACCTCACATTCATTGTTTTAAATGAGGATGTTTTTTATGCGCATTATCTTACTCGGACCACCTGGGGCAGGCAAAGGTACTCAGGCTCAGTTGATCTGTAAGCGCTACAATATCCCACAAATTTCAACCGGTGATATGCTCCGTGCTGCAATTCGTGAAGGTACTGAATTAGGTTTAAAAGCTAAAAGTGTGATGGAATCTGGCGGTTTAGTTTCAGATGAACTCATTATCGGTTTAGTAAAAGAACGTATTGCTCAACCTGACTGCGTGAATGGTTGTATTTTCGACGGCTTCCCACGCACTATTCCTCAAGCAGAAGCTTTGGAAAAAGAAGGGATCAGCATTGATCATGTAATTGAAATTGATGTACCTGATGAAGAAATCGTAAAACGTCTTTCTGGTCGTCGTCAGCATCCTGCTTCTGGTCGTGTTTATCACGTTGTATACAATCCACCTAAAGTGGAAGGTAAAGATGATGAAACTGGTGAAGATCTTGTTCAACGTCCAGATGACCAAGAAGAAACAATCCGTAAGCGTTTAGCGTCTTATCACACTGAAACAGAACAATTGGTTGGTTTCTACCAAGGTCGTGCTGCTTCTGGTGAAAATGCGCCAACTTATGACAAGCTTGATGGCTTGCGTACAATTGAAGATGTACAAAAAGATTTGTTCAACATCTTAGACAAATAATTTAATATTATTTGTAATACCGAGCCCTCTTTGTGAGGGCTCTTTTCTTTCATTAAGTGCAGGAGAATGATTTGAAAATCATTTTGATTTTGGTGGTATTGCTGAGTCTGGCACTATTGTTATTTTTACTGTATCAAAGCTACAAAATGCTGAGAAAAGTACAAAAACAAGCGAAAGAAGAAAGAAAACAGCAAAAGCGTTTAAAGTAACCAAATTGGGTATAAGCTATACCCAACTTTTATTCTGCCTCAATATTTTTAACCGCAATTTGTTTTTGAGCACCAAATTCAAAGCGGTCCGGCCAGTTACATACATCAGCAACCACGCACTCTGAACATTTTGGTCTACGGGCAATACAGCAGTAACGACCATGTAATATCAGCCAATGATGTGCATCTAAAATAAATTCTTTAGGAATGACTTTTACTAAGCGGTGTTCAACTTCAAGAACATTTTTACCTATTGCTAAGCCCGTTCGGTTTCCAACACGGAAAATATGGGTATCGACAGCCATAGTCGGTTGACCGAATGCAGTATTTAAAACCACATTAGCTGTTTTACGGCCTACGCCTGGCAAAGCTTCCAAATCTTTTCGGTTACTTGGAACTTCACCGTTAAACTGCTCCATTAAAATCTTACAGGTCTTGATAACATTTTCGGCTTTTGCGTTATAAAGACCAATCGTTTTAATGTACTCTTTTAACCCGTCTACGCCTAAGTTATAGATTTTTTCAGCGGTGTTCGCAACAGGATAGAGCTTATCAGTTGCTTTGTTGACACTAACGTCGGTTGCTTGCGCCGATAACATAACGGCAATGAGCAATTCAAATGGTGATGAATACTTTAATTCGGTCTGTGGAGAAGGTCTTTGTTCACGAAGGCGTTCAAAGAAAATTTGAATCTGCTTTTTCGTCATATTTTTGACGGCCATTCACACCTCCTGTAATTGAATGAGTTGCTGTTGTAGTTCATCAAGTTGAAGACGCTTTTTGGCATCTTCTCGAACACTGAGCTGCTTTTCCAACTTTTTAATTTGAGTACGAATTTTCGCTAATTCAATTGTGGTTTTTGCATCGCTTACAATCGCTTCTTTTGGCTTCTCGATGAGCTGAATTGAAGGTAAATCATCAAGTGCTTGAGAGAACTGTGCAAACAGCTGAGTATCTATTTCAGCACGTACAACAGGGCCTTTGCGGTGAATACGGCGTTTTTCTTCACGTTGAATATGAGCGTAATAACGTTGACGTAAATCATTTTGTTCTGCAATGCGTTGCTGTTCGCTTGGCAATGCTTGAGTGTCTTCGACCAGATCAATACAGTCAACAGGGCAGGGTGGAATACATAACTCACAACCTGTGCATAGATCAGTCAAAATTGTATGCATGAGCTTACCACTACCAATAATGGCATCTACTGGGCAGGCATTAATACATTTTGTACATCCGATGCATTCATCTTCGCGAATAATTGCCTTCATGCGTTGTGGGCGTCCATCCGCCTGTACAGGCCAGACACTCGTTTCAGCAGGTAATAATGAGCGATTTAATAATTGTGCCAGTGCATCTGCCACTGGCTGTCCACCAGGAACACATTTATTTGCTTCTTCACCTTCAGCAATGGACTTTGCGTAAGGTAGACAGCCGTCACGGTGCCCACACAGACCACATTGTGTTTGTGGTAATAACGCATCAATCTCGCGTATGAGAGAAATAGATGGATTCATAGAGGAAAATAGCTTGCTTAAAACGATGCGATAATGAAGAAAAACCTAAGTAAGGTCAATGGATTTTAACGAATTTATTGGCTTTTTGATTGACCTAAAATGTCGCCAATATTGCACAATAATAGATCAATAAAAGTGAAAAGATAAATGACTATTATTGATTGTTAGACAGTTTTTCTAAAAATAAGTTTATGATAATTAAGAAGAATAAAATAATTTAAAATAACTATTGTTAAAATTGATGGAAAGGGATTTAATATTTTGCTGCTAAATGATGCATTTTAAAATGTATTGCACCAATTTAATTCATTACTATGCTGAGGACCGTGCATTGAAATATAACAACCTGAATGAATTCCTGAATTACGTGCAAGCGCGTGATCCGCATCAACCTGAGTTTTTACAAGCTGTCGAAGAGGTCATGACAAGCTTGTGGCCATTTATTGAAAAAAATCCAGAATATGCCGAGCAGGGATTGCTAGAACGTTTGGTGGAACCAGAACGTGTGATCCAATTTCGCGTTTCGTGGATGGATGATCAAGGGCAGACTCAAGTTAACCGTGCTTTCCGTGTTCAATACAATTCAGCAATTGGTCCATTCAAGGGTGGTATGCGTTTCCATCCGTCGGTCAACCTATCTATTTTAAAATTTTTAGGGTTTGAGCAAACTTTTAAAAACTCACTTACAACTTTGCCAATGGGTGGAGGAAAAGGTGGTTCAGATTTTAACCCTAAGGGTAAATCTGATGCTGAAATTATGCGATTCTGTCAGGCACTTATGATTGAGCTTTACCGTCATTTAGGTCCAAATACTGATATCCCTGCTGGAGATATTGGTGTGGGTGCACGTGAAGTAGGTTATATGGCTGGCATGATGAAAAAGCTCAGTAATGACACGGCATGTGTGTTTACAGGTAAAGGAATTTCATTTGGCGGTAGCTTAATGCGCCCTGAAGCAACAGGCTACGGTACGGTTTATTTTGCAGAAGAAATGCTAAAAACACGTGGGCAGTCTTTTGCTGGTAAAACTGTTTCGATATCTGGTTCTGGTAACGTTGCGCAGTATGCTGCTGAAAAAGCAATGTTCTTAGGTGCAAAAGTGGTTACGCTATCGGACTCAAATGGTACCGTTTATTTAAAAAATGGTTTTACAGATGAGTTGCTTGCTGAAGTTATGGAACTCAAAAATATCCAGCGTGGCCGTATTTCAGAATTTGCTTCTAAGCATGGCTTTGAATATTTTGAAGGGAAGACACCTTGGCATATTCCTGTAGATATTGCCTTACCATGTGCAACACAAAATGAATTAACTGGCGAAGATGCCAAAACGCTCATCGCTAATGGGGTAATTTGTGTGGCTGAAGGCGCTAATATGCCATCTACACTTGAAGCTGTTGAGCATTTTATTGAAGCTAAGATTTTGTATGCGCCTGGTAAAGCTTCTAATGCAGGTGGGGTGGCAACGTCTGGTTTAGAAATGTCTCAGAATGCGATTCGTTTAGGCTGGACACATGCTGAAGTCGATGAACGCTTACATGCAATTATGAAAGATATTCATGCCAATTGTGTTAGATACGGTACTAAAGAAGATGGTACTGTGAATTATGTAGATGGTGCCAATATTGCTGGTTTTGTAAAAGTTGCTGATGCGATGCTTGCACAAGGTATCTATTAAAATATAGAAATAAAAAAATCCGATGCAAAAGCATCGGATTTTTTAGTCTAAAACTTATTTTTTAGGCTTTTTAACGAGTTCTTGTTCTACAACCATATCTAATACATCTGCTTGGCTAGATTGATCTGCTGCCGGGTTTTTCACTTCAAAACGTTTTACACGTAAGATTACGCGTTGGTTTGGATTGTGTTCAAAACCTTCGATTTGACCGTAATATAATGACCAATTTTTGTCAGCATAAGTTTTTACGCCTTTGTCATCATATTTAACTTCACGAACTTGCAAGCAAGTTTGTGGTGCAACACCTGTGCAAGATTTAGTTTCTGGCGCTACTTCAAGGAAAACAGTTTTACCTTCAGATTGATATTTTGCTTCAGGTGTCATTTTACCCGTAAATGTATATTTCTGGCCTTGAGCGTCAGTTACTGTCAATGTTGGTTGATCAACATTTGTTGTATTGAGTTCAAATGGAATTGCACGTTTTTGGAAGAGGCTGCTAGAGAATTGTTCCTGTTTCATTAAAGCAGGTTCACAAGCCATCATAGTTGACATGACATCAGTCGTTACAATCGTATTGTTTTCAACTTTCCAAGTGGTGCCTTGGCGGTTACAACCTGTATCAATCGATAAACGGTCGTTTGTAAAGTTAAGAACAATCGGCTTTTTAGTATTTTCAGGTTGGTATGACCATGAATAATCAGTTAAAGCTTGAGTATTAGTTGCTTTTTCGCCTTGGAAAATATGCTTTTGACCTGCTTTATCTGTCACGCTTAAGATTACCAGACCATTGTTATTACTAATTTCGATTGGCAATTTCGCTTCACTAAAGATGCTATTAGACAATTGTTCTTGTTTCATTAAATCGTCTTGGCAAGCCATCATTGTTGATGCAAGTGGAGAAGTTATAAGTTGGTTGCCTTCAACTTTCCAAGTACCGCCTTGGCCATTACAGCCAGTGTTAATTGCTAATTTACCGTCTGCATTAAAGTTAAGAATAAGTGGCTTAGATGCTTTTACATTTTGATAAGTCCAAGTATATTCACTTAAAGTAGTAGCAAGATTTTGTTGTTGCTCAGATACAATTGGAGCTTGAGTGTTTGAAACTGTTTGACACGCCATCAAAGAAAAAGGTAATAACGCAAGAATTAAATATTTAATTTTCATTTAAAAAACTTCAAGTAAAAAAACAACAGCACTAAGCTTAAAACATTCTTAAAAAAAGAAAATGTAAACATTTGATTGTTTCGGTTTTTAAAATGTATAAGTTTGTAAATTATTCTAATTTTCAACAAAAATAGTGGTATACCCCGCAAAACGGGGTATTTTCCAAAAATTAATCAAAGCGGTATATGTCCATACCTAGTGAGCCCATTGTGAAGCTACTATGAACAATCGTAAAACGATGTCCCGTACCCATAGCGAAAAACAAAGGTGCAAAATGCTCAAGTGAAGGATGATTACGTTTCACAAACGGCAGGGTTTGCCACTCCAGTACACCATCATAATCTTGATGACTCAGCTTACTCACCACTGTATTTCTAAAAGTTGAAGCCCATTCAGGTACTTTCGAATTGTCACCTTGCCAAGACAGTTCAGCAAGATTATGAGTAATACTTCCAGAACCAATCAGTAAAATTTGTTTTTCACGTAAAGGTGCTAGCGTTTGGCCAATTCGATAAATTTCCTGTGCAGTTAAGCCCATAGGTAAAGAAATTTCAACGACAGGAATGTCTGCTTCTGGATACATATGTAAAAGAGGCATCCATACGCCGTGGTCACGAGGGCGAGTGCTATTGGCATGTGCGACAAAATGAGCATCTGCTAACAACTTCAAAATTTCTTCTGCAAGTTCGGGTTGACCGGGGGCACTATAGCGAATTTCATATAACTCTGGCGGGAAACCACGGAAATCATGCCAAGTTTCCGGACGAGTCGAACTACTTACTTCGAGTGCTTTACTTTCCCAGTGAGCAGACATCACTATGATTGCCTTTGGAGTAGGCAGATTTACACTAAGACGATGTAAGGCAGGACCCACTTGTTCTGGATCAAGTGCAAGCATGGGTGAACCATGTGAAATAAACAGTCCGGGAAGGGTTTGTAGTTCCATTTCATTACACCTGAGTTGAAAAGCAGAATAATAGTCATTATGCCAAAATCAGGACATGTTAAAAGTATCCTGATTTCAACGTATTGTTCTTAAAATGAAACGTTTGTTCTTTTTATGCACGGTGGTAAGGATGATTATGATTAATGCTCATTGCTCGGTAAAGTTGCTCGATTAATAAAATACGTACTAAAGGGTGCGGCATGGTAAGTTTTGAAAGTGACCAGTGCCAAGCAGCGGCTTTGCGTACTTGATCTGACAAGCCATCTGGGCCACCAATAGCGAGTGCCACATCATTACCTTCAAGCATCCATTGTTTCATGGTGTCTGCTAGTTTTTCTGTGCTGAGCTCGCGTCCGCCAACTTCTAAAGCAATGAGGGTCTCATTAGGTTTTAAAGCATTTAAAATACTTTCACCCTCGATTTGACAGTATTTTAAAATATCTGCTTCTGAATCATTTTTACCGCGTTTTGCCATTGGGAGTTCAATAACCTGAGTTTGAACAAAAGGCTGGATGCGTTTGAAATAATCTTCAAAACCAGTAAGTACCCAAGCAGGCATTTTTTGACCAATGGTCAGAATACGAATTTTCATGTTGTCTATTCAGTCAAAACAGCTGGCACATTATACCTGAGGAGAGGTTAACTGCGGGGGAGTAAGTGGGCATAAAAAACGCAGTCCAAAAAACGGTGTTGGACTGCGATCAAATGATCATCTGTCTGGAGTTCAGATGATCATAGAGAATAAAAACAAGGCTATCTGTGACATAAGATAGACAAGAGCAAATAATAGAATTAATTACTCTTACTTCTTATTATGAGGATGGTTGGATATTTTTCAATCAAATTGTGTAACAAAAAAAAGAGAGCCGAAGCCCTCTTTTTTTATATGTGAATTAGTGACGCGCTGCTTTTGAGCCTTCCACCGGTTTTACAATCGGTGTTTTAGGTAAAGGCTTTGGCATCGAAGTTAATGCTAAAGGTAAGATTTCATCAATGCTTTTCACAGCTTTGATTTCTAATCCTTCTTTCACATTGTCTGGAATTTCTGCCAAATCACGAACGTTATCTTGAGGAATAAAGACGAGCTTGATTCCACCACGATGTGCAGCAAGAAGTTTCTCTTTCAAGCCACCGATACGCATCGCACGACCACCTAGACTTGTTTCACCTGTCATTGCAATATCTGGTCGAATCGCAATTCCAGTAAATGCTGATACAAGTGCAGTTGTTAATGCCAAACCAGCAGATGGACCATCTTTTGGAGTTGCACCTTCAGGTAAGTGAACGTGTACATCAGTTTCTTCAAAGCGAGATGCTTCAATTCCAAGTTCATCGGCGCGTGTGCGTACTACAGTCATTGCGGTGGTAATTGATTCTTTCATTACATCACCGAGTGAACCGGTTGTAATGAATTTACCTTTACCTTTAACTGCGGCAACTTCAATAGTAAGCAATTCACCCCCTACAGAAGTCCATGCCAAGCCATTTACACGGCCTACTTGTGCTTCATCTTCGGCCATACCAAAGTCAAATTTATGTGGACCTAGGTATTCAGGAAGATTGGCAGAGGTAACGTCAAGCTGTAAGTTTTTAGATTTTTTACTTACCGCTTCTTTTACGACTTTACGTGCAATTTTAGAAACTTCACGTTCTAAATTACGTACGCCAGCTTCACGTGTATAGCGTTGAACAATGTCACGGATCGCTTCTTCATGAATAGTTAACTCTTTTGGACGTAGACCATTGTTCTTAATTGCTTTAGGAACAAGGTAACGCTCAGCAATGTTAACTTTTTCATCTTCGGTATAACCCGGTAGACGAATAACCTCCATACGGTCCAACAAGGCTTCTGGAATATTCATGCTGTTTGCAGTACAGATGAACATCACTTCAGAAAGGTCAAGATCAAGATCTAAATAGTGATCGTTGAACTTACTGTTTTGTGATGGATCAAGCACTTCAAGCAAAGCAGAAGCAGGATCACCACGGTAGTCTTGTGCCATCTTGTCAATTTCGTCGAGTAAGAACAATGGGTTCTTCACACCAACTTTTGTTAAAGACTGCACGATTTTACCTGGCATCGCACCAATATAAGTACGACGGTGTCCACGAATTTCTGCTTCATCACGTACGCCACCAAGCGCCATGCGAACAAATTCACGACCTGTTGCTTTCGCTAC
This sequence comes from Acinetobacter sp. FDAARGOS_494, assembly GCF_003812225.1. NCBI lineage: Bacteria > Pseudomonadati > Pseudomonadota > Gammaproteobacteria > Moraxellales > Moraxellaceae > Acinetobacter > Acinetobacter sp. FDAARGOS_494. Next base: position 2,821,337 of record NZ_CP033866.1, read on the forward strand.
TGATTCACCAAGTGAAGTTTTACCAACCCCTGGAGGTCCAACCAAGCAAAGGATAGGGCCTTTGAGTTTTTTCACACGTGATTGAACAGCTAGGTATTCAACAATACGATCTTTAACGTCATCAAGACCATAATGATCGGCATCAAGAATCTCTTGCGCTTTGTTCAGGTTAATACTGACTTTGCTCGCTTTGTTCCATGGCGTATCTAGAATCACTTCTAGATAGTTACGTACCACAGCAGCTTCACTAGATGCAGGCTGCATTGCTTTAAGTTTACGGAACTCAGCTTCGGCTTTTTTACGTACGTGTTCAGGTAAATCAGCTTCAGCAAGACGTTTCTCTATTTCAGCAACGTCATCTTCAGCACCGCCATTCATATCGGAAAGTTCACGTTGAATGACTTTCATTTTTTCATTTAGAAAGTATTCACGTTGGTTCTTTTCCATTTGGCGTTTTACGCTGTCATGTAAAGTTTGCTCAATTTGCTGTTCAGCAGATTGATTCATCAAGTAGTTCATCAACTCTTGCAAATGAGCTTCAAACTCATCGTACTCTAAAAATTTCTGCTTAATTTCAATATTTAGAGGCACACGAGTTGCTACGAAGAACATCAATTGCAATAAGTCTTCGATTTTGTTGGCAGCAGCAACCAGTTCACGTGCATTACGTAATTTTGCTTCTGCATATTGAGCAAATAAATTACGTAACTCTTGTAAACGAGTTTCTTGCGTTGCCTTATCTACATTAATCGTCATTGGACTTAATTCATGTTCGGCAGTCAAATAACTATCTTCATCGATAATTTTTTTCAACTTAGAACGATGTAAGCCTTCAATAAGTACTTTAATGCAGTTTTCATCATTTTCATGATTAACTACTTGTACAATCTTAGCGACTGTACCGTACTGGTATAAATTGTCGTGATCAATTTCTTCTGTAAGCGAATCTTTTTGCGCAACTACAAATACTAAATTGTCACTGTTACGAGCCACATCAACTGCATTGATCGATTTTTCACGACCCACAAATAGCGCAATCTGCATGTGTGGATAAACCACCACATCACGTAAGGCTAATAGTGGTAATACACTTGGAACCTGAGGCTCTAAGTCAGTTTTTTCATTCATAATAAGTTCAGACATGGGCACTCCTAATGAGTGACAACGAGGTTGCCATGTTTTTTATAGTGATGTGTATTTTAAAAATTACAAGGGCATGACAATAGAAAATGTTGAAAAAAGGACTAATTTAGTCAACTTTTTTTTAAAAATGTTATGAATCAATAGATTAATTCTTAAGAAGAATAAAATTTTGTAGAGCGGCTACTCATTTTTACTTAATAATTCTTCTTCTCTTACTGGAGCAAGACTTGTTTGTAAGTAAAATTATTTGTTTAGTTTTAATTTTAAAATACATATTTTTATTAAGTATATTTAAATATTAATTATTTATATCATTTGTCTTATATTAGAATAATCACACTATAATTTATAATATACACCTGTATTTTTATAATATATTTTAAATAAAATTAGATATTATTTTTTAGAGCTAATATTCTATTTTTTAAAGTAAAATTGATTTTTAAAAATATTTATATTTAATTAATTTGATAAAAAATAAACATTTATTTAGAGCTATTATTCTATTTTAAAATAAAATTACTTATTATTAACAAAAACAACACATAATATTTATAATTTAAATTTTTATTAATAAATTCAAAAACTTAAAATTAATTATAAAAATATATTTTGTGATTGAAATCACAAATTTTCTTATCATTATTTCGGTTTTATATTTACCCTTTAAATTTATTCAATTAGGATGCCGCCTCTTTTTTTGGGGCCAAAAATTTTAAAATGTATTTGTACATTTTTATTGGTCGTTGAGTTCGGTATTTGTCTGAGAAGTTTTATGAATAAAGTTTACAAGGTCATTTGGAATGCTTCGATTGGAGCATGGGTTGCAACCTCTGAAATTGCAAAAAGTAAAACAAAGACTAAATCAAAAACTTTAAATGTATCAGCGGCAGTTTTATCGGGTGTAATTTGTTTTGCTCCAAATGCTTTTGCTGGGACAAATACCGAAGGGGGAATAGGCCAAGGAACATCTATTTCTGGTACAACTTCATGTCGTGAAGGAAGCGCTAATACGGCTAATCAAAAAGATATTGCTATTGGCTGCGGGGCACAAACTCAAGACCGAACTGGCTCTAACATCGCAAATCGTAATAATCCATATAATAATTCTACCGGTGCTTATGCTGGCGCAATGAAACAAGGCGGAGCAATCAGTGTTGGTACGGGGGCTGTAGTTGAGAAAGGCCTAGGAACAGCAATTGGTTCTTATGCGACGACTCAAGGTATTTCAGGTGTGGCAATTGGTACGGGTGCTTTATCTTCTGGAAATACTGCTCTTGCAGTTGGTCGTCAATCTGCAGCGACAGCCGACTTCTCACAAGCTATTGGTAATGTTGCTGCTGCGACGGGTAAAGGTTCTTTAGCCATAGGGCATTCAGCCACTGCAGAAGGTTACCGTTCAATTGCGATTGGCTCACCAGATATTGAAAATGCTGACCCTGTTGCTGGGCAGGTAGGCGCTGCTTATCAACCAAAAATGGCTACTAAAGCAACGGGTAAAGACTCGATTGCATTTGGTGGAGGTGCGGTTGCTACTGAAGAAAATGCTTTAGCAATTGGTGCATTTTCAGAGTCTAAAGGTAAAAAGTCTGTCGCAATTGGTACCGGTGCAAAGGCACAAAAAGATAATGCAGTTGTTATTGGGGACCAAGCAGAAGCTAGCTTTGAAGGCGGCGTAGCAATTGGTAAAGGTGCCCGTTCTGAAGCGGAAAACAGTATTGCTTTAGGTAAAGATTCAAAAGCCAGTCAAGCAACTGGTGAAAGTTACTTGACTAAACAATCAGCACCAACAGGTGTTTTGTCAATCGGAGATATTGGAACGGAACGCCGTATTCAAAACGTAGCAGATGGTGCAGCAGATTCTGATGCTGCAACTGTGCGTCAGTTAAAAGCTGCTCGTACCCATTATGTCAGTATTAATGACAATGGTCAGCAAGGTGGTAACTTTGAAAATGATGGTGCGACTGGTCGTAATGCTATTGCTGTAGGGGTAAATGCTTCTGCTGCTGGTCGTGAGGCAATGGCGATTGGGGGTAGTGCACAGGCAATAGGTTCTGGTGCTATTGCAATGGGAAGTAGTAGCCAAACTGTAGGACGTGGGGATGTTGCTATAGGTCGTAATGCATCGACTCAAGGTGCCGAAGGGGTCAATAGTAACCAATCTGTTGCGATTGGTGATCAGACGAAAGCAATTGGGGATCAGTCAGTAGCAATTGGTGCCGACGTGATTGCAAAAGGGAACTCTTCTGTTGCAATTGGTGGTGATGATGTCGATAAAATCGCACGTGATACGGAATTAAGTAATACCTATACGGAAATTACTGGTGGTACTTTACAGGCAGGTAAATATCCAACAACCGAAGCGAATCATGGTTCAACTGCTGTTGGGGTTCAAGCTGTAGGTACAGGAGCGTTTTCTTCTGCTTTTGGTATGACCTCTAAAGCAACTGGTGATGCTTCTTCTGCTTTTGGCGTCATGTCAAATGCTTCGGGTAAAGGTGCCGCTGCATTCGGTGCTGTTGCACAAGCAACAGGTGATGGCGCATCGGCAATGGGTATTAACTCATTGGCATCGGGTACAAATTCAACAGCAATTGGCTCTGGTAATAAACCGGGTGAAGGAGCAAAAGCGACTGGGAACAGTTCTGCAGCAATTGGTAGTGGTGCGCAGGCAACAGGTGATAATTCAGCAGCAATTGGTAAAGGAGCTGAGGCTACAAATGAAAATGCTGCTGCTGTAGGTGGTGGTGCTAAAGCCACGGGTAAAAATGCTGCAGCGATTGGTGGCGGTGCAATTGCCGATCAAGAAAATGCAGTTGCAGTTGGCCAAGGTGCTCAGTCATTAGTTGAAGGTGGTGTTGCTTTAGGCGCACGCAGTAAAGTAGAAGCCAAAAATAGTGTTGCTTTAGGCCAAGATGCTGTAGCGACAGAAGCAACAGGAACTTCTTTCCTGACTAATCGTGATGCTTCTCAATCTAATGGTGTGATTTCTGTTGGGTCGGCTGGAAAAGAACGCCGTATTACCAATGTAGAAGATGGCTCAGCTGACTCAGATGCAGTAACAGTACGCCAGCTTAAAAATGTTGATAGTCGTGTTAATCAAAATACGAGCAATATTGGTAAGAATACCCAGAATATTACTAACCTGAATCAGAAGTTAGATGATACAAAAACGAATCTAGGTAATCAGATCACAGATACAAACAAGAATCTGAATGATGCCAAGAAAGACCTTGGTATCCAGATTACTGATACCAACACCAAGTTAAATATGAACCGTACCGGGTTTGTCGGAGACTTTTTTATTTAAGTTAAGCCACCTGACCTAACGGGTTAATCTTATCATAGTACATTGCTTCAAACTCAAAAGGCGATACATAACCCAGTGCACTGTGTACACGCTTTTTATTGAACCAATCTACCCAGTTTAGTGTCGCAAGTTGTACATCTGCTAAACCTTGCCAATCTGCTTTTAAATATTCAATCACCTCTGTTTTGTATAAGCCATTCACCGTTTCAGCCAGAGCATTATCGTATGAATCACCCGTTGTACCGACTGATGCTCGTAAATTTGCTGCTTCTAAACGATTGGTATAGCGAATGGAAAGATATTGCACACCTCTGTCGGAATGATGAATCACATTCTTTGGCATGCCTCGATCATGCAATGCTTGCTCTAATGCATCAAGCACCATATCTGTATTCATCCGTGTAGATACTTTCCATCCAACAATTGCTCGTGAGAACACATCAATAACAAATGCGGTATATACCCAGCCTGAATGAGTTTGAATATACGTAAAGTCACCCACCCATAGTTGGTTTGGATGATCAGCATTAAAATTACGTTTCACTAAATCATCTGCCCGTTTTTGGTCATCTCGGTTACGGGTGGTTTGTTTATTCTTACCACGCCAAACACCTTGTATACCTAGCTTTTGCATCAATCGAGCAACTGTACAACGTGCAATAACATAACCCTCACGTTTCAATTTTTGCCAAACTTTACGTACACCATATCGACCTGAACTTTCTTTCCAAATTCGTTTAATTTGTTCAGCATGATACTCATCATGTAGATCTCGTTTCGCTCGATGTTCTGGATTGTCAGTGAGATCTAAAGTTCGGTAATAGGTTGAAGGTGCAATCGGTAAAATTCTACAAATCGCTTCAACACCATATCGATCTTTATTGTTATGGATAAAATCCACCATTATTTGTGTGGGCGGTCGAGCTCCGCCTGGGCGAAAAAAGCGGCTGCTTTGCGTAGAATTTCATTGGCACGTTTTAATTCTTTAATTTCACGTTCCATTTGCTTCATTTTTTCTTGGTCAGATATCTGTTGTACTTTGGCAGGATTTAGTTGATCCAGATGCTTTAAATACCAAACACGCAATGTTTCAGGAGTACAACCGATTTTAGGAGCAATAGCTGTGATTGCTGCCCAAGTAGAAGGATAATCTTTTTCAGATTCAATTAGTAATTGAACCGCTCTTTCTCTAATTTCGGGGGTATAGTTTGGTTTTGTCATCGGGATAGTCTCTCAGAATATTGACTCTCCGACAAACCCGGTACGGTTCATATACCACTAAAGATCAGTTAACAACTCAGATTAACGACACTAAAACTGAGTTAAACAACACGATTGGTAATACGAAAACTGAACTAAATACCAAAATTGACAACACCAAGACAGAGCTTGAAAACAAAGGCTTGAACTTTGCTGGTAACAGCGGTGCAGATGTACATCGTAAACTTGGTGACAAGCTTAATATTGTAGGTGGTGCAGCTGCGTCAACTCCGGCGGCTAAAACCAGCGGTGAAAATATTATTACTCGCACAACTCAAGATGGTATTCAGATTGAACTGTTAAAAGACTCGAAGTTTGACAGTGTGACTACTGGCAACACCACCTTAAATACGAATGGTTTGACTATTAAAGAAGGCCCAAGCATTACCAAACAGGGCATTAATGCTGGTAGCAAACAGATTACCAATGTAGCTGATGGTATCAATGCCAAAGATGCAGTAAATGTTGATCAGCTCACTAAAGTCAAAGAGAACTTAAATGGCAGAATCACTGATACCAATAATCAGTTAAATGATGCGAAAAAAGATTTAGGAAACCAGATCGCGGATACCAACAAGAATTTGAATGATGCCAAGAAAGACCTTGGTGACCAGATTACTGATACCAACACCAAGTTAAATAATACCAAGGATCAGCTCACAACTCAGATTAACGACACTAAAACTGAGTTAAACAACACGATTGGTAACACCAAGACTGAGCTTGAAAACAAAGGCTTGAACTTTGCTGGCAATAGCGGGAGTGATGTCCACCGTAAACTTGGTGACAAGCTTAATATTGTAGGTGGTGCAGCTGCTTCAACTCCGACGGCTAAGACCAGCGGTGAGAACGTTATTACCCGTACTACCAAAGATGGCATTCAGATTGAACTGTTAAAAGACTCGAAGTTTGACAGTGTTACCACTGGCAACACCACATTAAATACGAATGGTTTGACGATTAAAGAAGGCCCAAGCATTACTAAAGATGGCATTAATGCCGGCGGTAAGAAAATTACCAATGTGGCTGATGGTATCAATGCCAAAGATGCAGTGAATAAGAGTCAGTTGGACAATCTTGCTGCCAAGCAAAATGCAACCGATGATGCTGCGGTGAAATACGATGATGCCAAGACCAAAGATAAAGTTACCTTAAAAGGCAAGGATGGTACGGTTTTAGATAATGTGAAAGCAGGCCACATCTCATCGACTTCAAAAGAAGCAGTAAATGGTAGCCAAATTCACAATATTTCAAACAGTATTAAAAACAGTATTGGTGGAAATACCGTTGTTAATCCGGATGGTAGTCTGACGACCAATAACATTGGTGGAACGGGTAAAAACAACATCAATGATGCGATTAGCGAAGTAAAAAATACAGCTAAGAAAGCAAAGACTACTGTAACTGAAGGCGACAACATTGTTGTAAAAGAAACTGTTAATAAAGATGGCAGCACTAACTACGAAGTGTCGACTAAAAAAGATCTGACATTAAATAGTGTAACCACAGGTGACAGCGTACTTAATAATAATGGTTTGACTATTAAAGAAGGTCCAAGCATTACCAAAGAAGGCATCAATGCAGGTGGTAAGAAAATTACCAATGTAGCTGATGGTATCAATGCCAAAGATGCAGTAAATGTTGATCAGCTCACCAAAGTCAAAGATAACTTGAATGGCAGAATCACTGATACCAATAATCAGTTAAATGATGCGAAAAAAGATTTAGGTAATCAAATCGCTGATACCAACAAGAATCTGAATGATGCCAAGAAAGACCTTGGTGACCAGATTGCTGATACCAACACTAAGTTAAATAATACCAAGGATCAGTTAACAACTCAGATTAACGATACTAAAACTGAGTTAAACAACACGATTGGTAACACCAAAACTGAGCTGAATACCAAAATTGATAGCACCAAGACTGAGCTTGAAAACAAAGGCTTGAACTTTGCTGGTAATAGCGGTGCAGATGTACATCGTAAACTTGGTGAGAAGCTTAATATTGTAGGTGGTGCAGCTGCGTCAACTCCGGTGGCTAAGACCAGCGGTGAGAACGTTATTACCCGTACTACCAAAGATGGTATTCAGATTGAACTGTTAAAAGACTCGAAGTTTGACAGTGTTACCACTGGCAACACCACATTAAATACGAATGGTTTGACGATTAAAGAAGGCCCAAGCATTACTAAAGATGGCATTAATGCCGGCGGTAAGAAAATTACCAATGTGGCTGATGGTATCAATGCTAAAGATGCAGTGAATAAGAGTCAGTTGGACAATCTTGCTGCCAAGCAAAATGCAACCGATGATGCTGCGGTGAAATACGATGATGCCAAGACCAAAGATAAAGTTACCTTAAAAGGCAAGGATGGTACGGTTTTAGATAATGTGAAAGCAGGCCACATTTCATCGACTTCAAAAGAAGCAGTAAATGGTAGCCAAATTCACAATATTTCAAACAGTATTAAAAACAGTATTGGTGGAAATACCGTTGTTAATCCGGATGGTAGTCTGACTACTAGCAATATTGGTGGAACGGGTAAAAACAACATCAATGATGCGATTAGCGAAGTAAAAAATACAGCTAAGAAAGCAAAGACTACTGTAACTGAAGGCGACAACATTGTTGTAAAAGAAACTGTTAATAAAGATGGTAGTACAAACTATGAAGTGTCGACTAAAAAAGATCTGACATTAAATAGTGTAACCACGGGTGATAGCGTACTTAATAATAATGGCTTAACCATTAAAGATGGTCCAAGCATTACTAAAGATGGCATTAATGCCGGCGGTAAGAAAATTACTGATGTGGCTAATGGCGTTATTGCACAAAATTCTAAAGATGCTGTAAATGGCGGTCAGGTTCACCATATCTCTAATAGCATCAAAAACAGTATTGGTGGAAATACAGTTGTTAATCCGGATGGTAGTCTGACGACCAATAATATTGGTGGAACAGGTAAAAATAACATCAATGACGCAATTAAGTCTGTAGATGAAAAAGTCACTAATGGTGTAAATGACTTGACTCAAAAAGGGCTAAATTTTGGTGCGAATGACCAGAAAACAACCCAAGGCAAAGCAGTTCACCGTAAGCTTGGTGACACTATCAATATTGTGGGTGGGGCTAATCCAGAAACTGCTGAAGATAAAACTAGTGGCGAGAACATCATTACCCGTACCACAGAAGATGGTGTCAAAATTGAGATGTTAAAAGATGTGAAGTTCGATAGCGTGAATGTCGGGGGCCATGTCTTAAATCAACAAGGTCTAACCATTAAGGGTGGGCCAAGCATCACAGTGAATGGTATTAATGCAGGTGGTAAACAAATTACCAATGTTGCAGACGGTATTAATGCAAAAGATGCGGTGAACAAAGGCCAATTAGACAAGCAAATTAACGAAGTTAAAGATCAAATTGGTAAAGATATTGGCAAGCTTTCTGATCATGCTGTGCAGTATGACAAAGATAAAAATGGCAATGTCGACAAGAACTCAGTCACTTTAGGTGGTGGAGAAAAAGGTACCAATCTGAAAAATGTAGCTGACGGTAAAATTGCTGAGGGCTCTAAAGATGCCGTGAATGGTGGTCAATTATGGAATGTTCAAAATCAAGTCGATAAGAACTCGAATGATATTAAGAATATTCAGAATAACATCGATAACATTTCTAATGGTAAAGCTGGGTTAGTTCAACAGCAAAAACCAAATGGTGAAATCACGGTCGGTAAAGATTCTGGCGGTACTAGCATTAATATGGCTGGTAAAGAGGGTGATCGTGTTGTTCAAGGTGTTAAAGATGGTGAGATTAAAGCTGGTTCGAACCAAGCTGTAAATGGTGGACAAATCCATAAAATTTCAGAAAGCATCAAAAACAGTATTGGTGGAAATACTACGATTGATCCTAAAGATGGCTCAATTACAACCAACAATATTGGTGGTACAGGTAAGAACAATATTAATGATGCGATTGGGACCTTAAACCAGTCGAACCAAGAATTGGGTAACAAAATTACCAATCTGGGTGATCAGTTACAACAAGTGTTCTATGACACTAATAAACGTATTGATGACGTTGAGAAAAAAGCTAATGCAGGTATTGCCGCTGCCATGGCCTTAGAAAATGCGCCGTTTGTAGCAGGTAAATATACCTATGCTGTTGGTGCTGCATATCATGGTGGTGAGAACGCAGTCGGTGTGACCTTACGCAAAACCTCTGACAATGGCCGTTGGTCAATTACAGGTGGTGTGGCAGCTGCTTCTCAAGGTGAGCCAAGCGTCCGCGTTGGTATTAGTGGTGTGATTAATTAAGAAACTGGTTAGGAGGGCAATGCTCTCCTTGCTCGACAGATTAAAGAGATTATAGAGATGAACAAAACAATCCAAAGCTTAGTCGTAGCAGCTTTTGCTGGTTTCGCAGTCACAACTTATGCAAATGAACAGGCTCAGCAACAGAAAATTCATTTTCCAGCGATTGAAAAGAGTTATTTGAAACAAGTAAAACGTTATGAATACCAAGATGTTGCTCGTTTAGATACAGGACTAAATAAAGATCAAATTCGAGCTTTACTAGGCAATCCACAATTTAGTGAAGGGCTTTTTGCAGTAAAAGTTTGGAACTATGTGCTAGATATCCGTGTTCCCAACACACACCAATACCAGCGTTGCCAGTTGCGTATTGATTTTGATAAGCACTATTTAGCAGAACGTTTATCTTGGAAGGGTGAAGCGTGTGAAGGTTTAGTTGTTTTGGGAGCAAATAATCAGGCACCAGAACGTAGCACTGTAATTGCAGATCGTACAGCGAGTGTCCTATTTGCTTTTGAACGATTTGATGCGAGTGCGATTGAAGAAGGTACTAATAGCGTTGTGAAAATTGCTGAGCAAATTAAGAAAAGTCCAACAACAACCCCAATTATTGTTTCTGGATTCACAGACCCATTGGGTAAGTTTAGTTATAACCAAGAGTTATCATCTAAACGAGCGAATACGGTTGCCAAGTTACTGGTACGACAAGGTGTTGAACCAAGCCGTATACAAATACAGGCGAATAGCCAGACCGACTTATACAAGCAGTGTAGTGATAACAATAGTTCACAACTTATTCAATGTTTAGCGCCAAATAGACGTGTTAATATAAGTTGGTAAAACGGTCTGTCACGGCAAAGTAACCATCCTTAGGGTGGTTACTTTTTCGTTTTTTAAGGAGCTAAAAAAGTAAAAGGATATATTGGAGATTTTATAAATTTTATATAAAAATCATCTTTTAAAATAATAAAAGTGCTGTGGAGTCAGTAAACCATCTAATGGTTGATCCCAACTTTGACGTTCTAAAGTGTGTTCAATAAATTGAAATTGATGTGCCAATCCTAAACGGTAGGGCTTATGTTTAGCACTAGCTAATGTACGATCATAATAACCACCACCCATACCAATACGTGTCCCATAGTGATCGCAAGCTAAAAGTGGCATAAGTAGCAAATCAAGCTGTGCTACATGTTTTCCGCGAGTCGCCATAGGTTCTTTCATTCCCAATGGGTGATGAGAAAAACGACGACTTAAATATTGGTTTTTATTTATTTTTACCCATACTAAACGTTGCTTCATCGAACAAATCATGGGTAAATAAACTTGTTTGTTCTTTTTAAAACATAATTTGATAAGAAGATCGGTATGGATTTCACCGAAAGCATGCAGATATAAACCGATTTTTTTTGATGAATGAAAAATAGGAAGGTGATTTAGGCAATGTAAAACATTAAGCTGAGCCTGTTTTTGCTCAAATTGGGTTAAAGCTCGTCTTCTAGATCTTAAATTTTTTCTAATAAAACTTAATTCATTCATGGAGAAATCTAACAAAGATTTGAGGTCAGTCGAGTAAAATTATACCTGTTTTTCTATGGCTTCACCGAAATTTAAAAATTATTAAAAATTAGTCTTCTAATGTATTAGACCAAGTAAAAATAGTTTTGTTGTTAGGAGAAACTGTCTACATATAATTTTTTCTTTTTTACGTATTTACAGTATTTATTTACATTTAATCAGGATAAGTATATTTAAAGATGAATATGAAAATGTGAAATCTATGAAGTTAAAAATTTTAACAATGATGTTATGTGTGGCATTGCTCAGCGCATGTACGAAACAGGCAGAATCTGAGGCACCTCAAATTGATTATAAAGCTCAATTTGAAGAGTCGGACCGAAAAATTGGTGAATTTTTAGATCAGTTAGATAATCCAAATACCCCTCAAGAAGTTAAAGTTAAAATTTTATGTCATGACTATCCTGATGTGTATAAAAAACAATACATGCCTGCATTAATAAAAGTTTCACCAAAACCGTATACTGAAGAAAAATTATTGTCAGATTTGAAAAGTGCAACTGACTACTATAAAGGGACTTTGGGGATAAAATGTAATGAATAATATTTGAATTAAATCACGTTAAAAATTTAAAAGTGTGAATTGATTGGCATTATTTAGTTGTGCTAAATTTCTTCTGTTAATTACTTCAACTTTTCTCTGGATTTGAAATGCAGATCTTAAAATTTTTACAGAGTTTTAATACAGTCGGCACCTATTTAACACTTGCTTCCATCTTGCTTGTGGTCATGATCATTTATTTTTATGTAATTAATCCTGGATGAACATTTTGAAAGGAATAGGTCTTCTCATCTATTACTTTTTTAAGAACGGAAGATGAATAATAGGATAGGGATATGAAATTTAAAATATTATTATTAAGTTTTATTGCCACCGGTTGCTATGCTAATGAAAGTACAGCTGATCCGGATATTTGTAATATCGTAAAAAAGGTCGCTTATAACGTGATGGAAGCACGACAGCAAAAAGTACCAGCACAAGATTTACAACAAATTGCCGATGGGCTAGCAGATGAAAAAGCCAAGCAGCTTTATCAAGACTTAATTAGCTCAGCTTATGCTGCCAAAGTATTTAAGACAAGTTTCTTTAAACGCCAAGCAATTGAAGATTTCCAAGCAGGATGGTATGAGGAATGTTTACGTAGAAATGAATAATAATTAAAAAAATAATGAGTATTTAATTTTTAAGAACAACTAATTAGTTAAGAGAATAAAAAATATACTGACAGGTCTGTCTAGGTATTTTAATTTGAAAATAAAATTCGAATTTATAGGTATTTATTTAAAAATAAATGCTCCGAAGATGCCGCTGCATGTCGTTACCCTTGAACCCTAAAGTTCAGCGGGTCTTTCTCAATTCTAGCAATACATTGCAATATTAAGCAATACCTAGCGATATTAAAAAATCAATATTTTTAATAATTTATACTCTGTACACGATAAAAATAGATAACTCATTGAAATAATGTCATAATAATTGTTTTCTAACGACGAATACTATGACACATCTCAATGAGTTATATCTTATCTTAAACAAATATCTAAAATGGAACAAGTCACATTTAAAGTGCTTTGCGCTCATCATGCTTGTGATTATTTTAAAGCAAACATGTAATCTTTCTTCTGCATCTAAAGCCTTGCCCATCAAGTGCTTACCACAATCATTTTATCGACGTATGCAGCGCTTCTTTGCAGGTCAGTATTTTGATTATCGTCAAATTTCTCAGTTGATTTTCAATATGTTTTCATTCGACCAAGTGCAACTGACTTTAGATAGAACCAATTGGAAATGGGGAAAACGAAATATTAATATCCTGATGCTCGCAATCGTTTATCGTGGAATAGCGATACCTATCCTTTGGACATTGCTTAATAAACGTGGAAATTCAGATACGAAAGAGCGTATTGCTTTGATTCAACGCTTTATAGCCATTTTTGGTAAAGACCGTATTGTGAATGTGTTCGCAGACAGAGAGTTTATCGGTGAGCAGTGGTTTACATGGTTAATTGAACAAGACATCAACTTCTGCATTCGTGTTAAAAAAACTTCATTGTCACCAATCATTTAGGAAAGAATCATAAAATTAGTGATTTATTTCGCCATCTTAAAGTTGGTCAAATTGAATGTCGTAAACGACGGATTTTGGTTGGTCGGGTGAAACTATATATAAGTGCACTACAGTTAGAAAATGGAGAGCTTTTACTCGTCGTTTCTCCTCAGTTTAATGCCAATGCTATTCAGGATTATGCATTACGCTGGGAAATTGAAACCTTATTCAGTTGTCTCAAAGGACGCGGGTTTAATCTTGAAAATACGCGCTTGACAGACCCTAGACGAGTGAAAAAATTGATTGCGGTGTTAGCTATAAGCTTCTGTTGGTGTTACTTAACGGGTGAATGGCAACATGATCAAAAAAAAGCGATAAAAATAAAGAAGCATGGACGACTCTCAATGAGTTTATTTCGCTATGGTTTAGACTATGTTCAAATGGCGATTCAGCGTTTAATTGGTTTTGGGAAAAAAGAAGAGTTTAAGGAAATTTTGGCAATTTTAAGAAGGCAGAACCCTGATAGGATAAGGGTTCTGTGAAATTTGTCGTGTACAGAGTAATTTATATTAAAGCAATACAATGCAATATTACACAATCTTTAGCAATACAAAAATAGTCTATTAATGGTCTATTTTGATAAATACGGTCTATTTTTCAAGTTTAAGTCTATTAAAGGTCTATTTTTGGTGATTAAAAAAGCGGCACTTAGCCGCTTATGCTGTATGTGCCATTTTGTTTTGTTCAATATAAGCCAAAACATCAGACTTCATATAATTTACTTGTCGTTTATGAGGTTTAGAGAATGGAATGCCGCCACCTTCACATCTTTTCTTCTGCAACCACGGTAAGGATACGTGCATAACAATAGCTACTGTTTCAGGTGGAAAAGTTTGATTATCAGCAGCTTCCCAAAATTCCTTCTTAGCAGCCTCTTTTTCTGCATGAGTCATACGATCTAATTTAGTTAAACGTGACATTTATTTCTCCTTACTTTCCGCTTTAGGATTTGCCCACCAAAGTACAGGGCCATCTTCTGAATCAAATGCTGCAATTAAAAAGAGTCCTTGTTCTGGCGGTTCTGGCTTCCAGTTTGGCCAAACTACTGCATCTTCCGGTATATTTGGTATTTCATCGTAATCTAATAGTTGAGTTTCAATTTCAACTCTAAGATTCATTTGAAGTTGTGCCCACTGTTCTCTTGTATAGGCTTCAGCTCCTTCTTCAATGGTGTCAAACAATTCAATATCTGGATGAAACCAATTGAAAAGGTTTTCAGGTGGTTCTATTGGCTGGATCTGATATTTAAAACCCGTCTCACTAGATCCATAAAATAGTTTTGCTTCATCAAAGCTTTTGGTTACAAGAGGGGCAGAGCCTTTCTTGTAGCAAATTACTATTTCATCAAATTTAAAAACACGTTCAGCTGTCTTCAAATCAAAGCATTGGTACATAGGTTCACTAAACCAACTCTCAACATAAAATAGATTTTTAATATGATCTTTGCGGGAACCGTGCCATTTCTGAACTTTGATAACATCATCAAAAATTTCTAAGAAAAAGTTGTTGCCTTCCTTTTCATGCATTTTTCTATAACGCTCAACAGCTCGCTCAGCTATCTCTTTTGAAGCTGCTGGCGTTTGCTTAAAAGGGCTGTAACCTTCAGGTCGCATTGCAACCGCCCATAAAGTTGATTCACTCATCCTTCAGCTCCCGATTCGCTAACACCCAACTTAATGCAACCTTCCTCAGGTAAATCAGCATACCAACAGTAGTATCCTTCACCGTCATAACCATCTTGGAGCCATTTGATGGTCATTTCAGTTTCCATCTGGAATTGATCTTTTTCCCCATCTGGCGCACCAAAATCAAAGGCTTCTTTTAGTTCAGCGCAAGTTAGAGTGACACTAGGGGTGGGAGTATCTGGCACCGTCTCGGCTTTGGCTTTATTCCATAACTGCCAAGCATCATTAGTTACAATATTGAAATAGCCATTCATTGTTTCACTGAATGCTAGGATGTCATTTTTACGAATAGCACTTTCACGTTTAAAAATTTCTGTAGTTTTGAATTGTGATTCAAAAGGGATACGTTCATTACCTGTCATTTAAGCCACCATCTCTGCATATTCTTCTTTAGTCCATTCAACAAACTCTTTATAAAGCTGCTGCGCGGGTTTATTTAACCGGTTGTGATAGTCGATCGTTATGCGGCGCCAAGCGACTGGTACCGCATAATGCTTGGTTAGAAACATCGCTTGATCCATGCCTTGCCGGACTATTACGTAGCCCAGCAATTGCAAGTAGTACATAAAACCAAGCATGTGTTTTTGGCTCACTTTCTTGTACTGATCTTTCATATTAGAAACCGTCTCCTAATAAATAATCAGGCTCAGCCTCTTGAAGTGGCGTAGATGTAGGGTTCTCTAATTCAAAGCGGCGTTTCTTAACAAAGTCCATGAGTCGTGATTGAATCTGTGGATCTCGTGCGGCCACATCTATTTCCAAAGCATCTAATGTTGTGAGATCGGGCGCGTTTTGGATCTGGACCATTAGTGAAGGTGGTTCAGTTGCTTGCGCCTTAGATTTTTCGAGCTCTTCAAGACGTTTGTGAGTTGCAAGTAGCAAAGGCTCCATTTGTTTATCAGACCAAGTGCGTGTATATCGATAAACTGCATTTACTTCGTCTGGTGTTTTTGAGTCCTTAACTCGTTGCAGCAGGGTATCAAGTTTCTTCTGATATTCTGAATCAGCGGTTTCTGATTCAATAGCCGGCTCAGCTGTTTGTGCTTTTTCTACAACCTCTGGTTTTGAATTTTTAACTTTTAGAGATTCCGCATGACTTTCTGAAGGCTTTTCTTCTTCGACTTCTTCAGTAGGCTTATTTAGAAGTTTTAGAATGTCTTCCGCAAACTCACCACCGCTGATTTTAATAATCGCGCAGCAATGAGCAAATGCATTATCAAAACTTGAGTGAACTTGGCCATGCTGGAGCATGCGCAATTGTCCTTTAGATCCATTCCACTTAAACTGCTGCACACCTAATTCAACAGTTGGGCTAGGGTAAGAGCAAGTAGAACCTTTTTCTGGCGCAACTCTTAATGGTTCTGGTACCTCAAATTCACCAATAAAAATAGTTCTAGGCTTTAATTGAAATTCGAATTTATCAAAAACATCAAAGCCAAAGTCATAAGGGTTAAATGGTTCCCAGCCATTACGCTCAGTATTATTTACTAAAAGTAATTCACCGTTGGCCCAAGCAAGTTTGGCTTCAACTTTATTTAGAATTTTCATGCTGTCATCCCCGTTTTCGCTAAGGTTTCAATTTCTTGTTTAACTGCAGTTAGTTTTGCCGCTTCAATTTGGATCAGGGCATCTATGCCGAAGTGCTCACAAACTGTTTTTACATCGAGGCCACGTTCAGCAATAAAGTTTTGAAGTTCATCTCTTTGTTGATCTGAGATACCGTTAAATTCTGGTGGACTAATCCAAGTGCCACGTTGTTTATCAAACGTGCAATTCAATGCTTTAGCTCTCATTAACATTGCTTGGCGCATGTTCTGGTAATACATGTGTTCTTTATCAAGCGACTCAGTTAATTGATTAAGGTCACCTGCATGCTCAGCTTCTTCACAGCTTTGTTTCCAGTTTTCTAGCTCTTCTTGGGCTTTAGCTGCTGCAAGTTGTGCAGGCGTTAAGGTGTTAATGTGATCTTTAGCTTGAGTAATCAGGTCAGCCAAGAAAGTAGGATGTGCTTTAAGATCTGGTACCCATACTTCACCAGTTTCACCACCTAAAGCACCTGAGTTTTTCGCATGATGTGTAGGCGAGGGTTTAAAATTAATAACGCGGGCATTTTTACCTTCACCTGTAGTAACAGTTGTTAGATAACCCATCACATCTGCGATACGGTAAAGCTCGTTACGGTTTTTACCACCTAGATCTGGTCGGTAAATAATTTGATCACCGTTTTGATCTTCTGAAGCGTGTGCAATGAAAACAACGTCTTTACCTAAACTGATCAAAGTATTGATGTATTGCTTGAACGTTTGGTTCGCTAATCCTTGAGCCTTTAACTTTAAAGAACCATCTTTTTGACGGTTATTTGCCGTAAGTAACAGGTGGGTTTTAATGCATTCAAGCATTGCACCCACGGTATCAATGACTACGGTTTTATAGGGTGCTAAGTCCTGCGGCGTAAGGTTTGCAACATCACTCCATTGTTGAACCTGTACAACCGCACCTCGACGTAATTCACCAGTACGGTGAGCACCACGGTCAAAGTCAAAAGAAATTGCTTTTTCCGCAGTAAAGCCCATCGATGATTTACCTAAACCCGGATCAGCGTATAGGTACACAATAATTGCTTGAACTAATAAAGTTTGGTCAGCAGTAATAATCGGTAGAGCCATTTTTATTATCCTTATCTTGAGCCAGTGAAGCCGCGCTTAGTTTTATAAGCTTTGCGGTCATAGGTAGGGATATTTGTTTCACGCAGTTTTATAGCGAGCTGCTTTCTGCGCTGAAAATCAATTTCTTGTGTGAGTTCATTCCAAACTTTTGGATAGTCAGTTTGGAACCTGAACACATTTAAAGGCGTCTTAAATCCGTCTTTAACTTTGTAAAGAACTGAGCCATTAGCATTAGATGCGTACACTTGCCAGCCGATGCGAACTGAATACAGCCCTTTATCATCACGACCTAAAAAAGACTTATAGCCGTCAGGGTGCTTTTTGAAATTAGACATGTTCAGCCTCCTTACATTCGCATGCACCAACAAAGGCATACGTAAGCGGGCTAGGAGCATCTACAGGTGAGACGTCCTTAATATTTAAAGGAATAATTTCTTTGCGATATTTAACTAAAACCACATCACCTTCACGGCAATCGACAATTCCTTCTTTTGAAGAAAAACGAGCAGATTTAGAAGATTGGGTTACTCTGCAAAATGAAACCTCATCACCAGCTTTGATTTTTGAACGGTCAACAGGAATCATCTTCTTGCAAGTAGGGCAGTTGTAATCTTTCATTAGGCTGCCTCCACCAACTTGTTACGTTCGATGAAGCCTTTTAGAAGGCTATTGATGTTGCGGATGTCTTCAAATTCGGTGAAATCGTTATATGACTTACCATTAATGTCAGTGATTTCATTTACTGTGAGTTGGGTAATATCAACAGTGGTGAATTCAGAACCCGGAACGCCGTAGCTGTCTGGATGAGCTTCAAAATCAAAGCTAACGTTTAAACGGAAGCTATCTAATTTAATTACAGCAACTCCAGAATGCTTACCTGTGATTTTTGCGGTTAACACGCTGTAAGTACTTGGTTGAGTTTTAGGTGTAAAAAGAGTAGGTGCGTCTTTTGTTTGGAAAGCTGGTTGCAATTGGCAAGCAACTAAAGAACCACCAGAGATTGCAAGAGCAGCCATGCTGACAAATGCAAATGAGTTGAAAGGGGTAGCTTTTACGTTCATAATTGATCTCGCAGTTTGCAAAAGCACATCGGAAGGTAAGAGAGTCGATGTGCTTTTTTGTTGTCTACGAGATTTATATTAACTATGGTTAATTTTTTAGTCAAGAGAAAAGTTAACAATGGTTAATCTTTTTATTAACTATAATTCATGCTTTAATAGACAAAAGAAAACCCAACTATCAAAGGTGATAGAAATGAGTCTAGGCGAAGAAATGTTTGAATGGCGCAAGCAGATGGTTGAGAAACTACTGCTTCAGGAAAGTAATATTGATCAACTAGAAGAAAAAGTTGATCGTGCTGAAAAGATTCTTTTTGGTGATTGCACAGCCGCTTTCAAAATAGAGTGCACGCTTCGGAACGCGTATGCGCTGAAAGCTATTCTTGATGACTTTGCCACCAAGAATAACTGCAAGGTAAGTATAGTAGAGTGTGAGTAATCAGGGTTAGCTCATTCCTGAAATGGGTTTTGATGTGGCTTTAGGCTTTGGCTTAAGTTCTTTTAAAGCTTCTTCTACCGCTTTCAGTGATTCCTGGTAGGTTTTAACCCAAAGATCAGCACTTTTTATATTGATGGTTGAAGGATCAGTATCAGCAATGGTTGCCTTAGTAAGCTCTAACGCTAGAGCTTCTATGATTTCAGTTTTCATATTTTCTCCGATATTAATGGTTATTTAAGATCAATGTTGGCACAAAGTCTTAATCCCATAATATCAGGGAAAATTTGAATATATTAAAAAAGAAAACCCACCGTGGTGGTGGGTAGATTAGATGAATTGGATCGCTTTTTACTTATTGCTCAATACTTTTGCTTTTGCCTCTCTTGATTCTTTGCGATCTTTTAATGTTTTTTCAAGCAAAGAGATTTCTCTTAAGTCAGACCAAGCTAAGAAGAAGCTAAAAATTGAGGTGAGTCCAACAGAAAGTATTAGAGCTAAAAGATGCTTAGCTGAAAGTAAGCCTAATAAATTAAGTATATACATACTAAAAACAAGAATAATAAAAAGCATAGCCACATATAAAGATGACTTACTTCTTATGTCCACAGTTGAAGTCAACCTATCTCGTTCTGACTGATTTAAACCATCAAGCTTTAATGCATCGAGCATACCTTTATAAGCCAAATAAATTTGACTTAAAGGGAGAAGCAGTACAAATGAAAATTGAACCAGATTTATTGTAATATTTAACTCTAAATATTTAAAAATTATTGAAAATATAGCAAACAGACCGACTAACACTAGTGCGATAAATCTAGCATTATTGTAGAAGGGTAAGTAGCGTTTAGCCATATTAGTCACCAAAATTTATATTGGTAGTCATCCAATTATACAATTGAACTTTTAGGCCGTCGTTATAAACTTTATTATTGATTGTTTCAACTGAAATCTTGCCGCTCATTTTTAGATTATCAGCCGTAACCTTGGTCCCATCCTCAAGAGTAATAACATAATCATCATTATGTCGCATGGATGAAGCTACAGTATCAATAACTTTTTGCCCACTTTTTGAGGTTTTGCGGTTGTATGTAAGTGTTAATTTTAACTTTAGGTTTGCGTCATCAAGCCCATCCTCTAGTTTTAAATTTTCTAAATCAACTCCAAAAGCTGACTTAAGCACATCAACCACATTATCTTCAATTTTATAGTCAATTTTCGCAGGTATGCTTGATTCGACAGTATGAACAGGTTGAAGTTCTGTTGACCCAATGCCAGATGAGATTGAAATAGTTTTAGCTGGAGTTGATTCAAGCTTTTGCTTAACAGTGGGATTTGGAGCATCTTTTAATATTAATGCACTATTCTCTGGCAATGCTTTGGCTGCTTCACCCAAAAGCCAGCCCAAATATGACTCCAAGGTTCTAGCGGTAAGTGATCTTGATTGAATGATTGCGACATGGTTATCAATAACACCAAAGTAAAGAACACTATCAATAAACTCTTTTCTTACAACCTCTGTAGCGTCAACGCCATCTTCATCATCTGGCAGATCATCTGTTAAATAGGTTTTAATGGGAAATTCAGTAGCATCATCACTGTCTATCTTTAATACAGCCTGAGCTTTGCCTGACTCAACAATAATCAACTCGCCAAAGAACATGCTTTGGTGTGAACTAGCATGATTAATTAGAATAAAATCATCTTTTGTTGCGGAGACAAATTGTTGACGATTTATGGCTTTATAGTAAAAAGAATCCTTATCCAGCAATTGTGCTTTTAGTAATTGACCTAGATTGGCGCCTTTTAGAAAATCTACTTTTTTGTAGTGTACTGTTTTGTCTTTTACTACTGTTTTACTCATTATTTCCTCCTCCCGAATCGCTCTAAAGTACTGTGTCGGGTTCACAACTTATTAATCTTTGGTGTTGTTAATTTTCTGCCCAAGCTTTCCTTCTTTTACCAACTGCACTACTTGTTCATTTGTAAGGACTGGAATAAAGACTTTATCACCAATGTCCTTTGAGAGGATCTTCACTTCTTCGGCTGTTAGCACCAAAGCTTCACCATGTTTCGCAGCATCATTGATGCGAGCAATAATCTGGTTGATTGGTCGTTTTGAATTGTCCATAAGTCTTCCTGTGATTAATGCGAATAAGGATGTTCTTGTCTGTGCTGACTTGGCGGCACGATATCTGTAATAGCGGTAATACTTTCAACTTCGTCCATTTCAAAGAAAAATCGCTCACCACCATTCACAGAAAGCAAACTTAAAACCCCACCATTGATGCCGACAAATTCTTTAATTGTGCATCTTCCATCCTTCAAGCACACCTGAACAAACTCATTCGGCACAAGATCTGCATCAGGGTCGCATACAACATACCAGCCATTACGAATTGCTGGAAACATTGAGTCGCCAGTGCCTTTAATGCCATAGGCTCGTGGACCTGCTGTATGAGTTGGAACATAGCCATCCCCAGCATTTCCATCGTATCCCATATCTGTGAAATACCCATCCATTCCCATTTTTGAATAGGCTTTAACTGGAACATATCTTTTTTGTATAGGGAAAGGCTTAGCTGGCGCTTGAACAAACTTAACGGCATCTTCACTATCTGGAATATTGTACTTCTGCTTAAATGCTTCAATATCAATAACATTTAATTGAGCTAAATTGTTACTCGATTCTTGTTCATCCGATCCACCATAAAGCAACCAATCGTCACTCACACCTAAAAATTTCGCAATGACTTTCAAATTTTCTGCTGTAGGTACGCTAGTTCCATCTAGCCATTTCTTTGCTGCAACAGGAGATTTTTTAGTTGCTCTTGCTAAATCAGCGGCTCTTAATTTTTTTTCTTCAAGTTTTTGCCTAATTCGAGTGTGTAAAGACATAACAAATATTCCAAAAACATTAACTAATGTTAATACGATCTATTGAAACTATGGTTAACAAGTGGTAAATTTGGTTTATTAACTATAGTTAACTTGGTGTAACCATGAAAATTAGTGACCTCATGACATACCACGGCTGCAAAAATCGGAAAGAGTTGTCTGAAAAAACTGGATATTCAACCGTGACCCTCTGGAAGTGGGAAAACAACGGTATACCAGCCAGAACTCAAGCAGTCCTGCAAGTCAAAACCAAAGGCAAACTTAAAGCCGATTTACAAGCATTAACCGCTTAGGAACTAAACCATGAGCAAAGTATTAAATGAATTGCCTGCAAGCGCTAGCAATAACGAATCGCTCATATTGCAAGCACTTAACGCTAGCAATCAAAGACAAGTAGCAGAGATGATAAATGTCGATGCAAGCATCCTTTCACGGATGAAAACAGAAAAGAAATCAAATGGATGGACTGAGATTGAGTTTATTAGCTTTTTGTTGACAGCCATTGGTTTGAAGGTTGTGCAAGAAAGTGATGTGTATTGCTCACCTGAAATTGCAGAAGCAACGCGAGTTTATTTAGCACATGCATTCACTTCACCTGAATACATGCGGATTTTATTCAAATAAAAAACCACTACCTGCTGTAACAGGAGTGGTTTCGCATTCACAAATTTAGGAACCCATGAATATGCAAAACAATTTATCAAATCAAACAACCGAACGCAACCAGCCAGAATTTTTAGTGGGTGACGTTGTAGTGCTTACTAAAGAGTGCCGTACTTTCAAATCAAATGATTTGTTTGAAGTTAAAAACAAAACTTTGACTAGGTTGTGGACTATCAAATCGGAGAATCATTTGATTCTGGTTTCATCAAAAGAAATCCGTACAGCAACAGTAGCAGAGCTCAACGCCAAACGCCGGCTAACAAGCGCAGAGCAAGCATTAGCGGAGGTGTCATGAATAGTTAATTTAAGTATAAACCTGAGTACAAACAGATTCAGGAAATTCAGTCCTTCTTTGATCCAGCGTTAGTGATTCTCAATGAGCTACATGATCGTAACCGTAAAAATCTAAGAGCCAAAGGTTATGACGAAAATAATGCTGCAATAACGCGTGAAGAATTTTCACAAACTATGGCACAGCGTTTTCGCACTAATCAGTGGTTAGCAGGGCAGATCGTTAATAGTTTGGCTAATGCTGACTTGGTTCAAAAATTTGGTGGGTATGTAAAGCCTAAGGTCGGTGTACATGAGTAATTTTGTGCCTAATTCCTTTCAAGTGCCTAATGCATTTGTTGACGAGGTTTTAAATAAAATCTCTGATGCTGCATGCAAAATTTATTTAGTTATTTGCCGTAAAACTCGTGGCTGGAATAAGGAGATGGATTCCATCTCTTTAACTCAATTTGAAGAGATTACAGGGAAGAGTAGACCGACAGTTGTTAAATGCCTTAATGAATTAATTAAAGTTGGTTTAGTCGTGGAACAACCAAGCACAATTCATGGAAATACATTCAAATTAGGTAACGATACTAGCGTTGGTTTAGTGCTTAAATTCCCTAGTAAAAATTTTTTACTACCTGAAATTTATGGCCAAACTAGTAAAAATTCTTTACCACTTCTAGTTAAAAATTTTAACTACACTAGTAAAAATTTTTTACCGCTACTAGTAAAAATTTTTAACACACAAAGTATCACTATCAAAAACAACTCTCAAAGTAATAAAAAAATAAATAAAAAAAGAGGGTCTGTTTCTGAAAAACCTAAAACAGAAAAACCAAATGAATTTAATCCACGTTCAGTTGAACTACCTGCATGTGTAGATTCAGAACTGTGGAACAATTTTGTTGATATGCGTATCAGCATCAAAAAACCACTTTCTGAAAACGCAGTAAAGCTAATCCTTAAAAAACTTATCTCGTTTGGACCTTTGGCTAACCAATCACTGGAAAACTCAATTATCGGAAATTATCAGGGTGTATTTGAGCCTCGCCAAAATCAAATTCAGGAAAACCCACAATCTCATAACGTTCCTGAAGAACCGGGTTATTTCACTCAAATGTACGCTGAGAGCAACCGTTCAAACGTGATTGACGTTACGCCAGTGTCACAAGATTTTGGAGGCTATTAATCATGAATGAATTAGCACCATTTGAAAGTTTTTTGAAAGAACTAATTGCGGCTTACAGAACTAAATACGCTGTTCAGTTCAATAAGAATTTTCCAGTAGAGGGGAAAAATGCCGTTCCAATGCAAATCGTTGAACAGCAGCTTGCTAAAGCATTGGTTGGGGTTACACCTAACCAACTTCAAAGAGGCTTAGCGCTATTTTACGCAAGTACAAATACATACATGCCTAACTTCGCTGAATTCCGTGCTATGTGCATGGGTGATGATTGGTGGAGCGCTGAGAAGGCTTGGGTTAAGGCTTGTGAATACACTCAGATCTCTCAACACAAAAAAGTGACATTGCCAGACGGAAGAGAGCAGAACCAAGAAATTACAACCTTGACCAAATTTGTTTTAGACCAAGTTTATTTACTAATCCAAGACGGTGAAATGTACAAAGCCAAAATGGAATTTATCAAGATCTATGATGAATACAAGGCTGAAGCACAACTGAAGGGTAAAACCCAAGCTTGGTACCAAGAACCAATTTTATTAGCTCAGAAAAATGAGCAGAAAGTGCATATACCAGTTTCCAATGAGGAAGCGCAAAAGCATCTCAAATCTTTGATGGAACGGTTAAAGATTAATGGCCGTAAACCAGCACCAGTACAAAAACTTCAGGCAAAAGAAAAAGAGCCTGAACTTGCAAAAGAATTAGGTCCAGATCCTTTTGATAATCCATATGAATATGCAGAGATGTGCCGTCGGGAGGGTATGCCAATACCTAGAAATATTCTTCAGCTAATTGAAGGGGCGAATGTATGAAAGCATCCAAATTAATTAGAGATAAAGGGCTGCAATACGCGAAAGAAATCGTTGATTCAGCACCTTCTAACGCAACTGAGTGGAATGAAGGTTTCGAGTTCCAATGTGGTCAAAGTGTAGAGATTAGCAAGGCTGACCGAGAAAAATATTTTGTAGACCTTTCTGAACTTAAGCGTCTAGTGGAGTCGGTTGATTTGGTCGAATCATGGGGCGGCATTGATGATGTAAAGCTATATGACTTGTCTCATTGCAAAAACAGGCCTGAATCGGCTGGATACAAGTTGCTTCAAGCAATTGCTGATTACGAATCAATATACGGAGGCGGTTATGTTTGAACAAATATTAAAACGCCGCCCTAAAGGTGCGACACATTGGCAGGCTGGATATTACTACAACAGTGATGAATGTGGGATTTGGTCTATTTGGGAAAACGGGAAGTGGCATGGAGATTTTAAATTTCCAGATGGTGTTATGACTAAGTTGCCAGAGGAAAAGGAGCCAGTCATGAGTGAGTTTGAGGGTAAATCTGGAAAGTGGGCTTGGGAGATTCAAAAAGAACAACAAGCGAATTTAGTTGAGCTAAGAAGTTCAATTGAAAACCTAGTTCAAAAGTATAAACACGATGCTCATGCTTCAAGCCTTTTTGGCGATCAAGATAAAGCACGAGTTTATAACTGCTTTGCTAATCAGTTGAAAAATTTGCTGAAAGGTGGTGCTTGATGTCATCAGTCAGCATTGCTGAATACCGCAAGTTATTTCCGATAAAGAAAAATAAAAAGCGGCGTTCAGCAAAGCAAGTTGCCAGACAACCAAGTGTGGGTGAAATGGTTCTGGCAACGCATTTAAGAGCATGCAAGATCGGTTTTGAACAGGAATATAAGTTCCATCCAAAACGCAAATGGAGAGCTGATTTTCTGATTATTGGTACAAAAATTTTGATTGAGGTTGAAGGCGGGATCTGGAGTGGAGGCCGTCATACAAGGGGCAAAGGCTATATAGGGGATATGGAGAAATACAACTCCGCAGCAATGATGGGTTTTACAGTTTTACGGTTCAGCACAGAGCAAGTGAAAGCAGGCGTGGCGATTAAACAAATTGAGCAATTGGTAGGTGAAAAATGAGTGCAGTTTTAAAAACACAACAAATGGATTGGTCTAAATATACTATTGACGGTTGGTTAGAGCAGTTTGGCGCATGGTGTGAAACAGTTAGAATGAAAGGGGGTGATTTGCCAGATGGGCTTCATATCAATCAAATTTACTGGTTGATGCGTGAAGCTGGCAAAGAAGTACAAAAAAGTAAATCTTATATTCGATGTGAGATCAGTGATTATGAGGCGGATCAAATTCAAGCACTTTTACGAAGTCTATTAAATTCTGATAAAACAGATTTTACAACTAAGTTTGCATTAATTTGTTTAATTAAAAATAAGGTTGAAAATAAAGGATTGTTGAAGGTTGCTCAAGAAACAAACCAATCTAAAGCTCAGGTCGCAATTATGGTGAGTTGCGCTAGATTTTATTTATTAGGTCATGATAAAAGATTAAGACAAAATGGAGGTTCAAATGAAAACATACACTGTAAAACTATATGAAGGCGTTAGTCGGGAGAAAGTTAATGAAACTTTGAAATACTACCCTGATTATTTTGGTAAAATATCAATAATTACAAATGTAATTAATAATAAATTGCAATTAACACTAAAAGCATTTGAAGGAATCGACGTTATAACTGCCAATGATCTAATGATTAAAATCGTTGAACGTTTAAAAGCTTCTCAATTAGTAGAAAAGCATAATTTAGACTTGTTGACTGTCTAGACGCTTTATGGCATATTTTTGATATAGTGGACAAAGTTATAAGCGTTGCACCAATTTGTTTTAAAAGCTCACTTAATCGTGGGCTTTTAATTAGGATTTGAAAAAACATGAAATTTATCGTATATTAAACTTACTATATGATGTCTATTTCCATTATAGTGTTTTTCAGTTGAAAAGCTTAGTCCGTACTTTCCCCAAGGTACGGATTTTTTTTATTTTTTGCTATATAGTCCAGGCTGGTAAAAATGAATATCTGTGTTGGTGGTGAATTAGATGGGCAAGTGATCGAAAAAGAAGGCAGATTACTTAAGGCTTCTGACATTGATCCATCATTCAAAACTGAGTACTACAAGCAAGTTTTTAACCGTGACAACATTAATTATCATTTTTGGCTACCAATAGGGTCCAACTTGCATGAAATGTCAAAGCGAGTTTTGGATATTTTGAGAGCATCAAAAAATTAAGCTTAAAGTATATTGTAAATACATCTTCTAACTTGTATGATATGTCACAAATACTGCGCTGAAAGTTTTTTGTTTTTTGACCCGTTTCTTTTTAGAAGCGGGTTTTTTAATTTTTCTTTATGTATTTAAATTAGATGAAAGTATATGTTGCTTTTATTAGGTAGCTTATTGTTTACTTCGCATTAAAATTATTCTTTCTAAGAAGTTAATAAAATGAAAAATTATTTAATAGGGTTAGTTATTACTTTGGGTATTAGTGGATGTGTATCTATACCGTCCATAGACTTTTCGCAGCAAAAAGTTGAAAGGTTTAATCCAGTTAAAAATTGGATTAGTGTTGATACCGCTCCAGTCAAGGATATGCCAAATGGCAAAGAAATCTTTAAATTGAAAGGGGGAAGTGAAGTTTATGTATTCTGGTACCAAGATGAATGGGCGTTATTAAATCCAAATATGGATAGACAACAATGGATTGATACTAAATATTTGTGCAGTTTTGCTGGTTGTTATACTCCACCAGTCACCTATAGATATTCAAAAGGGAGTTTTGATAACAGGCAGCCTGTTTACTCAACTCCTCAAAGAGAATCAAAAGGCTATAATAATACTAGAACTAGAAGTTCTGCTACTACACGGACTCCAAGAAGTTATAGTAAAACGACTAATAACTCTTGTTACTGCACATCTGGAACTTATTGTGTTGGGCCTAGAGGTGGACATTACTGCCTTAATAGCACAGGTTCAAAAAGATATCTTCCACGATAAACTGTATAAGCTTTAAGAAGCTCTGCTAAATATCGATTATTGGCGGGGCTATTTTATTGTTAAGTATTTCTGTAAGATCTGAGTGTTGCTTTAAACAACAATAAACCTTAATGATCAGCGCAAAAGTCATAAGGGGAAAGCCTACTTGAAAGAGTAGGCTTTTTTATGAGAAATCATTCAAGTTCAAGTTGATTGTCATCCTTAGTAACTTTTATTTTTAATTTTTTGTATTTGCGTTTGTTTGGATCTAAAGCGGAGTTTGATACTTCATCGGCAAATTTAGGATTCTGCATTAATTCGTAATAGGTTTTATACCCAATACGAATTCTAGTTGGTGGGCAGTCAGTTCTTTTTGAGTAATATTCAATCTGCGAATTTAATTCGTCTAAAAGTGTTTGGTGTTCCATTGTGTTATTGATTTTGGCAGTTAGGTAAACTAAGGATACTGTAATTTACAAAATCAAGCAGAAGTAATTGATACACATTGTGTTTATAGGTTGTAATGGTTAGTGCATTAATAAGATTAAATGTGACTTATTTAACAAAAAAAGTGTTGAGTGAAATTTAATCAAAATGTCACATGGCTGGTTTAAATTATATTTATAAAAATAAAAATGATAGAAGATTGCAACGGACAATAACTATGCAAGCATGATTCTCAAACGATTGAATTAAGCTGACTCTAACAAGTTGGCTTTTTTTTAGCTATCGATTTTTAAATGTGCTAGCCGGGAAATACGGCAAAGCCTCACTATTGATTAGTGGGGGCTTTTTCTTTTTGTGTTAAGCTGATCTCCATAATTTTATGGATTAGTACAATGTTTATTTGCGTTGATGGTGAACTCAATGGGCAAGTGATAGAAAAAAGGGGCGTTAAGAACAAAGATGTATATAAATATTATAAAACTCAGTAATTGCATAATAAATTCAAATATTTACTTAAAATCAGGGTGACAGAATTTAAACAATCTTTACCTAGGCGAAGGATTTAGTAAATCAAATAAACATTATTTTAGACGGATAATTATAAAAAACGGAGTACAAATGTCGTGAATAAGAATGTAGAGCTAATAAATTACATTGATGTAGCTGAGACAGTTTACGAACGGGTATATGAAAATAATAAAATTTCAAATAATTTGATCGTTAATCTAAATCGCATTATGGCTGAGATAAAGAATCAAGCTGCAGAAAAAAGACTCAAATTGAAGTACAGCTCAATAGACTTTGAACATTGTTTAAGTTTGCCTTTAGCTGATCGCAAGATAAAAGTAGATTTAAGTCTTATACCTCATTTTGAAGATCGTGAAGAAAGTATTTTGTGGTTAACTAACTTTATTGGAAAAATTTGTGAGCCCAGAAAGATGCAAAGACAGAAAAAAAAACTTCATTAAGTACCTGTGAATTTTAGATGAACAGCCCTTAAAGCGGTTTTTTATTGCTAGTAGAATATTTAAGGTATCTTTTCTAATAGGCACATACTATTAAAGTGTTTTTTATTTATTTTTTAGATTGAAAAGATTGCTATTGGAGTAATTTAAATATAAAAATCTTTATTGATTGAGCGTAGTTGTTATACAGGATATTTATAAGGATTTTAAAATGACAATTATCACATTGCTTGATGTTGAGACGAAGAAGAAGGTGATAGTTCGGTCCGTAATAGACCCAATAGCAAGAATAGACAAAAAAGGGAATATACAAATTATTCAAATTCATAAATGGCTAGATGATGAATCTGGAGATTTTGTTGATGAAGACTTATATGAGGCACTCAACAATGGAGAAGTTGGAATATACTTAACTTTGCAGTATATGATCATTGATATTGAAAATTAATTATTTTTTATTTTTAGTCAGTGTGATTTCTTACTCTCTAGAGCCTAATGGTTACTACACATAAGACCTTATTAAGTATTACCTATTGATGGGCACATATTCTTTATAAGTCTTGATAAGTAAAAAAATTATGTAGGCTAAAAATAAAACCATTTAAAAAAAGAAATCTTTATCTATTTAAATATGAATATTTGATATTTTTAATTCAATCCCTATTGCTAGTGCTTAAATATTATGCCAATATGAAGTTGGAGATATTTCCGAATAGATATTTCCTATTTCAGGTCTAAGCGTTTTTTTTCGCTAAGCCCATTTCTGAATAAAAATAGGAAGTGGGCTTTTTTATTTTTGAATATTTCAGTATTATCAGTGTGTTGCTTTAAGTAACCCTAAACCTTATTGATCAGCGCAAATATCAAAAAAGGGGGAGCTTGCCTACTAGGCAAGCTTTTTAAATTGATAATTTAAACACAATAATCCATTTTAAAGCTCAATAGAAAAATCAAACTTTCCCTAGCTTTTATTCGTACTAATTTATTGAATATAATCGTTTTTATAATTTTTAAAATTTCCTTAAACTAAAAATGGAAAATTTCTTGTTGCAACATTGTTATAATAGGACTACCTTAAGAAAAATACTTTATAAAAATGAGGAGCTGCCGAAATGCCACAGTATCTCATGTTTGCGGAAAATATTTATAACAAAATTAAAGATGAGGAATTGTTTTCACATGACTGTATTGAAAATATGAACTTACTTATGACATGTATACGCAGAGAAATTGAGGGAACAGAATTTAAATTAAAATATAATTTTATTGATTTTGTTGAATTGTTTAGTAAACAATTAGATGAATGTAAAGTAAAAATAGATGTGAGTTTGATTCCTCCTCATAATTCAGAAGGTGAGTATATTTTATGGTTAGCTGGATTTATCGAAAAAATTACAGAAGGTGGACCTAAACCACCTCCGCCTATAAAGAAATTTATTCCAGAGTATATGAGCTTGAAATATGAATTAGATTTTTTACCTTTAAATGAGGAAAAAATTCAAACCGAAGGTAAAGAAATTACGGATTACTTTAATTCAAAGCTTTATAAGGCAACTTTTAAGAAATAATAGTTAGTTGTCTCTATTTTTAGCCACCGCCTTAGGGCGGTTTTTTTATGGGTAAGAATAATGGATTCTACAGAATACTTTTGGCTTACTCGGAAAAAAGAACCTAAAACTAAACCTAAAAGCCGGCCACTGCCAAAGCCTACACAAAAATATCTCGAGGCTGAGGCAACACTTAAGGAAGAGCTTGAGGATTTGTCGATTGGATTTGAACAGAAGTTTCAGCCGATCCATACCAAACACTGGCGCTTTGACTTTCATATTGTGAAATTGCGTTTGCTCATTGAAATTGAGGGCGGTTCCTGGTCTGGTGGGCGTAGTGGAAAACTGTCAAATAAAGCATGGAGTCTTGATCGATATGATCATGCTGAAGAGATGGGTTACAAAATAGAGCGCTTTCATCCAGACTCTGTTTTGTCGGGATATGTCATTAACTGGATAAAAGACGAATTAGCGAGAATTGAAGATGGAGCAGATCAGACCATTTCCACCGACTGATTTTATTGATCAAGCAGATGAAGAAGAAGCAATAAGACTAACACCAGCACCAGATCTAAAAAAATGGGTTGTTGCTAATTACTTAACTATTGGTGGACCTCTTTATAATCCCGATCATGATCACATAGCTGAGCTGCTTCACGATAATGAAGAATTTTTAGCATGTGCTTGGGCCTCTTCTGCATATAAAAGCAAGCAAGCTATGGTGTTAGGTCAGTGCGAAAAAGTCATGTTCAATGTTGGTGGATGGCGTAAGGCCAGACAAGAGCAACAGATGCGAGACTGGTTCGGCTTTGTGCCAACATACTTGATCACCATTGATGCTACATTTTGCGACAAAGCAAATGATCGTGAGTTTTGTGCTTTGCTTGAGCATGAACTCTACCATATAGGCGTAGAACGTGATGAAGACGGTGAAATGATCTTTAGTAGCTCAACAGGTTTACCTAAACATTATTTAGCTGGTCACGATGTCGAAGAGTTTGTTGGTGTAACCAAACGGTGGGGGGCGAGTCAAAGCGTTAAACGTATCGTTGAAGCTGCAAAGAATCCGCCGTTTGTTTCGAAACTTGATATTTCAAAATGCTGCGGAAACTGCGTAATCAACTGAGCCGAATGGCTCTTTTTTTTGCCTTCTTTGCTAGACGTAGCTAGACAAAGGTGGGGGTATGGCTGCACTTAAAGAACAGGTAAAAATATTTATTGTTCAAGCGCTTGCCTGCATGGATACCCCTCAACAGGTAGCTAATGCTGTCAAGCAAGAATTTAACATTGAGATTGATCGAAAACAGGTACAACTTTATGACCCGACAAAAGCGGCAGGAAAGAATTTAAGTAAGAAATATAAAGACCTTTTTCATAAAACCCGAGAGGACTTTAAAAAGAATGTTTATGACATCCCTTTAGCTAATAAAGCCTATCGGCTTAAAGAACTTCAGAAGATCTATGAAGACTGGAAGAACAACAGGCTTATGAAGCAAGGGGTTATTAAACAGGTTAGGGAAGAAATGCAGGGTTATGACCTCATGCTTTTAAATCTTGAGTTAAAGCAACTTGAGATTGAAAAGTTAAGAGAGGGTGAAGGTGATGAAGATCCAACACCAGTCAAGGTAACTATTCAAGTTGTAGATGCGAGTAAAAAAGATGCCGAACATCAATCCGACACTGAATGTACCTCAGGCTAATTTTTTGCAGATGGAAAAGAAGTTCCGCGCATTTGTCGCTGGCTTTGGATCGGGAAAGACTTGGGTTGGATGCTCCAGTTTATGCAACAAAGCTTGGGAATTCCCAAAAGTACCTTTGGGTTATTTTGCTCCAACTTACCCGCAGATTCGCGACATTTTCTTTCCAACTATTGAAGAGGTTGCTTTCGATTGGGGGCTTAAAACTAAGGTTTATGAAACCAATAAAGAGGTGGATATCTATTATGGTCGGCAATATCGAACTACAATCATTTGCCGGTCTATGGAGAAACCAGCAACCATTGTAGGTTTTAAAATTGGCCACGCCTTGATTGATGAGCTTGATGTTATGGCCAAGGTCAAAGCTCAACAGGCTTGGCGTAAGATCATCGCTCGTATGCGTTATAAGCAAGCTGGTTTGCTCAACGGTATTGATGTGGCCACAACACCAGAAGGTTTTAAGTTTACATACGAGCAATTTGTTAAAGAGGCAAATAAATCAGAGGCTAAGCGTAAGCTCTATGGAATGATTCAAGCTTCAACTTATGACAATGAAGCTAATCTTCCAGATGACTACATATCATCACTTTATGAGTCTTATCCGCCGCAATTAATTTCAGCTTATTTAAGAGGGCAGTTTGTCAATTTAACCAGTGGTGCTGTTTACCCCGACTTTGATCGAGTTCTAAACCACACGGATGAAGAAATTAAGAAAGGTGAGCCTTTACTCATTGGTATGGATTTTAACGTGCTTAAAATGGCTGCTGTGGTTTATGTCATTAGAGAAGGGAAGCCAAGAGCTTTAGATGAACTGGTTGGCGTGAGAGATACACCGACGATGTGTCAACTGATTAATGAGCGCTTTCCAGATCACGATATTACTGTGATTCCAGATGCTTCAGGTCAGGCAACATCATCAAAGAACTTCAGTGAATCTGATCATGCAATCTTAAAGAAAAATGGATTCAAAGTTGAAGTTAATGGTGTGAATCCCGGTATTAAAGATCGTATCACTGCAGTTAATGCACAAATTCTGAATGCTGAGGGTGAACGACACTTAAAAGTGAACACAAACAAGTGTCCTAACTTTACGGCTACTTTAGAACAGCAAGTCTATGATGATTTTGGAATGCCAGATAAAAGCGCTGGTTTGGACCACGTTGGGGACGCTGGTGGATATCCAATAGCTAAGAGATTCCCAGTCATCATTCAGAAAATATTTAAACGGCGCGCAATCGCTGGTTTTTCTCGTTAATCAATGCACCTTCTCAGGTGCTTTTTTATTGGTGTTTTTATGGCAGTTACTGATAAACATCCGCAGTATATTGCTGCACAAAAAAGCTGGGAGATTATGCGGGACGCCGTTGCTGGTGAAGAGCAGATCAAACAGGCACAAACAAAGTACCTAGCTAAATCGGCCGGAATGATTGAGGCTGAAAAGCAAGGTGATACGACTGGAGAGATTTATAAGGCCTATCTAAGTCGAGCTCAGTATCCGCTATGGGTTCAGGACGCATTACGCACGATGATTGGTTTAGTTTCAAAGCTGGAACCTAACATCGTAATTGAAAGTTCTCTGTTAAAGGGTTTGATAGAGAATGCAACCAATGATGGTTTTGGGCTTAAACAGCTCTTTATTCGCATTTGTTCAGAGTTGCTAGAGTTTGGGCGCTGTGGTTTGC
Organism: Acinetobacter sp. FDAARGOS_494; assembly: GCF_003812225.1. Classification (NCBI taxonomy): domain Bacteria; kingdom Pseudomonadati; phylum Pseudomonadota; class Gammaproteobacteria; order Moraxellales; family Moraxellaceae; genus Acinetobacter; species Acinetobacter sp. FDAARGOS_494. The sequence continues at coordinate 2,856,086 of NZ_CP033866.1, forward strand.
TTGTCGATGTTGATGGGGCTGGTGTGCCATATTTCGCTCTATATGATGCGCTATCAATCATTAACTGGAAGGAAAACAGCATTGGTGGCCGTAAGGATCTAAAGCTGTTAGTGCTCGAGGAACAATTCGAAAATAGTGAAGATGAGTTTGGGCATGATACAAAGACGGTTCACCGTGTTTTATCTATGGTTGATGGTGCGCTAACTGTACGGTTATTTGATGGCTCTGTTGAAGAAGATAAAACGCCAGATCTCGGCGGTAATCAGCTATCTTTCACGCCGTTTGTTTTCTGTGGAACGACCGATAATTCTCCACAAGTTGGAACGGTACCATTGCTTACCATGGCCAAGGCAGCACTCAAGTATTACCAGCTAAGTGCGGATTATTACCAGTCACTTCACCATACAGCTCATCCGCAGCCTTGGATTAATGGACTTGAGGGTGATGAAGATATTAGCGTTACTGGTGTGATGGCTGTCTGGAGCCTTCCTAGTGAATCTCAGTGTGGTTATCTCGAAATTTCAGGTAGTGGCATTGAACTCACTAAAAAGGAAATGGATGCTCAAAAGAATTCGGCATTAGAAGCTGGAGCAAAGGTGATTGATACCAACTCACAAGAATCAGGTGAAGCACGACGTGCGCGTCAGGATGACCAACAAGCAAGCCTACATAGCATTGTCACTTGTGCTGCTGCAGCTATTGAACAAGCTATCAAATATGCAGCTCAGTGGTTAAAGCTGGATTCAACAAAATATGCATTTACGGTTGAACCTGAATTTATCGTTCAGCAATACGATATCAATCTGGCCAAACAACTTTATGAAGGTGCTATTGCCGGAAAGAACTCTTTCCGCACATATTGGGAATACCTGATGACAGGTAAATTACCAGCTCACGACTATCAGGAAGAAGTGAAGCGGGTTGAAGGTGAACGGGACAGTATGCCGTTGTAGAGGTGACGTATGGCTTCAAAAGAAGATAAATCATTGATTGAAGTACTTACCCAACATCAGGCGTACTTATATCGGGTGTCTTCTCAATCTGTTAATGAGCTACTAAAAATCTTTAATGATGAGTCAATATTAATGTTGGCAAAGCTTCGGGATTTGCTTGATGAATTAAATGATTCTGAAAAGATGGCTCTAGCAAGTGGACAGTACACTACAACTAATCTTAAAGAAATTCGTGATCTGATTGCTCAGTGGTTTATAGGACTAAATACTGCATTACCTGAAGCTTTCGCAGTTTCTGCTACTGCCTTGGCAGTATATGAAGCCAATTATACGGCGAAGCTATATGGCGGCAAGATCAAAAAGCCAAATGGTGAAAAGCTTTATGCAGCAGCTAAAAAAGTACCGTTGGTGGGAGGAGCACTGGTTGATGAGCTGCTTTCTAAGATTGCTGAAACTGCACGCCAAAAAGTTGAGTATGCCATTCGGGATGGTATCAACTCAGGTAAAACAAATCAGGAAATAGTTCAGCGCATTCGCGGCACCAAGCGGCTTAATTATGAGGATGGGCTTCTAAGTAGCAGTAAGACTGATATCGACCGTACGGTGAGAACAGTTCGTAGTCATGTAGCCAATCAAGCTTATCTCAATAGCTTTAACCAGATTGGCTTTGAATACGTAAGACTGGTAGCAACTTTAGACGGAAGAACTTCAAAACTTTGCGCAACTCTTGATGGTTCCGTATGGGAGATTAACGATCCGGCAAAGCGCGTACCGCCGTTGCATCCTAATTGCCGAAGTATTCTGGTACCTGTAGAGAAAGACGGGAAATTAGTTGGTGAACGGCCATTTGTTATGGACGAACGTCGAGTTAAAGACATCCCGAAAGAAGAGCGTAGCCAGTTAATAGGGCAGCTAGATGCCAATACTACGTTTAGAGAGTTCTTCAAGAAGACAGATGATTTCTTTCAAAGAGAATGGTTGGGGCCGAAACGTTACAAGCTCTATAAGGAAGGAAAATTTGATTTTGATAAGTTCTTCGATCCAGAGGGGCGGTTATATACATTGGACCAACTTCGAAAGTTGGATGAGCAAACCTTTAAGGAGTTGGGCTTATGAGTGAGTCAAGACATTTAGTGCTAAAGCGTCACCCTACTTTGAAAGGTTATCTGGTTATTTGTGATGAAGAAACTGGACAACCACTAGCTGGACAAAGAGCAGTACAGATGAATTCTGATGCCTTAAATGGACCTGCAACAATTACTGTAACTTTTGAAGCATATGGTGCTCATGGTGTTCGCTTACTGACTGATGAACCAAGGCCGACTCAAACAAAGCAAATGTAGCGAAAGGTACTACAAATGTCTGAAAAGCAAATCAATATGTCGGATGCTCAATATATTCTGAGCACAAAATTAATTCTGGTGCCATTTCTTCAAATTAAGATTTCAAGAGCCATGGCAATTTATGGTTTTACTTTTGAAAGATTAAAAGCGATTGCACTCATCAATTAGAACTTAATTTTTAACCTTAGCACCTTCGGGTGCTTTTTTTGTGAGAAGAAAATGATCAAAGAAGTAACAGAGCAAGAGTTAGCTGAAAAGTCTGTGGCACCCCGAGTAACTAAAGCGCAAATTGATTCATTGATGGAGCGTGTTACATATACGGTTGAGCAACGCCCCGGTGGCACGACATCTACTTTTGTCCATGCATTTTTAGATGGAAAGTTTTTCCTAGCAACGGGTTTTAGTGCATGTGTGAATGCTGAAAACTTTGATGCTGAAATTGGTGAGCGTATGGCTCGTGGAAATGCAGAAAAGTCAGCTGAAAATAAACTTTGGGAGCTAGAAGGCTACCGTTTATTTGCAACAAATTACTAAGTTTTCAATCGAAATTTAGCGTCCTTAGGGGCGCTTTTTTAATGCCTTGAGATAAGTCTTTACCCAATCAAACGAGAGGTTTGAACATGTCATTGCCATTTATTGTTGATTCACTTGATGCAATCAAAGAAGAACACCGAGCTTTATATGTCGAGGAAAACGGGAAGTTTCGCCTCGACTTAGAAGGTTATGAAGATCCAAAAGGTTTGAAATCTGCACTTCAAAGCGAGCGAGATGCTGCTAAGAATGCAAAGTTGGAACTTCAAAAACTTCAGAAACAATTTGAAGGAATTGATCCTGAAATTGTTAAGAAAGTCTTTGCTCAAATTGACCAGGATGAAGAGGCCAAATTAATCGCAGAAGGCAAGGTTAACGAAGTGATTCAGAAGCGCACCGAGAAGATGCGTGAAGAGCATGAAAAGTTACTGAAGGCCGAAAAAGAACGTGCCGATAAAGCCGAAGCTTATGCTCAAAAGTTCAAGCAATCAGTAATTCAAAGCCAAATTGTGCAGGCTGCAATTGAACTTGAAGCATTGCCAGAAGCGACCCCTGATATCGCCTTTTTAGCTCAGTCAAAGTTTGCATTAGATGAAAACGGCAAAGCTGTGGCAGTTGATGAAAACGGGGAAGTAGTCATTGGTAAAGACGGCCAAACACCGATGACCCCAAAAGAATGGGTTGAATCTCTACGCGAGCAAAAACCGTATTACTGGCCTAAACCTAATGGCATGGGCGCACCTGGTAGCAACAATTCAAAAGGTCAGCCAGACATTCTCAAAGCAGATGGCTCGGTAAATATGACCAAATTGGCGCAATTACGAAATGAAAACCCGCAACTAGCTAAAGAGCTAGCGGCAAAACACGGTATTAAACTTTAAGGAGTAAAGCCTAATGGCTGAGACAAAAATTGCTGATGTAATCGTACCTGAGTTATTTACTCCGTACGTATTAAATAAGACTGCCGAGAAGTCTGCATTATGGCAGTCAGGCATTGTTGGGGAGCTTGATGAAAAAGTCGCTTTTGGTACAGAAGGCGGTACCACAGTAAATATTCCTTTCTGGAATGATTTAAGCGGTGAGTCCGAAGTACTTTCAGATGGTAAAGCTCTTGGGGTAAATAACATCACGGCTGGTAAAGATATTGCTATTTTGCATGCCCGTGGTAAGGCTTGGGGTGCAAATGATTTATCTAAAGCATTATCTGGTGATGACCCATTGGGTGCGATTGCTGATCTTGTAGCAGATTACTGGGCTCGTGAATTTCAGGGGTTTACCGTAAATACACTTAAAGGTGTATTTGGGTCTGCAAGCATGGCAGGTAATACCCATGACATTTCGGCTGGTACTGGAGCAGCAGCCGTAATTGATGGTCATTCATTTATCGATGCATCTTATAAATTGGGAGATGCTGTTGATAAATTAACAGCGATTTCAATGCACTCATTCACAATGGCAGCACTAGCCAAGCAAGGTTTAATTGAAACTGTGCGTGATGCTGATGGTGTGGTGCTTTACAAAACTTTTATGGATCGCCGTGTGATTGTCGATGACGGTATGCCAGTGGATGGTGATGTATTTACCTCTTTCTTGTTTGGCCAAGGTGCGATTGGTTTCCAAGATATTGGTGCACCAGTTGGTGTAGAGACTGACCGAGACAGCCTAGCAGGTACAGATATTCTTATTAACCGCCGTCACTTTGTATTGCATCCTCGTGGCATTAAGTGGGCAGGTGATACAGGTATTGCACCTAATAATGCTGGTCTAGCAACAGCCGCAAACTGGGAACGTGTCTACGATCCTAAACAGATCCGTATTGTGGCATTCAAGCACAAGATCAAATAACAAAAAGGCGGGTAACACCGCCTTATCTTTTTGGAGATCCACATATGGGACTTTCATCATTTAACCGTGCACGGGAAAGACAACAAATGACAGAAACAAAAATTGCTGAACTCGAAGAACAACTGGCAACAGTAAAGGGCGAATTTATTGCCTTTCAAAATGATACCGAAGCAATGAAAGCACGTATTGCTGAACTTGAATCAGGTGAAGGTGGTCAAACACCTGAAGATGACCAAAAACCAAGTGATACTCAACCACAACCAATTAACTATGCTGGTCTAAAAGTAGATGAGCTTCGAGCTGTACTAACTGAAAAAGGCATTGCATTTGAAGCAGGTGCTAAAAAAGATGAACTTTTAGCATTAATTCCAAAGGAATAATTCATGAGCTTTATCACTGAACAAGAAGCGATAGAACATGTTGAAGGCTTTGATGCTTTATCTGCCAGTGATAAGGCTCAATACCTCCAAATGGCCGAAGCATATCTATTAGCACGTAACGTTAAGCCTTATGAAGATGCTACCCAAGTACCTGAACCTTTAAAAACGGCCTCCTATCAAATCATCAAGGGCATTATGAAAGGTGATCTATATCAAGGGCAGGAACAGGCACTAAAACGTAAGAAGGTCAAAGCTGATACGGTTGAGACCGAAAAGGAATATCAGGACGGATCAGTAAAGCTTAGTGCAATCGAACAATTCATTCTTGATTTGATTAAGCCTTACAGCAAACGAAAAGCTGTATTTTTTGTCAGGAAAATTTAAATGGGCTTACGTGAAGAAATTCAGGCAGATATTGCTGAAGCATTTAATGATGATTTAGCGGACGCCGTTCATTCATTTACTTGTGACCGGATCTCAAGAAAAGATTGGGATCCTAAAACTGAAACTTATGTCGAAGTTAAAGAAAACTATTCTGGTCGTGGCGTTCTGTTTGGCTCATACAGTCAATATGAGATTCAGACGCTTGGAGTACTGGCCACAGATAAAAAGGCTACAGTGCTGCAGAATGAAGTTACCAAAGAGCCAAAGATTGATGATGAGTGGTTAACAGCCTTAGGCTCATTCCGGGTAATTCATATTCAACAGGATCCAGCTTCTACTATTTGGAAATGTCAGTTGAGGAAGGTATAAGCTTGTATTGATTAATTTAGTTGATTTAAGCTATATACCTATTTTTAAAATACTTTCTTGGGGAAATTATGGGGTATATCGTTAAGTTAACCGATTCTGGTAAATATTTAATTCCAGACAATGAGGGATTGCTTACTACAACAGATTCAAAAGAAAAAGCTGTAGAATTTGGTCAAATAGATGATGAAGAGTCTGCTAAGTTAACTGCCCATAGTTTTAGTGGTGGAATGACAACTGGCGTTGATTTCATAATTGAGAAGGTGTAATTAAATTATGGCAACTCAAGCATATGTAATCGTCATTGAAATCCCAGAAAAGAAATGCCCAAATGTAAGAGGCAAAGCTAGTCTAATTAAAGATGGTAAGGCAAAAGTTTATCTTTCAAATAATACAACTTCTAGAGATGCTGAAAATGGCTTTGACCGATATGGAGTTACAGGTGGTCGAAATGCTGTAGTAGTAACTGAGGCAACATTTCCAAAATACGAAGAAGAAATTACTAACTATCTTAATCGAAGATTTGGAGAAGACTGGTCTTTAAAATTAGAAAAGTGCTCAGTTGCATAAATTAAAACCCACTTCGGTGGGTTTTTTAATGGGCGCAATTTAGGAGTTTGAATGGTAAATACAAACTACGTTCCTTTGTGGCTTATCTCACCATTTCAGCATGTGCATTACACATTAGTTCGAAATCAACTGCATATGGATTTGCTATTTGAGGACATGAATAAGGTCGATCAATTCTTGTCTATTGAAGGGGCTGCAGCTCAGGTTGATTTCTATTCCGAAGGTGCATATGCAGTTGTTCAGCTTGGTGATACTTCAGAAAGAAATCAGATTGAAGTGTATGGATTGCTTTTACATGAAGCTGTTCATGTCTGGCAAAAGATTAAAAAGCTCATGGGTGAACGAGAACCGAGCTCTGAGTTTGAAGCTTATTCAATTCAGGCGATCGCTCAGGATCTCTTTAAGATGTATGAGGAAAGCGAGGTTAAAAGTCATGGGGTGGAAGGGGAAAAAGCCGACTAGTTTTAGTCTTGATGTGTCTAAAGCAGCAGAAGCACATGTAAAGAATATTGTCATGGATACCGTGCAATCCTTAGTTAATTTAAGTCCTGTTGATACTGGAGCATACCGTGCTTCACATATTGTTTCGATTGGATCTGCTGATTTCGGCGTGCGTGAACCTGAAACAAACCCAATTCAAGATGCAGCAATTCAAGCTGTAAAGATTAAATTGGGCAATTTGGTTTATATCCAGAACAATAAAGCTTATGCACCCCGCTTAGAAAACGGCTGGTCTGATCAAGCACCACAAGGTATTTATGGCCTCACGTTTAACTTTATTTCTCAAAAGTACGGTGGTTAAGATGGCAATGACTTTAGAGCAAACAAGGCAAGCTATTATTGATCGTATGCAAAGCTTTACTGGTATTGCGCAGGACAGAATACAGTATCCAAATGCTCCAGGCTTTAATGTACCTAAAGATGGTGTTTGGTGCCGCTTAACGATTGCAGGTGGTCCCAGTTTTAATTCTGGCATTGCAGATAAGCCATGTACTCGCCGTACCGGTAATATCATGATTCAATGCTTTGCACGTCCCAATTCAGGAATAATTGAAATCACAAAATTGAGTGATGCATTACTTGCTCATTTTGAATATTTCACAATCGAACACTTAGAATGTTTGAATGGCCAATCTATTTATGCGGGTAAAGATGCTGATTTCATTCAGTATAATGTGAGCATTGGGTACAAGGTGAATTGATATGTCATGTATGCTGACTTTAGAAGAAATCGAAATTAAACGGCAAGAACTGGAACGGCATCTTGAAGATGTTATGTCTGTTGAGTTGAGCAAATGGCAATCTGAAAACAAGCTATGTGTTTCTGATGTGAATATACGCTTGGCTAATGTTGTTAGTCTCGGAGGGCCTAAACATAACGTTGTTACTGGAGTAAGTGTCGATTTAGATAATGAGCTTTGAGTTCAAGAAAAAGCTACTGCAAGGCGATTATTTTTAATGACCTCAGCATATTATCATTTGTGATTACATTCTGTTACAGTAATGGAAATTTATAACAAATGGTAAAACATGAAAAAATCAACTTTAGGCTGGGGTGCCGCAGGATTAGTAGCTTTAGGGATTTTTGGTTCAGGCAATGATAACTCTCCAAAACAAACTTCAGACTCAGAAAATGCGCAGAGTGCAGTAGAGGAAGTTATCGAATCAAAATATATCAACACTAATTCTTTAAATATTAGAGATAAACCAAACGGTCAAGTAGTAGGAAAGTTAGGACGTGGGGAAAAAGTTGATATTTATGAGATGAAAGGAAACTGGGCATGTATTTCCTTAAATTCCTCATCACCTCAGTGGTTATCAACAAAGCTATTATGTGAAACGGATGGCTGTTTTAAACAAAAGTCTCGATCAACCACGTCAAATAATTATCAGGCCTTAAAATCTCATCCTCATCATTCTGAAAGAAAACAGAAAAAAACCTACTACGATAGTGATTGTTCATGTGCTGTGGTGGATTATTGCGTGGGTCCTAGAGGTGGGCACTACTGTATTACGAGTGGAGGAAACAAGAGATATAAACCTAGATATTAATTAATTTGAATTATGAGACCTCCATTTTGAGAGGTACTTTATGTCTTAATCACTACCACCTCATCGGTGGTTTTTTTATGTCTATAGGAATCACTTATGAGCAATTTTGTATTTAAGCGTGGTGACACTTTCAACTTAAATCTTCAGCTAGTTGATATGGATGAAGCCCTGCAATATCCACCAGATGATGTGCGCCGTGCAATTGATCTTACAGGTTATACCTTCACTTCACAGGTTAAAGCTCTGGCTGATGGTGCTACTGTGGCCACATTAACTTGTACTGCATTAAGCCAAAGCACACAGAAAGGGTGGCTGAACATTAAATCTAGTGCAAGCACTGCAACTTGGCCTTTAGGGCTGTGTCAGATGGATATTAAAGCTGTAGTTAGTGGCACTACACAGCACACTGAAACTTTGACTTTCCAAGTGATTGACGGAGTAACAGCATAATGGCAAATCTTGTTTTTAAATTTAGTTGGGATCATCGGCCATTCCCATATAACGCCTCACAGGGCAAGCGGCAGTTTATGTTGCCATTTGCGTCAGGTATTCCCAATCTGGCACCCAACTTTTCTCAAGTAGTTGGTACTGCAGCTATCTCTCAAGGTGGAACGGGGGCAACTACAGCGGCTGGTGCACGAGCTAACCTAGGCGCAGCTGCAAGTGGGGTAAATAGTGATATTAGTGAGCTTAAGGGACTTACAACCCCTTTATCAATTTCTCAGGGAGGATTAGGAGCTGATAATGCACAGACAGCTAGAATGAATTTGGGGTTAGGAACTGCTGCTGTACTAGCGTCAACAACAAGTCAATATGATCCTACGCCGGGACGAGCACTAAGAGTCGGTGATTGGGGGATAGGGGCTGAAGGTTCTCGTGTATCTGATATGGTTGCTCCTCTTAATAATGGTTTTTTTCGAACAGATGACACTTTAACAAATGATACTGGTAATAGTATTGGTCCTTATGGTTTCTTTTTACACTGTACCCGACGCTCAATGGGTTTATATACAAATGGAAGTCATTCATTTCAGCTTGGGAAAGCTGCCTCATATTCTGCCCTGAAGTATCGATTTAATAATAGTGGTACTTGGTCTAATTGGTTTAATTTATTGACTGCACAAAATACTACAACTGATGGAAATGGTTTTATTAAAGCCGCTTCACCAGTCGTTAAGCTTTTCCAAAGTCATATTGAGCTAAATAACGATGCTGCCAAGCAACCGATCACTTTTGACAAATTAGGCACTGGTGACTATCTGATTAAGGGCTCTTTAGGCTTTGCACAGGAAGGTTGGTATATCGAAGTACCTAAGGATGCCAACGGTAATACGGTAGTAGCAGTTGAATATTCAACCTTAGAAAATGGTGATCTTTCTATTAAAACTTATAAACGTAAGTTTGATGTGGAAAAGGCAGCCATTGTAGCTGATCTCGAAAATCCACTTGATATTCCAGAAGGCCGCTGGATTGATATCCGTCTGCATGAAGAACCTGAACCAGAGCCTGAAGAGCCGTTGAGTGAAACACCAGTGGATTTCCAGCCGACTAACTTATCTCAGGCAGTTGCTGCAGCCATGAATGGCGTGGAACCGCCAGAAATCTCAGAAACAGACGAAACACTTTAATAACCCGCTTAAACAGCGGGTTTTTTATTGCCTAAATTTTGGAGAACCATAAATGAGTTCAGGCGCAAAAATTCGATTATATGCTTGTGAGGAAGCAGTTTTAGGAACAACTCCTGCAAATCCAGTCTGGTACACCGTTCGCCGTGTTACTGATAGTTTGACTGAAAATGTTACTACTGAAGATAGCAGTGAAGTAGTTGATTCACGTTTTCGCCAAGGCGCTGTTGTAACGGAAGCCGAAGTAACTGGTCAACTAGAGTTTGAATTATCACTAGGTACCTTTGACTTATTCTTAAATGTTCTCGCTTTCAATAACTGGGCTGCAAATGCTTTAAGTTTTGGTGGTGGAGTACGTAAGTCTCTTACCTTGGTAAAAGTCTTTGAAGATATTGGTCAAGTCTTTATTTATCGTGGTATTCAAGTGAATACAGGTGAAATGACGATCCAGACCACAGGCAAAATCACTGGTAACTTTGGTTTAGTAGGTAGCTCATTTACGCGACAGCAGGTTAATCCTGTTACAAATCCTATTCCAGCATCGACTCGCCCTCTGGTGAGTATGCCAAATGTTGAAAAGCTACTTATTAATGGTCAATCAATTCAGGGTAAAGCTTGTCTGCAGACACTTACCATCAACTTTAGTAATAATCTGGAAGCGATCCGTTGTATCGGTTCTGGTAAGTACACGCCTGAGTTTTACTTAGAGAAAATGATGGATATTGGCGTAAATGCTAATTTCATGTTTTCAGCAACATCTGCTTCTTGGATTGATGCTATTAAAACCCGTGATGTATTTACATTGACCTTCGATATTACAGATACCAAAGGCAGTAAGTACTCGTTTAACTTCCCGCAACTTGAAGTTAAGGAAGCAAATCACCCTGATGGTGGTGGCGATGACATTATTACAATAGATATCAATTTTGCCCAAGTGCGTACCAGTCCAACGATTGTACGTGCTCTTGTGTAATCAACTTATTCAGTAACAAAGCCTATGGAAACCCATGGGCTTTTTTATTTCTAAAAATTAGAGGTTGTTATGGCTTTAAAAGTCGGAATTATTAAAAGCTCAGACGTATCAAAATGGTGTGAATACAAGGGTGCTGATGGCGATGTACAGGCTGAGTTCAAAGTCCGTGGTATCGCTTATAAGCCTTTTCAGGTAGCTATTGAACGGGCAGGAAACCAGATCTCGTCTAAAGGCTATGATGTGATGGTCAAAGATGAAGATGCCAAGCTTTACCACGAGCTTTTAATGGATGCATGCGCGGCCCACTTAATCGAAGACTGGAAAGGTGTGGTATTTGCCGAAATCGTAGACGGTAAAACTGTTGAGTCCGAAAAGCCATATACACCTGAGAATGCCTCAAAGCTTCTTAATCTTGGTGATATTGGTATTTCAATCTGGCTATTCATTAAAGAACAGGCCCAGAAGATTCAGGAAGACGCAGACAAGGACAAGGCTTTAATTCTGGGAAAGTCATGGAGCTCTACAAATACCAAAAAACGTATGCGTCGAAAACGCCGCACGAAATCGAGCAAATCAAGTTCTTAGGCGGCCGTATTCCGGATCCGCCAGAATATTCGTATGCGGCTGATTCAATTCTTTCGGCATTTAGCACTATATGTCGATCCAGACGTTATGAGCAAAGCATACCGTTATCTTTAGATCAGCAGGCTATCAATGTCTATGCTGAGCATAATGATTTGCCAGTGGCTGCTCATATTTTTAATGACTGTATTTTTGCGTTGGATAATTTGTTTTTGGAGGAGTGCCATAAGAAGATATCAACCAAAAGCAAAGGTAAGTGACCAAATTAGGTATTGCCAGGGACTGAAAAGCCTAATTTGGTCAAAACGTCAAACAATTAAGCAGTTGCTCTTAAACGCGACTCAAAATAACGCAGTCGATGTTACAAAATACTTGATCTGGATTGACAGAAAATTACCTTTAAGGTGTTGCGCGTGATTATCAAATGATGAATAATCACCTTACCGTCAATATTTGACGGTTCAGCATTCTTTTACTCTTTCCAAGAACCTTGGTGTTTGCTTGTATGTGTTTAACATTAACTGAAGCTAAACAAAAACTTAGAGCATTTGCTAGAGATACTAGCAAAATCAAGTTAACTGCACATGCAAAAGAAAGAATGAAAGAACGCTGTATCTCTATGAAGCAAATTATTTGCTGTTTTGAGCATGGAGATATTACTGAGGGGCCGTACCCAAATACTCGTGGTGATTGCCAGTTAAATGTTTCTGTTCGCACTGCAGGCGAATACATAACAACAGCTGTTGCAATCAAGCAGAGCGAGAACGGTGAATTCTCAGTAGTAGTCACTACATTTAGAGAGTAGGCTAAATTATGTATCACTATGAAGAATGCGGTCTGAGCAATATTTGGCTGCGCAATGGATTTACAATTGAAAATGATGAAGACTATGGTGAACTCGTATCTATTGAATCTGTTCATGAGCTTCATAATGCCATTGGGTTGTTCTTAATTACGCAAAAGCCTGACTTGAATGGTGAGGAAATTCGTTTTTTACGTAAAGAACTAAACTTGTCACAGAAGAATCTTGCTGGGCTTTTAGGAGTCAGTGAGACTAGTATTAGACATTGGGAAGCTGATCGCGGTTTAATTGGTAAACCTACTGAGCTATTACTTCGTGCATTATATAAAGAGCATGTTCAAGGTGATGGCAAACTAAGAAGTATGATTGAGTCATTAAATCATCAGGAACGAACTTTAGTACCAAGTGAAATTAGTTTTTCATATGGAAATAACCATTCATGGCATCAAACCAATTGTGAAATAGCTTAGTTAGTTTTATTTGATAGAAACCACCTTCGGGTGGTTTTCCTTTATGTGACATTTAGTAACCAGTTTGTTAAAGTTAGTACACTTTATAACAAACGGTGAAATTCATGAAAAAAATATTGGCTGCGGGTTTAATTGGTCTTGGGTTGGTGGGGTGCGCTACTCCAGCCTATAATTATCAAGCTATACCTAAAAATATAAGCAAACCGCCAATTGGATCAGTTAATAAAGCATTTGTAGGGGATCAAATGCTTGAACAGGGAATGGTGGTTGATCGTGAAGTTCTAAACGTCCCTGAAAATATTAAAATTAGTTTTGCTTATTCACTTACTTCAGGCATTTACTTAAAAACAGGCAAAAATGAAAAAGGGCAATATTTTCAGCCATTCAACACTGTCAGTGGTGGGGGGATGGTTCAGAAAAACCCTTTAGCTGACCCATTTAAAGTAGTTATGTTAGATACTGAAGGTAAGCTCTGTGTAGTAACAGTATTTAATGCAAAAAACTGTACTGATAAACATCAAGCTACTATGAAGACAGTAGCAATTGCATCAGATAATTCCTTCCAACAAACATTAATTTATAGTGGAAAATTTGGAAATAAAATTAATGTCGGGTACCGTGAATTCTCAAGTAATCAAGCACGTCCTGCATTCAATAATGATGTTGAATATGATTTAAGCCAATCTAAGCAAATAGGTTATAAAGGTGCTTTATTGGAAGTAATTGATGCCACTAATCAAGATATTACTTACAAAGTTTTGAAGAACTTTAACAAGGTAGATTAAGATGAGTGCACCACAATATAAACCAATGAGAGAAAGTGAAGTTTGTAATGCTATCGGGTGGGTGTTAATAGCTCTTGGCTTTATCGCAGGTTTTTTATTTATTCTTGCATTTGGTCGAATTGAAGTAGCTTCTTACTATGGTAAAGAAACGGTTTGGTCTGGAGTTATGATAGCAACAGGAATCGGAATTATATTTAATGGATTCCTTGCAGGCTACTTATTTCAAAAAGTAGCTAGTATTCTTCGTTACCATGAGAATAAATAATATCTTGCATAAGCACCCTAGGATGCTTTTTAAAATTGGTTTAACTACCCTGCTTGGTAATTATATTTAACTTAAAAAGAACTACCCACTCATTGAGTGGGTTTTTTATTGCCTAGAGGAAAGTAAAATGGCACAAGAATCCCGTTTGGTCATTGTTATTGATTCGCAAAATGCTGAACGTAATGCGCGTAATCTAGGCAATGAACTTGTTAGCATTGAACGTAAAGGTGAATTTGCATCTAAGTCTATGGACAGCTTGTCTGTAGCCACCAGAGCTTTAGCTGGACACATGGCTGGTTTATTAACAGTAGGTTCAGCCATTTCAAAGATGGATACATATACTGGATTACAAAATCGCCTTAAGTTAGTCACTAACAATCAAGTTGAACTAAATAAAGCAACGGAAGACACTTTCCGAATTGCTCAAAAAACCTATTCAGCTTGGGATTCTGTGTTACAGGTTTACCAGCGTTTTAGTGATAATGCCAAAACTTTAAACCTCACAATGGATGACACAGCACGTTTAACTGAAACAGTTTCTAAAGCTGTAGCAATTAGTGGTGCAAGCGCAGAAGCTGCTGATGCAGCTTTAGTTCAGTTCGGGCAGGCCTTGGCTAGTGGAACGTTGCGTGGAGAAGAACTTAATTCTGTAATGGAGCAAACCCCAGCACTAGCAAAGGCTATTGCTAAAGGTATGGGTATTACTGTAGGTGAATTACGTTCAGTAGCAGCTGAAGGAAAAATTACTTCACAAGAAATTGTAAAAGCGCTTAGAAATGTAGAATCTGATGTTGATGCTCTTTTTGCTAAAACAGATATCACAATCGGGCAGTCTCTCACACTCCTAAACAACGAGATCACAAAATTTGTTGGCGAAGCAGGTAAGGGAAGTGGTGCGGCACAGGTATTAGCTGGATCAGTTCAAACTCTTGCAAGTAATTTAGATTTAATTGCTGATGGGGCTTTAGTAGTTGGTATTGGATATATCACTCGTGCAATTTTGATGAAGAGCGCTGCTATTAAAGAGGGAATGGCTTCAACTTTAGCGAGCCGCCAAGCATCTGTATTAAATGCTCAAGCAGAATATGCAGAAGCTACCGCTGCTTTGAATGCAGCAAAAGCTCATCTCGCGAATGTGCGAGCAACAAATGCAGAAACCCAAGCTAAATTTGGCGCAACAGCGGCAGCAACTCGATACGCACAAGCACAGGCAGCAGTAACTGCTGCTACAAATGCACAAACAGCAGCTCAAATTAAGCTAAATACTGCAACTTCAATTGCAGGGAGACTAGCTAAAGGGGCGTTTGGATTAATTGGTGGGTGGGCTGGAGTTGCAACATTAGGAGTAATGGGATTAGCGGCAGCCTATTCTTATTTTAATAATAAGGCAGAGGAGGCAAAGCAAAAGCTTGCTGAACAAGCTAAAGTTGCTGAGAAAGCTGATGAGGAGTTAAAAAAATTAACTGGCAATGATAAGGCTAAAGCAGTTAATGATTTAACTACTGCTTTTAATGCACAAAATAAAGCATTAGAGAAATCATCGCGTGCTGTAGGGTCTGCATTAATTGATATCGAGAACTATGCACGAGGAAATAGGGAGGTTGAAAAAATTTCCCAAGAAGCGAGAACTGGAACTATCAGCTATACAGAAGCCATTGAACGTCTAAATAAAATTAAGTTGCCTACAGATCTATATGAAAATCTGAAAAAACAGGCTGCGCAGTATGATGACAATGCATCTAAAGCAAGTTTATCAGCTGAGAAACTTAAATTATTAAGAGTTGAAGTGAAACTTGGAGGTAATGAAGCACAAAATGCGGCAATTCAGCATCAAAAACAAGCGGATGCTTTAGGAAATACTGCTACTGAAGCAGAAAAGGCAACTAAGGCTTTGCAAGATTATCAAGCCAAGCAAAAAGATAGCGTTATTGATTCAATCTATAAATCAGGTTGGCTTGATAAAGGTTACACTGTTGCTCAAGCTAATGCCATTTTAGAACTGCAAAAAGCTAAAGGAATGAGTGCAATTTTGTCTAAAGATGAAATTGATAGCGCACTTAGAAATCTCAAGATCATCGAAGAACAACAGGAGCGAGAAGATAAATTAACTGAAGCTAAAAGAAAGCAGACGCAGGAAATTGAAAAACAAGCAAAACTTACTAAACGCTTGGTCGGTATTTCCGGTCAATCCGGTATTGGTACTGGTCCACATCTTGACGTCCGATATGGTGGCTCATTGTCAGGTCAGAAAGTTTCTAATGAACATCTGGCTCGATTACAGGCGGGAGGAAAACCTTTAACTTCCTACAAGATCAGTTCTAATTATGGTCCACGAAAAGCCCCAACTAAAGGGGCTTCTTCATTTCATAAAGGTATTGATTTTTCAATGCCTGAAGGAACACCAATCACGACCAATGTTGCTGTGAAAGATATCAAGACATGGTATGACAGCAAGGGAGGTGGTTATGTCAGTGAAGTGATCTTTGAGGATGGAGTGTCTCTTAAGCTTCTACATCAATCTCCCAAGATGCAGAGCAAGGTGAAAGGTGGTGCAAGTAAAGGAAGTGATAAAGCAGCTGGTGATATTCAATCTCAACTTGAACGTCAACAGGATTTGCAACGGTCACTTGAAAATGAGGTGGCTAGTGAAGTCGGACGGATTAACAATAATAGAAAGGCAAGACTGGAGGATGTTGATAAAGCAAACTTTAGCCCGGAACGTACTGCAGAAATAAAGGCGGAAATAAATCGTCGTGCAGATAATGATATTGCTATAGCCAAACAAGCCCTTAGAACGAAATTGGAAGACTATAAGGAGTTCCAGAAAACCGAGGAACAGTTACTAGAAGAGTCCTTTAACCGTAAAAAGTTCAATGCAGCTCATGACCTTGAATTAAGTAAGTTTGAGCAGAAGCAAGCTGTTGAATTGCTGGAACAGCAAAAACAGCAAGAGTTAGGGTTATTAAAACTAGCTCAGGAACAGCGGTTGTTTCAAGCCCGTTTATCTCTGCTTTCTGAAACGCAAGCCATGCAGGAACGTTACAGACTCGAACGGGAGGAAATTCTTAAGAATACCAAGCTTTCTATAGAAGAGCGGCAAAAGCTAATCGCATTATCTAAAGCCAATCAGGATAAAGAGACACGCGATAAAGTGAATAATGCTGTTCAAAACTGGGGTGGTATCCAAGCGGATATGAATGGTACCGGAGAATTTTTCAGACAGGATCAGGAACGATTTAGCCGTTTAAATGCTGCAAATGATTTAGCAGATAGTCAATTTGCTGCTACTGATCTTGATGAAAAAAATGGTTTAGATGTTCTAAATGCACACATGGAAGCAGGACTCATCAAGCAACAGGACTTCGAAAACCGGAAAACAGCTATCATTCAAGCTGCTCAGGACCAACGCAATCAGATCGCTGCCGAATATGCTCAGAATGCTCAGGATATTGAAGATAAGTATCACCAAGATCGATTGAATGCTCAAATTGCTCTTGGTGGCCAAATGATGGGTTCACTCACATTGAACCGTACCGGGTTTGTCGGAGAGTCAATATTCTGAGAGACTATCCCGATGACAAAACCAAACTATACCCCCGAAATTAGAGAAAGAGCGGTTCAATTACTAATTGAATCTGAAAAAGATTATCCTTCTACTTGGGCAGCAATCACAGCTATTGCTCCTAAAATCGGTTGTACTCCTGAAACATTGCGTGTTTGGTATTTAAAGCATCTGGATCAACTAAATCCTGCCAAAGTACAACAGATATCTGACCAAGAAAAAATGAAGCAAATGGAACGTGAAATTAAAGAATTAAAACGTGCCAATGAAATTCTACGCAAAGCAGCCGCTTTTTTCGCCCAGGCGGAGCTCGACCGCCCACACAAATAATGGTGGATTTTATCCATAACAATAAAGATCGATATGGTGTTGAAGCGATTTGTAGAATTTTACCGATTGCACCTTCAACCTATTACCGAACTTTAGATCTCACTGACAATCCAGAACATCGAGCGAAACGAGATCTACATGATGAGTATCATGCTGAACAAATTAAACGAATTTGGAAAGAAAGTTCAGGTCGATATGGTGTACGTAAAGTTTGGCAAAAATTGAAACGTGAGGGTTATGTTATTGCACGTTGTACAGTTGCTCGATTGATGCAAAAGCTAGGTATACAAGGTGTTTGGCGTGGTAAGAATAAACAAACCACCCGTAACCGAGATGACCAAAAACGGGCAGATGATTTAGTGAAACGTAATTTTAATGCTGATCATCCAAACCAACTATGGGTGGGTGACTTTACGTATATTCAAACTCATTCAGGCTGGGTATATACCGCATTTGTTATTGATGTGTTCTCACGAGCAATTGTTGGATGGAAAGTATCTACACGGATGAATACAGATATGGTGCTTGATGCATTAGAGCAAGCATTGCATGATCGAGGCATGCCAAAGAATGTGATTCATCATTCCGACAGAGGTGTGCAATATCTTTCCATTCGCTATACCAATCGTTTAGAAGCAGCAAATTTACGAGCATCAGTCGGTACAACGGGTGATTCATACGATAATGCTCTGGCTGAAACGGTGAATGGCTTATACAAAACAGAGGTGATTGAATATTTAAAAGCAGATTGGCAAGGTTTAGCAGATGTACAACTTGCGACACTAAACTGGGTAGATTGGTTCAATAAAAAGCGTGTACACAGTGCACTGGGTTATGTATCGCCTTTTGAGTTTGAAGCAATGTACTATGATAAGATTAACCCGTTAGGTCAGGTGGCTTAACTTAAATAAAAAAGTCTCCGACAAACCCGGTACGGTTCACATCGATGTTTGGTTCAATGTTTGGCGAGCAATCAAAAGCATACAAGATCATGTTTGCTGCTGATAAAGCTTATGCCATTGCAGCTGCAGGTATTTCTATTCAGCAAAGTATTGCAAAGGCGGCTAGTGTTGGTTTTCCAGCAAATATCCCATTAATTGCAAGTGCTATTGCACAAGGTGCAAGCATCATTGCAAACATCCGGGCAATTAAAGATCAAGGCTTTGCTGACGGTGGTTACACTGGATCAGGTGGGAAATATCAGCCTGCTGGTATTGTCCATAAAGGAGAGGTGGTCTGGTCCCAAGAAGATATTAAACGCTGGGGCGGTGTTGGCTTAGTCGAGAAAATGCGTAAGAGTGCAAACCCTGAAGCTTTTCTCAATAACAATGCCTTGGCAGATAGTGTCATGCGCCGTGCAATGATGAGCTCTAGTGCCTTTATAGAAAGCCAAAAGCAGGCTGACATCTTTAATCAACCGGTTCAAGATACTCAGATTATCTATAAGGGTAATAGAGACACACCTAAATTAGCTTCTTCTGGAAATTTAGACTTATTCCATGATGGCAAGGTCTACTTCTCATCCAATGGTTTAGTTCAGGATCGTTCAAATCTGGATGATGTTCAGGACTTTACTTTAGGAAGTACTTCACGCCCTCAAGCTGAGATGATGCCTTCAATTGAGCCAGCTTCACCGACAATCAATTTCAAAATTGAAGTGATTAATCAGGTGAGTGGGGCGACAGTTGAAGCCGAACAACTGGACGAGCAAACAGTCCGGATCATTGTTAAAGATGAACTGGATAAGCAGCTTCCAAGAACGGTACCTAAGCTTGTAAGTGATCAAATCGCAAATCCAAACTCAACCATTAGTCGGTCTTTGACTGAGAATACGACAGCGAGAAGAAATCGTACTTAATAATTTGAACCCTTTTCGGAGGGTTCATTTTCATAATATTTAAATTTCAAGGTGATAGAGTCTGTTGGCATTAAAATTGATGGTTAAGACATGAAAAAAATAATTGTAATTTCTACAACACTTTTAGGCCTTACGGGATGTGCCATTCCTGCGGTAAATAATCTCGTAAGATCCACAAATATGTATCAGGATGATGTTTCGGGAAATACTGCAAATTTAAGGGTTTATAGAAGTAATATTCCCATGGTGCAGTTCTATATTACTTATCAAAATAATGAGGGTGAAAAAATTTCAAAAAACCTAATAACTAAGCAGATTTCAAATAATTTAACAAAGTATGGCTCTATGCATGAGCCCAAAAAATTAAATATGCCTAAACCCACAATCAGTTTAAATAATGGTGAAGAGTTTTTTGAGTTTAAAGTACCCGCAAATAAGAAGTTAACTTTCAGGCTTACTTCTGTTATTGGGTCAACTACTATGTATAGTTGTGATGTAAAAATGGACTATCAGTTGGAAAGAAATGGAAATTATGAATTGATCCGTTTAAAACAGATCAAAGATTTTGTGAATCCAGCTTTACTGACTGAACCATCTCAAGATGAAGCCTACTGCAAGTTTGTAGTAAAAGAGATTTTTGAAGATGGTAAAGAAACTATTATTAAATCGATTTCTTAATGTTAAATCGTTTTTGTAATTAATTTAAATATCTAAACCTTATTTCATCAAACCACCTTTCGGGGTGGTTTTTTATTACCTGAAGGAAAGTTATGTACAAGTTAAAGCTAAATCCTCAGACCAGCGGCTATGGCGTAACACCGGGTGATGATGTGAAACGTCAGCAGATGGATGGCGGTCGTGGTCGCTATTACATCGATGTGAAACGTAACAGCCACATTGTTGATGTGAACTGGAACTTAAGTAAAACCGATTTCAATAAAATGATGGCTTTCTGGCGGGTCTACCAGAACAAACCAGCCTCATTTTATGCGGATTTGGTGATTGATCAGGGAACACGTCAGCAATATCTATGCAATTTCATTCCAAACTCGTTCAAGACCAATGAAGTCAACGGCAACTTATATCGTGTGAACGCGCAGCTCGAAGTTGTTCAAAACCAGCCTAACCTGAATGCCGATATAGCATTAATTAAAGATTGGGAGGTCTAATGGATAACGAATATGCCAAGTTCTTTTTCAATCGGAAAGTTGATGTCTATCAACTGGAGTGTATTGAGCTATCACATCCTTCTTTTATGAATACTTATCGGGTAGTCCGTAATGATGACCGAGGTGTCTATGTACAACATAAGGAAGGATCCGGTCAGGTCTATTATGAGTTCTTGCCAGTCTCTATACAAAGATCCGGAATGCTTGGTGATCTGGACCAGACATTAACCGTTTCTATCTCTGGTCTAGGTGATGTGATGCCTGATGAGTTTGAACGGGTAATCGAAGGGCAATATCCAGATGTAAAGCCAACCGTAAATTACCGGATTTACAGTTCAGACAATCTGAACTCTCCAATGTTTTATTTACTTGGACTGCAACTCTCAAGTGTCGCCATGAACCATAAAGCTGTGACATTCAAGGCTGAATCACCACGATTAAATACCACTAAAACTGGGGACATTTTTGCACTGGATCGCTTTAGTGGTTTGAAGGGGGCTATATGAAAAGTCATGATCATTTGCTCGATAGGCAATATGACGAGGATCACTACAACTGTGTTCACTTTGTTCATGAAGCTGCAATGGACCTATATGGCATAGATCGGGCTGAAGCGCTTGAACTCTTTATGCAGCCTAAGGGCAAAATTACTTTTTTATCTTCACGGTTAAAACTTTTAAATCCGCTACCCATGCCCAAGGAAGGCTGCATAGTCGCCTTCCATCCGAGACAAAGAAATAAGCCCCCGCATGTGGGGCTTTTTCGTGGGCAAAAGATTCTTCACCTCATGGAAAGCGGAGTCACTTATTTGCCTGAAGAGGTTGTGATGGAAATGGGGTTTAATCGGGTCAGTTATTATGATTAAAGTTATTTATAAAAAAGACGCTTTGTCTGAAGAAAAGACAATTGAGCAGGCTCAAACCATTGGGCAATGGCTCACTTCAAAATATGAACATATGCCTGAGCATGTCCGTATCTTTCATACTACAAGCAATATGGATCATGCCGAAATTTCATTTGCGAATGAAGTCACACCAAAGAATGCATATGACTTAAAGCAGCTTGATTTCTTACCGGGCACTTTTATCGTAGTTGAGAACCCTAAATGGGTCGCGGCTATTGTTTCGATTGTGATTAGTATTGCGATCGCATTTTTAATGCCAACGCCATCAATAGCACAAACGACTCAAAATACTAACCAGTCTTCTTCAGCAAACAATGAACTTTCTAACCGGGAAAACAAGATCCGGGTGAATGGTCGTATTGCTGATAACTATGGAGCTGGGTGGAATACTCCCGACCTAATCGCAGTACCTTACAAGGTATATGAAAACAACGTTGAAGTTGAGCATGTAGTGGGCTGTATTGGGCGTGGACACTATAAAATCAATAGAGCTTATGACGGTGAAACCAATATTGTCGATATTGCTGGCGCATCGGTAGAAGTCTTTCGACCAGGTGTAGATATTGTTTCAGGTGAGCCATATTTCTCGCTTGGTACCGAAATTACCACGCCGCCACTAACGGTTCAGCATCAAACTTCTGTTAATGGCCAAGTTTTACGTCCTGCTGATACACAATCTTTAGAAGGTACGAACTACCTTCATTTTGCATATCCAAACGAGATTCTTCGGGCAACGGCAAACAACACAGATTTAACCACTAAGTTTGTAAGTAATGACCGCGTAGAAATCACCAATGCCTCATTCACGTTTAATGGCCAGACTTTTGATTTAAATGGTACTTATAGCGTTCTATCGGTAGCTGATGACCGTATGACGTTATCAAATCCGGCGGCCGTTAATGCTAACTGGTTAAAGCTTAAAGAGTTAAATAACCAACAAACTGCAGCTTTGTCACCAAAGATCAGTTCAATAGGTGAAAAATGGATTGGTCCATTCATTCTGGACAATGTTGAACGTAGCCGGGTGCTGTGTAATTTTGTGGCCACCAATGGACTTTATACCGTTTCTTCAGGTGGGTATCAGGCCGCTGTTAATGTCACGATTGAAGTTGAAGTAACACCGGTAAATGAATCTGGTGCAGCGATTGGTAATCCGATGCTGAAGCAGATCATTTTGAAAGGTTCGGCAAAGTCACGTCAGACCGTTGGTGCAACACTTGATATGGTCACGTTTCAGGGGCGTTGTAGTGTCCGTGCACGCCGTTTAACTCCGACTCCGACAGTCACAACAGTTGTTGATGAAGTAAAGTGGCAGGCGCTTTACGGTGCTTATCCTTTACAAAGCACAGTGTATGAACATGAAACGGTTTTTCGTGCGCGTACTTATGCAACCACTGGAGCTTTATCTGTTAAGTCCCGCAAGATCAATTTTGATCTTCAGCGAATGTTGCCGACTTATAAAAACGGGGCAATGACAACAGAGCTATATCCAACGTCTAGCTTTGCTGATGCTTTGGTATCTATGGCACTCGATGACAAGATTGGCCGCCGTTCGATCGATGAGATTGATCTTGAAAACATCTATCGGACCTATAATGATGTAGTTGATTATTTTGGTACGCCGCTAGCGGCTGAGTTCTGTACTACCATTGATGATACGAATCTATCTTTTGAAGAGCTGGTTACCAATCTTTGTGATGCGGTGTTTTGTACTGCATATCGGCAAAACAATAAGCTCAAGCTTTATTTTGAACGGCCAACTGATAACTCGGTAATGCTGTTTAACTTCAGGAATATCATTCCGGATAGTTACAAGCATGACCTGACCTTTGGCGTGATGGATGACTACGACGGACTGATCTATGAATACACGGATCCGACCGACGATAGCCGTATCAATATCTATTTACCGGATAAAGGAGCCAAAAACCCAAAAGAGGTGAAATCTGTTGGTGTACGAAACAAGTGGCAAGCGCATTTCAATGCATACCGGATTTGGAACAAGATGCGCTTCCAGCGCAAATCCATTACCTTTGATGCGGCACCAGAATCAGAATTACTGGTTTTACGTGACCGGATTGCTGTAGCGGATTATCGCAATGGTATTCATCAAAGCGGTGAGGTGGTACAGCAAGAAGGTTTAGTCCTCACCTTAAGCCATGATGTAGATTTCATTGCAGGCAAGAGCTATGTGATTTATCTGCAAATGGCGGATGGCACAGTGGACCTGATTCCTGTTACACCGGGTTCAGCCAAAAATAAGGTGGTTTTAGGGCGGTTGCCGAACGGGGCCTTAAAGCTAAGTCCTGATGATTTTGTAAATACCATCTATACAGTAGTTAATGATGATACTAAAGGTTCATTGCCTTATCTGGTTGCAAAAAGAGAACCGGTTGACCAGTTCTCTAATACTATTACAGCAATTAATTACGATGAGCGCTATTACCTCAACGATAAAGACTTTATTGACGTGCCGGTTGATGATTCTCCAATTTACATTCGATATGACCAGCTGGATATTAATCTGGCGCGTTTATATCAGATGCAAAGAGGGGATTTGCCAACGACTGGCGAAATCAGTTTTGTAGTTGAATCTGGTGCACTAGTTTCTAGTTCGAGTTCTTATCGACCGGAAACCAGATTTGTCTATAAATTCGACTACAACTCCAGTCCGCCGAAACAGGAATTTATTGCCCCTGCAGCGACTGAACTACCCGCCATTGATACTGGTGAGTTCCCACCTGATCTGGTGGTAAATCTGACTATTAAAGGTGCTGTTGTTGGGCGTGGTGGTGATGGCGGTTTACCTCATTTGGCATTTGGCGCATGGGAGTCCGATCCGGATTACAACTTTACTAAAACCCGACGTGATGGGTTTCAGGGAGCACCCGGTTTATTGAACCGGCACAGCAAACTAAACCTGATTATTGATGGCGGCACTCTAGCTCGAGGTGGATCTGGTGGTGGAGCAACACCAAGCGGTATTTACACTGGGTTGTCTTATGGTGTTCAAGGTATTCCGGGTGGAGCTGGTGCACCATTTGGACGGGTCATGACAGGCCAGCCAATTTCAAGCGACTCACAAGATTGGCGCTGGTATTTTGGAAGTTACTTCAATGTCTTAAAAATTACTGATGCCGAAGCTTCGGTACCCGGAAAAGGCTACCGAACCCAAAATGACCGTTATGGATCCCCATTATCAGGTGATGGCGGAAACTGGGGCGAACGTGGTACCAAGTCTACTAATGATGGAACATGGAACTGGAAATACCATGGCACAACTGAAGGTCAGCCGGGGCCAGGTGGACCTGCAATTGTGGGAGTTGCACCACTGACAACTCAATTGATTAATGGAGGGAAAATCTTACAAACCCTTTAAACCTTATAAGAACTTTGAGCACCCAATTCGGGTGCTTTTTTATTACCTAAATTTTCTGGAGAAATTAATGGAACCAGTTTCCACTAGCGGTTTTACAGCACTTTTAAAATTATATGGGATTGCAATCATGGTGACTTTAGCAGTCGGTTTGGTTGCAGCAGTTGTATTAATGACTCGTATGCCACGCTCACCACAAGAGTGGGCAGTTGGTTTGATCTGTACGGTTGTATCAAGTTTGGCTGGCGGCTCATTCATTATTGTGAAGTGGGGACTTCATGAATGGGTTACTGATGTATGGGGGATGATTGCTCTAGGTGGGTTCTTCTTTGTTTGTGGTTTACCCGGTTGGGCTTTAGTCCGTTGGATTTTTAATTTTATAGATAAACAGGAAGGTAAAACGATCGTTGAAGTGATCAAAGAGTTTAAGAAAGCCAGAAAAGACATTGAAAACAGCTAATGCCGCCTTCGGGCGGTTTTTTACATCTGAAGGAAACCGAAATGAACATTGAACAATATCTGGACGAGTTAATTAAGCGTGAGGGCGGGTACGTAAACAACCCAGCAGATCGAGGCGGTGAAACAAAGTACGGTATTACTGAAGCAGTAGCACGTACTAACGGCTTTAAGGGCAACATGAAAGATTTACCGCTTGATGTGGCCAAAGCCATTTATAAAAAGCAGTATTGGACAGATCCGCGATTTGATCAAGTGAATGTAATTAGCTCGTTAGTTGCTGAAGAGCTTTTAGATACTGGGGTAAATTGCGGTACCGGATTTGCAAAACCACTCTTACAGCGTGCTTTAAATTTGCTGAATAACCAAGGTAAAGCAGGTTGGCCAGATTTAACAGTTGACGGAATTTATGGTCCAGCAACTCTTAATGCACTCAAAACTTATCTGGCCAAGCGTGGAAAAGACGGCGAAAAAGTCCTGGTGCGTGTTCTTAATATCATGCAAGGGCAACGTTACATTGAAATCTGTGAACGCAATCCTAGCCAGGAACAGTTTTTCTATGGTTGGATCGCCAATCGAGTTGTTATATGAAAGTCTTTCATTGCAGACGATCAAAGATAGCTTTAACAATTACATTGCTGTGCATTCTATTTTCAGGATGCACAGCTCATACGATCAATAGCAATGTCAATGTCTCAATTTGCGCTAGAGCATTATAAAAAAAAGCCCTGAATGATCAGGGCTATTTAATAAACTTCAATTCACATACTTCTACAAAGCTCGAGTAGTCTTATGTTTGTTATTGTATAGCTTGATAATCCTCTATCTTTCATCCTAGGGTTGTGCACATACTTCTATCCTTAAATTGTGTAATGAAATTTCTTCTGTTGTAGTTGAGAAGCTTTTCAATCTGTTAAAAGAATCCAAAAAGCATCAAATGAATAAAGAAACTACTTATTTAACTTGAATCATCATTTTCTGTTTACTAATAAATGAAAGTGCTTGGATGTATAGGGATTGTTTTTTTAATGTTATGTTATAATATAACCTTTTCTTAAAAAAGGGGGGGATTATGAAACCTTTGGCAGCTTTACCGTTAATTTTTATAGCAATTCAGCAAGTGCAAGCTGAGGAGAGAATTGCAATTTTAAAGCCTCTTGTTTTTAAGGCAAATGCATTAAAGGAAAAAAATTATGTGGTGGACAAAGAAAAAGTAGAAAGTTCCAATACAATAGGTGATGCTCTTAAAAATATAACAGGTATACAAAGTACTTCATTTGGACCCAATGCAGGTGCACCAGTTATACGTAGTTTGAGTGGAAATCGGGTTGGAGTAATTGAAAATGGAGAATTTATTAATGGAATGAATGCATTTAGTGGAAATATTAATATACCATTCGATCCAATTTTTATAGAAAAAGTGATAGTGAACAAAAATACAGATAATATTCGTTATGGCGGAAATGCAATAGGCGGGAGTGTTCAAATAGAATCGGGTTTAATTCCTAAAAAAATTGAAGAAAAGCCAAACAAATTAGATATTGTCTTTCGGAAAGGATTTAATGATTTTGATGTAAAGGGGTTCAATTTTAACATCAATGATCAAAAAAACTGGTCTACAAATATAAGATATTCAGAATATGAAATTTCTTCTTATAAAATTCCAGGAAATAGTAAAGCCAAATTATGTGAAGACCAGATTTTTTCAAATTCAGGTGGGATCAATAGTGCATTAGCAGCTTCCTGTCAAAAAGATAGTAGAGTCCAACATATTTATAACAAGTCGTCACAACCATACATAGATAAATTTATGACTGAGAATCCTGATTGGGCAGATGGCGATTTTTCTTTTTATACAGATAAGCCCACATCTATATGGGGAGGAAAAACATATATAAATCCAAAAAATCCAGAGTACATACCTAATACTCCGCAAAATACAATAAAAAAGATCAATACGGATGTTACACCAAATTATTTTAAAAAATTAGGTAACAGTTATGCTCAGAATGAGAATATTGGGTTTGGAACAACATACTTTTTTGATAAAGGTTTCATTGGATTGAGTGCAGATAAGAAAAAAAGTGAATATGGTGTACCAGGATTTTCATTACAAAATCAATCTTTTGCTGATTCTTATGAAACATTACCGGTTGGTGTGAAAATAGATCAAAATCGTTTTGTATTAAATTCCAATTTTATCCAACCAATTTCCTCTGCAGAAGAGATAAGTTTGAATTTTCAACAGCTTTCTAATAAATCTGGAGAATATGTTGGTACTGCAAAAGCTAATGAGTATAAAATTGATAATCAATTAATTGAATTAATAATGAAACAGTCATCCTTTAAGGGATTAGATGGGATACTTGGTTTTAGCCTTAAAAATAGGAATATCGAAGGAAGTGGTACTCAGCGCTATTTACCTAATGTAAGTACTATTAGTAAAGCTATATTCTTACAAGAAGAATTAAATATCAAACAATTTACTTTAAATACGGGCTATCGTTTTGAAAGAATTGAACATGAGCTTCAAGATAATGATTTTAAACTAGCAAGAAATGCTAGTAATTCAAGAATAGAAAATAGAAAATATAATTTAAACCAATATTTTATCGGAGGAGAATATAAGGTTAATAATTTTATAAATTTAAAAGTTGATTATGGTATTTCAGAAAGAGCACCTGAAGTGAATGAGCTCTATTCAAGTAATGTTCACTATTCTGTTATGGCACAAGAAGAAGGCGACCAGAATCTCAAACCAGAAAAATCTAAAAGTTTAGGGTTAGGTATGTTTTTGAATTGGAATAATTGGGTCATGCAACTTGTTGGGTATCAAATGGATTTTGAAAATTATATGTATTTATCTCATTCAGGTGTTGCTGTGCAAAATCGATTACCTTTAAAATACTGGAAACAGACAGACACTGACGTCAAAGGGTTTGAAATTGATTTAATTTATGATTTTAATCTAGCTCATATTGGGAATATTAAACTAGGTGGTTTAGCTGATTTTGTTAAAAATAAGGCTGTTAATCCTACAGATATAAGGTTAGCTAATGATGGAGTTTACCTACCAAATATGCCTACTAATCGTTATGGCATGTTTCTTGAGTGGAGAAATGATTCTTGGAAAGGTAAAATTTCAAGTATTTACTACGATGAGCCAAGATATCTAGGTAAGAATGTAATACAGGAAGTTCCTTTATCTGGTTACAACTTACTTGAATTTAAGATAGATAAAAAATTAAAGATTAAAAATGCTTCATTTGATATATTTTTAAATGGTACAAATCTGCTGAACGAAGAGGCTAGACCACAAAACTCTCCTCTAAAATATATTGCCCCTCTACCAGGGCGAGCATTTCAACTGGGGATAACTATGCATATTTAGGTTGCTAAAGATATAAAGTTAGTTCTTATCTCCTGTCTTCAAATTTAGTAATAAAAATATAGTCTTAAAGCCGAATAATTAATCGGTTTTAAGATTTTAAAATAATCAATTATAAAGTTTAAAATTTTTTATTTATAAAATGTGTTCAAATAATGAACTGATTTTTTAGCTCAAGGAGCCATCGTCATATAAATAAAGAATATTACAAAGGTTCTTTTTTAATTTTTCTTTAAGGTATGGTATCTAATCTTAGCATTTTTTATATTTAATGGTTTTTAAAAATGGCACTTAATGTTTTTAAATTCAAAAAAATATGCAAGGATGTTACACTATTAAATTTTAATTTGCTTTTATCTATCTGGCTAGGTTTATTTCTGAATATAGGTTTTTTTAAAAAAATCCATCAACTTACACCTTATAATGGTATTAAGTCAGTTCTTTTCTTAGGGGCGACATTAGTTATTTTAATAGCGGCATATAATTTAATTTTTCAATTAATAAATTGGAAATGGACTGCCAAAATCTTTGCAATTTTATTGATATTTATTGGTGGCTTTAGCTCTTATTTTGTAAACACATTGGGTGTCATTATTTCACCCGACCAAATTCAAAATATGGTGCAGACCGATGTTTCGGAATTTACCGATCTAATCTCTTTACGCTTTGTTTTATGGACAGTTTTTTTTGTTATTTTGCCCATTTTTTTAATTACTCAAGTTAAATTTAAACAAGAAAAAGCATCACGGTTGTTATTGAAGAAAGTATTCTCACTGGTAGCTTCATTTGCAGTGGTCGGTGTTTTACTTTTTACTTACTATGTCGATTTCGCTGCAATATTTCGTGAGCATCGTGATTTAAAAGGGATGATTTCACCGCAAAATAGTATTTCATCGCTTATGTCTTACTATCATAAGAAGGCTCCGAAGAAAAATCTGCCTCTTGTGATATATGGACAAGATGCTCATCAAGTTCAGCAAGTACAAAAGAACCTCCCTAAGTTAATGATACTTGTTGTAGGTGAAACGGCACGTGCCGAAAGTTTCTCTCTAAATGGGTATGCAAAAAATACGAATCCGGAGCTTTCTAAACAAGATATTTTCAACTTTTCGCAAGTGAGCTCATGCGGTACGGCGACAGCTGTTTCTGTGCCATGTATGTTCTCGGGTATGCCACGTG
This sequence comes from Acinetobacter sp. FDAARGOS_494, assembly GCF_003812225.1. NCBI lineage: Bacteria > Pseudomonadati > Pseudomonadota > Gammaproteobacteria > Moraxellales > Moraxellaceae > Acinetobacter > Acinetobacter sp. FDAARGOS_494. The sequence goes on from NZ_CP033866.1 coordinate 2,886,234, forward strand.
TAGATTATGATGAGCAATTAGCTAGTCACCGCGAAGGTTTATTAGATATTGCAAAACGTGCGGGTTACCAAGTGACTTGGATTGATAATAACTCGGGTTGTAAAGGTGCATGTGATCGCGTTGAACAATACCAGATTCCAGAAAACTTAAAGAAAAAATGGTGTAAAGATGGCGAATGTTATGATGACATTCTCATTGACAGCTTAAAGCAGTATTTGGCTACTATTGCCAAAGATGATGATCGTCCGCGTTTGATTGTTCTGCATCAAGTGGGTAGTCATGGACCTGCATATTACAAGCGTGCACCTGAGGCATATCAACCTTTTAAACCGACTTGTGATACTAATGCGATACAGGGCTGTTCGCAAACTGAATTGCTAAATAGTTATGATAATACAATTGTATATACAGACCATGTATTAAGCCAAATGATTAATACTCTAAAAGAAATATCAAAGTATCAGACAGGTTTATGGTATTTATCTGATCATGGCGAATCAACCGGAGAACATGGTTTATATTTACATGGTTCACCTTATGCAATCGCACCGAGCCAACAAACACATGTACCAATGATTATGTGGTTCTCTGAAAGTTGGAAACAACATAATCTTGCTCAAGTGAATTGTTTAAGCCAACAAACTAAACAAAAGTTAAGTCAGGATAATTTATTCCCAAGTTTGTTAAGTTTGCTGGATGTAAAAACTCAGGTAGTAAATAACAAACTTGATATGTTGAGCCAATGTAAATAAATATATTTTTAATTTATATAAAACGAAGCAAAATAGACTTGCTTCGTTTTATAAAATGTATTGGTTCTTTTATATTTAAAAAATAAGAGGGCAGTCGTAACCCGGATAAACACCATTCTTATAGTCGAATGTCGGTTCGAATAGATCTAGTAGGTGAACTCGATCTTTATTTATAGGTTCATAGTTCGCGCACATACAAAGTAACCTCTTTATGATTTTCGAAATTACTTTTCCATCATAACTAATATAAATAAAAAGAGGGTAAATAATAGACTGTAGACGCTATTATTCACCCTCATGGTATATATCTTTAACGCCAGCTATTCGGAACTTTGAATTTACCTGTAGGCATTGGAGAACCCAGAACATACTTAACGTTGTAAATTAAACCAGGCAAAACAGTGTTTGGCTTTTCATTAAAGCAAACATAGGTATTGTTTCTGGATGGTTTAATTAACTTATATTGTGTACCAGCACTTGAGACATAATAGACACCATTTGGGGTAGTCTTAAGGCCAGCATCAACTTTAGAAATATTTTGATTGTAACTCTGGCTTGTATTGTTAATAGCTGAGAAATAACTACACCCTAGCGATTTAGATACTTCAGCAGCTTTACGTAATGCGTACTGGTTTGCTATCGATTTATGGGTATATCCGTTTACAGATGCGCGTACTTGAAAGACATTATCATCAATAATAGTGGCTTCAACGCCACCAGAAGCCCCCATTTCTTGATAAGGTGTAGTACAGGCTTGTAAACCAATTGTTGCTAAAGCAGCTAAAAATATCTTTTTCATAATTTATATAAAGTGATAAATGCGTCACATTAATTTTAACTATTTAGAAGAATTTTTCAATTACTTAAGGATTTCTTAAAACTTGAGTTCTAAAAATCTAGAATTTGGCCTGCCATTTTAAAGTTATCTAACACTTGAATGTGGTGGTTAATTAATTCTTGAGCCTGATTTCTCGATTCATTTTTCTCGAAATATAAGCGACTTTTGATTAATGCTTTTACTGGTTCAGAAATAATCACGTCTTCAATCATATTCATAGCTTTCTTTAAATCATCGAAAGAAACTTGAATATATCCATCAGTCACATCGTTATCATCATCGTCAGTGGTATGGTTAATTAGCCTTTTAATCGTATAGCTTCCTATGGCCAAGCTGTTCGCGATAGTGCCAAAGGTGCGGCGTAAATCATGGAACGTAAATTCGATACCAGAATTCTCAGTTACTTTGTCACGTGCTGCTCGGCGGTCTGAAATATGGGAAACACCATTTCTATCGGTAAAGACATATTTGTTATCACCGGCACGTTTTTTTCGTTCACGCATAATGTGCCAAAGGGTATCACCCATAGGTAGCAAAAGATCCTCATGGTTTTTCGTATTAATAATTTTGATGGTACCAAATTGAAGATCTACATTTTTCCATTCAACAGATTCTGCTTCACTACGTCTAAAACCAGTTAGAGCAAGTAAGAATAAAAAGTCTTGGTTTGTGTACGCTCTAAAATCGTTATTTTGTTCACCCATCCAATAAGTAGTGGCCACAGCCAATGCCCATGCTTCGCGCTGATCTGCACGAACATGGCCTTTTCTACGTTTAATTTTATTGAAAGCTTTTTCTTCTTTAACGATAACAACCGGGTTTTTTATATTTAGAATTTTATTCCCGGACTCATCCTTATACCTGCTAATCGTATGGTTAAAGAGAGCATGTAAAAATTTTGATGCAAGATTAGCTCGGGAAGGGCTTGCTTTCGAAAGCTTCAGATGACGATCAATAATCATTGCACTGGTGATTTGGTCAAGTTTTAAATCTTTCCAATCACTAAAGTAGTTTTCTATGCATCCGTCATAGGCAATTAAAGATGTTTCCGCCAGCTTTTTACGCAATTTATAGTATTGGTAAGCTTCACTAAGGGTAGGGACTAGCTTTTGTAAGGCATCATTTTGAATTGCTGAAGCTCGTAAATCACGCTTTTGCTTAACTGGATCTACACCTTCATCCATCAAGATAAGAAGCCGTTTAGCTTCAGTTCTGGCTTGTTCTAATGTATAGACGCCATGTTTTCCAATAACTTTACGTTTAGACTTGCCATTAGGCATTTTCTTTTCAGCAAAATAGCTTTTAGTTTTGCCCACACATAAGCCAAATCCTATAGTTACTGTATCTCTGTAAAAGATTTGTTTCTCTTCAGACAAAGGAATAGAGTCTATTACCGATTTAGTAAATTTAATGTGTTGAGCCATCTTTAAATTAAGCAATACAAAGCAATACCTAACGATACAATACAATAATTGTGAAGTCTATTAAGAGTCTATTTTGAAGGTTTGGTCTATTAAAAAAGAGAGTTTTAAGTAGGGGATTTTGTTTTAAGTTATTGTTATCTATTAAAAATAAATGCTCCGAAGATGCCGCTGCATGTCGTTACCCTTGAACCCTAAAGTTCAAGGTGGAGGTGACGCATACTTGCTGGGTTTCCTACTCGGGGTAGGCATACGCTCTAAATATGCAGAACACCATCCTAAAGAGATGATATCGGCTCAGGGGAATCAGACCGGCTGGCGAACATCCCAGAGACAGCTTTAGTATAACTGATCTGGCTTCGTTGGCAATCATCTGAGCCTATCGAACTGTAAACTTACTTTGCGTTTGATGAAGCTTTATGCGAATTGTTTACACTATTTGTTCAACATCTTCCAAAATAGCCTGTAATAGACGTTCACAATGCGTATATTCTTGCAAAGATTTATTAAGGCTTAACACTTCTTGGGTAAGCTGTAGAGCAACCATAATGACAAGTTTATTATGCTCAACACGAGGTGCACTACGGCGCATATCGTTGAATTTTTCATTGAGAAGCTCAGCTGCACGTTCAAGCTCTTCTCTTTTATCAGAAGTCGTTGCAAGCCTAAAAGTTTGTTCAATCAGCCGAAGCTCTACCATGACTTGTTCACTCATGATTGTGTCTCCTCACCAGCTTCAGCATTTGGATGAGCAAGTTGCTGAATTTCTTGCGCATGTTGATCTTGAGCAGTACCTAAAATTGCTAAACGTTGAATGATGGCTTCAACTTTTGCTTTAGCAAGTTCATTTTTTTGTAACAAACGGTCACGATCTTGCTGCAAGTCGTGTAACTCTTGTTGAGTTTGACGTTGCTGTGACTGAAGTTTTTCTTTGGTCACGCGTAATTCATTACGCTCTGCCAAAATTTCCTGAAAACGATTTTTTAAATCGGTCGTACTTTTTTCTAGGCGGCTGTAACGCTCTGCAAGTGTGTTAGCATCTTGATTCAATTGTTGAAATTGGCCTTGTAACTGAGTGAGTTGCTCAGTTAACGTCTCAATTTCCTCTTGTTTTTTAGTGATGATGCTATTTTTTTGCACAACTTGTGCGTGATGCTCTGTTTCAGCCAGTTCTTTAGCTTCCGAGAGAGCAGAATTTTCACTCTCTAGATGATGTAAGCGTGTTTTTAAAACGCCAATATGCGCTTGTAGACGCTGTAATTGTTCTAACATAACGAGGTCGCACAGAATTGCAATCAAAGGTAATATATACAAAGTATAGAGATTGGATAAACGAATGCAAGACGATATTTCAGGCTGGACAGATTGGAACGCTCATTTTGAAGGAATTGAAGAAATTTCAAGCCCTAGTGAGTTACATGGTCTGTTAACAGGTATTGTTTGTGTGACAGAAGCGCCTACGCGTGCAGAATGGTCACAAATTTTAACAACCCTTAATGTGCCAGAGTTAAGTGAAGATGCTTTAGCGCTTTTAACTGACGAAGCAGAAGATGTAGTTCATGCTTTATCGGAAGATGAATTAGATTATCTACCAATGCTTCCAGACGATGAACATCTACTTCAAGAACGTGTGCAAGCATTATCTGATTGGTGTGCGGGTGTTGTATTAGGTTTCGGTTTAGCATCTGGTCATGTGCGTGGTGATGAGCGCGAATTGATTGAACACCTTCAAGATGTTGCAGCAGTCGAATTTGAAGATTCTGACAATGATGAGGAAGGCGAAAGCAGTTACGAAGAATTGTATGAATTTGTACGCTTAATTCCTGTAAGCTTGTCTATTGGCAGAAAAAAAATCACTGTAGCTGAAAGTTCTTTATTGAAAAACTTTCATGCAAAAAGTAAAACTGCTGCTCTAGGTACAGATCAGAATATTGTTGAAATGTTTACACCACATCGCCCAAGCTAATTGAGGCGATGTGTTATTGGTTGTATTTTATTTTTTGACTTTAAAATTCTAAATCAAGTAGATCATTATGAAATTGCCTCAAGCTGATTTTCAACATCGTAGAGACCGTCTGGCAGAAAAAATGGGTCCTAACAGTATTGCAATTATTGCAACGCGTGAGGAGATGTACCGTAATCGTGATGCGGATTATAAATTCCGTGCCGATAGTAGTTTTTTCTATTTGACGGGCTTTGCTGAGCCTGAAGCAGTTGCAGTTATTGAAACCTTTGAGGATGTAACTGACTATAGTTATAGTCTTTTTTGTCGTGAACGTAACCGCGAGATGGAAATCTGGAATGGTTACCGTGCTGGAATTGATGGCGCGATTGAAGACTATGATGCAGACGAGGCTTATGCAATTGATCTGCTTGATGAAGAAATTATTGAAAAATTATTAAATAAAGAGCGTCTTTATTATCGAATCGGACACAATGCTGCGTTTGATGCACGAGTGAGCCAGTGGATTAAAAAAGCAGATGCTGAGCATCGGCATCAAAGTGCTCCAGCTCAACTGGTACAGCTCGACCGTATTGTCGATGAAATGCGGTTAATCAAGTCACCACAAGAACTTGAGCTGATGCAAATTGCTTCAACAATTAGTGCTCAGGCACATACTCGTGCAATGCAAACTGTTCGCCCTGGCATGATGGAATATGCACTAGAAGCCGAGCTCAATTATATATTTGGGCAAAACGGCTGTGTGCCTTCTTACAACAGTATTGTTGGTGGTGGGGCTAATGCCTGTATTTTGCACTATGTTGAAAATAACCAACCTCTTAAAGACGGTGATTTAGTCTTAATTGATGCTGCATGTGAATATGAGTTCTATGCATCAGATATTACCCGTACTTTTCCGGTCAATGGTAAATTTAGTGCTGAGCAAAAAGCATTATATGAAGTTGTTTTGGCTTCTCAATATGCGGCAATTGATGCAGTACGCATTGGTAATTCGTACCGTGAGCCTCATGAAGTAGCAGTTAAAATTTTAACCGAAGGCTTAGTGGATTTAGGTCTGCTCAACGGGGATATTAACGAACTTATCGAAACCGAAGCATACCGTCAATTTTATATGCATGGTACAGGTCATTGGTTAGGAATGGATGTACATGATGTCGGGTCTTACAAAAAAGGTGAAGACTGGCGTCAATATGAAGAAGGTATGGTCGTTACCGTTGAACCAGGCCTATACATTGCACCAGACGATGAAAGTGTAGATAAAAAATGGCGTGGTATTGGTATTCGTATTGAAGATGATGTGGTCGCAACCTCGAAAGGACCACGAGTTTTAACTGCTGATGTGGTTAAAAATATTGCAGATATTGAACATTTAATGGCGCAAGCTAAATCATAATTAAACGTATTCGCCAAAGGAGCACAACTCGATGCAACAACAAGTGATTATTGTAGGTGGGGGAATGGTTGGACTTAGCCTTTCGCTCATGCTGGCGAAGGCTAATATTGCAGTAAAGCTGTTAGAAGCTGTGAAATACCCAAACTATGATGATCAAAATGTTGCCCCTTATCATTCCAGTTTTGATGCGCGTAATACGGCTTTATCGCGTCGTAGTGTACAGATTTATCAGAAGCTGGGGTTATGGGATGCATTACAGCAACACGCGACTCCAATCCTACAAGTTCACATTACTGAACAAGGCAGTTTTGGTAAGGCGCGCTTAATTGCAGAACAAGAAAAAGTCGAAAGCTTTGGACAGGTGATTGAAAATGCTTGGCTGGGTCGTGTTTTATTGACTCAAGTACGTCAGCAGCCTTTGATTGAGCTGATTGATGGCGTACAGGTTACTGCTTTAACTCAAGATACTGAACAAGTACATATTGAAGCCAAGCGTGGTGATGAAGTTTTAAAACTTGAGTCAAAGCTATTAATTGCCGCAGATGGACGTGACTCTTTCTGTCGTCAGGCTATCGGCGTTGGTGTCGATGTCCACGACTATGATCAGGTTGCGATCGTTACGACTGTTCAGACTTCAAAACCGCATGAGCATGTAGGGTTTGAACGTTTTAGTGCATTAGGGCCTTTAGCTTTGTTGCCATTACCGGGTGAATACCGTCGCTCAGTGGTATGGCCTGTTAAAAAAGGCACTGAAGGTGAGTGGTTGGGCGAAGAAAACGACCAACACTTTTTAGATGCCTTGCAAAAAACTTATGGTGACAGAGCGGGTAAATTTGAAAAAACGGGTAAACGCTTTAGTTATCCGCTTTCACAAGTGCTTGCGCATAAACAAGCGGTTGGACGCGTTATTTTAATGGGTAATGCAGCGCATACAATCCATCCTGTTGCTGGGCAAGGTTTTAATTTATGTCTGCGTGATGCAGATGTATTGCTGCGTTATTTAGTGAACCAGTTAAGCGCATCTGATGATATTGGTAACCCAGATAATTTACTTGCCTATGAACAAGCCCGTTTATCTGACCAGCAGCGAGTAATTAAATTCTGCGATACCGTAGTTCGGGGCTTTAGTAACCAAAACCCATTATTAAAATTAATCCGTAATACTGGATTAATTGCATTTGATGTCATTCCGGGTGTTAAGCCACTGGTAGCAAACTATGCAATGGGGTTAAAAGCATGAGTGAAGTGTTAGATGTCGTCATTGTTGGTGGTGGACTAGTTGGTGGCTTAACTGCTTTATTACTTGCACAAGGTGGTGTACAGCCTACCGTGCTTGATGCTGCCCCTGTACTTGATGTTGAAAAAACATTAAGCGTGATGAATCCACGTGTTTTAGCACTTAGCCAAGCGACGATTCATTTACTTAAAGCAGTCAATGTTTGGGATGATCTGGCACGTCAAATGCCTTATACCGGCATGCAAGTGTGGAATTTAAATGGCTATGGTGAAATTAATTTTGGCCATGAGTCTGTACAAAGACCAATGCCAGAGCAAGCCTTGGGTTCTATGGTTGAGCCAAGTGTATTGAATGTTGCTATTCAACAAAAAATGCTTGAGCAGTTAACAGACTATCGTACTCAAGTTCGTGTTACCCGTATTGAACAAGGTGTCGGGTGCTGGCATATTCAATTGGCAGATGGCACGGCACTTAAAACTAAACTGCTTATTGGTGCTGATGGCGCCAATTCATTTGTACGTGAGCAAGCCTTTATTGATCTAGATGTACTAGATTACAAACAAGCAGCGATTAGCTGTGCGATAAAAACGTCTAAGCCTCATCATTATGTTGCTCGGCAAATCTTTTTGCCTACTGGACCTTTGGCATATTTGCCGATGGCGAGTCTTGAAGAAAGTGAAAACGGTTATTGGCAGTCCATTGTCTGGACACTGCCAGATGATTATACCGATGAATATTCGGCTTTAAGTGATAGCGAGTTTATGCAGCTTTTAACTCGAGAAAGCCAACATATGTTGGGTGAAGTGTTAGATGTTCGTTCAAGAGCACAATTTCCATTGAAAGCGCGCGCTGCAAAACAATACGTTAAAGCTGGTCTAGCCCTAATCGGTGATGCAGCTCATGTGATTCATCCACTTGCTGGACAAGGGGTGAATATTGGTTGTTTAGATGCAGCGATACTCTGTGATGCACTATTGCATGATTTAGGCCGTGGCGTATGGGCACATGAACAAACCTTAATGCGTTATGAACACCGCCGTAAAGGACAAAATGATGCGATGATGCATAGTATGTCGGCAATTGGTTGGCTAGAAAGCAGTGAGCTATTTCCATTGATTTGGGCTCGGAACGTGGGACTCAAGCAAGTTGAACAAATTTCGTTCTTAAAAGAGAGTTTTATGCAACAAGCAAATGGTTTAGGGGCTTTACAAAACACCCAGTATAGTCGTTAAAATAATTACGAAGTTTATGCTCTACTGATCTAAATAAATATCAGTAGATATTTTTTAAACAATCATTTATATATCATTACCAATTCGGTCAGAAAAGATACGGATTTGACCAATTTGGCTCTTTGCTAAATGCAAAGAGATTGCTAAATTTCTGAGGTCTCGAAGACCATAGCGATGATGCAATACAAATCATTGTGGGGAGTGTAAAAATGACAGATATCAATGATTATGAAGATGCAGAAGATTCTGCTGTAGATGAAGATGAAGCCAAAGCGGCTGAAAGTGGCGCAGCTGATGAAGAAGCAGGCAACTTAACTGATGCCGATCTTGCAGAAGCAGAAACGCTTACCGTAACTGCGAAACAAAAACAACGCCAAGCGTTGGAAGATGAAGTCGCTGCGTTTTTAGCTCGTGGCGGAAGAATCACAGAAGTTCCACCAGATGAACATAGCGATCGTTAATATTAAAAAAGCATCACTTGAGTGATGCTTTTTTATTGCCCGTTTTATGATGATTTAAGGATGGTTTTGTAGTTCTTTTAAAATGCCGCATTCATCTACTGTACGGTCGGTAGAGCAGTGTTGTTTTAAATCGATTAGGGTTTCTTTTAAAAGCAACAGTCGCTCAATCTTTTCCGATACTTCTATCAAGTATTTATTCACCAAGTTATCGACTTCCGTACAAGCCCGTTTCGGCTGAGCTTTCATTTCTTTTAGCGTTTTAATATCACTGAGAGAAATATCTAATTCACGGCAATGTTTAATAAATAATAGGTCTGCAAGTGTTTGATCTGTGTAAACACGATAATTATTTTCTGAGCGCTGAATGCGGTCCAACACACCTACTTTTTCGTAATAACGAATAGTATCGATCGGGACATCTGCTTTTTTTGATAATTGACCAATAGAAAGACTCATAAGACTTGACTCTGGAGCTACTCAAGGGTTTTTAATCACTATAAAAGAGTTTTTGAGGAAATAAAATGGCTGGATGTGGATGTGCTTCAACCTGCTCTCCTACAAAGAAAGCAAGCCCGCGCTTTAGAAAAGCGTTATGGATTGCACTTGTAATTAATGCACTCATGTTTGTCGTTGAAATAGTCGGCGGTTATAAAGCCCAATCTGTTTCATTATGGGCAGATGCATTAGATTTTGCCGGAGATGCTGCAAATTATGCTCTGTCTTTAGTCGTGCTTTCGATGAGCCTTTACTGGCGTGCAACCGCAGCACTTGTTAAGGGTATAACGATGGCTGCTTTTGGGTTCTTCGTTATTGCAAAAGTCGTTTGGTCATTTTTTCATGGTGTTTCACCTGAACCGATGGTCATGGGAGCAATTGGGGTAATCGCTTTAATTGCTAACGTTTCTGTTGCTTTAATGCTTTATGCATTCCGCGATGGTGATGCCAATATGCGCTCTGTCTGGTTGTGTAGTCGAAATGATTCTATCGCCAATATTGCTGTTGTTTTGGCAGCTGTAGGCGTGTTTGGAACAGGCACTATATTTCCGGATTTATTCGTAGCCTTTGTTATCGCATATTTAGGTGTATCTTCGGGTTATGCTGTGATTAAGCAATCATTACAAGAAAGAAAACAATCAAAGTTAATGTTGGGTTCAGAAGCTTAATTTTGATTGCATAAAAAAGTACCATGTAAGCATGGTACTTTTTTTGTTTTTGAATGCATTAGATGAGAAGTGATATTGCGATACTCCACATAACGCAACCAATCATGAAATCTAAAATTTTCCAAGCTTTTGGATTGATAAATAATGGTTTTAGAAATCTTGCACCATAGCCTAGACTGAAAAAGAAGATCCAAGAGGCAAGAATGCTACCTAAGGCAAAACTGATTTTATCTTCTAGCTGTGTCGCAACCGAACCAATCAGTACAATGGTATCTAAATAAACATGTGGATTCAGCCAAGTAAAGGCAAGACAGGTTATAAGTGCTTGGGTTAAAGTCTGCTTTTGGCTGCTATCAAGCTCCATGCCTTGGTTAGTTTTAAACGCGGCATAGAAGGCTTTTGCACCGTAGACGAATAAGAACGTTGCCCCTAAATATTTAGCGACTGTGATTAAGATGGGTGATGCTGTCATAATTTCGGCAAAACCTAATACACCACAGGCGATTAAAATTGAATCGGATAGGGCACAAATTAAACATAGCCAAAATACATATTGCTGTTTAAGTCCTTGTTTTAGAACAAAAGCATTTTGGGCGCCAATCGCTACAATTAGGCCGCTACCAATACCTAAACCTTTAAAAAACACACTCAGAGAAAGCATAACCATTAAGCAGAAAAAAATCAGATGGGAGAATTATCTGACTTTTTATTAAGAAATAAGTAAAATTAAGAATATTTAGGTTTGGCTAAAAATAATTTAGGTTTTGTATGTTGGATAGTAAGCAGTGTGAAGCTTTTCTGGCGGTTGCAGAAGTCGGAAGTTTTGATGCAGCAGGAGAGCATTTATGTATAACTCCCTCTGCTGTATCACTACGTGTACAAGCCCTAGAAAAATATTTAGGGCAGATTTTAATAATACGTGGCCGTCCATGTGTGCTTACACAAGCAGGGCAAACTTTACTCCAGCATTTACGTCATACAAGGTTAATGGAGCAAAATCTTTTACAAGGTTTAATGGGCAAATCTTCTGAATCAGAATTTTATAAAATTGCGTTGGCTTCAAATGCAGACTCATTGGCAACTTGGCTTTTACCCAGTATTCAGCAAACACTTTTTAAAGAAAAAATAGTATTAGAGCTAAAAATTGATGATCAATCACATACGCATACTTTGCTAGAAACGGGTCAGGTCAATGCATGTATTACAGCAGAAGAGCAGGTGATGGCGGGTTGCTTAGCTCAGCCTCTTGGTAAAATGCGCTATAAAATGCTGGCATCGGCCGAGTTTGTAAATCGGTGGTTTAGTGGTGGAGTTAACCGAGAAGTTTTAAGAAAAACACCGGCGGTTATTTTTAACCATAAAGATTTAATGCATTCAGAGGTTTTATTAAAAGGATACGGTTTACCAATGCAGAGTTATCCTTATAGTTTTATTCCGGCGACAGATGCCTTTGTGAAAGCAATTCAACTAGGTTTAGGTTATGGCATGGTGCCCGAACTTCAGGTTCAACCATTACTCGAAAATGGAATACTTGTTGATATTATGCCTGAGGCTCAACTTGATGTTCCTTTATATTGGCATCACTGGAAAAGACAGTCGAAACAACTTGATGTACTGACTGAGACCATTGTTGAATCAGCAAAACAGATATTGAGATAATTTTAGATCTTAGTTTTTAAATGTCGATTTGAAATGTGTTGAATATAAAACTCTATATCTTGTGTTGAGTAACCTAAAAGTTGTCCGATTCTACGGTCGAGTTCTAGGCGCTCTTCAAGTTGAGTTGCTTTTAATGACCTTTCAATACATAACATGAGTTCATTCAAATCTGCTAAAGACGCATCTTTATAGATCAGCATAATTGAAAAGGGGAAAGGTAGAGAGGTTTCAATGTCTTTACTGAGCATAGATAAAGACCCTTGTTCAAGATGCTTTATAAATTCAATGGGTAATAACTCATAAAAATAAGCGATAGGTTTTTTGCCTGAAAGTAATAATTCTAGTTCTTGTCCTTCATGCGGGCCAAGTTTTCCAAGTGATTCAGTCATATCAATACTCTTATTTTTTATCTTTAATATTTTTATGCAAAATTTATGCGCGGTGATGACATAGGCATTGGTCATCACCGTTTAGTTAATAAATTAAGATTGTGTTAACTCAAGCGCACGTTGATAAGCGACTTTTTTCTTAATACCCGTTAAATCAGCAGCCAGTTGAGATGCTGCTTTAACTGATAGATCTTGAAGTAAGCGCTTTAAAAGTTCATCTAGTTTTTCTTGTTCCAGATCGGTTTTTTCTGCTGCACCACCAACCACAAGGACAATTTCACCTTTTTCTTGGTTATGGTCATTTTCAATAAAACTAACCAAATCTTTTAAAGTCATTTTTTTGATGGTTTCAAAAGTTTTGGTAATTTCACGTGCGAAACCCACAGGGCGGTTTTCACCAAATACTTCAGCCATATTTTTTACGCATTCTAAAATACGGTGTGGTGCTTCATAGAAAATTAAGGTTTGAGTTTCATTTTTAAGCTTTTCAAGTTGCGTAATACGTTGAGAAGCTTTTGATGGTAAAAAACCTTCAAAACTAAAGCGGTCACTTGGTAAGCCCACAGCACTTAACGCCGCAATTGCAGCACATGCACCCGGTACAGGTACAACCCTAATACCATGTTCTTGAGCAGCACGGACCAGTTTAAACCCAGGGTCACTAATAAGTGGTGTGCCTGCATCACTAATCAAAGCAATATTTTCACCAGCAAGTAGCTTTTGAACTAACTGCTCAATTTTGTTGCTTTCATTATGGTCGTGGCATGCGGTAAGTGGGGTAGATATATTATAGTGTTTGAATAATTGAGCTGATTGGCGTGTATCTTCGGCAGCAACAACAGAAACTGATTTTAAGATATCAATTGCACGGAAAGTCATATCATCTAAGTGCCCGATAGGGGTGGCTACAACAAATAACTGAGCACTCATTTGGTTTTTACTCCGTACAGATAAACAATTTTAATGGGTTAGTGTACCCGAAATTATGTTTTTGGCGTGAACAATGTCAGTAGGCTTTTTATTTTTCGAAACATCTGCTTTTGATTTATTCAATTCAAAAATAAAAAGGTATAGAACCGACATTAACAGTATTTACATTTTTAATTGGGGAAACAAAAAAATTATGTTAGTTGCACAGCAGTTGGGCCAATGGGCGGAACAAACAGCACTAAAACTTTTAAAAGAACAAAATTATGAATGGGTCGCCAGTAATTATCATTCACGCCGTGGAGAGGTCGATCTGATTGTAAAACGCGGTAACGAATTGATTTTTGTTGAGGTAAAAGCGCGAGGGCAGGGAAATTATGGTCAAGCTTGTGAAATGGTGACCTTGAGCAAACAGAAAAAAATAATTAAGACGGCGATGAGGTTTTTACAGCGCTACCCATCTTATCAGGATTTTTATTGTCGTTTTGATGTGATTTGTTTTGATTTTCCACAGAAAATTGCAAAAACAGTACAGCAAGACTTTTCGAAATTCCATTATGATCTGCAATGGATCGAAAATGCATTTACTTTGGATTAAGAGTTCATTACTCTTTTGAGCAAATTAAAGACCGATGTTTTATGATCAAGCCAAGAAGAGATTGATAGGAGTCTGGTGGAGTGTTGAAACGTATTGCTGTAACAGCGCTTTGTGTCGCAAGTTTGTCAGGTTGCGCAAGTTTTATTTCTGGTGGAACAGGTACAGCTCCAGTTGGAACAGATAGTGGTGTACGTAGCTTAGGCCAAGTATTTATTGATTCTTCAATTAAGCGTACAGCGAATATTAACCTCTATAAGCTTGATCAGCGTTTTAAACAATCTCGTATTAACATCGAAAGCTTCCATAGCACAGTATTGTTAACTGGACAGGTGCCAGACCCATACTTAAAACAGTTGGCAGAAGACAACGTTAAGGCCATGAGTGATGTGAAAGCCGTACATAACTATATTACGGTGGGTAACAAAGTAAGCTATAACACGATTATGCAAGATGCTGGGGTAACTGCAAATACACGTGCTTTATTAATGAAAGCGCCAGTAGTATCGGACAGTAAAGTACTGGTTCATACCGAAGATGGTGTTTTATATGTGATGGGTCGTTTAAACACAGCTGAAATTAATGACTTAAACAATGTGCTTCAAAATGTCGGTAACGTGACTAAGATTGTAACGCTCATTGATAATATTGATTTAGCGCCTGCTCCGGCAGCGAGTACTGCCAGTGCAACAACTACACCAGTAATTAAGAACGTTCTTGCTCAACCAACAGTTCAAACTCCTGTTGCAATTGATCCGGACCAAACAGATCCAGCATCTTCTGCACAATAAAATATGAACCTGATTGAACAATTACAAAGCAAAATTGAGCAGGCGAGAACTCTTTATAAAGAGTTCCGTCTGTATGATTTAGGGAGCTTTGCTTTAAACCGTTTTACACCAAAAGATGGTTTTGAGCAGGTTTTAAATGTGCGTTATGGCTTAAAGCCTCGCCATCGTCTAGATATTTATCGTTCTACTAAGCGCTTAGCTCATCGACCACTCATTGTTTTTGTACATGGTGGTGCTTGGCAACATGGTAATAAACGAGACTATTTATTTATAGGTGAAGCGTTTACGAAAGAAGGTTATGACGTTGCTGTCATTAACTATCAGCTCGCACCGAAGAATATTTTTCCAAGTTATGTAGATGACTTAACACAAGCGTTAAACTATTTACACCAGAACCAAGAAAAATTGGAAATCTCGACAGAGAATATTGTGCTTATGGGACATTCGGCAGGTGCATTTAATGTGATGTCTGCTGTTTATCACCCAAAACCAAATACAATTCAGTGTTTAGGTAATATTAAAGCAATTTTTGGTTTGGCAGGTCCTTATCATTTTGATTATAAAGGTGATCCGCTTGCCGAAGATGCTTTTGATCAAGGTATTTCTTATAAAGAAGTGATGCCATATTATTTTGTAAATCAAAATCATATTAAGCATTATCTGCTCATGGCTGAAAATGATCAGCTTGTAAAAAAAGAAAATACCTTTGATCTTGATCAGGCACTTAGGCAAAGCGGAAATCACAGTCATATCGCTGTGATTCCTAAAACAGGTCATATTACAATTTTGGCTAGTTTATCGAGTTTTGTAAGTCATTACTTCCGAACTAAACGGACCATTTTGCACTTTCTGGATGAAGTATTTTAAAACATCAGTTCGAGAGCGCAGATTACTTCGCTTGAGTAATCTGCGTAATCATTGCGTGTGCAATACTGCCTTTAAATGGAATTTCAGGTAACTGATCAAATTTAAAGAATTGTGCATCGGCAATTTCATCTTCTTGCAAAGAAATTTCACCTGACTCATATTCAGCTCTAAATGCAATCATGAGATTGCTTGGAAAAGGCCAAGGTTGGCTTGACATATATTGGATATTTTTGAGTTTAAGTCCCACTTCTTCTAAAGCTTCGCGCTGAACAGCTTCTTCAAGCGTTTCCCCAACTTCTACAAATCCTGCGATCAAGCCATACATATTGGTTTTATTGTGAATAGATTTCGCCAATAAAATTTCATCATCGCCTTTAGTAATGATGGTGATAATACATGGGTTTACACGCGGATATTGGTGGTAGCGACAAGAAGGGCACACCATAGCATATTCTGTAGGGTGTACTTCGGTAGCATGCCCACAGTGACTACAAAACTTGTGATTACGTCGCCATTCGAGCAACTGTACAGCACGACTTGCCTGTAAAAATTGTTCTTTTGACCAGTTGGAAATAAGTTGACGAATTGGAACGAGTTGCAGGCCTTCCGGAATGGCTTCTTCACTCAACAGGTCACGTGCAATGACCTGTTCATCATGAGTGAAAAGCAGATCACTTGCTAACTTTTCGACTTTGGGTAATTGAAGGTTTTGGTCAACCAATAATTGTTGATGATGAAAAATATAAGCAAGTGATAACTCAGACATTAAGCTGCCTTTTTTTGAAGTTGTTGACTACTTAGCAATGCTACATCAAACATGGATTGTAGAACAGGCTGTTTATTTTTTAAATTGTCAACTAACATATCTAGCCCAGCTAAAACGTTAAAAATACAGTGAATCTGATCATGATTGAAAGGCTGATTTTGATCGATTTGCTGTTGTACAAACTTGGCAGTTTCAAGTAAAGCATTTTGTTGAACTGTACTTCCTAAAAATTCAGCCGCGCCAGCCAACTCTTTTAAAGAGCCTGCAATTGCTTCAATATTTTGAGTTTGATCGTTGGCATAGAGAGTCAAACTTTGGCATACAAAATCGATTAAATTTTTGGTCTCATTCAATAATGTCTGATGTGCTTCATCTAAACGATCTAGAGAGATATTGGTATTGTTCACACGAATTTGTAGACGGTTAGATGAATAATGGCGCACCAAAATACCAATGGCATTCATGGCAGATAAAATGCTTTTCATCAACTGCTGAGCATAGTTTTCATTACTCAATATATTGATTTGGCTTAAACTGCTGGCTTGTTGAGAAAGCTCTGAAGCAGCTTCATTTAAGTTGAGTAATTTAAAAGTATGAGCAAGCTGCATAAGATTGCTTTGTAGTTGCTGAGCTTTTTCTGGTGACATGTTTTGGTAGTTATATTCAATATCATTACGAACTTTATTCATTTCGCTTAAGATTAATTGACTTACCGTTTGCATGGTATCAAAGTCTGGACCATACAAGTGTTGGCTCAGTGCTTTAAGTTGAGTGTCGGTGAGAAACTCATGACCAATGTTTAACTGACTACGGATTTGCTGCGCAAGTTGGTCTTCTTGTCCAATCACAATACTCAGGATATCTGCTAGAGCAGTTAAGTTTGCTTCAAAGCCTTCAGGTGAAGCTAAAAATAAACTTATGGCATTTTCAAGGTTAATGAACACACGTAGGCGAGCATCATTTAAAACAAGTTCATCAATATGACTAAAGGCAGAGTTCACCAATTGCCAGTATTGCTGGCTTGGTTGACCTTGAGCCATACTCACTAAATAACCGCCAATCAGTTTAAATGCTTGAAAGTCTCGAGCATTTTCAGTTTTATTTAAAAATTGATGTAGTGATAATTTATAAAGCTGATGGATAAACTGAGTTCTTTCATTAATAAGCACTTCGGGTAACGGTAACTCAAGTGAAGCTGTTGAAAGCTTTGATGCAATCTGTTGTCCAGAAGAGGTTAGTGGCTTATTTAAAGCTTTTTCTAAATTATTTAAGGTGTCTAAAAGAAACTGAGGTACTTCGACTTCACGTAAACAGATGAACTCAATATAACGTTTAACCATGGTTGTGCCTTCACTTAAAGCAACAACGTCATCGGTATTGATGCGCTCTGGATTCGCCATAATCTTTTGCATCAACTCGGTTGAATATTGAGTGATTTTTGCCAAATACGGAATATCAATGAGACGTAAGACTTGAGTACATTGTTTAAATTGTTCTAATGCATCATCAATACCAAAAGGGAGAGCCTGTTCTTCAATTAAGGTACTTACAGCGCCTTCCACCAGTTTTATTGAATTATCAATTTCATTTTTAATGATGAGTAACGCTGTTGGATCAAATTGAATCGAATTATGCTCAGACATAAAAAATTCCCCTTTGCAAAAAAAATCAATTGTTATATTCGTCATGGCTCAATAGTTTGAGCTAAAAATCTATACGACTAATATAACTTAACTTGCAAAAGGGGAAACTAAAAAAACATTAGAGAATCAAAAATTTATTTTGCAAAAAGGCAAGGTTCTCCATGTTTTTTCTCAAATTCTTTGACCCAAGTCTCATGTATGTTTAGCTCTTCATCTGAAGGGTAAATAACAGGTAATTCAATTTGAACTCTAGCTTTGGTCGTTTTTTGCTGGTCACTTTCACTTTGCGATAGGGCATCCATATCAAAGGAAACTTGACCACCTGTCATTGCCAAGTAAACATCAGAAAGAATTTCAGCATCGAGTAATGCGCCGTGGAAAGTACGGTCACGCGCTGGAATTTCATAACGTCTAACTAAGGCATCAAGTGAGTTTTTCTGCCCAGGATGCTTATTTTTCGCTAAAGCTAAAGTATCGGTAACTTCACAAACTTCTGAAAGAGCAGGTAACCCAACACGCTTAAACTCCATATCTAAGAAGTTCATATCGAAGGTTGCGTTATGGGCAATAATTTCTGCGCCTTTTAGGTATTCAAATAAGGTATCTGCAATTTCTGCATATTTTGGTTTGTCGACCAAAAACTCATCAGTAATACCGTGGACTTGAACAGAGTCACCCACTGGTTTTTCAGGATTAATATAAATGTGAATCGAACTACCCGTAAGCTTACGGTTAATCATTTCGATGGCACCGACTTCAATAATGCGGTCACCATCTTGGAAATAGAAACCAGTTGTTTCCGTATCGAGTATGAGTTGTCTTGGGCCTTGTAATTTAAGCTTGGCTTCAGTCATCACAATTTGTGGATGAATATTGGTATTTTGCTGTTGTTCTTCTTGTTCTACAGCCTCAACTACATTCATTTCTTCATCCACAACAATCATCTCAACTTCTTGTGTCTGCTCTAAAGTGACCGTTTCATCTTCGGTTGTTTCAACCAGATCGAATCCGAAAGGATCGTCTAGTAACCAGTCTTGTTCAGGCTTTTTTATATCTTGCGATACAGTGGCTGACTGTGGTTGCTTAAGTTCTTGAGCAGTTTTGTCTGCACCTAAATTCGCAAGTTGGTCAGCCATTTCATTACCTGCATGTCCTGCATGGCCTTTAATCCAGTTCCATTCAATATTTCTACCCGCACAAACGGCATCGAGTTTTTGCCATAGGTCAGGATTTTTAACATCTTTCCAGTTTTTCTTTTTCCAACCATGAATCCATTCTGTAATACCTTGCTTCACATAATTTGAGTCTGTCCAGACAATTAATTGAGCATCAGGAGGGCAAAAAGAGATTCCTTCAATAGCCGCAGTAAGTTCCATACGGTTATTTGTTGTGTCGGGTTCACCGCCAAATAATTTATGTTCACCCTGTTCGGTAATGACATATGCACCCCAACCGCCTAAACCCGGATTGCCACGACATGCACCATCAACATACAGTGTGATTGTTTGAGACATAAATCGAAACCTAAACTGAAAGAAAAAGAGCTGAATTTGGTGTATTGTATACGCAAAAAGTTCGGTTCCATCGTTACAAAGCAAGCTTTTTTTAATTTCTTGTAACATTTCCATGCAAATGACATTAAATTATTGCCTTGTCTATCTTGCATGCTTTACTACAATGGCATCGAAGACCTAGGGTTTGTGGGCAGACCCCAAGAAATATTACGCGAGTTGTTTGGAAGTTTTTATGTATAAACCAACCACATTTGTGTGGCAGCCATCTGCAGCATCATTATTCAAAATTACAGTCCTTAGCTCTGCTTTAGCTGCGTTGGGTATTACAACAGGCTGTTCTTCGACTCCGCAATCTGCAAAAACCTCGAAAACAAAACAGGTGAGTGGAGCAGGCTATCTTGATGCAAGCAGTCTGGACTCTTTAGAAGACTTACTTTCAGCAACAGATATGCGTGCTGTAGAGGGTGACCGTTTACTTATTTTAAAACACGGTGATGTCTGGAAGCGTATGGCCGTAGGCTTCAAAATGGACCTCAATCATTGGGATCCACGTATTGAAGCGCAGCGTAGTTGGTTTATCTCACGTCAGCCCTACCTTGACCGCTTAAGTGCTCGCGCAAGTCGTTATTTATATCATACTGTTAAAGAAGCAGAACGCCGTGGTCTTCCAACCGAACTTGCATTATTACCAGTGATTGAAAGTTCATATGACCCAGCTGCAACAAGTAGTGCGGCGGCGGCGGGTTTATGGCAATTTATTCCTAGTACTGGTCGTATTTATGGTTTACAACAAACGGGTATGTACGACGGACGCCGTGATGTTGTGGAATCTACACGTGCTGCCTATGAGTTTTTAGGAAGCTTATATAACCAGTTCGGTTCATGGGAATTAGCTTTGGCTGCTTATAACGCTGGTCCGGGTCGTATTCAACAGGCGATTAACCGAAATCAGGCTGCTGGTTTGCCAACAGACTATTGGTCACTAAAATTACCGCAAGAAACCATGAACTATGTTCCGCGTTTCTTGGCTGTTGCACAAATTATTAAAAACCCACGCGCTTATGGGGTTTCGTTACCTCCGATTGCAAACAGACCCCATTTCCGTGAAGTTACCTTATCTGCACCATTATCTTTAAATGAAATCGCGTCGGTGACGGGTCTTAGTCGTGCTGAGTTATATGCATTAAACCCAGGCTATCGTGGTGAAACAGTAGACCCTGCAAGTCCAATGCGTATTTTGATTCCAGCTGATATAAGTCCTTCAGTGGATAACAAATTAAAAGGAATGAAAGCAGGTGGAAGTTCAGGCTGGTGGGCAAGTGTTACTTCGCCGTCTAAACCGACCACAACGACTTCAACTTCAGTCACAGTTAGAACTACTCCATCAACTCCAGCTCAGCCAGTAAGACCATCGACACCTGCTAAAACAAGTAGCAGCTCGGTAACGGTAAAAACTGCAACACCTCGTGGTTCTGATGCGCTAGCTGCTTTTGCAGCGTCAGCTGATGTACCAAGTGCACCACGTATTCCTGTTGCGGTCACTCCGGCTGCAAATATCAAACCTGTGAGAACGGAACCGCCAATTTCAGCAACTGAACGCGAGAAAATTTTAGCGGCAGTGCGTGCTGAAGGGGAAAAGGAAACAGTTGATCAAGCTTTAGAGCCTCAAGCTACTCAAGCTGAAAAAGATCAAGTTGTTGCCGAGTTAAAAGCACTTGCACCTCAGGGTACAGAAATTGTCGATCCGTATGACGGCAAAATTAAGTTAACCGCAATTCAGACCAGCCAATCTGTTGCTGAGCAGCAAGGTAAAGAAGTAAGTAAAGGTTTTGCTTATCCAAAAACTTTAGCTGAAGATGCAACTCTTGCAAACTCTGAAGATGCTCAGCGCAATAAAGATAAGCCTTATATCAAGACTGATACAGATGTTGTGGTTGTACAACCTAAAGGTAAGCGTAGTACTTATACAGTACAACCGGGCGATACTTTAGCAGTTATTGCCATGAAGAATGGTGTGAACTGGCGTGATGTAGCTAAATGGAACCAGATTGACCCTGAAAAGACTTTATTTGTAGGAACCAGTCTATATCTCTATGATGCTAAGCCTCAAGAGGTGGAAACTACGGCAAAATCGGCAGCTAAACCTGATGTCTATGTTGTTCAAGCAAATGACAGTTTAACAGGAGTGGCAAATCAATTTAATTTGTCAGTGAAACAGCTAGCTGAATATAACGATTTGTCTGTAACAGATGGCTTGTTTGTAGGGCAAAAATTACAGTTAAAAGAACCTAAAGGTAATCGTGCTGCTAAAGTAGAGCCAAAGGCAATTCAAGCAAGTACACGTCGTATTGCAACAAAGAGTTATACGGTTAAACGTGGCGAATACTTGAAATTAATTGCAGACCGTTATGCATTATCTAATCAAGAGTTGGCAGACCTAACACCAGGGTTATCAGCTGG
The DNA here is from genome assembly GCF_003812225.1 of Acinetobacter sp. FDAARGOS_494. NCBI lineage: Bacteria > Pseudomonadati > Pseudomonadota > Gammaproteobacteria > Moraxellales > Moraxellaceae > Acinetobacter > Acinetobacter sp. FDAARGOS_494. Next base: position 2,908,305 of record NZ_CP033866.1, read on the forward strand.
TAGTAATTTAATTGTAGGCCAAAAAATTAATGTACCTGCAAAAGAAATCACTGTTGATGAAGTTGATGACAGCAAGGCTTCTGGTAAATATGAAAAGCTTGCAGCAGGTCCATCATATAAAACTGAAAGTTATAAAGTACAGCGTGGCGACACATTATCAAGCATTGCGACCAAGTCTAAAATTAGCCTAGCTGAGCTTGCTGAACTGAACAACTTAAAAGCCAACAGTCATGTCCAACTGGGACAAACTCTAAAAGTTCCGGCTGGTGCATCAGTTCCTGACCAATATGTTGTGCAGTCAGGCGATAGCTTAAATGCAATTGCAGCTAAATATAACTTACAAACTAGTTATTTGGCTGATTTGAATGGCTTGTCACGTACTGCAGGCCTTCGTGCTGGTCAGCGTTTAAAATTAACTGGTGAAGTTGAAACAACTAGCAAAGTTTCGGCTAAAAATACCAAAGAAGAAACGCCAGAGACCTACACAGTTAAATCTGGTGATAGCCTAGGAAATATCGCCAACCGCTATCATTTACAGTTAGATTATCTTGCTGCATTGAACGGTTTGTCTCGCAACAGTAATGTTCGTGTTGGTCAACGCTTAAAATTAACAGGTGATTTACCAACAGTAGAAACAGCTAAAACGGATACGGCGAAATCGTCTCCAAAAGCTGTAGTTGCAGGGAAAAATACTGAAAAGTATACGGTTAAAGCTGGTGAGTCGCTAAATGCTATTGCGAGTCGTGCGGGTATTTCAGTTCGTGAACTTGCTGAAATGAATGCATTAAAAGCAAATGCCAATTTACAGCGTGGACAAAATATTGTGATTCCAAAAACTGTAGTGGAATACAAAGTCAAACGTGGTGATACCTTAATTGGTCTTGCGAGTAAATATGGTTTAGAAACCACTTTACTGGCGGAACTCAACAACCTAACACCGTCGACTCAATTGCGTATTGGCGATATCATTAAAGTGCCTAATTTATAGAATAATTAGTACTTTATGCAAAAGTTATATTCTCAACTGAGCCTGCTAGTCGGGCTCAGTGTTTTTTCGCAAGTTATATTCTCTGCTCAGCAAACCACGCCGTATATCGCAATTCATTCTAAGCCTAAATATCTGGCAATGGCTTCTATGCCTTATGCCAACCCGAATGCACCTAAAGGCGGAGTATTGAGTCAGGCTGCGCAAGGGACATTTGATAACTTAAACAGTATGAACGGTAAGGGAAATGCGACAGAAGGGGTAAATTATCTTTTTGATACTTTAATGACCCAGTCACTTGATGAAGTGGGCGTGTTATATCCACTCTTGGCAGAAAAAGTTTCGTATGATCCTATAAAAACCCAGTCAGTTACTTTTTATTTAAACCCAAAAGCTCGATTTAGTAATGGACTGCCCGTAACAGCTGAAGATGTGAAATTTAGCTTTGATACCTATCAAACCAAATCTAATTTTGGTCTACAAATGTATCTTGCAGACTTAGCGAAAACAGAAGTGATAAACCCACATCAAGTTAAATTCACTTTTAAGTCCAGCCATAATCCTAAAATGCCATTTGTTGTGGCGAGTTTACCGATTTACTCAAAAGTAGATTGGCAGAAACGCGATTTTACCCGTATTAGCTTGCAATCGATTATAGGTTCAGGGCCTTACGTGGTTGAGAAAATTGATGCAGGTCGGAGTATTAGTTATAAACGTAATCCAAATTATTGGGCAAAAGACTTACCTATTAATAAAGGGCGCTATAACTTCGATCATTTAAAGTATGTTTATTACCGAAATTGGGATATTGCATTCGAAGGTTTTAAATCTGGGCAATATACCTTGCATGAAGAAACTAATCCTAAAAAATGGGTTACTGACTATCATTTTCCGGCTGTAAAAGCAGGCTTGATAACGCAATATAAATTTAGACATCATAACCCCATTGCAACCGAGAGTTATGTTTTTAACACACGGCGCAAACCTTTCAATGACATCCGCTTTAGACAAGCTTTAACTTATGCCTATGATTTTGAATGGCAAAATAAAGCTTTGTTTTACGGACAATATCAAAGACTACAAAGTTATTTTGAAAATAGTGATTTGGCAGCGACAGGTCGTCCTTCAAACAATGAAATGGCCATATTAAAGCCTCTTTTGCCAAAGCTTTCTCCAATCATGCAAAAAGCTGTTTTGGCTGATTGGAAATATCCAGCTTCAGATGCCAGTGGTTTTAACCGGCAAAACCTATTACTTGCTAGACAGTTGCTGATTGAGGCGGGTTATAAAATTAAAGAAGGGCAATTATATACGCCCGAAGGCAAACCTGTACAAATTGAGTTTCTCATTCAGCAAGATGGCAAACAAAGAACACTGATGCCATTTGTAAGAAATTTAAAAAAATTAGGAATTAATATTAATTTACGGCAGGTTGATGCGCCGCAATATTTAGAACGTACACGCCGTTATGACTTTGACATGACTACGATGAATTTGCCGCAATCTTTAAACCCGGGCAATGAACAGGCTCAGTTCTGGGGAAGTGCAGCAGCAGTTCAAAATGGCAACTATAACTACGCTGGTATTCGTAATCCGGTAATTGATGAGGTGATTTCAAAACTGGTCACTGCCAAAGACCGTGAACAGCAAATCACTTATACTCATGTTCTTGACCGATTGCTTCGTGCAGGATATTACCAGATCCCGACTTATGGAAAAGGGGATTATTGGTATGCGTACTGGAATATGTATCAGCAGCCTAAAGTGAAACCTGTGCTCTCTGCCGGTATAGAGTATTGGTGGAGTAATGCAAACCAAGCTAAGAAAGTTGCTCAATATTTACATCAACAATAAAAGCACGTACCTAAAGGAAATCCTGTTATATGGGTTCATATATTCTAAAGCGACTTCTTTTAATGATTCCAACGTTGTTCATTATTTTATTGATCAACTTTGTGGTCGTGCAAATTGCACCGGGTGGACCAGTTGAACAGGCAATTCATGAAGTAGAAAGTGGCTTAGGAGCAGGGCGTATATTAGGCACTGAAATGTACTATCAAGGTGCTAAAGGTTTAAGCCCCGAAATGGTCGAGCAAATTAAAGCCCAATACAGGTTTGACCATCCTCCAGTAGAACGTTTTTTACTGATGTTAAAAGGCTATTTGACTTTAGACTTTGGACAAAGCTTTTTTAAAGATAAATCAGTGGTTGAGCTGCTCTGGGAAAAAATGCCTGTGTCAATTTCACTTGGGCTATGGAGCACTTTACTGATTTATCTTATTTCAATTCCACTTGGAATTAAAAAAGCCAAACAACAAGGTACATGGTTTGATCGTTCCACTTCTTTATTGCTAGTGGTGGGCTATGCAGTACCCAGCTTTGTCTTTGGTATACTACTTATTGTCTTTTTTGCTGGCGGTTCATATTTTCAGTGGTTTCCATTACAAAACCTAGTGTCAGATAATTTTTATCAATTGAGTTGGTTCGGAAAAATTACGGACTATTTATGGCACATGACGTTGCCGCTTATTACCATGGTGTTGGGTGGTTTTGCCAGCCTAACTTATCTAACCAAATATTCATTTTTAGAAGAGCTTAATAAACCTTATGTCTTGGCAGCTTATGCAAAAGGTTTAAATAGTCAACAAGTCTTATATAAACATGTATTCCGTAATGCCATTTTAGTGGTTCTTGCTGGATTGCCGGAAGCTTTAGCAGGCATTTTCTTTGTGGGAAATCTTTTTATTGAAATTATTTTTCACCTAGATGGTGTGGGGTTGTTGGGCTTTGAAGCAATTGTTCAGCGAGACTATCCGGTTATTTTTGGCGTATTGTTTTTCTTCACGTTGTTTAGTCTGCTTTTACGTCTTATTTGCGATGTACTGTATCAATGGATTGATCCGCGTATTCACTTTGACGCACAAGGAGGCAAATAATGTCTTTTATTGTGCGATCACGACTGCAAAAGTTTAGGCAACATAAATTAGGGTGGGCAAGCTTTGTTTTGTTTAGTCTCATTTTGATGATGTCCTTGGCTGCTGAGCTCATTGCTAACGACAAACCATTGTTAGTGAAATATGAGGACGCTTATTATTTGCCTGTCTTTAAAACATATCCCGAAACCACTTTTGGTGGCGTGTTTGAAACAGAAGCAGATTATAAAGATCCCGCTGTACAAGAACTCATTAATCATAAAGGCTGGGCTATTTGGCCCCTTATAAGATTTTCTTACCAGACTCCTAATTTAGACTTGGCTGTACCTGTGCCATCGCCACCTTCTAAGCAGAACTGGTTAGGGACAGATGACCAAGGGCGAGACGTGCTTGCACGTATTCTCTATGGGCTTAGAGTCTCATTACTTTTCGGCTTGGCTTTAACAGGTTGTGCAGCGCTACTTGGTATTTTTGTGGGTGCTATACAAGGCTACTATGGTGGCTGGGTCGATTTGTTAGGGCAACGGTTGGTAGAAGTCTGGAATGGTTTACCTATGCTCTTTATGGTCATGATTTTGGTCAGCATGTTTACCCCAAATGTATATTGGCTATTTTTTATTATGCTGTTCTTTAGCTGGACTGTACTTGTGGGAATTGTCCGTGCCGAATTTTTAAAAGCGCGTCAACTTGACTATGTACGTGCGGCTCAGGCTTTAGGTGTAACTGATAGAGCAATTATCTTTAAGCACATTTTGCCAAATGCCATAAGTTCTAGCCTATCGCAGTTACCTTTTATTTTGACCACTAATATTATTGCTTTAACCGCACTTGATTTTTTGGGCTATGGCTTACCACCAGATGCAGCCTCTTTAGGAGAGTTGTTGTTGCAAGGTAAAAATAACTTAGACGCACCGTGGTTGGCTTTATCTGGGTTTTTTAGCTTAGCTTTTGTATTGTCATTATTAATTTATATTGGGGAGGCGGCACGTGATGCATTTGACCCAAGAAAATAACTTAAATGTAGATGCTAAATTGCTAAATATAGAAAACCTTTCAATCTCTACGCAAGATCAGCCTTTATTAGAAGGTCTCAATTTACACTTACAAGCCAGAGATACGCTTGCAATTGTAGGTGAGAGTGGTTCAGGTAAAACAATAAGCTGTTTGGCGATGATGGGATTATTACCAGAAAAATTAAAAACATCTGGTCGTATTATTATTGATTCAAAAAATATTTTAGAAATAGACGAAAAGACGCAAACACACATACGCGGCCGCCAAATTGCCATGATTTTTCAGGAGCCTTCTACAACTTTAAACCCATTACATCGAGTTGAAAAAATTGTAGGTGAAAATTTTATTTTACAAGGTGGGTCAAAAGCGAAAGCTCAACAGCAGGTAATTCAATTATTAAAAGATGTAGGAATTGCTAATCCAGAGTACATTTTAAAACGTTATCCGCATGAGCTTTCAGGTGGACAAAAACAGCGGGTGATGATTGCGGCTGCGCTTGCACTTCAACCTAAAATTTTAATTGCAGATGAACCAACTACCGCGCTTGATGTGATTTTACAGACGCAAATTTTAGAATTATTAAAATCCTTGCAAAGCAAATATGGTATGGCACTGATTTTGATTAGCCATGATTTAAATTTGGTACGCCGTTATGCTGATGAACTGATTGTATTACATAAAGGACAAGTTGTAGAGCAAGGTAAGCTTCAACAGATTTTTGAACACCCAACTTCAGTCTATACCCAGCAATTATTAGATCATGATCTTGGTTTCGCTGAGCAACATTCAACCAGTCATAAAATTTTATCTGTTCAACAACTCAATGTTAAATATCCAATACGACGTGGTTTCTTTAACCGAATTCAGGGTTATACCAATGCGGTTGAAAATGTAAATTTTGAGCTTAATCAAGGCGAAGCATTAGGCGTTGTGGGTGAAAGTGGATCCGGAAAATCTTCATTGGCTTTGGCTCTGGTTCGATTAATTAAAAGTGAGGGACAGATTAACTTTCTAGGGCAAGATATAAACCGCTTAGAACAAAAAGCTTTACGCAAGATCAGGTCAGACTTACAGATTGTTTTCCAAGATCCATTTGGTAGTCTAAACCCACGTATGACGGTAGGGCAGATTATTGCTGAAGGGTTAAAAGTCAAAGCGATAGCTGATAAAGAAATTAAACAGCAAGTTGAATCAGCTTTGATAAAAGTTGAGTTGGCTGAAGGCTTTCAACATCGCTATCCGCACGAGCTTTCGGGTGGACAACGTCAACGCGTTGCTCTAGCGCGAGCTTTAGTAGTTCGACCTAAACTTTTAATTTTAGATGAACCAACGTCTGCCTTAGACCGAACCACGCAAAAAGCGATGATTCAATTATTACGACGTTTACAACAAACAGAGCACTTGAGCTATATTTTCATTAGTCATGATTTAAATGTGGTCAAAGCACTGTGTCATAAAGTGATGGTATTACGACATGCAAAAGTTGTGGAATATCAGCCAACTGAGCAGTTATTTAATACCCCAAAAACTGAATATACCAAGCAATTAATTGCAGCAAGTTGTTAAATATATTTAATAAGATTCTATTTTATAATAATAAATTTTATTTAAATTTTTAATGCAAAAAGTTGCATTTTTTTATATTTTTTAAATTTGACATGTGCTATTGTCAGTTATCGATTTCCCCTTGACATGACCTATAACTCATCTAAATTAGAGTAATTGCTCTAAAATATTAAAAGAGGTTAACCATGAGCCAGATTGCACAACCAATCACAATTCGAAATACCACATTTAAAAACCGGATTATTAAAGGTGCAATGAGTGAGGCACTTGCAAACTATGAAGGCCAGCCGAATGAATTACATTTAGGTTTGTATAGTGCATGGGCCAAAGGTGGTTTGGGCTGTGCGATTACTGGAAATGTTATGGTCAATGTAGAGGCCAAAAACGAACCTGGGGTAGTGGTGATTGAAACCGAGCGTGACCTAGAGCGTTTAAAAGAATGGGCAGCAGTCGGTAAACAATATGGGATGGTACAACTTATTCAATTGTCTCACCCTGGGCGTCAGTGTCCAAAGGGCCTAAATAAAGAAACAGTTGCACCTTCGGCAGTTCCTTTTAGCCCAGCTTTAGCGACTATGTTTGGTACTCCACGTGCTCTTACGCATGAAGAAATTTTGGATATTATTAAACGTTTTGCGACTGCTGCTCGTATTTGTGAAAAGGCGGGTTTTGAAGGGGTACAGTTACATGGTGCACATGGCTATTTAATTAGCCAGTTTTTATCACCATTAACCAATAAACGTACAGACCAGTGGGGTGGTTCAATCGAAAACCGTACTCGCTTTTTACTAGAAGTTTATAAAGCAGTACGTGAAGCAACTTCTGATAATTTTATTATTTCAGTTAAGCTCAACTCTGCTGACTTCCAACGCGGCGGTATTAGCGAAGAAGATGTGATTTCGGTATTTAAAGCAGTTGATGAAGCAGGGATCGACTTAATTGAAATCTCAGGTGGAACTTACGAAGCACCTGCAATGGCTGGTGCCAAAGCTGATAAACGTAAGGCAAGTACTATTGCACGTGAAGCGTATTTCTTAGACTTCGCTGAAAAAATCCGTCAGCATGTAAAATGTAAACTTATGGTGACAGGTGGCTTCCGTACAGTAGAAGGCATGAATGCTGCTCTAGCAAGTGGGGCATGCGACTTTATTGGTATTGCTCGTCCACTTGCTGTTGAAACAGATTTAACTGACCGTTTAATCGCAGGCCAAGACGTTCGCTACGCCGTAAAACCAATTAAAACAGGTTTACCTTTTGTCGATAAAATGGCAATTATGGAAATTATTTGGTACGCGGCACAATTTAAAGCCATTGGGCAGGGTAAAAAGCCAAATCCTAAACTGTCACCTTTAATCGTGTTTTTAAATTATGCCAAGGGTAATATTAAGGCTGTTGTTCAAGGACGCGTGAATTCACGTAAGTCAGCGTAAAAATTTCTTAAAGTAAAGGTACTATTTCTAAGGATGAAATAGTACCTTTATGCTCAATTTAGAACGTATAGCTCATACCTAATTGAACGGTACGTGATTCACCCGGATAAGCATATAAATTGAAAGCACTTTCATCATAAACTTTATCAAAAATGTTCTTCACATCTAAGTTAAGACGAAGTTTTGGTGTCGCCTGATAATAAGAAACCAAATCTGTAACTGCATAACCTTTCATGGTATAGGTACTATTAGCTGTCTGACCTGCACGTTTATCAATATATTTTTGATTGATGCCTAGACCTAAGCCTTGTAAAGGGCCATCTTGAAATTCATAGATATTTAAAAGATTAAAACTATTTTTTGGAATATTGGCTAGAGCTGTTCCTTTTTGCAGAGTATTGTCTTTAGTTACTTCCGCATCTGTATAAGCATATCCACCAATAATTTTCCAAGCTGGTGTAATTTGACCAGCAATATTTAACTCAATGCCACGGCTACGAACTTCGCCAGCAGCGACTTTATAAGCTGAATCAACAGGGTCTAATGTTAATACATTTTCTTTATTAGCATAAAAAATAGCGGAATCAATCGATAACATATTATCAAGTGCTTGCCATTTAAAACCTAACTCGTAAGCCGTACCTTCTTCAGGATCAAAACCTTCTCCGTTACGGCTGGCGCCAGTATTTGGTTTAAAAGATTTTGCAGCATTGCCATAGAGTGAAAGGTCATCACTTGCTTTATAAACTAAGCCTAAACGTGGAATAAATGCATCATGACTGGTATTCCAGTTGGTAGTATTTGGTAATAGGTTTTTGTAATCGTGCTCGTAATGTTCAAATCGTAAGCCTAAGAGTGCGCTTAAACGCTCATTTAAGCCGATTTGGTCTTGTACAAAAAGGGCCGTTGTTTTTAAGTTTTCACGGTCATGTGTGGTTACACGATTGAGCTCAGGTAAAGGTTGCCCTAAAACTGGATTATAAATATTAATAGGGTAGCTACCGATATCTCCGCTTGAGCGAATAATGTATGACTTATAATCATAATTTTCATATTCAAGCCCAGTCACTAAAGTATGGGCTAAACCTAAAAGCTGAAAATTACCTGTGAGATTAATTTGGGCATCGGTATCTTGCCATTTTAATTCGCGATAATTGTAATTTCGCCCTAATGTTTCTCCGTCATTTTGAATGCCATTTGCTTCTACTGCATAGCCATGCAATTTGCCATTTAAATATTGCACGCCAGCATTTAGCTTCCAGTCATTCCCAAGGTCATGTTCAACTCGTAATTGAGTCATATTGTTATCATTGTAGAGTCGATTGTAGTATTTACCCGTTTCCCATAAATAGGTTTCTGGTGAGCTATTAAAAGATTTCTGTGTTGGATAACGTGTATGACCACGGTCGAGTGGATGTTGGTTTCTTAAAATATCGGCTTCAAAAGTAACCTTGGTGGCATCAGTAGCTTGCCATTGAATGACTGGTGCAATTCCATAACGTTTAGATTCGACATGGTCACGGTAACTATCCCCACCTTCTGCAATTACATTTAGGCGATAACCGATATTTTCTGCATCGGGTACAGTACCTGTCGTGTCTACGGTAGTGCGATATAAACCTTCACTACTGAGCTGTGCCCCTAAAGTGGTTTGTTGCTCAGACTTTGGTGTTTTAGAAATTAAGTTAAACGTACCGCCTGGGTCACCACGGCCATATAAGCTAGAAGAGGGGCCACGTAAAACGTCTACACGTTCAATTGTGTTGCTATCCGGCGCATTTGGATAGCCACGGTTAATTGGAAACCCGTTTCGATAAAACTCACCACTGGTAAACCCGCGCATGTTAAAACCAGTTAAACCTTGACCACCAAAGTTATTAGCACGAGTCACGCCACCAGCTAAATCAAGTGCTTCAACTAAGCGAGTTGCACCAATATCTTCAATTACTTTTTGGGTTACCATGCTCACAGATTGCGGGGTATCTTGTAATGCAATTTCACTACGCGTAGCACTACTGGAACTATCCACTTTATAAGTCTGGTCAGATGCCTGTTGGGCTTTAATTTTGATAGTTGCAAGAGTAGTTGAAGAGTTGTTCGTGTCTGCAAAAGCAGCTGGAATACAGCATAGTTGTGCAATACTCAGGGAGAGAAGGCGAAGCTTAAGATCCATTTAAAACCTTTTTGATAATAAATATCAGTATAAAAATAAGAATTATTATATTGTAAAACGATGTAAAGGAAATACTGGATCAGTGATATATTTGCACAAGTGTATTTTATTTAGAAATAAAGAAAAATATAAAAAGAATAAGAAGACAGAACTTAGAGAGAAAAATTTTATATGAAGAGAATATGGCGTCCCTACGGGGATTCGAACCCCGGTTACCGCCGTGAAAGGGCGATGTCCTAGGCCTCTAGACGATAGGGACGTTGAGGATGGCGGTATCTTAAGAAGCCGCCACCAAACTGTCAAGGAGGTAAGGAGACAGTTTGTTCAAAATATAGCAAAACAGTTCAGCAGTCTTTTGAGTATCGTATAAAGCAGAGTGTGCTTCTTTACCATCAAACTCAATTCCAGCTTGAATGCATGCTTTTGCAAGTACAGTTTGTCCAAACATTACTGCACTTAAAGTGACCGTATCCATCACTGAAAAACTATGGAACGGGTTTTGGTTTTTTGTGCCTGAGCGAGCAATGGCCGCTTGTAAAAACCCAAGGTCAAAATGCGCGTTGTGGCCTACGAGTACTGCATGAGTACAATGTTGCTGTTTACGAACTTCATTGACCGATTTAAAAATGCGACGTAAAGCAGTTCTTTCATCTTCAGCCATTGCAATACGCATTGGGTTGAATGGGTCAATACCAATGAAGTCTAGCGAACGGCGGTCGAGGTTAGCCCCTTCAAAAGGGTTAATATGTGCATGAAATGCAGGACCAGGGACAAATTGTCCCTGCGCATCATACACAATCGGAATGCATGCGATTTCTAGCAATGCATCTGTCTGGGCATTAAAACCTGCCGTTTCAACATCGACAACAACAGGTAAGAAGCCACGAAAACGTTGGCCAATGACCGGGACAGAGTTTTCTTGTGTCACACTTTTCTCCATTGCAGCGTTTTCCCGGCATGCAGCGGGATGATTTTTTGATTATCTAAATAATCAAAAGATTCTGGAACGAGGTTATCTTCTTTAACCAAAGTAATGGTAGAAGTATTACGTGGTAGACCGTAGAAGTCCGCACCAAAATGGCTAGCAAAACCTTCTAGACGCTCTAATTTACCGACCTGGTCAAATGCTTGTGCATAAAGCTCAATTGCATTTGGTGCACTATAGCAGCCTGCACATCCACAAGCATTCTCTTTTGCATTTTGTGCATGAGGAGCGCTGTCTGTACCTAAGAAAAATTTAGGATTACCGCTTGTCGCCACTTCAAGCAAAGTCGTTTGATGTGTTTGACGTTTTAAAATTGGTAAACAGTAAAAGTGCGGTTTAATACCACCAACCAACATATCATTACGGTTAAATAATAAATGTTGTGGAGTGATTGTTGCCGCCACATTACGGTCTTGTTCTAAAACAAAGTGTGCTGCATCACTGGTAGTGATGTGCTCAAGCACAACTTTAAGTTTCGGGAACTGTTTCAATAGAGGTGATAATACCTCATCTAGGAAGCGTTTTTCACGATCAAAAATATCTACATGATTGTGAGTTACTTCACCATGAAGCAATAACGGAACTTGATGCTCTTCTAATTGCTCAATGACTGCATAAACTTTACGAATATCACTCACACCATTATCGGAGTTTGTGGTCGCACCAGCAGGATAAAGCTTAATCGCATTTACATGTTCTGATTCTTTAATTTTACGAACTTCATCTGGTGAAGTGTGGTCAGTAAAATAAAGCACCATACGAGGGTCAAAATTATTGCCTTCCGGAACATGAGCAAGAATGCGTTCGCGATAAGCTAAAGCTTCTTCTACTGTTTTTACAGGCGGTACAAGGTTAGGCATACAAATCGCACGGGCGAATTGTTTAGCCAAATCTGGAACAGTACGTTTTAATGCTAAACCATCACGTAAATGTGCATGCCAATCATCTGGCTGGAGCAGGGTAATAGAGTTCAAGGCAGTTCAAACTTCGAAATAAAACAAATGATAATCGATAAAGTGTGAAAATGGTAACGAGAATTACGGACAAATGGCAAAATAAAGCGCAGGGAGCTTTAAAAAATAATGTTATATTTTGTTAATGCAGAATATGTAGGAATCGACTAGTGGCGAATAGGGGAAATGTACATCAATTACTCAAATCTAAAGAAGAAATCGAGTATTTGGTCACTCTACATACCCATCGTTATGCCAATATGCCTTTGCCCAAACAACTGGAAAAAAAATTCTGGTGTTTAAATCTTGATCGAACTAGACAGAACATTTCAAAGTTTCTAGCAAGTGGTGTACTCACTTATTTAATTTTTATTTTATTGGCCCTGCCGACCGACTATTTAGTGATTGGGGTACCTTATATTACTTTGGACTTTATTCATTGCTTACTTAGTGCAATGAATATTGCACTTGCCCTGTTATTGTTCTGGGTTTTTGCCAAATTTACAAAACTCTCCGAGCACTTTTATTTAGCTGCATGTGGCATTGTATTTTTAACCATTATTATTAATGCGATGTTATTGCTTAGTGTCGGAAATATGGCGCTTAAGAACCAGTCTATGTTGCTTCTTTCATTTTTATATATGCTCGGGTTCATATTAAGCGGTATTAAACCTTTGCATATGCTTTGTGTTGGTTTATTGGCAGCATTTTTAGTTTTTGCTTTTCTTATTTTGTTAGACGTAAATTGTGACTATATTGCACTGGGTCGTGCTTTGTTCGGTAGTTGTATTTTAGGTTTCTCGATTAGCAGTATGCTCATCTCAAGAGAAAGAAGCCTTTTTTTAAATAACCAGCTTGCTGAAATTAATGAACAGATCTTACGGATTGAAGCGTCGGAGTTATTGCATTTAAGCCAGCAGGATGCCCTGACTCAAATTTCGAATCGACGTACATTTGATGAGATGTTTGATTTTTTCTACTACCGAGCAAATCAAGAGAAGCGTCCTTTAGCTGTTTTATTTATTGATATTGATTTTTTTAAAAACTATAACGATTTTTACGGGCACCAGATGGGAGATAAAGTCATCTCTAGCATTGCTGCAGCAATTAAAAACTCAATTCGTCATGTCGACTTTGTTGCGCGTTATGGGGGCGAGGAGTTCGTTGTACTTTTACCTGAAACACCTGCACAGGGTGCTTATTCAGTGGCTGCAAATATCTATAAAGCCATTGAGCGGCAAGCGATTCCTCACGCAGCTTCTTTAGTGTCGAAGTATGTCACTATCAGTTTAGGGTTTACCGTATATACGGGTGGGCTAAAGATGGGACAAGATAGGCTTATTCATGCGGCAGATCAGGCTTTATATCGGGCAAAGCAACTCGGACGGAACCAAATTTATTATCAACCGTTACAAGTTGCCGAAATTGCCTAACTTAACTTTAAATAAAAAAAGCCACCTATAGAGGTGGCTTTTTTGACCTTATAAGAAATTATTTTTTCTTATTGTCTAATTGAGGTACAGCAGAACCTTGACCAATTGAAAGCAAGCCAGCATCTGTATAGATACCTAGTTTTGCACGTGTATCGGTAATGTCGAGGTTACGCATAGTCAACTGACCAATACGGTCCATTGGCGTAAACATTGAATCACCTTTTTCCATTGTTAAACGTTCAGCTTCGTACGTTAAGTTTGGAGATTCAGTGTTCATGATGGTGTAGTCATTACCACGACGAAGTTCAAGTGTTACTTCACCAGTAATCGCTTTAGCAACCCAACGCTGTGCAGTTTCACGAAGCATAAGCGCTTGAGAGTCGAACCAACGGCCTTGGTAAAGTAAACGGCCTAAACGTAAACCGTTAATGCGGTATTGTTCGATCGTATCTTCGTTGTGAATACCAGTAACCAAACGCTCGTAAGCAATATGAAGAAGGGCCATACCCGGTGCTTCATAGATACCACGAGATTTCGCTTCGATAATACGATTTTCGATTTGGTCAGACATACCTAAACCATGGCGACCACCAATACGGTTTGCTTCAAGAATAAGCTCAACCGGATTGTCAAAACGCTGACCATTTAATGCAACAGGTACACCTTCTTCAAAACGTACAGTCACTTCTTCTGGTTTGATTTCAACTTCTTCTTTCCAGAAAGCAACGCCCATGATTGGGTCAACGATTTTGATACCTGCATTTAGGTATTCAAGATCTTTTGCTTCGTGAGTTGCGCCCAACATGTTTGAGTCAGTTGAGTACGCTTTTTCTTTTGACATTTTGTAGTCAAAACCGTTGTCGATGAGGAACTGTGACATTTCTGCACGGCCACCAAGCTCATCAATAAAGTTTTGATCTAACCATGGCTTATAAATTTTAAGGTTTGGGTTGGTCAACAAACCATAACGATAGAAACGTTCAATATCGTTACCTTTATAAGTTGAACCGTCACCCCAGATGTTTACGTCATCTTCTTTCATGGCAGTAACGAGCATAGTACCTGTTACTGCACGACCGAGTGGAGTCGTATTGAAATAAGGAACACCACCTGTACTGATATGGAATGCACCACACTGAATTGCAGCAATACCTTCAAGCGCCAATTGTAAGCGGCAGTCAATCAAGCGAGCTTTCACAGCGCCGTATTGTTCTGCTTTCTTTGGAATTGCATCGTAGTCATCTTCATCTGGCTGGCCTAAGTTTGCAGTATATGCATAAGGCTCAGCGCCTTTTTGTTTCATCCACAATAAAGCAGCTGAAGTGTCTAGACCACCGGAGAAGGCAATCCCAACTTTTTTGCCTACTGGTACATGCTGCAAGATAGTTGCATTATCAGTCATTGCTAATCCTAACATTTATGAAAAAGACCCCGTTGAGGCGGTCTCGAGAATTCTGAATGGCGGCTATTGTAGCACTATTCATGGTGCTTTTTTTGGCAAAAAAAGCATTAATTCACTTGTTCTGATGGCTATTTATTATTTAAAGAAAAATATGGGATTATCTGCTTCATTTATAGATTGACCATAATCTCAAATAAAAAATAATTCTTGGTCATCCAAAATTATCAAAAAAGTATTAAAGTACTATGCAACAAGTTGCAAAAAAATATTGGGACGCAGCATGACAAGTTACGCCAATTTATTAAAACCATTACATTTGGGCTTCACAACCATTAAAAACCGTGTGGTCATGGGATCTATGCATACGGGATTAGAAGACCGCTTTTTTAACTACCCAAAACTGGCAGCTTATTTTGAAGAGCGTGCCAAAGGTGGAGTTGGTTTGATTGTGACTGGCGGTATTTCTCCGAACCGTCAAGGATGGTTGGCTCCGGCTGGCGGAACCATGAATAGCTTATTTGATATTCCGCAGCACCGTTTAGTGACTCACGCCGTCCATAAGCATGGTTCAAAAATTTTGATGCAAATTTTGCATGCAGGGCGCTATGGTTACCAGCCATTTGTAGTGTCTTCGAGTGCAATAAAATCACCGATTTCACCATTTAAACCACGTCAACTTTCTGAAAAAAATATTCTCAGTACAATTGAAGATTATGCACAGTGTGCCGACATTGCCAAAAAGGCAGGCTACGACGGCGTTGAAATTATGGGGTCGGAAGGATATCTAATTAACCAGTTTTTAAGTCGCCATGTAAACCAGCGTAAAGACCGTTGGGGTGGTGAAATTGAAAACCGTATGCGTTTTCCAGTTGAAATTGTCAAAGCGATCCGCGCAAAAGTTGGCGAAAAATTTATTATCTGTTTTCGTTTATCGTTGCTTGACCTTGTGCATGACGGTAACACTATGCAAGAAGTGGTTACTGTTGCGAAAGCTTTAGAAAAAGCGGGTGTCACTTTATTAAATACGGGTATTGGTTGGCATGAAGCACGTGTGCCGACTATTGTCACCTCGGTCCCTCGTGCCGCGTTTGTTGATTATACGGCTCATGTAAAACAATATATTTCAATTCCAGTCATTGCGTCTAACCGTATTAATATGCCTGAAACTGCTGAAGAGATTTTGGCAACTGGCAAAGCAGATATGATTCAAATGGCTCGCCCTTTATTGGCCGATGCTTTTTGGGTAAATAAAACTGCGACCAATCGTGTAGATGAAATTAATACGTGTATTGCCTGTAACCAAGCATGTTTAGATCATGCATTTAAAAATAAACGTGTGTCTTGTTTAGTAAACCCACGTGCAGGCCATGAAACTGAATTGGTTTATTTAAAAACCAAACAACCAAAGCGTATCGCCGTTGTAGGTGGTGGTGTAGCCGGTATGTCTGCTGCAACTGTTGCTGCAAGTCGCGGTCATGCAGTGACCCTGTTTGAAGCCAATGCAGATGTAGGTGGTCAGTTTAACTTTGCAAAGGTTGTGCCGGGTAAAGAAGAATTTCACGAAACGATTCGCTACTTTAAAGTACAACTTCAAAAAACTGGGGTAGATGTTCGTTTAAATACTCGTGTTAATCGTGAACAACTTGAACGTGAAGGTTTTGATGAGGTGATTGTGGCGACTGGAGTCGTGCCGCGTGCATTAAAGATTGAAGGAAGTAATTCACCTCAAGTCCTTTCTTATGCTCAAGTTTTACAGGGTGCTGAAGTTGGACGAAAAGTTGCAGTGATTGGGGCAGGTGGTATTGGTTTCGATGTCTCAGAATTTTTACTTAAACCTCCACATCAACCACAGCCTCAACCTTTAGCCGAGTGGCAACGTGAATGGGGTGTAGACCCAGATCCAAACTACATTTCTGAAGGGGGAATGCAGCCGCCAGTCGTTGAACCAGCAATCCGTGAAATTTATTTATTGCAACGTAAAACCACACCACTTGGTATTGGCCTTGGCAAAACTTCGGGTTGGGTCCACCGTGCACAGCTTAAAAAGCATGGTGTCCGTATGTTGCGTGGTGTGCAATATAAAGCAGTTACCGATGAAGGGCTTTGGATTGAACATAATGGTCAAGACCAGCTTTTACGTGTAGACACGGTAGTGGTGTGTGCAGGGCAAGAGTCGGTAAAAGACTTGATGCCAAAAGAAGGTGAGTCGACGATCGCGAACTACCATATTATTGGTGGTGCAAAGCTCGCAGCAGAGCTAGATGCCAAGCGTGCGATCAAAGAAGGAGCAGAATTGGCTGCCCAACTGTAAAATTGATGAAACAATATGCACTTGAACACAAAGCGATGATTTTTTTCTTGAATAAAATGAATAAGCTTTGTATTCTTACGCACATGGAAGCGTGGCAGAGCGGTTTAATGCACCGGTCTTGAAAACCGACGAGGGTGTGAGTCCTCCGTGAGTTCGAATCTCACCGCTTCCGCCAAATTCGAAAAGCTCCTGTTAAAAGCAGGGGCTTTTTTTATATCTATTATTTTACCCCTCATCCTCCCCTATATAAAAATTTAGATTGAGTTGGGTAGAATTAGATTTCCAGTTTAATTTTATATTTCATAATTTCTTAAGTCTGAATACTAATTCTTCTAGTATTTAATAATTAGCGTGTTGTTTTTTCTCAAAATCATGAACCATTCGAATACGTTCTTCAGTTGCAGGATGAGAAGATAAAGCATCAACAACAGCTATAGATAGCTTATTATCTGAAGATTCTTTTTGAGAGGTTGGTGAGGTGGACTGACTTGCTTTATTTAGATCTTCTTCTGTTTTATCGTTTAAACGTTGTAAGAAATTTGCAAAGTGTGAGACTTCTATATTTTTCCTATCCATCAGCTGTAATGCATATAGATCGGCTTCGGACTCAAATTTACGTGAGTAATTTGCACCAAGCATAGCAGCAGGTAATGACGTAAATAAATCTGAATTATCACCTGTCATTGCAATGTATAATACACTTAGTCCTAAACTAGTTAATCCTTGTTGTAAACTATGGCGATAAACTAAATGTCCTTGTTCATGGGCTAATACTCCCAATATTTCTTGATTATTATGGGCTATTTGAATCAGTTCATCTGTAATGATAATTGTATTATTGGGTAGTGCTACAGCATTTGCCCCTAATCGATTACCTTTACGGAACACTAATTTGGCTGGTTTATTTTCAGCAACAGTATTCAAATATTGTTTAGTAATTTGGTCTTTTTGAGTTTGAGCTAATTGGCTGGGTGCAGTCCAATTATTTAGTACATAATTCTCGGCTTCATCTCCTAGTTTCTTTAAACTATTCTCTGGTAATTTAAAAGCAACATAATGGGAAGTGGCGGGAACTCCCCATTTTACTAAACTGATTCCGAAAGTAATCACAAAAATTAAACTAAAAAAAATAAGACTTGGAGAACGTTCAAATTTCCAAATCGAATGTTGAATCTTTTTAGTTGAATAATTAAACCATTCAGGTAATGCACCATGAAATTCAATTCGTGCATCATCATCTAATTCAATTACTGGATGTAACTGTCCCAGAGCACCAATCAATTTCATATCAGTATATTGATAATGACGCTGTTGTTCTAATTGCTCACCATATCGAATCAGAACTTCAGTTTTAGATTGAGCTGAAATCTGAGCACGGTATGGTTTAGACACTATGCCATCATAGAAAATGATATCTACTGCTTGGGACATAAATTATTAAACTCAGATTATTATAGGGAGATATCAATATCAAAAATATCACTGATTTCTTCAGCTAAAGCACTTTGTTCTTGCTGAGCTAGATTCATCATTTTATCTGGATCATCTAGCAAGATTAAGCTCATTGATTCAACCTGATATTTGTGAATGCGAACAGCGGCCCAAGCAGACATTAAACCTAGGGTTAAGATTTTTACTACCCAGTTTGATGCTACAATCCATGCAAAACGCCATTGATTACAGTCTGTTTTAAATTGACTGTTTCCAACTGTAGTATTGTTCCATGTAGTAATGAAAAGACGCGCAGCAATTAATGGATAAATAAATAATCCAATAATGGCATACATCATAAATATCCCAAAGATTACAGAATTCGATGAGAACCCGGAAAGTGTTCCTAAAATACTAAAATAAATAATTGAAAAGATAGCAATGATGCCAAGAGCAATAAAAATGGGTACATAAACTGCAGCCATATATGCAGTCCAGGTCGCGTTTAATTTAAAATTTAATTGTCCAGCATATAGGTGATTAAGATAATATTTTTTATATAGCCAAATAGCTACAGGCGTAAAAATTCCTAATGTAAAGATATATACCAATATACTTAAAAGGAAAATTTTATAAGATTCTTTTATAGTGCCACCAAAATAAAAGCGTGCGTTACCATACTTACTATTTCTTGCAGTAAAACGTAAAGTAGCGCGAATTAGCCAAGGCACAGCCATATATAACACAACTATTCCAACTACAGTTGCAATCATTGAATACTGTGATGAAATTGAAAATGCTACGTAAATTCCTAATGCAATTAAACGCCCAATCAAAATCTTGGTTGGAATACCAGTAAAATCAAAACGACGTTCAAAAAACTCTGTATTTCCATAGAAATAACGTAAACGACGAACTTTAGCCCAAGGCGCATATAAGCTTAAAGTAATAATAGTTAAAAGAATATTAACGATCCAAATTCCAAAATATTCTGAGGCATTACCGTGAAATTTAAAATGATGAATACCTGAGTATGAAATTGGTGGACGTGTAATACTTTGATCCTCATTTAAATCTTGAGGGAATGATGGCAAAGCTTGGTCTTGCATTTTATTCTCTTTCTTGAAAATATATGATCATGAATGAATGTAATAGATAATTAGAAAACTATTGAGGAATATTATATATTTTTTATAAATTGAAATAAATAGGATAAAAAGCAAACAATAATTTATTATGGCCTTTCACTGAGTTGTGTGAAACAAAAAATTATTGCAAGAAATTTACATAATAGTTTTAAAGAGATATTGATGCATTATTATGTTTTTAAATTTAGTAGTAACACTAATTTGAACTGGAAGTTTTCTACATCATTTATTTCATACTATTCACCTTCCTTGGAGCTAATAGAATATATCTTTATAAAATTTATTTTTATTAAAAATTTAAATAATAAAAAATAATTTATATAAATAGCTTATATTGCTAATGAGAAATTTTGTCGCTTCCGCCAAATTCAAAAATCTTTGTGAAACCGAAGATTTTTTAAGCCAAGGATAAAAATTACAACTTCATTTAGCTTAAATCTTGCTAATAAATGCCGAAAATTTCATATAAATCAATCGAGTATATATTTTAATCAAAAATCTATATTTTATATAATATATTTTTTGTTTTCAATATCTTAGTAATAAGTGGCCTATATATCAGAATCGAACAAGTTATTTGTAGAATATTCATTTATTGATATATGATGAGGCCATATTTAGAAACTGTTTCAAAACATAATTCTATTGTTCAGCGTGCAAATTCACGGAAGGAATGATGCTGAAATCAGGCTTCTAAACCC
The DNA here is from genome assembly GCF_003812225.1 of Acinetobacter sp. FDAARGOS_494. NCBI lineage: Bacteria > Pseudomonadati > Pseudomonadota > Gammaproteobacteria > Moraxellales > Moraxellaceae > Acinetobacter > Acinetobacter sp. FDAARGOS_494. Next base: position 2,928,770 of record NZ_CP033866.1, read on the forward strand.
TATATCTGGAAATTATATCCAGCCAAATATTGCATTTCGACCCAATGGTTGGAAATGTCTCTCTCTGATTTAGGGGAGGCGTTTCCTATTTTAGGATATATTTATGAAAAAATTATTTAGCGTACTGTTCAGTGCCTCTGTACTGACACTTACTGCATGTAATAAGCAACCTGCACAAACTGAAAATACAGCAGCCAAAGATAAAACTGAGTCAGTTCGTACAATTAAACTGGTTTCAACAGGTTCTGATACGGACGTATGGAAATACGTAGCAACACTTCCTGAAACTGCTCAAGCGGGCATTAAACTCGAAGTGACCAATTTAACTGACTATGTTGTGCTCAATACGTCTGTAGCAAGTGGCGAACAAGATGTAAATGCGTTCCAGTCATTCAACTATTTGGCAGCTTATAATGCTTCAAATAAAGCTAAAGTTGCTGCTGTTGCAACAACTTACCTAGAGCCAATGGGTATTTATGCAAATAAAGTTAAAACCGTTGATGAGTTCCCGCAAGGCGCTACCATTGCAATTCCAAACGATACTGCTAACGAAGCTCGTGCATTAACATTATTGCAGTCTGCTAAATTAATTAAACTTAAACCAGGTTTTGACCCTGTAAAAGGGACAGTGAATGATATCGCTGAAAACCCTAAAAACTTACAATTAAAACCAATTCAAATGACTACGGCAGTTCGTGTTAAAAACGATGTAGATGCGATTGTACTCGGTAATACATTGGCACTTGAGGGCGGCCTCAATGTAATGAAAGACGCAATCTTCCGTGAGCCAATCGATCAGTCTACTAAGCTTTATGTCAACTTATTGGGTGTTGCTGAAGCGAACAAAAATGACCCGATCTATACGAAGCTTGGTGAACTTTACCACTTACCTAAAGTTCAAAAGTTTGTAAATGAAAAATTTGGAGGCACAAAAGTTGAAGTGAACAAGCCTGTTTCTGAATTTGCAGACATCAAATAAGTAATTTTTAATTAAAATTATTTTTTTAAAGCTAAGTCGCGGTTATCGGGGTTTAGCTTTTTTTATTTGGAATGTTGTACTTTAATCATTTGATATTATAAAAGTATAAATTTCGCGAAAAAATTATTGATTCCAATAAGTATTAAACATTTCTTTAATACCAATATCATCCTCCATGTACGTATCAGGAGATATCTTTAATCCAACACCACTTAAATATATTACCGCTTTCCAAAGAAGCTCCTCTTTAATTGGAGGATCAAAAATTAAGTCTTGGTTATCCAGTGCATTCATTCTTTTTCTTGCCCATTCTTCAGCATCCTCACGGCTAATTTTATGGTTTAATAGATCATTGAATACTTGTTGTACATCTAATAAAGATATTTTCATTTCATGGTTTTCCATTTTTATATTTTAATCTTACCTGTTGAAACTAATATATCTATATAAATTTCAATCCCTTTATAAACCCTACTTTAACAATAACTCATTCATTATTTATCCTTACTTTTTAATGATCTAATTTAAATCAAATGTCATTTTGTGTGCTTGACTACAAGAGGGTGGAATACTATTCTTCGCATGCTGGCCACATTGCCAGTCGGTTTTAGCAGACCGTTCCGAAAAGCATTAAAAGAGCAATCTTTTAGTGACGAACCCTCGTGCCCCCTCTACGGCGGAACGGGAGGGGGACACCTTCGGGTGTGCTGGGTTTTTTCGGCCAGTCTGCTAACCCCCTTTCGTTCTGCCACCTTAATTTAAATGTTTTGGCAGAACTCCCAATAAAAAGGAGTTGGCTTTGCACATCCATTATTTCTTGGCAGCCTTTGCCAAAAGCTATAACGACACAACTTAACAATTTAAAGCAGCTTGATCACCTGTAGGGTTTTCATGCTTTAAGTCATTACGGCTCAAAAAACTTGCATCAACAATAAAACTTGAGATGTGCCAAGCACAGTCTTCATGGCTTTGCTGTGCCTTTTTTTCTCCCAAAAAAGTATCTCATTTAGAAACAACAAGAATTTATAACGGTAAAACTATGCCAAATTTAGAAACCTCTTCCAAAAAATTACACGTTATTCGTACGGCTATAAACTTATTTACCACCTATGGATTTCACACCACGGGTGTAGATCTGATTGTTAAAAAATCCGAAATTCCGAAAGCTACGCTCTATAACTACTTTCACTCAAAAGAAGGTCTAATTGAAATATGTATCGCCTTTCAAAAGAGCCTGCTGAAAGAAGAAGTACTCGCGATTATTTACTCAAACCGTTACTGCACGCCAACCGTTAAGCTCAAGGAAATAGTAGTTCTACATGTTAACTCTAACAGTCTGTATCATTTGCTACTTAAAGCCTTTTTTGAAATTAAAGGGACATATCCTCAGGCTTACCGTATGGCAATCGAGTATAGAAAATGGCTAATTCGAGAATTTTTTGACCTAATTTTTAGTTTGGAAACTCGCGCCTTAAAACCTGATGCCGATATGGTTTTAAACCTAATAGATGGTTTGATGTTTGGGTTTTTAAGTACCAATAGTTTGAGTGAGAGGGATGAGGTGTTGGAGCGGTTTTTTTATGCCAGTACGCTAGAGAGGAAAACTAATTAATTGCACAGCATATGATTTTAGGTTTTTATTCTTACTTGTTTCAGTTGGCGATAATTTTTAATTTTAACTCTGATTTATAGCAAATTAGCATAATTTACTCAGGTTTTAGTATTATATTTTTTTCCTATAAAATAGTTGTAAGACTAAGGTTGAAACTGAAGTTAATATAAACAAGATAGACAAATCTGTCTATTTTTTATAAAATATAGTCGATTGCAACTCAAATTTATAAAATAAGTGATGTTTAATAATATTTTTCAGATCTTAGAGAGTTTTGGTTTTCTCTCACAGCATCGTTCGGTGTATCTCCAGTTTTCAGATGCATCCCTGAATAGTCAGGTTTTTTTACAACGTATAGATGGGCAACATTATCTTAATCAGGGCATGACAGCCGAGCTGATTTGTTTATCAACCAATGCTCATATTCCACTCAAAACATTTATTGGGGTGCAGGTTGCTGTTGATCAAGTAACAGATCGAGGAAGTTTTTTCCGTACTACAGGTATTATTACTGGAGCATCACAAGGGCAAAGTGATGGTGCTTTAACTGGCACTGTTGCAAATAGTCGGTGGTGATAAACTTATCATCCCCTTTTGCTGATGGAGCTGCACATGAACCCATTCAAAGGCCGGCATTTTCAGCGTGACATCATTCTGTGGGCCGTACGCTGGTACTGCAAATACGGCATCAGTTACCGTGAGCTGCAGGAGATGCTGGCTGAACGCGGAGTGAATGTCGATCACTCCACGATTTACCGCTGGGTTCAGCGTTATGCGCCTGAAATGGAAAAACGGCTGCGCTGGTACTGGCGTAACCCTTCCGATCTTTGCCCGTGGCACATGGATGAAACCTACGTGAAGGTCAATGGCCGCTGGGCGTATCTGTACCGGGCCGTCGACAGCCGGGGCCGCACTGTCGATTTTTATCTCTCCTCCCGTCGTAACAGCAAAGCTGCATACCGGTTTCTGGGTAAAATCCTCAACAACGTGAAGAAGTGGCAGATCCCACGATTCATCAACACGGATAAAGCGCCCGCCTATGGTCGCGCGCTTGCTCTGCTCAAACGCGAAGGCCGGTGCCCGTCTGACGTTGAACACCGACAGATTAAGTACCGGAACAACGTGATTGAATGCGATCATGGCAAACTGAAACGGATAATCAACGCCACGCTGGGATTTAAATCCATGAAGACGGCTTACGCCACCATCAAAGGTATTGAGGTGATGCGTGCACTACGCAAAGGCCAGGCCTCAGCATTTTATTATGGTGATCCCCTGGGCGAAATGCGCCTGGTAAGCAGAGTTTTTGAAATGTAAGGCCTTTGAATAAGACAAAAGGCTGCCTCATCGCTAACTTTGCAACAGTGCCACGATCTCCACCACCAGTAGCGCCCAGGCCGCAAGGAATATGGCGATGTTTCGCGGCCTTAACCAAGTGCGCTTCTGAGCCTTGTCTAGAAGATTCACCACGTCACTACCGTCAAAGAAGTGGTGGCCGCAGTGAGCGCAACGATGTGCATCTACGAAATTCTGGCGGCCACAGCGTGCGCAGTTCATTTTTGCTCTAACGCCCTAGCTAAGCCGACGGACAGCCCGCAGGGCTGGCCGGTCGGCTTGAGCGCCATGTTGGGCGACAACTGCCTTGCGCATTGCATACCTACGGAACATGACGCCTCCACGGGAGACATTTTGCTCCTCAACTACACTGAAACCATGCCGCAGGAAAAAGGGCTTGGCGACCAGACTGGCTTCTGTGAAGAGCGAAACACCTGGGAGGGCTTTCTCAACCTCACGGTACAGAACAGACGCGACGCCCCGACGCTCGGAACCCGGTGCGGTGTAAAGAAACTCGATGTGGCCGCTAAGCTCGTAAGAGATGAACCCGATAACCGCATCTCCCTCAATTGCTAGAAGAGTCTGTAGGCCAGATAAGCGAGCTGACCAAGCCTCTATATCTGCGGGACGCGGTGCCCACGCATTCCTTTGCGAAGCGTCATAGTGAGACGCTCCAAGTACATGAATAGACTCAGTAAATACGACTGCGATAGAGGCGACGTCAGATTCAGTGCAAGTGCGTACGTTCATATCGGTTTTCTTGTTGCCCAACGCCTGAGTTAAGCCGGAGCGCTTTGCGGCCGCGGCGTTGTGACAATTTTTCCGAACAACTCCGCGGCCGCGAAGCGATCTCGGCTTGAACGAATTGTTAGGTGGCGGTACTTGGGTCGATATCAAAGTGCATCACTTCTTCCCGTATGCCCAACTTTGTATAGAGAGCCACTGCGGGATCGTCACCGTAATCTGCTTGCACGTAGATCACATAAGCACCAAGCGCGTTGGCCTCATGCTTGAGGAGATTGATGAGCGCGGTGGCAATGCCTTGCCTCCGGTGCTCGCCGGAGACTGCGAGATCATAGATATAGATCTCACTACGCGCCTGCTCAAACTTTGGCAGAACGTAAGCCGCGAGAGCGCCAACAACCGCTTCTTGGTCGAAGGCAGCAAGCGCGATGAATGTCTTACTACGGAGCAAGTTCCCGAGGTAATCGGAGTCCGGCTGATGTTGGGAGTAGGTGGCTACGTCTCCGAACTCACGACCGAAAAGATCAAGAGCAGCCCTCATGGATTTGACTTGGTCAGGGCCGAGCCTACATGTGCGAATGATGCCCATACTTGAGCCACCTAACTTTGTTTTAGGGCGACTGCCCTGCTGCGTAACATCGTTGCTGCTCCATAACATCAAACATCGACCCACGGCGTAACGCGCTTGCTGCTTGGATGCCCGAGGCATAGACTGTACAAAAAAACAGTCATAACAAGCCATGAAAACCGCCACTGCGCCGTTACCACCGCTGCGTTCGGTCAAGGTTCTGGACCAGTTGCGTGAGCGCATACGCTACTTGCATTACAGTTTACGAACCGAACAGGCTTATGTCAACTGGGTTCGTGCCTTCATCCGTTTCCACGGTGTGCGTCACCCGGCAACCTTGGGCAGCAGCGAAGTCGAGGCATTTCTGTCCTGGCTGGCGAACGAGCGCAAGGTTTCGGTCTCCACGCATCGTCAGGCATTGGCGGCCTTGCTGTTCTTCTACGGCAAGGTGCTGTGCACGGATCTGCCCTGGCTTCAGGAGATCGGAAGACCTCGGCCGTCGCGGCGCTTGCCGGTGGTGCTGACCCCGGATGAAGTGGTTCGCATCCTCGGTTTTCTGGAAGGCGAGCATCGTTTGTTCGCCCAGCTTCTGTATGGAACGGGCATGCGGATCAGTGAGGGTTTGCAACTGCGGGTCAAGGATCTGGATTTCGATCACGGCACGATCATCGTGCGGGAGGGCAAGGGCTCCAAGGATCGGGCCTTGATGTTACCCGAGAGCTTGGCACCCAGCCTGCGCGAGCAGCTGTCGCGTGCACGGGCATGGTGGCTGAAGGACCAGGCCGAGGGCCGCAGCGGCGTTGCGCTTCCCGACGCCCTTGAGCGGAAGTATCCGCGCGCCGGGCATTCCTGGCCGTGGTTCTGGGTTTTTGCGCAGCACACGCATTCGACCGATCCACGGAGCGGTGTCGTGCGTCGCCATCACATGTATGACCAGACCTTTCAGCGCGCCTTCAAACGTGCCGTAGAACAAGCAGGCATCACGAAGCCCGCCACACCGCACACCCTCCGCCACTCGTTCGCGACGGCCTTGCTCCGCAGCGGTTACGACATTCGAACCGTGCAGGATCTGCTCGGCCATTCCGACGTCTCTACGACGATGATTTACACGCATGTGCTGAAAGTTGGCGGTGCCGGAGTGCGCTCACCGCTTGATGCGCTGCCGGGCACTGTTGCAAAGTTAGCGATGAGGCAGCCTTTTGTCTTATTCAAAGGCCTTACATTTCAAAAACTCTGCTTACCAGGCGCATTTCGCCCAGGGGATCACCATAATAAAATGCTGAGGCCTGGCCTTTGCGTAGTGCACGCATCACCTCAATACCTTTGATGGTGGCGTAAGCCGTCTTCATGGATTTAAATCCCAGCGTGGCGCCGATTATCCGTTTCAGTTTGCCATGATCGCATTCAATCACGTTGTTCCGGTACTTAATCTGTCGGTGTTCAACGTCAGACGGGCACCGGCCTTCGCGTTTGAGCAGAGCAAGCGCGCGACCATAGGCGGGCGCTTTATCCGTGTTGATGAATCGCGGGATCTGCCACTTCTTCACGTTGTTGAGGATTTTACCCAGAAACCGGTATGCAGCTTTGCTGTTACGACGGGAGGAGAGATAAAAATCGACAGTGCGGCCCCGGCTGTCGACGGCCCGGTACAGATACGCCCAGCGGCCATTGACCTTCACGTAGGTTTCATCCATGTGCCACGGGCAAAGATCGGAAGGGTTACGCCAGTACCAGCGCAGCCGTTTTTCCATTTCAGGCGCATAACGCTGAACCCAGCGGTAAATCGTGGAGTGATCGACATTCACTCCGCGTTCAGCCAGCATCTCCTGCAGCTCACGGTAACTGATGCCGTATTTGCAGTACCAGCGTACGGCCCACAGAATGATGTCACGCTGAAAATGCCGGCCTTTGAATGGGTTCATGTGCAGCTCCATCAGCAAAAGGGGATGATAAGTTTATCACCACCGACTATTTGCAACAGTGCCCGCCAACTTGCCTGAATCGCTGGATATTTTGCAATAATTGATTTACTAAACTCACCTAAGTCTGTATCCGGTTTTGGCAGTACCCAAGGAGCTGTACGTTGGAATACAAACAATTCTTTGGCTTTAGGTTGAATTTGGGGCACAAACTGGATGGCAGATGCACCTGTACCAATTACAGCAATGCGTTTTCCAGTTAATTCATAATCATGATTCCATTTCGCTGAATGGAACATTTCACCTGTAAAGGTATCTAAACCTTCAAGACGTGGAATCTGGGCTTCGGTAATTGGGCCTGTAGCAAAAATAACAGTTCGAGATAGATATTGACCAGTAGTTGTATCAAGTACCCACAAATGGTGTGATTCATCCCAAGCAGCATTGAGTAGTTCGTTGTTAAACTCAATTTTAGACGTAATATTAAACTCGTTACTTACATCTTCTAAATAGCTTAAGATTTCCGGTTGACGCGCAAATAAGTGACTCCATTTTGCACTAGGCGCAAACGAATAAGAATACAAAGCTGACGGTACATCACAGCCACAGCCCGGATAGGTGTTTTCACGCCAAGTGCCACCCACACGTCCTGCTTTTTCAATAATTTTATAGTTGGTATAGCCAACTTGGTCGAGACGAATCGCTGCGGCGATACCGGAAATTCCGGCACCGACAATAAAGGTATCGTAAATATGGCTAGGTGAATTGACAGCTTTTTTTGCTGATGCATTTGTTTTCATTTGAGCAGTCATATGGGTACTACCTATAAAATTTCTTATTTAAATAATTTGTAAGAGGTACCAAGGAACTTGGTATACAAACTTGGTGATGCACGTTTCATCAGCCAGAACAACTTCGCATCGATTTGAGGGATGGTATAAAGCTCATCCTGATCAAGGCGGTTAAGTGTGAGTTTGGCTACATCATCACTTGTGGTGAGTGCGTAGTTCATGAGCGCATGGTCTGCAAGTTTTGAATAACGGCCCGGAATACGACCATTTTTAATGATATTGGTAGGCACCAAGGTCGGGCAGAGCACATTGACTTTAATGTTGAATTTACGAAGCTCAGCCGAAAGCGTTTCTGAAAGCGCACGCACACCCGCTTTAGTCACGTTATAAGCAGTCATTTCTGGGGCAGCCGTGTAAGATGCCGCAGATGCCACATTAATAATCGCGCCGTAACCTAACTTTTTAAACTTGGGAACAAATGCATGACAGCCATGAATAACTCCCCAAAGGTTAATATTCATGACCCAGTTCCAGTCTTCTAGGCTGAGTTCGTCAAATTTACCGCCTAAACCTACTCCAGCATTATTAATGACAAGAGTCACAGGATGCCCAAATAAGATTTCAGCAGTTTCAGCTAGGTGGTTAACTTGTTCAGCGTCACCCACATCACAGCGCATAGCAAAAGCTTTTGCACCCTGTTGTTCAAGCAACGTTACAGTTTCTTCTGCAGCTTCTAAATTAATATCTGCGCAGACTACGCTACCACCACGTTTCGCCAGTTCAATTGCAAAACTTCGTCCAATTCCACTGCCTGCACCCGTCACGACGGCATAAGCTTTTTGGCTTGGTTTAACCTTCTTTTTGCCAAATAAAATCATGATTCATCCCGAAATAGATTTAAGGAACACCAGCCATTAAGTAATGACTGGTTGCAAGCCAGTTAAGACAAGCGTACAGGTGGGGTAAATTCCTTCACAAAGTAAGGTGCAATCGCGCCGCCTTCTTTGAGTAATTTGTCTTTGTAGTACTCTAGATATTCAGTGGTGTCATGATCATTTGGGTGGAAGTCAGGACGTAAATAATCGAAAATCTGGCCAATGGTGCTACCGAATACACCATCTTTTGGACCAAAAATAAGTCCTACACCACGGCGCGCGTCTTTCCAGAATTTTCTAGTCAACATTTCCTGCGGTTTTCTTAAAACCGGAATAAACAAGGTAGTCGCAGGGATTAGACCTAAAATAGTGAAGAATGCTAAGAAGAAGCCAGAAGCTCGTAGTGGGTAGCTACCATTGAGTAATTGATATACATCATAGGCAATATCTTTATGCTCGGATTCTTCAAGCATATGCCACATCCATAAAGCACGGCTTTTGGCATCATCTGAATAGTAGAAATTCTTTTCGTGCTTCATCATGTATTCGGCAAGTACCGCAGTAAAATGCTCAATACCAGCCATCATCGATAATTTAAGCGGTTGCGGAAATTTCAAAAACACATATTTAAAGAAGTTTTCGCCCAAGAAACGGTATAAATCAACAGGGTATTCAACATCTTTAAGTGCATCGTTATATTCATTGTGTAACTTAGAATGAATCGCCTCTTGTCCAATCAATGAAGTAACACGCTGTTTTAAAACTGGATCTTGAATAAATTCACGGTGATGACGAGCTGTTTCAATCACCAGATCTTCACCATAAGTCAGAAATACTGAAAGCGTAGCAAAAAACATCGTGGCAAATTGATTGTTCATATAGAATTCAACATCAATCTCTTTACCTTCAAATCCGATATTTAAATGACGGATTGGGATGGATTTTTTACTAGCAAAATCCGGTAACTCGATTTCACGGTAAAATTTAATTTTGTTTAGTGATTTTTTAACTGTGGTCGAGATCATGGTGACACCTTCAGATCAATCAGTGATAGTGCGGCTACGTCGAAAACCAAAAGCTTTGATTTGAAACAGGGCACTGTAAATTCCATTTTCAAAAAGCAGTTTTCTCTGCTTACTGACTACGGTGATGTTGCTCCGTTATTTGTGTGATTATTTGACTGAATAACGGGAAAAAGAGGAAAGTTCAGTAAAAAGCTTAACCTCTTTTTAGATTTTTTCATGTTAATCTGAGTTTATGTTCGGATTCAATTCGGGTAACTTTTCAAGTTTCTAAACCTAAAGTTTCATGTTTTTATAAAATAAAAAATTAGTTTTAAAATTTATTAATATATTGATTTTTATTTAAATATTTTAATGTAATTAAAAAGAAATACTCAAACATAAAAGAACTTATAACTGTATTTCATTGTAGTTTTAAAAGAAATATTTCATGAAATTTGACAACTATTCGGATTTTGTTTTTTTATTAGGGTAGGGCTAAATTACATGCTAATCTGAGCTTATGTTCGGATTATTTATAAGAAAATATGTCTACGCGAAAACCCCGTCAGGCACGAGCCAAAGTCACTGTCGATACCATTATTGAAGCAGGTTTTATTGCTGTAGCATTGCATGGACCAAGTGGTACCACTACACGTCATATTGCAGAAATTGCAGGGGTGAGTGTGGGGTCACTCTATGAGTATTTTAAAAACAAAGAAGAAATTTATGATGCGATGAATCACTACTTTGTGAGTGAAATTCTCGACATGATTAAAGAGCTAACTCCTACAATTTTAGAGTTGGAGTTAGAACCTGTTATTGAAATGATTTTTTATACGTTCAGTGATTTATTAAAGAAAAATAATGACCGTTACTTAACCGTTTTACGTTATGCAGGTGAGTTGCAATACGATAAATATATTCCAAAAATTGAACAGGCTTTAATGGAAGTCATCATGAAGTATATGATGCATAATCCTAAATATTTAAAAATTAATAACTTACCTGTAATTACCTATATTTGTATTAATAGCGGTATTTTTAATGTTGCAAGACATCTTATTTTACCCAACCCATTTATTAGTTTTGATGAAATGGTGCAGGGGCTAACCACTATGATTATGAGTTATATCAATACTGAAATGGCACGCTCAGAAGATCAATCATAATTTTTAGTTTTTCAAATGTGATAAAAAACACCTGCGTATACTTCTACGCAGGTGTTTTTACTATTTATGGCATGGTTGGAATTTCTTCCGGACGCATATCAAAAATCAGAATTTCAGCATTGTCACCATTGGTAAATGATAACTTGCCTCCATCGCGAATACGCGCAGCATCACCGGTATTAAAGGTTTTACCGTTTACATCAATACGGCCTTTTGCCACATGTAGGTAAACATAACGACCTTCTGGAATTGAAAACTCTGCTGTTTCTTCACCATTAAAAAGACCTGAATAAATATTAATATCTTGTTTGATGGATAAAGTTTTTTCGCCACCTTTTGGTGAAATCATCAAGTGCAATTTGCCGCGTTTGTCTTCCTCGGAAATATGCAATTGTTGATAGCCCGGTGTTGTGTTCACTTCATTTGGAACTACCCAAATTTGCAAGAAGTGCACGTTTTCTTGAGCAGAGTGATTAAATTCACTATGTGCAACCCCACGGCCTGCGCTCATTAACTGAATATCACCAGGCACAATAACCGAACCTGTACCCATTGAGTCTTTATGTTCTAATGCACCTTCAAGCACATAAGAAATAATTTCCATGTTACGGTGAGGGTGAGTACCAAAGCCTTTTGATGGAGCAACCGTATCGTCATTAATTACAAGTAAATCTGAAAAGCCAACTTGTTTCGGGTCCCAATAATTTGCAAATGAAAACGTGTGTTTTGACTGTAACCAGCCATGATGTGCTGCACCACGCTCATGAGATAAACGCATATCAAACATGATTTATTCTCCTCATCCAATTTTTTCTCTGAATGCAGTTTATCGTTTTCATTTGTGCAATAAAGCTCTAAAAACAGAAAGCTTGGTGTGATTTTTGGAACGCTCAAATATAGAACTAAGGTATGTATAGAAATAGGCAGAATATTTCGTGTGTTATCTTTTTAAGCCATGTTTTTATCATTTTAGGACAAATGTATTTTATTTAAAAAATAATGAATAATAGTAGGTTATATAAATAATTTAAAATAATCGAAAAATATTTGAGTTGGCAAAAAGTTTCAAAATGGATTGGCTTTTTTTGTCCTTGTTAGAGTGTTATAGCAAGCGCACTATTTAACCTGATTTGGTGAACTTAACAACGCTTAAGTTCATAAAACATGACAAGGCAGAGGTATTCGAGCAAATTTTTGTTTGAGAGCAGTTAAAGATTGCAAGAAATAATCCAAAGACAACTTTAGCTGTTTGATTCGACGCTGCCTTGTATTTAACAAATTTTATAGGGTGTCGAAAATGGTCGCTCAAGCTATCCGAAATATTATTTCTCCTAAATCAGTTATAGCTCAGTATCAAAAGATAGATTTCTCAAATAAAGGAACTATCCCAATTCGCCATTTAAATATCGGATTTGATGGTAAAGAAATTGATATCGAGTTTTACGTCAACAACCAGTTTGCAACTTTGTTTTTTGCAACGCTTTCGGTTTTTTTGACCTATGGTGAAGATCTGGTGATAGAAACAGCTCGTCACCACCGTGAATTTATTCAAGATCCGATTTTAAAACAGCGTGTTACATCGCTGATTGGTCAAGAAGCCATCCATTCAAAATTGCATAATGAGTTCAATGATGCAATTAAAGAGCTGGAATATCCGGTCGATTTTTATCGTTTCTTGGGTGAGAACTTCTTTAAATATGTGTTCTTAAAATTCCCGCAGCCATTAAAGCTTTCACTCATGGCGGGTATTGAACATTTTACGGCGGTACTTGCCGAATACATGATGAAGCATGAAAAGAATTTCTATTATACCGACGATGCCAAAAGTCGTGCCTTATGGATGTGGCATATGCTTGAAGAATCTGAGCATAAAGATATTGCTTATGACGTCTATCAGGTTTTAAACGGTAATTATCCGTTACGGGCAACGGGCTTTTTAATGGCTTTCATTACCATTTTAGGGCTTATTCCAACAGCAACTTTATTTGTACCTCTACTGCGTAAGCCAAAAGAACTGTTGACCAGAAAATTTTGGAAAGATGCACGTCGTGGCGTCAACTTAATTTTTAGTCCAAAAGATGGCGTATTTGGTAGCACCATTGGTCAGATTTTTGATTACTTACGTCCAGACTTCCATCCAAATGATCATGACACGACCGAATATCTGGAGTACTACAAAAAGAAATTACTTAACGAGGGCGGTGCAATTGCGCCTTACTTTGTGAAGGAATTTACACCACCAGTTCGTGCAGTTTCATAAGCCTATTGGTCATGGCAGTAATATGACAATTACTGCCGTCTCCCTAAAATTTTTTAGGATTTACTATGATTTTATTTGGTAAGAAAGACCAGCCGAGCCGAAACGCATATGCGGTCGTAACCGGGGCAGGCAGTGGGATTGGACGAAGCTTTGCAGTTGAACTGGCAAAACGTGGTGGCAGCGTAGTCTGCGCAGATATTAATTTAGAAGCTGCTGAAGAAACCGTAAAGTTAATTGAACAGTTGGGACAAAAAGCATTTGCTGTACAGTGCGATGTTGGGCAAGCAGAACAAGTACAGACTTTGGCTGATCAGGCAGAGCAGTTGCTTGATCATCCGGTAACCCTCATCATTAATAATGCTGGCGTAGGTCTAGGTGGCAAATTTGATGAAATGAGTTTGGAAGACTGGAAATGGTGTATGCATGTAAATCTGTGGGGTGTTATTCATGGTTGTCATGCATTTGTGCCAAAGTTCAAAAAACTAGGTTACGGTGCAATCATTAATGTGGCTTCTGCCGCGTCGTATACCGCAGCACCAGAAATGAGTGTCTACAATGTAACGAAAGCGGGTGTTTTGGCATTATCAGAAACCCTTTCAGCCGAGCTTCGCAAATTCAATATTAAAGTCAATGTACTTTGCCCGACTTTGGTGCCAACCAATATCATTAAAAATGGTCGTATTCCGGGGCGTTATTCCAAGCTTGCAGACCATGCACTCATGAACTATGCCATGACGACCAGCGATGCAGTTGCAACTTTAACATTGAATCGATTAGATCGTGGGCAGCTCTACACCACGCCACAGATCGACGCCAAATTATTCTGGCTTATGAAAAGGACATCTCCAACGCTATATGCAAAGTTCCTTGGGCTTTCGTATCAGTTATTTAAATAAAATTTTGTATAGGCAGAAAAATTATGGTCACTAAACCTAGAACAAATACACGCACCCGTAAAACCCAAGAAGTTGCACATATTTATGACACTTTTATTGTCGGTGCGGGTATTTCTGGTCTTGCTGCTGCAATTAAGCTAAATGAAGCAGGCCTAACTAATTTTAAAATTATTGAAAAAGCAAGCCGCGTCGGTGGTACTTGGCGTGAAAATACCTATCCGGGCTGTGGTTGTGATGTACCTTCGGCTCTGTACTCTTACTCGTTTGCTCCAAGTGCAAAATGGAGCCATTTATTTGCACGTCAGCCGGAAATCTTAAGCTATTTAGAAGATGTTAGTCGTGAGTTTGATATTGAGTCCTTAATTGAATTCAATACCGAACTATTAAAAGCGGAATGGGACAATGTAAAAAATGTCTGGAAACTAGAGACAAGCTCTGGTTTATATATTACTAAAACAGTTCTATTTGCTACAGGCCCAATTACTGAGGCGCAGATTCCACGCATTGAAGGTTTAGATACCTTTACTGGTGAAATGTTCCATTCGGCGAAATGGAACCATGACTATGACCTTACTGGAAAACGTATTGCCGTGATTGGTACTGGTGCATCTGCCATCCAGTTTGTGCCCCAAATTCAGCCTAAAGCAAAAGAACTGTTTGTATTCCAACGTACAGCCCCTTGGGTACTGCCAAAACCGGATACGGATTTGGGGGAGTTGAGTAAATCAATTATTGCCAAATACCCAAAAATACAGGCCACTTGGCGCCAGACTGTAGCAGGTGCCTTAAATGTCATCAATTTTGGTTTACGCAACCCAAAAGCTTTAAAGCCTGTCAATTTTGCTGCGAAACAATTGTTAAAGTTACAAATTAAAGATCCGGTTTTACGTAAAAACGTAACACCTAATTTTGATATTGGTTGTAAACGTATTTTATTTGCCAATAACTACTATCCAGCGTTACAGGCATCCAATACCACGCTTATTCCACATGGCCTGGTTAAAGTCGAAGGCAATACGGTGATTGCAGCTAATGGCGAACGCCACGAAGTAGATGTGATTATTTGGGGTACAGGTTTTGAAGTGTCCCATCCACCCATTGGTAAACGGGTACATAATGAAAAAGGGGAATGTCTGGCAGAACTCTGGAAAGACTCCTCACCGGAAGCTTACTTAGGAACCAATATTGAAAATGTACCGAACGCATTTCTTATGCTAGGGCCAAATGTCTTGGTTTATGACTCATTCATTGGTCTTGCTGAAGCCCAACTGCAATATATTGTAGATGGTTTATTGCAAATGAAAGCGAAAGGTATTGCTAAACTTTCTGTAAAATCAGAAATAATTAAAAAGCATAATGAGCTTGTACAAAAGCATTTACAAACCACAGTATTCAATAGTGGTGGTTGTAAGAGTTATTACCTTGATGCAAATGGTCGCAACTTTGCAGCATGGCCATGGTCATTGAAAAAGCTTAAACAGCGTTTACATCATTTAAATTTAGAAGAATACGATGTCATCTATGAAGCTGATCTTGTAAAAGTAAAACCTAAAGTTGAAGAAGTTGCAGGTTAATTAATTTATAAAAGCCCACCTTATTGATTAAGGTGGGCTTTTTACTATTAAATAATGAAAGAAATATATGAAAATTCAATAAATAATATAATGAAGTTAAAGTAAACGATAAATTTAAATATACTTCAAAATAAAAATGGGCCAAGCAGTCTATATAATTTTCATTTAAAATAATATAGCTATTTTTAAAAATGAATTTTTAAGTGAAAAGTTTTCTTTTTAATCAATTTTTTAAATTGTATATTGGAAAACATTTTTATATCAATAACTTGTGTGGTTAATAATTATTGTAAATAAATGTGAAAGTATTCACAACCTTATTTTTTTTTGTTAAGATCATTAACATTAAAAACATAGAGATAATAATAATGATCAATAAAGTATTAATAGTGTTATGCGTGAGTATTGTATTTGTATTAGGGTATTGGGCATATTTAGATACCCAAAATAAAAGACATCAAGAGCTCATGAGGATCATCCAAGAAGCTGAAAAAAATTTGCAGACCATCGAACGTAATCCTAACCGTGTTAGTCATAGCAATTTAGCTTCATATAATTTGCAAAAATATATCAGTGATAAAAAAATTTTTTTCTAAGCACAGGGGTGATTGTGATTTGCTTTAAAAAGTGTGCCATTGATCATATCTTTTCATAAATTTTGATCATGTTGCTGTTGAATCTGTTAAACTTATTGAACGTATAGTAAAAAAGCTGCATAGGGGTTATGCAGCTTTTTTGTGTTTCAAGAGGGGCTGTGGCTATTTTCTGTGTATGACAGCAGAAATCAAATGAGTGGCATATTTGTTGCTTCGTCTATTTAAGATTTTTGTCTAGAGATCTGAACAGAAAAACAAGATTGCTCAGATACCTACATAGAAGTACATATTCCACAGCTCAGATTTTGCATAGAGGCTACTTATGGCGGCGCCCAATTCTTCGGCAGGGTGGTTAGAGCGTTTATTTAAGTTAAGCGACAATAAAACCACGTTTCGAACAGAAGTTCTTGCTGGTGTAACTACATTTTTAACAATGTGCTACATCATCATTGTCAATCCACTCATTTTATCTGAAACCGGCATGGATCATGGCGCCGTATTCGTTGCGACCTGTTTGGCAGCAGCAATCGGTTGCTTAGTGATGGGTATTATTGCTAATTATCCAATCGCCTTGGCACCCGGTATGGGGCTTAATGCTTATTTTACCTATTCGGTTTGTATGGGCATGGGAGTGCCATGGCAGACAGCTTTAGCAGCTGTTTTTGTTTCAGGTGTAGTATTCCTTGCGATTAGTTTCTTTAAAATTCGTGAGGCGATTGTCAATGCAATCCCGATGTCGCTTAAATTTGCGATAGGTGGTGGTATTGGTTTATTCCTTGCGCTCATTGCGTTAAAAAATGCCGGAATTATTGTCGCGAACCAAGCAACATTGGTCGGTTTGGGCGATATTAAACAACCTACTGTGTTATTGGCTTTATTTGGCTTTTTACTTATTGTAATTTTGCATCAGCTTAAAGTTCGCGGTGCGATTATTATTAGTATTTTAGTCGTTACAGCAATTGCCACAGCTTTAGGTCTAAATGAATTTAAGGGTGTGGTTGGTGAAATTCCTTCAATTGCGCCAACATTCATGCAAATGGACTTTGAAGGGTTGTTTACCGCAAGTATGGTTGGTGTCATCTTTGTATTCTTTATTGTTGACTTGTTTGACAGTACGGGTACTTTGGTTGGCGTTTCACACCGTGCGGGCCTTTTACAAGACGGTAAATTGCCACGTTTGAAAAAAGCGCTATTTGCTGACTCTACTGCAATTGTTGCGGGGGCTGCATTAGGTACCTCATCAACTACACCATATATTGAATCGGCTTCAGGTGTAGCAGCAGGTGGACGTACAGGTTTAACCGCGGTAGTTGTCGCTTTCTTATTTATTTGCTGTTTATTCTTGGCACCTCTTGCTCAATCTGTGCCGGGTTTTGCAACAGCACCCGCTTTATTGTTCATTGGTGTATTGATGATCCAAGGGATCACTCACATCGATTGGGATGATATTACAGAAGCTGTACCAGCCTTTTTAACGATTGTATTTATGCCATTTGCTTACTCAATTGCAGATGGTATTGCAATGGGCTTTATCAGCTATGCATTAGTTAAATTATTTACGGGTAAGGCAAAAACTGTTCCATACATGGTGTGGATTATTGCTGCCCTTTGGGTATTTAAATTTATCGCCTTTGGCGGTTAATACGATTGTTTATAATTTCCTTCTAGAACTATTTTAGTGATAGGGATATAAGAAGGAAATTATAGAAGGGTGTGCTTACCACACCCTTTTTTCTTTAGATGTGGAGTTAATATGAATCAAGTCGAGCTGATTCAGGCCTTACCAAAAGCCGAGTTGCATGTGCATATTGAAGGGACCTTTGAACCTGAATTAATGTTTGCCATTGCACAGCGTAATCAGATTCAGATTCCTTACAAATCTGTTGAAGAAGTAAAGCAAGCTTATAACTTTCATAATCTTCAATCATTTTTAGATATTTACTATGCTGGTGCAAATGTTCTTGTTCATGAGCAAGATTTCTACGACTTAGCATGGGCATATTTTGAAAAGTGTGCAGAAGATCGTGTCGTTCATACAGAAATGTTCTTCGATCCGCAAACTCATACTGACCGTGGTATTGCTTTTGCAACGGTGATCAATGGGCTTAAACGTGCATGTGCTGACGCAAAAGCCAAATTTGGTATCAGTTCTCAGCTGATCATGTGTTTCTTACGTCATTTAAGCGAAGAAGCTGCATTTGAAACGCTTGAGCAAGCTTTACCGTTTAAACAAGATATTATCGCTGTAGGACTTGATTCAAGCGAAGTAGGCCATCCACCAGCTAAATTTGAACGTGTTTTTGCTAAAGCGCGTGAAGAAGGCTTCTTAATCGTGGCTCACGCAGGTGAGGAAGGCCCACCTGAATATGTATGGGAAGCTTTGGACCTGCTCAAAGTAAACCGTATTGACCACGGCGTGCGTTCTGAAGAAGACGAACAATTAATGGCTCGTTTAATTAATGAAAAAATGCCATTAACGGTTTGTCCTTTAAGTAACTTAAAGCTATGTGTTGTTAAGGATATGAAAGACCACAATATCCGCCGTCTTTTACAAAAAGGCGTACACGTGACTGTTAACTCAGATGATCCTTCATATTTCGGTGGTTATATGAATGATAATTTCTTTGCCATTCATCAGGCATTAGATTTAACCAATGATGAGTTGAAGCAACTCGCAATTAACTCTTTTGAAGCCTCTTTCATTTCAGATGAAGAGAAACAAAAGTGGATTTCAGAAATCCAGAAAATCTAAATAAAAAAACCGCCTGTGATAGGCGGTTTTTTTAACATTGAATTTATTTAGGTTGTTTGGTCATACTGTTTAAAACATTGTCTTTATCTACAAAGTGATGTTTTAAAGCTGCAAGTACATGTCCAACAATAAGTAAACCTGCAAACCATGAAATATAAATATGTAATGGCTTAACAATGGCTAATAACTCAGGGTTATCTTGCACCAGGCGTGGAATTTCAAATAAATATAAAACCGGAGCAGGGTGACCAGCACTCCAGCTAAATAAACAGCCAGTAACTGGTAAAGCGACTAAAATCACATACAGTAATAAATGTCCGGTGTGAGCTAAAGTTTTCATTGTTGGTGACATCGTGTCAGGCAATTGTGGGGCAGGATGGGTGTAACGCCAAAACAGACGAATGACCACGAGGAAGATAATGGTTGTGGCGATGTTTTTATGTAGTGTAATGACATCGCCTTTAAAGCTGCCATCAACGTCATAACTTAGAAAATTTCCACTATAGAAACCAATCACCCAAGCAGTGATAAAAATGATGGCCATGATCCAATGCAGAATCTGTGCAGTACGGGTGTAGTATTGAGAGGTTGAGGCAGGCATAAAAGACCCTTTTTTTGTCATTCTAGCGCTAGATTTTATGGGAAACTGTTAAATTTGAGAAATGTTGTTCCCGTAACAGAGCGTGCTATAAACAGAACGCTTCAATTTAAAAAACACGGTTAAGTTGAGCTAGAGATTAAGGGACTTAATTTGCATAAATGCATCAATTTATTTGTTTCTTCTAAGCACAAGTTTAGGCAAAATACGCGCTGCTTACGTTCGATCAAAGGAAAAAATGATGAAAAAATTGATGCTCGCTGTAGCACCAGTTGTTTTAGCTTTAACTGCATGTGCAACCACTACAGGTACCGGTACTGGCGGTGCTTCTGCACAAACAACAACTCAACAGTTAGGCGTAGCTGCATTAAAAGTTGCTGTTAATGCGAAATGTATTACAGAAATTAATAATGTTGCTGCATGGAAGACAGCAACAAAATATATGACTGCTGAACAGCGTGATAGCATCCAAACGAATGTTTGCGGCTGTGTAAGTGAAAAAGCACCAAATAGTGTGACTGCAGTAGAATTAGCTGCTGCTGCGCTTGACGTGAATGCACGTGCTACAATCGTAAACCAAGTGGTTTCTAAAACTGTAAATGCTTGTGTGGCAGAAGCTTTACAAAAATAATTGATGTTTTAAGCATTAAAGAAGGCCGATTCTTATAAATCGGCCTCTTTTTCATTGGAGTATACATGTTTGTTGCAGGCGTAGATGAGGCAGGACGAGGCCCATTAGTGGGTTCGGTTGTTGCTGCAGCTGTTATTTTAGATCCGAATAATCCAATTTTAGGATTAAACGACTCTAAAAAATTAACTGAAAAGAAACGTGAAAAGTTGTTTATTGAAATTCAAGAAAAAGCTTTAGCATGGTCAATAGCAGAAGCTACACATGCAGAAATTGATGAGCTGAATATCTTGCAGGCAACTTTTTTGGCTATGCAACGTGCAGTGGAAGGTCTGAAAACACAACCTCAAAAGGTAATTGTAGACGGCAATCAAATCCCCAAAGGAATTATTATTCCTTGTGAGGCGATTGTAGGGGGAGATGCAAGCCATGCCGAAATTAGTGCGGCGAGTATCTTGGCTAAAGTTACGCGTGATCGTCAAATGGCAGAATTAGATCAACAATATCCATTATTTGGTTTTGCCAAGCATAAGGGGTATCCAACCAAAGCACACTTTGAAGCCATTGCTGCTCATGGCGTGATTGATCAACACCGTCGTAGTTATGCACCTGTAAAACGGGCATTAGGACTATAAATTTATATATTCCCAAAAAATTTAAAGCGACTATAAAGTCGCTTTAATTAGGGAGAGAACAACTTCATACTAACGATTGAAGTTTTTCTGTGCATAATTATCATCTTCATATGAAACTTGATAATCTTGATCAAGATGTTGAAGGTGTTCATGCATTGCACGTTCATGTTGAATACGTTGATAAATTTCTTCGCGATGAACAGAAACCTCTTTTGGTGCATTTACACCAATTCGAACTTGGTTTCCTTTGACGCCAAGCACAGTAACACTGACTTGATCCCCAATCATTAATGTTTCCCCGACACGGCGGGTCAGAATCAGCATGTTTATCTCCTTGCTAAACGCTTAAAACTGCAATATTGGTACCCAAATAAAAAGCTCAACCTCAGTTTTCAGTCAGATTCTAACAGAAATATGAGAACAAAGTCATATTTTGATAATCACTGCCAAAAAACTTTCCGTTTAATATAACAGAGCCGCTATAAAAAAAACTATAGCGGCTCTGTGTTTTCTTTGATTATTGTCGGACAAGTAAACATTTTTTAATGAATTCTTGACCGTTCGGTAAAATTAAGCGCGTGCGCTGCTTTCACCATGTTCACGATCTAAACCAAAAGCGGTATGTAAGCAACGAACTGCAAGCTCAAGGTATTTTTCATCAATAATGACAGAAACCTTAATTTCAGATGTTGAAATCATAAGGATGTTAATACCTTCGTCAGCAAGGGCAGTAAACATTTTGCTTGCTACACCCGCATGCGAGCGCATACCTACACCCACGATAGATACTTTAACGATGTCATCGCGTGTTGAAACTTCACGTGCACCAATATTTTTGGCAGTTTCATTTAAGATTTTTTCAGCTTTTGCTAAATCAACACGGTTTACAGTAAACGTGAAATCTGTTGTGCCATCTTCTTCAACATTTTGGACTATCATATCCACTTCAATGTTGGCATCACTTACTGGTGATAAAATTTTAGAAGCAATACCCGGTTCATCAGGTACACCTAAAATTGTTAATTTTGCTTCGTCACGGTTAAAAGCGATACCTGCAATGATTGGCTGTTCCATAGTGTCTTCTGCCTCAGTAGTAATGAGTGTACCTACATTTTCTTTAAATTCGTCGTCAAATGCGCCGTCGTCATCATTATCAAAACTTGATAATACGCGTAAAGGAACTTGATATTTTCCGGCAAATTCTACTGAGCGAATCTGTAAAACTTTAGAACCTAATGATGCCATTTCTAGCATTTCTTCAAAAGAAATGCGATCGATTTTCTTCGCTTTAGGGGCAACACGAGGGTCTGTAGTATAAACCCCATCAACGTCAGTATAAATTTGGCATTCATCTGCTTTTAGGGCAGCTGCAATGGCAACACCAGAAGTATCTGAACCACCACGTCCTAGAGTTGTAGTATTTCCGTTGGCATCGAAGCCTTGGAAGCCTGCAACTACAATAACACGGCCCGCATCTAGGTCATTGGTCATGACATCTGTGTCAATCGACTCAATACGCGCCTTAGTAAATGCACTGTCAGTTTTAATACCGACTTGACGTCCGGTATAGGATTTAGCTTCCACACCAATCGAATTAAGTGCCATAGCTAACATGGAAATCGTCACCTGTTCACCGGTTGAAACCATTTGGTCTAACTCACGTGGGTCAGGTGTTTCGGTAATGGCTTTAGCGAGGGCAAGTAAGCGGTTTGTTTCACCACTCATTGCAGATACGACCACAACAACTTTGTGACCGTGATCATGCCAACGCTTCACACGACGAGCAACATTTAAAATGCGCTCGGGGGTACCCATAGAAGTACCGCCATATTTTTGAACGATTAATGCCATAGTTGTTCCATATAAGCCATGACCCTGAGAGGCTTGTCAGGGTCAGTTACACAAAAAGTGAAGTCTTATTTTTGTTCAAGCCAAGCAGGTAATGCTGCCATAACTTGTCCAAACTTCTCGTTAAGTGGCGCGCCACCTTGTGCTAAGTCAGGTTTACCACCACCTTTACCACCTAACTCGGTCGCTAGATGTTTGATGATGTCACCTGCTTTTAGATTTGCAGTGTATTGCGACGCGACTGATGCAAGCAGGCTGACTTTGTCACCCTCTACACCTGCTAACACAATCACTGCGTTCTCTAATTTTGATTTTACACTGTCATGTAAGTTGCGAAGCGCTTTAGCATCAACACCCTGAACAGTAGTAATAAGCGTTTGACGACCAGCAATAGTTTGAACTTGGTCAATCAAATCAGCCGCTTGGAAGTTTGCCAATTTTTGGTTGAGTTGTTCAATCTGCTTTTGTAATGCAGAAACCAATTCTACATTAGCTTGTACACGCTCAACCGTTTGGTCTTTCTGTGCTTTTAATAAGCTATTAATGTGCTGGATATCATGATCAGCTTTTTGTACTACTTCTAATGCTTTAGTACCGGTCACTGCTTCAATACGACGTACGCCGGCAGCCACACCACCTTCAGAAGTGATTTTGAATAAACCAATATCACCTGTACGTTTTACGTGAATTCCGCCACAAAGTTCGATTGAGAAGTTTTTCTCGTCAATGACTGAGCCCATAGAGAGCACACGAACTTCATCACCGTATTTTTCACCGAACAACATCATTGCGCCTTTTGCTTTCGCAGTTTCAATGTCGAGTAGTTCAGTTGTTACAGCAGTATTTGCAATGATTTCAGCATTTACGAGACGTTCAACTTGTTGTAGTTGTTCAAATGACACAGGTTGGTCATTTGCAAAGTCAAAACGTAAGATATCACTTGCAACCAAAGAGCCTTTTTGTTGTACATGCGAACCTAAAATTTGACGAAGGGCAGCATGCAACAAGTGAGTTGCTGAGTGGTTACGCGCAGTAGCTTCACGAATGTCGGCTTTAACAATCGCTTCTACATTTTGACTGGTTTTAAGGTTACCAACAGTCACAATACCTTGATGAACAAAGGCACCACCAGACTTTTTCGTATCCTGAACTTCAAAAATACCTGTTTCGTTTTTGAAGATACCAGTATCACCAATCTGACCACCGCTTTCAGCATAGAAAGGAGTTTGGTTTAAAACGATAAGTGCTTCGTCGCCTTCAGAAACTTCATCAACTTGTACGCCATCTTTATAGATCGCTACAATCTGGCCTTGACCGGTTGTGTTGGTATAACCGTCGAACTGAGTTTCGCCTTCAACTTTTACAATGTTGTTATAGTCAACAGCAAATTTACCAGCATCACGCGCACGTTGACGCTGTGCAGCCATTTCAACTTCAAAACCTGCTTCATCAATAATAAAGCCACGTTCACGTGCAATATCAGCAGTTAAATCTGTTGGGAAACCATAAGTATCGTAAAGTTTAAATACAGTCGCACCCGGAATAGTTTTATCTTTTAACTGAGCAAGTTCACCTTCAAGAAGTTTTAAACCTTGCTCTAAGGTTTTAGCAAACTGTTCTTCTTCACGAATTAATGTTGCTTCAATGACTTCACGGCGAGCTTCTAACTCAGGATAAGCCTGTCCCATTACTTCAATTAATGGTTGCAACATTTTGTAGAAGAACGTACCTGTTGCGCCAAGCTTGTTACCGTGACGGACAGCACGGCGGATAATACGACGTAATACATAACCACGTCCTTCATTACTTGGGTTTACACCATCAGCAATTAAGAAGCAGCAAGAGCGGGCATGGTCTGCAACTACACGTAAAGAAGGCTGACCTTCATCTTCAATACCAATGATGTTTGCAGCAGCTTTTAATAAGTGTTGGAACAGGTCAATGTCATAGTTTGAATTAACATGTTGCAATACGGCAGAAATACGCTCTAAGCCCATACCTGTATCTACAGATGGAGCAGGGAGTGGGTGAAGTACGCCATCAGCAGTACGGTTAAACTGCATGAAAACGTTGTTCCAGATTTCAATGAAACGGTCACCGTCTTCTTCAGGTGAGCCAGGTAAACCACCCCAAATGTGTTCACCGTGGTCGAAGAAAATTTCTGAACATGGACCGCAAGGACCTGTATCACCCATTGCCCAGAAGTTATCTGATGCGTATTTTTCGCCTTTGTTATCACCAATACGGATAATACGTTCTGGTGCTAGGCCGATTTCTTTATTCCAAATGTCATAAGCTTCGTCATCAGTATGGTAAACCGTGACATAAAGTTTATCTTTCGGTAAAGCAAGCCATTGTTCGCTAGTTAAAAATTCCCATGCGAACTTGAGAGCATCACGTTTGAAATAGTCACCAAATGAGAAGTTACCCAACATTTCAAAGAATGTATGGTGACGAGCTGTATAACCAACATTATCTAAATCGTTATGTTTACCGCCTGCACGTACACATTTTTGTGATGTTGTTGCACGTACATAATCACGTTTTTCAAGACCTAAAAAACAGTCTTTAAACTGGTTCATCCCAGCATTTGTAAATAATAAAGTTGGGTCGTTGGCAGGAACAAGAGAACTCGATGCAACACGTGTATGCCCTTGCGTTTCAAAGTAGCGCAAAAATGCTTCACGAATTTCAGCAGATGTCATTAAACGAGTACTCACAACCAAGTCACTCCATATTTTCGAATTTGGCTAAAAGCATCACCACAAGTTTATTTGTTCATAAAACTCGCACGTGATACGGGGCTTATTTTTAAAAAACGCTAAATTGTAACGGAAAAACCCCACCGAACCAACGATTTTAGAGGGAATATCTTACAAAACTGTGATTTGGCTAAAAATCTATATTCAATTAGCCATGACGTGTTTTACTATATGCCTTCTTTCGCTTCTCGTTTTGTAGATAAGGATAGGTCATGCAACGTATCGCCATTAATGGGTTTGGCCGGATTGGACGTAATGTTTTACGTGCCTGGTTTGAGAGCCCGAAACAATTTCATTTTGAAATCGTGGCGATTAACGATATAGCAGATGTACATACACTGGTACATTTATTCAAATATGACTCAACGCATGGTCGTTTTAATGGCAAAGTTGATATCACCATTGAAAATGAAAAGATTTATTTAAATATTCAATCTAACCAGAGACTCTTAAAGGTTGAAGTTTTGCAGCAAAAACAGCCGGAACTTTTACCGTGGGCAAGTTTAAAAATTGATGTTGTACTTGAGTGTACAGGTTTATTCCGCTCCCATGCTGATGCTACCCGCCATTTAGAAGCAGGGGCTAAAAGGGTCATTATTGGCGCTGCGCCTTTTGATCATGTTGATGCTGCAATTGTTTATGGTGTTAACCATGCTGATGTGAAAGCGACTGATCAGATTATATCGAGTGTGTCATGTACGACACAGGCTTTAGTTCCACTGGTTAAAATCATTGATGATGCATTTGGCATAGAAACAGCGCTTATGACCGAAATTCATGCGGTAACAGCAGATCAGTCTGTGCTTGATCATGCGCATCGTGATTTGCGTCGTGCTAGAGCTTCTGGACAAAACATTATCCCGACTACTTCTAGTGCGCTTGGTGCTTTAAAGCGTGTGATGCCAAAAATGGAAGACCGTATTGATGGTTACTCAATTCGGGTACCTACCATTAATGTAGCGGCAATTGATTTAACGTTTATCGCGCAATCTCCAATTACGGTCCATCATATTAATGAATTGCTGATTAAAGCATCTCAAACAGATTATGCAGAAATTATGGCTGTAACAGATGAACCATTAGTTTCAAGTGATTTTAATCATTCGCCCTATTCACTTATTGTTGATTTAACTCAAACCATGGTTGTTGGACATCAAGCCAAAGTATTTGCTTGGTATGATAATGAGTGGGGCTATGCAAATCGTTTATTGGATTTGTGTGATTCTTTCAAAAGTTAAATTTGGTTAATTGGAAACCGGGTGATAGTTCAGTTATTGCCCCATTCTTTGGTCTAAGAACTTTTATTGATAATGGAAGTCAAAAACAATAAGTCTTTGAATATTATTTTTAATTCATAGAGTCTACTTTTTGACTTTAGAGTTTATTAAGAAAGATTTATGCAAATTGTCAGGTGCATGGCACAAAGTATCATGCTACACTAAGAGAAATCGGGTGTGTTCCCGATTTTTTTATGTGGGGTCGTTCCACGTTGATCAGATTTTAGGCTTGAAATATGACCATTTCAGAGACATGGTTGCTGCCTGACGGGGTAGCAGATGTATTGCCGGAACAGGCGCAAGTCATTGAAAAACTTCGCCGTGAAGCTATAGATTTCCTCGCAGTACGAGGTTATCAACTGGTATATACACCATTTATCGAATACATCGAATCGTTGTCTTCATTATCAGAATCAAATCAAGACCTGGATTTAGTAACTTTTAAGGTGATTGACCAGCTTTCAGGCCGTTTACTCGGTATCCGTGCTGATATGACACCGCAAGTTGCACGTATTGATGCACATGTAAGACCTGTTGAAGGTGTTGCACGTTACTGTTACGCAGGGACTGTATTACATACAAAACCACAAAATTTCAATGCGACTCGCGCACCTTTACAATTAGGCGCAGAGTTATATGGGCACGATAGTATTGAAGCTGATGTCGAAATGGTCGACGTGATGCTTGGTCTGATTGAAAATGCCTATACTTTGCAAGGCGCACATTTAGACTTAGGGCATGTAGGCCTATTTCGTAGCTTAGTAAAATATGCTGGTCTTTCTAAAAATGAAGAGCATGAGTTATCTGATCTTTATCAAAGAAAAGCATTACCTGAGTTAGCTGAATTTACCCAAAATTTAAATATGGGTTCAGATTTCTATGCACTTGGCCGTTATGCAAGTGATTTAGATGCCTTACAAGCGCATTTAAGTGCAGATATTTTAAAAGATGCTGAATTTGATGCTGCATTAAATGCACTTAAAACCACTCTCGAACAGATTAAAAACCGTTGGCCAGCACTTAATGTTGGAATTGACGTGGTTGAACTTCGCAGTTACCACTACCACACTGGTTTGATGTATGCAGTTTATGCACCAAATCGTGCTGCACCTTTAGCGCAAGGTGGCCGTTATGATGGTATTGGGGAACACTTCGGTCGTGCACGTCCGGCTACCGGTTTTAGTTGTGATTTATATGCTTTAGGTGCGAACCAGTTTGCCGAAATCGAAACTGTAGTGGCACCTAAAGGTACAGAAGCTGATTTACTTAAAGCAATTGCGAATGCGCGTTCAGAGGGTTTACGTGTAGTTCAATTGTTAGGTAATGATGATTTAAGTTCTATTCCTTATGCAACACATCAATTGGTATTGCAAAACGGACAATGGAATATTGAAAAGATTTAAACGCCAGCAGTAAGTTTTTTACTAATGGTTTCCAATTTTAACAGCATGATGTAATGAGGCTATTATGGGCAAAAATGTTGTGGTACTTGGTACCCAATGGGGCGACGAAGGTAAAGGTAAAATCGTCGACCTGCTCACAGATCAGGCGGCTGCGGTAGTACGTTATCAAGGCGGACATAACGCAGGTCATACTCTTGTCGTAGGTGGTAAAAAGACTGTATTACACCTCATTCCATCAGGCATTTTACGTGAAAACGTATTGTGCTTAATTGGCAATGGCGTGGTGCTTTCACCAGCAGCATTAATTGAAGAAATGGGAATTTTGGAAGCTGAAGGTGTTCCGGTTAAGGAGCGTCTACGCATTTCTCCAAACTGTCCACTTATTTTGCCTAACCACATTGCTCTTGATCAGGCACGTGAGAAGAAACGTGGTAACGCTAAAATCGGTACTACAGGTCGTGGTATCGGCCCTGCGTACGAAGATAAAGTTGCGCGCCGTGCAGTGCGTGTTGCTGACCTTGTTCGTGGTGGTGCAGCGTTAGAAGAAAAACTAGCCGAAATGCTAGAGCTACATAACTTCCAATTGACTCAGTTCTACGGTGTAGAAGCGGTTAAATTTGAAGACGTATTAGCTCTTTGCAACCAATGGCGTGAAGTTCTTGCTCCATTAGTGATTGACGTAACTAAAGTATTACATGACTATCGCAAAGAAGGTAAGGCTGTAATGTTTGAAGGCGCTCAAGGTTCACTTCTAGACATCGACCACGGTACTTATCCGTATGTTACCAGCTCAAATACAACTGCTGGTGGTGTAAGTTCTGGTTCAGGTATGGGTCCTTTACATCTTGATTATGTATTAGGTATTACGAAAGCTTATACAACACGTGTAGGTGCTGGTCCGTTCCCAACTGAATTGGTTTACGATGCTGCAAGTGATTCTGGTGACCCAATTGGTAAACATTTGGGTACTGTAGGTCATGAGTTCGGTGCTTCTACTGGTCGTCAACGTCGTTGTGGTTGGTTTGATGCTGAAATCTTACGCCGTTCTGTAGATGTAAACTCACTTTCAGGTATTTGCTTAACTAAACTTGACGTTTTAGATGGTTTAGAAGAAGTGAAAATCTGTGTGGGTTATGAAAATACAGATTCAGGTTGTGTAGGTTCTTCTGATGCGGTTTCTTTCGAATGCTTGAAACCAATTTATGAAACTATGCCAGGTTGGAGCGAGTCAACTGTTGGTTTAACGAGCATTGACCAATTACCTGCAAATGCTTTGGCTTATGTAAAACGTATTGAACAATTAATCGAATGTCCGATTGATATCGTTTCAACTGGTCCAGACCGTGCAGAAACAATCATTTTACGTCATCCATTCTCTGCGTAATTCGCAAAGATAAAAATAGCCTCCTAAAAGGGGGCTTTTTTTATACCCTACTAAAGTGCAGTTTTGGTTTGGTTCGATTCAGATTAAAACATGATATATAGTTCAGGAATCATAGGCTCAGGATGAAGCTGCAACCCACTATTTCAAAAACCATTTTTTATTCTTTTTTATTTGCTATAGGTGGTTCACCCACATTAGCAATGCTGATTATTTATGGTCAAAATTATAATCCGGACTTCTTCATGACGGCATTTATGAGTCTTTCTGTCCTGATTGCTTGTGTCCTCATCCCTGTTGTTCTCATACAAAACAGTTATTTACTCTGGAAGAGGAAAAATCCTAATCTTGAAGAGAAAGTTAAGACTTTAAGTCACGTTTATCTTGGTTTAAACATAATATGTTTAATATTCTGGATTTATTTGATGACTTTATCTAATTGACCGTTACATAAATACTATGATCGTGAAGAAATGAGAGATTTAAAGCGTGAGTGGTATTTCTTATAATAAGTGCAAAAGAATAAACAGTTTTTTAACGATTTAGGTGACCCATGTTAATGAATAAAAAGTTCGTTCTAAGCTTGTGCGCAGCAGGTGCAGTAACAATTTCTGGTTGTGCCACAATGGCTGATATGGCAGGTGCAGATACTGCAACCTTAAATGCTCAATCTGCACAAAGTTTCAATAAAATGGTGCAGGAAGCGCGTGGTAAAGGTGCTTTAGATACAAGTTCAAGTACCTATAACCGTATTAATGCGGTTTTTAACCGTTTAAAACCTTATGCGAATCAAATGAATCAGACAGGCCAGCCATTTAGTTGGCAATTGGCTGTATTGAAGTCAGATACGATTAACGCTTACGTTGCACCTGGTGGCAAGGTCGTGTTCTACACAGGTATTGTAAATAAACTGAACTTGACTGATGCTGAAATTGCAGCAGTTATGGGCCATGAAATGACTCACGCCTTGGAAGAGCATGCAAAAAGTAAAATTGGCGCACAAGCTTTAACTGATTTAGCGTTAAATATTGGCTTAAGTCAGATTAATGGTGGTAATGTGAGTCAACTAGGCGCGGCTGCGGCTCAGTTAGGCACGCAAGTAGGTGTGGGTCTGCCATATTCTCGTAGTTTGGAAAGCCGTGCTGACCAAGGTGGTTTAATGCTAATGGCGCGTGCAGGTTATAACCCGAATGCAGCGATTACGCTTTGGGAAAAAATGAACAAGCTTGAAGGCAGTGGATCATCTTTCTTGTCT
Organism: Acinetobacter sp. FDAARGOS_494; assembly: GCF_003812225.1. Taxonomy (NCBI): domain Bacteria; kingdom Pseudomonadati; phylum Pseudomonadota; class Gammaproteobacteria; order Moraxellales; family Moraxellaceae; genus Acinetobacter; species Acinetobacter sp. FDAARGOS_494. Next base: position 2,959,631 of record NZ_CP033866.1, read on the forward strand.
ACTCACCCATCAAACGCTCAACGTATTAATGACATGCGTAAGAATTTACCTGCGGCATTAGCTATTTATAATGGTCGTAAGTAAGTTTTAACACTTATAGAACTGATGTTAAAAACGGATGCTTGAGCATCCGTTTTTGTTTTTTAAGGAGCAGGATTAGGCTGTTGTATATGAATAGTCTCAATGCCTTGTAAAATCTCTGGTGAAAGCTCGATTTCAAAAGCTTGGATATTTTCTTTGAGCTGATCTAAATTGGTTGCACCAATAATTGTACTCGTCACAAAAAATTGCTGCTTAATAAAAGCCAGAGCCAATTGAGTCAGGCTTAAACCATGCTTTTCAGCAAGCTGTGCATATTGTTCAGTTGCCCATTCACTTTGCGGATTGCTGTATCTGCTAAAGCGAGGGAAGAGTGTAACGCGGGCATTGGCTGGTCGAGCCCCATTTCTAAATTTGCCAGTTAAATAACCAAAAGCAAGAGGAGAGTATGCAAGTAAACCTACACCTTCATATTTGGCAATTTCTGACATACCGATTTCATAGGTGCGATTAAGCAGACTATACGGATTTTGCACACTCACAAATTTACTCACACCTAAATTTTCAGCAAGCTGAAGAAACTTCATGGTGCCCCACGGTGTTTCATTAGATAAGCCGATGTAACGAATGCGGCCTCGATTAATCTCTTTTTGGAGAGCGAGTAATGTTTCTTCTAAGGGAGTAGTGTCATAATCATTTTGGGCTTGCTGATTACCATAAGCGAGCGTTCCAAAGAAGTTGGTATGGCGTTCAGGCCAATGTAATTGATAAAGATCAATATAATCAGTTTTTAAGCGTTTGAGAGAGCCATCAATCGCTTGTGAAATATGTTCACTATTAAACTTGGTATGGCCGTCTCGAATATGTGTTCCACCAAAGCCGGGACCTGCAATTTTTGAAGCAAGGAATACTTTATCGCGCTGACCATGCTGTGCAAACCAATTGCCTAAGATGGTTTCGGTTGCTCCATATGTTTCTGGCTTAGGAGGCACGGAATACATCTCTGCCGTATCCCAAAAATATAAACCGTGTTCTAAAGCGTAATTGAGTTGTTCGAAAGCTTCTTGTTGAGTATTTTGCTCACCAAATGTCATGGTACCTAAGCAAATTTCAGGAAGGTTAATGCCAGTGTGACCAAGTGGTTTAAATTGCATACTGCGAAATCCTTAAGAAATTTTAAGTTAGCCTAACGGAGAATATGTATTCAACTTAAATCATAAAAACAGAATAGTTTGTAAGCTTTGTGTATTAACTCATTGTTGCATATAAAAAAAGCAAACCGAAGTTTGCTTTTTATTCAATAATTACGAGTAATTATTCTTCGTCATCATAGTCTTCATCAGTGACTGGAGTTTCTTCTAATGAAGTATCAAAAATTAGAATAGCTTTACCGTCAGTTTGAATCATACCTTGATCTTCTAAGGTCTTTAATACACGGCCAACCATTTCTCGTGAACACCCGACAATGCGTCCAATCTCTTGTCGAGTAATACGAATTTGACGGCCATTCGGCAAGATCATTGCTTCTGGTTGTGAAGATAGGTCGATTAAGCAACGCGCAATACGGCCTGACACATCAATAAATGCAAGATCGGTCATTTTACGAGTTGTATTTTTTAAACGACGAACGAGTTGCGCGAAAACGGCATAGCTGAGATCTGGATACTGTTTGCTCAGTTCGTGGAAGTTGTCATATGAAATTTCCGCAATTTCACAGACATCACGGGTACGAACTTCAGCTGTACGTTGAGGGTTCGGTTCGAAAAGCCCCATTTCCCCAAAGAAGTCACCAGGATTCAAATATGCCACAACAATTTCACGTTCATCGTCTTCACGTAAAATAATTGAAACTGAGCCTTTTAAAATTAAATATAAAGATTTTGACTCTGTTCCGGCATCAACAATTGTGGTTCGTTTTGGATATCTGTTGATGTGAGCACGTTTTAACAATGCTTTAACGGATTCAGGTAGTTGCCCCGGAGATAAAGCATCTGTGCTGAGTTGTGAAAAATTTGAAGTCATGCTTGATATGTTCCGAATAGGGTAAACAATTCACACAAGCTCGAGATGAGCTATTACACAGAAGAGATGAAATTCCTTATCAACTCATTTTATGTTAGTGTACAAAACAAGGGTCTGTTGACATTTCACAGATGGTTGCGACATAAGACAATTTTTCTGGACGTTACGAAGCAAGAACTATGGAATTTAGTCATTCTAAATCAATAGAGCTTAACAACGAAACGAACAAAAAATCTGGCCTTGCGCTGCATCAAAGATGCTTTAATTGCACCTCAGATTCCGGCTGAAATTTAACAAACTTTATTACAAAACTGGACAAAGGATTGCCCTTGTCTGTGTTTTGCGTTTTATTTGGATTAATTTTTAGCTATTACGCAATCCATAGATGAAATGTCAACAGACCCTGCTTAAATTTATAATTTTTTTTGGGTAGTTGCAATGCAAACAAGTGTACATTGGCTAGAGAATGTTGCTTTTGAAGCGAAATCAGAGAGCGGTCATAGTGTAGTGATGGATGGCTCACCTGAGTACGGTGGTGAAAACCGTGGACCACGTCCTATGGAGTTGATATTAATGGGACTTGGTGGGTGTGCTTCGTTTGATATTGTGACTATTTTAAAGAAATCCCGTCAAGATGTGACGAATGTCGTATGTCAGCTTAAAGCTGAGAGAGCAGATGCAATTCCGGCAGTTTTCACTAAGATCCATTTACACTTTGTAGTGACAGGTAAAGCTGTAAAAGAAAAACAGGTTGCAAAAGCAGTAGAGCTATCAGCTGAGAAATATTGTTCAGCAAGTAAAATGCTTTCAGATGGTGGCGTAGAAATTACTCACGATTTTGAAATTATTGAAGCAGCGTAATTTTATTTGTGAATGCCTAAAAAATAAAAAGCTAACAGTCATGTTGGCTTTTTTTATGATAAGAATAATTAAAAAATAAAAGGAGAGTTATGTGAATATCCGTTTAGCACAATGGGAAGATACCGAGACCATATGTTATTTACTTAAACAAATGGGATATTCACAGCCTTTAAAAGTAGTTCAAGAACAATTTCAAATACTAAGTAAAGATCCTAATGCGATTACGTTGGTCGCAGCTGACGATTTAAAAGTGTATGGAATTTTATCGCTTTATTTTATTCCACAAATTGCCTTACAAGGTGAGTTTGCCAAAATATGTTATCTGTGTGTTGACGAGAAGATGCGTAGTAAAGGAGTAGGGCATTTGCTTGTACAAGAAGCCGAACGGTTAGCAAAGCAACGTGGTTGTGACCGAATGGAACTTCATTCGGGGATACAAAGACCTTTGGCACATCAATTTTACCTAAGAGAAGGCTATGTCGAAGCGCCAAAGTACTTTCGTAAAGCTTTAAATTAATGAGTCGTAGTTAGAAAAAGTTGAGGGTCTACCCGTGCATTGTTAAGGCTCATTCCCCAATGTAAATGAGGGCCTGTGACACGTCCTGTTTTACCGACTAGACCTAAAGTTTCCCCTTGACGAATATGCTGGCCTTTTTCTACTTTTATCTCGCTTAAATGGCAAAACATACTAATTAAGCCTTGGCCGTGATCGATTAATACAGTTTGCCCATTAAAAAAATAATGACCTGTTTGAACGACTACGCCGTCTGCTGGGGCAACTACTTTTTGGCCTATTGGTGCTGGAATGTCTAGACCTGAGTGTGGAGCACGTTCTTCACCATTAAAAAAGCGTTTTCTACCAAAAGAATTGGTAAATTTACCCGAAGTTGGGCGTATAAATTTTGGTAAGGCTTGCCACGAACTTTGCGTAAATGAACTATAAACATCATTTTGTTCTTTAGCTTCTTGAGCGTAACGATCTAATTGACTTTGATTGGGATTTACATAGTCTTGATTCGTAACTTTAAGGCGTTGCTCAGCATATGGATAAGATTTAACTTCTATTTGAATAGGGGCTTTATTGGTATCGAGTTGAACACTACCAAGTGGAGTAGATAACGGAATACCGAAAACTGCATAACGCTGCTGTCCTTCTTGGCTAATTAAAACCGGTTTGTGTTGAAAAGTGACCTGAGTAATATCCGACGTTAAAGGAATAACTGCAATACCACCGGGTCTTCTTGAGTCTTGGGGTAACTCCGCCATTGCTAGAGTCGAGCTAAAAAGACAAGTTGTTAATATAATATGTTTTAAGCGCATTTTTAATTTCAAAAAACAGGATGGAATTGGCAAGATAAATTAATTCTTAATTTGGGAATTCTCAATGAAGTCTTTGTGAAGACCATAAAATAGATGAGAGTAAATATAAATATTCAAGATATTTAATAAAATGTAGCCGAAGTGTACTTGAAATATATACAAAACAAACCCATATTATAATCGAGTTTTACTCGCAGTATTTTTTATAACTTAATGAAAAATATATAAAAATTTATTTGAAATCCGAAAAAGTGTTCCCATCTATTACACAAGTACGAATTTGTTGTGAGGAATAACAAGAATGCGATTTGAAAAATTTACGAACCGCTTGCAGCAAGCCCTCTCAGATGCTCAATCCTTAGCGATGGGTAAAGACCATACAGCTATAGCAGGTATTCATATTTTGAGTACTTTATTGGAAGAGCCGTCCAATATTAGTTTGTTGCAACAAGCAGGTGCACGGTTACCTGAACTTAAACAAAAGCTAGAGCAGGCTTTAAAAGATGCTCCGACTATTGCTAACCCGACGGGCGATGTCAATTTAAACCCAGAAGCAGTTAAAGCACTCAACTTGGCAGATCGATACGCGCAAAAAGCTGGCGATGAATTTTTGTCAACTGACTGGGTTTTATTGGGCTTGGCAGAAACTGGTGAAACAAAAAATATTTTAAGTGCCGTAGGTGTAACTCCCGACAGCTTACGCAAAGTAATTGAAAATATTCGAGGTAGTGACAAAGTCATGAGTAATAATCACGAAGACCAACGTGACTCACTTAATAAATATACGATTGATTTAACCGAGCGGGCTTTATCGGGGAAACTTGATCCGGTGATTGGACGTGATGATGAGATCCGCCGTACCATTCAGGTCTTGTCACGCCGTACTAAAAATAACCCAGTACTCATCGGTGAACCTGGGGTAGGTAAAACCGCTATTGTTGAAGGTTTGGCACAACGTATTGTTAATGGTGAAGTACCAGAAGGCTTAAAGAATAAACGTGTTTTATCGTTAGATTTAGGTTCATTGCTTGCAGGTGCTAAGTATCGTGGTGAGTTTGAAGAACGTTTAAAAGCTGTTTTAAAAGATTTGGCGAAACACGAAGGCGAAATCATCTTATTCATTGACGAGCTACATACGCTCGTTGGTGCTGGTAAAGGTGACGGCGCGATGGATGCAGGTAATATGTTAAAACCTGCGTTGGCTCGTGGTGAGTTGCGCTGTGTGGGTGCAACTACCTTAGATGAATATCGCCAATACATTGAAAAAGACGCAGCCTTGGAGCGTCGTTTCCAAAAAGTGCTGGTCGATGAACCAAGTGTAGAAGATACCATTGCGATTTTACGTGGTCTGAAAGAAAAGTATGCGACTCACCATGGCGTACAGATTTTAGATTCAGCGATTATTGCTGCGGCGAAAATGTCTCATCGTTATATTACAGATCGTCAATTACCGGACAAGGCGATTGACTTGATTGATGAGGCAGCTTCTCGTATTAAGATGGAAATCGATTCTAAGCCAGAAGCACTTGATAAACTTGACCGCCGTTTAATCCAGTTGAAAATGCAATTGGAAGCGGTGAAAAAAGATGAAGACGCAGGCAGTAAGGCCGAAGTTACTCATCTTGAAAAACAGATTGCTGAAGTCGAGAAAGAATACAACGATCTGGAAGAAGTGTGGAAAGCTGAGAAAACATTGGTAGAAGGCACTAAACAAGCTCAGGTTGAACTTGATAAAGCACGTATTGCTTTTGAAAAAGCTCAGCGCGAAGGCGATTTGGCAGAAGCAGCACGTTTGCAATATGGTGTAATTCCAGAGTTGCAAAAACAACTTGAACAAGATGAAGTTGCTGAAGAAAACGAAGAGCCAAAACTCATTCGTACAAAAGTAACTGAAAATGAAATTGCCGAAGTCGTTAGTGCTGCAACAGGTATTCCGGTTGCTAAAATGATGCAAGGCGAGCGTGAAAAACTTCTTCATATGGAAGAGTTTTTACATGACCGTGTTGTTGGGCAAGATGAAGCAGTTGTTGCGGTATCGAATGCAGTTCGTCGTTCACGTGCCGGTTTGTCTGACCCGAATCGTCCTAGCGGATCATTCTTGTTCTTAGGACCAACAGGTGTAGGTAAAACTGAGTTAACTAAAGCTTTAGCTAACTTCTTGTTTGACAGTGATGATGCCATGATTCGTATCGATATGAGTGAATTCATGGAGAAACATTCTGTCAGCCGTTTAGTTGGTGCGCCTCCGGGTTACGTAGGTTACGAAGAGGGCGGTGTTTTAACCGAAGCTGTTCGCCGTAAACCATATAGCGTAGTGTTGTTTGATGAGGTTGAAAAAGCGCATCCAGATGTCTTCAATATCTTGCTACAAGTGTTAGACGATGGACGCTTAACCGACTCACAAGGTCGTGTAGTGGACTTTAAAAACACGGTTATTGTGATGACATCGAACTTGGGTTCACAAGATGTACGTGAACTTGGTGAAGGTGCAACTGATGATGAAGTGCGTACTATTGTAATGAATGCGGTAAGTCAGCATTTCCGTCCGGAGTTTATTAACCGGATTGATGAGTTGGTGATTTTCCATTCACTCAAAAAAGCACAGATTCGTGGCATTGCCGATATTCAGTTGGACCGCTTACGCTCACGACTTGTTGATCGTGATATGAGTTTAACTGTAGATGACAGTGCATTTGACTTATTGATTGACGCTGGTTTTGATCCTGTATACGGAGCGCGTCCATTGAAACGTGCAATTCAACAACAGGTTGAAAATACACTAGCTCAAAAAATCTTGTCAGGTGACTTTGTTGCGGGTGATACCATTTTAGTTAAAGGCGAAAATGGTCACTTAGTGTTTGATAAGCTGAAACTCAGCTAAGTTTTTTCTGCTAAAACCGAAAAGAGAATATGGAAACATATTCTCTTTTTTTATATTTAACTTTTATGCTGATTTGAAGATATAAGCGCAATAATTGAGTCTGCTACTTTCTGTGTGAGAGTTTTAAGTTTTTGTTCGGCATGACCTGATAAAAAATAATGGTAATGATAAATACGTCCTAGATAAGAAATACAAATAAAGAAAGTACCTACAGGTTTTTCCGTAGTTTCACTTCCGCCAGGTTTTAATAAACCTGTGCAGCTCACAACAATGTCGGCTTGTTGAAATAGGGTTTGACCAAGCCTGCACATTTCTTCAGTTACTTGTGGCGATTCTGCTGTGTAGGTTTCAATTAACTTTGGATCAACTTTTAAAACACTGATTTTAATACTGGGGTCATAACTGACTAATCCACCCAGTAAAATATCAGCACCACTATTTTTATGAATCGAAAACTGACTGGTTAAGTAACCTGAACTGGCACTTTCAATAAACGCGACTTTAAGTAAACGGTCTTCTAATAACTGACAGCATTGCTGAAGCATTATTCCACCTCGTATGGTGTTTATTTATGAATAAATCTAACTACAAATAAATTATAAAATCACGTTAAGTGATCTAAGGGTATGGTTCAAGTCTAAGATAAAAATCTATAAAACTATTTGAATATTCACAAAAAGCCTGTGAAGAATTTCAGGTTTTAAAATGATCAATGCTAATTATCGGGAAGTTTCTTTATAACATTGCGACAAGGTTAAAAACTTGTTAGTTTGATTCGATATAACAAACAATAACAATTTTAGGATGAACATGATGAACAATAAGCAAGGGTGTGTGCTGGGAATTTTAAGTTGTATAGCGGTATTACCGACGAATCTATGGGCTGCACAGCCTATGAATGAAAGTGCGCTTGCAACTCAAACAGGAGCAGTAACGGCAGCTCTACCCGTAATTATTGCGAAAGCTCAAGATGATGCGAAGAAGCCAGAAATAGAGCAACGTCAAGTTCGGCAAACACTAGGGGATAACTATTTACAGCAGGTTCGATGGAATTCACTGCGCACAAGTGTGTTATCACCTTATCAAGAACAAAAGCAAAATCAGGTCATTGATGGAAAAGAGAAGAAAAAGTTAGAAATGGTTGCTCTGCCAGAAAGAGCTGATCGATTTACGCGTTATGATTTTGAGTCAAAGAATGTACATGGTGAAGTTATCATTACCGTGAAGTAATGATAACTTCCTTTTCAAATTCAGATTAATTTAATCCAGGATGCTGAATTTTCCATGCACGGTGGATTTTTTGATTACGTTTAAAATCGGGTCCAATCGTTTCAGAAGTAATTTCTTCAACTTCATATAAAGCCTCGATCTCTTCATCCATCTCAAAACCACGATAGTTATTTGAGAAATAAAGTGTACCTTCACTTGTTAAGCGGTTCATTGCACGTTTAATCAAAGAGACGTGATCGCGCTGCACATCAAAAGTACCGTGGAACTTTTTAGAGTTAGAGAATGTTGGCGGGTCAATAAAAATAAGATCGTATTGTTCATGACCTTCTTTTAACCATTCAAAACAGTCACTTGCAAAGAACATATGCTGCTCGTCTGCATGATCTACTGTTAAACCATTTAAAACGAAGTTTTCTTTTGACCAGCTCAAGTAAGTATTAGATAAATCTACACTGGTTGTACTTGCAGCGCCGCCTAAGGCCGCGTGTAAGCTGGCTGTCGAGGTATAACTATAAAGATTTAAGAAGTGCTTACCACGTGCTTCTTTAGCAATACGTAAACGCATTTGACGGTGGTCAAGGAACAAACCTGTATCGAGGTAGTCAGTTAGGTTCACTAAAATTTTAGCTTTACCTTCTTGCACGATGAAACGTTTATTGGCTGTACTTTGTTTGGTGTACTGATTGGTACCAGTTTGACGCGCACGTGTTTTAATAAAGATTGCATCACGATTTAATCCTGTCACCGCACGAATAGCAGCAAGCGCTAAGTTAAAACGTTTTTTTGCTTTTTCAGGATCAATCTTTTTAGGTGGTGCATATTCCTGAACATGTAAACGGTCGCCGTATAAGTCTACAGCAAGGTTAAAGTCAGGGAGGTCTGCATCGTATAAACGTAAGCAATAGATATTTTCTTTGGTTGCCCACTTTTTCAAGGCAGTCATGTTCTTTTGCAAACGGTTAGCAAAGTCTTGAGCTTCTTCCATTTCAACAGGTTGAGCTTGCCAGTTTGCCAAGAAGGGTTGAGTGACTTTTTCAGGTTTAACTGTACCGAAACGAACATAAATCGGTAATTTACCATTCATTAATCGTAATGTTTCTGGTGCTTCAAATGCTAAAACATCCGCTTGTTCAATTTGTGCGGCAATAATTGCTGCATATTGATTTGGGAAGTTCTTTTGTAAGAGGGCAGATAAGCCTAAGTAAAGAGAACGGTTAGAAGCTTTGTCACCTAAGCGCTCACCATATGGAGGGTTGGTAACGATAAAAGCAGTTTTATTTTCAGCACCGAAATCTGGCCAGTCTGCTAAAGTACGCTCTTCAATTTGAATATCGCCTAGTAGCTTTTCAAAACCTGCTGCAATAATGTTTTCGCGTGTTGCTTTTACAGCTTCCCAGTCAGCATCGTATGCATAAAACTTAGGTAACGGTTGTTCAAGTGCTTTTTCATGACGCTCTGCTGCTTCGGCTTTGAGTGAAAGCCAAAGTTCACGGTCATGACCATGCCAGCCATTAAAACCAAAACGACGTACAAGACCCGGCGCACGATCAGTTAAAATCATTAATGCTTCAATAATAAATGTGCCTGAACCACACATTGGGTCAAGTACAATTTCCGGGTTACGTTCCTTAAGCTTGGCTTTTTGTAAAATTGCTGCTGCGAGGTTTTCTTTAATTGGCGCATCTGTCATGAAACGACGGTAGCCGCGTTTATGTAATGAATCACCAGATAAATCTAGGCAATATGTATGCTCGGTTTTGCCCGCAAGCACATATAATGTAATTTCCGGTTGTTTGGTATCAATACTTGGGCGGCGACCTACAGCTTCCATAAAGGAATCAACAACACCGTCTTTTACACGAAGGGTTGCAAACTGCGTATTTACCTTAATTTCACGCTCTGCGTGTAAGCGAATTGCAAAGGTACTTTGTGGTGCAAAAATAAGTGACCAATCAAAACTAATTGCACCTTCATAAAGCTCTTCTGCTACATCACGTGCATCGTGGGTACGTTCAAGTTCATAAGTATGAATTGGAAGTAAAACACGTGAAGCAAGACGTGACCACATGCAAATACGGTAAGCATGTTCAAGCGTTCCTTCAATGATTAAACGTCCTGCTTTACGTTCTGTCACTTTGGTGCCAAGCTGTTCTATTTCTTCTTGTAAGAGGGTTTCTAAACCATCAGCACAAGTAATCCAATAGTGGTTTAAACGTAAAGAGGTATTCATAAACTCGATTGACCAAAACATATAAATATTAACGATGCAAAGTTTAACGTATTTTGGTGTCTAAAAGTTTTTAAATTATTGCAACCTATCACTTGGCAACCAATAAATTGATTTTTAAAGCTTAAAATATAAAAACTGGTATGTATTTTGCTAAATCTTTCGAAATAAAACTTATTTAATTAATCATTATTGATGGTTTTTAACCAATTTCATGATTTGAATACATAGGGGAATATAAATGAAAGATATGATGGGGAATGGTTTTATAGCGAATGCAGAAGCTTTCACACTAGCTACTCAAATTTATGTGCGTATGCGCAGAGTAACGGGACGGGTGATAGATGCAATGTATGTTGTTCGAAATAAAGACTATGCGAAATATGTAATTGCACTGGCACTAGAAGCAGAAGATGACGAATTAAAACGCTGTGTTGAACGATTAATGGTATTGACGGATTCAATACCAGAGCAGTCTCAAAAAGAAATGACAGTAAGTATTCAAACTAGTGAAGAATCAGAAATCACAGCCGAAGACATTTATCGGGCACAAGTGCCACATCATTATATTGGTGCTTTAAGGTAATCTGAGCACGGCTCTAAATTTTCTGGTCAATTTAGGGCCTTATTCTGTAAAGTTCTTCTGCGAAAAGAACGGAATTCAGCTACACTATGCACGTTTTCGCGATTCGACCCATAGGAATCCATTATGCATATTGCAGCGTTGCATCAACCGAGCCAGGTTCAGCTCAATCAAGACGGAAATTTAAAACATTTTTTAACGATTGAGGGCCTTTCAAAAGAAAACCTCACTAAGATTTTAGATACCGCGCAAAGCTTTTTAGATGATAATAATAATTTAATTAACCGCCCGCTTTTAGAAGGTCGGACGGTTATGAATCTCTTCTTTGAAAACTCCACCCGTACTCGTACTACTTTTGAAGCAGCAGCAAAACGTTTGTCTGCCAATGTATTGAACATTGATATTGCACGTTCAAGCACGTCAAAAGGTGAGACTTTACGAGATACGCTTTGGAACCTCGAAGCAATGGCTGCCGATATTTTTGTTGTACGTCATTCATCTTCAGGTGCTGCACATTTCATTGCTAAAGATGTATGTCCGAAAGTCGCAATTATTAATGCCGGAGATGGACGTCATGCCCATCCAACGCAAGCGATGCTCGATATGCTCACTATTCGCCGTGAGACGAAAAAACCATTTGAAGACTTGAGTGTTGCCATTATTGGTGACATTAAACACTCTCGCGTTGCGCGTTCAGATGTAGCTGCACTTCAAACACTCGGATGTAAAGATATCCGTGTGATTGCGCCGAACACCTTATTACCGGTTGGTTTTTCAGAATATGGCGACCATGTTCGTTTGTTCAATAACATGGATGAAGGCATTACCGGTTGTGATGTGATTATTGCTTTACGTATTCAAAATGAACGTATCGATTCACCAGCATTATCTTCACAATCTGAATTTTACAGAATGTACGGTTTAAACAAAGAGCGCCTTAGCTTGGCTAAACCGGACTGTATTGTTATGCATCCGGGACCAATGAACCGTGGTGTAGAAATTGATTCGAGTATTGCTGATGGCGAACAGTCAGTGATTTTAAAACAGGTCACTAACGGTATTGCAGTTCGTATGGCTGTGCTAGCGTTGTCTATGCAAGGGCAACTCCAAGAACAAGGTTTAATTGAAGCGATTGCGTTGTAAGGAATGGATCACATGAGTATTGTAAAAATTGAAAATGTACGTGTGTTAGACCCAATCCAAAAAACAGACAGCGTACAAACTGTATATCTTCAAGATGGTAAGCTCATTGCCCCAGTCGATCAGGTTGAACAAACTATTGATGGTCAGGGTAAATGGTTAATGCCAACTATGGTTGATTTGTGTGCACGTTTGCGTGAACCAGGTCAGCAGCAGCATGGAACGTTGAAATCAGAAGGTAAAGCTGCACGTGCTAATGGTATTTTGCACGTCATTACGCCGCCAGACTCAAAGCCGATTGTACAAGACAACGGTGCGCTCATTCACGGCTTAATTGAAAAAGCTTGGCATGATGGTGGTATTCACATGCATATCATCGGTGCCCAGACTCAAGGTCTAAATGGTAAGCAACCAGCAAATATGGCAGGCCTTAAAAAGGGTGGCTGTACTGCTGTTTCAAATGCGAATGCTGCTTTTGAAAATGACGATGTTGTTGTTCGTACATTAGAGTACGCCGCGGGTCTTGGTTTAACCGTCGTTTTCTATGCTGAAGAGCCACAACTTGCTAAAGATGGTTGTGCTCATGAAGGCTTTATTGCATCACGTCAAGGTTTACCAATGATTCCTGCAATTGCAGAAACCGTAGCGATTGCAAAATATCTGCTTATGATTGAAGCGACAGGTGTCAAAGCTCACTTTGGTTTGTTGTCTTGTGGCGCTTCGGTCGAATTAATTCGTGCTGCAAAAGCAAAAGGTTTACCGGTTACTGCCGATGTAGCAATGCATCAGTTACATTTAACTGAGCAACTAATTGATGGCTTCAATTCACTTGCACATGTTCGTCCACCATTACGTTCTGAGCAAGATAAAGAGCTTTTACGCCAAGGTTTAAAACAAGGTGTAATTGATGCAATCTGTACCCACCATGAGCCTTTAAGCAGTTCAGCTAAAATGGCTCCATTTGCAGAGACCCAACCGGGTATTACTGCATTTGATACTTATGTGGCTTTGGGTATTCAGCTCATTAATGAAGGTTTATTTGAACCTTTAGAATGGGTAACTAAAGTGACAAGTGCTCCTGCACAGGTAGCAAATATGACAGCACGTTGGCAAGCTGAAGCAGGGTGGGTGTTGGTAGATCCTGAGTTAAGCTGGACTGTAAGTAAAGACACTATTTTATCTCAAGGGAAAAACACCCCTTTACTGGGTCAAAAGCTTACAGGTAAAGTCTTACAGACTTTTGCTGTTTAATTTTAAGCAGCAAAATGCCGATATAAAATATAAACAGGTAGATCATAAAGATCTACCTGTTTTGTAAATACTAGATGGAAAATTGTATATAAATTATTTAAAAAACAACAAAAGATTTCGAGCGCATTAGAATAAAAAACTATCAGCAAAGAGAAGTATTTGAATAATCAAAAAGTTGCTGGTTACGACGTATAAGATTCGGGAGAATAACCAATGTCGATAAACCCTATAGAACTGCTTAAAGAAAAAGTATCTTCAACAATATTAAATAATCAGGATGGATACCTCGGCGAAAAAACAAACGCTTTATCTAAGTTTTATCCAATTCTACTTTCATTATTAGCTGCTAAACCTGATCTTATAGGACAATTGAAAAACAGTTTGGCTCCGTCATTATCCGATCTTTTTTCTCATAATGAGCAAATTAAGAATACTGTGCTTACCCATTTAAGCGGTACAGCACCAAATAATGAAATCGAAAATACCCTCAATAGCGCATTAAAACCGAGCCTTAATGCAATTTCTGACGTTGCCGGAAATGATCAACAAAGTATTGTGAACTATTTACGTCAGCATGCTGAAACGATCCGTTCATATTTACCAGGATGGGCCGTGGGCTTATTAGCTCCATTAGGTATTGGAGCTGGTTTATCTTCTGTAACTTCATCGACAGCACCGCCACTTGCAGCAGCAACAGAGACTACGGGCAAATCTCGTGGTTTTTTACCCATTATTGCGCTCATTATTCTTGGGTTATTAATTGCTTGGTTGTGGCGCTCTTGCCAGCATAAAGAAGCTACACCTGCACCTGAAACTAAAGCTGCAAGCGGTGTAGAGGCCGCGGCTGCTCCAGCTACTTTAACTTTAAGCACCGATGATAAAGGTGCTGTGAGCCAGTGTCAGGCTGGAATTGGCGATCAAGGTTTCTTGGCGACTTTACAAACTCAAGTTAAACAAGTCTTTTCAGCTACTAAAGATTGTGATGTTGATACAAGTCAAACTTATGCGGCTGCTTTTACCGATAAGGATGCTTTAGCAGGCGTGTTGGGTGCATTAAAAGGTATTCCAGACGCTTCTTTAGAATGGGTGGGTGACAAGATTACATTGAAAGCAGGTGATGCTGCAGCGTTAGAAGCGTTAACTGCTAAAGTAAAAGCACTTGTTCCACATACCGAAGTTGTTGCCGCAGCGCCAGAAACAGCTGAACAGTCTGTAAGCAATAGTTTAAGTGCTTCACAAACAGCCTTAACTGCAATTGACCCGAACAATGTAGATGTAAACGCACTAGTTAAAGCACTTAATTTACAAATTATTAACTTTGCGAGTGGCTCAAGTGACATACCTGCAGATAACAAAGCTATTCTTGATCAAGCAGCAACCCTTTTAAATAAAGTGTCTGGTGTTAAATTAGATGTAGGTGGTCACACCGACTCAACAGGGAATGCCGCTGCTAATAAAGCGCTTTCTCAACGACGTGCTCAAGCAGTAGTAGATTATTTAGTTTCTAAAGGAGTGGATGCTTCTAAACTGGTTGCTAAAGGCCATGGTTCAGAACAGCCAGTTGCAGACAATACGACTGAAGAAGGACGCTTTAAAAACCGTCGTATTGAGTTTTCAGTAGCTCAATAAAAAACAGATTTTATTGAATTCTAATTTGAAAAAAGCTTCTCATTTTGAGAAGCTTTTTTTATAGAAATAAATATTGTTAGGTTGGCATGAAAATTAGTTTGTTAGGGAGTGGGCGTGTTGCCTTCCATTTGGCAAAGGCACTGTTGGCTCAAGGTCATCACATCGCACAAGTCTATGCACGTGATTTTGAGAAAACCAAGAAGTTTGCAGAGCAAATTCAAGCGAAAGCATGTCAGTCTCTTCAAGAGTTTCAACCAAGCGATTTAATTATTCTAGCTGTTTCAGACAGTGCTATTACTGAACTTGCAACGCAGGTACATGAGATATTCCCAGAAACGCTTATGGTCCATACCTCGGGTAGCACAGACATTCAAGTCATCAGTAATATTCATGAAAAAGCAGGGGTGTTTTATCCTTTGCAAACGTTCAGTCTTGAAAGAGACGTTGATTGGCAAGCCACACCATTATTTGTAGAGGCGACCAATAAAGACGATTTAGTCATACTTTCTGATTTAGCAAATAGCCTAAGTAAGCGTGTATATCAATATACCTCCAAACAACGTTTAACTTTGCATTTGGCAGCCGTGTTTGCCTGTAATTTTAGTAATTATTGTTTTGATATGGCAAAGCAAGTTGTAGATGCAGAGCAGGTCGACTTTGGCTTGCTTTACCCATTAATTCTGGAAACAGCAAAAAAAGCTACTGAAAATGATCCAAAGCAAATGCAAACAGGACCTGCAATGCGGGGAGATCAGAATATCTTGGTAATGCATCAAAGCTTATTAGCCCAAGCAAATCGAGATGATTTAAAACAGGTTTATCAACTTTTAAGTGATGGCATCGTAAAGCGCCATCACTCATCTTAATTTTAAGAGATTAAGGTTGACCGTTATTGCCCCATTTTAAAAAGCCTTTACGCTGATTTAAACGTTCAAAATACTGGTCGACATGTTTAAGCGCTGGATGGTCAAAAGGAGTGGCTTTCCAGCGTTGCACAGACAGCCCAATTGGTATATCAGCTAGAGTAAACTCAGTACCTGCAAGATAGGCTTGAGTTTTTGCAAGTTGTTGATCGAGAATCTGCATTTGTTTATTCCACTGATCAATACCTTGTTGTAACAAATTCGGGTCTTGATGAAGGGCTGAATGTCGAATGAGCGACATAAATGCATAAGTCCAGCTGTTATTCAGTTCTATAGCTTGCCAATCAACCCACTGGTCAATAATAGCTCTTTGTTTAGCTTGAGTTGGGTAGAGTATATGGTCTTTATCATAAGCATTTGCCAGATAACGTATAATGCTATTCGACTGCCAAAGGACTAAGTCACCATCTAAGATTACTGGAATTTGACCATTTGGATTTAATTGCAAAAATTCAGGAGATTGAGCGGAGCGGAAACCTATTCCCCAATCTTCTCTCTCATATGTAAGATTTAATTCGTCACATAGCCATAAGACTTTGCGAACATTAATAGAATTATCACGCCCTAAGATTTTTAACATGTGTTGTCCTTAGTATTTTTAGTATGGCAAGTACCTTTTCTATAAATAACGAGATTGAGTTCAATTGGCAATCTTTAATTAGCCAGAAAAATGGACAAGATAAGTTATAGGTTTATTTAATTTTTAATATTGAAATGAAAAGGGCCTAGTTTGTTACTAAGCCCTGTTTCTTACTTAATCTTCTTAAAGATAAAATCATTAATCTTATGACCTGACTCAATACCACGGCGTTCAAACTTAGTCACTGGGCGCCATTCTGGTCGAGGATAACTGTTGCCTTTACCAGCCAAGTTTTCAAGGTCTGGACGGTTGTCTAGTACATCCAACATCCACTCAGCATACGGTTCCCAATCTGTTGCTGCGTGGAACGTACCACCAAGCTCAAGTTTTTGTTCGACCAGTTGCATACGCTCATGAATAACAAAACGGCGTTTGAAATGACGTTTCTTTTGCCAAGGGTCTGGGAAGTAAAGTTGTACGCAGTTGATACTGTTGTCAGGCATTTCACGTAAAACTTGAATTGCGTCAGCATCGAGTACACGTAAATTTTTAAGCTCTGCCATACCTGCTTCATAGACACATTGAGCAATGCCCGGTACATGGACTTCAATACCCACATAGTTACGTTCAGGGTTCGCTTTAGCCATAAGCACTAAAGAACGGCCCATACCGAAACCAATTTCAACAGTTAAAGGGCGCTCTGGATGCTCGAAGTGCTGACGTAAGTCACCCACGGGATATTCCAAAATTAAATCGCGATGTTGTTCTAAAGCCGTGCGTTGAGACGTATTGAGTGGGGCTGAACGACGCATAAACGTCACAATTTCACGGTGTTCAGGCAAATTGTCCAATTCTGCAATTTGCGTTTCTAACTGATCGATCGACATAACCTTGGCAATATTGAAATTCAAATGCGGTATTTTAAGTCTTCAGGTGGTCAAGTCAAATTTTTCGGTGTTTTTCTTCATGTAGATGTCATGATCAATATTTAATCTAAGAGGCTAATTAAAACTCACATGAACATTTTTACTCATGAAAACTTTTCAATTAAAAACACTTTCGGTTTTTTTAAGTGCATTAGGTGCATTTTCATATAGTTCTGTTGCTCAAGCACAGCTCATGTTTAGCCAGTATGTTGATGGTAGCAATAATAAAAAAGGGTTAGAAATTTATAACCCGGATGGTACTACTGTTAACTTGGCCGATTATGAAATTCAACAATTTAATAATGGTGGGACTGCGAAAACAGCCACTTTCCGTTTACAAGGTACACTTGCAAGTAAACAAAAATTTTTGGTGGGGCGTTCAGAGTTACAGACAGAACTTGGCAATAAAGTACATCAAGTGGCTGCATTGTCTTTTAATGGGGATGATGCAGTTGTGCTTGTTTATAAAGGCACACCTGTAGATCGTTTTGGCCGTATTGGGGAACGACCTGAGGCAGGATGGGGAACTGCTGTTTCAAGCTTGGGAAATAGCTTTAAACGTATTGAAACTGAAAATCCAGCTTTGAGTATTGATCCGACAGCGGCATTTGATTTGGACCATTCATGGACAGCATGGGCAAACCGAAATGATTTTACAAATCTATCAGGTACTACTACTCAGCCTCCTATTGAAACGGTCAGCTGTTCAAGCTCAGATACACCAATTGCCGATTTAGCAACATCAGCACAAAACCAGACTTATACCGTGCGTGGGGTAATTACTGCCGACTATCGTTATGCAAATGGTTTCTCAGGTTTTTATGTTCAAACACCTGATACGAAAGCACGTGCAAATGTGAGCAATGCCATTTTTGTTTATATTCCGAATAGTAGTACGGTGAAAGGTGGACAAATTGGTGATGAGGTTATTTTACGTGGCCGTTTAACCAGCTATCAAAATCAGCTACAGATTGACCAATTACAACAAGATATTCAAACCTGTAATAGCAATATGGCAAATCAGGTTCAGCCAATTAGCCTTGAACTACCATTTTCGAGCTTAACAGGCGGTTCAACCCATTCTCCGCAGCGTTATCAAGGCATGTTGGTGAAATTGCCTCAGACTTTAACGGTGAGTGAGAATTATAATTATGGCCGTTATGGTGAACTATCTTTAAGTTTAGGTCGCTTATATATTCCAACCAATTTATATCCAGCGCTATCTCCTGAAGCTAAAGCTCTAGCTCAGAAAAATTTATTATCTAAAATTATTTTTGATGATGGTTATAACAATCAAAACCGTACACCATGGTTACCTACAAATTTTAGTGCTGCCAATACATTGCGTTCAGGCTACCAGCTTAAAAATGTCGAAGGGATTTTAGAATATCGTTTTAACGGTTGGCGCGTACAACCAGTGCTTGGACGTACGCAACCAGAAGTTATTGCTCAAACCAACCCGCGTCAAAATATTATTACGAAAAATGCCAATCATATTCGTGTAGCTTCATTTAACGTCTTGAACTATGACAATGGTGCAACAGGTTTCCCAACAGAGCGTGGTGCAAACACACAAGCAGAGTTTGATAAACAGCACCGTAAAATTGTGAGTGCACTCAAATCGATTGATGCTGACGTTTACGGTTTAATGGAAATTGCCAACAATGGCTATGGCCCAAACAGCGCAATTGCTCATTTAACCAGTGCACTAGGTCCAGACTGGAAATATGTTATTCCTGAAAATCTGGATCGTTTAGGTAATGATGTTATTGCTGTTGCGATTATTTATAACAGCAAGCGTGTGAAGTCTTTAAATAAAGCTGTTGTGCTTGATTTAGGTGATAAAAACCGAACAACCTTAGCTCAAACTTTCCAAGCTGTTCGTGGTAATAAAACATTTACTGTTATTCCAAACCATTTGAAATCAAAAGGATGTAGTGGAGTAGATGCCAACTCTTCTAATGCAGATCAAAATGATGGTCAGGGATGCTGGAATCCAACCCGTGTAAAAGCTGTTGATCAAATTGTACAGTGGCTAGCAAAAAATCCGACGCAAGTGCCTAAGCAAAATGCTTTACTCGTTGGAGACATGAATAGTTATGCAAAAGAGGCGCCGATTTTGGCATTTGAAAAAGCCAATTATAAAGTCTTACTCAATGACGCTAAAGTTGGGCAAGGCGCTCAGGCGTACAGTTATGTTTTTGGTGTGGCAAGCGATGCAAATGGTAATGGTGGAGCGGGTAACTTAGACCATGCTATTGCTGATGCAGATTTATATCCAAAAGTAGTTCGTACTTTTGCTTGGCATATTAATGCTGACGAGCCGACGGTTCTAGATTACAACGAAGAATATAAGACTGATGAGCAAAAAGCTTTGTTCTATAGTGAAGATGCCTATCGTTCTTCGGACCATGACCCTGTGATTGTCGACCTAGATTTAAATGGCAAAGACTCGAATCAGCCAAATGATAACCAGAAAAGTCCAATTTTCGATTTCTTATCTCAATTAATGGAATGGATTAGCCAGCTTTTTAAACGTAGTTAACGGTAAAAATGCGTGATGTGAATGTGTTTTATCATATTTTAAACAATCGTCACGCAAGACAACTTGCAAGGGAAAACTTTTTCAAGAATATTAGGTAGTGTAAGTAATTTATAAATTTACGCTTTTTTACAATTAAGGAATTGTACAAACCTTGCAGGTTTTTTAGAACCAATTTAAAACGTTAATGTGAAATAACAAGGATCAGATATGAAATTATATTATTCGCCAGGCGCATGTTCTTTAGCTGCACATATTATTTTAAATGAAATTAATGTTGATTTTGATTTAGAACGAGTAAATTTAAAAACACATAAAACAGAAAAAGGTGCAGATTATTATGAAATTAACCCAAAGGGATATGTACCAGCTTTAGAAATTAATCCGGGCTTAATTTTAACTGAAAACGTAGCGATTTTACCTTTCCTTGCTCAGCACGACCCTAAACAAGATTTGATTCCTCCTTCGGGCTTAGGCCGTGCGAAAGTATTAGAATGGTTGGGCTATTTAAATTCTGAATTGCATGATGCATACGCGGTATTTTTTGGGGCGCCGTTAACAAATGATGAAAAAACAAAAGCTTATGCTGAAATCGACCGTCTTTTAAAATATATCGATAATTATTTGGCTGAGTCGGATTATGACTATTTGGTAAATGATAATTTTGGTCCAGCAGATGCGTATTTATTTGTTTTAACAAATTGGTCAAACTCAATTGAGCATGATTTAACGCCATATAAACATATTATTGCCTTACGTAATAAAGTTGCAGAACGTCAGTCTGTACAAATTGCAATGCGTGATGAAGGTTTAATTTCATAAGCAATTTTCAAAAGCATTAAAAAAGCCCCTAAGCAATAGGGGCTTTTTTAATGCTAAAGCGAATTAGTGTTGAGCATCTTTTTTCACATCAGCAGCTGCATTTTCAACAGCTTGAGCTGTATCAGCAGTTGCCTTACGTGCAGTAGCTTCTGTTTCAGCTGCAGCTTTAGCAGTCGCATCAGCAGCGTGGTCAGCAGCAGCATCAATTTTAGCTGAAGCGTTGTCTGTTGCAGTTGCAATATCGCTCGCAGCTTGATCACCAGCAGATTTGATATCAGCACTTGCTTGTTGAGCAGCATTTTCTAAGTGTTCACCTGTAGTAGCACCAGTTTCTGGAGCTTTATCTTTATTACAACCAACAAGGGCAACAGTCGCAGCAAGACCTAAAGCAACAAGTAATTTATTCATTGTGTTTTTCCTTCTAATTCATGGCATCCAAAATTATGGATGTCTAAAATATAAACATAAAGTAACTGATTAATAAAGATCAAAAATTGTTAAAAAGTTGTAACTCTCGTATTAAAAAAGCCTAGCATTTTGTAATGCTAGGCTTGAATTAAATGATAGTGATTTGACCAGTTCTACTGCCCAGAACGAATGATGTAATCAAACGCAGAGAGTGATGCTTTAGCGCCTTCACCTGTAGCAATAATGATCTGCTTGTAAGGTACAGTGGTACAGTCACCTGCAGCAAATACACCTTTTACATTGGTTTCGTTGCGGTCATTGACAATGATCTCTCCACGATTGGTTAACTCAACCTCACTGTCTTTTAAGAAGTCAGTGTTTGGAAGTAAACCAATCTGTACAAAGATCCCTGCAAGCTCTACCACATGCTCTCCATCAGTTGCACGGTCTTTATATTTAAGACCGGTTACTTGTGAACCGTCACCCAATACTTCTGTGCTTAATGCATTCATAATCACAGTGGTGTTTGGCAAGCTGTTTAACTTGTTTTGCAAGACTTGGTCAGCACGAAGTTTAGTGTCAAACTCAACCAGAGTTACATGCTCAACAATACCTGCAAGGTCAATCGCCGCTTCAACACCTGAGTTACCGCCACCAATCACGGCAACACGTTTGCCTTTGAACAATGGACCATCACAGTGTGGACAGTACGCTACACCACGGGTACGGTATTCAGCTTCACCGGGTACATTCATTTCTCTCCAACGTGCCCCTGTTGAAAGGATCACAGTTTTCGATTCAAGTTTTGCACCGTTTTCAAGTTCAACTTCAACCAAGCCATTTGCTGTTTGGTCTGCACCAGTGATTTTGCTGACACGTTGCAGGTTCATGATATCCACATCGTATTCACGAACATGTGCTTCCATTTCAGCAGCAAACTTAGGACCTTGTGTTTTTTGCACAGAAGTGAAGTTTTCAATGTCCATGGTATCCATGACCTGACCACCAAAGCGTTCAGCCACGATACCTGTGTTAATGCCTTTACGTGCCGCATAGATTGCAGCTGTTGCACCCGCAGGTCCACCACCAATCACCAATACATCAAACGCATCTTTGGCATTGAGTGCTGCTGCGTCTTTTTCAGCTGAATTGGTATCAAGTTTTGCCACAATCTCTTCAAGCGTCATACGACCTTGACCAATGTGTTCATTGTCCTGGAATACCATCGGTACAGCCATGATTTTGCGTTGTTCCACTTCGTCTTGGAAGAATGCACCATCAATCATGGTTGCCGTGGTGTTCGGGTTATAAATGGCAATCAGGTTAAGCGCCTGTACCACGTCCGGACAGTTATGACAGCTGAGTGATACAAATACATCAAAGTTAGCTTTGAGGTTTAAGCCTTTAATCTGATTTAAAACTTCATCCGACACTTTAGGTGCATAGCCAGACACTTGTAACAAAGCCAAGATCAAAGACGTAAACTCATGGCCCATTGGTAAGCCTGCAAAGAACACACGAGGCTGTTCACCTGCTTTAGCCACACCAAAGCTTGGACGACGTGTATTGTTACCGTCAAAACGGGCTGTTACCTTGTCAGAAAGCTCAGCGATTTCAGTTACTAATTCTTTAATTTGAGCAGCTTTGTCTGATTCATCTAAAGCAGCAACTAATTCGATTGGACTTTCTAAACGTTCTAGGTAAGCTTTTAATTGAGTTTTAATGTTTTGATCTAACATCTGTTTTTTACTCCAATGCATCCAAATTTTTTCAATAGATGCATAGTACGTTAAAACAATGAATAGGTAAAACAGTATGTTTTTATGAATTTAATCGTTTTTTTGAATGTTGATTTGCAACAACGCGTAAGTTAAGAAAGTACAAAAGAGCATCTTAATTTCATTTTTAGTTTTGCAGTATTTTAAAGTGAAAGTGTTTGAAAATTTATATATGTTATATGGCTGTAAAGATTTTATGTCATAACATTAAAAGGTACTTTCATGTCATTGCAACGCGGTATTTATCAGCATTATAAAGGTAATCTCTATCAAGTTTTTTCTGTAGCAAAACACAGTGAAACTGAAGAGGAATTGGTCGTTTATCAATGTTTATATGGTGATTATTCAACTTGGGTTCGACCACTTGATATGTTTACTGAAACCGTGCAAATGAGTGATGGTAGCGTCGTACCGCGTTTTAAATTAATACAAAGTACTTAAATAAAACGGCTGTCATATAAAGAAGGAGTAAAATAGATGCCAAATACTATTTTCTTACAAAGAGTTGCTGATTTATATGACACCTTTAAACAGCATGACTCACAGCAATCCGATCGTTTACAACGATATCGTAATATAGAAGTAGAATCTGCCCAGTTAATTTCCCAGCTTATTCGTATGCAGCAAGCCAAGTCTATTTTGGAAATTGGCACTTCAACAGGATATTCAACTTTGTGGCTTGCCGAAGCTGCCCAAGCGACTGGTGGGCAAGTCATTACAGTTGAAATTGATGCAAAGCGAAGTGCAGAGGCAAAACGTCATGTAGCTGAGTTAGAGCTCAGTGAAATTGTTCAATTTTGGGTAGGAGATGCAGCCGATTACTTAAAAGCAGCTCAGGAAAAATTTGATTTTATTTTGTTAGATGCTGAACGTGATGCATATGAAAATTATTGGCCAGATTTAAAACGCCTAATGAAGCCTAAAGGTGGGGTTTTAGTCGTTGATAATGTGATATCTCATGCGGCAGAAGTAAATCGATTTATAGCCTTAATTAAAAAAGATCCGGATTACATGAGTAGCATTTTGTCTGTCGGCGCAGGTTTGTGTTTAGTGGTCACAAAATAGTTATGCTGAAATAATTTTTCATATTCCAGTTGGGGCCTGTTTTGAACAGGCCTTTTTTATAATTTTATGAGGCAATCACCAAAGAGAGTCGGGTAAAGTGCAAATTAAATTCTAAGTATTTGTGTACAAAAGCGGCTTTATCGGTTGAACGCAATAAGTTGTCATAAACAAACTCAGGAACAGGATGATAGAGATCTCCTGAGCCATCGCTATAAAAAATTTTTAAATGACGCGATGTCGCATTGTATTTCCATGAAGTGACGACCGCTGTATTCGCCATAAATGCACCCCTTTATTTCATATCAAACGTACTCAAAAATTAACCAGTTGTTTATTTGACATTACTCAATGTTTAGGTAACGGGGAAGGGCAGAATTGTAAAAGTATCAGTAGAAAATGTGATGTGCTTATTCAAAACAAAAGAACCATCCGATAAAGGATGGTTCTTTAGGTTTCTAAAATCTAAGAGAGATTAGATTTTACCAACTAGGTCGATAGATGGAGCAAGAGTTGCTTCGCCTTCTTTCCATTTAGCTGGGCAAACTTCACCTGGGTGAGAGTGTACGTATTGAGCAGCTTTTACTTTACGAAGAAGTTCAGATGCGTCACGACCGATACCGCCAGCGTTGATTTCAACGATTTGGATTTTACCTTCTGGATCGATAACGAAAGTACCACGGTCAGCTAAACCTTCAGACTCGATTAAAACGTCAAAGTTTTTAGAAAGAGTCCAAGTTGGATCGCCGATTAATGGGTATTGGATTTTCTTGATCGCGTCTGAAGTGTCGTGCCAAGCTTTGTGAGTGAAGTGAGTGTCAGTAGAAACACCGTAGATTTCCACGCCTAATTTTTGGAATTCAGCGTAGTTATCAGCTAAGTCTTCAAGCTCAGTAGGACATACGAAAGTGAAGTCAGCAGGATAGAAGAATACAACAGACCACTTACCTTTAAGGTTAGTTTCGTTCACTTCGATGAATTGGCCGTTGTGGTAAGCAGTTGCTTGGAAAGGTTTAACTTCAGTATTAATCAAGCTCATCATTGTCTCCATGATTGAGGTTTATATTTAAACTTGTTTACGAGATGTAGAATAAATAAAAATTCTTTATTGGGGAAATAGTATTTTTACATGACTAAAATCGGAAAATTGAATAAGTATGAAATTTTCGATTTTTAAGTCCCCAAATACTGTATTCGATTTGACTGCAAAAACATGTAAATCAAATGACAGTTATAGTAAAAGAAACTTGCCTAACAACATGAAGCTTACCTACTAAAAATTCAAGGGTGAAATGTAAAAAAATTAAAAATATATAAAAAACCAATTGTTTTACCTTATGGTCATTAAGGCGTAAAATAGAGGATTGTTGAATTTTCAGGAAAACTTATCTGTGCTGAATGGTTTAAATATAGATCAATGGGTGATGGCGAGAGATCGTTACCGTTTAAATCGTTTACGTAAAGATAAAAAAGCCAATACTGCAGAGATTGAAAAATTATTTGAACAGTCTAATGCAAAAGTTAGACAGCGTTTTGAACGCTTACCAAAAATCAAATTAAATCAGGATCTTCCTGTAACCCAATATGCTGACCGTTTAATAGAAGCGATTCAAAAGCATCAGGTCATTATTGTGGCTGGTGAAACAGGTTCAGGGAAAACTACTCAGCTCCCTCAAATTGCAATGTTAGCAGGGCGTGGCTTGACTGGTATGATTGGTCATACCCAGCCACGTCGTTTAGCTGCACGTAGTGTGTCGCAGCGTATTGCAGAAGAAGTCGGCGAAAAGCTCGGCGAGTCAATTGGTTTTAAAATCCGTTTTAATGAACAAGGCTCGCAAGATTCGATTGTCCGGTTAATGACCGACGGTATTTTGCTTGCCGAGTTAGGAAATGACCGCTTCTTGTCTAAATATGACACCATCATTATTGATGAAGCGCATGAGCGCTCACTCAATATCGATTTTATTATGGGTTATTTAAAGCAGTTACTGCCAAAACGCCCAGATTTAAAAGTCATCGTGACTTCGGCAACTTTAGATGTAAATCGTTTTAGTAACTACTTTAATAATGCACCAATTTTTGAAGTAGAAGGGCGTAGTTATCCGGTTGAAGTGCGTTATCGCCCAATTTCAGAAATGAATATTGGTGGTAGTGATGACGACGAGTTCGATGACTTTGAAGAAAACCTGCCGCGTGCAGTCGTACAAGCTGTAGAGGAATGCTTTGCTGATGCCGAAGAAAAAGGCCATCCAGAACATGCAGATATTCTGATTTTCTCAAGTACAGAGCAAGAAATTCGAGAATTGCAGGAAACCTTACAAAAGTACGGGCCGAGACATACCGAAATTTTACCTTTGTATGCACGCTTAGCCGTTTCTGAGCAACAAAAGATTTTTAGCCCAAGTGGAAAGGGCCGCCGTATTATTATTGCGACGAACGTTGCAGAAACTGCACTGACTGTTCCTAATATTCGCTACGTGATTGATAGCGGCTTTGCACGTATATCTCGTTATAACTACCGTTCACGCGTGCAACGCTTACCGATTGAGGCAATTTCACAAGCTGCAGCAAATCAACGTAAAGGGCGTTGTGGTCGTGTTGCTCCAGGTGTGTGTATTCGTTTATATAGCGAAGAAGACTTTTTAAGTCGTCCTGAGTTTACCGAACCTGAAATTAAGCGAACCAATTTGGCATCGGTTATTCTGCAAATGCAGAGCTTAGGTTTAGGTGAGCTGGAAAACTTTGATTTCATTGAGCCGCCAGATTTCCGTCTAGTCAATGATGGTCGTAAGTTGCTCATTGAGTTAGGCGCGCTGAACGAGAAGAAAAACGAACTGACCAAAGTCGGCCAAATGATGGCACGTATGCCGATTGATCCAAGACTCGCACGTATGATTGTGGGTGGTGCTCATTTTGGTGTACTCAAAGAAATTTTGGTGGTGGTGAGTGCACTCGCAGTTCAAGACCCGCGTGAACGTCCAGCAGATAAACAAATGCAAGCTGATCAAAAGCATGCACTATTCAAAGAGGCAGATTCAGATTTTCTGTTTTATTTAAAACTTTGGGATACTTTAAATCCTAAAGGCGAAGCAGGAATGTCGGAAAACAAGCGCCGTCAATTTGCTAAGCAGCATTTCTTAAGTTGGTTACGGTTACGTGAATGGAAACAGACACACCAGCAGTTAGTTGAGCTGGCCGAAGGTTTAAAACTTAGTTTTAATGAAAAGCCTGCAAATTATGAAAACTTGCACCGTGCGTTGCTGACCGGTTTATTATCGTTCATTGCCAATAAAACTGATGAACGTAATACCTTTATGGCGGTGCGTCAGCAAAAGGCTAAAGTTTTTCCGGCCAGTACTTTGCATAAAACCAATACTGCGTGGGTGATGGCTTTTGAGATGGTGGAAACCTCTCAAGTCTATTTACGTACATTAGCAAAAATTGATCCTGAATGGATTTTGCTTGCTGCACGCGACTTATTGAAATATCACTATTTCGAACCGCATTGGTCTAAAAAAGCCGGTATTGTAAATGCTTATGCACAAATTTCATTGTTTGGTTTAATTATTGAACCGAAGCGTTTGGTTAATTTTGAAAAAGTTGATCAACCTGCTGCACATGAGATTTTCTTACGTGATGCATTAACCACAGGAAATCTGGGTACAGTTCCACCATTTTTAAAACACAACTTGCTTAAACTTGAAGAAGTAGAGCGAGTTGAAGATAAATTACGTCGCCGCGATTTGGTGGTCGATGAAGAAACGATTTATCAGTTCTATGCGTCGAAAATTCCTGAAGAAATTGCGAGTCGTCGTAGTTTTGAAGACTGGCGTGCAACCGTAGAAGCAAAAAATCCGCGTTATTTATACGTGGAAGATGATGCGCTTTGGCTCAATGACCGTCCGACCACGCAGCAATTCCCTGATCATTTACATAATGGTCAGTTACGCTTGGCAACTACTTATCGCTTTGACCCAAGTCATGATGAAGATGGCGCAACGGTCCAAATTCCGGTACAGGCATTGCCTCAGGTAGATGAAAATATTTGGTCGTGGGGGATTCCAGGCTGGCGTTTAGATCTCATTGAAGCCTTATTGAAAGCCTTACCAAAAGATAAACGTCGTAACCTCGTACCAATTCCAGATACGGCGCGTAAGCTCATGCAAGGTATTGATGCTGTACATTTGCGACAACATATCTTTAGCTATCTGGCGTTTGCTTTACGTGGTGAGCAGATTACGGAAAAAGATTTTTCATTTGAACGCATAGATCCGTATTTGGTGCCTTTTATTAAGGTGATTGATGAAAAAGGTAAATTGATCGCCAAAGGCCGTGACTTGGCTGAGTTGAAGGCTCGTTGTCGCGTAGAAACGCATCGTCCGGTGAAACAGCAAAAAGGTGAATTTAAAACCTTCCCTGAAAACTTTACCTTTGAAGCTTCACAGAAGGTGACAGGGGTTGTTGTTAAACAATATCAAGCTTTAGTGCCAACTAAAAATTTTGCCGAACTTGAGGCGAAAGATGAGTCTGGCGTGGTTATACAAACATTTAACGATCAGGCAGAGGCGATTAAACAGCATCGAGAAGGTATTATTCGTCTGGTCCATATGCAACTTGGCGATTTGGTTCGTCAGTTGAAAAAGCAGATTTCGAAACCTCTTGCGTTGGCTTATTCACCTTTAGGCGATAAAGCTAAACTTGAGCAAATGCTGGTATACGCGACTTTACAAATGGCAATTACGACTTTGCCAATCAATGCTGATGAATTTAATCAACTGCTAGAACAGGTCAAAAAACAATTTTTGAGCTATGGGCAGCAAGCACTTGAGCAATTAAGTGATATTTATATTCAGTGGCAACAAATCCGTCGTCAACTTTTAGTACTTGATCCGGACGTATTTGGACGCAGTATCGATGATATTGAAGATCAACTCGATTTAATGTCACTCGGCAATTTTGTCTATTGCCAGCCAGTTGATCTTTGGCAGGAATATCCACGTTATTTAAAAGCGCTGCTATTGCGTTTAGATCGATTGCCAAATAATCTACAGCGAGATCATGCTGCTATTGACGATGTCGATCCATGGATGGACAAGGTATTTAAGTTCAAAAATGATCCAAGAATCAAAGAATTGTACTTGATGCTGGAAGAATTACGTATTTCTTTATTTTCTCAGCCGATGAAAACCAAGATGCCTATTTCGCCAACTCGACTACAAAAGTTATGGGATCGTTTGGGAATCAGTTAAAATAGATCGGGGTCTGTTTATGTTGTTTTTAGCTGGCAACGCAATTTATAAATGAAAGATTAACAGACCCTATTCATTTTTTTAGGAGTTTTACATGGGCATTCGTATCACAGGTACTGGGCTATTTCACCCAACAGAAATCATTTCTAATGAAGAACTGGCCGACAGTTTAAATGCTTATGTGGAACAATATAACCAAGAGAATGCAGAGAAAATTGCAGCAGGCGAACTAGAAGAATTACGTGGTTCAAGTGCTGAATTTATTGAAAAAGCTTCTGGTATTAAGCGCCGTTACGTGATTGAAAAATCGGGTATTCTTGATCCAACACGTTTACGTCCGCGTTTGTCTGAACGTTCAAATGATGAACTTTCAATTCAAGCAGAGTGGGGCGTTATTGCTGCAAAACAGGCAATGGAAAATGCAGGTGTAACTGCTGAAGATATCGATGTTGTAATTTTGGCTTGTTCAAACATGCAACGTGCTTATCCGGCTGTGGCAATTGAAATCCAGTCGGCACTTGGTATTCAAGGTTATGCTTACGACATGAACGTTGCGTGTTCAGCTGCTACTTTTGGTTTGAAACAAGCGGCAGATGCAATTCGTTCAGGTGCTCGCCGTGTTTTATTAGTGAATGTTGAGATTACATCTGGTCACTTAGACTACCGTAACCGTGATTGTCACTTCATTTTTGGTGATGTGGCGACCGCTTCTATTATTGAAGAAACCACTACTAAAACTGGTTTTGAAATTTTAGATATTCATTTATTCACTCAATTTTCAAACAACATTCGCAATAACTTCGGTTTCTTAAACCGTAGCGAAGATGCAGTGGTTGACGACAAGTTATTCCGTCAAGATGGCCGCAAAGTATTTAAAGATGTTTGTCCGTTGGTGGCAAAAATCATTAATGCGCAATTGGAAAAAATGCAGTTAACTGCAAACGATATTAAGCGTTTCTGGTTACACCAAGCCAATGCCAACATGAATGAATTAATCTTGAAATATGTGGCTGGTAAAGATGCAGATCTAAGCCGTGCACCAATTATTCTAGATGAGTTTGCCAATACCTCTTCAGCAGGTGTAATTATTGCTTTACACCGTACAGGCCACGAAGTGGATGATGGCGAATATGGCGTGATTTCATCTTTTGGCGCTGGCTATTCAGTAGGTTCGATTGTTGTACAAAAGCATGTTGCTTAAGTTACTAGATTAATTAAAAACGCTCGTAAGAGCGTTTTTTTATGGCACAAAAATAATAAAGCGAGCCAAAATTAGCCCGCTTTAGTTGAATCAAAAATAATTAAAACTTTTTAGTGTAGTTTACAAACAAGCGATCTTCACCAAAGTCATTGCCATGTTTTACGTTGTAATCAATTCGAATATATTGCAGGGCAAAGCCTTTTAACAATGGCTGCTGAAACGCATAGTTTAAAATCACATTCGACTCGGTTTCGTGGTTTTTCTCGCCATTGGCTGCTTTAAAGTCATGACCGTAAACATATTTCACCATTGCATTTAGGCCAGGCACATAGTCTTTAAAGTCGTAGCCGTACATCACATGATAAGACCTTTCGTCTTCTTTAAAGAAGCCAGTGGCATTCCAGTTAATGAAATAAGTTTCTGGTAAAAAACCATCCGGTAATGGATAAGCCGACTCACCGATAATCTGCTGGTACCCCAAACCAAAGGTATGATTTTTTACTTTAAGTGTTTCTAGCACCCCGATGTTTTGCGCATCAATATCAAAAGTATTGCCATCATCTTTTGCATTGAAGTATTTAAACTTAGAGGTGAGGGCAAAATTAGGTTGTTTCCAATTATGCTCAAGCCCTACATAGTGTTTATTGTAGAGGTCTTCTAAGTTACCAAAGTAATATTCACCCTTGAGTGACGGCGTAAATTGATAACGTAGGTCAATGTAGTTCAGGCCATCGGATTCTTTAGTAATCCCATTTGCCGTAAAGGAAAACTTTTTAAAGTCCTCTTCATTGCGTGGCGAAACTTTTTCAACCCGACCAATTTCGGCATAAAGCTGATCTGAAAGTTGCGATTTAAGGTTGGTTCCCCAATAAGAGGCAAGCAATTGTCGGCTAGCATCGACAGCTGTTACAGGTAAATCCAACCAGAGTTCACCCACACTTAAAAGGGTTTTGTCGTAGCCTAGTTTTAAAGTTGCGCCGTATTTTAGATAATCAGATGCTTGAGATTGCGTTTCTTTATTAAAAGGCAAAACTGTATCTGCGACATGTTTGTCTGAACTCAAGCGTACGGCGTATTGAACAGAAGCATCAGCTCCAATGGTAATAGGCTTGTCTGCTATGATTAACGGAGTATCATGCATTTTCGACTTATAAAATAATGAGGCTGCCTGAGACCAACTGCCTGTGTCTTTGAGTGCATCATTATCAAAATCACGATTGATATAGGCATTTTTTAGCGTGAACTTCCATTCATCTTCGCTTTGTTGAGTGGTGTCTGCTGCCCATAAACTTGAGCTAGTTAATAAACCGAATAATGTAGTTATTGCTAAATTACATGGTTTAAAACGGTGTACGAATTCCATAATCCATTTCCAAAAAGATGCGCCAGTCCTCGGCGCATTTATGTTTACTGCTGGGTAAGCGTGTTTTGAGGGTTAAAAGTTGATGGCGTTTGTGCAGCAACAGAGGCTTTTAGATTGACCATAAATATTGCAAGTGCAGCAACTACACCCGGAATTGCAATCGCCAAGAAATTCATTTGGTGAGGAAGCTCAAATGAAAGCAAAGCACCTGTTAAAACTGGTCCGATAATCGCGCCTATACGGCCAATACCCGATGCCCAGCCCATGCCAGTTGAACGAAGTGCCGTCGGATAGAACTGCGCAACAAACGTGTAGAGTAAGATTTGTGAGCCAATTGTGGCAGCGCCGGCAATCGCAATCAGGCTATATAAAATAAATTGTGGACTATTAATGCCAAGCAGAATTAAAGCTGCCGATCCCACAATAAACATAATGGTAATGACAGGTTTTAAATGGAATCTGTCTGCTAAAGCACCACCACCAATTGCACCGACCATACCGCCAATATTGAGTGCAAAGAGGAACAACATGCTCGCACCTAACGAATAGCCCGCTTGCAGCATGAGTTTAGGCAACCAGCTTCCTAAGGCATACACCATGAGTAAGCACATAAAGAAAGCAATCCAGAACATAAACGTGCTGAAGGTACGGCCTTGTTGGAAAAGCGCACGGACAGGTGCATCTGTTGTTGTACTTTCATTTAACACCAGTTGAGTATTGGCATTGACTTGAGTTTGAGGCGCAATTTTACTCACTATATTTTTTGCCTGTTCGCTATGATTAGATTTCACTAAAAAGGCGAGAGATTCTGGTAAAAATTTCCAAATGAGCGGGAGCAGTAACAAGGGAATACCAGCAATTAAAAACATGATTTGCCAGCCCATATCTTTTACGAGCCATGCACCGAGTAGCGCAGATGTCATGCCACCAATTGCATAGCCACTAAACATAATTGCGATCAATGTACTGCGGATTTTTTTAGGTGCATATTCGGTCATAAGTGCCACAACGTTTGGCATAACGCCACCAATCCCAAGACCTGCAATAAAGCGCAAAATAGCAAACTCAGTTGGTCCTTTGGCAAAGGCACCTATAAAGGTAAATCCGCTAAATAAGGTGACACAAATCAGGATGGTTTTTTTACGTCCAAGTTTGTCTGAAAGTGTGCCGAAAATCATGGCACCAAACATCATGCCGAATAGAGCGGCACTGGCGAGTAAACCAGCTTCAACAGCAGTTAACGACCATTGCTGCATTAACAGAGGAAGAGCAACCCCATAAATAACTAAATCATATCCATCAAAAATAATAATAAGTAAGCACCAGATTAAAACTTTCCAATGAAAAGATGTAAAACGGGCTTTATCAATTAACTCATTAATATTAACCTTGCTTGTGTCCATTTTCTTCACCTCCAATTTGTGAAGCATCGCGTTATTTTTTAATAAACTATTTTGTTATTGGAATAGAGTCAAAAACCTAATTGATATATCTTTATGTCTTTAAGGTATTGTATTTTTATTAAAATAAGTTATTGAAAAATATGGTTTATTTTAATAATTTGGTTGTTGCTTCTGTTATGTTTGAAATAGGGTTAAATATTGTATTGTGAGAATTTTAAGGATTTTATAGAAATCTTTTATACATTTTATTGCTGAGAATAACAGCTAGAAATATAGCTAAATTTATATTAGGAATTAAAGTGGAAATAAATAAAAAATATTAAAGTCAATTATTTTAGAAACTCATCTTAAAAATGAAATTTAATTTATATTAAATAAAAATTGCCAAATCAGGGATAGCGAATTATTTATATCCTGATTTGGCGTTTGAAGCTTTATTTTAGTGGTGGGCACTTAGATAAAAAATTAATTTGTGGCTGGAGTTGAGCGTGGGGTAAGAATGAAATGGGCGATTACACCAATACAAATACCCCAAAACACTGAGCTTAATCCAAGAAAATGCATACCTGATGCGCTAGCTAAAAAGGTAATAAGTGCAGCATCACGTTGACCATCATTTTTCATGGCAACAGAAATATTGGTGGCAATTGCACCAAGCAAGGCTAAACCGGCCAGTGCTGCCACCAACTCTTTAGGAAGTAAGCTAAATAGCATGACAATACTGCCAGCAAATAAGCCACCTAAAATATAAAAAATTCCGTTGGCAATCCCTGCAATATATCGTTTTTCTTTAAGTTCATGTGCATCTTTACCCATACATAAAGCCGCGGTAATCGAGGCAAGTACAATGGTAATACCACCGACACAGGCAACGGCTAACGAGGCAATACTGGTCGCCGTAATAATGGGTTTGGCTGGCGTGTCATAACCGCTCAGTTTCATAATCGCCATACCCGGTAAAAATTGGCCGGTTAGACTGACTAAAATAAGAGGAACGGCGAGGTTGAGTGTTGAGTTCCAAGTCCATTCCGGGCTAATCCACTGGGGGATTGCTAAATTAAAATTCACATCAACCGGATTCATTTTGCCTAAAATGAGGCTTAATAAAACTCCAGCAGCTAACACCCAAATCATGGTGTAGCGAGGCATTAAACGTTTGGCAATTAAAAAGACAATGAGCATACTAAAGACAATCAAAGGCATGCTATCAGATGCGGTAAATAGGCTAATACCAAACTGAAAAAGAATACCTGCCATCATGCCCGCAGCAACATCTTGTGGAATCCACTTCAGTAATTTGTCGAAATAACCTGTAATGCCAATTAAGAAAATAACGATGGCAGAAGTAATATAGGCGGCTACTGCTTCATTCAATGAGATGTTTGGAAATAGGGTAACTAACAGGGCAGTACCCGGTGCAGACCACGCGGTAATCACAGGAGTCTTATATTTAATCGAAAGATAAATACCTGAAACGGCAGCGCCAATTGAAATTCCCCAAATCCATGACACCATCATATCGGTGGATACATGGGCACGCTGAGCAGCTTGGAAAAAAATAATCAGTGGGCCTGAGTAAGAAATTAAAACTGCAAGAAAGCCCGCAACTGTTGCTGATATGGACCAGTCATTTTTTAATGTCTTGAACAGGGTTGCCATGTGTGATTGCCTCCATGCAATTCATGTTATTTATCCAAATATATAAAAAGATCAGGGTTAACCCTGATCTCCACCTCCGACCGGAATGACCGATCCCGTTATATACGATGCTTCATCTGATGCAAGAAATAAAATTGCATTGACTTGTTCTTGAAT
This sequence comes from Acinetobacter sp. FDAARGOS_494, assembly GCF_003812225.1. Lineage (NCBI taxonomy): Bacteria > Pseudomonadati > Pseudomonadota > Gammaproteobacteria > Moraxellales > Moraxellaceae > Acinetobacter > Acinetobacter sp. FDAARGOS_494. Next base: position 2,994,886 of record NZ_CP033866.1, read on the forward strand.
TGTGCCATAACGACCCATGAATGTTCGATCTTTTGTTTGATCAACTACTTGTTGCATCCAGTCTTTTTCATTTTGACTTAACGGGTTGGCATTGCGTGGTACTTTGCGAGGTGGCGCTTCGGTTCCACCAGTCGCAACAGCATTGACTCGAATCCCGTCTTTAGCATGTTCAAAAGCAAGAGACGCTGTTAGGGCATTTACCCCACCTTTAGATGCGGAGTAGGGAATACGGTTAATACCACGGGTTGCAATGGAAGATACATTTACAATAACGCCCGCTTGTTGCTTAATCATGGCAGGCAACACAGCGCGGCAGCACCATAAAGTTGGAAACAATGAGCGATTCACTTCCTTAATGATTTCTTCTTCGGAAAACTCTTCAAAAGGTTTCATCCAGATCGCGCCGCCTACGTTATTAATCAGGATATCTACCCGACCATAATGTTCGATGGCTTTTGTAACAACCGCTTGTGCACCTGCATAGGTTTCTAGGTCAGCATTAACCGTGACAGCATCACCACCTGTACGCTGAATTTCTGTGAGTACCTCTTCAACATATTCAGAGCGGTCAGCCATGACGACTTGTCCACCTTCAGCTGCAACTTGCAATGCCACGCCGCGGCCAATACCTTGGGCACTACCCGTAACAATCACAACTTTATCGGTAAATCTTTGACGGTTTGACATAGATAATTTCTCCACCTTAAGTTAGTTTGCAGAGAATTTTTCAAACAAGAAGTTTGCTGGTTTAATATTTTCAGTTTCTAACCAACTACGTACAGCCTCTACCATCGGTACTGGGCCACATAGATAAACATCGACGTCGCCACCGTTTAACCATTCACTTTCAATATGACCCGTTACATAGCCTTTGCGTTCATGGTTACTCTCAGGGCTTGCAACTACAGTGCGGTATTCAAACCATGGGAATTTCGCCTGCAACTCATTGAGTTTTTCTAGAGCAACTAAATCAAAGTCATTGGTTACACCAAAGACTAAACGAACAGGTTGTTCGGAGCCTTTTTCTTCAAGCACTTGTAACATCGACATAAATGGGGCAATACCAGTACCGCCTGCCAGCATAAGCACTGGACGCACTACATTACGTAAATAGAAGCTACCGAATGGACCGGTAAAAGTCATTTTGTCGCCAGTTTTGGCATTCTTGCTTAAGAATTCACTCATTTTGCCATTCGGTACGTTACGTACCACAAAGCCCGTTAAGCGGTTGCCCGGTTTTGAGCTAAATGAATATGAACGTGTTTCGCCAGTTTCTGGAATTGCAACATTCACATACTGACCTGCAAGGAAATGAATATCCGGTTGTCCTTCATCAAGTTGAATATCAAATGTGATGGTTGAGTCTGATAAGTTTTCAACGCGGGCCAATGTACCTTGGAAGCTATGAATTTCTGTTTTGCAAACATCTGAAGACGCTTGAATCTGAAATACGGCATCTGAAGTTGGCCGACATTGGCAAGCAAGAATATAGCCTTGCGCAGCTTCTTCAGGGGTTAATGCATCTTCAATATAGGTTTCTTCTGGCATGTCATAACTACCGGACTCGCAAAATGCACGGCAAGTTCCACATGCACCATCACGGCAATCCAAAGGAATATTAATTTTTTGGCGATAGGCTGCGTCAGATAGGGTTTCGCCTTGAGCTACGTTAATAAAACGTGTAACACCATCTTCAAATTGAAGTGCAACATTGTGGTTTGACATGGCATGTATCCTACAAAATATTTGAAACTTTTACCCTCAGCCAACAGTCCGTTTAGCTGAGGGGTATGTCTTAAAGGTGGTAGATATCAATGACTTGATTGATATAGTCATTTTTCAAAACGACATACTTGCTCAAGATTTTTGGTTGATCACCTGAAAAATCGATCACATAACGTGACATACCGAAATAGCTGTAATTTGTCTTATAACGGAAACTTAAGGTATTCCAGTTAAAGCGCACAGTAACTTTGTCTCCGTCGCGCTCGAGAACTTCAACGTTGGCAATATTGTGGCTTGTGCGTGTGTCCGGCATGGTTGCAGATGAGCGCTCGGTTTTAATACGGAACACGCGATCTTCTAAACCTTGACGGTCTGGATAATAAATAAGTGAAATTTCAGATTGCGGATCTTCAGTTAATCTATCGTCGTCGTCCCAAGCTGGCATCCAGAAAGAAGCTTCTGGCGCATAGCATTCAAGCCAGTCATCCCATTGTTCATCATCTAAAAAGCGAGCTTCACGATAAAGAAACTGAGCAATATTTTCTAAAGTTGCTTTGTCTTGAGTACTCATGCTGTTTCTCCCTGATCAGCAATTTCTTTCTCTGTAGCAATCGCGTGTTTCATGGTCTTTAACCAATATTGATGCTGGGCCAGATACAGGCCTTCATCTTCAGTTTTAATCCCACTTAACATGGGTTTTAAACCAATCTCGTTTGCTGCATCGTCCGGTCCATAAATCCAGTGTTTTGAACCACGGCACATGTCATTCCATTCAAGGGCAATACCTGCGTAGCCTGCCTGACAAGCGCGGAACTCTTCTAAATCGTCTGGTGTTGCCATACCTGAGGCATTAAAGAAATCCTCATATTGACGGATACGGCGTGCACGAGCTTCAGGTGCTTCACCTTTAGGCGCGATACAGTAAATAGTGACTTCAGTTCGATTGACCGAAAGTGGACGAAGTACACGAATTTGTGAACCGAATTGATCCATCAAATAAACGTTTGGATACAGACAAAGATTACGTGAACGCTCAATCATCCATTTCGACATCGCTTCACCGTATTTTTCGGTGTATTCGTCTGCTTTTGGGAAGTTAGGACGGTCTTCTGGGTTTGCCCATTGTGTCCAAAGCAACATGTGACCATTTTCAAAGCCATACGAGCCACCGCCTTGTTTACCCCAAGAACCTGCACTCATCGCGCGGATGTTATCGGCAGCTTGAGTTTCTTTACGGTGTTGAGTTGTTGCTGCGTAATTCCAGTGAACAGCAGAAACGTGATAACCATCGGCACCATTTTCAGCAGTGAGTTTCCAGTTGCCTTCGTAGGTATAAGTAGATGAACCACGTAAAACTTCCAAACCATGTTCAGACTGGTCAACAATCATGTCGATGATTTTGGTGGTTTCACCCAAAAATTCTTCAAGCGAAGGAACATCGGGATTTAAGCTACCAAATAAGAAGCCTTTGTAGCTCTCAAAACGAGCTACCTTTTTAAGGTCGTGTGAGCCGTCTTGGTTAAAGCAGTCAGAGTAACCTGCGTCAGTTGGGTCTTTTACTTTGAGCAATTTACCTGAGTTATTAAAAGTCCAGCCGTGGAAAGGGCAAGTATACGTTGCTTTGTTACCACGCTTGTAACGGCAAAGTTGTGCTCCGCGGTGTGAACATGCATTGATCATGGCATTAAGTTCACCGTTACGGTTACGGGCAATGATAATCGGCTGACGACCAATATAAGTCGTGTAGTAGTCATTATTATTTGGAATTTGGCTTTCGTGTGCCAAGTAAACCCAGTTACCTTCGAAGATGTATTTCATTTCGAGGTCAAATAAGGCTTCATCAGTAAAAACTGAGCGGTGAAGTTTAAATTCACCTGTATCGATATTGTCTACAAGTAATTCATCAATACGGTCAAGATGGCTGGTATTGATTACAGGAATACGTGGCATGTCCGTTCTCCGACTTTCCAAAGGGTGGAAGTCATCAAGACCTTCGCTACGATTTAAAAGGTCTTGATATCCTAATATGTCAATGAAGCGCATAAACGCGTCGGGTGTTTAACCGCGCATGGATAAAGATAGATCGAATGTTGGCCAGTAGATTTCAATCGGTGCTATACAAGTGATCTATAACTTCATCGGGTTATTGCTTGTATATACCTTAAAAGAATGGTTAAACTGTGTCTAAGACTGAATTTGCATTTTAATATATCTTAAAGGTATGGAAACCTGATGGAACTAAGACATTTACGGTATTTTGTGGCTGTTGTAGAAGAACAGAGCTTCACCAAGGCAGCCGAAAAATTATTTATTGCTCAACCGCCTTTGAGTCGGCAAATCCAAAATTTGGAAAGTGAGCTTGGAATTCAACTCTTTGAGCGAGGAAGCCGCCCTTTACAGACCACACCAGCAGGGCATTTCTTTTATCAGCACGCTGTTAAACTTTTGTCGAATGCTGAAGAAATAAAAAGTATGACCAAGCGTATTGGTCTCATCGAAAGAAGCATGACCATTGGTTTTGTCGGGTCTTTACTTTATGGGTTGCTGCCTCGAATCATTTATTTATTTCGTCAGCAGCAGCCTCATCTGAATATTCAGCTCATGGAATTAAGTACAACCGAACAGTTACAGGCCTTAAAAGAAGGCCGTATTGATGTCGGGTTTGGGCGTTTAAGAATTAGTGATCCCGCCGTGAGGCGAATTCTTTTACGTAAAGAGCGTTTGGTCGTTGCCGCGCATACCAGTCATCCAATTGCACAGCGCACAGAAGGGGTATATCTGGCCGATTTGATTGATGAAAAGATGTTTATGTATCCCACTTCACCGAAACCGAACTTCTCAACCCAGCTTTTGAATATTTTTGCCGAACATAGTTTGGTTCCCAAAAATATGCATGAGATACGAGAAATTCAATTGGCTTTGGGCTTAGTGGCAGCGGGAGAAGGAATCTGCATTATTCCAGCAAGTGCCGATACCATTCGATTTCCACACTTAAACTATATTCCGATTTTAGATAACGGCGCGGTCAGCCCAATTTTTATTACTGCACGGGCAATGGACAGAAGTGAAGACTTACAATCATTGTTCGACTGTATTTATCAGGTTTATGATTTAGAAGGGATACCTTATCAACGAACTGTTTTTACACTTGATCAGAACCCGATAGATGATTCAAATGGTATCGATTTTTAAATAAGGGAAGTGCATAGCCTCAAAGGTTGAAGCTATGCAATTTTATATCTTATTGCACTTTCGCTGGGAAACCATCTTCTTCAAGTGCTTCGGTAATTTTATCGACGCTTTCACTGCTTTCAACAGTCACGATTTTGGTCGCTAAGTCTACATCTACTTTTGCATTTGGATCGACATCTTGAATCGTTGCAGTCACACCACGTGCGCAGCCACCACAAGTCATATTTTCAATAAGTAGTTTCATATTCATACTCCATCAAGAATGAGATGTTTGTTTGGATAACACTGAGTCTAAACCTTGTCATGATTGTAAGGTCAAGACCAAATTTTTAAAAAAATATGCTTGACCTTCCCATGATGGGAATCTGTATGCTCAATACAGAATATTAAATTTTGCAGATTTGCAGAGGTATTTGATGGACTCAAAAACCACAAAATTGCCAGCATATAGTGAAACACTCTCAATTGAGGGCATGACTTGTGCCTCCTGTGTAGGTCGTGTCGAAAAAGCACTTAAAAAAGTTGAAAATATTGAGATTGCCAACGTTAATTTGGCAACAGAAAAAGCGGTTGTTTATTCAAATCAACCGATTCAGCGTGAAGCACTGGTTAAAGCAGTTGAGCGAGCAGGTTATGATGTTCCAAAAGCTGCACCAGTAGAATTGTCTATTGAGGGTATGACCTGTGCATCTTGTGTTGCACGTGTTGAAAAAGCCCTTAAAAAAGTAGACGGCGTTCAAGAGGCAACTGTCAACCTAGCAACAGAGCAGGCTTGGGTACAAACAGATTCCTCAGTCAATGTTGAAGACTTAATTCGTGCTGTTAAAAAAGCAGGTTATGACGCGAAAGCATCTGAAAAACATCAAGATGAGCAACTCGATAAAAAAGCTTCAGAGTTAGATCAGCTTAAAAAAGATTTGATCATTTCGATTGTGTTGGCCTTACCTGTGTTTATTTTGGAAATGGGTTCACATCTCATTCCAGCTTTTCACATGTGGGTCATGCACACCATTGGTCAATACAATAGCTGGCTTTTACAGTTTGTTTTGACCACATTAATACTCGTTTTTCCTGGTCGCCGTTTTTACCAAAAAGGGATTCCAGCCTTATGGCGTTTGGCGCCAGATATGAACTCGCTGGTCGCTGTTGGAACTTTAGCTGCCTACAGTTTCTCAGTCGTGGCAACCTTTATGCCGCAGGTATTACCACAAGGCACGGTCAATGTTTACTTTGAAGCGGCTGCTGTAATTGTCAGTTTAATTTTACTCGGACGTTATTTTGAAGCAAAAGCTAAAGGACGTACTTCGCAAGCGATTCAACATTTGGTGGGAATGCAGCCAAAAACAGCCCGTATTCAACGTGATGGTCAAGTGGTTGAAGTTGCTGTTGCTGAAATGGTCAGTGGAACTATTGTAGAAATTCGTCCGGGTGAGCGTGTGCCAGTCGATGGTGAAGTGGTTGAAGGGCACAGCTATATTGATGAATCTATGATTACGGGTGAGCCTGTTCCTGTTGAAAAGAGAGTAGGGCAACAAGTAGTTGGAGGTACGGTCAATCAGAACGGGACTCTAAACATTCGGGCAACCGCAGTGGGTAGCTCATCTGTACTTTCACAAATTATTCGCATGGTTGAACAAGCCCAAGGTTCTAAACTTCCGATTCAAGGGTTGGTCGATAAAGTCACCATGTGGTTTGTACCGGCTGTCATGCTAATTGCTGCAATTACTTTCTTGGTTTGGTTTATTTTTGGGCCAGAGCCTGCGCTGACTTTTGGCTTGGTGAATGCTGTTGCGGTACTGATTATTGCGTGTCCTTGTGCGATGGGGCTTGCAACACCAACTTCTATTATGGTCGGTACTGGACGTGGGGCTGAGTTAGGTGTCTTGTTCCGTAAAGGTGAAGCTTTACAGCTTTTACAAGAAGCGCAAGTGGTTGCAGTTGATAAAACGGGTACGCTCACCGAAGGCAAACCGACACTGACAGACTTTAATGTGCAATCAGGTTTTGAACGTAACCAAGTGCTGACTTTAGTGGCCTCAGTCGAAGCCAAGTCTGAACATCCAATTGCTCTTGCGATTGTTCAAGCAGCAGAAAGCGAAGGTTTAAACTTATTACCAGTAACAGCATTTAACTCGATTACAGGTTCAGGTATTGAAGCGGAAGTTTCTGGTCAAAAAGTACAAATTGGCGCAGACCGTTATATGCACCAACTTGGTTTAGATACCAGCTCATTCCAAGCGATTGCTGCTCAGTTAGGTGAAGAAGGCAAAACACCGCTTTATGTTGCTATTGATCAGCAACTTGCAGCAATTATTGCCGTGGCAGACCCAATTAAAGAAACAACCTATGCTGCGATTGAGGCCTTACATCAATTAGGTCTCAAAGTGGCCATGATTACAGGAGACAACCGTCATACGGCGCAAGCAATTGCCAAAAAGCTGAACATTGATGAAGTTGTGGCAGAGGTTTTACCCGAGGGCAAAGTGGACACAGTCCGCCAACTGCAAAAACAATATGGTCGCTTAGCTTTTGTTGGTGATGGTATTAACGACGCACCAGCCTTGGCACAAGCGGACGTGGGCTTAGCCATTGGTACAGGAACAGATGTTGCTATTGAAGCTGCCGATGTGGTGCTGATGTCAGGTAGTTTAAAAGGCGTACCGAATGCAATTGCGCTAAGTAAAGCAACTATGCGAAACATACGCCAAAACCTGTTCTGGGCATTTGTATATAACGTTGCACTTATTCCAATTGCAGCTGGTGCCTTATATCCAGCATTTGGTGTATTACTTTCACCGATGTTTGCAGCAGGTGCGATGGCACTTTCTTCGGTCTTTGTTTTAGGCAATGCGTTACGCTTAAAACGTTTTCATGCGCCAGTACAGTAAGCGTGCTGAAAATCAACTTTTGGTTTAAGATCATGACAGCAGGTCTTAAACCAAATTTAATATTTGAGGTGTGAGATGAATATCGGTCAGGCATCCAAACATTCGGGCATTTCAGCGAAAATGATTCGCTACTATGAAGAAATCGGTTTACTTGAAGCAGCTCAGCGTTCTGCTTCTGGCTATCGTATTTATTCAGAAACAGACCTTAAAACTTTAAACTTTTTAAAACATGCCAGAGAATTAGGTTTTTCATCCGAACAGATGAAAGAGCTTATTTCGCTTTGGAAAAATACCGATCGGCATAGTGTAGAGGTGAAAGCTTTAACCGTAAAACACATTGCCGAATTAAAGCAAAAAATTGCTCATTTACAGGAAATGGTTAATATTTTGCAGGCTTCAGCTGATGATTGCTGTGGTGACCAACAGGCTTCGTGTGCGATTTTAGACCACATTGAAAAAGGTGTAGGCGTAAGTTAAACCTTATAAAAATAAAAAGGAAAAATCATGGCTTATACAGCTTCTTGTCTTTGTAATGGTGTTCAACTCCGTATTAATGCCGAATTAGAACCCATCATGGTTTGTCACTGTAAGCAATGCCAAAAAGCACAAGGGGCTGCTTTTGCGGCCATCACTCAAGTACAAAAAAGCGATTTAGAGATTGTACAGGGTGAAAATCTTTTGCAAGCGTATTTTGCATCGCCAAATAAAAAGAGAGTGTTCTGTAAAACCTGCGGTTCACCTGTCTGGAGTGAACGTTTAGATAAACCTGATGTGGTGCGTTTAAGGGTAGGGCTCATTAATGAAGAAATATCGACGCCAGTCATCTCTCATGCATTTGTCAATTCACAAGTGAAGTGGTATCCAATTTGTGATACGGCTCACCAGTACCCAAATGGCGTCGAAAACCCTTGAAATATGAAGGTTTGAAGTATTTTATCCATTTGTAAAAAAAAGTGAACAGCACTAGCCATGAATAAATAATGTGCTATAAATGTACTTAAGGTAATCGTAATATCTCCTCGATCCACAGGGAAACTTGGGACAGGGCAAAAGATACGATAAGACCTTATAAACAGCTAGCAAAGAGCAAATAAAAATGGATAGACACATTTTTTGAGTGCTCAACGTTGCAGAAAAGCCCGTGAAACGGGCTTTTTTAATGCCTATGAAAAGTTATTTCTAAGTGTGGGATAGCTTATGTTTTTAAACTATTTAAGAAAAAGTAATGTAAAAATAATAAAATATTTCAAATATACAGACTATTCTGTATTGCAATTTATTTTTATTAAGGGTACATTTAGTTAACGGTTTAAAGTTCAAGCTTAATAATGAACTCATGGTCGTTGTGGGAGATCTAAGAGCCTGCATTTTCCCCAAGATGCGGGTTTTTTTTATGCCTAAAAAAAGTAATGACTCATCTGATCTAAAAATTTAATCCTTTATTCTATAAAGTTTAAAAACCTACGAACGTAATAGGCCGTAGGTTTCTAAGCACGTCTAAAAATTAAGCACGATATGCCTGACAAGCTTGAGCACATGCTAAACATGCTTTTGCACAAACCTGGCAATGCTCATGTTCGTGTTTACTACACTCAGCTGCACATAGTTGACATGCATTAGCACATAACTGCATGGCTTGTTCAGCAAGTTCGGAATGTCTTAGTTCTAAAGATGTGCATAACTGACAGGTTTCTACACAGGTTAAGCAGTGTTTGATGCACTCACGCATCATATGCACATGCTCTTCTTGTAAACATGCAGAGGCACAATGTTTACAAGCAAACATACATTCAATGCAGGCTTGAATAGAGGTGGATGCTTGATTAAACAGAGATTGATTTGGTTCTTGTGAGCTATTCATTTTAATATTCTCCTTTTGAAAGGCTATTATTAAAAAACCGAATATTGTTATCTTTTTTCATTTTATAAAATCATTTTTCCTATCGGGCACTTTGAAATGAAAGATCTACAAATGCTCAATACGAGATTAACCTCGTATAAGAATGTTACAGGTATTTTGTTAGCTAAATTCTAAAAAGGCAGTAAAACCTTAAGAAGAGATACCTAAAAACAAAAAATAAAATTTGTTTGGATATAATACTTTTGGCTAATTTTTTAATGTATGAAAATTAGGCAAATTATTAGTGTGAACTTTAAGGGCACACGTAATGGAAAACATTGAACAGTACGCTCACGGAGCTGAGCATGAAGTCCACGTACACTGCAAACGATCATTAAGCACTTTAATACTGAGTTTGTTTGTATTAATTGCAACTGGTCGATAAAGAAGAAGCACCTACGGGTGCTTTTTCTGTATGACTTGACTATGGGTGGATTAAATTAAGAACCTGTAAAGCCGCGGCGCTTTTTGTAGGCTTTACGATCATAAGAGGGAATATTGGACTTTTGAAGATCAATAGCCAATTGTTTTCTGCGTTGAAATTGCACTTCATTTAAAAGCGCATCATAGATTTTAGGTCGGTCAGTTTTAAACTTTTCTACATCCAGTGGAATCTTACTTTCCTCTTTAACAATATACAAAACTGAACCATTGGCATTGGTTTCATATACTGTCCAACCAACCCGTACTGTATAGAGGCCGGTTTTCTGATCCTTTCCTAAATAAGATTTAAAACCATCGGGATGAGGGCGTACATAAGCATTCATCATGCATCCTCCATCAACTATTTAATTCGATGAAAGCGGCGATCAATGAATTGATGGGAACGATACATCTATTCAGTAAAATCACGATTTTCATGTGTATATATATTGATCAATTTGATAATTTCAAGCTATGTAATTTTTCTTTTTTGTGGGATGAAAAACGTGAGAATTTGTCTAAAAAAGATACAAAAATAACCACTTCATTTTTATAGATAAATTAAGTCTATTTTTAACTTAAATTTGGTTTTTTTAAAATTTATGTGACGTATTTTGCAAATTTAAAATTGAATAATTTATAGTGAAGCTTGAGTTCATTTTTTATTAATAATTTGATTTTAAAAAATAAAAAATATTTGTAATATTTCTTGTTACAACGATTTTGTCGACAATACAGGATTGTTTTTGACATATTTCGCCTAGCGTAATCAATAGAGTTTTTTGCCTATGGTGTCATTTTTATTTATTGGACTTGTAGTCACTATTTTGTTGACTCCAGGACCAACAAATACATTATTAGCCTCGGCTGGTATACAAGCAGGGGTAAAGCATTCTCTTAAGTTGATTCCGGCAGAGGTAATAGGTTACCTGATCGCAATTACCTCATGGGGTGTTTTACTTGAATCGGTGTCTCATTTCATTCCATGGCTTCCAGCCATATTAAAGCTGATGAGTGCGGGCTTTATACTCTATCTTGCTTTTAAACTCTGGATGACATCGTCTGAAGATATTAATTTAAACCGACCGCTTATTACACCAAAAGCTTTATTTCTTGCGACACTTTTAAATCCGAAAGCTTTACTTTTTGCTTCAGCGATTTTTCCACATGCAGCGTGGGAAGTTCCTCATTTATATTTTATTCACATTGTTGTCTTTTTATCTTTAATTACCCCAATTGCTTTTTTATGGATTATGTTTGGTACAGTATTAATCTCAAATAAAGTCACTTGGTTAAATCAACGTAACTTACAACGTATTGCTGCATTTATTTTAACTTTTTTTGCCATGCCAATCGGCTATTCAGCGATTAGCTCATTTTAGACCTAACAAATTAATTTATATTAAAAAATTTAATATACAGGAGTTTTTTCATGAAGAGATTAAAAGTTGTTATTAAAGATCAGTTTGACCAAGAAAGTATTGCTTTAGCAAAGGTTAGACCTGCGAACGATCAGAAATTAGAGCTGTATAAAAGTGTAGAGCATATCGAAATTGATGACGATATTATTCTACCGAATATGGATTTACTCTATGAAAATCCAAAAGATGGAAAAATTTATAAATTAGTCGGCCCGTTTAATGAAGATGAATTATAGAGAGGCGAAGGAAAATTGATTTTTTCATCTGTTTTAGTGTTGCTTAAAATAAAAGCAAACTAACGTATAGACACAATTAAAATCTTGAACACCAAGGGGTCCTTATGGGACTATGTTTTTGCAAAAATGTGACCTAATCCACATTTTTGTATTTCAGGACTAAGTGGTGTTCACTAAGCCCATTTCTTCAATGAGAAGTAGAAATGGGCTTTTTTTATGGAAATTTATTCTTTAAAAGTTTCATCTAAAGCTTGCTGGACTGCTTCAATGCGAGATTTGCAAGCTTTATAAGCACCAATGGATTCTTCAACAATCTTCATCAAATTATCAATATCCGGGCTTTCCTGAGATTCAAGTAATTCGGCATTTCGCTTTAAAATGTCATGACCTTCTTTAAAAGTCAGTTCTTTATCATTCATTTGGAATTACCTCGGTAATATTAGCGTTAATTGCTCCATCTTGCATATCAACAGTAATGGTAGAGCTTGTGATTTGGTGAATGGAACGAATTGCTTTGCCTTCTGATCTTACAATTGCATAACCTTTTGCTTGAATCTGTTTCGGGTTTTGCAAGAGAATTTCTCGCATAAGGGATTCAGTTTGCGACAAAGAAAATTTAACTTGTTGCTGTGAAACAAATTGAATGCGTTCCTTTATCTGCTCAAGGAACTGGTGAGCTGAATTAAGCTGAGCTTGGGCAGAGGATTTAATATGTTGTAGATATTGATCACTCTTACTTTGGTAGGTCGTAATTTGATGTTGTGACAAGAGTTTGATTGTTTGTAGGTTGTCTACAGCTTCTTGTACACGTTCAACAATATGGTTGCGAATACCCGCAATCACTTTACTTGGAGTATCAAACGAACGGTGTGCGATCTCGTCAAGGATAGTACGATCTTTTTCATGTCCGATACCAACCCAAATCGGTACGCTACGTTTACAGAGGAGGGCGGCAAGCTCATAATCATTTAAGTAAGCTAAGTCATTTACAGCACCACCCCCGCGAATAATTACAATCAGGTCGGGTGGAAAGTTAAAATTATTTGCCCATTGTTTTAAACCTGTTGCCAACGACTCCATAAGACTGACGGCAGCCGTATTTCCCTGAAAGGTCGCACTTTGATAAACAAAATGACAAACCCCATTTCGCTCAAGAGCATCCGCATCCTTTTTAAAGTCACCTAAACCCGCAGCATTTTGAGGAGCAATAACTAATACATTTTGAATATCAAAAGGAGTAGGAAGAAGTTTATTCTTATGTATTAACCCTTCTTGAGTTAAACGTTCTACAATTTGTTGATAACGTTTTGCAATTTCTCCAAGTGTAAAACTTGAGTCTATTTCTTCAATATTGACTGAAAATCCATATTGCGGATCGAAACGCGCTCTAATTTTGATTAAAACGTTTAAATCACTAGCTAACTCAATACCTGTTTCACGTTCAAACTTGAGAACAATTTTACTTGCTGAAAATTTCCAGATGGTTGCTTTACAGCTTGCAATGACCTTGTCGGTGTCAGCATCTTTTTCTGCAAGCTCTAAATAATAATGTCCACCTTTAACATTTAAATTACGAATTTCCGCTCTCACCCATACAGGCTCGTCAAAAGTCAGGCGTATGACTTCTTGCACTGTACCGAGATATTCACTAAGAGAGAGCTGAGGATCAGACATATAAACTATAAATGATGGGTTGAGACTAGATAGTATAAAAGCTACCCAAGCATGGCAATTGTTGTCTATGAATAACGGGTTCTGTTTAAAATAAATACAACAATTTAGAGTGTTAAAATTGAAATTGAGGGGGCTTATTTAATTTGAACGGATAAAAAGAAAAATTAATAAAAAGATAATTCTTAATAATTACAACCGATTAAAAAATAAAGTTTGCTTTATAAAATATATAAGCGTATAAAGCTTACTTCCAATTGCGGGGTGGAGCAGTCTGGTAGCTCGTCGGGCTCATAACCCGAAGGTCGTTGGTTCAAATCCGACCCCCGCATCCAAAATATTATGCTCTGTGATGTACTACTTTTCATGATACGAAATCATGGAAAGCAATTAGCTTATAAATAACCCTATATCAAGCTAAATATTAAATTCTAGACGAATTGTCCATACCTTAAATCTAGCGTTCTAATTAAATACCGTTAAATCACATGAGCTCAGTGATGAGTGAATGATTGTGAATATAGTAAATGAGTGGCAAATCGCCACAGCCGTAAATGGCAATGAAATTAATGTGAGGATTGTTCCTCACGTCCGTAAGCAAAACTCGCTTGATGGTTATCGTTGGGTTGAGGTTGGAAAGAAAATTCAGCTTCAAACTGGTGAAGAAATTGAGTTAAACCAAGATGGAAAAAGCTTCTATGCTGGGTTTAATCAACTTTATCGTTTAAATACATATTGTTGATAAAATCATGGTAATAAAGCGAAAAAACCTATCTCTTTTAAATGAGATAGGTTTTTTTATATCAAGAAGAAAGTTAAATAATTAAAGTTATAAAAAGACAAAAGTGATTAAAAAGGTCTTATTATTATTTTAGCTATATTTAATAACTAAATTAGCCTGCTCTCCAGAACTGACGCCCCATGACTTTAAAGTTTTTCCCGTTCTCTTCGGTGACACGTCGGTCCCTAAATTTTTCATTTAAACTATGCAAAATTAAAGAGCCATCTGCCTCTTTAAAAATTTGTTTAATCATGCCTTCACCAGCAAAATAAACGGCATAGATTTCACCATCAATTACTTCTGTTTGAGAAATATCAATACCGACCAGATCACCATCTTTAATGTAATCGGTCATACTATCGCCCTTAGCTTTGATAATACGCATGCATTCCTGAGCAACACGTTTTTCTTTAAAGAATGAAGCGGGGAAAGGAATTTTTCCGTTAATTGCATCAAAATGAAATTCAATTGATTCGCCTGTACCACAAGAAAAACTCGCTTCAACTACTTCGATCCAGACATATTGGTCTGCTGCATCGTTACTCACAACAGTAGGATTAAATACATCACTTTCTCTAAAAGAGTCTTCTGAGTTTCCTGTAGTAAGCCAATAAGCATCTACACCTAAAAACTGTGCAATGAGTGGAAGAAAAGCAGATTTTAAATTCTTCCCCGATTCTAAAGCTTGATAAGCAGGCTGAGACATCTTTACTGCTTCAGCAACCTCTGCCTGTGTTCTTTTAGCTTTAATCCTTGAATCTTTTAAACGGTCTTTAAGAGCCATAATGATCGCACCAGCTAACTTATAACAAATATATAACTTAAGTTATATTTAGTAAAACAACTATAGTTATTGACTAATAATAACTATAGTTATAATATCGGTTATAAGGACATATTGATAGAACGAAAATAATATTTTATTTGAAATTGATTTCTTAATTTTATCAATACCTTATTAAGAAAGTAACGATTATTCTGCCTCACTGGACGACAGAATATAAAAATGGCGATAGTCGATGAGTGGTTTGTACCGACTATTAAAAACAAGAAATGGAATAAAAAAAGCCCGATTCCGTGGATCAGGCTTAATGTTCGTCGATAAAGGGTATCAAGAACATGAAGAATCTAACAAAGAATTTAATGCGTCACAAAAGTTTCCGATATACGGCAACCTGTTATCTCAACTTTTTGGTCAAAAAAGAGAGGTTATCTAGCGGTGTAGTTTTACTGAGGCTTATGTCATTCATAGCGGTTTAAAAAGAACAAGATCGACTAGATTAAATCTGTGTACATAGCAGAGTTAGATATAAAAATATGAAAAATAACAAAGCAGTAGCCATGATTATTTTTCAAAAAATTACGCTTTAGGCAGGATTAAATTATGGAAAATTTTTTAACTTCAAATGGGCTAGCTGCCGCTTTTAATCTCTATGGCACTGTCATGATGGTGGTTTTAGCAGTGAGCTTAGTTGTTGCAGTAGTTTTAATTATGCGGTTTCCACGTTCACCTCAAGAATGGGTCGTGGGTTTGATTTGTACGGTTGTTTCAAGCTTGACTGGTGGCTCATTCATTATCATGAAATGGAATTTACATGAGTGGGTGACAGATATATGGGGAATGATCACTTTAGGTGGATTCTTCTTTATTTGTGGCTTACCTGGTTGGGCAATTGTGAGGTGGATATTTAATTTCATTAATAAACAAGAAGGAAAAACCATTGTTGAAGTCATGAAAGATCTAAAAAAAGCGAAAGATGATATCCAAAGCTAATAGCTGTTTGGCCCTAATAAAGATGAGGACAACTCTTATGAATATTGAGCAATATTTAGATGCACTAATAAAACGCGAAGGTGGCTATGTAAATGATCCACTTGATCATGGGCATGCGACTAAATTTGGAATTACACAAGCCGTTGCTCGTAGTTATGGTTATCAAGGTACAATGGAGAATTTAACCTTAGAGACAGCCAGAGAAATTTATAGGAATCAATATTGGCTTGAGCCGCGATTTGATCAAGTTAATTTGATCAGCGCACTTGTTGCTGAAGAGTTATTCGACACGGGTGTGAATTGTGGTATTAGTTTCACGAAACCACTTTTACAACGTGCATTAAATTTATTGAATAGGCAGGGCAAAGAAGACTGGGTAGACCTTAAGGTAGATGGTGAATATGGGCCAGCCACTTTGCAGGCTTTAATAAAATATATTAAAAACCGTGGTAAGGAAGGTGAAAAAGTGCTGGTACGGCTTCTTAATATTATGCAAGGCCAGCGCTATATTGAAATTACGGAAACAAATCCGAAGCATGAGCAATTCTTTTATGGATGGCTTGCTAATCGTATCAGCTTATAAAAAAGCCAACTTGCTAAAGCTATTGAGTTATAGCCTTACAAGTTGGCTCACTTTCATAAAATAGTTTTATTGAGTAATAAGTAAAACTGCTAAAAGAAAAAATATACAACCACTGACTTTATTGAGCTTAGAAAAATTATTTCCGGCAAGCATCTTCTCTTTGAATATAGAGGAAAAGTTGGCATAAACTAAATGAATTAAAAATCCGATCAAGCAGAATGTTAAAGATAAAATCAAAAACTGATTTAATATTTCTTTTTTAATATCAATAAACTGTGGGAAAAGGGCAATAAAAAAGACAATTGTTTTGGGATTAAGTAGTGAGGCAAACAACCCTTGATAGAAAAGCTTTGATTTCCTTATATCTTTTTCATTATGTTCAGTTTCTAATAAGTCTTGAGTTGGGGATTTTTTAATAAAATTTTTATAACCTAAGTACATTAAGTAAAAGGCCCCAATAAATTTTAAAGCAGTGAAGATAGTAGGGTTGCTAGTAATAATAAGTCCGACACCGCTTGCAGAAATCACAGCGATAATAAACATACCAATAATTAAACCACTAATGCCAAATAAAGCTGTTCTCACACCATAATTTATTGAATTTGTTACTGTAAATAAAACGCCTGGGCCTGGGCTTGATAAAGTAAGAAAGGCAATGGTTATAAAAACTAAAAGACCGCTCACGTTGATACTTCCTGTTTATCATCAATATGTTAATTGCATGCCTACTTTAAAGCAGAATAGGAATTATGTATACAGACAAGTATGTATAATTTATAAAAAAGTAAATTAATAGGATAATATTTGAAAGTTCCTACACAATCTTATTTTTTTTAACTCTAAATAATTTGAAAATTAAAAATCCAATACTTTAAAAAGCATTAAATATGTTTAATTAATATATAGATACAGTGTTAGAAAATTATATTTAAATATCATTGAAAATCAGATAGAAAGTTAGAATTTGATACCTTCGTATTCAATAAGAAATGAATTAATTAAGATATCGATTGCAATTCGTTAAGAAGCGTGTATAGTCGACACTAACTACAAAAATATTCATGTTACCCAAAGTCTCTCTTTTCGCAGTTTTATTTATAATCCTCCGTATATTTTTAGATATTTAAGTAGAATGTGTATTTTTTAGTTCTATTGGTTTGCCCAATAATAAATGATAATGTTTTTAAAAGTTAGGATTAATTTATGTCTAATACTACTGGTACAGTAAAATGGTTTAATGAAACTAAAGGTTTCGGTTTTATTCAAACTGATGAAGGTAAAGATGTTTTTGCACATTTTTCTGAGATTCAAACACAAGGCTTTAAAGTTCTTTTAGAAGGTCAGCGTGTTCAGTTTACTGTAACACAGGGTAAAAAAGGCCCACAAGCTTCGAATATCACAATTGTGACGAATGCTTAAACTAAAGTAATTTGATGATTTTAGACGATTTGATCTGTAGTGATTTGCTCAATTAAACGGCTCTAATCATCAATATAGTTAAAAAACCCACTTCTTCCTTTGTGGGTTTTTTATATGGATAATTAAATAAGTTGATTATTTGTTTTATATAATATAGAAATTAGAATTGTGTTGTATAAGTTGACTTTATAACTGGTATAAAAATGGATATTTGTATTGGCGGTATTTTAAACGGTAAAGTAAGAAAGAATAATGAAAATTATTTCTCTATAGGAAATCCTCATTCAGATGATGTAACGGAGTATCACAAGCAATATTTCCATTTGGATGGAAAGCTTTTATCATTTTGGGTGTGTAATGAAATCAATTTTCAAGAAGCCTCCAGAATAGCTGAAAGTTTCTTTAAAAAAGAGCAAAGTTGTTATTAAGTAAATTTTAATTAAATACTTTAAGTCTGGTAAGTCTATTTCTTTAATGAGATAAGCTAAAAATTATTTTTAATTACATATTTTTAACAATTTAGATTAATTTGTTATTCATAAAGTCATAAGTAAAGAGTAATCTTAGCTCAGAATTTAAAATCGTTGTAAAATTAAACTTAACATTCATGAAAATTTATTAAATTTTTCTTGTCTTAACGGTGCATGACTTACGTCATAAATAATATTTCTTTTTGTAGTATATCTAAAGGAAGGAAATAATTCTAAATGTTGAATATAGTACAGCCTAATATTTGCTTCATTGGTAGCAGTAATTTGTCTTTAGCTTTAATTGGAGGTTTAGTTTTAAAAGGCTTTCAAAGAGAAAAAATTAATCTAATAGAGGAAGTCAAATTTGAGAATCAAATCATTCTAAAGCAAAAGCAACATGAGGTGAAAAAGGCAGATATAGTTGTTCTATTACTAGACCCAAAAGACTTAAAGGCTATACTGGCGCCCTTAAAAAAATGGTTAGCTGATAAAACTATTGTGTCGATGATGGCCGGAGTTAATATTAAACAATTAATGAGTATTACGGGTTCAAAAAAAATTATCAGAGTCATTTCTAATCCCCCTGTATTAACCTATACAGGTACTCATGTGTTAATTGGTTCAGACTATTTAGAGCCTTTAGATAAAGAAGTGATAGAAACAATTTACTCAGCAACAGGGCGAACCTATTGGGCAAATTCAGAATCCCAAAGTGATGCGATTATTGCTTTATCGGGTTCAGGACCAGCTTACTTCTTCTATATTCTCGACAGTATGGTGAAAACAGGGGTGTCTATGGGGCTAGATAAGCAATTTGCTTTAGATCTAATACTTCAAGCTGCATCAGGCGCTGTAGAAATGGTTCGTAAAAGTAATGTTCAGCCTAGTGAGTTATGTGGCAAGGTCACATTAGCGAATGGTATTACAGAGTCTGCATTACGAATGTTTGAATTAGGCAACCTCTCTGATGATATTCGGCTGGCTTTAAAAGCAGCTTACCATCGTAGTAAAGAAATAAGCTTAGAAATTAATGCAGAAATTACGAGACACTAGCTTTAGCTGATTACAAAGTGCCTTCCAAATATTAACACCTTATATTTGGAAGGTATTTTTTTAACCACCATGGTTTAGCCGTATAAAGGTAAAGCAAACATTATCTTTCAAAGAACCATCAAAACGGCTACTTTAAAAATCAATTATTAGCTCAAGTTATGGAATTTGTAGGAAATACTCCCAAATAATAAAACCTAAGCCGAACCCTAGCATTGAATAGAGGGTAATAATAAATAGTACAAAACTAGCTTTATTTTTCTTTCTTAAAAAACTCATGTTAGCTACCTCGTGTCTAGATAGTTACTATCATGAAGAAAGGCAAGGTGTAATCATAGATACAGAATTTTTTCAAAAAAATATAACAGATGGGTAGGTGTTATAACCTCATCTTTAATTAAGTTTTTCTTCAAATTTATGACTGAAAAAAGACTAAAGTATGGTGAATCTAGAAGCATGAGAGGTACTTATAAAAATTATTTCTACATTGTTTTTAATGATAATTTATTACTCATGTTGTGTGAAAAATAATCATTTACAATTGAAAGAAAATATTTCTAATTAGTTAAAAGTATTAAATAAAATTGTGAAACATTTAACATTAGTTTGACTATTTGTGTTCCGTTATGGTGCAATTTTACATAATATGGGTAGTTCTTACATTGTTTTATATTTATTTGCACTCAATTACAATTAAGTCTTCATAATCAGAAGATGAATTTTTTTATTTTCAATTATTTATAATAATATTGAGGAGGAAGAAATGCCAAAGTATTTAGCTATAGCGGAGAAAGTATACAAGGAAATTAAAAAAGATAATTTATTTACTGAAGATACCATTCAAAATTTAAATTGTTTAATTAGCTTGATTCGCAAAGCAATTAAAGGTACTGAGTTCAAACTTAAGTACAATTTTATAAATTTTGAAGAATGCTTAAATCAATTTAATAAAGAAAAATCAGTGCATATTGATTTAAGTCTTATGCCCAAGTTTAAAAATGAAGATGAATTCATTTTGTGGCTTGCAGGCTTTATTGAGCGAATGACAATTGGAGGGAAAGAGAAGCTTCCTCCAATTTCAAACTATATTCCAAAAGGCTTTAAAATTGATCAAGCCGAAATTCCTGTGGCTGCTGAACCAAGCAAAGAAGAAAATGCTGAGATGATTATTAACTACTTTAAATCTGAGGATTTCATTAAAAATAATAAAATATCCTCTTAAATATAGAAGTATTTGTCCACCTTACTTCTATATCTGGCTGATAATATTCAGCTACCGCCTTCTGGGGCGGTTTTTTTATTTAACAAGCTTAAATGATCAGCATATAAAACTTATCAAAATGTCAGTAAATATGGAAATGTTTTATAAAGAATTAATAATGACATAAAAAATAATAAGTTGGAGATTATATTGTTATTCTTATTAAAATATTTTTCACATAAAAATAATCTTAAATTACGTATAGAAACATTTACTGGTACATAATTTCCAAAAAAATAGGATGATGAAGAGATGAATGAGAATGCTGAACTCATTAAATATTTAGATATTGCCGAAAATGTATACGAAAATATGTATGAAAAGTACCAGATTACGGATAACCCTGTAACCAATCTCAATAGAGTGATGGCAGAAATTAGAAAAGAAGCCGAACAAAATGATTTAAAGTTAAAATATACCAAAATTGATTTTGAAGAATGTTTAACTAAGCCTCTTTCTGAAAGAGAGATAAAAGTTGACTTAAGTCTACTTCCTCGTTTTGAGTATAGAGATGAGTTTATTTTGTGGCTCACTAATTTTATTAGAAATATTAGTGTGCAAAAAAAGTTTGTAAAACAAAAGTACTATTTTAATTAGCTTTATAAACTTTTTAACTACTCAAAACTATTAATAAATTTTATAGAACAGCGATATAAAAAGAAAAATAAAGTGCACCTTTGTAGAGGTAACTTACATGAAGAATATTACTGAAAAATCACTTTTTGATGTCTTTACCCAGCATCAAGCTTATCTCTACCGAGCATCATCGCGATCGGTAAATGAACTTTATAAGTTTTTTAATAGTGAAACGATGGTTATGCTTGATCGGTTAAGCAATTTAATGAAAGAGCTGAATGAAACTGAGAAGTTTGCTCTTGCTGGTGGAGAGTATACAACTCAGCATCTAAAAAACATCCAACTTGTTATTTCGAACTGGTTTAATTCAATTAATACTGTTTTACCGGAAATGTTTACTCATTCGGCAACTGCTTTGGCTATATATGAGTCAAACTATATGGACAAACTATTTGGTAAGGTTATTAAAGATTTAGAGGGAGAGCAGCTTTATCAGTCAATAAAACGAGTGCCTTTGGCTGGAGGTGCCTTGGTTGATGAATCCTTAGCTCAAATTAGTGAAAATGCCCTTCAACGCATTGAATATGCTATTCGGGATGGTATGAATACCGGAATGACGCCTCAGCAAATCATCAAACGTATTACTGGTACAAAACGCCTTAAGTACGAAGATGGATTGCTCAACAGTACCAAAATCGATATTGAAAGAATTATTAGAACGCTACGTAGCCATATATCAAATCAGGTCTATTTATATAACTTCAAAAATTTTAATTTTGAATATGTAAGGTTCGTGAGTGTTTTAGATGGTAGAACTTCTAAAATCTGTGCAGCCGTTGATGGTTCTATTTGGAAACTGAATGACTCGGCGAAAAGAGTGCCACCTTTGCATCCGAATTGTCGAAGTATTCTGGTTCCTGTCAGTAAGGATGGAAGGCTTATTGGGAACCGATCTTTCGTTATGGATGAAAGAAAAGTACGAGATATTCCTAAAGATGAGCGGACTCAGTTAATGGGCCAAATAGATGCAAATATTTCCTTCAAAGAGTTTTTTAATCTGACCGATAATTTTTTCCAAAAAGAATGGTTAGGCCCTAAACGTTATAAGTTATATAAAGAAGGGCAATTTGATTTTGATAAATTTTTTGATCCAAAGGGGCGGCTCTATACTTTGGATGAATTGAGAGAATTAGATGAACGAACTTTTAAAATACTTGGGTTATAGCTTCATCGTTCTCCACCAAAATAATAACGCCAATAAACTCACACATGCGCCTAGACTACATACGCCGAGCCATCCTGCATAAGCATAAGTCGCTGTTGTGCTGATTGCACCCACTCCACTACCTACTGCATAAAAGAGCATGTATAGACCCACAAGCCGACTATGCGCTTCTGGGCGAGTACGAAAAATCATACTTTGGTTGGTCACATGCAGGGCTTGTCCACCTAAGTCGAGCAATACTATGCCAATCACCAGCGCCCAAAGTGAGTAGGTCATAAGTGAAAGCGGCCACCATGCGAGCAGCAATATTAACAGTGCTGCCAAGCTTGTGTGCTGAGCATATCCGCGGTCGGCCCATTGGCCAGCACGAGTGGCGGCTAGAGCACCGATTACACCGAACAGTCCAAAAGACCCAATTACAGTATGCGAAAAGTTATAGGGTGGTGCACTTAACGGTAGTACCAATGCGCTCCAGAAAATATTAAATGCCGCGAACATGAATAAGGCTAATACACCGCGTACTTGTAGGACTTTTTCTTGGCGCAGTAGCTTTAACATAGAAGCTAGAAGTTGCGGGTAGCGCATGGTAACAGGCTGAACATTTAAATGAGGGAGTCGCCTCCAAAGTGGTAAGGCAATCATGAGCATAATGATAGCTGCGCAAAAGTACACGCCGCGCCAACCCGCCACATCACTAATTCCCCCTGAAAATACACGGGCAAGCAGTAACCCAATGAACACACCACTCTGTGCAGTACCGACCACATGCCCTTGCTCATGTGGGGCCGCAGCACTTGCTGCATAGGCAATAAGTCCTTGTGTCATGGCTGTGCCGAGTAGACCCACCGCAAGCATTCCTGTCAAAAGAACAATTGTAGAGTGGGCAAAGGCAACCATTAGCAATGCAGATATTAAAGCCATTAACTGTATAGCCATTAACCGACGCCGATTTATAAGATCACCCAACGGCACTAAAAACACGAGGGCAAGTGCACAACCTATTTGAGTGGCTGTAACCACACCACCAATGGCGGCATGACTAATATTAAAGTCACTCGCCAAGATGTCGAGCAAAGGCTGTGCATAATAGACATTTGCTACGCTTACACCACTTGCTATAGCAAATAGTAAAACTACGCTACGAGGTAGGTTCGAATGCGTTTTATTGTTATCTACCGAAGACTTTGAAGATACAAGAGAAGCTTTCATTGTCCTAAATCCATTCAATCTAGTTTTAAAATGCAACTAGTTGAATATTAGATTGACTGGTTTTAAAATGCAACTAGATATCTTGTTACTGATTATTGGTAAGGAAACTCAATGCCTAACTCAACATTGATGAAAGAAGAACCTTGTCCTGTTGCACGCTGCGTCAATCTCATCGGAGATCGCTGGTCACTGCTTATTGTGCGCGATGCATTTGACGGAATGCGCCGTTTTGGAGATTTCCAGCGGAGCTTAGGCGTTGCACGAAATATTCTTTCTGACAGGCTGAAAAAGTTGGTGGAAGCAGGTGTTCTCGAAATGCAAGATGCTTCAGATGGTACGGCTTATCAGGAATATGTGCTAACTCCTAAAGGGGAGAGTTTATTTCCTGTGATTGTTGCTCTACGTCAATGGGGAGAACACAACTTATTCGAAAGTGGTGAGCGCCATTCTCTGTTAATTGATAAAAATACAGGTCAGCAAATTCCATTTATGGCACCAGTCACAGCAGATGGAAAAGTGCTAAAAGCCTCTGATACTCAAGTGCAAAAGGTGAAATAAAATAAGAGTATAGAAAAATTAACCTTTTTTAACTTAAATTTTGGGAGATTAGTTGCTAACCTTGCGCGTCAAATTAAGGTGAGATTATGAGATTTATATTCCTCTTTATAAGCGCAATTTCAATTCAATGTTATGCAGCATCCGAAGCGATGGAGCTTCATTACTGCGAAACTGTGAAAAAAGCAGCGAGTGGCGTGATGGATGCTAGACAACATGAAGTGCCAGCTAAAGAGTTACATGACATCGCCAATCATCTTGAAGAACAACAAGCCAAACAACTTTATCAAGAGCTTATTAAATCTGCATATTCTTCAAAATTATTTGAAGACCCTCTCATTAAGTCAAAAGCTGTCGAGAATTTCCAAACCACTTGGCATGAACAATGTTTGGCAAAAGAATTAGCTAAAAATATGTGAGTGTTAGGAGGAAATGGCTAGCTTAGGTTGGAAGATAGAACTTTATTTCTTACTTACCTCTTCGCTAACACTGGCTAAGCGCGGTAAAGAAGGAGAGAAGGTATTAGTTCGGGTTCTTAATATCATGCAAGGCCAACGTTACATCGAAATTTGTGAGTGAAATCCCACGCAGGAACAATTCCTTTATGGCTGGATTGCTAACCGCGTTTCACTATGAAGGCTCTGATTTCGCTGTGTATTCTACTTTCAGGTTGCACAGCTCATACGATATCTACAAAAGTGCATGTCACTGTTTGTGTGCAGTGTGTGAATTAAAGTCTTTAGGAGAACGCTTTTTTATAGATGGGTGAATAAGTTAAATTGGTTTAAATTTTCTTTAAATATATTTAATTTTAGCTTTAGTATCTATAAGTTAATATAACGAGCTTTATTGTTATTTTCGTAAAAATAAAAAATAAAAATTTTTTTAAGTTAATGTTTTTTAAAATTATATATATTTTATATTTACATTAATAAGATTGGATACAGAGGCATGATTCATTATTAAATTTATATCATCTACTTTAAATAAGCTATTTACCCTTTGCGAAGAATATTCAACGAGCGGTATAAATATGGTTGATTGAAATAATGAATAAATAACCCCAACCTTGAATTTACAAGTAGGGATATAGATTGGAAATGTGAAAAAGCTACCCATAGGTAGAAATACTCATGAATTAAGTTAAAGGATATTGGTATGAAAGCTATTTTAACGAAGAAAATTATTAGCTGTATCGCAATTAGTGGTGTTTTAAGCTTCAGTGCATTTGAGATTATGGCAGCGAATCAACAAACTATAAATGATGGGAAGAATCACTCTAAAATATTAAATGAAAACCATGAAAATTTGACTGATAGTCAAATTTTCAAGATATTAAGTACAGCTAATAATGGTGAAATTAAGCAGGCAAAAACTGCATTGCCAAAACTAAAAATGGATGAAGCTAAGAAATATGCTGAAATGATGATTAAAGAACATTCAGCCAATGAAAAAAATGCACAAGCGTTGGCAAGTCGGTTACAGTTGATTTCACAAACCAGTAATCTTAGTAAATCATTGCAAAATGATAGTGATAAAATTGTTAGTAAGCTTAATCAAATAACATCAGATACTGATAAAAATTATATGATGAGTCAAGTTAAAGTTCACCGTAAAGTTTTAACGATAATTGATAAGCAGTTAATACCAAACACGAAAAGTTCTGAATTAAAAAATATGCTTGTACAAACACGTGATGCTGTTGCGAAACACCTAAAAGCAGCTGAAGATATATTTAAAAATATGAAATAATATATAATTATTATCTTTTAAAAATGCATTTAAAAAGCCTAGTATTAATTAACTAGGCTTTTTTAAATTGCATATACATAAAATAATAATTTCCTGCAGGGTGGTGTAAAACTAGAGTGTTGTGGGTAATGTTTAATCTAGCGAAATATAATGATTGTGTGATAAAGAATGATATAATTGTGAAGATTATTTGAATAAGAATTTTTATTGATGAGAAATAATTTCTTTAATTAATAACATCTCCTTACTTAATAGGGGTATTTATGAAACATAACTAACCTAAAGGTGAATTATAATAATAATTGTCAAGCATACTTCAAAAGTTCTTTTAATATTCTAGCTCTTTTGAAAGACACTAGATTTTAAAATATAGGGAGTAAGAAAATGGTAAATACAAAACAATCAAATTCAGTTGGTAATCATACGACTCAAAAAGAGCCATCTTCTAATGGTAATGTATCAAATAGCAAACCATTACAAGATATTTCATCCACAATTGATAATGCTCGTCCAGATTTAAACTCTCGACCGACTAATAACAATCATGTACCCGATATGAATGAAGCAGGAGAGAATTTGGTTGCTACAGGTGCAGGAACCTTGGGAGGAGCGGCGGTAGGTGCTGCATTTGGTGTTGTTGGTGGCCCTCCAGGTGCTGTTGTTGGGGGGATTATTGGTGGTGTGGTAGGGGCAATAGCAGGTAATGATATAGCTCAAACAAATAATCAAAAAGATGATAGTAATGACTGGCAAGAAGAAGATAATTATTGGCGAGAAAACTATAAAAAAATGCCATATTATACTGAAGACAAGAATCTAGAATATGATCGTGATTATCGGGCGGCTTATCGTTTAGGTTATGAAAATCGTGTAGATAATAATGCAGAAATTAATTTTTCCGAGGTTGAATCTAAATTGAAAACTAAATGGGAACAAGTTAAAGGCAGTTCACGCTTACAGTGGGAGGACGCTAAATTTGCTGTAGAAGATGGATTGAAAAAAATTCATCCTTAAGTCATTTAATACTTAGAAAGTCTCCTCAATGGGGGAGACTTTGCGATAATATACTTTTAACCTAATTTTTAATTTTAAGCCATTTTTTAATTTCAATATCAATAAAAACTTAATGATGGGTTTAATCATAAAATATTAATTATATTTTCATTATTCTTTTTTCTTTAGGCATTTAAGTATTTGAACAATTAAGCGGGCACTATTCATTTTTCTGCCTTCTTCTTGATAGTACTGTTCAAAAGGGGCACGGAAATATAAAGCATTTTTTAATGCGAATTTTGACTATTTTGAGTAGTCAAAGCTAATCAACAGCCAATAAAAAAACCACCTAATTCTTTCGAATTAAGTGGTTTTTGAATTTTGGAGCGGGAAACGAGACTCGAACTCGCGACCCCAACCTTGGCAAGGTTATGCTCTACCAACTGAGCTATTCCCGCAATGTGAGCACATTATAGAGTGTTTCATTAAAGTGTCAACACTCTTGTGATCTAATTGAACGTTTAATCAGCACGACGCCAAACTGTACCTTGGCGAGTGTCTTCAAGAACTACGCCTTGCTCAAGTAAAGACTGACGAATGCTATCTGCTTTAGCAAAGTCTTTTGCTTTTTTCGCATCAACACGTTGTTGAATGAAATCTTCAATTTCAGCATCAGACAAAGCAAGTGCATCTTGTCCAATATCTGATTTTAAGAAATCGTCTACATTGTGTTGTACCAAACCTAAAATGTTGGTGAGGTGACGTAATGTCGAATAAAGCACAGTCGCTTGGTCAGCTTGCTCTTCTTTTACAGCACGGTTTAACTCTTTGTTCAGTTCAAACAATACAGCCATTGCTTCGGCAGTATTGAAATCGTCACACATTGCATTGTTAAAGCGTTCAATAAAGCTTTGATCAAGCGCTTCAGTTGTCGTTTGACCGTACACTTGTTGATAAGCTTTAAATGAATGATAGAAACGAGTTAAAGAAGTTTTTGCCTCTTTAAGTGCTACATCAGAGAAGTTCACAGGGCTACGATAGTGTGAAGACACAATAAAGTAGCGGATCACTTCTGGGTGGAATTTCTCCATTACGTCACGAATCGTAAAGAAGTTGCCTAAAGATTTAGACATCTTTTCACCATCAACGTTAATAAAGCCAACATGCATCCAGTAGTTTACATATTGCTCACCAGTCGAAGCTTCACTTTGCGCAATTTCATTTTCATGGTGCGGGAACATTAAATCTGAACCGCCACCATGAATGTCAAAGTGATTGCCTAGGCAGCAAGTCGACATTGCAGAACATTCAATGTGCCAACCTGGACGGCCATTACCCCAAGGGGACGCCCAAGATGGTTCATTTTCTTTTGCATGTTTCCAAAGCACAAAGTCAAAAGGATGTTTCTTTTCAACTTCTACATCAACACGCTCACTTGCGCCAGCTTGCATATCCTCAAGCTTACGGCCAGAGAGGCGACCATATTTTTCAAATTTGGTGACTTCAAAATAAACATCACCGTTTGAAGCAGGGTAAGCAGCGCCTTTATTTACCAAATTGCCAATCATATTTTGCATCTGGTCAATATATTCAGTCGCTTTAGGTGCTTCATCTGGTGCTAAACAGCCTAAGTTCGCTGCATCTTCATTCATGGCATCGATGAAACGCGTGGTGAGCTGTTGGATTGTTTCACCATTCTCATTCGCACGTTTGATGATTTTGTCATCAATATCGGTAATGTTGCGAATGTAGCGGACTTTCCAGCCTTGACTACGCAAAAAACGGATAATGTAGTCAAATGCAACCATAACTCGAGCATGTCCGATATGACAGTAGTCGTAAACGGTCATACCGCAGACGTACATATCGATGTGACCTTCTTTGCGAGGTACAAATTCAACTTTTTTTCGTTGCTCAGAGTTATATAAAACAAACGGTTGCATAAGGGTTTTCAAACACTCAACAAAAATAGTGTTACATCATAACTGATGCATCATTTTTAACAAAGTTTTATGCATGAATTTTATAAGCTTGTGAAATCTTATACATTTAAAAACGTGTAACTGATTGAGTTATGCTAGAATGCCCCCAAATCTTTTGATTAAAATCACCGATCTCAACCAGAGATCAGATCAATTATTTTGAGTCAAACTCGTATGCCTAATCCTACAGATTTCCAAAGCAGTGCATTAGCGACATTGCGTATTGAGCAACAAGCCATAGATGTATTAGCAACACAAATTGATGACCGTTTTAATCGTGCTTGTGAAATATTATTACAATGCAAAGGTCGTGTTGTGATCACGGGTATGGGTAAATCTGGGCATATTGGCCGAAAAATGGCAGCGACATTTGCTTCGACAGGCACGCCGTCTTTCTTTATGCATCCTGGCGAAGCAGGGCATGGCGATTTAGGAATGCTCGTTCGTGGTGATGTACTTATTGCAATTTCCAACTCGGGAAAAAGCGATGAAATCATGATGTTAATGCCACTCATTAAGCATCTTGGTGTACCTCTTATTACGATTAGTCGTGATGATAAAGGCCCAATGCCGCAAAATGCAGATATTGCTTTAACTCTGGGTGAGTCTGACGAAGCATGCCCTTTAGGTTTAGCGCCTACTTCAAGTACGACAGCGACTTTGGTTTTAGGCGATGCTTTAGCAGTTGCTTTACTTGAAGCTCGTGGTTTTACTGCTGATGACTTTGCTCGTTCGCATCCGGCAGGTGCGTTGGGTAAGCGTTTACTGTTACATGTAAAACATTTAATGCATACAGGCGACGAGTTACCAAAAGTTTCACCTAATACTCCAATGAATCAAGTGCTTTACGAGATCTCAAATAAGCGTTTAGGTTTGACAACAATTGTTGATGAACAAGACCATCTACTCGGTATTTTTACAGATGGGGATTTACGTCGTCTCATCGATAAACAACAAGGGTTTGATGTAAATTTACCTGTGTCTGAAGTGATGACAAAGAAACCGTCAACGATCTCTCAAGAAGCCCGAGCTGTAGAAGCTTTACAACAACTTAACCAGAAAAAAATCAGTCAGTTTGTGGTAGTCGATGACCAGAACAAAGTGATTGGTGTAATTAGTATGCATGACCTTATTCAGGCAGGGGTGAATTAATCAATGGCATCGTATGCATTGTTAGAACAAGCACGTCATTTGCAGGCATTGGTTCTGGATGTTGATGGTATTTTAAGTGATGGCTTTGTGACATTAACCAACACGGGCGATGAAATTAAATCATTCGACATTCGTGATGGTTTGGGTATGAAACTTGCGCAACAAGCGGGTATGAAAGTCATCATTATTACTGGACGAAAAAGTAATATCGTTGAAAAACGCATGTCCGATTTAGGCGTCGATCTGGTTTTCCAAGGCCGTGAAGATAAAGGCTCGGCATTACGTGAAGCGTGTGCACAGTTTAATATTCTGCCTTCAGACTGCTTATATATGGGTGATGATTGGCCGGATCTCTCAGCATTTGCCATTGCCGGAATGAGTGTTACTGTTCCAAACGGACATGAGGAAGTGCGCCGTCGTGCGAATTTGGTAACACAGGCGATGGGTGGCCGTGGAGCTGTGCGTGAAGTTTGTGATATGTTGCTGATCGCAAAAGGCATTTACCAAGAACTTCTTGAAAAATATCTTGCAGTACCGCATTAATAACAAGATTACTTAAAAAGGTAGGCTATTCCTGCTCATGGATACCAGAGTTTTATATATTGTTGCTGTAGTGGTTGCTGCTGTGAGTGGTGGTTACTACTACTATAGTGGCAAGGCAAAAAAACTGGACATTGGTTCGGCGAAGAATATGACTTATTCGGCGCAGGGCGTCCATTTGACTCAAACTGATGACAAAGGCAATTTGTATATTCGTGCTGAAGTTCGTCAGCTTGAACAGGATATGCAACAAAAAACGTCAAAGTTGGATCAACTCAATGCCACTATGTATAAATTAGGTAAAGTTGATGCAACATTCTTTGCTAAACAAGCTTATGGATATGATGATAATCAAAAGGTTGTGTTATCGGGTGACGTGGTAGCCACTAAGTTGGCACCGCAAGGAACCATTGAGTTTCAAACCGATGAATTAACTGGTTATCCAAAAACTAGAGACATTGAAACTAATCATCAAGTGACAGTTCAGTCTCCACAAGGCGAGTTTGTGAGCAAAGGACTAAAAGCCAATTTGAATAATGGTCAGTACGAATTTTTTAATATTCGAGGAAAGTATGCACCAAAGTCTTAATTTAAAACGTTCTTCAGCTTTCCTAAAACAAGCTGCGGTAATTACATTCGTTGCTTTATCATCTGCTTCGACTTTTGCTTTGCCGTCTGACCGTAATCAACAAATTTCGTTAGTGGCAGACCGTGCAACTTATAATGAAAAAACCGGTTTGACGACTTATACGGGTAATGTCGTGATTGAGCAAGGCACCATGAAGCTTCAGGCCGACTCAATTGTGGCTACACTAAACTCTAAACGTGAAATTCAAACGATCACTGCTAAAGGTAGACCGTCTAAGTTTCAGCAACAAATAAGTGCTGATAAAGGTATTGCACGCGGTGAAGGACAAACGATTGTTTATAATGCAGATACAGGCATTATTACCTTGTCTGGCGGTGCATATTTATACCAAGATGGTTCAAGTATTCGCGGTAACACCCTGAAATATAGTATGAATAAGGGTGATGTTGAAGCTCAAGGTTCTTCTTCAAACCGTGTACAAATCATTATTCCACCTTCAAGTTCAAAAAGTTTCCCAGGAGCGCGTGACTAATGCAGCAAGCTCTTCAACAACCGCAAACTTTGTGTATTAAACACTTAGCAAAAAACTATAGTAAGCGTTGGGTTGTCAAAGACGTCTCTTTTAGTATGCAAAGTGGACAGATTGTTGGTTTGCTTGGTCCTAACGGCGCTGGAAAAACCACCAGTTTCTATATGGTGGTTGGACTAGTGCGCATGGATAAAGGTGAGATTCATCTTGATGACTTGGATATGTCAGACCTAGCGATGCATGAACGTGCACGTAAGGGTATTGGTTATTTACCTCAAGAAGCTTCTATCTTTAGAAAATTGACGATTGCTGAAAATATTATGTCGATCTTAGAGACGCGTAAAGATTTGAATAAACAGCAACGTCAACAGCGCCTTACTGAGTTATTAAATGACTTTAAAATTAGTCATATTAAAGATTCATTGGGAATGAGTGTATCTGGTGGTGAACGTCGTCGTGCAGAAATTGCACGTGCTTTGGCCGCAGATCCGAAATTTATGCTTTTGGATGAGCCGTTCGCTGGTGTTGACCCAATTTCAGTGGGCGATATTAAAGATATTATCCAGACCTTGAAGGATCGAGGTATTGGTGTCCTCATTACCGATCACAATGTTCGTGAAACTTTAGCAATCTGTGAACGTGCTTATATTGTAAGTGAAGGCTCGGTAATTGCCGAAGGCACACCACAAGAAATTTTAGACAATGAACAGGTACGTAAAGTCTATTTAGGTGATGATTTCACAGTTTAATTAAAGACATTAATCTGTTTGGTTAAAAAGAGGTCAAGGCCTCTTTTTTTATTTTTTAGTATTTTATAAATAAAAACAAATACATATATCAATCATTTAATGAAAAAATAATGTGTGATTTATTCCATCAATTATGCTGCTTTAGGTGAAAAACTATGTAGAATGTAGAAGCTTTTAAACGATAACAAACAAGATCAACAAGATAAGCATGA
The DNA here is from genome assembly GCF_003812225.1 of Acinetobacter sp. FDAARGOS_494. NCBI lineage: Bacteria > Pseudomonadati > Pseudomonadota > Gammaproteobacteria > Moraxellales > Moraxellaceae > Acinetobacter > Acinetobacter sp. FDAARGOS_494. The sequence continues at coordinate 3,027,743 of NZ_CP033866.1, forward strand.
TTGGATATAACCAAAGAAGAGTAAGAGGGATATGTAGAAAGCAGGCTTTCCTGAAAGGGCTTATGCTTTTAAGTACACTACATGTACCTGTCGTGATATACGCTGCTAAGCCAAGTGAGCAATACCACACCCTGAAAGAGAACTTGTCACAACTTTTTGTCCCTAAAAGTAGTGATGACTTTAAAGTTGCCAAAATGCACAAGCTTAGTAATTTTAAGCTAGACCGTTCTATTGTGCAGGAATTTCCTACTGTTCAACTTAATGATAATCGAGCTTCATCTTTTTCTAACTTGCCATCTAGAACGATGACATTGCAAGATGCGGTAAAAATTGCCATTCAGCGTAGCCCCGATATTTCACAATCTATTGCAACTTTAGCAGGTCAAAATTCAGGAGTTGACGTTGCTAAAGCCGGTTACTATCCCCAGCTTTCAGGAGGGATTACGACTGGTGATTTAAGCAGTGGAGAACGAGGTCGGCAGTTATTAACCTTAAGTGCTACTCAAATGCTTTATGACTTCGGTAAAGTCAAATCAGGTGTTGATGTTGAAGAAGCGAAAGTTCAGGTTGAACAAGCCAATGTCTTGGTTAGCGTTGATACTCTAGCTTTGGATGTTGCACAGACTTGTGAATATTCAGCGTTATCTACAGCTTAATAAAATTGCTGAGCAGCAAATTGCCGGTATTCGACGTATTCAGGAAATTGCTAACCTGCGTGCAAACGCTGGTGTCGCGAGTCAAGCAGACCCAATTCAGGCGCAATCATACTTACAGGCAGCGCAGTCTGCTTTGATTGCTCAGCAATCATTATTACGTCAATACCAACAGCATTTAAGAACCTTATTAGGTGCAGATGTTAGTCATACCGGATGGATTATTTCCGATGATCTCGTGAAGCAATCTGATCTTTATGGTGAACCTGAGTTTAATACCATTCCAAAAATGATTGCCGCGCAGGCAGGTGTTGAGGTTGCAAAAGCTCAAAAACAACAAACCCGTTTAACCCGATATCCGACCTTGGCTGTGAAAGGTTCGGTAAGTCAGGCGATTAATGGTAAAAACCCGAATAACGACAAAGATGACGGTTTATATAGTTCAGTCATGCTTGAAGCAACCAGTCAGTTTTACCAAGGTGGTGCTACAGCTTCACAAGTAAAAATGGCAAGTTATGCCGAAGAAGCTGCAAAAGCCAAAGTGAATTCGGTGTATATGGATGTTCTGGACCAAATTAGAACAAGTCGCGAACAGATTGAAAATAAACAGCGTCAAATGCAGGTTTTGGCAAGTCGCCAAGCAACAACGGTTCGTACACGTGAACTCTATCAAGAGCAATACAAGCTCGGTACGCGTTCATTGGTCGATTTATTAAATGCTGAACAAGCTATTCATAGTGCCAACTCAGAACTCGAATCAGCACGTTATGACATTTATAGCAGCATTGTTCAGTACATTGAAGCAACAGGACGTTCCCGCCAAGCCTATGGCTTAAATAATATTTCAATTCAGGGGTTCGAAGTACAACCATGATGACAAAAATAAATTACCAGCCTTGGCTACAGGCGGTCTTAACTATTGCTAAACATTATCGAATAGAGCCTTCAGAAGAAAGAATCCGTTTACAACTTGATTGGAACCAAAATCAGAATTTAGATAACGTCTTGCAGTTAATGACACGTCAAGTCGGTCTGAATCTTCGTAAGGCACCATTTTCCTTAGACTTACTCAACCCATGGCGTTTACCTGTCATGGTGGAGTTTAATGATGGTCAAGTCGGTGTAATCGATAAGGCTGATACCCAAGGAAATGTGAGTATCCAGTTCAGTGGAGATCAGGGCCTTTCACAAAGTTTATCTTTAGACGCTTTAAAAACTACACTTAAAAATGTCTATATCTTGCGTCCTGAAACGTCTATTCCAGATGCACGTATTGACGAATATATCAAACCTTATGAAGCCAACTGGTTCTGGTCAATCGTTTTAAGAGACTGGAAACGCTACGTTGATATTATGTTTGCCTCGCTGATTGCCAATGTGTTGGCACTGGCAACCATTATTTTCTCGATGCAAGTGTATGACCGCGTGGTTCCATCCCAGTCAATTCCCACTTTATGGGTTTTGGCGGGTGGTGTACTGATTGCCGCTCTTTTTGAGTTTACCTTACGTGTTTCACGAGTATATTTATCCGATATCATTGGTAAACGTGCTGATTTACGTGTGTCGGATCGTGTATTTGGCCATGCCTTAAGAATTAAAAATAAAGATCGCTCGAAATCTACAGGTAGTTTTATTTCCCAGATTCGTGAACTCGAAGGCGTTCGTGAACTGGTCACCTCAACTACAATTAGTGCGATTGCCGATTTTCCGTTCTTTTTCCTGTTCTTAGTAATTTTTGCCATTATTGGTGGAAAACTGTTCTGGGTAATGCTACTTGTTGTGCCGCTTATGATCTTGCCGGGTATTTTGGTACAGAAGAAGTTGGCTCAACTGGCACAAGAAGGCATGAGAGAATCTTCAATTCGTAACGCAATTTTGGTAGAAGCGGTACAAGGTATTGAAGACATTAAGCTCTTACGTGCTGAATCACGATTCCAAAACCAATGGAACCATATGAATGAAGTCTCAGCCGACATTGGTATGAGACAGCGTAAAATTGTGGGTACCTTAATGGCTTGGACCCAAATGGTTCAGGGTTTAACTTATGCCATTGTGGTGTTAGTGGGCTGTTTTGCGGTAATGGACGGTGAAATGACCACAGGTGCGTTAGTCGCATGTTCAATTTTATCTTCGCGTATGTTAGGGCCAATTGCCCAGATTACGGGCGTATTAGGTCGTCTACAACAGGCAAAAGTTGCTAAGCAAAGTTTAGATGAACTTATGCAACGTCCGATTGATCAGGCCGACCGTTCACATCTGGTACACAAAGCTGTTTTAAATGGCGACTATGAATTAAAAAATATCTTGTTCCAATATGGAGAAGAAGATCCGAGACCAAGTCTTGCGATCCGCCATTTAAAAATTCGCGCCGGAGAAAAAATTGCGATTTTGGGTCGTAATGGTGCTGGTAAGTCGACATTGCTTCAGCTTTTATCCGGTATGCAGGTTCCAACTCAGGGAGCTGTGCATTTAGATGGACTCGATCTTTCCTTAATTGATCCATCAGATGTGCGCCGAGATATGGGGCTACTCAACCAGAATGCACATTTATTCTACGGAACAATCCGTGAAAACCTGACTTTAGGTGCACCGCTTGCAACAGATGAAGATATTCTTCGTGCATTAGTGGTAACAGGTGCTTTATCTTTTGTTCAAGAGAAAAAAGAAGGCTTGGATTACTTGGTTTTAGAAGGAGGCGTTGGTTTCTCTGGTGGTCAGAAACAAGCGTTATTATTGGCTCGTTTATTGATTCGTCAACCGAATATTTTATTGCTTGATGAGCCGACAGCAGCCATTGATGATGTTGCAGAGAAACAATTAATTGATCATCTCAAAGGATGGTTAGCACACCGAACGTTGGTTGTGGCGACCCACCGCCGAGCTGTTCTTGAACTGGTCGATCGAATTATTGTCGTCAATGAAGGCAAAATTGTGATGGATGGACCACGAGATCAGGTACTTAATCAATCTACAGCCCAACAAAAACAAGTGAGCCAAGGGGGCAATTCATGAGCGAACAACAACAAGAACTTACCCGTTCAATGAATGTATCTTATAGTGAACCACCATTACCGCGTGCCAGTTTAGTCATCTGGATCGTGGGCATTGGTTTAGTGATTTTCTTTATCTGGGCATGGTTTTTTAAGCTTGAAGAAGTTTCAACCGGTACAGGTAAGGTTATCCCATCATCTAAAGAACAGGTCATCCAGTCTTTAGAGGGCGGTATTTTAACTAAGCTAAATGTACAAGAAGGCGATATTGTCCAAAAAGGGCAAATTCTTGCTCAGCTCGACCCAACTCGTTTTGCTTCAAATGTGGGTGAGTCGAGATCTTTATTAATTGCAGCTCAGGCCACAGCAGCACGTTTACGTGCGGAAGTGAACGGTACACCACTGGTTTTCCCTGAAATAGTTGCACAAGATCCGAAGCTTGTTCATGAAGAGACTGCTTTGTATGAATCACGCAGAGCTGATCTTGAACAAACGCTTTCAGGATTAAGACAGGCTTTACAACTGGTTCAGCAAGAATTGGCCATGACAGAGCCTTTGGTTGCCAAAGGTGCGGCAAGTGAGGTTGAGGTTTTACGCTTACGCCGTGAAGCAAATGATTTGCAAAACAAGATGAACGATGCACGTAACCAATACTACGTTAAGGCACGTGAAGAGTTATCTAAAGCAAATACTGACACGCAAACTCAACAACAAGTTGTCATGGGCCGTAATGACAGTTTACAACGTGCCGTATTTAAAGCTCCTGTGCGCGGTGTGGTAAAAGAAATTACAGTGACAACGCATGGCGGTGTGATTCCACAAAACGGTAAGTTAATGACCATCGTGCCAATTGATGAACAGTTATTAATTGAAGCCCGTATTTTGCCACGTGACATTGCGTTCATTCGTCCTGGTCAAGAAGCTTTGGTTAAGATCACGGCCTATGACTACTCAATTTATGGTGGTTTAAAAGGTAAGGTTACGGTTATTTCTCCAGATACCATTCGCGATGAAGTGAAACAGGATCAATTCTATTATCGTGTTTATATCCGAACTGACTCCGACAAGCTTTACAATAAAGAAGGTAAAGCATTCGGTATTACACCGGGTATGGTGGCAACTGTAGATATTCGTACTGGTGAGAAGACTGTACTGGATTACTTACTTAAACCATTTAATAAAGCCAAAGAAGCATTAAGAGAAAGATAAGAAAAAAAGCCCCGAAATTCGGGGCTTTTTTATAGGTTTGCTTCTATTAAATTCACGTTATAATTTGATTTTTATTATGCTTTATTTCATTTATGGCTTTTACAATTGCATCACCCGTTACTTTTGAAGAAGAAATTAAAAAAAGTAGATTTCAGGCGATTGCTGCGCCAGTAGAAAATGAACAGCAAGTGAAAGAGTTTTTAGAATTAAATAAAGATATCTCGACCACACATCAATGTTGGGCATGGAAAATTGGGCATAACGTTCGCTTTAATGATGATGGGGAACCATCTGGTACAGCGGGACGTCCAATTCTGGCAACTATTGAAGGAAATGACCTGACTAATATTATTGTCATGGTGAATCGCTGGTATGGCGGTATAAAACTGGGAACTGGTGGGCTTGTTCGGGCATATGGTGGTTGTGCCGGACAATCATTATTGTTAGCTGAACGTATTGAACTGATTGCCAAGAAAACGATTCATTTTTCTTGTCATTTTAATGAATGGGCCATCTTTCAGTATGAGCTGACACAGCAGCAAATTGAATATCAGGAAAGTTATACTGCAACAGGTGTCGATATCGAAGCGAGATTACAGGTTCACCAAATTGAACCACTCGCTCTAAAACTACGAGATGTGACTCGTGGTCGCGAAGAATTAAAAGTTGAGGAGGAATTGACTGATGACTGATTCTTTACTCAAGTACCGCGAGCAACATAAACACCGTTTAAATTATATGCCATGGCTATATTGGACATTGAAACCCAAACACCGTGTTTGGGCGGAAGAATGGCAAAAAGAATATCAGGCTTATTTAATGGATATGGAAACGGTCGAGATCGGGGAGAACTGTTTTATTTCACCGTTAGCCCATATTTTTGCCGAGCCGGGCCGGAAAATTAAGATTGGTAATAATTGTTTTATCGCGGCAGATTGTAGTTTGCATGGACCGCTTGAGATTGGTAATGAAGTTGCTATTAACCACCACTGTATTTTAGATGGCGGTCGAGCAGGCATAAAACTACATGATCAAGTTCGTATTGCTGCTTATTGTCATCTCTATGCATTTGATCATGGCATGCAACTCGACCGTCCACTTTACCAACAGCCGGTTCGCTCACAGGGTATCGAAATTGAAAAAGATGTTTGGTTAGGTGCGCATGTGGGGATTAAAGACGGGATTAAAATTGGTAAACATGCTGTAGTTGGCATGAATAGTATGGTGACAAAAGATGTGGAGCCGTACCATATTGTGGGAGGAAACCCAGCAAAATTTATCCGTTTAAGAGAATAATGCAGTCTCAAGAATGTAATAAAATGTTTGATCTTTAAACAAAAAAGTGGATTTTAATACATAAACCTTAACATACGGATTTTTATCTATGTTAAGTTAAAGCTAAGTTATAGAAAAATCTCCAAGGCAAATAGACCTGAAGAAGAGAGGCAAAAATGAACCGTGTTATTGCGTGTATTGACTCATCACCTTGTATTAATGCTATTGCAGATGCAGCGGCTTGGGTTGCGAAAGCAACTGGACGAGAGCTTGTATTATTACAAATTCTAGATTACTACCCGGCAAGTTATCACCTTGGTGAAATTAGTGGCGTAATCGGCTTTGAAAGCAATGCAATGTTGCTTAAAGAGTTAGCTGAATTAGAGCAAAAACAAAGTGAACTCGCTTTAGATTACAGCAATAATTTACTCAGACATATCTCTGACTTAATTAAAGAAAAACACGGAATTACTTGCTCAAAAATTCAGGAAAAAGGGGATTTTCTAGAGCAAAGTTTTAATCTCTTACACGAAAACGATATTGTGATTTTGGGTCGGGTGGGTGAAAGAGCCGCCGAAAAACATAAACCGATTGGCAGCAATGTTGAAAACTTTATCCGCGGTGCAAATTGTACGGTTTTGACCATTGGTGAAAACTTCAAAGTACCGACACGTTTTATTTTCGCTTATGAATACTCTCCGACATGTCAAAAAATGATGCGCCGTATTGCACAAAGTGACCTATTACGGACTTTACAGTGCCATTTAGTTTATGTCGGTGACCATCCTGAAATATTGAATGAACCAGAGCATTACTTGAAACAAGCGGGGCTAGATGTAGTGACCGTTTATAGATACGGTGATGTGGCGCAAAATATTCTAGAGTACCAACAAGAACATGGTATTCAAATTATTGTGCTCGGCGCATTTAGCCATAGCAAAATACATCAGTTCTTCTTGGGAAGTATTGCAACCACGATTTTCCGTAACGCGACTGTACCATTACTTGTGGCTAAATGATGAGATTTGCATATAGTTATCCGCAAATCTTGTGGATAACTATATGGAAAAGCAGGGGTAATAAAAGTAATTTATTGATTATAAATAATAAAATGAAAAAGATGATTTTTTAACCATTATTTCACAATTGCAATTGCAAAACCATCATGACCTTTTGAGCCAACCGTTTGTAAAGCTGTGCAAGACAAAATTTGCGGATGATTTTCTAGGGCTTTAAAGGTTTCACGAATGCCTTCAATACTTGGTTTTTTGTTTTCAGGATTCAAAATATCTCCAGCACGGATGACATTATCTAGCACAATAATAGTGCCCGATTTAGAAAATTTGAGACTGAGTTCTAAATATTCCGGATAGCCCTGTTTATCGGCATCGATAAAGATAAAATCAAAAGGCTCAATCGACTGAGGATCAATTGCAGAAAGTACATCGGCAGCACGGCCTAATTTAAGGTCAACTTTTACAGGCAGGTTGGCATGATCGATATTCTTTTGAGCCATTTCTGCATGAGTATCACGACCTTCAATGGTAAGCAAATAGCCATCTTCAGGCAGTGCACGTCCTAACCAGATTGTACTGTAGGCAGCAAAGGTCCCAATTTCTAAAACACGCTTGCATTTATTCATCTGAATGAGCATTTGCAAGAACATTCCTTGATTTGGAGCAACTGCAAGATGATTTGAAAAGCCGTGTTCGTCGGTATTTTTTAATGCAAAGTCGAGTCGAGGATCTTCGGGAATTAAATGTGAATCGATATATTCGTCAATGTCTGTCCACATCTGCTGCATAGTCAAATTTACCTGTATGTTGATAGGCGTATTTTAAACGTTTATGACTAGAGTGCAAAAATCTTCGATTCAAGAAATTTTGGTTGATTATAGAATGAGCAAATCCCCTTAAACTGAAGCGCATAAGGGGATTTATATTTTAGAAATTACACATTGATGTATTGCGGGTTAAGTCAGGTCCCCAAGTACGATAGCCTTGAGTATCAATATGGATTTGTCCTGAACTATATAATCCAATACCTAAATTTAAACTTTGGCCGTGCTGAGCCCAGAACTGACACAATTTAAACTTCGTATTTTCAATAAACGCATAGTCTTGTGGCTGTGGAACTTCTGGCCCAATACGGAAATCGATGGCAGAGTTAAATAAATGCTTAGAAGAACTTGCGCCGCCTGCACATTCATTTAAAGGTAAGTCTCGGTAAACTGAAGTTACCTCAAAGTCGGTTAAAACTTTTGCGGCAATAAGATATTTAAAGACACGTAAGGTCGATAAAGAATTATTCCAAAGTTCACGGTTAGGTACCGCATATTCTGAACGGCCACACTTCTGCCAATCACGAGCGGATCTTAATAATTCAAAACTTGGTACGATACCTGCCACATCATGACGCGCCAGGAATTTTTCATATTCGCGTACACGTTCATAATGATCGCCTGTATTTAACCAAGCGCGATAGGAAGCAGGTTCAACTTTAGGTGGAATAGGACGTTCGATAATAACGCGCTCTTGAGGAATAAAGATGCGCTTACCGCTTGGAGAGGTTTTGCCTGTTGTTGTGTGTTGAGGAGAGCTGGCGCAACCCACCATAATCGCAGGGATTATGCATAGGGGCAGCATGCTCTGCAAAAACTTCCGCATAAGAAAAATCAAAAGCTTATAAATATTGCGCCTATTTTAATGCAAAACAGTGCACAAATTACGAGGAATTTGCAATGAAATGTTTGAATAGGGTATAAAAAAGATCAGCGGTTGCTGATCTTTTTGAAATTATTTTTCTAGATACTGTAACTTATCTGGTTTGCCGTTCCATTCTTCGCGGTCAGCAGGCTGTTCACCAATTTGGGTAATGTTAGGCCACTTTTGAGAAAGTTCAGCATTTAATTCAATAAATACTTCTTGACCTTCTGGTAGCTCATCTTCAGAGAAAATTGCATTTGCAGGGCATTCTGGTTCACACAATGCACAGTCAATACATTCATCCGGATTAATCACTAGGAAATTCGGACCTTCGTAAAAACAGTCTACAGGACAAACTTCTACGCAATCTTGGTATTTACATTTAATACAATTTTCAGTGACAACAAAGGTCATGGCGACAGCTACCTAAAAAATATGGTTTCATTTCGAATAGCTTATTTTAGGCAAAAAAGGGGTAAACAAACAATTGCTTTTATTGATATTGTTTATTTATACATATGAAGATAAGTTAATACATTGATATTCAAAAGAATGTTTCAGCTTAAATAAGAGCTAAATTATAAAATCAGGATAATAATAAGTTTTATAAAACAATAGTTTAAATAATTTTTTTGTCATGAGTTTTAATGTCATTTGGGTCAAGGTATCTGTTTAAGCAGACACCTCAACTACAACATTTACTTTTAAATTTTGCCTCTATGTTGAATCGATAGACAAAAAATCTTTAAGTAATGAGCTTAAAGTGTACAAAGTAAATGGATGTCTTCTGGTTCAAGTTCCCATAATTGACGATCTGGGTGCTTTAATACGACCGCGCCATGCTTTATATAGAAATCTACTGTACGCTTACTTGGAGTGGCTGAAATATAAAGTTGATGGGCTTCCAATTGCTTGGCCGATTCTTTTGCCGCTTGCATCAGCTTTGCACCAATACCTTTACCTTGTTGATCGGCATCGACGTAAAAATATTGCAGTAATTTTGCATCGGGATAATCAGTAATAGTCTGATTCGAGACTACACTAATGCCAGCCAACTGTTCAGACGCATCAAAAGCACCGATAAATAAAGCCCCTTGTTCATAGAGTTCTTTTAATTTGGGCGGATCATTTTCTAAATGATAAGCATCCCAATGTTTAACATCATAAAAACAATCTGTTAATTCTAAGTGTTCTTGCTTTTGTAAGTAGAGTTGGGTAATCAGTTCACGACGATTAATCTGTTGCCAAATTAAATCGATTTCTGTGTATTGTAGTGGCCTTAAGAAAATAGAAATTTTATTCTCCTTAAAGTAAGAGCAAACATGCCTATACACATGTTTGCTCAATGAGTGATTATGAATTAAGCGCTGCTTTTAGCTCATAAAGCTGTTCAAGTGCCTGACGAGGAGTCAGGTTGTCTACTTCGATTTGCTTAAGTAAATCGAGGGCAGGTGAAGAGACTTCAACTTCTATCACTTTCTCTATGACTTGAGTGCTTGGGGTAACTTCTGAATCTAAAGTTGCAAACAAATCACTTTGAACACTAGTTTGTAAATGCTGCTGTTGTTGCTTCTCTAAAATACGTAAACGCTTCTGAGCTTCTTTAATCACATTAGCTGGAATACCGGCTAATTTTGCAACTTGTAAACCATGACTTTGGCTCGCTGGTCCTTGTTGGACTTTATGCAATAAAATGAGATTACCGTTTAACTCTTGAGCAGTGACATGGTAGTTATCAATACCAGGTTCGCTACCCAACTCTGTTAATTCAAAATAGTGAGTCGCGAACAAGCAAAGACATTTAACGCGTTTGGTTAAATCAACCACACAAGCCCACGCTAAAGAAAGACCATCGTAGGTACTGGTTCCGCGACCAACTTCATCCATTAACACGAGCGATTGATTCGTTGCATGGTGCAAGATTTGTGAAGTTTCAGTCATCTCAACCATAAAGGTGGATTTGCCTGTTGATAAGTCATCGGCTGAACCAATACGGGTAAAAATACGGTCGATGGGGCCAAGTTTGGCAGCTCGTGCCGGAACGTAACTACCGCAGTAAGCAAGCAAACTAATTAATGCTGTTTGGCGCATAAAGGTAGACTTACCGCCCATGTTTGGACCGGTAATAATTGCCATGCGGTGCTGCACATCAAGGAAAGTATCATTTGGTGTAAATGGCGCTTTACTTAACGCTTCAACTACAGGATGACGGCCACCTTGAATCTTAATACCGGTTTCTGGTGTAAATTCAGGGCGTGCCCAGTTGTTTAAACGCGCTTGATGAGCAAAGTTTGCAATTACATCAATTTGCGCGATTGCTGAACTCATCATTTGTAGGTGAGCAATATTTTCACGAAGGTTTTCAAGTAAAGCTTCGAATAATGCTTTTTCACGAGCTAATGCACGCGACTCACTTGATAAAACTTTATCTTCAAAACTTTTTAGTTCAGGCGTAATGTAGCGCTCGGCATTCTTTAATGTTTGACGGCGGATATAGTCGGCAGGAGCTTGCTCGGCTTGAGCGCGAGTCAGCTCAATGTAGTAACCACTCACACGGTTATAACCGATTTTTAAAGTGCTAATACCAGTACGTTCACGCTCTTTTATTTCTAAATCAATGAGGAATTGACCTGCATGATCACGAATTTGGCGTAATTCATCAAGTTCAGCATCATAACCTTCTGCAATTACATTGCCATCACGAAGTAATACAGGCGGATTTTCAACAATTGCAGCCATTAAATGTTGATGAAGCGATTTAAAGTCACCCAATTCCTGATCGAGCTGTCCTAATAACTTAGATTTCTTTGCTTGTACAACAGGTGCTAAAGCATTTCGTAAAAATGGAATTTGCGCGCAAGCATGACGAAGTTGAACTAAATCACGTGGTCGCGCACTACCCAGCGCCACACGACTAAGAACACGTTCAATATCACCAATTTCTTTAAGTACCAGACGAACAGGGCTTTCATGGTAGCCTTGAATCAATTGCTCAATCGCATCTAAACGTGCGTCAAGTAATGCTGTATCACGAACAGGTTGCATGAGTGTTCGGCTAAGTAAACGTCCACCCATTGCGGTTTGGCAATCGTTCACAAGCTGAAATAAAGAAGTTCCATGCTCAAACAAAGGTTCAATAATTTCTAAGTTACGGCGCGTGATTGGGTCGAGCGCAATAAAGTCAGAACTTTGTTCTAAAAGAATTGAACGGATATGAGGTAACGCCGTTTTTTGAGTTTCTTTGGCATAGTGAATAAGTGCTGCCGCGGCGGCCTTAGCCAAAGGTAACGGGTCTAGTCCGAAACCAGAGAGTGTTGATACAGAGAACTGGTCACATAAGGTTTTTTGCGCATTGTTTAAATTAAAATCGACATTTGGGCGCTTGGTTACAGGGCAATCTAAATGTTTTTTAATTTGTTCGATAATATTCGGGTCAACCAGGTCTTCATCAATCAAAATTTCACTTGGCATGAGGCGAGCCAGTTCAATTGGAAGTTGTTCCGGTTTGTAGTCTTGTTGTTGAACTTTAAAAATACCCGCACTTAAGTCGAGTAAAGCAAAACCGATCTGGTTTTGATGGATACATAGCGCAACAAGGTTAGAGGACTGATAACTTGTAAGTAGTGCGTCGTCGGTTAAAGTACCCGGTGTAAGAATACGAACAACTTTGCGTTCAACCGGGCCTTTGCCAGTAACTTCACCGACTTGCTCACAAATAGCTACAGTTCGGCCGGCTTTTACTAAACGCGCCAAATAACCTTCGGCTGAATGGTAGGGAACACCTGCCATTGGAATCGGGTTGCCGTTTGCTTTACCCCGATGGGTTAAGGTAATACCTAAAAGTTTGGCTGCTAAATGCGCGTCTTCAAAGAACAGTTCATAAAAGTCGCCCATACGATAAAACAGCAACGCATGTTGATAGTCTTTTTTGACTTTGAGATATTGCTGCATCATTGGAGTGTGGTTGGAGAGATCAGCCATGATTTCAGCGCTATTCATGCGTAATAAACCCTTAAAAAAACGAAAAATCTACTTTTGGTTTATTAACCAATTTCAAGTCTTTAAAAATGAATGTAATTCAAGAAAAGTACAACAACTGGATGAACTTTAGAATCAGCATCCCTAGTATAAAGTGACTTCAGACCATTCCAGTGGTGCAATGGTAACAAATTTGAGTTAACGAAAAAAAGTGATCAAGCATTGAAATAGAGGTTGAATGTAGCAAGACATAAAAATAGAACAATTGGGTCTTTTAAGCCAAGGATTGAAAAATTTAAATATTCAACTCAAAGTTTACTTTTACGCGATCTAAAACAATGAGTGTTCTATAAGTTTTTACATCCTCATTATCAGCGAAATGTTTTCTAACTAAACTTTCAAAATGAGATAAGTTATTGCTCAGCATGATAATTATAAATGAGACTCCTCCATTCACGAAGTAGCACTGTTGAATTTCTTCAACAGAAGCAAAGTATAGCTTCGCTCTGTCCATAACTACTGAACGATCTTCGCTAAGGCGGACCTCAATAATGGAAGTAATTTTTTCACCAAATTTGAGGGGATTTAAGATAGCGCAATTTTTTAAAATAATTTCCTTTTCTTCCATCCGAGTTATACGCCTTTGTACAGATGCAGCGGATAGACCGATTTTTTCAGAAATTTCTCGATGGGAAGTTTTATTGTCTTTTTGCAGTATTCTTAAGATCGCATAATCAAAATTATCTAAAGAAATCTCTGACATGAGTAAATCTCTCATTAAATGTTAAATATAGAGTTATTTAATCGTTTTACCGTGAAAAATAGAAGAAATATATTGATTATAGAGAATTAAAATTTCAATCATTCCCAGAGCGGTAAATATGATGATTGAGACAAACTCCAAGCAAGGCATGGCATTTGCAGCCGCATTTTTATCTTTAGTTTCTGTACAGATCGGCGCAGCAATAGCAAAAGTCCTTTTTCCGATTCTTACTGCTGAAGGAGTCACCTTAACTCGACTTGCCTTATCGGCCTGTTTCTTATGGATAGTCTTTAAACCATGGCGACAGTGGAATAAACAGACCAATTGGAAAAATCTAATTATTTATGGATCAATCCTCACTTTAATGAATACTTTGGTCTATAAAGCATTTTCTTACATGTCTGTGGGGATCGCTATTTCCATTGAAGTGTTAGGACCACTTACGGTTGCTATTTTAATGTCTAAAAATAAATTAGATTATTTTTGGGGAGGATTATCAATTATTGGTTTGCTTCTTTTACCTATGGGCAATGCAAATAATAACTTTAGTTTTATTGGCATGACGTATGCTTTATTAGCTGCAGTGGGTTGGGGGCTGTATGTGATTTATGGCTCAAAAGTTGCACAAGGTGGTGGTAGCTCTGTTGCGACCGGAATGTTTATAGCGGCTTTATTTGCAACACCTTTAGGTGCATCTCACTTTATCCATATTTTTGATAGTTATAAGATTCTTTTTACATGTTTACTTATGGCGATGCTCGCGAGTGCTATTCCATTTATATTAGATATGATTGCCATGAAAAAACTGCATCCTCGAGTTTTTGGGATTTTACTAAGTGCGTCACCCGCAGTGAGCGCTTTGGCTGGATGGCTAATTTTAAATGAACGATTAAATAGTTTTCAGGTTCTAGGCATAACAATTATTATGGCATCGTGTGCAGGTTGTTCTTATTTTTCTTATAAACGTAATAAGGTATAAGCTGAGACTTCTATATTATTAAAAATAAATATTTCTGGTAAACATGAGATAGACCGATCAAAAATATGAGATGGGTATCTCATGGGTTCTTTAGCTTTTAGCTCCAACCTCAGAACAACAAAGCTAACAACTTGGTCATTAGCAGCATAATTAAGCACACATGTGCATTATTTTAAATGGTCCTATTGATGAATCTAAATAATAAAAATATTTAACGCAAAAATTGTAATTCACTAATTTTTCTGCACTTAAAGGCTGTACCTGAGAGTCATAGGCATGTATCGTTAAGTCATGATACTTTAAAATTATAGAGTGTTTAAAAAGCAGTATCGTTCAAGTGACCTAATCGGGCTATACCATTAAGGTGGTTAAAACTTGATCTCAAAATAATAAGTACAAATCACAATGGGAGAAATGATTACGTTTTATTGGTAAATATTGAAATGGAGTATCAATGACCAAGCTGGCTGGGGTCCTTTAAAGAAATATTTACGGTTGGTTTATTTATGATAACTTCGTCTTACTTTAAAAAACACAAGAAACATTATCGCTCCCTAAAGGACCAACAGCTTACAATCGCAGCCAAAGCAAATATCTTTATTTGTATTATTTTTTGCTTATTTTGGACTATATATTTTGCATTTGCCCAAATGTGGGTGATTGTTTATATGGATATCTGTTTCACACTAATTTCCATATTTAGCTTTTTTCTTATTTATATAAACCGTATTTCGGCAGGGATACTTTTATCACAAGCGGTTTTGCTGGTGTTTCCAGTCGTTTTTTGCTTATTTTTCGATGTTGCTACGCCTGATCGCCCTCGAGTGGCCCATTTGTTTTTACCTGCCGGAGCGATATTGGGATATTTGAATTACCGTAGAGAGCCAAGCTTCTTACAAATTGTTTTAATTTTACTGTCGATTGGCTGCTTTATATTTTTTAGTGGTAGCTCTTTTACTCTCGATAGTGCCATACCTTTATCAGAAGATATTCGTGATCATGGTGGGTGGATAGCCACTTGTGTCGCTACTCTTATGATTTGTATTTCAATTTATACCATGCAATTAGAAATACAAATAGAAAGCAGTATGGAGCACAATCTACGTTTGGCACTCACTAAACAACAATTTGAGCTTTTTTATCAGCCCCAAGTTAATTCGTCAGAAAAACTGATTGGTGCGGAAGCCTTGTTAAGATGGCATCATCCGGTTTTAGGATATATTCCAACAAAAGAGTTTATTCCGGCAGCGGCAACTTTTGGGTTAATGCCAGAGATCGGAGAGTGGGTATTGGCCCAAGCCTGCAAAGTTTTACAGGACTGGAGTAAAAAAGAAGAGACTAAAGATCTTACGCTTTCAATCAATATTAGTGCTGATCATTTTATGCAATCTAACTTTGAGCACACTGTGATTGGTCTGGTTCAGCGGTATGACTTCAATCCCTCTCGGCTCATATTAGAAATTACTGAAAATATTGCTTTAAATAATTGTGCGAGCATGATCGAAAAAATGCATTTCTTGTCTAAGCATGGTATTCAGCTTTCACTTGATGACTTTGGTACAGGGTATTCATCCTTAAGCTATTTACAAAAAATGCCAATTAAACAAATTAAAATTGATCGCAGCTTTGTCCAGGCAGCTTTAGATGATAAACGCAGCAATAAATTAGTGACGGGTATAATTAAAATTGGCCTAGATTTAAACCTTCGCGTGTTGGTAGAAGGAATAGAAACGGCTGAACAGTTTAGTGCTTTTAAAAGTAATGGTTGTACCGAGTTTCAGGGCTATTTATGGGGCTGTCCAATGTCTTTAAATGAGTTTATCAAGCAATTGCCCATCAAGACCGATAAAGAATAAATCGGAGCACTCACCAGTACTGTTTAGCAGTAGTTTGCTAGATTGAGCCTAATATTAAGACACACTTTACAAACGTATGTAGAGTGCGAGTGTGTTAGGATGAATTTCTATACCTCTAGATATTTACAATATGACGAAACCTGAAGCGCAGTATCAATCAGGGCAATTTCAATTTTCCTTTCTATCATTAAAATATTGGGGTATCTGGTTCACAGCTTTTATTCTAATGTTTCTTGCGTACTTGCCTTGGGCAATCCAGTGGCGCTTAGCAAAACTGTTTTCAAAAATTGCTTGGACACTATTGGGTTCTAGAAGGAAAACGACTTTAAGAAATTTAGGTGCGTGTTTTCCGGAAAAAACACCTGAGCAAATTGAAGCCAAGGCTAAGTCGGTTTTTACCGATACGATGATTGGTATATTTGAAGCCTTAAATGCTTGGTATTGTCCTGCATGGTTTAAAAAAAGAGTTCATATAGAAGGCTTGGAACATCTAAATGACAATCGGGATCGGGGCATTCTGCTGTTAGGCACGCATAGCACATTACTCGATGCCGGAGGTGCTGCATGTACGTTATTTTTTGATATGGATGTGGTGTATAGACCTCAAAATAATCCTTTCATGGATTTCCTCATTCATCGTAGTCGCGCTAGGGTTTATAAAAACCAGATTGCAAAAGACAATATGCGTAGCTTAATTGAAAAACTCAAAAATGGTCATGCAATCTGGTATAGCCCTGATCAGGACTTTGGTTTAAAGCAAGGTGTTATGGCTTCATTCTTTGGAATACAGGCAGCAACAGTCACGGCACATCGAAGACTCATGGATATTTCAAACGCTGTTGCAATACCTTTATATTTTTACAGAAGCGGGGATATTCGAGATCCTCAATACAATGTACTGGTAGAACCTAAACTTGAAAATTTTCCTAGCGAATGCGAAGTGAATGATGCTGAACGCGTCAATAAAATTATTGAAAACCAGATTCGGATCGCCCCAACACAATACATGTGGTTTCATAGAAGGTTTAAAACTCGTCCTGCTGGTGAAGCGAAGTTTTACTGATTTTGTTATGCCTTTTTATACAGTCAACTGAGAGATTTAAAGGCCTTTAAACCGAGACTTTATAAATCCCAAATTAACAATAATTTTTAATTATTTATCCTTAGTTTTTAATGATCTAATTTAAAACAAATGTCATTTTGTGTGCTTGACTGTAATAGGGCAGAGCACTATCCTTTGCCTGCTGGCCACATTGCCAGTCGGTTTTAGCAGGCCGTATTTACCCAAAGCACACGAAAAAGTCTCTCTTTTTTGTGGGCATCCCTACGTGCCCCCTCTGCGGCGGAACGGGAGGGGGACATCTTCGGATGTGCTGATTTTTGGGTAAATCAGTCTGCTAACCCCTTTTCGTTTCGCCACCATAATCATTTAGCAGTGATGTGGCGAAACTTCTTTCTTACCCAAAGGAGTTCGCACATGCGTACTATTTCTTATTTATTGGCTTTTGCCAAATTCTCTTTATTTATACCGCCGAAACAGTCTTTAAAACGGCTCTAGGTTTTCTACACCTTAAGAATCGTCACGACTAAAAAATCATATCAACAACAAAACTCGAGATAGGCGAGCACACCACTTGTGCGGCTTTTGCATGCCTGTATTTAGCACTCATTTTAAGAGTGACGGCATTTCTATCTCTTTACATACAACAAGAATTTATAACGGTAAAACTATGCCAAATTTAGAAACCTCTTCTAAAAAATTACACATTATTCGTACCGCTATTCGTTTGTTTACCACACATGGATTTCATACAACAGGCGTAGACCTGATTGTCAAAGAATCAGAAATACCGAAAGCCACCTTGTATAACTATTTTCACTCAAAAGAACGACTTATTGAAATGTGTATAGCTTTCCAAAAAAGTCTACTTAAAGAAGAAGTGCTTGCGATTATCTATTCAAGCCGTTATTGCACGCCAACCGATAAGCTCAAGGAAATAGTAGTTTTACATGTTAACTCTAACAGTCTGTATCACTTGCTACTTAAAGCCTTTTTTGAAATTAAAGTGGCTTACCAGCAGGCTTACCGTATGGCAATAGAGTATAGAAAATGGCTGACTCGTGAAATTTTTGAACTGATTTTTAGCTTAGAAATACGTGCGTTAAAACCCGATGCCAACATGGTTTTAAACTTAATAGATGGCTTGATGTTCGGGTTTTTGAGTACAAAGAGTTTGGATGAAAGGGATGTGGTGGTGGAGTATTTTTTTAAGCCAACTTGTTTGAGGTAAATGAGTTATTTAAATAAAAGGATGTATGGTTTGCTTGATTTTTATTAGATGAGCAGACCATATACACCCTGCAATGATGTGAGCTCATTACTCAGGTTAGATCAAATAATTAGATATAACATACTGTTTATATTATAAAAATTAATATTTTTGACTTTGTGGCGATAATATTGCTATTTTATTTTACGCTAATCGTAAATGGATTACGTATATCATAATTAAAATGGAATTAATTTAAAGCGAGTCATGGAGAAAGGAATACCATGAAAGAAATTGTATTAAGTGATTTGATCAATCAGCAGAAAGTTGGACCTTATCAAAAATTTATTTTGGTTACCTGCCTATTACTAATGATTATGGATGGGTATGACATTCAGTCCATGGCTTACGCAGCCCCACTGATTATAGAAGAATGGGGTGTTCAAAAATCGATGCTGGGAGTTGTGTTTAGTGCAAGCTTGTTTGGTTTGTTTGTTGGATCATTTTTATTAAGTTCACTTTCTGATCGTTTTGGTCGCCGTCCGATACTACTGATCTCGACCTTTATATTCTCCATATTGATGCTGTTGACACCACATGTAGGCAATATTGAGCAATTGACCGTAATCCGCTTTGTTACAGGAATTTTTTTAGGCGGTATCATGCCAAATGTGATGGCTTATAGCTCCGAAATTGTTCCATATCAATCTCGTATTTTTACCATGATGGTCATTTCTTGTGGCTATACGGTAGGGGCAATGTTGGGGGGCGGAATATCAGCCTTACTAGTTCCTTGGGGAGGATGGCAGGCGATTTTTTATTTCGGCGGTATTATCCCTTTAATTATTTTCATTATCACATTCTTTAAGTTACCAGAATCTTTATATTTTTTAAGTGAACATAGCAAAAATAGCTCCAAAATTTTGTTTTGGTTAAAGAAGTTTTATCCAGCATTAACATTCAATGCAGAGATAAAAATCATCAATAATACTGAGGTTCAGGTTAAAAAGTCACCGCTTGAGTTATTTAAAAATCAGCGTGCGTTTTTTACCTATTCCATCTGGATCATCAGTATTTTAAATATGATCAGTTTATATTTTCTGGCAAATTGGCTACCGACTTTGGCCAAAGAGTCCGGGCTTTCATTAAATCAGGCATTGTTGATCGGCTCCACTCTACAATTAGGCGGTACGATTGGTAGTGTGGTGATGGGCCTTAAAATTGATAAGACAGGATTTTATAAAGTATTAATTCCTGTTTTTCTGGTTGCAGTGATTAGTGTTGCTTTAATTGGCTATTCTGTTAGTCATATCGTTTTATTGTTTATTATCATTTTTATTGCTGGCTTTGCCATTGTTGGTGGGCAACCTGCCATTAATGCTTTGTCGGCCAGTTATTACCCAGTTTCACTTCGTACTACAGGGGTGGGCTGGAGTATTGGAATTGCTCGTTTGGGTTCTGTCATTGGGCCGTTATTTGGCGGTTATCTCTCTCAATTTCTGGTCATTACCCATTTATTTGTGATTGCTGCCATACCTTCGCTATTCGTCATTATCATGCTGATGATTCAGGCCAAGTATCGGTCATAATACGGTCTAAATATAGAATTTACATAGTACATATATAGACCGTAATTATGATCTATGAGTAGCTTCAGAGAGTTGGTCACAAGCTACTCATGGATTATTTAACTCGATACCATGTTTGGTTTCGGCCAATTGCAGAAATACCAATGTAGCCACGAGCGGTAAGTTTTTCCCCATCTGGTGATACGGTTACACTAAAGCGATAAGTTTTGTCTGACTGTGGGTCGAGAATAGATCCTTTGTCATATTTATTTTGACCTACGTTTTTTAAATTTTTGACAATGGTTAAACCAATTAAAGATTTATTTTTATAAGTCCCTTCACACATCGTACATTTACTGGCTTCGCTTGGAACAAGGATTTTTTCAATATTTGCGGATAGAAATCCGTTTTTGTCTTGGCTAAATCTTACCAGCGCTCTCGGTTGATTGGTGGCATCATCAATAGTTTTCCAAACACTGCCATGTAGTTTGTCCGAAGCAAATGAATGAATTGAGTAAAAACTCATTAAAAGTAAGAATAAATATTTTTTCATATCAAATGTTTCTCTAATTAAATATGGATGGCTTTAACTGCCAAAATGATTCATTTTAAATTTAACTTCACAGTCTTCTTAGTATTGATCTATAAGCCAAACAATATGTAAAGTTCTCTGTACACGATAAAAATAGATAACTCATTGAAATAATGTCATAATAATTGTTTTCTAACGACGAATACTATGACACATCTCAATGAGTTATATCTTATCTTAAACAAATATCTAAAATGGAACAAGTCACATTTAAAGTGCTTTGCGCTCATCATGCTTGTGATTATTTTAAAGCAAACATGTAATCTTTCTTCTGCATCTAAAGCCTTGCCCATCAAGTGCTTACCACAATCATTTTATCGACGTATGCAGCGCTTCTTTGCAGGTCAGTATTTTGATTATCGTCAAATTTCTCAGTTGATTTTCAATATGTTTTCATTCGACCAAGTGCAACTGACTTTAGATAGAACCAATTGGAAATGGGGAAAACGAAATATTAATATCCTGATGCTCGCAATCGTTTATCGTGGAATAGCGATACCTATCCTTTGGACATTGCTTAATAAACGTGGAAATTCAGATACGAAAGAGCGTATTGCTTTGATTCAACGCTTTATAGCCATTTTTGGTAAAGACCGTATTGTGAATGTGTTCGCAGACAGAGAGTTTATCGGTGAGCAGTGGTTTACATGGTTAATTGAACAAGACATCAACTTCTGCATTCGTGTTAAAAAAACTTCATTGTCACCAATCATTTAGGAAAGAATCATAAAATTAGTGATTTATTTCGCCATCTTAAAGTTGGTCAAATTGAATGTCGTAAACGACGGATTTTGGTTGGTCGGGTGAAACTATATATAAGTGCACTACAGTTAGAAAATGGAGAGCTTTTACTCGTCGTTTCTCCTCAGTTTAATGCCAATGCTATTCAGGATTATGCATTACGCTGGGAAATTGAAACCTTATTCAGTTGTCTCAAAGGACGCGGGTTTAATCTTGAAAATACGCGCTTGACAGACCCTAGACGAGTGAAAAAATTGATTGCGGTGTTAGCTATAAGCTTCTGTTGGTGTTACTTAACGGGTGAATGGCAACATGATCAAAAAAAAGCGATAAAAATAAAGAAGCATGGACGACTCTCAATGAGTTTATTTCGCTATGGTTTAGACTATGTTCAAATGGCGATTCAGCGTTTAATTGGTTTTGGGAAAAAAGAAGAGTTTAAGGAAATTTTGGCAATTTTAAGAAGGCAGAACCCTGATAGGATAAGGGTTCTGTGAAATTTGTCGTGTACAGAGTGTAAAGTTATAATCTATTTGTCTAAATATTATTTTGAATACATTACTTATGCAATTGCGAGAATGGACAGAATTATTAAGTTTTTTAAAGTCATTTAGTCAGTATTGAATCACAGTCTGCAATATTCAGTTTTATAACTAAAAATCTTGAAACTGTTTCTTTACTTTAATCATATTTATGGGTAAATGGCTCTTCCTGAAAAAAAGAGCCATTTAAATTGATAGATAGAACTAAGTAGTATGCTTGAATGCTGCTACTGCTTTTTCTAGAAAGTGTAGGGTAACCGGTTTAAGCCAAGTACCGTCAGCAAGGCTTGGTTCATTTTGCATTGCTGTACGAATCTTTTCTTGAGTGCTTGGATTTTCGCCAGTATAACCTTGTAGCATAGAGAGCCATTGCTGTGCCAAACGCTTTGCTCCTTCACTATTCGGTTTAACCTCAGCGTCAATCAATTTCTCAATATCGACTAATAGTTGAGGCCATTTTTTCATTTCGCGAACATAATTTTCCTTTAAAAAAGCAAACTCATTATCAGATAAATAACGAGCAAAAATACTCAGCTTACTCTCTGAAAAGGCCTTAAGTAAAAACTCAACAACTTCTGGCATTAATCCTAATTTTTCCTGAAATTCAGGTTCTGCAGAATTGATGTTATTTAATTTAACAAGCCATTCTGGATTGGTGCGCGTATTCTGCTCAAGTGTTTTCATCCACTTATGGGCGAGCTTTTGAGCGGTTTCACTGCTAGATGATTCTCCAGCATTAAATACCGTATTTACAGCTTGAGTTAACTCTTGCCATTCTTGGTGGGTTTTAGTACCTGATTGTAAAAATGTAAGCTTTTCAAGTTCTTCTTGCGTAAAGTATTTCTCGTACATTGCTATAAGCTCCAGCATATTTAGCCAATCCTCCAAATCAAGTTCTTCACCATTGATGAGCTGAGATTTCAATTGTCCAAGCTGATTTCGCAATTTCTTCTGCTCTGCCAGTCTTTGATCAATTGCTTGAATCTGCCGATCAATAATCGGTAAAAGTGCTAGATTGGGATCTTCAAGAACCGTATAGATTTCGGCTAGCGACATACCCAGCCCTCGTAATGCTTGAATTTGATGCAAACGAGTGATGTCTTTAGGGGTGTATAGTCGATAACCAGCATCGGAACGGGCCGAAGGCTGAAGTAAACCGATATCGTCATAGTGATGAAGAGCACGGACAGTAAGTCCTGTTTGCTTAGCCAATTCACCAACTTTTAACAGCATCTTTTTAGCTCCTTCTTCCTTAGGCGTGTTTTATGCTAGGGGCTTACGTTACGTGAGGGTCAATGACTTTAAATCATAATTTTTTATTATTTTATTTTTGGTAAATGTTCAGATTTATCTTTTTACTGTGGTTTAACGACCAGAAATTCTTCACGATTCTAAAAGTAATTTTTGGTTTTTGACTGGTTCTATATAAGATTTTGAAATACCTAACAAATCAATAGCAACCGATATTCACCGTCATTTTCAACTGGTGCCCGATGCACACACGGTAAAACCTTTTGAGTTGGATGATCTACTGCTAAACGCCAAATATGTCCAATACCTAAATTTATAGGTTGTGCTTCGGGTTTAGGCTGATAATGTAAATCAAAAAAATACTCTGTTAAAAAGCTTTCAAATTCGGCTTCTGGGCCGTCATGTAAAGCTTTGAGCTTTTCTCTAATTTCAGGAATTAAAACTTTTTGTTCAACCTGATCATTCGGCACAATGTCGCTAGCCGCACCGTGATAAGTACATAAGAATGTGTCGGTTTCAATAGGGGAACGATCAACATGAAATGAATAGACATCTGTTGAAATAAAATCGAGCTCTTCATCACGTTCATAATGCTTAAGTAAATTAAGTAGAGGTGATGCACCCATATCAGTTAAGAGCTGCATGTCTTTTAAAATAATGTCTCGAGCCAAATCACCTTGTTCTGAAAGCTCAAGTGTTAACAGGTCTTCAGTAGAAATTTCGGTAATATTTTCTATTAACTCAAGTTTAGCCACAATTTCTTTAAAGTCGCCCACCAAATTTCTGTGCCAACAAATAGCATTCTTATTTCCCTGAAAATGTGTATTCACAAGTTCAGCAAAAGTAGATACCACTTCAACTTGCTTGTGGTCAGAAAATGTATTCGTCATATTAAAGTTAAATGCTCAAAATCTTGCCAATCATACACCCTTAGTGCTTATAGGGCTGCAAGCAGTAGCCAAAATTTGCTTAAAAAAATGAAGGTAATGCAAGAAAAGTACAATAATGGTATGAAGTTTTGGTTATGCGTGCTTATTATAAAATGGCTTTGAATAACTGAGAAAAGGTAAGAAGTCGACTATTTTTATAGTCATGCAAGGGAATAAGAAAAGTTTTGAAGTAATAAGGTCACGAGGAAGATATGGAAGGAATTAAAACAATCGGTGTAGTTGGTGTCGGTGTCATTGGTGCAAGCTGGACAGCATTATTTTTATATAAAGGCTTTAAGGTAAAGGTGTATGACCCTTACCCAATAGACGAAGAATTATTTAAAAAGAGAATACAGGCAAATCTTAGTGATTTGCTCGCTTTAGATCAGCAAACAGATTCAAGTCATCATTTACAAGATATTTTCCTAAATTTAGAGCTTTACAACAACTTAAAAGATGCGGTGATTGATGCCGATTTTATTCAAGAAAATGCACCGGAGAGGTTAGATTTAAAGCAAAATTTATATCAAGAAATCACTTCATATTGCCCTGAAAAAACATTAATTGCTTCAAGTTCTTCAGGCTTAAAAGTTTCTGACTTTCAAAAAGATGCAACTCATCCCGAGCGTATTTTTTTAGGTCATCCATTTAACCCACCTCATCTATTACCTTTGGTTGAAATTGTGGGTGGAAAATTAACAGATCCGCAAATTTTAAAGACAGCTTCCGAGTTTTATCAAAGTTTGGGTAAGCATCCGATTGTTTTAAAAAAAGAAGTTAAAGGGCATGTAGCAAATCGTTTACAAGCTGCTTTGTGGCGAGAGGCATTTTCACTGGTTAAAGAAGGGGTGTGTTCGGCAGAAGATGTTGATATAGCAATCACCAGTGGGCCTGGGCTGAGATGGGCTTTATTTGGCCCCTACATAAATATGGAACTTGCCAATCAGAAGGGGTTTAAAGAGGCAATTCACCATTTAGGACCACCTATGACCGAATGGTGGAATGATATGCAAAATTTTCAGCACTCTGAAGAAACTACTGAGTTGCTAGAAGAACAAACTAAAGAACTTTTAACACATTATAAAGATGTCGATTTATCTCAGAAAAGGGATAAAGGACTAGTCGATATTTTAAAATTGAGACAACAATTAGAGTTGGATTAAACCAGTTTTTATGAAAGGCCAAACAGTGCTTTATTGAGGTGTTTGGCTTTTTTATTTTTGAGTATTTCGGTACTATTCCTACTCTTCTTTCTGCACACAATCTATAAAAAGCTTGCACTCATCGTAAGCTTTTAGACTGATTAATTTACTAGGGCATATGAAACGTTACTGGAAACAAACCGAATCAATAGCTTCACGTTGGACGACCGAACAAGACTGTTTTTTAATAGAAAATAATTCACTTTCTATAGATGAGCTAAAAGAGCATTTACCATTTTCTGAAGATGAAATAAGAGTTCGTAGATCCGTTCTAGGACTTGTAAGACGAGATCAGCAAATGAGACCGTATTAATTTTACCAAATGGTAAATTTTAATTGAAAATAAATATTTCAAAAGATAATAATATTTTAAAAAAAATTGCGGATGAGTTATCAAAACCATAATTTTTTTAGGTGATTGTTCAATAGTCTTTACATAAAGCTTTAACTACTTACGTTTGAGTATAATATTGTTTCACTCCTTTACATTTGTTTAATCATAATCAGAACCATAAAACATTTTAAGATCAAAACTTTATAACAATTGAGATTGAGGAGGGTAAAAATGCCAAAGTATTTAGCCGTGGCTGAAAAGGTTTATAAGAATATTAAAAAAGACGACTTATTCACTAATGACCTTACACAAAATCTGAATTGTTTAATCAGTCAGATACGTAAGGCCATTAAAGGGACTGAGTTTAAACTTAAGTTCAATTATATTGATTTTGATGAGCAGCTCACGAAGCCTCTTAGTGAATGTAAAGTCAAAGTTGATCTAAGTGTAATGCCGAAGTTTGAAAACGAAGGAGAGTATTTGCTCTGGTTAGCAAGTTTTATCGAGCGAATTACCGATGGTGGAAAACCTAAATTTCCACCAATTTCACAATTAATTCCGCACGGATTTAAAATTTCTAAAGAATCATTTCCTGTGACTGTTGCTCCTCCTAAAGAAGAGCATGCAGATATGATTATTAAATATTTTAAATCGGAAGATTTTATGAAAACCAATAAAACTCCTTCGTAAAAGAATATAGAAGTATTCGTCCACCATACTTCTATATATTGCTGGTTTAAATTCAGCCACCGCCTTCTGGGGCGGTTTTTTTATAAATATTCTTTTATTTACTTCTTTCTAAAAGCAAAACCGGTTTGTCGTAATTACTGTTACACCACTCATGTTTTTTTAGTACAGCTTCTGGAACCTGAGCCATGTCTTTCACAGCAGCAAAACCCATAGAGCCATAAAAGCCTTCTAACTCGGCAAAGGGTAAATAGTAAAGCATAGAAAAATCTGAATTTTTAATTAAGAAATCAACTACCTTACGGGCGATTCCTAACCCTTCATTGCCCGGAAAAACATAAATTCCACCAAGCTCGCCGCTGTTAGCATCAATACCCACAACTCTACCTTGACCAATAATTTTCTCATCAATAGAAGCTAGTACAATAAGTTCACCAGCATGTGATGGTACAAAATCAATCTCGGCATAGCGTTCGTTTATAACTTTGAGATCGGCAGGGGTCGCGAATCTTAATGAAATTTCCATCATTTTTTTCCTGCAAGTATTATCTATAATATTCAAGACTTCGTTTTTTCAAAAATATTCATACGATATAAAACAAGATAAATAATTTAGCTAATTATTTAAATTAGCCTTTTTCATATAGTGCGTATTAGATTAAAAATGAGGCGGATTAATTAACCTTCTAACCGTTTCTTCAAGTTCATCGTAATGATGAATACTTGCATCTGAAAGAGAAGGATGAAGGGTAAGAGTTGGATGAAAATATATTGTTTTCATACCAATTTTTTTGGCACCTTCTATATCTGCTTTGGGATTGTCTCCAATAAAAATACAATCTGATGGCTTACAATCTAGTTGATTGCAAGTGTATAAATAGATTTCAGGATCTGGTTTTCTTAAACCTATAGCTTCAGAAATCACGATAATCGAAAAATAGTCCGTTAATTCTAAAGCATAAAAATTTTTCTCCTGAAAAGGTGTTTTTCCATTGGATACTAAGCCTAATGTGTATCCTTGAGCATGAAGATTTTGAATAGTTTTTGGAGCATTTTCAAATGCTGTAGAGAATTTATTAAAATCATTAATGTAAGATTGCAGCAATTCAGATGTATCATATTTTTTGATATTAAAATCTTTAATTAATTGACTGTAAACAATATCTTTCCAAACGCTTCCGTTATTGTCTAGCTCTATGAATCGGTTAATAAAAGATTTTTTTAGCTCATGGGGTACTAAGTTTAAGTAGCTTACTTGCCAGTTAAGAAATTTTAAAAGTGATTCATTTCGGTTAAGAATAGTTTGATCTAGGTCAAACAAGAGAACTTTTTTCATTTTTAGCATCTTTTATAAATAGATTAATATTTATAGCGAATTTCTATCTATTGTTCAGTTTAATTAAAATACTTTTACGATTATTCTTTGAATAACTCTAAATCAAAATAGCCCATCATAAGGAGGTGCTAAAAAACCTTCTAATCATGATGGGCTTTTACTCTTAATGATTCATAAAATCAACAGCTTGAAGTATGCCTGTAAATAATATGGCTAGTTTTGACTCAGGCTGTGGCTCATTTCCATTTGCGGTAAATACAGCACAAACTTTATGGCCTTTTTGAGTTTTTCCAATCACGGAAAAGTTAATCACGCCGTATTCAGAACCTCCTTTGAAACCGATCTTTTGCCAATTTAAATTTTTAAAAAGTGGATTTAAAGAACTGTTCAGAGCCGGAGCATCTTGAACACTTTCAAGAAGAGGACAAATCTCATGGGCTGACATATACCATTCAGCATCTTGCCAAGTAGCCAATTTTCCAATGCTACTCACACTTGGTAGCGGCAGTTTGTCTAGTTCAGCGAGTGCTTCTAGACGAGCCGACTTTGTTCCTGTTTTAAACTTATTTCTGAGCTTTTCATTACTTGGGTCAATCAGTTGAAATAGCTCTCGTGTCGTCAGCAGAGGAGAATTTCTAGGTGACAACGTTTCTATACGAGGTTTCTTTAATACCTCTATCAAGCTATCGGTCGCTGTATTATCGCTAATTTGTATCATTAACTGCGCAAGAAGTTCGAGATTTACAGGCGTACCAGCAGGCAAGTTTTGTAAAACTCCAGTTGGCAATGAGCGATTCTTTTCTTTTAAAGAAACAATAGTTTCTCTTTTTAATTCGCCTTTTTTTATCGCATCTTCATAAGCTTTTAAAACCAGTAACTTAAAAGTCGAACCGACAGCCATAGGGGTTTTATCGTTTTCTACAACCACAGGCTTGTTATCTACAATAACTAAAAGAGATGTTTTACCGATTGCATTTTCATGTAGACCTTTAACCATTTCGTCTAGGCTTATTGTCTTAAAATGAGGCGCGCTAAACCAAAGAGTACTAATTTGTCCTTGCTCATTTAAGCTAATTGAAACGGGTAATTCTCCCTTTTCGAAATCAATAGTCCCAGAGCCATTTGAAACATTAAGATTTTTAAGAGCACCTAAAGAGACTTTTAAATCATCAACGATTTTTTGAATTTGTGTGATGGGAACTTGTTCTAAAAATTGAGGGCTAAATAAAGAAGCTTCTATGGGTTTATCTGCAAAAATTAATGAAAGTGTAGTCGATATATCCATTTTTTGTTCTGTCGCTGCATGAGTAGTAGAAATAGCAATAGGGGAAACATTCAAAGCCATAACACCTACAGCAAAAAATAAAGCTCTAGTTGCGTACATTTTCTTGGTGAGAAAGTCCTTCATTAAATGTCCTCTTATATTCAGACTTATTTACAGTTTTTTATAAAATAGTTTTAAAGTACTTATTATTTACATACTAATTTAACAGGACTCAACTATCTATTATCTAAAGCTATTTACGAGACTAAAAATACCTATTCACACGCCTATCAAACCCTAATTAACTATAAAAACATGGCTGTCAATAAAGTTTACAGACAACTTAGAACACTCAACATTGATGTCTCTTTTCCTAAAATTAAATTAATTAGTCTTTTGAAATATATAAATATTTTAAACTAAATATTCAATAAAAGAATTTTTCTACCTAGATTTATAGATATAAGAAATTTTTTAATTAATTTTGAAAAAAGAATATAAAAAACAAAAGATTGACAAGTATTGTTTTTTGTTACCTCTATCTTGTTAAGTAATAGATTCTTTATCTTATTTTAAAAAAAATATAAGCTAAAAATTAAGCTTAATATATAAAATTAAACATTATTTTCATTATATTTAAGTTTCGAAAATATTGTTTATGCACTGATAAGAAGTGTCTCTTACACTTAAAATTCACTGCTAATGAAATAGACAGATTTGTATGTATTTTATAAAATACTGCAAAATATAATTTAGTCCTATAAAGATGTTGAACAGTATTCATCAAGTTTTAGATAGTTTGGGTATTAGCCCGCAGAAACGTGCTATTCATGTTCAATTTACGTCTCCGATATTGAATGACCAAGTATTTCTGCAAAGAATTGATGGTGTACATGCACTCAATGATGGTTTAAAAGCAGAACTTTTATGCCTATCGACAAATGCAACGATTCAACTTAAATCTTTTATTGGTGTTCAGGCTGCTGTAGATATTGTGACGGAGCGAGGTGAATTAACTCGCGTTACAGGCATTATTACTCATGCTCAACAGGGCCAATCAGATGGAAGTCTAACTTTATATAAGCTGACCTTAGAAGATCCAACCGCATTATGGAAATATCGCCGTAATTCACGTGTATTTATGAATAAAAGCGTGGTTGAGATATGGGAAATATTATTTAAAGAATGGCAAACTAAAAATCCGCTATTTGCTGCAAGTTTAAGTTTAGATTTAAGCGGTCTAACACAAACTTATGATGTGCGTCCTTTTGTGATGCAACATAACGAAAGTGACTGGAATTTCCTTACACGCTTACTTCGTAGTGAAAATATCAGTTGGCTCATTGATGAAGCTCAGCATATTGTTCCAAGTACAGATACATCTATTCAAGCTCAGAAACTCAGGTTAATTGATGCCAATAGTCAATATCAGCCTTTAGACCGTAAAACGATTCGTTACCACCGTAGTAGTGCGGTCGAACAATATGACAGTATGACTCGCTTAACTGCCGAGCGTTCTCTTCAACCCAATGTTATGCATATACAACGTTGGCAAGCAGAAATATTAGATCAAGAAGAAGGGATTGGAAGTGTTCAAAGTAAGCATCAGCATAGTGAACATTATGACAATGCTACACTTGGCTTGGAGCAAGCTTGGAACTATTCGCCTGCATGGATTGGTGACTTAAAGGGTGAGGATGGGGTTACTAAATCTGGAAATCAACAAGTTGAACGATTAAACCAGAACCTCCACAATTACTACGAGGCACAGGCGAAACGCTTTATTGCACAAACAACAGTCCGCGATGCCTATGTGGGTTACTATTTCGAATTAAATGAACACCCAGAAATAGACCAGCATGAAAGCTCAGATAAAAGCTTTTTGATTGTTTCTAAAAACTTCTTTAATCAGAATAATTTACCTAAAGATTTAAATGATCAAATCAATGGTTTATTGGCGCAAAGTAACTGGGCAATTCAAAACCCCGAGAACAGTGATGAACGCCAAGCGAATCAACTGATTTTACAACGTCGTCATATTCCAACAACACCAGCTTATAACCCGCAAATTCATAGTCCAGTCACTCATCCACAACGCGCAAAAGTGGTGGGTCCTGAAGGTGAAGAAATCTATGTAGATGAGTGGGGGCGTATTAAAGTCCGCTTCCTATTTACGCGTAGTGATGACCATAGCCATGATGGTGGAGCAGGAACCAACAACAATGATACCGATTCAGCTTGGATTGACGTTCTAACGCCGTGGGCTGGAGAAGGTTATGGTGCGCGGTTTTTACCGCGTATCGGTGAGATCGTCGTTATTGACTTCTTTAATGGCGATATCGACCGACCGTTTGTGATGGGTCGAATTCATGAGGCACAGCGCCAACCAACCAAATTTGATAACAAAGGAAAGCTTCCTGATACTAAAAAGCTCAGTGGTATCCGTTCTAAAGAAGTGTCAGGTGGTGGGTTTGGGCAACTCAGATTTGATGATACACCGGGACAAATTAGTACCCAACTCCAAAGCAGTCATGGTGCAAGCCAGCTAAATCTCGGGAAATTGAGCCATCCTAAAGATAAAGCGGAAAGTGAAGACCGCGGAGAAGGCTTTGAACTGCGTACTGACCAATGGGGAGCTTTACGTGCGGGGCAAGGTTTATTGGTATCCACTCATAAACAGGATAACGCTAAAGGAGACCACCTCGATGCCGAAGTTGCGAAAAAGCAACTTGAGGGTAGTCAAACTAACAGTAAAGCACTGAGTGACATTGCTAAAAACCAGAAAACCGATGAAATAGAATCGATTGAACAGTTAAAAGATTTTGCCTCACAAATTCAGCAGCAAATCGCTAAATTTGAAAAAGCTTTACTTCTTTTGAGTTCACCGGATGGTATAGCTCTAAGTAGTTCAGAAGATATTCACATCTCGGCTGATGCACAAATCAATCAGATTGCTGGAGACAGCATTAATATAAGTACTCAAAAGAATGTGATTGCCCATGCCCAAAATAGGCTGAGCCTTTTTGCTGCTCAGAGCGGGCTAAAAGCTGTTGCTGCACAAGGTAAGGTAGAAATACAAGCCCAGTCAGATGCTTTAGATGTACTTGCTAATAAAGGTATCACCATTTCTTCGACAGAAGACTGTATTGAAATTAGTAGTCCTAAAGAAATTGTAATTACTGGTGCAAGTTCACAAATTACCTTAAATGGTTCGGGAATCTTTCCAAAAACTGGCGGGAAATTTCAGGTCAATGCTGGACAGCATGTGTTCCAAGGCGGCGCATCGGCAAGTGTTCAATCTAGTTTGCCACCGCCACCAAAACGTGTACAAGGTGTACTTGAGTTATTTCATGAATATGCACATGGTGAGTTTGTAAAAGGTGGAAGTTATAGGGTTGTCGATAACTTCGGAAAAGAGGTTACTGGCAAGCTGGATGATAAGGGATTTGCAAAAGTTTCTGGCTTAGCAACAGGTGCAGTAAAAGTCTTCTTCGAATCAGATCACCGTGATCCTTGGGATACTGCAAGTGACTTTAAACGTCCAGTTGAGTGGCCAAATAAGAATGATGCGGATAGTGAGCAATCAGATTCATTAATTGCACAAATGAGTAAAACAGCCCAGTCCAAACTTGGTGAATTATCTAAACAATTAACCAATCCTACGAATATTATGAAAAATATTCAAACTGCACAAAGCATAAAATCTGAAGGAGCAAAGGCTTTAATGCCAATGTTAAAAACTCAGGCGCAGGGATTAGTAACTGATCAAGTGAAGAGCTTTTTACCAATTTCAGAAGCAGGTCAAAAAATAGGGAACAACATTGAACTTACATCTATTCAAAAAATGAATGATTTCAATAAATCAGGCTCTATTGATGGCAATAGTTTGGTCAATAATACGCTTCATCAATATTTGCAAAGCCCTTTTAAAAAGAATTCATAGAGAAAGAAAATGTCTGGAAAAACAGAAGTTGTTAAGCCGTTAACAGAAGTTGCGATTAAAGATGTTAGCCATTCAAAACAAAAAATAGATAGTTGGTTACAGAGCCATACGCATCAAATTGTGACATTAGACTTAGTGGCAAGTGTAATGGGAACAGTTCCAATTATTGGAAATGTGATGGCTGCCATCGATGTGGTTTCCGACATTTGCTATATCTATGATAAAGGTTTTCAAAATGCCGATATTATGGATTGGACCACAATGGGTATTGACCTTATTGGGGTTGCACCTATTCCTGGAACAACAGCAATTCGTACTTCTGCTCGTCCAGCTTTATTTTTAGTTCGTCAAGAAGTTAAACGTGTGGGTAAAGCTGCTTTAGGTGAAGCAGTTATTGTTGTGATCTCTAATCATTTAAATGATCAAGTTGCAGGGGATATAGAAAAATTCTGCAAAACAGGGTTAAACAAACTAAATTCAATTTTAGCTACTTGTGGTGCAACGGTCCAAAATGCCACAACACAAATTAATGGTGGAATTGTTCGAGTTGTAACTAAGGGTCAAATATTTACAAACGCTGGGTCAAATGCGAGCCGCGCTCAACAGCAAGCAGCTGGCGTTATTAAAGGAATAAAAAGTGGTGACTTAACAAGAGCTGGAAAAAATCTAGTTTATATGACCGAAAACTGGGGAAAAGCTCTTATAAAAACTGGAGCAAACTCCAATGCTAAAGTTGCTAGTTCCTTAGTACCAGCACATCTAAAGCAGCCGATATTAAATGTAGGTGCAACGATTAATAAAATTGGTATCACTGCCAATACTAAAATTAAAGGTTTGGGTAATACAGCACAGCCACAAACAATAGGATGGCTATTTGATGTATTGAGAATGAGTGCATCTAAATTTAGGAAAAAGAAATCAGCACAAGTTAAGCCAACTCAAACAACACAAGTTAAGCATGACAAGAAAAATAATAAATTAGAAAAATCTAATGATGAGCATGCAGCGACTCATAATGCGAATGCCTGTAAAAATTGTAAAGGTGGAACGACACACTCTATTACATTCGCGTTGGGTACTGAATTTTTAAATCATATCGATGCACAAATTCATCCATTATTGATAGAGCAATTTTCTAGAACATATGTATCAAACTTATATCAGTATGATCAATCTATTTTCGGGGCGCGATGGATTACACCTTTCACAACTAAAATAGTTCGTTGCTCAAGTTACAATGTGCATCATCCAAAAGAGCCAATTGAGCAAGACGGTTGGGAGTATATTGGCAGTGATGGCCGTCCAGTTCGCTTACCAGAGCTGAAAGTTGGGCAGAGTTATTATGATGAAGTAGAGACTTTCACTTATACAGTTATCTCACCTGAAATTAGAGCAATTTCATATGGTGTTTCAGAAACTCGCTTCTATCAAAAATATAAGAATGAGTTTCGTTTAGCCTCCATAGAACGCCAAAATGGATTTAGTATTGGGCTACGTTATGATCATGAATTAGAAAATAGTGATAGCTATTTATCAGATATTATATTTAAACAGCAACAACAAATATTGGCACATGTAGCATTACAGATTAATGATGCGCAGAAAGTTGTTGCAGCTTGGTTGGTTGAAGAGGGTCAACTAATTAGACAACTATCAGCATATCAATATAACGAACAAGATGATTTAATTAAGGCAACTAATGAGTTTGCTGCTTCTTATGAATATCAATACCAAGCTCATTTATTAACTCGTTATACCGATCTTACTCATCGTGGGATGAACCTAAAGTGGGATGGAGTTTTACCTAGTTCAAAAGCGATTGAGGAATGGGCTGATGATTATAGTTCCGCTACTAAATTAGATTGGGATGAAAATGTTCGCGTAACTTCAGTCATGGATATCGATGGTAACGTGACTGAATATTATTATGGTATTACTGGTTATACCTATCGAATTATTTATCCAGATAATTTGCAAGAATGGTTCTTTAGAGATCAAGCAAAAAATATAACATCGCATATTGCCACAGATGGAACAGAAACATCATATACCTATGATGAACGTGGCAATGTCTTAAGTATGGTCCAGGCCGATGGTTCGACTTTCTATTATGAATACGATGAAAAAGATAATCTGATCGGTTTTGTTGACGCTGAACAGGGGCGTTGGTTTAAAGAATACGATGCTTCAGGAAATATAATTAAAGAAATTGATCCGCTGAAGCGCGAAACAGTCTATGCCTATAATGCAATGGGGTTGGTAACTTCCATTACTGATGCGAAAGGAGGTAAGAAGACACTTAAATATGATGATCGAGGGAATTTAATCAGTTATACAGATTGTTCAGGTAAAGAGACCAAGTGGCACTATGATGACCGCGGGCGCGTCAAATTTATTGAAAATGCTTTAAAGCAAAAAGTTGAATATTTCTATACGGAATTAACTACTGAACTAAGACAGCCTATAGCAAAAGGGTTACCGTTGAATGCTTTTGGTCAGCTTGAAAAAATTAAACACGCTGATGGCGCTGAAGAGCATTTCATTCATGATGCAGAAGGTCGTTTATTAGTTCATATTGACCCAAAAGGTCAGCAGACACGTTATGAATACGACGCAGCTGGTTTAATTACCAAGCGTACTGACCCATTAAATCAAACTTTAAAATATCAATGGGACCGTCTAAGTCGCTTAAAACGTTTAATTAATGAAAATGGCGCAAGTTATGAATTTGTCTATGATGCTGCGGGTCGATTAGTAAAAGAAATTGATTTTGATGGCAAAGAAACTGTTTATGCATACGATGAATATAATGGTCGTTTAACCACAAGTATTGAAGTTGCTTCTACTTATGGTCAAGATTTCAAAGACCGTGCGGCACCTAAAGACCGTATTCAGCAATTTATTTTTGACAGTATGGGACGTTTAGAACAACGTACTGCAGGATATGGCTATCAAGGACAAGAGCTTGAAGAAAAACAAACAGAAGAATTTTCTTATGATGGCTTAGGTAATCTAGTTCAGGCTAAAAATGCCGAAACTAACTTGCAGTGGTTTTATGATGCAGCAGGTAATTTAATTAAAGAGCATCATCAAGATGTTGTGACACAGAAAACTGCTGTGTGGAAACATGTCTATGATGAATTAAATAATCGAACTACAACCATCCGACCAGACGGACAGAAAATAGATTGGCTGTCTTATGGAAGTGGACATGTCTATGGCATGGCATTAAATGGTGAAGATGTTGTTAGTTTTGAGCGTGACGATTTACATAGAGAGACGTTGCGACACTATGCAAATGGACTTAGCCAACAACAAAGTTATGATGAAGTCGGGCGCTTAACTCAGCAATTAATGTTGAGTGGGCATGACAAAGGCTATCAGGCCCAAACTCAAAATAATGCTATCCAGCATACCAACCAATTGATTGAACGCTTATATCACTACGATAAAACTGGTGAGTTAACGCTCATTAAGGATACTCGTCGTGGGGCTATTCATTATAAATATGATCCTGTTGGGCGTTTATTAGAGGCAACTAGTAAACTTGGGAAAGAGACTTTTAATTTTGACCCGGCAAGTAATATTTTAGAGCGATATAACAGTACCAAAGAGCAATCTTCACAGCATATTTCTGATGAAAAAGGTTATGGCTATAATCGCTTAGTCAATAACATCGTACAGGAATATCTTGACCAACAATATCAATATGATGCTTTTGGGCAACTGATTCGACAAAAGTCATCACAAGGTGATTTAAATCTTGAGTGGGATGTATTTGGACGTCTTGTTCGTAGCCGAAACAATCAATATACGGCAGAATATCGCTATGATGCTTTAGGCCGACGTATTCAAAAAAGAAGTAAGCATCACCATACAGGTCAAGAGCAGAACATTAGTTATGGTTGGGATGGTGATACTTTAGCGTATGAATCGAGTGCTGATTTAACAAAACACTATTTCTACGAAAAAGATAGTTTCGTGCCTTTGTTACAAGCGGCGTATCATCACCCCATTGAGCTACATCAAACCCAAGACTGGTCAGATAAAACATATAGTATTTATAAAGACCCTCTTTGGAATACAGTAAAACAAAGTCAAGGTTTTGATGATGTATGGTTCTATCACTGCGACCATTTAGGCACGCCACAGGAAATGAGTGACCAAACAGGTGCCATTATCTGGAAGGCTGAATATAAAGCTTGGGGTGAATGTAAGCTAGAGCAGACTAACTCAGATTTCTTTGAAAAGTCAGAAATTATTAGCAATAATATCCGTTTCCAAGGTCAATATTTTGATGAGGAAACAGGACTTCATTATAACCGTTATCGTTATTATTCGCCTTATGTTGGACGTTTTATTTCCAAAGATCCGATTGGATTATTGGGTGGTTTTAATGTCTATGCTTATACTGCGAACCCCGTACAATGGGTTGATCCATATGGATTAGCACCATGTAGTCTAGTTAGATATAAGCCAGATAAGGTAACACCTCAAGCTGGAAGTCGACAAGATGCTATTGATAGAGCTTGGTCTCTTGAGAAGCAACTAATACAAACAACAGGAACAGGTACTAGGGATTGGAGTAAAGCTGAACTGGATACGATTCTTAGAACGCCAAGTGGTAGTGGTAAAGGTCATCTCTCATCTGTTATGTCAAATCTTGGCTATACTGGTCATCACATTAACAGTGTTAAAAATAATGGAGCATTAGGCGAAAGTTGGAAAGGAGATCCGCGAAATATTGTTTTCTTGGAAAACCCTAAACATCCAAATAGTAGTCCTATGCCAAATGCATATAATGAGCATTTTCATTCGAAACAAGGTCATCGAGGAAGTACGACTAATGTTTCCAGAGGAAGATTGATTGATAGACAAGCAATGATTAATCAGTTTAATAAAGGTTGTAGTATTTAATATTAGGATAGGTATCATGAATTTTAATGATTTATTAAAGAAAATTGATGAATGTAATGAAATAATTTATGGTGAAAGATTCCTTATTAATCAGGATAATTCTGTTAATGATGATCTATTTAAAAGCTATTTAAGTTGTATTCCTGAAAATGATTTTAATATTGATCTAGGAGGAAATATAAATGATTTTTTAGGAAAAGATTCGTTAGAAAATATTCAATATATGTTTGAAGATATATTTGATGGGGAAAGTACTACAGTATTCTTAACACAGCATGATGTAAATGTCGTATACATTAATCATAATAGTGGCGAGATAGGAGCATGTATTTCAGGCGATGAATTACATATCATTGCTAAAAATTTATTTGATTTTTTTTCGCAAATTAATGTTATACAAAATTTAATTATTGACTTATATGACTCTAACCCTAGAGGTGAAAATGGAGGATATAAGACAGGTTTCTTAGAAGAACTAAAGAAAACCCTTATAAAAGAAAATGTAGTATTGGATGTAGACTATTTTTTAGAATTTTTTTATGGTTAAGGTATAAAGGGTATTCCAAAATTAAAAGTAGTACTTTTATATATTTGAAGTACTACTTTAAAATAAGATGATTAATAGGGTGATTTTTGAGCTCTTAAAGAATCTATTTGTCTAATTATATTGTTAGAGATACTGATAAACCATATATCTACGTAGTGAGCAAAAAATTTGTAGGTATTGTTAATAAATTTAAATTCAAAATGAATTTCTTGGAATACTAAAAATTAATAATCTTATGTTTTGTATGTTGAGTAGAAATAACAAGCATCTCAAACTTACAAAGAGCATGGTAATGTCTTTACGACAACTCAACTATCAATAAAACTGAAAGAATCTAACTTTTTATATCAAATAAAAGCAGCTATCTTAATTCTACTTGAGCACAAACTCTTAAAGTGCTCCTTTTTAGTTTGTTTTTTTAGGTATTTAAAATGAATAAAATGCATGTAACTTTGGCTGTAGTGGTTGGTTTAATTATTGGTGGTGTAGTCGGTGCGATAGGTTACTCTAAAACGGCCGCACGTTATGATGCGATGACCACCGCATGTGTAATGGTCAATCAAGCAGTTGAACACGGAATTTTAAAGCCTGAACAAGTGAAAGAGTTAGGTGAGCTCACAGGTCAAACCCTTAAAAAAGATTATGCTTCTGTTGCATCAAAATTTAAGTTTTCTGAAAAGCAATTAGGTAATGCTTCTGAAGGTTCAAATTGTAGTCAGTTTATTGTTGGTGTGAACGCAGCACAGTAATCACGTGTGATGTTATAAAAATTACCTTCAATTACTTTTAATTTATAACGATCAACCGTCCTTAAGGGCGGTTGATGCAATTTACAGTATTTTATATTTGTAGATTTTAGAAGAATGAAAACATTGAATACATTTAGCTTTAAGTAAGTTTCTATCAAAAGCTCAACGTTATTTTTTAAGTGAAATAAATCAAATTTAACTAAAAACGAATAAATGGGTAGCCTAACTCAGCTAAAAACTTACATACTATAAAAGTAAAGGAATTTTTAAGACAGGACGAAACGTGAATTTAAAGAATCTTGAAGCATTTTACTGGGTGGTGACTTTAAATAGCTTCAATAAGGCAGCAACTAAATTACAAACCACGCAGCCTGCGGTATCTCAAAAAATCACATCTCTTGAAAATGAATTAGGTTTTAAAGTTTTAGACCGGAGCTTGCGGCAGTTTAAACTGACCCATAAAGGTATGACATTATTTAAGTATGCCGAAAAGTTTATGCGTTTAGAAACTGATTTAGTTGCCGAGCTTACCGAAAACCAGCACCTGACCGGAACCATACGTTTAGGCGTTTCCGAAACCATTGTGTATACGTGGTTGGTTGAATATATCGAAAAAGTTCAACAGGAATTCCCAAAAGTTTCGGTTGAAATTGTGGTAGATCTGACCCCTAACTTGCAAGAAGGGGTACGTACAGGCGACTTGGACATGGCCTTTTTGCTTGGGCCAACTTTGGCTTTTGAATGTATTGAGCAGTCGCTTTGTAACTTTGAACTGAGTTTCTTGGCGGCGCCATCTTTTAAAGGTGGAATTGGGCAAATGTCTTTTAAAACCTTAATGTCGCATACCATTTTAACCTATCCAAAAATTACCTATCCCTATAAAGAATTAAAGGCAAAAATGAAAGAAAAGGGGATTGATGAACCACTTTCTATTACCAGTTATTCTTTAGCGACGTTATTGCGTCTAGCAGAGCAAGGTTTGGGTATTGCGGTCGTGCCGACCTTAACGGCATTAAAGGAAATTACCGACGGACGATTGGAAATATTAAATACGCCCATCCGTTTAAAAACCTTTCATTTCACGTCTATTTATATTCATGGTAATGACGTTGCTTTGAAAGAAAAATTAACTGAAGTGGCGGTTCAGGTTTCAGAAAGTGCCATGAAAAGACTCAATGAACAAATTAAAAAATAAGCTATTTCTTGAATGCTTTTTATCCCTATTTTTTCTTATTAAAAAAAGCTGTTTTGTAGGTAAAACGATAAAAGCAGCTTATGTACTTCAATAAGTAAAATTTATCCCACTCTTACTTTTGAAGATAAGTTTATAAAAATCAAAAATTTAAAATTTTAAATTTCTGTAAAAAGTCTTATTGTTCGTAGGGATTAGCTATGTTTTTATTTTAAACACAAGATTTGATCACCGATTGTGTTGATTGGGGAACAGGGAATCTTTGTCATTTAAAAGGATTAAAGAATATCGTTTGGGACAAAAATGATGTTCTTGATTCAATTTGAAAATAGCGTTGTTAAGCTCAAATGGATGAGGAACGCATTAATATGTCTTTACTGAAATCTTCTTTTTTATCAGATCGCCAATGGGCCATTGTTGCCTCAATTTTTATGATGGCGACCTCTGCAATGGGGCCAGGATTTTTAACCCAAACTGCTGTATTTACAGTTAAGTTAGGTGCTGCATTTGGCTTTGCAATTTTAATTTCTATTTTGATTGATTATGTCGTCCAACAAAATATCTGGCGAGTGGTGACACTTACCCAGATGCGTGCATCAGACATTGCCAATAAAGCCTTACCGGGTAGTGGTTACTTACTGGCGTTTCTGGTGATATTGGGTGGGTTTTTCTTTAGTGTCGGTAATATTGCAGGTGCAGCTTTAGGTTTAAATGCACTTTTTGGCCTAGATACAAAGTGGGGCGGTATTTTAAGTGGTGCCTTAGCCATTTTGATTTTTGCTTCCAAAAAAGCAACGCTTGCCATGGATAAAAGCATGATCGTGTTGGGATTGCTTAAAATCTTGCTGATTATTATTGTGGCCGTCATTGTAATGCCTCCTGTTGGGCAAGCAGTTCAGCAAACCTTTGCTCCAGATCAGATCGACTTTGCCATTATTACCACCATTGTTGGCGGTACAGTTGGTGGTTATATCTGTTACGCCGGAGCACACCGTTTACTCGATAAAGGTGCTGTTGGACCTGAAAATATTAATGAAGTTGCCAAAGCTGCGACCAAGGGCATTGTTGTAGTCGGCATCATGCGCTATGTGTTGTTCTTGGCTTTTTTAGGTGTAGTGGTGAGCGGTGCAACCATTGATTTAGCCAGCCATGACGCCAATCCGGCAGCTCAAGCATTCCAATATGCAGCGGGTACATTTGGTTTTAAATTATTTGGTTTAATTTTCTGGGCAGCCGGCATTAGTAGCACCATTGGCGCAGCATATACTTCAGTATCATTCTTTACCGCGTTTAAAAAGAACTTAACTCCAAAACAGACCAACTATACGACCATTACCTTTATCGCATTAGCGTTATTGCTCTATGTGTTATTGGGTGCAACTCCGGCAGGTCTACTCATTTTCGTAGGTGGTTTTAACGGTTTGGTGTTGCCAATTGGCCTTACAATTTTTGTGTATGTGGCTGCATGCCGTAAAGATTTAATGGGTAATTATAACTATCCAAAGTGGTTGCTTATTTTAGGTGGATTAACATGTCTGTTAACGTGGTAGATGGGCTATATGTCATTTACGACAGTGTTTAACTATTTGACCAAGCTTTAAGCCAGACTTTGTTAAGTGATAAAGGAATAATGCCATGTTTGTAGATTTAAATAGTGATTTGGGCGAAAGCTTTGGCTCATGGAAAATGGGTAATGATGACCAGATTTTACCTGTTGTGACCAGTGCGAACATTGCTTGT
The DNA here is from genome assembly GCF_003812225.1 of Acinetobacter sp. FDAARGOS_494. Taxonomy (NCBI): domain Bacteria; kingdom Pseudomonadati; phylum Pseudomonadota; class Gammaproteobacteria; order Moraxellales; family Moraxellaceae; genus Acinetobacter; species Acinetobacter sp. FDAARGOS_494. The sequence goes on from NZ_CP033866.1 coordinate 3,069,955, forward strand.
GGTTTTCATGCTGGTGACCCGCTCGGCATTTTAAAAACAGTTCGTAAAGCGGTTGAACTTGGCGTGACCATTGGCGCTCACGTGTCTTATCCAGACCTTGTTGGATTTGGCCGTCGTAATATGGATTTGTCACGTGACGAACTCATTGCCGACGTGCTTTACCAAATTTCTGCACTCGATGGTTTAGCGAAAGTAGCTGGCTCAAAAGTGCAGTACGTTAAACCACACGGTGCACTCTACAACACCATTGCCCATGACCAAGCTCAGGCAGCAGCCGTAATTGATGCCATTAAAATGTATAACCCTGAACTGGTTTTAGTTGCTTTGGCGGGGTCTAACTTGGTAGAGCAAGCACGAGCTGCTGGTTTAAAAGTTGTGTCCGAAGCATTTGCAGACCGTGCCTATAACAGTGATGGTTCATTAGTTTCCCGTCGTCTAGAAGGTGCGGTTTTACACGACTCGGCATTTGTTGCGAGCCGTGTGGTGTCTATGCTTAAAAATGGTGGGGTCGAGTCAATTGATGGCGTATTTACCCCAATTCAGGCTGACACGATTTGCCTACATGGTGACACCGACGGTGCATTAGAAATGTCGGCTGCCATTAAAGCCGAGCTTGTAAAAAATAATATTGAAATCCGCCCATTTGTAAATAAAGCATAAGGAAGAGCGCAATGTATAAGGATATTAAAGTCGACCCAGCTCAGCTTGAAGCCGCATTAGATGCACGTTTAAAAATCCGTGCAGGTTTCGATAAACCAACGGCGGGCATGGCTGCGGGTATGACGCAGGTCAACATGATTTCAGTGCCAAAAGAGTGGGCGTATGACTTTTTACTTTATGCACACCGTAACCCGCAAAGCTGCCCGGTGCTTGATGTGCTCGAAGAAGGCATCTATGCAACTAAGCTTGCCGCAGACTCAGACATCCGAACTGACTTTCCACGTTATCGCATTTGGAAAGATGGCGAAATGGTCGATGAAGTGACTGATGCGAGAGAAATTTATAATGCTCATCCTGATTTGGTGACTTTCTTGATTGGTTGCAGTTTTTCATTTGAAACAGCTTTGCAAGAAGCGGGTATTGAAGTTCGCCATATTCATGACGATACCAATGTGCCGATGTATTTGAGCAATATAGAGTGCGAACCGGCAGGGCGTATTTCAGGAAATATGGTGGTTTCCATGCGACCAATTCCATCTCATCAAATTAGTGAAGCGGTAAAAATTACAGCACGCATGCCGAGTGTACATGGCGCGCCTGTACATATTGGTCACCCTGAAAGCTTAGGAATTTCGGATGTAAACAAGCCTGACTTTGGTGATGCTTCCCGTATTGAAGCGGGTGAAATTCCAGTGTTTTGGGCATGTGGCGTAACACCGCAAGCAGCAGTCATGAACTCGAAAATTCCTTTTGCCATTAGTCATGCACCGGGTTACATGTTTATTACCGATATTCCTGACCGCGCTTGGATGGGCTAAATAGCTAAGGAAGAATTAAAAAGGATAAGCAAATGCGTTTTTTATCGGTAAACGCCGATTGTTTTCTGATTGAGCTTGCGAGCTTAGAAGAAACATTGGCGTTGTACAATAAATTGCAAAATACGCAATTGAATGGAATTAAAGACTTAGTCCCCGCTGCAAAAACAATTTTGGTTTTTTTTAATGAGATCGAAACCAATTTTAAAACGCTAGTTGCTTCAATTCAGAGCCTCAAAATTGATTCTGGATTTGAGCGTAGCGGCCAAGAAGTGATTGTGCCGATTTGCTATAACGGCGAAGACCTTGCGCAAGTTGCCGAGTTACAAGGGCTGACTGTTGCTGATGTGATTAGAAAACATCACCAAAGCGTGTGGAATGTGGCTTTTATTGGTTTTGCGCCGGGCTTTGCGTATATGAGCAGTCCCGATAAGCCTTTTACCGATATTCCACGCTTAACGGTTCCCCGTAAAAAAATACCGTCAGGCTCTTTGGGGTTGGCTGGAAAATACTCTGGTATTTACCCAAAAGACAGTCCGGGTGGTTGGCAGCTGATTGGTACAACAACAGAAAAAATGTGGGATTTAGAGCGTAAAAATCCTGCATTGCTGTTACCGGGCATGACTGTACATTTTGAAGATGTCACGCATCGTCCAACTACGGTGACTGTACCGCAGCAAATCACACGTAAGGCTGAGCCGAAACAATCGGTGCCACTATTTACAATTACTGCGCCAAGTTTACAAATGCTTATTCAAGACGAAGGGCGTTTAAACCAGACCAATATTGGTGTTGGCGTGGCTGGTGCAATGGATTTATCTGCCATGCATAGTGCCAACCGTATTGTGGGTAACCCAACCGATACACCTGTCATTGAAGTTTTAAATGGCGGCCTAAAAGCCAAAATGCAGCATGCAGGCGTTATTGCGGTGGCAGGTGCAATCTCAAACATTCGTGTGAAATTTGCCGATGGTCAAACCGCAGACTTTGCAAGCTATCAACCGATTGATCTGGATGAAGGCGATGAATTTCAAATTCAGCCACCAACCGCAGGCTTAAGAAACTATCTGGCAGTTCGCGGTGGTATAGACGTTGAACCAGTGCTCAATAGTGCTTCGTTTGATAGCTTAGCAGTGTTAGGGCCAGAGCCTTTAAAGCTTGGAGATAGCATTTACCAAGGGCAAGTAAAGGCAGCCAACATTAGTGTAAATGAAGTGGGTAAAAGTGATTTGCCAAAAGCTGGCGAAGTCGTTGAGCTAGATATTGTGATGGGACCGCGCACAGACTGGTTTGAACAAGACAGTATTGAGCTGCTCTGTCAGCAAGAATGGCTGGTAACCAATGAAAGCAACCGAGTCGGGCTAAGACTTTCAGGTGAACAGCCTTTAACTCGCAAAATCACCCATGAACTGGAAAGTGAAGGCACGTGTATTGGCGCTTTGCAAATTCCACCGAGTGGGCAGCCGGTTTTGTTTATGAATGATCATCCTTTAACGGGCGGATATCCGGTCATTGCTTCAGTTGCTAAACACCATTGGGATTTGGTGGCACAGATTCCGGCAGGTTGCCGCATCAAATTTAAAAAAATTGCCGAATTTACAGATTTTGAGAATGAATGATGAATACAGAAAAATTATTGATTGCTAACCGTGGTGAAATTGCCGTTCGTATTATCCATGCTTGTCGTGATATGGGAATTGCATCGGTCGCGTTATATGCAGATGACGATATTAATAGCATGCATGTCGAACTTGCAGATGAAGCATGGGGCTTGGCTGGTGCGACTGCCAGTGAAACCTATTTAAATATTCCAGCCATTATCGAAGTTGCAAAAAAATCAAAAGCGACGATGGTGCATCCGGGTTATGGCTTTTTATCTGAACGTGCCGAATTTGCCCAAGCTGTGATTGATGCAGGTTTAAAGTGGGTAGGACCATCTCCAAGCGCTATTGAAAAACTAGGTGATAAAATTGAAGCACGTAAAATTGCTGCTTCAGTCGGTGCGCCTTTGGTTCAGGGTACGCAAGACCCACTTAATAATGCAGAGGAAGCTTTAGAGTTTGCTAAACAATATGGTTTACCAATTGCCATTAAAGCGGCGTTTGGTGGCGGTGGCCGCGGCTTAAAAGTCGCGTGGAAACTCGAAGAAGTCAAAGAGCTTTATGAGTCGGCAGTACGTGAAGCAAAAGCTGCCTTTGGCCGTGGTGAATGTTTTGTCGAGCAATATTTAGATAAACCGCGCCATGTAGAAGCGCAAGTAATAGCCGACCAACATGGCAATATTGTGGTACTGGGTACACGCGATTGCTCGTTGCAACGCCGCAACCAAAAGTTAGTCGAAGAAGCGCCCGTGCCATTTATTAGCGATGAGATTTACCAACAAATTTTAAGCTCGGCAAAAAATATTTGTCAGGCTGCAAACTATGTGGGTGCGGGAACAGTTGAATATTTACTGAGTCGTGATGGCAAGCTTTCATTCTTGGAAGTAAACACACGTTTGCAAGTTGAACACCCAGTGACTGAAGAAACTTCAAAAGTCGATTTGGTCGTTGAACAAATTCGCGTGGCTCAAGGTGAAGTGCTTTCTATTAAAGAAACACCGAAAGCTCAAGGTCATGCCATTGAGTTTCGCATTAATGCCGAAGACCCAGCGCGTGGGTTTATTCCGGCCTTTGGTGTGTTGAGTTTGTTTGAAGCGCCGTTTGGTCACGGTGTACGCGTGGACACAGGTGTTCGCACTGGGTCATTAGTGTCTAGCCATTTTGACTCACTCATGGCAAAACTGATTGTCAGTGGTCCAACCCGCGAAGTTGCAATTGCCCGTGCGAAACGTGCTTTGAAACAATTCAAAATTGAAGGCGTGGCGTCGGTTTTAGACTTCCACCGTGCGGTACTCAATGAACCTGGCTTTACCGATGAATTTAATGTACATACACGCTGGATCGAAAATGACTTTAAACAAGAGTTAAAGCCAACCAAACGCGGCATTCCAAACCATCAACAACCAATGCTGCTCAGCTACATTGAAATTGATGGCAAGTTACACCGTCTAGGTTTACCTGCGGGCATGTTTGCACAAGGGCCAGCAACCGCCGTTCAAGCCCAAATAGCCGAGCCAGAAGTCAGTGCCGAGCATTTACTGGCACCCATCAATGGTGTGATTAGTGCTTGGAAAGTTGAAAATGGTGAGCAGGTCACCGAGGGGCAAGTGGTTGCCATTATGGAAGCCATGAAAATGGAAGTTCAAGTACTGGCACACCGCAGTGGTGTTATTCAGATTGGTGCCGAGAAAGGCACGACCTGCCATGCAGAAACCGTGATTGCGAGTATTCACTAAGCTTTGAACTGTTTTAAATTGATTGAGTCTTAGTACGCTAAGACTCAACATAACCTTTATCTATCAAATCAGTGAGGAAATTTTTCAACGTTGTCGTTAACGAATTTCGTCTTGAAAAAACACAGTAATTATGAGATATTTGTCACAGTTTGGTGATACTAAAAATTAATCACTGTATTGAAAGCTCGCATATGCGGGCTTTAATTTTTAGCCCAGTTTAAGCATTTCTCACTTAATGAGCTGGCAGCATAAAAAAATTTGAGAATTTGGCACTCACTCAAAGGCGAATTGAAGAAAGCGAATGAAAATTCTACCTTCATCTGAATATGATCAAATTCTAAAATACAGTGTCTACTGGCTCGTCATTTCGATTGTGATTGGAGTCGTTGCAGGGTTGGCATCGACCTTAATTTTTGTGGCTTTTGATATTTCAAATAAAGTGAGAAGCCTGCATCACTGGCTTATTTATTTCTTGCCTTTTGTGGGTTTTGGTATTGGTTATCTCATTAAAAAATATGGTTCGCCCATTGAACGCGGAACTCATTTACTCATAGATGAAATTCACCAACCCAAGTCGTTTATTCCAAAACGAATGAGCCCCATCATTTTTATCACCTCAATTTTAACGCAGTTGTTTGGTGGTTCGGCAGGGCGTGAGGCGCCAGCAGTTCAACTTTCGGGTGCTTTAATTGACCACCTGAGCCATATTTTAAAAATCTCGGAAGATAATCGAAAAATTTGCTTAATCGCCAGTATTGGCGCGGGATTTGCGGGGGTATTTGGCTTGCCTCTGGCAGGTGCAATCTATGGTTTAGAAATTACTGCCTTAGGTAATTTAAGATACTCAGCCATTTTTCCATGTTTTGTGTCGGCGCTGATTGCTTCGGCCATCCCTGAGCTATTCGAAATTGTTCATCCGCATGTTTTTTATGTAATTAGCGAGTTTCCAGCCATTCATTTTGGAACGCTCATGAGCCTGATTGCGGCAGGGTTGATCTTTGGTTTAGTTGCGCGTTTCTTTATTGCAGCTATTCATTTTGCGAGTGATGTCTTTTATAAATATGTTCGGTATTTGCCTTTAAGAACGATGGCGGGTGGTATCGTCATTATGCTACTCACTTTGTTCACTGCGCATCAGCAATACAATGGCTTGGGTACAGATAAAATCATTTCATCTTTTTATGTGCCGATTGAGTTTTACGACTTTTTTAACAAGACCATTTTTACTGCCATTACTTTAGGTTCGGGTTTTAAAGGTGGTGAAATTACACCACTGTTTTATGTGGGTGCGACATTAGGTAATGCTTTAGGGGCGGTTTTAAACCTGCCTATTTCATTGCTTGCAGGCTTAGGGTTGGTCAGTCTTTTTTCAGGCGCGAGTAAGGCACCGTTAACATCTATTATTTTAGCTGTTGAGCTATTTGGAATGAATGTTGCCACTTATGCCATTATTACTTGTTTGTTGGCAGCGCTATTTTCTGGGAATTGTGGATTGTATCGCCGTAAAAAGTTGATGGATTAGTAAGTGGTTTATAGGTAGGGCTTGTTTGGGTTTTGGGTCAATTGTGCTTGAGGATTTATGCTAAAATTCATTCAATATATTTCTCATCACAAACAATTTAATATTTATTATGTTTTTTATTTTAAGAAAAAAACTTCAAAAAATCGGCATTATTTTAGTAGCAATCAACTTATTAGCTTGTGGCCATCAACCAGATTTTAAAGATATTACGCATTTAGCAGAAAGTGGTGATGCAGGAGCTCAAGCAAAACTTGGCGAATTATATGTAGAGGGACAGGTTGTTCCTCAAGATTATAAAAAGGCCTTTGAATGGTATAGCAAAGCTGCTAATCAAGGAAATGCAGAGGCACAGAATAATTTGGGAGCAATGTATGCTCTTGGACAAGGGGTAGAGCAAAATTATAAAAAAGCATTCGAATGGTATAGTAAAGCTGCTGAACAAGGAGAAGTGAAAGCACAAAATAATTTAGGTGCATATTATGCAAATGGTGATGGTGGAGTTAAAAACTATCAGAAAGCCTTTGAGTGGTTTAGCAAAGCTGCTGCACAAGATAATGCCGAAGCTAAATACTATTTGGGCATACTTTATGAAGAAGGTTATGGGGTAACCCAAGATTATAAAAAGGCCTTTGAATGGTATAGCAAAGCTGCTGCACAAAATTATACCGATGCGCAAAATAATCTTGCAGCACTTTATGCACAAGGTAAGGGCGTAGAGCTAAATAATAAAAAAGCCTTTGAGTTATATAGCAAAGCGGCTGAGCAAGGAAATGAAAAAGCACAAAATAACTTGGGGGCGATATATGCTCTTGGGATAGGTGTAAATCAAGATTATAAGAAAGCATTCGAATGGTATAGCAAAGCTGCTCAACAGGAAAATGACGAAGCACAATTTACTGTAGGGATGATGTACTATAAAGGTGAAGGCGTACAACAAAATAATGAATTAGCCGAAAAATGGCTAAGAAAAGCAGCAGAAAATGGCAATAAAGATGCTTTATCGCTATTTGAAGAATAGTTTGTAAAACTCACTAAAAATTAATATTTATATTAAAAATAGGGTGTATTTCTGTAGACAGTCTTTTAGAAGATTGAATAGGTATTTACTGCGGTCGATTTGAAAGAGAAATTTTAAATAAATGGGAATATAAATGGAAAAACAATTTGCCGATGAGAAAATGAAAAAATACTTGCGATTAATGCGTTTACGTAGAAACTTTGTACTCTCAGTATTTTTAGTTCCATCAGTTGTTATTGTTGTATTGATGCTAGCAAGAGTAGATGAAAAGTACTTATCTATTTATTTTCCGATAGTAATGATTCCTATCATATTATTTTTGATGTTTAAGCTGCTAGCTAACGGTATATGCCCTTGGTGTAAATGTGGTTTTTTCATGAATGATCTAGGTTCTTTTGTTAATGGGCTAAGTTTTATCTTCAGAAAACAATGCTCTCATTGCGGGAAGCCAGAAAAATTATCAAAAAATGAAGATGACTCTTAAAACTATAGAATATAACAGTATAGAGTTATATCACTCACTTGTTATCAAAAAATATTACTAATCTTAAGTACAAATCTATTTTCTAGAAATTGCGATTTGTATCGCTGTAAAAATATTATCTGATTAAGTCGTAATACAATCAGATAATATTTTAATTAATAAAGTTGTTGAGTAGTCAAAATTATAAAAGCTACTATTATTTTTTTAAAATCATCTTCAAACCTAATCTAAGCTCAATTAATGAATCTTTTGCAGCTTGAAAAAAATTTCGTTGTTCAAAAGTTTTTATATAGGATGCTCTATAAATTAGCCAGAATTCAACCATAAGAACTAAAAAAGCTAATGTCATACAAATATTAGTTGTAACTTTATTGTCTCCAAAGAAAAAAACTAATATTAATTGGAAAATAAAAATTAATAGTGACATAGGAATGAGAAAGACTAAATTGAAAAACAAGTAATATGGAATATACCAAATTAGAGGTAACACAAAAGGCATGATTTACTCTTTCCGGTTTAAGGAGTTGAGGGGATTTTAAAATAATTTAAAAAAATAATATATTAAAATTATATGTATTTGCTCCACCGTAATAGCTTTTATTTCCCCAACCGCTCTACTTTAATACGATTGTCATTTCCCACGCTTGACGACAAGAAAAGCGAATACTATCCTTTGCCTGCTGGCCTACATTGCCAGTCGACTTTGACAGGTCGGATAGCCAACGCACACGAAAAAGTCTCTCTTTTTTGTGGGCATCCCTGCGTGCCCCCTCTGCGGTGGAACGGGAGGGGGACACCTTCGGGTGTGCTGATCTTTTGGCTATCAGTCTGTCAACCTTCTCTCGTTTCACCACCATTATTTGACAGTAATGTGGTGAAACTTCTTTATAGCCAAAGGAGTTCGCTCATGCGTACTATTTCTTCTCATTTATTGGCCTTTGCCAAAATCTCTCTATTTATACCGTTTAAATACTCTATAAATTGGTTTAACCGACTCTAGGTTTTTACACCTAAACATCGTTACGACTAAAAAATCATAGCAACAATAAACCCGAGATAGGCGAGCACATCTTTATTGTGCGGCTTTTGCATGCCTGTATTTAGCACTCAATTTAAGAGTGACGGCATGACTATCTCTTTTATATACAACAAAAAATTATTTTAAACGGTATAACTATGCCAAATTTAGAAGCTTCATTTAGAGCACTCAGAGTGCTTCACACAGCAAAAGATTTATTTAACCAATATGGATTTCACAAGGTTGGTATTGACCGAATTATTGCCGAATCTAAGGTGACCAAAGCCACGTTTTATAACCATTTTCATTCAAAAGAAAGGCTCATTGAAATGTGTTTAACCTTTCAAAAAGATGGGTTAAAAGAAGAAGTATTTTCTATTATTCATTCTTATCGTGAACTTATGGTGTTTGATAAGCTGAGAAAAATATTTTATCTCCATGCCAACCTCGAAGGGCTGTACCGTTTGCCTTTTAAGGCCATTTTTGAAATTGAAAAGTTTTATCCCACTGCCTACAAAGTGGTGGTCGATTATAGAAACTGGCTAGTGACCCAAATACATGGCCTACTTTTAACCGTCAAACCCGCAGCCTTAATAGAAGATGCTCACATGTTTCTATTTGCAATTGATGGGGCAATGGTTCAGTTGTTAAGTAAAGAGGAAACAGATGAACGAGATAAATTATTAGATTATTTTTTAAGAAAACTGTCTGAGTATTAAGTCTAGAAACACTAAAATAAAAAGCCCATCACTGGGCTTTTTTAGTGGGTATGAGGCTATTAAAACTTAAGTTTTTTAAGGCCACGGCTCACGCCATTTTGTAAAGCCGCTTTAATAATTGGGCCAATAAAAGGAACGCGACCTTTAAAGCTAATGGTGTAATTTAAACGAGTTCGGTTATTTCCCAAGTCTGTAAATTGCATCACACCACGGTGTGCCTTAATTGGGCTAATGCCGCTTGTAATCGCGTACTCGATCAGTTCATTTTCTTTGTAGACTAAATTTGTTTCAACAAATGAAGGTGTAAACGGAATAGACATCTTGCGTGCAGAGCCAACGCCGTTACGCGCATCCTTACCATTACTAATGCGAGTGACTTTAGCAGGGGCAAAAAGTTTGCTTAGATTTTCGTGTTCACTTAAGGCTGCAAAGACCTTGTCTATGGGTGCATCAAATTCTTGTATGATGTTGATTTTTTGAGTTTTTAACATCTTGTTCCCTCTAAAGTAAATTTGACATGAGTAATTGTCAGAATTTGGATATTAGCATGCTTTTCACTAGGCTGGAATTCTAGTTCGTCGGCGTGATTTCATCTCTATATTGCACGTTTTTTGTTAGAAGTGGAGCCTTAATTCATTTGCATTTGAGCAATATGCCTTACGTGAAAAATAACAATCGTTGCAAACCGTAAAGAAAGCCTCCTCATAATCAAATGACAATTATAGGAAATAGAGGAATAACAAATGCGCGCTCTTACTTACCACGGTGCAGAAGACGTTCGAGTAGAAACGGTTGCAGACCCGATTATTCAAGAACCAGATGACATTATTTTACGTGTGACTGCCACAGCGATATGTGGGTCCGACTTACATTTATATCGAGGCAAAATCCCAAAGACTGAACATGGCGATATCTTTGGGCATGAGTTCATGGGCATTGTTGAAGAGGTCGGTCCAGCCGTCACCGCAGTTAAAAAGGGCGACCGTGTGATTGTGCCATTTGTGATTGCGTGTGGTGATTGTTTCTTTTGCCAACTCGACCTGACCGCTGCATGTGAGACCACCAATACAGGGCGCGGCGCGATTATCAATAAAAAGCAGATTCCACCGGGTGCAGCTTTATTTGGCTATAGCCACTTATATGGGGGGGTACCGGGCGGGCAAGCAGAATATGTTCGCGTACCAAAAGCCAATAAAGGACCTTTTAAAGTGCCCGGCTCACTGTCAGATGAAAAAGTGCTTTTCTTGACCGATATTTTGCCTACGGCTTGGCAGGCAGTGACCAATGCCCAAGTGAAACGTGGCTCAACCGTTGCAATTTATGGTGCTGGTCCAGTCGGGCTATTAAGTGCTGCTTGTGCCAAGATGCTTGGCGCTGAAAAAATATTTATGGTCGATCACAATGAATATCGATTGAACTATGCGGCGGCAACCTATGACGCTATTCCGGTTAATTTTGATGAAGTCGATGCAGCCGAATTTATTATTCAAAATACCGACAATTATCGTGGCGTCGACGCGGTAATTGATGCGATTGGTTTCGAGGCAAAAGGCAGTGTCATTGAAACAGTCCTGACCAATTTAAAACTTGAAGGTTCAAGTGGCGCAGCGCTTCGTCAATGTATAGCCGCGGTTCGCCGTGGTGGAGTAGTCAGCGTACCAGGTGTCTATGCAGGCCCGATTCATGGTTTTTTATTTGGTGATGCTTTTGATAAAGGCTTAACTTTTAAAATGGGCCAAACTCATGTGCATCAATATTTACCGCAACTCTTAGAATTGATTGAGCGTGGTGAATTAACACCTGAAACGATTATTACCCACCGAATGAAATTAGAAGATGCCGCAGAAGGTTATCGCATTTTTAATGAAAGAGAAGAGGACTGCCGTAAGGTGATTCTGCTTCCTTAAAAATCTCAGCCTTATAATTTCACTCTAGAGCCTCTTAATAAAAGGGGCTTTTTTATTTTGAAATGCACAATTTTTAGTGCAGCTTTTTATTTTTGAACCTAAAGCGCACCCAATTTGCTCAAATTGAGTATTACTTTTCACAAAAAACGTAATACTCAGCTGGCATGTCCTTTGCATAGTCTTAAACAATCAAAAGTGATCTAGGGTTCCGATACTTACAGTATGTCTGGACCGAGAGTTCACGGTTCCTAGCGAACTACACGGAGGGATAAAAGCCCGGGAGGAAGTCTAAAACTATCCGACAGGAGTAGCTATGAACACTGCAAGTTATCATAACAATCAGGCGATTTGGACCGAACTTTTACCCGGAGGACATCACTGGTCGGGTCGTATTCAAAAGGGAACTATTCTTAGATTTACTTCGCTTGGCGCTCAGGCAAATGTTTCTTTGTTTTGTGTAAATGCTGCCGATGTGCTTGAACGTTTCAACATGCCCGACAGTTTAAAAGGGCAACACACTGCCTATTTAAAAGCTTCCAACGTATTGTACTCAGACCTTGGCCGTGTCATGGCTTCCATTGTTCGTGATGATCATGGTTGGAATGATGCACTTTGTGGCCCAAGCCGACCAGAACAAATTGAAAAGCAATTCGGTACTCGTACATTTCAAGACGCCCGCAATGATATGTACCAAAACGGCTTAGACAGCTTATTGATTGAAATGTGTAAATATGGACTTGCCAGCCAAGATCTCAGTGCCACGGTTAACCTATTTTCTAAAGTTGCACCAGATGAAAACGGCGCTTTGTCTTATGTCAGTTCTGATAACACCAATCAAAACATTGAACTACGTTTTGAAATGGACTGCTTAGTATTTTTATCTGCTGCGCCGCATGGTTTAGACACCAGCCCAATCTATCAACCCGCCGATATTCAAATCAGTTTATTTAAAGCCAATTCTCTAACAGACAGCGATATTTGTCGTGATGCATGTTCGCAAAATCAGCGCGCGTTTCAAAACACAGCCCGCTACTACGCACTTAGCAATATTTAAATCAGGAGAAGCATCATGACAGTTTTACAATCATTTGAAAAAGCAGTTTTAAATGAAGTTTGTCCTGCTGGCGAAGCGTGGATGTGTGAGGTTAAAAAAGGCCAATATTTTCGAATTATTGACCTTGAGGGAAACCAAGCAGTCGATACTTTATTTATGAGTGCAGAAAACCCGACTGAGCGTTATAGCGCAATGGATACCTTGGCTATCAACCAACAAATCTATTTAGAAAAGGGCACCAAACTCTACAGTAATTTGGGCCGTCCAATAGCCGTTATTCATGATGATAACTGCGGGCGCCATGACACCATTGGCGGTGCTTGTTCTTGTGAAAGTAATACAGTTCGCTATGCACATGAAACCTACCCAATGCATAGTTGCCGTAACAACTTTATGTATGCCTTGGCAAAACACCCGATTGCAAAAAAGCATGGCTTAAATGTCCGTCATATTGGCCCAAACATTAACTTTTTTATGAATGTGCCTGTTACACCAGACGGTCAGCTTAAATTTGATGATGGAATTTCAGGGCCGGGGAAATATGTCGAAGTTCGGGCAGAAATGGATTTAATTGTTTTAATTTCCAATTGTCCGCAGCTCAATAACCCATGTAATGCCTATAACCCAACCAAAATTCAACTGGTTGTCCGTGAAGCGGAAGGGGTGTAAGCATGTTTAAAAAAGTTCTGATTGCTAACCGCGGTGCAATTGCCTGTCGCGTAATTCGCACCCTTAAAAAACTCGGGATCGCTTCAGTTGCAGTTTACTCCGAGGCCGACCGTGACTCGTTACACGTGACTTTGGCCGATGAAGCTTTTCTGATTGGCCCTGCACCTGCACATCAAAGTTATTTAAATATTGAAAAAATCCTTGAGGTTGCTAAACAGTCGGGAGCAGAAGCCATTCATCCCGGTTATGGTTTTTTGTCTGAAAATGCCGAGTTTTGTGATTTGTGCGAAAGCCAAGGTATTGCCTTTATTGGGCCAACTTCAAGCCAAATGCTGGATTTTGGTTTAAAACATACTGCACGTGAACTCGCTATTAAAAGCAATGTGCCTTTACTTCCGGGTAGCTCATTACTTTCCGATGAAGCCGAGGCTTTGACCGAAGCTGCTCGTATTGGTTATCCAGTCATGCTGAAAAGTACCGCGGGCGGTGGTGGTATTGGTATGCGTCTGGTCTGGAATGAAACTGAATTAAAAGATGCCTACCAAACCGTATCTTATTTAGCGCAGGTCAATTTTAAAGATGCAGGTTTATATTTAGAAAAATTTGTACAACATGCACGCCATATCGAAGTACAAATTTTTGGTGATGGGAAAGGGCAAGTTTTAGCGTTGGGTGAGCGTGATTGTTCGGTACAACGCCGTAATCAGAAAGTCATTGAAGAAACACCCGCGCCACATTTAAATGAACAGCAACGCGACTACTTGCAAAAAGTTGCGATTCAACTCATGCAATCGGTGAACTATCGCTCGGCAGGCACGGTTGAGTTTGTCATGGACACCGAAACCCAAGAATTTTACTTCTTAGAGGTCAACACGCGTTTGCAGGTTGAACACGGCGTGACCGAACAAGTGTTTGGTGTCGACTTAGTCGAATGGATGGTTACCTTGGCAAGCGGTGACTGGTCCGCACCGACTGAAAAGTTAGAGCCAACAGGACATTCTATTCAAGTTCGTCTTTATGCCGAAGACCCAATTAAACAGTTCCAGCCGAGTGCAGGCCTGCTTACACATGTTAAATTTGACCCGCAAGCCCGAGTCGAAACATGGGTTGAAACAGGTTCAACGGTGTCGTCTTTTTATGACCCAATGATTGCCAAAATCATTGTGACTGCTGCAACACGGGACCAAGCTATACAGGCAATGAGTGCCAGTCTTGCCAACACGCAAGTCGCAGGCATCGAAACCAATTTAGAATATTTGCAAAACATTATTGCTTGTGATGTGTTTGCTTTAGGTACTCAAACCACTCGATTTTTAAATACGTTTGAATGGAAAACTCAAAAAATTGAGGTGTTGCAGGCTGGTATTCAAACTGCTATTCAAGACGTAACAGGCCGATTAGGTTATTGGGATGTTGGTGTGCCGCCATCAGGTGCCATCGATCCACTCAGTTTAACGGTGGCAAACCAGCTTCTAGCCAATGAGCCAAATACGGCAGGGCTTGAATGTACCTTGCAAGGGCCAACTTTAAAGTTTCACTGCGACAGCCAAATTGTGATTACGGGTGGTGACATGCCTTCAAAACTTGATGGCGAACTTGTGCCGATGTGGCAAACCATTAATGTGAAAAAAGGCCAGATTTTAAAATGTGGGATTATCCGTTCAGGTTGCCGTAGCTATATAGGCGTGAAAGGTGGCTTTGAGGTTCCTGACTATTTAGGGTCACAGGCGACTTTCACTTTAGGGCAGTTTGGTGGGCATGCAGGCCGTAATCTATTAATTGGCGATATGTTGCCAATTACTGAATATTCCGCTCAATCGACTACAGCTTTAGCTCAAGCGCAAATTCCTAGCTTTACCCAAAACTGGGAAATTGCAGTCATGTATGGCCCACATGGCGCACCAGATTTTTTCACCAAACAAGATATTGATACGTTCTTTGCCAATGAGTTCGAAATTCACTACAACTCAAGCCG
Source organism: Acinetobacter sp. FDAARGOS_494 (assembly GCF_003812225.1). Lineage (NCBI taxonomy): Bacteria > Pseudomonadati > Pseudomonadota > Gammaproteobacteria > Moraxellales > Moraxellaceae > Acinetobacter > Acinetobacter sp. FDAARGOS_494. The sequence goes on from NZ_CP033866.1 coordinate 3,085,133, forward strand.
GACAGGCATTCGTTTAATTGGCCCAAAACCAGAGTGGGCACGTGAAGACGGCGGTGAGGCAGGCTTACATCCCTCCAATATTCACGACAATGCTTATGCGATTGGCGCAATTGATTTTACTGGCGATATGCCAATTATTTTGGGTCCAGATGGTCCAAGTTTAGGCGGCTTTGTTTGTCCTGCGGTAGTCATTCATTCCGAGCTTTGGAAAATCGGGCAGCTAAAAGCAGGCGACAAGGTCAAATTTGTACCCGTGAGTTATGCGCAAGCAAAAGCACTCGATCAAAAATATTATCAAAGCTTAACCGCGACTGATACAACTCAGATCGGTTTTAATCCAGCTATTCAAGCAGAACCCGATACTTTAAAAGATGCCGTTTTAGCTACTTTAGACGGTGACGCTGGTTTACCAAGCGTGACCTATCGACCAGCAGGAAATAGCTATTTGTTGGTGGAATATGGCGAGTTAGTACTTGATCTAAACTTACGTTTCCGTATTCATGCACTCATGCAATGGGTTAAAGATCAAAACATTCAGGGTATTATCGACCTAACACCGGGTATTCGTTCACTACAGATTCATTTTAATTCAATCCAGCTCGATCAACTTGAACTTTTACAGAAACTTCAACAGGCAGAAGCCGAATTACCCGATATTCAAAATATGCAGGTGCCTTCACGGACTGTCTATTTGCCTTTGGCTTGGGAAGATTCGCAGACTCAACTTGCAACTGAGCGCTACACACAAATTGTTCGACCAGATGCACCGTGGTGCCCAGATAACGTCGAGTTTATTCGCCGTATTAATGGCTTAGCTTCAAAGCAAGCAGTTAAAGATGTGGTTTATAGCGCAAACTATTTGGTGATGGGTTTAGGCGATGTGTATTTAGGTGCACCCGTTGCAACGCCACTCGATCCACGCCAACGTTTAGTCACCACAAAATATAATCCTGCGCGAACTTGGACACCTGAAAATGCGGTCGGCATTGGCGGGGCGTATATGTGTGTGTACGGTATGGAAGGGCCGGGTGGCTACCAGTTTGTTGGTCGCACGACCCAAATGTGGAGCCGTTACCGTAAAAATGCCAACTTCGAAGAAGGCAAACCGTGGTTACTGCGCTTTTTTGACCAAGTTAAGTTTTATGAAGTTTCTGAGACTGAACTTCTACAAATGCGTGAAGACTTTAAGGCGGGCCGACTACAACTTCGTATTGAAGATGGTGTGCTTAACTTAAAAGAATACAACGAGTTTTTAAAAACACATCAAGATAGCATTCAAGCCTTTAAAGATATGCAACAAGCCAATTTTGAGGCTGAACGCCGCCGTTGGCACGAAGCGGGCTTACAAGAATATATCTCTGAAAGCCTAGATGCTGTTGATGAAGGTGAAACCGTGGTTATTCCTGAAGGAGGCTGTGCAGTCGAATCACACATGCCGGGGTCAATCTGGAAAATCGAATGTGCATCGGGAGATATTGTTGAAGAAGGTGCGACCCTTGCGGTAATTGAGGCAATGAAAATTGAAATTCCGATTATTGCGCCGGAACGCATGAAAGTAGAAACCATTACCATTGAAAAAGGACAAACCGTAAAAACAGGACAAGTGCTATTTACTTTGGCACCAGTCGCTTAAACTAAAAGAGAGCATCGATATTGATGCTCTCTTTTTTATTATGCTTCGGTCAAATGTTTTAATACTTTATGGCCATGTTCAACAGCTTCTAATTTAATTTTCGACTCTGGGTTACCCGATAATGGCGATACGTCATAAAGCAAAAATGTGCCGCTTAACTGCATTTGCGTATATTGAATTGAATGTTGAACTGATTTTAAAAAGCTATCGATTAAGTTTTCTTGGTCGTTCACCATGTTCGCTTCTTTTTGCCCGACCGTCATACTAATAATGACTTTTTTATCTTTTAATTTGTCGCCCTGAGAGCCATAAGCAAACTGATAAGTAAAAACTTCATCAAACCATAGCTTCAAAATTGCGGGCATATTAAACCAGAACATTGGATATTGCAGAATAATCGTGTCGTGGCGTAATAAGGCTTCTTGTTCAGCACTCACGTCAATTTTATAGTCCGGATAAAGCTGGAAAATATCTCGCACTTCAAGGTCCGGATAGGTTTTTACGAGTTCATTCACAATCGTTTTATTTGCAATTGATTGAGCGTAGTAGGGATGAGCTAAAATCAGTAAAGCCATGAGAGTGCCTTTAAACTATAAAAATCATAGTCACTATAATTTTTATAGTATTAGCGTACAATAACTATCAAAGTTGATAGGTGGCGTTAAAAATGGCAAATACTGAAAATAAATGTGAAATCACCATGAATGGAAAAACGTATCCATGTCATATCAGTATGGCTATGGATTTAGTGGGTGGAAAATGGAAAGGTGTTATTTTGTATTATCTAAAAGATGGACCAAAACGTTTTAATGAAATCAATCAATTAATGCCAACCATTACAGAAATGACCTTAAGCCTGCAACTCAAGTAATTAGAGCAAAGTGGCTTAATCTCTCGAACCGTTTATGGTGAAAAAGCACCGATTAAAGTGGTTTATGAAATGACCGAATTAGGCCAATCTTTTAAGCCTGTTTTAGAGTCTTTATCGGTATGGGCACATACGATGATTAATTAGCCATAAGATTAAAGACAAAATTAAATTATGGAATAGATTCGACTCCGTGAATGATATTTAATATGATACTTCAAGAACAAAAATGGAATTATTATGAAAAGAATTTTATTACTAACATTTATGTTTTTTTATTTACTTACTCCGACTTATGCTCAAGAAGTAAAATATAAAAATATTGTAGTTAACCTAAAAGATCAGTGGGATATTAGCAAAGGTCAAAATGAAGAGTTAATTGCAATAAAACAAGCGAGTAAACAGGCAATTATAATTTCAATATATTATCCCAAAGGTATAGAAGAGGGTATGCAATATCTGGTTGCTTCTCTACAAATTCCTAAACAAGGACTAGTTAAAATGAAAGGGGTAACATTAGTTAATGAGGATATTAATATTCCATTGAGTAATGGTATGAATTATCAAGCTAATGTATTTACAACCAACTTTGATAAACGTTTTCTTATTAGTGCTTCATCAGGTACTAATGCTGGAGTTATCTTAGTAACATATGAAGGCGAAGGTAATGATACAAATAAAGCGATTAATGATTTTAAAAGTTTAATAAATAATATAAAGATAGAGGCTCCTAAAGATGGATTCCTTTTTAATCAGAATGATTTATTGAAACATAACTAAGGATTAAAAGAGATAGCCCCATCCCTGTGCATGGGGCTTTTTCTTGCCCAAAAATCACTCATAAATTCCTACCAAGCCCATCAAAACCACGCTTAAAAACTGGCACATTTTCTGCATCTCTTATTAGTAATACAAAAACTGAATTTGGTAATACCAAGCTAGAGGTGTGATATGAACGATGTAAAACCTGTGGTTCAACCAAAGCAAACTTTAAAAGCCTTTTTAGTCCAGTTGCTCAGCGTACGCGCAGGCGTATATATCAAACAAAACAATCAGCTGCCTAAAACAAAAGGATAAGACTGTGGCAAAACAAAAGCTTGCTCGAATCAGTATTACCGTACCTGAATCGACCCTCAACGCGCTCGACCAAAAAATTGTCGAGCAGAACTATGAAAGTCGCTCGCAAGCCATTGTCGACATGATTAATAAACACCTGATTGCAGAGCAAGCACAGGCCAATGAAGTCATGGTGGGCACATTAACGCTGCTTTATGACGCTAGCCAAATGACCTTGCGCAATCAATTGGTTGACTTGCAACAACAGTTTTTAGCACAGGTGATTAGTTCACTTCATATTCAGCTCGACCAACAAAAGATATTGCAAGTCATGTTAATGCAGGGCGCGAGTTCTGAGCTTAGACAAATTAGCCAGCAATTTATTGTGCTGAAAGGGGTGATCAAAGGACATCTAGAACTGATGGATGCCGTTATGCCGCCTATACAGCAAAATGACTAAATGAGGAGTAGCGTGTTGAAAAATTTATGGACTATTCAAGACTGGAAAACAGCATATCAAAACGGGCAAATCCATCTTGCAGATCTGATTGGCTATGTGGCAGAAATTAAAAACGATGACCATGCATGGATTGAAATTGCATCGAATAATCAGATTCAGGCACAAATTGATGTTTTAAAAGATCAGAATATTGCTGACTTACCTCTATACGGAGTGCCATTTGCAGTCAAAGACAATATTGATGTCGCTGACTTTCACACCACTGCTGCCTGTAAAGAAGTTCAATATTTAGCAAACCAAGATGCTGCCGTCGTTGCCAAACTGAAAAAAGCTGGGGCGATTGTGGTGGGTAAAACTAACCTTGATCAGTTTGCAACGGGACTGGTTGGTGTTCGCTCTCCCTATGGTGCAGTAAAAAATAGTTTTAACCCCGAATATATCAGCGGTGGTTCAAGTTCTGGTTCGTCAGTGGTGGTCGCCAACGGTATAGTGCCTTTTAGTTTGGGGACAGACACGGCGGGGTCAGGGCGTGTTCCTGCAGGCCATAACAATATTGTGGGTCTTAAACCAACAAAGGGCTGGTTTTCTACCACAGGTTTAATCCCTGCATGTCGGACTATTGATGTCATTTCTATTTTTGCGCTGCATATTGATGATGCTTGGACAGTTGCCAGTTTAATGCAGGGATACGATGAAACAGATGAATATTCACGAGTACATCCAGCCAATGTACCGACTCAGTTTTCTAAACGAAAAATAGCTATTCCAGCTCAGCTTGAGTTTTATGGCGATCTTGAATCTGAAAAAGCCTTTTTAGTTGCAGTCGAGCGTGTTAAAAAACTGGGTTACGAAGTTGAGAGTATTGATTTCAGTGCGTTTAATGAGCTTGCTGCCGCACTGTATAACGATGCATGGGTGGCAGAAAGAACAGTCGCCGTTGAACGCATGACAACACGTGAAAAGGCTCATCCAGTCATTGCCCAGATTATTGCGCAGGCAGATAAATTCAAGGCAACAGATGCACTTCAAGCCGAATATAACCGTGCCGTTCTGGCTCGAAAAATTAATTTGGCATTACAGCCTTTTGATGCCTTGATGGTTCCGACAGCACCAACCATTTACACCATTGCCGAAGTTGAAGCCGACCCGTTGACTAAAAACGCGCACATGGGGGCCTATACCAACTTTGTTAATTTTGCCGATCTTTCGGCTTTAGCTTTACCTAATATACTTCGTGAAGACGGCCTACCAAGTGGAATAACCTTTATTGCACCAGCTTGGCACGATCAGGCACTCGCCAATTTTGCGCAGCTTTGGCAAGCCGAAACATCGCTGAGTTTAGGTAAATCAACTCAACATTATCAAAAAAGTCTAGAGATTCAGTCGAATCATTCAGTACAGCTTGCCGTTGTGGGAGCACACTTAACAGGCATGCCCCTTAATTTTCAGCTCACTAGCCGCAATGCAACTTTACTTAAGAAAACCCAGACCGCAGAGACTTATAAACTCTTTGCCTTAAAAAATACCTCGCCACCAAAACCTGGCCTGCAATGTGATGCAGCAGGGACATCAATTGAAGTCGAAGTGTGGGATGTTCCTTTAGCAAATTTTGGTGCCATTGTGGCCGAAGTTCCAGCACCACTTGGTATAGGGAACCTGAAACTAAAAGATGGAACATGGGTCAAAGGCTTTATTTGCGAGGCTTATGCCATTCAAGATGCAACCGATATTAGCCATTTTGGAGGCTGGCGAGCTTATATACAGTCACTCAATCAAACCGCTCAAAGTGTTGTTAGTAAAAATGTTGGGGAAGTTTCTATATGATTAAAAAAGCGTTGTTATCCGTATCTATTTTATCGGCAGTTGTATTGGGTGGGTGTGACAATACTGCTAAAGTGTCCGAGGCTAAACAAGATGCTCAGGCAGCCGCAAATACAAAACCAATTACCATCGGATATAGTGATTGGCCGGGCTGGGTGGCTTGGCAAGTGGCTATTGAAAAAGGCTGGTTAAAAGAAGCAGGGCTAAATGTAGAGTTTAAATGGTTTGATTATTCGGCTTCTCTTTCGGCCTTTTCGGCAAATCAGCTCGACGCTGTGTTGGTCACCAATGGCGATAACTTGGTAACAGCTTCGGGCGGTACGCAAGGCATGATGATCATGGCAACAGATTATTCTGCGGGCAATGATGTCATTATTGCAAAAGAGGGTATTAATACCATTCAAGACTTAAAAGGAAAATCGATCGGTGTCGAAAAAGGCTTGGTTGACCATCTTTTATTGGCAACAGCTTTAACCGACCATAACATTAAAGCGAATGAGGTGAAGCTGGTAAATTCAGCGACGAACCAACTACCTCAAGTGTTTAATAGCCCAGATATTTCCGCGATTGCTGTTTGGCAACCCATTGCAGGGCAGGCATTAAAAGCAGTGGCAGGCTCTAAAATTATCTATACCTCTAAAGACAAGCCGGGTTTAATTTACGACACCTTAACAGTCAACATGAGTCATTTAATAGCTCATCAAGACGAATGGAAAAAAATCATTCAAGTGTGGGATAAAACAGTTAAATATATTAATGACCCTGCAACCCATGCCGATGCGGTTAAAATTATGGCAAACCGTTCAGGGGTTGATCCAAAGCAATATGAGTTGATGGTCAGCGGTACGCATTTATTAGATATCAATGCCAATAAAAAAGTATTTACTAAATCTCAAGACTTTGACTCGATTTATGGCTCTAGCTATCACGTCAATAAATTTAACGTTGAAAACGGTATTTATAAAACTGAACAAAATGTAGATGGGCTGATTTATCCAACACTCATCGAACAACTCAAATAAGCTCCATAAAGCAAAAAGCCCAAGTTGAACTTGGGCTTTTTAATGTCTTACTTATTTTTCTGTACTGACCTGAGTCATACGCGGTATTTTTGGTAGGTCTTGCAACGCAGGGTCAAGCTCGTCTTCTTCAGCGTGAACCAGATAATCAACTCGTGAACAGAGCTGTTTAAACTCAGGTGTGCTCATTAAATCGAGTGAGCGTGGGCGAGGTAAATTAACTTCAATAATTTCCTTAATTTCACCTGGGTTGGCTTTGAGTGCCACAATTCGGTCTGCCAGCAAAATGGCTTCATCCATGTCATGGGTCACAAAAATAATGGTGATATCAATGTTTTGCCATAAATCCATTAAGTGCTTTTGCATTTTTTGGCGAGTATGTGGGTCGAGCGCACCAAAAGGTTCATCCATAAGTAAAATTTTAGGTTGATTAACTAAAGCTCTAGCAATCGCAACGCGCTGTTTCATGCCACCAGAAAGTTGGTGTGGATACTGATTTTCATATTTTTCTAAACCAATAATATTGATCCATTCGCGTGCTTGAGCTTCGGCTGTCATTTGACTGGCGCCGCGCATTTGCGGACCAAACATTACGTTTTCTTTTACAGTTTTCCACGGAAAAAGGGTATAGCCCTGAAACACCATACCGCGTTCAGGACATGGGCCTGTAATGCATTCGCCGTCTACTAAAACTTCTCCGCTATGGTATGGGTCTAAACCTGCAATAACACGGCTTAGTGTCGATTTACCGCAGCCAGAAGGACCAATCACACAAATAAATTCTCTTTTATGAATTTTTAAATCGAGCTTATTTAAAACAGTATGTTCAGTTTGACCATGTTTAAAAACTTGGCTCAGTTGTTTAGCTTCTAAAATCACAGGACGTTCATAAATTTTTTGAAAGTATTCATGTGCGTTAAATGTTGAATCGTTCATTATTTTGCTCCTACTTTCCAAGTGAACATCCGCTCACCTAACTTCATTAATACCCAATCACAGACCAGCCCAATCACCCCAATAATCAAAATGGCCGCATAGACATTGTCAAAGTTTTGATAGCGTGCCTGTTGGGTGATAAACCATGTAATACCCGAGGTCGTACCAATCAACTCTGAAACAATTAAATAGGTCCATGCCCAGCCCAATAGCACACGTAAGTCACGGTAAATATCAGGTAAGGCAGCAGGAATCACCACATGAAATAAACTTTTGAGCTTATTGGTGCCAAGCGTATAGCCAGCTTCAATTAAGCTTCGATCAACCGTTCGTGTGGTATTGGCAATAATGAGAATTTGCTGAAAGAGTGTACCAATCACAATAATGGCAATTTTAGGTGCGTCATTAATCCCTAAAATTGCCACAGCAAGCGCACCAAATGCAGGTGCGGGTAAGTAACGGAAAAACTCGACAAACGGTTCTGTTAACAAGGATATCCGCTTAGAAAAACCACACAAAATACCCAGTGGAATCCCAATTAAGGAAGAGATAAAAAAAGCTGAAAATACCAGTTTAATACTGTGCCATAAACTTTGATGAAACCACGGCGAATCAGGTTGTTCAGGTGGTGTGGTAAATGCAGTGACCAAAGCCTTAGCGACTTCATGGGGAGCGGGTAAATAAATTGGATTAACCAAAATACCTTGTGGTGGTGCAGAATTTCGATTGACTGCATTTTGTGCTTCGAGATAGAACACATTTTTATCAACGCGACTTCCTACTTGTAAGTAAGGAACACTGCCTGAACTTGTGATTTGTACTTGAGGATGCCAAACAAAAGGTAAGTAACTGATTGCGCACCAAAGACATATTGGAATCACGAAAGAACAAATACTGAGAATCAGCTTGTTCTTTTGCGTAAATTCCTTTGCAACATAACCCATATCGAGAGCTCCCCATTTTGATCAGTATTACGATTTTCATAAAACGTAATATTGTTAAGCAAAATAGGTGCCATCTTTAAGGTGCTCTAGATGAGTTAAGAAGATGAGGGAACTAAAGTTTCATGTAAATAAACCCAATAACATTTTTCGTCTTCTACTTTAATGCAGGCTGTGGAAGTCCGTACTGTTTCGGTTTCATCAGTTTGCTGATGTTCCTGATATTGCACCCAACAGTAATTTTCAAATTCGTATAAGGCTGTGCTTTTAAGAATAGTGATTTTTAAAGAGGGCTTTTTTCCAATATTTTGACTAAATAAGTTCTTAACTTCGGCTAAACCAATACTCTGACCTTGAACCGTAACCATCTTAAAATTTTGATCAAAACTGTTTAAAAGTGGTGTGAGACTTTGTTCTGCATTTTGACCTGTAAAAACATTTTCGATCAAAACATGTAAGTCAATGACACTTTGAATGGCCTGATCCATTTGATTAGACATGGGTTTTCTCCTTTAAAACGGGAATGAGTGAAAGTAAGCAGAGCAAAGCTGCAATTAAAAAAGTATGTTAATAGTGGAATTGTGATGTATAGACGGTACTAAATAAAATTTATCGATTAATATTTCAGACCATATTCTCTTCTAACAATCTTAACCTATGCAATCAATCGATGAATTGATTTGATTTATATTAGCGCTCAAGCTGCCGCTAATCATTGCCAACAATGTACTTTTTGTATAAAGCAGCATAAATGAACCAATCTATTTGTTATTCAAGTCATGATTAATTCGCAGATTAAAAATATTGCTTTTTTTATAGCTATGAGGGTATCTATATCAGCCAAAATAGCCAGATATTTTGGATACTGGTGGGTAGTATTAATTTCTTTGAAAAAATTGGTAATTCATATGAGCTATAAAGTTAAGAACTACAATTTTTGAGAAAATAAAATTTAGGTTGAATAAACTTCTCTTGGTCTGAGCCATTACAAGAACCAAAAATAATTACTTGTAATTTTTATCTAAAGCCATGTTTAAGCAAAAAATATAGAAAATTTATGGTTATGTAGGGAAAGTATGTTTTTTAGTGCTAAGGAAGCATTAAATTAATTTTAAAAAAATATGATAGGTAGACAGATTAGTCTTGACAATTTTATGGACTTTATGTAGAGCCTGTCTTTTTGTAAAGTGGGCTGTATCGATACTAATCAAATAGGATTAACTTAGATGTCCTTTATAATTAAATATTCTTAAGAAAATGTTTCATAATGCCTAATCTCATGATATTTAAATCAATTTTTAATTTTGTTTAATTTTTAAATAAACTAATAAAAATCAATAATTTATTTTTATTTACAAAAATTAACAATATTATTTTTTTATAAGAAAAACTTTATTAAGCTATATTTTATAGGCATCTTAACTATTAGCTTTTAGTTTAAGTTAATATGTTTTTTATATAAAATATGTTTATTTATATGTTAAACTGCGACTAAATTTTTTGAATATAAGGTTTTTATACTGATTTTTTAATATTCTAAAAATATTAACTTTTCGGTAAAGCCTTGAATAAATAAGAAAACAGAGGAATGAAAGTTGTGTTGAAACGAAGTATTTTGATACTTTTTTTGACTGGAAACATTATCGGTCTATCATATGCTCAAGCAGCAGAACTAGAGCCTGTAAAACTTAAAAAAAGTTGTATTAAGAAGAACCCTCTAGCAGAAGGCCAAAATGACCCTGAGCTATTGAATATTTTTAAACAAGTTTGTGATAGTGATAATACAACTCAAAAAAATGATTTATTAGCTAAAGCTGCTATGCGGTTTTATCAAACCAATCAACCAGTTAAAGCATTGAATTTAGCAAGTCAATTGCAAAGTCAAAATATACGCGGTTCATTAATCACAGATGTCTTATTTTTATCTGGTGTGAGCATTGCAAATAACTCATTGCAACAAATGCGTAATCAGGAAATGCGATATTTAACGAATGACATAACATATCCTCCTGCAAAGCAGTTAGTTGAAAATATTCATACTGCAATGCCGGCTCCTGATCCATCCAGTTTCAAAACTAACAACTCGGAAAGCAGTTCTACTGATAATGAAAAAAGAAATTATAAAAAACAGTACGCAACGCGTAATAAAGTGAGTGCCTCTAGAACATCAAATAAACGAGTAGTAAGTCCAGCAAAGGCCACCGCAGTCAAACCTAAAACTGCACCTGCAGCCACTGTCAATAAATCAAAAAGTTCGCCTTTTGACCCTTTAATTAAATAATCCGGAATAGAATCTTATGGCTAAGAGAGAAAGCGTACAAAAGAAGCTTCAGCGAATTCGACCTCCTCGTGTTCAGCTTACATATGATGTCGAAATTGGTGATGCGAAAGAAGCGAAAGAACTACCATTCGTTGTAGGTGTAATGGGTGATTTTTCAGCTGCATCTGAGCTTGAGCGTACAAAATTAAAAGATAAAAAATTCATTAATGTCGATTTAGATAATATTGATGAAGTAATGGAATCTCTGTCTCCAAGAGCTGCTTTTCAAGTAGACAATACGTTGACAGAAGAAGGCGGTAAAATGGCAGTTGATTTAACGTTTAAGTCAATGGAAGATTTTCGCCCGGAAAATGTTGTACAGCAAGTTGATCCATTAAAGAAATTGGTTGAGGCGCGTGAGCGTTTAACCGATTTAAGAAACAAAATTTCAAACAGTGAGCGTTTAGAAGATCTGCTTGATGAGGTTCTTAAAAATACTGATCAAATCCGTAAATTAAGTGCCGAGGCCGATCATGAATAATACTCAATCAGCAGCAATGCCACTTGTTGAAAATGAAGAAGTTAATCTTTTAGATTCGATTGTTGAACAAAGCCGTATTGCACGAAATGAAGAAGAACATTCTCGTGCTAAAAGCTTAATTGGTGAGCTTGCTAAAGAAGTAATGGCAGGGACCATTACTGTTTCTGAAAATATGACTTTATCAATTGATAAGCGTATTGCAGAAATTGATGCTCTGATTTCAAAGCAGTTAAGTCAGATCATGCACAATGAACAATTCCAAAAAATTGAGTCAACTTGGCGTGGTCTTTATTACTTTTGTCAGGAAACGCCTTCAAATCCGCTCATTAAAATTCGTATGCTTAATACGACTAAGAAAGAGTTGGTAAAAGATTTCCAAGGTGCTACAGACTTTGATCAAAGCACTTTGTTTAAGAAAATCTACGAAGAAGAATACGGTTCTTTTGGTGGTGCACCATACTCAGCATTAATTGGTGATTTTGAGTTTGATCGTACTCCATCTGATATGTATTTGCTTGAGCAAATCTCTCATGTTGCAGCGGCAGCACATGCACCATTTATTTCAGCTGCTAGTCCGAGCATTTTAGGCCTTGAATCATTTACAGATATTGATCGTCCTAGAGATGTTTCAAAAATCTTTGAAACCGCTGAATATGTTCAATGGCGTTCGTTCCGTGATAGTGAAGACTCACGTTATGTTGCATTGACTTTGCCTCATGTCTTGGGTCGTCTCCCATATCATCCAAAAGAAGGTACTGCGACAGAAGGCTTTAATTTTATTGAAGATGTTTCTGGTGAAAACCACAATGAATATTTGTGGATGAATGCAGCTTATGCTTTTGGTACTCGCTTAACAAATGCATTTGATATGCATGGTTGGTGTGCTGCTATTCGCGGTGTTGAAGGTGGTGGTTTAGTTGAAGGCTTGCCAGTACATACTTTTAAAACACAAGATGGCGAAGTGGTATTCAAGTGTCCAACTGAAATTGCAATCACGGATCGCCGTGAAAAAGAGTTAAGCGATCTAGGCTTCATTCCGTTAGTACATTGTAAAAATACAGATTACGCAGCTTTCTTTGGCGCGCAATCAACTCAAAAACCTAAAAAATATGACAATGATACAGCCAATGCAAACTCGGCTTTATCAAGTCAGATTCAGTACATCATGGCTGTTTCACGTATTGCACATTACTTAAAAGCAATGATGCGAGATAAAGTGGGTAGCTTTGCTTCTGCTGGAAATGTTGAAGCATTCTTAAATGAGTGGTTGTCACAGTATGTCTTACTTGACGATGGTGCTTCTCAAGAAGCAAAAGCTCAATACCCGTTACGTGAAGCGTCTGTAAAAGTTGTAGAAGATCCTGCTCAACCAGGTCACTACAAATCTGTGGTTTTCTTGCGACCACATTTCCAGCTGGATGAGTTGTCGGTTTCTTTACGACTTGTCACTGAGTTACCTCAGTCCTCAAATTAATCAAGGTCAGCTAAAGAATAACTTTAAATTAAAAATAGGAAAGTTCTAAATGAAAGATATATACGTTGAGTTTCGCGGTAAATATAAAGTTGATGGAGAATCTCGTGATTCTGAGCACAAAGGTTGGTTAGAAGTTAACTCTTGGTCTCATAACATCCGTCAACCTAAATCTGCTACTTCAAGTAGTGTAGGCGGCCACACTGCTGAACGTGTTGAACATTCTGACATGGTTTTCGTGAAAGACTTAGACGCAACTAGCCCTAAATTATGGGAAGCTTGTTCAGCTGGTTATACATTTGATGAAGTACAAATCGACTTCTATCGCGCAAATGGCGATAAACGTATCAAGTACTTACAAATCAAATTGAAGCACGTTTTAGTTTCTAGTGTGACTCCAACTGTTAACGAAGAAGGCGTTCCTACAGAAGCATTCGGTTTGAAATATGCTGCTGTTGAGTGGACTTATAACCAACAAGATATTAACGGTACTGCTAAAGGTGCTGTTACTAAGAAATGGTCACTTTCTAATAATACAGCTTCTTACGCAGCGTAATTATTTAAGTGAATATTTGGTGGAGGCTGACATAAAGTTAGCCTCTGCTGTCTTTAAATATACTTTGTTGTGAACTCGAATGAACTTAGATCGGCTTTATCCATACGGATTTCGTTCAACTTTATTTGATCGTTTAATTCCAGAAAGTGAAGATTATGCAAAAGGTCTTTCTATTCAGCAATTAAGAGAATCTGTAGCAAAGGATTTAGAAGATTTGCTCAATAGTCGGGTAGCAAAGTTAGATCATGTGATTGATGACTATCCACTTGTAAAAAAATCGATACTTCAGTTCGGGATTATTGATTTTGTGGGGCTTTCTACAGCCAACCCTCTGGATCGGGATAAAATTTGCCAATCCATTGAGCAATCAATAGCAGCTCATGAACCTCGGCTAAGACAAATACGGGTAGAGATGTTATTAGATGGACATAATATGGGCGCATTATGTTTAAGTATTCAGGCTTATCTAAATATTCACCCCTTATATGAACCTGTTGTATTTGATGCATTGTTAAAACCAACAACGCAGCAATATGTAATTTCAGCAAGAACTTAAGCGTAGTGGGTGTGTTGTGATAGAAGAGCTTTTACCGTTTTATGAAAAACAATTACAAGAATTTGGTCAACAATCTCGAGAATTTGCCCAAAAATATCCAAAAATTGCTCAGCGCTTATCTTTAAATCAAGAGCAAATTGATGACCCACATATTGAACGTCTGATTCAGGCTTTTTCGCTGATTGCTGCTCGAATCGATAAAAAACTAACAGACAGTTACGATGTTTTTACTCGTTCTTTATTTGAGGTGATGTTCCCTCAATACTTACGGCATTTTCCTGCGTGTTCAGTTGTTAGCTTTGAAGATATTAATAAGATTAAACAGCTTACAGAACCTCATCTTGTACCTCATCATACGGTTTTGAAATCTCGTAGTTTCAAAGGAGTACAGTGTGAGTTTAATACAACTCAAGAGGTTAAATTACTACCTATTCATTTAAGTGGTTTAGATTTTAAAACTACACCTAGTGCACATATGCACTTAAATCAAAATGCGACGTTGAGCCTTAAATTTGAAATTTTTAATAATGCTCATGCTTGTTTAACTGATGAGAAGCTTCCTATTTATTTGGATGCTATCTCTAATTTTCCTCTACAGGTCCTTGATAGTATTTTCAAAAAAGGAACCAGTTTTGCGGTTAAATATGGACAAACAATTGTAGAATTGAGCAAGAATCCATTTGAATTGATTGGTTTTGCAGAACAAGAAAGTTTATTACCGCTTGATCAACATACCCATCATGCTTATCGTTTGTTGATGGAATACTTTTGTTTCCCGGAAAAGTTTAGTTATCTTAAGCTCGATTTGGATTTTTTAAGGCGACTACCTCAGCATGTATCCGAATTTGAGCTTTTAATTCATTTCAAATTAAACTTAAATGATCAAGCCGTTGTTAGAAACTATTCTGAGCTAAATATTGCAAACTTTAAATTATTTACTACCCCCGTAATTAATTTATTTGAAAAATATGCTGAACCCCAGAAGATAGTTCACAAGCAATTAGAATATCCTTTAGTTACAGACGCTCACCATCCTGAATTTTATCAAGTATATTCAATACTTGAGATGAATATGGTGCGTGAAAAAACAAATCAGGAAGAAAGCTATGTTCCTGTTTTGCCTTTTTTTGCGATGAGCCATTACCACAATGATACAGCTCGCTTTTTTTACTCAGTAAACTATCAAAAGTTACAGTCCAATTTCGTTGAAATGGGCTATTCGATTATTTCTAAAAATTTAAATCCATTTTCAACGCGCTCAGATTTTATTAGCACTAAATTATTATGTTCAAACCGTGATTTACCTCATGAAGCACTGGGTCAGTCTAATAACGTATTAAATTTAAATGATAGTAGCTTGGCGAGACGTGCCATTGTTTTAAAACGACCTACAAAGCCTTATAAGTTTGAACAAGGCCAAAGTGAACAGTGGCGTGTGATCTCGCATCTTTCATTAAATAGCTTAGCACTTATGAAAGGGGATGCTGTTTCTCATGTTAAAGAGCTGCTGGCTTTATATAACTTACCGCAGTCAAAAGAAAACTATTTAATTATAGAATCAATTAAAAAATTAGAATTTTCTCTTACCCATAAACTCGTAGATGGCAAACCATTTCCAATGTTTGTAAGAGGAGTAAAAGCTGAATTACAAATTGATTCATCCGTATTTAGAGGGCATAGCTTATATATTTTTAGTCAGTTATTAAGTCGTGTTTTTAATTTAAAGGTTCAAATTAATAGTTTTGTTGATTTGGTGGTTAAGGATTATTCATCTCAGCAGGAGTTATACCAATGCAGTCAGAACGTTGGTGGCAAGACTCTTCTGTAACGGCTGAGTTGTTTCAACGCCCTAAGTCTTTTGAGTTTATTCAAGCAACACGTTTATTGCGTCATATGCCTGCCAATGACGCAGCTTTATCATGGTCTGACCATTTTAAATTTGAGACCTCATTTAACTTAAACTTTCCAGCCACTGAAATTGAAAGTTTAGAGTTAGTAGATGAACGTGTTCATTTAACAAACCTGATCGTTGGTCTGACTGGTATACAAGGTGCATTACCTTATACATATACAAATAAAATTAAGCAGGCTCCAAGGCAACAACGCGCTGAAACGAAAGAGTTTTTAAGCTTATTTAATCATAAGCTGACCAGTCAGTATGTAGAGTCAAGTATTACTTATCACTTGCCTGTGCGCTATGAAATTGAAAATAAAAATGATTATTTGGATATTCTCCATGCATTGAATGGTTATGTTCGCTCACAACATCAGCAACAAGACTTGGATGAATATTTCGCTGAATTTTCAGGCCTAATGCAGGGGCAAAATAATACGGTTCATGCTTTAAAGACGATGTTGAGTTGTATTTTTAAGCATGAAATTACAATTAAAGAGTTTGTACAGGAATCGTTTAAGTTAGCGGGTGATCAGCTAACCACTTTAGGCGGAAGTCAACCGAGCTTACTTGGTATTAACACATTTTGTGGGGAAACGATTCAACAAATTGATGGAAAAATTGAGATTCAAATAGGTCCGCTTAAGCGTCAGCAATATTTAAAATTTTTACCTCATCAAGAGCTTAGCTTAAAGCTCAAAAAAATCGTAGAAACCTGGTGCAGTCCAACTTTATCGATAGATTTAAGATTGATATTGGATGAGACTGAAATACAACCTGTTCGCTTAACTCAAGGCCAAGAAAGTGGTTTAGGGCAAGGCGCTTTTTTAATGTCTCGTAAGCCTAATACACATAACGATGAAACATGTTATAGCCTTATTGGAGAGCAAATATGATTAAAAAAATATTACTCTCATTCATCGCTATTTTTACAGTTGTTAGTGGAATTATCATTTTCTACTGGCGTGATGTTCAATATAACCCAAATAAAATCGACTTTTTCCTTTATTTTTTATTATTGCCAGCAATCATTACATTGGTGATCTTATCACCTTGGTTAATTTATAGTGTTTATAAAAGCTACAAAGAAAAGAAAGAGCAGGCTGCAAATCAAAGTCAAGATGATGATAGTCAAAAATCATCTGCTGCAATTGAACAACCTCTAGAACAGCTGGATTTTAATGTATATTCCGCTTTTGCTATACATGCCCTAGGCGAGAATGAAACTATTATTGAAGAAATACAAAATTTTAAAAGTCCGGAGCTTGATGAGCAATTGTTGAATTCGTATGGATTGCCTCTTTTATCTTATCGAATTAAAGATTTAGCTGAGACAAATGATGAGGATATTCAATACGCTGCTTCACCAAGACAAGTTCGTATCATGTCTTTAATCAGGCAACAACTAGAACAAAATATAGAGAATTTGTATCGCTTGGCTGAACATTTAAAGCGCTCAATTTTATTTTATGAATCTCATCAGATCCGTGAATATCATATGCATCCTGCATGGGTCGATCCAAATAGCGAATATGAAGATGTGGAAACACCCGTAGTTGAAGTACACCGTTTAAATCGACTGAATTTGCATATTTTTCTTCCAGAAGATTTATTACATGTTTGGAATGATGAGCAAAGTAATGATCTGATTTTAGAGTTTTTTACTGAGATTGGTATTATTTCCCAAAAAGTTCATATCGAATATCACTTTTTGGGTGAGCGTGTAGCTTATCAAGAATTTATTCATTTATTAAAACGCATTCAAAAGAAAGAGCATGAGGTATTTCTCATGCTGGCTGTCGATTCAGAGATTGATCAAGATCTTATTGATGAAAAATCATGGATGGTCAAAGATTATATTCCGGCTGAATTTGCTGCAAGCTGCCTCCTTGCGGACCCATCATTAAAAATCGAAGAACTCGAACCGGCTAAAAACTTAAAAATTGTGGTGGGCCAAGAAAAAGCAGCCAAAGTTCTTCATACGCTGAACTTAAATGAATTACCGCAGTATGAGGGAGATGAGCCATACGTACTTATTCTTTCAGACCAGACAGATATAAAAACAGCGAAGCAATTACAGCAGCAGTTTGCACAAACATCTGTTGAACCACATCACTATATTTATGTGAAATCTTCATTGGGGCATACCCAGCATTTAGTTGATATTTATGGCTTTATGCTTAGTATGCATTTTCCTGAACATATCGTTCCTTTTGTCTTTGGAGAAAATACAGTGTCAGCACATACATTTGTGCAGAGTGTCACTGAAAATTCAGAAGATGATGCGATGGTGTTGAATAGCTAATTTAAACTTTGAACTTAGAACGAGAATAGAATGCATACAATTTTAGGCTACTTGTGGCAGTACATCACGAATCCTAAAGCAATTATCGCCTTGTCATTGTTCGTGGCATTGATGTCTTCCTATACTTCAATTCCTCGCCATATATTTTGGGCTTTAGCATCTGCATATGCTTTAGGGCTCATCGCTTATGGAATTTATTGGCTAATTCAGCGTAAAAAGCATGCTGTTCAAGGTGAAGAGCTTGCACAAGCGATTGAAAAGGATACCCAAGCAGAGTACGGCAAAAATAAAGATAAAGAAGAGCTGCAACTTATTAGCCAACAAATGAAAGAATCTATTCAATTGATTCGTAAGTCAAAGTTAGGCGATAAAAAGGGGAACGCAGCACTATATGAGTTGCCATGGTATATGGTCATTGGTAACCCAGCTGCTGGTAAAAGTTCTGCGATCTATAATTCTGGTTTAAAGTTTCCTTTTGAAGAAACCCATCAAAAAATGGTTTCGGCTGGTTTAAGCGGTACGCGTAATTGTGACTGGTTTTTTTCGACTGAGGGTATTTTACTCGACACCGCTGGACGTTATTCGGTCTATAGCGAAGACCACTCTGAATGGTTAGGCTTTTTAAATATCTTAAAGAAGAACCGTTCTAAGGCTCCAGTAAATGGTTTAATTCTTATTGTTAGTATTGCTGAGCTTGTTAGTCAGAGTCCTGAACACTCATTAAAGCTTGCGAAAAATTTACGCGCTCGTATTCAGGATTTAACCGAACGTTTAGAAGTGGTTGTACCCGTATATCTAGTCTTTTCAAAAATGGATTTGATCGCGGGTTTTACCGAATTTTTCGAATTCTATGAAGCACAAGAATATAATCAGGCGTGGGGCGCAACACTACCATATGAGCAAAACTCTTCTCATAATGCTGTAGATCTTTTTGAGAAACACTACAATATTCTTTATGACGGTTTAAAAGGGGTCAGTTCAACTCATCTTAGCCGTCGACATTCTCAAAATATCTCACCTAGTGTGATGACTTTCCCATTAGAATTTAAGACATTAAAACCTGCATTAAAAAGTTTTATTGCGACATTGTTTGAAGATAACCCTTACCAGTTCCAACCAGTTTTCCGTGGGTTTTATTTCACAAGTGCTTTGCAAGAAGGCGTAATAGAAAGTCCAATGACTGAGCAAATTGCACAGGAATTCCAGCTTTCCCAAATTGCTCAAAGTGAAGTAAAAGATCAGCTAAAAACAACGCCTAACCATGGTTATTTCTTAAAAGGCTTGTTTTCAGATGTCATTTTAAAAGATAAAGATCTGGTTAAACAGCATGTCAATACAAGCAAAAAGCGTCAGCGTTATATTGCATTTATTGGTGCTTTAGCAGGCGTATCCATTATTCTCGGTGTGTGGGTTTGGTCATATCGTAATAATCAACAACTTATTGCCGAAGTTCAAGCTGATTTGAATAAAGTTGTTCAATTGGAAAAGAGTTCAGGTCAACAATTGTCGACTCAATTAGAGGCCTTACTTATCTTGCAAAGACGTCTACAACAGTTAGACGAATTTGATGAAAATAGACCACTAAAATTTAGTTTTGGTTTATATCAAGGTAATGAGCTACGTGAAAAATTAAAAGCTGAATATTTAAAAGGTGTTAAGCAAATTGTTTTGATACCTACACAGCAAAATATTGCTCAGTATTTGCAACGTGTAAAAAATAACGAAGCAACTTTAAAAGCAAATCATACCAATGTTGAGATCAAGCAAACTGCTCAAACTCAGCAATATTTAGAGCCTTCGGATACCAACCCTCAAGATGCTTATAATGCTTTAAAAGCATATTTAATGATGAGCAATCCACAGTATATGGATGCAAGTCACTTAAGTGATCAGGTAACGCGTTTCTGGCGTTCTTGGCTTGATGCCAATAAAGGGCAGATGCCACGTGCAGATATGATCCAAGAAGCTGAGCAGATCTTATCTTATGCAATGACATTGGCAAATGATAAACAATTCCCGATCTTGGATGCTGACTCTCAACTCGTGGATCAGACACGTCAAGTATTGCTCTCTGTTATTAGAGGTATGCCAGCACGTGACCGTGTTTATAATGAAATTAAAATGCGTGCTGCTGTGCGCTTTCCAGCTTTAACTGTAAACCAGATTGTAGGTGACGCAAATAAAAATATTGTATTGGGTAGTTATGCATTACCAGGGGTATTTACTCAAAAAGCTTGGAACGAGTATGTAGAAAAAGCAATTGAGGAAGCAGCAGACAAACCTACGGATACTAAAGACTGGGTGCTTAATAGCCGTCAATCTGATGATTTAACTTTCTCAGGTAGTCCAGAGCAAATCAGAAAGCAGCTTACTGCATTGTATAAACAAGAATATATTGCAGAGTGGAGAAAATTCTTAAGTGGCATTCACTATGCAAAAGCAACTCAGTTTGCTCAGCAAGTTAAAAATATTGATGTATTGGGCGAACCACAAAATTCACCAATTCGCATGCTTATTGAACGCGTAGCCATTGAAACAAACTGGGATAATCCGGTTGTTCAAGCAGAGTTAGCAGCGCCTCAAAAAGGATTTATTGCATGGTTTAAACGTAAGGTTTTAAACCATGATGATAAACAATTAGCAAATCAGGCTGTAACGAATGCTCAAGGGCCTATTTCTCAAGAATATCAAATGTTCTATCAATTGGTTCGTAAACGTGATGATCAGCAAGGTAAATCTTTGCTTGATGAATATATGACGAATCTTGCCTTAGTACGTAGTAAGTTTAATGAACTTAAGAATGCGGGTGAGATCGGACCGAATGCGATGACATTGGTTAAGCAAACTTTAAATGAGCAGACATCGGTATTTAACCAGACTCAAAAAATTGTAGATGAAAAGATGGCGGTTGGTTTCAGTGAAATTGATCAGCAACTTCTACAAAAATTAGTGGTGAGTCCACTTACCCAAGCCTTTGAAAGTTTAATTACACCTACTCAAGATGAAATTAATAAGCTATGGGTAATGCAAGCCTATCAACCATTTACTGCAAATCTTGCTAAGAAATATCCATTTAACTCATCAGCTTCTTTACAAGCAACAAGTAGTGAAATTGGACAAATTCTTGGTGAGAACGGCAGTATTTCCCGTTTTGTTAAAGAGAGTTTAGACCCGTTTGTTATCCGCCGCGGTTATACCTTAACCTCCAAAACATGGAAAGATTTGGGGATTAGTTTAAACCCACAATTTGTTATGAACTTCCAACGCTATGTTGCACCTACAAATGGAATGGCAACAGGTGAGTTAAATAGCCAAGCACCAGCTGCTCCGGCAACTAATCAGTCTAACTTCCAGTTCTACCCAATTCAAAACCCGCAGTTACTTTCATATACCGTTGATATTGATGGTCAGCGTATGACTTATGAAAATGGGGTGCAGCAATGGGTTAACTTTATTTGGCCAAATCAAGGCAGTATTCCGGGTGCTCGTATTACGGCTGTAGATTTACAAGGTCAAACACATACCATTTTTGATGAACCAGGCGAATACGGGATTAACCGTTTAATCGATAGTGCACAGCGTAAAGAGCAAAACGGTGGTTTTGAAATGCTTTGGCGCAGTAAGACAGATCCATCACTCTTTGTGAAAATGAACTTCCGTCTTATTAGTAGTAATTCAGGAAGTATCGGTTCAAGCCGTGGCTACTCTGGTATGCAACTGGTTGACAAAGTAACTGCGGATAAGGCTGCTCGCGTTGTATCCGCACAGCAAGCACCAGCTCAGGCAGCTGCTCCTGCCAAAACTGAAAATCCAGTTTCTGCACTAGCACAACCTGCTGCGGGAGTTAAGCCATGACATGGAAACTAACCTCTACATTCAAGGAGGAGCATTGATGCATACATTAAAAACAACTCCTCTGTATTACGGGAAAAGCCCTGCACGTGGTGACTTCTTAAAGACAAAAGGTCAATATGCCTTAATACAGGTACTTGATCAGTGGATAACAGAAGCATTGGAATATGCAATGCAGTCAAATATGTTCAAAGAAGCATATAGCAAGTTGCCTTCATTGGATTTCTTTATTGCAAATCCACAAGAGAACATGTTCTTGGCTGCTAATTTGTTGGCGAGCGAAGACAGTTCAGGTCGAGCTTTTCCGATGGTACTCAGTCATTTACTTGAGATTGATTTACCATATGAAAATTTACTATATGCACCTTATAGCTATAAGCATGTCTTAGTTGATTTATTTCAAAATAATCGTGCATTAAGAGGGATTAAAGATTCTGATTTATTATTTGGTAAGCTAAATCATTTACCAAATCAAATTCAGGTTTTATCTGAACGTGAATGTGTAGGTTTTTATGAAAATCATACCATGCATTCATTTGCTCAGTTAATGAAGCTAAGTATTTATGAGTTAGCTCAAAGCATGATTGGTTTAGGATTACTACTACAACCAATTTTACAAAATGGGACTAGCCGTTTAAATAAAGTCTTGATTCTACCGATTAATAATCCTGCTTATTGTTATGAAATAGCGGCATTCTGGGTCAGTATTATTTGTCGGTTTTTAAAACAGCATAATACCGAAGTATTAATTGGGTTGTTACATCGGGAGCAGCCAGTATTATTCTTTGGTTTTCAGGGTGCTGATATTTTAGCTCTTAGCGATATTTTTACTCAGAATATGGATAGCAAACATTGGGTTTCTTTAATACAAGCTCAATGGATTGATACTTATTTGGAACAGAATGCTGGTTTAGCAACGCTAGAACAATCTTTATGTCAACGCCAATTAAGTTTAAATCAAGGTTTAAAACTATTTAGACAGACTTTTTTGGGTGAATAACAATGAATCAAAAATATCAAATTAAACTTTCACAACTTATAAAAGGCTGTTTTATATATGCAATTGCGAATTATGCTTTAGCACAGCCTATAGTTGTAGAAGGTGTAGTGCCAAATGAAGCAAGTAAACAGGCTATTTTAATGAAAATGCAGTCTGTTTATGGTGCAGATCAGGTTGTCGATAAAATACAAGTTCGACCAGTTGCCGCTCCAAATGGATGGAGTGACTCTGTCACACGAGTGATTACACCTGATCTTAAAAAAGTTTCTCAGGGTAAGTTAAGTGTTAATGGAACCCGATTTGAACTGACCGGGAAAATGCTAAATCCGACAGAAATACAGCCAACCATTCAGTCTTTTCAGAGTTTGGTACAGCCTCCATATCAATTATTTTCCCAGCTTTCTGTAAATCAGGCTGAGCAGAAGATTATTGATGATGCTTTAAAAAATCGAATTATTGAATTTGAATCTGGTAGTGCAGTATTAACTGAAGCTGGGCAAAAAATTCTTGATGAAATGGCTGTGGCTTTAAATAAAGTGGGCGGGAAAAAAGTCAAAATTGTGGGGCATACCGATAGTTCTGGTGATGCGACCAAAAACTTAAAACTCAGCCAAGATCGAGCTTTAGCAGTTAAAAATTATTTAATTAGTAAGAATATTCCTGCTGATCATTTATCTACCGAAGGTTTAGGTTCATCTAAGCCTGTAGCGGACAATACTTCTGCGGAAGGTAGGAAGAAAAACCGCCGAATTGAGTTCACCGTTTTATAGGGATAAGGAGAAGAATATGGCTAGCCCTTACATTACGATTGGATGCCCAACGACAGGTGGAGGGCAAGTCATTTCTGGTAATAGTGCATTTTTAATTGAGGGAATCGCAATTGCATGTGTAGGTGATAAAGCAACTTGTCCGGCGCATAAAACGGTTTCTACGATTGTTTCCGGTGACCCAAATATGCAAGTGATGGGAAAAGCAGCAGCAAGAGTAAATGATTCATTATCGTGTGGCTGTAAATTATTACCGAAACAAAGTTTGGTTAATCAAGGGTAGCAGAGGGTATATCTTTTTTTCTTAAATGTTTAAGTTAAAAAGATATGTGTACTAATTAAATGATCTTAAATGGTATTAGATTTTTTATTCAGATATAAGAAATCGAATAAATCATATTAATGATTGTAATGCTGGGTTATTTGTCGGATAAAGCTAAATTTTGGTAATATACGGGCATTATGATTTTAAGTATTAAATTATTTAAAAATATTGAGAGTAATGATGAGTAGTTTAAAAATTTTAATTACAAAACTTTCTACAGCTGCACGCACTGCTTTAGAAAAATCTGCTAATGCTTGTGTTCTTCAGCAAAACTACGAAATTGAAATTGAACATTTATTTTTAGAGTTACTTAATCAGCCTTTAGAAAACGATTTAAAAATTTTATTAAAAAAATATAAAATCTCAGCCGATGCTTTAGCAGATGATTTAAAAGAAACAATTTCTCAATTACCAAAAGGTAATACACGTACTCCAATTTTTGCTAAATCAATTGTTCGTTTATTTGAACAAGCTTGGTTATTGGCTTCAGCAGAACAAAATCCTGTCATTCGTAGTGGTCATTTACTGGTTGCATTATTAACTGCACCTGACCTCTATCAAATTGCAACGAGAGCTTCGAGTTTATTCGATCTTTTCCCGATAGACTCAATGAAACATAAGTTTCTCGAAATTTGTGAAAAAAGTGTAGAACAACAAGAAGAATCAAAAACATCTTCACAAGCAGATGAATTAGAACAAGCCGTGACTCCAACTGCAAAAACTCAAAAAACACCTGCTTTAGATCAATATACAATTAATTTAACTGAAAAAGCGAAGAATGGTGGGATTGACCCTGTTATTGGGCGTGAATATGAAATTCGTTTGATGCTCGATATTTTAATGCGTAGACGTCAGAACAACCCAATTTTAACTGGTGAGCCAGGTGTAGGTAAAACAGCTGTAGTTGAAGGGTTGGCTTTAAAAATTGCTCAAGGTTTAGTTCCTGAGGCATTAAAAAATGTACATTTGCATGTTTTAGATATGGGGCTTTTGCAAGCTGGGGCAAGTGTTAAAGGTGAATTTGAAAACCGTTTAAAGCAAGTTATTCAAGAAGTCCAATCATCGGCTCATCCTATTATTTTATTTATTGATGAAGCACATACGCTTATTGGAGCTGGTGGCCAAGCGGGGCAAAACGATGCTGCCAATCTTTTAAAACCTGCACTTGCACGTGGCGAGTTACGTACTATTGCTGCAACGACATGGGCAGAATATAAACAGTATTTTGAGAAAGATGCTGCATTGAGCCGCCGTTTTCAGGTGGTAAAGGTTGAAGAACCGACCGAAGAAGTTGCTGTAGATATGTTACGTGCAATGATTCCTGTAATGCAAAAGCACTTTAATTTACAAATTGATGATGAAGCAATTGTAACGGCTGTACATGCCTCTCATCGCTATATTAGTGGTCGTCAACTCCCAGACAAAGCAGTAAGTGTTCTTGATACTGCGGCAGCGCGTGTAGCTTTGACCCAAAATGCACAGCCAGTCAAACTTGATCAATTAAAAGCACAAGAACATAACTTAAAGCTTGAGCAACAGATTTTGGAAAATGAACACCGTCAGATTCCAATACATCATGAAAGATTAGAAAATCTGAAAAGCCAACTAGAGTCATTACAAAGTGAGATCCAAGAGACTCAGGAACAATGGCAAAAAGAATTAGAGCTAGTTCGTAAAATTCAGGAATTAGAAGCGCAGAGCCATTCTAATGAGTCTGAAGCCTACGATCAGATTAATTTAATACGCAAAGACCTTGCTGATATTCAGGGACAACAGCCGTTAGTTTTTGAGCGAGTAAACTCTCAGATCATCAATGAAATTATTTCTGATTGGACTGGTATTCCTGTTGGGAAAATGGTCAATGATGAAATTAAGCAGATTTTAACGCTTGAAGATAAATTAGGTGAGCGTGTAATGGGGCAAGATTATGCACTTACACAATTAGTTCAAGGGATTAAAACTTCAAAAGCTAAATTAGAAGATCCAAATAAACCTCAAGGGGTGTTCCTTTTAGTTGGACCTAGTGGGGTTGGTAAAACCGAAACTGCTTTAGCCTTGGCTAATGAGTTATATGGCGGTGAACAGCATTTAATCACGATTAATATGTCTGAGTATCAAGAAGCACATACTGTCTCTTCGCTTAAAGGTGCTCCTCCAGGCTATGTGGGCTATGGTCAGGGTGGGGTTTTAACTGAAGCTGTACGTCGTAATCCTTATAGTGTTGTGTTACTCGACGAAATTGAAAAAGCACATAGCGATGTTCAGGAGTTGTTCTATCAAGTATTTGATAAAGGTACTTTAGAGGATGGTGAAGGGCGCGTTATTGATTTTAAAAACACGACAATCTTATTAACTTCAAATACGGGCTCGAGTGCAATTATGCAGGCATGTTTAAATCAGCCTGTAGAAGAATGGCCTACCGCGGAAGATTTAATCGAACATTTAAAACCGAGTTTATATAAACAGTTTAAGCCAGCCTTCTTAGGGCGTATGAGAGTTGTGCCATATTTCCCATTGCATGATGATTTATTGGTTCGAATTATTAAACATAAATTGGGCAAAATTACTGCTCGAATTGAAAAACAATATGGAACGGAAGTTCAATATTCAGATGACTTGGTCGAGTTGCTACTCAGCCGTTGTACTGAAGTGGATAGTGGCGCCCGTAATGTTGATAACATCTTAAATTCTACAGTTTTACCTGCTTTGGCAACTGAAATTTTAGTGGCGTTAGCAGATCAAAAATTGCCGAAATTGATCATGATTGATGCAAAAGATGACGAGATCCAATATTTACTAGATCCTGTGGCGAAGCCTGCTAAAAAACGGACTAGTAAAAAGTTGAAATCAGAAGTTTAAAAATTTAATAGAGCCAAAATTAGATGAGTATTGATATTTCTGAACTACTTAAACCCATTAATGACAGCTTGCTTTGTGGTGAGGATTATTCATTTTCTAATGAATTTCACGAGATAAAGAAAGCCAGAACACAGGATGATCTATTATTAGATCAGGGGGATTGGGTTGCTGAACGGAAGCAGGCAGATTGGGACTTTGTTGCGAAGAGTGTAAGCACTTTGCTCATTGAAAAAACCAAAGATATCCGTCTATTAACTTGGGTAATAGAAGCCTGGACTCATCTAAATGGTTTTGAAGGCATGGTAAAGGGAATCACTTTAACTCATACCATGCTGAACCAATATTGGCAGGATATTCATCCGATTATTGAAGATGATGATTTGGATCAGCGTATTGGTTTATTACAAGGTCTTATTAATCAGTTGCCAATGCTGTTGAAGAAAGTACCTTTAACCAATACAGCTCCTTATTATAACTTGCTTGATTACGATAATTTTCTATATCACGAAAATATACGCCGTAAGCAAACAGAAGAGTACGAGAGTCAGTCAGGTCCATCTGAATTAGAACAATTTGATCAAGCGATCTTTAATACCTCTAAAACCTTTCAATACTCAAATTATCAAGAGTTTAATTCGGTTTTAACGGAGTGGAATGTTTTAAAACAGACACTCGACCATTTAATGGGATTAGATTCACCGAGTTTTGCTGCAATTGATTCTGCATTTGAAACAATACACAGCACTTTACGTAAAATTTACAAAGCAGAGGCTTTTGGTACTGGGCTTGCGCCGAGCCAAGAACAGGCCGCTGTCATCACGACACCGTCTATGGAAAATCAAGTGCCTGTACAAATCGTATCAGACCAGCCTATGTTTCAGCCACAAGCACAAACTCACTTGGCCAATCGCGAGCAAGCAATGAAAGTGCTGCAAGAAATAGCTGATTATTTTCAAGCAAATGAGCCACATAGTCCTGTGAGCTATATGCTCCAAAAGACCATTAAATGGAGCCAAATGCCGCTGCATGAATGGTTAGCACAAGTGATTAAAGATGAGCATCCATTGCAAATGGTTCAGGAAATGTTAGGTGTTCAACCTAAAAATGAATATGAATAAAGATTGGTAAAGAGATATGTTTAAAGCTGAAAAAGTCCTGTGGGGTGAAGGTTTATTTTTAAGACCTCAACATTTCCAGATTCAAGATACCTATCATGAACAACGTTTAAATCATACGGTTCGTGCTGTTGTTCCATTTTCCTATGGCGTTCAAAAACTTAGTTTTGATGAAGCACAGTTAAGTACGCATATTCTTGCACTTGAATCGGTAGAAATGATTTGGCAAGATGGTGAAATATATCAAGCGCCTGCTTATGACTTATTACCTGAACCTATTTTGCTTGATGAGCTTAATTTACGTGGTGAAATGGTCATCTATTTGGCATTACCATTATTACAAGCCAATAAACAAAATTTAATCGATCAAAATCAATCACAAAAGGGGCGCTATCAATCACATTTGGTTGAGACCCATGATCTGTTCACAAACGCGACAGAGGCTGATATCAGCTTATTACGTCGTCGAGCTGTGTTTAAATTATTAGATGCACATAGTAATCCTGATCATAATTTAGATGGTTTCCTGTATTTGCCAATAGGCAAAATTAAACGTCAGAGTTCAGGTGCTTTTGAAATTGACCGCAAATTTATTCCGCCCATTTTGCATGTCGATGCATCTGAGACCTTGGTTTCAAATTTAAAAAGAACCTTGAATGTTATTAAGGCAAAAATTAAAACGATTCAAACCAATAACCGAGAAAATGAGCAGAAATTAATTGAATTCCGTTCAGGTGATATCGTTTCGTTTTGGTTGGTAAATGCTTTAAATACTGCTCATGCTGGTCTGAGCCATTTCTTGCAATATCCGCAAATTCATCCGGAACGATTATTCTTTGAATTGCTACGTTTAGCAGGTTCATTATTAACCTTCTCGACAGCTTATGAAGTTGATCAGTTACCTGCATATAAACATCATAATTTGCAAGAGAGTTTCACCCAGCTCGACACAATTTTACGTGATTTACTCGATACGATTATTTCGAGTCGTTACATCAGTATTGCCCTTAAAGAAATTCGCCCTTCATATTGGGTGGGAAGTCTCGAAACCGATAAGATTACTCGAGATACCAGACTTTATATTGCTGTATCAAGTAGCGTGATGCAGACCCATGAGTTGATTCAAATCGTTCCTCTACGTTTTAAAATCGGTAGTACTTTAGATGTTGAACAACGTGTTGTTGCAGCATTACCAGCAATTCCATTACACCACTTAATCCAAGTTCCAACTGCTATTCCAGTACGTTCGGGTGTGAGCTATTTTGAAATCGAACTGCATCATGAACTCTATCAACGTATGTTGGATTCAGAAACGATTTGTATTTATGTTCCGGCTGGATTCCAAGATATCAGTATTGAGCTGATTGCGGTCATGAACGCTTAAAGATAAAGGAGAGAAAAATGTCACAATCTACAGGTGCTCCTTCTTTACTTGACGATGGGCAAATTGGGACAGGGGGGAACAATAATAGCCAGTCCCAAGTAAAATTACAGGCAATTAATCTGATTGATTTATTGCATGATGGTTTTTACTTAATCTTTTTAATTCGAAATCAGTATGTGCCAGCTGATCCACAGCGCTTTCGTGAAAAAATTCTAGATTTGCTTAATCGATTTGAGCAACAAGCGAAAAAGTTACAATTTTCAGCTGATGATATTCATGATGCTAAATATGCGTTTTGTGCGCTAATTGATGAAACGATCGTAACCCAGCAAGACCCAAGCTATTTTAATTTACAAAATTCTTGGTTAATTAGTCCATTACAGTTAAGCCTGTTTGGTTCACAGTTAGCGGGTTATCAATTCTTCGAAATTTTAGAGCAACTACGTAGTCGTGGAAAAGATCGATTAGCTGCTCTTGAAGTCTTCCATTACTGCTTATTATTAGGTTTTCAGGGTAAATACCGAATTGAGTCAATTGAAAGCCTTAACCATTTGGTGGCACGAGTAGGCGATGAAATTGATTATCTGAAAGGGAAAAAAGTGGCTTTTTCGCCATTCTCGGCAATTCCTGATCAGATACGAAATATTATCCATCGTGAGTTACCTTTTTTCTGGATTTTGATTTTCTTATTGATTTTTGCATTACTTACCTTTGCAGGTTTAAGATTTATGCTTAACAATCAAAATGATAAAGCATTATCTAATTATCAAAATGTGATTTCTGCCCCACAAGAGCAGGCACATATTACAATTTACTTACCTTGATGATGGAAAGAAATGGCTCAGGAAAAACCAACTTCTATTCGAGTTTTGCAATCGAATAAAAAAAAGTCGAGATCACCCGTAATCTATATCATCATTGGTATTATTGCAGGTGTTTTTGTAAGTATCTCACTGTTCCTGTTCTTGTCTCAACCGTATTCATCCGACCCTACAAGTGTTGAGAGCAAATCGAATCAAGATCAGGAGCTTGACCAAGTCTTGATGACTAATTCTTCTGCACATGACCAAGCAGTAAGTGATCAGCAAGAGCAAACTGATCCGATGAGCCATGATGGTTTTGAGCAACCTAAAGAGAATGAGTTAAGTAACATTTTTAAGCCTGCTCCTCATAAAGAGGCCGAACCTAACCCACAACGTGTTTCACCTTTTGATGCACAGTTAACAGGTGAACAGGTTGTACCTAAGCAACAGGCTGTAGCTAAACCTGTACAGCCAAAACTACAGGTAGTTCAGCAAAAACCGGCTACCCAGACGAAAGTGGTTCAAGCCAAACCCGCTGAGGTAAATAAAGCTCCGGTTGAACAAGAGGCTGATGTGGAACCACCTAAAGCTTCGGTTGATATTAAAATTACACGAAGTCCGTTTGCTGTGAATTAGTTAAGTCATGATGATTTTTCTAATTTTCTTTTGTTTTGCTTGCCTTGCTATAGGGTTAGCATTTTTGATGTCTTATGAGTTAAGAAATAAGGGTAGAACATTTGTTCTATCTTTATTACCTCAGGGGCGTCGGCAGCTAAATCAAGTTAGACAATTTGCTCAAACAATGAATCAGGCTGCGGCTCCTGAAAAACTACAATCACATTGGCATTTACAGCAATGGTGGATTGTAATCGCAGGATTTTTTTTATTTGCCAGTATTTTAATTTTTGCTTTTACTCGCCCAATCAGTTCAACACGAATTGAAGCCGAGTATCTTAAAAAAACTGATCCGCAAATTTATGCATTATTAAATGGAGAAATATTATCGCCTCCACCTGAAGTAGATGAAAGCCTGATTGAAGCTGCAATTGTTGAAGCAACTCAGTTAGAGCAGCAATATGCTTCTCAAGAAAGTGGTGTTATAAATTCTTCACCAATTGATAATACAAGTTTTGATGGCCGTGCGATTTTAGATACGAGTTTAGTCAACCGTAAGTGGGATAAAATGAACCCACGCTATAAGCAGCGTTTGCTTATGGTCTTTAAAATTATGAAAGAACAATATGGTTATGAACTTGTTTTGCTTGAAGGTTATCGTAGTCCAGCACGTCAAAATATGTTGGCAGGCAATCCGAATACAACCAGAGCAAAAGGGTATCAAAGTTATCATCAATTTGGTTTAGCGGCAGATGTGGCCTTTAAGCGAAACGGTAAAGTTGTTATTTCTGAACGTGACCCATGGGCTATGCAGGGTTACCGCCTATATGGGCAAGTTGCTGAGTCTGTCGGGCTTACATGGGGTGGTCGCTGGAAATCTATACAAGATTATGGCCATACAGAATATCGAATGCCAGGCTTGAAGAAAACTCAAGAAATGGCGGAAAAGCTGATTGCCGAAAGCTTAAATGACATCAGTTAAACCTAGGAGCCTGATTGGAAGCGATCATGTAAAACGGTAGTCATGTGATCGACAAGCTGGGAAATCAACCCAGCTTTTTCCCATGTATAAATTGAAACAACCATAGGTGAAGCTTCACCTAAAGATTTATATCTACGTACACGACGGCCTTTTGTGGTACTAACTGGTAGTAAAGATATTCCCAAACCTGTTTCGACGCTCACTAGAACACTTTCTAAACTACTTCCTGTAAAAGCAATATACCAACGTCGTCGTTCACGTTCTAATGTTTCAAACATTTCATCTCGGTAAAGTCCACCTTGAGGAAAGGTCACTAAACGAATTGGTTCAGACAAAGGCGTAATCGCATTTTCACTTTCAAACCATGCCATTTCTTCAGGAAAAGAGGCATAACAATCGGCGCTGGCTGCTGATTCTTTCACAATAACAATATCCAGTTCACCATTACGATAGCGCTCTGTCAGGTTACGGCTTAAGCCTGAAGTGACATCTAACCGAATAGTACGATGTTCTTGAGCAAATAGACCAAAAACTTCTGCCATAGCAGTACTCATCATATCTTCTGGCAATCCAATTCGAATAGGGATGCTGCCAGCTGGATCTTTTAAGACCGCCTCGGCCTCTTGTTGAAGCGTCAAAATCCTTTGAGCATAACCAATTAAATATTCACCTGAAGCTGTTAATTGTAATGGTCTTGCTGTGCGATCAATAAGGGAGTGACCAACCGATTCTTCGAGGCGTGCTAACTGCTGACTAATAGTTGATTGTGTCAGATGCAACTTATCAGCGGCGGCTGTAAAACTACCACTTTCAAAAATGGTCACAAATGCACGAAGAAGACGAGGGTCAAACATAAATGAATACCATCAATAACGCAGAGAACAAGATGCTTAAGTATTTATAATCTTAATACAATCGATTAAATAATTTAATTTTCAAATACTTTTAAGCGCGCTTATTCTAGTGCCAAATTGTTATGCAATTCATTTTTATTTGGAGTGTTTCATGCGTAAGTCCCTCATATGGATCAATCTGATCATTGCGATGGGTGCTTTGGGTTTTACAAATGTGGTAAATGCAAAGGATGAATACCCTTTACACATGGCAGCTGCAAATGACGATATTCAGTTAATAAAACATATTTTGTCTCAAAAGACCTTAATTGATGCACGTGATGAAACAGGTTCAACAGCATTAATGGTGGCAACAAGAGCAAACAATATACATGCTGCTCATATGTTGATTGAGGCCGGCGCAGATGTAAATGCTAAAGATAATATACAAGATAGTCCTTATTTGTATGCAGGCGCACAAGGTTATTTAAAAATTTTACGAATGACACTCATGCATGGTGCCGATTTAAAGAGTACTAACCGTTATGGGGGAACCGCGCTTATTCCAGCAGCAGAACGGGGCCATGTAGAAACTGTCCGTACTTTAATTGCTGCAGGTGTAAACATAAATCATGTCAATAATTTAGGTTGGACAGCTTTACTAGAAGCAATCATTTTAGGTAATGGCAAATCCAACTATCAGCAAATTGTGGCACTTTTGCTAAAAGCTGGTGCCAATCCGAATTTGGCAGATAAAGATGGGATCACACCATTACAACATGCACGTACAAGAGGATATCGTGAAATTGAAAAACTCCTGCTTGTAGCTGGTGCAAAGTAGATGGAGGAGGAATAAGTGAAAGCAAATCAGGAATTTTTACGTCAAGCCATTGAGCTTGCTTATAACAATATAGAAAAAGGTGGCCGACCATTTGGCGCAGTAATTGTAAAAGATGGCAAAGTAATTGCTTCAGGTGTTAATCAAATTTTGACAACCAATGATCCGACTGCACATGCTGAACTATTGGCGATTCGGGCAGCCAGCCAAGTTCTAGGAACCGCGAATTTAGAAGGCTGTTCGGTATTTGCAAGCGGGCATCCATGTCCTATGTGTATGGCTGCAATGCGTTTAGCGGGTATAAAAACAGTTAACTATGCTTATTCTAATGAAGATGGCGCACCATTTGGTTTATCTACAGCTGAAATATATGCCGATCTTGTAAAACCATTTGCTGAACAGTCTATGAAAATTGAATGTGTGCCCGTTCGATTTGAAGACCGTACCGACCTTTATGTGTTTTGGAAAAATTATCAAGCTAAGCAATCGGGCCTAAAGTAATGAAGCAGTCTGGAGCTTTCTTGGCTCGTCCCATGCTTATTTTGACAGTCGCTCTGGTTGGACTCAATTTAAGACCTTTTATGACCAGTATTGGTCCTTTAGTCTCAAAGATTCGAGCAGGTACTGGATTAAGTCTACAAGGAATAGCTTTACTCACTTTATTGCCCATGATGTTGATGGGACTTATTGCCTTTATTGGTCCAATCGTACAGAGCATGGTTGGAGAACGCAGAGTTGTTTTGGGTGCTTTGCTGACTATTTGTATTGGATGCGCACTTAGATTTTTATTTCCTACAGCTGAGGGTTTAATTGCTAGTGCAATAATTATTGGTTTAGGCGTCGCGCTGATACAGGCTGCTTTTCCAGGAATTATTAAACGAGAGTTTAGTCAACATATCGGGCCTATGATGGGGCTTTATTCAGCTATGCTTATGGGTGGTGGCGCACTAGGCGCATGGTTGGCACCTGTGATTTCCAATATAACGGGTCTATGGTCACTGGGGCTGGCTTTCTTTACTATACCCGCTGTATTAGCACTAGTATCAACATTTATTTTTTTACCCTCCATTGTAAGTTCGACTGCCCATCTGTCACCTGTAAAAACATTATTAAAGAAACCTAGAACATGGTTGTTAATGCTGTGTTTTGGTTTGGTCAATGGTGGCTATTCTTCGGTGGTTGCGTGGTTGGCACCTTCGTTTCAAGATCATGGCTGGAGTATTTCTCAAAGTGGTAAATTGCTTGCCTTACTTGCCTTGAGTCAAGCAGCCTCGGCTCTGTCTTTGCCTATTTTAGCTAGGAAATATAAAGATCGACGTCCGTGGTTGTGGTTTACTCTATTCATGCAATTTGCTGGCTTTGCAGGACTTGCTTTTATACCTGAATTTGCATCTGTGTTATGGGTAATTTGTTTAGGAATAGGCTTGGGAGGTTGTTTTGCCTTAACACTTATTGTGGCATTAGACCATTTTGAAGAGCCGAACAATGCGGGTGCTTTATCTGCACTTATGCAAGGAGGCGGTTTTTTACTTGCTGCAATACCGCCTTGGTTTGTAGCAGCTTTGCATGACTTTACAGGGACTTATAAGGCAGGTTGGATTTTTCATTTATGTAGTGTGATATTGGTTATTGTGTTAGTGGTAAGGTTAGCTCCAAGAAGTTATAACAAAATTCACTAATAAAAGTTTAGGTGATTAAAGAATATTACGGACCCAAAGAAATACTATTTTGAAGGGAAGATGGTTAAAGAAAAGTGATAGGATAATATTGAAACTTTTAGTTTTTAAATGAACACAACAATATTTGATTTTTATGACATCTTCTTTGAAAAAAATAGCTTTATTAAAACAGGGCTTAGGAAAAAATAGTCCATTCGCAGCAGGTAGGCAAGGAACATTAGAGGCGATTGAGCATTTAGGTTATGTACAGATTGATACCATATCTGTCGTTGAACGTGCTCATCACCATATATTGTGGAGTCGAGTGCCGGATTATGATTTAAGCCATTTAAACAGTTTGGTTCGTGAACGGCAGATTTTCGAATATTGGTATCATGCGGCCTCTTATCTTCCTATGAAAGATTATCGATATGCATTACCGGCAATGATGTCTGTCAGAAAAGGGGAAAGTCGCTATTTTAATAGAGGCGATCAACACCTTATGAATGAAATTCTGGTACGTGTACGTGCCGAAGGTAAAATTCGGTTAAGGGATATTGATAAGAAAAATAAAGAGAGTTTAGGGAATTGGTGGAATACCGGTCCAGGCCGCCGTGCTTTTGAGCAGTTATATATGCAAGGTGACCTGATGATCTGTGAACGTAACGGTATGGAAAAAGTTTACGATTTGACTGAACGCTGCCTACCTGAAAATATTGATTTAAGTTTGCCTACGCTTTACGAATATGCTCAGTATTTATTTAATAATACGCTTCGAGCTCATGGTGCATTTACGTGGAAACAATTGGTTCATTTAAAGAAAAATGATTTAAAAGAAACCATGCGTGTCGTGCTAAAAGAGCAGATTGATGCAGGTGTCGTATCAGCGATTAAACTTGCCGACGGACAAAATTTATATGTTGATGTAACTGCAATAGAGCAACAATTGGATACTGATTTTGGTCTAAAAATACTTTCGCCTTTTGATAACTCTCTTATTCATCGTGACCGTTTAACTTCCTTATTTGAATTTGATTATCGGATCGAATGCTATGTGCCAGCGGCCAAACGGGTATTTGGATATTTTTGTTTGCCTATTCTTTATCAAAATGAGTTAGTAGGACGAATCGACTGTAAAGCACACCGGACAGTAAAAGAACTAGAAGTGATTAGTCTACATTTAGAAAAAACGGTAAAAGATAAAGAGCATTTCTTTTTTGAATTAGATCAGGAACTCAAGCGTTTTGCAGCATTTAATCAATGCTCAACTGTGAATGATAAGGTAGTCAAACTCATTCGCAGCAAGCTTTAAGTACCAATCTATTTGGGTAGTCAAAAATGATTAAAGCTAAAACACCAAAAGAGTAAAAATTTTTGGTGTTTAACTTCGCTTAGTTCAAAGACATACGGTATTGAATAACGCCGGGCTTTTGTGCAATCCAATCATAGAGCTTTTGGGCTGTTTGATTGCTTTCTTGAGTATGCCAATATAAACGTTCACAGCTATGTTCGGTGGCTTGCTTCTGTACATACTCAATAAGTTGTTTACCAATGTGTCGTCCACGAACTTCAGGTGATACATACAGATCTTCTAAATAACAGTAGTTATTTTCTGCCCAAGTAGACCGATGAAACATATAAGTGACAAAACCTAAGATACGTTCTTTATTTTTGGCAACAGCACAATAAATAGGTTCTTTTTCATCGAAAAAACGATCCCAAGTCATTTTTGTGATATGGAGGGGTAAATTGACCTGATAGAAATTTTGATAGGCAACCCAATATTCTAACCATTGAGTATAGTCTTGTTGTTGAACTGGCGAGACTTCGATCGTTTCATTTTGAATCATAATTACACTTCATTCTGACTAATTGATGAAATTATATATTGGATATGAATGTTTTATAGAAACATTAAAGTATTAAAAACTAACACAATAAATTTGATGAGAAAAGAAATTGCTTATTTTTATAACTTTCTAAAATAAATTTTTTTTTTATTAATCTTATTTTAAGCTAGCTTTATTATTCTAATAAAACAAAGCTCGTCTAAGTACACCTTTTAGCCACATTCTCCAGATGTGGCTCTTTTTATTTGCGGTTAGAAAATCTAGAAGTAAATAAATATAATTAAATATTTATTTTTGAATCGCTATAAGTTTTTTTAATCATTTTCCATTGCATTACTATAAAACTTAACACCTATTTTAATGCGATCTCGACCATTACTCATACGCCAGCGATTCGTATCACGTAGGGAATACACACAGCCACAATATTCTTGCTGGTAGAATTCTTCACGTTTACTAATCTCAATCATGCGGCTAGAGCCACCATTTTTTCGCCAGTTGTAGTCCCAGTACTGAATATCGGGATAGTGTGAAGCAGCGCGAATCCCGCAGTCATTGATTTGCGCCATATTTTTCCATCTTGAAATCCCTAAAGAGCTGCTGATTAGACTAAACCCATGTTCATATGCATACAAAGCGGTACGCTCGAAGCGCATATCAAAACACATGGTACAGCGAATACCGCGTTCAGGTTCATTTTCCATACCTTTAGCACGGGCAAACCAATTATCGGTGTCATAATCTGCATCAATAAAGGGAATATTATGTTTTTCTGCGAAGCGGATATTTTCTTCTTTACGAATGAGATATTCTTTTACCGGATGAATATTAGGATTATAAAAGAATATAGAAAAGTTTATATTAGACTCAATTAATGACTCCATTACTTCTCCAGAGCAGGGAGCACAGCAAGAATGGAGTAATAATTTATTATGTCCAGATGGGAGTTCGAGTTTTTGACGTTGAATAGCCATAATTAAAAAATAAGTTATATTTTTATATATTTTAGATTTTTTAACTGCTTATAAAAATGAATTTTTTTCAATTAATGATGAAAATATCTAATCTTTATTATTTGTGCTGAATAATAAAGTATTTTTTAATTTTATTACATATAACAAATAATATATTATATTTGTGTAATATTATTAAAAATAATTTTAACTTTCTATTGTTAAAAAAGTGCACTCAATGGAAAATAGTAATAATTTTATATTTGTGTAACTATTTGTCTTTTATATATTTATCTACTAAGTTTTAGCTAGGAAAATTGTGTGATGAACGTCTCAAATAAGTATTATTTTTTAAATTTAAATATTTTTTTAGATTTATATTTTTAATAAATTTATACTAAAACAGTTATTCTATTTTTCTCATTTGAGTATGTGATATTTTAAGATATGGACGATTGGCAATGTAAGTATTGTAATGGTTACATTATGGTTAATCATTCAAGGATAGAGGTAGGGGAAAAAGTTTACTTTTTGGTATATAAATTCGATGCAAAAAATGAAAGAAAAAAACTATATAAAAAAGGAACTGTAATTGCACGTTGCGATAGTATTTTACATATCGAATCAAGAAAAAAGACATATAAAATAGAGGAGGCTAAAGTCTATCCTTTAGGTGCACCTATGCCATTTGTTTATAATATGTTCTGGATATGTGGTTGTGAAAGCAGGCCATAATATTTTTATTGAATCTAAAAATGAATAGTGAATTTAAATAATTTTGATGTTTTTTTATTC
This sequence comes from Acinetobacter sp. FDAARGOS_494, assembly GCF_003812225.1. NCBI lineage: Bacteria > Pseudomonadati > Pseudomonadota > Gammaproteobacteria > Moraxellales > Moraxellaceae > Acinetobacter > Acinetobacter sp. FDAARGOS_494. The sequence goes on from NZ_CP033866.1 coordinate 3,124,079, forward strand.
AATTTTGCAAATTATAGTTTTTAATTTTTATAAATAGCTTAAATTGCTGAAAGGTTAAAGTTAGATGGCAATTTGACAAAATTTTAGCATCCTTTTATAAGACCTCAACTAAGCTTGAGATTAATAAAAATGAGTGAAAGGAATCAAAGTCGTTTATTAACGGTTGGTGAGGTTGCAAAACGTAGCGGTGTTGCAGTTTCAACCCTTCATTTTTACGAATCTAAAGGTTTAATTAAAAGTATAAGAACCAATGGTAACCAACGCCGTTTTACTCTAGTGGTGTTACGCTACATTGCGATCATTAAAATTGCTCAAAAAGTTGGTATTCCATTAGATGAAATAAAACAAGCCCTAAGTAAGTATCCGATGGGTTCTAAATTAACTGCACAACAATGGAAAGAGCTATCTCTCGATTGGCGGAAGAATTTGGATGAGCGTATTCAAAAACTCACAAGACTCAGAGATGAAATGGATTGGTGTATTGGATGTGGTTGTTTGTCATTAGAACAATGTCCATTAAGGAATCCAAATGATGTGTTGGGACAAGAAGGTGCCGGGCCGCGTATTTTAGAAAGACCATAGAAGATAAATTTTATTGTTAGATATAACGCATCATAATTTAACATTTGCAATAGAGAATTATTTTGTAAGTTGCTCTCTATGAAGGTTTTTTATTGTAAACAAGTCATATAAAACATAAATTTTTTTGATATCTTTATTTCTTTTAGTAAGAAGCAAAATTTATGAAAAAAATTATCTTTCTTGGTTTAGCGCTTGTTTCGTTAACGGCTTGTTCATCAGTACAACATAAAGATTCAACTCCTCCAAAAATTGGTTCACCAAATCCTGCTAGTCAATATTGCGTTGAACAAGGCGGGAAATTAGAAATTAGAAATGAAGCAAATGGTCAGGTAGGTTATTGCCATTTGCCAAATGGACAAGTCGTCGAAGAATGGAAATTATTCCGTGATAATCAGGCGAACTGTGTTTCAGAAGAAGCTCAAAAATTAGTTGGGCTATCTGGTTTAACCGATGATCAAATTAAGCAAAAAACGAAGTCAGAAATTGTTCGTAAAGTTGCTCCAGGTCAACCGATGACAATGGATTATCGTTCAAATCGAGTAACTGTCACAATTGATCCAACTTCTAAAAAAATTACTCAAGCAACATGTGGTTAATTCTTTAATTAAAGAATTAACTTAAGTTCGAACAAGAAGGCCTGTCAAAAGACAGGCTTTTTTTAGGCAGCCAAATAAATTGTTAAGCTTAATCACATAAATTTTCATAATGCACAAAAACCTGTTAAACCTCATTCAAAGAAAAACAAACATAGGTGTTAAGTTTTAAGTTCCTTTTAAATCATGTGTAGGACCGAGCTATGATGCAAGCAATGTTTTTCTTTAGTGCTGGAGCAGTTTTTGGTTATTGCTATCGTCATTACGATGCTAAAGTTAAAAAAGCCAATGATTCAAAATAAATGATTAAAAAGCCTGCTTCTTGAGTAGGCTTTTTTCTTTGTATTATTTCCACCCATTGAATAGAACATATTTTAAGTAATCATAAAAAAAGCCCCTAGCGGACTAGAGGCAGAAAAACTTCAGATGCAGGTAACAGGTGAATTATGCATCTGAGTTAAGTAGGTTGTATCAAACCATGTAGAGCACTTTACCAGTAAAAATGAGTAAAAATAGGGATGTGCGACTAATGGCTAATGTTTCCTGTATCTTTTTTAACCATTTTTGAAAGTAAATAATTTTCTTCAGACCCGTTTAATTTTTGAATCTTTATTATTAATAAATCAGAAAAAAGCTTTCAAAACATATCCTATTTATCAGTTCTACAGTTTTTATCTTTGTTTTTTATACGTTTTTTTAGATGAAAAGAATTTTAGAACAAAGACTATTCTTTTTTATGTATATCGTATACGATATATGAAGAATGATTGGACAGCTATTGATACCCATTCCATAACTTTTGAGATGGATTAACTCAAAAGTACAACTACCAATAGTTTTAACTATATTACTGAGGAATAATTATGAGTAATATCTTCACAGGATGTATCCCGGCGCTAATGACTCCATGTACTCCTAACCGTGAGCCAGATTTTGATGCGCTTGTGAAAAAAGGGCATGAGCTTATTGAAGCGGGAATGAGTGCGGTAGTGTATTGTGGTTCAATGGGCGATTGGCCTTTATTGACCGAAGCTCAACGTCAAGAAGGTGTAGCACGACTTGTAGCTGCTGGTATTCCGACAATTGTGGGTACTGGGGCAGTTAATTCAAAAGAAGCAGTTTCTCATGCAGCTCATGCAGAAAAAGTAGGTGCACAAGGGCTTATGGTAATTCCACGTGTATTATCACGTGGTGCATCACCAACTGCACAAAAGGCACACTTTTCTGCGATTTTAAAAGCTGCGCCTAGCTTACCTGCGGTAATTTACAATAGCCCGTATTATGGATTTGCGACTCGTGCAGATTTGTTTTTTGAATTACGCCGTGAATTTCCAAACTTAATTGGTTTTAAAGAATTTGGTGGTGCTGCTGATATGCGTTATGCAGCTGAGTTCATCACTTCTCAAGATGACTCTGTAACATTAATGGCTGGTGTAGATACTCAGGTTTTCCATGGTTTCGTTAACTGCAATGCAACGGGAGCAATTACGGGCATTGGTAATGCTTTGCCTAAAGAAGTTTTACAGTTGGTTGACCTTAGTAAGAAAGCTGCAGCAGGCGATGCGAAAGCTCGTCGTTTGGCACAAGAATTATCAAGCGCTTTAGAAGTTTTATCGTCTTTTGATGAAGGTACTGATTTAGTCCTTTATTACAAGTACTTAATGGTACTTAATGGCGATAAAGAATATACCTTACATTTTAACGAGACGGATGCATTGAGTGAATCACAACGTAAATACGTTGAAACTCAGTATGAATTATTCCGTACTTGGTACCGTAACTGGTCAGCTGAAATCTAAGCAAATATCTATAAAAAAAAGAGGCTAACGATTTAGCCTCTTTTTTACTTCTATTATTTATTTTTTAGTGAGGACAATAACGCAGAGGAATATTAAAACTAAACCTAAATAACTATTCATTGTTAAACTTTCGCCTACTACAACAACTGCCAATAACGCTGCAACAGGAATTTCGACCAAAGCTAACGTCATGGCTTGACTGGCTGGAATACGTTTTAAACCAAAGCTAAAAAATAAATAGCCTAAGAACATAGGTACGATTGGGATATAAAGGGCTACCCAAATATTATTTGGATAATTAAATAGGTGAGTTGCTGTAATTAATAAAGTAGGTAATAACAGAACTGCTGAAATCCCAAAGATCACGCCCATGGCAGCTCTTGAGTTGATGCCTTTATGGATTAAGTTTTTCATAATCCACGAATATGTTGCATAACTCAGACTTGAGAGTAAGCCAAAAAATACACCTAATAGCCGTTCGGATTGGACGCCTTGATGTTGGTGACTGTGTTCGCCTGCATATGAGAGTAAAACGACTCCTAAAAAACCAAGAATAAAACTGATAAGCCATTTTAAAGAAAGCTTACGTTTATCTAATAGCCACTCAAGCATAACTGAGAACAAAGGGGCGCAGCCAATTGAAATAACAGTACCAATAGAAACACCAGCTAATGAAACCGAGGAATAAAAAGCAAACGGACAAAGAATAGAAACAATGACGGCAATCAAAACTTTGGTCTTATAGTCAAAAAGCTTTCGGTAATCTTTTTTAATGGCTTTTAAACTTAAAAATGTGTGAATTAAACCACCGAAGCCCACAGAAATAGTAGCAATTACAAGTGGACTGATGCCCTTTGCAAAAGATGCTGCTGTGCCTGCCGTACCCCATAGAAAAGCAGCAAATAGTACAGATAAGAAACCCGTATAATAAGTCAGGGAAAATTTTGCTTCTGTTGGCGTACTCATATGAAGTGACTCAAACTCTGAAAGTTTTATGCAGCAAGATTTCTACAAGATAATAATTTTTACCTTGTAAGGAATAATCAGCTCAATGGATAAGAATTTTTGACAGTTTCCCGTCAAGAGAACAGGGTAGTATGCTGGTATTTATGACGATTTGCTTGGTTAAATACAATAAAATAATGACGATTTCGGCATAGTCTAATAATAGTTTTGTGAATTAAATGGTATAAAGTATACTTTGTATATGAATGATTTTAAAAATTATTGGTTTATAGTGATATAAAAATAGTTTTTAAAAGCTTTATATGAAGGATAAGCCGTACCGAAAATGATGCTTTCAAAGCAATAATTTCATTATGGTGGATGACTAAAATTATCATCCTTTTGTTTGTGTCATATTTTGAGGTTAAGAGAATATTCGTGACGCTACCATCTTTTAATGTATCAAATCTTGGTGCAATGCCTTCGGTATCTGAAGTTATTGTCAAATATATTAGAGAAGCAATTATTGCAGGGCATATTGCTGAAGGTGAGCCTATCCGTCAGGATGAAATTGCCAAGCTATTTAATGTCAGCAAAATTCCGGTACGTGAAGCCTTAAAGCAACTTGAAGCCGAAGGCTTAGTAGAGTTTATAAAAAATCGCGGTGCAATTGTGACCCGAATCTCTGAAGAAGAATTAGCTCAGATTTTTGAAGTACGGGTTATGTTAGAAACGAAGCTGATTCAGCTCGCCGTGCCGAATATGACAGAAGAAACTTATAAAAAGGCAGATGAAATTTGTAATGCCTTTATTGATAACATGGATATTGGAAGTTGGACCACACTAAATTGGCAGTTACATGCGTGCCTTTATGAACCGGCACAGCGACCTTATATGCTCGGATTAATTCGTTCGATTTACGATAAAATTGAGCGCTATTTAAGATTGCAGATGAATGTTTCCGAAGGCAAATCACGTGCAAATGATGAGCACAAAGAAATTGTGAAAGCCTGTAAAGCCAAGGATGTTGATTTGGCGGTTAAGTTAATTGAAGAGCATATTAATGGTGTTTGCCAATCACTTTATGAGCACTTACCTCACCATAAAAATGTGAAAAAATAAGCGCTGCATTCTTTATCATTTCAATTAGGCCAATGGCCTAATTTTTTTGTCTTTATTTTAGCTGAAGTAAGTTTTCACTATGCTGATTTCGTCATAGATTTATAAGAAAACGATCAAGCTTGCTGTTTTGAGATCAGTCATCCTAAAGGAAAATGTAAGGATACTTCTATGAAAACAGTAAAAATTTTGGACTCTCATACTGGTGGTGAACCAACACGATTAGTACTTGAAGGTTTTCCTGATTTAGGCACAGGAGATATGGAAAGCCGCCGAAAAATATTATCAGAACAATATGACCATTTCCGTAGAGCAACCATGTTAGAGCCGCGCGGTAATGATGTTCTGGTTGGAGCGTTATTGTGTAAGCCAGTGAATCCCAAAGCGAGTGCGGGCGTTATTTTCTTTAATAACACAGGCTACCTTGGCATGTGTGGTCATGGCACGATTGGTTTAGTGGCTTCGTTAGCACACTTGGGAAAAATACAAGTAGGCACGCATTTAATTGAAACTCCAGTAGGTGATGTTGAAGCGACACTGCATGAAGATCATTCAGTGAGTGTGCGAAATGTACCGGCATATCGTTATAAAAAAGCAGTCGAAGTTAATGTTGAAAAATATGGAAAAGTTACTGGTGATATTGCATGGGGCGGTAACTGGTTCTTCTTGATTAATGATCATGGTCAACGTGTTGCAAGTGATAATTTGGATCAACTTACTGAATATGCGTGGACGGTTAGACAAGCGCTTACGGCACAAGGAATAACCGGTAAAGATGGGCAAGAAATTGACCATATTGAGTTATTTGCAAGTGACACCGAAGCAGACAGTAAAAATTTCGTGCTTTGTCCAGGCAAGGCCTATGACCGTTCACCGTGTGGAACTGGAACCAGTGCGAAAATTGCTTGCTTGGCCGCAGATGGCAAACTTGAGCCAGGAAAGTTATGGAAACAAGCCAGCATTATCGGTAGCCAGTTTATTGCCTCGTATGAACAAGCAGGGGAATATGTGATTCCAACCATTCGTGGTGAAGCTTACATGAGTGCCGAAGCAACTTTATTTATGGATGAAAATGACCCATTTGCTTGGGGTATTCAGCTATGAGAACCGATGCCATCGTCATTGGGGCAGGCATTGTAGGTGCTGCATGTGCTTATGAATTGGCTCGGCAAGGGTTAAATGTGCAAGTTTTGGATGCTCGGATCGGTGGTGCAACAGCCGCGGGCATGGGGCATTTGGTCATTATGGATGACTTGGACGCCGAATTAAAACTTAGTCATTGGTCAGTTCAGCTATGGCATGAATTAGGACACGAACTTTCGGAAGACTGTGCCTATCGCCAAACGCCAACTTTATGGCTGGCAAGTAGCCCAGAAGAAATGCAGATTGCTGAGGAAAAATATCAACGTCTCACTGCACAAGGTGTCCGTTGCCAACTTCGAAACTCAGATGAAGTTCATCAGCTTGAACCTCACTTAAAGCAGGGTCTTTATGGTGGTTTAGAAGTTTTTGATGATGGAATTTTATATGCACCTTGTGCTGCTGAATGGTTATTAAAAAAATTTCCCCACAAGGTTCAGGTTCAACAAGCTAAAGTTATCCATATTGAAGAAAATCGGGTTCAGTTAAGTGATGGAACATGGCTAGAAGCTGCGCATATCGTTTTGGCTAACGGCATTCATGCGACAGATTTTTTCCCAGTGTTACCGATTGAACCTAAAAAAGGTCATCTGGCGATTACTGACCGTTACCCTGAATTAAATGTAAAGCATACATTGGTGGCTTTGGCTTATGCGGCCAGTACTCAAGCGACAAGTGGAATTTCGGTGGCTTGTAATATTCAGCCTAGACCGACGGGCCAGCTTTTTATTGGGTCATCTCGTCAGTTCAATACGGTTGATCCAACTGTAGAGCCAGAAGTCTTTACTCGGGTGCTTAAAGAGGCTGTCGATTATTTTCCAGCTTTGGCTGATCTTAATGTTATTCGGGCATGGACTGGCTTTCGCGCTGCTACTCCAGATGGTATTCCAGTAATTGGACGACATCCTGCACTTGAATCGGTTTATTTAGCGGTAGGTCATGAAGGATTAGGTGTAACCACAGCAACAGGTACAGCAAAACTGATTGTCTCACACATATGTGGATTAACTTTTGATATAGATCCAGAACCTTTTTTACCTCATCGTTTTATAGGAGCTGCATAGATGATTCAGCTTTTTATTAACGGCCAACCGGTTTCTGTGATTGAAGGTACGAGTGTTGCTGCTGCTTTAGCACAAGCGAAGTCTTACAGCCGTTTGTCAGTTTGTGGTGAAAAACGTACTCCATTTTGTGGAATGGGAGTTTGTCAGGAATGCCGTGTCAATATTAATGGACTCAGAGTGCTTGCTTGTCAGACGCTGTGCCAGCAAGACATGAAAGTGGAAACACAATAATGGAAAAACAATACGATGTGGTGGTTGTCGGTGCTGGGCCTGCAGGGTTGTCAGCTGCTATTGCAGCCGCCGAAAGTGGCGGGCGAATTTTAATATTGGATAATAACCCACAGGCGGGCGGTCAAATCTGGCGCGCTGGACCGATTTTCCCTGTACCTGAAATGGCGCAGCAGAAATATCAACAAATTAAGGCTCATTCTAATATTGAATTTATGTTTGGTGCGAAAATTGTCGCCGCACCTTTTGCAGGCCAATTGCTTGTTGAGCGACCTCACGACAGCCTAAACTTGTCTTATCGCCAGCTTATATTGTGTACGGGAGCAAGAGAACTGTTTTTGCCTTTTCCCGGTTGGACTTTACCTGGCGTAACAGGGGTAGGTGGTTTGCAAGCCTTAATTAAAGCAGGCACACCTGTCAAAAATGAACGCATTGTGATTGCAGGTTCAGGGCCATTACTTTTAGCAAGTGCGGATACGGCAAAAAAAGCAGAGGCTCAAGTTCTCTATGTTGCCGAACAGGCGGCTTCATCTTCCGTTCGTAAGTTTGCACTACAACTTTGGCGTTGGCCTTCGAAAATAATACAGGCGTTATCTTTGCCTTATCGTTTATATCAACCTAACAGTTATGTGGTTGAGGCGATTGGTCAGGAGCGTCTTGAACGAGTAAGGCTACAAACGCCGAAAGGAATCATTGAAATTGAGTGTGATCGACTCGCGTGCGGGTTTGGTTTAGTCCCGAATACTCAATTAGGGCAGTTAATGGGTTGTCAAATTAAGGACAATGCGATTACGGTCGATGACTATCAACGTACATCACAGCCACAGGTGTGGGCAGCAGGTGAGTGTACAGGTTTTGGCGGAAGTGAGCTGGCGATGGTTGAAGGTAGCATCGCAGGTTATGCAGCTATAGGCCAAAATGAAAAAGCGAGACAATTATTTGCTCAAAGACAACGGTATCGTTTATTTGCACATCTCCTTGAGAAAAGCTTTAAGTTACGTGCTGAGTTAAAAACGCTTGCACGGCCAGAAACTATTTTTTGTCGATGTGAAGATGTAACTTTTGATAAAGTTGCCGAGCGTAATAGTTGGATTGATGCAAAATTACATACACGCTGTGGAATGGGAGCGTGCCAAGGAAGCACGTGTGCAACAGCAGCAGCTTGTTTATTTGATTGGCAGTTGCCTAACTCTCGACCACCATTACTGCCTACTCGTGTAAAAAGCCTCATGGCGATGTCTACTTCTCCTTTAAATCAAAAATGAAATGTTCTAGAGTAGACAAGTTATAACTTTGTCCGCTCTAGCTCATGACTTTGGTTCAAATTCCGAAACTAACTACCACTTTGGAAGATTTCTTAAAAAATCTGGAAAGTATAGAACCATTGTTTGATGCTTTATCTTCGGTGGTTTTTTTCATCAAAAATACCGAAGCACGCTATGTCTTTGTCAATCAAACATTAGTAAATCGCTGCGGTCTAAAGGATAAAACTGCAATATTGGGAAAAACCTCTTCTGAAGTTTTTCCTCATTCACTTGGGAAAATATATACATCGCAAGACTTGCAAGTCATTCGCCGCGGTAAAAAGTTAACAGAGCAATTAGAACTACATTTATATGCAAAAAATCAGTCGGGTTGGTGTTTAACTTATAAAGAACCTTTATTTGATGCGGATGGAAACCTAGTAGGAATAGCGGGTATTTCTAATGATTTAAATGTGCCTGAAAATACACATCCTGCTTTTTACAAAATGGTTCAAGTTGAGGAATATATTAAAAAGAATTACGCCGAAACCATTACTTTGGCGCATTTGACCGCAATTGCTGGCGTGTCGGTGGCTCAGTTAGAACGTTATTGCAAAAAAATATACCATTTAACGCCTCGGCAAATGATTAGCAAAATTCGTCTCCAAGTCGCTACTGAACTGCTTGCGACTGACTTACCGATTACTCAAATTGGTTTGCGCTGTGGTTATACCGACCATAGTGCTTTTTGTCGTCAGTTTAAATTGCATACAGGCATGTCACCTACTTTGTATCGGGCCTCTATCAAAAATATTTAGATAAAAAAATGGGTTGTATAGAACAACCCAAATCATTATTAAGTGCTGAATTTGTATATCAAAGATTAATCTTTAAAAGCTAGAGATCGGCCTTTGGTTTCTTTAACTAGCAAAATCGAGACAATAGAGATTAGACTTGCGGCAACCAAATATAAAGAAATCGGAATCGAACTATTAAATTCTTTGAGTAATGTTAGGGCAATTAATGGAGCAAGCGAACCTGCCATAATGGGTGCGACTTGATAACAAAATGAAAGCGCCGTATAGCGGATGTGAGTTGGAAATAACTCAGTCATTAACGCAGAGTAAGGCGAGTAGGTCATGGACTCAATAAATAAACCAAGCACAATTGCTAACATAATGAGCCAGTCATTGCCTGTATCCATTAAAGGAAAGCCGACAAAACCCCAAAAAGCAGTAAGTACAGCTCCAATAAGATAAATAGGTTTGCGGCCAAATATATCGCTTAAATGCCCCATAAAAGGAATAATAAAGAAATGGATCAGATGAGCGCCAAACATGAGCAGTAAGATCTGTGAAGTATCTTTATGGACGACTAACTTTAAATAACTGATCGAAAAAGTAACCACCATATAGTACAAAATGTTTTCTGCAAATCTGGCACCGATACCCGCAATAACAGATTTCTTATGATATTTTAAAACCTCAATAATCCCGAGTTGTTGCTTTTCAAGAAGCTGTTGTTTGGCCTGTGCTTCTTTAAACACTTCGGCATCGTCTACATTTTTTCGGATCCATAAACCAATCAGTACCACGACTGCTGAGAACCAGAATGCACAGCGCCATCCCCAATCTAGGAATTGTTCGGGTGAGAGGTTTTTTGAAAGTAATCTCTGTACACGACAAATTTCACAGAACCCTTATCCTATCAGGGTTCTGCCTTCTTAAAATTGCCAAAATTTCCTTAAACTCTTCTTTTTTCCCAAAACCAATTAAACGCTGAATCGCCATTTGAACATAGTCTAAACCATAGCGAAATAAACTCATTGAGAGTCGTCCATGCTTCTTTATTTTTATCGCTTTTTTTTGATCATGTTGCCATTCACCCGTTAAGTAACACCAACAGAAGCTTATAGCTAACACCGCAATCAATTTTTTCACTCGTCTAGGGTCTGTCAAGCGCGTATTTTCAAGATTAAACCCGCGTCCTTTGAGACAACTGAATAAGGTTTCAATTTCCCAGCGTAATGCATAATCCTGAATAGCATTGGCATTAAACTGAGGAGAAACGACGAGTAAAAGCTCTCCATTTTCTAACTGTAGTGCACTTATATATAGTTTCACCCGACCAACCAAAATCCGTCGTTTACGACATTCAATTTGACCAACTTTAAGATGGCGAAATAAATCACTAATTTTATGATTCTTTCCTAAATGATTGGTGACAATGAAGTTTTTTTAACACGAATGCAGAAGTTGATGTCTTGTTCAATTAACCATGTAAACCACTGCTCACCGATAAACTCTCTGTCTGCGAACACATTCACAATACGGTCTTTACCAAAAATGGCTATAAAGCGTTGAATCAAAGCAATACGCTCTTTCGTATCTGAATTTCCACGTTTATTAAGCAATGTCCAAAGGATAGGTATCGCTATTCCACGATAAACGATTGCGAGCATCAGGATATTAATATTTCGTTTTCCCCATTTCCAATTGGTTCTATCTAAAGTCAGTTGCACTTGGTCGAATGAAAACATATTGAAAATCAACTGAGAAATTTGACGATAATCAAAATACTGACCTGCAAAGAAGCGCTGCATACGTCGATAAAATGATTGTGGTAAGCACTTGATGGGCAAGGCTTTAGATGCAGAAGAAAGATTACATGTTTGCTTTAAAATAATCACAAGCATGATGAGCGCAAAGCACTTTAAATGTGACTTGTTCCATTTTAGATATTTGTTTAAGATAAGATATAACTCATTGAGATGTGTCATAGTATTCGTCGTTAGAAAACAATTATTATGACATTATTTCAATGAGTTATCTATTTTTATCGTGTACAGAGGAAAGTAATAATAAAACCAGTGTGGCTACTAAATTTCCGAGCGGTACGCCAGTTTGTGGCCAGCTTGCCCAATAACCTCTGCGATCATCTGGACTGTGCTCTGAAACTAAAATAACTGCGCCGCCCCATTCACCACCAAAAGCAAAACCTTGAATTAAACGCAGTATCACTAGGAGTGTAGGTGCCCAATAGCCAATTTGATGAAAGGTCGGAATACAGCCCATTAAAAAGGTAGTGATACCGACAATAATCAGGCTAATTTGCAATAATTTCTTGCGACCAATTTTATCGCCGTAGTGACCAAATACGAGGCCACCGAGAGGTCTTGCTAAAAAGCCAACGGCATACAGGGCAAAGGCCGCCAAAATTCCATCTATAGCATTGCCGGTTTGTTGAAAGAAAAGTTCGCCAAAGACGAGGGCAGAAGCGGTTCCATAAAGGAAAAATTCATACCATTCTGCTACGGAGCCAACCATGGAGGCCGCTACAACCTTTTTTAATGTTGTCGTCATATACCAATATCCTTATTTGAAAATATGTTACGCATTGATTTGATGGAGCATCTTGCTATTCATTTTTTGCACTTTTTTATTTAAATAATGTGCGGTTACGCTGGAGGCTTTGAACTAAAAAAAGGAGTTCATCTCTTGGATAAACTCCTTTAAAAAAATTAAAGAGCAGCTTTACTCATTTCACCATTGACCAAGCGCGCAATACCAAGCGGATTGGCATTTTGAAGGGCGAGTGGCAATAAGTGATCTGGATAGTTTTGATAACATACTGGACGTAAATAGCGCTCGATTGCCAAGGTTCCTACCGATGTACCGCGTGCATCTGAAGTTGCAGGATATGGCCCGCCGTGTACCATGGCATCGCAGACTTCCACACCTGTTGGGTAACCATTTAGAAGTAAACGTCCTGCTTTTTCTTCGAGTAATGGAATAAGGGTCGCGAAGTTCTCAAAATCTTGTGGCTCGGCAATTAATGATGCTGTAAGTTGACCACGTAGACCGCTTAATGCGAGAGCGAGCTGCTCTGCCGATTCAACTTCAATCACAATTGTCGTTGGACCGAATACTTCTTCTTGAAGTAATTCATCACGTTCGAGTAAAAGAGATACATCTGCTTTAAAGAGCTGAGGATAGGCTTGCTGGCCTTGTTGGGGTTGACCCGCTAAATGCTCAATTTTGTCATGGGCGAGTAATTCTTTAAGACCATGCTCATAGCTTCTTAAAGTACCTTTGTTAAGCATGGTTTGTGGCGGTTGCTGAGCCATTGCAGCCTTGAACTGGTCAAGGAATTGGCTAAATTCCGGTGATTTAATTCCAATAATTAAACCGGGATTAGTACAGAACTGACCGCAGCCTAAAACCACCGAACCACTAAGTTCAGTCGCAATTTTATCACCACGCACTTTTAGAGCTGCGGTTAATAAAATCATTGGGTTAATGCTCGACATTTCGGCAAAAACAGGAATGGGTTCAGGACGTGCGGCAGCTAAATCGCATAGAGCTCGACCACCTTTAAGTGAACCTGTAAATCCAACGGCTTTAATTGCAGGATGTTTTACCAGTGGCTCACCGACACCTTGACCATAAATCATGCTAAAGATACCTTTTGGCATGGCGCATTTCTCAATCGCACTACAAATGGCATTTGCAATAGATTCGGCCGTTGCCATGTGACCGCTATGAGCCTTCACAATAACTGGACATCCAGCAGCAAGTGCTGAAGCGGTATCGCCACCCGCAGTAGAAAAGGCAAGAGGGAAGTTACTTGCACCAAATACGGCAACTGGTCCAACACCGATTTTATATTGACGTAAATCTGGACGTGGAAGTGGCTGGCGCTCAGGTAAAGCCAAATCAATACGGGCGCCTAAATAGTCACCACGGCGTAATACTTGAGCAAATAGGCGTAATTGACCTGTGGTCCGCCCACGTTCACCGCGAATACGCGCTTCCGGCAAAGCAGTTTCTTGACAGACTGTTGCAATAAACTGGTCATCAAGCGCATCAATTTCACTGGCAATCGTTTCTAGAAAAACGGCGCGTTGTTCTGGCGTAGTTTGTCTAAAAGCCGGATAAGCCAATGCAGCTGCTTGAGCTGCCTGATCAATTTCTTCAGGAGTTGCTTGAGCAAACTGATAGGGTAATGCTTCATCTGTTGCAGCATCGTAGCTTAATACAAACTTACTGCCTGCACTTGAACGTTGACCTGCAATAAAATTTTGACCAGTAATATTTAACATTATCAACCTCACTTGAGAGTGAACGTCAAAAGTGCTTCTTCTGACGTTGGAGAGTTATCAAAGCGAAGGTTTTACATTTGAAAATATTGTATTTTGTATACGGTATTAATCAAAAGAAAACCTTAACTTATATGTGTTTAAGCAAACGATCGCTAAGCTTCATCGTCATTTTTAATCAGTGCTTTTGGTAAACCTGAGCGTATACCCCAGTAGTAGCAACCAAGAGAAATCACCATGACGAATAAGGTGTCGAAAGGCGCTGCCAATAGGTGTGATGCGCCATCACCGAAGCTGCCAAGGTAAGAGGCAAGAATCATTAAAATGTAGTAAACAAGGAGCCATGTTGATGACTTTAACTGTTGGGCAAGGCTGACTTCTTGGGTTGGCACGTAGCGCTTAAAAATGACGTAGAGTGCAAACAAGACGATTTGTGCGCCTAATAACCATGAAATGACATTCCAGCCAGACCAATACACAATAAAAGATGCAATCACAAAAGCGAGAGGCCCGAGAACAGTAAATCCTTTTACATAGAATGGACGTTCAAGCTCAGGAGCATTACGGCGTAAAGCACCCACTGTGACAGGAGCTAGGGCATAACTTAAAACTAATGCTGCTGAAACTACGGAAATTAATTTATCCCAAGATGGAAACGGCATGGTCCAAAATACAGAAAGTGCAAACGTTAACCATAACGCATAACGTGGAATGCCAGATTTTGGATCTACACGCGTAAAAATACGGAAGAATGTATTACTGTTTGACCATGCATAAATGACACGTGGAGTTGCAGCCATATAGATGTTGCCGCAACCAGACGGAGAAATAATGGCATCTGAAACAACTAAAAGTGCTAACCATCCCAAACCTAATAACATGGCAATGTCGCGGTAAGGTAATGGGAACTTGTCACTAAGTCCTGACCAACCATTTGCTAACATATCGGTAGGTACTGCACCTAAGAAAGCAACTTGAAGCACTACATAAATAATCGTTGCCAAAACGACAGATAAGATGAGTGCAAAAGGAATCGTAAATTGAGGACGTTTTACTTCACTGGCTACCGAAATAATCGGCGTTAAACCCAAATACGCAAAAATAATACCGCCAGCAGATACGGCACCTTGTACGCCGTGAGCGCCCATTGGAGCAAACTCGGTCATTGAAAAGTTTGCAGGTTTAAAATGGTATAGAAGAGCAACCATCACTAAAACCGGAACAGCAAATTTCAATGCACTAATCAGGTTGTTGGCAATTGCAAAGGTTTTTACGCTGTAATAGTTCAATGCAAAAAATACGCATAAAAGTGCAAACTGAAACAACCATCCAATGGTAGTTGGAGTTCGAACACCATCATGTACGGCGGTAAGAGAAGGGAACCATGCTGCTGCATATTCGCGGGCAGCGACGACTTCAATTGCAATTAAACTTGAAAAGGCAATGACGGTCACAGAACCCAATAAATATCCTTGTAATGGGCCATGTGAAAATACGGGATAACGGATAATACCGCCTGCTCGGGGTAAGGCTGCGCCTAACTCACAATAAATAATTCCCAGAATTAAAACGGCAAAGCCCCCAATAATCCATGACAATATACCCGCAGGGCCGGCTTGAGAGGCCACATGACTTGCTGAAAATAACCATCCTGAACCGAAAATGGCGCCTAAGCCAATGAATGTAAGATCCATTAGAGATAACTGTTTTTTAAACTGACTTGTCATTACGTTTTCCTTAACGACAGAACTATTGTTCTTTCATATATCGTATACGATATATGGTTATTGGTAAATAGGGGAATTTTTATTCTATTTATGGACAGTGAATGATTTAAATACTATGTAAATGTTTGTTTTTAATTGATTTTAAATATTTTAAATTTCAAGTAAATAACTTGAAAACCAAATATTTTTTATAAAAAATTGGCAAAGGTTTGTGATTTTATTTGCTCAAAAGAACAATTCTTCAATATTGGTTGAGTCATTTACCATTTAAATTAATGGAAAATTCAATTTTTTAAAAAGGCTGTATTAGCAATTGATTGTGTTGTTTTTAGGCAATGAACCATTTATTTTCAGTGCTTTATAGATGGCTTAATGATAATTTTAGAGCTATCCGAAAGGACACAATAACGACGAACATACGAATAATAATGAATCGAAGGTAGGACCACGTGTTTATTAGTGTATTTGATCTTTTTAAAATTGGCATCGGCCCATCTAGCTCCCATACAGTTGGACCCATGCGAGCGGCATACAGTTTTGTGGATGATTTATTGAAGCAAGACGATTTACAAGCCACGGTTAGAGTTCAGGTGAAGTTATACGGTTCGCTGTCGGCAACCGGTGTCGGTCATGCGACAGATAAGTCTGTTCTGTTAGGTTTAATGGGTTTTGACCCTGAACATATTGATACTCAAGTAAGTACAAGCTTGATTGAAGATGTTCTTGAAAATAAAGCCATCCAGCTTAATCAGCAAAAGAGTATTTCTTTTGACTATAAGCATGATGTGCTTTTTTTAGATGAATCTTTGCCTTATCACCCCAACGCAATGGAACTGATTGCGTATAACAGGGCTCAAGAAATTTTATATGCAGAAACTTACTATTCGGTTGGTGGTGGCTTTATTGTCAGTGAAAGACAATTAACACACACCCAAACTGAAACCAACGACGTTAAAGTTCCATATCCATTTCACAGTGCGGCTGAGCTTTTAAGCTTATGTAGAACTCATCATTTATCAGTGAGCGAGTTAATGCTTGAAAATGAAAAAAGCTGGCGGAGTGAAGCTGAGATTCGTAGCAAGATTATGGAAATCTGGAAAGTGATGCAGCAATGTATTCACAACGGATTAATTAATGAAGGCATATTACCGGGCGGATTAAACGTAAAACGTCGGGCTAAAAAAATTCACGATAAGTTATTAAATAAGAAAAACTCAAACCTGATTGTGACGACTTTTCATGCAATGGAATGGGTCAATTTATTTGCCTTAGCGGTAAATGAGGAAAATGCTGCTGGCGGTCGAGTAGTGACGGCACCTACAAATGGTGCAGCAGGAATTATTCCGGCAGTTTTATATTACTACGTGACTTTCTCTAAAGACTTTTCCGAAGACAAAGTAGTTCGCTTTTTTCTAAGTGCGGCAGCCGTTGGCATTTTATGTAAACTCAATGCTTCTATTTCTGGTGCAGAAGTAGGGTGTCAGGGCGAAGTCGGCTCAGCGTGTGCGATGGCTTCGGCGGGTTTAGCCGAGATTTTAGGAGCGTCTCCTGAACAGGTGGAACATGCGGCTGAAATTGGGCTTGAACATAACTTGGGTTTAACGTGTGACCCGATTGGTGGTTTGGTTCAGGTGCCTTGCATTGAACGAAATGCAATTGCAGCTGTAAAAGCCATTAATGCAGCCCAAATGGCACTTCATGATGACGATGAACACTTTGTCACGCTAGATAAAGTGATTCAAACCATGAAAGAAACAGGCAGAGATATGTCTGAGAAATATAAAGAGACTTCAAAAGGTGGTCTCGCTGTTAACGCCATTGAGTGTTAAAAAAATGAGATGGGGACGAGGTGACCCCATCTCATTTTAAACATTAAGCCTCGCGAGCAACTAAAGTTAAAATGTCATAAGTTGCGACAAGTTCACCACGTTGGTTTTTGACTTTAATATCCCATACCACAACGCCATGCGCAGGCTGAGAAGCGTCTTTTTGTGGTTTAGGGGTTTTCTGTTTACAGGTCAGTTCAACCTGAATCGAGTCACCAATTTTAACTGGTTCAACAAAACGTAAGTTGTCCATACCATAATTGGCAATCACAGGGCCTTGTGCTGCATCTACAAATAGACCTGCTGCGGCAGACACAATGAAGTAACCGTGTGCCACACGTTCACCAAAGAAAGACTCGGCAGCTGCAATTTTGTCAGTATGTGCATAGAAGTAGTCACCGCTTAAACAAGCAAAATTGACAATATCTGCTTCGGTGACTGTACGGCGCGCCGTTAATAAACGCTCACCAATCACTAACTCATCAAAAGACTTTTTAAATGGATGTACGCGGTCTTCATTAACTTTTGAGCCAGCAGTCCATGAGTGAGTAATTTGTGTCAGACTGTTTGGAGAGCCTTGAATTGCAGTGCGCTGCATATAATGTTTAACCGCGCGAATACCACCTAACTCTTCACCGCCACCTGCACGGCCAGGGCCGCCGTGTACTAAATGTGGAAGTGGTGAACCATGACCTGTACTTTCTTTTGCTGACTCTGCATCGAGTACATGCACACGGCCATGCCAAGGCGCAATTTTTTGAATAATCTGCTCAATATTCTCATCGTTATTTTTAACGACAGAAGCCACTAGGCTACCTTCACCACGTGAAACAAGGTCAGCTAGTTCTTCAATGTTTTGATATGGCATGAGTGTACATACCGGACCGAAAGCTTCCGTGGTATGAACATTCGTCGCTTGTAAAGGCTGTTCGCACACCAATAAAGTTGGAGCGAAAAAAGCGCCTTTTTCAGGATGATCTGCATTAAATGTAAAGCTATCGTTGCCACCAAAAACAATTTTTGCATCTTTGCTGAGTTCAGCAACTTTTTCTGCAACGTCATGTTTTTGTTTAATGCTCGCTAAAGCCCCCATGGTGGTTTCTTCTTTTTGAGGGTCACCCACCACAACTTTAGCAAGTTTGGCAGTTAGCTTTTCTTGCACAGTTGCTAACAAGTTTTCAGGAACAAATGCACGACGAATGGCAGTACATTTTTGGCCTGCTTTGGTGGTCATTTCGCGGAAGACTTCACGCACAAATAAATCGACAGTTTCTTCATTTGCCTCAGGGCTTAAAATTGCACTGTTTACCGAGTCGGCTTCCATACTAAATGGAATCGAATATTTATTGAGGTGAGGGTGGTTACGTAGTTTTTGGCCTGTGTAGGCAGAACCTGTAAAAGTCACGCAGTCTTGTGGACCTAACTGTTCTAACAGGTCATAAGTCTGACCGCAAATGAGTTGTAGTGCGCCTTTTGGTAAGACATGTGTTTCTTCAATGGCTTTTACAACTGCTTGAGTTAATTGGGCACCATCGGTTGCTGGTTTCACAATACATGGCACGCCTGCAAGTAGCGTCGGTGCAATCTTTTCAAGCATTCCCCAAATTGGAAAGTTAAAAGCATTAATATGAACGGCAACACCTGCTTTAGGACTTAAAATGTGCTTAGCACCGAAAGTCCCATTTTTAGATAATTGAATCCAGCTGTCTTCAGTAATAATTTTTTCATCATTGAGTTCACGGCGAACCAGACTCGAATAAGCAAATAATGTCTGGATCCCACCTTCAATATCAATCCACGCATCTTTACGAGTTGCGCCTGTGGCATAAGCAAGTTTGTAGAAGTCTTCCTTGCGTTCAAGTAAATGTTGGGCAATTTGTTTTAACGCATTAGCACGTTGGTGGAATGTCCAGTTAGCCAGTTCTGAACCATTTTGTTTGGCATATTGAACAACACGTTTCATATCAACGCCATGACTACTTACGGCATAAATCGCTTCACCTGTAATGGCATGATAAACGGTACGTAATTCTTCGTCAGACGAATGCCATGTTCCATAGACATAAGAAGCAAGATGAGGCAGTTGATGCTCAGACTGCTGAAAATCTGTGTCAGTTGAGGTTCCTTCTAGGTGTGCTTGTTCAAGCATGACCAAACTCCTTTTTTATTTGATACATCAATTATAAAAATTGCAAAAATATGATTCATAATTTCAGATTAATTTGTATAAAAGTCAACTTTATTTTGATTTTTAAAAGTAAAAAAGTTTTTTACATTTAACTTAATTATATAAATTTCAATAGCTTGTATTGGTTTGTTGTTGTGGATTTAATTTGATACAAAAAAATTAGTTGACTTTGTTTTTTGTGTATCGAAAAATAGATTTAAGGGTGATACCTACAGGGAATGAAAGAATGGAAAACAATTACCAGAAATTTGAACAAAATATTGCCAATGAAATTACGATCGAGGCTAAGGATCAAATGCCTGATGCCTACCGCAAAACATTGATTCGTCAAATCGGGCAACATGGCCATTCTGAAATTGTAGGTATGTTGCCTGAAGGAAACTGGATTACTCGTGCGCCGACTTTAAAACGTAAAGCAGTTTTGCTCGCGAAAGTACAAGATGAAGCGGGTCATGGTTTATATCTGTATAGCGCGGCAGAAACCTTAGGTGCTGACCGTGATGACATGATGGAAAAGTTGATTAATGGGAAAATGAAATACTCATCAATCTTTAACTATCCAACTTTGACTTGGGCAGATGTCGCTGCAATTGGTTGGCTTGTCGATGGGGCAGCCATTGTGAACCAAGTTGCGCTTTGCCGTACTTCATATGGGCCATATGCACGTGCAATGGTACGTATTTGTAAAGAAGAAAGTTTCCACCAACGTCAAGGTTTTGAAGCCATGATGGCTTTGGCAAACGGTACAGCGGAACAAAAACAGATGGCACAAGATGCAGTGAATCGTTTCTGGTGGCCTGCACTCATGATGTTTGGTCCAAGCGATGAACATTCTCCAAACAGCGCACAAAGCATGGCGTGGAAAATCAAACGTTTTAGTAACGATGAATTACGTCAAAAGTTTGTCGATAACACTGTACCGCAAGTGTTGCAACTTGGCTTGGAAGTACCGGACCCAGATTTAAAGTTCAATGAAGAAACAGGCCACTATGAGTTTGGCGAGATTGACTGGCACGAATTTAATGAAGTGATTGCCGGACGTGGACCATGTAATCACGAGCGTATCGAAGCACGCCGTAAAGCATGGGAAAACGGCAAATGGGTTCGTGATGCAGCAGTAGTCTACGCGAAAAAACAGCAGCTTGAAGCGAACAAAGTGGCTTAACAAGATTTATGGAAAAATTTGAGGAAATCAAAATGGAAGATAAAAACAACTGGTCGCTCTACGAAGTATTTGTACGTAGTAAACAAGGCTTAAGCCACCGTCATGTAGGCAGCTTAAGAGCACCTGATGATGAAATTGCACTGCAACATGCTCGTGATGTTTACACGCGTCGTAATGAAGGAATTAGCATTTGGGTGGTTCGTTCAGAACTGATTAAGTCATCACAGCCAGATGAAAAAGCTGAATTTTTCGATCCTTCTTTAGACAAGGTTTATCGTCATCCGACTTTTTACCATATCCCAGATGGCATTGAGCACATGTAAGGGGAATGGCAAATGAATCATTCAGTTTTATCTAAATTCTTATTACATATTGGCGACAGCCAACTGGTTTTATCTCAGCGTTTGGCTGAATGGTGCGGGCATGCACCTGAGCTTGAAATTGATATTGCCTTAGCCAATATCGGCTTGGACTTGTTAGGTCAAGCAAGAAACTTTCTAACGTTGGCTGGTCAATATGATGAAGCTAAGCGTGATGAAGACCAACTTGCGTATTTCCGTACAGAACGTGAGTTTTTAAACCTCTTGTTGTGCGAACAACCCAATGGTGACTTTGCACAAACGATTGTACGCCAATGGTTGATGGACCATTACCATCTTCATTTATTTACGGCCTTAGCGCAAAGCTCACTTCCTGAATTAAGTGCGCTTGCTGTCAAATCTTTAAAAGAAGTGAAGTATCACATTCGCTTTTCGACAAGCTGGATGGAACGTTTAAGTTTAAGCACAGATGAAGCGCATCAACGTGTACAAGACGGTTTAGATAATTTATGGCGCTTTACCGCTGAATTATTTGAACTGAGTGCAGACGAAAAAGCACTAGTTGCAGAAGGCGTGATTCCAGATTTTTCAAATGAAAAAGAACAATGGAACCAAACCATTGCAGATGAGCTTAAGCGTTTTGAATTAAATGTTGCTGTGAACGGTGCTTATCGCCGTGGTGCGAAACAAGGATTGCATACCGAGCATTTGGGTTATTTATTGGCTGAAATGCAATGTATTCAAAGAACTTATCCGGGAATGACCTGGTAAGACAAGGAGGTGAGCCATGCAAATGATTCGTCATTGCATCGACCAATGTTGGGACGTTCTACAAACGGTAAGTGACCCTGAAATTCCGGTTTTATCAGTTGTCGATTTGGGCATGATTCGCGGTGTAGAGATTAACGATCAACAAGAAATTATTGTTCGTCTAACTCCAACATATAGCGGTTGCCCAGCAACGGATATGCTCAAAGCACAAATTGTGGAGGCATTTACCGCAGAAGCTTTGACACCGGTCAAAGTCATGGTCGATTTATCAGAAGCATGGACCACGGACTGGATGTCTGAAGCAGGGAAAAAGAAACTGCAAGTTTATGGCATTGCACCACCTGAAGGGTTGGCGCATCAATGTGGAACTCATGTTCACTTAACAAATGGTGTCGAGTGCCCACGTTGTAAAAGCCGACATACCCGACTGTTAACAGAGTTTAGTTCTACCGCCTGTAAAGCACTTTATAAATGTCAGGACTGTCTTGAGCCTTTTGATTACTTCAAATGTATTTAAGTCTTTAGATAAGGAAATCAGCCATGAGCCAATTTGTACCATTAAAAGTAAAAAGTATTACACCGCAAACCGATCAGGCAATTTGTATTGCATTTGACGTTGTACCTGAACAACAAGAACAATTCCAATTTCAACCGGGTCAACACTTAACCATTCGCCATTTAACCGAAGCGGGTGAAATCCGCCGTTGTTATTCAATTTGTAGCTATGCGGGCAAAGAAGACATCAGTATTGCGGTTAAAAAAATTGATCAAGGGCAATTTTCAAACTGGGCAAATGACCATTTAAAAGTGGGCGATGTGCTTGAAGTCATGCCACCACAAGGTGTGTTTTTTCAAAAAGCAGCCAAGATGGGCGGACAAAACTATTTAGGCGTTGCTGCGGGTAGTGGTATCACGCCAATTTTATCAATTATTAAACAAGTTTTATTTGAACAACCTGAAGCTAACTTTACCTTGCTCTATGGCAATCGCTCATGGAAACAAACCATGTTTGCCGAGCAAATTATGGATTTGAAAGATCAGTTCAAAGAACGCTTTCAACTTATCAATATTTTTTCTCGTGAGTTCAACGATAGTGAACTAATGAACGGTCGTATTGATGCAGAAAAGCTTAAGCAACTTTTTGATTTTGAAGTGCTTGAAACAAATTTTGACCATGTTTTTGCCTGTGGCCCGGACGAAATGATGAATGCCGTAGAAAATACTTTACCGAACTTTGGTATTGCCAAAGAGCGCATTCACACCGAACGTTTCCATACAGGGCAAGCGCGTAAACGTAGTGTTGAAGCGGATGCAAACCGTAAAGAAGAAAAAGTAAACATTATTTTAGATGGCCGTGAACTGATTGTTTCTGTGGCTCAAGATGATGAAAGTATTCTTGATGCGGCTTTGCGTGCGGGTGCCGACTTACCGTATGCATGTAAAGGTGGGGTGTGTGCGACCTGTCGTTGTAAGGTACTTTCTGGCGAAGTCGACATGTTCCTTAACTATAGTCTTGAAGAAGATGAAGTTGAAAAGGGCTATGTGCTGAGCTGTCAGACCTTACCAAAAGGCTCAAATGTTCGCTTGAGTTTTGATGAATAGAGGCTGTCATGCAAGAGTTGATCAAAGCCAGTACAGCTGCTGACGGTGTTTTGTTATTAACCCTAAACCGTCCAGAAAAAAGAAATGCTTTAAACAATGCAACATTACAGTGTTTATGCGAGTTGCTCGAAGAAGCTGAACATAATGCTCAAGTCAAAGCGGTGGTTTTAACGGGTAACGCTCAGTGTTTTGCGGCTGGAGCAGATCTGAGTGAGTTGGCTGCAATGGACGCCGTGTCTTTGCAACTCGATATTCGCCCGAAGCTTTGGCAAAAAATTGATGCGTTTAGTAAGCCACTGATTACAGCAGTGAATGGCTATGCCTTAGGCGCTGGGTTTGAGTTGGTTTTGCATTCAGATATGGTGATTTGCGGTGAAAATGCCCGATTCGCTTTACCTGAAATTGGCCTTGGGATGTTGCCGGGTGCAGGCGGAACACAGCGTTTAGCACGCTTGGTTGGACAACAACTCACCATGCGCTGGGCTATGACAGGTGAAATGATTTCGGCAAAACAAGCCGAGCAACATGGCATTTGCAGTCAAGTGGTTCCGACCGAATTAACCGTTGAATATGCGGTTCAACTTGCAGCCAAAATTGCCAAACAAGCGCCTTTAGCGATTCGCGTGATTAAACAATCAATTAAAAGTATTCATGAAACAACATTAAGTCAGGGACTCAAGTTTGAACGTCAAAACTTTGTCTGGCTGGCGGCTACAAAAGATCGAAACGAAGGGATTAATGCTTTCTTTGAGAAAAGAAAGCCAGTGTTTAGAGGTGAGTGATGGACTATCAAAATATTATTGCTGAAGAAAAAAATGGTGTTGGCTACCTGACATTTAACCGCCCAAAAGCACTGAATAGCTTTAACGTTGATATGCACCGTGAAGTGGCCGAGGTTTTAAGCCAGTGGACTAAAAATCCAGATGTTCGATGTGTTGTGATTAGTGGCGAAGGCCGCGGCTTCTGTGCAGGGCAAGACTTAGGCGACCGTGTAGTAGACCCAAATGCTGAAGCTCCAGATTTAGGATATTCCATTGAAACTTACTATAATCCGCTCATTAAAACGATTGTAAATATGCCAAAGCCTGTCATTTGCGCGGTAAATGGCGTGGCAGCAGGTGCAGGGGCAAATATTGCATTGGCATGTGATTTGGTGATAGCAGCTAAATCGGCAAACTTCGTACAAGCATTTTGCCGCTTAGGTTTGGTTCCAGACTCGGCGGGTACATGGTTTTTACCACGTGCTGTAGGCCATGCGCGTGCGATGGGTTTGACGTTGTTAGGTGACAAGCTCCCCGCAGAAACTGCAAAAGAATGGGGCATGATTTGGGATGTGGTTGAAGACGCCGAGCTTAAAACAAAAGTGACTGAACTCGCTGAACGTTTAGCGAAACAGCCTACATTTGGTCTATCTCTCATTAAAAAAGCCATTCATCAATCAAGCAATAACACTTTTGATGAGCAAATGCTGTTAGAACGAGATTTACAACGCATTGCAGGCCGTTCCGAAGATTATCGTGAAGGTGTACAAGCCTTTATGAATAAACGTGAACCAAATTTTAAAGGGCGCTAAGCATGACAGATTTAGACTTATCTCGTGCCCGAATTGCCGTCATTGGTTCTGGCACTATGGGCATCGGCATTGCCCAGTTAGCCATCGTTAATGGACACACGACCGTTTTATATGATCTAGATGCTCAAAAAGCGCAACAAGCCGTTCAAGGTTTAGGGCAGACGTTTAAAAAGCTGGTTGAAAAGAGCAAGCTCACAGAGCAGCAAGCTGATGAAGCCTTAGCGCGTTTAACAGTGGTCAATCAAATTGAAGCGCTGCGTGATGCTGACTTGGTGATTGAAGCAGTCGTTGAGAAAAAAGAAGTTAAACAGTCTTTATTTAAGCAACTTGCTGAAA
The DNA here is from genome assembly GCF_003812225.1 of Acinetobacter sp. FDAARGOS_494. Lineage (NCBI taxonomy): Bacteria > Pseudomonadati > Pseudomonadota > Gammaproteobacteria > Moraxellales > Moraxellaceae > Acinetobacter > Acinetobacter sp. FDAARGOS_494. The sequence continues at coordinate 3,149,399 of NZ_CP033866.1, forward strand.
TTTGTAGTGCGCAAACCATTTTTGCAAGCAATACATCTTCAATTTCAGTGACTGCAATTTCGGCGGGCATTACTCACCCTGAGCGGGTAGTGGGTTTACACTTTTTTAACCCTGCACCAGTCATGAAACTGGTTGAAATTGTACAAGGCTTAAAAACCCCAAACAGCTTATGTTTGGCTTTAAAAAACTTGATGCTGAATTGGAAGAAAATTCCTGTACTCACCAAGTCGACTCCCGGTTTTATTGTTAACCGAATTGCACGGCCGTTTTATGCGGAAGGCTTTAGAGCACTGCAAGAACAAGTCACCAGCTATGACCAGCTAGATTATGCCTTAAAGCAATGTGGCGGTTTTGCGATGGGGCCTTGTGAACTTACTGACCTGATTGGGCAAGATGTTAACTTTTCGGTAACCCAAAGCGTTTACCAAGAGTTCTTTTACGAGCCACGCTATCGTCCAAGCCTCGTTCAAAAAGAATTGGTCGATGCAGGTGCTTGGGGGCGTAAGTCAAAACAAGGCTTTTATACCTATAACGAAAAAAATCAATACCAGACATTTCAGCCTCAAGCTGTGGTTGCCAAACCAGTCGATGCCCATATTCAGCTAAAAGGGACTTGGTCTCAGCTACCTGCTTTTTTAACGCGTTTAGGTTTAAAAAGCGGATCTGCGAGTGATGACAATATCCTTCAAATTGATGATATCGACTTACGTTTAAGCCAAGGTGAGTCAGCCAATATTCATTACCTAAGCCGTAAAGTGGTTTTAATGGATTGGCACCATGATTTTGAGCAGGCGGAGGCTTTAGTACTCAGTCATAACGAGCTTTGTGAAACAAATGATCTGGCTAAAGTTGAGGCTTACTTTGCACAGTTTGGTATGAGCGTGATGTGGATTAAAGACCATCCGGCACTGTTAACCTTACGTACCATCGCTTTACTCATTAATGAAGCCTGCGAAGCAAGTTTACATGGAGTTGCGAGTCTGGAAGATATTGATAATGCCATGAAATATGGAGTGAATTATCCTAAAGGCCCTTACCAGTGGTTGACACAAATGGGTGGCGCTTATGTGCTCCAAACCTTAAATAACTTATATGCACTGTATGGAGAGGAAAAATATCGCGCGAGTATCTACCTCAAGCAATATGTAGCGAAAACCCAAAACATTGCTACTCAATATTCACGTGATATGACCGAATTTGCATAATCAGGAGTCAACATGGAAGACGTTTTAATTTGCGATTTTATTCGTACCCCAATTGGACGATATGCAGGTGCCCTAAGTGCTGTACGTGCAGATGATTTAGCTGCATTACCCATCAAATATTTAAAAGATAAACACCCGAACCTACCGTGGAATACGGTAGACGAAGTATTTTTGGGATGTGCTAACCAAGCAGGTGAAGACAACCGTAACGTTGCACGTATGGCAACACTGTTAGCAGGCTTACCTGATACAGTGCCAGCCATGACCGTCAATCGCTTATGCGCTTCGGGTTTAGATGCAGTAGGCCTTGCAGCACGCTCAATTAAAGCTGGTGAAGCACAATTTGTGTTGGCAGGTGGTGTTGAGTCGATGAGCCGTGCGCCATTTGTACAAGCTAAACCGACCGAAGCGTTTAGCCGTACACCTGAAATTTATGACACCACCATTGGCTGGCGCTTTGTAAATAAGCAACTTAAAGCGCAATACGGCACCGACAGCATGCCCGAAACAGCCGAAAATGTAGCTGAAAAATATCAGATTAGTCGTGAAGACCAAGATGCGTTTGCATTGCGTAGCCAACAAAAAACCGCTGCGGCACAACAAAACGGTTTCTTTAACGATGAGATTTTGCCTGTCGAGATTACAGACCGTAAGAAAAACGTGAACGTTGTTAATCGAGACGAACATCCGCGTGAAACGACACTTGAAGCACTCGCTAAACTAAAAGCGCCGTTTAAAAAAGAAGGTGGTTCGGTGACTGCCGGAAATGCCTCTGGTGTAAATGACGGCGCTGCATGTGTGTTAATTACCAACCGTGAATTTGCAGATACACATGGTTTAAAACCATTAGCACGTGTAATTGGCATTGCAAGTGCAGGGGTTGAACCCAAATATATGGGTATAGGTCCTGTTCCGGCTGTGCAGAAAATTTTAAAGCAAACAGGTTTAACGCTAGATCAGATGGATGTGATTGAGCTGAATGAAGCATTCGCAGCCCAATCTTTGGCTTGTATGCGTGAACTTGGTCTAAAAGATGACGATGAACGCGTTAACCCAAATGGCGGTGCGATTGCACTCGGACATCCGCTCGGTATGAGTGGTACACGTTTAGTGATTACCGCAACACGTGAGCTAAAAAAACGAGGTGGACGCTATGCACTTTGCACGATGTGTGTAGGTGTTGGACAAGGTGTCGCACTGATTTTGGAAAACTTAAATTAACTTAGACGGTTTTTAAAATTACATAATGAGGAGAGAGGCGATGGACAGCCTTACAATGGATAATGTTGAGCAATTAACACTTGCAGAGCTTCGAGAGCTGCAAACTAAACGGTTAAAACAAACCCTGACTTTTGTATATGAAAATAGTCCGGTCTATAAGAAAAAGTTCGATGAAGCGGGTGTGCATCCTGACGACTTCGTAACTTTAGACGATCTGGCGAAGTTTCCATTTACCACCAAACAGGATTTAAGAGACAACTATCCGTTTGGTATGTTTGCCGTACCGCAAGAGCAAATTGTGCGTTTACATGCATCATCTGGTACAACGGGTAAACCGACTGTGGTGGGTTATACCCAAAAAGATATTAATACTTGGTCGGACATTGTTGCGCGTTGCTTACGCATGGCGGGTTTAACCGCGAAAGATATGGTTCAGGTGGCTTATGGCTATGGACTATTTACAGGTGGTCTAGGTGCACATTATGGTGCCGAGCGCTTAGGTGCAACGGTTATTCCAATGTCTGGCGGACAAACTGAAAAGCAAGTTCAGCTTATTCAAGACTTTAAACCGACTGCAATTATGGTTACGCCATCATATTGCGTGAGTATTATTGAAAAACTCGAACAACAATTTGGTACTGCACGTAATACGTCTTTAAAAGTCGGTATTTTTGGTGCCGAGCCGTGGACCAACGAACTGCGCCGTGAAATTGAAGAACGTCTCAATATTAAAGCACTCGATATTTATGGTTTGTCTGAGGTGATGGGTCCGGGTGTTGCGATGCAGTGCTTAGGTGAAGGCGAAGGGCTAACCATTTGGGAAGATCATTTCTACCCAGAAATTATTAACCCTGAAACAGGTGAAGTTTGTAAAGATGGTGAACTTGGCGAGCTAGTCTTTACCACCATTACCAAAGAAGGCTTGCCGATTATTCGTTACCGTACTCGTGATTTGACCCGCTTACTACCGGGTGAAAATCTGGCAATGCGTAAGATGGATAAAATTGTGGGCCGTAGCGACGACATGCTGATTATTCGCGGTGTGAACGTTTTCCCGACCCAAATTGAAGAGCAAATTTTGCAAGTTCCACATTTAGTTCCAAATTATGAAATTTTGGTGACTAAAAAAGGCCATATGGATACTTTGCATATTCGTACAGAGATGTGTCATAACTGTACTATACAGGCCAATCAACTTGCTCAGGAGTTGATGAAACGCATTAAAACCATGATTGGGATTAGCGTTACTGTAGAAGTTGTGACAGAAGCGACCTTACCTCGTTCGGAAGGTAAGGCAAAGCGGGTAATCGATATGCGTCAGATTGCTTAACATCAAGATCATTCAGGGTATAGAATCTATACCCTGAAACTAAACGCCAAGACATGAGTATGAGTGCAAAAATACAGCAAATAATTGATTCTGTTGTAAAGAATGAAACCTTAAGTGGAACTTCGCTTATTTCGACAATTTTTGGAGATTCAGTACTTCATCGGGGTGGAAATATCAGTCTTGCAAGCCTGATTCAGTTATTAGAGCTGTTTGGTTTTAATGACCGTGCTGTAAGAACCTCTGTTTTTCGTTTAGTTAAAAATGATTGGTTATGTTCAGATAAAATCGGCAGAACCAGTTTTTATCGAATTACCGATTCGAGCCGTTCGACTTATTTGCAGGCCGAGCAACGCATTTATAACGACCAGATGAAAGAGTGGGACCATTATTGGGATCTTATTCTGATGTCTAGCCTCGATACTGAAAATAAAGCGTTGTTAAAGAAAGAACTCGAATGGTTAGGATTTGCCAATATTTCTACAAACCTAATGGCGTATCCGGGTTGTAACCGTATTGAGCTGCAACGCTTGTTGGTTGACTTAAATATGAGTGAGCAAGTGGTGGTGTTTAAAGCCGAAACGTTGCAGCTCTTTAATAACTCGGTCGATACCATTGGACGTATGCTCAGAACCAACTGGCCCATCGATGAATTACGCCAAAGATATCTACAGTTTCTCGATATTTTTAGAGAAATTGGCGTGTTGCTGATGCAGGAAAACGAACAACTCGAACCTGTTCAGGCCTTTCAAATTCGAACTTTGCTGATTCATTATTATCGACGGATTTTATTGAAAGACCCTGCATTACCGCTTGAGTTGTTGCCAACTGACTGGCCTGCGATTAGTGCGCGAACGTTATCAATGAATATTTATAAAAAAGTATTTGAACCTGCGGATGAATACTTCTTGTCTGTTGCCGCAACAGCAGAAGGACCAATGCCAAATGCCACAGCACATTATTGGCGCCGTTTCGGAGGTTTGGTGGCGACAAATGAGAGGTTAAATCATGCCTTGTTATAGTATTGACGGTGTTATTCCAGTCGTTAGCCCAGACGCTTTTGTACACCCAACCGCTGTTTTAATTGGTGATGTGATTATTGAAGCGGGCGTATATGTAGGACCATTTGCTTCATTGCGTGCCGATTTTGGTCGTATTCATATTAAGCAAAATGCCAATATACAAGATAGCTGCACCGTACATGGTTTTCCGCAAAGCGTAACTTTAGTTGAGGAAATGGGGCACATTGGGCATGGCACAACTTTGCATGGCTGCCGCATTGGTAAAAATGTTTTGGTTGGCATGAACAGCGTAATTTTGGACTATGCCGAAATTGGTGAAAACACTATTATTGGTGCAAATAGCTTGGTCAAAACCAAAGATATAATTCCGGCAAATGTACTGGCAATGGGTAGCCCTGCCAAGGTTGCACGTGATTTATCAGAACAAGAAAAAAAGTGGAAAACCAGAGGCACGCAAGAATACATTGAACTTGCACAGCGCTGCTTAAACTCAATGCAAGAAGTTCAGCCTCTAACTTCAGAGTTGGATGACCGCCTGACCTATAAGGACTTTAGTTCTTCAAACTATCAGATTAAACAAGATAGCGTTTAACGGCTCTTAACAAGTCGATTTCAATACACATAGGTTTATAACACTTAAGGAATACTCGCACGAGTAGGGAGACGTTTGTGCAAAAAAATGAAACCACAGCGGTTGATCAATTCGCAGAGCTATTGGGTGTAGAAGTACTGCATCGCAGTTTTGATGAAGCGCGTTGCAAGCTTAATGTAAAAGACGAACACATGAATGCCTTGGGCGGTGTACATGGTGGAGTCATATTTTCTTTAGCCGATATCGCTTTTGCGATGGCGTGTAATGCAGGGGATGCGCCATATACTGGCCTACAAGCTGATATTCGCTATATGAGCGGTGCGAAAGATAGGGTGTTATTTGCAACGGCAACCAAGGTCGGAAGTAGTAAAAAATTTGCGCATTATGAAGTGTTGATAACAGACGGTTTGAATAATAGAGTCGCTTTGTTTACATCTACGTGTTACAGGCTTGCGCCGTGATATAAAGTTATTTGATTGTTAGATCCAGAGCAAAAATACATTAAGATAATAATAAAGTTGAATAAGCTGGTTATTTTCCAAAGCTAAGTATGGTTATCTTACTTAGCTTTGGTTTATATTAAATAGAAATAATTGAAAGAAAGTTTCAGATAAAATTTAAATTTTTAGGTGGGAATAAATGATTTCAGATCAATTGCTTAAGGTGGAAGAAACAGATTTAAACTTTTCAACTTTGAAAAATGAAAAACCTTTAATTTTAAATAGGGATGTTAGTGTATTAATTCTTCCTAGTGTTAGACAGAATGATGCATTTCATACTGGTACAATTGATATTTTTTCTTATTTACAAGAAGAATTAGGTGAAAATGAAGTTGAACTTTTTGCTTTTGATGAGGAGTATCAAGAGTTAGCATTACATTCAAAAGCACATTGGTTAGGTGTTTTTTTAGTAGCTCAAGTAGCTGTACCAATATTCACAAATGTTATGAGTGATTATATTTCAAATGAATTGCAGGCTAAAAGTGATGATGAAATAGAGGTTAATATTATAATTGAAAAGAACAACGATAAGAATATCAAGGTAGCCTATCGTGGTAAAGCTGAGCATATTAATAGTGTTCTAGATAAAGTTAATGAGTTGAGTAGAGACAATGAAGTTAATAGACATGCTAAATAATATAGATACTTTATTACTAAGCAATTCTACTAATGAAAGTCACTATAAAGTTGCTTTAGAAGAAGTTAGTAAACTGTTAGAAAATATTCAGGAACAAGGAGATGAAGATTTATCTAACTTTTTGTGGAAGTTGAAAACTATACTTATAATTAAAGATAGATATATTAAAACTTTCTTTTTATTGAAAGATAAGAAGCATTATGAAGCTTGGGTTCTATTAGAAAGGATAGAAATAGACATTTCTTTCCTAGAGAAAAATGTAGACGAAGATTTTATAAAAAAATATAAGTTGGATTTCTACAAAGAGATTGTTGAGAGTTGGCAATCGTTATTTCCTTACAAAATTTTCTTTAGTATTGGTGCAACAATAAAGCAGTATACATGTTCAATATGTGGGCATGTTATTCGGCCAAGGAATAAATGTATTCATAAAAAAGGTAAATTATATAATGGTAAATTGTGTGTGCATGTAGCAGATGGGGGCTGTGAGCTGAAAGAAATTTCTATGGTAAAAAATCCTGTCCAAAAATCATGTATACCAATGCTAGATTATGATTATAGCGCAGTTGATTTTATATCAGAAAGATTACAATCTCCTTTTGATTATTGGAAGCCATTTAAAACCAAAAAATTAATTGATCGTTCTGAATTTAATACTGTTGACGAAAATGATATGTGTCCATGTAAAGAATCTAAAAAAATATTCAAAGAATGCTGTTTTAATAAAGAAAAAATTGAATTTCCACATATTCATATACATTTTAGTAAATCACCCCCTTCTAATTTGGCTACAAGCTTAATTAAAATAGGTAGGAAATTGTAATGTGTGTATATAAATTAAATATAAGGTATTTAAAAATATTAGACAATTAAATATTTAATTGTCTAATAAATATTTTAAATATTGTGAATGTACTGTGCTAATATCAATTCCTAAATTTTTAAAAAGTAAATTAATAGCTTTTTGCTTTTCTAAAATTAGTATTTTATTGAAATCTTTTAAGTTTAAAGAATCGGCATCACTATAACAATGTTGATAACCAGAAATAATTTGTTCCATACGACTTATAGTTTTGGAGAAATTTAATTTCATTTTGAGATTATTTTGAATATTAGTTAGATGTAATAAATTATATTTTACATTTTCAATTACATGGGGTGGAATATACCAATTATATTTTTCATTTTCATAACGCAGATCTAAACCTAAAAAATTGACTGTTTCTTTAGGAGAAATAATTTGAGTCTTTGTATTTTCTTCAAGTGTGGGTAAAGTTAAATTTAATTTAAGTAACTCTTGAGAAACTTCTCTATAGACTTCTTTACATTGCTTTTCTGAGTCAAGAAAAAAAATTAGGTCATCAGCATAACGTACATGCTTGTATTTCTTCTTAATTAACCATTCATCAAAATCATTTAAATAGAAAGAAGCAAGGAGTGGAGAAATAGGCATACCTTGCCTTACGCCTTTCCTTAATTTAGAGTAAATTAGTTTTTTATAATCTTTATTATATTCATAAGGAATGCTTGGATCACAATAAATAATTGACTGGAATAAATAAAGTATATCTGGTGGCATTACATCCTTTATCTCATTTAATAATTTTGCTCGATCAATATTGTCAAAAAAAGAAGATATATCTGTCTTTAATACATAGGGTTTAGTATTTCTCAAATCCTTTGCTTTTTGACGAGCTTTTAAAATTCCTACACCAGAAACAGAAAAATCTTGGGATTTAAGAACAGCTAATTCATTTTTTAAATGTATTGAAATATAATAAATTAAGATCATCTGTATTAGGCGATCTCTAACTGTCGGTATGCAAATTAAACGTGGCTTTTTGTTTAATTCCTTTTTATTTTCAATAACTATAGGGTATAGAGATTGAAATTTATAATTGTTATTTTTTATAGAATTGAAAATATTTTCTGAATTAACTTTAATATCTTTTTCAAACTCTTTAATTGAAATATAATTGGTATGATATTTTTTATCGTAATTATTTATATTTTTCTTTTTAAACTCTTGGAAGTAAAAATCAAAACCTTCTTTTAAAAAATCATAAAATAACATTTTTAATAAAAACCTTCTGTTCCATTACGTACTTGTGAAGCTATCTCATAATGGTTAAAAAGGGGCACAGTTATCAACATGGACATAGCTCATCTCATCGGTGATAAGACTAGCCAGACCCTCGTCATGGTTCAGTTGACAAGCACATTGCTGTGTTTTCGCCCGAACCAAATGTTTACAACAGTGAGAGCAATTTATTGCCATCTTTTCTTGCGACATACTACTTCCATTATACCATAATAATATATCAAACAACAATACAATAATCTCCAAGAAAACACACATAACTAATTGATTTGTATGAATAATTACTGGTGTAATTATCACGGCAAACTGAATTAGCCATTGAATTTTTCGATAGATATTATATCGCCAAACCGCCTGCGCCATCACGCCCTCCATCTTGAAAATACCAAGTACCTTCCAAGTAAAGATAGCAAAAGGACTGTTATCAACATGGACATAGCTCATCTCATCGGTGATAAGACTAGCCAGACCCTCGTCATGGTTCAGTTGACAAGCACATTGCTGTGTTTTCGCCCGAACCAAATGTTTACAACAGTGAGAGCATTAATGAGTTAGTGCTGACCGTTTGGTTGCCTGACAATATAACATTTTTATTGTTGTATCAATATAGAGCTTTTTCTAATTAGTCATATTTAAAAATTTATATTTTTATGCTTCGATAAAGCAGTTAAAGTATTCCGATAACTTCTAAATGATATTAAGAATTAATTTAAATATCTATTTAATTTGAGAGATATAATGCTGATCATTTGAAAGAGGGGGGTAGCTAAATATTGCTGTATTTTATTTAGGCATGACTTCCCATCAATATTTATTGGTGATCCTATTTCTAGTTTACAACCCCCACTTAACAATAACCCACCCATTATTTAGCCTTACTTTTCTAATGATTTAATTTAAAACAAATGGCATTTTACGTGCTTGACTGTAAAAGGGTTGGGCACTATTCTTTGCCTGCTGGCCACATTGCCAGCCGGTCGTCGCGGACCGATTTTTTCGACCACATCAGGATTATTTCTTCTGAGGAATAGTCTTATGTGTAAACTCCCAGTCTCCTCCCGTAGCGGTAGGACGGGAGAGGGACACCTTCGGGTGTGCTGGAGTCGAAACCAGTCCGCGAACCCTTTCTCGTTCTGCCACCATAATTTCTATTCATGTCGGCAGAACTCCCAATAAAAAGGAGTTGGCTTTGCACATCCATTATTTCTTGGCTCTCAATGCCAAAAGCTATAACGACACAACTTAAAAAATAAAACAGCTTGAACGCCTTAAGGTTTTCAGGCTTAAAGTCATTTTTACTTAAAACTCAGCAACAACAAAACTTGAGATGTGCCAAGCACAGTCTTTACGGCTTTGCTGTGCCTTTTTTTCTCCCAAAAAGGGCACAGGCTTTTTTATCTCTACATACAACAAAAATTTTTATAACGGTAAAACTATGCCAAATTTAGCTCTCCCAACACGTACCTTATATGTTGTAAATAAAGCAATTGATCTGTTTCATCACCGTGGATTTCACCTTATTGGCGTCGACAGAATAGTGAAAGAATCAGAAATTACGAAAGCGACTTTTTATAATTACTTTCACTCTAAAGAAAGGCTTATTGAAATCTGCCTTATGGTGCAAAAAGAAAAGCTCCAAGAGCAAGTGGTCGCAATGGTCGAGTATGACTTAAGCACTCCCGCAATAGATAAACTTAAGAAGCTTTATTATTTACATACCGATTTAGAAGGGCCGTATTACTTATTATTTAAAGCTATTTTTGAGATTAAAAATAGTTATCCCAACGCTTATCAATCTGCAATGCGCTATAGAACATGGCTCAAAAATGAAATTTATAGTCAGCTTAGAGTGCTAAACGCGGATGCTTCTTTTACCGATGCCAAGCTATTTGTATATATGGTGGAGGGCACAATCATTCAGCTTTTAAGCTCAGATGGGGCAATCGAGCGGGAAAAGATGTTGGATTATTTTTTAAACTCTTTTGTTAGAAATTTTAGTCCATGTATGTTTACTCATGTCGATGCTAGCAAGTGCTAGCCTGTTCTTCTATGACGGCTTATATGTAAAAGCTAGACGAGTTGTTTTGAAGGGGGAGAGAAATAATAAATAAAGCCTCCTTAGAAAGGCTGCTTGTGTACAAAAGAATATAAAAACAGCAAGTAACACTTACTCAAGTGTCATTTTAAACTGATTGGTATTTATACAATATAGTTATCAGATCACAAGGATATGAACTAATGAAATTTCTAAAATTTTTAACTTTTAGCACGATTCTTACCTTATCCGCACATACCTATGCGACAGTGGGTGGTGGACAAAAAATTGAAGTATTGGGCTATCAGCAAAAAGAGAAGAAACTTTATGTATTAAGACATTATGAAGATGGCCGAGGACGCCTACCACAACTATATTATTATCTATTAAATAGTAAATCGCCTGATAAACTGATTGAAGTTAAATCTCTCTATATCAATCCAAAAACACATAAGATTGATTATGATCAAGATAGTACAGCGTTTAATAAGGCACTTAATAAAATTAAAAGGAATTTAACTCCTTTGATCGTAAGTAATAGTAAGACTGTAAAAATTCAAACATTAAAAACTCATCAGAATCAGATATCGTCTTGGTTTGATCCTTCAGGAAAGATCACGCAATATAAAACAGAATATGTTGTAAAATCGCCGTCTTTACAAAGTAAGACCCATGTTGCGGTTCATTACAGCAAAGCAATAAAAATTTCCCAAAATTATAGTGTGCCTAAACAAAATAAGAGGTTGGTTATCGTTAAATATTTGGGGGTTCCAGAAGAAACTGGTTACGATATTGAAGACCCTGTTTTACTACTACCTATAAAAAAATAAGCTTAAGCGTAAATTATTTTCTTGGTTCAAAAGGACGACAGGATAAGAAGTCCTGCGTATTTTATAGGATAAAACTTTTCTTTATAAATGCAGCTATATAATTTACACAGGATGAAGAATGAATAATTTGAATTTTAAAACGCTAAAGAAGTACTGGCTGCGATTCGTGGGTATTGCTGTAATCGCAGGCGCTTTAGTATTGGCATTTGCTTGGACCGCTGGTCTATTTGGACATCGAACAACATCCAAAACTTTTTTGGGTGACACATTAAAGAACTTTGATCCCGGATATCGACGAGCACATGGTAAAGGTATTTGTTTTGATGGCACTTACCATAGTAATGGTGCGGCAGCAGCACTCTCTAAAGCCACTGTATTTGCCAAGTCTGATATACCAGCAATTGGCCGATTTTCTATTGGAAGCGGTAACCCGCATGCGGCAGATAATTCTACCGCAACAGTGAGTATGGCTTTATTACTTTCTCCAGCCGATCATTCGCAGTGGCGCATGAAATTAAACAACTTTCCTTATTTCCCGACTCGAAATGCTGAAGGTTTTTTGGCGCAGCAAAAAGCATTTAAACCAGTTCCGTCTACTGGGAAACCTGATCCAGCCCTTGTTGAGGCGTTTTTAAAAGAATATCCCGAAGCGCGTAAGTCTATTGAGCAAAAGGCCAAGATGCCATTAACTGGTAGTTTCAGCGGTGCAGAATTTTATGTCGTAAATGCCTTTATATTGCGGGCAGCCAATGGACAAGAACAGCCAGTCCGTTGGTCTATGCGTCCTCATTCAAAATTTATTAGTCTGACGAAAGAACAACGTGATCAAGCTGATCATGATTTCTTATTTAAAGACATCAAAAAACGTTTGGCTGAAGGGCCGCTCTATTGGGACTTAGTATTGCAACTTGCCGAGCCAGGAGACCCAGTGAATGACCCATCTCAGCCTTGGCCAAAAGACCGTAAAGAAGTTATAGCCGGAACATTAGAAGTCAAAAATGTAACTGATCAGGTAAATGGCGCTTGTCGTGATATTAACTTTGACCCAACTTTGGTGCCACCCGGAATTGAGTTATCAGATGACCCAGTACTCGCAGCACGAGCGGCGATCTATTCACAGTCTTATAATGCTCGATTACGTGAAATTGGATTTGGCAAAGCAACGGATGCCGTGGGCAAATAGGAGAGATGAACAATGCAAAATAAATCTAACGATAATGCTCCACGTCATTTTAATTTGACTGCGCGAATACTGCATTGGCTTATGGCGGCAGCAATTCTGGCTATGCTATTTATTGGGGTAGGAATGACCACCTCAATGACTTGGCGTCCGTGGTTAATTGATATTCACCGTCCTTTAGGAATCGCAATCTTACTATTGGTCATCATAAGATTAATAAATCGACTCTGTTATCCAATTCCACCTTTGCCGCCGTCTGTACCACGCTGGCAAGCGTTTCTTGCTCATGCATCACATTGGCTACTTTATATTTTGATGTTTAGTTTGCCATTGCTCGGATGGGCAACGCTATCGGCAGGTAATTGGCCTGTCACTTTATTTCCGGGTTGGGATCTTCCACCTATAGCACCAACCAACTCTACGCTTTACGCTTGGTTCCGTACTCTACACGGAATTTTGGCTTGGTTATTATTTGCTGTCGTTATTGGTCATCTATCTGCTGCATTATTACATGCATGGATTTATCGCGATGGCGTATTTTCGAGTATGGCTTTGGGGCCTTCTTCTAAAAAAGAAGAAGCTGATTAGTTTGCTTGAAATTTTTCGATTGAACGATGAGTTAATGGTGAGGTTTTTATAAGGTTTATTTAAAACATATAAATAAGCTCGCTGATATAACAACTTAAAATAGAATTGATTTCTCAAGTTGAGAAATCAATTCAGCAATTTAGATCCCTTCAACAAAACTCACCATGACATCACAGCAGCCTTGGCGTTTACTTTTGGCAAGCTGATATTCAGGTGAAAAATAACATTCACGTGCAGTTTCCATATCTGGAAACTCAATCACCACGTGACGTTCAAACTCTTGTCCTTCTAAGACTTCCGAGGCACCGCCACGCGCAAGAAACTTGGCGCCGTACTTTTGAAAAGCTTGCGGAGCAGTGGCCATATATTGTTTATATTGTTCCATATCATGAATGGTGACATGAGCAATCCAGTACGCAGACATATCGTATTTCCCTATAACTTATTCAATAAAGGTCTATTTACCTTTTCCTAAAATTTGTGATTTCACGCATCTAAAATATTTTTTGCGACAGCAGCAGCTTCAGCAATATGTTCAGCAACAGCTTGTTTTGCCTTTTCAGGGTCTTTGTGAAGATAAATGGCCTCACACATATTTTTAATACGTTGATAACCTGAAATTTCACGCTTTGTCGATTTCATGGTCATGGCACGAAGACGGCTAATTCGACCGTTTAAACGTTGAACCACTTCCCAAGCAATATGGTGATTGGCAGTAGTAAAAATAGTTTCATAAAGCCGAGTAGAGGTCGCAATAATGAGATTGATGTCATCGGCGGCAAACGCAGCTTTAAGATCTTCTAATAGAAGTTTTAATTTTTCAGCAGTTTTTTCATCTAGATTTTTAGTGCAGTCAACCACAGCACTTTGCTCTAACAAAAGACGAATTTCATAAATTTGTGAAGCGATGTCCCAGTTAAGTAGCGAAACAATAGGGCCTTTATTTGGCAGAATCTCGACTAAACCTTCTGCTTCCAAATAACGAATCACTTCGCGAACTACAGAACGGCTTACGCCAAGTTCTTCACATAACGTTCTTTCAACCAATCTTTTTCCTGAAGGGAAATAGCCCGTAATAATGGCATTACGCACTTTATCTAAACACAGCTCTCGTAAAGTTACGGGCGGGTTCTCAATTTTAAGATTCATAGGTAATTAAATTTTCCTGTTTTTTAACATGTTGAGTTTCATTACATGTATTTCAATAAAAATTAGCATAGCAAACTCTTGCTTTTTTTTCAGTATGTATTATGGTATACCATAATACGAATGACAAGATAATTTACTTGCAAGGAAGAGCAATGGAACTCATACGTAAAACTGTACTTCATGTAGAAACCACTTATGTAGATGGCGGCAAAGAAGCAGCTAAGCCTTTAAAAATGGTGGCAGCCGCAGCGGTAATTAAAAATCCGTGGGCAGGGCAAGGTTATGTAGAAAACCTAACACCGGAAATTCGTCGCATTGCGCCGATCTTAAGCGAGCATTTAACCAAGCTTATTCTTGATGAAGTCGGTTCGGGCGAAGCCGTTGAAGCTTTTGGTAAAAGTGCAGTGGTGGGCTTAAATGGTGAACTTGAGCATGCATCAGCTTTAATTCACACCTTACATTTTGGTAATACTTACCGTAGTGCTGTTGGCGCGAAGTCTTATTTGGCATTTAACAATACCCGTGGCCCAGCAAATGCACCGATTTTAATTCCAATGATGGATAAAAATGACGAAGGCCGCCGTTCTCATTACTTAACATTGCAATTTGCAATTCCAGATGCACCTGCTGCTGACGAACTGGTTGTTGTGATTGGTGCAGCGACAGGTGGTCGACCACATCATCGTATTGGTGATCGTTATAAAGATTTGGAAGAGTTAGGTCATGATGTCAAAAACCCTGCAGCTGTCAAATAACCGTATTGCTCACTATTTTGAGCAAGGCGAAGGAGAGCCTCTGGTTCTGATCCATGGAGTGGGAATGCAAGCTGCGGCATGGTATCCACAAATTGAATATTTTTCTAAACATTATCATGTGATTTCAGTAGATATGCCGGGACATGGTCAAAGTACCAAATTACCGGCAGACGCAAAATTACAAGATTTTGTTGAATGGACCATCGAATTTATTACAGCCTTAAATTTAGGCCCGGTAAATTTAGCAGGGCATTCAATGGGCTCGCTAATTACTACAGGCGTCAGTGTTACCCGTCCTGATTTAGTTAAACGGATGGCTGTACTCAATGGTGTGTATAAACGGACACCACAGGCACGTCATGCAGTCATCCAAAGAGCTGAAGAGTTAAAAACAGGCCGTATTGATGTTGAAACTCCGCTACAACGCTGGTTTGGTGAAAGTGAAGTCGAGCGTATAGCTGCTGCCAAAGTGAAAACTTGGCTCGAAAATGTCGACTTGTCTGGTTATACCACTGCGTATTCTGCGTTTGCACAAGGCGATGAAACCTATGCAGATGACTGGTCAAAGATCACTTGTCCTGCTTTGGTGTTGACCGGAACGGATGATCCGAATTCAACAGCGGAAATGGCATTACAAATGGCAAAACAGGCAAAGCATGGCACTGCAATTGTCATTGAAAATGAACGTCACATGGTGAACTTAACTGCACCTGACAAAGTGAATAATGCAATGCAAGCGTGGTTGGAAACCAGCGTTTAATTTGCCACACATTGCTGAAGGAATATAACAATGAGTGAAATGGATACGATTAATAAAATGCGTGAACTACGTGATGCTTTCGGGTCATTTATGACAGGCGTTACGGTGGTCACAACCTGTAAAGAAGATGGAACGCCACTTGGCTTTACAGCGAACTCTTTTGCTTCGGTGTCTTTGGACCCAGCTTTACTTCTAGTGAGTATTGCCAAGACATCAAGCAATTATCATAACTTTGCAAATACCACTCATTTTGCAATCAATATTTTGGCAGAAGAGCAAAAGGATGTTTCAAATACTTTTGCTCGTCCAAGCGAAGACCGTTTTGCAAATCTTTCATGGTCAAAAAGCGCTTGCCAGAACCCGCTGATCGATCATGTCAGTGCATGGTTTGACTGTACTACCTACCAAGTTGTCGATGCTGGTGACCATGCGATTTTAATTGGTAAAGTTGAAGATTTTGCTTCGACCGGTTTTGCAGGTCTTGGTTATTATCGTGGTGGATATTTCACACCAGCCAAACTTTCTGCCGAGGTGATCTCTGGCCCTAAAGTGGTGATGAGTGCCATTATTGGACATGAAAATACCATTTTACTTGAAGAAACTGCCGATCATAAATGGACTATTCCGCATGTCATGGTAGATAAAGACGGTGCAGATAAAGCGCTCGAGAAAATCTTTGCACAATATCAGCCAGATGCTTCTGCCAACTTCATTTACTCTGTATATGAAAACGTTGAAAACCAGCAGCAATATATTTCATTTTTATGCAACACACCCGTAGCTCAAGCCACTAAAGGTCAGTTTGTCGATTTAAATGATCTTGAGAAACTTGAGTTTGTAGACAGTGCTTTAGAAAGTATGCTGATGCGCTATCGCAAAGAAAACCATTTGAAAACTTATGGTGTTTATTACGGAAATCAGACAACAGGTACAGTTCGTCAAATCGTTAAAGAGGAAGTTTAATCATGCGTTTTTCATTATTTGTGCATATGGAACGTGTTTCTGATCAGCAAACCCAGAAGCAGCTTTATGATGAAATGATTGAGCTTTGTCAAATTGCAGACCGTGGCGGTATGCATGCGGTTTGGACAGGCGAACACCATGCCATGAACTTTACCATTGCACCGAACCCATTTTTAAATCTGGTCGATTTAGCGAATAAAACCAAAAATGTTCGTTTAGGTACAGGTACGGTGGTAGCGCCATTCTGGCATCCGATTAAACTTGCAGGTGAAGCTGCAATGACCGACATTATTACCAATGGCCGTTTAGATATTGGTATTGCTCGTGGTGCTTATTCGTTTGAATATGAACGTATGGTTCCGGGCATGGATGCATGGAGTGCAGGTCAGCGTTTACGTGAAATGATTCCCGCAATTAAAAACCTTTGGAAAGGCGATTATGAGCATAACGGGGAATTTTGGCAGTTTCCAAAAACGACTTCGGCGCCTCAACCGCTTCAACAACCGCATCCACCAATTTGGGTTGCTGTCCGTGATCCAAATAGCCACGAATTTGCTGTGCAAAATGGCTGTAATATACAGGTAACGCCGTTACATTTAGGTGACGAAGAAGTTGAAAAGCTCATGGGACATTTCAATGCAGCTTGTGAAAAGTTCAGTGATGTACCGCGTCCGGAAATTATGTTGCTCCGCCATACCTATGTGGCAGATAGTGAAGAAGATGCTCAACTGGCAGCAGATGAAATCAATACCTTCTATAACTACTTCGGCGCTTGGTTTAAAAATGAGCGTGAAATTAAACAAGGTTTAATTGCACCTTTAAGCCCTGAAGAAATTGCTGCACATCCTTTTTATACACCTGAGGCGATGCGCAAAAATAACGTGATTGGACAAGCCCAAGAAGTCATTGACCGCTTAAAAGCTTATGAAGCAATGGGCTATAACGAATATTCTTTCTGGATTGATACGGGCATGAGCTTTGAGCGTAAAAAAGCATCATTAGAACGTATGATCAATGAAGTTATGCCGGCATTTGCATAGAGGCGAATATCATGACAGCAGATTTTCAGCTTTATATTAATGGTCAGTTTGAATCTGGTGCAGCGACGTTTGAAAGTATTAATCCTGCAACAGGTGAAGTTTGGGCACACATGCCGGAAGCTCGAACCGATGAAGTCAACCGAGCAGTTCAAGCGGCATCTCAGGCGTTAAAAGCACCGGAGTGGGCAGGTTTAACGGCCTCCCAGCGCGGTAAATTGCTCTATAAGTTGGCTGATTTAATTGAAAAAGCTGCACCGCAACTTGCCCAAATTGAAACCAGTGATACGGGCAAGATTATTCGTGAAACATCGAGCCAGATTGCCTATGTCGCTGAATATTATCGCTACTATGCAGGTATTGCCGACAAATTAGAGGGTAGTTTTCTACCGATTGATAAGGCAGACATGCAAGCATGGATTGTTCGTGAACCAGTAGGTGTGGTTGCTGCAATTGTTCCTTGGAACAGTCAGTTATTTTTATCGGCAGTGAAGGTAGGGCCAGCTTTAGCAGCAGGTTGTACGGTCGTGCTAAAAGCTTCTGAAGACGGCCCTGGACCATTGTTAGCCTTTGCCAAATTAGTCCATGAAGCGGGTTTTCCGGCTGGAGTGGTCAACGTGATTACCGGTTTCGGACCTGAATGTGGCGCCGTGCTGAGTAGTCATCCGGACGTTGCTCATGTTGCGTTTACAGGTGGTCCAGAAACGGCAAGGCACATTGTGCGTAACTCGGCTGAAAATCTTGCAAAAGTTTCACTCGAATTAGGTGGCAAATCACCATTTATTGTATTTGCTGATGCAGATATTCAAAGTGCGGTAAATGCTCAGGTCGCTGCTATTTTTGCGGCCACAGGGCAGAGTTGTGTAGCAGGTTCACGTTTACTGGTTGAAGAAAGCATTAAAGATGAATTTGTTCAGCGTTTGGTTGAGCGTGTACAAACCATAAAAATTGGTTTACCTCATGAGATGGCAACCGAGTTTGGACCACTTTGTACCTTACGCCAACGCCAAAAAATTGAGCAAGTCATTGCAAGCTCAATCCAGCAAGGTGCAAAACTTCTTACTGGTGGTAAAAGCATTGAGCGAGCAGGGTATTACTATCCACCGACCATTTTAGATTGCACCGATGCACCTCAAGCAGATTGCATTACCACGGAATTATTTGGTCCGGTGTTATCGGTAGATAGTTTCAAAGATGAAGCGGAAGCTGTGCAAAAAGCCAATAGTACGCCTTACGGGCTGGCAGCAGGCGTTTTTACCACCAATTTAAGCCGTGCTCACCGTATGACCAAAGTCATTGGGTCGGGAATTGTTTGGTTAAATACTTACCGCGCGGTTTCTCCACTTGCGCCTTTTGGTGGACATGGGCTTTCGGGACATGGGCGGGAAGGTGGCGCAAATGCTGTTTTAGATTACACCACCACCAAAACAGTTTGGTTACGTACCTCAGATGAGCCAATTGATGACCCATTTGTCATGAGATAAATCATGACTTGAGGCATGAAAATATATCGGGATTTTAATTTCAAGGATGAAAAAATGAATCAGTCAAACTCAGCAATCGCCTAAAGCTTTAAATAGTTGAAAACGTAAAACTAGATGTATCGATGCTTAATCAAGTATTGATCGGACTGGCTTTACCTTTTTCTTGGCTAAAACAACACAAACAGAAGTATGAGCTGTTTGTAAAAGGAAATAAAAAGATGAAGCCGAGTCATATTGAAATGACTTTGGCTGGGCAGATTTTTTGATGTTGAGGAAATGAATTCCTCAAAGAGAGATTAAGGATATGAGCCAAAACGAAAATAGCAATAATGCTTTCGCTATCGAAAGTCATTCTATTGATTATGTTGCTCCCTCTGAACGTAATGGGAAAGTTCGCGATCTATTCACATTATGGTTTTGTACCAATATTGCACCGCTTGCCGTGATTACGGGTGCAATGTCAATTTTAACGTTTAACCTCAATATTGTAAGTGCATTGCTTGCGATCTGCTGCGGACATTTTTTTGGTGCAGCGATTTTAGCTTTAACCTCTGCACAAGGCCCACAGGTCGGCATTCCTCAAATGATTCAGAGCCGTGCGCAGTTCGGGCGTTATGGGGCATTGCTGGTTGTACTGTTTACTACCCTCATTTATTTAGGTTTTTTCATCTCTAACATTATTTTGTCAGGCAAAACCCTTCATACCGTTGTTCCTGCTATTCCTGTGCCGACTGCGACCGTGATTGGTGCAATTGCAGCAACCACAATAGGCGTGATTGGTTATCACTTTATTCATAAGTTCAATAAAATTGGAACTTGGTTTATGGGTGGTTCGTTGCTCATCGGCCTCATGATTATGGTGCCGCATATTAATGCAGATGTACTTGCCAAAGGCTCTTTCAATATGAAAGGCTGGTTTGCCATGTTTGGTTTGTGTGCGGTATGGCAAATTAGTTTCTCGCCTTATACCTCAGACTATTCACGATATTTACCGAAGTCGATTGGTATTTATAAGCCATTTATCTTTACCTATTTAGGCGCATCGTTAGGAACCATTTTTGCGATGGCATTTGGTACGATCGCGGTTAGTATTGGCTCAACCACAGATGCCATGGAAGCGGTAAAGTCAGGCACTGGGTTGTTCGGCTATGTCCTTATGATTTTGTTCTTATGCAATATCATTGGTCATAATGCCATGAACCTCTACGGTGCGGTTCTTTCTTGTATTACCTCTATTCAGACTTTTGCAGGGCAGTGGATGCCAAGCCGAAATATCCGAGTCGTGTTATCAATCATTGTATTAGTTCTAGCGACTTTAACGGCGCTTTGGGCATCAAGTAACTTTATTAGTTTCTTCTTGAATGTGATTTTTGCCTTGTTATTTATTTTGGTGCCGTGGGTGTCTATTAATTTATTAGATTTCTATGTCGTGAATAAAAAGTCTTATGACATTCAATCGATCTTTGCACGTGATGGTGGTATTTACGGCAAATTTAATGCAAAAGCGCTTACGGCTTATTTCATTGGGATTGCGGTACAAATTCCGTTCTTAAAAAATGCGTTTTTCACAGGTGCACTGGCCGATGTAATTCCGGATGCGGATATTTCATGGGTTATTGGATTGGTGGTGAGTCTGGTGGTGTATTACGTCTTTAATCTAGGAAAGATTAAATGTTCTGCACCTGCATTAAACGCAAAATTACCTCAATAAGCATTGTAGTGAAAGGAATCCCACAATGAAAAAAAGCTATTTACAAGTGGCTCTAAGCACAGCATTGATGGCTGTAATCTATCCGAGTTACGCAGGTATAAGTTTTGGAAACACCGATGATGAATACGGCAAGCTCACCGTATCCGGCTATGTTCGCGCTAACTATCAAGATAAACACTATGGAGAGTCTGCTTCTGATCAAAAAATTCGTTTTGATGCTGCGCAGTTAAAACTGGACTACGAGCATGGGCCGTTATTTGGTCATGCGGAATATCGGTGCTATCAATATGATCGTCTATGTGATTTTTCTACGTTGGTTGATGGTTATGTAGGGTACAAATTAAATAAAACAGATCAAGTGGTGGCAGGTGTTCAGCCGATTCCATTTGGACCGGGACGTTTTTGGGGTAATAGCCTATATGGAAGTATGAGCACAACCGCAGGTTTAGAAGATGTTCATAATCTTGGTTTGAATTATCATTTTGAATTGCCGACAGCAACCAAGTTTGATGTGGGGTATTTTGCGGTAGATGGTGGAAGTTACACAGGCTCTACCCAAGATTCAGGTCGCTACACTGCAAACTATGTGAGTTCAGACGTTCCGAATAAAACCGATTTGCAAGAAAAGAATATGTGGGTAGGCCGAGTGACTCAAGATATAAATCTTGGAATTAATGGTTTAACCACACAACTCGGTGGCTCCTATTGGACATCCGATATTGAAAATAAAGCCGCTTCGAGTGATGGGCGCCGTCATGCATGGGCACTTTTTGGTAAAGCCAATTATGGCAATTTAAATGTGACCCTTACTGGTGGTAAAAATGACGTAACTAATCAGGACCAGCTTAACCCTAATCAGTCACTCATGGGTTCTTACGACAGTGAATATTATGTCGCGAACAAAGGAACATTCTATACTGCAGATGTGGGCTACACTTTTAAAAATGTTAAGCAGATCGGGAAAATTACGCCGTACTTTATGTACAGTCAGTACGATAAAGATCAGGACAGTATGAAAGATTCGATTCGTAATATTATTGGTGTGTCTATTGACCATAAACAGCTATCTTTGGTGGCTGAATACATCATGAGTAAAAATGACCCATTCATTGGTGGGACTCAAGATTCATTGGCAAAAGGAGACGATAACCAGTGGAATAAGTTGCTTAACTTAACGCTTTTTTATTATTTCTAAATACATTTAAACATTCGGGCATACCGAAAATTTTTTTAAATTAATTTTTGGTATGCCATAATACAAAGTTGATGGTGAGCTATTTAATTTATGTATCGCTCGACTATCAATGCAGAAGATCTTAATAGGATAATGATCATGCAGCTTAATGAACTCGCTTTATTTCGTCAGCAAGCTTTTGTTGCTGGAAAGTGGTGCGATGCAGACCATCAACAAACATCCGAAATTTTAAATCCAGCGACATTAGAGATTATTGGTACTGTCCCGAATATGGGCAAGGCTGAAGCCGAGCGTGCCATTGAAGCTGCCAAAGAAGCTTGGCCGCTATGGAAAAATAAAACAGCAAAAGATCGATCAATTATTTTAAAAAAATGGTTCGATTTAATCATTTCAAATGCGGATGAATTGGCTTTTATTTTAACGAGTGAGCAAGGAAAGCCCTTAGCTGAAGCCAAGGGTGAAATTTTATATGCTGCCAGTTTTATTGAATGGTTTGCCGAAGAAGCAAAACGAGTGTATGGAGATATTATTCCAAGCCCATATCCAGATGCTCGTATTGTTGTAAATAAACAGCCTATTGGCGTCGTTGCAGCTATTACGCCGTGGAATTTTCCCGCTGCCATGATTACGCGTAAGGTTGCTCCAGCCTTGGCGGCAGGTTGTCCTTGCATTGTAAAACCAGCACCAGAAACGCCTTTTACTGCTTTGGCTTTAGTGGACTTAGCTGTGCAAGCGGGCGTGCCTGCTGAAATTTTTAGTGTGATTACAGGTGATGCAGTTCATATTGGTGATGCGATTTTTGAAAGTGATGTCGTACGCAAGTTTACTTTTACCGGTTCAACACCAGTTGGCAAAATGCTGCTTGAGCGTTCAGCAAAAACCTTAAAAAAAGTTTCCTTAGAGTTGGGTGGCAATGCGCCGTTCATTGTATTTGATGATGCCGATTTAGAAGCAGCAATTGAGGGAGCGCTCATTGCTAAATTTAGAAATGCAGGGCAAACCTGTGTGTGCGTCAATCGATTCTTAGTACAGGCAGGTATTTATGAAAAATTTATTGCTGCCTTAAGCCAAAAAATTCAAAATTTTAATATTGGTAATGGATTAGAAGCTGGGCATGACATTGGGCCATTAATTAATGCCAATGCGGTGAAAAAAGTTGAAGCTCATATTCAAGATGCATTAGATAAAAATGGTCGTCTTGTGGTTGGTGGTAAAAAGCATAAAGCGGGTGAATTGTTTTTTGAACCGACACTGATTGCAGATGTTACCGCTGATATGGATGTGGCAACCCAAGAAACGTTTGGTCCGCTAGCAGCCGTATTTAAATTTGAAAACGAGCAACAAGCAGTTGAAATGGCAAATGCAACTGAATTTGGTTTAGCCGCATATTGTTATACCAAAGATTTAGGCCGTGCTTGGCGAATGAGTGAACAGCTTGAGTATGGCATGGTCGGAATTAATAAAGGCCTTATTTCAAATGAAGTTGCGCCTTTTGGTGGCATTAAACAGTCTGGTTTGGGGCGTGAAGGTTCTAAATACGGTATTGAAGATTATCTGGAAATTAAATACACCTTGTTTGGAGGATTGAATATATGAGTAATGAAAAATTTGAAAAGGGTTTAGCAATCCGTAAACAAGTTCTTGGTGAAGAATATGTAAATAATTCAATCAACAATGCCGATGAATTTAACCTACCTCTTCAAGAGTTAGTCACTGAATATTGCTGGGGAGCTGTTTGGGGGCGTGAAGAGTTAAGTAAGCCTGAGCGCAGTTTAATTAACTTGGCAATGATCTCAGCTTTAAATCGTCCGCATGAATTAAAACTACATGTTAAAGGTGCACTTCGAAATGGTGTACCTAAAGAGAAAATTCGTGAAGTGCTTTTGCAGGTTGCAATTTACTGTGGCGTGCCTGCTGCTGTAGATAGCTTTCGAATTGCTAAAGAGGCAATTAAAGAGTTTGAATCTGAGCAATAAACGTTGCCTTTGAATAATTAAAAAAGCCTTGTTCAAGTGGACGAGGCTTTTTTATTTTTAAGCTTATTTGTTCAGTTCAGGGGGTAAATGCTGCGCCAAATAATCAATTGCAAGACGGGTTTTGAGTGGCATAAAAGGCAGTGTAGGCCATACCAAATGAATCGGAAAAGCAGTGCTCGACATGGTTTCTAACACTTGTACTAGCTTACCATCCTGTAATTCATTTTGAATGAGCCAATCGGGCAGCCAAGCAATACCTGCGTCAGCAAGTGCTGCATTTTTAATAGCTTGCAGATCATTTAAAAGAAGTTTTGCTTTGGGTTTAATAAATAAAGGCTCGTCATTTTCCTTTTGAAGTCGCCATTTCTGCATTTGACCAAAATGCGGATCGGCAATCGTCGCGTGCTGGTCTAAGTCTTCAATATGTTCTACGGGACCTCTTTTATTTAAATAGTCAGGTGAGGCACAAAGTAGCATTCGATGCTCACCAATCGGTTTGGCAACGAGCTGAGTGGTGTCAGGCAATGCCCCGATTCTTATACATAAATCAAAACCTTCTTCGATCAAGTCTACATTTCGGTCATTAAATGAAATTTCTAACTGTAAGTCCGCATGTTGCTGAGCAAATTTAACCATGAGCGGGGCAGCAAAAAGTTGCCCGAACAGCACTGGCACAGACATTCTTAATCGGCCTGTTGCGTTAATTTTCCTTTGGTCTAATAAAGCTGCCGCATTTTGTATTTCACTTAACGTTCGGCGGCTATGCTCATAAAACAAAGTACCTTCGTCAGTCATGCTGAGTGAACGTGTAGTTCTTTTAAATAGAGCCACACCAAGCTGTTCTTCCAGCCGAGCAATATTTTTACTTATGGCTGAGCGAGTTAAATGCAATTGCTCGGCAGCTTTTACAAAACTACCAGCTTCAACCACAGTCACAAATATAGAAATTGCACTGAGTTCATGTTGCATGATTGTTGCCTAAAAGGAACCAATGATAAGAAATAATATCACCACTGTTGAATTTATTGTGGAGTTAATATGACTTCATCAAAAAATTGGAGATGGTCATGGCTAAAATATTGGTATTAAAATCCAGCATTATGGGTGAGGGTTCACAAACCAATCGCCTAATTGATGTAATGCTTGAACATCGAAAAGACCAAGGTGTGCAAGATGACATCACCATACGCAATTTAGCTGAAATGAACTTGCCTGTATTAGATCTAGAAATCTTTCAGGCGCTTCGTGGTGCTGAAAATGTAAATCAAGACATTCAGCAGATCGTTGCTTTGTCTGATGAATTAATTGCTGAATTAAAAAGTGCCGATTTACTCATTATTGGTGCACCGATGTACAACTTAAATGTCCCGACTCAGCTCAAAAACTGGTTTGATTTGGTGGCGCGAGCAAGACAAACATTCCGTTACACCGAAACTTATCCTCAAGGTTTGGTTGAAGGGGTAAAAGCTGTGGTGGTAAGTAGTCGTGGTGGTATTCATGTCGGTCAAGAAACTGAGGCAGTCACGCCTTATCTCAAGGCAGTGTTAGGTCTAATGGGCATTCATGACGTCGATTTTATCTATGCAGAAGGCTTAGACATGCAAGCTTATCGCAGCAAGGCATTAGATCTGGCAAGCCAGCAAGTTAAAGAATTTGCTATTTAAAATTATGAGTTGAAACTCTTGTATCTCTAATAGATAACAAGAGTTTCTAAGTTTATTTAAATCACATTTCTAAGTTCATTTGCCGTGTTGCGTAGCAATGGCAAAATTTGCTGAACCAAATAATCTTCTTGTACGCGGTTAGTTTGAGACATGCAGTTAAGCGCTGCTATGGCTTGACCTTGTGCATTAAAAACGGGCACGGCAATCGCAATCACACCAAGCTCATGTTCTTCTTTGGAAAGACAATAATCCGATAATGAAATACCCTTAAGCACTTCAAAAAACTTTGACTCATCTACTATGGTAAATGGCGTTAAGCGCTTTAAACCGTAAGTTTTTACCCACGTATGTTGTGCTTCTTCGGATAGTGCTGCCAGCAATACTTTACCTGTGGAAGTGGCATGGGCAGGGAGTCGGTTTCCTAAATGCATACCATAAGGGTTGACACGTAAATTATCTTGCTGTGGTAAATAACTACGGGCAATCGGCACCACTTCGTTATCGTCCAGAACCACAATTGAAAAAGTCAGCGACGTCTGCGCGCACAAAAGATTTAAAAATGATTGAGCAACTTTAGGCAGGTGGGCAGAGCTTAGATAAGAACTCGAAAAGCGCAGCACGCGATGAGTGAGCCAAAAGTAATGTTCATCAGTTTCTAAATAGCCTAAGTATTTTAAAGTTTTTAGGTAACGCCTTGCCGCTGTACGACTAATACCTGTTCGTTCTGCCACTTGAGTGACATTAAGCCGCTGGCGATCTGTTCCAAAAGCTTCCAATAAAGCCAAGCCTTTTGCTAATCCTGCAATGTAGTCATCTTGACGAATTTTCTCATGCGAGTTCGGGTGCTCTAGAAAAGCATCGAGAGAAGGCATCCTTTCATTCCTGTTATTTTGGTTGTTTCTGTCCGCTATTCGGACAAACTAAATGATAAACGGTTATTTTCGTCTTGGATACATAGTGAACAAAACTTAAAGCCAGTAATTTAAAAGTCAGGATGAAACAAGGATGAAGTTATGGATATTTTAAAGACACAGGTTGCAATTATTGGTTCTGGACCAGCAGGGTTATTGCTTGGGCAACTTCTATATAAAGCTGGCATCGATCATATTATTGTTGAGCAACGTAGTGCTGAATATGTGGCTTCACGGATTCGTGCAGGAATTTTAGAGCAAGTTTCGGTCGACTTACTGAAACAAGCCGGCGTTGACCAAAACTTAAAAGAAAAAGGATTACCGCATTCGGGCATTGAAATCTTAACCAATGGTGAGTTACATCGGGTTGATTTAGCCGCACTCACAGGTGGTAAACAAGTGACTGTATATGGTCAGACCGAAGTCACTAAAGATTTAATGACTGCGCGTGAAGCAGCACAGCTCACTTCATATTATGAAGCTCACAATGTACAAGTGAAAGACTTTTACACTGCACCAAAAGTTGAGTTTGAGTACCAAGGTAAAGCCTTTCAAATTCAGTGTGACTTTATAGCAGGGTGTGATGGCTACCACGGTGTCTGCCGTGCCAGTGTGCCAGAAGACAAAATTAAAACCTTTGAAAAAGTTTATCCATTTGGCTGGTTAGGGTTATTGGCCGATGTCCCACCTGTAGCCGATGAACTCATTTATGTACAGTCTGAACGTGGATTTGCTTTATGTAGTATGCGCTCAGAAACACGTAGCCGTTATTATTTACAAGTCCCTTTAACAGATCACGTCGAAGACTGGTCGGATGAAAAGTTCTGGGATGAGTTAAAAAACCGCCTAGATCCTGAAAGCCGTGAAAAGTTAGTGACAGGTCCTTCTATTGAAAAAAGTATCGCGCCGTTACGTAGCTTTGTGACCGAGCCAATGCGTTTTGGAAAACTATTTTTAGCAGGTGATGCTGCGCATATTGTTCCACCAACAGGAGCAAAAGGCTTAAATCTCGCTGCATCTGATATTGCTTATTTATCAAGCGCACTCATTGAATATTACGCCGAAGGTTCCGAACAAGGGATAAATGAATACTCTGAAAAATGCCTACAACGCGTATGGAAAGCAGAGCGTTTTTCTTGGTGGATGACTCATTTATTGCATCGTTTTGAAACTGAAAGTGAGTTTGACCATAAGATTAAACAAGCCGAGTTGAGTTATGTACTGGGTTCAATTGCGGGTAAAACAACCTTGGCTGAAAACTATGTCGGGTTGCCTTATGAAATTAAGCAAATTGATAGTTTTAAGCACGCCAGCTAAAGACTAAGTAAAAATAAAAAGGGCATGAAAATGCTCTTTTTTTATAGAAAAATTTAAGTGGGCCGTACTAGCTTAAGAGATTGTTTTGCTTAAAAGATCAGCATTAATAAAAGCTTTTGTCATATTTTTTCAGTATATTGCTATTAATTTCTTTATTTATAAATTCTAAGTTTGTATGGAACAGGACCAAGCACGCATACCTAAATATATTCCTATTCGCGATGCAATTGCCCATGATATTGAATCTGGCGTATTAGAAGCCCACGCAAAACTCCCTTCGGAAAGAGTACTTTCGGAACAATTCCAAACCACACGAGTGGCTGCACGTGAAGCTTTACTGGCTTTGGAAACTGATGGTCTGATTTATCGACTAGACCGCCGTGGTTGGTATGTTCGTTCTCCTCGTATTATTTATCATCCGCAGTCGACTAAAAACTTTAATCAGTTCGTGATTGAACAAGGTTATGAACCTTCGACAGAAGTGATTTCGAGTGAGCTAACGACAGCTACTTCTTGGGATGCCAAACATTTAAAAGTTGAAAAAGGGCATCCGATTTATTCAGTTTGGCGACGTCGTTGTATTAATGGTCGACCTGTTTTGGTTGAACATTTACGTGTGAATGCCGAGCTTTTTCCCGAGTTTTTAACTCATGATCTCAAGCAATCCATTACTTTACTGATGGCAAATCAATATAACTGCCATATCACCAGAGCTGATATTAATCTGTATCCAACAGCTTTATCGGAACAGCAGGCCAAAGCACTGCATGTGAATGTTGGCGCGCTTGGTTTATATATTTGCCGTAGCAACAGAAATGAAGAAGGTGTGATTACTGATGTTGACCAAGAATATTGGCTACATGATGTTTTAGATTTACATTTCGAAGCGCGAGCATAAAAATGCAATCTGGTTTAAACCAGATTAATTAAACTGTCATATAAAGCTGTTGAAATACCATCATCAAATAATTGCATTCGATGGTTTGCAGATGAAACAGTATGTTCAACAGACAATTAAACTCGGTACTGCATCAGTTTTAGGTGTAGTAGTTGCTATTCAAATGGGATGTTCATCAGCAACATCAAAACAATCAGAAGAAATTACAGTCTATACGGCAGTGGAAGCCGACCAACTTAAGCAATACCAAGAAGAATTACACAAAGCTTATCCAGAGCTAAAAGTAAAATGGGTACGTGATTCAACTGGTGTAATCACCGCCAAACTTTTGGCAGAGCAGAAAAACCCACAAGCGGACGTGGTTTTTGGTGTGGCTTTAACCAGTTTGTTGGTCATGGAAAAGAAAGACATGCTTGAGCCTTTTAAACCTGAAGGTATTCAAAATTTAAAACCAGAATTTGTAAGTCAAAAACCTGTACCAACGTGGACGGGTATGGATGCATGGGAATCTGCAATTTGTGTCAATAAAGTCGAATTAGAAAAACGTAAGTTACCGATTCCAAAAACTTGGAAAGATTTAACCAACCCCATTTATAAAAACTTGATTGTGATGCCAAACCCAGCTTCGAGTGGCACAGGCTATTTAGATGTCACGGCTTGGATGCAGATTTGGGGCGAAAAGCAGGCATGGGACTATATGCAGGCTTTAGATAAAAACATTTCACAATATCCTCACTCGGGTTCAAAACCTTGCAAGATGGCAGCACAAGGTGAAATTCCAATTGGTGTTTCTTTTGGTTATCCGGCATTTAAGTTAAAAGCAGAAGGTGCACCTTTAGAAGTGGTTTATCCAACTGAAGGTTTAGGCTGGGAAATGGAAGCCTCAGCAATTGTGAAAGGAACCAAGAAATTAAGTAGCGCGCAAAAATTTATAAATTGGTCGGTAAGCAAAGCGGCAAACGAAGCCTATGCCCATAACTTTTCAATGGTGGCCTATAAAGGCATTGAAAATACTACTATGGACTTCCCGAAAAATCTTCCTCAAATGCTCATAAAAAATGATTTTTATTGGGCGGCCGAGCAGCGTGAACGTATTTTGGCTGAATGGTCAAAGCGTTTTGAAAAGTGATCTTTGGGATAAGGGCCTCATTATGCAAATACCTTCGTCATTGCAGTCATCGCTGCTAGGTCAAAATCAAAAGGCCGAGTTAACAGGGCATTTATTGTCGACCTTAACGACCTATAAATATCCTGAACATGGCCCCTCAGTTTTAGAAGTGATGGATATTCAAAAAAAGTTCCAACACTTTCAGGCCCTAACGCATATTAATTTAGACCTGAAAGCGGGCGAGTTCGTGAGCTTTTTGGGACCTTCTGGATGCGGTAAAACCACATTGCTACGCATAATTGCGGGTCTAGAAAAACCTGATTATGGAAAAGTCATAAAAAAGGGCGCAGACATTACGTTGCTAAGTGCTGAAAAGCGTCACTGTGGCATTGTGTTTCAGAACTATGCGTTATTTCCAAACTTAAATGTAGAAGAAAATATTGCGTTTGGCTTAGACAAAAAGAAATGCGATAAGGCACAGCGTAGCCAACGAGTTCAGCAATTATTAGAGCTGATTGAGTTACCTGATATTGCTAAAAAATATCCAAACCAATTGTCGGGTGGTCAGCAACAACGTGTTGCGCTTGCTCGGGC
This sequence comes from Acinetobacter sp. FDAARGOS_494, assembly GCF_003812225.1. NCBI lineage: Bacteria > Pseudomonadati > Pseudomonadota > Gammaproteobacteria > Moraxellales > Moraxellaceae > Acinetobacter > Acinetobacter sp. FDAARGOS_494. The sequence continues at coordinate 3,180,159 of NZ_CP033866.1, forward strand.
AATTGCACCGAAGCCTGATATTTTACTGCTCGATGAACCATTGTCTGCACTTGATGCTCAGGTACGTCTAAACTTAAGACAAAAGATTCGTTCGATTCAATCACAGCTTAATTTGCCAACGATTATGGTCACACATGACCAAGAAGAAGCATTAAGCATTTCTGACCGTGTGGTAGTCATGAATCATGGTGTCATTGAGCAAATTGATACGCCGCACAATATTTACTACAAGCCACAAACCCAATTCGTTGCCAAGTTTATTGGCACCATGAATTTTTTAAAAGCCACTTGCGCTGTACCGAATCAGCTCGAGGTTTTAGGTTTTATTCCTCTAAATTTGGAGCAACAAAAACTTAAAGCAGGGGAAAATTACAGCATTGGTTTTAGACCCGAAGCTGTCGAGTTGGTTGATGATTTTGGTAGTGATAAAGAGTCGTTGTATTTGCCAGTTAAAGTATTAAGCACTGAATTTTTAGGTGCCAAGCGTCGTTTATTTTGCGCTATTCATATCGATGGAATTGAGCAGGCAAAACACCTTTTGCAAATTGAAATTGAAAATATCAAGTTCAAATCTTTACAAGAACTGATGTTTATAAAAGTGCCTAATCAGCTCATCCATGTCTTTGACGAACAAGGGTACGCACTATGTTAAATGAAGCTGCTTCAGCGGTTTTAAAAACACAGCCGCGTCGAAAAACTGAATATTCATTAAGATCAAATGTTGCTTTAGCAGCCGTTGCAATCGCTTTAACTTTAGCGATTATTGCTCCTTTAATGATGTTGTTTGAAACTGCATTTTTTGATGAAAATCAAAATTTTGTTGGTCTTGAAAATTTTTATAACTATTTTGTAAGTCCAGCTTTACTCAGCTCTGTATTTAACTCGGTGTGGGTTGCTTGTGCTGCTACTGTCATTACAGTATTTCTTGCCAGTATTTATGCTTTTGCTCTCACCAATGTAAATATAAAAGGTAAAGGCTTCTTTAAATTGGTGGCTTTTTTACCGATTTTAGCGCCATCACTTTTGCCTTCTTTGGCATTGGTTTATTTATTTGGTAAGCAAGGTGTGTTTAAACCTTTGCTGGGCGATATACAAATTTATGGTCCAATCGGTATTTTAATCAGTTACTGCTTTTGGCTATTTCCAGCAATTTTAATGTTGATGATGGTGTCTTTTCGCAGTGTCGATCAGCGTTTAATTGAGGCATCTTTGTCGCTCGGCAAAAATATCTGGAAGACCCATTACCACGTCACACTACCAGCAATTCGGTATGGACTCATTAGCGCAAGTCTAGTGGCTTTTATTTATGTATTGACCGATTTCGGAATTCCGAAAGTCATTGGCGGTTCATTTAACATGATGGCGCTTGATGTCTATAAACAGATTATTGGTCAGCAAAATATGAGCATGGGTGCGGTGATTTCCATCTTATTGTTGCTACCAGCAGTGTTTGTATTTATTTTTGATCGAATACAAAGCAAGCGGCATGCACGGTTTCAAGCCTTTCAGACTAAACCTTATGTTTCAGCATCGAATAAAAAACTTGAAGTTGTTCTAAGCATATTTTGTGGTTTGGTTTCAGGTTCGATTTTACTGATTGTTTTTACGGCAGTGCTGGCTTCATTCATTCAGTCTTGGCCTTATGATTTGTCTTTGACCTTAGCGCATTACAGTTTTGAATATGTCGATGGTGGCGGTTGGGCAGCGTACTTTAACTCGGTTCGCATGGCACTCTTTAGTACGGTTTTTGGAACAGCACTGATTTTTATGGTGGCACTATTAACCGAACGTTTTAAGGCACATCCACTTATTAAAAACTATGTGCAAGCTTTGGTTTTATTACCACTTGCTGTGCCGGGGCTGGTTCTAGGTATTGCTTATATTTTGTTTTTTAACCAGCAGAGTAATCCGTTAAACGTGCTGTATGGAACCATGACCATTTTGGTGATTTCAACCATTGTGCATTATTACACCGTGCCACATCTGACTTTAACCAATGCGATTAAACAAATTCCGCTACAGCTCGACCAAGCAGCACAAACTTTAGGTACATCGAAGTGGAAAACCTTTTGGAAAGTGTATTTGCCTATGTGTTTTCCAGCGCTATGCGATGTATCGGTCTATATTTTTGTGAATGCCATGACCACTGTATCGGCTGCCATTTTCCTCTATTCACCAGACACCAGTTTAGCTGCGGTAGCTGTTTTAAATATGGATGATGCGGGAGACACGGTTGCTGCTGTTGCGATGAGCATTTTGATTTTAACCACCTCATGTGTTGTAAAACTCATTCATTGGTTATTTACCAGAAAAATTATGGCAAGAAGTCAGCAATGGCGTGAAAGCGCTCACTAAGTTTTAGCTAAACACAATTTTTATTTAACCGACTGAAACGAAATGCTTTGTTCAACAAGGCAAGGGTTTATTCATCCTAAATTTCGCAAATTGGAAGTCTTATGAATAATGCACAGTTTGATTTAATTGTTGTCGGAGCCGGTATTTTAGGTTTGTCCGCTGCAATACAGGCACAAGAACAAGGCTTGAAAGTTTGCATCTTCGAGAAAAATGCCAAGCCTGTGGGCGCAACTCGCCGTAATTTCGGCATGGTCGGAACATCGACCTTAACCCATCCAGAGCAACAGTGGCGAAAGTACGCGCTTGAAACGCGTTCTTTTTATCAGCGTATTCAAACTGAAACCGATATTTCGTTTGCTCAACGCCAAGGTGTCTATCTGGCAAACACGGCACTTGAATGGCAGGTTTTAAATGAGTTTGCCGAGCGTGCAAATAATTACCAAATTCCAGTTCATTTGTTTAGCCATGAGGAATTGGTCACCCAATTTTCTTATTTAAATCCTTCGCAGCAGTTTCAAGGCGGTTTGGTTTTTGAAGAAGATTATTCGGTCGAACCGCATGTGGTTGGGCAGCGACTATTGGCATATGCCGAAAGAAAAGGCGTAAATATTTATACCAATGCTTGTGTCGTTCAAACCCAATATCAACATGAAATTTGTCAGGTTCGCTTGGCAAGTGGCGAGGCATATCGGGCAAATAAAGTTTTGATCTGCCACGGTGAAATCATCGATGTTTTATATCCGGATCTCTTACAAAGCTTGAATCTGAAACGCTGTGGCTTACAAATGGCCCTGACTCAACGGTTTCACCAAAAATTAAATGCTTCTCTTTATTCAGGCTTATCTATTTCACGTTATCCGGCTTTTGAAATTTGCCCAAGTCATGCTGAGCTGGTTAAAGCGTCACAACAGGGTTTCATTAAAGAATTCGGTATTCATATTCTGATTAAACAAAACGAATTTGGCGAACTGATCGTAGGCGATAGTCATGAATATCATTCGATTAATGAAGCGCCTCAGTTCGAGCAGCGTGAAGAGATTAATGAATTTATCCAAGTTTACTGCCATGAAAAACTAGGGCTGAATTTACCTCCAATTCAAAAACGTTGGAATGGTTATTACCTGACCCATGAACATGAGTTGGCCTGTGTCACTGAAGCTGAAAAAAATATCTTTCTGGTGAGTGCGATTGCTGGCAAAGGCATGACTACAGGGGCTGGCTTTATGAAAGAAATATTAGAACAAAATATTTACTAGTTTGTCATCTGGTTTAAACCAGATTGATGTATATTGAAATGAACGCGAAAGAAATGAGTAACATTATGAACATGCAACCCCAACTCGATATGGATTTAGAGAACAAGTATTTGCTTCTTACTCCAGGACCATTATCAACATCGGCAACAGTACGCCGTGCCATGCAAAAAGACTGGTGTACTTGGGACCAAGAATACAACTCGCTGGTACAAGATATTCGTAATCGACTGGTAAAGTTGGCAACCAGCGAACCTGAAAAATATACGGCTGTGTTAATGCAAGGCAGTGGAAGTTTTGCTGTGGAGTCTGTGCTTGGGTCAGCTATTCCACGTGATGGCAAAATCTTGATCATTAATAATGGCGCATATGGTGCACGTATGGTGCAAATGGCGCGTTGCCTAAATATTGAAGTGATCGAGCTGAACTATTTAGAAACCCAAACACCAGATTTACAAGAAGTTGAGCGTGTTTTAAAAGATAAAACCATTAGTCATGTTGCTTGTGTGCACTGTGAAACCACCACTGGTATTTTAAACCCGATTCAAGAGATAGGCCGTTTAGTTAAAGCGGCAGGAAAAATCTGGATTGTGGATGCCATGAGTTCATTTGGTGGAGTACCTATGGATATGGCTGAGCTTGAAATTGATTTTCTAATTTCAAGTGCAAATAAATGTATTCAAGGTGTTCCGGGCTTTGGCTTTATTTTGGCAAAGCGTGATTGTCTAGAAGCATGTAAAGGTTTGGCACGTTCGGTTAGCCTCGATTTGTATGATCAGTGGAATACCATGGAGCAGCATAACGGCAAATGGCGTTTTACCTCGCCAACCCATGTGGTACGTGCATTTTATCAAGCATTACTTGAGCTTGAGACAGAAGGCGGTGTTGCTGCACGTTATCAACGTTATTTACAAAACCAACAAACCTTATCTAAAGGTATGCAACAACTTGGCTTTGAGTTGGTACTTGGTGAAGAGTGCCTACAATCACCCATCATTACCACTTTTCTTTACCCAACAGCCGAGAAATTTAGCTTTCAGTCATTCTATGAAACGCTAAAAAAATCAGGCTATGTAATTTATCCGGGCAAAGTCACAGATCTCAACTGCTTCCGTATAGGCAATATTGGCGAAGTTTATATTCAAGATATTGAAGGGCTTCTTGCTGCAATTGCGAGCTACTGCGAAAACCACCTAAACCAAGCTGTAACAGCATAATTTTTATTAAATTAAGGGGATACATCATGACAACCAACAACACACAAATTCAGGCTGTGGTTTTTGACTGGGCTGGTACAACAGTAGATTTTGGCTCACGCGCACCAATTTTAGCTTTTATGGCTTTATTTAAAGACAATAAAGTTGAAATTACGGTTGAAGAAGCGCGTGCCCCAATGGGGTTAGAAAAACGTGACCATATTGCAGCTGTTTTAAAAATGCCGCGTGTAGCAGCGGCATGGCAGGAAGTATACGGGCAGGCGGCAACTGAAGCAGATATTGACCGTTTATATAAAGACTTTATTCCGTACCAGTTAAATTCTATTCCGAAATGTTCTGCTTTAATTCCGGGGGCATTAGCTACTTTTGAAAATATTAAAAAGCGTGGTGCAAAAATTGGCAGTAACACGGGCTATGCATCCATGATGATTGGTCGTTTAGTTAAAGATGCTGCTGATCAGGGTTACCGACCGGACTGTATCGTTACTGCTAGCGACGTGAAATATGGCCGTCCATATCCTGAAATGTTATGGAAGAACTTAATTCAACTCGACGTATCGGACATCAAAACTGTTGTAAAAGTAGATGATACCGTGGTGGGTATTGATGAAGGTTTAAATGCGGGATGTTGGACAGTAGGACTTGCAATTAGTGGCAATGAAGTCGGTTTAAGCTATGAAGAGTGGAGCGCATTATCGGCCGATGAACAAATTGTGCTAAAAGATAAGGCATACCAAAAAATGAATGCGTCAGGCGCTCACTATGTGATTGATAGTGTCGCTGACTTACCAAACATACTAGATGATATTGAACGCCGTTTGGAGCAGGGTGAACGACCTTAAAGATAATTTAGGCCAATATATTTTTAAGCTTAGCTCCCTTGGGAGCTAAGCTTACCTAAAAAATTAAAATGAAGAGTAATAAACTCTACATATGTGGAAATAAGGAATAACTTTGAAACGTCAATTCCTTATTTTTGGCTAACGATTTAAAAAACATGTTTCGATCGTTAGCACTATCAATCAGATAGGCATATGACCTATTTGATAGATCTTTTTACGACTTTTGTGGGTCGTATATTTTTTCTTTAATGAATAGGGCTGGTATCACACCACAAATGAGGTAGGCAGCGCCCATGACGACAAAACCTAAACCAATTGAGCCGCCAGAGGCTAAGAAACCAATCGTTGCAGGGGCTAATGCAGCGCCTAAACGTCCGACGTTATAAGCACCACCAATAGCTGTACCGCGAATTGCTGTCCCAAAGCTTTCGGTCATGTAGGTTGCATTTACGCCATACGGGATGCCGTAGAGGAAACCAAAGGTCACCAGTAAATATAGAATGTTGCTTGGCGAGTTATAAAAGACAATCAGAGGTAAGAAAATAGCAGTGCCGATTGCACCAAAAGCATAAGTAAAACGGCGCCCTAATTTATCTGCCATCATGCCCGCAAGGACTTTACCTAAAATCATGGCGGTATATGTACCTACCATATAGGCGGTCATTTCCTTAAATTTCATACCCAGTTCGCTTTCTAGATATGAAGGCATCCAGTTATTTACACCATAGTAGCCAAACTGTAAAAAGCCTGCCGTTAACGCCCATAAGATAAACATATTACGGTTTCGTTTATCTTGGAAAATAAGCTTAAATGCCGAGGTTTTCGATGCGTTTTGAGCCATGACTGGTTGTTGTAGTCGAGACTTTTGCCATGCTTCTGGTTCTGGTACAAGCACATGCATGAGGACAGCAATAACAACAGGAATAATCGCAACATAAAACAGCATGCGCCAGCCATGATCAGGAATAATCCAACCTGCAAGCAAGGTCGCAACAATATAGCCGACGGTCCAGCCAGCTTGTAAAGTGCCCAGTACTGTAGTGCGATAACGGGTTGGAACATATTCGGCCATGAGGGTATTACAGGCGATATAAAGTGAACCCAAACCCAGTGATGCAAAAAATCTTAAAATACCAAATTGAAGAAAGCTTTGGGTGAAACCTAAGCCACAGGTGAGGAGCGAGAAAGTTAAAATAGAAATAACCACAATGCGCACGCGACCAAATTTATCGCACGCCCATCCCCCAAAAATTCCACCAACAGCCATACCTGCTAATGTAAAACTGCCAAGCATACCTGCTTGTACTGAACTTAATCCAAAATCTGCCTTAATACTATTTAAGCTATAAGACAGCAGCATCAAATCTGCTCCATCTACCAATAGTGCTAGAAATGCAAAAATAAATGCTATTTTCCACGTATGAGGTTGTATACGAGAAAAACCGTCTTTGTAATTTGTAGCCATAATCCATTACCTACATTTGATAAAAAGCACTTCAAGTCGTTTTAAAGTGCTTAAAATTTGATTAAGACGCAGCGCGAATCATGTTTCGGGCAATAATCATTTGTTGAATTTGAGTGGTCCCTTCATAGAGACGGAACAGACGAACATCTCGATAAAAACGTTCAATGGCATATTCACTGATATAACCCGCACCGCCGTGAATTTGTACGCAGCGATCAGCAACGCGGCCACACATTTCGGTTGCAAACATTTTTGCGCATGAGGCTTCAGTGCTAACGTTTTGTCCTGCATCGCGTAGGCGTGCAGCGTCTAAGACCATACATTTAGCGGCATAAATTTCAGCTTTTGAGTCGGCAAGCATGGCTTGAATGAGTTGAAATTCAGCAATCGGTTGTCCAAATTGCTTGCGTTCGATGGCGTAATTTAAAGAATCGTCTAGCATTCGTGTTGCTGCACCGACGCTCAAAGCCGCAATATGCAAGCGGCCTTTATCGAGTACTTTCATGGCTGTTTTAAAACCAACACCTTCAACACCACCAATGAGTGCGGAAGCAGGGATGCGACAATTTTCGAAAATAACGTCACAGGTATGTGCGCCTTTTTGCCCCATTTTTTTATCGCGTTTGCCAAGAGAAATGCCCGGAGTTTGGCTATCGACGATAAAAGCAGAAATGCCGCCAGCACCTTTAATGTCAAAGTTTGTGCGTGCCATGACTGTAAATACACCAGCATGAGGTGCATTGGTAATAAAACGTTTGGTGCCGTTTAACACATAAAAATCGCCATCTTTTACTGCACTGGTTTTTAAAGATGCCGCATCAGAACCTGCATCCGGTTCGGTTAAGCAAAAAGAGCTGATCACTTCACCACGTGCTAAACGCGGTAAGAAAAAGGATTTTTGTGCTTCGGTCCCATCAATAATCAGGCCACTTGAGCCAATGCCATTATTGGTCCCAATGAGAGAACGAAAAGCAGGAGAGGTACGACCCAATTCAAAAGCCACATAGACTTCTTCTTCCATCGTCAGGCCAAGACCTTCGTATTCTTCAGGAATGGTTAAACCAAATAAACCGAGAGCTTTCATTTGCTCAACGATATCTGGAGGAATTTCATCCGTTTCAGCGACTTCATTCTCATGAGGAATTAATACACCTTCAACAAATTGTCGAATCATATCAACAAGTTGATTTAAGGTTTCCTGATCTCGAATCATAGTCTCGTCCTTTTACTACATGCAGAAAACATCAATGTGATGTTCGTAAAATCACCAATATTTGAAGTGATAGTAATCAAAGGACGAACGCAAAACAATATATTTTGAAAATTAATTTCGCAATGCGATACTCTGTTGTTGATTTATATTTGGCTAATTTGTTGATTTATTTAAGCTATATTTTCTTGTAAAAAATCATTATTTTTAGTGGAAAATTAAAGTTTGATTTTTCAAAAGAGGTGTGTATATTAAAAATATATATCGCTATGCGAAATTTTAAATGGATAAGTTTTCCTATAGGAAATAAGTCACAAAATATAGTGGGATAAAGATGGGTGCTTTAAATGGAATTCGGGTGCTTGACTTAAGTCGGGTATTGGCTGGGCCTTGGTGTGGGCAGATTCTTGCCGATTTAGGCGCAGAAGTAATCAAGATTGAACGGCCGAAAGTTGGTGACGATACCCGTTCTTGGGGACCACCTTGGATGAAAGATGACTCAGGCCAAGATACTCAAGAAGCCGCTTATTATCAGTCAACCAACCGCAATAAACTATCGGTTGCCATCGACATTGCCAATCCTGATGGCCAAGAATTGATTAAAGCGCTTATTCAAGATACCGATGTCGTGATTGAAAACTACAAAGCGGGTTCTTTAAAGAAGTACGGTTTGGATTACGAGTCTTTATCTGCGATTAACCCTAAACTGGTGTATTGCTCGATTACTGGTTTTGGTCAAACTGGCCCAAGAGCAGAAGAGCCCGGTTATGACTTTATTATTCAGGGCATGGGCGGACTCATGTCAGTTACAGGTGAGCGTGATGATTTGCCGGGTGGTGGTCCACAAAAAGTAGGCGTTGCATTTTCTGACTTAGCCACGGGACTTTATTCTACGATTGCCATACAGGCTGCTTTACTCAACCGCCATGTGACGGGTTTAGGCCAATATATTGATATGGCTTTGCTTGATGTTCAAATTGCCACAATGGCAAATCAGGGAATGAATTATTTGTCATCAGGAAATATCCCTAAGCGTTATGGCAATGCACACGCTAATATTGTGCCTTATCAAGTGTTCAAAGCTTCTGACCGTGATTTTATTATCGCGTGTGGAAATGACACTCAGTTTATTCAACTCTGTCGAAGTATTGGTTTACCCGATTTACCAAACGATGCACGTTTTGCCCGAAATGCAAATCGCATTAAGCATCGCGATGAAATTATCGGAATTTTACAAACTCACTTTTTAACAAAAACAGCAGATGAATGGGTAGATGCAATTTATGCTGCTAAAGTTCCCGTAGGTGTAATCAATAACTTGGAACAAGCTTTTCAAGAACCGCAAGTGATTGCCCGTGAAATGTTAGTCGAGATGAACCATCCTCAACGTGAAAAACTGAAGGTAATTGGGTCACCAATCAAACTTTCTAGAACGCCAGTTGAGTACAAAACAGCACCTCCGCTGTTGGGTGAGCATACGCAGGCCGTTTTGGGGCGAATAGTTTCTTCAGAAAAACTAGCAGAGCTTAAAGAAAAGGGCGTAATTGGGTAGGTGGCTTAGAAGCGGAAGATTAAAATTATATTTAAAATCAGAAAATAAAATATTTAATCTTTCGCTTTAATAAGTTAAATGAAGTTATCTTTAAAATGCAGACTAGGATGTTTGCTCTTTTGCTATTTATAGAAAAAATAGATTATAATTTTCGCAGTGCGAAACAAAATATGGATTGGTATGACAATGAATGATGCAGTTGATGCAGAACAGACAGAAAAATTATTAGCGCCTTTAAGGCATGAATTATTACATCCGATTGAAGACATGCAGGATGAAAATGATCGTCAATTTATTACTGCATTAGCACGTGGTTTAGAGCTATTACGTTGTTTTACGCCTAAACATCAGCATTTGGGCAATCAAGAGCTTGCTCAGATGACAGGTTTGCCAAAACCAACCATTACTCGCCTCACACATACCTTGTCGCGTTTGGGTTATATCAAACAAGTACCTAACTCAAGCAAATTTCAGCTTTCAGTTGGAGTTCTTGCGTTTGGTTATTCGATGCTGTCTAACGTATCGATTCGCTCTATTGCTCATCCATATATGAAAAATTTGGCAGACTATGCTGGCGCTGCTGTAGCCATGGCAACACGTGATCGACTGAACATGATTTATCTTGATGTGGTGCAAGGCAAAGGCAATATGACCATGCGCCGTCAAGTTGGAACCTATTTACCGATTCATTTAAGTTCGATGGGACGTGCGTGTTTAGCTGCAATGCCTGAAGATGAAAGAGAGTTCTTACTTAATGCCATTCGTAACAAGCACAAAGAAGACTGGATCAAAATTAACCGTGATTTAGACAAAGCCTTTAAAGATTACCAAGATTTTGGATACTGTTTTTCTATTGGCGAATGGCATAAAGATGTCAATTCGGTTGCGGTTCCACTCATTCATGAACAACATGGTTTATTGGTGTTTAACTGTGGTGGTCCAAGCTTTATTATGAACCGTGAAAAACTCGAAGAAGATATTGCACCACGTCTTTTACATATGGTGAATAATATTCGTACCGAGATTAGCTAAACCTATTTGATCCATTTATAAGAGCCAGCTTTGTTTTTTTCAAGGCTGGCTTTTTATTGGGTAAGCTTTAGGCTGTTTGCTTATGAAAGTTCGGTTTCCGTTTTTCTTTGAAAGCACTTAATGCTTCTTTAAACTCGGAACCTTGTAAACAATGCGAGAAAATAGTCGACTCATGGTCAATACGATTGAGTAGATCATCAATTGGCATATCTCTTAGTAACTTTTTACTGAGCTGTAAGGCTTGGCTTGGTTTGTGAGCAAGTTTAATTGCCACATCTTCAACCACTTGATCCAGCTCATTGGCTTCAAATATTTCATTTACCAGACCATAATTTTTTGCTTGTTCCACCGAAAACTTTTCACCGAGTAAAATAATTTCCGAAGCTCGAGCAAAGCCCAATAATCTTGGCAAGATGTAACTTGAACCCGCTTCAGGTACAAGCCCTAAATTCACAAAGGGGAACTGAAAAATAGAGTTTTGGCTTGCATATACAAGGTCGCAATGTAGAAGCATAGTGCTGCCAATGCCAATTGCCACACCATTTACTTTAGCAATAATCGGTTTTGGAAAAGTTGCTAAGCTTTTTAAGAAAACAATCGAAGCGGGTGGTTCTGAAGTGGTGGTATCTCGTTTTTCAAATGCGTTTACATCATTGCCGCTGGTAAATGCGGAGTCTTCACCAGTAAGCACAACCACATGAATGTCTTGATTGGTTGCAGCTTGATCTAATGCCTGACTTAAAGCTGCATACATTTCATAATTAATTGCATTCTTTTTAGTGGCATTACTCATGGTGAGCGTTAGTATATTTCTATCAAAATACTTATGAATTGTGCCTGTTTTAAGCTCGCTTTGGGTTTTGTTGTTCTGCTGCATCGTTCATTCCTTTAAATAATTTTCCGTCTAAAATTTAAACTGATGCTATCGAAAAATAATTCCGTTATCAATTATTTTGTTTTATATTGTGGTATAAAATTTTGTATTGTGAAATTTTTAACTTAAATTACTTTAAATACTGATAGGATTTATGTGTAAATAAGCATCTAGCCCTGCTAGGGAAATAAGAGGCTGGCTATAGAACAGTGAGTGGAAAGAATATGAAGACCAAAATTACAGAACTATTTGAAATTGAGCATCCAATTATTCAAGGCGGTATGCATTATGTTGGTTTTGCAGAGCTTGCTGCTGCGGTTTCGAACGCGGGCGGGTTAGGTATTATCACTGGCCTGACTCAGCGTACACCTGAAAATCTGGCAAAAGAAATTGCACGTTGCCGAGAAATGACCGATAAACCTTTTGGGGTAAATTTAACCTTTTTACCTACCGTAAATACTCCTGATTATCCGGGTTTTGTAGAGGCAATTATTAAAGGTGGCGTAAAGATTGTAGAAACAGCAGGGCGTAATCCTGAACAGGTGATGCCATATTTAAAGGCTGCTGGTATTAAAGTAATTCACAAATGTACTTCGGTTCGACATAGCTTAAAAGCTCAGCAAATTGGATGTGATGCGGTTTCTGTAGATGGTTTTGAGTGTGGTGGGCATCCTGGTGAAGATGACGTGCCAAATATGATTTTATTGCCCTTAGCAGCCGATGCATTAGACATCCCGTTTGTTGCCTCAGGTGGTATGGCAGATGGGCGCTCACTCGCGGCTGCTTTAGCGATGGGAGCCGATGGAATTAATATGGGAACGCGCTTTATTGCGACTCAGGAAGCTCCCGTACATGCAAATGTGAAACAGGCGATTCTGAATGCAACCGAACGAGATACGCGTTTAATTATGCGTGCTTTGCGAAATACTGAACGTGTCATGAATAATGCGGCCGTAGAAAAAATCGTGGCAAAAGAAAAAGCACTCGGTGATAACATTAAGTTTGAAGATATTATTGAAGAAGTTGCAGGGGTTTATCCAAAAGTCATGATTGATGGAGATGTTAATGCAGGAGCATGGTCATGTGGGTTGGTGGCTAGCTTGATTCATGATATTCCGACATGCGATGAACTGGTTAACCGAATTGTCAAAGAGGCAGAAGATATTATTCGCGGACGTTTATCAGGGCTTTTATAACGAACTATTAGCCTATTTTGAGATCAGCACAAGTTTTAATTGTGCTGATTTTTTGCATCACGTACACAATAATAAAGACATAAAACGGCAAAAATTAAGCCTAAAATACATACACCTGTCCATCCAAAGTGTTTCCAAGCATAACTTCCCGCTGTTGTGCCTAAAGCGCCGCCAGCAAAGTAACCTGTCATATAAATGGCATTAAACCGTGAACGTAATTCTTGATTAAGTTTAAATACAATACTTTGATTGGTGACATGTACAGCAGAAAGAGAAGCGTAGAGAATGAGTAAGGCAATAATATAAAAAGCAAAATGGTAGGGTAAAAGTGAAAAAAGAATCCAACTTAATATAAGGCCAATGCCGCAATAAATTGAAATTTTATGGATATAGCCTTGGTCAATAAATTTGCCTGAAAAATTAGCAACGAAAGTTCCTAACACGCCAACAAAACCGAAAAGGCCAATGGTAAAGTCACTAAAAAAATAGGGCGCCGGAGCCAAAAGCAACGACATGGTGGTAAAGGTTAAACTCACGCATGCAAATGTAAAACCACCAATATAAGTTCTAGTCCTTAAACGTCGATTTTGAATAAAAATCTGTGGTAAAGAACGAATGGTTTTCGCATAGTTTTCAGATTTAGTCGGTGGAAATAACCCGATATTACGATGCAAAATAAAGGCAATCACAAGTAACAGAAAACCACTAACCAGATAAATAATATTCCATGCAAAAAGTGTAGACATCAGTCCAGAAAGGGAGCGGGCGATTAAAACCCCCATCATCAGTCCACTCAGTAAAAAGCCTACGACACGGCCACTTTGTTGAATTGGAACCAGACTTGCAGCAAGCGGTAACAACAGTTGGGCTGCGCTGGAAAATAAACCAGTAATGATAGTGCCAAGCAGTAAAAGATAAATATTGTGCGAAAAACCGCTAATAATTAATCCACTTGAAGCCAATAACATAAAGATAAATAGTAGCTTGCGCTTTTCTATTATGTCCCCTAATGGCATTAAAAAGAGTAAGCCACATGCGTAGGTGATTTGGGCTAGAGTGGGCACCCACGCTGTGGTTGTTTCGGTTAAATTTAGGCTTACACTAATTGAGTGAATAAGTGGCTGACTAAAATAATTTCCACCTGTACAAATGCCTGCGGCAATCGCCATTAAAATAATGGTTGGGGTATAGAGTGCGTTTTTCATCATGCCTATAGTCATAATGAAAGTGGAACCTTAATCAACACAACCATGACTGTCTAAGCACGATTGTTAGTGCGTTTCATTCAAAGCATCTTGAATATTGTGCACCATGTGGATTAAACGTGGTCCAATTTCACCTTCAAGTTTTTCTGGATTTAAATGAAAACTTGGCGCACCACAGTTAAAAACATAAAGACCGTGTTTAGAACTAACCAAAGGTACAGCCACCGAGTTCACTTCTTTATGCCACTCACCTAACGACAAACAATATCCATAATCTTGATAATCACGGAAAGCTCGTTCTAAAGAGCGTTTTATGGCTGGCCAGTTTTCGGGGTTCTTTTGTTTTAGTGCATCAAGTAGAAAGTTGCGTTCACGTTCAGGGGTCGCAGCTAAGCATGCTCGGCCCATTGAACTGCTATGCAGTGGTAAAGTTGAACCAATTGGACGGCGCATGTTTAATGCAGTTTCAATTTGCACAACATCGATATACACCATATTTAAGCGATCACGCGTTGCCATCGCTACAGGCGCTTGAACATACTGGCTCATCTCTTCCATATATTGATGAGCAATATTACGAATCGAGATGTTAGATAATGCTGCATATCCTAAAGATAAAACGCCAATATCTAATGTATATTTGGTCGAGTTAGGCAATTGTTTTAAATAACCTAATGACACAAGGGTATTGGTAATACGTGCAATGGTCGGTTTAGGTAAACCTGTCATTTTTGCTAATTCTTGGTTGCCAAGCACCTGATTATTTGCAGAAAAGCATCTTAAAAGTTCTAAACCGCGTGCTAAAGAAGCAATAAATTGCGGGTTGTTTTCCCGATGTATATGCGAAATAGGATCTAAACGTATCTCATCAAAATTTATTGGTTTTTCAGTTTCCGTGTTTTGAGACATTCGATCCTCAAATATAATTAAAGCAATAGTTTTGCCATTATATTTCGCTCTGCAAAATAAATCCATTCATCACTGCGCTGTTGTGATGAATGGATATCCGGTTCAATGGTTATGAAACGTTTTCAATCACCATCGCAAGACCTTGACCTACACCAATACATAAGCTCACCACGGCATATTTCTTCTTACGGCGAATTAACTCGCGCGCTACTGTTAACGCAAGACGAGCGCCTGAAGCACCAAGTGGATGACCAACAGCAATCGCACCACCGTTCGGGTTCACACGTGGATCATTAAAATCAACATTTAAACCTTTTAAACAAGATAAAACTTGTGAAGCAAAGGCTTCATTAATTTCAATAATATCCATGTCATCTAAAGTAAGGCCAGCACGTGCAACCGCTTTTTTAATGGCTTCGATCGGACCTGCACCCATAATGCGTGGCTCAATACCTGCAGCCGCCGCTGATAAGATTTTTGCCATTGGTTTTAAGCCATATTTTTGACCTGCTGCTTCTGAACCAATCAAAAGTGCTGCTGCACCATCATTAATACCTGAGGCATTACCAGCTGTAACCACGCCACCTTCAAATAGCGGTTTTAACTTTGTGAGTGCTTCAACAGTTGAACTTGGGCGAGGATGTTCATCTTCTGAAACGAATTTAGGGGGCAATTTTTTGCCTTGGAAAACCTCAATTGGAGTAATTTCATCGGCAAAGAAACCTTCTTCTTTGGCTTTTTGATATTTGGCTTGTGATTGGGCTGCAAATAAGTCTGCTTGCTCACGACTAATCCCAAACTCGGCTGCAACGTTATCGCCCGTTTCAGGCATTGAATGTCCGCCGTACTGAGCAATAATTTTTTTATTTGGAAAGCGAGAGCCAATGGTGGTGTCATAAATTTTTGCATCACGGCTATAAGCGCTTTCTGCTTTACCCATCACAAAGGGTGCACGTGACATACTTTCTACACCACCAGCAATATACAGTTCACCTTCACCACAAGTAATAGCACGTGCTGAGTCAATCACGGCACCTAAACCACTAGCACATAGGCGGTTTACCGTCTGGCCCGGTACAGTAACAGGTAAACCTGCAAGTAATAATGCATTTCGTGCCACATTACGGCTATCTTCACCCGCTTGGTTAGTGTCGCCTAAAATCACATCTTCAATATCAGCGCCCGGTACACCAGTTTTTTCTAGTAGTTTTTGAATGACAGTTGCGGCCAAATCATCAGGACGAATTGAGGCAAGTTCACCTGCATGACGGCCAAATGGACTACGTAAACCATCATAAATATATGCATTTAACATTGAGAAATTCCTTTTCAAGACTCATGAGTAAAAGTAAGAGGTAAGTGGAGTGCGACTCGACGCTGTAACCATGGACTAGGGCGGTAACGTGGGTCATGCGTAAGTGCTGTTATACGGTTTAGAATAAGTAAGATTTTTTCGCTACCGACTTGATCGCCCCATTCAATTGGACCAAATGGATAACCTAAACCAAGACGTACTGCAGCATTAATATCATCTACCGTTGCAATATTTTGCTGGGCAATATCGCAACCTAAATTAATAACCATTGCTAAAACGCGCTGCGCAACAAAGCCAATACTTTCAGCAATCATGCTGACCATATTTCCATCTAGATTGAAAATAGAGTGAGCTGCTTGACGATATTCAGGTTTGGTAACAAGTGAAGGCATTAAGGTACGGTGCTTTGCAATGCCATAAAGCATGTCTATAGCAACGGCTTGTTCTGGGTTAATCCCAAGGCGAGTAGCCGCTTGGGTTGTGTCTTCACCGTAACAAGCGAGCAAACATAAGCTATCTGTTTGTGGTTCCGAATTGGTGTCTAAGGTAATATTTTGCTGAGTTAAATAATCTTCGAGCTGTTTTTTATCGTCTAAGAAATCGGCAGCGACCCAAACTTTTGGATATTTTGCTAAACGCTCTACAAACTTCGCAGGTTGTTCACCTGTTTTTGAACCAGTTTCATAGTTATAAAAACCCTGATTAACTTTACGTCCAAGTTGTTTAGCATCTAGCATTTGTTTGGTGAGCGGGTTTGGTTTGTAGCGGGCTTCTTCATAGTACTGATGATAAATCGACTCCATAACTGGATGCGAAACATCAAGGCCTGTTAAATCGAGTAATTCAAAAGGACCCATTCTAAATCCTACGCCGTCACGTAAAATTCGATCAATTTCACTGATATCACAGGCATTCTCATTTAAGATTTTGAGCGCTTCGGTGCCATAAGCTCGGCCCGCGTGATTAATAATAAATCCAGGGGTGTCCTTCGCTACAACAGGGCGATGACCAAATGCACGAGACAGATCGTTTAAAGCATCAATAATAAGTGGGTCTGTTTTTAAACCACGAATGACTTCGACCACTTTCATGAGTGGAACGGGGTTAAAAAAGTGATAACCCACAACACGCTCAGGCTTCTTGCAATTTGCAGCAATGGCTGTAATAGAAAGAGAAGAGGTGTTTGAGGCTAAAATAGTATTATCCGAAACAATATCTTCAAGCTGCTGCATCAAGCTTTGTTTGATATCAAGACGTTCAACAATTGCTTCTACAATGAGGTCGCAATTTTTTAAATCTTCAATTTGATGAGCGATAATTAAATGGTTATTTGCCGCTGCTGCTTGCTCAGATGTAATCTTATTTTTATCGACTAACTTTTGAAATGTAGCAGCCAGTTTTTCTTTAGCCTGTTCTGCTGCACCTGCTTTGGCATCATATAAATAAGTGGTATGACCTGACTGTGCAGCAATTTGAGCAATACCACTGCCCATGACACCTACACCAATCACAGCCATGCTTTTAATATCATAAGTCATGTCGATCATCCTGATTATTGATCTATATTTGAAATTAAACGGAAAAATAGGGTTAGGTGATTTAGCTTAAGCATTGTTTATCACCATCAATGGGTAAGATTTGCCCTGAAATTGAGCGACCACTGTCTGACGCTAAAAATAGGCATAAATCTGCAATATGCTTTGGATTGACAAAATATTTGAGCGACTGATTTTTCAGTGCATTTTGAGTCACCTCTTCAAGTGAGGTCTGCGCTACATCGGCACGGGCCTGTAATACGCGTTGAACCCGATCACCATCGACTGCACCCGGAAGAATAGCGTTAACTCGAATATTATCTGCACCGAGTTCCATAGAAAGCGTTTTGGTAAAACCAATCAGTCCCCATTTTGAAGTGGAATAGGCCAATCGATATGGATAGCCTAAGCGTCCGGCAATAGATGACATATTTATAATCACGCCTGCCTGTGCTTGCTTTAAATAGGGAATGGCTAACTGGGTAATTAAAAAAGTGCTATTCAGGTTTAAATTAATCACCGTGTTCCAATCTTCAAAACTTAGCTCATCTGCTGCAACGGTTGGGCCGGAGATGCCTGTGTTATTGACTAAAATATCAATACCGCCAAGTTTCTGAATGGCTTGACTAAACATCAGTTTAATTTGCTCATGATCAGCCAAATCACAGGTATATATATGTAGCTTTGGATAATCTTGTTGAAATTGTTCTAGGCTTTTAGCATTAATATCACAAACAAAAACTTCATCCTGATTGTTTAAAAATACCTCGGCAATGCATCGTCCAATCCCTGAACCACCTGCACTAATTAATACTTTCCTGGCCATTTTCATTCCTTTGTTATTATGGTTTTAAATTATTTACCTTGATACGACGGCTTACGCTTTTCGATAAAAGCTTGAACGCCTTCATTTTTATCTTCCGTAGAAAACAACAACTGGAATGCTTTTCGTTCTAGAGTTAAGCCTGCATTTAATGGAACATCCTCGCTCATCAACGCAACTTCTTTAATTTGTTGCAGGGCAATCGGCGGCATTTTTGCGAGGCTTTGTGCCATTTGAATTGCAGTTGGAATAGTTTGGTCATCTTCTGTGACTTGTGAAACAAGACCAATCAAATAAGCTTCTTCGGCTTTGACCATGGCGCCTGTCATAATCATGCGCATGGCATGGAATTTACCCACAGCACGGAATAAACGTTGTGTCCCGCCAGCACCAGGCATTAAACCAACTTTAATTTCCGGCTGGCCAAAGGTTGCACCTTTACCTGCAATAATAATGTCAGCGTGCATTGCAAGTTCGCAGCCACCCCCTAATGCATAACCATTTACGGCAGCAATCACGGGTTTAGGGCACTGGGCAATCGCGTTCCAATAACGTTCTGTATGACGCAATAACATTTCTGTGGAAGTTGCGGTTGCCATTTCTTTTAGATCTGCACCTGCAGCAAAGACTTCTTCACCGCCTGTGAGCACAACCGCATTGATCTCATCGTTAAAACTTAACTCGGTAAAAGCTTGTGCGAGTTGTTTACGAACTTCACCGTTTAAAGCATTTTTTGCTTCTGGGCGGTTAATTTTAACAACCGCTATTTTTTGAATAGAAAAGTCGACTTCTACGAAATTATTCCCTGTTGACACACTCATTTTTGAATTCCTTGTTTCGCATATCAAAACTATATTCCTTTTATGATGCTTATTTTGGAATTTATTTCAAGTCTTATTTCTTTTAAGAGCGTAGTTGTTATCTTTTAAAAAATCTAAGTTATTGATATTACGTATTGGTCTAATTTTAAATTTCGTTAAACGAAATTAATTTTCAAAAAAGCTTGAAATTTGTATTTTTGTTCTCGTACTATGAAACACATCCGCAGTAAACAAGATTTAAAACATGGTATCCAGACAAGCTGGAGATGGCTGATGGGTACGATGGAAATACATAAAAAGGGAGATCACAGATGATCCGTGATGAAGGGATGTTGGAGCAGTTACTTTCAACAATTCGAGATTTTGTAAAAAATGAATTGATCCCTCGTGAAAACGAAGTGGTAGAGAAAGACAAAATTCCGGATGACATTGTGCAGCAAATGCGTGAGCTTGGTTTGTTCGGTCTTACAATTCCCGAAGAATATGGTGGCTTAGGCATCACTATGGAAGAGGAAGTCAGAGTTGCATTTGAACTTGGACAAACTTCACCGGCTTTTCGTTCTTTAATTGGTACTAATAACGGTATTGGCTCAAGTGCAATTTTGATTGATGGCACAGAAGAGCAAAAGCAGAAATATTTACCACGTTACGCAAGTGGCGAAATTATTGGTTCATTTTGTTTAACCGAGCCTGAATCTGGCTCTGATGCTGCCTCTTTAAAAACCAGTGCCGTAAAAGATGGCGATTTTTATGTATTAAACGGCACCAAACGTTTTATTACCAATGCACCCCATGCTGCAACTTTTACCGTAATGGCTCGGACGAATCCTGAAATTAAAGGGTCGGGTGGCATTTCAGCTTTTTTAGTCGAGGCCAATACACCGGGCATTACATTAGGCAAAATTGACCAAAAAATGGGGCAAAAGGGTTCACATACCTGTGATGTGATTTTTGAAAATTGCCGTGTACCTGCTTCTGCACTCATTGGTGGCGTAGAAGGTGTCGGTTTTAAAACGGCCATGAAAGTGCTGGATAAAGGGCGTTTGCACATTGGTGCCTATAGCGTGGGTGTTGCCGAACGCATGTTAAACGACGCATTGCACTATGCGATTGAGCGTAAACAGTTTGGTCAGCCTATTGCGAACTTTCAGCTTATTCAAGCCATGCTTGCCGACTCAAAAGCCGAGATTTATGCAGCTAAATGTATGGTCCTAGATGCAGCTCGCCGCCGTGATAATGGCGAAAACATTAGTACAGAAGCATCTTGCGCAAAAATGTTTGCGACTGAAATGTGCGGACGTGTTGCTGACCGCTGTGTACAGATTCACGGTGGTGCGGGCTATATCAGTGAATATGCCATCGAGCGTTTTTATCGAGATGTGCGTTTGTTCCGTTTATATGAAGGAACCACGCAAGTTCAACAACTTATTATTGCCAAAAACATGATTAGGGAAGCTACAGCCTAATAAAAAATCAAATGCCATGAGGCATGGGATGCCTCATGTTCCTTCTGAGGATATGGACATGACAACAAAGACTGTTACAGAGAATATGAGTAGCACTGAAGCTATTCAAACACCAAAAAAGATTTGGATTACAGCTTTTATATTCGCTTTTTTTACACTTTTATGTGACGGGGCCGACTTAGGTTTTTTGGCATTAAGCCTCACTAGTCTTAAAGCAGAGTTTCATTTAACTGGTGTGCAAGCCGGAACATTAGGAAGCTTGACACTATTTGGTTCGGCCGTGGGTGGCCTTATTGGTGGTTGGGCTTGCGACCGTTTTGGTCGGGTCCGCATTATTGTTTTCTTTATTGCTTTTTCTTCGATATTAACCTGTGCACTCGGCTTTACACATTCTTATATGCAATTTGCAGTTTTAAGAACAATAGGCGCCATGGGCTTAGGTGCACTTTATATTGCCTGTAATATCTTAATGTCTGAGATGGTGCCAACCAAACATCGCTCGACTGTTTTAGCTACTCTCATGACGGGGTACACCTTAGGTTCTTTACTCGCGACCTTATTAGCTGGACATATTATTCCTGAACATGGCTGGCGTTTCCTATACTGGATTGCAATTACGCCTGTGGTTTTGTCAGTTTTGATGCACTTTTGTGTACCTGAACCTGAGTCATGGAAAAAAGCCCGTCAACTAAAAGCGCTAGAAGTCGCTCAAAGTAACCAACCTAAAAAACGTCAAAATCCATATCTTGAGATTTTAAGAGATAAAAAACACGGCACCATGTTTATTCTTTGGATTATTAGTACTGGTGCATTGCAGTTTGGTTATTACGGGGTAAGTAACTGGTTACCTGCTTATTTAGAGTCTGACCTTGGCATCAAGTTTAAAGAAATGGCGATGTATATGGTCGGTACATTCCTAATTATGATGTTTGCCAAAGTGATCGCAGGGATCGTTGCCGATAAATTAGGACGCCGCGCTGTATTTGCTTTCGGAACCATTGGTACAGCCTTATTTATTCCAGTCATTGTTTATTTAAATACACCAACCAACATTTTATGGATGATGCTGTTCTTCGGTTTCCTTTACGGTATTCCATATGCAATTAATGCCACCTATATGACAGAAAGCTTCCCGACTTCAATTCGAGGCTCGGCAGTGGGCGGTGCTTATAACATTGGCAAAGTACTTTCAATTTTCTCTCCATTAACAATTGGTTATCTATCGCAAAACGGTTCTATTGGTTTAGGACTCTTGGTGATGGCTGCAGCTTATTTTATCTGCGGGGTAATTCCATTGTTATTTATTAAAGACCGATTATTTAACCCGCAAAAGGCAGAGTGACAGATCAATCTGTCACCTTAAATTAAGGATGAAAAGGGACAAGTGAGATGATAAATAAAATCACCAGTGACATTGAACCGATTTTAAAAGCTATTCCTGATGGGGCAACCATCATGACAGGCGGGTTTGGTGTGACGGGGCAACCTGCTGAATTAATTGAAGCCTTAATCGATTTAGGAAAAAAAGAACTCACCATTGTAAATAACAATGCAGCTTCTGGTGATCGTGGTTTAACAAATCTGATTATTGCTGGCTGTGTCAAAAAAATGATTTGTTCATTTCCGAAATCTGCTGGATCAACCGTTTTTCAAGACTTATATAGAGCGGGAAAAATTGAGTTAGAACTGGTTCCACAAGGTAATTTGGCTTGTCGTATTCAGGCCGCAGGTGCTGGTCTCGGGGCTATTTTTACTCCGACTGGTTATGGCACTAAAGTTGCCGAGGGTAAAGAGACCCGAACCATTAACGGTAAAAACTATGTGCTTGAATATCCACTTGAAGCTGATTTTGCACTGATTTATGCCGATAAAGCCGATCGCTGGGGCAATTTAACTTACCGCAAAGCAGCCCGTAATTTTGGCCCAATTATGGCAAAAGCTGCCAAGACCACGATTGTTCAAGTGAATGACACCGTAGAGCTAGGAACGCTTGACCCTGAGTGCATTATTACACCAGGAATTTTTGTTCAGCACGTTGTAAAAGTAGGAGATATCTAATGTCAGTTCAAAAGCGTTCTCGTGAAGATATTGCTAAACTCATTGCCAATGACATTCCGGAAGGTTCTTATGTCAATTTAGGCATTGGCTTACCCACCAACGTTGCTAAATTTTTGCCAAAAGACAAAGAAATCTTTTTACATTCGGAAAATGGGGTTTTGGCTTTTGGTCCACCACCACAACCGGGTGAGGAAGATCAAGACTTAGTGAATGCCGGAAAAGAACTTGTTACTTTGTTAGACGGCGGATGCTTTATGCATCATGGCGACTCATTTGACATTATGCGTGGCGGTCATCTGGACATTTGTGTGATTGGTGCATTCCAAGTTGCGGTAAATGGAGACTTGGCAAACTGGCATACAGGTAAGGCAGATGATGTGCCGGCAGTTGGCGGTGCTATGGATTTGGCAGTCGGTGCAAAAACGATTTATGTCTATATGGAGCATGTCACTAAAAAAGGTGAGCCCAAAATTGTAAAAGAACTGAGCTATCCAATAACGGGTGAGCAGTGTGTAAACCGTATTTATACCGATTTATGCATTATTGAACTCAAAGATCAAAAAGCTTACGTCAAGGAAATGGTAGACGGCTTAACTTTTGATGAATTACAGGCAGTCACTGACTGTGAACTAATCGATGCACGTGTAGCCTAAATACACACGGAAAAACGCTTCTTTAAGGATTAAAAGATGAAAAAATTAATTTTAGCTGCAGCTTGTGCTGCGGCTTCAGGGACTATTTTTGCAAATTCTTCAGATACGACAGAACAAAGAATTAATTTGCTAGAAACTGAGCTGCAAAAATTAAAAGCAGAACTTGCTGCTCAGAAACAAACTCAAAATAATTTACAGGTCAAACAGGTTAAGATCGAAGAGAACATTGAAAAAACTAAAGCAACGGTAACAGAAAAGCCAGTTGCTCCTTCATGGGTCACTTGGACGGATAACGTCAAGGTTTACGGTATTGCCCGTATTGATGCAGCGGTCGATTTTAAATCATCGCCTGATTCGGGTGGTAGAACGACCAGCAGCCTGTACCGAACACCTTTTGAAAGTGAAAAACGTTCAAACCATGCACGCTCTGATGCCATGATTAATGCAAGCCGATTAGGCGTTTATTTTAATAGCCCAAATAAAGCGGTTACAGGGAATATCGAGGCCGATTTCTTTGATAGTTCTAACATGGGAACGGGGGATGGTAAATTCCGCATCCGTCATGCTTTTTTCACTTATAAAGACTGGACCTTTGGCCAAACATGGTCACTCATGTCCAACATGGAAACCCGTACAGAAGCTGTTGATTACACCCAATTTGTGGGAACCTCTTATACGCGTACTCCTCAAATTCGTTATGACTGGAAAATTGATGCCAATAATGATTTAAAAGTAGCTTTGGAATATACAGGTTCGAGAGTATCGGCATTTCCAACTTTAACGGGTCGCTATACCTTTAAACAAGGTCCTTTAACGGCACTTGCTCAAGGCTTTATTAATGAAAAATCCACAGATGTCGCAACTGCCACGGTGAAGAAAGTAAGTTGGGGTGCTGGAGGCGGCTTAAAATATCAACTCACGCCACAGCAATCGGTACAAGCAAATTATCAATATATTGTCGGTGATCAAAAATTTATGCCGTATACCACCCAAAGTGGGTTGGCAAATTCAACAAGTTTAAATGCCGCGGGTGATTTCTCTTTAAACGAAGATAAAACAGATTTGGTTATGAATAAGTTGAATAGCATCAATATTGGCTATTCATATAAATTTAATGAGCAATGGCGTGCAAACTTATCGGCTTCAATGTTTGATTATGATGATGACACGGCGTATGCCAAACTCAACCCAGATGCTAATAAACGTTTAACGGACTACGCAGCTAACGTCTTTTATTCACCAATTGAGCAAATGGATATTGGTATGGAATATCATCAAGGCAAACGAGAAGTGTTTGATGGCAGAACCGCTGATGTATCACGTGTAAACTTTGTTTCGATGTATAAATTTTAAAATAGGGCGTAGTTAAAAATGGAAAAAATAGTTGAGCCCAATGCAGAAAATATACTGTCAAAAAGCTTTATTTTTATCATGGCAATGACATGTGGAATTTGTGCGGGTTCAAACTATTATAACCAGCCCTTAATCTATTCGATTGCTGAAGCATTAAAAGTTAATGCCGATCAAGTTGCTTTAACTATTGTGATTAGCCAACTGTCCTATGCAGTTGGTCTTTTTATATTGGTTCCCCTAGGCGACTTTTTTGAAAAGCGCAGTTATATTTGCTTGCTCATGTGCTGTACGGGGTTTGCACAAGTAGGGCTATCCTTAAGTCAAACCTTGCCAGCTTTATATGGCTTTACCTTTTTAGCGACATTCTTTTCGATTGCGACTCAAGTTTTGGTTCCTTTTGCCGCAGGTTTAGCAAGCCCGAAAAAAAGCCCTCAAGTTGTAGGCACTCTCATGAGTGGTTTGTTCTTGGGAATATTATTAGCGCGCTCTATTGCAGGCTTACTTTCTACAGTTTGGTCTTGGCATGCGGTTTATTTAATTAGCGGAATTGTCATTTTGGTGTTTGCTTGGGTAATGTGGGTAAAGTTACCAGTTGCGCGTAAGTCTCACCAACTTAATATTCTACAGATTTATGGTTCACTATTTTCATTAGCTGTTCATCAGCCTCATTTACTACGCCGTGGTTTGGCAGGGGGAATTGGCTTTGGTATTTTGGCTCTTATTTTTACTACCATGACTTTTATTTTGGCGAATGAGCCTTATCACTTTAACGATTTCCAAATTGGTTTATTTGGAATTGTGGGCTTGGCTGGCGTATTTGCGACTCCTTGGGCAGGTAAGAAAATTGCAGCAGGTCTTGAAAATAAAATTGCAGTGATTTGCATGGGGTTATTAATGAGTGCATGGATACCCCTATTTTTTGCTCAGCAGTCTCTGGTTGCCTACGCTGTTGGTGTGATTATGGCGTACTTCGGTTTGTCAGCATTTCATGTGCTTAACCAAAATTTGGTCTATCGAATTTCGGCCGAGGCACGTTCCCGTATTAATTCAATTTATATGACCTTATATTTTGGCGGAGCCGCCTTAGGTTCTTTTATTGCGGTGTATGCTTGGAAACACTGGGGATGGGAAGCATGTGCAATCTTAGGGCTAGGGTTAGCAATGTTAAGTTTCTTGATTGATCGCTTAGATTTTTATGAAATGAACAAAATTGCAAAGCAAGAAAAAGCTCCATAAATAGGAGCTTAGATATTTTATTATTTGCGAATAATCATTAAGGTTGCCGAAGCAAAAGCATACACTTTGCCGTTCTCATCTACGATTTTACCTTGGGTACTAATAATATTGCGGCCCGCATTGATCAACTCGGCCGTCGCATAGTAAGACGTATCAACCTGCATGGGGCGGATCATTTTTACATTTAAATCAATGGTTCCATAGCCAACACCATGTTCAAGTAGGGTATGGGCCGCACTGCCTGTCGCCGTATCTAAAGCTGTGGCACAAAAGCCGCCGTGTACACCGCCTTGTATATTTCTATGTTCTTTGCGAGGAGTAACTTTATAAGTTGCTTTACCTTCGGAAACTTCAATGAGTTCCATCGGTATGGTGTGAGCCATAGGTGATGGAGAAACTTCACCATTTTTTAAAGCGGTTAAAAACTCAAGACCTGTGTATTTCGGGCTTTCCATAAATCGTCCTTGCATGATTAAGCAGTCTAATCACCATACTATAAATTGATTTTTTACGGAATAAAATTTTGCAATACAAAATAAAAATTTATTCTAGTTAAACAAGACTAATTAATTTTTATCTTATATTTGTATTTAAAAACATATGTTTATATTTTATCTCTATAACTAAGTTAGGATAATTTTATTAAATTAGTGAAAATATATTTTGCTATAAGAAATTTTTTGATATTTTGGTGAGATTGAAACAATAAAAGTCCATTTTAAGGAAAAACGATATCTGCCCATGACACAGGCAGTGAAGTGAAAGGAAAAAACGATGCCTTTATACAAAGCTCCATTACGTGATATGCAATTTGTACTGCATGAAATGCTTCAAACAGAACAAAACTATCAAGGTTTAAGAAAATATCAGGAAAGCGTAAATCGAGAATTAATTGATCAATATTTAGAAGCAGCAGCAGATTTTTGTGAAAATGAGTTGGCGCCGATTAACCAAAATGGTGATCAGGAAGGCTGTCATTTAAATCAAGGTGTAGTCACAACCCCGAAAGGGTTTAAAGAAGCCTACCAAAAATATGCCGAGCTAGGTTTTACCTCGCTAACGGCCGATCCAGAATATGGTGGGCAAGGCTTGCCGACATTGCTGCGGATTGCGATTTCTGAAATGTTATGTGGTTCTAATTGGGCTTGGGCAATGTATCCGGGATTGTCTCATGGCGCAATGAGAACAATTGAGCATCATGGGACCGAGCAACAAAAACAAAAGTTTTTGACTAAACTCATTAGTGGGGCTTGGACCGGAACGATGTGTTTAACCGAATCCCATGCAGGCTCGGATCTTGGATTAATTAGAACTAAAGCCGAACCAAATCCGGACGGTAGTTACTCAATTACAGGCGAAAAGATTTTTATCTCGGCGGGTGAGCATGATCTTTCTGAAAATATTATTCATATTGTTTTAGCCCGTTTACCTCAAGCACCTGCAGGGACTAAAGGTATTTCTCTATTTATTGTGCCTAAATTTAATGTGAGTGACGACGGTCAGGTGCTGGACCGTAATAAAGTCGTCTGTAGCGCGATTGAACATAAAATGGGGATTCATGGCAATGCCACCTGTGTACTTAATTTTGATGGCGCAAAAGGTTACTTAATTGGTCCGGAAAATCGCGGGCTTAATTGTATGTTTACCTTTATGAATACCGCACGTATTGGAACGGCAGTACAAGGGCTTGCTGCTTCTGAAATTTCATTTCAAGGCGCATTAAGTTATGCCAAAGAGCGCCTCGCTATGCGTTCGTTATCTGGTCCTAAATATCCTGACAAAAATGCCGATCCAATTATTGTGCATCCCGCTGTACGTTCAATGTTAATGACACAAAAAGCTTTTTCTGAAGGTGGTCGTGCGCTGGCTTATTTTCTGGCTCAGCATGTCGATATTGTCGAAAGTTCAAACGATCAGGAACAGCAAAAACACTCCGATGAATTACTGGCTTTTTTAACACCCATTGCTAAGGCCTTTTTAACAGAGTCGGGTAATGAGTCTGCAAAGCATGGCGTTCAAGTATTTGGCGGCCACGGCTTTATTGTTGAGCATGGTATGGAGCAAATTGTACGTGATGCACGTATCTCGACATTGTATGAGGGAACGACCGAAATCCAGTCTCTAGATCTGCTGGCACGTAAAGTCCTCAAGTCGGAAGGTAAACTTTTAAAGAACATGACTGATTTAATTGATCAGTTTATTAGCCAGCACCAATCCAATGAAGTGCTGAAACCTTATCTAGAAAAATTAGCTGAGCTTAAGCAGCAATGGCTGTCACTGACCAAATCGATTGCAGAGAAAGCCAAGCACAACCCTGAAGAAATAGGAGCCGCTTCAGTAGATTATCTTTATTTTTCAAGTTACGTTGTGTTCGCGTATTTGTGGGCTCGAATGGCACAAGTTGCCCATGAAAAATTAGAATCGGGTACACAAGAGGAAGATTTTTATAAAGCAAAATTAACGACAGCTAAGTTTTTCTATCAAAAGCTTTTGCATCGTACACAGAGCCATGCCGCTTCTATTGAGTCTGGAGCTGAATCTGTGATGGAGCTCGATCAAGATGCTTTTGCATTTTAGTGAATGATAAGTTCTAGAATCACTGGGTGAAATTGACATGCGAAATTTTACCTAGTGATTAAATTTGTAATTTTAGACTCATCAGTTTTTGGTAGGAAAAACCAGTTGAGCCAATGAAATAGAGGGTTAACATAAGCATTAAAACGTGAATTTTCATCAAATATTGAAGTTGTATAAGGACTAAGGAAAGAAAATCATGAATGCTTATTATCAATTACTGAATAGAACAATTGGTCCTCAAGGTGAAGTGATTGCTCATTATTGCTCAACTGTTCATGCGCAAGGTGCTTGGAACCCTCATGAACAGCATATGGCGCCTGCAAGTGGTGTCATCGCAGTAGAGTTAGAACAGTTTTCACCGCGACAAGATATGCGAATTGGCCGAATTAGTTTTGATATTTTTGGATTAATTGCATTTGGTGAATTTACGATTAAGACCCATGTGATTCGTGCCGGTAAAACGATTGAATTGATTGAAGCAGAACTACAAGCACAAGGTAAAACTTGTATTGTGGCTAGGGCATGGCGCATGTGTACTCAAGACAGTTCCGAGATTGCGGGGCTTGAAGATCAACCAATTCATCATCCCGATACCTTTACTGAATGGTCGGGCATGAAAAGATGGCCGGGTGGTTTTATCCAGACATTAGTCACTAAAACTAATGATCAGCATCGCGCGGGCAAAGGCATTGTTTGGCTAAACAATGACAAAGAAATGGTTGAAGGGCAGCCGACCACAGATTTTGCGCATTTAGTTGGCATGGTAGATGCGGCAAACGGCATTGTCCCAAGACAAGAAGGAGAATTTACTTGGGGCTTCCCAAATCTTGATTTACAAATCCACATGCACCGTTATCCGCAAGGGAAATGGCTAGGTTTGGAAACCGTTCAGCAATATGGTTCGGATGGCATTGGTTTAACCAGTGCAGTTTTACATGATGTATATGGCCCATTTGGACGAAGCGAGCAGATTTTGACTTTACGTAAAATGACTAAATAAATTTTTGAGCCAATAAAAAAGTCATCCCTAAGGATGACTTTTTTATTTTGAGATTTAATTTTTAGTTACGGACTTTTAGCAGTGTTGGGGTAAGTTCATCCCAACGTTGTTTTGCAGCGTCCATTGCTTTCATTTTGATATGCCCATAACCACGAACTTCTGCCGGTAATTTTGCAATTTGTTCAGCAACTGCCAAGTTATGATTGTCTGGTGCTTCAACAAGTGCTTCAACAAATGCGATATAACGGTCACGCCAAGCTTGTTCGTGTTGACGTTCTTCTTGACGTGCAAATGGGTCAAGGAAAGTTTCACGAAGCCATTGTAAGCGAGCAAGCATCATCATTGGGAAGCGCATCCAGTAACCAAACGCACGTTTACGGACATTTTTCAGGCCACCAAGTAACGCTGGCGGAGCAAGATGATACGTTAAACGTAAGCCTTTACCGAATTGGGTTTCGATCGATTCTTTGAAGCTTTTACCTGTTAGTAGACGTGCAACTTCATATTCATCTTTATAAGCCATAACTCTATAAAGCTGAGTTGCAATCGTACCTGTTAACTCTTCTGGTAACTTTTTAGCTGCCAATTCTACAAGTGTGCGGTATTTAGCTGCATAAGCTTCATTCCAGTAGTCGGTTAGACGAGCAGAACGGTCTTCAACAAGTTCAGCCAAAGTTTGCGGAGTTTTGGTTTTTGGCATTGCTGCAAGTAAACGAGCAGCTAAAGTCGGGTCACTTGCAAGATGACAACCCACGCGGAAAGCTTCGATGTTCTTTTCAACAGCCGTACCATTTAGGCGAATTGCTTTTTCAATGCTTTCACGTAATAGCGGAATGCGACCAGATTGCCATGCCATACCGAGTAATAACTGGTTGGTATAAATTGAATCACCTAAGAGTAGTGTGGCAATGCGAGCCGCTGGTAGAGAAACCAATTGACCTTGACGAACACGACCACGAAGACGATCAATTAAATCGGTAATAGGCGCATACCAGTCACGAGATTTAATAAACTCAGAAGTAGGAGTGCTGTCTTCATTCACAATGACTAGAGCATCTTCTTTTAAGCGTGAAAGGGCTGCACCACTGCCAGCAACTACCGCATCTGCACCAATGAGTAATTCACATTGACCTGCTGGAATTTTGGTTGAAGAAATTTGCTCATCACTTGCTGCAAGTTGTACGTATGAATAAACCGTACCACCTTTTTGCGCAAGACCTGCCATATCCATAACACGTGTTGCTTTGCCTTCTAGGTGAGCTGCCATACCAAGAAGTGCACCAATAGTCACAACACCCGTACCACCAATACCGCCGACCATAATACGACTTGGAACATCATATAACTGAGGAATGATTGGAGATGTTGGCCATCCTGCGCTAATACCTTCAAATTTAGCAGGACGTTTCATATCACGTGTATGAACAGTCACAAAGCTTGGGCAGAACCCTTCAGCACAAGTGAAGTCCTTATTACAGCTACTTTGGTTAATTTGACGTTTAGTGCCTAAAGCTGTTTCTACTGGCTCAATAGATAAACAGTTTGATTTTTTAGAACAGTCGCCACAGCCTTCGCAAATATCGGTATTAATGAATAAACGTTCAGCTGGGTCAGGGTAAGCATCACGTTTACGACGACGGCGTTTTTCACTGGCACAGGTTTGTACATAAATTAAAGCAGTTACACCTGAAATTTCACGCAGCTCACGTTGAACTGCGTCAAGTTCATTACGGTGGCGAATTTCTACACCTGGCGCAATACCGTCTTCTTCATTTAACAGTTTGATTTCATCAGTCACAATGACTTGTTTTTTAATACCTTCGGCATCGAGCTGACGAGTTAATTGTGCAACACTCAAATGACCATCTACATGCTGACCGCCTGTCATAGCGACTGCGTCGTTGTAGAGGATTTTATAGGTGATATTGGTTTTTGCGGCAATAGACTGACGAATTGCCAAGTAACCTGAGTGGAAGTAAGTCCCATCACCAAGGTTAGCAAAAATGTGTTTTTCATTGGTAAAAGGTGATGCACCGACCCAGCTTACACCTTCACCACCCATTTGAGAGAATGTTTCCGTGCCACGGTCAAGCGAAACGGCAATATAGTGGCAACCAATACCACCTAATGCACGGCTACCTTCAGGAACGACTGTTGATGAGTTATGTGGGCAACCACTGCAGAAATAAGGTTTACGTTCAGCAAGGTCAATAACACGTTTTGATTCTTGCTCTGCTTTTAGCAGTAAGTCGATTCTGCCTTGAATTTGTAATTTTAAGCTTTCTGGAATATCTAGTTTTAAGAAGCGAGCAGCCAGCATTTTTGCAATCGGTTCAGGCTGGTACTCATAGTGACCAATGAGTGGTGCTTCTTCAATAGAGGTACTCCATTCACCTTTGCCGTCAGTTGCTTTACCAATGACACGAGGACGTTGGTCATCAGGAAGTGAGTAAAGCTCATCTTTAATTTGTGTTTCAAGAATTGGACGTTTTTCTTCAATAACGATCAACTCTTCTAAACCTTTGGCGAATTCACGAATACCTTGTGGTTCTAAAGGCCAGATTAGACCAACTTGATAAACACGTAGCCCAAGCTGTTGGGCTGTTTCATCTTCAATTCCTAAAATACGTAGGGCTTCAATGGTATCTAAATAACCTTTACCACTTGCAGCAATACCAATACGGGCATTTTCACAAGGCCATGTTACGGTATTGATTTTATTCGCACGAGCATAGGCCAAAACAGCTGGTAAGCGATATTTATAAAGACGTTCTTCTTGTTGGATGCCATGATCTGGCCAACGAATGTTAACGCCACCCTCTGGGAAATTAACATCTTCTGGTATAACAGGAGTGACACGGTCTAAGTCGACATGAACTGAAGCGGAAGTTTCTACAATTTCACTGACTAGCTTCATGGAAGTCCAAAGACCAGAAAAACGTGAAACTGCGATGGCGTGAACACCAAAGTCTAAAATTTGTTGAACGGATGTTGGGTAGAAAATTGGAATACCACAACCAATCATGACATGTTCAGACTGGTGGGGAACTGTAGAAGATTTACATGAGTGGTCATCACCGAATAAAGCAACGACACCACCACGTTCAGAGGTACCAGCTAAGTTAGCATGGCGGAGTACATCGCCTGAACGGTCAACACCCGGGCCTTTACCATACCACCATGAAGACACTCCATCATATTTGCCTTGACCTGAAAGATTTGCTTGTTGTGTACCCCAGATTGCGGTAGCAGCCAAGTCTTCGTTTACACCAGGTTGAAATACGACATTATGGGATTTAAGTAATCCTTCAACTTGCCAAAGGAAATTATCATAGTTACCAATAGGGGAACCACGATAACCAGAAATAAAACCAGCAGTATGATAACCATTGATCGCGTCACGGCGAGTTTGGGCAAGAGGCAAGCGAACAAGTGCCTGAATGCCGGTCATAAATGCTGTACCGTTATCACTTACATATTTATCTTCAAGTGACACATCCTTTGTTGCAATAATATTTGGAGTGACTTTTGTAGCTATATTCATTTATATCTCCTTAGAATTTTTAGTAGCTCGGACTACTTTCTTTTTTCAACATCCAGTTGAATATTTGGAGCAAGTGACATACGAAATAAAAAAGATCGGTTCCTCTTCTTAAAAAAGAATTAGTGCCAATGTATGTACATTTAGTCATTGTGGTTGATCTAAACTGGTGCAACAATCCGTAATTTAGGAAAAGATATTTACGTTATGCGCAAAAATCTCGATGGTGGACTTTTGCATGCAATGCATGCATTCCTGAAAGTGATTGATAGCGGGAGTTTCACAGCAGCAGCTGAGCAGATGGATCTGACCACAGCACAGGTTTCACGTCTTATCAGCGAGCTAGAAACACGCTTAGGTACAAAATTAATACAACGCTCAACGCGCCAGCAGGCACTGACTGATATTGGTGCAACTTATGCAGAGCGTTGTCGGCAAGTTATTTCAATGGTGGATGAAGCAGAGGCAGAAGTCACCGGAACGGCCTCTAAACCTAAAGGTCGTTTACGTGTATTAAGTATGGGAAGCTTTGGGCATCATTATGTTTTCCCTGTCATGGCCGAGTTTTGTAAGCATTATCCCGAATTAACCGTGGAATATACGACCTCACAATACGTTCCAGACCTGTTAGCAAAAGGGGTGGATGTCAGTCTTTATCTCACTGAATCATTAACAGACTCTCGTTTTGTTGCACGCAGAATTGGCACTATTTTTTCTGTTTTATGTGCTTCACCTGCGTATCTAGAAAAACATGGTGTTCCTAAGTCTCCAGAAGACTTAAAAAATCATGCCTGTTTACGCTTGGTAAACCCGTCTATTACACCAGATTGGCATTTGTTAAATGCCAATGGTGAATCTTATCAAATCGACATTGGGGGGCAACTCATTGCAGATAACCCTGAGTTATTGTTAGATGTGGTGCAACAAGATATGGGGGTCGCGTTATTGCCAATGTTTTCGGCTTTAGACGCGGTTCAAAATGGAAGATTATGTCATATCTTGCCTGAGTGGCGTTCGCCTGATATTGGGGTTTATACCTTATTGCCTTCACGCCATTTTATTGATGCCAAAACACGCGCATGGTTGGATTGGGTAGAAGAATATATTTCTCCAAAAATTGAAATGGATGCATCTTATTTTTATAAATAAGGAGATAAATTTTTTAAGGATTACAATTGAAAAAGGATGAAGAATAATACGGATTAGAATAAAAATAGGGTAGAAAATGCTTCTTTTTAAAGAGGCATTTAATACAGAAATAAATAATAGATTCTAAAAAAATTGCATGAGGGATTGAATCCCAATTCCTGAACAGAATGAGATAAAGATGAGATAGGATGATCTGGTACTTGGCCTAATATTTAGCTTTATACCAGATGCTGAACTATTTTAATTTATGACTATGCACACTTGGTTTGCCAATACGCATTTGCATAATTCGACAAGCTTTTTCGGTTTAATACATTGCTAATATTTTGGCTGGCTTGCATCAGCTTCTCTAAATTAATGCCAGTTTCAAAACCCATGTGTGACAGCAAATAAAACAAATCTTCGGTTGATACATTGCCAGAGGCGCCTTTGGCATAAGGGCAACCTCCAAGTCCTGCAAGAGACGAATCAAAAACACGAATACCTTGCTGTAAAGACTGATAAATATTGGCAATTGCCATGCCATAGGTGTTGTGGAAATGCCCAGCTAATACCTTGCTGTCGAGTTCAGCAAGGCAGGCTTGCCATACCTTTTGAACACGATCTGGTGTTGCGGTGCCAATGGTTTCACCTAAAGACACTTCATAGCAGCCCATGTCATAGAGCCGTTTAACCACTTTCACCACTTGCTCAGGTGCAATTGCGCCTTCATAGGGACAATCGACAATACAAGAGACATAACCGCGTACACGGATGTTATGTGCTTTTGCTGCGTTCATGACATCGCTAAACTTTTCAAAGCTTTCGTCGATTGAACAGTTGATATTTTTACGGGTAAAACTTTCAGAAGCTGCGGTAAACACCGCAACCTCTTTGCATCCTACCGCTTGAGCAGTTTCAAAACCTTTGATATTGGGGGTGAGCAGGCTAAATTGCACATCGGTTGTTTGGGGTAATAACTTAAATAGCTCGTCACTTTGGGCCATTTGCGGTACCCATTTTGCCGAAACGCATGAACCGACTTCAATGGATTTTAGGCCCGCACTGATTAGATCGTTAATAAAGTTTAAGCGTTGTTCGACAGTTAAAGCCTGCTTTTCATTTTGGAGGCCGTCTCTGGGACCGACCTCCACGATTTTGACAAACTCACTCATGCAACTTCCTCCTGAGCAGGCTGAAATTCCACAAGCTCATCGCCAGCTTTGACCTGATCACCGACTTGGAAATAGGAGTCTACAATCACGCCATCTTTAGGGGCGCGGATGGTATATTCCATTTTCATGGCTTCAAGCGTCATTAAAATATCGTCTTTCTTCACGCTATGATTTGCACTGACTAGCACTTGAGTGACCACACCCGGCATTGGGGCTTTTAAATGACCTTCATCGGCTTGGCTATCTGCCTGATTAAAGTCTTGGCGGATATAAGCAAACTTATAGCTTTGACCATTTTGGAACAAGGTAAGGCCTTGCTGACTTTGGTTAAAAGGTAGCTTTTGCTGAGCCTCACCAATTTGAACAGAGGCAGTATGTGCATCAAGCAATTGACCTGAA
Organism: Acinetobacter sp. FDAARGOS_494; assembly: GCF_003812225.1. Lineage (NCBI taxonomy): Bacteria > Pseudomonadati > Pseudomonadota > Gammaproteobacteria > Moraxellales > Moraxellaceae > Acinetobacter > Acinetobacter sp. FDAARGOS_494. The sequence goes on from NZ_CP033866.1 coordinate 3,216,349, forward strand.
ATTGGGTAGCTTTGCCCATTATATTCTGCGGTGAAGCCATCTTCATTTGAGGCAAATTTAATTTGAATATTTTGGTTTAAATAGTTCAGTTTAATACTGTGCTGATAGGCAATATTTAAACGCCAAAGCGGTTGAGCCTGCCAAAGCTGTTTTTGGCTTGAACTGTTGTTATTAAGCTTGCTTAAAAACTCAATAAATGCTGCTGCTACCACCAGTTCCGGTTTGATCTCTTCAGGGCTAAACAAGAAGTTTTGTTCACGTTGAATCAGGTTGGTATCAAGCTTGGCTTGTTTAAACGATTCGCTACGAACAATCTTTTCCAGAAAGGCAATATTGTTGCCTAAACCATCGACATGGAATTGACTTAAAGCATTTTGCATTTGAATAAGCGCAGCTTCACGGTTTTTACCCCATACAATCAATTTGGCAATCATAGGGTCGTAATAGGTCGTGATTTCATCGCCTTCAACAATACCGCTATCTACACGCACATATTGGTTTTGGGTTGGGTAGTGCAGATAGTCAATTTTACCAATTGCGGGTAAAAAGCCTTTTTCTGGTTCTTCGGCGTAAATACGTGCTTCAAGCGCGTGTCCATGAATTTTTAATTCGTTTTGTAGTTTAGGTAAAGGTTCGCCATAAGCGACGCGAAGTTGCCACTCGACCAAGTCTTCACCTGTAATCATTTCAGTAACAGGGTGCTCGACTTGCAGACGGGTATTCATTTCCATGAAATACGCCGTACCGTCTTGTTCTACAATAAACTCAACCGTACCTGCGCCCACATAATTTACCGCGCGTGCAGCATCAATTGCCGCTTGGCGCATTGCATCGAGCTTCTCGCTTGGCATTTGTGGAGCAGGGGCTTCTTCTAACACTTTTTGGTGACGGCGTTGTACAGAACAGTCGCGTTCAAACAAATGTACATAGTTGCCATGTGTATCGCCAAACACTTGCACTTCAATATGGCGCGGTTGAATCACATAACGCTCAATCAAGACATCATCATTACCAAAGCTGGATTTGGCTTCACGTTTACAAGAGGCTAAAGCATGCAGAAAATCTTCACTGCGTTCAACCAGACTCATGCCTTTACCACCGCCGCCAGCACTGGCTTTAATTAAAACAGGATAGCCAATTCGGTCTGCCTGTTGCTTTAAAAAGTCAGCATCTTGGTTGGTTCCGTGATAGCCCGGTGTTAAAGGGACACCTGCTTTTTCCATTAAAGCTTTCGAGGTCGCTTTTAAGCCCATCGCTAAAATGGCATCCACTGGCGGGCCAATAAAGCAAATGTTGTGTTGTTGGCAAGCGAGTGCAAACTGATCATTTTCAGAAAGGAAGCCGTAACCCGGATGAACCGCTTGGCTGCCTGTATCAATGGCAGCTTGAATAATACGATCAACCTGTAAATAACTTTGTGTTGCAGGGGACTGACCAATATAAACCGCTTCATCTGCAAGTTTGACGTGTTGTGCATTTGCGTCTGCATCTGAGTAAACGGCAACCGTTCTAATACCTAATTTTTTAGCTGTACGAATTACGCGGCAGGCAATCTCGCCACGGTTCGCAATTAAAATCTTTTCAAACATGATGATCGTCCTTAATTGTTGTTATTCGAGTTAGAAACCCAAGCAGGCTGTTGTTTATTTAAAAAGGCACTTAGACCTTCTTTTGCCTCACTGCCTTGACGAACTTGAGCAATATGATGTGCTGTCTGTTGCAGCAAGTCATTGCTCATGGTCTGGTTGCTCACCATTTGAATGAGTTGTTTTGAAGCCGCTTGAGCGTGCGGGCCACCGAGTAATAGAGCATCAACAATTTCTTGAACTTTTTTATCTAAGTCTTCAGCATCTGCTACTTCGTGTGCTAAACCAATTTGTTTGGCTTCACGAGCTGAAATCCGCTCGGCAGTTAAGAAGTAACGAGAGGCTTGTCTTGCACCAATCGCACGAATCACATAAGGACTAATGGTAGATGGAGCAAGACCTAAACGAACTTCAGAGGTTGCAAACTTGGCATCCGTGCTGGAAATGCAAATATCACATGCCGACGCTAAGCCCATACCGCCGCCAAAGGCAATGCCATGCACGCGGGCAATAGTCGGTTGTTTAAGTGTTGCAAGTGCATCAAGCATTTGCGCAAGTTTTAATGCATCTGCTTCATTTTCTGCTGAAGATGCCTGACCTGCCTGTTTCATCCAGTTGAGGTCGGCACCTGCCGAAAAGCTTTTACCGCGACCAGCTAAAACCACAACACGAATGTCATCACGTGTATTAATTTGCTTAAAGCAAGCATGTAGTTCTTCAATGACTGTCGTATTAAAAGCATTGTGCAATTCAGGGCGGTTCAGCCAAACATAGGCAACCTGACCTTGTTGTTCGAGTTGTAAAAATTGATAGCTCATATACACCTCTTACATGCGGAACACGCCAAATTTGGTTGGCTGGATTGGGGCGTTCATGGCCGCAGCAAGGCTTAAACCAAGTACCTGACGAGTTTGAGCTGGATCAATTACACCGTCGTCCCAAAGGCGGGCAGAAGCATAGTATGGATGGCCTTGACGCTCGTATTGTTCACGAATTGGTTGTTTAAATTCGTCTTCTTCTTGCGCTGACCACTGGGCACCTTTTTGCTCAATTTGATCTCGTTTTAAAGTCGAAAGTACGCTCGCTGCTTGTTCGCCGCCCATCACTGAAATACGAGAGTTCGGCCATGTCCATAAAAAGCGTGGTGAATAAGCACGGCCACACATACCGTAGTTACCTGCACCAAATGAACCACCAATAATCAGGGTGAGTTTAGGTACATTTGCAGTGGCAACTGCCATCACCAGTTTAGCGCCGTGTTTGGCAATCCCTTCATTTTCATACTGGCGACCAACCATAAAGCCGGTGATGTTTTGTATAAATAACAATGGAATATTGCGCTGTGTGCATAGCTCAATAAAGTGCGCGCCTTTTTGAGCAGACTCGGAAAATAAAATTCCGTTATTGGCAATAATGCCGACTGGCATGCCGTAGAGAGAAGCGAAACCCGTTACAAGTGTTGAGCCAAAGCGGGCTTTAAACTCGTCAAAACGAGAGCCGTCTACAATACGTGCAATGACTTCACGCACATCGAAAGGTTTACGCGCATCACTTGGCACCACGCCATAGAGTTCCGATGCATCAAATAATGGTTCATCAATTTGCTTATTTAACTCATTTGGCTTTTTATTTAAGTTGGCAACAATGTTTCGCGCAATCGCAATTGCATGTTCATCATTTTCAGCTAAATGGTCAGCCACACCTGAAAGACGTGTGTGAACATCACCACCACCTAAATCTTCACTGCTCACCACTTCGCCAGTTGCAGCTTTTACCAAAGGAGGTCCACCTAAGAAAATCGTACCTTGATTACGTACAATAATGGTTTCATCAGACATCGCTGGTACATAAGCACCACCTGCGGTACAGCTACCCATTACCACGGCAATTTGAGCAATACCTAGGCTCGACATGCGTGCCTGATTATAGAAAATACGCCCGAAGTGATCGCGGTCTGGGAAAACCTCATCTTGCATTGGTAAATAGGCACCGCCTGAATCCACTAAATAAATACAAGGCAAATGATTTTGTTCGGCAATTTCTTGTGCGCGTAAATGCTTTTTAACCGTTAGGGGATAATACGTTCCACCTTTAACCGTTGCATCGTTGGCAACAATCATGCAAGTGATGCCGTTGACCTGACCAATACCAGCAATCACACCCGCGGCAGGAACATCATCTTCATAAACGTTGTACGCTGCCAACTGACCAATTTCTAAAAATGCCGTGCCGACATCAATCAGTTGATCAATACGTTCACGGGGTAAAAGCTTACCTCGAGCCAAATGTTTTTGACGGGCATTTTCACCACCGCCTAAAGCAATACGCTGGGCAACTTGTTTGAGATCTGTGACCAATGTTTGCATAGCTTGCTGGTTTGTTTTGAAGTCTTCGCTTCGAACATTAATCTTGCTTTGTAATTGGTTCATAAGATACGTCCTTATTTATAATTATTATTTGGTTTCATTGAAGAGTTCGCGGCCAATCAACATACGGCGAATTTCAGAAGTTCCCGCACCAATTTCATAAAGTTTTGCATCACGCCATAAACGGCCAGCAGGGAATTCATTGATATAACCGTTGCCACCTAAAGTTTGAATTGCTTCACCCGCCATCCATGTTGCTTTTTCAGCAGCATATAAAATGGCACTTGCGGCATCTTTGCGTAGGCTGCGGTCATGATCCGCTTTGTCACATGCAGCACCAACAGCATAAACGAGAGCTTTACATGCCAACCATGTTGAATACATATCGGCAAGTTTGCCTTGCATAAGCTGGAATTCACCTAAAGCCTGACCAAACTGTTCACGTTGATGTAAGTAAGGAATAACGACATCTAAACAAGCATCCATAATGCCTAAAGGTCCGGCACTTAAAACTGCTCGTTCATAGTCCAAACCACTCATGAGTACTTTAACCCCGTTACCCACACCACCAAGTACGTTTTCAGCAGGGACTTCTACATTGTCAAAGAATAGGGGGTAAGTGTTAGAGCCGCGCATACCGAGTTTGTCTAAGTGGTTGCCGTGACTAAAGCCTTTCATGCCTTTTTCAATCAAGAATGCGGTCATGCCTTTCGGGCCAGCTTGTGGATCAGTTTTAGCGTAAACGACCAGCACATCTGCATCGCCGCCGTTGGTAATCCACATTTTTGAACCGTTTAAAACAAAGTGATCACCTTTTTGCTCGGCGCGTAATTTCATGCTGACGACATCGGAACCGGCATTTGGCTCAGACATGGCAAGGGCACCAACATATTCACCGGAAATTAATTTTGGTAAATACTTTTGTTTTTGCTGCTCGTTACCGTTACGGTTAATTTGGTTTACACATAAATTAGAATGAGCACCATAAGAAAGGCCAATGGCTGCCGAAGCACGGGAAATTTCTTGCATGGCAATAATATGAGCTAAATAACCCATATTGGCACCGCCATATTCTTCAGAAACCGTCATACCTAAAAGGCCCATATCTCCGAATTTTTTCCAGAGATGTGCAGGGAATTTGTTGTCTTGATCAACTTGTTGGGCAATTGGTGCAATTTCCTTTGCACAAAATGCGGCTACCGAATCTTGAAGCGCAATTAAAGTTTCATCTAGACCGAAATTCAAGCTGCGTAGGTTCATGATATTTTCATCCTATTGGTTATATTTGTTGTCCATAAAATATTTTGTGGGTATTTGATAATTACCATACAATGATTTTTTGAAAAAGTGAATACAGATTCATAAAATGATTTACAATTCATTTTATTTGTTAGAGAATAAATTATGAGCTATAAACGATCATCTTTAATGCAAGAGCGGATGGAGCAAAATCGAAAATCGATTTTGAGTTCAGCCAGAAAAATAATTTCAGAGGGAGGGTTCAAAGACGCACAAATACAAACAATTGCAGAGCAAGCGGGTGTATCTAGTGGACTGGTTTATCGCTACTTCGATAATAAAAGCCAAGTGCTAATAGAAGTTTTGTCTGATGCCATTAATACAGAACTATTGGTGATTGAATCGATTACCGAAAGTGACTTATCGGCAAAGCAGAAATTACACAAGGCGGTGGCAACCTTTGTGAAACGGGCACTGAATAGTCCTCAGCTTGCATATTCACTCATGTTTGAACCCGTCGATTCAACGGTTGAACATGAGCGTTTTCGTGTGAAGCAATTGATTAAACAAAGTATTAAAAAAATACTTGCGGATGGAAATGCAAGTGGTGAGTTTATCTTGGATGATTTAAACACAGCAGCACTTTGTGTAGTCGGTGCTATGACTTATGTGGTGGTTGAACCCCTAGACCCAGCTCAAAATACAAAGTTTGATCATGCGCATAAAGACTATTTTTCAAAACAGATTGCTGACTTTTGTGTGGATGCTGTGCAGAAAAAATAGGGCATATAAAGGATAAAACAACACAAAATAAGTAGTTTGGAAAAGTAGTTGCAGTAACAACAATTAGATCAGGTAAGAAGAGAATTACAAAGAATCAAGGAGAATGATTCAATGCAACAAGAACGGTTAAGCTACGCCTCGGGACCAAGTACACAACCCTTATTGGGTATGACCATTGGTGAACAATTTGATCAGGCCTGTCAGCAATATGCTGAAAAGGAAGCGATTGTCAGTTTTCATCAAAACAGACGATTAACCTATAAAGCTTTACAGGATGAAGTAAACGCTTTTGCTTGTAGCCTATTAAAATTGGGATTAAAAAAAGGAGACCGATTAGCGATTTGGTCACCTAACTGTGTGGAATGGACCATCACGCAGTTTGCAGCTTTTAAAGCAGGGATTATTTTAGTCAATCTAAATACAGCTTATAAAAGTCATGAGCTTGAATATGTGTTGAATAAGGTCTCATGCAAAGGATTGATTATTGCTTCTCAATTTAAAACGACGGATTATCAAGAATTACTCACAAAAATTGCTCCTGAGTTAACCACCTGTACAGATAAAGTGCTCAGTTCAGAACGACTGCCACATTTAAAATTTGTCATTAAAATTGATGATCAACAACATACCGGTATTTATCGTTTTAGTGATTTACTAACTACACCAACTTCTGAACAGCTAGAACAATTAAAACAATTAGCCAGACAGCTCCAGTTTGATGAAACTATTAATATCCAATTTACCTCAGGTACAACAGGTAACCCGAAAGGGACCATGTTAACCCATCATAATATTTTAAATAATGGTTATTTTGTCGGTGAAGGCATTCGTTTAACCCCCCAAGATAAAGTCTGTATTTCTGTGCCATTGTTCCATTGTTTTGGCATGGTGATGGGGAATCTGGCGTGTGTGACGCATGGGGCAACCATGGTCTATCCATCGGCTGTATTTAATCCTTTGGAAACTTTAAAAGCGATTCATCAAGAACGTTGTACGGCAGCTTATGGCGTACCAACCATGTTTATTGCAACCTTAGAGCATGAACAGTTTAATGATTTTGATCTGTCGAGCTTAAGAACAGGCATTATGGCAGGTAGTCCTTGTCCACGTGAAATTATGCAACGTGTTATAGACCGAATGCATATGTCTGAAATCACCATTTGTTATGGCATGACCGAAACCTCGCCAGTGAGTGTACAAAGCTCGGTAAACGATTCGATTGATAAGCGAGTAAGCACAGTTGGGCATGTTCATCCGCATGTTGAAATTAAAATTGTTGATCTAGAAGGGCAAATTGTTCCGCAAGGGACTTTAGGGGAGCTATGCGTCCGTGGTTATTCAGTGATGGCTGGTTATTGGGGTGAAGAGGAAAAGACCCGTGAAGTGATTGACGCGGCTGGCTGGATGCATACGGGTGACATTGCCGAGATGGATCAAGACGGTTTTATTAAAATTAAAGGCCGTATTAAAGATGTCGTGATCCGTGGTGGGGAAAACCTCTTTCCAAAAGAGATTGAAGACTTTTTATATACTCATCCAGACGTAAGCGATGTACAGGTGATTGGCTTGCCAGATGCGAAATATGGTGAAGAACTTTGTGCATGCATTATTCTGCATGAGCATCACCAAGTCGATGAAGACAGCATCCGCCAATTTTGCAAAGAACACATTTCACACAACAAAGTGCCGCGTTATGTCCGATTCTTTAATGAGTTTCCAATGACTGCTTCTGGCAAAGCCCAAAAGTTTAAATTGCAGGAAATTATGCGAGCTGAACTTAATTTAACGGGAAATGTCTTTGACTAAATAAGTCAAAAGCTCGGTCAAAGTGCAGCAAAGGAAAATCGAAATACGGTTTCAATAGAGGACACGCAAAATGGCAAAAGACTTTAATAGCCCTAAAGTAGTCGAAGGATATGATGTGCATATTCGTAAATTAATTCCGGGCTATGAAGTGATCCACCAACAGGTGGATGCCATTTTGCAGTCGGTGTTGCCACCAGATGCTCATATCTTAATTGTGGGCTGTGGTACGGGTTACGAACTCGATTATTTACTTAAAAGACATCCAAACTGGCAATTTACAGCGGTTGATCCATCTTTAACCATGCTGCAAAAAGCTCAGGAGCAGGTGGAGATTTTAGGTAAATCTACCCAAGTCACTTTTGTTCACGGTGAAACTTCAGCTTTACCTCTCGAGAGTTGCTTTGATGCTGCACTTTCTATTCTCGTGGCTCATTTTATTGCAGATGACATAAAACCAGCCTTCTTTAAGGATATTTATAAGCGCTTAAAAGAAAAGGCGCCTTTACTTACCTATGACCTCATGACTTGTGTAAATCCACAGCAGCTTCAAGCATTACATTATTTGTGTTTGGCTCAAGGGTTAACAGAAGAACAATGTCAAAAAATGTTGGAGCGTATGGCGGAGGACTTTTTTAGTTTAACGACTGAAGGATATATAAAACTTTTGGAAGAGACAGGCTTTGAAAGCGTACAGCCATATACGCAAATTTTGACTTATCAAGGGATTATTGCAAAAAAATAATACTATTGGGGAATATAAATAAGGGTTTAAAACCGAATATTCTCAATCTGGAAGAGAATATAAAAAATGGAAAATTAAAAAGTTGCTTTTGCTGCACTAGGGAGGGTGGATCTAAAAAATATGAGGGAACGTCTTTCTTGTGAAAGAAAGGCAAATTTTCAAGGATCTATTTTAGATAGGTACATAACAAAAAGGATGTCGAGACTTTTAAGACTACTTAAAGGTCTAAAGGAAAATTTCATGATGAAAATTTTAAATACAACGGTTCAAAAAAGCTTGTTGGCAGTTTCTGTGACTCTGCTTATGTCTTCTGCTTTTGCAGGCCAAGTAAACCCAGAAATAGAGCAACTTCGCCAAGAAATAAAAGAACTACGAGCTATGCTACAAATTAATATGGAGGCTCAAAAATCTTTAGCTCAAAGAAGAGTAGAACAAGCTGCTCCTGTAGTTACTCAAGCTCCACCACCTATACAGCAAACATTAACTAAATCTGGTGCGGAATTTAACTTATACGGTTATATACGAGCAGATGCTTCTTATCAAATTAAGGGTGCATCTAGCATGTATAACAATATTAGCGGCGTTCCTCTTGAAAATACGCCAGAAGAATCTGCCCAGAAAGACCAGTTGCACAGTACTGTGTATGTGACACGCTTTGGATTGAATTTTAAAACCCCTACAGCCGTTGGTGACGTAGGCGGAAAGTTAGAAATGGACTTTTTTGGGGCGGCTACACGTGATCAGTTTCGGATACGTCATGCCTATTTAACTTTTGATAAATGGCTTATTGGTCAAACATGGTCGACATTTATTGCCCCTGAATATTACCCAGAAACGATTGATGCAGGTACATTTGTAGGTAGTGCATTATTAAGATCACCGCTTGTTCGCTATAGCGATAACTTAACGGCAAATACAAGTTTTGCAGTATCAGTTGAAGACCCGAAATATACTGCGGCAACAGATCCAGATAATAAAATGCGTTTACCCGCTTTAGTGGGGCGTTTAAATCATAAATTTGCCAATGGTTCAATGCTTTCAGGCCGTAGTTTTGTTGCAGAAAAAAGAACTAACAATGATAGCGAGTGGGCGTGGGGGGTAGGCTTGGGCGGTAAATATCAAATTACCCCTGATACATTACTTAAAGCCGATTATTACCATGTTAAGGGTGATGGACGTTTCTTGCTATGGAGTAACAGTGGCTATGCAATAGATGATCAAAATAATATGCATAGCAATGAATTTGACACGGTTTCTTTGGGTATCACTCATCAATTTACACCGCAAATTCGCTCGACTTTAGGCTATGGCTATATGAAGGCTAAAGATGATAACCGTTTTGCCGAATTACAGCGTACTAGTACCACCCAAAACAAACAGCTTTGGCAAGGTTGGGTGAATGCACTTTATAACCCGTATAAGCCGATTACTTTGGGTATCGAATATGTTTATGGGGAACGAGAAACATTTGATAATCGTAACGGGATTGATAACCGCTTCAACATGATAGCGAGTTATGATTTTTAAATAAGCAGCCCCATCATGTGAAGATTTCACCTGATGGGGGAATGATTAATTTTTAATAATTTGATCTAAATCTACCAATTCTGCCATATGCTGATTGCCGCGATCATTAGGATGTAAATGATCTCCAGAATCATAAATTGGATTTAATCGATTGGGATGTTTTGGATCTTTTAAGCCTTCATCAAGATCAAGCACACCATCAAAGGTATGGCTAGTTCTTATCCAGTGGTTAATGCGCTGACGTAATTGATCTTTGTTGGGTTGATAATAATTATCTAAAGGGGTATTAGGCAAAGCACCAGAGAACGGAAGTAAGGTTGTACCAATCACCTGAATATTATGTTTATGGGCCTCACTTACAACACGTCGATAACCTTGAGTGAGCGCCTCAAAAGAGGGTATTTGCTGTTTAGGTGCAAAAGCTGTACCGGGCCATGAAATGTCATTGATACCAACCAAAACAATTAAAGTTTTAACGCCTGAATATTGAAATATCTCACTGTTTAAACGTTTTAAAACGCTATCACCCATACCATCGGTAAGTAATCGATTTCCTGAAATGCCATTATTAACTACGGCCATACGATGTACAGATAAACGTTTCGCTAAAAAATCGGTCCATCTTGTATTTGCATCTAAGGTTGCAGTCGCCCCATCGGTAATTGAGTCTCCAACAACTGCAACTACATGAGCCTTTTGTTTGGGTTTTACCTCTATTGCAGACAGTAATAACCGTGCCGTCGTTGTTTTGGCATCGATTGGTGTAGTTAAATTTGTTGTCTGATTTCCTCTAATCAGCCAACTGGTTTGTTTGGCATCCCAATGAAATGTTTTAAACGTTGTAGGCTTTTGAATAAAGCTATTCACCACCAATTGAGTATGATCGGGTACAGGCAACTGAATTGGATCACTTATGAGTTGTTTGCCGGGTAAAATTCTTGCTTTAAGTTGACCAGAAAAATAAACGGGATAGATGCTCTTAGATTTTAGAGTTGCTGCGTTCGCTAAACCAATCGTTGTTTCATCAATATAAAGTGGCTGTTTACCATATTGATTGGTAAAAACGAGCCGAACCGCTTCACCGCCCAAACTAATTTTACTCATTTGTCTAATAGTCTGATTAGATACTTGCTCTGGAATGAGTGTTGGAAAAACGAAGTCTTTATTCCAGACTTTTTGAGGGCTCGCAGACCAAGTGGTAATCCATTGGCTGTTTTCTACATCAGCTTGTGCAAAGCTCGTAATTAAAACAAAAGAAAATAGGGTAGCTTGATAAAGTTTCATCTCAAGAACTCTTTAAAACGAATTAAAGGTATGTTGAAACAAATTGATGCCTTGTTATAGCGGTCTAAGCGGAATAAGATTTGTGAATACAATTCATAAATAAATTTTGCTATGTCTTATTTTGATATCAATCGTTCTGGCGAGTTGGCAATTTTTATAAGAGTGGTCGAGCTTGGAAGTTTTTCAGCGGTAGCAAGAGCATGTAACATGACGCCGTCTGCCGTAAGCAAGTTAATTTCTCGTTTAGAAAAAAGATTGGGTGTCAGGCTACTCAATCGTTCAACACGTCAGTTTCAGCTTACCAGTGAAGGATGCCAGTTTTATGAGCAAGGCATTCAAATACTCAATGACTTGGACGAACTGGAACAATCGGTTACCGCAAATCATATACCGAAAGGGCGAATTAGAATCCATACCAGTTTTTCATATTGGATACACTTTTTATTGCCATGCATTAGTTTGTTTAATCAACGTTACCCGGAAATTGAATTAGAAGCTCATTTGAGTGATGAAGTAATTAATTTGGTTGAACAAAGAATTGATGTTGCGATTCGAACAGGACCTTTGAAAAGCTCCAATCTGGTGGCCCGCTCGCTTGGCAGTACTTATAAACAGTATGTTTGCTCTCCTCTATATATTGAAAAGTACGGTTGTCCTGAGCATCCAGATGAACTACATGAACATCAGCTTTTAGATGTAAGTTATCAGCGCCAGAACAAAACCTGGTTATTTAAAAAAGCAACTCAGGAAATCAGCCTAACCCCCTCTAAAGTTTTAAAAGTAAACCATGGCGAAGCAATTTTACAGTTAGCACTGGCAGGTGCCGGTATTGCTCAACTAAATGAATTCCAGATTCGAAATGCGTTACAGCAAAAACAACTCGTCAAAATTCTTGAAGATTGGAATATTCATGCTTCTGAAGAATTTCATGCTGTCTGGATTGGCCACGATAAGTATGTTCCTAATCGCGTACGTACATTCTTGGATTTTTTGGTAGAGCATGCCTCTATAAATTAGTTTAGTGTTTGCTCGCACTCAATTGGCACTGCTGCATCGTTTGATTCATGGTTTCTACAAAGTTCATTTTTGCATCAATATTTTGCAAACTTAATTTTGGTAAACTTTCTACAAATTGAGGTGAATAATGCTGCTCTAAAGAATTATAAATACAATTACACGCTGAAAGGTCATGTCCGGCCCATACACAACGCGTATTAAATTCATTTTTACTCATTGGCCTGCACCCCATCAAATTTAAAACACCTATTGTCAGAAGGCTCACCAAAACAAAACGATAGAGAAAAAACATTCTTGTTACTCTTCATGGGTTGTTGTTATCGTTAAGTGATGTTGATAGAAGTTTTAATCTTTATGTGATTTTGAATACATAAAACTTCTGCCCCCAATCTTGTATATCAAGATGGGTACACAAAAAGATTAAGTAAAAATTTTTCGAACTCTATAGTGTGTAGTTCTTTTAAACAGAGGATGAGAAAGAACTCTAAGAAATGACTGCTTGAGTAAAAGAGGTTGAATGTAAGTAGGTTTAATAAAAGAATTTAAAAAATATAGAATAATAGTCATGAGTGACTCCTTGGTTAAAAGAAGTTATGCCCACTCATTGCTCATTATTATGGTGGCGAAACGAAAGAGGGTTAGCAGACTGATACCTAAGAAACCAGCACACCCAAGGGTGTCCCACTCCCGTTCCTCCATCAAAGGCACGAGGGGCGTCACACCAAAAAACGTGTTTTTAGTGCACTTAGGTAGACGGTCTGCTAAAACCGACTGACAAAATTGGTCAGCGCGAGCATCATAAGCTGAGCATTGGGGTGGGTCAATTGCAAAAATAAAAGATTGATTTATATAACTTGATATAAATATTTCACTGTTTTTATTTAGAAAATAGAAAAATTAAAAAATATAATATGAATATAAATAATTTGAATATAAGTCACACTATTATTTTTTAATCTTATATATCAAATATTTATTAATTGTTTATTTGTATAGTATATCAATATCTCTAATTAGGTGTGTTGTTTGGCTAAACTATTTAATAATTCGATTTTTATAACATGACCTGAGCCTCCTAAACACTGCTTGCCAAAAAATAACCAAAATATCAATTGCAAGAAATATAATTTTATTAATCATAATTTTTGGTTTTTACAAAAGCTTGCATAATCTACAAAAGTTAAGAGAACCACTGCGGTAGGCCAACATAAGATAATGTTATTCATAAACCTACATTTTAATATTTATAAAGGTGATTTAAATGGTAAGAATCTTTTGTGCAGTAAGTATGGTGTTGGCAATTGCTATGGGTATGAGTGCTTGCCAAGATCGTAATTCAAGAAATGACGGCATGCATGAAGCAAGTGATCCAGCTACATCTCATGACATGAATAAAAACTCGTAATAGATTAGCTTCTTTCAAAAGCCTACTTTATTAGTAGGCTTTTTTAATCGTTATTTTATATAAAAAATATAATTTAATAATAATGAAATATATAAAAATATAAAATTAATCAAATATTTATTTTGTTTTTACAATTTGGAGAATTTGTTGTTACCGTTTTGTTGCAATCTTAAGTTACCGTTTCAAAAAGTTAATAAAACAAACACAATAGCTTACTTATATTCATCCAAAATTCATTTTAGTAAGAGCGAACTATAAAAGGTAAGGATATGCCCCAATATTTAAAAATAGCTGAGAAAATATATCAAAATGTTAAAGAAAAAAAAGGCTTTACGGATGATCCGATGGAAGATCTTAATAATTTGATGATTGAACTCAGACAAGAAATAAAGGGGACAAAATTAAAGCTTTTATATAATTATATTGATTTTGCCGAAATACTCATTAAACCTTTGCAAGAGTCAAAAATTAAATTGGATTTAAGTCTTATTCCTAAAAGTAAAAATACTCAGGAGTTTGTACTTTGGCTTGCTGGTTTTATTGAGCGAATTACCACAGGTGGACAAGAAAAATTACCTCCAATTCGAGCTAAAATTACTTTACCCGCCTATGCCTATGAAGAAACTTACCCTTCGCAGAAAAAGCCTGTAAATAATGGGGAAGAAATAATTGAATATTTTAAGAAAAATCAAAGTTAATTTTGATGAAAGGCCTGACCTGATTATCTGAGTCAGGCTTTATTTTTAATAAGACCGCTATGATGAGTAATATTTAAGGTAGTACGTATGTTTGTATATTTTACAGATGGAACTTGCATTAATGATTCTGAGATTTATGGCGTAAAAGCCAAGTATGAGCAAAATAAGTATGTAGTGGAAGTTACTATTAAGCCGACACATGTACTCGCTACAACACCGAGCGTACAATTTAAAAAAGAAGTTTTTGATGATCCAAATTTAGCAAATCAATATCTTAGTCATAATTTTAATATGCCACCATTTTTTTAATGCTCATAATTTTAGGACAATAAAAAAGCCTATTTCCCAGGGCCAATAGGAAATAAGCTTATAGCTATGGACCTTTTGAGGATGTTAAATATCATCCCACGCATCTTTAATCGCTTGTTTAGCGTGTTCCCATTTTAGGCGGGACTCAGCTTTTAGCTCTTCCCATTTTTGCTGCAAGCTGCCTTCCATATCTTCAAACTGAGTTCCTTCTTTAGATTCAGAACGAGCTCGATGACCAAGTTCATAAGCTGCAGAAAAATCACGATCATAATCTAGATCTGGTGTAGTTAATTGCGCTTCTTGATAATAAGGTCGAGTAAGATAGCTTTCGCGCCAGCGAGAGTCAGAATAGTTATGATCGCCAGCTACCAATTGAGCATGATCTGTATTTTGATCTGTCATCAGAATTCCCTCATATTTTATTGAATTTTATGCTTATATTTTGATTTAGGAAGGTGAGGTCACCTTCCTAAATGATCGACCGCATCAAAGAACAACTACAAACGATTAACGTTGTTGGTTGTTATTTGAGTTTTGTTGGCCAGAATCTTTTTGGTTAGATCCTTGTTGTTGGCCGCGGTTATCATTTTGCTGTTGTTGTTGCTGCTGATTATTGCGTTGATTTGCTTGATTATTAGTAGTGCTCATTTTTAATACCTCATATCAATTATGACGATGTGTTTTATCTGAGAGCTTCAGATAGGGTTATTAAAACATGTAGATTTTAAATGTGTAGGGTAGGGGTGTTACCCTATATTTAACTGTAAACTTAAAATTTATAAATTTTAAATAACTTGCTGATTTTTAATGTATGTAATTTTAAGTCATAAACATTATTAATATGAACATTTAAAAAATTACATTTCAGCACATAATATTTAAGAAAGATAATAAATATTTCTAAATGTATATTTGTTAACTTTTATATAAAATTAACGCCTTTTGTCTTCTAATATAATAAGTTTTATATCTTGAGTAACATAGTAAATCAACTTTCTTAGTTTTAAAAAGGCAGGACCCCTTAAAACACGTCTAAAATTATAAAAATTATTTTTATAATATATTGAGTAAAAGAAAGTACCTACAGGTTTTTCTGGTGTTTCAGAGCCGCCTTTTTTCAAAAGACCTGTGCAGGCAACATACAGGTCAGCATGTAAAAGTTCTTTACCTTTATTAATCATTTCAACAGTTACTTGCATTGATTCTGCAGTATATTTTTCAATAAGCTCTTCTGAAATATGCAAGGTATTTTCCTTTACGCGAAGGTCGTAACTCACAAGGCTTCCAATCAGAATATCGCCTGAATAAGGACTTAAAGAGAAACGATAAGCAAGGTAGCCCGCAGAGGCACTTTCAAAAAATGCAATTTTAATTTTTTCCTTTGCTAATAATTCGCAACATTTATTGAACATTTTAATTCTCCCTACAATTGTTTTTAAAATGTTATAAAACTATTTAATTGTTTGCTTTGTTATTTTTTTAATGTTTATAATTTTGATGGTGAAGTTAATGTAAAATTGGATTAAGATTTGCAAATTTTATATAAAAACAGCAGCTTAAATAATACTAAAAGTTTAAATGTAATTTTGCGTTATTTTATATGTCTATGAATTTTTTAGATTTATTGTATTTACCCTGTTTTTTAATAACGCAAAATAACAAACTTAAAACTCGATTATAGTTAGGGTGACGTATGGTAATTGATATCTCACAAACGGAGAATGAAAATGCCTGTTGTAGTGAAAAAACGATTATTAGACTTATTACAAGATAATCAACAAAATTATTATGAATTGTTTGTTTTTTTCCTTGATCCTGATGTTTCTAGCTTTGAGAAAGAGAAAAAGGCTAGAGATTTTCTTGTTAAAGAGATAGATAAACTAGAGATGAAGGAAATAGATTTTCCTTCGGATATCAATTTGATTAAGGCATGGTGTGAAAACGATAATAAAAAAAATTGTCAGGAATTTCAGGCATATTTAAATCGTAGACAATCTGGTCAAGATAGAGAGTATTTTAAGAACGTCGCTCAGGCATTTGAGTTTTTAATAAAGGTATCTCCAACCAAAAAAGTAGACGGTGCATGGCTATATAGCTCAGTGCATTATTGGAATGATCCTATTTTTCATGAATTAATTATTACTTATCTCGAAGAGCTTGGGTTAGGTGAGCCAAAAGCAAACCATGTCTGTATCTATGATGACCTTTTACGCAGTCTAGGGCTAGACAGTTTCGATCTGCTTTTAGAAGACGAGTATTATCATCAAGCAGTTGTGCAGCTTGCTCTGGGTTATGCGCCTCCTGAGTTTATTCCAGAGATTGTGGGTTTTAATTTAGGCTATGAGCAGTTACCACTGCATCTTTTAATTTCGAATTATGAGCTTGCTGAACTAGGTATTGATTCTAAATACTTTAATCTTCATATCACTATCGACAATATTGACAATGGTCATGCCTATAAAGCCATTAAAGTTATTGAAGATATTTATAATCAATATAGAGATAAAGAACTCTTCTTGACCAAGCTAAAACGTGGTTTTGCCCTTAATAATCATGGGGTGTCCTCTTCAAACATTATAAAAAATTTAAATACTGAAGACTTTGTCCATAGAATTTTCAAAAGAAAGGCGCTTGTCGGTCAGTTAATCCATAACGAAACCAGACAGTTTGGGTGCAAGACCATTAATCAATGGTTATCAAATCCCGATGACATTGCAGGTTTAATCACTCATTTAACTGAACACAAATGGATTAAGTTTAATACCGACCCTGAACAGAGCGTATTCTGGCGAATGATTAATGAAGAAAATGGAAAAATGTTTGGGGTGTTTAACCCTGTAGAGCGCCAAATTATTCATGACTGGATTGCTGGTAGTGATCATTCTTCTAGCTTCTTGGCATACAGCAGAGAACTAAAGAATAGCCAGCGTATTCAGGACTATCTATTTAGTTATATCTCGGATGGCGAACTTGATGCACTACAAGAGCGCGTCCAACAATCAAGTGACCTTGCCATAAAGATTTGCAAACTTACTCCGTTTCTTGCCCCAGATTCTCATCATAAAAGTATTGGTCTTTGGAGTACTCGTAAATACGTAGAACTCCTTTTTCCTTATTTAGGTACGTTTAAAAACTAGTTTTATAAACGTTTTCTACTTCAACCCCAAGTTTAACTTTCAAAAACATAGGTAATGGACATGAACGACAATACTAAATCAACCAATAAAACAAGTGAAATGGCTGGTGCCGATGCAGCAAATAAAGCCAATACTACCCAGAAAACTGAACAGTTAGACACAGTTAGAGATGATGCAACTAATGAAGCTTTAACCACAAATCAGGGGGTTAAAATAGCGGATAACCAAAATAGCTTAAGAGCGGGTATTCGTGGCTCGACTTTATTGGAAGATTTCATTTTAAGAGAAAAAATCACCCACTTTGACCATGAGCGTATACCTGAGCGTATTGTGCATGCGCGTGGTGTAGGGGCACATGGTTATTTTCAGGCATATGAAGGAAACGAACGTTTAACCAAAGCTGGATTCTTGACAGACCCAACTATTCAGACGCCTATTTTTGTACGTTTTTCAACAGTCCAAGGGCCTCGTGGTTCAGCCGATACTGTCCGTGATATTCGCGGTTTTGCCATTAAGTTTTATACCCAAGAAGGTAACTTCGACTTGGTAGGAAATAACGCACCTGTCTTTTTTGTGCAAGACGGGATTAAATTTCCAGACTTTGTACATGCGGTAAAACCTGAACCGGACACAGAAATTCCAACGGGTGCAACTGCGCATGATACTTTCTGGGATTTTGTGTCTTTAGTGCCCGAGTCAGCACATGCTGTAATTTGGGCAATGTCAGACCGTGCGATTCCTCGTAACTTACGTTCGATCCAAGGGTTTGGTGTTCATACGTTCCGTTTAATTAATGCTGAAGGTAAATCACATTTTGTGAAATTTCACTGGACACCAAAACAAGGTTTAAGTGCGCTGGTATGGGATGAAGCTCAAAAACTTGCAGGTAAAGACCCGGATTTCCACCGTCGTGATCTTTATGAAGCAATTGAGCACGGTTTTTATCCAGAATGGGAACTCGGCGTGCAGATTGTCGAAGAAGAAGATGAAATGAACTTTGACTTCGATTTGCTGGACCCAACAAAAATTATTCCTGAAGAATTAGTTCCTGTTACGCCAATTGGCCGATTTGTTTTAAATAGAAATGTAGATAACTTCTTTGCTGAAACAGAGCAGGTAGCTTTCTGTCCGGGTCATGTAGTACCTGGTATTGATTTTACTGATGACCCACTTTTACAAGCCCGTCTATTTTCATACACAGATACCCAGTTAAGCCGTTTAGGTGGACCAAACTTTCACCAAATTCCGATTAACAAACCTGTGTGTCCATTCCATAACAATCAACGTGATGGTATTCATCAGCATACCATTCATAAAGGACAGGCTGCATATCAACCAAACTCAATTGATGGAAATTGGCCAGTAGAGACACCGCCAGCGGCATCAAATGGTGGTTTTGAAAGTTATCCTGAAAAAATTAGTGGGCATAAACTTCGTCAAAGAAGTGAGACGTTCTCTGATTATTTCTCTCAACCACGACTTTATTACAAAAGCCTTGCACCGCATGAACAAAAACATGTGGTCGATGCCTATACTTTTGAATTAAGTAAAGTTCAAAGAAAGCATATTCGTGAGCGTCAAGTTCAACAAATTTTGGCTAATATCGACTTAGATTTGGCACGCCAAGTAGGGGCAAATTTAGGTATTGAAGTGCCTGACTTAACCCTAAGTTATAAGAAAACAGCAGTTGAAAAATCTGCCAAGTTATCTTTTTTAGCTTTCCCACCTGAAGATATTCAAGGTAGAAAAGTTGCCGTACTTATCCATAACATGGTGAAGTCTGACGCATTAGAAGCTATTAAAAACTGGGCAATTAAAGAAGGCGTAATCCTTCACTTACTAGCGCCGAGCTTGGCTCCAGTCAAAGATCATAAAGATAACGTTATTGTGGCTGATGGCATGCAAATGTCTGAGCCTTCAATTGCCTATGATGCGGTAATTATTCCGGATGGCGATAACCTAAATACGGTTATGCAAGACGGGGTAGCTCGCCATTACTTACTCGAAGCTTATAAGCACTTAAAGCCAATCGTATTTTTGGGTAATAAATCTGATTTGCTTGAACCATTAGGTTTAGTGGCAGATGAAGGAACTTTAATTGAAGATGAGTTCCAGCATGTTGCGGAAAAATTTAAGAACCTGATTAAAGCACACCGTGTTTGGTCACGAGAACAAATAGCCGCACATGTACCGGCTTAAATAAAAAAAAGCCCTGAAAGTTTAAACGCTTTCAGGGCTTTTTCTAAATTATGTTATTAGCCATTAACAATTTGACCACCATTTACATGAATAACCTGACCAGTAATATAACTTGCATCATCTGAGGCAAGGAAAAGATAAGCAGGGGCGACTTCACTTGGCTGACCCATTCTACCCATTGGGGTATCTTTACCAAACTTTTCGACAGTCTCGGCATCGAAACTACTTGGAATAAGGGGAGTCCAGATTGGGCCTGGTGCAACACCATTTACACGAATACCTTTTTTCTGCTTCATTAAATTGTTCGATAGACTACGAGTAAAAGAGGTAATTGCACCTTTAGTACTTGCATAGTCAATCAACTCATCATGACCTTGGTAACTGGTAATACTGGTGGTGTTAATAATGCTATCGCCTTCCTCCATATAAGGAATGGCTTCTTTGGTTAAATAAAACATGGTAAAAATATTTGTTTTAAATGTTTTTTCTAATTGTTCATTACTAATACTTTCAATTTCTTTTTGTTGATATTGCACACCCGCATTATTCACTAAAATATTAATTTTTCCAAAATGCTGTAAAACCTTATCAATATTTTGTTTTGCAAGGTCTGGATCGGAAATATCACCTTTTAATAAAAGACATTGTTGTCCTTCCTTTTCAATAAGCTGTTTAGTAATTTCGGCATCTTGGTCTTCTTTAAGGTACAGTACAGCAATATCGGCACCTTCACGGGCAAATAGTACGGCAACTGAACGGCCTATACCGCTATCACCACCGCTAATGACGGCAACTTTGCCTTTTAGTTTTTCACTGCCTTTATGGGATGCTTTAATAATTTCTGGTTCAGGATGCATTTTCTCCTGATCACCTGGTTGATGAGGTTGAACTTGTGCAGGAACTTCTGATGGATACTGATTCGTTGTATTTTCCATGTCTAGACTACCTCTATTTAATTTTCAGTCCCTCTATATTGGTTAATTTGCACGTGAATATGAGTAAATAGTCTTTTTTAAAAAGTTGTCTTTGTTATTTTATATATAAGGATGTAAAAAAATATAACATATCAAGTTAGGTTAGATAATATCTAATAATTTAACCTTGTTTTTATCAATCATACTTTCAACAATTGATCGATTACCTGTATCATTTAGCCAATTTTCTATAGGTATATAATTAGATAAATCTAAAATTTCTTTTATTACTGTTTCCGCTTCGACTATATTTTTTAAGTCATCTTTATTTTTACTGTTTTTAACAACTATATTATCTAATATTTTTTTTATATCTTCCGTTTCAATATTTTTTGATTTAATAATATACAAGTCTCTCTGAAAAGGATGGCTTGCGTGAGGCGGGTCTAATCTATAGCTCCATTCTTGGTTATAATCTTGCCAAGAATTTTTTATTTGAATATTACTGAGTAAAATTTCAGGTACAGAAATATGAATATATTGTAGCGTTGAGTGTGTATGAGTAGGTTGCATCATTCTTTTCTCACAAATATTATATGTTAATTTTAAATCTTGATTTTAATCACTCAAGTAAAGTTTTTATGCAAAATTAATGGTTTATGTTATTGTTTTTAAATAATTTTAATTATATTTTAGGTTTGTTTCTTCAATAGTGAAGATGTTTTTGTTTTTTATTGATTTGTATGTTATGAAAGTTTGTGTTATTTAGCCTGAATTTTTAAATGTATTTGTAAAAATATATTGTTATGTAGGTTTGAGTAATAATAAGTATGGTGAGTATTTAAAAAGTAAAAGTAGCTAATAATTTATAAATATTTTAACTAAGAAAATATTTATTTAAATAATGAAGTTGGAGTTTTTATTTGAAATTTAAATTATATACATTTAAAAAGATTGAAACATAGCATGGGTATAAAAATATTTTAAATCTCTTATCTTAAATTTATCCGTTCAATAAAAGCGGTAGCGACTTATAATTTTAATATAGGAAGATATAACTATGGCTAATACTAGATATGAAGATGATAACAATAGTTCAGGTACTTCAAATCGTGGATTTGCAAGTATGGATCCTGAAAGAGTCAGAGAAATAGCCAGTAAAGGTGGGCGAGCTGCACATGCCAGTGGCAATGCGCATGAATTTACTTCAGAAGAAGCTCGTGAAGCTGGCCGTGCTGCACATGCCAGTGGTAACGCACATGAATTTACCTCAGAAGAGGCTCGTGAAGCTGGTGCTTTAAGTCATAAAAACGATGATCGTAATGGTCGTGGTCGCAGCCGTTATGATGACGACGAAGATGATGACCGAGGCCGTTCAAGTGGTCGAGGCCGTGGCCGCAGTCGTTATGATGATGACGACGAAGATGATGATCGCGGTCGCTCAGGCGGTCGTGGCCGTGGTCGCGGTCGTGATGATGACGACGAAGATGATGATCGCGGTCGCTCAGGTGGCCGAGGTCGTGGTCGCAGCCGCCGTGATGACGACGATGAAGATGATGATCGCGGTCGTTCAGGCGGTCGAGGTCGTGGCCGCAGCCGTCGTGATGACGACGATGAAGATGATGATCGTGGCCGTTCAGGTGGCCGAGGTCGTGGTCGCAGCCGTTATGATGACGACGATGAAGATGATGATCGTGGCCGTTCAGGTGGCCGAGGCCGTGGTCGCAGCCGTCGTGATGACGACGATGAAGATGATGATCGCGGTCGCTCAGGTGGCCGAGGTCGTGGTCGCAGCCGTTATGATGACGACGATGAAGATGATGACCGTGGCCGTTCAGGCGGTCGAGGTCGTGGCCGCAGCCGTCGTGACGATGATGACGAAGATGATGATCGTGGTCGTTCAGGTGGCCGAGGCCGTGGCCGCAGTCGTTATGATGACGACGATGAAGATGATGAACGTGGCCGTTCAGGTGGCCGAGGTCGTGGCCGCAGCCGTCGTGATGATGACGATGAAGATGATGATCGCGGTCGTTCAGGTGGTCGAGGCCGTGGCCGCAGTCGTTATGATGATGACGATGAAGATGATGATCGTGGTCGTTCAGGTGGCCGAGGCCGTGGTCGCAGCCGTCGTGATGACGATGACGACGATGATGACCGCCGTGGCCGTTCAGATGGTCGTGGTCAGAACTCTCGTAATCAAAAACGCGATGCTTATGGACGCTTTACGTCTTAAGCAAACAGTTTTTGAGAATAAAGGAGGCATTATGCCTCCTTTATTTTTATTATTTTAAACTTATGAGTGGGTAAGGGGATGTAAGCCTTTTACAATATCTGTGAATTCTGAGCCATTTAACCAAAATGATTTCTTTAAAAATAGTGTCGTCATAATACTTTCGGCTGCTTCACTTTCCGGATTTTCACAGAAAATTCCATAGCTTTCGCCTAATACCGCATCATTTTCAATAAGACGGATATAGTAGGCATGTTGTTCATCTGCATAACCTAAAACTGCATCACGTTGATTTTTCATTTCGCATGTCTCCATACCAAAAACTGAATCTAACTCATATTTAAGTGTTCAGAATTTCATTGATAAAAATCAAAACAGTCAGTAATAAGAACTATTTCACAATAGGTTTTGATTCTCTTCAAATTACCATTTCCGTTTTAACATCCCTGTTAAAAGCAAAATGGATTAAAATCTGATCATGAAATTTATTGTTATGCAAAAAAAATATTTCGTCAACTTGAAAATGTAACTTTTTCAAGTTACATTGTTTGTGTAGGATTTGAACGGTGAAATGGAGGCGATATGCCAAAGAAGAAAGAATTCGAGCATGGCGGTGCACGGGAAAACGCCGGCCGTAAAGCACAGTTCAATGAACCCACCAAAGTGATTCGTGTTCCTGAATCTCAAGTCAACTTTATCAAAAATTGGTTACTGAATAATGTCAAAACCAATAACCAGACAGATTTCACTTCAAAACTAAAGATACAGCAGGTTCATCCGAACAACGATAAAATTTACCACATTCCTTTGGCGACAGAACGTGTTGCTGCGGGTTTCCCATCACCAGCGCAAGACGATATTGAGCAAGCACTCGATTTAAATGAATATTTAATTAGAAATGAAAATGCCACCTTTATTGTCAAAGCCAATTCGTTGTCTATGTTAGATGCCGGAATTGATATTGATGATCCGCTTATTGTGGACCGTAGTATTCCCGCTAAATCGGGCGATATAGTGATTGCACTTATCGACAATGATTTCACTGTTAAGCGCTTAATGATTGATACCCAATTTCACCCCCCTAAAGTGTGGCTGAAAGCAGAAAACCCTGATTATCAAAATATTTATATTGAAGAGGGGCAAGAACTGGTGATTTGGGGAGTCGTGACCTATAACCTCAAACGAATGAGATAAATTTTTCTTATATTTATTATTTAAGTTACCGACCCGAAAAGTGAGTCAGTAACTTTTTCCTAAATGACTTTTAAATTTGCCCAATCAATAAGCACGTTGCGATAACAACCATCAAGCCACCCGAAAAACGGCCAACTAATTGGGCTGCCTGTGGTCTGGTTTTCAAAATGGCTTCTGAACCATAACCCACCATTAAGTAAATTATCGCGCAGCTAATTATGTGGACAACACCAAAGGCAAGAATTTGCGTTGTCACTGACCATGAAGCAGTAGTATCAATAAACTGAGGAAGCAGAGCTAAAAAAAGTAAAAAAACTTTCGGGTTTAATCCACTCACATAAACGCCTTTGGTAGCCCATCTCAACCATGACTGAGCCTTTTCAGAACCAGACTCGTTCGGAGTAGGAGGGGTGAGTAATAAATTTATTCCCATCCATAATAAATAAGCAGAACCCGCAACAGTAAGGATCATCAGAGCAGTTGGGTTATTTGCTACAAGCAGACCAACACCAGCCGCTACCAATAAAATCGTAATAAAGTGCCCAAATAGCATACCTGCGACAGCGGGGACGACGACTTTACCCTTAATACCTGCGGAAATGGCGTAGGCCCAGTCTGCCCCTGGCGTAATAATAAAAAGAATGGAGACACTCCAAAATGCAATAAAAATGTTAAAAGCCATATGCTTATCTCGGCAAACTATTTTCCAAAGGTTTCGCCCGTGGTTTAGAAAAAATCCCTATTTATTCGAGCTTGTTGAAAATAATATGCTCATGTATTTAGAATGTGCTTTTAAATGTTTGCTCATATCATATGCATTTGGGGTAAATTTTTCTAAATGGATCGCACAGATAAAAAGATTCTTGCTGAATTGCAATTAAATGGCCGATTATCTATCACTGAGTTGGCAGAAAAAGTTGGTTTGAGCATTTCACCTTGTCACAGACGAGTGAAGGCTTTAGAAGAGTCGGGAGCTATCAAAGGCTATCGGGCAGAACTCGACCCAAACTTAGTCGGTTTTGAGTTTTCAGCGATTGTTTTTATTACGCTTAAAGAAGGCGATAAACAGGCGGTTGAGAAGTTTGAAAATGCCGTGATTGAGATTCCGCAAATTATTCAGGCGCAGCGTTTGTTTGGTGAACCTGACTATTTACTCCATGTTGTTGCTAGAGATTTACCAGCTTTTCAGCGTTTATATGACGAAAAATTATCTGCTATTCCAAGTGTGCAACGGCTCATCTCAACCATTGTGATGAAAGATGTGGTACCTGAGCGCTTATTTCCGATTGGCTAAATCATCAGATGTAAAAAAAAAGAAGCTTTAAAGCTTCTTTTTTAATTGGTAAAGGGGGCTAAGCATCGAGTGTTTTACACAAAGAACAAATTGTACCGTTATGTTTGTGAGAGAACATAATATCTGGACGCTCATAGCCTTGCTCACATACGCGGCAGTGATAAACAGTTGCTACAGGAGTACCTTCAGCATCGTAACGTGGTTCTTTAACGCCGTCATCGTGTGACTTGATGTAGTATTTCCCTTTGGTTAATAGGCCCATGATTGGTGTTAATACAAAGGCAAGTACAAGTGCAATAATTGGAGAGTAAGGCGCTAGGAAACTACCCAATAATCCGAAGAATGCTGCAATCGATAAACCTGCTGATACAAGGAAAGCAACCATACCGACAGGGTTTACGTTGTAGAGCATGTCACGGCGGTATTCCGGTTCTTTTGGTGAAAGTTTTAAAACATATTTGTTGATTGAAATGTCTGTTGCGACAACCACAACCCATGCAATTGCAAAGTTTGAATAGAATCCTAAGATTTTACCCAGTACCGCAAACATGTTGCCTTCCATCAAAGCAAGCGCAATTGCCAAGTTTACGATCACAAAGACAATACGCCCCGGATAATGTTTGCTAATACGAGTGTAGGCACTTGTCCATGCGAGGGAACCAGAGTAAGCATTGGTCACATTAATTTTAATTTGAGAAATAACCACCAAAATAACCGCAAGTGTTAAAGCCGCCCAGCCCGGAAGCATGTCATGAAACGCCGCATTAAACTGTTGAACAGGTTCAGTGCTGTTTACGCCCGGTATTTTAGTGAGTAAATAGAAACCTAAAAACGCCCCAATAATTTGTTTGATCGCTCCTAAAATTACCCAGCCCGGACCCGCTGAAATAACCGCTGCCCACCATGCTTTGCTATTTTCTTTTGTTTTTGCAGGCATGAAGCGTAGGTAGTCAATTTGCTCACCGATTTGCATGATGAGGGATAAGCATATACCTGCACCAAGCATAATCGCTGCCATATCTACAGGTGCAAAACCTTCATGACCTGTAAACGTTGCAAACTGGCTAACTAAGGTAGGTTCTTGGTAAATCAGATAAGCCACCGGACCAATCATCAGAACGAGCCAAAGTGGGGTAGTCCAGACTTGTAATTTACTTAAAGCTTTCATGCCGTAAATCACCAGCGGAATAACCATAACGGTTGAGATGAGGTAGCCAGCCCAAAGCGGAATGCCTAAACCGAGCAATAATCCTTGCGCCATGATTGAACCTTCAAGGGCAAAGAAAATAAAGGTGAAACTGGCGAAAATGATACTGGTCAGGACCGAACCGATATAACCGAAACCTGCACCGCGGGTAATCAAGTCAAGGTCGATGTTATAGCGAGCTGCGTAGTAGGCTAAAGGGATGCCGGTTAAGAAGATAATAATCGCTGCAAATAAAATGGAGAAAACAGCATTGGTTGTTCCATAAGACATACCAATACTGGCACCAATAGAAAAGTCAGCAAGATAGGCAATACCACCAAGTGCAGTAATAGCAACAACTTTGGGACTCCAGCGCCGAAAGCTGTGTGGAGCATAACGTAAAGTATAATCTTCTAAGGTTTCATTCACTGCTTTTTGTGAATCTGCACCTTGCACAGTGTCCAGATTTGGATGTTCAGATACACTCATAACATCAATCTCCCAATCATTTTCGGTCAATCAACACAAATATTGATCATTGTTTTTTGATGGTTTTGAGTGTGTGATTTTTGGGAAAAATTGAAAATACGTTATTTTGCGTATATGTGCGTATTAGAAAAAATCGCCATGATAAATGACTTTTGGCATAAGGATTGCTGGGTTTAATGCAGCCCTATCCAAAACATGAGTGTTATGCCAGATACTTCACGTCCCCAACAAGCGCCACAACGTGTGATCAAAACACGCCGTGAATATAATATTTGGGTGGCAGATGAAAGTATCGAAGATTATGCACTCCGCTATGCACCTACCTCAGTACGAAAATGGTCGCCTTGGACGGTAACCAATACTGCAATTTCTACAGTTAGCTTTTTGGCTATGGAAGCCATTGGGGCAACCATGCTTTGGCAGTATGGCTTTAGCAATGCATTATGGGCAGCAATTGTCGTATGTACCATTATATTTTTAACCAGTTGGCCGATTAGTTACTACGCCGCAAAATATAATGTAGATGTTGATTTGCTTACTCGTGGTGCAGGTTTTGGCTACATTGGCTCGACCATTACATCTCTGATTTATGCCAGCTTTACCTTTATTTTGCTTGCGTTTGAAGCCGCAATTATGGCGATGGCACTTGAGCTGGCCTTAGGCATTCCGCAAGTTATTGGTTACTTAATTTCTGCCTTAGTGATTTTGCCTTTAGTGGTCAAAGGCATTGGTTTTATTAACAAAGTTCAGGCAGTCACTCAGCCAATCTGGCTCTTATTGCTGTTATTACCGTGGTTTTTTGTACTTTGGAAACAACCACAAATTTTAAGTAGTAGTCTGCATTTTGTTGGGGCAGTTTCAAACTCGACCGATTTTAATCTGTATTACTTTGGTGCGGCGTGCACTCTTATTTTTTCATTTGTGATCCAAATTGGTGAGCAAGCCGACTATTTACGTTTCTTACCGCAAAAAGAAAAGAATAGAACTGCATGGCGTTTTGCCGTTTTTTTAGGTGGTCCATCTTGGATTATTTTTGGATTTTTAAAAGTTTTGATGGGCATGCTGCTGATGGTGTTGGCTTTTCAGCTGTTTATTCCTGTCTCTGAACTAGACAATCCGACTTATTTATATTGGGTTGCTTATCAGCAGTTTATTCCAAATCCTCAGCTAGCGTTAATATTGACTCTAGCACTGGTTTGCTTGGCACAAATTAAAATTAATATGACCAATGCCTACGCTGGCTCTTTAGCTTGGTCAAACTTTTTTGCTCGTTTAACTCATAGCCATCCGGGACGAATTGTCTGGCTTCTTTTTAACGTGTTTATTGCCATTGTTTTAATGGAAATGGGCATTAGCCATGCAGTTGAACGCATTTTGGGACTATATAGCAATATCGCTTTGGCATGGATTGGCGCCGTTGTTGCCGATTTAATTATCTGTAAGCCTTTAGGTCTAAGCCCGAAGGGAATTGAATTTCGCCGTGCTTATTTATATGACATTAACCCCGTAGGTGTGGGCGCATTACTCATCGCTTCAGTGTTATCGATGCTGAGCTATTTGGGCTTTTTCGGTCTCATGGCGAAAGGTTTAGCAAGTTTTATTGCTTTGGGGAGTGCGGTTTTATGCGTTCCTGTTATTGCTTACCTAACCACAGGCAAATATTACATTGCACGTCAGCCTGAAAAAATTCAGGCGACTTTGGTTGCTAACTGTGTCGTGTGTGAACGGGACTATGAGCTTGCTGATATGGCGGGTTGCCCAGCCTATAACGGTACGATTTGCTCTCTATGCTGTTCACTAGAAGCACGCTGCCACGATTTATGTAAACCCGATGCACGTTGGTCAGTACAACTCAAAAAAGCCATTTGGCATTATTTACCAGAACGTTGGGCGAGCCGTTTAAATAGCAGGGTCAGTTTATATTTATTACTGACTCTAGGGCTGTCTATTGTTTTGGCAGTGAGCTTGAGTCTGGTTTATATCCAAGAAAAAACCTATTTAGAAACCATTAATGCCGCAGCCGTTCCGCAGTTATTTACACTGTTTGTAAAAATTTACACCATTTTATTTTTATTGATGAGTGTTGCAGCATGGTGGTTAGTGTTAAACGATGAAAGCCGACGTAATGCCGAAATCGAAACGCATCAGCAAACAGCATTATTGATTGATGAAATTGCTGCCCATGAAGTCACTTCAAAAGACTTACAAGACGCCAGAATAGCAGCAGAACGGGCCAATGATGCAAAAAGCCGTTATGTCATTGGCATTAGCCATGAATTACGAACGCCTCTAAATAGTATTTTGGGCTATAGCCAATTACTTCAAAAACAAGAACAACTCTCTGAACAAGGCAAAATGGCGCTCGGGGTGATTAGCCGTAGTGGGCAGCATTTGACTTCACTCATTGACGGTTTACTAGATTTAGCACGCATTGAAACAGGCAAGATTTCTTTAAATGTAGTGGATGTGCATTTCCCCAATTTTATTGAACAGATTATTCAAATGTTTCAGCCACAGTTTGAACAGAAGAATTTACAGTTTGTTTATGAAATTGGAGAAAACCTACCGCACTACGTTCGTACCGACAAAAAACGCTTAGAGCAAGTGCTCATCAATTTACTGGGCAATGCTTTAAAGTTTACGACAAGCGGCACAATTACTTTAAAAGTCGAATACCGTTTTCAAACGGCTTATTTTGAAATTAGAGATACGGGCTGTGGTATTGCAGAGGCAGATTTAGAGCGAATCTTTAACCCGTTTGAACGGGGCAGCAATGTAGTACAAGGCGGATTTACCGGAATAGGACTCGGACTACCCATTGTAAAATTGTTGGTCGATTTACTCGGTGGCCAGCTATCTGTGACCAGTCAGCTCAATCAGGGTTCACAATTTAAGATTAAGTTTTATTTACCTTCAAAAGAAGTAGTTCATCCAATTTCTAATGTCTACTCCAACCAAATTACGGGTTATCAAGGCGAACGAAAACGAATTTTGGTTGTCGATAATGAAGCTGTGGACCGAGGCCTAGTCGCTAATTTTCTCAAACCTTTGGGATTTATGATTGAAGAAGCCGAGTCGGGCATTGATTGTTTAAGACGTGTACCTATTTTTCAGCCGAACCTGATTTTGATGGATTTAAATATGCCTTTGATGGGCGGGTGGGAAACAGCACGATTATTGCGTCAGAATAATATTACCAATGTGCCGATCTTAATTATTTCAGCGAATGCAGGAGAGCGTGAAGTCAATCCACAAGATGCGGTCTTAAGTGAAGACTTTATGTTAAAACCAATCGATCTCAATTTGTTGCTGAGTAAAATTGGAGATAAGTTGGGCTTGGTGTGGATTGATTCCAAATCAGAGACACTCCTTGAAAATAATGAAGTTCAAGCACTCGATTTAAATATATATAAGCAAGAGCAAGTTGCTGTTCATACGCTAATCCAACAACCGGAAAATAATGAGCTGCTCGATTTTCCGCAAAGCTTACAACAGTTAAATGACTTGATTGGACAGGGGTACATTCGTGGAATTCAACAGACTTTAACGCAATGTCGTCAAAATTTTCCAAAGCATAACGAGTTATGGGAACAGCTTGAACAGGCGATTCAAAAATTTGATTTAAAACACGCCCAACGGTTAATTCAGGATAAGCAATGAGTACGCAACATGTTTCTTTTCAGCAAGCTTCACCAAACGAGCAGGCTGTTATTCTGATTGTGGATGATGTGCCGGAAAATTTAGGCTTGTTACATGAAAGTCTGGATCAGGCAGGTTATCGCGTGCTTGTTACAACCGATGGGTTAAGTGCAATTGAAATTGCACACCGATGCTTACCAGATATGATTTTACTTGATGGCAATATGCCACATATGGACGGTTTTGAAAGTTGTATACAGCTTAAAGCGAGTCCAATTACGCAGTTTATTCCCGTTATTTTTATGACAGGTTTGTCTGAGACAGAGCATATTGTGCGTGGTTTTCAGGTCGGCGGGGTGGACTACGTAACTAAGCCACTGAATATTGAAGAAGTATTAGCAAGGGTAAAAACACATTTGGCACATGCCAAACTATTGCAGCAACAGAAACAGGTGATTGATGCAACGGAAACAGCCATTCTTGCGCTAGATGTTCACGGTAAAATTGTGTGGAAAACCCAAAAAGCCAGTGATCTACTAAATCAATATTTACCTGAATTAGAAGGTTTTGAAGCAGGCTTAAAAGCTTGGTTTTCAGACTTAGAGCATGAAAAAGACCCTAAAAAATTAACCAGCTGTTCTTATTCAACACCATCTCAGCAATTACAGCTTTTATTGCTTACACCGTGGGAAACTGAACCAAGTGTGGCAAAAAATTATCTTATCCAGATAAAAACTTCTACGCCAGCTTTGGAAATGGCTGATATTTTAAAATATTGCCCGCAGTTGACTCAACGTGAAGCAGAAGTCATGCACTGGTTGTTGTTAGGAAAAACCAATAAAGACATTGCAGAAATTTTGGAGCTTAGTCCACGGACAGTGAATAAACATTTAGAGCATGTTTTTGAAAAACTTTGCGTTGAAAACCGAACTGCTGCGGTGGCGCATATTAATAGTTTGGTGCAAGAGTTTCACTAATTTAAGTGAAGATTGTATTTAAAAAGCATACAGACTCACTGCTAAAAATAGGCTATTTTTTTACAGTTAAATTTGTTCTTATAGATAAAGATTATACAAAGTCATTTTTAAATAAATACGATTTGTAATATGAGGAATTCATTGTGAATATTCAACAAAAAGATGATACAAAACACGGCAGCTTTAGCTTACTTGATGGTGAAACCGTTGCAGGTGAAATGACTTATACATGGGCAGGCGAAAGCATGCTAATTATTGATGCCACAGATGTAAACGAAAATTATCGTGGACAAGGCGTAGGTCGCCAATTACTTGATGCTTTGGTTGCCTTTGTTCGTGAAAAAGACGTAAAAGTAATTCCACTTTGCCCATATGCAAAATCGGTTTTTGATAAAGACCCAAGCATTGGTGATGTACTTAGAAAATAAACAATAGATTAAAAATCATTTAATAAAAATCGGGCCTTGGTGTCCGATTTTTTTTTATTAGTTTTACTACTCATCTTTGCTTTAGTGAACATGTTTTGAGCTGTTCTATTCAACTGATTTGAAGGTTTTCGATTGCCAAATCGAATTTATCAAACTTATAGAAAAGCTTATCTAATAAAAATAGTTTTAGACCAATTGGGAAAAAAATAAACTTGTTACACAAATATTTAATGGCTGACGAAAGCTAAATATTTATAACGTTTTAATATTATTTGTTGGAATTTTCCTTGAACTGGCAGTATATCCATAGTGTGTTGCCGCAATTTTTCTCTGCAACTTTGACCACGCTGAAAATCTCAATTATCAGCATTATTTTGGCGATTATTGTAGGGCTAATTTGCAGCATTTTAATCACATATCACGTGCGGGTGCTAAATAGAATTGCCCAGTTCTATATTGAGTTATCTCGAAATACCCCTTTATTAATTCAACTGTTCTTTTTGTATTACGGTTTGCCAAAACTCGGTATCAAAATTGATGGTTTTGCCTGTGGTGTGATCGGACTGACCTTTTTAGGCGGAAGCTATATGGCTGAAGCTTTTCGAGCGGGTTTGCAGTCTGTTGCAAAAGGGCAGATTGACTCAGCAAAAAGTATTGGTCTAAAACCGACTCAAATTTTTAGATATGTCATTTTCCCTCAAGCGCTTGCCATTTCAATTCCGGCAATAGGGGCAAATTGCCTATTTCTAATTAAAGAAAGTTCTGTGGTGAGTGCCATTGCTGTTGTTGAGCTGCTTTTTGTCACCAAAGACTTAATTGGTATGGACTATAAAACCACCGAAGCTTTGTTCTTACTTATCATGGCTTATCTGATTATTTTATTGCCCGTGTCTATTTTAACCAGCTATCTAGAGCACAGAAGTCGGAAGGTGAGCCATGGAACTTGATTATTTATTTCAAGCGAGTCACCTCGAACGTTTAATGTGGGGACTTTGGGCAACTGCAAAAATTGCATTTATTTCAGTGTTTTTCTCTGCAATTTTCGGGACAGTCTTCGGCGTCATTATGACTTCTAAGAATATAGTCGTTAAAGCGCTGTGCCGCCTGTATCTAGAAGCGATCCGAATCATTCCAATTTTAGTTTTGCTATTTGTGTTTTATTTCGGCTTTGCGACATGGTTTAACTGGCAGTTTTCAGCAATGTGGGTATGCATTGTTGTATTTGTTTTATGGGGTACGGCAGAAATGGGCGATTTGGTTCGTGCAGCCATTACTTCGATTGATCAGCATCAACGCGATTCGGCCTATGCGCTCGGACTAACTCATGTTCAAGCTTTGATCTACGTCATTTTTCCGCAAAGTCTAAAACGAGTAACACCAGGCGCGATTAATTTATTTACCCGAATGGTGAAAACCAGCTCTTTGGCAGTCCTGATTGGCGTGGTTGAAGTCATTAAAGTTGGCCAGCAAATTATTGAAAATTCGCTGTTGACCGTGCCAAGCGCTTCTCTTTGGATTTATGGCTTTATTTTTATTTTGTATTTTCTGATTTGCTATCCCTTATCTCGTTTGGCGGCACATTTAGAAAAGGTCTGGGAGTAATTATGCCTTTGTTATCGATACAACAATTACAGAAATCATTTGCACAAAGTCATATTTTACAGGGCATTGATCTGGATGTAGAACAAGGAGAGGTGGTTGTTATTTTAGGCCCATCGGGCTGCGGTAAAAGTACTTTATTGCGCTGTATTAACGGCTTAGAACCGATTCAGGGTGGCGAGATTCGTTTAACAGGCTCAGGTGTTTTGGGCAAAGATGTGGACTGGACTAATGCTCGTCAAAAAATTGGCATGGTTTTTCAGAACTATGAGTTATTTGGGCATATGAACGTCATTGACAATATTTTGCTCGGGCCACTTAAAGTACAAAAACGTCACCGCGATGAAGCAGAACAAGTAGCAGATGAGTTGCTAAAGCGAGTCGGGCTATATGAGCGAAAACTTGATTATCCGCGACAACTTTCTGGCGGACAAAAACAGCGTATAGCCATTGTCCGTTCACTGGTCATGCAACCTCAAGTGATTTTACTTGATGAAATTACCGCTGCGCTTGATCCGGAAATGGTGAGAGAAGTGCTTGATGTAGTACTCAAATTGGCGAATGAAGGAATGACCATGTTGATTGTGACACATGAGATGTCCTTTGCCCGTAAGGTTGCTGACCGCATCATTTTTATGGATAAGGGCAAGATTATTGAACAGGCTTCACCAGAAGAATTTTTTGAACAGCCAAAAACAGAACGAGCGAAAGCTTTCTTAAATATTTTGTCGTACTAAATTTTTATTATTTGAATCATGAGGAAGTGAATGTTTAAACGTAATTCAATAAAAATATTAAGCAGTCTTGCCGTTGCTGGGGTGTTGTTAACTGCATGTAGTAAAACGCCATCAACTGAACAGGCAAGTAATGCTCAAGCAGACCATTCTTTAGAACAAGTCAAAAAAAATGGAGTTCTAAGAGTTGCCGTTTTTGCCGATGATCCGCCGTTTGGTTTTGTAGATAGTGCGGGTAATAATCAGGGCTTTGATGTGGCTTTAGCAAAACGAGTGACTAAAGATTTGCTCGGTGATGAAAAGAAAGTTGAGTTTATTGTGACTGAAGCTTCAAATCGGGTGGAGTTTTTAAAATCAAATCGAGCTGATGTTGTATTCGCGACATTTACGGTAACTCCTGAACGCAAGGAAGTTGTCGATTTTGCTGAGCCTTATTTAAAAGGTGCTTTCGGCATAGTATCTCCTAAAGCCAAGCCGATTACAGATATTGCTCAATTAGAAGGTAAGACCTTAATTGTAAACAAAGGCACAAGTTCAGATACGTACTTTACCAAGCATTATCCAAAAGTGAATTTACTCAAGTTCGAAAGAAATTCGGATGCTTTTAAAGCCTTAACCGACGGTCGTGGTGACGCGATTTCACAAGATAGTACTTATGCCTTGGCTTGGGCCGCGAAGAACCCAAGTTATGTGGCAGGTATTCAGTCTATTGGTGATCAAGAGTTTATTGCACCAGCGGTTAAAAAGGGCAATACCCAACTATTGAATTGGCTCAATACTGAAATTAAGCAGCTCAGAACAAGCGGTGAAATTAAGAAAATTTATGATGAAACCTTGAAGCCAATTTACGGTGATTCAGTCAATCCGAATGTGTTTTTAGATGTAGGTCAATAATTTTCGATATCGCTAGAGCAGTGCCTAAAAGTAGGCGCTGCGATTCTAAATAAGACTTTTACAAGAACGAGAGGGTGAAATAATGACAACATTAACATTTCAAAACGTGAAGCATATTTTAGCTGCGTCTTTACTGAGTTTAGGTTTGGTTGCATGTGACAAAGGAACTCAGTCTACTGAAAAAACGGCCGATACCACACAAACTGTATCGAGTATTGAACAGATTAAAAAGAATGGCGTGGTACGAATTGGCGTATTTAGTGATAAACCGCCGTTTGGATATTTGGATGCTCAAGGTAAAAATCAAGGTTTTGATGTAGAGATTGCTAAGCATGTCGCTAAAGATTTGCTGGGCGATGAAAACAAAGTTGAGTTTGTTTTAACTGAAGCGGCTAACCGTGTCGAATATTTAAAAGCCAATAAAGTAGATATTATTTTTGCCAACTTTACTGTTACGCCAGAACGTAAGGAAGTTGTCGATTTTGCTAAGCCTTACCTAAAAGTGGCACTCGGTGTGGTTTCTCCTAAAAGCCATCCAATTACCGATGTAGCTCAACTTAAAGATAAAACCTTGCTAGTAAACAAAGGTACAACGGCTGATTCATTCTTCACCAAGACGCATCCTGAAATTAAACTACAAAAGTATGAACAAAACACTGAAACTTTTGATGCTTTAAAAGATGGACGTGGTGCTGCGCTTGCCCATGATAACTTGCTGGTTTTAGCGTGGGCTAAAGAAAATCCAAATTACACCGTTGGCATTACCAATTTAGGTGAGCAGGACTTAATTGCACCAGCAGTTAAAAAGGGTGATAAAGAGTTATTAGACTGGTTGAACCAAGATTTAGAGAAACTGGCAAAAGAAGGCGTGATTCATCAGGCTTATGAAAAAACCTTAAAACCAGTCTATGGCGATACGATTAATCCAAAAGATTTATTGGTTGAGTAATCGTGCTAATAACCTCTAATGATTAGAACTCTAGATAGTATTTACTCGAACTAAGATTCATCTACAGCCTGCCCATAATTTATAAAGGTAATGTTTTTGCAATATTTTTTATAGATGTAAACAGTGGTCAGGTTCTGTAGATGAGAAAGTTTTTTGGTTACTTTTTCCAAAAAAAAAGTAACAGAATTAGCTGATTGCTTTAGAGATTAAAGGTAGGATTCAATCGTGCTAATTCTTTGACTTTATATTACTTTAACTTAAATAAAGTCGGCTCTGCTGCTAATTTATCTGCCAAATATTGAATCAACACACTCAATTTAGGCGGGACATGCCGTGTCGGTGGGTAGAGTAACCACAGCCCACCGCTATAATAGGTCTTAAAATACCAATCTGGTAAAACCTGAACTAAAGTACCTTGTTGTAGAGCATGGCGTGCAACGAAGTATGGCAAGCTCGCAATACCTAAATGCTGTAATGCAGCACTCAAACGCACACCCGTATGGTTTGCTGCATAACGACCACGCACGGCAACACTTATCGATTTATTTCCTTGTTGAAATTTCCATTTTGAGTCACTGGCTTGTTCACCCAAGTAGATACATTCATGCTGCTTTAAATCATGAGGATGGTTCGGAGTGCCATGCTTTGCTAAATATTCAGGTGTAGCACAAACCAAATGATCAATATCAATGAGTTTTCGACCCATAAGGCCACCTGATGGTTGCTCTGTAATTCGAAGTGCTAAATCGACTCCATCATCAATGAGATCTACATAACGATCTTCTAAAAGCATTTGTATATCAATTTTCGGGTAGCGTTCTAAAAACTCGGGTAAATGCGGATGAATCATAAAATGTCCCACAGCTTTGGGAACACTCATACGAATAATACCTTCTGGCTCGACATGAAATTGACCTGAACTTTCCATGACTGCTTGTGCCGCATTTACCATATCTAAACAACGTTGATAGACCTGTTGACCACTTTCACTTAAACGAAGTTTCCGTGTAGTCCGATAGAGTAAGCGGGTACCTAAAGCACGTTCTAAACGGGCAATCGCGCGGCTCACAGCAGAAGGTGTTGTACCTAGCTGGCGTGCAGTTTCAGAAAAGCTTTCCGACTCGACAACCTTAACGAAGGTCGCCATTTCATTTAACAGAACCGGACTTTGATTTGTGCTCATGAGGCAAAAGTTATTTGGATTTTGATTGGATTATCGCGTTTAAAAAATCGCAATACAATCTTTTAGGTGATTTTCAGGAAACTAAATTGTTATGTGGCAGATGTATGGGCATGAGTTTTTAACGCTAGCTCTTATTCACTTTATGGCGGTGATTTTACCGGGACCAGATTTTGTGATTACGGTAAGGCAAAGCGTACGTTATGGCTATTTGATTGGATGTCTGACTGCAATTGGTATTGGTGTCGGGATTTCAGTACATGTTTTTTATACCCTTGTTGGGATTGGCTTTTTGATTCAACAAAGCGAATGGCTCATGTCACTGATCAGAACAGCGGGGGCAGCTTACTTAGTGTATTTAGGATGGCAGTGTTTACGTAGCCAGCCGAATACCAATATTGAAATTAATGGCCAAGCAGGTAGTGACACGCCAAGTTTATTTAAAGCGTTTACCATGGGTTTTCTTACCAATGCGTTAAACCCCAAAGCCACTATCTTTTTTCTGGCAATTTTTACGACGATTGTAAGTACGACCACACCGATGAAAGTTCAGGTTTTTTATGGGATATGGATGTGTATGGTCAATGCTATCTGGTTTATGGTGGTGAGTGTACTGTTTGCACAGCCTATCGTACGTAAAAGATTTTTGGAGTTTGGGGTTTATTTTGAGAGGGTGATGGGAGTGTTGTTGATTGGGATTGCATTGAGATTGATTTGGAGTTTGTTTGTTTAAGTTAATTTTATTTATAAGTGGATGGGGTAGCGCGACGGAGTCTTACCGTTTATACATTGGAAGAAAGTAGCTAACTCTGTTACTTTTTTTGGAAAAAGTAACCAAAAAACTTTGTCATCTACAGAACCTGCTCACTGTTTTCATCTATCAGGAAATGTTGCAAAAACATTATTTTTATAAATTATGGGCAGGCTGTAGATGACTCTTAGCACGAGCCGAAGGCTAAGCTAGGAATCAAATTTCAAATCATAAGACTCCGCCGTGATAATTACTTTAAATTGTCTAGAGTATTAATGACTTTTAGCTCGAGCCGAAGGCTAACTTAGAAATCGAATTTAAAAATAATAAGATTCCGCCGTGATAACTACTTTGACTTATTACATCTATATATGACTTTAGAGCTAAAGTAGCTTCAATAAAGAATCCATAAAAAAAGACCGCTCGAAAGCAGTCTTTTTTAATAAATTTAACTGGTACGCCTATTACGCGTCAGTTGATGTAACACCGACACCAATAAATCAATTTCTTCTGTCGTATTATAAAAAGCCAAAGATGGACGAACAGTCTGTTCGACGCCAAAGCGACGTAAAATCGGCTGAGCACAGTGATGGCCAGAACGTACGGCAATACCATGTTGATTTAAAGCTTTACCGACTTGTTCGGTTGAATAGCCTTGTAAGGTAAAGGACATTACACTGGCTTTGTGATGTGCGGTTCCGATCAAGCGTAAACCTGACACACTGCTCAGCGCATTTTGACCATATTCGAGTAGATCATGTTCATAGCGAGCAATGTTATGAATGCCTAGACTTTCGACATATTCAAGCGCAGCGCCTAAACCAACAGCATCGGCAATGTTTCCAGTTCCAGCTTCAAACTTGTTTGGTGCAGGTTGGTAAACTACTTGTTCGAAGGTCACATCCTGAATCATGTTACCGCCGCCTTCCCAAACAGGCATGCTTTCTAGCAGCTCTGGTTTTGCATAGACCGCGCCAATACCTGTTGGCCCAAACACTTTATGTCCAGAAAACACAAAAAAGTCTGCATCGAGAGCTTGTACATCAGTAGGGATGTGCGAAACAGATTGAGCACCATCAACTAAAACACGAACACCTTTGGCATGGGCAATTTTAATGACTTCAGCAACAGGTGTGACTGTGCCTAAAGCATTCGAAACTTGAGTAATCGACAGCAGTTTAGTGCGCTCATTAATCAGTTTCGGTAACTCTTCTAAAATAATCTGGCCCGTGTCATCAACAGGAATGACTCGTAATTTTGCTCCAGTTTTTTTAGTGAGTTGATACCAAGGCACAATATTGGCATGGTGTTCTAAGTGAGAAACGATGATTTCATCGCCTTCACCAATATTTTGCTCACCCCATGTTTTTGCAATCAGGTTAATCCCTTCGGTGGTGCCTCGTACAAAGATAATCTCTTTGGAAGAGGGTGCACCAATAAATCGAGCAACCACATTTCGCGCATGTTCATAGGCATCGGTTGCACGAGCTGCTAACTCATGTGCAGCACGGTGAATATTTGAGTTTTCATGCTGATAAAAATAAGCAATCCGATCAATCACACGTTGCGGTTTTTGTGTAGTTGCGGCGTTATCAAACCAGACTAATGGACGGCCATTGACGCGTTCTTGCAAAATTGGAAAATCGCGACGGATGGCATGCACATCGAGTGGTTGCGCACTGCTTACCACAAAAGTAGGTTGTGATGGTTGATAGTGACTATAACTTTGTCCACTTTGAGGCAAGTCTAAAAAATAAAATGCAGAGCTTGCTGAACTTTGGGTAGGCGTGTTCGTTGCAAAACGATCTTCCGTCAGTAATGACTTGAGCTGGTCACCATGTGGTAATTGAAATGACTGTGCAACCGAATAATTATCTTCAACACCTTTAACAGATGGTTCTGTTGCATTGGGGGCAGAAAAATCATTTAAAAAATAATAAGGTGATTCACCTGCACCCGTTGGTAAGCTGGGTTCAATGCGTGGCACATTGGGTTCACTATGAGCAGCTTGTGGTAAGTGTGGTTCAAATGGTGGGCGTGGCAAATTAGCTCCACCCACTACAGGCGCAGACGCTACAATTCGGCGTTCAGGGTAGTCTGGCAAATTTGGAATATGCTCAGGATATTCCGGATTGAGACTTTTCTGAAAGGCGATATTGGGCGCACGACCACTGAGTGCAGAAAATGGTTCACCCGGTTGCGGTGGGTGAGGTGGCGCTCCGACAGGTAAGTCCAAGTTAAG
The DNA here is from genome assembly GCF_003812225.1 of Acinetobacter sp. FDAARGOS_494. Taxonomy (NCBI): domain Bacteria; kingdom Pseudomonadati; phylum Pseudomonadota; class Gammaproteobacteria; order Moraxellales; family Moraxellaceae; genus Acinetobacter; species Acinetobacter sp. FDAARGOS_494. Next base: position 3,257,147 of record NZ_CP033866.1, read on the forward strand.
GCCCGATGAAGAAGTCGAACTGCTTGAGCTTGGCACTGCTGAAAAAAACTCATTAGCAAGTCGAGCAATGGTGGACTCATCAGGGAAGTTGGCTGGTGGGTTAACACCAGTCACTTCAGGCCCCGTTGGACTACCTTGCAGATTACTTGTAGTTAACTGGGTAGTCATGATATTTGTCCACCTCCACATCATCTAACACTGCCAAAGCATCGTCTGTTAATACTGCAAGTGAGCAATATAATGAGATTAGATACGACGCAATCGCGTTACGGTTGATTCCCATAAAACGTACTGAAAGCCCCGGTGACTGTTCACCCGCAAGACCCGGTTGGAACAAACCAACAATCCCTTGACGCTTTTCACCAACACGAAGCAGCAAGATTTTAGTTTTGCCATCTTCTACAGGAATTTTATTTGATGGAATAAGTGGAATTCCGCGCCATGTAATGAACTGCGAACCAAACAGACTAACTGTTGGAGGCGGTACACCACGGCGTGTACATTCACGGCCAAATGCTGCAATCGCATCAGGGTGTGCTAGGAAAAATCCCGGTTCTTTCCAGACTTTACGTAGCAAATCATCAAGATCATCAGGAGTGGGTGGGCCATTTAAAGTCGAAATACGTTGGTCATCTGTCACACTTGCTAGTAAACCGTATTCAGGGTTATTGATAAGCTCACTTTCTTGACGTTCTTTAATGGTTTCAATGGTTAAGCGAAGCTGTTCTTTAATTTGGTCATGTGGGCTGCTGTAAAGGTCGGCAACGCGTGTATGTACATCTAAAACAGTAGATACACCATTTAAAAAGTATTCACGTGGCTCTGGGTCATAATCAACAAAAGTTTGAGGTAAAGTTGCTTCATCACGTTGTGTGCAAGCTACTTGAATATCATCGGTATTATTGACACGGTTTAGGCGATAAATACCTGCTTCAACAGGAATCCATTGAAGTAAGTGAGTCAGCCAGCGGGGAGTAATTGTAGAAAGCTGGGGAGCTGTCTTGGTTGCATTGGCCAGTTGACGGGCCGCATGGTCCCCAAGTGCAAGTTGGGCTTTGTCTGTATTTTTCGCCATGAATCATTTTTCCTTATTACATTGGCTTTTCGAAAATAAAAATTCTAGGATGCATATAAACTAGAATTAGTTCTGGTTTTAAAATTAAAATCGCGTTATAAATTTTTTAAATACTGAGCTTATTAATGAGTTATCTATTTTCTAAATAAAAATATATTTAAACTAGAAATAAGCATTTTATTAATCTGCACGTTCTTTGTTTATTTATCTCCTTATCTATTTATTTCACATCTATAGTTTTTAACCGGCAATATGATTTTTTTGATAAGACTCATTCGGTGACTGTAAAATCTGGCTACCTGCAGCAACACTATGGGTTAGCCAGACATTTCCCCCAATGATTGATCCTCGGCCAATGGTAATACGACCTAAAATAGTCGCACCTGCATAGATCACAACGTCATCTTCAACAATTGGATGGCGTGTATAGTCTTTTTTCAAAGCGCCATCATCATTGGTTTCAAAGCGTTTCGCTCCAAGAGTCACTGCTTGATAAATACGAACGCGTTCTCCAATCACGCAAGTCTCACCAATCACCACACCCGTACCATGATCAATGAAAAATCCTTTACCGATTTGCGCACCCGGATGAATATCAATACCTGTTGCAGAGTGAGCCAACTCCGAAATAATGCGTGACAATAAAGGCACTTGAGCATAGAGCTGATGGGCAATTCGGTGATAGATAATCGCAAATATGCCCGGATAGCAGAGTAATACTTCATCTACACTATGTGCTGCTGGATCACCTTCATAAGCCGCCCGCACATCGCCGTCTAAAAGGCGCCGTATAGAGGGCAAAGTGTTGGCAAAATCCTGCACAATAGTTTGAGCAAGTTCTTGTGGCTGCTGCACTGGGCTTGAATGACTCAAATGTCGTTTCGCTTCATAATTTAAAGCCAATTGTACTTGAGCATATAAAGCTGTTAGTACCCGATTTAAAGTATAGGCAATATAAGAATCTTCAGTTTCCTGACGTAAGTCGGCAGGGCCTAAACGCATTGGAAATAAAATCCCGCACAGGTCATCTAAAATGGCCTTTAAAGCTTCTTTAGATGGAAGTTCACGGCCCCCAAATTCTTTGGTCCTGTGTTGCTGCTGACGCCAGTCATGCCTTGCTTGTTGTAAACCTTGTACAACCGCATTAATGTTCCATTGAGTCACAAGCTTTCCTTGATTCACTGAAAATTGATTGAAGTATTAGTCTTGTTGCCAAGGAAGTTGGTGGATGCGCCAGCCATTTTTCTGATTACGCTGTTGCTGTTCATTTAGATCACCTTCAAAGCCTTCAAGAACGTTATAAATGTGTTCAAAACCTGCATTAAATGCGGCTTCGGCAGCTTGTGCTGAACGGTTGCCACTACGGCATAACAAAAGAATGGTTTTGTCTTTACCAACTTTTGATTCAAGTTCTTTTAAAAAGCGTGGATTACGATTAAATGACGTGCCTGTTGCCCAAGCGACATGGATACTTTCAGGGACATAACCCACAAATTTGCGTTCTTCATTGGTACGCACATCAACTAAAACAGCTTCTCCTTGTTGTACGAGTTGCCATGCGTCAACAGGTGATAAACTGCCACTAAAATTTAGTTCGTGTTCTTGTGCATATTGCTGTGCTTTAGCAAGGATATCTTCGGCTGAAAAGGACGTATTTGAACCATTTGAGATAAAACTTTGCGGAGTTTCAGTATTTAATTTAGCGTTCATTGAATATATCCTTATCTTTGATTCAGATTGTTAAGGTTCAATTTACGCGGTTTTAAATATAAGCAAAAATAAGGAATATCTATTTATATATATTATTTTGATAAATAAGAGCGGTGAATATTTTATATAAAAAAGTATTAGTTAATCTTATAAAGTTATTAAAATAAAATAGATTTAAGAAATTTTATTATTTAGTAAAAAACCGTACAGATTAAAATAATCCGCACGGTTTTTAAAATTAAGCAAATCCACCATTTACCCGGATGACTTGAGAGTTTACCCAGCACCCATCTGGACCAGCCAGCATGGCAACTACGCCAGCAATTTCGTCAGGTGTCCCGATTCGTTCCAATGGAGCAAGTTTTGCAATAGCTGCCACTTGCTCTTCAGTTTTTCCATTGTAAAAAAGGTCAGTGCCTGTCGGGCCGGGCGCAACGGCATTTACAGTGATATTGTGTCCACGTAACTCATTTGCTAACACATGTACCAAACCTTCAACACCTGCTTTTGAAGCAATATAAGGACCATATGCCGGAAAAGATTTGGCAATTACACTGGTTGAAAGCGCAATAATCCGACCACCATCTGGCACTGTTTCGGCCGCATGCGCCAATATTAAAAACGCGCCACGTAAATTGGTATGAATCACTTTATCGAAATCTGGCAGGCTTTCAGGTGTAATTTTTGCCATAGGCATAATACCAGCACTATGAACCACAACGTCTAATTGCCCGTTAATCGCTTTAGCTTCTTGAAATAAACGGCTCACCTCATGTTCATTTGCAACGTCCGCTTGAATAGCTGAGGCTTGACCACCTTGCTCAATAATATGTTCTACAGTGGCTTGGGCATGCGCTTTATTGCCAACATAGTTAATAATCACATAAAACCCATCTTGAGCTAAGCGTTCTGCAATAGCACGGCCAATACCACGTGATGCGCCAGTAACCAGAGCTGTTTTTATTGAAATATTCATTTTTAGATTGCCTGTTTGAGTAAGTATGGCTTATTTTAATAATATAGAAATATGGGATAAATCATCAGAATTGGATAAGATAATTCCATATAAATTAATAATAGGAAGGGTTAAAAGCGAGCACCATGGATAAATTTGATACCTTGCAACTTTTTACCCGCATCGTAGAGCTGGGTAGTTTTAGTCAGGCAGCCGATCAGCTAAATATCCCACGTGCTACTGCAAGTAATGCCATTAAGGAGTTAGAGAGTAATTTACAGTGCCGTTTATTAGAGCGGACGACTCGACATGTAAGACCATCACTAGATGGACAGGCATTTTATGAGCGTTGTACACAAATATTATCGGAACTCGATGATGCCGAATCATCTTTACGCAATGTAATTGCTCAGCCCCGTGGTTTATTACGTGTCGATTTATCAGGCGCACATGCAACTAAAATTGTTTTACCCAATATAGATCAATTTCACGAGTTATACCCCGACATTGAACTGGTAATCAGTACGGGTGACCGCTTAGTTGATCTGATTAGGGAAGGGATAGACTGTGTGGTGAGAGCGGGCCGTTTAGATGATTCCACTTTAATTGCTAGACATTTGGCCGATATGCCACAAGTGATTTGTGCAAGTCCTGACTATTTAAATAAACATGGAACGCCACAGCAACCAGAAGATTTATTATCACATTATTGTGTCAATTTCTTTTCGACATCAGGCGGACGGAATTACCCATTTGAATTGATGGTGAATAGCAAAAAACAAGATTATTTTTTGAAAAGTTGGATCGCGGTAAATGATGCTGAAAACTATGTATTATCTGCCTTACAAGGGGCTGGCTTAATTCAAGTACCGCGCTACCATGTGGCAAATGAATTAAAAAATGGGCGTCTGGTTCAGGTTTTATCTGAGTGGGAAATCCCGAAGATGTCAGTTTCTGCATTATATCCGCAGCATCGGCAGCTCTCGCCACGCGTACGAGTTTTTGTCGCTTGGCTGAGTGAGTTATACACGGGCTATTTTGCCAACTTTGAATACCCGCAAAAATGAAATATCTTGCGGGTAAGTCAAAAACTAAATGATATTTTTAAGACTGATTCTGCAATTTATCTTGAGTCTTGGTCTCAAAATCGCTCGCATCATGACGTTCATGCAACTGTGTGGCTAAATCACCAAAAGTACGATTGACCATACGGCCACGTTGTACCGCAGGGCGCTCTAAAATCGCATCTGCCCAACGTTGAACATTTTTATATTGATCGACACCTAAAAACTCCGCGCCGTTATATACCCAGTTTTTAACAAGACCGCCATACCAAGGGAACGCTGCAATATCAGCGATGCTATATTCAGAACCAGCCAAATATTCGTTTTTTGCCAGATGCTGATCTAATACATCAAGTAAGCGTTTTGTTTCCATTGCAAAGCGGTTAATCGCATATTCAATTTTAACAGGGGCATAAGCATAAAAATGTCCAAAACCACCACCTAAGTAAGGTGCACTGCCCATTTGCCAGAATAACCAATTGAGGCATTCAGTACGTGCAGCAATATCAGTCGGAATGAATGCTTTAAACTTTTCAGCCAAGTAAAGCAAAATTGAGCCAGATTCAAATACTCTTAATGGCGGGTTTTGGCTATGGTCAACCAATGCTGGAATTTTAGAGTTGGGATTAATTTCTACAAAGCCACTACCAAATTGCTGTCCTTCACCAATTTTAATCAGCCAAGCATCATATTCAGCATCTTGGTGTCCTAGAGCTAAAAGCTCTTCTAATAAAATAGTGACTTTTTGACCATTAGGCGTTGCTAAAGAATAGAGCTGGAGCGGATGTTTCCCTACTGGAAGTGCATGTTCGTAACGAGCACCTGAGGTAGGTTGGTTTAAATCGGTTTTCTCTCCAGTCCATTGCCAAACTTGTGGAGGAATATAGTTTGAATCACTCATTTTTTATCTCATGTTTGGTGTAAATATAAGGATTTATTTATGTCGCAAGGCAAGCCATTTTTGTACAGACGGACGTTGCCATTGCTGTAATGCATAATTTTTTAGGCGCTCTGATACAGCATCACCATTTTGAATAAGGCGTTGCAACATCAGGGCAAGTTCAGCATCTACAATGCTCCATGAACCAAAAAGAAATTCGGCATCAGACGCAAGAAGTTTTTCTGCAACAAAGAAAAGTTTCTCGGCTGCTTTTTTGCCTTCTTCTGAAAGTGGAGTGGACTTGGGCTGAATAAAAATAACATCGGTTGGACGCTCAGTTCTTAGTGCCACTAAGTCCGATCTGAGCCATGCTTGAATTTGTCTTGCTCTTGCGCGAGCTTGAATATCTTTTGGATAAATAGCTGTGTCTGGATAAAGTTCTTCTAAATATTCCAAAATGGCAGAAGATTCTGATAAGGCAAAATCGTTATGCTCAAGTACAGGCACTTTAGCTGTTAATGACTTTTCTACGAAAGATGTTTCAAACTGGCCTTGCTGACCTAAGTCGATGGCTGCTATTTCAAATGGAATTTGTTTTTCATGTAGTCCTACAAAAACTGTAAATGCATAGGGACTTAGAAATTGTGAATCTGTATACAGCTTAAAATACTCGTTATTCATTGTTATTGTCCGTGTGATAAACAGATGGGTCTAGTCTAAGTGAGCTAAGCCAAGATTGGGTAGCTTTTTTGTGGAAAAGCTTTATCGGTTTTTGAACTAAGCTATTTCAGTGGTCAACGTTAGGGTTTAATGTGCTGAAAATGTTGACGGACAATGCTAAGCCAAGCTTGTACTGCTGGTGAGACAGGAAGATTCTTTTTCCAAGCCATCACTAAGTGCCACTGAATATTTGGTTTTTCGAGTGGCACTGCTGCAAATAAAGTTGGGTCAAGCATGTCTGTATAATATTGAGGAAGAAGCGCAATTCCCATACGTTGTAACACCATGTCTGCCAAGAGATGCCATTGGCTGGTACGGCAAGCAATGGTTGGGTAAAAACCATGCTGCTTACAAGCATCGAGAATAATACTGTTTAAAGAGAAATTTTCAGGAAACATTAAAAATGATTGGTGTTGTAGCTCTTCTAGATTTATTTTTTTGCGGGTTGCCCAAGTTGCATCACGACGTAAAAGTACCATTAAAGGGTAGTTACATAACTCGATGCTATTAAAAGTTTGTTCATCAAAAGGTTGCAATAAAACACCAACGTCTAGCTCATTATTGAGTAAAGCCTGTTCAATACCGCGTGAACCCACTTCCATAAAAGCTAATTCAATATCTGGCCATTGGCGATGAAAGTCAAATAGGGCAGTCGTTAGGAGCTGCGAACCTAAAGGTGGAACGCCAAGTTTTAAAGTACCTGTTTTTAATTGTTGATAGTTTTCTATTTCAAGAAAGATGTTTTGCTCTGCCTGAAGAAGCTCGACCGCATGTTGATAGATACGTTCTCCAATTTCGGTTAATTCAATTTGTCTTTTTCGTCCATGATCGGGTTTAACCAAAAGCTGTACCTGAAGCTGCTCTTCGAGTTGTTGTAATATTTTACTAATGGTGGGCTGAGTCAGATATAACTCTTCAGCAGTACGGGTAAAACTTTTAGTTTTAACCAGAGTAACAAAGCACTGTAATGATTTTAGAGAAAGCATAATAAAGAATAGATTATTCCATTTTGGAATAATATTAACATGAATAATTCATATTTAGCAGGTTTAACCAAGCTAGCATAATAGTGTAGTTAACCATTTAATTTCGAAAAATGAGTACTGAATCTGCTTCTGGAACACCCTCACAACCATCACTGTTCGTGTTAGTTAAACAAATTCTCATTTTGGCTGGATTTTGGTGGATCGGATATCTCTTACACCAAAAACTCGGTGTGCCTGTCTCGGCAGGTATTTTAGGTATGTTTTTATTGCTTTTATGCCTGTTCTTTAAAATTATCAAAATGGATCAGGTGGCAATGGGAGCAACTGTGGTTTTAGGTGAGCTATTACTGTTTTTTGTGCCTGTAGTCGTTGCCGTTGTCCAGTATAAAACCCTGTTTATGACCGAAGGATGGCAAATCGTCTTAAGCATTGCGGTTGGAACCATTTTAGTCATGTTAAGCACTTCACTGACTATTCATTATTACAATCGTTTGAAGGCTTACTTACAGGCTAGAAAACGTCTTCAACATAAGCATATCTAAAGAGCATAATGACATGAATATCTGGTCAATTCTTTGTCTCATCTGGACTTTGGTCGCTTATGTTGTGGCAAAGCGAATCTATCAGAAACATCCAAAACTTTGGTTATCACCCGCAATTAGTGTGCCTGTACTTACCATCATTTTGATGACGATTTTTGGAATTTCATATCAAACTTATGCTGAAGATACGCAGTGGATTGTTAATTTATTAGGTCCTGCAACGGTAGCTTTCGCTATACCGATTTATCGTTATCGGGAAACGATTCGTAAAAACCTCGGAGTTCTTACGATTGCGATTATTGTGGGCATGAGTGTAGGCGTGATGACTGCCTATAAAATGGCGCAGTGGTTCCACTTTAGCCCTGAAGTCACCAACAGTTTGATGGCACGTTCTATTTCAACACCTTTTGCCATGATTTTAGCTGAAGATATTCATGGTTCGGCGGCATTGGTTTCCCTATTTACTGTTATTACCGGTTTGGTCGGTATGATTTGTGGCGATGCAATTTTGGCAATTACTAAAATCCGTTCTAATGTGGCAAATGGTGCCGCCTTGGGTAACGCAGCGCATGGTTTTGGTACAGTTAGAGCACAGCAGCGCAATAGTGAAGAAGGGGTGATTGCCAGTTTAACCATGGTTATTGCTGGTATTTTAATGGTACTCATTGGACCATTTGCGATTCATCTATGGTTGCTGTTGTAAGGTTTACCTACATTGACTTGGCGTGCTGTTGAATAATCTTTGATAATTTTTTGATAGCTTGTTGCATTAGTTCGGGTTCAAAATCGCCTAAGCCGACAATTAAACCCGAACGTCGCCGCTCTTTTGAAAATGTCGGTGAAATTGCTTTGATGGCAATACCTGCATCGACTGCCGAGCTTGCAACGTCAATATCATTAATATGTTGAGCAAGCCATAACACCATATGCATGCCTTGATCGCCTGGCTGTAACCAAGCCAGTTCTTGAGGTATGTATTTTTCAATCAAGCCAATAATGTATTCTCGAACTTCTGCATAGACATTTCGAGTACGTCGTATATGCCGCTCTAAATAACCCTCTTGAATAAAAGCAGCCAAAACGTGCTGGTCGGCAGCAGGCGGGTGTCTATCAATTAAGACTCTAAGCCCACAAAAAGGAGCTACCAGTTCTTTAGGCAACACTGCATAGCCAAGCCTAAGCGATGGAAATAAGACTTTGCTGAAAGTCCCAAGATAAATGACTTGGTCAGGTGCCATGCCTTGCAAAGATGGGAAGGGCTGACCGTTGTAACGAAGTTCACTGTCATAATCATCTTCAATGATCCATGCATTTTGTTGTTTTGCCCAAGCTAATAAAGCTGTACGTCTTGCTAGACTCATCGGCATGCCAAGTGGATATTGGTGAGAGGGTGTTACAAAAGCAGCACGCGCATGTTTAGAAAGTTTAATTCCGGTTTCAACCTGAATGCCTTCTTCATCAACAGGAACACGCACCATTCGAATGTTTTGTACAGTATGCTCAAAAATGGCTGTTGTACCGCGATAAGCAGGATCTTCAACCCAAACTTCATCTTTCGCCTCAAATAAAATTTGGCTGCAAATATAAAGTGATTGTTGAATGCCGGGTGTAATCACAATTTGTTCAGGTTCACAGTGGACAGAACGTGACCGTCGTACATAGTCTGCTATAGCAATTCTTAGTGATAATACCCCTTGAGGTTCGCCATAACCTGATGGAGCACCTGCTCCCCGTGATCTAAATTTATTACCAAATTTACGCCAAATATCACTTGGTTGAGTACGTCCAACGGGGACAGATACCGCAAAAGGAACATGGGGAAGTGGTTTAAATTCATCAAGCACTTTGGCATATGAACGTGCCGATTTGGTCAAAGATATCGAGTTAGGTTTATTTTCTTTTGATGAATGTTGTATTACAGGTGTTTTAACCAAAGCATGAGACACATAAGTGCCAGTTCGTGGTTGAGAGTCAAACACACCTTCAGCTAAAAGCTGATCATAAGCTTCAATAATGGTTCCGCGAGCGACACCTAGGGTTAAAGCCAGTTCACGAGAAGAAGGCAATGGATCGCCGGGTTGTAAATCACCACTTTGTACAGCTTCACGTAAAGCTTGAGTCAGTTGAGCACTTATCTTTCCTTTGCTTTTATCAATCTTTGCAATAGACGGAAGTTCCACAACTTTTGCCATTCTTGCCATAATTCTGGTCTACTTAAAAAAATACAAAGTGGTTCTTTTTAATAAACCACATAAACCAGAAAATTTACAACACAAAATATAAATAGCCCTGATATTTACAGCGAGGTTTTTAGCCATGTATATCCCTGATGATTTTGCAGAAAACCGTTTGGATGTATTGCATTCTCTTATTACAGAACATCCATTTGGGGTGCTTTTTACGCATGGAAGTAATGGCTTAGATGCAAATCATCTTCCATTCGAGTTGCAAACAAATGAAGGGAAATTTGGCATGCTACATGCCCATGTGTCACGAAATAATTCTGTTTGGCAGGATATTAAAAATGGAGATGAGGTATTGGTCGTTTTTCAAGCAGGCGATGCTTATATTTCACCAAACTGGTATCCATCTAAACATGAACAGCGCAGACAAGTACCCACATGGAACTATAGGGTTGTGCATGCTTATGGCAAAGTGACGATTCGAGATGATGAGCGTTATGTTCGTGGTGTGGTGGCTCGCTTAACCCGCACCCATGAAGCTTCTCAACCTGAACCATGGAAAATGTCAGATGCACCAAAAGACTATCTTGAACCGATGTTAAAAGCCATTGTAGGTATTGAGATTGAAATTACCAAGCTGCAAGGAAAATCAAAACTTGGGCAAAACAAAGAACGCCGAGACATTTTAGGCGTGGCAGATGGCCTATCGAAATCTGGTCATCAAACTATAGCGAATGCCATGTACAGTGTGGCTGATTTAAATAAATAATTTTGAAAATATAAAAGCTTAATATCAATTGAGGAGATAAAGATGTCTTTGACTACACCTGTTGAGTTATTGGGTGAACACGTTATTTTAAAGCCGCTAGATGTAACTCAAGCTGAAGTGCTCAAAGAGGCCGTTTGTGATGGGGAGCTTTACAATCTTTGGTATACCCGTGTGCCAAGACCTGAACAGATGACTGCTGAAATTGAAAGACGTCTTGATTTGCAAAAATCCGGCTCTATGTTGCCTTTTTATATTGAAGACCGAAAAACGGGGCGAGCGCTGGGCATGACAACTCTCATGCATATTGAAGAAGCACATCGCCGTGTAGAAATTGGTTCGACGTGGTATCGAAAGTCTGCACAACGTACGCCTGTAAATACTGAATGTAAAAAGCTATTGTTGGCTCATGCATTTGAGACTTTAAACTGTATTGCGGTTGAGTTACGCACATCTTCTTTAAATGTTCAAAGTCAAGCCGCGATTGTACGCTTGGGTGCAAAGCTAGACGGTGTGCTAAGAAGCCATCAAATTGTGAAAGATGATATTTTGCGGGACACTCATGTTTACAGTATTTTAAAACATGAGTGGCCTGCGGTCCGTCAAAATCTAGAATGGCTATTGAGCAAACCGCGTTAAAAAGAATTTAAACAAACTGCTTTTCTCTTTTTTGGCTTAGCCAGAAGAGAGAAGCTGCGGCAATCACCAGCCATGGTATTAAAGCCATATTCATTGCTTTCCAGCCAAATAAATCCAGTAAAGCACCTGCACTAAACGAACAAATCAAACTGACAACAAAAACGGTCATATCGTTAATAGCTTGGGCTTTGGCTTTTTCAGCCACAGAATAAGTTCCTGTGAGTAAAGAAGTACTGCCAATAAATAAAAAGTTCCATCCCACACCTAATAAAATTAAAGAAATAGCAAAAGATGTGAACTGAATACCTGAGAGAGCAAATCCGATATAGCAGGCAAATAATAAAAGACCTGCAAACATGATTTTAAGCACACCAAATCGAGCGATTAAATGTCCAGTAAAGAATGAAGGCAGAAACATACCAAGCACATGTAGCTGAATGACTGTCGTAATTGACCCAAGTTCATGGTGTGAATGTCGCATAGCAATTGGTGTGGCAGTCATACCTAAAATCATGATGCCATAACCTGTTATTGCGCCAAATAAAGCAACTAAATAGGTAGGTTGAAAGACAATCTGTTGCCACGGACGACCAGCAGTAAAGTTGGATTTCTGCTCAACTATATCGGCAATATGTAGGTTAGATAAAATGCCCATTGCCACAAGTGAGATGATACTAATAATTAAAAATGAACCGATATATTCTAAATGCTGGAATAAAGGTCCGCCGAAGCGTGCTAAAGTTGGGCCAATCAGTGCTGCAACAATTCCACCTGCCATTACCCAAGAAATAGCGCGTGAGCGGAACGCATCATTTGCCACTTCACTGGCAGCAAAACGGTAAAACTGAGCAAAGGATTGATAGGCCCCGACACATAGCGTACCCAAAGCCAGAAGCATGAGTGAACTATAAAAAATGCCGATTGATGCAATAATGCCACCGAGCACACCTAAAAAAGCGCCAAATAGAAAACCGTTACGTCGTCCTACACGTGCCATGAGCATTGATGCAGGGAACATCATTAAAGCCGTACCCAAAAACATAGAGGCGATAGGCAGCGTTGCAAGTGTTGGGGTATTTGCAATATTTGCCCCAGCCAAGCCACCGATGGTCATGACCATGACAGAAACGGTTTGGAAAAGTGATTGGGAACTCGCCAAAATTAATACTTGGCGGTGCATGGTGTTTTGAAGCATGAGAGCCTTTAATTATATGTGTTAATTGATGAGTTTGGGTGCTGAGTTTTTATATAGTAAGCAAGTATCAACAGCTCAGCTTGAAAATGTTGAGGTGTTTTTGGTGGCAGGCATAACAATATTTCTTTTTCATAAACTATTTCTTATCAAGTAATTGTAGCTGAATAATCAGGGTTAATATTCTATCATCTGATAATTTGATACAAAACAGTTGCTGTTCCAGTTTTCTAAAAAGTCTATTTATCTAAGACATTTAATGTGCCTATTCCCTCAAATTCTTTTTCAGCCACCTTAAAATAGATCATTAACCTGAAGTTAATAACTAAAGAAGTAGGTTGATTGATCGGAAGCCCATAAAGCGTTTTTATAGATTCAGAACAAAACTGCGATCTATAGGTAAGTACATGGAAGGATCAGTTCAGAATAAAGAACGGTTATGGACAAAGCGGCGTCATGCCAAACAACTAAAACTAGAGATGGCAAACCAATATACCGATGGTGTGGTAATCCCAACTCAGGACATTATTAAAGTTTTAGAAACCTTAATTACACCGGGTGACAAAGTTGTACTCGAAGGGAATAACCAAAAGCAGGCTGATTTTTTATCGCGCTCTTTGGCTCAAACCAATCCGGATATTTTGCATGATTTGCATATGATCATGCCAAGCGTAGGGCGTTCAGAACATCTTGATCTGTTTGAAAAAGGCATTGCGCGTAAGCTCGATTTTTCTTTTGCTGGCCCACAAAGTTTGCGTATTAGTCAGTTAATTGAAGATGGTTTACTAGAGATTGGTGCGATTCATACCTATATCGAACTATATTCGCGTTTGGTAGTCGACCTCATTCCAAATGTGGTGCTCTCAGCGGGCTTTATGGCAGACCGTCAAGGCAATATCTATACAGGCCCAAGTACCGAAGATTCTCCAGCACTTATTGAACCTGCTGCTTTTAGTGACGGTATCGTGATTGTTCAGGTCAATGAACTGGTCGATGACGTCTCAGAGTTACCCCGTGTCGATATTCCTGCTTCTTGGGTTGATTATGTGGTGGTGGCGGATCAGCCATTTTATATCGAACCGTTATTTACTCGTGACCCGAAACACATTAAGCCAGTGCATGTGCTTATGGCCATGATGGCAATTCGCGGAATTTATGAAAAGCATAATGTGCAATCGTTAAACCATGGTATTGGTTTTAACACTGCGGCAATTGAACTGATTTTACCGACCTATGGTGAGTCTTTAGGTTTAAAAGGAAAAATCTGCCGAAACTGGACACTAAATCCGCATCCAACCTTAATTCCAGCGATTGAAACAGGTTGGGTTGAAAGCGTGCATTGTTTTGGTACCGAACTCGGTATGGAAAAATATGTTGCTGCTCGTCCCGATGTTTTCTTTACAGGTCGTGATGGCGCTTTACGTTCCAACCGCATGATGTGTCAGCTCGCAGGTCAGTACGCCGTTGATCTATTTATTGGTGCAACTTTGCAAGTTGATGGCATGGGGCATTCTTCGACCGTTACCAAAGGGCGTTTAGCTGGTTTTGGTGGAGCGCCAAACATGGGACATGATCCGCGTGGACGTCGTCATGATACGCCAGCATGGTTAGATATGCGTTTGCAAGGTGCTAATGAAACAGATACCTATTTGGCACGTGGTAAAAAACTCGTTGTACAAATGGTGGAAACCTTTCAAGAGGGGGGCAAGCCAACTTTTGTAGATCGTCTCGATGCGATTGATGTTGCTAAAACGGCAGGTTTGCCTTTAGCCCCGATCATGATTTATGGCGATGATGTGACTCATTTACTGACCGAAGAAGGCATTGCTTATCTATATAAAGCAAGCAGCCAAGAAGAGCGCCAAGCCATGATTGCTGCGGTGGCAGGTGTGACCAGTATTGGTTTAACTCAAGACCCAAAAACAACAGCACGTTTAAGAAGTGAAGGTCTGGTGGTATTCCCTGAAGATTTAGGTATTCGCCGTACCGATGCCACACGTGAACTTTTAGCAGCGAAAAATATTGCCGACTTGGTGACATGGTCAGATGGCTTATATCAACCACCTGCAAAATTCAGGAGTTGGTAATGATGGCACAAGTTCAATATCAAACGCTCAGCGATAGTCAGCTTTTGGCAGATATGGCAGTCGAAGCGTTAATTGATGAAGTTAATCTGACACCGAAACCAGCTTTGGTCGATCGCCGTGGCAGTGGTGCACACAATGACCTGACTTTGGAGTTAATGGAGCGCTCTGCGAAAAGTTTAGGGCCTATGTTTGATGCGATGGCGCAAGCTGCAAAGCATCATGGAAAAGTCTGTTTAGCTTTGCGTGAAGACATTGGAGAAATCGGTCGCCAAGGTGAAAAGACCATGATGTTGGCGACAAATGGTGTCAATACACATCGCGGTGCAATTTGGGCCTTGGGTTTAATGGTTACCGCAGCAGCATTAGCGCGCAGTAATCAGCAATATTTATCGGCTGTTGAGCTATGCCAGTTAGCAGGCCAGATTGCTCAGCTTGAAGATCGCTTTATTCCAAAGCAGGCTTTGAGTCATGGTCAGCAAGTACAAAAGAAATTAGGCATCTTAGGTGCCAAAGAACAGGCACAACAAGGCTTTCCAACTATTGTGAATTTTGGGTTAAAGCAACTTTATCAAAGTCGTAGTAAACCCATGAAAGAAGAGTTCGCCCGCTTAGATGCCTTACTTGCCATGATGACAGATTTGACCGATACCTGTGTGCTTTATCGATCTGGAACATCTGGTTTAAAGCATATGCAACAAGGTGCTCAGCAAGTATTGGATTTGGGTGGCAGTTCAAGCTTAGAAGGTCGACGTGCTTTGCATCTTTTAGAGATTGATCTGCTTCGGATGAAGGCGTCTGCTGGTGGTGCCGCAGATTTGTTGGCAGCAACCTTGTTTATAGATCGTGTTGAGCAGTCATCTGTGAAAAATAAAAAGGGATTTTGATTATGGAAACACTTCATTTTGAATTTGTGGCCACAGAGCCACCTGTAAAAAAAGCACTGGTAGGATGTGTAGGCTCTGGCGATTTAGAAATTTTGATGGAACCCGGTGAAAAGGGAAAGACCTCTATTCAGGTAGTGACTTCGGTAGATGGCAGTGCAGCACGTTGGCACAATCTTTTTGAACGGATTTTTACTGCTCAAATACCGCCAGCGGTCAATATTGATATTCATGACTTTGGTGCAACTCCCGGTGTCGTTCGCTTACGTCTGGAACAAGCATTGGAGGAGATTGCTCATGACTGATATTCAAAGCTTGTTAAATAAACAAGATTTTATTGAGCTGAGTGCGAGAGAGCGTGCTAAAGCATTATTAGATGAAGGGACTTTTCGAGAGTTATTGGACCCGTTTGCCCGTGTTATGTCGCCTTGGTTGGTTCAGCAAAATATTGTGCCGCAAGCCGATGATGGTGTAGTGATTGCAAAGGGAACTATTCAAGAACAGCCAGTAGTTTTAATTTCTATTGAAGGCTTATTTCAAGGTGGAAGTTTAGGTGAGGTAGGTGGTGCCAAAATTGCAGGAGCCTTAGAACTTGCGGTTGAAGACAATCTGAAAGGCATTCCAACAGCTGCAATTTTATTGTTGGAAACGGGTGGCGTTCGCTTACAAGAAGCAAATCTGGGTTTGGCTGCAATTGCTGAAATTCAGGCTGCAATTGTGAACTTACGGCAGTATCAACCCGTAATTGCTGTGGTCGCAGGCAGTGTAGGGTGCTTCGGCGGTATGTCAATTGCAGCTGGACTATGTAGCTATATTGTAATGACACAAGAAGGACGTTTAGGTTTAAATGGCCCACAAGTGATAGAACAAGAAGCTGGTGTACAAGAATATAACGCCAAAGATCGTCCATTTATATGGAGTATTACGGGTGGTAATCAGCGCTTCACTAGTGGTTTGGTAGATGCTTATGTAGACGATGATCGCCAGAAAATTCGTCAGCAAGTCATTGATTATTTAACTCAAGGTGTGCCTCAGCAGCATCGTAGTTCAAATTACTCATTCTATTTAGAAAAGCTACAACAAGTTGATACTGCTGAGCAGATTACCCCAGCACAAGTTCAAGCTTTGTATCAAGGAGAGCAAACATGAATATCGCCGTTGATACATTAAAAGCATCTACTCGTGGTGCACATTGGTTTAAAGCACTTACGCAGGGTTTTAAGACAGTTGAAGGTTTTCCAGCTTCGATTTGGGTGGCTGATGGTCAGATTGATCAGCAAGTGGTGCGCGTGATTGCCGTTGTTCAAGACAGCAATAATCTGTTCCCACGGGCAAAACAAGGAGAAGTTGGATTATTAGAAGGCTGGAGTTTGGCAAAAGTAGTCGATGATGTGATCCAAGCCGATGCACAGGCTGAAACTAAACGCGCTATTTTATGTCTGGTTGATGTGCCAAGTCAGGCCTATGGGCGTCGTGAAGAATTACTGGGCATTCATCAAGCTTTAGCGGGTGCAGTAGATAGCTATGCTAGAGCCAGATTGGCAGGTCATCCAATTGTGAGTTTATTGGTTGGTAAGTCGATGTCTGGTGCTTTCTTGGCGCATGGATACCAAGCCAATCGTATTATTGCCTTAAAAGATTCAGGTGTTATGGTGCATGCAATGGGTAAGGAATCTGCTGCACGCGTTACCTTACGGTCGGTTGATGAGTTAGAGCAATTGGCCTCAAGCATTCCACCAATGGCTTATGACATTGAAAGTTATGCCACGCTTGGTTTGTTATCTGAACTGTTATCTGTTGAAAACCCTGAACAACCGACAAACGATGATCTTTTGTTAGCGAAACAGGCAATTGCTCAAGCGTTTAAAGAAATTAATGCTGAGCAATCGAGAGGACTGGAACAAAGACTGCATGGCCAAAACCGTCAAATGTCTAAAAAGGTCCGTGAATTATTGCGTGAGCAATGGTTATGAAACTTAAGCTCGAAGCCCATGATTTGTTGTGGGGTATGACGGTCGATTGCTTGGCTGATGATGCTCCGCATTGGGTGAGAGAGGTATTGCAACGTGGTGATCCTGTTGTGGTTCGACGGGCAATTACTCCTGTAGATCAGGTGGCTGTGGGTGTAAGAGGACAACTTCGCTATCAACGATATGCAGCTCAAATGCCAAGATCTTTAATTAGCAGACAGCTTAAGCCAGAAGCGCTGACTCGCGTAGATACGCAACAGTTTGAGCACTTGGCAGAACGTTTACAGAGCATTTCCAGCATTATGAAAAACTTTTCAGAATGTTGGGGATATACAGGAAGTTTCGGCTTTGAACTAGCAACGGGAATTGAAACAGTAACCGAGCAAAGTGACATAGATTTGTTGATTCGAGCTGAACAGCCTTTTGCCAAAAAGCAGGCGGTTGAGCTACTCGAAAATTTTCAGCAAGCAGGGCTGAATGTGGATATACAGCTTCAACTTCCACAAGGCGGTTTGGCATTAAAAGAATGGGCAAGGAATAGCAGAAAAGTTCTATTAAAACGTCCTGATGGTGCTGTTTTATTAGAAAACCCATGGAATTAGGGAATAGATATCATGGCTTCAATTTGGGTATATCCGGGACAAGGTGTGCAACGAAGCAATATGCTGCACGACTTAGCTCAAACAGCTCTAGCTAAAGAATACCTTGAGCGTGCATCGGATGCACTCAAAGAAGATGTCCTGATGTTAGATAGTCCGGCTGCATTGCAATCGACACGTTCAGTACAGCTTTGCTTACTGATTTCAGGTGTGGTGAGTTCAGCCTTATTAACAGCGGAAAACTTAACACCAGATTATGTAGCAGGTTTATCAATTGGTGCATGGTCGGCTGCGGTTGTAGCGGGAGTTTTAGCCTTTGAGGATGCCGTTCGTTTGGTTGCCTACAGAGGTGAACTCATGCAAAACGCTTACCCCACTGGATATGGCATGACAGCTCTGATTGGTACAGACCGTGCAACTGTTGAAACATGGGTCAAACAGATTTATGAAATAAAGCCAGAGGTGTTTGTCGCAAATATTAATGCACATAACCAGATCGTTATTTCAGGAAGTTTTGAAGCCATGAACCAAGTTGCTGTTTTAGCAAAGCAACAAGGCGTGGTGGCAAAAAAATTAGATGTATCGGTGCCATCGCACTGTGAATTATTAAGTCAGCAAGCAAAGCAACTTGCAGCGTCTATGGAGGGAATGACTTTAAAGCAGCCTAAAATACGTTATTTAAGTGGTACAACGGCTCGTACGCTTAGCAGGCCAGAACAGATTGGTGATGACTTGGCTTTTAATATGAGTCGAACTGTAGATTGGGAAAGTACCATCCAAGCTGCATGGGAGCGAGGTGTGAGGTTACAGATCGAAGCTTTGCCGGGAACGGTGCTTACTACACTTGCACGTCGAACATTTAAAGAAGGAACAGTATTGTCATTTCAGGGAACACGTTTAGACAGCATTCAATTGGCAATGCAAAAAGAACAGGCAAATAGTTTTTCTTTTTGAGTCAGATTTTACAAAAGCATAAATGATCCAAGGATATGAGGGATTGTCATGATTATATATGGAGTTGGTTTACTCGCACTTTGCACCTTGGTTGGTGTAATTGCTGGTGATCTATTAGGCGTTTTATTGGGTGTAAAGTCCAATGTTGGTGGCGTGGGTATCGCCATGATTTTACTCATTTGTATACGGTTATGGATGGAAAAACGTGGAATGATGACAGTTGAAACTGAAAAAGGAGTTTCATTCTGGGGCACCATGTATATCCCGGTTGTTGTTGCTATGGCAGCCCAACAAAATGTAGTGGCAGCATTATCGAGTGGCCATATGGCACTCTTTGCGGCTGTAGTCTCAGTTGCAGTTTGTACGCTCACTATTGCTGGTCTAAGTCGATATAACAAAGCCAGCCCTTTACCTAAAGAAGAAGAGGACACAGCCTTAAACCGAATCGGAGGTAAAGTTCATGGTTGAATTATTATTAAAAGACTTAACACATTTAGGTTTAATTACAGCTTTTGCTTTAATTGCCTTAATTATGTGGTTGTCGACCAAGCTCTCTAAATATTTAACCAATGGACGTGTGCATGCTTCAGCAATTGCGATTGTAATTGGTTTGATTTTGGCATGGTTTGGCGGAAAAATGACAGGTGGTGAAAAAGGCTTGACCGACCTTGCACTTTTTACAGGTGTAGGACTCATGGGCGGTGCAATGCTTCGTGACTTTACTATTGTAGCCACAGCATTTGAAGTACAAGCGACTGAGGCCAAAAAAGCTGGATTTATTGGTGCCTTCTCTTTATTTCTTGGGACCATTTTGCCATTTATTGTCGGTTGTATGTTTGCGTGGATTTTTGGCTATCGCGATGCTGTAAGTATTACCACAATTGGCGCAGGTGCAGTGACTTACATTGTTGGGCCTGTTACGGGTGCGGCCATTGGTGCGAGCTCTGAGGTCATGGCGTTATCAATTGCAACGGGCTTGGTGAAAGCAATCTGTGTAATGGTCTCAACACCACTCACTGCGAAATTTATGGGATTAGACAATCCACGTTCTGCGATGATTTTTGGTGGTTTGGCAGGAACGGTAAGTGGTGTGTCAGCTGGTTTAGCTGCTACAGACCGCCGTTTAGTGCCTTACGGTGCACTTACAGCAACTTTTCACACGGGCCTTGGCTGTTTAATGGGTCCAACTATTCTGTTCTTTGCGGTTAAAGCTTTGGTGGGTTAATACGTATTTTATAATCAGGCAAAAGAGCTGTTGTTATTCGCAGCAGCTTCTATCTTTTAAAGTTAGATGCAAACATACGACATTCAGCAATCAGAGCAAGTAAGTTTGGGTCGCGTTCTTTACTTTTTAAAAAGACCAGACCAATTTCTTGTTGCATGTGGTATTGCTGTTTTAGAGGAATAAGTTTTACCGAACTTTCATAAACCGCAGAAATACGGCCAGGTAATAGTGCGAAACCTACACCTGAGCTAACCATACTAATTAAGGTAAAAATATCATTGACCTGCAAAGCAACTTTAGGTGAAAAACCGGCTTTTTTAAAAATGATGTCGCTGTCGTTATGAGTTGCAAAACCCTTGGTTAAAGTTAAAAAAGTTTCTTCTTTTAAAAGGCTTAAATCAATATCTTTAAACTCAGCATATTTTGAATCTTTATTGACTGCCAGAAAGATATCGTCTGAAAACATCGGCAAAATTTCAAAGTCATCATCTTGAGTGGTTTCATTTAAAGCTACAATGATTGCATCCAGCTCAGTTGCTTTGAGCTTTTTCACTAAATCCTGATTTGAACTCAGCAACAGTTGAATATCAAGCTCACTACGTCTGAGTTTGAGACCGCTAATCACATTTGGAATTGTATTTACCGTCAAAGAATAAAGAGACCCTAAATGTAAAACCTTGGCTGCAAAGCCAGCGGCTTCTCTGGTTTTATTTACGGTGATAAAAATGTCTTGTACGATTTTTTGCGCCCGTTCTTCAAATACATAAGCACTTTTTAAAGGAATGAGGTTACGGCCTTCATTTTTAAAAAGAGGACAACGTAAAGCGCTTTCTAAAGAGTGTAGTGCTTTATGAACACTGACATTACTCAGTTGCATTTCTGCCGCGGTTTTAGACAAGTTGCCACAGCGCATAAAGGCCAAAAAAATCTGTATTTTTTTAAGAGTCAGTTCTTCATCTATTTCCATATTAACATCCAGATATTCTTACCCTTAAAATCGCGCTTTAAGATGAAACTATCATAAATTAAATACTTTAAAATTGTGCTTAGGTCGAAGCATCACTTTACAGGCTTGCTTCGACCCTTTGTTGAATAGTTTTGATGACTTGATCTAAAGCAGCTTGAATTTTTTCGTTCCACTCAAAAGAACAATTGATTCTTAAATAATGTTGCTGTGCGGGTAAGACACTAAAGAGTGGGCTTGGCGCAACACCAATATCTTGTTGGATGAGTTCTTCATAAATTTGCATGCTATCGAGTTTATGAGGCAATTTAACCCATAGAAAATAACCGCTTGGGTAATAATAAATCTCGCAGATCGCGGGCAGATGTTGCTTCAAATAGTGGTAAAACTGCTTTTTATAACGTTCAAGTGAAAGTCTAAGTGTGCGCAAATGCTTTTCATAATGATGATGAGACAAGAACTCAACCAAGGCATTTTGGATGAGTGCATTCACTGAAATAGTACTCATGAGCTGCAAGTGTTGGATATGGTCCGAAAATTTACCCGCATAGACCCAACCTACCCGAAAACCTGCCCCTAAAGTTTTAGAAAATGAAGAGCAGTGCAGTACCAGATTTTGTTGGTCAAAGTACTTCATCGAAAGTGGTTTTTGCCCGCCATAATAAAGCTCTTCATAGACATCATCTTCAATTAAGTAAATTTGGTGTTCATGAAGCAGTTTGGCAATTTTATATTTAATCTCATCACTGACCGTAAACCCAATCGGATTATGGCTATTTAACATGAGCCAACATACTTTAATTGGATATGTATGAATAACCTGCTCAAAAGCCTCTAGGTCAAAACCATGTTGTGGATGTTCGGGAATGGTAATGACCTTAAGCCCTAAACGTTCAGCAGCCTGCCAAGCACCGTAAAACACGGTTTGTTGCAATAGAATATAGTCACCCGGTTTGGCTACTGCTTGTAAAGAAAGATTGAGTGCATCTAATCCTCCAGATGTAATGACAATGTCATCTGGATCGGTCTGTATGCCTTGCATACAGTAGCGCTGAGCAATTAGTTTTCTTAACGCTAAATTACCGGGAGGTAGGCTTGCTGTCTGGTCATAGCTTTGCCTTTGCCGTGCAAGTTGCCCCATAATTTGAATAAGTTTGGAAGCAGCTAAAAGTTGACTATCAGGAAAAGCTGAACCAAAAGGCACAACAGACTCATGTTGAATCGATTTAAGATATTTAAAAACTAAAGAATTAATTTCAATTTTAGAATTAAGTGAAACGATCGAATATTGTTCCAGTGGCTTTAGTGCAATTTGCTCGGCAACAAAATAGCCAGACTTTTCCTTTGAATAGATCAGACCTTGTGATTCAAGCTCCTGATAAGCATTCATCACAGTCATTAAACTAAAACCAGAACGTTGGACCTGATCTCTTAATGAAGGTAATTTCTCATGTGCATTTAGAGTGCCGCTTTCAATAAGTTGGCGAATGCTATGGGCGAGTTGTTCTGATTTATACATGTATGGGCTGCACGAAATAACAAAATAAAAGATGCACTGAACCAATAATAAATGCCGCTTGCAGAATCTACAAACGGCATTTGTTTATAAGGATGGTTTTACTTTAAGTAAGGGGCAGCATAAATCAATATCACTTTAAACAAACCCGCAATCACAGCTAAGGCTAAAAAACCACCAAGCCATAACAGAATAAACCATTGGGTTTGACTGAGTTTAACTGACGACTTTTTCATAACACCCCCGTACCTTAATGATAACCTTCATCACCTACACGAACTTTGTCACGGAATACCCAGTAAGACACAATGGTGTAAGTAATAATGATTGGAATCAAAATAAGCGCACCCACTAAAGCAAACATTTGACTAGAATGAGGCGCTGCCGCTTGCCAAATCGTAACTGATGGTGGAATGATATTTGGCCACAAACTAATCACAAAACCAGTAAAGGCAAGGAAGACTAACGCCAAGGTATATATAAATGGTTTGTGGTCTTGCTGTTTTTTACATGCCGATAAAATCAGGCCAACAAACAATAAGACCAAAATAGGCACTGGACTAAAATAGAACAGATTTGGTAAAGAGAACCAACGATCTGCAATTTCGGGGTGTGTTAACGGCGTATATAAGCTGACGGCACCAAAGATAATGAGCAGTGCGATAATCAGCTTTGGCATAAGCTCATACATACGTTGCTGCAAGCCTTTTTCAGTTTTTAAAATGAGCCAACCACAGCCTAAAGTGGCATACATGGCAACTACACCAATACCTGTGAAAATGGAGAATGCAGTAAGCCAGTCAAAAGGACCACCGGCAAAAATACCGTTTTCGGTTTTAATCCCTTGAATATAGGCCCCTAAAATAATCCCTTGGAGGAAGCTCGTTAAAACCGAACCCCAAATAAAAGCTAAGTCCCAAAGATGTTTGGTCCGATGAGCTTTAAAACGGAATTCAAAAGCAACCCCACGGAAAATCAAGGCAATCACCATGAAAATAATAGGCAAGTAGAGCGCAGATAAAACCGTTGAATAGACCAGCGGGAAGGCTGCATACAGACCAGCACCCCCAAGTACCATCCAGGTTTCATTACCATCCCAGACAGGAGCGACGGTATTCATCATCACGTCACGTTCTTGGCTATTCTTAATGAATGGGAACATAATCCCGATTCCTAAGTCAAAGCCATCCATGACCACGTAAATTAAAACACCTAAACCGATAATACCGACCCATATTAAAGAAAGATCAATCATGACGGTTCTCCCCAGAGTTTTGTTTGCTGTCAATATTTTCATCAACTGCACTAAGTGGACGCATCGGTGTTTTAAAGTGTCCTACGCCGCCTGCTTCCATATTTGGCGTGTCGATAAATACAGGGCCTTTATTAATGAGTTTTAAGGTGTAGTAAATTCCACTACCAAAAACGATGGTATACACCACCACAAAAATAAAGAGACTTAGACCCACCTGATCTGCCGAAACAGTATGCGATAAACCATCTTTGGTTCGCATAATGCCATATACCACCCAAGGTTGACGGCCTACTTCGGTAGTAATCCACCCAGCCAGCATTGCCACATAACCTGCAGGCCCCATCACTACAGCAAATTTATGAAACCATGATGTTTCATAGAGTTTTCCTCTTTTACGTAACCAAAGAGCAATGAGTGATAAGGTGACCATAAGGACGCCAAGACCCACCATGACACGGAAACTCCAGAAAATAATGGTCGAGTTTGGACGGTCTTCAGGTGCGAATTCTTTTAAGCCAGTCACTTGCCCATCTAAACTGTGAGTCAAAATTAAGCTACCCAAATATGGAACGCCCACTTCAAAGTGATTTCGTTCTTCTTTCATATCCGGAATGGCAAATAACAGTAGTGGCATAGGCTCGTTATGATTGGTTTCCCAGTGGCCTTCCATAGCAGCAAGTTTGGCAGGTTGATGCTCACGAGTATTTAAACCGTGGTTATCGCCAATCACCACTTGTAAACAAGAAGTCACAAGCACCATCCAAAGACCCATCGAGAATGATTTTTTCACCAATTCATCACGACGGCCCTTTACCAAGTGCCATGCAGATGTTCCCACTACCAATAAAGATGAAACCAAGAAGGCAGCAGCACCCATATGTGCAAAGCGGTAAGGGAAGGACGGGTTGAAGACAATAGCTAGCCAGTCTTTTGGCACAATAATGCCATTTTCGATGGCAAAACCTTGCGGCGTTTGCATCCAGCTATTGGAAGATAGAATCCAGAACATGGAAATACATGTTCCGATGGCAACCATAAGCGTTGCAAAGAAATGGGCTCTAGGACCAACACGGCCCCAACCAAACAGCATGATTCCTAAGAAACCCGCTTCTAAGAAGAAGGCACTCAAGACTTCATAGGTAAGTAAAGGACCAGTAATGCTTCCTGCTACTCGTGAAAACTCACTCCAGTTGGTACCAAACTGGTAACTCATCACGACACCGGAAACAACTCCCATACCAAACGCAACGGCAAAGATCTTAATCCAGTATTTAAATAGATCTTTATAGATAGGGTTTTGCGTTCTTAACCATTTCCATTCCAAAACTGCCAAAAAACAGGCAAGTCCAATAGAAGTGGCCGGAAAAATAATATGGAAGGATACTGTAAAAGCAAATTGTATTCGTGCTAATTCTAAAGCGGTTAGACCGAGGCTCATAAACTTTCCCCCTGTGAACTAGCTGATGATGATTAAATGATTTAAATACTTAATTTCAGGCAAAAAAGTACTTTGGCAATTAGGCTTACTTCTGTGATAAATGTTCTTAGCAAGTAAAGTGCCAACAGGGTAAAGCAACATAATTGCTTGATATTTCAAGAGAATAGAACGATTGATTGTTCTCAATCTGTTAACAAAGTTTAGGCTTGATGTTGCATTTGTAAAAATACATGTTGCATTGAAACATTGATGAAATATCTGGCGATATGCAATAGATCGTCTCATGAAAACTACCTACCTTAAGAAGTTTTCTTAATCATGCACTCACTGTATTTGTATATGTAGATACAGAAATTTTTTATAAAACTATAACAGTTAAACCGTGTTTTGATAGCGTGCTATAGTTTTTTTTCAATCATCTGTAGCTATATATCCAGTCCTCTAAAGTTCAAAATAAAAATGAACAGGATTTACCGCCAACCTAAATCAACTTTCAAGACATAATGTGAACGCTGTTTTAGATTTTATATAAGTACATGATAGTGTTCTTCTTTTCTATTCCATTGTTGTTTTGTGTAGGGTCTGGTTGTTGCGTGTTTCTTAAAGACCTAAGTGTAAGTGTAACGCTTCTAAAATAGCTTGGATGTTAAAAAATGTTTATCACTTCTCAACTGAACATTATTCATAAAATTATTAAAAATCAGTCTATTTCCACCTTGGTAATAGATCAGTTGGAACAGACTTATGTGAACCTTGAAGCAACCTTACTTAGAGCGAAAGTACTCAGGGATTTTTCTAAAACTCAAACCGTTTATTTAATTCAGTCTCACATTGAGCCACAGCAAAGCAGTTTGGCTTATCTATTCTCGCCATTTATTTTTGCGAACTTAAACAAAGCAGCCATTTATACAACACCGGCGACTCCACTTGTGCTAACTATCCTTAATAAATACTATCAAGCTGACAAGAAGGCCGTATTTAAGGTAGACGAAGTTTTAGAAAGCCTAAAAATATATCTAGATTTAGAATTAATAGAGATGGGAGAAGCTGAATTTATTTATTTAAATTTAATTAAAGCATTATGTCGAAGTGATATCTCTACAGTTTTTTTAATCACCCATTTAGAGCTTGATTTAGAGACGTTAAAGCAACTTGAACAGTTCTTAAAAATAAAAATTCATTGGGTAAAAGTCGTAAAAGATGAGGGTCTAAAAGACTTGGATCAGTTGGATATGCGTAAATTATTATTTAAAAATAAAGATGAAACGCATGTTCAATTATGCGTTCTGTTTGCTCAAATGAATGCAGCACTAGTCTGCCTATGCGATACCTTTACTGCCAGTCAAATGACACACTTAATTGATGACATGTTTTACTCAGAGCATATTTTCGAAAAACTTTCTGTCTATTCAGAATATATGCAAACCTTATTGCAAAGTCAGCATAGTCTTCACAAAAAACAAATTGCTTAGCAATGCCATGCTTTTGATTGGTGTTATATCAAGATTGAATACTGTTATAAAAAAATAATCGTTTTCATGTGAAATAAATATTTTATGGTAAAAGCAAAGCAATATTGGTTTTACTTACATGACAAATTTAAATTTTGAGCATCATCTCGGTTCATTAACTCACGCTGCACTGAGTCAGGTTTCAATCATTTCGCGGGTATGGGGTGAAGGACCTTCTGAACGGTATGATGAATTGGCAAGTAACTTCAGACCGACTTTTGCCCGTATTAAAGAAGGGGCTTTAATCCGTGAGCAGCAGCATATTTTGCCGTATGAGCAACTTCAGTGGCTCAAAGATATTGGTTTTACACGGTTACGACTTCCTAAAGCTCATGGTGGTTTTGATGCAACTATTCCTGAACTATTTGCATTGCTCATTGAACTTGCAGAGGCCGACTCAAACTTACCGCAAGCTTTGCGTGTGCATTTTGGTTTTACTGAAGATGTCTTGGTAAGTAAAGATAAGGCATTCCAGCAGCGTTGGATTAGCCGAATTGCAAATGGCGAAACAGTGGGTAGTGCATGGTCTGAAGGCGGGAAAGAGTCAATTGATCAATTCGAAACGCACTTATATCGAGATAGTGACGGAAAAATTCGCGTTAAAGGCAAAAAATACTACACCACAGGGAGCCTATATGCAGACTGGGTGGATGTTGGGGTAACAGATTTAAAAGGAGAGTCTGGCTCAGTTGTTGTTCGCCGTGAAGATGAAGGCGTTGAAATTGTCGATGACTGGAATGGTTTTGGTCAGCAGCTTACTGCAAGTGGTACGGCATATTTCCACGATGTATTGGTCGATGAAGCTGAAATTTTACCTGACGATGACCGTTTTAAATATTCGGCGGCTTACTATCAACTGGTCCAACTGGCAATCATTACAGGTCTAGGGCGTGCTGCAACCTATGATGTTTCTCAAGCTGTTGCGAAACGTACCCGAAACTACACGCATGCAAATGCCCAATTTGTAAAACAGGATCCGCAAATTTTACAAGTAGTAGGACAAATTCGTGGCGCGGCTTATAGTGCAGGAGCGATTGTTGAAAAAGTTGCACAAAGCTTACAGCGTGCTTACTTGGCTGCATTTCAAAATAATGAGCAGCTTGAAGAAGAACAAAATGCACTTGCCGAGCTTGAAAGTGCGCAGTCTCAAACGGTCATTACCGATCTAATTTTAAATGCTTCCACGATTTTATTTGACGCTTTAGGTGCTTCTGCAACAGACAAAGATTTAGGTCTAGATCGATATTGGCGTAATGTAAGAACTTTATCTTCACATAACCCAAGAGTATTTAAAAATCGAATTGTAGGTGATTTTAGTGTGAACGGAACATTACCACCTTATCAATGGCGAATTGGTGAAGTTGCTAAACAATAAATTATAGTTTTAGATATTAAGCTGCTATTTTTAGCGGCTTAATGTTATTTATATTTTTTAAAATAAATTATAAAAAACTATTAGAATAAAATCATATTTTGTTTGGGGTATATATTATAAAGAAAATATAAAAATTGCTTTAGTATAAAAATTAAATAAAATACTGGTTGATATTTTATGACTAAGAGAATTAGTTTTAACGCTTTTGAAATGAATTGTATAGCCCATCAATCTCCTGGATTATGGCGACATCCTCAAGACCGATCTGTTGAATATAAAGATTTAGAATATTGGACAGATTTAGCGCAAATTCTTGAGCGTGGTTTTTTTGACGGTATTTTTATTGCAGATGTGCTTGGTATTTATGACGTTTATCATCAAAGTGCTGAACATGCTTTAACAGGTGCAGTACAAGTTCCAGTCAATGATCCGCTACAGATTGTGCCAGCGATGGCAGCCGTCACAAAGCACTTGGGTTTTGGTGTCACGACTTCTATTTCCTTTGAACATCCTTATCCTTTTGCTAGACGTATTAGCACGCTAGACCATTTAACCAAAGGGCGAGTTGGTTGGAATATCGTGACGTCTTATTTGGAAAGCGGTTCGAAAAACTTGGGCCTAAAAACTCAGGTTAACCATGACAATCGTTATGATATTGCTGATGAATACTTAGAAGTCCTTTACAAGCTTTGGGAAGGCTCTTGGGAAGAAGGTTCGGTACTTCGTGACCGTGAAAGCGGTATCTTTGCTGACCATAAAAAAGTGCATCCAATTCAGCATGAAGGTAAATACTTTACTGTACCGGGCATCCATATTTGTGAGCCATCACCGCAGCGAACACCAGTACTTTACCAAGCAGGCGCATCTTCACGCGGGCAGAAGTTTGCCAGTCAAAATGCTGAGTGTGTATTCATCGCAGCGCCGTCTAAAATTGCCACTAAAAAAGTGGTACAAGGCATTCGCCAAAAATTGGTCCAAGAAGGCCGCGACCCGTACTCAGTTAAAATTTATGCACTTTTGTCGATTGTCACTGATGAAACCGATGCAAAAGCACAGGCTAAGTTTAAAGAATATCAAAGCTATGGAAGCTATGATGGCGCTTTAACATTGCTTTCTGGCTGGTCTGGTGTTGATTTTTCACAATACCAGCCAACGGACAAAGTTGAATATATTCAAACTAACGCGATTCAATCTTTATTAGATTCTTATGTAAATGCGGACCCAGAACGTGTTTGGACCATTGAAGAAATTGCAAATTGGAATAGTTTAGGTGGTAATGGACCTGTTCTTGTAGGTTCGGCAGAAACCGTTTCGGATGCTCTACAGCAATGGGTTGAAGATACCGATGTCGATGGTTTTAACTTAGCCTACATTTTGGCGCATCAAACCTTTGCCGATGTAGTTGAGTTTATTGTGCCAGAGTTGCAAAAACGTGGGGTATATCAAACCTCATATGCACAAGGAACATTAAGAGAAAAACTATTTGGTGCTGGGCCATATTTGCCTGAAAATCACCGAGGTGCAAAATATCGTAATCTAAAAGAGTTAAAACTTGCTGAGGCGAGTTAAATATTTTGGAAAGTCTTTAAATAAATAGCTGGTTAAATGCCAGCTTTTATTTTGTCTTTTTATATCGATTTTATTGCTGAGTTAATAATGAAAAGATAATTCTATAATTTAGATTAAAACATCAGATTAATTTGTTTTTGTATGGTGTGAATAATCATTATTTTGTTTCTGTGATTAAAATACAGGAATTATTAAGTGAGCACACAAGAACTCGATCATAACCACCGTTATGAAATTAAATCTCCCGATGATGTTTCACAATTAATTTCCAAATTTGCAGGGAAGGGTAAATCGAATAAAGTTATTTGGTTGGCACTGATTGGAGTATTTATTGATGCCTATGATCTAACAACGCTCTCTTTCGGTATTGAGCAAGTCATCTCAGAGTTTTCTTTAAGCCCTGTCATGACTGGTGTGGTGGCTTCAGCAATTGTCTGCGGAACCATTGTGGGTAACCTGATTGGTGGTTGGCTGACAGATAAAATCGGCCGTTATCGGGTCTTCATGGCGGACATGGTGCTGTTTGTTATTGCTGCAATTGTCGCGGGCTTTGCACCAAATGTTTGGGTTTTGATTTTAGCAAGATTCATTATGGGAATTAGTGTTGGTATTGATTTACCCGTTGCAATGTCATACTTATCTGAGTTTTCCAAATTTAATGGTAGTAGCAATAAGGCAGCGCGTCTAGCCGCATGGTGCCCAATGTGGTATGCCGCTTCTTCGGTGTGTTTTGGCCTAGTTTTGGCGCTTTATTTTCTTTTACCACCAGAGCATAGCAACTGGTTATGGCGAGCATCTTTAATTTTCGGAGCAGTGCCAGCGTTACTCATTATTTTTATTCGCGGTAAATATTTAACTGAGTCACCAATCTGGCTTGCAAACCAAGGCGATTTAAAAGGAGCCGCTCAAGTTCTACAAGAATCCTATGCAATTCATGCAGTCGCTACAGTTGAAAAAGTAAAAAGAACTGCTGAAAAGAAAAAGCGCGAGGGTTTTGCAGTTTTATTTAATAAAACCTATTTGCCAAGAACGATTGTGGCAATTGTGATTCACATTTCGGTGGCATTTCAGTACACGACCATTGCTTTCTTTTTACCTTCTATTTTAACGCGTTTCTTTCATACCGATGTCTTGACGACCATTACTACCACACTCGGACTCAATTTACTGTTTGCATTTACGGGCGGCCTGTTAGGCGTATTTGTTGCTAGCAGATTTAAATCTCGTCATGTGTTGCTTACAGGTTTTTTACTTCAGTTTATTGCCCTGATTGCTTTGGCATTCATTGGTGAGCCGGGTAATAGCTTTTTACTCTATACCGCAATTGGCATGCTCGGGCTTTGGCTTTTTGCGGAAGGCTTTGGGCCTGGGGCACAAATGATGGTTTATCCTACTATGGCTTATCCAGCTTCGATTCGTGGCGTTGGAGTCGGCTTTAACCGTGCGGTAACAGGTGTTGCTCAAGCCATTGCTTTGTTTGTTTTACCGATCTGGATGGCGGGGTATAAAACCGATGTTTACCTGATTATTTCTATCTTTGCCTTTATTCCTTTAATTGTGATTGGACTACTGATTAAGTTTGAGCCTACCGCCCAAGATGTCGATGTGGTTGATGAAGATAAAACAGAACTTCCTCTCAATAATTCACCAGTAATCGACTAGAGTAAAAATAAATATCTAGATAAAGATAAAGGCCAACATCTGTTGGCCTTTGTTTTAAGAATTAGAAGTAATAAGCAAAAATTACAAACGCTTTTTTATTCCATTTATCATTGCTTCCGCCAGCCGCAAGGCCTTCACTGTCTCCTAGATATGGATCGTGTTTACCCATCAGCAACTCCGCTTGTACTGTCAATTTTTGATAGTTAAACGCAATGCCGGGAATAAAACGGGTGGAGTTTTTAAAGCCATCTTGCTCTTTTCGATAAGAACTATAGTTCAAGTACGGACGAACAGAGGTAATTGGGCCAAACTGCTGAGGAAATAAATAGCTCAGTTCTGCTGAATAAATCTGACCTTTGGTTGCTGAGTTAAATGAATAATCGAAACCGCCCAAAGTCAGATGATCTTTATATTGGGTGTCGGCATTATCAATGTCTTGATAACCAGCCAAAAGCTGTAAATTCCATTGGTTGTAATTGGTATTGCTAAAAACCGAATAAACTTGGCGATCGCCATCTTGCCCTGAACGCTTATTTTCAATGGTGGAATACCATGCGGAGGCGCCAAGTTGAGTAGAGAAATTTTCTTGGCCTAGGACATTTTTAAAGGTATGAGCACCGCGAACAACAATTGAGTTCTTTTCTTTGGTATTGGTGCCTTGCGGTACAGAGTCATCTGCATTGACAGGGTTGATACTAAATCGACTCGAGTCTTTGCTTTTACCTCTATAGGTGCCACCATCGGTAGGATAAAAGGCGAGTTGTGCTTCATTGGTTCCATCATTGAAATCATATTTCACCCCAAGGTTGTGTACATCTTCCCAACCGGCACTATTGGCAATGCCTAAATAATAAGTATTTCCCCAAAAGCGACCCAAGCCAAAAGGAACGGGGTTTAAGCCAGCAATAATTTTACTGTTGTCATTAATTTTATAACCCAACCACGCATCGGTGAGCCAATTGGCATCGCCTAAACGTCCATAATATTCATAAACCCGATAATCTAGGCGGCCAATCCATTTTGGGGAGTTGTAGTCCAGCCATAAGACCGCGTCATTAAAGGAAAATTTACTGGTAGACGGTTCAGAGTCGAAATCATAAACATATTTGGCTCGAACAGTACCGCTTACTTTAAGTTGACCTTCTTCAGCATTGCCAAAGGTAAGGGCTGCATG
This sequence comes from Acinetobacter sp. FDAARGOS_494, assembly GCF_003812225.1. NCBI lineage: Bacteria > Pseudomonadati > Pseudomonadota > Gammaproteobacteria > Moraxellales > Moraxellaceae > Acinetobacter > Acinetobacter sp. FDAARGOS_494. The sequence goes on from NZ_CP033866.1 coordinate 3,290,039, forward strand.
ACTTGAGAGGCTGAATGTAAGCAAAGACGTTGTAATTAATGTTTTTGTCAAAATTTGAGAATGCTTAAACAAAAGAATTTTTCTCCTCTTAAAAATAAAAAGTAAATTTGCGTCATGTATAAACCAGAAAAAGATTTGTCCAAATCTCAATATTTGCAGAAGTTTTAAGATAAAAAGATAATAAAATCTGACCGTTATAAAAAATCTCGAAAATTAATTAGATGCAAAACTCTGGGTATAGAGACAAAAATAAAAATGATGAAATATGAGTAGGATAAAATAATTAAAAGGGGGATGTCAGGGCCTTCTAATCATATGATTTGGGAATATCGTTTTTAATTATTGATATATAAGTAATTTAATTTTACCGCTAATCTGTAAGTTTGCTTGAAATTTGCTTTTTACCAAAAGATAAAAACTTATGAAGAAAAGTTATTTATAAAAACCAGATAAGCAACTCATATTTTTTTATTTTTCATTATAAGGCCAGCTGCATACTATGAGCTTATATTATTGAAAGATCATGAAATTATGAGCACGAAGACCAAACCGTTGATCATCACGGCAATTGTAGTAGTCGCAATTGTTGCATTTATCGTATGGCAAAATAAAAAAGACAATAATACAAGTGCTTCAGTTCGTGACAATAAGCCTGTCGTGATTGCTTATCAAACTGGGGTTGACCCAAGCAAAGTGGCGCAGGCCAATGGAGACTATGAAAAACATAGTCAACGTACTATTCAATGGAAAAAATTTGATGCGGGTTCAGATGTTGTCAATGCTCTGGCTTCAGGTGATGTGGTACTTGGTAATATTGGTTCAAGCCCACTTGCTGCCGCGGCAAGCCGTAATTTACCGATTGAAGTATTCTTAATTACTTCAAAACTTGGTGCATCTGAAGCACTCGTGGTGAGTAATAAATCAGGCATTAAAACTCCTCAAGATTTAATTGGCAAAACCATTGCTGTACCGTTTGTTTCGACAACCCATTACAGCCTTTTGTCTGCACTTAAACATTGGAACATTCCAGAAGACAAAGTAAAAATTATTAACTTGCGTCCACCTGAAATTTCAGCTGCTTGGGAACGTGGTGATATTGATGCTGCCTATGTGTGGGAACCTGCTTTAAGTAAAGCCAAAGCATCTGGTACGGTTTTAACCGACTCAAAACAAGTCGGTGAATGGGGTGCTCCAACTTATGACTTATGGGTTGTACGTAAAGACTTTGCAGAGAAAAATCCTGACTTTTTGAAAGCTTTTGTCCAAACCACACTTGAGCAACTCGAAAAATATAACCAAGACCCAGCCGCTTACGTTAAAGATGCTGATAACGTGCAAAAAATTGCGCAGCTCACAGGTTCTGATGCAAAAGATATCCCGCTTTTATTAAGTGGAAATATTTACCTTGACCACGCTCAGCAAAAACAAACATTTGAACCGTACCGGGTTTGTCGGAGAGTCAATATTCTGAGAGACTATCCCGATGACAAAACCAAACTATACCCCCGAAATTAGAGAAAGAGCGGTTCAATTACTAATTGAATCTGAAAAAGATTATCCTTCTACTTGGGCAGCAATCACAGCTATTGCTCCTAAAATCGGTTGTACTCCTGAAACATTGCGTGTTTGGTATTTAAAGCATCTGGATCAACTAAATCCTGCCAAAGTACAACAGATATCTGACCAAGAAAAAATGAAGCAAATGGAACGTGAAATTAAAGAATTAAAACGTGCCAATGAAATTCTACGCAAAGCAGCCGCTTTTTTCGCCCAGGCGGAGCTCGACCGCCCACACAAATAATGGTGGATTTTATCCATAACAATAAAGATCGATATGGTGTTGAAGCGATTTGTAGAATTTTACCGATTGCACCTTCAACCTATTACCGAACTTTAGATCTCACTGACAATCCAGAACATCGAGCGAAACGAGATCTACATGATGAGTATCATGCTGAACAAATTAAACGAATTTGGAAAGAAAGTTCAGGTCGATATGGTGTACGTAAAGTTTGGCAAAAATTGAAACGTGAGGGTTATGTTATTGCACGTTGTACAGTTGCTCGATTGATGCAAAAGCTAGGTATACAAGGTGTTTGGCGTGGTAAGAATAAACAAACCACCCGTAACCGAGATGACCAAAAACGGGCAGATGATTTAGTGAAACGTAATTTTAATGCTGATCATCCAAACCAACTATGGGTGGGTGACTTTACGTATATTCAAACTCATTCAGGCTGGGTATATACCGCATTTGTTATTGATGTGTTCTCACGAGCAATTGTTGGATGGAAAGTATCTACACGGATGAATACAGATATGGTGCTTGATGCATTAGAGCAAGCATTGCATGATCGAGGCATGCCAAAGAATGTGATTCATCATTCCGACAGAGGTGTGCAATATCTTTCCATTCGCTATACCAATCGTTTAGAAGCAGCAAATTTACGAGCATCAGTCGGTACAACGGGTGATTCATACGATAATGCTCTGGCTGAAACGGTGAATGGCTTATACAAAACAGAGGTGATTGAATATTTAAAAGCAGATTGGCAAGGTTTAGCAGATGTACAACTTGCGACACTAAACTGGGTAGATTGGTTCAATAAAAAGCGTGTACACAGTGCACTGGGTTATGTATCGCCTTTTGAGTTTGAAGCAATGTACTATGATAAGATTAACCCGTTAGGTCAGGTGGCTTAACTTAAATAAAAAAGTCTCCGACAAACCCGGTACGGTTCAATTAGATGGTGAATTTGCGCAAAATATTTTTGATACAGCGAAATTCTTAAAAGGTCAGGGCAAAGTCGATCAACTTAAAGCCGATTATAAAGGCAATGTGAATTCTTCATTTTTGCAGCCTTAAGGAGTTGTCATGAGTGTACTAGAAGCCAAACATATTCATCTGACTTTTCCTAAACAGCAAAAGCCAGTTTTACAAGACATTAACCTAACCATTGAAGAAGGTTCTTTAACCGTGATTTTAGGTGAGTCGGGTTGTGGCAAAACAACTTTGCTTAATATCTTGGCAGGGTTTCAAAAGCCGAGTTCAGGTGATGTGCTTGTAAATCATGAAGTCGTAACTGGACCAGATGTAACTCGTGCTGTTGTATTTCAAGATCACGCCTTACTTCCTTGGTTGAATGTTGCAGATAATGTTGGCTTCGCTTTGCAGTTAAAAGGTTTAAAGCGCGCGGATATCGAAGCACAAGTGAACGCAATTTTAAAAATTGTGGGTTTAAGTCACGTTGAAAAAGCGAATATCTGGGAACTTTCCGGTGGTATGAAACAACGTGTTGGTATTGCCAGAGCTTTGATCAGTCACGCGCCGTTTATTTTATTAGATGAACCTTTTGCCGCATTAGATGCTTTTACGCGTGAAAACATGCAGCAGTTAGTGCTCGATTTATGGATTCAACAAAATAAAAGCTTCTTTTTGATTACTCATGACATTGAAGAAGCATTATTGCTCAGCAATCAGTTAGTTCTGATGACGGCGCATCCAGGCAAAATTGTAGAAACTCTACACCTCGATTTTGCCCAACGGTACCGTCAGGGTGAGTCTATTCGCTCAATTAAATCGGATTCTCAATTTATTCAGCTCAGAGAACAGCTATTTGAAAGTTTAAGGGCACAAAAACAAAGCGGTAAGGAGGCGTTACCTACATGAACACTAAAGATAACGTCTATGAATATGACAAAGCAGAGCTTAAACCTGAGTTAAATGTGCAAACAGAAAATGCTTCATTTCTATCATCATTTTTTGAGAAGCATCGTACTTTGGTGGTCAGCATAATCAGTGTGGGAAGTGTAGTTGCACTCTGGTTCCTCATTACTGCTTTGCATGTTGTACCTGAACTGTTTTTACCGAGTCCACAGGCAGTCTGGCAAAAATTTATATCGGTCAGCCAAGAAGGCTTTATGAAAGCAACTTTGTGGCAACATTTGGCAGCCAGCATTTCTCGTGTATTTTTAGCTTTGATTGCTGCCGTGGTGATTGGTGTTCCGCTGGGTTTGTGGATGGGGCTGAACAAATGGGTTCGTGCTGTTCTAGATCCTTTGGTTGAATTATTACGTCCAATTCCACCGTTAGCTTATTTGCCATTACTTGTTATTTGGTTCGGTATTGGTGAAACCACAAAAGTACTTTTGATTTTCTTCTCGATTTTGGCGCCAGTCATTATTAGTAGTGCGCATGGTGTGTTAAGCCATCAGCTTAATCGTGAACGTGCGGCATTGTCATTAGGGGCAAGCCAGTCACAAGTCTTTTGGCATGTCATTTTACCAACGGCTTTGCCTCATATTATTACCGGTATTCGTATTGGTCTTGGGGTGGGCTGGTCAACATTAGTTGCAGCTGAGTTGGTTGCAGCGGACCGTGGTATTGGTTTTATGGTGCAATCAGCAGCACAGTTCTTAATTACCGATACGGTGATTCTGGGCATTATTGTGATTGCGATTGTCGCAGTTAGTTTTGAGCTGTTTTTACGTTGGTTACAAAAACAGTTTTCTCCTTGGTATGGTCAGCAGTTGTAGTAAAGAAGATGAATACAGTAGTAGCAAACTTAAATATAGAAGTGATCAAGCCTACCATTGGCGCAATTATTCACAATATTGATTTGAATGCGTTAAATGAACAGACAACGCAACAAATCCAGCAGGCTTTGCTTGATCATCAGGTCATTTTTTTTCGAAAGCAACAATTAGCACCACAAGCACAAGCAGACTTGGCACGTAGTTTTGGTACATTGCATGTGCACCCGATTTATCCTTCAATTGAAGATGTACCTGAGGTGATGGTGCTCGACAGTTGGAAACAAGATTTGCGTGACAATGAACTTTGGCACACAGATGTGACTTTTAGTAAAACTCCACCTTTAGGTTGTGTGTTGCAAGCTATTAAAATTCCACCTGTAGGTGGTGACACGTTGTGGTCGAGCAACACAGCAGCTTTTAAAGGACTTCCGCTTGAGTTACAGCGAAAACTACGTGGCTTAACTGCAACCCACGATATTCGTAAGTCTTTTCCGCTTGAGCGTTTTGCCCATAACGAAGAAGAACGTGAAAAGCTTTTGCAAACCTTTAAGCGTAACCCACCAGTGGTTCATCCAGTGGTGCGTACTCATCCGGTTACAGGCGAGCCTTTGTTGTTTGTAAGTGAGGGCTTTACCACTCGCATTAATGAGTTACCCGAACAAGAAAGTGAGCAATTACTTAATTTCTTGTTTGAACATGCGACCCAAGAGCAATTTCATTTACGCTGGAAATGGCAAGACGGTGACGTCGCGATTTGGGATAACCGTTGCACACAACATAAAGCATTATTTGATTACGGAGATGCTCATCGAATTATGCACCGTGCAACTATTAACGGTGATGTGCCATTTTATAAAGAAGAACAACAGCCAGAGTTAGCAGAGGCTTAATTTCTTTAATTATTCTTTGTTTCAATTCCAACGCAGCGTTTTGAGTTGGAATTGAAACAGTAACTGTTTAGCTCATTCCAAATCCTGACAATATGCCTGTGTAATTTTTTACAGGAGGTGAGGCCCAATCACCAACTTTGCTGGTTTTTAAATTTAACTGAACTAACATTTCAGCTTGTTTAACTGCTGCTGCAACGCCGTCTATCACAATTACGCCCAACTCGTTTTGTAGCTTTATGCATAAATCGCTCATACCTGCACAGCCCAAAACAATTGCATCGCTTTTGTCTTCCGCTAGGGCTTTTTTGCACTCATCTCGTATGGTTCGATAAGCATCTGAGTCAGGAAGCTCCAACTCTTCAACTGCAATGTCACAAGCTCGAACATTTTTGCAAAATGGCGTAGCCCCGTAGCGATGAGCCAGATGCCAGCTCATATTCACTGTGCGTTGTAATGTCGTGACTACACTAAAACCAGTACTTACATAACTTGCAGTTCGCATAGCTGCTTCGGCAATCCCAATCACAGGTGCCGAACTGATTTCACGGGCGGCATAAAGCGCAGGATCACCAAAACAGGCAATAACATAAGCATCTACATCTAGAAGTTCACCTTGGCGAATTTCCTCTAGCACACCTACGGCACTTAGGGCTTCATCATAATAACTTTCAATTGTTGCAGGGCCCATTTGAGGACTTACAGCAATAATTTGAGTATCAGAATTTGCGACTATCTTTGCTGATGCAGCAATTTTGTCAGTCATGCTTTGGGTGGTATTAGGATTAATAATTTTAATTTTCATTGTACTTTTACCTTAGTCATTGCCGATTTAGCATGGGCAAGCGGTTGGTTAAGAAATCGGTAAATGACAAAACCGAATCCCATCCCAATAAACCATGTGAAATTAGCCAGCCCAGACAGTTGTGGTAAAAGTACGCAGAGAATAGGAATTAATGAAGCTGGAATTAACGCATAAAAGGCAGAGTGGTTATAACCATTTTTGTACCAATACGAGCCTTGAGTATCTAAAGTATATAAATCATCTACCACGATTTTTTGTTTTTTAACGAGGTAAAAATCGGCGAGCAATACACCAAAAAGTGGACCGATAAATGCACCTAAAATATCAATGGTGTAATGGATCACTTGAGGGTTATTAAACAAATTCCATGGGGTAATGAAAATTGAACCTACTGCTGCAATCATTCCACCCATACGCCAGCTAATTTTGCTCGGTGAAACGTTGGAAAAATCAAATGCAGGTGAAACAAAGTTAGCAACAATATTAATTCCGATAGTGGCAATCATTAAGGTCAAACTACCTAAAATCACCACAAAAGTATTATCAAGTTTACCGACCATCTCGACAGGGTCTGTAATAAGTTTTCCATATACTGGAAGCGTTGCCGCAATACACACCACAGTAAGTAAAGAAAAGCCTAAGAAGTTAATTGGTAAGCCAAGAAAGTTCCCCATTTTAATCGCGTTAAAGCTTTTACCATAACGAGAGAAGTCACCAAAGTTCAGCATCGGCCCTGAAAAATATGAGACAACAAGCGCAATAGCACCAATCATGACTGGTACAACTGCAAAACCGTCGTATTGAACCCCACTTAAATTTAAATCAATATTCTGCCAGCCAGCTTTCCAGATGAGCCATACTGCCATCGCAAACATCACAACATAGACAGCTGGGCCTGCCCAGTCAATAAACTTACGAATGCTGTCCATACCAGACCAAAAAACAATCGCTTGTAGTAACCAAAGCAGCATGAAGCCAACCCATCCTAAATAGGAAAGCCCAAGAAAGCCGTAAGTTGAAACATCAGCATAGGCTGACCAGTCTGGAAAGAACTTTAAAATGACCAATAAGAATGCACTTGAGGCCAAATAGGTTTGAATGCCATACCATGCGACAGCAATAAGACCACGGATAACGGCAGGAATATTTGCACCAAGCACACCGAAGGTTGCGCGGCAAATCACAGGATAGGGCGTGCCTGTTTGTTGGCTAGACTTGGCAATTAGATTTGTAAAAAACTGAACAATTGCAATGCCGATGAGTAAAGATAGAAGTACCTGCCAGCTATTGAGCCCGAGTGCAAAAAGGCTTCCAGCCATGACATAACCGCCGACGCTATGAACATCCGACATCCAGAAGGCAAAAATATTATAAGCGCCCCAAGTTTGCTTTTTTAAAGGAGCTAAGTCTTGATTTGTCAGTTTTGCATCATAAGAAGATTTAATTATTGCTTCGGTATTATTCATCTTGAACACTCACTTCCCTATGTTGGGCGGGCACGTTCTTCAGCAGCTTGAAATACTGACTAAAAGAATGAAAGTAAAATTGTGCACAATGTAATATTTGGATTGTGCACAATTTATTGAGCAAAAGTTATGCCAAACTTGAGATGTAGTATTGATGAGTGATTTCGCTTGATACGATTTTGGAATATGAAGAGAGAGATTTATAAACTGAGACGTGCTTAATTTTTTATAAAAAGCAAATAAATTTAGGTATATAAGTGGATATTTAGAGATTTAATATTGAATTATTCAGCTCAGCATAGATAGTGTGAAAATGAGAGAAATATTTCCAAACGCTTAAGTTAAACTTACACTATTCAAAATAGATGAAGTCCTAAAAAGAGGAGACATTAATAAAAATGGAGAAATCAATGTCATCGAATGCACCAAAAAAAGCCGTAGAAATGAGCAATGATGAAATTGATGACCATATATATAACGCTATTGTAGATGCTATTTTAAATAGGCAACTTGCCCCTGGCGCACGTTTAGTTGAAGCACCTTTATGTGAAGCATTTGGTGTAACGCGAGGAGTGTTAAGACGTGTTTTCGTCAAACTTGCACATGATAAGGTTATTGAAATTCAGCCCAATCGTGGGGCACTCATCGCAAAACATAGCACAAATGAAACAAAAGAAGTCTTTGAAGCACGCAGCATGCTGGAAATCGCCACTGTAAAAAAACTAGCACAAAAATCTCATCGCCTAGATTTGAGTGAGCTTCGAAGCTTAGTAGATCAAGAGTCTCATGAGCGTTTAGCTGGAAATTGGGCAGAGTGGATTAAGCTATCAGGTCAATTTCATTTAAAGCTGATTGAAGCTAATCAAAATTCGATCATGACCAGTTATTTGCAGACGCTTATTGCAAGGACTTCATTATTAATTGGCTTATATGAAATTCCAAAACATAATAATTGTTCGGCAGATGAACACCGTGCGATTTTAGATGCCATTGAACAAGGTGATGAAAAACGAGCTACTCAATTGATGGAAGAACATTTAGAACACTACGCAACCACATTTATTGAAGAAAACAGTACAGTATCTGCAGAGCAAAATTTATTAAATTTATTTAAAAATAAGAAAATTGAAACACCTCAAACTAATTAAAAATCGTGGGCCAATTCCTATGGAAAAGGCCCAGATTGGTTATTTTATGGGAATGATTTGATGTGTTAAAAAATCAATAAATAGTTTTACTTTTTTCGATAAAATCTTACGGTTTGGCCATGTGACATATAAGTGAAGTGGCTGACTGGTGTAGTCTTCCAAACATTTCTGCAACTTACCTTCTTTGTAATAAGGTTCTGCAATAAACTCTGGAAGAAAAACAATACCGTGATCTTTCAAACACATATCCAATAATAGTTCACCATTATTACACGTCATCACAGGGAAACAATTAAAAGACACTTCTTTCTGATCTTTTTGAAAAATCAATTTTTTATGTCGGCTATCTTGATAGTAAATTAGAAACTTATGTTCTTTAAGTTCTTCTAAAGAATTAGGTAATCCATGTTGATTGAAATATTCAGGTGTTGCATATAAATAACGTTGATAGGTATTTAAAATTTTACTATTTGCCAAACTTGGCGCAGATCCATCTAAGCGTATGGTCAGATCAAATTTGTGTTGATTCACATCTAATAGCTGATCTGTCATAAACAAATCAATTTTAATACTGGGATATTTCTCAATAAAGTCTGAAATGATATGTTGAAGGAAAATGTTGCTAAAAGACATGGGCGTATTGAGCTTGAGTTCGCCTTCAGGATATTGCTGGTTATAGCTAATCTCGTAAGTTGCCCATTCAAATTCACTCAATATAACCTTGCAATGTTGGTAAAATTTTTCCCCACAACTGGTCAGATTCATTTGTCTGGTTGTTCGATTTAATAGCGTTGTTTTTAAATCATTTTCGAGGTAGCAAACACGTTTGGCTACCAAATCACGAGAAATATCGAGTGCTCTAGCTGCGCTACTAAAATTCCCATGTTCTACGACACTTACAAAAGTGGAAATACAGTCTAATCGATCCATGGATAACTAAAAATTAAAAAATATATATCCATGATTAAACTATAAAAATTAAAAAGCAATCATTGATTTGATTGTATCCATACAGGATACAGATTCGAGCTGTTTTGCTGTCTATGTTTTTACATTTTTATTTGTTTTGATAATAACCAGTAGGCAATTTTAAAAGCCTTATATAATGAATAATGGAGTTTAGACGTGAATAAATCACTTTTAGAACAACTATCACCAACCAATTGTCAGGTTATTTTTATTGATCACCAGCCGCAAATGGCTTTTGGGGTACAGTCAATAGATCGCCAAGTATTAAAGAATAATACTGTAGGGTTAGCAAAAGCAGCTAAAACATTCAATATTCCTGTCACGATTACGACAGTTGAAACTGAAAGCTTCTCTGGTCATACCTACCCAGAACTTTTAGATGTATTTCCAGATGCTCCTTTACTAGAACGTACTTCAATGAATTCATGGGATGATCAAAAAGTACGTGATTCGCTTGCAAGAAATAATCGTAAAAAAGTGATTGTTTCAGGTTTGTGGACTGAAGTGTGCAATAACACCTTTGCTTTTGGCGCCATGCTTGAAGGCGATTATGAGATTTATATGGTCGCAGATGCTTCAGGCGGTACATCGAAAGAAGCACATGACTACGCCATGCAACGCATGATTCAGGCAGGTGTTGTTCCGGTAACTTGGCAACAAGTATTACTCGAATGGCAGCGTGACTGGGCACACCGTGATACATACGATGCAGTTATGGCGATTGTACGTGAGCATTCTGGTGCTTACGGTATGGGTGTGGACTATGCCTATACGATGGTACATAAGGCGCCTGAGCGTACAACATCAAAACATGAAGTACTTGCACCAATTCCTGCAAAATAAAACAGTACTGATTTAGGTAAAGGTATGTCTAGTATTCAATATTTAAGTGATATTAATACAGATATACCTTTATTTCTTTAGAACGATAATTCACAAGAATGGAGTTCAGAATGACCGACATAAACCTCATACTTAAAAACGGTAAAATCACAACACTAGATCCTCAGAACCCCGAAGTACAAGCAATAGCGATTGCAGATGGTAAAGTCGTCCGCACGGGTACAACTGATGAGGTTATGAAACTCGCAACTCCAACAAGTAAAGTTGTAGACTTAAATGGTCGACGCGTTATACCGGGTCTAAATGACAGTCATCTGCATATTATTCGTGGTGGTCTAAATTACAATATGGAACTGCGCTGGGAAGGTGTGCCATCCGTTGCCGATGCGTTACGCTTACTCAAAGAGCAAGCAGATAATACGCTAGCTCCACAATGGGTTCGTGTAGTAGGCGGTTGGACTGAATTCCAGTTTGCTGAAAAGCGTTTACCGACTTTAGAAGAAATTAATAAAGCTGCACCAGATACTCCTGTATTCGTTTTACATTTATACGCCAGTGCCATGTTGAACCGAGCTGCCCTTGATGTATTAGGTTTTAATAAAGACACGCCAGACCCGCCAGGTGGCAAGATTGTACGAAATGAAAAAGGTGAGCCAACAGGACTGTTGCTCGCAACGCCATCGGCTATGATTTTATATTCGACTTTAGGTAAAGCGCCGAAATTGCCAGTTGAAGATCAAGTCAATTCAACTCGTCATTTCATGCGTGAATTGAACCGATTAGGTATTACTTCAGCAATTGATGCAGGTGGTGGCGGTCAAAACTATCCTGAAGATTATGATGTGATTAAGCAATTGCACGATCAAAATCAAATGACGGTTCGAATTGCTTATAACCTATTTGCTCAGAAGGCAGGCCAAGAGCTTGATGATTATCGCCGCTGGACCGAAATGACATTTCCGGGCGATGGTGATGAGCTATTTAGAATGAATGGAGCAGGCGAGAACCTGACTTGGTCAGCGGGGGACTTTGAAGACTTCTATGAGCCACGTCCCGATTTACCAGAAAAAATGGAAGGTGAACTCGAAGCCATCGTAGAGCACTTGGCTGAAAAGAAATGGCCATTCCGTATTCATGCAACCTATGATGAAAGTATTAGTCGGTTACTCAATGTATTTGAGCGCGTCAATTCAAAACAGCCATTTGCGACACGATTTATTATTGACCATGCCGAAACTGTATCTGAGCGTAATATCGAACGTATTGGTGCGTTGGGTGGTGGTATCGCGATTCAGCATCGTATGGCATATCAAGGTGAGATTTTCGTAAAACGCTATGGTGCCGAAGCTGCTCAAGCAACGCCACCAGTCAAGAAAATGTTAGAACTCGGTGTACCTGTGGGTGCGGGAACGGATGCGACTCGTGTTGCATCTTATAACCCTTGGGTGTGTTTGTATTGGCTGACTACAGGTAAAACAGTTGGTGGTTTACCGCTGTATGATGAAAAAAATTTATTAGATCGTCAAACGGCCCTCAAACTCTGGACTAAAGGTTCGGCTTGGTTCTCAGGTGAAAAAGATGTCAAAGGTTCACTCACAGCAGGGGAACTTGCTGATCTGGTGGTATTGTCTGATGACTACTTCAAAGTTGAAGCAGAAGATATCCAGTGGATTGAGTCTGTACTCACTGTTTTAGGTGGAAAAGTGGTGTACGCAGGGGCAGAGTTTAAGCAAGACGATCCGCCGTTACCGCCAGCATCTCCAACATGGTCGCCAGTAAAACGCTTCGGTGGTCAGTGGCGCTTATCTGAAAACCGTAATGCACCATCGAATCAATCATTACAGTCACAAAGTGCATTGTGTGCATGTGCTAGTAGCTGTGGAATGCATGGACACAGCCACGCTTGGATGCTTGATGTTCCTGTAAATGATAAGGACAAAAAATCTTTCTGGGGCGCACTTGGGTGCTCGTGTTTTGCATTTTAAATAAAACAGTATGGGAACCTGCCTCATTAAATAGCTTGTTTCCTTAAGGTATGTACGATGAAAATGTACTTGTTATCTTTGGCTGTAGGGTTGCTTGTTGGTGTCTTATATTATGTTTTAAATGTTAAGTCACCAGCTCCACCTCTTGTTGCATTAGTCGGTTTATTAGGCATGGTAATAGGAGAGCAACTGCTTCCTTTTATCAAATCCTATTTTTAATCCGTTTCATTCAAAAAAGCTAAACGGTGCCATGCCATTTAGCTTTTTATATTAATAAGTATCTTCAATTACTTTATACGACGGCCTTGCTCATCAATAATGATTTCACCATCTTCTTTTGCAAAATAGCCTAAGTTTTGTGAATCTAAAATGTCCAGTACAATCTCAGAAGGGCGGCAAAGTCGAGTACCTTTTTGTGTAACTACAAATGGGCGATTAATTAAAATTGGATATTGCACCATAAAATCAATTAACTGTTCATCGGTCCAATGGTCTTGTTCTATCTCTAAATCTTTATAGGGATCAACATTTTTACGAATTGCTTCACGTACACTTAGGTTCGAATCCTTAATGAGTTGAATCAATTCATCTTTACTTGGCGGTGTTTGCAAATATTCAATAACGATAGGTTCAATTCCTGCATGACGAATAAGCGCCAATGTATTGCGCGAGGTCCCGCAAGCAGGGTTATGGTAAATCTTCACTAGCTCAGTCATGACAAATTTATCGATGAATTAAGATATTGCATTTATATATGGATATCCGTATATTTGCAATAACGAATATATTTTGTTGAAGATATGATCAACCAAGTCGATTTCTTTAAATGTCTATCTGACCAAACTCGGTTAAATATTCTTAAATTAGTTCTAAATAAACAAAATATTTGTGTCTGTGAGCTAACCGAACAGCTTGAGTTGAGCCAACCCAAAATTTCTAGACACTTAGCTTTGTTACGAACTCATGGCGTATTACTGGATGAAAGAAAAGGACAGTGGGTTTATTACAGCTTAAATCCTGATTTACCTGTTTGGGCTTTAGATATTTTAAAGGTGATAGAAAATGACGAGAGTGGGACAAAAGTAAAACAACAAGATCAGTCTTTCATCACGACAACGTGTTGTGATTAATCTTCCTAGATTTCCGTCTTTAAAATTTAGATTTTCTTAGCATAAGTGCATAAGTCATTTGTGTGTATTGAGCAAAATTAATCAATTCTTTCTTCGAGTAGAACATGACTAAACAAGGGCTTTCCTTTTTAGATCGAAACCTGACGCTATGGATTTTTATAGCAATGGCTTTAGGTTTAGCGATTGGAGTTTTCTTTCCTCAGGCATCTGTGTCTTTAAATGAATTAAGTGTAGATAACGTTAATATTCCAATCGCAATCGGTTTGGTTTTAATGATGTATCCGCCATTGGCAAAAGTGGAATATGCGGCTTTACCAGAAGTATTTAAGGATAAGAAAACCTTAACTTTATCTTTGATACAAAACTGGATTATTGCTCCAGTTTTAATGTTTATCCTTGCGATTGTTTTTTTGCATAACTATCCGGAGTATATGACGGGCCTTATTTTGATAGGCTTGGCACGTTGTATTGCAATGGTATTGGTCTGGAATGGCTTAGCTTGTGGTGATAACCAATATGTTGCAGCTTTAGTCGCCTTTAACAGTATTTTTCAGATTTTATTTTTTAGTACCTATGCATGGTTGTTCTTAACTTTCTTGCCGCCATATTTTGGTGTGGCAGGACAAGTGATTGATGTCAATTTCTGGACCATCACACATGCTGTTTTGGTGTACTTAGGTATTCCATTCTTAATGGGTTTCTTGACACGTTTGATTTTAGTCAAGTCGAAAGGGTTGGAATGGTATCAAACTAAATTTTTACCAAAGATCAGCCCGATTAGTTTAATTGCTTTACTTTTTACCATTGTGGCGATGTTTAGTTTAAAAGGTGGCGATGTGGTGAGCTTACCTTTAGATGTATTACGTATTGCGATTCCACTCACGATTTACTTTGTAGTGATGTTCTTTATTAGTTTCTTTATGAGTAAACGGATGAGGAATAATTACCCGCGTACCGCTGCTATTTCATTTACCGCGGCAGGTAATAACTTTGAGTTGGCTTTAGCTGTAGCTATTGCAACTTTTGGTTTAGCATCACCTGTAGCATTTACCACAGTGATCGGGCCATTGGTTGAAGTACCCGTTTTAATTTCACTCGTCACCGTTTCGCTTTGGTTAAAGAAAAAGTATTACTCTTAAAATCGTAAAATTTATTTGAACTATTTTTTGCTAAAAATGACTTTAAAAAGTGCCTTTATATAGGCATTTTTTATTGCCTAGCTTTTACATTTAGGTCATTGTAGGTAATAGTTTTTGCATGAGTTCAATGAAGTTTGAAACTTTAGCTGAGTTTTCATTTTCTCGTGTAATTAAGTAAATAGGCGCATTTAGTTTTATCGAATCATCAAACTCGCGATAGACGATTTCATGGTCCCAAAAGTTATGCATTGAAGCGGGCACAATACTAATTCCAATACCGGCAGCCACTAAATTGAGGGTCGCAGTAGGGCGCGGCGCTTCTTGAATAATACGCGGACTAAAACCTGCCTGATAGCAGCTATATAAAATATTGTCATATAAGCCTTGCCCTGAAGAGCGACGGTATAAAACAAAATTTTCCTCTGACAAGTTACTTAAACTAATTTTTTTCTTCTGTGTAAGCGGATGGCCGATAGGTAAGGCCACCACCATTGGCTCGTTTAATATATGAAGATGCTTCAAACCAATATCTCGGCTAATCGGCGCTCTTAAAAAGGCAATATCAAGTTTTTCTGAAATTAACCAGTCCAGTTGCTTTTGACTGCCTGCTTCTTCAAGTTTGGTTTGCACAGCAGGGTACATTTCCCGATATGAACGTAATACGAGTGAAATGAGCGGATGCAAACCTGCGGAACTTGTAAAGCCAATATTGAGTTGTCCAGTTTTACCTTGGCTAACATCTTGGACCAATTGGGGAATATGGCGGGCATGTTCTAATAAAAGTTGTGCTTCTTTAAATAATGCTAAACCCGCTTCCGTCGGTTCAATCCCGCGCGGTTGACGAATAAGTAACTGTGTACCGAGTTCTTGTTCAAGTTTTTTAAGTAAACGCGTTAAAGGTGGCTGTTGAATAAACAAACGGTTTGCTGCATGAGTAATATTTCTTTCTTCAACCACCACTACAAAGGCATGAAGCTTATATAAATCGAGCATAGGAATACCTTTAGGGTATGGTTAATGAAAATAAAAGCATTTGTAGATATATCATAAAAGTATCATTCTATCTTGGTCGGATAAAGTGAAAAGTAACGAAAATGAACCATGTTGAGATTGCCGTGCAGAAGGATACTGTTCCTACTTGCACAGAGTTATTTTTAGGTTTTTTAACATTAGGTTTAATTGGATTTGGTGGTGTGCTGCCTTTAGCCCGTAAAGTTATTGTAGAGCAAAGGCATTGGTTAAGCCCTGAAAAATTCACTGAGTTACTTGGTCTGTGCCAATTTTTACCGGGCGGCAATATTATTAATTTATCGGTTGCGATTGGCATGGAGTTTCGCGGTGTCCGTGGAGCAGTGAGCTCACTCATTGGTTTAATCTTCGCACCTACCGTAATTGTTGTACTTTTACATTATGTCTATGAGCAGTTCCAAGACAACTTAATGGTTAAGCACCTTTTTGAAGGTTTAGGAGCAGCAGCAGCAGGGCTTCTGGTTGCCACAGGTTTGAAAATGCTTAAGCCCTTATTACGTAATCCATTAGCAATCTGTGTTGTAGTGGCGGCAATTGTCAGCATTGCTCTCCTAAAAATTCCTTTACTTTTGACTATGCTGATTTTACTTGCGTTTTATTCAGCCATCATTTGGAGACGTGTGTAATGGGTGCCGTACTACTTACTTTAGCAATCATTTTTACTCAGTTGTCTCTTATTGCATTTGGTGGTGGGAATACGATTTTGCCCGAAATGCAACGTCAAGTAGTCGATATTCATCATTGGATGACGGCGCAAGAATTTAGTGCGTTGTTTGCCATGGCACAAGCTGCACCTGGTCCAAATATGATGATTGTACCTTTGGTAGGGTGGCATGTAGCAGGGTTGTCTGGTCTATTGGTGACGTCTACTGCTAAATTTTTACCGTCATCTCTTATTACTGTATTTGTGATGAGAGGCTGGTCAAAATTCAAAGATAAGAAATGGCGCCGTGTTTTACAGCTTGCTTTACAACCTGTCACTGTGGGGACTGTGCTTGCCAGTGCATGGATTATTTCTGAAGCAGCGGCAATAAATACTTTACTTATCATTATGGTAGTCATTGCAACTTTATTATCTTTAATTAAAAAAGTTCATCCATTGCATGTTTTGATTGCTGGGGCTGTATTTGGTGTGGTCTTACTCTAGTTTAACCAGTTTGCCGACCTGCGCTGGGATGAGTTCAGGTTGGCTTTTTTTGATTGAAGAAATAATAAAATCTAAAAAACCGATCAAATATATAAAAACATACTGTTTTACCTATTCATTGTTTTAACGTACTATGTATCTATTGAAAGAATTTGGATGCATTGGAGTAAAAAACAGATGTTAGATCAAAACATTAAAACTCAATTAAAAGCTTACCTAGAACGTTTAGAAAGTCCAATCGAATTAGTTGCTGCTTTAGATGAATCAGATAAAGCTGCTCAAATTAAAGAATTAGTAACTGAAATCGCTGAGCTTTCTGACAAGGTAACAGCCCGTTTTGACGGTAATAATACACGTCGTCCAAGCTTTGGTGTGGCTAAAGCAGGTGAACAGCCTCGTGTGTTCTTTGCAGGCTTACCAATGGGCCATGAGTTTACCTCTTTGATCTTGGCTCTGTTACAAGTGTCTGGCTATGCACCTAAAGTGTCGGATGAAGTGCTTAACCAGATTAAAGGCTTAAACCTCAAAGCTAACTTTGATGTGTTTGTTTCGCTTAGCTGTCATAACTGTCCGGACGTGGTACAGGCACTTAACCTGATTGCCATTTATAACCCGAACACCACGGCAACCATGATTGATGGTGCATTCTTCCAAGACGAAGTGGAACAACGCAAAATCATGGCTGTACCGATGGTCTTCCAGGACAATGAACACATTGGTCAAGGTCGTATGACCCTTGAAGAGATTGTGGCAAAACTTGATACCAATTCAGCTGAAAAAGACGCAGCAGCACTCAATGCCAAAGATGCGTTTGATGTATTGGTGATTGGTGGTGGACCTGCGGGTGCAACAGCTGCAATCTATGCGGCACGTAAAGGCATTAACACAGGTATCGTGGCTGAACGCTTTGGTGGTCAGGTCATGGACACCATGGATATTGAAAACTTCACTTCTGTGCAAAAGACCCAAGGTCCTAAGTTTGCTGCTGAAATGGAAGCACATGTTCGTGAATACGATGTGGATATTATGAACCTGCAACGTGTCAGCAAAATCACTGGTGCAGACCAAACAGCAAATGGCTTGGTTGAAGTTGAACTTGAAAACGGTGCAAAACTTGAATCGAAAACTGTGATCCTTTCAACAGGGGCACGTTGGAGAGAAATGAATGTACCAGGTGAAGCTGAATACCGTACCCGTGGTGTAGCGTACTGTCCACACTGTGATGGTCCATTGTTCAAAGGCAAACGTGTTGCTGTGATTGGTGGTGGTAACTCAGGTGTTGAAGCGGCGATTGACCTTGCAGGTATTGTTGAGCATGTAACTCTGGTTGAGTTCGACACTAAACTTCGTGCTGACCAAGTCTTGCAAAACAAGTTAAATAGCTTGCCAAACACCACCGTGATTATGAATGCATTAAGCACAGAAGTATTAGGTGACGGTTCACAAGTAACCGGTCTTAAATATAAAGACCGTACAACTGATGAAGAGCATGTGGTAGAGCTTGCAGGGATCTTTGTACAGATTGGTTTACTTCCAAACACTGACTTTTTAAAAGACAGTGAGGTTGAGTTAACCAACCGTGGTGAGATCATTGTCAATGACCGCAACGAAACCAATGTAAAAGGTGTATTTGCTGCGGGTGACTGTACCACTGTACCTTACAAGCAAATCATTATTGCTACAGGTGAAGGCGCTAAAGCATCACTCTCTGCGTTTGATTACATCATCCGTTCTGGGCAATAAAATCTAACCTAAAACAAAAGAGCCAAAGGATATCCTTTGGCTCTTTTTATTTTTTATGGTTTATACAAACCATGTTCAACTAAATGCTCTCGTAAAATACGACGTAGTTCTAATACGGCTTGTGGTGTTAACTGAATAGAGTGTCCACCCGGTAGAACTTTCTCAGATTTAGCACCTTCTAAGTGAGCACTTTTATAAGGAACAATACCATCGGTAATCACATTTGGATCATCACTTTTGGTAATGTTGCCCATAATTGAGTGGAAGATTAACCCTTGATGGGGATTAATATTCTCAGTGAGTTCCATAAATTTAGATTGATGGCTTAAGTCGCTTGGTCCATTTTGAATCAGGCCATTATCAATATTATTCAAGAAATCTTTAATATCTAAATTTTCTGTGGTGAGCGAAGTTGCAACAGCTGATAAAAAAGCACCCGGTAAGCGGATAATTTTACGCGCAGCTAATGTGAACCAACGATCTGCATAATCAGTACCTCGGTGTGGCGATGCCAAGAAAATTGCACGATCAAAGTTACTAATTGAATGCATTTGCAACCGTTCAGTCACCATAGGATGTTTCTTAAAACGGTTTTGCTGACGGATCGTCATCATCTCCAAGGCAGGTTTAGTAATATCAGCATCACTTACAAGTAAACGGCTAATAATTCCTCCCATACTATGACCTACAAGCACCGCATCATGCGCAGCAGGATCACTTGGGTTTAACGAACCGAATGCTTGTTTCAAAAGGGCATAAATCTGGAACCGGCTTTCCAGAATTGGCATATTGGTCGAGTAGAAAACTTGCCAAACTTGATAGTTATCTCTTAAAACAGTATCACCCATGACATCGTTGGTGAGCGCAATCCATGCCTCGGGGCTACTTGCTAAACCATGGACCAACACAATAATTTTTTTGTTTGGATTATAAGGTTCAAGCATATATAAATGCGGCATGGTTAAGTGCTGATCACGATCAATCAAGCTTAAATAAGCCGCTACACCTAGGTTGTTTTCAGCTAACCACAGACCATAAGGAGCTGAGAAGTTTGCAGCTAAAGGATATTGCTTACCAGCGACATTAATATTATCAGTTCGATAAGGATCATAGACCCGAATCACAAATTCTGGGTCATTAATAATTTCTTGAATGGTTTTAGCATGTTTAGGCTCTGCAACAATAGTTGCCGCTAAATAACGTGCATGGTGAATATTTGGATTTACACCATTTTTATAGCTGTAATTAAGTGGATCTAAAATGTATTCATTAATGTCTTCTTTGCCTGAACTTGGGAAGACAGCTACAAATTCGGAACCGAAACCATCACGACGGTTGATTGTTCTTAAACCTGAGAAATTTAAGTTATAACTTGAAATTAATTTTTCTAATTTTTGGCCAGATAATTGTCTATGAAACTCAAAATCAATTGAATATACACTCTTACCAATATGGATTTGTGGCTCTACCACATTTTTTTGTGGATATCTTAAATCATACACACTGACCATTTTGGCAATCGCTTGATTATAGAAGTCGCGTATCTGAACTTGTCTATTATCAAAAATACGATCAGTCGGCTGACGTTTTGTAGAAAACAGATAAGCATAGCTATAACGGATACTCTTATCGAGTAGACTTAACTGTTGATCTAAGCATTCATCATATTTATTTTGAATAACTTTTTGTTCTTCAGTTGGCTTATGTTTAGTGAAACGACTAATTTTACATTCAGAAGAATCTGACAAAGCCATTGCTTTTGCGAGATACATTTCACTCGCAGCCGATAACAGCTGTTCATCTAAAATTTGGGGCAGATTTTTAAGTTGATTAACACAAGTGTCAGGGGAGTCTGTACAGGCCTTAGCTTCTTGCCCTGACATGGACAAAACATTAAGACTCGCTTCACTTAGTTTATCTTGGGTAAGAATACTATTACGCTCATTTGCAATAGTAACGTTGAGAGCTTGTTGCTTAACATTGACGACCTGACATCCACTCAGGATTGAACCGAGGAGTATGACCGTGAAGAGCGCTGAGTTTCTTTTTCTAACAAACATTATGGTCAAATATGTGGATCAGTAATATGCTGATCATACAAATTTTAAAGTATTTTTCAATTGATCAAACATAAAAAAAGGGCTGTCAAATCAGCCCTTTTATAAAGTTTAAGCGCTTACTTTTTTGTAGCTGCACTTGGGGTAGCAGAAGACATAGCAGGGTTTGTTAAAACTTGCCATACATTCCAGCGACCTTGTTTTTCAATTTCTTGAATTAAACGGTCTGCTACTTCAGCTTCATCAGGGTATTTAACCTTGTAATTTTTTAGAGTCTGAATCGCATTTTTCTTTTGTTCCATTGCAATATAGTTATTTGCAGCGGCTAAATATGCTTCCTGAACATTACCTTTAATAGCTTTATCTAAATACGGAATAGCCTCACGTTGACCACCACCTTCAGATAAGCCAAAACCAAACCAGAAATTCGCTTCAGCATCATCTGGATTAATTTTTAAAAGTCTTTGTGCATATTCTAAAGACTTAGTGGTATGAGCAGTACCTAAATCAAGGTTACGGGCAAGTACACTTGCTTTAAAAGCACGAATAAGAATATCAAATGAAGCATCTGGATTAGCAGCTAAAGTATCTAAGCGCTGAGTGACTTCCTTAAGTTTGCTTTCAAAGCCTTTACGTTCTTGACGGTCAGTAAAACGAGGCGGATAGTGACGCGCTTTACCTTCAACAAGTTGTAAGAAGTCATCAATTTCAGTTACATCAATTTCATTATTGCCCGCTAAAACTGCGTACTTCATTGAACGTTGTGAGTTGTTGACTGTAGGTACGATCAATTTATTCGTATCTAATGTAAGTGTTTTGGTTGGATCGTCCTGACGAGTTACAACCATTTTGGTTACAGGCTGTGCAGCAGCTTCTTTTAAAGCAACTTCAAATGCAGGCGGAGCATCATAATTAAATGGGTTTAATGCATAAAATGGAGGTGTAAGCTCTGGTTCCTTAAAAACAAACGGTTCAATTTTTTGTTCTTTTACAGGTGCCATGGTACACGCTGTTAAACTTGAGGTCGCAAGAAGGATATATGCCAAAGGCTTAAAATTCATAGGTTCTTCCGTTCATTTTATAAAGTTAAATAAGGTACAACAAGTCTAGGAAAACCTAAACCGACATGCAAGGGTAAGCGTGTTACATTATGAATCAAGAATATTACGTTTTTGATGTCTTGTTTTGCGCACCGCATTCACGACGAACTTCTTCAAGAATTTTTAGCTCTTCATCACTAAAAGGCTGTTCATCTTGACTTTCTTTTTTGAAAGTTGGGTCAAGTTCGGACAAACGCTGGCACAAATTATTCATACGCGTTTCATTGTGCTGAATACGGTCAAGTAAAACTCGCATTCCTTCTAAAATTGGGTCAGATTGATCAGCAGTAGTCGCATACGGAGCAAAACCAATACTTTGTGCATAATCACGGCGACGTTCTTCATCTTTATCTTTAGTTTTGTCGGCATCTTTATAGATATAACGTGCAGGGTTACCAACAGCTGTTACACCAGCAGGAACTGCTTTTGTGACTACCGCATTTGAACCAACTTTGGCGCCTTTACCTACCGTAAATGGACCTAAGATTTTCGCACCAGCACCGACAACCACGCCATCTTCTAAAGTTGGGTGACGCTTACCTTTATTC
This sequence comes from Acinetobacter sp. FDAARGOS_494, assembly GCF_003812225.1. Taxonomy (NCBI): domain Bacteria; kingdom Pseudomonadati; phylum Pseudomonadota; class Gammaproteobacteria; order Moraxellales; family Moraxellaceae; genus Acinetobacter; species Acinetobacter sp. FDAARGOS_494. Next base: position 3,312,571 of record NZ_CP033866.1, read on the forward strand.
CAAGTCGTACCACCTAAGGTAACACCGTGGTATAGCGTTACATCATCACCAATTTCAGCAGTTTCACCAATTACAACGCCCATGCCATGATCGATAAAGAAGCGTTTGCCGATTTTAGCACCAGGGTGAATTTCAATACCCGTTGCAAAACGACTAAATGACGAAACAAAACGGGCGGTACCTTTGCAATCTTTTTTCCACAATTCATGTGCAAGTCTATGCAAAAGTAAAGCGTGTATACCCGGGTAAGTGGTAAGTACTTCGAGTGTATTTCGTGCAGCAGGATCTCGCGCGAATACAGCCTGTATATCTTCTTTAAGCTGTTTAAGCATTGGGTTGATCCTCCTTGTCCGATGATGCTTTTTTCCATTTGCCGCTTGTGAGGGCTTGGACTCGACTAAAAATACCGCGAAGTAAATGATATTCCATACGATCTAATTGTATACGACCAAATAAACGACGCAAGCGTAAAGGTAGTAAACGTGGATTTTCTGGATCTAAAAATTCAATTTCGGTGAGCATTTTTTCCAAATGAGGGTAGAACTCTTCCATTTGCTGCTGAGTCACTAACGGCTCATCCCATTGCATGCTTTGACCTTGAGCAAGCGGCATTTGCCCAGCATCAGAAGCAACTTCTTTTTGCTCTAATACCGACATACGAAGTTCATAACAAACCACTTGAATCGCTTGAGCAACGTTAAGTACACCATAGTCCGAGTTCACAGGAATAGTAAGGTGATAGTTTGCCAAAGCCAATTCTTCATTGGTTAAACCGCGGTCTTCACGTCCAAAAACGATCGCAATTTGTTGTCCTTGTGCAGCCGCCTTGATTGCTTCTTTGGAAGCAGGGCGAACATCTAACAAAGGCCATGGAATAGTACGGCTTCTTGCACTTGTTCCGAAAACTAAATGGCAATCTTTAATTGCTTCTTCGAGTGTTTCAACAATTTCAACCTGTTCTAATAAATCTTGTGCACCAGCAGCAAGCGCCTGAATATCTGGATGTGGGTAGGTTTTTGGTGAAACCAGAACCAACTTACTCAAGCCCATCGTTTTCATTGCGCGTAAAGCACTGCCAATATTAGCCGGTAAAGTGGTATTGACCATGACAATACGCACTTGTGCTAATTGTTTTGACACGGCGGTGTCGTCAAACAAACTCATAAGATTTCCAGAAATTACGAATATTGAGAAACTTCGCTTTGGTATGAATCCAATGCATCATCAATAGTCATGTCCACAGGAGGTGAGGCAACAGGTTGTGGACGAACAGGTTCTGCTGCTTTAGCTGCCTTAGATTTTACCTGATATTCAATATGAATATTATCCTTACCAAAGTAATCTCTTAGTTTGGCAAGAAGTTCATCTAAAGGAGCGACTTTCCATTGTGGGCCAAGCTGAAGCTCAGCCTGAGCATATGGTTGGTCAATCTGTAACTGTATTGCAATATGCTGATGCATATCGACATTACAATAAGGCAATAATATATTTTGTAGATCTTTTGCCAAACTTGGTTGCAATAGATCATGGGTTAATTTGATTTGAATACTATTGGCGCGTTTTTGTCTGATTTCATTTAAGCTAAACGCTTTGTTCAAGCGTCCCATTGGACGATCAAAACCTTCACGCTCATAGATCTCGCCTTCAAAGACGACTACGCGCTCAACTTGAATAATATCTTTAAAGCGTTGGAAACGTTCGTGGTTACAACTGACTTCAATACGTGCTGTTCCGTCGTCAAGCACAATAACAACACGGTTTGGGAAATTCGCTACATCAAGGACAAGTCCTGCATAAACAGTCGTTACACCGCGACGAGTTGCGGTAATTTCATTAAGTTTTGCAGGAATAAACGCTTTGAGTTCTTGACGATAAACATCAATTGGGTGACCTGTTAAATATAGTCCAAGTGTATCTTTTTCGCCTTTGAGACGAACTTCATCACTCCATGGCTTAACAGGTTTAGCTGGTTTACGTTGAACTTCTTCAACTTCACCAAATAAGTCCATAATACCGCTTTCACGGTTACTACGTGCTTGTTCGGCAGCTTGTACAGCTTCTGGCAATTGAGCCATTAGACTTGAACGTTCAATACCTAAACAATCAAGCGCACCAGCACGGATAAGTGCTTCTAAGGTTCGTTTATTGATTTTTTTCAAATCAATACGATGGCAGAAATCAAATAGGTCAGTATAAGGCCCTTGTTGGCGACGTGAGTCAATAACAGACTGCATTGCCTGTTCACCAACACCTTTAATTGCCCCTAAACCATAAACAATGGTTTTATCATCACTCGCATGGAAATGATAAGTCGACATATTGACTGATGGCGGTAAGACCTCGAGTCCGTTATTTCGGCAGTCATCAATCAAAAATACGACACTGTCAGTGTTCTGCATTTCCGATGACATTACTGCTGCCATAAATTCGGCAGGATAGTGGGCTTTTAACCATGCTGTATGGTATGCAACAAGTGCATAGGCTGCGGCGTGCGATTTGTTAAAACCATAGCCTGCGAACTTTTCCATATAGTCGAAGATATGGTTAGCTGTGCTTTCATCAATACCTTTTTGTCCAGCACCCTCAAGGAAGATTTGGCGCTGTTTCACCATTTCTTCAGGTTTCTTTTTACCCATCGCACGGCGGAGCAAGTCAGCGCCACCGAGTGTGTAACCTGCACAAATCTGTGCAGTTTGCATTACCTGTTCTTGGTAAACCATAATCCCGTAGGTTGGTTCTAATACACCTTCTAGCAATGGATGAAGATACTCAAATTCTCCACCATGCATACGGTGAATAAAGTCTGGGATCAGATCCATCGGACCCGGACGATATAAAGATACGAACGCAATAATTTCTTCGAATTTACTTGGACGCGCTTCTTTAAGCATTCGTTTCATACCGACGGATTCAAACTGGAATACCGCGGTTGTATTTGCATCAGCAAAGACAGAATAAGCTTTAGGGTCGTCAAGAGGGACGTGTGAAATGTTTAAAGGGTCATTGCTATCGCGGTTTTTATTAATATTTTGAATAGCATCTTCAATAACGGTTAAGTTACGTAAGCCCAAGAAGTCGAATTTTACGAGACCTGCAGCTTCTACATCATCTTTATCATACTGTGCTACGCGGTTAGTACCGTCTGCGTCACAAAGCACAGCAGAGAAGTCGGTAATTTTACCGGGTGCAATAACAACACCACCGGCATGTTTACCTGTATTTCTGGTAATACCTTCTAACTTTAATGCCATTTCCCAAATTTCGCTGGCATCATCATTATCTGGGTTGGAAGGGTTGGTAACAATATCTTTAAGCTGAGGTTCCATTTCAATTGCAGTTGCCAAATCCACACCAAGTGGCTTAGTTGGAACCATTTTTGAAATACGGTCAGCTAGACCATAAGACTTCCCTAAAACGCGGGCAACGTCACGAATCGCACCTTTTGCAGCCATCGTACCGAACGTTGCAATCTGAGACACCGCTTCACGGCCATAAGTACGTGATACATAATCGATCACACGGTCACGACCTGCGATACAGAAATCGACGTCAAAGTCGGGCATCGATACACGTTCCGGGTTTAAGAAACGTTCGAAGAGTAGGTCGTAACGAAGTGGATCAAGATCTGTAATTTTTAAGCTATAAGCTACTAATGAACCTGCACCTGAACCACGGCCCGGTCCAACAGGGACACCATTGTTTTTCGCCCATTGAATGAAGTCCATGACAATCAGGAAGTAACCAGGGAATCCCATTTTCAGGATGATTCCGACTTCATAATCTATTCGTTCATCATATGGTTTACGAATTTCGGGCCAGTCTTCACCACGCTTTTCGACAGGGTAAAGGTAATTTAAGCGCTCTTCTAAGCCTTCTTTTGATAAGTGCTCAAAATAGGTATCGATGGTAAAACCATCAGGAATTGGATACTCAGGTAAAAAGTAAGTACCGAGCTTTAAAGTGACATTACAGCGTTTAGCGATTTGATAGGTGTTTTCAATAGCACTAGGAATATCTGAGAACAGCTCAATCATTTCATCAGAAGTTTTGAAATACTGCTCTGGGCTATATAAGCGCGGACGTCGATCATCTGCTAAAACATAACCATCTGCAATACATACACGAGCTTCGTGCGCTTCGAAATCTTCTTTTTCAATAAAGTGCACATCGTTGTGTGCAACAACACCAACATTATATTTAGCTGCAAGTTTGGCAGCTTCTTGAATAAAGTCTTCTTCGCCAGGACGATCAGTACGTGTTAAGGCTAGATAAACACGATTACCAAACTTTTCAATCCACTCTTCAAGTAAAGGTTCTGCTTTTTGCGGGTTAGATGAGCAAAGCATTTGCCCAACATCACTATGTTGGCCAAGTAAAACAATAATACCTTGATGCTGCTCTAGGACCCATTCTTTTTGTACACAAGGGATACTGAGTTGTTGACCTTCAATAAATCCACGCGAAACAATTTCGGTCAGTCCTTTCCATCCAATATCACTCATTGCAAGCAAAGTTGCACGATGTTGGGCATCATTAAGACGAATTGTACTACCCAAAATAGGCTTAATGCCTTTCTTAAGGCAAGAGTTATAAAATTTTACAGCAGCATGAAGGTTGGATAAGTCGGTAAGTGCCAGCGCAGGCATTTCATCCTTTACCGCAGTCTTGACCAAGTCGGGTATGCGAACAATCGACTCTGTAATCGAAAATTCTGTGTAAATACCGAGATGAACAAACTGCATAAACCAATCCTTAATGCGACCGCAGCATAGTTTAACACGCAAAGTTCAAACGAAATGCTTAATATTTTGGCAACTGTTATGGATTTTAGTATTTAAACAGAAGGTTGAGAACACGAAAGTGAAGGATTGATCAAAGTTGTTCTTTTATTTTTAAAGAGAAAATTAAAGCGGATAAAAAGAACCAGCCCAAATTGATTTGGGCTGGTTAGGAATTTTAGTACTGCCAGAACATGCGTTGAATTTCTTTCGCATCGTTGGTTTTGGTAAGTGCCAACGCTGCAAGAATACGCGCTTTTTGAGGATTTAAATCATGAGCTGCTACCCAACCATATTTAGAGTCAGGTTGTTCTGCATCACGTAACACAAAACCTTGTGGAACGCGTGATGAGCGGATAATTTGAATACCGTTTTTGTCATGAAGGTTTTGTAATGTTGGAACGATATATTTCGCTACAGAACCATTACCTGTACCTGCATGAATAATCGCTTTAGCGCCAGCTTTTGCATATGCTTCATAAGCATCAGGAAGCATAGAGTCAGAACCATAAACGATTTGTACTGTTGGAAGAGCATCACCTTTAATATTTTCAATATTAAATTCTGAAGCATTGGTATGACGTTTAACAGATTGTCTAAACCAATATGGTTTGCCTTCAACAAGTGTACCCAAAGCACCCCATTGGCTTACAAAAGCATTTGTATGAATGTTGATGCCTTTAGTTACATCACGAGCAGCAAAAATAGAGTCGTTCATGAGAACCATAACGCCTTTATTTTTTGCATCATCAGAAGCGGCCAATGCAACAGCACTATAAAGGTTAAGTGGACCATCTGCTGAAAGAGCAGTTGATGGGCGCATTGAGCCAACAAGTACGATTGGTTTATCAGTATGAACAACAAGATTTAAGAAAAATGCTGTTTCTTCTAAAGTATCTGTACCGTGTGTAATCACAACGCCATTTACAGTTGGCTTTTTAACAAGTTCATTTACTTGACGAGCAATTTGTAATAATTCCTTGTCAGTAATACTTTCAGAAGCTACTTGTAATGCTTGGATACCAGATACATTCGCCAAATCTTGAATTTGAGGAACTGCATTGATTAAAGCATCAACTGGAACTTTTGCCGCCGTATAAGTTGCACTATTTGCTGAGCTTGCGCCAGCACCAGCAATGGTACCGCCAGTAGCGACAACAACAACATTGTTTTTTGCGTAAAGTGGGAGAGAGCAGGCTAATAAGCCCATCGCTAAACCGAAAGATTTAACAGTTTTAGTCAACATCGAAAATATCCTTATGAAGTGACGAAGTATAAAGTTTGCCGAATACGCCTGCTTTTCCTAAGCAAAATACATACCATGTAAAACATATCCGTAACTTGTTTGAATAAAAGCATCCTTGAATATCATTTTGTTTCGACAACAATCATTTAAACATTGCTTTTATTCAGCGCTAATAAATATCATGAAAAAAATAAAAAATCTATTAAGTTTTTCTAATTTATCTGAATTTATTTACTTTTTAATATAATTCACGCAAATGATTTTTTAGTCTTTATAAAATTAAAAAATAATAGGTTGGGTTGGGCCTTTATTTAACATTTGGTGGATTTATTGAATTGATTTTTAAAACTATATTTATTAAGAATATAAAATAAAATTTTTCATGTTCGAATTAAATAATAATCTTAGTTGTTTAATATAATGAATCAATCGTAAATTGAATTAAAAAATAATCATTTAGTAGGTGTTTCTAAATATATAAATTTTTGAATGATGGTTTTTTATTCTGTTTTTAAGGTTTACTTTTAAGAAATTTAATAGGAACTAAAATCCATAATTTGGCCTATTATTTAATAGAGAAATACTGATAACTTTTTATTGTTTAGTTTGGAAGAAAAAAAGAGCAATTTTATAAGGTCGTATAAAATTGCTCTTAAGTTGGGAGAGTGGGAGAAAAAGGAAACTTAAGCGATTGTTTGTTCTTGAGTTGATTTAATTAATACAGGCTCTGGTAATTCTTCAGTATCAGCCACTTTATCGCCTTCAAGTTTGGCAACAACTGCAGTCGCAATACTATTACCTACTACGTTTGTTGCAGTACGGCCCATATCAAGGAACTGATCAATACCAAGTAATAATAGAATACCGGCTTCAGGCAAATGGAACATTGTGAGTGTTGCCGAGATAACCACAATAGAAGCTCTTGAAACACCCGCAATACCTTTACTTGTCACCATAAGCGTTAACAAAATCAAGATTTGTTGAGTGAAGCTCAGATCAATATTGTAAGCTTGAGCGATAAAGAGTACCGCAAATGTGGTGTACATCATCGAACCATCAAGGTTAAATGAATAACCTAATGGTAAAACGAAGCTAGTCACTTTTTTAGGCACGCCGAACTTATTTAAAGCATCCATAACTTTAGGATAGGCTGATTCACTTGAAGCTGTAGCAAAAGCAAGTGTTACAGGTTCACGGATCAATTTACCTAAACGGAAGATATCTTTTTTAAGTACGATTGCGCCAACAGAGAACAAAATGACCCAAAGTAATAGCAGACCGAAGTAGAATTCTGCGATTAAAATGCCATAATCAACAATTAAGCCTAAGCCTTGTACTGTAATTGCTGAAGCGATTGCAGCAAATACTGCAAAAGGTGCGAACATCATTACGTAGTCAGTAATGCGAAACATGATTTTACTGAGTTCATCAGTTAAGCGAATGATAACTGAGTCTTTTTCTTTGCCCTGATTTACAAAAGCAAGAGCTGAACCAAAGAAAATAGAGAAAACAAGGACTTGTAAAATATCATTGTTCGCCATTGCTTCTGCAATGCTGCGTGGGAACACGTGACTCAAGAATGATTGCAAGGTAAAACCAGTAGTTGTTGGGAGAGAAGAACTACTAAGTTGTTGAGCTGTTGGTAATGCTAGGTCTAGCGCCGCGCCAGGTTGGAAAAAGTTTGCTAAACCCATACCGATGGCAAGTGAGACAAACGAAGCGGTAATAAACCAAGTCATTGACTTGAGTGTGATGCTACCAATTGAAGTTGATTTGCCCATTGAAACAATGCCGCACACAATTGTAGCAAATACCAATGGGGCAATAATCATTTTGATGAGACGTAAAAAGATATCTGTGACGATGTTGAAATAAGAAGCGATTTGCTTCAGTTGCTCGCCTTCATTAAAGAAGTGATGACAGATCCAACCCGTCAATACTCCTAGTAAAATAGCAACCACAATATACTTGAGCAATTTCTTTTGCTTCATAGGAACCTCTATCCTTTGGGTTCAATCATCTTTTAGATGGGATAACGATGATTGAAAGCTTTCCTTGTAGTTCAGTTCGGTCCTGTAACTGATTTCATCTTCCTAAATTTGCATCAGTATTAACCGAATCGAATATGGTGATGTTGTTATGGGAAGGGATTGTTGCTCGATTTTGAAGCAGTGTGAAATGCAAAAAAATATCAACTTATGCATTTTTTGCATAATAACGAAAGGAGGAATAGGGGATAAATATAGTAATTTAAACGTTTGGTAAAAAAATATGGATGAGATTTTTTGAGAAAATAAGTCTTATATATTATTTTTAAAAGTTTATATTATTCAGTATATTAATTTGGTTTATTGATCTGATTAAAATAGGTGATATTAGTTATTAAATAATTATTTAAATGATGTAAAAATAAAAAAAGGCACCTAATTTAAGATACCTTTTTTATTATGCATTTTTTTAACGGCGATTGGCCAAGAAACGGCCTAAACGACCAATTGCTTCACGTAATTCGTTTTCTGCCGGTAAGAAAACAACACGGAAATGGTCTGGTGTTGGCCAGTTAAAACCTGTTCCTTGAACTAATAGTACTTTTTCAGCACGAAGTAAATCTAACATTAACTTTTCATCATCTTCGATTGGGTAAATGTTAGGGTCAAGACGCGGGAAACAATACATTGCGCCTTCTGGTTTAACACAGCTTACACCAGGAATTTCATTTAACATTTCCCATGCGATATTACGCTGTTCATATAAACGTCCACCTGGTCGGATCAAATCATTAATAGACTGATAGCCACCAAGCGCCGTTTGAATTGCATACTGAGCTTGTACGTTTGCACATAAACGCATTGAAGCTAACATATCCAGACCTTCGATATAGTCTGCTGCACGGCTTTTATCGCCTGTGATTGCCATCCAGCCTGAACGGAAACCAGCAATACGATATGCTTTTGATAGTCCATTGAAAGAAATACATAATTGGTCGCCTGCTAAAGAAGCAACAGCAACATGTTCAATGCCATCGTAAACGATTTTGTCGTAAATTTCGTCAGCAAATAAAATCAGGTCATGTTTCTTTGCAAGTGCCACAATTTGCTCAAGCACATGACGTGGATATACCGAACCAGTTGGGTTGTTCGGATTGATAATGACAATACCACGTGTGTTTGAAGTAATTTTACTTTCAATATCGGCAATATCAGGATACCAACTGTTTTCTTCATCACACTTATAATGAATGGCTGTACCGCCCGACAGGTTAACGGCAGCTGTCCATAGCGGATAGTCCGGCATCGGAATGAGCATTTCATCACCATCATCGAGTAGGCCTTGCATAGCCATGACAATGAGTTCAGATACACCATTACCGATATACACGTCATTAACGTGCATATTTAAGATGCCTTTTTGCTGGTAGTACTGGCAGATTGCTTTACGTGCCGGAAAGATACCTTTTGAATCTACATAACCAATTGCATTTGGTAGGTTTAAAGCAACGTCATTAATAATTTCTTGTGGTGCTTCAAAACCAAATGGGGCAGGGTTGCCGATATTCAGCTTAATGATTTTATGTCCTTGCTCTTCCATTTCATTGGCGGCTCGTAATACTGGTCCGCGAATGTCATAACAAACATGCTCAAGCTTCGATGATTTTTTAATTTCTCGGGAAGTTGGCATGGATTGGAGAGTAGCAGTATTTTTAGACATAGCTGGATTCACTTTTGCATATCGGTATAAATAACTTTTAAATGTTTTGACTGTTACCAAATTCAGATCATGTTGATCTTTAAGTAATTCAACAATTTTTTCATGGGTAAAGCCCGATTGCTGATACTGTTTGATAACTGGTAATAGTTGCTGGAAAAGCACACTTTTTTTCTGAGACATGTTTTGTCCTATACAACCGTGCCACACAAGAATAGCACCATCTTTGCTTCCTTAAAAGGAAATAAAATAAAAAATTGCTTTCTTTTGTTTTTGTATTTTGCTTACTTTTTGCTTTCTGTTACTTAGATGTTTAAAATCCAACAAATTTTACGTTCAGAGACTAGTGTTTTTTTGATGAATGGCGTAAATATAAAATACGATTATCAATTTATGTTTACATCAGAATAAAAGGTGCAGGTCATGGGAAAAGTTAATAAAACAGACCGAGAATGGCAAAGAGAGTTATCACCTGAAGAATATCGGATAACGCGACAAAAGGGCACTGAACCAGCATTTACGGGGCAATACTGGAATACTAAGCAACATGGCACATATGTTTGTCGTTGTTGTGGCGCGGAATTGTTTTCGTCAGATGCAAAATACGATAGCGGTTGTGGTTGGCCAAGTTTCTTTCGCCCTCTGAATGGAAGCGTTATTGATGAACATGAAGATTTAACGCATGGTATGGTCAGAACGGAAATTGTTTGTCATGATTGCGAAGCTCATCTTGGGCATGTTTTTGAAGATGGACCACAGCCGACAGGTTTGCGCTACTGTGTGAACTCGGCATCATTACAACTGAAAACACAAGAAAAAAATGATGAGGAAACCTATCCATGAGTAACATTTATCAGTTTGAAGCTGAATTGTTAGAGGGAGATATTAAACAATTCGCTGATTACAAAGGTAAAGTTTTATTAATTGTAAATACTGCAAGTAAATGTGGTTTTACTCCACAGTTTGCGGGCCTCGAAAAACTTTATGAAAAATATAAAGACCAAGGTTTAGAAGTTTTAGGTTTTCCCTGCAATCAGTTTGGTGGGCAAGATCCCGGAAGCAATAAAGAGATAGGTACATTCTGCCAGCGTAACTATGGAGTGAAATTCCCTATGTTTGCCAAAGTAGATGTAAAAGGTCCTGAAGCTCATGTGATCTTTAGATATTTAACCCGTGAAGCAAAAGGAATTTTAGGAAGCAGTACTATTAAATGGAACTTTACCAAGTTTTTAGTGGGTAAAGATGGTTCGGTTTTAAATCGTTATGCGCCAACAACCAAGCCTGAAGCATTGGAAGCTGATATTGAAAAAGCATTAGCGAGTTAATGGGTTCAATGAACGCTATTCCTCAAACTTTCGAGTTTTGGCAAGATCGGCGAATGCCTTATGTGGAAACCCGAAGGTCATGTTTTGGCAGAACATGTTATAAGTCTCATAGCCATCCAACATTTTCAATTGGTGCTATAGATGAGGGGAATAGTGTTTTTCAAAGTTCTTTTGGCACTGCACAAAAGATCTCGGCGGGTACATTAGTCATTGTGCCCGCACATGTTGAGCATTCATGTAATCCTATGCCAAATCAGGCATGGAGTTACCAGATGCTTCATTTAGATCTAGCATGGTTAAATCAACTGTATTCAGAATTTCAAGAGCAAGGTCTTGATTTACATATACCTCAGCATAAGCCGCTCATTATAAAAGACGAATCTTTATATGAAGCTTTTACTGAAATGAATGAGACATTATTTGATGCGCAAAAATTAATTTTTGAAAAAGAGCAGTCTCTTCTCCATTGCCTGATTCATTTGTTATTACCTCATTTTATTTTAGAAGAAATACAAAAGCCTCAATATTTATATAAAGACTTTTTAAACCTGATCGATGTGATTTCTTCCTCAGAGGGTTTTATTTCTTTAGAAGAACTTGCTCAACGAGTAGGTTTAAGCAGATATGCAATCATACGTCTATTCAAAGCAAATGTAGGTTTAACTCCACATGCATTTCAAATTAACTTAAAAATTAATCAGGCTCGAGAGCAGCTCAAACAAGGCGTGCCACTTGCCGAATTGGCTGTAAATTTAGGTTTTAGTGATCAAAGTCATTTCCATAAAGCTTTTAAAGCACATACAGGGGTAACTCCTCGGCAGTTCCAGCTCGCAGCCGCGCAATAATTTACAAGAAATTGTTTAGCTCTATTTCTAAGATTTTCCAGACTGTTTTACAGATGAAGCTGTTATGGAAGTTTTCTTAGTTATTGCATTTACTCATTTTTTAGCACTCTTATCACCGGGTCCAGATTTCTTTCTTATTCTCACTAGTCTTCTACAAAAAGGACGCCGTTATACATATGGTATTGTTCTAGGAATCACTTTAGGAAATGCTTTAATTCTGGCTGGATGCCTGTTTAGTTTTATATTGCTTGGAAATCTAAGTAGTATCTTACTTTTAATATTTAAATGGCTTGGCGCTTTGTATTTGGCTTATTTGAGTTTTCTTTGTTTTAATGCAGCCCGATCTACAGCTCTAAATTTCTCAACCGATGTAAATAATTTAAGTGACCAAGCAGAAGATAAGCACAACAAAATTAAAAGCTTGGTATTAGGTTTGCAATCGAGTCTTTTAAATCCAAAAAATATTATGTTTTATAGTAGCTTAATGCTGCTTATACAAAATAAATTTAGTTTATTTCAAAAACTGCTTATGAGTGTATGGATGGTCGGTGTGGTTTTAATCTGGAATATCTTATTGGTTAAACTGCTGGCCCATGAACGAATTTTAGTCAAAATTAAGCGCTCTGCAACAGGTTTATATTATTGTTCTGCGCTAGCTTTTATTCTTTTTGCTGTGCTTTTGATTACATATAAATAGTGTTATAGCCCAGTTGTACAACCTGAGTAATAGGCTGTACAACTGCTAAGAAGAGGCTTACAGAATCGCTTTTAAACGCTTAACTACTTCTTCACATTGAGCTAAATCTGCCACTAACGCCATACGTACATGGTTAGCTCCAGGGTTACCTTGTTCGGTATCACGAGATAAATAACGGCCCGGTAAGACTTTAATATGTGCTTTTTCCATCAGCATTTTGGCAAAAGTTTCATCATTATCCACTTTTAACCAATAGTAAAAACCAGCATCTGGTTTTTGTAATGGAAGCAAATGACCTAGCTCAGATTGAAATAAGTCAAATTTTGCACGATATTGCTTACGGTTTTCTTCAACATGGCTTTCATCATTCCATGCTGCAATTGAGGCAAGCTGATGTTGTACTGGCATTGCTGCGCCGTGATAGGTGCGGTATTGCAAATATGGCTTTAATAAAGCAGCATCACCCGCTACAAAACCTGAACGCATACCCGGTAAGTTTGAGCGTTTTGAAAGTGAATGAAAAACGATACAGTTTTTGTAGTCATCACGGCCAAGTTCCGCACATACTTCTAATAAACCCGTAGGAGCTTGGTCAAACCAAAGTTCTGAATAGCATTCATCAGATGCAATAACAAAATTATATTGATCAGATAAGGCAATCAGCTTTTTAAATTGTTCTTTAGAAAGCACAGTACCTGTTGGGTTACCCGGTGTACATACAAAAAGAAGGGCTGTCTTTTCCCAAACTTCTGCTGGTACCGCGTCAAAGTCACCTAAATAACCATTTTCTTCTGTGCAATTAATGAAGTATGGCTTTGCACCTGCAAGTAAAGCAGCACCTTCGTAAATTTGATAAAACGGGTTTGGCATTACCACATAAGGTGCATCTTCACGATTAATTAATGCCTGTACAAAAGAGAAAATACCTTCACGTGTACCAGACACAGGTAAAATGTGGTTTTCAGCACTAATGCTGTTGAGCTTAAAGCGCTTAGTTAACCAATCTGCAATGCTTTGGCGAAGCTCAGGTAAGCCTTTGCTGTTTGGATAAGTGGATAGATGGTTAAAGTTATCAATAATAGCCTGTTTAACAAACTCTGGTGCTGGATGCTTCGGTTCGCCAATTGATAGAGGAATCAAGGGAAGGTTCGCTGGGGTAATATCCTTAAAAAGTTGGTTTAACTTTTCAAATGGATACGGGTGTAATAACGACAAGCTAGAGTTCATTAAACAGTTACCAAGTAGTTGAGTTTCAGTGCTGACAAATTTGATTAGATGCTTCATCTAATGCTGCTTTCAGTTTTTCCGAGAAGAGTTTGACCTCTTCGTTATTCAGCGGTTTCCCATCTTTTTTGGTGACAAAGAAAATATCTTCGGCACGTTCACCTAAAGTTGCAATTCGGGCTGAATGGATGTCTAAACCTTGCATCATAAATAAACCACCCACGCGTGCAAGTAGGCCAGGATGATCGAGTGTTGAAATTTCGACCATATTTTGCTGTAAGGCTTCATTCAATGTTACATCGACTGTATTTTCGATATCGAAGTGACGTAATTGACGCGGAATACGGCGTTGCATGAGTCCCGGGTATTGGTCTGGTTGGCTAAGCGCCTTCACTAATGCATTTTTAACGGTTTCTTCACGCTCTGGGTCGGTAAGCAATGTACCGAAACGATCGAGTACAACATAAGTGTCTAAGCTAAATGCGGTACTTGCTGTGATAATTTTTGCGTCCTGAACGTCTAGGTTCATGCGGTCTAAAACAGCAACAGTAGTAGCAAACAGGTTAGGTTGGTCACGTGTATAAATAAAGATTTGCACCGCATCTTGAGCTGCTTTACGGTGAGCACGCAAGAGGACTAATGGCTCTGGATTATCACCATGTTTTAAAATTGCTTGTGTATGCCATGCAATTTCATCTGCCGACTCTTTAATGAAGTATTCATCACCAAGTTCTTGCCATACTTTTTCGACATCAGCCAATGCAAAGTTATTTACCAGTAATTCACTTGCTGCAAATTTGGTGTCTTCAATTAGCATTTGATAATCAACAGGACGACCTAAACCGGTACGGATTACATCACGAGCATGCGTATAAAGCTGACGCATGAGAGAAGCGCGCCATGTGTTCCAAAGTTTTGGATTTGTGGCGTTAATATCTGCAACTGTTAAAGTATAGAGATAATCAAGATGCTCCATGTCGCCAAGTTTTTCTGCAAAATCTTTCACGACATCTGGATCAGAAATATCTTTTTTCTGAGCTGTAAGTGACATGAGCAAATGGTTTTGAATAAGCCATGCAATTAATTTGCATTCACGCTCAGTAAAGCCATGTGCACGTCCAAACTCAATCGCGTCTTCTGCGCCAAGTTCACTATGGTCACCACCACGGCCTTTTGCAATGTCGTGGAATAAAGCAGCAATAAAGACAATATCTTGACGAGCAAGACGTTGGAAAACCGAACTTACCACAGGGAATTCTTTGGCAAATTCAGGTTCTCTAAAACGATTTAAATTACGCAGCAATAATAATGTATGAGCATCAACCGTATAGATATGGAATAGGTCATATTGCATAAGACCCATAATTTGGCCAAAAGCAGGAATATAGTTTCCTAACACACCATAACGTTTCATCGCGACCAAGGTGTCGTATAGTCGATATGGTGAGCGAATAATCGACATAAATAGTGCTTGATGCTCTGGATTATCACGATAACTTTGGTTAATTCGTTTCGCAGCAAGAATAAGTAAGCGTAAAGTCCGAGCGCGAATACCTTCAATATCTGGTCGATTGGCTAAAATATAGAACAACTCTAAAATCGCGCTTGGATGCTCTGCGAATATTTTGTGATGCTGTACGGCAAGTTTATTATCGACAATTTTAAAGTGATCGTTAACAACTTCAATTTTGCGTTCATAGTTGGGGAGTCGAGGAGTAATGACTGACTCACTAAAATACGCCAGCAACATTTCATTGAGTGTTGAAACCTGCTGCGCCGTACGGTAGTAGCGTTTCATGAATTGCTCAACGCCGTAATTTACAGGTTGGCCTTCTTGACGAACGTAACCAAATTTAGCAGCAATTTCTCTTTGATGGTCAAAGAGTAAACGGTTTTCATCACGTTTGGCTAAACGGTGTAAATGATGTCGAATTTCCCAAAGAAAGCTTTCAGCTTCTTCTAAAACAGCCAATTCGAACTCTGAAATGAAACCTAAATGCACTAAGTCATAGATACGGTTCACTCGGAAGTGGCGTTTGGCAATCCAACCAATTTGATTAATGTCACGAATACCGCCCGGTGCATTTTTAATGTCAGGTTCTAAATTACTTTCAGTATTGTTGTGTTGGTGGTAACGCTTGGCTTGTTCGGCCATTTTTGCGTCATAAAATGTTTTGTCTGTCCAGGTCTGTGAAACAATACGGCGAGGCCATTTCGCAAGTTGCGTATTACCCGTGATTAAACGCGCCTCAATTAATGTAGTGGCAACAGTTAAATCGGTAGCGGCTTGTTCAACACAGCTTTGAATGGTACGAACACTAATACCTGGTTTGAAATTTCCTACATCCCATAAAGAGGAAATAAATGTAGAGATACGTTTTTCATTTTCTTCACTGATTTCATCTTCAGACAAAATCATGATATCTACATCAGAATAGGGCAGCATTTCACGGCGCCCGTAACCACCTACTGCAAAAAGACCTAGTTTTGACTGGTCAAGTTCTGCATGTTTCCATAAAAAGACGAGCGCTTCATCTACTAAGTCTGAACGAGCTTTAATGATTTCTCGAATAGATTGCCCATTTTCGTATGAATCTTGCAATTGCTTTTCTACATCCGTTCGCCACTGATTAATGGCTTTAATATCATGATGACTTGAGACATAGTTCAGCAATGGCGATGTATTGATCATGAAAATGGGTCTACCAATAAGTAAAAATTAAAAGTTAGTTTGAACGCTTACTTGATCAGCGGTTTCTTTCGCTAAAGTACGGGCAAGATCAGTATTTTCAGCGCGAGCAGTTGCCACACCCATACGACGACGTTTGAAACCTTCTGGTTTACCAAACAAACGTAAGTCGGTATCTGGATGAGCTAAAGCCACATTCAGATTGCTATAACTTAAATTGTTAGCATCAACTCCAGCATAAATTACCGCACTTGCGGCAACACTGTGACGTGCTGTATTTACAGGTAAGCCTAAAATTGCACGTGCATGTAATTCAAATTCACTTTGAAATTGAGATGCTAAAGTGACGAGGCCTGTATCATGTGGACGAGGTGAAACCTCACTAAACCAAACCTTGTCGCCTTTAATAAACAGTTCTACACCAAAAATACCACAGCCACCAAGTGCTGTAGTCACTTTATTTGCAATGCGTTTGGCTTCCTCGAGTGCTGCAGGAGTCATTGGTTGTGGTTGCCAGCTTTCTACATAGTCGCCTGCATCTTGGCGATGACCAATTGGGTCACAGTAGTGCGTTTCAATTTCACCTGTTTCAGGGTTTTTAGCGCGAACGGTAAGGAGTGTAATTTCAAAGTCAAAATCAATTTGAGATTCAATAATAACAGTGCCTTGGTTAACACGGCCACCTTGCATTGCATATTCCCATGCAGCATCGACTTCATCGAAACTTTTTACACGAGATTGTCCTTTACCAGAAGAAGACATGACCGGTTTTACAAAGTTTGGATAACCAATGTCATCGCAAGCAGCGCGGAAGCTTTCGAGCGTATCAGCAAAACGATAAGCAGATGTTGGTAAACCAAGTTCTTCAGCAGCAAGACGGCGAATACCTTCACGGTTCATGGTCAGGTTTACAGCTTTAGCAGATGGGATGACTGTTGCAGTTTTATTTGCTTCAATTTCCAGTAAAACTTCTGTCGCAATCGCTTCAATTTCTGGAACAATTAAATTTGGTTTAACTTTTTCAATGAGTTGTTTTAATTGGGCTGGATCTGCCATGTTTAGCACATAAGAAAAATGTGCTACTTGCATAGCTGGAGCATGATCATAACGGTCGGCTGCATGTACTTCTACACCAAGGCGTTGTAGGGAAATTACAACTTCTTTGCCAAGCTCTCCTGAACCTAACAATAAAACTTTAAATGCAGAAGATTGAAGTGGGGTACCGAGTGTCACGCTCATGCGAATCATCCTGACAAAATTATTTTTTTAAGCATAGCAGAACTTAGGGTGGAGTTAAGCCTTATCATGCATAAAAAAAGTAATTTTGTCGGACAATTAAAAATGTAGTTTTTAGATATTAACCTGATAGTTTAAAAGCAATTCATCTGCATTTTTACCACGGATGCCCCAATTTTCTTTAGGTGTTTCAAAAATGGTAATTTCAATGTCCTGAGATGCAATTTTGCATTGCTCTTCAATATTGCGAAATAAGGTTTGAATAAGTTGCTTTTTAGTGGCTGGACTGCGGCCTGCAAACATTGAAAGTTCGATGATAATGTAATGCTGGCTTCTGTCAGATGGATAAATAAAATTCTCAGGTTTAAGGCTAATGAAGCGTTGAAATCTTTTCTCGACGGGATACTTCAATTCTTCAATAAGTGCTTGATGGATCGCATGAGAGAGCAGTTCGCGATACTGAATAATGGTTCGTTCATTTGCATAAATTTTAACTTGTGACATTTTTATCTCTAATCGCTAGATGGATTTATCTTTTAATAAATTTCAAAAATGAGTTTTTATGCTAGAAGTTATTATTCTTAATCACTTCTAGCATTTATATATTATATAAGGTTGATCAGTTTATCTATTTATAAAGGTAAATAAGTATAGATAAGGCCATAAACGATTGCGGCAGTTAAAGTTGCTGGTACGATTTTCTTAAATTTAAAATAAAGACCTGCTAAAACTAAAAAACCGATAAGCATTGCTAAACTCTTATTTGGGGTTTCAAGTAAAGGTGGAAGGGTTGCAACCACAAGCATGGCGCTAATTGCAGATATACCAATACTTCCTAAAGCGATTTTTAACCAGATTGAGCCGCGTCTTTGTTGGTTGCCCTGTAGTTTTTGTATTACGAAAAATGGTCCGAAGCGTGAAGCAAAATTAGCGATACCCACAATAATGCCGACCAAAATAATTTCTAGGTTCATATTAAGTTTCAACCTCATCAAATTGTTTCAGCACATAATGTTTAAATAGACCTGCTAAAATGCCTGAAAGAATGCCAATAAAGATAGCCGCTGATAAGTTAATCCAATAACATGCCAAAGCTGAAACCACTAACGATACAGCAACTACAAGGCTATGCTTTCGTTCAAATGCCGCTAATAAAAAACTTAAAAATAAAGCAGGTAATAAGAAGTCTAAAGCTGCTTGTAAAAACTTTGGAAGGTGTGCGACTTGATCTGCAAATAAACCACCTAATAATGAACCACTTGCCCAAGACATCCAGCTAAATAGACTTAAGCCCAACATCCAAGACTCGGACCATTGTTGTCTGCGCTGTGAAAGTTGGATCATACCACTGGCAAAAACTTCGTCCGTTAAACCCCAAGCCCAAACGGCTGTCTTCTTTAAATTTAATTTAGTTGGAATTAAATTATAAAGAGCAGGCCCATAAAGTACATGTCGTATATCAAGTGCAATGACTGTTAAAGCGGTTAACCATATAGAAGAACCACTTGCTAAAAGTGCGACCACTAAAAATTGGCTTGCACCTGCATACATGGAACAAGAAAGAAAAAATGCTTCCCATGGGCTAAAACCAAATTGAGATGCAGAAACGCCAAAGGCAAAAGAAACTGGTAAGTAGGTGAGAACGATGGCTTGACTATCTTTGGCACCTTGCCAAAAAGTTGCTGTTTGAGCAGCCATCTGTTGTTGATTTGACACAATACACCTTGGCAGTAAACCAATTATAAAAACTTGAAAGATTGAGTATTGTAGCCGAATTTAATAGCATAGTGCCGAAATGTTTAATTCGGCAGTTTGATATGTTCAAATCAAAGACTCGTTTAGTTTATATCGCCATCTTGAGTGCGAGCGTATTTATATTGCAAGGTTGTGATAATGGCAATCAGAGCTCAGATAAAAAAGTAGAAATTAAACCAGCGCCGAAACTAACGAATGATGCGACAGTTTATGCAAAAAAGGCATGGACATTAATCAATACTGTTGATCATTTAGTCTATGAAAAACAGCTCAGCCAAATTAATGATAATGTTCGTAAGCCACTACGTCAGCTCAGTACAGACTGGCGTATCAATGTAAAAATGACAGATTCAGTCACTGAAGGAAAATATGCACTTTGCCGTAAAGCTTTAACGAGTCTAGATGTATGGGCGCGCGAAACGCTTGAAAATAATAGTTCGGTTGCTCAAAAACAGGCAGATTATGAGCGCGATAAACAACAGTGTAAGGAAGCCATTGAAAATCCGAATTTAGGAAACACATCTCCTAAATAAAGCCTATACATATAAAAAAGCGAGATGATCAATCTCGCTTTTTTGCTTTAAACGATAATGGGTGAATGATAATTACGGTTTTGTTGCAGCTTTAGCTGTGTTGGCAGTTTTTACAGCATCTTGCTTCATTTGGTGAGTCATTTGGTGTGATTCATGTTGTGCATGAGTCGCACTGGTCATTGCATCATGCTTTTGCATGGTTAAGTCTTTTTTAACTTCCTGTTTAGTTTTAGTTGCCTCTTTCTTTGCTTTTTGAGCTGTAGCTTTTCCATGTACCGCTACACACTTTCCACCTTTGTGATTTGGTCCAGTACCGCCTTGTAGTTGAGTTCCTTTTGGACATGCAAATGCCGAAACACTTAACATAGCCAATACGCCTGCTGTAAGAATTGTTGATAATTTTTTCATGTTAATCAGCGCCTTGTCGAGTATTATTGCTCAGCTTGAGTGTAAGGTGAAAAATTCTGCTTTAAAACATTTATTTTGTGGAAATAGAGTTTGAACAATGTTTTGATTTGCAGTGTTATCTAATTTTTTAATTTAATTTTAAGTTTTTATTATATAGCGGCGTTTCGTACAATTATGAATGAACTTGAGCAATTACTTTTAATTTTTCAATATCTAAAATCTCAATTTTTCTAAAAGCAATTTTAATAATATTTTGTTTTTCAAGTAGGCTCAATTCATGGTTGATCGTCTGCCTAGATGTAGTTAGCATGTTGGCTAATTGCTCTTGAGAAATCTGAATGTGATGATCTTGAATAAGAATATGGTTACCGTATCCTTCTAAAATGAACAGAAGACGTTGTGCAAGCCTTTGAGAAATACTGCGTGTTTGTATCGCAATCTGTTCTAAGAAAACGTACCTGAGTTTTTGGCTAGTTAAACGTGCAAAATAATACCAATAATATGGATGTTCTTTTAGTAGCTCATTTAATGGTTTTGCAGGAATATGTAGAACTGTACTTTTTTTCAAAGCAATCGCATCGTGCGAACGTGGTTCATGGTCAATTAAAGATATTTCACCGAACCACATAATCGGCTCAGCAATTGCAGAAAGTGCTTCATTACCATTTACATCGACATAACCTAAACTAATTGAGCCTTCAAGGACGGTATAAATACCATCAAACTCATCTTGAGCGTGGAAAACATAGCTGTTTTTCTCAAAAGTAATTTGCTTGCCATATTCTAGAATAAACTTTTGGAATGCTTCCGGCAGCACACTAAACCATGTGTTTTCTTTTAATCGGTTAATATAAATAAGATCCAATATCAGCCCATCCATGAAAAAATTCATTACTTTGTCAAATAGCTGACAACTTTAAATTTTCCTTATTTGTACAGTATGGCTATAGTTAGTTGAATAGGGAATAACTTATGTCAAATCTGGAACAGAAACTGAGCCAATATGCGGCTTATCATTTAAATCATCAAAATATTTTGACGCATTTTATAGGCATTCCACTCATCGTGTTTTCAATTTTATGTTTAACAGCGAGGGCAGGAATCGATATTGGTAATTTTAAAGTTACTTTAGCTATGGTACTGATTGCAGTTAGTACGATCTATTATTTATTTCTAGATAAAGTTTTTGGTTTACTCATGCTCATTATCTTGGTTGCTGTGTATCCACTAGCGAGCCAAATTGCTCAATTGTCTTTAGGACATTGGTTGGCTGCAAGTATTGGTTTCTTTGTGGTGGGATGGGCTTTTCAGTTTGTGGGGCATTATTTTGAAAAGAAAAAACCTGCTTTTGTTGATGATGTGATTGGACTCGCGATAGGACCTTTATTTGTATTGGCAGAATTTATATTTATGTTAGGCTTTAGAAAGCCTTTACATGAGCGAATTTTACACGAGGCGCGCAGTAAACGAGAGATGATGGATTTAAGCCATTAAATATAAAAAAGCCCCAATCTAGTGGGGCTTTTTTAAGCTTTAACTTAAACGTTAAAACGGAAATGCATTACATCGCCGTCTTGAACAACGTAAGTTTTACCTTCTAAACGCCATTTACCTGCTTCTTTAGCGCCGTTTTCACCGTTGTATTGTACGAAGTCATCATATGCAACAACTTCAGCACGGATAAAGCCTTTTTCGAAATCAGTATGAATAACACCAGCTGCTTGAGGAGCCGTTGCACCAACTTTTACTGTCCATGCACGAACTTCTTGTACACCAGCAGTGAAATAAGTTTGTAAACCTAAAAGTTTATAGCCTGCACGAATAACTACGTTTAAGCCCGGTTCTTCCATGCCCATTGCTTCTAGGAACTCAGCACGATCTTCATCTTCTAATAATGAAATTTCAGCTTCGATTTGGTTGCAAAGCGGCACAACAATTGCGTTTTCTTCGGCAGCAAGTTTTTTAACAGCTTCTAAATGTGGGTTGTTTTCAAAACCGTCTTCTGCAACGTTTGCAATGTACATGGTTGGTTTCAAAGTCATTAAACCAAAACCACGGATTAATTTGCGTTCGTCATCAGACAAATCAGCCGCGCGAGCTGGTTTACCTTCGTCAAGTAATGGTTGGATTTTTTCTAAAACTGCTTTAGTCGCTACAGCTTCTTTGTCACCGCCTTTAGCAACTTTAGTTAAACGTAAAATTGCTTTAGCAACAGTCTCAAGGTCTGCAAGCGCAAGTTCAGTATTGATAGTTGCGATGTCGTCTAATGGATCAATTTTACCATTAACGTGAATCACGTTTTCGTCTTCGAAACAACGTACCACATGAGCGATTGCATCAGTTTCACGAATGTTAGCAAGGAACTGGTTACCCAAACCTTCACCTTTTGATGCACCAGCAACAAGACCTGCAATGTCCACAAATTCCATAGTGGTCGGCAAAACACGCTGAGGGTTAACAATTGCAGCAAGTTTATCTAAACGTGGATCTGGAACAGGAACAATACCTGTGTTTGGCTCAATGGTACAGAACGGGAAGTTTTCCGCTGCAATCGCTGCTTTAGTTAATGCATTGAAAAGGGTAGATTTCCCTACATTTGGCAGACCAACAATACCGCAATTAAAACCCATGAAAACCACTCACAAATGTGTAAATTAAAAATTGTGGCTGATTTTACATGAAAGCCATGACAAAGTCATGGCTAGAGCAGGGTTCTGTTGTGTTTAAACTTTACGTTTATCGAGTTGCTGGGCTAATGCATCACCAGTCGCTTGTACTAACATGACTAAAACAATCAATACTAAAATAACAGCCAACATAATTTGCATATCAAAACGTTGATAACCATATCGATAAGCAATGTCTCCTAAGCCACCTGCACCAATAGCACCAGCAATCGCAGATGAGTTAATCATTGTCACAATAGTCACTGTAAAGCCTGCCACAATACCCGGCAAAGCTTCTGGTAAAAGTACATGCCAAATAATTTGTTTACGGTTACAACCCATGGCTTGTGCTGCTTCAATTAAGCCTTGATCGACTTCACGTAAGCTGACTTCTGCAATACGGGCAAAAAACGGAATAGCCGCAATCGTTAAGGGAACAACCGCTGCCCATACGCCATAACTTGTACCCACAATCCAGCGAGTAAGCGGAATAAGTGCAACCATTAAAATTAGAAAGGGTACTGAGCGAGTGATATTGATGACCCAACCCAAAGCCTGATTAATCTTTTGCGACGGATGAATGCCATGTTCAGAAGTGCTGACTAAAATAACAGCGATAGGTAAGCCAATTAAAAAGGCAATGAATGCAGATGCGCCTACCATGAGCAAGGTATCTATAGTTCCAGTAATTAATAAATCAATGAGCTGGTCTTGCATAGCCAAGTACCTCAAATTGTGCAATTGCTGTTAATGCATCTTGTTGTATAGATGAAAGATCAATTTCTACGTTAGGAATACCGACTAAAAGTGAGCCAATAATGTGCCCTTGAATGGTATCGACCTGACTTTGATATAAATTGACGGGTGCTTTAAATCTGGCAAGTAGTTCTTGAATATCTGGAACCTGATGTGCTTCAGCCTCATATTTCAGTTTTACAATAATATGAGTCGAATCTTCATCGGGTAGACGGCTGATTTTAAAAGGCAGGGTAATTTGCTCAAGGTTTAATAGTTCTTGAGTAATTTGTTGCTCTGGTCGTGAAAATACCGACCAAACTTGCCCAGCCTCTACAATCTCACCTTGGTCAATCACCACGACTTGATCACAAATTTCTCGAATCACTTGCATTTCATGAGTGATTAATACAATGGTGAGACCAAGTTCCTGATTAATCTTTTTAAGCAAAGCCAAAATAGTGGCAGTACTTTCAGGATCAAGTGCCGAGGTGGCTTCGTCACACAGTAAAATTTCTGGGTGGTGAACAAGTGCACGTGCAATACCAACACGTTGCTTTTGTCCGCCAGAAAGTTGTGATGGATAATAGTTAGATTTATCTGCAAGACCTACGAGAGCCAGAACCTCATTTACGCGTTGGTCGATATCTGCTTTGTTGTAATTGGAAACTTTTAAGGGCAATGCCACATTTTCCCAAACTGTTTTTGCAGACATTAAATTGAAATGTTGAAAAATCATTCCAATCCGTTGACGGGTTTGAATAAGCTCGGAATGGCTCAATTCAGCAATGTTTTGTTGATGAATATGAATGCTGCCAGTATTTACTTGTTCTAAACCATTTAATGTACGAAGTAAGGAAGATTTTCCTGCACCACTTTTACCAATAATGCCTAAAATCTTACCTTGAGGAATATCAAGGTTAATCTCTTTTAAAGCGTGCAGTTTTTGACCTTGAGATTGGTAAAACTTATTTAAACCACGAATTTTGATATGGGGTAGAGAAAAATCAACTTGTGATCCAAAACTCACCATCGTCATTCTCCTTATTTCCAGCCTTGAAACCACATACCTTTACCAAAGTCTTTATCCAGAATGTCTTGTGCTTGTTTTGAGTTCTGGAATGCTTTAACAAAGGTTGCAAGTTTTTGGTTTTTGTCTTGGTAATCGCGACGGGTCACAAACAAAATTGCATATTTTTTATCGATTGGGTCTAAAAATAATGCGCTATGTGGGTCGGTTACCTTTGCCATTTTTAAGTAGTGAGGGAAGCCGAAAATTAAATCGACATCATTATATGCATGTGCGGTTTGAGGGCCTTCAACTTCAACGAAGCTCAGCTGTTTCGGATTAGCAATAATGTCTTGAGTAGTTGAAAGTTCATTATTTATATCTTTAAGCTGAATTAAGCCAGCACGATGCAATAAAATTAAAGCACGGGCTAAATTAACCGGATCATTTGGAATGGCAACACGTGCATTTAAAGGTAAATCTTCAAATGATTTATATTTTTTTGAATATAAACCCACATGACTTCCTGAACCCACACCAAATGCATGTAAGTCATAACCCGTTTCTTTAACAGCATTACGTAGAAATACGCTTTGCTGGAAAAAGTTTGCATCAATATCGCCGTTTTGTACGGCAACATTGGGTGCTCGCCAATCAGAAAATTCAACGAGTTTGACATGAACGCCTTGCTTTTCTACTTCATTGGCAACGCTTTGTAATAGCTCTGCATAAGGCGGGCTAATGCCAATCGTTAAAACATCATCGGCTTGTTTATTTTTAATATAACGGTAACCGACAAGGCCCAGAACTACGATTAAAATCGTAATTCCGAGTAACCAAGGCTTATGCTGTTTGAACTGAATCGCCATAATCTTTCCGTTATTACTTCCAGCCAGGGAACCAAAGTTTTGGCCCAATTTCAGCGTCTAACACAGCTTTAACTTTTGGCGAGTTTTGATAGATCTCAACAAATTTCTTTAATTTGTCGCCCTTATCCTCATAGTCATCACGCACTACAAACAAAATGGCATAACGTTTATTGGTATTGTCATCCAGTAAAAGCGCACTATTAGGGTCTGCTGTTTTTGCTAAGCGCAAGTAATGTGGATAACCAAAAGCCAAGTCAACATCATCAATTGCACGAGCAGTCTGTGGTCCTTCAACCTCAATAAATTGCAAATTTTTAGGGTTTGAAACAACATCTTTGAGTGCAGATAAGTGATTATTTGAATCTTTAAGCGTAATTAACTTAGCTTGTTGTAAAAGAAGTAGGGCACGACCTTGGTTCACCGGATCATTTGGAATGACTACGCGTGCGTTTTGTGGCAATTCATCAAGACTTTTATATTTCTTTGAATAAAGTCCCACATGTGAGGCTGCACCCACTGCAAATGCCTTTAACTTAAAGCCAGTTTCTTTAATTGCGTTGTCTAAGAAAGGTTGATGCTGGAAAAAGTTCGCATCAATATCCCCATGATTTAAAGTAATATTTGGGGTATTCCAGTCAGAAAATTCGACCAGTTTTACATTTAAACCTTGTTTCTTTGCTTCATCGGCAGCAGCTTGTAAAGGTTTTGCAAATGGTGGACTAATGCCAATCACAAGTTCATTTGAGCCACTTTGACGATGTTTATTCCATAAGAACAAAGCAACAAAAAGGACTACAACGACTAAGCCTATGCCTAGCCATTTTTTAGAGGCTGTTTGAGCCATGTCTATCTCCAAATTTAAGCGGTTATTTCTTCAATTTTTGTTAAGTTTTTGCTGTTGTTATAGGGACTACATCGGAACGCTTGAACAGGGTGCTGTTCTGGTAAGTGATCACCCCGATTAAAAATTTTGTTCCGTAGTGAACCCGTTTTATATGCAGTTTTATAGCGACCACGTTGTTGTAGCTCTGGAATGACCAAGCGTATAAAGTCATGGTGAGACTCAGGTGCAACAGTACGTGTCAAATTAAAGCCATCAATATCAGTTTCATCTAAAAGATGAATTAAGTATTCGGCAACTTCTTCGCCACTACCCACGATAAGGGGATAGCGACCGCCTAAAACATGTTGAGCTTTTAAGTCATTTTTTGTGATTTGCTGTTCTTTAAACTTTTCAGTAATTGAAACAATACTGTTACTTTTTTGGTAAGGAATCGCTTCATCGTCAGCAAACTTACTTAAGTCAATGCCTGTTGAACTCGCATAATGCGCTAAGCCTGCTTCAGGACTTGCATACTGACGATATTCATTAAGTTTTTGTACAGCCAGATCATGTGTTTCGGCCACAACAACAGTTATGCCGACAAACACTTTAATATCATTCGCTGAGCGTCCTTGCTGTTCGGCAAGAGTACGAATCTTTTTCACTTGTTCGCGAATTTTTTCGGGTTTGTCACCGCCAATAAATACACATTCAGCATGACGTGTTGCAAACTGCATACCTTTAGGTGAAGCACCTGCTTGAAATAGGGTTGGAGTGCGTTGCACAGAAGGAGATACCTGAAACACACCTTCACTCTGGTAATACTTTCCATGGTGGTGAATGGTATGCACCTTAGATGGATCTGTAAAAACACGCCGTGCTTTATCTTTTTTAACTGCGTCGTTTTCCCATGAACCTTCCCAATATTTATAGCAAAGTTCTAAAAACTCTTCAGCTTGCTCATAGCGGGCATCGTGGTCTTTTAAACCTTTTTGACCAATTAAGCGTTCGGCACTATCTAGATAACCCGTCACGATATTCCAGCCAATACGACCTTGAGTTAAATGGTCAAGACTCGCAAAGCGGCGAGCAAATTGATATGGATGCTCATAGCTTAAGTTCACAGTGACCCCAAAACTTAAGTTTTGAGTGACTGCCGCCATTGCTGAAATAAGTGTAGACGGGTCATGGCTCGGAAGCTGAATGGACTCTTTTAAAGTGAGGTCTATACCGTTTTGATAGACGTCATACACACCTGTAATATCAGCGATAAACAAACCATCAAATAAACCATTTTCTAAAGTTTTGGCCTGTTCTGTCCAATAGCTCAATTCGTTAAAACGGTGTGATTCATCACGTGGATGTGTCCATAAGCCATGATTGATATGTCCAACACAGTTCATGTCAAAGGCGTTTAATAAAATCTCTTTCGCTTTAAAGTCTGCCATTACAATGTCCCCCGACGAGGTGGTAGAACACCGTTAAGAACGTAGTTCCCAATAAAGTAATATTTCCATCGCGCAGCATCATGTAAGGTATGTACTCGCGCATTACGCCAGAAACGGTCTAGGCCATCTTGAGACTGACTACCACGGCTACCAGCAAGTTCAATCAGCTTAGACGATGCTTTGAGTGCGATATCGGTACTATGAGCACGTACTTTAGCCACATCAATGGATGCTTTAGCAATGCTTTCAGGTGAGGTTTCAATTTTTGCGGCATCAATTGATTGAGCTGCCTGTTTTAATAGGACTTCACTAGCTCGTACATCTACCGCAATGCGTCCTAATTCATAAATCGTTAAAGGATCTTGGTTTGCAGTTTCTACATTTGAATCAATCCATGGGCGAGCTTGATGTACTCTTTGCAAGCTTTCTTCAAAGGCTGCACGTGCAATGCCTACCTCAATCGATGCATGCATGATTTGAGCAAAAGGACCGACTAAGGTTGGTTGTAAAAATGCTGTATCAAAAGGAATAACATCATCTGCATCGACAAAAACCTGATCAAATTTAACTGTACCGCTGCCTGTGGTTTTTTGCCCAAAGCCAGACCAGTCATCTACAAGTTTTAATCCTTGTGAACCACTTTTTACAAATGCCAGATACTCACGTCCTGCATCGTCTAAAACTAAGGTTGGGATACGGTGAGCAAATAAACTTCCTGTGCAGTAAAACTTTTCACCCTGAATAAGATAGCCATTTTCATGCGGACGAATGTTAGTTTGTTTATGGGTTGAAGTTTTAGTTTTAAACTCAGCAAGTGCATTACCAAAGCGGGTGCCATTTAACACTTCGCCGTATAAACGTTGTTTCTGAGTTTCTGTACCTGTATTGCGTAACACTTCTAATGCATAGAAGTGGTTTTGTGGAATTTGTCCGATTGAACCGTCTGCACCACTTAAAAGCGCAATTACTTGAGCAACTGTATGGCTTGAAACTTCGGCACCACCATATTGCTTTGGTACTGTAATTGCCCAAAGCCCAGACTGGCTTAATGCATCAATTTCGGTATACGGTAAAATTCGCTTAGCGTCTCGCTCAACTGCGGTTTTTTTAAATTGTTCGGCAAATTGTTTGGCAATTTCTAAAGCTTCCGCATCATTTTGAATAATATGTGCTTGGCCTGATGCCGATGTTTGTTTGGTTTGAACCGATTGATATGAAGTCATGACAATTGCTCCTTAAATCCAGGCATGGCGGGCAGGGAAATGACCATTAAGGTAATAATTGCCAATGGCATGTAATTTCCAGCGAACAGGATCGTGTAAGGTATGTACACGGGCATTTCGCCAATGTTGATCTAAATTGTGTTGGCTTAAGCTTGAACGGCTACCACCTAGCTCTAGTAGTTTTTCAGAGATCTGTAGAGCCGCATCATTGGCATAGACTTTTGCTTCTGCGACCAAAATTGAAGCTTTTGCTACTTGTTCGTCAGTCACTGTTTGAAGTTGATCAAGTTCATCTAAATATTCAGCAGCTTCATCAAGCAGTAAAATTGCTGCGTCGAGTAAAATATTTAACTTACCCACCTCTTGTAGGGTGTAATGTTCAAAGCTGGCTTTTTCAACATTTGCATCAATAATTGGGCGCGCTTTGTGTATGGTCGATAAAGTATCTTCAAAAGCAGCTTCCGCAATACCGACATCAATTGCCACTTGTAATAACTGCGAATACGCACCGCGATAGGTTGGAACTTGTGTTAATAATCGCTCATCAAAAATAAGTTCAGGATTAACTTCAACTCGATTTAATTTAACCGTACCACTCGCTGTAGTACGCTGACCAAACCCATTCCAGTCATTAATAACTTCAATGCCTTGAGCATCTCGGTTAACAATCACTAAAACGACATGGCCTTCTGGATGAATCGCTTTAATTGCAAGCCAATGCGCAAAACTTGTTCCCGTCGAATAAAATTTTTCGCCGTTTAAAATATATTTGCCGTTTTCAATAGTAAGAGTAGTTTTTAAGGTTTTTGAGTCATGGGTATTTCGTTCGGGACCACCGTTGGCAAGACGTTTACCGGCTAATATTTCTGAAAAGATAAATTGTTTTTGTTGTTCTGTACCCATGATTTCAATCAGGTTTAACAGGCTAATCTGATTTTGTGGAATCTGACCAACATTTGCGTCGCCTTTACTCAAAATACGGAAAACTTGAGCCAAAGTTTTATTGGAAACAAAAGCACCGCCGTATTTTTTTGCAATGCGAATTCCGCCTAAGCCTTTTTGGCTAAAGCTTTCGATTTGCTCTTGCGGTAATAAGCGTTGTTGATCACGTGTATTACGACCCTCTAAAGCAAAATCAGCCACTTGATAAGCAGCATTAATTGCTTGTTGATCATTTTGAATGACTTGGACGTATGCCGTCGTTTTAGATAGAGAATTAGACATAATGACACCTTGTATTGCTGTCATTACCTTACAAAAGAAATATTTTTCCACTAAACGAGGACTTATGCTCAGCTTATGAATAAAAATGCAAAGCACTTTTTTTGATTTTTAATAGATAAATATAGATATAGAAATATATTAAAAATCAATAAATTATAATTTTTATTTGTAAAATGAATAACTAAAAAGTTTTTAATATGAAAAAGAGCTATAAGTACGGTAAAAAAAGATATAAAAAATATAGACCTAACTGTCAGTGAAAAATGAGCACAATATCCATTGTTTTCATTAAAAATAGCTTCTAAAGTATCTACTTACCGAAGACGATTTTTGTACGAATAGTCAAATAAAAATAAACGTGGAGATTTTATGCGGGTTTTGTATCAGTTTCCTTTGTCTCATTATTGTGAAAAAGCTCGCTGGTTGTTAGACCATAAAGAACTTGATTACGTTGCACATAATTTGATTCCTGGATTTCACCGTGCTTTTGCACAACTTAAAACAGGTCAAAATTTGTTGCCGATTTTAAAAGATGACCATCGCTGGATTGCTGAGTCGACTAAAATTGCGCTTTATCTGGATGATACTTATCCGGAACATGCACTTTTACGCCGTGATGAACAACTTAGACAGCAAACTCTTAAAATTGATAGTTTGGCAGATGAACTTGGGGTGCATGTACGTCGTTGGGCACTTGCTCATACTTTAGCTCAAGGTGATCATGCTCTAGAGATTATGATGGGTGAACAAGGCTACTTACGACAGTTTGAGAAAATATCAAAACCGTTTCTCAAGACTCTAGTCAAGAAGAACTATAAGCTTGAAGAAGAGCTCGTAAGTCAGTCAAAAGGACGCATGGATGAACTTATTAATGAGTTAAACCACTATTTAATTGAAAACCAAGCACGTTATATGGTTGGTGACCGCTTAAGCCTCGCTGATATTTCAGTATGTTCTATGCTTGCACCTTTATTAGAAATAAAAGGTACACCATGGGAAAGGGAAGAAGATGGGGAAGTATCGCCCGATTGGAGTAATTATCAGAAATATTTACTTGATTTGCCGCTTGGACAGTACGTTTTAAGAATATATCAAACTGAACGTAATGCACGCGTTGATTGGCGAGGAATTTAAATTTTAGTTTTTAAAAAAGCTCCGATAAAATCGGGGCTTTTTTATTTTTTAACTTTAAAGATACTTAAAAAATATTACTATCAATTTTATAAATGATTTTTAATAAAACATTTATGTATATTATTTTGATGCTTAATTTAATATTTATTACTGTTTATTCAACTTAAGTATAAGCTACTAATAAATTTGATCTTTTATTTTTGGGATAAAAGTTACTTTTGCTAAAAACAGTTTTTAGAAAAATTTAAGCCACTTTATTGTGCATGTGTTTACATTGTAATCAATAATTGCCACATTTAAGTGTAAATAGATGAGCTTAATAATAGACAGAAGATTAAAACATAGATTAAAGTAGAAACATGTGAGCAGTTTTAAAGGTATTAATTCTGCGAAACAGATAAATAATAAGTGAAGCAAATGGACGTGTCCTACTTGGAAAAGTTGGCTCGATAATTGCAATTTAATAATAAATCACTCTATTTCTCTATATGAATGATTCTGTAGACAAATAGAGGGAATGATCATCAAGGAGTTCTTATGAAACGTTCTGCAACCTCTCTCATTGTTTCAACAGTTATGCTTTGTACGGTTGGTGCTACTTCTCAAATTCAGGCAGCAGATACATTAGCTAAAATTAAAAGTACTGGGAAAATCGTTATTGGCCATCGAGAATCGTCTGACCCGATTTCATATGTTGTTGCAGGTAAACCAGTAGGTTATGCAGTCGACATTTGTAACCAGTTTGCAAATGATATTAAAAAAGAATTGAAAATGCCTGGTTTAAAAGTTGAATACAAGGCAGTAACTTCATCAACACGTATTCCTGAGCTTTTAGCGGGCAATATTGATATGGAATGTGGTACCACCACAAACTCTAAACAGCGTCAGCAACAAGTGGGTTTCTCAACTAACTACTATGCAACAGAAGTACGCATGGCTGTTAAAGCAAACTCTGGTATTAAAAGTTTGGCAGACTTAAATGGTAAAGCAGTTGTTACTACTCAAGGTACTACATCTGACAAGTACATTAAGATGAATGAAAAAGGCCAAGCAATTAATGTACAAAATATTTATGGTAAAGACCATGCTGACTCTTTTGCCATGATGGCATCTGGACGCGCTGCTGCATTTGTAATGGATGATAATATTTTAGCAGGCTTAATTGCTAAGTCTTCTACACCTAAAGCATTTGCAATTGTTGGTCCAGTACTTTCATCAGAACCTTATGGCATTATGATTGCAAAAGATGATCCAAAATTTAAAGCAATTGCTGACCGTACTGTAAATAACTTATGGAAAACTGGTCAAATGGATGCTTTATATAAAAAATGGTTCTTATCGCCAATTCCACCGAAAAATACTAATTTGAACATGCAACAAAGTTCATCTTATAAAAAACTCAAAGCTCACCCAACAGATGCAGGAATCTAACTGGATCTTTTTGTCCTAAATTTACTTGTGCAGGTGTAAAAATTCATTTGCACAAGTGGTCTATTTTCTAAAGATATTAATTTAAGGGGCAAACATGTCAGTCGGCTCACTAAACTGGACTATATTCTGTGCGGAGTCTAATGAATATGGTGTCGATAAAGCCGCATGGGCAGAATCAGTTTGTAAGGTTATTGGTAGTTCTAGCTACAATGCCTATGCTGAGGCGCCCACATGGTTACAAATGTTAGGTTCTGGTGTCTTTACTATGGTTTGGACTGCCATTGTAGCCTTTCTTATCGCATTTTTATTAGGTTCTCTCCTCGGGGTAATTCGTACTTTACCCAATAAACCACTTGCTTTTATCGGCAACTGCTATGTCG
This sequence comes from Acinetobacter sp. FDAARGOS_494, assembly GCF_003812225.1. NCBI lineage: Bacteria > Pseudomonadati > Pseudomonadota > Gammaproteobacteria > Moraxellales > Moraxellaceae > Acinetobacter > Acinetobacter sp. FDAARGOS_494. The sequence continues at coordinate 3,345,954 of NZ_CP033866.1, forward strand.
AAATATTCCGTAATATTCCATTAATTGTACAGTTATTCTTCTGGGCTTTTGTTTTTCCGGAGTTCTTACCGGACAGTTTAAGTGCAGGAAGTGGAGATGTTGTAGCAGGGGGATGGTGGAAAAACATTTTAAATCAACAACCCGCTGTTATCGGTGTTTTTGCTTTAGGCCTTTATACTGCGGCGCGTGTTTCGGAGCATGTTAGAGCAGGAATTAACACGGTTTCTCGTGGTCAAAAGTTTGCGGCATCAGCTATGGGATTTACCACCGCTCAAAGTTATCGTTATGTGATTTTGCCAGTTGCGTACCGTACGGTATGGCCAACGATTACGTCAGAAGCAATGAACGTCTTTAAAAACTCGGCAGTTTTATATGCCTTAAGTGTTTTAAATTTCTTTGCTTATACCAAAACCATGCGTGAAGAGACTTCACAGGACATTATCATTCTTATTCTGTCTACACCTGTCTATTTAATCATTACATACACCATTAAATTTATAATGGCATGGATTGAAAAACGCATGGCTGTACCAGGTTTAGGCTCGGGAGGAAAATAATTATGGATTTTTCTCTATTGCATAATCCTGATGTTATTGCGGCATTAAAAGAAGGATTTATTTTTACACTTACCGTAACCGTGCTTGCAATGATGGGGGGCATCCTCATTGGAACTCCTTTGGCAATGATGCGTTTATCCAACAACGCCCTTGCAAGTAACTTTGCCAAGTTCTATGTAGATTTATTCCGTGGTATCCCATTAATTCAGGTTATTTTTATTTTTTATTTCTTGTTGCCAAAGATATTTGAGTTTCAATCAGATACGTATTGGGGGCCATTATTTTCCAGCGTTGTGACTTTTGCCATTTTTGAAGCTGCGTTTTTCTCGGAAATTGTACGTTCGGGTATTCAGTCTATTTCAAAAGGGCAAGTCAATGCAGGCTACGCTTTAGGTTTTACCTATGGACAATCCATGCGTTATGTGGTGTTACCGCAGGCCTTTCGCAATATGCTTCCGGTATTACTTACTCAAACCATCATTCTATTTCAGGATGTGTCATTAGTTTATGTCATTAGTGCACCAGACTTCTTAGGTCGTGCAGATACTTTGGCTAATACCTATGGTCCTGAAACGAAAGCAACATTCTATTTAATCGTCGCTGTGGTGTATTTCTGTAGCTCGTTTGTGCTATCGCAATTAGTCAAACGTTTGCAGAAAAAAATTGCCATCATTCGCTAATTGGAGATTTTAAATGCCAATGATAGACATCCAACATATCTCTAAATGGTATGGTGATTTTCAGGTTTTAACAGATTGCACGACGAGTATTGAAAAAGGTGATGTCGTTGTTGTTTGTGGGCCATCCGGTTCAGGCAAATCAACGCTCATCAAAACTGTAAATGCTTTAGAGCCGTTTCAGCAAGGCGACATTATTGTTGATGGGGTTTCACTAAAAGATCCGAAAACTGATCTTGCAAAGTTCCGTTCTCGGGTAGGAATGGTGTTCCAGCATTTTGAACTTTTTCCTCACATGACTGTTTTGGAAAATTTAACCATTGCCCAAGTAAAAGTTTTAAAACGTTCAGTTGCTGAAGCGCGTGAAAAAGGTCTTAAATATTTAGAACGTGTAGGTCTGCTTGCCCATAAGGATAAATTTCCAGGGCAACTTTCTGGTGGTCAGCAACAGCGTGTTGCTATTGCCCGTGGCTTATCAATGGACCCAATCTGTATGTTGTTTGATGAACCTACTTCGGCACTCGACCCAGAAATGGTAGGCGAGGTTCTTGAAGTGATGGTGCAACTTGCTCATGAAGGTATGACCATGATGTGTGTAACACATGAAATGGGCTTTGCAAAACGCGTATCTAACCGTTTAATTTTTATGGATGAAGGTAAAATTCTTGAAGATTGCCCAACCCATGAATTCTTTGATAATTTAGAGGCACGTCATGAGCGCGCTAAAATTTTCTTGGAAAAAATTCAGGCAATGCACTAATTGTGACAATAAAAAAGAGCCATGAGTGGCTCTTTTTTTTACAACTAAATTTTAGAAATTATATTTTGCTAATAAATTTATGCGTGAGTAATCACCTTTATCACCTGCAAAAGTTTCACGCTGGCCGTAAGTATATTCTGCACCTAAATCAATATTTTTAACCGGATTCCAGATTAAGTTGACCAAAGCGTTATAAATTTCTTTGTTATAGCTAGTATTGGTTAAATTGCTATTTGCATAGACGTTATCATCTTTATATTGAATACCACCTATTGCGAAAGTAGAGCGGAGAATAGGGCTCCATTTCCGTTGGTAGCCGATCACCGCACTATCAAATTCACCTAAGTTGATATCTTGAGTAGTTGTATCGTATGCATATGCAGAGTTGCTATAAGATAAATAGCGGCCATCACCTTTAACATGATAATAGTTGGCAACGACACTATCCTGAGGCGTGATATCGTACTTGCCACCGATGCCTACACCCCAGCCAAATTTTTCTTCAGATGAACTATTTTTAGGCGCTACTCGATTTTCATGGGCAAGACCATGAAGCTGTAATAAGCCTTTATTATCTGCGGTTTTGAAATCATAACGAGTTGTTAGAGCAGGGAAACGGCTTCCTCCAGCAGCATTACTCACTTTTTCAACATCACCACCTTCTAAGGCAACTAATATTTTTTGTTGAGCATTAATTGGTTGAGTATAGCGAACCTGTACAGTACGTGTGGTTCCTGTACCTACTGCACCGGTAAAGTCTAGTGTTTCCGGAGAAGTATCTGTATTGACGAAAGGTGAAGTGGTTTGACCAGCTAACCATTTGCCTAAAGACATATAGGCATGGCGTACACGGAAAGTTCCACTGCCATTATCGCCATTGCCTCCCATAAAATCGGCTTCAATTTTGCCTGTTAAATCGCCGTATTGTGTAGGTCGAGTAAGATCTAACCCAATGCGTGTAGTCGCTGCAGATACATTTAATGAGTCCTGTCTTGGGTCATCTTTATTTAAAGGGTAGTTAGCACCATTTGAAATGCTGCCATTTGACCCTTTAAAGTCATAGGTTGCATCTACACGGACATTCCCATAAAGCTTGACTTGCGTTTGGCCATCAGGCATTTGCATCCAACCCGGTTTGCTCTGAGGAACGGGTGAGCTTGCTGCAATTGTAGTTGACGGCACTTTTGGAGTATTTACTACAGTTACCGCTTTTTGCTGATTTGATAATTGCTGGACCAGTTGCTTTAACTCACTAACTTCTTTGCGTAAAGCATCTACTTCTGCATCAGTAGCAGCATGAGCTGGCATAACTACAGCGGTTAAGCTGATAGTGCTCATTGCAAGAATTAATGTTTTGATATTTTTCACAGGCATTCCCCACATTGGATATAAAAGATTTCCAATATGTGCATAACAAAAAGAGTGCCAACTTTTTAAAATTGTTTAAACTCATTGATTTTAATTAAGAAATTATAAGATTTTTAAAAATTAAATATGCTTTTATTCATATACTAATTAAATCATTGAAGAGTTATAGGCTATAAGTAATTGAAAATGCGCTATGAACGCTATACTACTGCACAGTTAACAAGCAAAAGTTAAGTTAAGAGGGTGGTAAAGCTTAATTCTCTCTTTTAATGATATTTGATTTCCAAAGTAGGCTTAGCTTTAGGATATACTGTAATTTATAAAGCGTGTTAATTGGAGCAAAGAATGGAGTTAGACCGTTTTGATAAACAAATTCTGGAAATTTTGTCTCATGAAGACCTGAATTTGAATGAGCTTTCAGAACGGATTAATCTTTCAGTTAGTTCTGTTCATCGCCGAATTAAACACTTGATTGAAGCTAATATCATGGGGCAACTCAAAAGAGAAATTAACTTTAGCAAATTGGGTTTTACTTTGCATATTTTGCTACAAGTCTCTTTAAGCAAGCATGATAGTGAGACATTTGATAAATTTCTTTCTGAAATTGAAGCCATTCCTGAAGTAACAAATGCTTTTTTGGTGACTGGTCAAAGCGCCGATTTTATTCTTGAATTAGTTGCACGTAATATGGACGACTACAGCGAAATTTTATTAAGACGGATTGGTAAAATTGATAATGTCGTTGCTCTGCATTCGAGCTTTGTCATTAAAGAATACAATGTATTTAACTGTTATAACTTATTAAATAAAGTATAAAAAACGCACCATTTGGTGCGTTTTCTCGTCTTAGGCATCAAGTTGCGCTAAAACTTCATCACTAAACTCAACGTTTGTATAAACGTTTTGTACATCGTCTAGATCTTCAAGCATATCAATGAGTTTCATTACTTGTTTAGCTTGATCAATATCAGTGATTTCTGCTTTAGTAGAAGGGCTCATCACTACTTCAGCATTGTCTGATTTTAAACCAGCAGCTGCAAGAGCATCTTGAACCTCACCAAAAGTCTCTGGAGAAGTGATTACTAAAATTTCATCTTCTGAAACTTCAATATCTTCTGCACCAGCTTCTAAAGCAACGTCCATGATCTTATCTTCTAAAGAAACATCGTCAAAAGTAATCTCACCACGTTTGGTAAATAGGTAAGCAACAGAACCTGCGGTACCTAAGTTACCATTAGTTTTGCTGAAACAATGGCGAACATCTGGAACTGTACGGTTCAGGTTGTCTGTCATTGTTTCAACAAGAACAGCAACACCACCTACACCATAACCTTCGTAGGTTACTTCTTTTAAATCATCATTATCTTCACCACCCACACCGCGTTGAATTGCACGGTTAATGGTATCTCGTGTCATGTTGACAGAAAGCGCTTTTTCGACAACGGCACGAAGGCGAGGGTTACTGGCAGGATCTGCACCACCAAGTTTTGCAGCAGTGACAATTTCACGAATATATTTAGTAAAAACTTTACCGCGACTGGCATCTTGTTTCGCTTTACGATGCTTAATATTGGCCCATTTAGAATGACCCGCCATGGAAGTGAACTCCAAAAATTAAAAAATGCAAAAGTGACAGAATATTAGCATAGGCATGGTTTTCTTGAAAACTGTTGCCTTACGTTTTGTTAGCCAATTAAATAAGCTCAGAGAGCCTAAATTTACATAAAAATATAGGCTCAAACTTCATGAGAGAGTTAGCTAGTTAATTTTCACATCAATATCATATTGCGCATAAAGTTCTTTAATCGTTTCAAGATCTTTCTGTAAATCCGTAGGATAAATCTTACCTAAAATACCGCCTTTTTTGGTTCTTGCATTTGCATACATCAGTACAATTGGAACATTTGCTGCCTTAGCAATATGCCAAAAACCGGTTCGAATAGGTTTGCGTTCCGATCCATCTTTGGCACGCGTTGCTTCAGGTGCAATCACTAGATTGAATGTATCGCTACTTTGGAATTTTTCAACCATTTGAGAGACGATATCTTTGCTTGCTTTTCGGTCTACGGGAATGCCACCTAGCTTTTCAAGAATAGGCTTCATTGGACCTTTGAAAAGTTCTTTTTTTATTAGTGTATGAATTTTTAAATCTAATATTTGAAACAAAGCGATTGATAAGATCGCATCAAGGTTAGAAGTATGTTCAAAACCGATAATAACTTGTTTTTTCTCAAGAATGGTAGGATCTGCATCATAGGTCCAACCAACTGCTTTGAAGATAGAATTGCCTAAAAACTTTTTCATAGAGATGTGGGAGACAATAAGGTTGCAGAATTCTAATATGAGTTTGTCTAAAAAGGTAGAAAATTATCTTCCAAACAAATTTTATTTATTTTAATTTAAAAATATTTTTAAATATTATATTCTAATTTTATAATAGAAAAATATATAATTGAATTTTTAAAATATTATTGTATATATTAAAAGTATTAAGGATTTTCAGTTTTAATCAAGTACTCAATATATTGCCATTTCTTAGAGGGATCAATCAGATCTTTATCAATTGTCCCATCAATAATAATACCATCAATAATTGAAATGATGATATGAGTAAGTGGAGTAGGGTCTTTAATATCTAGCTCTACTAATAAACTATTTAATAAATTTATAAGCCAGTTTGTATATTCTTGAAATGGTTCACGAATTGAGGTGTATTGTTTAGACACTTCAATAAAAGCCTTTTTGAATAGGCAACCATTAAAATTCTCACTATTAACCCAGTCAATATACCAATTAAAAATTAGATGTATTTTATCAATTGGACTCACATCTGGATGTAAGCTTAATTTTTCATAAATTGAATTTTGTATATTAATATTTCGATGATGTAGGCACTCCATGATTAAACTTTCTTTCGATGGAAAATATTTGTAGAAAGTCATCTTGGCTACATTTGAGTCAGCAATAATTTTGTCTACCCCTGTAGCATTGTAACCAATTTGGTTAAAAAGTTCTAAAGCAGTATTTATAATATCTTCTTTTTTTGACATTACATTTCCATATAATTGAAACTAATTATTACTTGATATAGATTTTAAAATTTTAATCAAATTAATCATAATCAAAAACATAATTTTATTCAAGCGAATATTATAAAAGCTACTCAAGATTATTTTTAAATTTTTTAAATATTCTATTTGATTTAGTAGAATTTTAATTCTAATATGAATTTTCAACAAAAGAGTCTTATTTTTATCTTAACTATTTGTTTTAAAAACAGAATACGGAAATTTAAAAAATTAATAAGTTTAATGAGAGTGGATTATGCCTAAAAAATTTGAGGACTTTAATAATCCTAGGAAAAAAGCACTTGCAGGGATGAAACAAAGCATTTCAGCTGAACTTTGGGACAAAAATCTTAATTTTTTAACTCAATTAAGAGCCAAGATTGCGAAACATCCAGTATCTCATCATCCTGCAATAGAAACTTTAAATAACGGTGAAATTAATAAAGAAAACTTAAAGCGTATTCATTTAGAGTATCGCCATGCAATCGTACAAACATTTACAGACGCTTTATTAATGGCTCAATACCAGACAAAGCAGTTAGAACCTAGGTTGCATGCAGGTGCAAAGATGTTTCCGCGCTGTCTTTTGAGTCTTAATATATTTGATGAGTTTGGGTTTCGACCTGGGACCGACAAAGACGGTTATTATCAAGGTAACCCAGAATATGCACATTATCCTTTATTTGAAGATGTCCTTGATGATTTTGGAGTGACGGAGGAAGAGCGCCGGAGTTATCAACCAACAGAAATTGCACATCAGCTGAGAGAGTTTCTAGAAAATTCCTATAAAGACTATAAAGCCGTTTCTGCTTTATTAGCTGTAGCTGAAGAAGAAGTTATTTTGTACAGTCCACCTTTACGAAAAGCAACCAGTGCTGTAGGTATAGCGGTGGAGGGTGGTGGCTATTACCATGTGCATGGAGTATCTGAAGATGAAACTGCTGAGGCAGCAGATGACGATCATGAAGAAGATCTATGGTTTATTTTAATGCAAGCTTGTACAGAAGAAGACTACACTTATTTAGAAAACCTATGCCTCGAATATTGTGATTTATGGGAAAAGTTTTGGGATGTTCAAATAGAAAGCTCAAAATCAATCCTGAAACAAAATTTAGCTTAAGAACAGGTCAAATAATCAATTCAAACATTTATAACAGTCCTAAAGGTTGAAAAGGAATGTTCAATAATACGGAAATTGGAAAAGGCTTTTAATGTTTAATTGAACAATTTTTGAATAATGAAGTGATATTTGGCTATATTTTAAAAATATCTAAAGTTAAAAAACCCCAAAAACTTAAAGTTTTTGGGGTTTGTATTTGGTGGGCCCACACAGACTCGAACTGTGGACCAACGGATTATGAGTCCGCTGCTCTAACCGACTGAGCTATAGGCCCTATAATGAGAAAAGCTTTTAATCTCAAGGCTTTTCAGTGCCTGCAATACTAATCAATTTTTTTATTAAACACAAGTATTTTTCAAAAGTAGCAGCAGTAGACCTGAAAAATATTTTGCTATATTGTTAATTATCACAAGCGATAGGGATTCTAGCTTATGAGCACTTCACGAGTAAAGCTAACTAAGTCATTTATCGATCAACTTGAACTCACACCGGCTATTTATCGTGACAGTGAGATTATTGGCTTTGCTATTCGTGTAAATAACTCTTATAAAACTTACATTGTGGAAAAGAAAGTAAAAGGGAAATCAATTCGTTGTAAATTAGGGGATTACGAAAAAATTACTCTTGAAGACGCCCGTATACTTGCACAGCAGAAGTTAAAAGAGTTAACTGACTCAAACTCTTTAAGCATTAAAAATAATAAAATATTAAAAAATAGTTTAAATGAGAAAATTGACCAGCCTTATCTCAAAGAAGCTTTCCAAGTATATATAAATCACCACGAGTTAAAAGAAAGGACATTAGCCGACTATAAAGAAGTTATAGAAAAATATTTAATAGACTTAAGTGAACTTAAACTGATTGATATTACTGAACAGATGATTGAAGAAAAGTATATTCAGTTATCTCAGTATAGTTATGCAAAAGCTAATTTATCTATGCGTGTACTTAGAGCGGTCTATCATTTTTCAATTAAGTATTATCAAAATAAAAATTGTGAAGTAATTATACCAAGGATAAATCCGGTTAATTTGTTAAAGAAGAAACAGCTCTGGGAAGAAATCCCACCTCGAAGAAACTATATCGATGTGGATAATTTAACCAAGTGGGTGCAAGCAATTATTGAATATAAAGGTAGGGGACAGGAAAATGAAACAAATAAGGATTTTTTATTAACACTTATATTAACAGGGCTTTTTAGGAATGAGTGTGAATCTTTACATTGGAAAAATATAGATTTAGAGGAAGGAACTCTGTCTTTTATAAATCCATACAATAATGTGTACTATAAAATTTATATGGGAAACTTTCTTTGGTATCTGATGAAAAAACGAAGAATACAAAATAAAGGAGAGTGGGTTTTTCCATCTGTAAAATCTGAATCTGGTCATATTATTAATATTTCAAAATTTAGAAAAAAAATTAATGAACAATGTAATCTTTCTTTTACTTTTCAAGATCTACGTAGAACATTTTATTTTTTGTTAAATAATTTAACTAATAAATCATTAGTTAGCAAAAGAACAGATCAGTATGAAGAAAAGCTGGACGTTAAGAATATTGCTCATGCTCAGGATATGCGTAATAGAATGAATAAGGTTGAGCAAATTATTCTTGGTCCCTATCGAGATGAACTTATTAAATCTATCAATATTAACCTATAAAATTTTGTCCTTTCAAAGCTAGAAATAGAAGCCGTACGGGTCCAAAAATAGTATAAATTTAAAGTAAGTTTTATGGATAAAACCTAGAATGAAGATTGTTTCGCATTTTCTACAACCTTTTGTAATTGATCAATTTTATACTTGACTAAAACACTTGGAATTTATACAGTAGTAGAGTATTTTTGATAATTATTATTATTGCTTAGTCCTGAAATACAGTAAGAAGCCTATTCATTATGAATAGGCTTTTTGCTTTCTTTAATTTAATCATAGAGTTCTCGTTTTTTTATGAAAATTAATATAATAAAATCAACAAAATAAGTGTTTTTAATAAATTGAAAAAGATTGTCACGTAATTTTTCATTATGAACAAAACTGATTTAAATAGTACTCAAAGTGAAACATGGCTAAATGCTAAGTTTAACTTTCAATCAATAAGGCATAGGAGTGTCATCATGTTTAAAGCAATGTTTTTCTTCAGTGCAGGTGCGATGTTTGGCTATTGTTATAAGCATTATGATGAAAAAGTTATAGAGTCTAATAAATCTAAATAGCTCCTAAAGAACCGTCTAAATGGCGGTTTTTTAATGACAAGTTTGAGATAAGTTTGCTTGAACAATCTGGACAAGCTCTCTGGCTGCTTTCGATAACGGTTTATCTTGAAGCCAAATGAGATAAATAGATAAAGGCAAATGATTTTTCGTATTTTTAAAATCTAATTGAACTAAGTGGCCTTGTTCAATCTTTTCTTTTACCAAAGATAAGGGAAAATTTCCCCATCCTAAGCCAGCTTCGACCATATTAATTGCTGTTTGTAAGCTATTCGTTTTCCAGTACATTGCTCCAATGATTGAACGTGAGTCTTCCATATCCAGCTCACTACTTGCGACCACAATTTGCCGAATATTAATTAACTCTTCAATCGTGTTTAACTTATTCTGTTCTTTTAAAAACGGATGATGAGCAGAGATCGTAGCAATAACTGTTTCTGTCATTACTAATTGTAGGCTTTCACGCATTTTTATATTGAGATTTGAACCTGCAAGGCAAAGGCTAATATTTTCTGTATAAAGTAAATTTAGAATATCATCTTGAGGAGCTGTAATAATTTCTAGGTTAAGAAGGGGAAACTTCTCTGCTAGTTGCTTTATGGCTTTAAAAAGTAATTCAGTATTCGCATCTGAAACCACACCTATTTTTAATTTACTTTCAAGACCAAGTGAAAGTTCATAAGCATGCGTAGCTAATAGCCTAAGCTGTTCAGCAATAATACGGGCTTGAGGTTCCAATGCTAAAGCCGCCGCGGTAGGAATAACTTTGCGGTGTGTACGTTCAAATAAGTGGTAACCAAGTTCTGCTTCAATATTGGCAATTGCCATACTCACTGCTGATGGCACTCGATTTAACTTACGTGCCGCGGCCGAGAAAGATCCAGTATCTAATACGGTTAAGAAAAGTTCGATATTTTCACTATTAAAATTCATTTTGATATCAGTAGAACTGAAAGCTGTTAACTTTATATATGATTTTAGCTGAAACTAAAATAATAAGAAGTAATAAAAGTTGAAAGATTATGCAAGGTTTAAAACGTCGTATTGTTTATGTTTCTTCATATGAAATTATTGGAATGGTGATTTCATCAGTAGGTTTGGCTCTTTTGGCCGGAGATAGTGTAGAGCACACTGGGCCACTTTCAGTGATGATTACTACTATTGCGGTAACGTGGAACTTTATCTACAACATTCTTTATGAAAAATGGGAGGCTCGCCAAGAAAGTAAGTCGCGTACGGTTAAACGAAGAATTGCGCATGCGATCGGATTTCAAATTACTTTAGTAATGTTCTTAATTCCGCTTATTGCGTGGTGGATGAATATTTCTCTTGTTGCCGCATTTTGGTTAGATGTTGCATTTATTATTATCATTCCAATTTATACGTTCATATTTAATTGGACATTCGATAAGTTATTTGGATTGCCTGCCTCTGCACAACCAAGTACTGCTCAACAGTAGAAAAATATTAATGAGATATCAAAGTATTATTTTAGACTTTGATATCTCGTCTTAACATTATTTTACTCGTTCAAGTTGAAGAGCTTTTGAAATTTTTATTTGAGCTCTTTTGGCAAGTACATAATATAAAACTGCAGTGGATAACAATCCCACTAACCAGGATAAATCGACTCCACCCAACATTTCGGCAATTTGTCCTTTATAGAATTTACTATCAATAAAGGGCAACTGAAGTAAGATACCAATACAATAACAAGCGATTCCAATCGTGTTCCAGCGGCCATATTTACCATTTGGGTCATATAAGGCATTTACATCGCATTCTTCTTTAGAAATAAAATAGTAATCAACTAAATTAATTGCACTCCAAGGAATGAAAAATGTAAGAAGAAACAAAATAAAAGATTTGAATGCGCTTAAAAAAGTATGTTCACCTACAACTGCAATAAATGTTGAGATAATTACCATTGCAAGAACAATTGTAAGTCGCGTTAATTTTGAAATTTGAGCACTTGGCTTAAAACTGTTCCAAATGGTCGCAATACACATAAAACTGCCATAAGCATTAAGTGTAGATAAAGTGACCTTTCCGAATGCAATACTAAAATATAAAAAAGTAATCACAAGAGCGATTGGATTCATGCCTACAACGTACTGAACTTCATTGCCAACAAAACCACCATTCGAGACTTGAGCAATAAATACACCGAGCATCATTGAAATTTGGGAGCCTATTAAAGACCCAAGCCCAACTGCCCAAAATACGCGTGTTGAAGATGTTTTTGTAGGAAGATAACGAGAATAATCTGCTACATAAGGTCCAAATGAAATTTGCCAAGAAGCAGAAAGAGAAACTGCTAATAAAAATGATGACCAGCTAAAATGCCGTACAGCAAGCAATTCTGAAATATTAGAGAGAGCTAAAATTTGAGTTAAAATAATAACAAAAGCAATTAAACCAATAACACTTGCAACTTTGCCTACCCAATGAATTAAACGATAGCCAATTGTCGCAAATATAATAATAAAACAAGCATAGATTAAAATACCTGTTGTATTACTCACCTGTGCTAGATGAGCAATTGCTTTACCAGCGAGTACCTCACCAGTGGCCGTAAAGCCAATATACATAAGACAAACAAGAATGATGGGGATACAGGCACCATATACCCCAAATTGGACTCGACTCGAAATCATTTGTGGGAGGCCGAGTTTTGGACCTTGAGCTGCGTGTAAAGCCATGACGGCAGCACCAAAGCATTGTCCAATAAAGAGGCCAATGATTGACCAAAATACATCACCACCTAATACGACGGCTAATGCACCTGTAACAATAGCTGTAATCTGTAAATTGGCCCCGAACCAAAGCGTAAATTGGGCAAATATACTGCCATGCCTTTCATTTTCAGGAATAAAGTCAATACTTCGGTTTTCAACAAATCCGCTTTTCGGTTTCCCAGCTGATGAGTCCATAACACTCTCCTTATCCTTTAAGAGCTTTTCTATTATTAGATCCATTTATGTATAAACAAATACAAACATGTATATACAAGTTATTTGAGAAAGAAGCAAATGGTTTTTTGAGCTGATACCTTAAAATTTTTTTGTTTTTAAATTAAAATGAGTTGAGAAAACGAAACTGATGTTATGACTATTTTTATAAAGATGAGTCTGTTTGATCCGTAAATTCAGTTTATAAAAAAGCCCTCCATTGAGGGCAGATAATCAGACTTCTGCATCAAGGATTGCTTGAAAAAATACAGGTAACTCCGAAAATTGAACTAATTGTGTTTTATCAGCGTGTTTGTAATAGTACTGATAGTGGGGTGTTTCAAAACCACTATCAAGATATTGGGTTGCATCAGAAAATTGGGCTTTTGCAACGGGCTTATCCTTTTTAAATTTAACAATAATAGGATTAACGGAATTTAATTTAACAGGAACACCATTCTCGAATTTGGCTGTTTCAATGAGTAGAGATATTTTAAAATCACCAAATACTACACAAAACTGTCCTCCATTTTCTGTTTTAATTTCTCGATCATGAAAAAGTTCTTTAAATAAATTTTTTAATGATTCTCTATGCTTGTCTAAAGCTAACTGAAAATCATGATCTTGCTGTTCTAGTTTCTCTTGCTCTTCTTTTAGCAATTTGGCCTGTTTTTCGATAGTTGTAAAATCCAAATTCATCTTAATTCTCCTTGTTGTGTTTTAAAACTATATATGGCAACTATTTGTTAAGTTTTAAAGAAACATACATTCTTTGTTACAACGCAATAATTAAGATGAATTTGTGTGATCATTACTTTGTGCAAGGCTTAGCTATAAGTGCAGGACGTTTAATCTGAATAAATCCTCCACTACTCATCACGCCAAGCATGACTAAAGCTGTGCCTATAAGTTGCCAGATATTAAGTGATTGACCAGCTAACAAGGCAACTAACATACTAAAAACCGGAACAAAGTTAAAAAAGATTGATGCTCGGCCTGCACCTAGTTTTTGAATACCATTAAACCAAAATAAATAAGCAATCATGGTAGAACAAATAATGACGTATCCCATAGCTAAGTGTGCAGTGATAGGCGCCATAGCAATTGCTTGAGAAGGATGCTCAAAAATTACACTTAATATGATTAAAGTCAAAGCACCGAACATCATGGAAAAGGTTGTGGTCTCTAAAGGTGTAGCATTTTTTACATAACGGCGTGATAGCACATTCGCTAAACAAAAACTGACACCACCTAGTAAGATGAATAAGTCACCGATTGCTATTTTTAAGTGTAGTAGCGTTGAAATATGGCCATGACTAATAACAAAAAGTACACCACTTAAGCCAAATACAACACCAATAGACTTATTAAGCGTCAGTTTTTCTCCATCAAGTAAAATTGTTAACAGCAAAGTAATTAAAGGTGTTGTGGCCATGATTAAAGCGCCATTGACTGCTGAGGTGGTTTGTAAACCATAGAAACAGCCTAGGTTAAAACCGGCAATACCTATAATTCCAATAATAAGATAGATAGCTAAATTTTGCCGTAATGCGACCCAATGTAGCTTTCCTATAGCTGTAAAAAGAATAAATAGGCCAAGGCTTGCAATTGTAAAACGTTCAGCTGCTGCTGAAAGAGGTGGCATATATTGAATCACATAAGACATCGCATTAAATGCCGAGCCCCAAAACAGCATTGTGATTACAACACCAGTATAGGCATACACCATTGATTTATTCATGATTGGGCTCCGAAAAAGAATGTCTTTATTCTGAGTAATCACATAAAGGTGTACAATTCCATATTAATTCATCTCTGATGTGAAAATTTGCACAATGATTGATTGGGAAAATTTACATTACTTTTCAGTTTTTTCTGAAGAGAAGACACTTTCAGCTGCTGCAAGAAAGTTAGGTGTTGACCATGCTACTGTTGCAAGAAGAATTGCCCAGTTAGAAGATAATTTAAAACTAAAATTAGTGGACCGTAGACCTCGTACTTATATTTTAACTTCAGAGGGGGAACGTCTGGCCAAAATCGTGACACGTATGATGGAAGAAACATTTTCTATTGAACGTCTGGCTCAGGCAGGACAACAGGAAATTAGTGGAGTAGTTTCGGTAAGTCTACCGCCAGCTACGGCTGCACATTTGGTAATGCCTCATCTTGGTAAGTTTTATCGTCAATATCCTGAGCTACAATTGAGAATACTCGGTGATGTTCATTATGCCTCCTTACAGCATCGCGAAGCAGATATCGCAGTTCGCTTTGGACGCCCTAAAGATGATTATCTAATTGCGCGTAAAGCTGGTGAAGTTCCTTTTGGCATATATGCAGCCCAAGAATATTTGGATGCTATACAAGAAGAAAACTATGGGTGGATTAGCGTTGAAGTTGGTGGAGTTCAAGGACAAAAACAGCAAAAGCTAAAACAACGGTTAAATTATAAAGAGCCAGTTATGGTTACGAATCATCCTGAGCTTCAATGGCGGGCTACTTGTGGAGCAGTTGGTTTAGCTGTACTACCTGATTTTTTAGGCCAGCAAGGTCATTTAGTAAAATTACCTGATGATGACCCAATGAGTGCTGAAATTTGGTTAGTAATTCATGAAGATCTGCGGAGTAGTCCTGCAGTAAGGGTAGTGATGGATTTTCTTTTAGATTGTTTTGAACCTTTTCGTGTTTAATATTGCTTAAGCCTTGACTTCAATTAGCTTAATTAATTTTTATTCATCAGGAAAACTTCCTGCATCTTCTCTTGCTTGCTTTAAGGCTAGAAAAAAACACAGCAGAAAAAGTAAACCAATAAAAAATAAGAAAAAATCTAAATAACTAATACCTAAACCAATTCCGAAAGCCCCTAAACTTAATAATAAAATACAAAATATTTTCCAAATAATGAGCATGTGGTTTTGTAATAAAAACTTGAAGTTAGGCTGTAATTGAAAAATATTTCCAGATATGTGTTTGTTTTTTTTCTTATAGGTTATGTAAAGCTTTATAATTTA
The DNA here is from genome assembly GCF_003812225.1 of Acinetobacter sp. FDAARGOS_494. Classification (NCBI taxonomy): domain Bacteria; kingdom Pseudomonadati; phylum Pseudomonadota; class Gammaproteobacteria; order Moraxellales; family Moraxellaceae; genus Acinetobacter; species Acinetobacter sp. FDAARGOS_494. The sequence continues at coordinate 3,361,678 of NZ_CP033866.1, forward strand.
TCGAATTACATAATATTTACTTTTAACTAAACCCTCCTATTTGAGCACTTTTTAATTTTACTATACATTCGTATATATAAAATTTATGTTTTTTGAATTAATAGAATGATAATTCTTTAGAAAGCCTGTAAAATGAAAATCGTAAACTTTATTTTTAACTTATTTTTATTTAAAATTAATGGGTTAAATAAATTTATCAAACTTTTGTTAAAAAAAAGACTTGATATTTAAGCTAAATTTTGAAATTATAGTCATGCAAATTGTGATCTATTTCCCACAATTTGTATTTCAGGTTAAGTGGTTATCACTAATGCTCATTAGCTTTTTTCGCTTATGAGCATTTTTTTAATTTATTTATTAGTAAAATTTAAAAAATAATGTGTGTGATCATTTGACTTTTTTAGTATTAATTAAAAATTATTCATTCTATAAAGCCTACTACTTACTACTAAGCTCTAGCGTTTATAAGAAATGCTAATCATATTGGATCGTTACTGTTGCATTAGCTTTGACTTCACCGGCTGTTACATTCGAAGCAGTTTGATAATAACGCGCCGTTAAAGGAATATCGTACTGTACTGTCTGGTTAGAACTTACTGTACCAATATCTAGTTTGTTTCCTTTTCGAATAGGATTGTTCGCGCCATTCATATTCCATAACAATTCAACACCAACTCCGTTCGCTTTAGTTGAGTCAGCAGCACTGTTATTAATAACCTGACTATTTGAAGTGTCAGAAATGTAGTCAAAACTTAAACTCAGTGTATTACTCGTTGGTACACCTGAGTTATTTTCCCCACCATTACAAAGAATCGATAAATTAAAGTTTTTCTCACCTTGAGTTGATCCAATGGCTCTAAAACCTGACTTCATCACAGTGGGAAGCTGAACAACCGTATCTATGCCGTTTTGAATTTCACAAGAAGATGATGCAATAAGAATAGGGGAGCTGCTCAATACTGTAGTTGTTAAGAAAGGGCGATTTTGTTGTCCTGTTACATAATAGGTACTGTAACGACCAGCAACTAATGCACCTGAACCTGTAGTTGCAGCAGTTTTAATCACTTCCATAACAAAATATCCTGGTGAAAGCGTATATGTTGTATTAGGAGTCAAGCTGCGTTTATAAGGGTAATATCCAGAAAAATCTGTAGAGTCGAATGCCTCTCTATAAAGTCGAATACCTATACCCGGAATATTGGTTGCATACACATTATTTCCAATCGAGCTAACAGGATAGTTTAATGGAAGTGCCGCTGTAATTTGGTCACTGGCACGGTTGCAAGTTGCAGTAGAATTATTGGGTGAAATAGTAAAAGTATTCTTTTGGAGAACTGTTCCGATTGGATCGGTCGGGCGTACTACAATAGTCCCAATCGTCATTGGAATATCGACTGTGGTAAAGCCCTTGCTTAAAGTACAGTTGGCATAGGTTTGGTTATAAATAAAAAAACTAGTAATGAGTAAACCGCTCTTTATAAGCATTTTTTTCATTTGCAGACTGCCTCTGTCATAATAATTAATTGTTTTTCCTGTAAGATTTTTGATTGAATGTCATAATCAAGTTGACATTCTTCACTATTACTTTGTCCCCATTTCACATAAAGATGATCTTGAGTTAGGGGAGTACGTAAATAAATCCGGCTACCTTGGGCTACCATTCCGACTATTTCATTGTTTTGATTAAAAACTTGTGCTGCAAATGGCAAATGGCCGCCATTAGGTGTTTGGGTGCTAATAAAAACTGCATATCCCGTTTTTGTTGAAAAGTTAACTTTAGTGATCGATCCTGCATATGGGGCAATACGATGACTTGTTTCCGTAAGTTCAACAGTTGATGGCATCCCTTGAGGGTCAAGGCTAATGTCATTTAAGCGATAGGGGGTTACATAAGGAATGACAGCATAACCTTGTTTATTAATGCTTAGACCAGAGATATTGCCGACTCGAGCACCAGTCGCTTGAGGCGCATATACCAATACCATGGTCTGTACTTGGTCTGGGCCAAATAAAATACCTTGTGAGTGAGCGACCAAGCTTCCATTTAAATTGATCATTTCTTGTTGGTATGTATCGGACTGACCAAAAGAAGCGCCTATAGTTGTATAGTTAGTACGGTAGGTGCCATTAATATTTAGGCTTGTTTGCCCTTGATCTTGATATGAAATTGATGAGCCATAATCAAAGCGGTTTCCGATATAACCACTCATTCCTAAAGTTCGGCTATCTTCTGAAATAGAACTATTAAAATTAACGGTATTTTTTTTAAATTGAAGTGGAAAAGATAAAGACAACAAATATTGCGTTTCGTGACCAGAATTTTGATTTTCTTGGTCAAACTCATGAGTAATTGCAGAAATACTGTAAGTCAGATCTTTAAATTGATTACTATATCCAAATTGGAATTGTTGATTACGATTAGGCTGGTTCCAATAATTAATCCACGAGCCTACTAAATAAAAATTACCCCATTGATTTGGAAGGCCTTGGTTTAATGTGATCTGAAATTCACTTTTTTGTTTCCCCACGGAAAAGCTATCAATATCTTGTTGTTGCAAGTCTCGAATTAAAATTGAATCGCGTAATTTCAAATAATTTTCTGTGGAATATCTATACGTAGCTAAAGTTAAATTGGTGTTGGTTGGAGTAAATAGTCGGTTAAAACTTAAACGATAACTTCGTCCTTTAAGGGTGGGCTTTTGTTCGAACTCAGCTGATGACTGAGTTGCATCAAATGAAATTGCACCGATTGGGGTTGCAAATGCGCTACCTATTAAAAAAGACTGGTAGTTTTCAGTTGCCTGAAAGCCTGTATAGCTTGTTAAATAGTTATTGATACCTCTTTGATATTTACCTTGCACTAGCCATGGTTTTAGATTGATATTGGCATCTCTAAACTGTCCCAAAGTAAAAGAATATCGGCTCATTTTAGGTCGTAGCATCTCAACGACAGAAGCATAAGGAATAGAAAACTTTTGAATTTCTCCATTTGTTTCATATATAGAGACTTGTAATTCGCCACCGAAGCCTGTGGGATAAAGATCATTAATTTCAAAACTTCCGGGTGTAACAGTCGTTTGATAAATTAAATTTCCTTGCTGACGTACCTCTACTTTTGCATTGGTTTTGGCATAACCTCGAATTTGGGGAGCATATCCGAGCATACTGTTAGGAAGCATGCGGTCATCACTTGATATGTTAATCCCACGATAAGGTAGGGCATCAAAAAAATTATTATTGGTAAAATAATCACCTAAAGTAACAACACTATTGAGCTTGGGAAAAGCCTTTTGGGCATATGTATTATTTGATGTGTAGGAAGAAACCTTTTCTTGTATTTCATTATGATCTTGCCATTTCCACTGCCCAGTATGGCGTAATTGCCAATCATAGAGATTTAGACCAACATTTGTACCCATAAACGCATGATTTGTTTCATGGTTATTATTTACAATACGATAGGCAGAAGCATTGTATGCAAAAAAAGCTGCATTTATACCGCGGTCCCATAAACGTGGGTCGACATACCCTTGAGCATTCTTTTGTAAAGCAACTTGTGGTATTGAAATATCAAGTCTCAGACGAGAAGTATCAAATTGATAAAAAGCATCGTTAACCCACTTGTCCAAGTCATTACAGGTAAAGGTACTACTTACTTCATGATGAAGAATTTCTGGTTTAACTCCATATTCTAAAAGCATATCTGGGGTAAAACAGGTCTTTGCATTCTCATTCGAACGAGTACTTTTAAAAACAAACTTTCGTTTTCCTAACCACTGCCCATTAATATAGACGTCAAGACTATATTCACCCGGTAAAATAGGATTGCCGTACTTAAATCGACCAATATCAATTTTCTGTGCATTTCCCACTAAAAAATTAGTATCAAAGTCAGCTTTTAAAATATTTTCCCTATTCATATTGTCTGATGCATATACAGTTAAGGGAATATTAATTGCGAGACTCAATACTAAATAATATGTAGTGCGCTTTTTAAAGCATATACTGGATATGAACCATTCTGACATCGTCTTTATGCCTGTTCATGAGTAGGTGTTTAAATTAAAAAGTAGGTAAGCTTAGAACCTTATTACTTGTTCAATTCTTCCACCATAATCATTTATATAAACAAAGCTCATATTTGTTATATTGCTATTTTTAAGTTTTATTTGATCTTCTGAAAAAGGAGAAAGCATTAAACCCTGTTTTAATAAATCTGTTTTTTGATGATTTATTTCTTGAAAAATTGAGCTTATTGTAATGTAAAAGGGAGTAGGGTTTTTAATAAGCAAGTTTTCACCATTTTTTACCCACTGAATTTTTTCACTTAATGTATTAATATTTTCTTTTAGACTTACTGGTCGATAAAAGAACTTAATTCGTGAACGTATCGCTAATTGAAGAAAATTATTGGTTAATACTTCATTATTTTCTTGTTTTTTACCTTCCGGCCTTGGTGGTATATCTAATACATTAAGCCAAAATACACTTTCTTTATTTTGGTTTAATTGAGAAGCATTAGGTAGTGCAGTAATTCGTAAAGTTTGCCCTTTAGAGGGTTCTACTCTTGAAATAGGTGGTGTAATGATAAAAGGGACATTCGCTTCATCGGGAGTTGATTTAGCGTTTCCATCATCAATCCAAGCTTGAACCAAGGAAGGCGCTGTACCGTTATTGCTGAGTTGTAAGTTTACTTCTCGAGCATCTGATGGATAGATTACACGTGTACCATGAAGTACTATTTCGGCATGCCCTGTAGTAGCAATTAATGCTTGAAGACAAGCCATTCCCCAAAAAAATTTACGACCACGAAAAAGCATGAGTCATATTCTCAATAATAAATAATAGATGAGATATAGCTTCTATTTAAAAATAGAAGCTGGTTTTAATTTATTGATAAATAATCGTGTATTTCACTTGTGACGTTACAGTACCTGCTGTAGATGCTCCAGTTGCATAATATTCAGCATAATAATTAAGATCGGCATTCCCTCCAGCAGAAACATTTACCCATTGTGAGTTATCTTGTGCACCAGAAGCACCTTTCGCAATTACAGGAATTACTGCATTGTTGCTACCCAATAATTGGATGTTGACATTGGCAGCTGCACCAGAGGTAGCTTGGTTCAATAGTCGACCAGTATTAAAATCAACTGTTGCGCCTGGTTCAAAATAAGTCGCGACTTTACCAACTGAAGCACAATTCGTTAAATTGATTTGAAAAGGTGTACGACCAGCAACATCGCCCGCATTTTTCAAAGATTGAGATGATACTGTTGGTAAATTTACAGTGAGATTTTTATCACCAGTATCAATCGTACACGTATTATCAGTTACTAAACCATTAATAGTGATCGTACCATCAGCTGCTTGTGCTGCTGCAATATTAAAAAGAGAGCTAGCCGCAATAAAAATAAATTTTTTCATAAAATCCCCAAAATATTCAATAAATATCGCTTTATTACTCTTCAGTGCTTTTATTCTGATCAAGTAATGCGGTGGAAATATAGCACCTTTCAAGTAAAAAACAAGAATAACATTATATTTTTATGTATTTTGATTGGTTATTTTTTATTGATAAATGCGGTTTTTATTTTAATTTATACCATATGGTAAAATATCATGAAATTATTTTATTTAAATTAATTTGATAATAATTTTCATTTAAGTTTTTTAATTTTTAAGAATTGATTTTTTTATTGTAATTTTATATAAATTATATATTTTTGGATAAATTAACTAGTTGATTTTCATTATTAAAATTAATTTTTATATATCGTGTAAATATATTTATTTTTTTAAGAAAATTTTAAGGTTTAATTCCTAGTGTTTTAGTTGTAATTCAATAAAAGATCATCTGGAGTTTGGTTCCATGAACAACATGAAATACACGTATAAACCGAATTATTTTTTCTTTGCTCATAAATTAGTCTTGTTTTTAAAAGACTATTTACTCAAACATCCTACTGAACAGAACACGACGTTTAATTTACAAACAATTTATGATGTCTTTAGCCACGATCTAGCCTCTAGCACAACAAATCTAGAAGGTATTCTAAACATTGCGGATGAGTATGTTTTAGAAACAGAAGAGGGGCTTTTACCATTGATTAGTAGCCACTCAATCAATTTAAAGAATCATGTACTTTCTTTAGAGTTTTCACCTAAAGCGTTAACAAGCTTATTGTCGGGGCGTTCATTAGTGAATCCGAAGGCTGCTTAGATTTTCTTTTAAGGTAGAATGAACTCATATAGAATTCATAAAATTTATTTTTAAGAGTTATTTATGAGTAAAGACTTTAAAGCCTTAACTTATATTGCAGATGATAATATAGCAGATACAGTGACTTGGCTCTTACACCATCAAGATGTTTTTGAATCTTTTCACTTTGATGTATTGAGCCAAGAGTTATCGGTTACCCATGCGGCAGGTAGGGATATTATTCGAGTTGGAACCTTTCTGAATGCTACTTATGGCATATTAGTCACTTCTGTATAAATGAAAAAAGCCCTGAATGATCAGGGCTTTTCAGTTTTTGCTGAGGTTAAGCACTCATCGCATCAACTGATAAATCAGAAACAGTTGGTTTTGGCTTTTCAGCTGTTAACCCTAGTTTATTAAATAATGCTTGGTCTTTACCTTCACCTGCATTTGGCGTCGTAAGTAATTTATCACCAGAGAACAGAGAATTTGCACCCGCCATAAATGCTAAAGCTTGATCTGAGTCACTTAAAGATTCACGACCAGCAGATAAACGAATATAACTATGCGGCATAATAATACGTGCTACCGCAATAGTACGAATCCATTCAATAACATCTAGTTTTTCAACATCAGCTAATGGTGTACCTTCAATTGGAACAAGCATGTTGATTGGCACAGATTCTGGATGAATAGGCAAGGTTGCTAATTCATGTAACAAACCAATGCGATCTTCACGGCTTTCACCTAAACCAACAATACCGCCACTACATACTTTCATACCAGCTTGACGTACATAATCTAAAGTATTCAAACGGTCATCAAAAGTACGTGTGCTGATGATGTGGGAATAATACTCGCGAGAAGTATCAAGGTTATGGTTGTAATAGTCTAAACCAGCATCTTTTAGGCGTTCTGCTTGTGATTGATTAAGCATACCTAAAGTCATACAGGTTTCCATACCTAATGCTTTAACTTCACGTACCATTTCTAAAACATAAGGCATATCACGCTCATGAGGGTTACGCCAAGCAGCACCCATACAAAAACGAGATGAACCTGAATCTTTTGCAGCTTTTGCTTCGCTAATTACTTTTTCAACAGCAATACGTTTTTCTGCTTCTAATTTTGAATCGTAATGTGCAGATTGAGAGCAATATTTGCAATCTTCAGGACATTTACCCGTTTTAATAGATAAAAGGGTGCTGACCTGAATTGTATTGGCAGTGAAGTGCTCACGGTGTACTTGTTGAGCCTTAAAAACTAAATCCAAAAAAGGTTGTTCATATAGAGCTTGGATTTCTTCACGAGTCCAATCATTACGTAGAGTCATTGTCATATCCATGATGATGGCATTAATTCACTGTACATAATCATACAGAATTCGTATTAAAGCTATAGGGCAAAAAACATCATTTTTTTAATTTGATAGCTAAAGTTGATTAAGTTGCTGTTCAATTGCCCAATCAATATGCACATTGACGATTTCGTCATGTAAACTTTTGCCTTTGTTTAGCTGATCTACAATTTCTTTTGAGTACGGTGCGTTGCCTAAACCGATAGCGATATTACGTTTGAAGGATTGATAACCTGTACGTCGTATTGGGCTGCCTTCTGTATTGGCTAAAAAAGTAGCTTCGTCCCACTGCCAAATATCAAGCAAACTAATATTATCTAAACCATGTCTAGGATTGAAATCGGGAATAGATGCTGTTTTAGCAAAACTATTCCACGGGCAAATTAATTGGCAGTCATCACAACCAAATATCCGGTTACCAATGCCTGCACGTAATTCTTCTGCAATGATTCCTTTATATTCGATGGTGAGATAAGCAATACAGCGTCTAGCATCTAACATATAAGGTTCGACAATCGCTTGTGTCGGGCAAATATCAATACACGCACTACAAGAACCGCAGTGAGAAGTAGCAGGTTCATCAAAAGGTAAGTCGAGTGATGTAAATAGTTCACCTAAGACAAAGAATGAACCCGACTTTTTATGAATGAGTAAAGTATGCTTACCTGTCCAGCCCATTCCAGCACTTTCAGCTAATGATTTCTCAAAAATAGGTGCCGAGTCTGCAAAAGGGCGGGATTCAAAATCTCCCACTTTTTCACGGATACGTGTGGCTAACGTTTTTAATCTGCCACGCATCACCTTATGGTAATCACGACCACGAGCATAACGGGCAATAATCGCAGAGTTTGGTTCGAAGGGTACATATCGTGGTTTTGGTGATTCCACCAAATAATTCATACGTACGCAAATAATACTTTTTGTTCCAGGCACCAATAAAGTTGGATCTGCTCGCTTTTCCAGATTTTCTTCTAAATAGGTCATATCTGCATGATAACCACGTTCAAGGTATTCTAAAAAACGTGGCATTTGCTCTTGAGCATCTGGTTTGGCAATGACACAATCAGCAAAACCCAAGTCTAATGCTTGAGCTTTGATCCATGCTTTTAATTCATGTGGATCAATTTGTTGCACTGCAATGCGTGATGTGTTGGAAGATGTCATAAACCGAAAAATGCAAGAGGATAAGAATATGCAGGCGGTAGTTTACCATAGCCAAGATATCCAGGCATGGGAGCAACGTTGGTTTGCTGCGCAAAACTCCTCATTAGGCCTAATGCAACAAGCAGCTTGGTCAATCACTCAACAACTCATTGTACTTTTTCAAAAACAAAATTTTAAGAATATTGCTGTTTGGTGCGGACAGGGTAATAACGCTGGTGATGGCTATTTTATAGCAAGCTATCTCAAACAAGCTGGGTTTCAGGTTGGAATATTTGCGGCTGAGTTGGGCGAGTCAGCTGATTTACACCACGCTGTCCATTTTGCGAAAGAAAATCATGTTCAAATACACCAAGGTTTTGAGATCAACGGGACATTTGATTGTCATATTGATGCATTGTTTGGGATTGGTTTAAACCGTGAATTAAACGGTTATTGGCAACATGCTATTCAACAATTTAATGGGCAAGCAGGGCTAAAAATTTCGATTGATATACCAAGTGGTTTACATGCAAATACTGGCTCTACTTTACCTTGTGCAATACGGGCTGATCATACATTTACTGTTTTAGGGCTTAAAGCAGGACTGTTTACAGGCCAAGGTAAAGAATATGCAGGACAAATTCATTTAATTAATTTAATACCAATAGACCAAGAGCTGAAACCTCTTGCTTACTTGACGCCAACACATATCAACTTTCCTAAACGTTTGGCTTTTGGACATAAAGGAAGTTATGGGCATGTTTTGGTGATAGGTGGACATGAGCAAATGGGCGGGGCCGTCATTATGGCTGCTGAAGCTGCTTTTCATGCAGGGGCAGGCAAGGTTACGGTAGTTTGTCATCGCAACCATCATCAGGCTATTTTGTCGCGAGCTCCTAATATTATGCTGCGTGATATTAATGATTTCGATGAAAACGGTATTAAAGAAATTTTATCTCAGGTTGATGCAGTATGTTTCGGAATGGGATTAGGCCGTGATGAGTGGGCACTCCAAATCTATCAACAGTGGTTTAATTATTTAAATCAGACTTCACATTTAGAAGTTGTATTAGATGCAGATGCCCTATGGTTTCTCGCAAAGCAGCCTGAAAAATTGAGTTTACATATTTATGCAACACCTCATCCGGGGGAGGCCGCTACATTACTTAGTTGTTCTACTTGGCAAATTGAAAATGACAGAATTGCTGCGATTTATGCGTTGCAGCAAAAATATGCAGGCCAGTGGGTGCTTAAAGGAGCAGGCAGCTTAATTTTAGAAGATAACTTGTATATTTGTACGCAAGGTAATGCAGGTATGGGAACTGGTGGAATGGGAGATGTGTTGGCGGGCATGATTGCAAGCTTAAAAGCCCAGTTCCACAAAGCAGTTACCCTACATGAGATCGTAACTCTCCATGCTCAGGCAGGTGACCAACTTGCCAAACAAGGCATGCGCGGTTTACAAGCTTATGAGATGAATCAAGCAATTACTCAAGTAGTAAATCAATAAACAATAAAACTTTAGCGTCTACGGCTACTAGAGCGACTTCGTCCACGAGCCATACCACCTAAGGCATTCAAGACGGTTAGTTTGCTCATACTTCCTGAAGCGTGGGCATGACAAATTGCAGCAGCAAGAGCATCGGCTGCATCGGCTTGAGGTTTAATGGTCAGGTTAAGTAAACGCATCACCATCATTTGTACTTGTTCTTTATCGGCAGCACCATATCCCACTACAGACTGTTTAATCTGGCGTGCAGTATATTCTGCAACTTGTAAATCTAAATTCACTAAAGCGGCTATAGCAGCTCCACGGGCTTGACCAAGTTTTAAGGCAGAGTCGGGGTTCTGTGCCATAAAGACTTGCTCGACCGCAGCTTCAGTAGGACCATGAAATTTCACAATTCGTTCAACACCAGCAAAAATACGCTTCAAGCGCTCTGGCATCTCTTGAGTTTCCGTTCGGATTGTACCGGCATCAACAAAACGTAGTTTACTACCATCTTTTTCAATGATTCCGTAACCTGTTAAGCGTGAACCTGGATCAATTCCAATAATCAATGGCATGTGAAGACTTACTTAAATAGTTTAGAGGGTATTGTTACATAGCCAAATCGGTTCTGCATGAGTAATTTAAAGAATGCTGCTATGAATGGTTATTTTTCGGTTTTTAATCCTAAAGATTTATATTGTCCACCCAATTTTCCATATATTCATAATGAAGAGTTTGAAATCATTTGATGTAATTCTATTTTAATGGAATACTTATCTATAATGATGGAATTGAGCTTCTTTAATGGATGATATCAATATAAGGATTGCACATCGAATACGAGAGCTGCGTTTAGCACGTGGATATACTTTAGATGTATTAGCTGCCCGTTGCCAAGTTAGCCGTTCAGCTATTTCTTTAATTGAAAGAGGAGAAACGAGTCCTACGGCAGTTGTTCTTGAAAAACTAGCAAATGGTCTTGAAGTACCTTTAACTCAAATTTTTACGAATGAAGCAGGGAATTCATCATCTCAACCGCTTATTCGTCGGAATGAACAAGCTGAGTGGCGAGATCCGGAAACTGGCTATATACGCCGTACAGTTTCACCTCCGAACTTAAAATTACCCTTCCAGATTGTTGAAATTGAATTTCCGCCTCATTCTCGAATTACTTATGAAACTAATGAAAGCTCTAGAGTGGTACAGCAGCAGCTTTGGGTCGTTGAAGGGAAAATTGAAATTCAATTAGGTGAAACTTCTTATGCATTAGGTCAAGGGGATTGCTTGGCAATGCAATTAGATCAACCTGTCATATACAGTAATCATTCAGCTCAAGTTGCTCGTTATATTTTAGTCGTTTCTAATCAACTGGTGCCCGCTCTTAAGGAATCTTTATGAACTATTCCCTCGATTCTAATTTCCGTTTAATTGATTGTAATGAAGCAGAGCATGCGGTAGCAATATTAGAAATTCTAAATGATGCGATTGTTAACTCTACCGCATTGTATGACTATGTTCCCCGTTCACTTGATTCAATGAAAACATGGTTTTCGGTAAAAAGAGAAAATGGTTTCCCTGTCATTGGGGTAGTAGATGAGTTAGGTAAGTTATTAGGATTTGCTAGTTGGGGAACATTTAGAGCGTTTCCAGCTTATAAATATACGGTTGAGCATAGTATCTATATTCATCATGAACATCGTGGCTGTGGTCTAAGTAAAGTTTTAATGCAAGCGTTAATTCAACGTGCTCAACAGGCTCAACTTCATGTGCTCATTGGTTGTATTGATGCGACAAATCAAGCCAGTATAGGCCTTCATGAGAAAATGGGCTTTACCCACGCTGGTACTTTTAAACAAGTGGGCTTTAAATTTGGGCAATGGCTTGACGCTGCTTTTTACCAACTAATTTTGAATACTCCATTTGAACCAGTGGATGGATAGATTATCAGTTTTAAAATAGCAATGGCCCAGATCAAAATGGTAAAAGTGAACTGGGCTATAAACTAACTCTATAAAATACCTAATTGTTCTAAGCTTTTATAAGTAATCTCTTTTCGAACAGAGCTAGGTATTCCTTTTTTCATTTCTAAGTTAAGGGAGAACGCTACAATATTCCCTTGAGGCTGAACAACCCATCCAGTTAACCAGCCTACTTGTGGGTTTACATCCCATCCCCAACCACTTTTTGCGTATATTTTGTTTCCATTCTTTTCTTCTATGAATAGCATGGATTGCACTTCATCTTGGACTTTTTGGCTAAATGGAAGCGTTTTATTAGCTAGCTTGTAAGCAAACTGTGCCTCTTGCTGAGGAGTAATTTTTAAAGGACCCACCAGCCAAAAATTATCGACTTGGGTACCGATATCTGCATTGCCATAACCAACACGCTTCACTTCCTTAGACATGAGCTCAAGTCCAATACGACGAGCTAAATCTTGATAAACTGGAATAGCGGAAGCTTTCATGGCATCGCCTAGGGTCATGTCCTTTTCCCATTCTGGGAATAACCTTTTTTTACCATCCCACTTAAATACTTCTGTGGTGGTTGCCTTATGGTGCTCAAGGCCGATCAAAGCATTAAGCATTTTGAAGGTCGAAGCAGGTACATACTCGGTCGAAGCACGAGCAAGATCATTACCATAGCTTTGTTGAGTTTGGCCTTGTTGGATAACTAAAACACCCGTAGTGTGTGCTTCGTTAAATAAATTTTTAATTTTCTCTGCTTTTACATCAGATTTTGAAGCGCTGTGATTTGGATTAGCAGTCACTATATAAGGTGAGCAGGCTGAAATAAAAATAGCGCTTGTTATAAGTAAGAGTGCTTTAATGTTCATAAGACTTATAAGATTGAATTTGAAGTTTAGCTAATTAATGTAACTTGAGTAGATCAATTATTAGATATCAAAAATGTAAGTTAAATTTTATAAAAAAGCTGCTAATAGATAAAAGTATCGGCCAATTCATGAAAAAATTGCAATCTTGTAGAAAAAACACTTGATAAAGTTGTTATAGCACTCATTAATGATAGAGTATGACTGTTTTATTAAGTTAGAATCAGTCTTATTTATAGTATTGCAGAACCTTAGTTTAGCTATGATTTTAGGTTACAACAAAAACATTGTCTAAGCTTTGCAACTAAATTTAATCCATGATTTCAAATGAAAAATGGATGAGTTTAGTTAAGTAGTAACAACTGCAATGAATTTTCTTTTTGAGATAGATAAAGTTTTACATGAATTTACTTCTTATTGTGGTTCTGGGCGCGATTGTTGAAATTGCCGTATGGATTGGTGTAGCACAGTTCATCAGTGGATGGTATGTGTTTTTCTGGTTCATTATTGCTTTCTTTATTGGTCTAACGCTTATTCGTAATAGTACGGCTGGTATTATGCCGCAATTACAACAAATGCAGATGACTGGACAATTGGGTAATGATCCGACTGTGACTAAAAAATTAGCTTATGCTTTTGCTGGTTTTTTATTAATGTTGCCAGGTTTGGTATCGGATGTATTAGCGCTCTTAATTCTTATTCCGGGCGTACAAACTGCGTTTCGTAATATTGCAATGAGAACACTCGCAAAACGTCAGCAAGCCATGATGAATAAAATGATGGGCGGCATGGGTGGTGCAGGTGCTGGTCAAAACCCATTTGCAGATTTAATGCGTCAAATGCAGGATATGCAGAATCAACAAGGTGGTGGTAGCCAATATCATGATTCTAGTATTATTGATGGCGAAGCGAGAGAAGTTACTCCAGACCACAAGAAAATTGAGCATAAAAATAAAGATTAATTAATCTATTATACAAAAAGGGCCTAAATCTAAAAGATTTAGGCCCTTTTTAATTTATAACAATTAATCATCTGAAGTTTCAGAAATAACTGCTTTTGCTTGAATCATCTCGTTTTGATTATCTTGGAGCTTAGTTTGAGGTTGATACTTGTTTGAAGGCAGAGCTACTTGCTTGTTTTCAGATTGTTGATATTTTTGGCTTCTATTGGCTCTTTCACGAAAGCCACCTTTATTAATGAGCTGTGTCATAAATTCGCCTGGAAAATAAAATATGTTTCTATTTTAACAAATTCAACAAAATATCAAAATAAGAAAAATAGTGCTAAAAAAATAATATTTAGTCTATCTCTTTGTATAAATTAAATATTTGAAATTTGAACGGATTGTTCATTCAGATTGAATTATCTTTTCATTTCACATAGGATAAATATAAAGGATGTATAAATTTAAAAATGTAGCAAACCTATTAAAACAACAACGGTTGAAGTGAGGGAAGGAGGGTTACCTATGCTATACCAATATCATTGTGCTTGTTGCGACAAAGTTGTGGCATCAACTGATAAATCATGTCCATATTGCGGTTCACACCATATTCGTAGTCCATATGGCCTATGGATGTTTTGTGTGATGGCTTGTCTAGCAGTTGTTGTCGTATTCAAAGTTGTTCATCTTTATATCCAGAATCATCAAGATACACCTGTGCAATCGACTCTGTTAGATGTATTAAATGAAGGTGATAAGAGCACAAAACAATAATATTGCTTAATACTCACTTCATGCCTTTAAATAATGTATGTTGAAGGGGCTATTGTTTAATTTTAATCAAATACAAAAATAATAAAAAAGCCCGCTGAAGAGCGGGCTTTTAATATAATCAGCTTAAAGGCCTGCGGCATCTTTAAGTGCTTCAACTTTATCAGTTTTTTCCCATGTAAATGCAGTATCTGAACCTTCACGACCAAAGTGGCCGTAAGCAGCTGTTTGTTTATACATAGGTTGAATTAAGTTAAGCATGCGAGTAATACCAAACGGACGTAAATCGAAATGTTCACGTACTAACTGGATAATTAACTCATCAGAAACTTTTGCAGTACCAAAAGTATTGATTGAAATAGACGTTGGCTCTGCAACACCAATTGCATAACTCACCTGAATTTCACATTTGTCCGCAAGACCAGCAGCAACAATATTTTTAGCTACATAACGACCAGCATACGCAGCTGAGCGGTCTACTTTAGATGGATCTTTACCAGAGAATGCACCACCGCCGTGACGAGCCATACCGCCATAAGTATCAACGATGATTTTACGGCCAGTTAAACCACAGTCACCCACAGGTCCACCGATAACAAACATACCAGTCGGGTTAATGTGGAATTTAGTTGCTGCATGGAACATTTCAGCAGGAATGATCGGTTTAATAATTTCTTCAATTACAGCTTCTTTAAGCTGAGTTTGAGTAATTTCAGGATCATGCTGTGTAGAAAGTACTACTGCGTCTAAACGTACAGGTTTGCCATTTTCATAAGCAAAAGTTACCTGACTTTTTGCATCTGGACGTAACCATGGTAATGCACCAGAACGACGAAGTTCAGCTTGGCGTTCCATTAAACGGTGAGCATAAGAAATAGGGGCTGGCATAAGCACGTCGGTTTCACGGCTTGCATAACCAAACATTAAACCTTGGTCTCCAGCACCTTGGTCTTCAGGTTTTTGGCGGTCTACACCTTGTGCAATCTCTGGTGATTGTTTACCAATCATGTTGATTACAGCACAAGTTGAACCATCAAAGCCTAAATCTGAATGGTGATAGCCGATACCGTTAACAGTTTGGCGAACAACAGCTTCTACATCAATATTCGCAGTTGTTGTGATTTCACCTGCAAGTACAACAGCGCCTGTTTTTACCAGTGTTTCACAAGCAACACGTGCGTATGGGTCTTCTTTTAAGATTGCATCCAAAATAGCGTCGCTAATTTGGTCGGCCATTTTATCGGGATGACCTTCGCTTACAGATTCCGAGGTAAAAACAGCGTACTCGCGCATGAAAGTCCTATCTTGGTTATTTCAAAAAGACATAATATGTTACATCGACTTGAGCTTGAGGACCAGTTCATACTGACTAAAAAGCATGAATTTCTTTCATTTCTACTATGTTTTAATTGATATGTGTATCAGGGAAATTGATATAGATAGATGAAAATTAATCATTTTTATATTAGAGTTTTAATAAAATGTTTAAATTTTAAACATTTGATTTTGTTAAATATTAATCAAGAAGATTTAGACTATGAAGTGAAAGCTATAAATAAAGAAAATAAATACAACTCTATATGTTGATTAAGAGGAAGAAGCTTACAATCGTTGAGTATGGAAATAAGTATAAATACTATTGTTTTACACAGCTTAAGAATCTAAATGTTTTTTGAGTAACCAAGAAATAGTTAAAAATAAAGAAATATACAGTGTTGGGGTTTACCCCTAGGCGTTTTTTTAAGACAATATAGCGGCATTGAATGGTTATTCATCTTCTTCTTTTCATCAATCTATTAAAATTGGATTCTGATCTATGACGACCCCTTTAAACGAACGTCGTATTGCAAACGCAATTCGTGTATTGGCAATGGATGCTGTGCAACAGGCAAACTCAGGGCATCCAGGTGCTCCAATGGGGATGGCAGATATTGCTGATGTCGTCTGGCGCGAGTTTTTAAATCACAACCCAAATAATCCACAATGGGCAAACCGTGACCGTTTTGTTTTATCAAATGGCCATGGTTCAATGTTGCAATATGCTTTGCTTCATTTAACAGGTTATGATCTTTCAATTGAAGATTTAAAACAATTCCGTCAATTGCACTCAAAAACTCCTGGTCACCCTGAATATGGTTATGCTCCAGGAATTGAAACAACGACAGGTCCTTTGGGTCAAGGTATTGCGAACGCTGTTGGTTTTGCATTAGCAGAAAAAACTTTAGCTGCTCAGTTCAATAAAGATGACTTAAAAGTAGTTGATCACTTTACCTATTGTTTCTTAGGTGATGGCTGTTTAATGGAAGGTATTTCTCATGAAGTATGTTCTTTAGCAGGTACTTTACAGCTTGGTAAATTGATTGCTTATTATGATGACAACGGCATTTCGATTGATGGTGAAGTAGAAGGCTGGTTTAGTGATGACACTGAAGAGCGTTTCAAGTCTTATGGTTGGCAAGTTCTTCGTGTAGATGGGCATGATGCTGATGCGATTCGTCAAGCAACAGTTGAAGCTAAAGCAGAAACTCAAAAACCAACGATTATTATTTGTAAAACAATTATTGGCTTAGGTTCTCCAAACAAGCAAGGTAAAGAAGACTGTCACGGTGCACCACTGGGTAAAGATGAAATTACCTTAACTCGTGAAGCTTTAGGTTGGACTGAAGAAGCATTTGTTATTCCTGCTGATGTATATGCTGCATGGGATGCTAAAGCAAAAGGTAATGAAGCTGAAGCAGCTTGGAATGAAGTGTTTGCTCAATATCAAGCAAAATATCCAACGGAAGCAGCTGAGTTACTTCGTCGTATTAGCGGTGACTTACCAACAGAATTTTCAGCTCAAGCAGATGCATTTATTCGTGAAACAAATGCTAAAGCTGAAACTGTAGCAACTCGTAAAGCGAGCCAAAACACATTACAAGCATTTGGTCCTTTATTACCTGAATTATTAGGTGGTTCTGCGGACTTGGCAGGTTCTAACTTAACACTTTGGAAAGGTTGCCAAGGCGTTCAAGAAAACCCGGCTGGTAACTACGTGTATTATGGTGTACGTGAGTTCGGTATGACTGCAATCGCTAACGGTGTTGCATTGCATGGCGGCTTCATTCCTTACGTTGCAACGTTCTTAATGTTTATGGAATATGCACGTAATGCGGTACGTATGTCTGCATTAATGAAGCAACGCGTGATTCATGTTTATACACATGACTCAATCGGTTTAGGTGAAGATGGTCCAACACACCAACCAATTGAACAAATTGCTTCTTTACGTGGCACACCAAACTTAAATACTTGGCGTCCTGCTGATACTGTAGAAACAGCAATTGCGTGGAAATCTGCTTTAGAGCGTAAAGATGGCCCTACAGCACTTATTTTCTCTCGTCAAAACTTACCATTCCAAACGCGTACTGAAGAGCAAATCCAAAATGCGGCAAAAGGTGGTTATGTTCTTGCTCAAGAGAAAGGTGAGTTGAAAGCAATTATTATTGCTACTGGTTCAGAAGTTTCTTTAGCAATGGAAGCTTATGCTCAACTTGAAGGTGTTCGTGTTGTTTCTATGCCATGTGCAGAAGAGTTCATGAAACAAGATGCTGCATATCGTGAAGCAGTATTACCAGCTCATATTCGTGCACGTGTTGCTGTAGAAGCTGCTCATGTTGACTACTGGTGGAAGTTTGTTGGTCTTGATGGCAAAGTAATTGGTATGACAACTTATGGTGAGTCAGCACCAGCAAAAGACTTGTTCCAATTCTTCGGTATTACAACTGAGGCTGTAGTTGCTGCGGTAAAAGAGTTAACTGCTTAATCTTTTGAGCAGAATAAAAAGCGTCCCGATTGGGGCGCTTTTTTTATGAGCTATTTAAATGTTAAGTTCAGTTTGGATCGTAATATTAGACGTTAAAAGCTTATGAATAGGGCAGTTTTCAGCAACTTTTAATAATCTTTTATGCTGATCCTCAGTAAATTCACCTTTTAGAGTAATTTTACGCTCAATATTATTTTGACCTGCTTCTGGATCACCATTTGGATTTAATGCTAAATCAACTTGTACATGCTCAATTTTGATGCCTTTGTGATTTGCATACATTTCTAGTGTAATTGTAGTGCAAGCTCCTAAAGCCGATAATAAAAGCTGAACCGGATTTGGAGCTGTATCTTGTCCACCTTTATCGGTGGGTTCATCTGCAAACCATTGATGGCCTGAAGGATCGGTAAGCGTTACTCGATAAGGAGTAGAAGTACTTTGTGCTTGGGCAGTGTTAACCATGTTTTACCTTGTTATTTATCAATAAAATCGTAGTAAAAATTAATAAATCTGAAAGCTTCGAATAGAAGAATATCTATACTTTATAATATGGTTTTTGAATAACAACTGTAACGCTTTTATTGTTGCATGGATGAAACATATCGTTTTATAAAGAATAGTGAATTAAATTACTTGATGTATACACTAACGACTATATCAATAAAGGATACGAAAAATGCATCTTAAAACATTAAGCTTCGGTTTAGCAGTAGCATTGGCAAGTACAGTTACATTAGCTGCACCAGTGGACTATAAAATTGATCCAACACATACAGCTACTGTTTTCTCGTGGAATCACTTCGGTTTTTCAACCCCAAGTGCTAACTTCTCGGACATCCAAGGTGTAATTAAAGTTGACAATGCTAAACCAGCAAACTCATCTGTAAATGTGACCATTCCTTTAAGCAGTGTGAATACCAATGTACCTGCTTTAGATAAAGAGTTCCAAGAAGAAGCTTGGTTTAATGCGGCTAAATACCCAAACATTACTTTCAAAAGTACGAAAGTAGAAACTAAAGATAAAAAACATTTTAAAATTACTGGTGATTTGACTGTTAAAGGTATCACTAAGCCAGTTGTACTTGATGCTGTCTTAAATAAGCAAGGCGAGCACCCAATGGCAAAAGTTCCAGCGATTGGTTTTAACGCGACAACTTCGTTCAATCGCTCTGACTTTGGTTTAGGTAACTATGTACCAAACGTGGGTGATAAGATCACTGTAAACATTACAACTGAAGCAACTGCGGCTAGTGCAGCTAAAAAATAAGTTGTAAGTTTTCTAAAAAAGTCCTCAACTTGAGGACTTTTTTAATTAGATAGTTTCTTTTTTATCTGGTTCTATAAAGACTAAAGGTGAGGTTGGGTCTATATTTCTTTTTTCGGCTTTTTCTCTTAGAAATTGATAAGTCGGAATATTCATTTTTGCCTGATCACGTAATTTCTTTTTAATATAAAGAACAAGAGCAAAGCAGGTGGTTGCTACGGTTAGCATCATGCCATTCATATAGCTCATGATTGAGCTCACGTAACCAATGGTGGTTAAACGATGCATCATTCGCTCAACTTGAGTACTACTTTCGATACCAGTAATCGCCCAACTGCATAAATGCTCACAATTATTAATAATCAAATGATAATGGTTTTCATGCATACGTGAACGCATACGTCGTACAACAACTTTTCCTCTGTAGCGTGGTGCATCATAAGAACGTACATGAATTTTTTTGCCATGAGAAAAGGCATCTAGGGAAGTGATTTCAATGGGCCGTTTTTTGATGAAATGTGCGAGGCCTGAATAATGAATAACTCGACCTCTCCCAGCATAGATACCATGATGGCTATAGCCGAGATGTTTTACAATAAGATGAGCCCCTAAAGGGTAGCGTTTATTTGTTTGTTGCATATTCACGCTGATCCAATAAAGTTTAATCACTTTTATACAAAGCTGTGACTATTATAACGAATATAGTTGTGTTCTAGTGTATTGATTAGGTGGAATAAGCGACTTTCGGGTATATATCACTTCAAACATTTTTATTTAATAAAGTGTCTTTATGAAAATAAAATGACATCTAAGGTTTGGCATTAATGAAAATACTAGTACTGTGTATCGTGAACTTCATAATCTTTACACAATCCGCTTTAGCACTAGAGTATCGGCAGATTAGAAATACTACTGATGATCAGTTTGAAGTAATTGAAATTTCTAATTTAGAACAATTACGCTTATTTCTGAAAAATCCGCAAACTGATCAATATTATAAAAGTTTCGACAATATTCAATATCAACTTAAAGCATGTGAACAGCTTACTTTTGCGATGAATGGAGGCATGTTCCATTCCGGTTTTTCTCCAGTAGGACTATATATTGAAAACGGACGAGAGAGCCAACCTTTAAATGAAGATAAAGGCTGGGGAAACTTCTTTTTGCAGCCTAATGGAGTTCTAGCATGGAATGACAAACAAGCTGTTATATTGACAACTGAACAATACAAAGCAAAAGTTTTTCAACCCGATTATGCTACGCAGTCCGGCCCTATGTTAGTGATTAATGGCAAAATAAATCCCTTATTCCTAGCAAATAGCGATTCAAAGAAAATACGTAATGGGGTAGGTGTAAAAAATAATAAATTGTATTTTGTGATATCTAAAAATAGAGTGAATTTCTATAGTTTTGCTCAGTTCTTCCAAAAAAATCTTGAAGTCGAGCAAGCTCTATACCTTGACGGTTCTATCTCTAGTTTATATTTGCATAAGAATAATCGAAATGACAAAAAATTTAATATGGGGCCTATTATTGGATGGGTGGATCAGGCAGATTGTAGACACAAGTAAAATATAAAAAAGCCAGTACAAGACTGGCTTTTTAATTAATGAATAGATGGTTTTTGAGTGAGTTCATTTAACTCTTTTCGGCTATAACCACGGGAAATAAGAACTTTCTTGATTCCCTTAATGACATCTTCATCAGTCGCTTGCGCAAGCGCACTTAGAAGTTGTTCATTAGTTTTACATGAGCAGTCATTTTCAACACAAGCAGTTTGGTTTTTATGCTCGTTATGCTGTTGATCTGC
Source organism: Acinetobacter sp. FDAARGOS_494 (assembly GCF_003812225.1). Classification (NCBI taxonomy): domain Bacteria; kingdom Pseudomonadati; phylum Pseudomonadota; class Gammaproteobacteria; order Moraxellales; family Moraxellaceae; genus Acinetobacter; species Acinetobacter sp. FDAARGOS_494. The sequence goes on from NZ_CP033866.1 coordinate 3,383,296, forward strand.
CAAGAACAGCTTTTGCCAAAAACTCATAGAGCCTTCATATACAACCTAACATAGCTCGAAATATAGCCAATATAAATTAAAATACAAGACTCTATATGTGATAAATCCACCAGTTGAACTAGAGAATTTTCGATAGTAATGGTCGAGTTAAACGAAATTATGACGAATAGATGACTTGATATTTTTTTTAAATTTAAATACTTAATTAAAACACCTTGAAAAATAAGGAGATATTTAATCTCCTTATAAAATAGGGTTACATTGAAAAATTTTGTTTAAATCTTCTCAAGTAAGACACCAGACTCTACATGATGCGTATAAGGGAACTGATCAAATAAAGCAAACTTAGTAACGCGATGAGTTTGAGTGAGCGTTTTTAAATTTTCATATAAAGTGTTGGGGTTGCATGAAATGTAGATAATACGTTCAAAGCTCTGCAATAGTTTTAAAGTTTCATCGTCAATTCCTGCGCGTGGAGGATCAACGAATACTGTATCGAAGTCGTAGCTTTGAATATCAATATCTGCTTCTTGTAGACGGCGGAATTCACGTTCACCTTGATAGGCTTGAGTGAACTCTTCAGCCGAGAGGCGAGCTACTTGAATATTATCAATTTGGTTCTGTTCGATATTCCACTGCGCCGCATAAACTGATGATTTTGCAAGTTCAGTTGCAAGCACTCTTTCAAATTTTAAAGAGAGTGGAAGTGTGAAATTACCATTACCACAATAAAGTTCTAACAGGTGTTTTTTTGATCCTTCAGCTGCATCACATGCCCATTGCAGCATTTTTTTGCAAACTTGTGCATTAGGCTGCGTAAAGCTACTTTCGATTTGTTTGTATTTAAATGAACGGTTTAAAAGTTCAAATTCTTCTACCACAAAGTCATCACCAATAACAATTTTCTGGCCTCGGCTACGACCCATAATTTTAATATTTAATTTTTCAGCAAGTGCTTTAGCTTCTTGTTCCCATTCCTGATTAAGCTTGCGGTGATAAATCAAGGTAACTAACATTTCTCCGCTTAGAGTTGCGAGAAAGTCAACTTCAAATAAACGCTGAGAAAGTAAAGAGTTGGCTTTAAGTTCTGCTAAAAGAAGTGGCATTAAGTCATTAATGCTTTTATCTGCAATAGGAAACTCATCTATGCGTACAACGGTTTTTTGCTTGCCATCGTCATTACGTTCAAACATGGCATAAAACATATCATTTTCTGTATGCCAGATGCGAAATTCAGCACGCATACGGAAATGTTGTTCAGGCGATTCAAACACTTCTAATGTAGGCGGTGTAAATTCAGAAAATTGAGTAGTAATGCGATCAATTTTAGCTTGAAGTTGTTGATGATAAGAAGAAGTCATAGACAAAGAAAATTTAGACAGAATCAAATGGTGAATGGTACCAAAAAATTGAGCTTAGAGGAGCCAATTTTAGTTAGTTATTCATAAAGAAAAAATACTTACACTAGGAGTGACTTAAAACGCGTTCAATAAAATTAGATTTTACTGCTCTATATTGGTCATGATCTAAGTGGGTGGACTCTAACTTTAATTGATTATATTCATTAACTAATGTTGGAGAAGCTATAAGCTTATCTCTAAAGGTTAAGAAAAATGTGAATATTGAACCGGTTACTACAACTTGAAAGGCAACATCATCGTTGTTGAGTGAATCGAGCATGCAAAGCTCATTTGTTCTTAATGTATTTTGCTTTTCTATAAAATTAAGCGTTTTTAACTGTTCTATTGCAAACTCAAATTGATCGGGTAGAACCTCAATATAAATGTCTAAATCACCTTTTGAGAATGCATTAGGTATTGCAGATGAACCTATATGCTCAATTTGGGCAGATGGTAGCAGAGCGGAAATTTGTTTTCGGTATAAGTTAAAAAGCTGAGTGCATCTTTTTTGGTATTGTTCTGGTTCAAAAAAAATCATTATTAAAAACTCAAATTGATAAAATTTATATATTTAAGAATAGATTATTTTATTAAACAAAAAAGCCCAAATATCGTAATTTGGGCTTTTTAGAAAATTACTTAATTATTCAGACATTGTCATTAAGCTTGCATTACCGCCAGCCGCAGCTGTATTTACGCTAATTGCACGTTCAATTACCAAACGTTCAAGTGGAATCGACTCATTTGGTTCAACATGAGTAATACCAACAATTGCGCCAGAACGGCTAGCAATTTCTTGCTGTAATGAGAAGATCTCTTCGCGGTTGCCATGATGTAAAACTGCATCAAAATCATCTGTAGTGATGTTTTTAATGGTAGTAATCGCATCAAGTACATCTTTTGGCAACGTTTGTTTATGTTTTGCCAATAATGGACTATTTGGCATTACAGCAGCTTGGCTGCCAACTGCAAAGATTGCAAGTAACTGATGCAATTGATCTTGTTCTGTATCAGCAATTGAAAGAACACGATGACGCGGCAAAATAATATATTGGTTACTTTCCCCAGTAGGGCCTTGTAACTCATAAAATTTACCAACACCAAAAGGTTCAATTTCACGGTTTGCTTGTGGTAAATGTTGTTTCGCCCAGTTTTGTAAGCTTTGATAAACCTCACGGGTAAAGCCTTCAAAAACGGTTTGCTCATTTTTTACCGCAAATGGAGTTGCTAATACTTTGTTAGAACAATGCTGCATTAAGCGATACATGTAAAGAGGGCCACCCGCTTTAGGGCCTGTACCAGATAAACCTTCACCACCGAATGGTTGTACGCCAACAACAGCACCAACAATATTACGGTTGATATAAAGGTTACCCACTTCAGCATGTTGAATTACGGTTTGGATGGTTTCATCAATACGGGTATGCAGACCCATGGTTAAACCATAACCTTTCGCATTAATTCTTGAGATGAGTTGCTCAAGTTCACCATACTTATAGGTAATGATGTGTAAAACCGGACCAAAAACTTCACGTTGTAAGTCATCAAGATTAGGAAGTTCAATTGCTGTTGGCACAACAAAAGTTCCTTTATCTAATTCTGTTTGGCTTGTTGCACCAAACATCAATTGATGTACCGGATAACCCTTCGATTTCATTTTCTGGATGTGCTGGTCAATCGTCTGTTTTGCTTCGTCATCAATAACAGGACCAATGTCAGTTTTTAAAATTGCAGGGTTACCTACGATCAACTGTTGCATTGCACCTTTAAGCATTTTAATAACGGTTGCAGCACTGTCTTCTTGTACACATAAAATACGTAAAGCAGAGCAGCGTTGACCTGCGCTATCAAAAGCAGAACTTACAACATCTAATACAACTTGTTCAGTTAAAGCAGATGAGTCAACAATCATTGCATTTTGACCGCCAGTCTCTGCAATGAGTGGAATAGATTGACCATTTTCAGATAAACGTTTTGCAACGGTCTTCTGTAAAATTTTTGCAACTTCAGTCGAGCCAGTAAACATAATGCCATCGATACGGCTATCTTGGCTGAGCTGAGCACCTACTGTTTCACCGCGGCCAGGAAGTAGCTGTACAGCACCATGTGGAATACCAGCTTCCCATAAAATCTGAACTGCTTGGGCTGCGATCAATGGAGTTTGTTCAGCTGGTTTAGCAATAACACAGTTACCACTGACTAATGCCGCAGCAATTTGACCTGAGAAAATTGCAAGAGGGAAGTTCCATGGGCTAATACAAAGTACAGTACCTAAAGGCTGAATAACTGTATTTGCAGGAAGATTTTCAACTTGGGTTGCATAGTAACGTAGGAAATCTACAGCCTCACGAACTTCTGCAATCGCATTGGCATAAGTTTTACCACTTTCACGGCAAAGTAATACCATCAACTCTTGAATACGGCTTTCCATGAGGTCAGCTGCGCGTTTTAAGTATTGAGCGCGTTGATCCTTAGGTGTATTTGACCATTCTGACTGGGTTTGTTCAGCTGCAGTAAGAGCGATTTCGACATGCTTAAGATCAGCTTCTTGTACATAACCAACAATTTCATCATTTTGTGCTGGGTTTGTAATTGCAACAGAATGACCTTGTTCTAAAGAATCAGTATTAGCCAACAACGGATGGCTTTGCCAAATACGATTACGTAATTCTTGAGCTGTGCTATCTAAAGCTGCAAGTGGGGTGTCATTTGCTAAGTCATAACCTTTAGAGTTTTTACGAAGCGTTCCGTACATATCTAAAGGTAGTGGAATTGATGGATGTTTTAAACCAACCGAACCTTCAAGTTTAGCTGCATTACGAATATCATAAATTGGAGACTGGATAAGATCTTCAACTTTAAGAGTTTTATCGGCAATACGGTTAACAAATGAAGTATTCGCGCCATTTTCAAGTAAACGACGGACTAAATAAGCTAACAATGTTTCGTGGTTACCAACCGGAGCATAAATACGGCATGGCACGCCTAATTTATTTTGTTCACGTGGACCAACAACTTGTTCATAAAGCGGCTCGCCCATACCATGTAAGCATTGGAACTCATATTGACCAGCGTAATATTTGCTTGGATCTGCTAAATGATAGATCGTTGCTAAAGTTTGAGCATTATGCGTCGCAAATTGCGGATAAATAAATTCTGGTGCTGCAAGTAATTTTTTAGCACAAGCGATATAAGACAAATCAGTATGAACTTTACGCGTGAAGACAGGGTAGTCATCCATACCTTCGATTTGTGCTTTCTTAATTTCGCTATCCCAATATGCGCCTTTTACAAGTCGGATCATCAGACGCTTTTGGCTACGCTTAGCAAGGTCAATAATATAATCAACCACAAAGAAGCAGCGCTTTTGGTAAGCTTGAATTACGAAACCAATGCCTTTCCAGTTCGCAAGTTCTGGCTCAAAACAGAGACGCTCAAGTAACTCAAGAGAAATTTCTAAACGTTCTGATTCTTCTGCATCGATATTTAAACCAATATTGTACTGTTTAGCTAAACGAGCGAGTTCAAATACTTTGCCGTAGAGTTCTTTGTGAACACGTTCAATTTGCGCACGTTGGTAACGTGGATGTAAAGCTGAAAGCTTAATTGAGATACCAGGGCCATCATATACGCCTTTACCATTAGACGCTTTACCAATTGCATGAATGGCTTGTGTGTAATCATTAAAGTAACGTTCAGCATCATGGTCGGTTAAGGCAGCTTCACCTAACATGTCATAAGAATAGCGGAAACCTTTATCCTCAAGTACTTTTGCGTGGTCGACAGCTTCTTCGATGGTTTCACCAGTCACAAACTGTTCACCCATCATACGCATTGCAACGTCAACTGCTTTACGAATAATGCCACGGCCACTACGTGCTAAAAGGCCAGTAAGTACACTTGAAAGACTGGTTTGCTTTGGTGTTTCCATAAGCTTACCAGTTAACATGAGACCCCATGCAGCAGCATTCACAAACATTAAGCTGCTTTGGCCAACATGTTCTTTCCAGTTACCTTGATTGATTTTATCGCGAATGAGCAAATCACGTGTTGCTGTGTCTGGAATACGAAGCAAAGCTTCAGCAAGACACATCAAAGCCACGCCTTCTTGTGAAGAAAGAGAGAATTCTTGTAATAACCCTTGAACAATACCTGCTTTACCTGAAGAGGTCTTACGTTCACGTAAATTATGGGCAAGGTTAAATGCAAGGTCATAAATTTTATGATCTAAATCATCAGATACCGCAGCAGCTTGTAATAGCTCTTCTACAGCTTCAGGTTCGGCACGTCGCCAAGCTGTATTAATGCGTTGTTCAAACTCACTTTTATCGTTGAATTCGGTGATATAGCCTTGGTGAGATTTATCCATTTGATGAAAAGTATCCATTGTGTTCATATCTATTTCCGCCAACCAGCTCTCGTAAACTCATCTTGAGTAGAGAGGTTTAGATAATTTATCATTACAGAAGAAACACCGAATAACTCACTATATTTTGCCCATTTTTTAGAGGAAAATTCAGATGAATGGCCCATTATTAAGCCTTGATCGCACCGATTTAAAAATTTTGGATATTCTTCAAACAGATGGGCGTATTTCCAACAGCAGATTAGCTGAACTCGTCAATTTGTCTCCAACAGCAGTTATGGCACGAGTGCAGAAGCTCACCAAAGATGAATTCATCTTAGGTTATGAAGCTAAATTAAATCCAGTTAAGTTAAATGCAAATTTTTTGGTTTTTGTCGAAGTCTTACTTGATAAAACCACACCTAATGTTTTAGATGAGTTTATTGACGCAGTCGTGCATTATCCAGAAATCGTTGAATGCCATATGGTCAGTGGGGGATTTGATTTTTTAATTAAATTACGCAGTGGAAGTATGGAGGAGTTTCGACGTATCGCAGGGCAAGTGCTATGGCAATTACCCGGTGTAAAAGAGACTCGTAGTTATCCCGTGATGCAAGTTGTGAAAGATAGTTCAAAAATTAAAATCAAAACTAAAAATAAATAAGGGGCCGAAGCCCCTTTGTTTATTTCAATGAGTTATGTACTTTCTTTATAGAGTTTATCTGCTTGCTCAAAGCGACCAGTCACATCAGAGTTTGGCGCTTTGCTGATCAAGCTTACTACGATGATGCTGATAAATGCACAGATAAAGCCTGGAATAATTTCGTAAACACCAGTGCTTGCGAAAAGGTTTTTCCAACCGATCACAACAACAGCACCTACGATCATACCTGCTAAAGCACCTTCTAAAGTCATACGTTTCCAGAACAATGACAAGATGATGAGTGGTCCAAATGCAGCACCAAAACCAGCCCAAGCATAAGCAACAAGGCCAAGAACTTTACTGTCAGGGTTACCCGCAAGCACAATTGCTAGAACGGCAATTGCAAGAACCATGATACGCCCAACCCATACAAGCTCTTTTTGAGATGCATTTTTACGAATGAAGCCTTTGTACAAATCTTCAGTTAGTGCACTTGAACATACCAAAAGCTGACAGCTTAATGTACTCATAACCGCAGCTAAAATAGCAGCTAGAATGATACCGACAATCCATGGATTAAATAAAATTTTAGTCAATTCCATAAATACAGTTTCAGGGTTTTTACTTACCACACCTGCAAGTTCAGGGTGTTGCTGGAAGTAAGCAATACCAAAGAAACCAGCACCGACAGCACCGACTAAACATAAAATCATCCAGGTCATACCGATACGGCGAGCAGCAGGAATTGATTTTACAGAGTCAGCAGCCATGAAACGTACAAGGATATGCGGTTGGCCAAAATAGCCTAAGCCCCAAGCCATGGAAGATAAAACGGCCACCACACTTAAATCAGAAATGATGTTAAACGCATGTGGACGAGCAGTTTCAATAAGCGTCACAAACTGAGTTGTGTCACCAATTGCGAGGTAAGTCACGATTGGAGTGAGCAAGAGGGCAAAAATCATTAAGCCCGCTTGGAAAGTATCAGTCCAGCTAATTGCTAAGAAACCACCAATACAAACATAACTGATTGTTGCAATAGCACTTAACCAGATGGCGGTGGTATATGACATACCGAATAAATTTTCAAATAAACGGGCACCAGCTACCATGCCTGAAGCACAGTAAATAGCGAAGAAAACCAAGATAATAACGGCAGAGAAAATACGAAGTATCTTTTTCTGGTCATCAAATCGACTTGTAAAATAATCTGGCAGAGTGAGTGCATTATTTTGGATTTCAGTATGAACGCGTAATCGACCAGCAACCAGTAACCAGTTAAGCCAAGCACCGATAATTAGACCAATTGCAATCCACGCTTCAGATAAACCAGAAAGATAAATCGCTCCTGGTAAGCCCATGAGTAACCAACCACTCATGTCCGATGCGCCTGCGGATAATGCAGTAACGAAACTGCCTAAACTACGACCACCAAGAATATAATCAGAGAAGTCGCTTGTAGCACGGTAGGCAAATAAGCCGATAAGTACCATTGCTACGATGTACACCATAAACATGATGAGGGTGGGATCAAAATAACTCATAATGGATGTGTGTCCTTATATCCATAATCCGTGATTGTAACCTAATCCAGGTCGCTGTTTTCTTGTACGGCATTTCAAGAGGTTGAGATTCAACCATAAAAGAATTTTTTTGCTCTGTTATCTTTGTGATGTATTTTATGTATCTTTATGTAAACAAGTGTAACTTTGATTACATATTAAATTTAGTTTAATAAAATCAATTAATTATGAATTTAAAATAATATCAAAACTTATTAAAAAACTAATAATTTAAAAAATCTAAGAGTTAAATTCAGTTTTTTAGTTACAAAAATAATAATGACAGGATGTCTTTTAAGAAAAGTTATTATTTAGATGAATAATTTCTCATCAATTTTACGCGAAAAAAATGGTTTTAATAAGAAAAAAAGAATATCAAAAGAGGAATATTAACTCGTCAATTGATTAAATAACTCGTGCATACCTTCTGTAGCCGTCATATTTAATAATTTATATTGAGGTGGAACACGAGAATGATCTGCTTGGGGATCTATATAATACGCTTTGGAATAATGAGGAATCTCATGGACCAAGGCGGCAACTGGATATACGCTTAATGTTGACCCGATTACAATAAAAATATCAGCACTTTGTACTAAACGAATTGCTTCTTCATAAGCAGGTACAGCTTCACCAAACCAAACGACATGAGGTCGAAGCGGGTAACCATTTAGACAAAAGTCCTGTTCTAAATCGAGCTTCCAACCATTAACTTCATAAAATTGAGTTGTATATTGTGCATCTGGCCCAGAACTTTTCGCTAGTCGAATATTGCCATGTAGATGTAAGACATTTTGGCTTCCAGCACGCTCATGTAGATCATCAATATTTTGTGTAATGACTTGTACATCATAATGGTCTTGTAGTTTAGCAATATATTGATGAGCTTCGTTCGGCTGGGCTTCTAAAATATTTTTACGACGTTCGTTGTAAAAGCGTTGAACTAAAGCTGGATTTCTTTCCCACGCTTCGGGAGTGGCAACTTGTTGTATATCATAATTTTCCCAGAGACCATTACTATCGCGGAAAGTACTAATTCCACTTTCTGCACTCATACCGGCGCCGGAAAATACCACAAGTTTTGTCATATGAATGACCCATTCATGAATTTGGTTTTTAAATCTGATCTATACATATATAAAAAAACCAGTTAAATCTAAACTGGTTTTTTTATTAAAACTATATCTATATTATAGACCAGCTTCATACTCTGCATTTGTTAAAAGTTTTTCAACATCTGCAATATTGTCTGGTTTGATTTTATAAATCCAGCCTTTGCCATATGGATCTTCATTTACAAAATCCGGATCATCTTCAAGATCAGTATTAACTTCTACTACTGTACCAGAGACAGGGGCATGAATATCAGAAGCAGTTTTAACTGATTCAACAACTCCGGCTTGTTCGCCAGCTGTTACTTGGCTACCCACTTCAGGAGTTTCAACATAGACCAAATCTCCAAGCTCATCTTGTGCATGGTCGGTAATCCCTGTAATAACAAGGTCTCCTTCAATTTTTACCCACTCATGTGTACGTGCATACTTCAATTCTGAAGGATGGTTCATGACAACTCCTTAAGCTTGTGTCCAATATTTTAATAACATTATAAATAGGGGTCTTTGCGCCAGTTGCTCGGACTGCGACCGCTCCAGCGTTTAAAAGCGCGACTGAAATTTGCGACATCCGAGTAACCAAGTTCATCTGCAATTTGTTCAAGACTATAATCTGTACGCGAAAGCAGAGAGGTCGCATGACGATATCGAACTTCATCTACTAAAGTAGAAAATGAAGTACCTTCGGCTGCCAATTGTCGCTTTAAGGTACGATCTGACATATGTAAATATTCTGCTACATTTTCTATGCTTAAGTAATGTTGTTCAGAATTACTTAAAATATCACGTACACGCATGGCTAGACGGCGGCGTTCGCCTAAAGCAGATAGTTCCGCTTCACATTGGTTAATAGCGATTTGACTTGCGATTGGATCGGCATTAACTAACTTAAAACCTAAATATTTTTTGTCAAAGCTAGAGATTAGATGAGGCTGGTTAAACCGAATAGTACTGCTTAGTTTGCTCTTATATTTATCAAAACCTTCCGGTTCTGGAAAGTCTAAATCAACATCACCCGCTAAATCTTCAATACCCGTAATCGCTTTAGCCATGGTCATAATACCAATAGTTAAACCTAAAACGATTTCAGTACGAAGAGGTTCTAACTCAATATCACATTGCAATTGTAATGTGGCTTTTGGCCCGAAAGTAGAAAAATATAATTGTAAAAAAGGTAAGCGTAATTGGATAAAACGGGCAGCGAGAGCAATCGCTTCTGTAATATCTTTTGCTGTCATTATCGCGTAGCCAATAAATCCGTGAATGGAAATACGCATTTGAGTGCCAATATGATAACCCAGTGTACTTTCACCGGTAAGATTTAAGGCATGTTTGACTAGCTCATTTGCTACGGGTGTTGAAATACGATATTCAGGATCGGCCAATTGCTCACTAGTAAGATGAAAAGGAGCAAATAATGTTTCATCGTTGTATCCCCAACGTGAAACTACATCTAATAGCAATAAGCCATAGACTCCTGGAATACCTTGATCTTGACGAGCTGAGGTAATTTTCATATGCGTTCCGTTGCTCTCATCAATTTTCTACGTGCATTTCTTACACATCTTGTCATGAAATATAATTTGAGTTTATAAAAACTGTTAGACAATCATATCAACGATTCATTAAACATTCTTTTTAAAGACAACGATTTTTGTCGTTGAAATAAGTAAAACATCCCCATGCTGATTTAAGGCTTGCGTAACGTAGCTTACAATACCACGATCCAATTTTGTTTTGGATGGCGTAATGGCGGAAATTTCAGCTTCAACATGAATACGGTCACCAGGCCGAGTAGGGCGTGGCCAACGTAGACTAGATTCTGAGCCTACTAGTCCACCATGAATGGGCATGCATTCAGTCCATAAGCGCATAGTAATTGCCGAGGTATGCCATCCGCTAGCGGCAATACCTTTAAAGATTGGATCTTCTTTGGCTAACTCTTCATCTGTATGGAAAGGTTGAGGGTCATAGTGGCTTGCAAATTGTTTAATTTCATCAAGTGTAATTTCATACTCACGACTGATAAAACGATCACCAATTTTTAAATCTTCTAAATAAAGCATTAATCTTGACCCTGTACTACTTTTTGCTCAATAAGAAAACCGCCCGTTTGACGTTTCCATAATTGTGCGTATATACCATTTTTAGCAATTAATTCTTCATGAGTACCTTGCTCTGCAATTTTACCTTCATCAAGAACAATTAAACGGTCCATTTGAGCAATGGTAGACAAACGGTGAGCAATTGCAATAACTGTTTTATCTACCATTAGGTCATTTAAACTAGACTGAATAGCTGCTTCAACTTCTGAGTCTAAAGCGCTAGTTGCTTCATCTAAGATTAAAATTGGTGCATCTTTTAAGAAAACACGCGCAATAGCGATACGTTGTCTTTGACCACCTGACAGTTTGACACCACGTTCACCAACTTGTGCTTCATAACCTGAACGCCCTTTTAAGTCGACAAGTTGAGGAATAAATTCAGCTGCTTTTGCCTTATGCACGGCACTTTGCATATCTTGATCAGTTGCATCTGGACGGCCATATTTAATATTTTCGGCAACTGAGCGATGTAGTAGAGAAGTGTCTTGAGTAACTAAAGCAATATTTGCTCTCAAACTATCTTGCGTAACATCTTCAATATTCTGCCCATCAATTAAAATTGCACCTTCTTTAAGATGATAAAAGTGTAACAGTAATTGGATGAGGGTAGATTTACCTGCACCTGAACGGCCAACGATACCAATCTTTTCACCTGCTTTAATGTGTAGATTAAAGTGATCGATGACATTTTTATTGTTATAAGCAAAGGTCACATCTTTAAATACGATCTCACCTTGTGTGACTGCAAGTGGTTTTGCATCTGGCTTGTCTTGAATATTGATTTTTTTACCAAGTGTTTGCATGCCATCTTGAATGGTACCAACATTTTCAAATAATGCTGACATATGCCACATCATAAACTCAGCCATGCTATTAAGTTTTAAAATCATGGCAGTAGTAGCAGCAATTACGCCTAACGCTGCTAAACCTTGAGTCCATAACCAAACTGCGGTACCAATTACCCCAACAAATAAAACAGCAGACAGTAAATTAATGCTAACTTCAAAAAGAGTACCTAGACGCATTTGCGCATAGACTGTGGTCATAAACTCTTTCATTGACGCTTTTGCATATTGGCTTTCACGCCCAGCATGAGCAAAGAGCTTTACAGTTTGAATATTAGTGTAGGCGTCAGTTACACGACCAGTCATTACAGCGCGTGCATCGGCTTGTTGTTGTGATACTTTGCTTAAACGTGGAATAAAGAACCATGCGCTTAATAAAAATAACCCTAACCAAACCATAAGTGGAATAAGTAATGTGGGTGAGATTGCACCAAGAACAATACTTACGGTAATAAAGTAAATGCTGACGTAAGCCAACATGTCGCCTAAAATAATCCAGAATTCACGGACTGCTAAAGCTGTTTGCATGACCTTTGCAGAAAGTCGACCAGCAAAATCATTATGGAAAAAGTCTAGGCTTTGTTTTAATAAAAGGTTATGGAAGCGCCAACGTAAGCGCATTGGAAAAGTACTATATAAAATTTGATGTTTTATAATAGATTGAATATTAACAAATAAAATGTTAGCAAATAACACGCTAATGAGAATAAGGATGTTTGACGCATGTTGGCTTAAGAAACTTTCAGGCTGACTATTACTAAGCCAATCTACAAGTTGCCCAATTTTTGAAAAGAGCAGGGCTTCAAAGCTAGCTGCACCAGCTGTACATATAATAAGTAGCAATAAATATGGACGCACACCTTCAGTAGCTTGCCAAACAAATGGGAAAAAGCGTGTTGGTAAGGGCTCATCCAAACCTTTGGTTGGATAAGGATCTACAAGTTTTTCAAACCACTTCAGCATGAATGACTACCTTTATACATCAGCTACTTTAGTAAAATTTCGCAATTTAATTTGCAATAAAGTCAGTTAGATCAAACTTAATTAAGGTATTGATCTGTTGGGTGTGTGGATACACGTCAAAGTTTATGTTGTATATCTTTGGCTAAAACTGACATGATTTAGTCAAGACATAAATTTGGAATCGGGAAGAAGCCTAAAAGGCATCGTAAAGACAAAAAATGTTTTATTCATTATATCGATAATAATAGATGAAGTGGTGAATGAATTTGGCTTGAATGTAATTTTTATAAATTTTTTTAATAAATGATAAAATATTAATATTTATTTTAAGCAGTATGAGCCTTTATCCGAATGTTGATAAAGGCTCATAACAGTTACCACATTAAGTCATCCGGAATTACATATGCTGCATATGGATCTTCTTCATCAGTAGTTTGTTCATTTTTCTCAGCATTATTGATCAAAATAAATCCTTTCATTTTTTGATCAATTTTTTCAGCTAAGGCTTTAGGAAGGTAAGCATATTGATCTTGATCTTTAGCAATCACTAAACTGCCTGTAACAAGTGCATTATAAACTTGCTGAGATAGGTAAACCTTTTTAATCTTATTCTCGTCAATAAATTGATAAGCCACATCTCCGGCAAAATCTACAATTTTGTGTTGCTTGATCATTTGAATGATTGAAGCCTTTAATGCTTTTTCTTCGAGTTGCTGCTGCTTTTCTAGATTCAAAGCTTGATCTTTTGCTTGTTTCTCTTTTTGAGCTTTTTCAATATTAGCTTTAATTTCTGCTTCATTGCTTTGACCAGTACGCTGCTCATGCTGAGCTTGTTTGGTAAGTTTTTTCGCTTTTTTATTGTCAACTAAACCAGCTTTGAGTAACTGAGCTTGTAAGGCATTTTTAACCATGACTTAATCCGAATTTGAAGAGGAAGAACTATGAAAGTAAACTGCCCAATACGAAATACTGAGAGTTAAGCTTAAAATTGCTGGAAGCAAAAATGATTGCAATTTTAAATAAGGGTGAACTAAAGCAGCAATTATACCGCCAGATAGAAAACCTATAAAAATAAGTAGATGCAAAATAATGCGGCGATTCTCTACTTTTAAACCTCGTGCTATATAACCAAGTGCAAGCCCAAGATCTGTTAAGACACCCGATAAGTGAGTAGTCCTAATAATGGTTCCTTTATAGTGACTTACCATTGCATTTTGTAGCCCCATGGCGACACAAGCCCATAATAGTCCATATTTTGGAAAATAAGGCAGCAGTAACCAACAGAGAAAAATAAATAGTGAAACTAGACTTAAAGGAAGGCCATACCGGCGGCCTAATTTGAAATGGCTATTGCCTAGAATAAAACCACTGTAAAATGATCCACATACATAACATAATATAACTAGTACTAAATATATGATGTGTTCAAACTGCCAGTTTACCAAACTCATGGCTAGCATACTGACATTACCAGTCATATGCGACACCGATTGATGTAAAAGGGTGATAAGCCCTAATACATTAATCATTCCGGCATTTATTGCCAGTAAGAAGGCGCCAAGTTGGAACCAGTTTGGTAAACTTTGAAATGGCATGTTCTCTATGAGTTTTGTCTTGAGCGAATATCAACTGCGGCTGTAAATAAAACATCGGTAGATGAGTTAAGCGCCGTTTCTGTTGAATCTTGTAATACACTAATAATCATACCTACTGCAACAACTTGCATTGCAATTTCTGATGAAATACCAAATAAGCTACATGCGACTGGAATTAGAAGTAGGGAACCACCTGCAACACCAGATGCACCACATGCTGATATTGTAGCTACAATAGATAAAATAATCATTGTTGCCAAATCAACATGAATTCCTAACGTATGCACAGTTGCTAAAGTAAGTACAGTAATCGTAACTGCTGCACCAGCCATGTTAACAGTAGCACCTAAAGGAATTGAAACGCTCGCAGTTGAAGGATTTACGCCTAAACGTTCAGCTAAATCAAGGTTTACAGGAATATTAGCTGCTGAGCTGCGTGTAAAGAACGCTGTGATACCACTTTCTTTTAAGCATTTAAATACTAATGGGTAGGGATTACCGCGAATTGTTAAACCTACTAGAATTGGGTTAATCACTAGAGCAACAAACAGCATTGTTCCTAATAGAACAGCAAGTAATTGTGCATAACTTTCAAGTGTTGCTAGTCCAGCATCTGCAAAAGTTACTGCAACTAGACCGAAAATACCAACAGGTGCAAACGCAATAACTTTATGAATAATAGCGCTTACAGCATGTGAAACATCCTGCATTACTTGTTTGGTTGTATCCGAGCTATGACGCATTGCTAAGCCGAGACCAATTGCCCACGCAAGAATACCAATAAAGTTCGCTTCACTGATTGCTTGAACAGGGTTTGCAATAAAACTTAAAAGCAGATTTTTTAATATATCAGCGAGACTACCAGGCGCTTGCAAATTATTATGAGAAACAGTGTTGAGATAAAGCGTACTAGGAAAAGATAAGCTAGCGATCACAGCACTAAAAGCAGCTAATAACATACCTACTACATAGAGTAGTAATACTGGGCGTAAATTTGCACTATGACCGACTTGGAAGTTGGCAATAGATGAGAGAACCAGTACAAAGACTAAAATAGGAGCAACCGATTTTAATGCTTTAATAAATAGTTCACCAAACAAGCTTAAGTACGGCGTAACGGTTGGAAATAATAGTGCGACGCCTATCCCTAAAATAATGGCGATAATAATTTTAGTGACTAAGCTTAATCGAGAAAAGAATTCAAGCATATAAAGGCCTTATTAACCTATTCATGGCTAAAGGTTGAACAAGCTGAGTATTTTATACGTAAGTGATGTGAATCTTAAGCTTTTTTATATCAAGTCATCAGTTTTATAAGGTTTGGTAATATTAAGTATTTGTTTTTAAATAAAGAAAATTGATTGGTTAAAGTTTGGTATCTGATGTTTTGCTTATATTACAGCCAGTAACGCTTAAGTTCTTATTATTTGCCATAAAAATTAGTGAAGAGGGAGAAAAGATATAAAAAAGAAATAGGAGAGGTTATTTTTGTTTTTTAATAGATTGGAATGCTAGAAAAACTACGCGAATTTTCAATCCTCTTTGCTCGGATAATTACCAGCTACCAAGTTGAAAAATCGCATATTTCAGGAATACATTAATATTATTATAATTTTATAAGTTTAGAGCAGTTATTCTATGCAATATAACTGGTAAAGCATATTTAAAATTGAATGCATCTTATCATCCTTGATTGAATAGAAGATTTGCTTGCCATCACGACGTGTTGAAACGACATCACTTTTACGTAGCATCATCAATTGTTGTGAAAGGGTGGGTTGGGTGATTTGTGTTTTCTCTTCAATTTGAGAGACATTTAACTCCTCATGGGCTAAGTGACATAAAATTAATAAACGGTCAGTGTTAGCTAAAGATTTTAATGTTCCTACGACTGAATCCGCCGCATTTTTCATTTCTTCAATTTGGAGTCCATCTTTCATACTTTATACCTATATCAATATGGCCGGCATAGTATAGATTGATCTTAAGAAAATGAATGTAGCAAAACTAATCAATCCAATTGTTTTTGTTGAAAAGGTTTATAAGTGTAATTGATAAATATATAACATTATTAAGGTAAAACAAGAATTTGTATTTGTTTTGTGTCAAAAGTGTTGCTTTGTGTGAGAAGCGTAATTGTTAAGTATAAATGAAACAAAGTCAAAGAAAATAAATTCTATTTTTCTCTCTATCAATAGTTAAATCTGATTTATATATAAAAGGGCAAGAAAAAAAGATTGTGTTTTTATTTTCTAAAGTTATAATCGACCATGTACAGACAGGTCTGTATATTCTAGTTTGGGATGATAATTTAAAAAATGTCAAACTCTAAGCTAGAATGACTTTCAGACGCAGCGTGATGAATAAGAAGAAGATTCAACAAGATAAGAAGAATAATATCACGCTTTATTTTTTAATGTGCAATTTTTTCAAATTCAATGAGTTTCTCTACACGCTTCCAATAGTCATCAATTTTTACTGAACCATGCTCAACTTGAGCTTGAATGGTCATACCCTCTAAAATATTGACTAAAAGCAATGCCAAAGGTCGAGACTCTTCAATTTCATATTGAATAAGAAGATCTTGCATTAATTGTGTTAACCAGATTTTGTATAAAGTTGCTGGTTGATGTGTTGACGGGTATTGTTTTAATACTTCTTCTAAGGCTTTTTGGAACATGCAACCATTAAAGTCTTCACTATTAAACCAATCTGAATACCATAAAAAGATGGCTTTAATACGAGCTAGTGGGTTGGTTTCGTCTTCTTTAGAGATTGCCGCAGTAAGAGAATTTTGTAAAAGTGAGTTTCTTAATAATAAACACTCTTCAATAAGTTTCTCTTTTGAAGGAAAGTATTTATAAAATGTCATTTTCGCTACACCAGATTCACTGATGATACGATCTACCCCTATAGAATTATAACTATATGAATTAAAAAGTCTTAAAGCAGTGGTAATAATGTCATCTTTTTTTGACATATTTTAGTAGCCTCACACAAATATTTTGCTATTAGCCTAAAGGTCGAGTGTACAAATAAAAAGCACGAACGCGAAATTTTACATTGTATTGACTGTTATTGATAGAAAAAAATAGGTTTTTTAAAAATAATAAAAGAACAAAACTCAATGCTAAGCATTAATTTTTTTATAATTTAATAGCTATGTTTAGTAGTTAATTCTTTGATTTGGTAAGGTGGTTTTTACTATAAGTGGGCCTTTATAACTTTGATTTAAAGATTGGTATATTTAAACATGTATTTATAAAAGAAAAAAGGAGAAATTTTATAATTTCTCCTTTTTATATATTTAGTTAGTATTACTCTGCAGGAGGTAACAACATAAGAATTGAATTATTCAATAATTGAACAATGTTTTCTAAAATATCTGTATTGTTAAGCTCACTATTGAAAGGAATGCTTTTCCCATCGGCAATCGATTTGAGTTGGGTGGCAAAAGATTCCACAATCGGTAATTCTTCTCCATTACCCCAAAACTTTAAAATGCCATTTTGTTCTGTATAAAGTAGACGCGAAGCAGGTTCGAGTAGCAGCTCATACCCTTCTGACAAAATAGCATTTAGGTCTTCAACCTCTATTTCATCTGGTTCTGGAATATTGTCTGGATATTTAGGCTCGCTCATGTAAGACATGAGGGCAGCATCAAGTACTGTTGAATTTTTCAATTGAGCTAGCACTAAATCTCTTAAATAAGCCAACTCTTCCGTGTTTATTTCCCCAATTTGAGGAGGATTCTTACGGGTAATATCGACAACAGGATTTTGAAGTAATTCATCAGTAGCAAATTGATCGCTAATTCTATCGATCATGCCTGAAATATTAGGCATACGGAAACCAAAGGAGAAAGTTAAACAATCATCTTCGGCAACGCCATAATGTGATAATCCAGGTGGAACATATAATAAGTCGCCAGGAGCTAATACTTCATCAAAATGAACATCTATTTCTGATAGCAACTTTAAAGGTTGATTAGGTACAAATTCAGTGTTTGCATCACACATTTGGCCGAGTTGCCAGCGACGATGACCATATCCTTGAACAAGAAAAACATCATAAAAGTCAAAATGTTTTCCTACTGAACCACCTTTGGGGGCATAAGACACCATAATGTCATCACGGCGCCATTGTGGAATAAAAGGAAATTTCTTCCACAATTCAGCTATATCAAATGAATAATGGTCTACTGCTTGAACCAAAAGTGTCCATAACTTTGGTAGTTTTTGAAAATCACCTTTAGTTAAGGGAGACGATTTTACATGCCATTCATTTGGATTTTTATCTTTTTGACGGATAAGACGAGCAGTTACATGGTCTTCTAAAGCGAGTTCTTTTACATCATTCGGCTCTAACATACCCACAATTTCAGGCATAGCATTACGTACAAGTAATGGTTTTTTCTGCCAATACTCTGTTAAAAACTGTTCAGCAGTAATACCGCCTAAAACGGTTAAAGCTTCTGTCATGGAAATAACCTATAAATAAGCTAATAAATATTAAGGAATTTGGAGATTGAGTTGTCTTAAAATCTGACAAAGCTGAATCATGGGTAAACCCATCAGCGTGGTTTGGTCTTGGCCTATCATTTTTTCAAATAAACTAATGCCGAGACTTTCACACTTAAAACTTCCTGCGCATTCTAAGGGCAGATCTAAGTCGACGTATCTTTCGATTTCAGGCGCGCTTAAATTGCGAAACTTAACTTGATAATGCTCAACAAGCGTATGTTCAAAACTTTTTTCAAGGCACTGCACACTTAAAGCAGTACTAAAAAAGACTATTCGGCCAGAGTTTGCTGCTAATTGAGCTTTGGCATTTTCAATTGTTAAGGGTTTGCCAATAAAATCATGAGGAGCATGCTCTCGCCATGCAACCTGATCTGATCCAATTACAATTGCTTCACGATTTTTTTGTGCAATTACTTGTGCTTTAGTAAATGCCAGTCTTTTTGCTAAATCATCGGCATGCGTTTCACCACAAGGACTCTCGTCAATATCTGGACTAATGCAGATATATTCGATTCCTAAACGATTCATTAAATCTTTACGTGTCTGACTGCTTGATGCCAAAATAATTTTGGGTTGTTTCATTACACTGCAAATTCCATTAATACATCTAATGGAACATAGCTCAATACAGCCTGATGACAAGCATGAAGTTTAACAGGGGGTGCTTGACCAGCTTGATAAGCTTCTACCCAACGAGTTACACAAATGCACCAGAAGTCTCCCGGCTGTAGGCCAGGGAAGCCTGCTTCTGGTAGAGGAGTGATCAGATCGTTTCCGACTTTTTGTGAAAAATTTAAAAACTCAGAAGTCATTTGGGCGCACACCGTATGTTGTCCAAGATCTGTTACGGCTGTATGGCAAAAACCATTCCGGAAGTAGCCAGTAATAGGGTCAAAACAACAGCTTGCTAAGGGTTCACCTAAAACATTTAAACGATTGATTTGTGGATCTGGATGAATAGACATAATGGATGAAATATTAGATGACTACCTCTATCATAATCAAAACTTTGGCTTTCTACAGCTTTTATGCAAAAAAACTAACCTTTTTTGATGTAATCATTTAAAATTGGCGCGTTTTTAAAATCATAAAGAGAGCTTTACATGAATTTTCAGCGCATGACTGACCTTAATTTAGCAGGTAAACGTGTCCTTATTCGTGAAGATTTAAACGTTCCTGTTAAAAATGGTGTGATTACTAGCGATGCTCGTTTACGTGCCGCACTTCCAACAATAAAAGCTGCTTTAGAAAAAGGCGCTGCTGTAATGGTATTTTCACATTTAGGTCGTCCTGTGGAAGGTGAGCCAAAGCCTGAACAATCACTTGCACCAGTGGCTGCATATTTAACTGAAGCATTAGGTCAAGAAGTTAAATTATTTACTGATTATTTAAATGGGGTTGAAGTTGAAGCAGGACAAGTTGTTTTGCTTGAAAATGTTCGTTTTAATCCGGGTGAAAAGAAAAATAATCCTGAACTTGCACAAAAATATGCAGCTCTATGTGATGTGTTTGTAATGGATGCTTTTGGTACTGCTCACCGTGCAGAAGCTTCTACAGAAGGTGTAGCACGTTTTGCACCTGTTGCAGCGGCAGGCCCATTATTGGCTGCTGAATTAGATGCACTTGGCCGTGCAATGCAAACACCTGAAAAACCAATGGTGGCAATTGTCGCTGGTTCTAAAGTTTCAACAAAACTTGATGTGTTAAATTCATTATCTGGTATTTGTGACCAACTGATTGTAGGCGGTGGTATTGCAAATACTTTCTTGGCGGCTGCTGGTTACAATGTTGGTAAATCTTTATATGAAGCTGACTTGGTTGAAACTGCAAAACAAATTGCTGCTAAAGTAAGTGTTCCACTTCCTACAGATGTAGTTGTAGCTGATGCTTCACAAATTAACTTCGAAGATTTCTTAGGTTCTTTGGCAGCAGCGCAAGCAGTAATTAAGAAAGTTGAAGATGTCACAGCAAATGATATGATTTTGGATGTTGGTCCTGAAACAGCTAAAGCATTTGCAAATATTTTAACAACTTCAAAAACGATTCTTTGGAATGGTCCTGTTGGTGTATTTGAAGTTGATCAATTTGGTGAAGGTACTAAAGCACTTTCTCTTGCAGTTGCACAATCTGATGCATTCTCAATTGCTGGTGGTGGTGATACTTTAGCTGCGATTGATAAATATAATGTAGCTGATCAAATTGGTTATATTTCAACAGGTGGTGGTGCATTCCTTGAATTTGTTGAAGGAAAAACATTGCCAGCAGTTGCCGTTTTACTTGAGCGTGCTTAAAAACTGTTATATTGAAATAAGAAGGGATTGAGTTATCAATCCCTTTTTCATTGATAAGTCATTAAATTGTCATATTCCTGAAATAATATAATGAGTACTAAATCACCAATTGTGGAAAATAGTGATGAATTTAAAACTTACCTTTGCTGCTTTGTTAATTGTCCCAATGATGTTGACTGCTTGTGCGAAAAAAGAAGAGGCGGCTCAAGCAGGCCAAGATGCGGCATCTACAGCTGTTGCTGACAAAGTAACTCCGGAACAACAAGCTGCAATCGATGCGCTTGATAAGCCAGTTTTAGATGAAAAGAATACAGATGTGGTTGAAGGTAGTGCATCTAGCGAGACGGCTGCTTCAGAAACGCATTAATTTGTTGTTTTTTGTTAAAAATTCCCTGCAAATGCAGGGATTTTTTTTGAAATACTGTGATTTGTTGCTGAATTGAAATAAATGACAAGGTAGAATAAGCCGCACTACCTGGGAGGATATTATGGCACTCATTTCAATGCGCCAGCTCTTGGATCACGCTGCGGAACATAACTACGGCGTACCAGCATTTAACGTAAATAACTTAGAACAAATGCGTGCAATTATGCTTGCCGCAGATGCTACCAATTCACCTGTAATTGTTCAGGCATCTGCTGGAGCTCGCAAATATGCAGGCGCTCCATTCTTACGCCATCTTATTTTGGCTGCAATTGAAGAATGGCCACACATTCCAGTGGTAATGCACCAAGACCATGGTACAAGCCCTGATGTATGCCAACGTTCTATTCAACTTGGTTTTAGCTCAGTGATGATGGACGGTTCATTGGGCGCTGATGGTAAAACTCCTACAACTTACGATTACAACGTAGATGTAACTCGTCAAGTGGTAGCAATGGCTCATGCTTGTGGTGTATCTGTTGAAGGTGAGATCGGTTGCTTAGGTAGCCTTGAAACAGGTATGGCTGGAGAAGAAGACGGTGTGGGTGCAGAAGGTGTACTAGACCATTCTCAGCTTTTAACCTCTGTTGAAGAAGCAAAACAATTCGTTGCTGATACAAATGTTGATGCTTTAGCAATTGCTGTAGGTACTTCACACGGTGCTTATAAATTTACACGTCCACCTACAGGGGATATTTTAGCAATTGACCGTATTAAAGAAATTCATGCGGCATTGCCAAATACTCACCTTGTAATGCACGGTTCAAGCTCTGTACCACAAGAATGGTTAAAAGTAATTAACGAGTTTGGTGGTAATATTGGTGAGACTTATGGTGTACCAGTTGAACAGCTTGTAGAAGCGATTAAACATGGTGTACGTAAAATCAATATCGATACTGACTTGCGTTTAGCTTCAACAGGTGCAATTCGTCGTTTCATGGCGGAAAACCCAGCTGAATTTGACCCACGTAAGTATTTCGCTAAAACTGTCGATTCAATGAAACAAATTTGTATCGATCGTTATGAAGCTTTCGGTACAGCTGGTAATGCTGACAAGATTCGCCCAATTTCTTTAGAGAAAATGGTTGATCGTTATAAATAATTCCCGTTAGGGTCTGATTTATAGAAACCGGTTATTCATATAACCGGTTTTTTAATGGCTGGGTTTTGTTTATAAAAAAACCTGTGATCAACACAGGTTTTAACGACAAAAGATTAACTTATTTTTGTAAGTTCTTTTTGTCGAGGCTTGGATCTTTAATTTCTACATAAGCATTTGCACGTACTTCACGCAACCAGCTATCAATTTCAGTGTTAAATTGACGCTCACCTAAAATTTGACGTGCCATACGCTCTTGATATTCATGTGTCATATCTTTTTCGCGTTTGTCTGTCACTTGTAAGATATGCCAGCCGAATTGAGTTTGGAAAGGTTCACTAATTTCACCTACAGGAATTTCCTGCATTTTTTTATCAAACTCAGGAACCATCATACCTGGCGTAACCCAACCTAGACTGCCGCCATCACGTGCTGAACCTGTATCGTTTGAATAAGTTGCAGCAAGAATAGCGAAATCTTCACCCGCTTTTAATCGCTTGTAAATGCTATCAATTATTTGTTTCGCATTTTCAGGGCTTACCACTTCGGAAGGTTGAATAAGAATATGGCGTGTCTGATATTGCGGTACTAATGCTTTCTGTTCATTTTGCTTACGTTCTAAAAGTTTTAGAACATGTACACCATCGCGTACAGAAATTAAGTCAGTTGTTTGACCGTCTTGCAGTGGAGTAATACGAGCAGCAAGTTCAGCCGGTATATCAGAAAGAGGACGGAATCCCATATCTGCACCTTCAACTTTTACAGTCGCAGTTGAAAGCTTTTTAAGAGCGTTTAAATCATTGCTTTGAGCAAGTTGTGAACGAACTTCTTTTGCTACATTTTGAACTTCTTGAGGGTTGTCTCCGGAAATTCGCATATGAATCACATGGGCTTGATTACCTAAAGCAGCTTGTCCTTGTGGTGACTTCAAGAAGTTATCTACATCTTGATCACTGATTTTAATGCGAGACATAACTTGCTGTTGACGCAGACGATTAATTGCTAAATCTTCAGCAATACGGCTACGTAAGTTTTCATAAGTTCCAGGTGCAATCGCATCTAATTTTTGTTGAAAGGCTTCTAGGCTTTTGCTACCTGATTGACTTGCAACTTTAAGTACAGCCTCATTTAGACTTTTCTCATCAGGTTTGATGCCATATTTTTTAACTTGTTCAAGTTGTGCTTGACGTAAGATGAGCTGGTCTAATACTTGAAATTGTAAGTATTGTTGAGGTGGAACTTCTTTTTTTTGTGCTTGCAATTCGTGAGCTGCTTCAGCCATTCCTTGTTCAAGGTCACTTTTTAAAATTACGCTATTGTCCACAATTGCCACAACTTCATCAGTAGGTTGGGCAAAACTATGCATTGATGAAGATATTAATACAGCAAGGGTTGTCGCTTTAAAAAACTGTTTAAGATGTTTTGTCTTCATTAACGTTGTGTCCAAGATTGATTAATTTTGTTAAAACCTAAAACGCGATTTTCAAGTAAAGACGCGAGTTTATTGTTTAAACCACCTAAACCTTTGAGTGTAATTTCGGCCATGATCGCGCGCTTTTCACTAACATCTGGAGATTTTGGATCGTCTAGATCGTTATAGTATGAACGGCCATAGACAGAAATGCCCCAGCAACACGATTCATAATTAACACCTAGTAATAATTCACGGGCAACATCATTGTCCATGTCATATTGTACGTGCCCCATAATACGCCAATTGTCTTTAATTGGTTGTATAAACGATGCAACAACTTGGTCGTATGTATCTTGGCGTCCTGGAATATCTTTACGATAGAAATAGCCTAAGTTATATAGATTTCCTTTATCGCCTGTATAGTAAAGTTGAAAATCACGCTGTGCATTATCACCATTTGACATCCATGCCGAGTTGGCAGCAATGGTAAAGTTTTGATTAAGTTGACTTGATAAGCTAACAACAGGACCTGTATTACGTTCAGTATCAATTTCATCTTGTTGTTTCAAGGTGACGCGGCGATCTTCAAAATAATAGCTTTGGCCCACACTTGCGCGTAAACGCTCTAAGCCTACTGTGTCAAAAAGACTATAGCTTACACCTAACGATAAAAAGTTATTGTCTTCAAGGCGGTCATGTCCATAGAAGCGGTAAGGGTTAAATAACTGATCGTAACTAATTGACGCAGTGGTTGAGTCAAAGTTTGGGTAGCCATCTTGATTTTTGTATGGCGCATAGGCATAGAAGGCGCGTGGTGTAAGTGTTTGTAAATATTTGCCCTCACGTTCAAAATTCAATCCAGTGTCCAATGTAAATTGTGGCACAACGACTGATTTGTTTTCAGAACCGCCGTCTAAACCTTGAGAGGCGATACTGTCCTTGTCATAGAAGGTTTGAATAGAACGTACGGAAAGCTCAGGAATTACAAAGGCTGCTGGTGTTCGATAGTTATAACGTGTTGCAAACTGGTTATAAATACGCGTACCGCTACTTTCTTGTGCAGAATCATCGTTAATTGATTTCTTAAAATAAGCAGTATCGTTATTAAATTCGTATTGTAGTCCTAGTGGATTACCAGTGACATAATTTAATAAAAATTGAGGTAAGCGGGCGTATGGTTTATTGACGTCTTTTACTTCTGGGTCAAGGGTCTGGAAATCTTCGACTTTAAGCTGTGCTTTTAAACCCGGAATACCATGTTGATAGTTAAGTTCCCAAGCTCTACGTAAGTTAAGATCTGTTTTAGAGATAGGGCTACTATCTAAATCAGAGAAGTAGTCTTTATCTGATGCGTAGTTATATTCAAGGTTGGTAGACCATTGGTCGTTGATATCCCAATTATGTAAAAAATGGAAATCTTTACGGTCTTTATCATCATATTCTTTATCAGATGGCAAAATGCCGCCCCAAATCTGTCCGGCACCAAACCCATCCGTCAAATATCGGAATTCACCTTGTAACATTGCCCCACGATCTGCTAAGTAACGTGGCGTAATTGTTGCATCGTAATTAGGCGCAAGGTTTAAATAAACAGGAACCGAAAGTTCAATACCACCATCGTTTGAGAAACCAAATTGTGGGTTGAGGATACCTGTAGTACGGCGGTCATCGATCGGGAAGTTAAAGTAGGGAACTGCTAGAACTGGAACATCTTTTACATATAGTTTTGTTCCGCGCGTAACACCGCGCCCAGTTTCTTGGTTCAACTCAATTTTGTTGGCTTGAATTTTCCAACCTGGTTTCTGGCCTGGCGGACAGGTTGTGTAAGTCGCATCATTGAGAACCATTACATTCGGAGAGGTTCTCTCGATCTTCCCAGCATGACCATGGGCATGTTGTTGTTCAGAAATATAAAAACTATTATCTAAATTTCCGGTTTGAGTCTTTAGATTGTAATCAATTTCATCACTTTGAGAGAGTAAGCCGCCTTGAGCTAACTGTACTCGGCCTTGTGCATGTGCAAATGTTTGAGTTTTATCAATGGTGACTTTATCGGCACGAACTGTACGGCCTTCTTGATCTATCACCACGTTTCCTTCCAACACAGAGTCGCCGGCAGGGTTGTAGTGCCCATAATCAGCCGTTACAACTGAAGTAGCCTTATCTGCATCTAACGCTTTAGTTTCAGGATTAATTGGTGTAATCCAAGTTCCTTGGCAGAATGCTGAACTCAAATATTTATTATTGCGCAATTGCGCCTCAGGGGTAGATTTATCAACATAATATTGTTGAAAGAATTCCTGCCCTGGATAGGCTTCCTTAATACTCGCCTTAAGTTGATTATTGTCTATGTTGGAGACAACACCAGCTGACTCAGCATAACTTGATTGTATGGAGCCACTACATAAGAGCGTAAAAATAGCGGTCGCTAAAGGATTAAATTTAAACTGATGCTTCATTGTCTCATTAACCAAGTATGCTAATTCACAATTAATTATTGTCGCATCATAGAGAAAAAGTTTATAAGTGGCTACACTTAACCCTTCAAAAATCTCAGCTTGTTTTAGATTTTATTGCAAATGAATACACAACGTGAACAATTGATACATACATGGCTTACATCTGTTCTTGAAAATGATCAATTTCAGATCGCTTATTTAGCAGGGGATGCAAGCTTTCGACGTTATGCTCGCATCCAGTTACAAAATAAAACGTATATGCTTATGGATGCACCTCCTGAAAAAGAAGACTGTGTTCCGTTTGTGACCATTGACGAGTTTTTTGCAGGGCATGGGGTTCGGGTACCTCAGATCGTTGCAAAAGATTTAAATCAAGGTTTTTTATTGTTAGAAGACTTTGGTGATGTGCTGCTGTCTACATTGTTAAACGATGAAACAGTTGATCAATATTATGAACAGAGTTTTAAACAGCTTATTCATTTGCAATCGATTAATGGGGCTGAACATTTCCCGGCTTATTCTTATGAAAAGCTTTTATCGGAAATGCAGTTGTTAACAGATTGGATGTTACCGTCACTCGATATCCATCCAACAGCTGAGCAAAAGAAAACTATTGATGATGCATTTGATTTCTTGGCTCAGGCAGCATTAGCTCAACCGCAAGTTATTGTACATCGTGATTTTCATAGCCGTAATTTAATGAAAATTGCTAATGAAGAAGAATTGGGAGTAATTGACTTCCAAGACGCGGTTATTGGTGCTGATACATATGATTTAATCTCGATTACACGTGATGCATACGTGCAGTGGAATGCTGAGCGTGTTTATCAATGGTTTAAAGTGTTCTATGAGCTTTTACCAGCATCTGCTAAACAAAACCGAAGCTTTGACCAATTTAAACGTGATGCTGATTTAATGGCAATTCAACGCCATATCAAAATTTTAGGTATTTTTGTCCGTTTGTTTGAGCGAGATGGTAAGTCTGGTTATTTGAAGGATTTACCACGAGTCATGTGGTATTTACTTGAAGAGAGCCGTGGCTATCATGAGCTTGATGACTTCATGGCATTTATTCACAGTTCGGTAATGCCTAAATTTATTGAAAAATATGGCCCTTATGAGGTTGCAGCATAATGAAAGCAATGATTTTAGCTGCTGGCTTGGGCAATCGTATGCGTCCACTCACGCTATATACACCAAAGCCTCTGCTTGAGGTAGGTGGTAAGCCACTTATTGTGTGGCATATTGAAAAACTTAAGAAAATTGGTGTGACCGACATAGTCATCAATTCTGCGTGGTTAGCCGACAAACTCATCAGTAGTTTAGGTGATGGCTCTCAATTTGGTGTGGATATCCGTTGGACACGAGAAGAAGAAGGGCTGGAAACCGCTGGTGGAATTATTAATGCTTTGCCACTGCTTGGAACAGATCCTTTCATTCTGGTGAATGGAGATGTATGGACTACAATGGATTTTGAAGCTCTACGCCATATTAAGTTAAATGATGATTTGGCACATCTTGTATTAGTTGATAATCCTAAACAGCATCCTGATGGCGACTTTACATTATTAAATGGACGCGCTTTTACATTTGATCAAGATGTGAAGGGCGAGAACCTCACTTTTAGTGGTGTATCTGTTATCCATCCTAAGCTTTTTGATGGATTGGAAGCTGGTAAACGTCCGTTAGCCCCATTGTTGAAGCAAGCGATGCACAATCAAAAAATATCTGGTGAAAAGCTTAAAGGTGCATGGGTAGATGTGGGAACGCCTGAGCGTTTAATGGAGCTAGATTTGCAAATTCGTGAAGGCTTCTACGATTAACTGCGTAATCGCTAATCGTTAACTAGTGTTCCACGATGCATAAATGGGTATACTTTGTTTTAAATTTTACTTAGATGTTATCTGTTTATGCATCCGTTTTTTCAAGAGTTACAACAGGGTAGTCAAAAATTAGGTTTATCGCTTAGCGATGAAGCTTTGACATTATTGTTGAAGTATCAAGATGCTTTGGTACTTTGGAACAAAGCTTATAATCTAACAGCGATTCGTGATCCTAAAGAAATGTTAGTAAAGCATTTGTTGGATAGCCTAAGTATTTTGAAAGATTTGCCAGCAGGTCGTTTGCTCGATGTAGGTACAGGTGGTGGCATGCCGGGCATGATCATTGCTTTATGTCAGCCAGAACGCTCTTGTGTATTGCTTGATTCAAATGGTAAGAAAATTCGTTTTTTGAAACAGTTTATTGCTGACCTTAAGCTTAAAAACGTAATAGCTGTGCAAACGCGTGTTGAAAATCAAGATACAATTGATGAACTTGGCCAATTTGATGTAATAACAAGTCGTGCATTTGCATCATTAACAGATTTTGTTGAGGCTGCACGTCCATATTTACATGAGCAGAGTATAATTGCCGCGATGAAAGGACTGATTCCAGTTGAAGAAATGGAAGAGCTTAAGCAGGAATTTTCATGTAAAGTGATTGAACTGCATGTACCGAGACTTGATGAACAACGTCATTTACTTTTACTTCAACGAATTTAAATAAAAAGTATTAGGGTTACCATGGCTCAAATTATTGCGATTGCAAACCAAAAGGGTGGTGTTGGTAAAACAACGACTGCAGTAAATCTTGCAGCGTCACTAGCTGTATTGAAAAAACGTGTGCTACTTGTCGATATAGATTCGCAAGGTAATGCTACGATGGGGTCTGGTATTCAAAAGAATGATCTACTTTATTCAATTACGGATGTGTTATTGGGTGAAGTGCCAATCGAAACGGCAATTCAAAAAGCTGAGGTTGGATATAAAGTTTTGGGTTCAAACCGTGAACTTTCTGGTGTCGAGCTTGCCATTGCCGAGCAAGAAGGTCGTGAGTTCATTTTAAAGAATGCTTTGAATGAAATTCGGGACTCATTCGATTACATTATTGTTGATTGCGCGCCTAGCTTAAGTTTAATTACCGTGAATGCTTTAGCTGCAGTAGATGGTGTAATCATTCCAATGCAATGCGAATACTATGCATTAGAAGGTTTGGCAGATTTAACTCAAACGATCGATCGTATTCAAAAAGCGTTAAATCCAGATTTGGAAATTATTGGTGTTTTACGCACCATGTATGATGCGCGTAATGCCTTAACTCGCGATGTATCTGCTGAGTTGGAACAATATTTTGGTAAGAAACTCTACGACACTGTGATTCCACGTAATGTTCGTTTGGCTGAAGCTCCAGCACATGGTTTGCCAGTGATTTATTTTGAAAAAAGTTCGAAAGGTGCAGTTGCATACTTAAATCTTGCGGCTGAGATGTTAAAGAAAAGTAAAGTGAAGAAAGGAAGTAAAGTATGAGCATCAAAAAACGCGGATTGGCGAAAGGTCGTGGTTTAGATGCATTACTTGGTTCAATTCAAAAAGAAAAATTACAACTAGAAGCTCAAGCGCTTGATCATGGTCAGTTAAAGCAAATTGATGTGAAGTTGTTGAAACGAGGTGAATATCAACCACGTCGTTTTATCCATGAGCATGATTTGCAAGAGTTGGCATCCTCTATTGAAAAACATGGGGTAATGCAGCCAATTGTTATTCGTCCTGTAGATGATGAAGCTCATCCTTACGAAATTATTGCAGGTGAGCGTCGTTGGCGCGCAGCTCAAATTGCTGGCTTAACGGAAATCCCTGCAATTGTTCGTGATTTAAATGATCAGGTTGCTATTGCTTTAGCACTTATTGAAAATATTCAACGTCAAGATTTAAACCCGATTGATCAAGCGTTGGCGCTACAACGATTCCATGATGAATTCGGTTTAAGCCATCAAGAAATTGCTGATACAGTCGGTAAAGCAAGAACAACGGTAAGTAATTTATTACGTCTGTTGAGCTTGGCTGATGATATTAAGGAGTTTATGCAGCAAGGCCAGCTTGATATGGGGCATGCTCGTGCCATCTTAACTTTAAAGGGCAAAGAACAACTTGAAGTTGCAAAAATTGTAATTGAAAAAGGATTATCTGTTCGTCAGACTGAGCAGTTAGTACGCGATTGGAGCGAGCCTAAACAGGAAAAGGAAAAAGCTCCTGTTGCACCAGACATTGAGCAACTAACTCAGAAATTATCAGAACGTTTTGGTGCCAATGTTAAAATTGATCATAACCAGAAAGGTAAAGGTAAGCTTGTTATTCACTATCATTCACTCGATGAGTTAGATGGTATTTTGAATATTTGTTTACCAGATTAATTCTAAGTTAGGTCATATATTTCTAATTTATATTCTTGGGGAAGAAAATATGTGGGAACTTGTGAAAGCGGGCGGCTGGTTAATGCTGCCTTTAATTTTGTGTTCAATTTTAACCGTCGCAATTAGTATTGAGCGTTTTGTACGTTTAAGACGTTCACAAGTTTTACCTAAAGTACTAATGAATGATGGCAGTGCAGATATTTCTGTTGTCATAACAAATTTGGAGCAGGATACTAATGCGCAAAGCACGGCATTGGGCAATATTCTAAAAGCTGGTTTTGAGCATCAGGAACATGGCGAACAATTTGCGCGAGCACAAATGGAAGCTATGGCTTCTCAAGAAATTTCTTATTTAGAAAAAAATATTAACTTCTTAGGGACTTTAAGTGCTATAGCGCCTCTACTAGGGCTGCTTGGAACAGTTGTGGGAATTATTGAGTCTTTTTTGGTTATTGATTTTGGTTCGGCAGGTAGTCCTAGTTTAATGATTCCCGGTATTTCCAAGGCTTTGATCACAACAGCAGTTGGTATGCTCATTGCAATTCCTGCACTTATTTCCTATCGATATTTTCAAAGAGTAGTGCAAGATTATATTGCTGAGTTAGAGCAACAATCTACGCTATTTCATGCCTCATTGTTTTACAAACGTTCTTCAGTCATGCAAGAACATCGCCGCGTTGGTTGATGGGTAGATCACAATATGAAGTTTAAACGTTCTCAAGTTGAAGACATTCATATCAATTTAACACCTATGATTGACTGTTTATTGTTCATTCTAGTGTTTTTATTGTTATCTACCACTTTTAATCAGCCAAGTCGCATCAATTTAACTTTACCAGATGCACAAGGTGTTCCACCAAAACAGTACGATCATAAAATTGAAGTCGTGGTAGACTCTAGCGGACATTACGCTGTGAATGGTCAGGCGCTATCTACCAAAGATGTGGCTGATTTGAGCACTGCAATTAAGCAAATTGCTCAAGAGCGACGTGACTTTATGTTTATCATTGCTGCTGATGCAAAAGCATCCCATCAGGATGTTATTCGTGTTATGGATGTAGCAGGACAACTCGGTTTTGTTAACATCAATATTAGTACCAAAGTTCCTTCTAGAGGTTTTTCTGAGTGAATCAAGATTTTAAGGTTTATTTACGTCTCATATCCTATTTAAAACCTTATTGGGGCGTGGCCTTATTAGTTCTTATCGGGTTCGGTATGAACTCAGCGACGGAGGTTTCTGTTGCTAAGCTCATTAAATTTATTATTGATGCAATTCAAAGTGCCAGTAGAGCGGATCTAGATTGGTTCCCTTTATTAATCATTTTATTGGTATTCTTCCGTGGCCTTGGCCTATTTATGGGAGGGTACTATACGGCTGTGATCTCGCGCAGTTTGGTTTTTAGTATTCGCCAAGAAGTTTATGCAAAACTTCTAAGACTGCCGGCTCAATATTATCTCGATAACTCTTCGGGTCATATTACTGCCAAAATTATGTATAACGTCGAGCAACTTACAGCTGCTTCATCTGAATCATTAAAAACCATTGTTCGAGATGGCATGATTACGTTGGGGTTGTTAGGTTATTTGTTCTATACCAATTGGCGTTTAACAATTTGTATTATGGTGTTCTTACCTGTAATTGGGATTTTGGTGCGTAAAGCTTCAAAAAGAATGCGCAAACTCTCGATGCAAGTTCAGGATACTATGGGTGATGTTAACCATGTAGTGCAAGAAAGTATTAATGGTAATGCAGTTGTTAAAAGTTTCGCTGGTGAAGAGTCAGAACAAGAGCGTTTCTATAAGTCATCGGAAGAAAACTTAAAACGTGGTTTAAAAATGGTGATTGTGCAAAACCTAAATAGTCCTGTTGTTCAAGTGGTAATGGCTTGTGCAATGGCTCTAATTGTATGGTTAGCATTAAGACCACAAATTTTAGGGAATACAACTGCTGGTGAGTTTGTTGCATATATTACGGCAGCAGGGTTACTTTCAAAGCCTGTTAAAAACTTGACAGATGTGAATGAAAAGTTACAGCGGGGTTTAGCAGCTGCACACTCAGTTTTTGAATTATTAGATTTACCTGAAGAGCAAAATAGTGGTGAACTTAAACCGCAGTTGCAAGGTGCAATTCGTTTTGACCATGTTGTACTTAACTATGCTGACGGTACGCAAGCGATTAAAGACTTTTCTTTAGATATTCGTCCAGGCGAAACTGTTGCATTGGTAGGGCGCTCTGGTGCTGGTAAAACTTCTTTAGTGAACATGTTGGTACGTTTCCAAGAAGTCTCAAGTGGTCAAATTTATTTAGATGATTTGCCAATACGTGATATTGAGCTTTCAAGTTTGCGTACACAAATTGCAATGGTAAATCAGCAAGTTGTTTTGTTTAACCGAACTGTACGTGAAAACATTGCTTATGGTCAGTTACATAATGCAAGTGATGAAGACGTAATAGCTGCAGCAAAGGCTGCTTATGCCCACGACTTTATTATGAACTTACCAAATGGCTACGATACTGTTTTGGGTGCTCAAGGTCTAAATTTATCGGGTGGTCAACGTCAACGTATTGCAATTGCTCGTGCAATTTTGAAAAATGCCCCAATTCTGATTTTGGATGAGGCGACAAGTGCGCTTGATAATGAATCTGAACACTTTATTCAACAAGCATTTGATGAAGCTATGCAAGATCGTACAACGATTGTGATTGCTCACCGTCTATCAACCATTGAAAATGCGGATCGTATTGTTGTGATGGACCGCGGACAAATTGTTGAACAAGGTACTCATCAAGAATTACTTGCTAAGCACGGTGCTTATTATCAATTACATCAGCGTAATTTTGAGGACCATTAAGTATGTCTTTAGCCCAGCTGATCCAAAATGCATGGAATAAGCAATCAAGTTGGTTGATTGTTTTACGTCCTTTGTCTTGCTTGTATCGTGCTGGGTTTTTACTAAATCGTTATCTTTATAGTTCAGGCTTTAAAAAAGTTTATACCGCACCTGTGCCGGTCATGGTAATTGGCAATATTACGGTGGGGGGAAGTGGAAAAACTCCATTATTAATAGAGCTGGTCAATTATCTAAAGCAGCATAATGTAAAGGTAGGGGTAATTAGTAGAGGCTATGGTGGAGCTGGCCCTTTTCCTATGTTGGTAACATCGGCCAGTCAAGCAGCTGAAGCAGGAGATGAACCTGCTTTGATTGTACAGTCAACTGGCGTACCTATGGCAGTAGGACCCAATAGACAAGTAGCAATCGAGTTATTATTAGCATCGACTAAACTAGATTTAATTATTAGTGATGATGGGTTGCAACATTGGGCATTAGGTCGCCAAATAGAATGGATCGTACTTGATCAAAATCGTGGCCTTGGAAATAGAAAGTTATTACCAGAAGGATATTTACGTGAACCTGCGGAACGTTTAAAAACTAGTACGGTAATCGAGCATATTTTCACACCAACAACTACATTGCATATGCATCTTGATGCAGGCCAGCCTTACTTGTTGAATCCTTCTTCGGCAACTGAATTATCATTCAATATTCAAAATAATTACCATGCAGTAGTCGGCATTGGTTTTCCTCAGCGCTTTTACCAAACACTTAAAGGTTTAGGGGTGAAACAATTTCAAGAGCATGCTTTTCGTGATCATCATGATTACAGTATTGATGATCTCATTTTTAATGATGATTTGCCGATCATTACAACAGAAAAAGATGCTGTTAAATTTTTACCATTACTTGAAAAACATCCAGACTTTAAACGTTCTATCTGGGTCGTACCTGTTAAAGCTGTTTTGTCTACAGAGTGCTATCAGATTTTAAATCAACAATTGCAAAAGCTTGATATTCAAATATCTTAGGAAGAAAAAATGAAACATATCGTCATTCCAGCACGCTTCTCAAGTTCGCGTTTGCCAGGTAAGCCATTGTTACTTATTCATGATCGTCCTATGATTTTACGAGTAGTAGATCAAGCAAAAAAAGTTGAAGGTTTCGATGACCTATGTGTAGCAACGGACGATGAACGTATCGCTGAAATATGTCGTGCAGAGGGCGTTGATGTTGTTTTAACAAGTGCAGACCATCCATCGGGAACAGATCGTTTAAGTGAAGTTGCTCGTATTAAAGGATGGGATGCTGATGACATTATTGTAAACGTACAAGGCGATGAGCCATTACTGCCAGCCCAGCTTGTTCAGCAAGTTGCAAAGCTTTTGGTTGATAAGCCAAACTGTTCAATGTCTACATTATGTGAGCCTATTCATGCGTTGGATGAATTTCAGCGTGATAGTATCGTAAAAGTAGTCATGTCTAAACAAAATGAAGCATTATATTTTAGTCGTGCAACTATTCCTTATGATCGAGATAGTGCTAAACAAGCTGAACCAACTTTACATAGCCAAGCATTTCGTCATTTAGGTTTATATGCTTATCGTGTGAGCTTATTACAAGAATATGTTACATGGGAAATGGGTAAACTTGAAAAGCTCGAGAGTCTTGAGCAATTGCGTGTTTTAGAAAATGGACACCGTATTGCTATTGCTGTAGCAGAAGCGAATTTACCACCAGGTGTTGACACTCAAGCAGATCTTGATCGTTTAAATAATATGCCTGTTGAGTCTTTTGAGTAAGCGTTAATTTAATGAATCAGAATGTGACTTCTAAGGTTTATCCGTGGCAACAGACAATGTGGGAAACGTTAACAACACGTTTTCCTAATATTGGGCATGGCTTATTATTTTATGGTAAACAAGGTTGTGGTAAACATGCTTTTGCTAAGCATTTCTTAGCGTGGGTACTTTGTTTAAATAAACAACCTCAAGGTGCTTGTGGTGAATGTAGTAGCTGTCAATGGTTAAAATCAGATACGCATCCAAACTATGTTCATATCACGACAGATGAAGAAAATAAAAAACAAAATGCAAAAATTAAAATAGAAAAAATTCGAGATTTATTGCCATTTGTACAACAAACTGGTGAGGGATGGCGTGTTGTTGTTATTGAGCCAGCTGAAGCTTTAAATCTTGCGTCATCAAATGCGCTGCTAAAAACCTTAGAAGAGCCAGGTGAACGCGTCGTTTTAATCTTGTTGGCCGATCATTATTTGAAATTACCGGCAACCATTCGAAGTCGCTTACAGCATTTTGCTTTAGACCGTATTTCATATACAGAAGCCACATCTTATTTAAATGAACATTTAGCTGAAATAGCATCTGTACCACCTGAATTATTGCTAGGCCTTTCTAATGATATGCCTTTGCAAGCAGTTGAAATTGCGACTAGTGATTGGTTTGCTAAAAGACAGTCTTTTTTAGAAGATTGGACTAAAGTTGTAAATCAAAAAAATATGCCTTTATTTTATTCGGCTAAATGGCAAAAAGAACTCAACTTTAGTGATTTTATGATGCTTCTTGAATACTTGTTAGGGGATTTAATTTGTGTCAAGCTCAATCAACCACAGAAAAATATTGATTTACAGTTCCATCAATTGGCGCAAAACTATAATTTAGAAAGCTTATTCAGTCTTTATGAGGAATTACAGCAATCTAAAAGATTGGTTGAACAGAATGTACAAACACAACTCATCATAGATCAACTTTTTATAAAATTAATGAACGTTTAAGGGGAACACTAATGCAACCACAAATGGGTGGAATTATTCAGGTCAATATTCCAGATAGAGCAACATTGCAAGCAAGTTATATGGGATATGTACAAGGTGGGGGCTTGTTTGTACCATCGAAGCAAAAAGTGAAGATGGGTCAGGAAATTTTTATTTTAGCTACGTTACCAGAACAATCACAAAAAATTCCTTTAACTGGTAAAGTAGTTTGGATTTCACATAAGCAAAGTGGATTTAAACCGCAAGGTTTCGCAATTCAATTGAGTGGTGATAAAGGAATTTACTATAAAGCTGAAGCTGAGCGGATTTTAGCT
This sequence comes from Acinetobacter sp. FDAARGOS_494, assembly GCF_003812225.1. NCBI lineage: Bacteria > Pseudomonadati > Pseudomonadota > Gammaproteobacteria > Moraxellales > Moraxellaceae > Acinetobacter > Acinetobacter sp. FDAARGOS_494. The sequence continues at coordinate 3,420,250 of NZ_CP033866.1, forward strand.
GGTAGTATGTCTTTAGATCGCCCAAGTTATACCATGTAAGCAGATAGGAAAGAACAGTGTTTGTTGATACCCATTGCCATTTAACAATGTTAGATTTAACGCCTTATAACGGTGATTTAGATCTCGCACTTGCTGCTGCGCGAGCAGAAGGTGTTTCTAAGTTTATGGCAATTTCAGTTGACCTTGATGATCATATTGCTTTAGCTGAAATCGCAAAGCGTCATGAAGATGTGGGGTATACGGTAGGCGTACATCCGTGTGAGGATGTTGATACTATGGCTCGAGCAACGACTGAGTATTTGACTGAATTGGCTCAATCAGAAAAGGTATGGGCTTTAGGTGAAACAGGTTTAGACTATTACCACAGCACTGACTTTATTAACGAGCAAAAAGATTGTTTTGCTCGTCATATTCAAGCCTCTAAAAATGTTAAAAAACCAGTAGTTGTTCATACACGTTCAGCAAAACATGATACGGTGGATATTATTCGAGCTGAACAATCTACACATGGTATTTTGCACTGTTTTACTGAGGACTGGGAAACAGCAAAAGCTGTATTGGACTGCGGTTACTATATTTCCTTTTCAGGAATTGTTTCATTTAAAAATGCTCAAGATCTACGAGATGTAGCCAAGCAAGTTCCTTTAGATCGGCTTTTGATTGAAACAGATAGTCCTTATTTGGCTCCAGTACCATATCGTGGTAAAACGAATGAACCAAAATATGTACCTTATGTAGCGAAAGCACTAAGTGAGGTATATGATAAACCAGTTGAGGAAATTGCAAGAATCACCTCGCAAAATTTTGAAAATTTACTTAAAGCGATTTAACTTATAGAAACTATATAAAGAGAGTAATTGCGTGAAGATGGACCGTCAAGCTCAGTTCCGAGCAAGAGAAGCATTAATATTTCAAGTTGCGGAACAGTTGTTGTTAGAAAATGGCGAAGCCGGAATGACACTTGATGTGCTGGCTGCTGAGCTTGATTTGGCAAAAGGTACTTTGTACAAGCACTTTCAAAGTAAAGATGAATTGTACATGCTATTAATTATTCGTAATGAGCGCATGTTACTAGAAATGGTTCAAGATACTGAAAAGGCTTTTCCAGAACATTTAGCTTTCTTTATGTTGCATCACTTGCACCATCCAGAAAGAACAGTGCTGTTTCACCAAATTGAAGAAAAGCTTTCAATTACTGCCCAAGGTGTACACCATCTTTTTAATGAACTTTACCAAGTGAGAAAGCAGCGCTTACGTATTATTATTCGTATGACTGATCACTATTTAGAGTCAATCCAGAGTCATATGACTACACGAGATTACTTGGCTTCAATCTGGTCACTCACTCATGGAGCTGCTGCAATTCTGAATTCAAGCTTTTATCAACGTTATTTGGGTTCAAGAGATACTTTGCGAGTAGCATACATTGACCAGGCATTAGCCTTACCCAAACAAGCAGTTGAACAGTACGCTTAATAGGTCGATATGAAATCGAATCTACCATTTCAATCACAAAAAGGCTTTACCCTCATAGAAGTGATGGTAGTCATTGTGATTATGACAATTATGACTTCTCTGGTTGTATTAAATATAGGTGGCGTCGACCAAAAAAAGGCAATGCAGGCGAGAGAGTTATTTTTACTCGATTTGCAGAAAATTAATAAAGAATCGCTCGATCAATCACGTGTATTGGCTTTAGAAACTCATGGTGAGACAGATGTCTCACCATTTTCTTATGAACTTTATGAATATCACGATCAAAGCACTTTACAAGTACAAGATATAAAAAACCGTTGGCAGAAATATACTGAGTTTAAAACACGGCAACTTCCTGCTCATGTTTCTTTTTCAGTACAACCCTTGGATGACCAGAATTATTCTAAAGCTAAAAATACAGATTTGATTGGAGGACAAACGCCTCAACTCATCTGGTTTGGCAATGGAGAAGCTAAAACCGTTAAAATACAATTTTATTTAGAACAAAAACCGATTGGTTCGGAAATACAAATAGATCACTTGGGTAAAATAAATGAAATCTAAAGGCTTTACCCTCTTAGAAGTTATGGTTGCTTTGGCAATCTTTGCAGTCGCAGCTGTCGCTTTAACTAAAGTGGCAATGCAGTACACGCAGTCCACTTCAAATGCAATTTTGCGAACCAAAGCTCAATTTGTAGCAATGAATGAAGTTGCTATGATGGAGATTAATCAAGAATGGTTGCAAGGAACCCAGAGTAAGCAAGTAACTTCCCAAGGTGAAACTTGGCAAATTGATAAGTCAGCTCAATCTACTATTAGCCCGAATGTTCAAAAAATTGATTTACAAGTGAGTTTGTATGATCCGGATAAGGGAAAAGTACAAAATGGCATTACTCATATGGTCTTTTTTAATTATCCAGTGAAAGCAAAATAATGATAAAAAATAAATATATTCACATCCGAAGCATTGATTCTCGCCTTGCAGCACGATCGAGCAGTGCTCGATTAACTCGCGCCTCAGGATTTACTTTGGTTGAATTGTTAGTCGCGATCGCTATCTTTGCGGTTTTATCTTTATTGGGGTGGAAAATTTTCGATTACTTGCTCAAAGTTCGTGATCGTAATGCCGAACATGAAGTGCATTTATTTGAATTACAAGATGCTTATCAACAAATTCTTCGTGATACTTTGCAGATTATCCCTTTATCCGCAAACCAAGGTGGTCAACTTCATCCAGCTTTAGAAATCGATAATCAAATTTTACGTTTTAGCAAAGCAGGCGTAACGGATCCTTTAAAACAAGGCTTATCACCATTTGAACGAATTGAATATCGTTATGATGCAGACCAAAAAAAATTATATCGTCTTAAATATACAAATTTGAATACTTCGAACAGAGAGCAACCTTTATCGAGTACTTTGTTAAGTCAAGTCGACCAATATCAGATTATGGTTTTGACTCCGCAAGAAGTCACAAAATGGCCCGAGGTTAATATTGATCCAACGAAACCTAATGAGTTAAAAAAATTACCGAAAGGGATAAAAATCCAACTTACAGTCGCTGGTGTAAATTATGAGTGGATTTATAGCTTAAATCAGGGTGACTTATCGCTTTCGCAGGAAGGTAATTCATAATGGCCGTTAGTTACAAACACCAACAGGGTGTTGCTTTACTGACTATACTTATTATGGTTGCCTTGGCTACAATTTTAGCGGCTTCTATTGCCAAGCATCAAAATAATACTATGGAAAATACAGCCTACTTAATGCGCCAAAATCAATCTTTGCTTTATGCAAAAAGTGCAGAAGCCTTTTTTTCAGAATTATTAATTCAAGATGCAAATAATGCAGGTGGAGTAGATCATTTAAAAGAGACATGGGCACAACCTATGCCGCCGTTTTCTATTGAAGAGGGTTCAGTATCTGGTCGTTTGCTTGATGAGTCTGGTAAATTTAATTTAAATAATCTAACTAACGGGGAAGGCATTGTAAATGAAGATGCTAAAAGTTGGTTTGAACGTTTATTGGTACGTGTGGGATTACCAGCCGAATTAAGCCAAGCTGTGATTGATTGGCAAGATCCAAATGATGAGCCAACTGGGCCAATGGGGGCAGAAAGTAGTTATTATGAAGGTTTGGATCCAGGTTACATGGCTGCGAATACTAAATTCCACCGTATTGAAGAGTTAAAGCTAGTGAGAGGCTTTGATGGAAAAAAATTTGATCTAATTGCTCCATATATTTCTGCTTTACCAGAAAATTCGAAGTTAAATATTAATACTGCTTCGCCATTGGTTTTAGCAAGTATGGATGAAAAATTAGATATAGGAGCTATTGAAAAAGAATTGCAAACACGCCAACAAAATTTAAAGTTCTTCCAAAATGTAGATGAATTGTGGCAATTGAATGCTTTTTCAGCGGTTGATAGTCAAAGGAAAAATCAAGTAAATAGTCTTATTGATGTTAAATCCAGCTTCTTTCAAGCTCAGATTGAAGTTGTTCTAAATAATAGGAAGCGACAGTTTACTAGTGCTTTAATGAGAAAAGATAAACAAGTATATGTTTATTCAAGAAGCATGGCTCCATTTAACTAAATAAATTTATTGATATTTTTTCTGAGTCTGTAATACTTGAAACTTATTAATAAAAGGGATGAGGTCATACTTCTGTATAGGCAGTATTTAAAGTAAAAAATCAATATCTTCAAAATTTCTTCACATCTCTTATCATACTTTTTGCTAATTGTTTCTATTTGAAAAGTGGTGCGAAGTTTTTATCTTTTGCTTTATAATAATGTTCTTAGAAGGAATGATCGATTTGGCACATGTTAATTCGTAAGTTATTTAAGTTTGAAAATGCACACGTTGTACGTAACTGTACATCGGATCGTTGTAAGCGATCTATTCATGGGCATAGTTATAAAGTCGAGTTATTACTTAAAGCTTCGAAATTAGATCATGGACAAATGGTATATGATTTTGGGCTGTTAAAAGGCGTAATTAAGGACCTTTTCGATAGCTTTGATCATGCGATTTGTTTCTGGGAAAAAGATGATCCGCAATATATTGATGCTTGTAAGACTTTTAGCGCGCGTTGGATCTCTTTACCAGTTTCGCCATCTGCTGAGCAATTTTCTCGAATCTTCTTCTATTTGGCCCAGCAAGTATTACAATCTACTGTTACCCAAAATGGGGAAGGTGATGTTGAAGTCTATTCAGTGATTGTTCATGAAACCGATACAGGTTATGCCCAAAGTTTTCTTGAAGATATTCAAAATGAACAAATGGGGCTGTTAAACCTTGAGGGAATTATTTTTTCAGAACAAGTCCAATCCGAATGGGCTGATCCAGATATGTATGAAAATTTAAAACAAGGGATTAAGTTTCATAATCCGCATGTTAACTTACAAGTAGAAGTGTAAGTTAACTTCCTTTTGTTTGTAGAAATGAAAATTGATCTAGGATGACATTAATGCAATTAACTGAGCAACAGCAAGACAAACTCAGTAAAGTTCAATTAGAAGAAAGCTGGAAAAGATCATTAACTCCATTTTTACTGAGTCCTTATATGGATAGTTTAAGAGACTTTTTGTTTCAACAAAAACAGGCTCAAAAAACCATATATCCACCAAGTAAACAAATATTTAATGCTTTAAATATTACGCCGTTAGATCATGTGAAAGTCGTTATATTAGGGCAAGATCCATATCATGGTCCAAATCAGGCAAATGGCTTAAGTTTCTCGGTTCAAAGAGGGGTTGCATTACCACCATCTTTACGTAATATTTTTCATGAACTACACACAGATTTAGGTGTGCCAGTTTCTCGTCATGGTGATTTAACCAAATGGGCTGAGCAAGGCGTACTTTTATTAAACAGTGTACTTACTGTAGAAGCAGGGCAACCCACATCACATCAAAAACAAGGTTGGGAAGAGTTTACTGACGCAGTAATTGATGTTTTAAATGAACAACGTGAACACATTGTTTTTATTTTATGGGGTGCTTATGCACAACGTAAAGGACAACGTATAAATAGAGAAAAACACTTGGTTTTAACTGCTGCACATCCATCGCCACTTGCGGCTAATCGTGGTGGTTTCTTTGGATGCAAAGTGTTTTCCAAAACAAATCAATATTTGAAACAACATGGCATTGAGCCCATAGACTGGCAATTGGACGCATGATGAACTCTCCCAATGTAAATAGCTATCATCCGGATTTGGTAGTTGAAGAAGCGAAAAATGGTTGGCGTATTGTACGTTTGAATCGACCTAAATCATTACACGCTTTAGATGAATCAATCGTAACGGCTCTATTACGTGTATTTGAAGACTTCCGTGATGATGAGCAAGTAAAAGCAATTTGGTTGGACTCGACTACACCAAAAGCATTTTGTGCGGGTGGAGATGTACGCAAATTACGTCAGCTGGTAATTAATCAGGAAGTAGAAACCGCAAATAAATTTTTCCAGCAAGAATATGCTTTGGATTTATTGTTACATAACTATGCTAAACCGGTTGTTGTTTGGGGCGAAGGCTATGTAATGGGTGGTGGTTTAGGCTTGTTTATGGCTGCACCTTTCCGTTTGGTTACACCATATTCACGTTTGGCTATGCCTGAAATTAATATTGGTTTATACCCTGATGTTGGAGCAAGCCGTTTCCTTGCTGACCGTGGGCAAATTGGTTTATTTACCGGTTTGACAGGTTCTATTATGACGGCTGCTGGGGCATATAGCATTGGTTGGGCGACGCATATTTGTGAAGCGCAACGTGATAATGTTCTACAGAAAGTACTCAATATTAATTGGGCTCACTATCCGGCAGGTGATTTCCGTGCGATTGATGATACTTTAAATAGTTTGCATCGCCCGGTTGCAGCAGGGCCATTACAAAATTCGTTAGACGTTATACATAGTGTTTGCCGTGGTTCAAGCTTTGAACAAGACTATCAAGCGATCGTCAGCTTGCGAGATGCAAGCAGTGACTGGTTGCGTCAAGCGAGTGAAAACTTACAAAAGGGCTCGCCTAGTACGGCAGCAATTACTTGGTTGTTATGGCAATGGGGTAAACAAGTTCATTCTTGGGATGAAGTTTTTGATTTAGAAGCGCAAATCTCTGAATGGAAAATTCGCCATCCTGACTTTGTGGAAGGCGTACGTGCTCGTTTAGTCGATAAAGATTTATCGCCAGAATGGAAAGCATGTGAAGACCTTACATTACGAGGTATTTTGGCCGATGATCCACCGATCACGACGATTGATAGCTGGAATGCATTACTTAGACAATATGGCGTAGTGTCATAATCAATAATGTCTAAATTTAGTGATGAGTATTGGATGCAGCTTGCTTACGAGCAAGCTGAATTAGCAGCCAAGCAGGGGGAAATTCCTGTAGGAGCTGTAATCGTGAGTCAAAACAAGTTAATTGGAGCTGGTTTTAATGCTCCAATTGGTTTATCTGATCCTACGGCTCATGCAGAAATTCAAGCTATTCGTGCGGCTTGTGAGTCATTGAAAAATTATCGTTTACCTGAAGATGCGACTTTGTACGTTACGCTTGAGCCGTGCACAATGTGTGTGGGAGCATTAGTACATGCAAGAATTAAACATGTCGTATTTGGAACAACAGAACCTAAAGCTGGCTCACTCGTGAGTGCACGTCAATTATTAGAAAATGGTTATTACAACCATAAATTTACTTTTGAGCATGGATATTTACATGAAAAATGTGCTCAACAGTTAAGTCTTTTTTTTAAGCAAAGACGTGAACAAAAGAAACAAGAGAAACAACAAAAAACGTCCTTAAATGATTAAAAAATGTCATGAGGTTATGGCACACTAACGCCGTTTCATTGACATGATTTATTTAAATAAGGAACTTTCATGCGTAATGTAATTACTATACAAAAAGAATTTAATGCTCCTCTTAGTGATGTCTTTAACCTGCTTTCTAAACATGCAGCTTACAACACTGCATTTGCTCCACTACAAGTTGTGCGTGTTAAAGATTCGGCAGATCCTGAAAGACCTGATGGAGTGGGTTCTGTTCGTCGTATGGGGTTTGGCGTGATTAAACCACTTAAAGAAGAAATCACGCATCTCGAAGAAAACAAACGTATTGAATATAAACTGATTGATAATCCTCTAGTGAAACACCATTTAGGTCGAATCGAGTTCTCAGAAATTACTCCTTATATTACTTTGGTTACGTATCGTATCGAATTAACCGCAAAAGCTCCTGTTGTAAGTAAATTAATTCTTGCACAGCTAAAACTAGCGATTACACTAGGCTTTTCGAGATTAGCTAAAGCATTTGCTTCTTCGTGAGAGTTCAATGACAGTTCAAATTATTACTATTGATGGTCCGAGTGGTTCGGGTAAAGGAACATTAGCGGCGAAACTTGCTGCGTATTATCAATTTCATTTACTTGATTCGGGTGCCTTATATCGTTTGTTAGGGTTGTCATTACATAAACATGATTTATTGGAAAAATTAGATAGCCATTTAGATGAGTGTGTTAACTATGCTCGTCAGCTTAATATTAAGTTTGAAACCTCGGCAGAGGGAACATTAGTTTTCCTCGATGGGGAAGATGTAACCCAAACTATCCGTACAGAGCGAGTTGGAGAATATGCATCTAAAGTTGCAGCAATACCAGAGCTCAGACAAGCACTTTTTGAGCGCCAAAGAGCATTTGCACAAACTCCGGGATTAGTTGCAGATGGCCGAGATATGGCAACATCAATTTTCCCGGAAGCTAATGCTAAAATTTATTTGACTGCTTCAGCTGAGTCGCGTGCTGAGCGAAGAGTAAAACAGTTGCAGGGTATGGGGCTAGATGCTAAAATAAACGACATTTTAGCTAATATACAAGCGCGTGACAAAAGAGACATGGAGCGAGAAGTAGCTCCTCTCAAGCCAGCCGCAGATGCTTATATTATTGATAGTTCGGAATTAACGATCGATCAAGTATTTAAGTTGATGGTTGATTACGTCAATAGCCGTACTGTTAGCAACTAAGATTATCAGTTGACGCATAGCTTGATCAGTCTATAAAGACTATGTTGATACTTAACTAAACCGGCCTTGTCTGATCCAAGACCGCTGACTTTATCAGGTATATCATGACCGAATCTTTTGCAGCCCTCTTTGAAGAAAGTGAATTAAACCTCAACGTTGAAAAGGGTGCAGTCATCCAAGGTGTTGTTGTAAACATCGATAGTGACTGGGTTACTGTTGACACTGGCCTTAAATCTGAAGGCATTGTTGACCGTGCTGAATTTTTAAATGAACAACGTGAACTTGAAGTTCAGGTTGGCGATACTGTTGACGTAGTTGTTGAAGCTCTTGACAACGGTATGGGTCAAACAGTTTTATCACGTGAAAAAGCTAAACGTGCTGAAACTTGGACTAAACTTGAAAAAATCTTTGAAGATGGCGAAATCGTTACTGGTGTTATCTCTGGTAAAGTTAAAGGCGGTTTCACTGTTGACATCGGTCCTGTTCGTGCGTTCTTACCAGGCTCATTAGTTGACACTCGTCCTATCCGTGACACAACTCACCTTGAAGGTAAAGAGTTAGAGTTTAAAGTAATCAAGCTTGATGCTAAACGTAACAACGTTGTTGTATCTCGTCGTGCTGTTATGGAAGCTGAATCTTCTGCTGACCGTGAAGCATTACTTGCTCAACTTGAAGAAGGTCAAACAGTTACAGGTACTATCAAAAACCTTACTGATTACGGTGCATTCGTTGATCTTGGTGGTATTGATGGTCTTCTTCATATCACAGATATGGCTTGGAAGCGTATCAAGCACCCTTCAGAAGTTGTTGAAGTTGGTCAAGAAGTTACTGTTAAAGTACTTAAGTTTGACCGTGAACGTAACCGCGTATCTTTAGGCCTTAAACAATTAGGTGAAGATCCATGGTTAGCGATCATGAGCCGTTACCCTAAAGGTTCTATCGTTAAAGCACGTGTTACTAACTTAACTGACTACGGTTGTTTCGCTGAAATCGCTGAAGGCGTTGAAGGTTTAGTACACGTTTCTGAAATGGACCATACTAACAAAAACATCCACCCATCTAAAGTTGTTCAGATCGGTGACGAAGTTGACGTTATGGTTCTTGAAGTTGACGAAGAACGTCGTCGTATCAGCCTTGGTATCAAACAAACTCGTGCTAACCCATGGGAAGAGTTTGCTAAGTCTCATGAGAAAGGCGAAAAAGTTTCAGGTACAATCAAGTCTATCACTGACTTTGGTATCTTCATTGGTTTAAATGGCGGTATTGACGGTCTAGTTCACTTGTCTGATATTTCTTGGAACGAACAAGGCGAAGAAGCTATCCGTCGTTACAAGAAAGGTGACACTGTTGAAGCAGTTATCTTGTCTGTAGACGCTGAAGGTAACCGTATCAGCCTTGGTATCAAGCAATTGAACAGCGATCCGTTCAATGATTTCTTAGCTGCTAACGAACGTGGTGCTTTAGTTAAAGGTACTGTAACTGCAGTTGATGCTCGTGGCGCAACTGTTAAGTTAGCTGACGAAGTAGAAGCTACTCTTAAAGCTTCTGAAATCAACCGTGACCGCGTTGAAGACGCAACTAAATTCTTAGAAGTTGGTCAAGAAGTTGAAGCGAAAATCATCAACGTTGACCGTAAATCTCGCTCTATCAACTTGTCTATCAAAGCGAAAGATGAAGCTGAAGAGAAAGAAGCAGTTGCTAACTTGCGTACAGCATCAGCTTCTCAAGACAATGGTCCTAAGACTATTGGTGACTTGATCAAAGCACAAATGAAGTAATAAGTTAACAAAGTACAGTTTCATGTAACGAAATTGTACTTTTTATACAAATTACTGTAAACGGTAGCGTAGTATTCAACATACTGCGCTACCGTTTTGTATTTAAACAGGTTATTATCAAACGACTTAGAGTAGTAATAAATAACGAGGTCGTAGATGACTACTGAAGCTCTTAATAAGTCTGATTTGATTGAACGCATTGCGCTAAAAAATCCACACTTGGCTGAACCATTAGTGGAAGAAGCGGTTAAGATTATGATTGACCAAATGATCGAAGCTCTTTCGTCTGACAATCGTATTGAAATCCGTGGTTTTGGTAGCTTTGCATTACACCACCGTGAACCTAGAGTTGGTCGTAACCCTAAAACAGGTAAGTCAGTAGATGTTGCAGCGAAGGCTGTTCCACATTTTAAACCAGGTAAAGCACTCCGTGATGCAGTGAATGAATCTGGAAAATAAATAAAACTCATAAGTGGGGTGCCTATGCGTTATATTCTAATTGCATTACTCATTATTGTATTTGGCTATTCTTTAGCACTTGTTTTGCAGAACCCAACAGAACTTCCTGTTGATTTATTATTTACTCAAGTTCCTGCAATGCGTTTAGGTTTATTATTGTTGCTTACCTTAGCGCTTGGAATTGTAGTTGGGCTTTTATTAGGTGTACAAGTTTTCCGAGTTTTCCAAAAAAGCTGGGAAATCAAACGTCTTCGCAAAGATATTGATCATTTGAGAAAAGAACAAATTCAAAGTGCTCAATTGGCTGCAGCAGAAGCAGCTGCAAATGTAAGACACGAAAAAACTGTTGTAGATATTTATCCGCAAGATAAAAATTCTACTCCTTTATAATTTTGGTACTACTCTTTATCTAGTCATAAAGAGTAGTATTTTCCCTTCTATATTCCTCATTATCCTTCTAGTTTAAAATCACTATTTCCTCATTTAAGAACTTGGTTCAATAGATTTCTTTATTACTGGCTGACTTGTCTATTATAATAGCGCTGATTTTATGTGATGGAAGAAAGTCTCTTGAGTATCATTGTTGCGTTGGACGCTAAAAGCCAATATGACGCTTTAAAAATTGTTGAACAACTTGATCCTACTTTATGTCGCGTAAAAGTAGGTAAAGAGCTTTTTACTCATGAAGGCCCATCTGTTGTAAAAAAACTTCAAGAAGAAAATTTCGAAGTTTTCCTAGATTTAAAATTCCATGATATTCCAAATACGACGGCTCAAGCTGTATGTGCTGCCGCAGACTTAGGTGTATGGATGGTTAACGTACATGCATCAGGTGGCCGTAAAATGATGGAAACCTGTGTGGAGCGTTTAAAAGCAGGTAATTATCAAACACAATTAATTGCGGTAACAGTTTTAACTTCTATGGGGCGTGAAGATTTAAAAGATATCGGGTTAGATATTGAACCTGTAGAACAAGTTAAAAGATTGGCGAAACTTACTAAAGAAAGTGGTTTAGATGGTGTAGTTTGTTCTGCTCAAGAAGCTAAAATTCTTCGTGAGTTAATCGGACAAGATTTCTCTTTAGTTACTCCGGGAATACGTCCTGAGGGTAGTAATGCAGATGACCAAAAACGTATTGTAACTCCGAAACAGGCAATGCTTGATGGGTCTACACATTTAGTTATTGGTCGTCCGATTACTAAAGCAGAAAATCCAACTGAAATGTTGAAATCGATTCTTGCTTCAATTGCTTAAAAGTTTAAAAACACAGTAATTAAAAGTGGAGCGAGTAGACTTAAGAGTAAGCCGCTCATCATGGCATGTGGTACATAATGTGTGCCACATGACTGTTTTACCATTGCTAATGTTACATCCATTGAGGTAGCGCCAGCACTTGAAATCGCTGGACGTGGAAACCGCCAACCCATTGTATACATGAGTAAAATTGCAACTATCTCTCTAAATAGATCTGTGAGCAAGGCAATCCCACCTAACTCAGCTGAATGTAGCTGTGTAAATAAAATACCTGACATTGAATACCAACCATAGCCTTGGCCCAAAGCTAATATTTCATTAAGTGTAAACTCATGACCAAGTAAGGAATAGTTGAGAAGCCCAGCTAAGCACGAGCCTATAAAGGCGGCCAAAGGTACAATAAGAATTTTCCAACTTAACCATGTACGATTAAAATGAGTAAAAGCAAGTTCGATTCCGATTAAAAAAATAAAAAGTAATAGTAAATACCAACTATTAAAGGGAATATGGGTATGTAATTGGGTAAGAAGAATGCCTAAAATCACGCCTATTGTTAAAGCTAAAAATGCCTTGGCAATATTTTTTAATGCATTCATAAAAAGTTGAAGCGAAATTTTCCCTTTAACACTTTCTTTATCAAAAATTGTATAAGCGAATAAGCAAGTAAAAAAAGAACCAAGAGAAGTGGTTAATGCAATTAATAGAGCAGGTGGAAGTATAGTTGAGGGATTATCAATTTGGTCAAGGGCGAGTGTTAGTTCTAAAGCTACACTGGTTAGTAAAATATAAGAAAAATAAGGCAGGATTTTAAAAATAAAATGCCGAATATTTAGTGAAAGTTTAGGACCTAGAAAATAACCAAATGCTAATACAAGAAAAATTTGAATAATGAGACTAATGGACTGCATATAATAATAGATAGATTGTTATCAACCTATCTATTATGTATTGAACATATTATGCTGCATAGCTCTGTGAGCATTTATTTAATAACAAATAATCTTTAGGATTAACTTTACGAGTGTCTAGCCAATATTTCCATGTATAAGTTGGCCATAAAGAAAAGTTCTTTCCATCGGCAGCTTGATACCAGCTGCTACACCCACCAGCTTGCCATACAGTACCTTGAAGTTGTGTTTGTATTCTTTCATTGAAGGAATCCTGAACTTCCGGTTTAATTTCTATAGCGTGCTGTCCAGATTTTTCAACTAGATCAATAAGCTGTAAAATATAATTAACTTGTGACTCAATCATAAATATAATCGAATTATGACCTAAAACGGTATTTGGCCCGACCAGTTGAAATAGGTTAGGAAAATTCTTGGTCATAATTCCATAATAACTTTCTGCACCGTTTTTCCAAGCCTGTTTCAATTCAATTTGATTGCGACCAATACATGTAAAATGTTTTAAATAAATACGTGGATCGGTAACAAAACCAGTTCCATAGATTAAACAGTCAATTGGTCTTTCTTTTCCATCCTTTGTAATAATACTGTTCTCTTTAATTTCTTGAATACCCTCGGTCACTAATTCAACGTTTTTACGGTTAAAAGTAGGGAAGTATTTATTTGAAATAAGAATGCGTTTACAGCCCATCACAAAGTCTGGTGTAAGTTTCTTGGCTAAATCTTTATCTTTAACTTGGAAACGTATAAATGCCTCAGCTAATTTTTGCCCATATTTCATGATTTGCGGCTGAACTATAGGAACAACGCGAGATTCATTACTCCAATAAAGGCGGCTGCGATGAATTTGTCGATAGAAGTTTGATTTTTTAAATAGAGCTTTGCTCAAATTAGAGTATTTACGCTCATCTCGTGGGATAACCCAAGCTGCTGTACGTTGGAATACATATAATTGCTTAACGTCTTTTGCGATTTCTGGAACATATTGAATTGCACTACCACCAGTACCGATGGAAGCAACTGATTTACCTTCTAGACTGTAGTCATGTTCCCATTGGGAAGAGTGAAAAACTTTACCCTTGAACTTTTCAATACCTTGAATATGAGGGATTTGTGGAATATGTAGCGGACCTGATGCAAAAACTACAAATTGTGCTTCGAGAGAAGGTTGGTTTGCAAAATCTAGTGACCATACATGGCGCATTTCATCATACTGTACATGAGTAACCTCATGGTTAAACTTACAGTAGTTTTTAATTTGATATTGATTGGTTATATCTTGGATATAATCGAAAATTTCAGGAGCTTCTGCATAACGTTTTGACCAGTCAGTTTTAGGTGCAAAAGACAAAGAGTACATATGTGATTGAACATCACACGCAGCTCCTGGATAGCGGTTTTCACGCCAAGTTCCACCGACATCATTAGATTTTTCTAAAATAAAAAAATCTGATTGTTGGCTTTGTAACAGACGAATAGCCATGGCAAGGCCACCGAATCCAGCACCAATAATTGCGATTTTAGTTTTTTGAATAGCATGTTGTTTTGCGTTTAGCATTGGAAACCCTGCATATGCGGTAAAGAGGATTGCAGGCAAGACTAACGTTTTTTAAACAGTTTAAACATGATTGTATCGACGTGAAAATTGATAGATTCGGCAATTAATTTTATCACTTCTTTATAGTAAAACATTTCAGTCTAGGGAAATTGATAAAAGAATGAAACGATCGGCACTTGGTTTAATCTATTTAATTCAAGGAATGCGCAATGCGGGCATTGATGTCGACTCACGTTTGGCAGATATAGGTATTAAAGTAGATTCCTTGGACCCAAGCTCAACAATTCATGACAGTTTGGAATGGGATATACAGCAAATTATTAGTGAGAATGTTGACCCAGAGAAAGGATTATTTATTGGACAACATTACGCATTGGCAGGTTATGGTCCTTTACTCATGTTACTTGTGACCAGCCATGATATACAAACAGCCTTAGAAAAAGGCATACAGTATCAAAAGCTTACGCATTTATTTGGTACTTTGAGCTTACAAGAAACTGAAAATCACATCATTTTAAACTATTTACCGGTCGATTTAAAAACAGAAATCGGTTTACTCCGTGCCCAATGCGAAATTTCGGGCACTTATAAGTTTATTCAGGATATTTATACCATGATGGGCTTAAAAATGCCTGATATGCGTATAGATTTACCATTTCCGAAACCCTCTGATCCAGATACCGTTACTCAATATTACGCATATTATGGAGATGATCTACATTTTAATTCTACACATGCAGCATTTAGCCTAAGTAAGAATGTGCTGGAAATAAAAATTCCTTCAGCAGATATTATTACTCATCGTATCTATGAGGCTAAATGTATTAAAGAAATAGAAAGATTAAATGAACAAGATCATCAAATACCGCCTATTATTCAATATGTGCAAGATTATTTAGAGCTACAACAAGGAATTATCCCGAGCATGGCGGAAACCGCTTTTGCTTTGAAAATGCCTGAAAGGACATTAAGGCATCAATTGCAGCAGCTTAATACGAGTTATAAACAAATTCGTGAACAGATTATTAAGAATAAGGCGCTTAAACTTATGGAATATAAAGAGTATTCAATAGAAGTTATTGCAGAAGCACTTGGTTATTCTGAACCTGCCGCTTTTAATCATGCATTTAAAAGATGGTTTGGACAGAGTCCTCGGCAATATGGAAAAGAGTTTTACTGAGTGTAACTCTTGATGCTAAAAGCTAATGTGGTCGGACAAAATGTTCGCTATACTCTCTTCAGTTAAAATTGAAATAAAATGATATGTTAAATTTAAAATCTTCTCATAGTACTGCATTTACTCCGTCTTCCCCAGCAGAGCGCTATGCTGAGGCATTGGCTTCAGGCCAGTTTATGGCAGATGAGGCACAAGCACAGGCAGTGCAAGAATTAGATCGTGTATGGAAAGAACTTTTAAATCGTTATAAAGCTTCTAAAAAAGCTTTCCGTCGTTTCCGCCGCCAAACATCTCCAAAAGGTGTATATATGTGGGGCGGTGTAGGACGTGGCAAAACTTGGCTTATGGACCAATTTTATGAGTCTGTACCATTTCGCCGTAAAACACGTATGCATTTTCATCACTTTATGCAACATGTTCATAAAGAGTTAAATAAACTTTCTGGCCAACGTAATCCACTCGATATCGTGGCTGATCAAATTTATAAAGATGCTGTCGTTATTTGTTTCGATGAGTTTTTTGTCTCGAACGTAACTGATGCAATGATTTTGAGTGACTTATTCCAAAAGTTATTTGTTCGTGGTGTAACACTCATTGCAACTTCAAACATTGCACCAGACGGTTTATATAAAAACGGGATTCACCGTGATCGTTTTATTCCTACAATTGAAATGGTTAAAAAGAACTGTGTCGTTTTAAATGTAGATGC
Organism: Acinetobacter sp. FDAARGOS_494; assembly: GCF_003812225.1. Classification (NCBI taxonomy): domain Bacteria; kingdom Pseudomonadati; phylum Pseudomonadota; class Gammaproteobacteria; order Moraxellales; family Moraxellaceae; genus Acinetobacter; species Acinetobacter sp. FDAARGOS_494. Next base: position 3,436,592 of record NZ_CP033866.1, read on the forward strand.
AGGAGTGGATTACCGTTTACGTGTTTTAAAACAGGCTCAATTGTTTAAATCACCATTAGGTAATGAAGCTCAAAGCTGGATATCAGAGCGTTATACTGCTTTAACTCATACTCAAACAAATTCTCATGAACCGATTGTGATCAATAACCGTGTTGTTGAAACCCTAGGGCATACGGAAGATGTTTTATGGTGTGAGTTTTCTGAACTTTGCTTAAAGCCCCGTAGTCCAGCAGACTTTATTGAAATTGCCAATATTTATAATACGGTTTTGGTCAGCAATGTTCCTCACTTAACAGACTTCTTGTCTGAAGGCACACGTCGTTTTATTTATCTAGTCGATGAATTTTATGATCGTGGAGTGAAACTACTTTTAACCTCTCAAGATAGTATTATTGATATCTATCAAGGCGAGAAATTGGCTTTTGAAATTGAGCGTACTCGTTCACGTTTATTAGAAATGCAGTCAGATGAGTATTTGCATTCTGAACATCGACATATTGATGCGACTAAAACTTCTTAAGAAATCAGATATGAAGAGCGCTCTAGATTGAGCGCTTTTTTTACAACAAAAAAAGATAAATTTAGCGAAATAGTACTTTTTCATTGTGCAAAGTTTGATATAACTAAATACGCTTTAGAAAAAACAAGATAGTGAAATTTTTTGTCTGTTAACAAAAAGTCTAGTTTCAGTATCTTTAAATATTGAATAAATTGTTGGGAATCCTAGTTAGAATTTTAATATTTTCCTATATAGAAAAATTTATCTTTGTCAATAGTTATGCAAGGGAAAATGCTTACTATTTAGGAATGTGATATTAGTATTCAGCTTAATTTAAATCGGTATACTAGGATTCTCTTGGTATAAAAAGTAGCAACTTCAGGAAAGACAATGACTGCACGTATTCAAAAAGGCAAGTTAGCGATTGCTAAAGAACTTTACGATTTTATCGAAAATGAAGCTTTACCAGGTTCTGGTTTAGATAGTGAAACTTACTGGAAGAACTTTGAGCAAGTTGTTGTCGACCTTAGTCCAAAGAATAAAGCATTATTGGCTAAGCGTGATGAATTACAAGCAAAAATTGATGAATGGCACCGCAACAATAAATTTGAATTAGGTGCTTACAAAGCATTTTTAACTGAAATTGGTTATTTATTACCAGAAGTTGAAGACTTCCAAATTACTACTGAAAACGTAGATGAAGAAATTGCATTGTTAGCAGGCCCACAATTAGTAGTACCTGTACGTAATGCACGTTATTGCTTAAATGCAGCAAATGCGCGCTGGGGTTCTTTATATGATGCACTTTACGGTTTTGATGTAATTTCAGAAGAAGGTGGTGCAGAAAAAGGAAAAGGATATAACCCTGTACGTGGTGCGAAAGTTATTGAGTTTGCTAAAAACTTCTTAAATGAAATTTTCCCGCTTGCGCAAGGCTCACATGCTGATGCAACTAAATATGCAATCGAGCAGAATAAACTCGTTGTGACTTTAAAAGATGGTACTAAAACTGGCTTAGCTCATGAAGCTCAGTTTGTGGGTTTCAATGGTGAAGAAGCGAACCCTTCAGAAGTTGTTCTTTTGAGTAATGGCCTACATGTCATTATTGAAATTGATGCGAATAGCCCAATTGGCCAAACTGATTTAGCGGGTGTTAAAGATCTAACACTTGAAGCTGCGGTTACAACAATTCAGGATCTTGAAGACTCTGTAGCAGCTGTTGATGCAGAAGAAAAGGTTGAAGGTTATCGTAACTGGTTAGGTTTGATGAAGGGCACTCTTCAAGAATCTATCGAAAAAAATGGTAAAACAATTGTTCGCGCTTTGAACAAAGACCGTGAAATTAAAAATTTGATCGGTGGCACAACAAAACTTCATGGTCGTTCACTTATGTTACTTCGTAACGTAGGTCATTTAATGACGAATCCAGCAATTTTAGTTGATGGCGAAGAAATTTTCGAAGGTATTATGGATGCGTTGGTAACACCATTGTTGTCAATTGCTGACATCCGTAGTGAAAACGAAAATAAAAACTCTCGTAAAGGGTCTATGTATATTGTTAAACCAAAAATGCATGGTCCTGAAGAAGTTGCTTTTGCTGTTGAGTTATTTGAGCGTGCTGAGCAAGCCCTAGGATTACCAGCGAAGTCTTTAAAAATCGGTATTATGGATGAAGAACGCCGTACATCTGTAAACCTGAAAAACTGTATTGCTGCTGCTAAAGATCGCACAATCTTTATTAACACTGGGTTCATGGACCGTACGGGTGACGAAATCCATACCTCTATGGAAGCTGCACCAGTTGTTCGTAAAGAAGCTGTTAAAACACAAAAATGGATTGCTGCTTACGAAAATCGTAACGTTGCAATCGGTTTGAAATGTGGTTTACAAGGTAAAGCACAGATTGGTAAAGGCATGTGGCCAAAACCAGATAGCATGAAAGATATGTTGGCAACTAAAGCTGCTCATCCAAATGCTGGTGCTTCATGTGCTTGGGTTCCATCACCAACTGGTGCTGTACTTCATGCGATGCATTACCACCAAGTAAATGTAAAAGCACGTCAAGATCAGTTAAAAGCTGAAGAAATGTTGTCATTAGATGACTTGTTAACTCCTCCATTTGCAACTGATACAAACTGGTCAGCAGAAGAAATTAATAACGAACTTGAAAATAACTGCCAAGGTATTTTAGGTTACGTTGTTCGTTGGGTGGACTTAGGTGTAGGTTGTTCAAAAGTTCCGGATATTAACAATGTGGGCTTAATGGAAGACCGTGCAACATTACGTATTTCTTCTCAACATGTTGCCAACTGGTTACGTCACGGTATCGTGACTCGTGAACAAGTTGAAGAAGTGCTTAAACGCATGGCAAAAATTGTTGATGAACAAAATGCGAATGATCCATTGTATAAACCAATGGCAGCTAACTTTGAAACTAATATTGCTTTCCAAGCAGCTTCAGATCTTATCTTTAAAGGTTGTGAACAGCCTTCTGGTTATACTGAGCCATTACTACATGCGGCTCGTTTAAAATTAAAAGGTTATACAGGTGACTAATTTTAACCTATTATAAAAAAAGCCTCTTCGGAGGCTTTTTTATTTTCGGTATATTTTGTGCTTATAGATAAGGCGTGAATTTATAAATAAAGGATTTCAAGTTTGATTAACTTAAAAAATCTTGATCGTGAGAATTGGCTTCTATGCGCAAAATTATTATTAGATGAATCTCAAAAGGACTATGTCGCACCAAATGTATATTCTATTGCTGAGTCTAAAGTTGAGGAACACTATTGCCCAAGAGTGATCTGTTTTAATGATGAGGTGGTTGGGTTCTTAATGTATTGTGTGGAAATTGATCCCCCTGATGAGACATTATTTTGGTTGTTTCGATTTATGATTGGCAAAGATCATCAAGCTAAAGGTTATGGTACCTTAGCGTTGCAAATGGCAATTGATGAAATGACTTCAAAAGGGGCTAAACGAATCCGAACGATGTATAAATCTTCTAATAATATTGCTGGAAAACTTTATAAAAAAATGAATTTTATAGAAACTGGGGAATATGATGAATGTGGTGATATTATTTTAGAGTTGGGTATTTCTTTTTAAAAAACGCTAACTGAGAATTCAAGTTAGCGTTGAAGGAAATGGAATTAACTAAAGTTAAAAGCGATATTAATTACTACTCACAATCCCAATTTTAGTTACACCTAAACGCTGTGCCGTAGCCATGACCATCGCTACATTTTTATATTCAGCCATTTGGTCTGGTTTAAGTTTGATTTGGTCTTGATCTTTTTGGGCGACAACACCTTGAAATAAAGTCTCTAGTGCCTTGCGGTCAGAAACCTGTTGGTTATTCCAAAATACTTTGCCTGCTGCATCAATTCTTACATCAATGACTTCAGGTGGCTTTTCATTTGTTGGTGGCGGTGTGCCATTTGGCAAATTAATATTAATCGCATTGTTTGGTGCAGGTATAGTAATAATAAACATAATGATGAGTACCAGCATGACATCAATAAGCGGTGTCATGTTCACCTCTAGCATTACATCGTCATCATTATTTGAGCCAACATTCATACCCATAAAATTCTCCTTAAAATCATTACGGGGAAGCTGGAGGGGTAGTAACAAAGGCAATTTTGCCAATACCAGCTTGTTTGGTCGTACTAATGACCTGATCTATCGCTTCAAAATGGGTAAGCTGATCTCCTCGAATATGTACTTCCGGCTGCGGTCTTTTTTGTGCCACAGCTTGTAATTTTGCTAACAATATTTCTTTATTCGGTACATAACTCTCGTTCCAGAAAATATCGCCTTTCTTATTAACTGAAAGTTGAATATTTTCAGGCGTGGTCGCGTACGGAGTATTTTTTTCTTCTGGTAGTTTCACCGGAACTGTATGTGTAACTACCGGAATAGTAATAAGAAAAATAATAAGTAAAACCAACATGACATCTACGAGAGGTGTCGTGTTAATCGTTCCAATCATTTCTTCATCATCTTCAGAACCAACACTCATACCCATAATGTCTGCTCCTGATTATTTAATGCTGCGATTAATTGAATTGTTGGTATTAATTTCTCCGCTTAATAAAACTGCATGTAAATCTGAACCAAATGAACGAACATTTTCCATCACTGCTTTATTGCGACGAGTCAACCAGTTGTAACCCAGTACAGCAGGTACTGCGACCGCAAGACCAATAGCTGTCATAATGAGAGCTTCACCAACTGGGCCTGCAACTTTATCAATAGATGCCTGACCTGAAATCCCGATTGCAGTTAAAGCGTGATAGATTCCCCATACTGTTCCGAAAAGACCTACGAAAGGTGCTGTAGAGCCAACTGTTGCTAAAAAAGCGAGACCTCCGCCTAAATGGTTTTGTACTTTTTCGATAGCACGTTGTATTGAAATGCTCACCCAAGTATTAAAGTCAATGCGTTCAAGTAGTGAGCCGCCGTGTGATTTAGTCGAGTTAATGCCTTTTTCTGCAATAAAACGGTACGCGCTACTTTGTTCTAAACCTTCTGCAGCATTATCAAGCGAAGTTGCCTCCCAGAAATGTTTTTCAGCTTCTTTACCTTGGCGTTTGACTTTACCTTGTTGTAATAATTTAGAGATGATGATGTACCAAGTACCAATCGACATGAGTACTAAAATAAACAAGGTAGACTTAGCGACTAAGTCACCTTCACGCCAAAGGGCTTCTAGACCATATGGATTTTTAACAGTTTCACTTGTTGCAGGCTTTGGTGGTGGAGTTGGAGTACTTGTATTTGAAGTAGCTTCAGTAGTTGCTGTTGCCACAGGAGCATTGTTCGTTTCTTCTGCGAAAACTGAGCTTAATGGAAGTAACGAGCAAGCTGCGATTAAACTTGCAGAAGCGAAATGTACTAGTGGTTGAGTTGATTTTTTCATCATATATCTCCAATATTTTTTAATTTCTTGCTAATTCAATTGTTTATTCAATTACGAATGGATATTCAATTTCATACCAGTCTTGCTGAGGCACGCCATCTTTCATTGCTGGTTTGAACGTACATAAGCTGTAGGCTTTAGTTGCTGCTTTATCTAAAATTTTGCTGCCACTCGATTTTTTTACTTTGGCATCAATGACTTTGCCGGATGTATCAACCAAAACACGTATACGCACCGTTCCTTGCTCTTCGTTCATGAGTGCTTCGCGTGGATATTCCGGTTTTTCACAGCCCGCAGAGCCTTCTGAAACACCACGAGTTACACCAGCGGGTTTAGGTGCTGGTGCAGCCGCCGCCACTGGAGCGGGTGCAGCAACAGGGCTCGGAGAAGGAGTACTAGGTGCAGCAGGAGCCGGAGTAGCGACTTTAGTCGGTTGAGCTACTGGCGTCGTTTTTTGTACTGGTGTTGCTACTTTCTCTACTTCTTTTGGTGGCTCAGGAACCTTGGCAACTTTTTCGACCATTTTTGGTGGCTCAGGTGGTTTTTCCTTTGGTTTCGGCTCTTCCGGCTTTGGTGGAGGAGGTGGCTTAATATCCTGAATAATTTGTAATTCCACAGGTTTTTCTGCTGGTTTTTGAATATTGTTTGCTAAACCTGACATCAGAATATAGGCAACAAGAAGATGCAGAAAAATGACTGCAGCAATACCAATTAGGCGTTTGGCAGATTTATTTTCTATGTCTGTAAAAGTCATGCCCATAGTTACTCCTGAAACTGTAGACAAACAATTTTTAAAATGACTGTTTGGCTAAGAATGAGTATTTGTTCTGCAAACTAACTGTTGTGAGCTACATTTGCAGAACTACCATTTAGAACTTATATGTACCTCGTACAAAGTAAGTACGTCCTAAAGGATCTGCGTAACGTGGGTCATACCCCATTTGGAAGTTATCAATTACATTAGAAGCAGGAGGGTCTTCATCAAAGATATTCTTAATACCTGCTGTAACTTCTAGATTTTTAAAGCCTTTATAAGTGCCTGAAATATTGTATGTTGTATAGTCGCTGACTCTATGGTTTTGGCCGTTAGAGTTTTGATCTTGGTACCCACGAGAGAAGTTTTGTTGTAGGTTTAAAGCCCAGTTTTCATAATTCCAATTTAGGTTTGCAGTATGTTTCCACCGCAGAATAATGGATTGATAGTCTAAGCCGCTATATGACCCTGCAACACCTATCCATTCTCCATTTGGTTCGGCTTGATATTTGTAATCTGTTATATATGTACCATCAATATTGAAACCGAATCGACCTGTAGCAGTCATTGGAGAAACCCAACTTAAGCCGACGTCAAAACCAGAAGTTTTAATTCCACCTAAATTTTGTTGGGTTGTAATAATATAATCTAATGAGCCATCAGGATTACGTACAAATTTGTCTGCATATTTCACTGGGTCATTAAAAATAGCAGTTTCTGAAAGTGTAGCAATTTGCTTGTCGACTTCGATATTGAAGTAATCGAGAGTAAAAGCTAAATTTTTAATTGGTTCAAACACTAAGCCAGCGGTAAAAGATTTTGATTCTTCTGGATCTAGAGTTTTATTACCTCCATTTTGTCTGTCGAATTGCATATTACAATCGCGTTCTTTTTTTCCTCCTGATTGTACAACTCCACCAGGGCAAAGCACAGGATCATTATATGATGCACCTGTATTAGTTATCGAATTTGCACCATTAACTTCCCAAAGTGTTGGTGCTCTGAAACCTGTGCTATAAGTTGTACGGAACATTAACTGTTTAATAGGTTCCCAACGAAGTGCAAATTTCGGATTAAAAGTATCACCAAAATCGTTGTAGTCATCATAACGAGCAGCGATTTGAGCTTCTAAAGTTTTATGAAGGGGGATATGAAATTCGGTAAATACCGATTTAATATTACGATCGCCAGTATTTACTGGCTCATCAGGATCAACACCTGTGCTAGGTGCCACTCGGGCAACATCAGTAACGACTTTTGAAGTCCAATCTTCATAACGATAGCTTGCTCCAACTGCAAAAGCCACGTCTCCAGCTGGTAATTTAAATATAGGTCGGCTTGCCGTGAAATCGACAGTAGTTGTATCTAGGTTAGCTTTTAAGTATTTACCTTCAACTCCTAACTCATTCCATACATTGGCATCTTCAGGGTTTTGTGGTCCGAATGGGTTTAAAATACCATTGTTTAAAGCTTCTTGTGTTTTATCAAAATTTAAATAGCCACTTACGATAGCATCCGATGCACTACTATGAGCATAGGTAACCCCGGAGTTAATATCCCAACCATGAGTTTCACCCTCGATACCCGCAAATAATCTATGTGATTGGTTAATACTATTACTTACACGATTACCCGATTGTGAACGTAGATATAGAGGGATAGTTCCCGTAGCGCCAGCTAAAGCTGGAGTGATACCTTTACCTGGATAATATTTACTACTAGGGTCAAGCGTCAGATCAAAAAAAACATCTGGTGCAACTGAAGTAGTGACTTCACTTCTTGCATATAAATATTCTGCAATCGCGTTAAAATTATCATTTAATTTAAAAGTTGCTCGGCCCATAGCTGAGATGTCTTCTGTTTTAGGAACAATTCCAATCACGGCTTGGCTGTTGTATCGACAAGTTCCATCATCGTTACTATTAAGAGGATTATTACCACAACCAGTGGATGCGTAAGGGTTACCTAAACCTGGGACATTGGCAGGGAATGAACCACTACTGGTTCTATTGACACCTAATTCGGGTAATATTCCTCCACGCCGACTAACTTTACGGTCTTTGGCCATGACATCATCGCCTTTGCGATAGTCCACAACACCAAAAACGTTATAGCCATTTTCGTCTAAATCACCAAAACCCCCAAAAATGCTGTAGTCTTGCTGCTCGCCGCCTTTTTGTTCTGGTTTTTGATAGCCGGCAGTCAGATTAAGTCCTGTAAACTGCTTTTTAGTAATGAAGTTAATTACCCCGCCAATTGCATCGGTACCATAAATGGAAGAGGCGCCATCTCGTAAAACCTCAATACGGTCTAACATTGCGAGTGGAATAATATTTAAGTTGGTAACGCCACTGTCATATGCATTTGCAGCTAATCGACGGCCATTAAGTAAAACAAGTGTCTTATTGGCACCCAAGGCTCTAAGGTTTGCTGCCGAGCCAGCTGTTTTACTTGTACCTACGTTGCTGGCAGTAACAAAATTAGACTGGTTTGCGCTGATCTTTGCCAAAGCCTCTTCAGTTGTTGTTACCCCTTGTTTTAAGATTTCATCAACTTTCACCACGGTAATTGGCGAAGCACTTTGTGCCGCAACCCCTTTAATTGAAGAACCTGTAACGGCAACTTTTACGACTTTTGTTGGTTTTTCATCGGTACTTGATTGTTCCGTTTCTGCTGCTTGTGCCATGGTAAGACACATCATGCTTAAACTAAGGGTGCTTAATTTAAGAATTGTTTTGCCAATCTTGGGGGTTGCCTGAGATCGAACATTGTATTTTTTTTTCATCGTGGACTTGATCCCTTTTTGTTGTCGTTAGCGATATTGCTGGAAAGTTTTTAAGCAAAGCAAGTGCCAACTATATATTTTTCTTTTTTTAGTTTATGCAAAATATTGATAAATATTGATTTTATTATGCTTGAGTATGATGCTTTAGCTTTTTTGATATAAAAATAAATTTTCCATTTGGAAAATTTTTTGATGTTGGCGAAAAGTTTCAAATTTATTTGTATAAAAAATATACATTACTGGACTCTTCACATGCTTATTAAATAAAAATGTATCGTTTTAGAGCCTTTTAATATGTAATGTTATAATATTTATCACTACATGGTTAAATTATATTTTTATTATTAATCAATAGATTGTTTTAAAAGTATCTGTAAGTTAGGCTTGATCTAATGTGGATCATAATTAATTTTTAATGTATTTTATTTGTGCATTTAAGATGTTATATGATTAACTTATATGAATATAATATTTGGCAGAAAGTTACTTTTATTTATATAGTTCAAACGTTTTTAAGTATCTAATAAAAATATGAATTTTTAATATTTTTAAATATTTTAAGATGGATATTAATAAATGGCATGAAATTCGCTTTATATTCAATGGTTACAAAACACTAGGTATTTGAGTTTATTTTTCCATTTGATCAAATCGAAAGAGCATAAAGGAAAGCAAATTTTAAATCCTAAATAGGCCTATCTGTTGAAAAAGAACTTTTCTTATGCAGATTTAGATGTTACTCAAAAGGATAATATCTTTTAAAAAAACTAATTACGTGGGTATGAACTTGAAATTAAAATTTTTTAAGCTCGCCATTTTAAGTCTGGCTATTACATCAGTTCCTTGTGCTTACGCAATTACGACAGCGCAACCAAACAAAATTTTGCATGTTGCCTATGAGGCCCCAGATGATGGCTTCGATATGGTTAAAACCACCAATTTCTATAGCGCTAATATTGCTGAGGCAATTTTTGAGCCTTTACTCAAATATGACTATTTAGCACGTCCATTACAGTTAGTTCCCAATACTGTAGAAAGCCTGCCCAAAGTGGAACAAGACGGTAAAGTTTATATATTTAAAATTAAGCCGGGTATCTATTTTACCAATGATCCAGCTTTTAAAGGTAAACGCCGTGAGTTAGTGGCTGAAGACTACGTCTATACAATTAAACGTATTTTAGACCCTAAAAATAGAGCGCCTTCTGTTTCTTTTATTGATGGTAAGTTACAAGGTGCCGATACGGTTGTAGCTCAAGCAAAGAAAACTGGAAAATTTGATTATGCTGCTCCGATTGCTGGAGTTAAAGCTCTTGATCGATATACTCTACAATTTACTTTGACTCGCCAAGACTTTAATTTTCCTTATATTCTTGCCTATATTACTTTTGGTGCTGTTGCTAAAGAGGTTGTTGACTATTACGGTGACCGTATTGGTATGCATCCCGTAGGTACTGGTCCTTATATGTTAAGTAAATATGTACCGAGAAGTAAGGTCGAGTTAGTTGCTAATCCTGATTATCGTGGTTTTGTCTGGAATTTTAAGTCAACAGGAACACCTTGGGATAACCAACTTGTTAAGGAAATGTCTGGAAAGAAAATGCCACAAGTTGGCAAGGTGGTGGTCAGTATTATTGAAGAAGAGCAGTCACGATGGTTAGCTTTTCAGTCTGGACAACTAGACTTTGATAAACTCACAGCGAATGCTGTTCCTCAAGCTTTAGATGGAAATCAGCTTAAAGCTTCTTTTAAGAAGAGAGGAATTAAGCACTATCCAAATAAGGATCCTGAGATTACCTATACTATGATGAATATGCGGGATCCAGTGATCGGTGGTTTTAGCCCAGAAAAAATAGCGCTTCGTAGAGCAATTACTCTGTCATACAATCAAAAAGAAAGCATACAACAAGCTTATAAAAGTCAGGCTGTTAGATCACAAATGTTTATACCTGAAGGTGTAAACGGATATAACCCTAAATATAAAAGTAGCGTAGGATATAATCCGCTGTTAGCAAATAAACTACTTGATTATTATGGTTATAAAAAAGCGGCTGATGGCTATCGGACCTTACCAAATGGCAAACCTTTAATTTTAAAAATCAATACAGAAAATAGCTCAGCATCGGTTATTCATTCAGAACTCTGGAAAAAAAATTTAGATGCGATTGGCATTCGAGCTGACTTTAAGGTAAGTAACTTTGCAGATAACTTAAAAGCCGCTACTCAATGTAAATATATGATCTGGAGCGGTGCATGGATTGCTGACTATCCTGAAGGAGATAATTTTGCACAATTATTATATGGACCAAATGCTGGGCAGGGAAACCATGCTTGTTATCAGTCTAAAACATATGATGCTCTTTATACTCAGGCCATTCATTTACCACCTCAACAACGGCTCCCATATTACGAAAAACTTAACCGTCAGATAGAAGCTGATAATCCTTGGATTATTCATGTAACACGAATTCGTAATTGGTTGATACAGCCTCAAGTTCAGGGGTTTAAAGCTCACCCAATGATGAATACAAACTGGCAATATCTTGATATTACCTCTATTAAAAAATAATTTTAGATAAAGATCATCATGACCGAAAATTTAAAACAAAAGCTTAAGCACTGTAGTGTCGGCCTATTCTTTGCCGGAATGGCTTTAACGGGTTCTATATCTATTTTTGCGAAAAGCCCAGCCGATCCAAATAAAGTTTTGCGTTATGTATTCCCAACAGCTGAAACAGGCTTCGACCCAGCTTATGTACATGACTTATATTCAGCGCATGTACTCACATCTATATTTGAAACTTTATATACCTATGACTATTTGGCAAGACCAGCAAAATTAATCCCACACGTGGCTACGGCTATGCCAGAAGTGAGTGCAGATGGTCTGACTTATACCATTCACATTAAGAAGGGTATTTACTTTACGCCCGACCCAGCGTTTAAAGGTAAACCTAGGGAGTTAACAGCTTACGATTATGCATATTCTTTTAAGCGGTTATTGGACCCAAATTTACGCTCACCCAATAGTTGGTTATTGGAAGATAAAATTGAAGGTATGAATGCTTTAGTCAAAGCAGCCAATAAATCCGGAAAATTTAATTACGATCAAAATGTAAGTGGTTTACAAACACCTGATAAGTACACTTTGGTGATTCGGTTAGTAAAACCAGACTATAACTTTCCTTTATTACTGGCCCATGATCCGACAGGTGCGGTGGCACGCGAAGTCATCGAGAAATATAAAGATAAAGCTGGTTTTGTTATGGGGCATCCGGTAGGAACCGGACCTTATATGCTCAGTAAGTGGATACCTGCCTCACGTATTGTTTTAAAAGCAAATCCTGAATATCGAGGTTTTACCTGGAACTTTAATGCCAGTAGCCCCGGGGATGAAGCAATTGTAAAGCGCCTTAAAGGTAAACAAATGCCTCAAATCGGCACAATTGATATTCAAGTCATGGAAGAAAACCAGTCACGATGGTTAGCATTCCAGCGTGGTGAGGTAGATATCATTCAGCTTGAAGGGCAATTAGTTTCAAAAGCGATTAAAGACGGTAAATTAAGACCCGAGCTTGCAAAAGAAGGCGTGCAATTATCTCGTATTGTTGATCCAGAAATTAGTTATATCTATTGGAATCTCAAAGATCCCGTTGTTGGAGGAATGAGTAAAGAAAAAATTGCCTTACGCCGTGCTATTGCGATGTCCCGTTCAATAGATCAAGAGATTAAATTGGTAAGGAATAGTGATGCAGAACGTCTTCATTTCCCAGTTCCACCTGGTGTAGTGGGATATGACCCACAGTATAGAAGCAGTACACCATATTCAGTAAAAGCAGCCAATCTGCTGTTGGATCGATATCACTACAAAAAAGATGCTTCTGGTTGGCGTACACAACCAAACGGCAAGCCGCTCGTGGTCGAATATAAAGCGCGCAATGACAGTATTGGCCAACAAAGTGCTGAACTTTGGAAGAAAAACTTCGATAGCCTACATATTCGCATGGTGTATAAGCCAATGCTTTTTTCAGACTTACTTCGATCACAGAAACAATGTGAGGGAATGTTTGGTTCTTCTGCATGGATAGCTGATTATCCAGATGGGGATAATTTTATGCAGAATTTTTATGGCCCAAATACTCATATGACTAACTGGTCTTGTGGTTCGATACCAGAGTTTGATGAGTTGTACCGCCAGTCTCAACAAGTGAAGCCAGGCCCAGAAAGAGATGCGTTATATCGAAAAATGACGCGCTTGTTAGAGGTTTATATGCCTGTGCAAATGTCTTATGCACGCTATCGCAATATGTTGGCCCAACCACGAATTATTGGATATAAGAAGCATCCGATTTTACATGCTGAATGGATGTACTTCGATATTGATACAAATACGAAATCTAATCATTAAATGAAAAAAATTGGAGATACGATGAAAAATAATACACTGAAAATGACTACATTATGTATGTTGACCATAGGTATAAGTCAATTTGCATCGGCTGAAGCGACGCGTGCGACATTACCATTACTCAAAGCAGAGCAACTCCCAGCATGGTGTGATTCTAATTTAAAAAAAATTCAGCAAGAGATTTCTAGTTTTGAAAAAACGCCTGTTAAAAACGATGCTGCCGCTGCTCCCATATTAGCCAAGTGGGATAAAATTTTTGCTCATCTTGAAGATTTTTCGGGGCCCATAGGTCTATATAGTAATGTAGACCCAGATGCGAAATTACGTAAGGCAGCAGAAGACTGCGAAATCAAAATTAATCAGTTTCATACGGATATATTCCAAAATTCAAAACTGTATAACGTAATTAAAAATACAAAAGCAAATGATCCGATTGACCAGAAATACCGTCAAGATATTCTGGATCAATTTGAAGACACAGGGGTTCAGTTAGAACCAGCAAAACGCGCAAGAATGAAGGCTATTCTGGATGAGTTGACTAAACTTGAACAAGAATATAACCGTAATATTCGTGATAACCCGGAAAAACTTGAATTTACTCCTGAAGAGATGAAAGGCTTACCGGAAAGTTATATTTCGGGGTTAAAGAAAAATACGAAAGGAAATTATCTATTAGGTTTTGAGTATCCGGAATATCGTCCATTTATGGAGCTAGCGGATAATGATGATGCCCGAAAAAGATATCAAATCGCTTTTACGCGACGTGGGACTAAACAAAATTTAAAACTACTCAAACAGGCAATAGATTTACGTTATGAACTTGCACAGTTATTTGGAAAAGCGAGTTATGCAGATTGGGCTTTAAAAGACCGAATGGCAAAAACACCAGAGACTGTAAACAAGTTTTTGGCAGAAGTACAAAAAACGGTAGCACCACTTGAACGTAAAGAAGTAGAAGAGCTTCGTGCATTTAAAGCACAAACCTTAAAGACGCCGTTAGACAAAACCGAGATAACGCGTTGGAGTGAAGCTTACTGGAGCGAAAAACTTCGTAAGAGTAAATATCAAATTGATCAGGAAAAGCTTCGTGATTATTTTCCGACTTTAGCCGCACAAAAATGGTTATTTGCTATTTCATCTGATCTTTACGGTATTGATTTTAAACCTGTCAAAGTTAAAGCATGGCAGGATGAAGTTGAATATTACGATGTAGTTGATAAAAAGACAGGAAAACTCCTTGGTGGCTTATATATGGATAAATTCCCCCGTGAAGGGAAATATGGCCATGCAGCAGTTTGGGGAGTATATGGTGGCAGCACTTTAACCAACCGATTACCGATTTCAGTATTGGTGACCAACTTTAACCGTAAAGGTTTAAATAGTGATGAGCTTGAAACTTTTGTACATGAGTTCGGTCATGCTTTACATGGCATCTTATCAAACACACGCTATGCAAGTCAGTCCGGAACTTCTGTCGAGCGTGATTTTGTAGAAGCACCTTCTCAAATGTATGAAGAGTGGGCACGCCGTAAAGAAACCTTATCTAAAGTGGCCGATTATTGCGATCCAGCTTGTCCACGTGTTGACGATGAGTTAATTGCCCGTTTAAAAGCAGTACATAACTATGGCCGTGGCTTGCGTTATGCACGTCAGACGCTTTATGCACAGTATGACATGGCACTTCATACGGCAGATGCCTTAAAAGTAAAACCTTTAGAAACTTGGCAAAAAATGGAAGCTGCTACAGCCTTAGGATATGTGCCAACAACTGAATTCCCTGGGCAATTCGGGCATTTAATGGGTGGTTATCAGGCAGGTTATTACGGTTATATGTGGTCTGAGGTTTTAGCGCTAGACATGCTTTCTGCTTATGGTGACAACCTGAACAACCCACAAGTGGGACAACGTTATCGTCAGACGATTTTATCGCAGGGTAGCCAAAAACCGGCAGCTGAATTGGTTAAAGATTTCCTTGGTCGTGATCCTGACAATAAAGCATTCTTTAACGAAATTACCGGACAACGGGTTAAATAAGGAATTATCACTATGCTGGCATATGTTATTCGGCGTTTATGGCAGATGATTCCGACCATGTTGGGAGTAGTGCTGCTTATTTTTATCTTATTTAATTGGGTCGGTGGAGATCCTGCCTATATTTTGGCAGGTAAGATGTCTAACCCTGAGCAGATTGAAAATATCCGTAAACAGTTAGGTGTTGATCAACCTTATTATGTTCAACTTTGGATTTTTATTAAGCAAATTCTTACTTTTGACTATGGCGCAAGTTGGAGCACAGGTGAATCCGTTTCACAAATTATCTTAACCCGATTAGGACCGTCGCTCACACTTTTAATTCCACTCACCATTTTACAAACAGTTATTTCAATTATTTTAGCATTGGCTGTAGCGGCGGTACGTGGCTCTCTAACTGATCGTATGGTCATGATGTTATGTACCATCGGGATGTCGATTAGTATTTTGGTTTACATTATTGTTTTTCAATATGTTCTGGCTTATCAACTGAGCTGGTTTCCAGTACAGGGATGGAGCGATAGTTTTACCGAAAATTTATTTAAGTTTTCCTTACTACCAATTCTAATCATGCTGGTGGTGAGTATTGCACCTACTTTACGTTTATATCGTAGCTTTGTGCTTGATGAAGTAAATCAGGATTATGTGAGAACCGCACGTGCTAAAGGTGTAGGGGAAAGCCGAATTTTAAGTGTGCATGTTCTACGTAATGCCTCAATTCCGATTATTACTGATGTGATGTCAAATTTACCGGCATTATTGATAGGTGCATTTTTAATTGAACGCTTTTTTGGTATTCCCGGTATTGGTCGTGAAGTGATTATTGCTGTAGAGCGTAGTGATTTTCCTGTCATCAAAGCCATTACTGTATATATTGCAGCTGCAACCATGATTTTTAATTTGATTGCGGACTTGGTCTACAAAGTGGTTGATCCACGTGTACAGTTGAAGTAGGTGGGTTATGCTGAGTGTTTTATCAAAAAGAAAGTTAGAAACCCAGACCGCTCCTGCTTCAGCGGGGCTATGGCGACTTGCCATGCGTCGTCTCCGGGCCGATAAAATTGCAATGGCATCGCTCATTGTTGTGTTGTTCTATTTGATCGTATTAATACTATCTCTAACGGGTGTGATTGCATCTGATTGGAATAAAGAAGTTGCTGTCAGTTATGCGCCTCCTACATTTATAGGTGCAGATAAGACAACGGAAGCTTTGAAAAGTACAGCCGCTGTAGATGAGGAATTACCGGAAAATCCAGTCGATCCCTTAAAAGATGTAATTCACCAACTTAAGGCCGAAATCAAACAAGAAAAGAGCTCTGGAAGTGCAATTGATTATTATGGTGTAGTTGATCCATTAGCTGATGATATGAAAGCAATTGATCAGCAACTCGGTGGACATTTACTTGATCAGCAAAGTGAACTAAAAAGTACCCTAATTTTTGGTGCTGACAAATGGGGACAAGATGTCCTTAAAAAAACCATTAAAGGCGCTGAAACTTCAATTATTGTAGGGCTTGTTTCTGCCTTACTGGCAGTCACATTAGGAACGCTTTTAGGAGCAATTTCAGGTTATTTTGGTGGTTGGGTCGATGATATTCTCAACTGGTTTTATAATATTTTTACTTCCATTCCATATTTATTATTAGTTCTTGCGATTGCTGCTGTACTACAACAAAAGGGTATTTTATCTATTGTTCTGATTTTAGGCTTAACAGGCTGGACAGGTGTCTATCGGTTAATTCGTGCTGAATATATGAAACATACGGCACGCGAATATGTACTTGCAGCTAAAGCCATTGGTGTCGGGCATTTTCGCCGTATGTTTATTCATATTTTTCCTAACGTCAGCCATATTGCATTGGTCCAAATGTCTATTTTGGTGGTTTCTTTTATTAAATCGGAAGTGATTTTGAGTTTCTTAGGGTTCGGTGTGCCAGTAGGTGTAGTGTCTTGGGGCAGTATGTTAAATGAAGCACAAAGTGAACTTCTTTTAGGTAAGTGGTGGCAGCTTGTCGCAGCCTCTGTCGCAATGGCGGTTTTGGTTACGGCATTTTCAATGTTTACTGATGCGCTACGCGATGCATTAGACCCGAAACTAAAATAAGAGGAAATCCAAATGTCAGAACAAGAAAAAAAGACCCCATTACTCCACATTGAAAACTTACGTGTAAGCTTTAAAGGTGAAGATAAACAATATATCGAAACTGTGAAAGGAATTTCCTTTGATATTCCGACCAATACGACTGTAGCTTTGGTTGGTGAATCGGGTAGTGGTAAGTCTGTCACTTCTTTAGCAACTATGGGTTTACTTCCCGTAGGTCAAAGCAAGATTGATGAGAAAAGTAAGATTATTTTTGAAGGTAAAGACTTGCTTGGCTTATCGCGTACAGAGATGCGAAAAATCTGTGGCAAAGATATTGCCATGATTTTTCAGGAACCGATGTCATCATTAAATCCGGTTTTTACGGTTGGCAATCAAATTGCAGAAGTGTTGTGTTTACATATGGGTATGAGCCGAAAACAGGCGCGGCAACGTGTTTTAGAGTTGCTTAAAGAGGTCGGTATACCTTCACCAGAAACGAAAATTGATGCTTATCCTAACCAGCTTTCGGGTGGTCAGCAGCAACGTGTCATGATTGCAATGGCAATTGCTTGTGAACCTAAGCTACTGATTGCCGATGAACCGACTACAGCGCTTGATGTTACCATTCAAAAGCAAATTATTGATTTACTTGAATCACTACGTCAGCGCCGTCAAATGTCGATGCTTTTTATTACTCACGATTTGGCTTTGGTTGGTGAAATTGCAGATCAAGTGATTGTGATGCGACATGGTGAAATTAGAGAGCAAGGTACCGCTGAACAAGTTTTGGAACAGCCTAAAGATGTATATACCCGAGCCTTACTTTACTGTCGTCCTCAAATGTCACAAAGACCTTATCGTTTGCCTGTAACCAGTGATTTTATGCGACAAGAAAACAATATATTGGTTGAGCAAAGCTTTGATGTTTCAGAAATTCCTGAACGTAAACGTGGTTTAAATGGCGATGAGCACATTATTTTAGAAGTAAAAGATCTGAAAAAAAGTTTTTATAGTCGTAAAGGATTGTTTGGCAAAGAAGAATTTCAGGCAGTAAAAGGCGTTTCTTTTAAATTGGCTAAAGGAAAAACGCTTGGTTTGGTAGGAGAGTCGGGCTCCGGTAAAACGACTGTCGGGTTATTGCTCATGCGCTTACATCAAGCATCGGGGGGACAGGCTTTAATTGAAGGTAAAGATATTCTTTCTTTAACTGAAAAAGAGTTTGCCAAATATCAAAGGAAGATCCAAATCATCTTTCAAAATCCATATGCTTCGCTAAATCCCCGCTTTACGATTGGGCAGATCTTATTGGAACCTATGCAAATTCATGGAATTGGTAAAGATGACGCGGAACGTAAGCAAATTGCGCTTGGTTTACTTGAGAGAGTGAATCTGCCTGAACAAGCTTATTATCGATATCCACATGAGTTCTCGGGCGGTCAACGCCAACGTATTGCGATTGCGCGCTGCTTAACGCTAAAGCCTGAAATTCTAATTTGTGATGAATCTGTTTCGGCGTTAGATGTTTCAGTTCAGGCACAAGTACTTAATTTATTACAAGACTTACAAGATGAGTTTGGGCTTAGTTATATTTTTATTTCACATGACTTGTCGGTTGTGAAATATATCTCCGATCAGGTTATGGTCATGAATCATGGTGAAGTTGTTGAAATCGCCAACTCGGATGAGCTCTATGCACATCCGCAACATGACTACACCAAACGACTATTGCAGGCTATTCCACAAGGGATTCAGCACGTTTCGTAAGCGTAAAGTTATGTCGTTAAAGGCACTTTTAAGTGCCTTTTTATTTGGTTTATAGAATAAATACTTATAAAATAAGAGATGTAAAAGTACAGTATTTTATTCCTGCTATGTGTGCCAACTTTAAGCCTTTAACTCTTGCCCAATTGCAGCAACTTCAGTTGCCTGTGGTCGGCTTTAGCTATGCCGATGAGGTTTATCCGGGTGGGACAATGCCATTGTTATTCAAATCACCGCAAGGTTTTGAGTGGCGTGAAGTCATGTTCGGTTTGGTTCCTAAATGGGCAGAAGATACGAACATAGCAAAACATACTTATAACGCTCGTCATGAAACAATTTTCCAAAAACCGAGTTTTCAAGAAGCTGCTCTTAAATGTAAGTTCGGTGTAATACCCGTGACGGAGTTTTATGAGAGTAAATATATAAATGATAAACCTGAGCGGTGGGGCGTACGCCGTAAAGATGGGCAGGCTTTTTTTATCGCAGCAATCTATGAAATTTGCAAAATGAATGAAACGATTGTCCGTTCTGCGAGTATGTTAACCATGGATGCGATTGATCACCCCATGATGAAAGACTTCCATGAACCGGGTGATGTTAAAAGATCAGTCATTGTGATTCCACATGACCGCTTAGATGAATGGTTAAGTTTAGAGACACCAGATATTTCCAGTTTTATTGAAGGTTTTCCTGTTGAGGAATTTGAATGTTTACATGTTCCTAAAGAGAAGATTATAAAACCTACACCTCAATTAAGTATGTTTGAATAACTGCATTGGAGTTAGGTTATTGGCTTAATTTTTAAGTCAATAACCTTTGATATTTAATCAATATTCTTACTTAAAGTTTGTACCTGCTCATCTTGCGCCAGATAAGCCAATTCAATCGGTGAGATTACAAAAGTTGAGTTATCTGAGGTTTGTTTAAAAACAAATCCATATTCAAAAGATTGCGTATTTTTACTTGGTAACCAAAATAAATAAGGACAGCCTGTATAACTGCCATCCCAACCCATTTCTTTAGCTAAGGCCAAAGCTGTATCGGATTTAGCAATAATTTCTTTAAGTGATTCTTTATCTCTTTGGGAGACATCACCATCATCATCTGCAAATGTTTGTAAAAACTCATTTAATGGAGTTAAGTCTTCCCAGTTATTTTCAATTGTTGAGAAGTGATATCCATATAGCATCATATTTAGTCTTCCATTTTGTTATTGTGCTATTGAACATAGCAAGAAATGCGTGAAAAAGAAATGGTTGAATTTACTTTAAGTTGTTTATTTTTCATAAGTTATAGCATATTTTCTATACAAAAATTAACTGAGCTTTCTCTTGAGTAATAAGCGTCTAATCAAGTTAAAATATAAAGATTCAGCTGTTGAAGGAATAATAGTGTTCTTAATAAAAAGTTAAGTCTTTTTGTAAGGATACTAGACTGTTGGTGAATATTGAATTTGTCATAATTCACTTATAATGAAAAGGAAAGTAAATAGAGCTTATTTATGTTTATAACAACAACTCGCCCCAATGATGCTTTAATTGAACAGTTACTACCAATCTTGGAAGAAGCTAGCCAAATCTTATTACAAGAATATCAAAATTATTCGGCTGGATATGAATTTACGATTCAAGAAAAACATGATGATTCACCTGTAACGCAAGCAGATTTAAAGGTAAATCGTTTTTTATTAAAGCATCTTGCAGAAATTACACCTGAGTTACCGGTTTTATCGGAAGAAAGTGACTATAGCGCTCGCCATGCTTGGTCTTCTTGCTGGATGCTAGATCCACTTGATGGTACGAAAGAGTTTATACATGAGCGAGATGAGTTCACGATAAACTTGAGTTTGATTGAAGGGCGTGAAACGATTTTTTCGGTGATTGTTGTGCCATGTGAGCAAGTTGTTTATTTAGGTTATTTAAAAGATTTACCTTTTAAATATAGCTTTAGCCAACAACAATGGTATCAATATCAAAAAACACCTTATTCAAAACAAGCTCCTGTACAAATTGGTTTAAGTCATAGTAGTAAAAATCCGAAATATCAGAAATTCATTGAACCTATTGAAAAGATTCGTACCGTAATTCGACGTGAAGCAGGCAGCGCTTATAAGTTTTGTATGATGTTAGAAGGAGAGATCGATATTTATCCTAGATTTCATCCGACATCAGAATGGGATACCAGCTCAGGTCAAGGATTATTAGAAAGTATAGGTGGAGGTTTACTCACTCTAACAGGTAAGCCCTTTGAATATAACCAGCGTGATACCGTATTAAATGGGGGCTTTATCGCATTTCGTGATCAGGAAAGCAAAAAAATAGCATTTGAAGCTTTAGCTCAATCAGGTGTTTTGGATTGAGAGTTATTGTAGACATGCTATAGTGGCAAAATATTGAGAAAAGATGACAAGATAAAAATGGCACTCGATTTATTGCCTAAAAGCATGTTTGAAGCAATTGATTTATTGCCTGATGCTTCGACCCCTGTAACCCTTTTTACACGTCACTCCTTAAGAGAGTTGGTAGATGGGCAAGGCTTGGCAGGATATGATCTTCAGCTTACACCGCAAGGACGTGAGCTTGCTCAGGAATGGGGTAGCTATTTAATTAAAAACACGGATCGTGTAATTCAACATTGCATTTCTAGCCCGATTCAACGTTGTGTAGACACTGCTGCACTTATGATTGAAGGAGCAGATGGAGTGAGCCCTGAGCCGAATACACATACAATTGAAATAGTTGAACAAGGTTTGTTGGTTGAACCTGGTAGCTTTGTACTGGATATTCAACAGGCGGCGCCTTATTTCCGTAAACAAGGGGCACTTGGTTTTATTAATAGTTTTGTGAACAATGCCTTGCCGGGTATGAAACATCCCATTACTGGGGTTTTAGATGTGTTGGAACTTATTTATCAGACTCATCCTAAAACAAAAAGTGGGCTGAGTTTAGCTGTTAGTCATGACACAATTATTGCTGCCATAGTTGCCGTAATTTCGGGTAATAATCAGATACAAAAAGCAGATTGGCCTGCCATGATGGAAGGGCTGTTTGTATGGTTTGAAGGTGATGAATTTCCAAATTGTAAATTAAAGTGGATTTGGAGAGGCAAAACTTACGAGTTAGATGTTTCTGAGTTTCATAAAGTACAGTAAACACAAAAACATAGACAATAAAAAAAGCCCTGTTGGGCTTTTTTTACATGCTTCAATTAGTTAGCTAAAGCTTTAACTTGAGCATTTAAACGGCTCTTATGACGAGCAGCTTTATTTTTGTGGATGATGCCTTTATCAGCCATGCGGTCGATTACAGGAACAGCTTTTTTGTAAGCTTCTGTAGCAACAGCATAATCACCACCAGCGATTGCACTTAAAGTACGTTTGATGTAAGTACGAACCATAGAACGCAAGCTTGCGTTGTGTTTACGCGCTTTAACGTTTTGGCGCGCACGTTTTTTAGCTTGAGCAGAGTTTGCCACTCTTGCACTCCTTGAAAATAAGTTGGTCTGGGCGGGCTGTGGTCAATCCAGTAAACTGGTGTAACCATCACCAGCCCGTAAACAAGTGCCATATTGTGATGAATCAATACCGTGAAGTCAAGCCTTGAGAGCATTTTAAGCGGTTTTAGGGGCTGCTAAAACCGTAAGAAAAGGTTAAATTTGATACAAACTTAAAGAGGGTTGGATAAAAAATGACTATAAGTACGAAAAAAGCAATTGTAGTAGGTGCTACAGGACTCGTTGGTTTAGCGCTTGTTGAACAACTTGAGCAAACACCAGAATTTGAGGCCATTACCGTTGTAGTAAGAAAAGAATCACAACTACTTAATACATATAAGAAAGTTACTCAGCTCGTTATAGACGATTTTTTATTGCTCAATGATGAAGATGTGAATGGTCATACTCATGCATTTAGTTGCTTAGGTACAACTTTAAAAATAGCGGGCTCAAAACAACGCTTTTATGCAGTTGATTATGAGATAAATGCCCACTTTGCAGACTTAATCCAAGATAAACATATTCATTTTTTAATTGTTAGTGCACTTGGGGCAAATGCTAATTCGCCAATTTTCTACAATAAAGTAAAAGGAGAGTTAGAAGATTATATTCAAAGTTTAGGAATCGAAAAATTATCTATTTTTAGACCTTCTCTATTGATTGGTAAGCGTAGCGATGTGCGTTTTATTGAAGATTTAGGACAAAGTCTATTTAAACTTATTGAAAATAAATGGAATAAGCCTTTCAAATATAAACCAGTCACGGCAGAGCAATTGGCTCATACCATGGTCGTAGCGGCATTAACGCAAATTGAAGCTTTTAAACGATATGATAATCTCAGCATACAACAAACTCGATAAGGGAGAATAAAAGTGTCGACAGTACCATTTGTGACATGTGATTTATTAGATGACAATCCGGAAAAAGATTTGCAAGTGGTCACACCATCAATGGACGGTAAGTTCTTTAAAAGTTATGGCGCACGTCAAACTTTTGGCGGACAAGTTGTGACTGTAAAGTGTTTTGAAGATAACTCGCGTGTAAAAGAGTTATTGGCTACAGATGGTACAGGGAAGGTATTGGTTGTGGATGGTGGTGCTTCAATGCGCTGTGCACTTATGGGAGATATGATTGCGGAATCAGCTGTTAAAAATAACTGGAATGGTGTGGTTATTTATGGCTGTGTACGTGATGTTGATGCACTTGCAACCTTAGATTTAGGTGTACATGCATTGGCTGCAATTCCGCAAAAAAGTAACCGTAAGGGCATTGGTGAAGTAGATATTCCTTTGTATTTTGGTGGAGTCACAATTCAATCTGGTGATTTTATCTATGCAGATAATAATGGAATTGTGATTGCTAAAGAAAAACTAGTCTAGCTCCACAATTAAAGGAATGCATAATGGTGAATCATCAAATTAAAGTACTGCAAGCATTAGCGTCTGCAATTGCTGAAGGTGGTAGAGGTGTTACAGGTACAGCATTTCCTAAACAGCCTGTTAGAGCTCTTAAACTTTATGAATTTGAGGGTTCACCATTTTGTCGCCGCGTTCGTGAAGTGATTACACTTTTAAATTTGGATGTCGAAATTTATCCATGCCCGAAAGGTGGATTAAAATATCGCTCCATAGTTAAAGAAATTGGCGGTAAATTACAGTTTCCTTTTTTTATTGATGAAAATACAGGTGACAAATTATACGAATCACAAGATATTATTCATCATTTATTTAAATACTATGGTAAGACAGGCCAAACTCCTGATAAGTTTTCAAATTATCCAAAAATGCCATATCTGGCGTTTGCCGGAACATTATTAAATGGTGCTCGTGGGGTCTGGATTAATAAAAAAATAGTAAATAGAGCTGCGCCTGAGCATAAACTTGAACTATGGAGCTTTGAAGCAAGTCCGTATTCAAGAGTAGTAAGAAGTGTATTAAGTGAGCTTGAGCTACCTTACATTTTACATAGTGTTGCCAAAGAAAGATGGCAAGATATGGGGCCTGCGATTCTTCGGTTAAAACCGGGCAAATATGAACCTTTAAAAGAGGGAAAGCGAGAAAAATTGTTGCCGGTCATGCAAGGTAAAATGCAAGTGCCTTATTTAGTGGACCCAAATACAGGTGTTAAAATGTTTGAATCTGCGGAAATTGTAAAGTACCTAAAAAAACAATATGGCAGTTAAAATATAAATGAGAAAAACACGCTAGAGCGCTAGAGATTGAGATAACTCAGTCTCTTTTAAGAAGCGACAACAATAAGAAATCATACGATAAAAACATGAATATGCTAAATTACTACCTTAAATTACCAAAATAAGGCCTGTTTTATGGAATGTATGAGAATTCAGCCTGTAACGAGTCATCCTGGAGAAAATGCTTTATTTATTGTATTAGGATTAGCTCAAGGTGATTCTGTTGTAGAAAAAGTAAAAGATTTTGCTGGTAAATTCTCAGCGTTAACCAGAAGTTTGTCTAACCGTTATCCTGAAACTAAATTTAATGCCATATTAGGTTTTAGCTCAAACGCGTGGGATATTTTATTTCCACAGCAAGCAAAGCCTCAAGAATTAGAAACATTTCAAGAAATCAAAGGCCCAAAATACACAGCCGTTTCAACACCCGGGGATTTATTCTTTCATATTCGTGCTGATCGACAAGCTTTATGTTATGAGTTAGGAAGTATCATCAATGAACAGTTAGGTAAAGTAACTTACCCAATTGATGAAGTGCATGGTTTTCGATATTTCGATGGGCGTGCGATTATTGGCTTTGTAGATGGAACAGAAAATCCTGAACCTGTAATTGCTGCACAATGGGCATTAGTGGGTAACGAAGATCCTGACTTTATTGGGGGAAGTTATGCATTTATCCAAAAATATACCCATGATATGGAAAAATGGCGTGCATTAAGTGATGATGAACAAGAAAAAGTTATCGGGCGTAAAAAGTTCAACGATATTGAGCTTGATGATGAGGAGAAACCTTTAACAGCACATAATGTAGTAAGTAAAGCGCATGATGCAGAAGGCAATGAACTAAAAATTATGCGTGCAAATATGCCTTTTTCGAATCCATCCAAAAATGAATATGGTACTTTTTTTATTGGTTACTCACGTAAATTTAGTACGACACGTCAAATGCTTGAAAATATGTTCTTAGGAAATGAGCAAGGTAATCTTGATCGATTACTTGACTTTAGTACTGCCCAAACAGGCACTCTATTTTTCGTACCGACAGTAGATTTTCTAGATGGCTTGGGTGATGAGTAGGCATTAAAAAATAAACTTAGATGGTAGAGGTGAGTAGATTACCTCTACTATATAAATTGAAATTAATATGATGTGATGAGATGTTTAAAAAATTAACCCAACTTTTTCAAGGTTCGAAAGAGACACCAGAACAAATTTATTTACAAGAGAATCAGCTCAGTTTTGATTCAGAGCGTGGTCCAGTTATTAAAAATGTCGTGATTAATGAAAAGTGGTCAGAGCACCTTGAATATTTTTCAAATCGTAAATTACAGAATTTTGATAACTTACCTAAGCTATTTCAAATTACACCACAAATTAATGAAAAGATTGATTTAGAGATTGCAACGCAACGATATGTGGAAAGGTTAGGTAATACACAAGAAAAGTTACTTGAGCTTAAAGCAATCATACAGGTATTAAACCAATATTATGTGATGTTTTTACGAGACAAATAACTTCAAATGATTGTTTAAGAACTATAAAAAAGTATCACAAAGTAGTAGCTTGATTGCAGAAAAATAACTCAATTCACTAAAAACATCATGCTACTATTAACCTCATATCTTTTTAGCTCATAAAAGCCATATACATGTTTCAACAAGAAATCTCTCAATTGAATTTGCAACAGCTCAAGGCCGGTGAAAAGCGTTGGGTGGGGTCATTATTAGGTTCATCAGCAGCTTTATTGCTTAAAGAAATTGCCACTCAACATTCTTCTTTATTGGTATTAGTTGCTAGAAACAACCAACATGTTGCTCAATTAGAAAGTGAACTTGAGTTTTATGGAGTTAAGCCGACAATTTTTCCGGATTGGGAAATTTTGCCTTATGACCGTTTATCTCCCCATCAAGATATTGTGTCAGAACGTCTTGCTATTTTATCTAATATGCCTCAGCAAGGCGTATTACTGATTTCAGCAAGTACCTTGGCTCAACGGGTTGCACCTTACTCATGGGTATTGGGAGAACACTTTGATATAAAAGTGGGTCAAAAATTTGATTTAGAACAACAAAAATTAAGGTTAGTTCAGGCGGGCTACCACTTAGTAGATACAGTTTATGACCATGGTGAGTTTGCTGTACGCGGCAGTATTATGGATATTTTTGCATCTGGGCAAGAATCTCCAATCCGCATAGATTTATTTGACGATGAAATTGATTCTTTAAAATTCTTTGACCCAGAAACTCAAAGAACAACAACCACGCTAAAAAGTTTTACGGTTTTACCCGCGAAAGAATTCCCTTTAAAAGAAGGACGTTCAGTTTTTAGAGACCGTTATTCTGAGTTTTTTCCTACTGCCAATCCTAAGAAAAATCCAATTTATCAGGACGTTTTAGATGGTATAGCATCGCCTGGTATTGAATTTTATTTACCGCTATTTTTTAATAAAGAACAAATGCAGTCACAAAGTATGTTTACAACATACTTACCAAAGAATTGCATTGTAATTACAACTAATGATATTGATACTGATTTAACGAGTTTCTGGAAAGAAGTTATGCGTCGTTATGAAGACCGACGCCATAATATGGATCAACCTATTCTTGCTCCAGAAGAGCTATTTATTTCTCCAAATCATCTGCTAAGTGCTCTAAACCAGTTTCCACGAATGCTTGTGAGCGCAGAAACTATTGAAGAAAAAGCTGGTGCACTTAATCTTAAAACTGAACAACCACCCAAGTTGCCAGTCGATCCGAAAAAAGAAAAACCATTTAGTGCCGTAAAAAAATATATTGATGAAGCAAATCATCCTGTTCTATTGGTTGCGGAAAGTGCAGGACGTCGTGAAAGCTTAAAAGATGCGTTGCGTTCAAGTTTAGGTGAGATTCCGAATGTAGAGAATTTTGAGCAATTCCAAATTAGTCAGTTTGCAATTGCTATTACTAATGCGCCTCTAGATCGTGGCTTACTTTTAACTGATCAATTAACGGTTATTTCAGAAAATCAGCTTTACGAGCACCGAGTTGTACAGCGTCGTCGCAAGCGTCAACAGGAAGTTTCCGAAGAGTTTCTGATTCGAAGCTTAACTGAGCTAAGCATTGGTGCTCCTGTTGTACATATCGATCATGGTGTGGGGCGTTATGCTGGCTTAATTACACTCGCGATTGAGGGACAAGACTATGAGTTCTTACAACTAGATTATGCCGAAGATGCAAAAGTCTATGTTCCAGTAACGAACTTGCATCTAATTAGCCGTTATAGTGGTGGCGACCCGGATTTAGCACCGTTACATAAAATCGGAACTGATGCTTGGAGTAAAGCTAAGCGTAAAGCATTAGAACAAATTCATGACGTTGCAGCTGAGCTTTTACATATTCAGGCACGTCGTCAGTCAAAACCTGGCTTTGCTTTTGAACTGGATCAGTCGCTCTATATGCAATTTGCAAGCGGTTTTGCGTATGAAGAAACCCTTGATCAGGCTAATGCAATTGAAGCCACGCTCTATGATATGCAGCAAGCAAAACCAATGGATAGGTTGGTGTGTGGTGATGTGGGTTTTGGGAAAACCGAGGTGGCCATGCGTGCAGCATTTGTCGCAGTACAAAATGGCAAACAGGTTGCTGTTTTAGTTCCTACGACTTTACTAGCTCAACAACATTATGAGTCTTTTAAAGACCGTTTTGCTGATTGGCCAGTACGTATTGAAGTGCTCTCACGTTTTGGTTCAAACAAAACACATTTGAAAAATATTGAAGACTTGGCAAATGGTAAAGTCGACATTGTGGTAGGTACACATAAGCTTCTACAAGAGAATGTTCAGTTTAAAGATTTAGGCTTAATGGTTGTAGACGAGGAGCATCGCTTTGGTGTGCGTGATAAGGAGCGTATCAAAGCTTTACGTGCCGATGTTGATATGTTGACACTTACAGCAACGCCAATTCCTCGTACGCTTAATATGGCTTTTTCGGGTATGCGTGATTTGTCGATTATTGCGACTCCGCCAGCCCGTCGATTAGCAGTAAAAACCTTTGTGCAAGAGCATACAGATGCTTCAATCAAGGAAGCGATTTTGCGTGAGTTACTTCGTGGTGGACAAGTTTATTTCTTACATAATGAAGTAGAGACCATTGAGCGAGCTGCCGAAAATATTCGTGTGCTTGTACCCGAAGCACGTGTAGCGGTAGCACATGGACAAATGCGTGAACGCGAACTTGAGCAAGTTATGCAGCAGTTCTATCACAAAGAATATAATGTGCTGGTGTGCTCAACCATTATTGAGACAGGTATCGATGTTCCAAATGCCAATACAATTTTGATTGAACGTGCGGATAAACTTGGTTTAGCGCAATTACACCAGTTACGTGGCCGTGTAGGTCGTTCGCATCACCAAGCATACGCGTATTTATTAGTACCTTCGATTAAACACTTAAAAGGTGATGCCGAAAAACGCCTTGATGCGATTCAACGTGCTTCGACATTAGGTGCAGGCTTTATGCTCGCTACGGAAGATTTGGAAATTCGTGGAGCAGGCGAATTGTTAGGCGAGCAACAAAGTGGCTCAATGCAGGCGATAGGATATAGCTTGTATATGGAAATGCTTGAGAAAGCGACTAAAGCAATTCAACAGGGTAAAACCCCGAATTTTGATGCTCCATTGTCGTTAACTGCCGAAATTAACTTACATATTCCTGCACTTATTCCAGATGATTATCTGGGTGATGTTCATCAACGTCTATTATTCTATAAACGTATTAGTAATACCGATACACAGGAAAAACTAGATAACATCCGTATGGAGCTTATTGACCGTTTCGGTATTCCACCGCAGTCGGTTAAGCACTTATTTAGCGTGCATCAAATCCGTTTGAAAGCAGAACATTTAGGTATTACGAAAATTGATATTAATACTCAAGGTGGAAATATTGAGTTTTCACCAGATACGCCAGTTCAGGCCATTAGTATTATTCAGTTAATGCAAAAAAATCCGACTTATTACCGTATGGAAGGCGGACAACGTTTGAAGGTGATGGTGCAGCTTGAAGAGTATGAAAAACGAATTCAATTTATCAATGATTTATTGCAAAAATTGATGAGTGAACTACATGCCTGAGACCTATTTTTCTAACCAGTGCTAGCTAATTAGGACATTTGTTTTGTTGTAATCGGATTTTATGCACTATTTATACCTTGAGATATGAATAAGTGCATAAAATCATTGTTATTTGTAAGCAAACGGGCTACTAATAATATTCACATCAAAACTGATGTGATAGTATTAGCCATTATTGTTTATTGTCATTTATAAAAGATATGTTTAGTTTGCATCCACAACTTGCTCAAGATACTTTTTTTGTAGGCGATTTCCCGCTTTCAACATGTCGTTTAATGAATGATATGCAATTTCCTTGGTTGATTTTAGTACCACGCGTACCAGGAATCACGGAACTATACGAATTGAGTCAAGCTGACCAAGAACAGTTTCTACGTGAATCAAGCTGGTTATCTAGCCAGTTATCTCGCGTTTTCCGTGCTGATAAAATGAATGTAGCAGCTTTAGGTAATATGGTGCCTCAATTGCATTTTCATCATGTTGTCCGCTATCAAAATGATGTAGCTTGGCCGAAACCTGTATGGGGTACACCAGCGGTGCCATATACAAGTGATGTTTTAGCTCATATGCGTCAGACTCTTATGCTTGCTCTACGTGGCCAAGGTGATATGCCTTTTGATTGGCGCATGGATTAAATCAATGTAATGCCACATATCAATGTGGCAACATTGAAATGTGGAGGATAGGGTGCAATTAGAGAGGTTTATAGATCGGGAACCTAAGCAGTTTGCATATTTTCATCGTTTGATGGGATATTCAATTCTGTCATTAATTTTAGTGATCTATGCCTTTACCTCACCGAATACTAATTATCAAATCTATATTCCTCCTTTTTTTCTTTTTTTACTTTTTGTCAGTTCTAAACTAGAACACTGGTTGCAGTACCAGTTTGATAAGAAAACTCAAAAAAGTGTTTTTTTTGCAATAGATGCGATTGTAGTGGCTGTTACTCTAGCAGGAGTGCACCTTAATCTCGTTCCAACATTTATTGCCCTTTTTGCATTATTTTACTCAGCAATTAATAGTCGTATTTCCTTTGCAGTTATTTGTTTAACGAGTCTGCTTGGGGCGATTATTTTTTATTTAAGTACATTTTTCCTATTTGGTTTTCATCCATATTTCGAAGCCACAAGCCAAGAATTAACAGTAATTACCTTACTTGGTTTGGTAATGTTTATCACTATCGGAAATTATTACCAACACCGCTGGGTTAAAAAAATTAGTCAGCAACGTCAGCATTATTATGACCAGATGACACGTTATATTGCTTTTGCTAATCAGTTAAGCCGCTATGCTCCATTACAATTATGGCAGTCGATTATGCGTGGGGAAGCTGAAGCAAAAATCGAATATAAACGTAAAAAAATGACCGTATTCTTTTCTGATATTCAGGGGTTCACCGAACTATCAGAAACTTTAATTCCTGATGACTTAGCTTTCTTGCTTAACGATTATTTAAGTCATATGACTGAAATTGCAAAGCAATATGAAGCGACGGTCGATAAATTTATGGGAGATGCGATTCTCATATTTTTTGGAGATCCGAATTCACAAGGGGTTGAGCAAGATGCCAAATCCTGTGTAGAAATGGCAATTGCTATGCGTCAGCAAATGAAGTTGTTGCGCGAACGATGGAAGAAAATGGGATATTCAGCCTTACATATCCGTATGGGTATTAGTACAGGTTATTGCCACGTAGGGAATTATGGTGCAACCCATCGTATGGCTTATACGATTGTAGGTCGTGACGTAAATTTAGCGGCACGTTTACAGTATGCTGCTGAAATTGATGAAATACTCATTTCTGATGATACTTATCAATTGATCAAAAGTGATTTTCTATGTGCGCCTAAGACCCCAATTTATTTAAAGGGTATTCAAGGGGCAGTAAAAACATGGCAAGTCATGGAAAAATACACAGGAAATAAATCAGATCATCAACAATGGTTTGATTATGAATATAAAGGTTTCCATTTAGTTTTAAATTTAGAAGAAGTACAAAACTACGAATACCCTGAGTTGGTTGAAGTGCTTGAAAAAATGATTCAGCGCATTAAAGTTCAACAAACTTTGGTTAATACTCAAGGTGTTGCTCAGCTTAGACTTGAGGATGAAGTTAAGCCTATAAATATCGATGAAGAACAAGATCAGGTATAAATTATATAAATAAAAAAGCTGCCTAAGCAGCTTTTTTTATTATTTATTAATGATTTTCCGAAGCGTGGTTAATTGTGTATTTCGGAATCTCAATTTCAAGATCTTCATCTACAACTTTAACCTGACATGAAAGACGTGAGTCAGGCTCCAACCCCCAAGCACGGTCTAGAAGATCGGCTTCAACATCATTCATTTCTTCTAAGCTATCAAAGCCTTTACGAACGATCACATGACAAGTTGTACATGCACAAGACATATCACAAGCATGTTCAATTTTGATTCCTTTGTTGAGCAAACTTTGGCAAAGATTTGCATTTTGTTCAACCTCAAATTCTGCTCCTTCTGGGCAAAATTGAGCGTGAGGAAGTACTTTAATACGTGGCATATTGATCACCTATACCTTTTAATTTGATTTTGACCAATCATCGAGCTTCGTGCCTTTTAAGGCATGGTCAATATGTCGATTCATCCGTAGTGCTGCAAAAGCATCACTATGTACTTTAAGTTGTTGAACTGCGTGCTCAATTGCTTGAATATCACTGCCTTCAAGCTGAGCTTTTAATGATTCCTTAGCAGAGTTGAGTGCGTCAAGCTGCTTTTCATCAAGTAAATCCGCATCTACTTTTAATGCTTGCTCAAGAGCCTCAAGCTCACGTTCTGCTTCAACTTTAGTTTCTTTTAAATGACGAAGATTTTTGTCCTCTTCGGCATGTTGGAAACCTTCAATTAATAAGCGTTCCGTATCTGCCTCAGATAAACCATAAGATGGTTTGATATCGATATGAGCTTGCACGCCAGAAGTTGCTTCACGAGCAGAAACGGTGAGTAAGCCATCTGCATCAACTTGGAAAGTGACTTCAATACGAGCTTGGCCTGCAGTCATTGGTGGAATGCCATGAAGTACAAATCTACCTAATGAACGGCAATGTTCAACTAAATCACGTTCGCCCTGAACTACATGAATTAACATAGCAGTTTGACCATCTTGATAAGTGGTGAACTCTTGACGACGTGCAACAGGAATAGCTGTATTACGAGATATCAGGCGCTCAACGAGTCCTCCCATAGTCTCTAGACCAAGAGAAAGAGGAGTTACATCTAAAAGAAGAGAGCCATCTTGGCTATTACCAATTAACTGGTTGGCTGTAATAGAAGCGCCAATTGCCACTACTTCATCCGGATTGATCGTGCAAAGAGGTTCTTGGGCAAAAACTTCCCGTACTGCTTTTTGAACAGCATAAGAGCGCGTAGAACCACCTACCAAAACAACATTTTGGATATCAGTTAACTCAAGTTTTGCATCACGCAGTACACGCTTACAAACACTAATCGTTTTATCTAATGCTACTTGAATAATGCTTTCAAATGTAGGGCGATCTAGTGTGAGAGTTGCTTCGAGTAACTTTAATTCAACTGAATCTTGAGTTGATAATTGTTCTTTAGCTTGACGTGCTGCCACAATAAATACGGCATAATCTTCATCGCTTAATACATCAATATTAAGCTGTTTTTTAGCCCATTTTACGATTAGACGGTCTAAGTCATCACCACCTAAAGCAGTGTGACCGCCAGTCGCTAAAACTTCAAATACGCCTTGTGAAAAACGTAAGATAGATACGTCAAAAGTACCGCCACCCAAGTCATAAATTACATAATTACGGTCGGTCGCTAAATTACTTTCTTGATCTAATCCATAAGCTACAGCGGCAGCTGTAGGCTCATTTAATAAACGTAATACATTTAAACCGGCAAGTTGAGCTGCATCGCGAGTTGCTTGACGCTGAGCTTCATCGAAATATGCAGGAACGGTAATTACTGCTCCATTAACAGGATTTTGTAAGCTGTCTTCAGCGCGATCTTTTAATTGTTTTAAAATTTCAGCTGAGATTTCTACTGGTGTTTTACGTCCAGCACGGGTTTCAAAAGCAGGCATTTCATTTTCTGAGCCTACTAACTCATAAGGGTGTTGAAATTTAATATCTGCCTTTGAACGGCCCATAAATCGTTTAACAGAAACAATTGTATTTTTTGGATCTGCAATGATAAACGGTTTAGCTTCTTCACCATAATGAGTTGTATTGTCCCCATAATGAACGATAGAAGGAAGTAATCTTCTATTTTGAACATCATTGAGTACTTTAGGTTTGCCTGATAACACTGTCGCAACTAATGAGTGTGTTGTTCCTAGGTCAATACCAATCGCAATGCGATGTTGGTGTGGGGCACTGGATTGACCCGGTTCAGCAATTTGCAAAAGTGCCATGAGTTAAATCCCTTGAAAATAAAGTAGAGAAAGCAAAATTAAAAATCGTCGTCTAAATCAAAACTGTCTTCATCATCTAACAGTTGATCTTCTGCTTTATCAATATCGTTTAAAACACGTTGAAAGAAACGTAACTTACGTACGGTATCACGTGCTTCTGCCCAATCTTCTTCACTGTAATCAATTTTGAATTCACGGACTAAACCATCAATCCATTGTTGTACTTCTAATCTTAAAGTACGTAAATGTTCAGATGATGTCGCTTCATCAAGTTGTTCACGAAGTTCTAAAGCGGATTGTAGAAATTCGAAATCACTAATAGATTGATCAAGATGATGATCTTGCTTTTTAAGAGCTAAAAGATAAGCAGCGCGGCTATCAACTTGAGAAAGCGTTTTAAAAGCTTGATTGATTTCACTTGATTTGATCAATGCTTGATCTTTATCTGCGGCTTTATCTGGATGATATTGTTGTTGCAAACTTAAGAAATTTGATTTCAAGCTTGCCAAATCGATATCGAGTGCCACAGGTAAATTGAACAACTCAAAATGATTCATTAGAAATGAGGTCCACATTAATTAAATACATTAAAACAGTGCTGTTAAAAGGCACTGTTTTAATAAGAAAAAGGAAAGGAGAGGATTAAACAGTGAATGACTCACCACAACCACATTCACCCTTTTTATTAGGATTGTTAAATTCGAACCCTTCATTAAGGCCATTTTTAACATAGTCCATTTCTAAGCCGTCTAAGTAAACTAAGCTTTTAGGATCTACAAAAACCTTAACGCCGAATTGTTCGAAAATTTGATCATGTTCATCGATATCATCTACAAATTCGAGAACATAAGCCAACCCAGAACAACCAGAAGTTTTCACACCAACGCGAATGCCTTCACCCTTACCTCGGTTTTTAAGGTAATTGCTAATATGAGACGCAGCATTTTCAGTTAAATGAATCATGAAAACTCCAACGTTTATAATGGTAACAAATTAAGCTTTTGATTTTTTACTACGATAATCTTCAATCGCAGCTTTAATTGCATCTTCAGCTAATACAGAACAGTGAACTTTTACTGGCGGAAGAGCTAGCTCAGTTGCAATATCAATGTTTTTGATTGCTTGAGCTTCATCAAGAGTCTTGCCTTTTAACCATTCTGTTACAAGTGAACTTGATGCAATTGCAGAACCGCAACCATAAGTCTTGAAACGTGCTTCTTCGATTACACCGTTGTCATTTACTTGAATCTGTAAACGCATTACGTCGCCACATGCAGGTGCACCCACCATACCTGTACCAACATTCTCAGAGTTTTTGTCTAAAACACCAACATTACGTGGATTTTCGTAATGATCAATTACCTTTTCGCTATAAGCCATTTCGCTTCTCCAAACCTCGGGGTCAGCCTAATATTAATATGAGGGTTAAAACACTAATTTCAATAATTAGTGTTCTGCCCATTCAACTGTAGAAAGATCGATACCTTCTTTGTACATATCCCAAAGCGGAGAAAGTTCACGTAATTTCTCAACAGCGGCTTTGGTAATTGTAAGCACGTGGTCAATATCTTCTTCAGTCGTGTATTTACCAAAACTAAAGCGAATTGAGCTGTGTGCTAGCTCATCAGATAAACCTAATGCGCGAAGAACATATGAAGGCTCTAAAGTAGCAGAAGTACAAGCAGAACCACTTGATACAGCAGCGTCTTTAAGCGACATCATTAAAGATTCACCTTCAACAAAGTTGAAGCTGACATTTAAATAGTTAGCAACGTTTTGAGTTGGGTGGCCATTTAAGAACACTTGTTCAAGGTCTTGTAAACCGTTCCAAAGTTTGTCACGAAGTTTACGAATACGTTCTTGTTCTGCATGCATTGTTTTGCCTGCAAGTTCAAAAGCTTCACCCATACCAACAATTTGGTGAGTCGCTAAAGTACCAGAACGCATACCACGTTCATGTCCACCGCCATGAATTTGTGCTTTTAGACGAACACGTGGGCTACGACGTACATATAATGCGCCGATACCTTTTGGACCATAAATTTTATGAGCAGAGAAACTCATTAGGTCAATTTTCATTGTAGATAAGTCGATATCGACTTTACCAGCTGCTTGTGCTGCATCTACATGGAAAAACGTTTTATTTGCACGTGTTAATTCACCGATCGCTGCTACATCTGTAACTGTACCAATTTCATTGTTTACCATCATAAGAGAAACAAGAATAGTATCTGGGCGAAGGGCAGCCTTAACCATTTCAGGAGTAATTAAACCTGTTTGTGGTTCTGGCTCTAAATAAGTGATTTCAAAACCTTGTTCTTCCAATTCACGGCAAGGATCTAGAACAGCTTTATGTTCAATTTTACTTGTAATGATATGTTTGCCTTTAGATGCATAGAATTGAGCAACACCTTTAAGAGCAAGGTTGTCTGATTCAGTTGCACCAGAAGTCCAAACGATTTCACGTGGGTCAGCTTTAATTAAGTTTGCGACTTGCTCACGTGCATATTCAACTTTTTCTTCTGCCTGCCAGCCATAAGCGTGGGAACGAGATGCAGCATTACCAAAGGTACCGTCGAAAGTTAAACACTCCATCATACGTTCTGCAACTTGCGGATCTACTGGAGTGGTTGCTGCGTAATCAAGATAAATTGGACGTTTCATATCAAATACCTGTACCCGATAAAAGAGCTGAATCTGTGCCAGTTACATTTTGGCGTAATGCAACAGTTTGAACGTTGTCTCGGCTAATGAGGTTGGCAAGAGTGATTTTAGCTAAATAGTCGGCAATATGATGAGAGAGTTCTTGCCATAAATCGTGAGTAAGACACATTGCACCATTTTGGCAGTTGCCTTTATGGTCACAACGCGTTGCATCAACGGTTTCATTTACGGCTTCAATGATTTCTAACACAGTAATTTCATCAGCGTTTCGAGCCAAATGATAACCACCATTTGCACCGCGAACACTAGAAACTAACCCATGACGCTTAAGTTTTGCGAACAACTGCTCTAAATAAGCAACTGAAATAGATTGACGTGCGGCAATTTCGGCGAGCGTGATCGTTTGTTCAGTTGGCTGCAAAGCTAAATCAAGTAGAGCAGTCACTGCGTAGCGACCGCGAGTTGTAAGGCGCATGATTCGATACACATGTTAAGACTAGATAATAGGATTTTATGAATCCCGACTAAAATAGTCAAGTTTTTTTATTTTTAATTCAGGTGCAGGATCAAGTTAGAAAAAATAAGTTAAGCTACCCACAAATTATATATGAAATAAACAATAAATATTAGGCTAATTATACCAAAGCACAAGTTAATGTTCCGTTGGCGCTGTTGTAAACGTGCAATTCGGTTTTGATACTGTTTAATTTCGACATGCAACGAATTTATTTCTGAGCGTTGTTGGTCGATTTTTTCAAGTAATGGAGCAATTTTTTTGCGAGAGGCTAGGGCTTCGGCTTCATCATCTGGTGCGTTGAACCACTGTTTCCAGTCTGCTAGAAGCTTAGGTAAAGTGAGATGCGAAATTAAATCGATAAGTTCTTTTTTAGTCTCTGCATCCCCATCAATTCGCATGTTATTCAGGCTACGTTGATTTGAAAAAACAAAAATTTTGATAAGGTCAACGAGAGTACTATTAATTTCTAAATCAATCCGACGGTCATATGAGTGAATATCAAATAGCAATCCTTTTTCCGTAAACTGCACATAGAAGTCGAAAAATGGCAAATAGCTATTAATACGGATTGTTATTTTATTGGCGATAAACTTTTTCGCTTGCAAGCGAAGAACACCATCGTGGGTGAGAATAAATGAGAAAAAAGTTTCTAAAATAATTAGAACAATATTCAGCAACAGACGTGGATGTTTTTGTCTTTGTTGCGTTTCACTCATAAAAGTTTATCCTTAAATATTAGAGATTAATTGAGAGAATGAGACATCCTATCTCAAACTTAACACAATGTCCTGTTAAATATATTTACATGACATGATTGTTTTGTAGAACAGTTTCATAAATGTATCAAGTCTTGACTTTGTTATTATAAGAATATTTTGTGGTTAAATAACACTTCGTCTCTCTCATCCGATCAGGAGCTTAGATCAATGGATAATGCAAACATAGAAACACAAGCAGAAGAGCAAGGAGAAAAAAATAAATCAAAATCAAAAAGTTCTAGAAAATCTGCATTAGATTTTAGAAAGTATACTAAACAAATCTGGTTGGCAGGTTTGGGTGCTTTTTCACGTGCCGAAGAAGAAGGGAACAAACTATTTGACTCATTAGTCAAAGTAGGGGAAGAGTTAGAATCCAAAACAGGTGATTTAGCAGATACAACTGTTGGTAAAGTAACCGAAAAAGCAAAAGAGTCGGTTTCTGATACAAAAG
Source organism: Acinetobacter sp. FDAARGOS_494 (assembly GCF_003812225.1). Taxonomy (NCBI): domain Bacteria; kingdom Pseudomonadati; phylum Pseudomonadota; class Gammaproteobacteria; order Moraxellales; family Moraxellaceae; genus Acinetobacter; species Acinetobacter sp. FDAARGOS_494. The sequence goes on from NZ_CP033866.1 coordinate 3,475,437, forward strand.
ACAAGGTCGAGAAAATTTTAGATACGAGTGTAAACCACTCTTTAAATAGAATTGGCTTGGTCACTCCGAAGGATTTACAGCACATTGAACAACTCCTAGTTCAACTGCATATAAAGGTAGATGCTTTAATTGAAGAAAATCAGAAATTGAAGGCAAAATTGAATGAAAAGTAAAAAAATGTAGGGATTTAGCAAATATATAACAGTTTTTTAGCATTTATTTTTGCTAAAAGCTCTGCTCTAGTATTGCGTTTTCCCCCAAAGCATTGCTATAAAGGCGTCATGGCCTTTTAAACTATAGCCTTGGACCTTAAACAAACGATATTAAGAGGATGTTTTATTCATGAATAAATCAGAATTAATCGATGCAATTGCTGAAAAAGGGGGAGTATCTAAGACTGATGCAGGCAAGGCACTCGATGCGACAATTGCGTCAATTACTGAAGCACTTAAAAAAGGTGACACAGTAACTTTAGTTGGTTTTGGTACTTTCAGTGTTAAAGAACGTGCTGCACGTACTGGTCGTAACCCTAAAACTGGTGAAGAGCTTCAAATTAAAGCAACAAAAGTACCTAGCTTTAAAGCTGGTAAAGGTCTTAAAGATTCAGTTGCTTAATCTTTTAAGATGATTAAACGCGCCAATATAGGCGCGTTTTTTATTAAAAATCTGAATTGACCAATATTGCTCATTCATTCATTGTGGTTTTTCAGTTAAAATTCTCCTCGAAATAAAATATTGGAATACTTATGGAATCGTTTCGTACAGTCATTAAGGGTTGGCTCGGCAAAGTCCTTTTAGTTTTGTTTTTGACCCCTTTAGCGCTTGTAGGTATTGAAGGATATTTTAATAGGGGAAACAAGGCAGATGTCGCAAAAACTGTAAATGGACAGGACATATCAAAAAAAGACCTTGAAACTTTAACGCAAAGGTATAAAGAACAATATTTAGCTGCTGTAAAGGGTGATGAAAGTTTACTTAATTTACCGGTAATTCAAGCCAAAGCTCTTGATATATTGGTATCCCGTAATTTGCTCATTCAACAAGCTGAAAAATTAGGTATTTCTTTAAGCAATGCTCAAATCGAGCAAATGTTAGCTCAGCAGCCAAGTTTGCAAGAAAATGGCCAGTTTTCACAAAAATTATATGAAAATTATTTGCGTTCGATTGGCATGACAAGTGAAGGTTTAATTGCTAGCTTACGTCAAGATCACGCTTTAAAAATGTTGACTTCAACTTTTGCAGATTATTCTTTAGTGAGTAAAGTTGATTTAATGCAAATTGCGAATTTGCAAACTGAACAGCGTACATTGCATTTGGCTAGTATTAAGTTAGACCCTTATAAAGCTGGTTTAACTGCATCGGACCAAGAGGCTACTGATTACTACAACAAACATCAGAATGAGTTTAAACAGCCTGCTTCTGTTGATGTAGATTATGTCGTTTTATCTCCGTCTTTAATGGCTAAGCCAGCTCCAGCAACAGATGCCGAGCTTAAACAAGCTTATGCAAAGTTTGTAGAAACTCAGCAAAAAGATGCTAAACGCATAGTGAAACATATCCTTATTACGACAGACGCTCGTGATGATGCCGCAGCTCAAAAACTTGCTAAAGATGTATATGCAAAAATTCAGGGTGGACTTTCATTTGCTCAAGCAGCAGCTCAGTTCTCTGAAGATCCAACTTCTAAAACGAAAGGTGGATTAGTTGAAGCATATGCACCTGGTGTTTTTTCTGATGCATTTGATAAAACTGTTCTAAGCTTGAAAAATGGTCAAATTTCTCAGCCAGTAAAAACACAATATGGCTATCATATTATTGAAGCGGAGACTCAGGCGAACCAAATTCCTTCATTTGAAGCTGAGAAACCACGTTTAATTGCAGAAGTTGAAAAGAATAAAGTTGCTTCTGTTTATTCAGATACCGTAAATAGTTTGAACGAAACGATTGTTGGTAATGATTCTTTAGATGCTGTTGTACAGCAGGTTAAAGGTACAAAAATCGAATCATTAAATGGTGTAACTTTAGCTACTCAAAATCCATATTTAAGTGATCCTAACGTAAAAATTAAATTGTTTAATGATGATGTGAAAAATGGCGATCGTAATGCTTCATCTAATATTCAATTAGCGAACGGAGATACTGTTTGGGTTAAAGTACGTGACTATCATGCGGCTGGTGTTAAACCACTTGCCCAAGCAATGAATGAAGTAAAAGCTAAAGTAATTGATGAGAAAGCACGTAAAGCAGCTCAAGCGAAAATCGCTACAATGCTGACAGAATTCAAAACTCAGCCAGCTGAACAAGTTGTCGCGAAAAATAAAGTTGCTTTTGAATCAGCGGGTGTATTTACTCGTTCACAAGGTTTAAAACGTGCAATTGAGCGTGCAGCATTTAGTGTTCCTGCGCCAAAACCAGGTATGTGGTCTGTAACTATCGCGAACTTACCAAATGAGTTAGTGGTTGTGGCTGTTTCTAATGTAAATTCAGCTGCTGTTAACGCTATGCCTGCTGATCAGTTGCAACAATTAAAACAGCTTTACCGCCAATCTCGTGGTCAACAGATACTTGAAGATTACAGCGAATACTTAAAGTCACACGCTAAAATCAAATAAAATCTATGTAATAAAAAAAGCGCTTCGGCGCTTTTTTTATTATTCATCGAGATTAGTACCAATATAATTTTGTCTATATTGTTTAGGTGATAAATCAAATACTCTTTTAAATGCCTGACTAAATGCGGTTTCGGAAGAATAGCCCACTTTATTTGAAATTTGTTGTATTGATAAATTACTTGTGCGTAGATATTGGCTAGCTAAGCGGAAGCGATAATGCTGTAAATAAGTAAGAGGTGGTTCACCAATAATACTATTAAAAAGATTGGCAAACTTAGATCGTGACATGCAGCATTGTTCAGCTAATGATTCAACAGTCCAGCTTATTTCAGGTTGACTATGAATTGCGGATAAAGCATTACTTAATTCAGGATGTGTGAGGGCACCTAACCAATTTTGTTGATCTGACATTTGTTGAATATGATCACGAATACATTCAATTAAAAGAATACTGACTAAGTGATCAATAATTTTGTCATGACCTGGTTGGATTTTTTGTGTTTCGACCGCTAAAAAGTAGAGACCTATTTGCAACCATTCAGGAGGAGTGGCTTGGTTCTCATGTTGAATATGCATAATAGAGGGTAATGCATTAATAAGTGGCCCTGCCATATAAGTATCGACTTGACAGCGCAAGCAGAGTAATAGGGTATTTTCAGATGTTGATGAGCCTAACTCAATTGGATCGTGGCGATGTCCATTAAATAATGGGGTAATATCGACTGGATCTACAAGTTTACTCGCAGTAGCTTTTGAGTCTGTAGCATGATGCGCTTTTCCAGAAGGAATTAAAATAATATCTCCAGCTCTTGCTGTTATTTTCTCTGACACATTTAATTGGATATATACAGAACCCGTTAAAACGATATAAGCCAGTAAAGCAGATTGATCTTGTGTTTTAAAAGCCCATTCACCTTGTGCTTTTATATAAATATATTCAGACTTATTTAAGTGGATATCATCAAAAAATTTACTTAGTGCATCCATGTTTACGTGATCAATCATTATTTTAATAAAATTATAGTGAGCTATAAGAATAGATCAACATGTGTTTTTAGGACAAAAAAGTGGAAGAAAATGCCAAAGACTTTGAAATAGGTTTTTTGGACGGTTACAACTGTTAAGAAAATAGTATTTCTTTAACTATATAGATATATAGAAAAAGGAAATATGACTATGAATGCACCAGTAAATGTTCAGCAAGAACTTATGCCAGTGCCAGCGTCTATGCGTGAGATAGATCGTAAGCGCTATTTATGGATGATTAGTCCGGCTCTACCTGTAATTGGTTTAGGTATTTTAGCTGGATACCATTTTGGTCCACGCCCATTAAAGAAAGTATTTGCTTTAGGTGGCCCACTTTTATTACACGTTGTGATTCCTGCAATTGATACAATTATTGGTAAAGATGCGCGTAATCCAACCGATGAAGAAATTAAACTTCTTGAGAAAGATCCATATTATTCGCGTTTGGTAAAAAGTTTTATTCCATTACAGTATGCGGCAAATATTTATGCATGTTATTTAACAAGCCTTAAAGATACTTCATTTATTGACAAAATTTTGCTTGGTATTTCCATGGGTGCCATTAATGGTATTGCGATTAATACAGCCCATGAATTAAGTCATAAACATGATCGTATAGACCATATTTTATCTCATCTTGCTTTAGTGCCTACAGGTTACAACCATTTCCGTATTGAGCATCCATATGGCCATCATAAGCGTGCAGCTACTCCTGAAGATCCGGCATCTTCACGTATGGGTGAAACATTCTATGAATTTTGGCCACGTACTGTTATCGGTTCTTTTAAATCAGCAATTGAAATTGAGAAAAATCGTTTAAAACGTAAAGGTAAAGAGTTTTGGTCACTCGATAATGAATTGCTGCAAGGCTGGGGTATGAGTGCTGCTTTCCATGCTTCTATGGTAGGAATTTTTGGTAAAGGTACGATTCCTTATTTAGCAACACAAGCATTTTACGGGATTAGTCTATTCGAAATTATTAACTATATTGAACATTATGGCTTATTGCGTCAGAAAAAAGAAAATGGTCAATATGAACGTACAATGCCAGAGCATAGCTGGAATAATAACAATGTAGTGACCAACTTATTCTTATATCAGTTACAGCGTCACTCAGATCATCATGCTTATCCAACTCGTCCATTCCAAGCGTTACGTCATTTTGATGAAGCACCAGAGTTGCCAAGCGGCTATGCAAGTATGCTACTACCAGCAATGATTCCTTCATGGTGGTTTAAAATGATGGATAAGCGTGTATTTGATCACTACAAAGGGGATTTAAACAAAGCAAATATTTCACCAAAACGTCGTGCAAAAATCTTCAAAAAATTTGGTGTAGTCGATAAGTCCTTAGAAGCTACACAGGCTGAATAATTAAAAAATATATTCCTGAAATACCGAACCCTCTAATCATGTGATTAGAGGGTTTTATTTTTGCCGATAAATCATAGTGCTAAAAAGCAAGGAAGTTAAAAAACTCCCTTGCAATATTTCTATTTTAGTTCACTTGAAGATTTTCCAAGCTCACGTCGAGCAATAATAAGTTGCTGGATTTGTTGAGTACCTTCAAAAATATCAAGAATTTTTGAATCACGTGCCCACTTCTCAAGTAGTTCATCTTCGTTATAGCCAACACTTGCTGCTAACTCGACACACTTCAAAGTGATTTCATTGCCTACACGACCTGCTTTTGCTTTAGCGATGGAAGCTTCTTTTGAGTTTGGTTTTTTGTTGTCTGCCATCCAGGTGGCTTTCAGCATAAGTAACCGTGCAGCTTCCCATTCGGCTTCCATTCGGTAAATTTGTGCAGCAAGGTTGGAAGTTTGCAAATATGGAGTCGAGTAATTAGGGTCTAACTGGTCTTTAAAAATTTCTTTAATACGCTCTAAAGAAGCCTTGGCACAGCCAATTGCCATTGCTGCGACTAATGGACGTGTATTATCAAAGGTTTCCATTACACCGGCAAAACCTTTTGCAACATCAATTTCAGGGTTACCGAGCAAGTTTTCAGCCGGAACACGACAGTCAGTAAAACTAATAACGGCTGTATCAGAAGCTTTGATACCTAACTTATGTTCAAGTCGTTCAACCTTCATTCCGGGTGTACCCTTAGGCACTACGAATGACTTGATTGCTGCACGTCCAAGTTTTCGGTCAAGTGTAGCCCATACAACTACCGAGTCCGCACGTTCACCAGAAGTTACGAAAATCTTTTCACCATTTAAAATATAGTCATTGCCATCTTTAGTTGCCGTAGTACGGATCGCAGCAGAATCAGAACCACAACCCGGCTCGGTAATGGCCATAGCTGCCCAAGTACCTTTAAAACGTTCTAGTTGCTCATCATTTGCGACCGCGGCAATTGCAGAGTTTCCTAAACCTTGACGTGGCATGCTGAGTAATAGCCCAGTATCGCCATAACACATTTCAATGATGCCTAACGCTGTTGACATGTTGGTTCCATTACGGATTCCTTCATTATCAGTTTCACCACGTTTTCCTGCGCCGGCAGCCCCTGCATTAATTCCTTCACCACCTTCATTCATGCCATCAATGAGTGAAGCAAGCATATCCAGCTCTTTCGGATAAGCATGTTCTGCTTTATCGTATTTACGGGAAATAGGGCGTAAAACATTGATCGCAACATCATGTGCCTGATCAATCATCATTTTGAATTTTTTGGGATTTTGTAAATTCATGAAAATATCCTCTGATTGATCTTAAGCATGTAGGCCAGAATGTAAAATTGCGGTTGCACGTAAATCACGATACCAACGTTCAACAGGGTGTTCTTTTGTAAACCCATGACCACCTAAAATTTGTACGCCATCTGTTCCTATTTTCATGGATTTTTCTGCGCAAAGAATGCGAGCTAAATATGCTTCACGATGGAATGGTTTACCTGCTTCGGCAAGACTTGCAGCATTTAGAATTAGCATGCGCATAGCATCAATTTCAATTGCCATATCTGCAATCATGAATGCGACACTTTGACGATGTGAAATTGGTTCTCCGAAAGCCGTTCGCTCATTGGCATATTTAATACAATATGCTTTTACAGCTTCACAGGTTCCTACTGCCATTGCACACCACATTAAGTTGCCTAAATCTAAAAAGGCGGTGTAATCAAAATCTGTTGCACCTAGTCGTAGAGCGGGTGTATGGCTGAATTTTAAAGTAGCTGTCTCTGTTGCTTTGAGGCCCATAGCAGGGGTACTTTTAATAGAAATGGTATCGCCAGCTTGTACTACAAATACATCCGGCTTGCCATTAAAGTCCGCACTCACCAAGAACACATCAGCCAAATCTCCTAAAATGACTAATGTTTTTTCACCCTCTATAAAATATTGATCATTTTCAAGAGAAGCTTTTGTTTTTAAAACATAAGGGTTAAATGCTGGAGTAGCTTCTTGTACAGCGAAAGTGGCGGTAATGTCGGAGTCTTCTGCAAAGCAAGGTAAATACATTGACTGAACTTCAGTAGAACCCCAACGTGTAATGGTATTAATAACACTAAACGTACTTAAGAGCCCTGCTGTAAGACTAAAATCACCTTCAGCTAGTTTTTCAGCAATCAATAAGTTACTTACAATATTTTGTTCAGCGGCGACACCACCTAGTGCTTCTGGAAGAGCGTAATAGTTTAATCCTAAATCTTCTACATATTGCCAAAGGCTTTCTGGAAATTGAGCTGTCTGATCAGCATCATGAGCTAATCCCAATAAAACTTCTTGAGCAAATTGAGACATTGCCTCTGAAGTCATTTGTTGTTCTTCAGTTAGGCTTAAATCAAATAGGTTTTTCTTCTGTTGACGCAGGCGTTGTTGGGGAATTTGCTTAGGTTTAAATGCTTTCTGAGTCTGACTTAATGCTCTAAAACCAGCTTTTGAACCTTGGTAAAGAGACCTTTCAAGAAATTTACGTAGTTTGAGTTGATCAAGTACATCGCTTCCAGCTAGTTTTGTGATCAGCGATAAACCCAACCCTTGGGCTTTATTGATCATATTTGTCATGATTATGGTGTCCTAACACATTGTTATTGTTTTATGCTGACACGCTGTATAAGAAAAAACTATGTCGTTGCTGACATTCAAAAAATGAGTAGATAAATGGTAAAAGCAAAATAGGTTTTGGTTTATGTTTCTGATTTCAAAAAATAAAATAAATTTTTAAAAAGAACTATTTTGATTGGATTGACTAGAATGACACGGAGTCATTCTAGTCTTAATAATATTAAGCAAAGTTACGAATCATACGTCGTACATTTGTTTTGGCATCAATAACAGTCATAAATGTATATGCGCCAATAAACTTACGGCTAATAAACATAAATTCTTTTGGAGGAACCGAGAAATATCGAGACGCCATTGATTTGCTTGCTTGCTGCATAACACGACTATGTAACTGGCTCTTTTTCCAGTCATAACGTTCATGTTCATCCATCAGCCCAGCTGGCATATCTGGATTATTTGCAGGGGTACTGAATGCTTCTGTCGCAAGTAAAAAGACATCGGCCATGCCGGGTTTAATACTTTCAGGCATTGCATCGAAAAACTCATATCCAGTCATTGCTTGAACCATCGCATGTTTATCATGCTGATAACCCGCTTGTATAAGATTGCGTGCAACTGAGAGTAAATGTTCATCGAACTGACGGATCGCACCAAAGTCTAATAGTACAATTTTATCCTGAATGTCTTGGCCATTACCTAAACGAACAAGGTAGTTACCAAAGTTAGGGTCAGTTTGCATTTCACCCCATTCAAAAATCTCACGAACTGCAATCTCTAGTGAAGCTTCACCGAGTTGATTGCGACGTTCTTGAGGAAGGGAAAGCATGACTGGACTATTAATTGGCACGCCACGTTCAAAGGTCATACATAAGACTTGATCGGTACAGTATTCATCTACAATTGTAGGGACGATATAGCGCTCATCATCTTTTAAACGCTCAGCAAAGCGACGTGTTGTGGCTGCCTCTACGTGATAATTGACTTCACGATGCATCATTTCACGTACTTCATCGAACCACTGATCAAACTCACGAGTTTGAGGGACCATACGTGTAAGCTTAAGCATGTTTTTAAACAGGCTCATATCGGAGTCAATTGCATTCGCAACACCAGGGTATTGAATTTTTAAAACTAACTCTAAACCGTCTGACTTACGTGTTGCGCGATGAACTTGTGCCAGAGAAGCCGTACCGATAGGCTCATGGTCAATTGTTAGATCATTTAACTTAGAACCTAATTGTTCTTGTAAATGAGGTTTAATTGCTGGCCAGTCTAAAGCAACAGTTTGGTTATTTAAGGTATTTAAAGCTTGAGTAATTTCTTCAGGTAAAAAATGTTCACCATAAAGCGCCATCATTTGGCCAATCTTGACAATAGAACCTTTTAGTTTGCCAATTTCAGAAACAAGATAATTAGCTTGCTCGCTCATTGCCTTTTTACGCTTCTTCTCTTTTTCTTCTTCACTAGAAAAGAGGGAAGAGGCACTTGCAGTAGCCCAACGTGTTCCTGCCAGTAAAGAAGCTTTCGCGATTGATAAGCGTCGATCCATGGAAGAAGTTTTTAAACTCTTAAGCTTATCGTTCTGATTTGACATGAAAATAGAATCCTATGCGCATCATGCAGCCAAACGCTGGTGATCTAAAATTGTAACGAATATTACATGTTTTGAACGTATTAAAATAGTTCCCTCAGACTGAATGGTGAGTTGAAAGTCTCATTTTAGATTTTAATTTTCTAAAAATAGCCTAAGCGTTAGAGAGAAAATTAAAATATCCACCACTCAGAAAAATAAACCACTATAAAACGTCGTATCAGATGCTAACCGTAAAATTACATTTTAAACTGAATTTTCAATTCAGCCTTTTGCATTAAATGCATACGATTAGCTTGAATATGTTGAATAACCATTTGCTTGACGGAATCATGCATAAAACCAAGCGCATGAGCCTTTACAATAACGATGCTAGGCAGTGTATAGAAAAAGTACTTAACATCATCAAAAGTCGCATTATTAAAAATGCCTTGTTCGATTAAGGTCTGCTGTAAAAATTGCTTTTCATTTAATACATGATCTGAAGACTCATCCCAAAAACGGTGACGCATTGCCATCAGATTATTGTGTTTGTAACTCATAAATTCGCCAGTTCAGACTTTAAATCTCAACTAAATATATTGGAGTCATCTACTCAATATCAAGTTTAGATTGTTTTTTGTTCGGTGTAGGTTTGATTTTTCATGTAAATGATGTAAATAGCCTAAGCAAATTTTAAACTTTTCTTAAAATAAATATAATCAATATCATTTCATTAAAATTTAAACTCCTATGACTCCTGCATGTAGACTGTTAAAAAGTAACAAAATCGAATTTTCTATCCATGAGTATGAACATGACGCAAATGCTAAAAGTTTTGGCTTAGAAGCTGCGGAAAAATTAAACCTTAATGTAAATGAGGTGTTTAAAACACTTCTGGTTACCTATGAGAAAAATTATTTTGTTGCGGTTATACCAGTTAACCATCAACTCAATTTAAAAAAAGTAGCTACGGCAGTAGGGTGTAAAAAACTACAGATGGCAAATCCTAAAGATGCCGAACGGTTAACAGGGTACTTAGTGGGCGGAATTAGTCCTTTAGGCCAAAAGAAACGTTTGAAGACAGTAATTGATGCCTCTGCGCAAGAGCTCAGCAAAATTTATGTAAGTGGTGGTAAGAGAGGGTTAGATATTGGTGTAAATCCTAAAGATTTAGCACAAATATTAACGGCGCAATTTGTAGACGTACTTGATTAAATTTATGAAAAGAGGACTACTTATTAATTTAAGCAGGAGTGGGTTGGCTCAAGTCGGGTTTTATAATGAAAACCTATTGTAAATGAGAATATTATCATTTAATACTATTGTTAAATTTAGTGAAGAAATTTACATTAAGTAGTCACTCTTAGAATAAACATATTTAATTTCAAAAAGTTATTAAAAAAATAAAAATTATTCAGTATGTTGAATAATGAAATGATAATAATTATCATTAATATTATTCTTAGCCTTACATTGGCTGAGTAGAAAAATCATAAACTAAATATGATTAAGCAGTTGTTTTTAACAAATTGTTAAAAAGAAATTTTTTAAAACAAAAGCTTAAGATTCTGAATAGGATGTAGTCAGATGCAAGAACTTGCCAACCGATTGGCGATACAAAATTTCGTCAACGCTTATATGCAAGAGACTGGCAAAGGATATTTACTTTCTTTTGACCAACAAAGTTCAACTCAACAAGCGTTTAGCTCTGGTTTGACGCTGTTAACTCTTCCTCTTCCTTCTATACAAGCAGAATGCTCTGTACCTTTATCTTATGTAAGTCGTGTAGGACGCCATCGTCTCGCTGCTTTACCGAAAATGTGTATTGATGGTCAATGGCAAAAATTCAGTGCAGGAACCATTGTTAGTCTTTTACTTGAAGAGTTGGTTATTGAATCTCAATTCAAATTAGATGCTGCTTCATTGTTAGAGAAATGGATACAAAGCCGGGACGCGCTACTACAATTCTTAAAACAACGCCATAATGATTTCGATGATTTAGTAAAGGCTGGACAGAATTTTATTGAAAGCGAACAGGCATTAATTTTGGGTCATAGTATGCACCCAGCGCCTAAAAGCCGGAATGGTTTTGTTCATGAAGATTGGTTGAAGTTTTCACCTGAACATGCTGGAAAAACTCAGTTATATTATTGGCTTGTTCATCAGAATTATATTGCTGAAGGTTGTGCAACTGAGCAGCCAATTTCAGATCAAGTTAAAGACGCAATCCGTTGGTATTTGTCCGAAAGCGATTTAAACCTGTTAAAGACTCATGTTGAATTTAAATTATTGCCACTACATCCTTGGCAAGCTCGTTATTTACAAGGTAAACCTTGGTTTGAGCAATTAAAACAAACAGGACAGTTAATTGATATCGGTTTACGTGGATGGCAATTTTCACCGACTACATCAATTCGGACCTTGGCAAGTTTTAACGCCCCTTGGATGGTTAAAACTTCACTATCAGTCATGATCACTAATTCAATTCGAGTGAATTTGGCAAAAGAGTGTCATCGTGGCGAAATTTCTTATCGTTTATGGCACAGTGATTTAGGTAAAAAAATATTAAAACAATGCCCAACATTGAAAGCAGTTAATGATCCAGCCTGGATAGCTCTGCAAATAGACGGCGAGATTATTAACGAGACAATTTGTATTTTCCGTGATCAACCATTTGCAGTACAGCAACAAGTCACTTGTATTGCATCTTTATGTCAAGACCATCCAAATAAAGAGTTAAATCGTTTTAATGCTTTATTTGACCAAATTGCTCAGAAAAATCAACAAACGAATTTTAAAGAAATTGCTTTGGATTGGTTTGATCATTTCTTGAAGATTGGCTTGGCTCCGTTAATGTATGTTTATCATAAATACGGTATGGCTTTTGAATCGCATCAACAAAATGTATTGCTTGAGCTAGAAGATGGTTTACCGAAAAATCTCTGGTTACGTGACAACCAAGGCTTTTATTATATTGAAGAGTTTGCAACTGAAATTGTAGAAGCATTACCAGATTTACTAGAAAAAGCTCATGCGGTTGGTCCTAAAGATTTTGTGGATGAACGCTTTAGTTATTATTTCTTTGGCAACACTTTATTTGGTTTGATTAATGCAATTGGAGCAACTGGCTATATTTCTGAAGATGAACTGTTAATCCATTTGCAACAAAATTTACTTCAATTATTAGAGCAATATCCAGATAGCACATTATTACAGGGTTTATTGTTTAACGATTCTTTACCGTATAAAGGCAATTTACTTACACGTTTACATGAATTAGATGAGCTTATTGCACCATTAGAACATCAGTCTGTGTATGTGCAGCTACCAAATCCACTGTACGTTGAACAGAAGGATGTGAGCTATGCTTGATTTTATTGGAATTGGACTGGGGCCATTTAATTTAAGTCTGGCTAGTCTGTTACATGATAAAAGCGAGCTGCAATATCGCTTTTTTGATCAGCGTGAGAAATTTGACTGGCATGCTGGTATGCAATTGCCCAATGCGATGTTACAAGTTCCTTTTATGGCTGATTTGGTTAGTATGGTTGAGCCAACCAGCCCTTTTAGTTTTTTAAATTATTTAAAACACCATCAACGTTTATATAAATTCTATTTTAGAGAAAATTTGTATATACCGCGTCAGGAATATAATCATTATTGTCAATGGGTTGTAGAACAACTTAACCATATTGAGTTTAGTAGCCATGTGCTGGATATTAAACCGATTAAAGGTGGATTTGATGTGGAGGTAGTGTGTAATGGGCACCACCAACATTATCGTACTCGACAATTGGTATTGGGAGTGGGTACAACTCCACATTTACCAGAAAGCTTACAAAAGATTTACTCAAAATCAGGAACCTGTCTGCATTCATCAGAATATTTACAGTACAGCTCCCAGAAGTTATCAGGAAATGTAGTTTTAATTGGTTCTGGACAGTCCGCAGCAGAGATTTTTTTAGATCTATTTGATCGTCAGTATATGAATGGTCGAACTACACCAGACTTTCATCTTTATTGGTTAACCCGTTCTGCTGGTTTCTTTCCAATGGAAAATACACCATTCGGTTTAGAACATTTTAGTCCGGATTACATGCATTACTTTTACCATTTACCATCAGGTTTAAAGGCAGAGTTACCAGCGCAACAAGCAAATTTATATAAAGGTATTAGCAGTAAAACGATACATGATATTTATGAGCGTTTATATCATCGTAGTATCGGTGGAATGCCTACAGATGTTACGTTGGCTGGACATCATCAACTGCAATATGCAGAGCTCTTAGAAAACCAGAAAACAAAGTTGTGTTTTGAACACCGTCAGCAAAATAAGAATTATATTCTGGAGGCTGATTGTGTTATTGCAGCTACGGGTTATCGTTATCCAAACCCTAAGTTTCTACAAAATTTACAATCTTTGATCATACGAGATCAGGCCGACCATTGGCAGGTGGCTTCAAACTTTAAAGTCAATTATCAAGGTGAGGGATCTATATTTATTCAAAATATGGAAGTTTATCACTACGGCGTAGGTACGCCTGATTTAGGCTTAGGAGCATATAGGGCAGCCACAATTGCAAATCAATTGGTTGGTGAAGAGTTATTCAAACTTGATCATTCTCAGTCATTCCAACAATTTGGAGTGAATGTACCAGCGCAAGAAGAAGTTTCTGTTCGCAATATTGCAGCCTCAAAAATAACCGAGTTTTCAAGACCTTTAAATAAATCAGGGCCAATGCATCATTCTGCTTTGGGAGCGTATGCACGAAGTAAATTATCTGAGCATATTGAATAAGCTGAACAGAGGATATGTGTATGGAACGTTCTTCTGTGTCCGCGGCTCAACCTCATGAGCAAAGTTTACAACGCTACGTACTTCTGACGGTTATGCTTGGTACAGGTACGGTTAGTTTAAATAACAGTAGTTTCAACCCTGCAATACCTCATTTAATGTCCTATTTTCAGGTAGGTGAGGTATGGGCAAGTTGGGTAGTTGTTGCCTTTTTATTAGCAATGAGTATCAGTTTGCCTTTAGTTGGGTTCCTAAGCCAGCGTTTTGGTAAGCGGTCAATTTATTTAATTGCCTTATTGGGATTTGCTTTGGCTTCTACAGCAGGTGGTTTATTTAATCAGTTTGAATCGGTGTTGATTGCTAGAGCTCTGCAAGGCTTTTGTAGCGGATTAATGATTCCATTATCTCTTGGACTAATTTTTTCAGTTACGCCCAGTGAACAACGGGGAAGTACAACAGGATTATGGGGTGCCATGATCATGCTAACCTTAGCAGTTGGGCCTATGCTCGGAGCACTGGTTTTGGTATGGCTTAATTGGAAGGCCTTATTTTTTATCAATTTACCTGTTGCTTGTCTGGCATTAATTTTAGGCTATGTTTTTCTACCTAAAGAGCAATGGGACAATAAGCAAGAGTTTGACTGGGCAGGATTCTTTTTTCTCGGTTCAAGCATAGTTTTATTACTTGGGACACTGAGCCAAATCCATCAAATTCAGGACTTACTTCAACCTCTATATGGTGCGCTTTTAGTTCTAAGTATGCTGCTTTTTATAAGATTTATTTTTGTACAAAAGAATAAGTCTATGCCATTAATCGAGCCAGCTTTGTTTGCTACGAAGGGGTTCCGCTACAGCTTAGTCATTTGTGTGGCACAAACAGTAGGCTTATTTATTGGCATGTTGCTCATTCCACTATGGATACAGCACCTTCTAAAGTTAAGCCCGCTTTGGACTGGTTTTGCGCTAATGAGCAGTGCAGTAGTTACCGGTATTTGTAGTCAACCTGCAGGAAAATATCTAGATCGTTACGGTGCTGCAAAAATCATGTCTCTTGGACTAATGATTACTGTGGCTTCTTTTCTTTTGCTTGCTTGGGCACCTATACAAAATGTCTGGTTCATTGTGTTTTGTATGATATTACATGGCTTAGGAATGGGACTTTCTTATATGCCATCGACTACGGCAGGTTTGAACAGCTTACGCCAGCAGCAACAGCATCTAGTTACTCAAGCGGCCGCTCTAAATAATTTATTCCGACGTATTTTTGCAGCAGTGGCAGTCGTTATTGCCGCGTTATATCTTCAGCTAAGACAACAATCATTGCCGTTAAATACTCAAGCAATATTTACATCATTTCACACTATGCAGGAAATCTTTGTGTGTTGTGCAATTCTTATACTTTGCACTTTGCCTTTCGCATGGCGTTTTCCTGAACAGTACAGAATCGACCAATTAAAGAAATAGGATTAATAAAAATGGGACAATTACATCCAGTTTTATCAAATACACATGTGATTCAAAATGCTTTACAGGCTTGGCAACATCCAAATTCGGATCAGGCAAAATATGTTGAGCAACGTGTTATTAAGCAATTACTTCAAGCTTTAATTTTTGAAGATATTATTCATTCAGAATATGATGGAAAAAATTTTATTATAGAAGTACAAAATAGTCAGCGCCAAACCATTCGTTATGTCGCTGCAGGGCAAAGACAATATAGTTACAAACTGGTACGCCTTGCCCGTAATCAGGATGTATTTCGTCAAGATGAAAACGGTCATTATCAGATTGCTACTTTAAATTTAGTTATTGATGAAATTCTTAGAACCATAACCGATGCAGCAAAAGTTGAAGATTTTATTTTTGAATTAAAACGAACATTTATTCATGATTTACAGTCTCAAGCATGTTTTGATCACTATGCTTTGCCGGCAATTCAATATCCATATGATATTTTAGAATCATATTTAATGGATGGTCATCCATATCATCCGTGTTACAAGTCACGTGTAGGTTTTAGTTTACAAGACAATGTACGCTATGGTGTGGAGTTCGCCCAACCAATCGCCTTGGTCTGGTTGGCTGTGCATCAGGACATTGTTGCAAAAAAACATTCAGAAGATATAGAGCCAGATTTATTTTTTAAGGAGCAATTGAATTCACAAGACCAAGAGCTATTCCTGCAACATCTCTCAGATCGTGATTTGAAGGCTGATGAATATATTTGGATTCCGGTTCATCCTTGGCAATGGGAAAACCATTTAATTTCTATTTTTGCTGAAGAAATTCTAAATGGCAAAATTGTTTATTTAGGGCAAAGTCAGGATCGCTATTTAGCCCAACAATCTCTACGCACTATGACTAACTTGCAGCATCCGGAAAAGCCTTATATCAAACTGTCGATGAGTCTAACTAATACATCAAGCTCACGTGTTCTGGCTAAACATACAGTAATGAATGGGCCAATTATTACAGACTGGTTGCAACGCTTAATTAAACAGAGCAAAACCGCCCAAGAGCTTGATTTTGCTGTATTACGTGAAGTGTATGGTTTAAGCGTGGATTTTACTAAATTGCCAAAATCACATGCTCAACAGGCCTATGGTACAATTGGATGTCTATGGCGTGAGAGTGTGCATCAATATTTACGTGAAGGTGAAGATGCAATACCGTTAAATGGCGTGAGTCATATCCAAAAAGATGGGCAAGCATTAATTGCACCATGGTTACAGCAATATGGTGTTGAATCATGGACACGTCAACTTTTGAAAGTTGTGATTACTCCTTTGATTCATTTACTTTTTGCGGAGGGAATTGCAACTGAATCACATGGCCAAAATATTATTCTTGTACATAAACAAGGTTGGCCAACGCGAGTTCTTTTAAAGGACTTCCATGATGGTGTGCGCTATAGTCCAGCACATTTAGCACACCCTGAATTGGCTCCTGAACTCGATCAGTTGCCGCCTGAGCATGCAAAAACCAACAGTATGTCATTTATTTTGACAGATGATTTAAATGGTAT
The DNA here is from genome assembly GCF_003812225.1 of Acinetobacter sp. FDAARGOS_494. Classification (NCBI taxonomy): domain Bacteria; kingdom Pseudomonadati; phylum Pseudomonadota; class Gammaproteobacteria; order Moraxellales; family Moraxellaceae; genus Acinetobacter; species Acinetobacter sp. FDAARGOS_494. Next base: position 3,492,480 of record NZ_CP033866.1, read on the forward strand.
TCGTGATTTTAGCTGTGCCTGTCTGTTTTTTGTCGCTTTAACCGATATTGCAATATTTTTAAATCAAAACTTTGATCTTCCAGAAAAAAATTTCTGGCAATGGGCTGCGGAAGTCATCCAAAATTACCAGCAGCAACATCCAGAGCATGCTTCACGTTACCAATTATTTGATGTTTTTGCCGAAAAATTGCGCATTGAGTCATTAACTAAACGGCGTTTATTTGGCGATCGTAGCATACAAATTAAATTTGTCGATAACCCGTTAGCTCCTTTTAAATTGCAGGTGAAGTGAGATTTATCTATGAATGCACTTCAGCCCGTTTATCAAGTAATGGACCAAGGAATCTTACAGGATTTTATCAATAGCCTTCTGGTTGAAACGATTATTCCTGAACAGTTTATTTTTGATTTTGCGACTGCCCAAACTGCGCTAAATCAACATGGCAAAAATCTTCAAGAAGTATTTAAAAACACGTCTGAACAATTTTCTTTTGTGCTATTACACGAAGAGAGTCGGCAAGGCTTGGTCATGTTTGCGGTACAAAAAGGTATTACTCAAGCCTGGAAGTTTGCTAATGAAACAGAAGTTTTTCTATTGGAACGCACAAATGATCATGTTCAGATCAATGTGATTGGGATAATAGAACTTTTTGAGTTTATTCAAGCGATAGGTCTTTTTAATCAGTGTAGCACTGATAAAGTTCAAGCCTTTTATGAGCAGCTGCAAAAATGTTTAAAGCAATATCATTTATTACAACAACATCGGGTAAATGCACATGATTTATTGAATCAAAGCTTGGCACATAGATTCCGCATTTTAGAGCAATATGCAGGTTATCGGGACCGCCCATATCATCCTTTAGCCAAATTAAAAGAAGGTCTCAGTCAGCAAGAGTATATGCAATATTGTCCGGAATTTGCTCAAGAATTATCTATTCATTGGGTGGCTGTACATAAGGATAAAATGATGTTTGGTGAAGGGGTAGAAAATATTTTCAAACAACAGCCAAGCGAAATTTTTATTCCTCGTGCTGAGCGATATCAATTAAAACAGGAAATGTTTCAACGTGGGTTAAATGAAACCCACATTGCAATGCCAATTCATCCTTGGCAATTTGAGCATTTATTTCCCAAGTTCTATGCGGATGATATTGCCGACGGTGTTTGTCATCCTTTGAATTTTATCTCTAAAGGAATGTATGCCAGTGCGTCTATGCGTAGCCTCTTATCAAAAAATGTTTTAGAAGAAAGTCTAAAATTACCGATAGGGATTAAAGCTCTTGGTTCATTAAGATTTTTGCCTATTGTGAAAATGATTAATGGTGAAAAAAATCAGAAATTATTACAGCAAGCCAAGGCAAAAGATGCTGTCTTAAAACAAAAATTATGGCTTTGTGAAGAAACACAATGGTGGTCATATTTACCCGAGAAGCAAAATGATCGGACAGCAGACAATGAGTGGTTATTTGTAGAGAAACCTACCCATTTGGCAGCTCAGCGCCGTCATATTCCAGCTGAATTATTGCAAGAACCTTATCAACTTATACCAATGGCAAGTCTTGGACATACAATTATGGGTGAGCCTGCCATTTTTGATTATATTTTGCAGCTTCAACACAAGGACATAAACTCCAAGCAGATACTTATCGAGTTTGAGAAACTGTGTACATGTTTCTTTGATGTAAATTTGCGATTATTCCGCTTAGGGCTTATGGGTGAAATTCATGGGCAAAACATATGTCTTGTGTTGAAAAATGGCGAATTTGATGGATTGATGTTCCGTGATCATGATTCATTACGTATTTATTTACCTTGGGTAGAGCAAAGCGGATTGAAAGATCCTAATTATTTGAGTCCCCATGATTTTAGAAATACGCTTTATCATGAATCGGTAGAGGCTCTGTTATTTTATATTCAAACTTTAGGTATTCAGGTTAATCTAGGGTGTATTGTTGATAATTTAGCGAGTCATTATCAAATTGAAGTTAAGGATCTATGGTCTGTACTTGCTCATGCGTTACAGCAAGTTATTCAAAATCTAAACTTCCAGCCAGAGATTTTGACCCAGCTCCAACATTTACTATTTGAAGTGCCTGAATGGCCATATAAGCAGTTACTTCGACCTTTGCTAGAACAAGATACACGGATTGGTAGTATGCCAACGGGAATTGGGAAAACCCGAAACCCACTTTGGTATGCCTTAAATTGTTAGTGATATCTGACGATGAATACGTCTTTTAAAATACAGGCAGAGAAGTGCGCAACTCTGCCTATATTGCAACAGCGTCTGAAATTAAATGTTCAAATACTACCTGAAAGTTCAACAACCTTAGATTGTCTGTTGAATGATGATGTATGTCGACAGGTGTTACAGGATTTTGCAACACGTATTCATGCTAAAAATCTAACTTGTGCGACCTCATTGTTTGTCAAATATTGGTGTACAAGTTGGATCTTACCTTTTTTATATTGCCATGTGGCTGTTTTGCCATTTGTAAAATGGGATAGTTCAGCATTAGTTATAGACTTGCCGGAACAATGGTATTGGGATAGGACTTTACAGTTAAACCAAACAAGTTTTTATTCTGTTCAGATTATACATTTGCAAGAGTTTAATGACTTGATAGAACAACTTAATCTGTTATTTAAGCAGTTAGCGAAAATAGGTCGCGTACCTTATGTATTACTCTGGGAAAATGTAGCTGTTCGAGTAGTACAGTTTTATCATTCTTTTACAAATCAAAATCTAAATCCGGATATACAGTCTCGGTTAGAACAGCAAAAACAATTCTTTAAGTCAAAAGCTGCCGAAAGTTTTTATTTAACTGAAAATCCATTTGTGCGTTTATGGAATGGATGGCATCCAGAATTTAATACTTTTATGAGACAAAAATGCTGTTTCTATTTTCAGCTCGAAGAGGCTGAGCAGACCTTATGCCGTAATTGTCCCTTACGTTTAAAAGAAATCGGAAAATTTAAAGATGAATCAAATTGATACTTCTAAAGCACTTGTTACAGCATATAAAGAAATAGCAACCTCTACTATTGGTCATGTACTTGATCAGGGATATATTGCACAGGTATTCCCCTTAAGACCTGAAGATAAGGTGGTGGGGATTGTACGTACAGTTCGGATTGAATCGATCAATGCGAGTGGTTTAAGACAAGTCTTGATGAGTTGTCAACCAAATGAAGTTCTCGTTATTGATGCAAGATATGATCTACAACGTGCTTGCTGGGGAGAGCAAAGGAGCGTAGCCGCTATACACTGTGGTCTGGCTGGCGTTGTGGTCTTAGGAGCTATTACAGATCGGCAGGCTTTACTTCAACTCAAACTTCCTATATTTGCTCATACAACCAGTTGTTTAACCACTCGCAATGAAGGGGAAAGTCTCGTTGAAATAGATGCCAAGATTCATATTAATCATACCATCGTACAAACTGGAGATCTGATTATAGGGGATGCAGATGGAATATTTATAATAAAAATGGATGTGGCACAGCAATATTTAAAAGAATTTCAAATGCTTGAGCAAAATGAACAAAATAAGAAAAATGAATTCTTTTTAAAAAATAACATAGATGACTATTATTTTTAATAAAAATCATTCTCATTAATGTTCGTATTTAGTATGATGTCGTGCCTCTTGAAAAATCGTTGAGTAACATTTGGGCTAGGGAGAAATGGAAAAAATGAATGTAAACAATAAGATTGGGGTTAAAGCACGTAATCACATACGTTCAAAACAAGTACTTTTTAAGATGACACCTTGTTGTCTTGCCATATCGGCTATTTTTGCACAGCAGGCTTATGCAGAAACCGTAACTCAAACGGCTGAGGTAAGCGAAAATGCAACACAAAAACCAGTAACCCAATTGCAAAAGATTGTAGTAACTGCGACTCGTACACCAAAAAATATTGCAGAGATTGCAGGTACAGTTCAATCTATTGATCAGAAACAAATTATCCAGCAAGCTACGGCGGGTCGTAAAGTTGCCGACATTCTTGCACAACTTGTACCATCTCTTGCATCAAGTAGTGGAACAACAAGTAATTATGGTCAGACAATGCGTGGACGAAACGTATTAGTCATGATCGATGGCGTTTCGCAAACAGGTTCTCGCGATGTTTCGCGTCAATTAAATAGTATTAGTCCTGGTATGATTGAACGCATTGAAGTAATTTCGGGTGCGACTAGTATTTATGGGTCAGGTGCTACTGGCGGTATTATTAATATTATTACTAAAAGAGCAGATACATCTAAACCACTTAGCTTTGAAACAAAAGTAGGCATTACATCTTCAGATACATTCCGTAGTGACGGCTTAGCTTATGAAGTCGGACAATCTGTCTCATTTAATAAAGGCAATATGGATGGTTTCTTAGGAGCTAATTTTACAAGTAGAGGGTCTCAATTTGATGGAAATGGCGATAGAATTTCCTTAAGCCCTTGGCAAGGTAGTACGATGGACACTGATACTATCGATGTAAATGGGCGTTTAAATTTCAATTTAAATGATACTCAGACATTGAGCTTTGGTGCCCAGTACTATAAAGATAAGCAGGATACTGACTACGGACCGGATTACTCTTATTTACCGACAACCTCTAAGAGTAATGATGCTACAACGCCAACTTATAAGGCAATTAAAGGTTTAAAGCTTAGTAATCCATTATTTACCGAGCGTTATGCTGTTAATTCACAGTATCAAAATCAAGACTTTTTAGGCCAAATACTAAATGTTGAAGCATATTATAGAAATGAAAAATCACGTTTCTTCCCATATGGCCTATCAAATAAATCCGTGACTTTTGTAAACCAGTCTCAATCAGAAATTGAAGTAGCTGGATTACGTTCAACTATGCAAACCGATCTTAATATCGCCAATCGGGATATGAAAATAACCTATGGCCTTGATTATGATTGGGAAAAAGATAAGCAATTTGTTGATATTTTAGCAACTCAATATCCTTATTTAGTGTATACGCCAACAGGCCAACGTAAAGGTTATGGGCCAAATACTGAAATTCAAAATATTGGAGCATTTGTTCAAAGCGATTATGCAGTTACGGATAAATTGAACTTGCAAGCAGGTATTCGTTACCAATATATTCAAGCGGATACCGATGCTTATATTCCTAGCCGAGAGACAACAATGGTTCCGGCAGGATCAACACATGATGATAAGCCGTTATTTAATTTAGGTGCAGTTTATAAACTTACAGATGCACAGCAGGTATATGCTAATTTCTCTCAGGGCTTTAGTTTCCCTGACGTACAACGTATGTTGCGCGATGTTTCTACTTATACCGTTTCAACAGCAAATCTACAGCCAATTACAGTAAATAGTTATGAACTAGGTTGGCGTTTGAATCAGGATGATGGCCTAAATCTGGGATTGACTGGTTTTTACAATACTTCGGATAAAACTGTCCAATTCAACAATCGTGCAGCAAAGGTTGTAGATACAGATCAAAGAGTATACGGGGCGGAAGCAACTATTAGTTATCCATTTATGGAAAATTATAAGGTCGGTGGCACTTTAGGATATACCCGTGGTCAGTATAAAGACGTGGCGAATAAATGGCATGAATTAAACTCATTTACGGTTGCTCCAGTGAAAGGAACCCTTTTTGCTGAATGGGATAATAATGAAGGGTATGGTGTTCGTGTTCAGATGCAAGCTATTAAAGGAACAAATAAAGCTTATAAAGATGACCGTGAATTAGCAGCATTTGCAACAACTCAAGATGAAGCTTTCCAAAACGCTGTAAAGAATGATGCGAATAGTGCTGCGCAAATCAAAGGTTATACCACTATGGATGTATTAGCACATTTCCCGGCTTGGAAAGGTCGTGTAGATTTTGGTGTTTATAATGTGTGGAACCGTCAGTATCGAACAGTATTTGCTCAGCAAGCAGCCGTCTCTAATGCTAATCCGTTGTTAGCAATCCCTGCAGAAGGCCGTACTTATGGTTTAAGTTATACTTTTAACTATTAATGCAACTAACGAAAGAGATACCTGTATAGAGCAGGTATTTCTTTCAATCAAATCTGGCATATTTAAATTTTTAAGGCCATTTAAATGAGTCATCTAAAAAAACAAGAAAATTTTAATTTTACGTATAGCAGGATCTTTTTTATCTGTTTAGCCGCTTATTGCTACAGTTCATGGCTCAGCCTTGTTTTGGCTAAATGGTTACCTTTTGCTAAAGCAGAGAATGTTTATTTTTCGGTATTTATCAGTTTTATCTTTTTTATTTTTTATATTGTCTTTACGAGTTCCATTTTATCAAAACTATGGTTTTGGATGATCAATAGCTTAGGCGTAGTGTTATTAGTGAGCTATTGGCTATTAGCTAAATGGGGAGTGGCTTAAATGAATTTTCGTCAAATTCAGGCAATACTACATAGTTGGTTTGGAATTATTGTTCTTTGGGTTATCTTTTTCATTTTTTTTACGGGCTCTATTGCTTATTTTCGAACGGAAATTAATGTTTGGGCACAGCCAGAAGCAATCAGCCATATTCAAACAGTCCCTTCTGCACAACATTCTGCGCAAACTGCGTTTAACTATCTCAACCAACATGCACCAAATGCCAAAAGATGGCGAGTCACAGTAGCCAATGAGCGGATGCCTGTGAACCTACTTCAATGGCAGGATAAAGAGGGGAAACATCAAGAGCTACAAAACCCTAATACCGGAGAGCTATTAGGACCTGTACGGAAGACTTTGGGTGGAGATTTCTTTTTCAAACTACATTACACGCTTTATCCTTTGCCAAGCACGTTCGGTAGCTTAGTTGTAGCTGTTGTTGCCTTAATTCTATTAATTAGTTTAATCACAGGTGTGATTACGCATAAGAAAATTATTAAAGAGTTTTTTACCTTTAGGGCTTTTAAAGGACAGCGTTCTTTATTAGATCTTCATCACATAACAGGAGTTATCACTTTTCCTTTTTATTTGGTGATGGCCTTTACTGGACTGTTGATTTTATTTTATCTAGTTTTACCGTGGGGATTATCGGAACAATATGGTAAAGCTGGTATACCTAAGTTCTATAATGAAATGCAGTTTACCGAGGTGGCAAAACCTCGAGAACCTTCCTTAACAGAAGCGATGCAACCTTTTAATCAATTCATGGCACAAATGCCTAAGCGAACAGAATCTGGAGCTATTTTAGATAAATTTGAAGTTCAAAAGCCTAATACAGCCGATGGCATGATTACATTTGACTATAACTATAAAAATATTATTACCTTAAATACTCCTCAATATATTTTTGCAACAAATACGGCTGAACGACTCAATCAGCCACGAAATTTAAGTGCAATTGCACAATTAGGTTCATCAAGTTATGGGATTCATTTAGGTTACTTTGCTTCTATCTGGATGCGTTTTATTTTGGCTTGTTTAGGAATAATAGGATGTGTCATGTTGGTTGCAGGCGCATTACTATGGCAAACAAAGCGCATCAAAGAACAAAAGAAATTTGGATATAGATTAGTAAGACATTTGAACTTTTTTACTTTCTTAGGGCTGCCTTTTGCCTCAGCCTTTTATTTAATGGTTAATCGGATTATACCTGCTTCATTTGAGCCGAGGGAACTATACGAGGTTTCAGCATTTTATATAGCATGGCTATTAAGCTTATTGATTAGCTTTAGCTGCTCAATAAGGAAGGGAATAATCATCATGCTATATATTACGGCTGCTGTTTTATTCCTTATTCCAGTTATTAGTGTCGTTCTGGTGCCAGAAGCCTCTTTATTAAATAGTCTAAAGTCTGTGCATTGGTCTCTTGTCGGTGTTGATCTGGCGCTCATACTGCTCGGGCTATTCTATTTAGTAGTACTACGCTTCTACCAAACCAAATTTATTACGTTAGGAGAGGCCAAATGAGCTTTGCATCATTATTTTGGGCTATTGCTGCCATAATGCAAGCATGTATGCTCAGCCAATTTGGTCAGAAAAAGCTTCAATATAGCTGGCTTAAAAGTACATCTAGACGAATTTTATATGGAACAACCATATTATTTTTGCTTAGTTCATTGTTTTTGAATTGCTCCTTTGAAGGAAGCTCAGTAGGAGTCTTATCATGGTTTTTTGCGATCATCACAACCGCTTTCTTTTTGCAAATTATTGTTTTTTATTTTTTTAGAAAATATTTTATTCCTATTTGGTTAATGGTAATCGTCGTTGCAATTATTTTCTCGATTGTTGAGTTGGTACCTTAAATATTAGCAGGGGAAAGCTGAATTTTTTGTCCATAATTTATGCAATAAAAAAAATAGTAAAAATAAGCTTGCATCTTAAATAAAAATGATTATCATTATCAATTATAGGTTATGTCATAGCAAGGACCGTTATAATGCTTACGCTTTCACAAAAGCTCCCAGATTATTTTGAATATATTGAAAATGATGTTAGCTACTCATTACGTCAGGTTCAGTATCCTCAAGATATACCACTATTACACCGCTGGATGCATGAGCCACACGTTATTCCTCAGTGGCAATTAAATAAAAGCGAAATAGAACTCAAAGTTTATTTTGAAAAAATGCTAGCTGATGATCATCAACGTTTAATGATTGTAGGAATCAATGGTCAAGACGTGGGTTATGCCGAAATTTATGAAGGGAAGCGTGATCGCCTAGCTCGTTATTATAAAGGTGAAGACAATGATTTAGGTTGGCATTTACTATTTGGGGAGAAATCTGCTTTTGGTCAAGGCTTTTTGCGCCCAACAATTCGTTTATTGAATTTCTATATTTTTGAAAATTCCCCAACAAATAGAATTGTAGGAGAACCTGATCATACAGTGAAGCCTTATGCGGCTGTAGTAGAAGACATGTGCTATGAAGAGCAGGGCTTAATTCCAATGCCGGAAAAAACGGCAATGTTGTATTACTGTTTCCGTGAAAAGTTCTATGACAGATTTTTTGAGTTATACCAGGCATCGCAACAAAAATTACAGCAAAAAGCGAGTTAATTTCTGGTATGGGTAGACCTGCAAGACATAATAAAAACAATGCAGGTCTGTTTAGCAGTAAATGGACCTAAGAAAAATAAACATGATCAGCGCATAAAAAGAAGAAGCAAAAGTAGCACGCGAGGAAGGCTTGCTACTTTTGTGCTTAAAACTCAGTTTCAGAATTATCTATATTGTTCAACCTTTTTGAGTTTTTAACTCTTCTCAGTAACAGATTGCTTATATTATTGGTTAAAAAATAACCACTAATGTTTCATTTATTATCATCCTGCCTTTTTTAGCAATTTTTTGTATACCCTGAATAAAACATGATCAAAAAAGAGGTAAAAACGTGCTTATTTTTCATGGAAAACCTGTTCATGGAGCTATCTTCGATATGGATGGGACAATGTTTGATACTGAACGGTTGCGGTTTCAAACATTGCAACAGGCATCTCAAGAACTCATTGGGCAGGAGTTTTCACACGAATATTTAATGCAATGTTTGGGGTTAAGTGCGACTACAGCGGAAAAGCTTGCACAACGTTTATACGGAGTAGATGTTCCATATAAGGAAATTCGAAAACGTGCCGATGAGATGGAACTAGAACATATTCGAAAACACGGCGTGCCTATTAAAAAAGGTTTGGTTCAAGTTCTAGAGCGTTTAAGAAAATCTGGTTTAAGAATGGCTGTGGCTACTTCAAGCCGTAGAGCAATTGCCGAAGAATATTTAATTAATGCAAATGTTTATAAATTTTTTGATGTCATTACTTGTGGGGATGAAGTAGAACAAGGGAAGCCACATCCAGAAATCTTTTTAAAAGCGGCTAGTCAACTTCATTTAGACGCTAACCAGTGTCTTATGTTTGAAGATTCGGAAAATGGTTTAACTTCAGCACATACATCGAAAGGTTTAACGATTTTATTAAAAGATATTAAAGAACCAAATGATGAAATGCTGGAAAAAGCGCATTTTTATTATGATCAGATGTATGACTTTTTAACCGATCTTGATCAATTTATCCCTGTTATGGACATGCCAGAAATGCAGGAACCTTTTCCGCAAAGTCTGAATCAGCTTACTGTTGGAATACATGGTTTCGGTGCTATTGGCGGTGGTTATATAGCGCAGATCTTGTCGCATTGGGATGGTTATACGAAACCAAAACGTATAATTGCGTCAACACGAAATAGTCTTTTCCGCGAAGCTGTAAATGCGTTTGGAACCTATAGTATTCGCTATGGGCAATTTTCTTATGATGAACGTATTGAAAATATGACCATTGTTGATTCTGACAATGAGCAACAAATGTTAGAGATGTATACTCATTCAAGTTTGATTGCATTATGTTTGCCTGAGCAAGCGATCGAACCTGAATCAAAGATAATTGCAAAAGGGTTATATGCGCGTTTTAATTCGCAACTTGAAACATGTATAGAACCTTTAACCTTTCTAATTATTTTAAATAAGGTTGGTGCGAAATATTTGGTTATGAAGCATCTTAAAGAAGCTCTACTAGAGTTAACCAACGATGAAGATGTAACCGAGCATATTTTAAAAGAGCATTACTTTTGCGACACCGTAGTTAATCGCATGGTTTCAAAACTTTCTAATCAGAATTTATATCGTCAACTTCGTATTAAGCATAATTTTCTTGAACAGCATTTAGAAGATTTGGAGCAAGAAGACCAAATCGAAATTGAAGACTGTAATAAACTGAATCAAGAACAACTAAATCAGGCTTCTATCTATGTTGATAACATGCGCCGTAATTTCCAGCCGGGACATATCTTACAAAGCATGGATTTAATCTTGTTCCATAGTGAAACTGATATGCCAATCTATGTAGAGAAAGGCAGTCCTTTACTTGAAAAGTTGCGTCAGGTGGTATTGGTTGACCAAATTACTGACATTCAACTCATTAAAAATCGTTTATGGAATGGTGTACATGCGATGCTTGCTTGGTATGCATCTTTAATGGGTTATGAATCTATTGGTGTTGCCATGGGTGATCATTTAGTTAAAGCATTTGCAGAGAACTTAATTGCAGAAGTGAAGCAGGGACTTGCTATTGTATTACCTAACTATGCAAAAGATCTGGATCGAATGTCACAAAGTTTTCTAGACTCATGTGAATATGCATTTAAAGATCCTTGTCAACGCGTAGCTAGAGATCCACTACGCAAACTCAATCATAATGAACGTGTCATGGCATCAATTGCTGTGAATATTTGTCATGATTTGCCTTATAAAAATTTATTAAAAGGTGCTGCTTTAGGTTATGCCTATGCGATTCAATTTTTAGAAATTGAAGAGACTAAAGCTGTTGAACAGCTGCAGCAACAAATTCAGAACCTAGACTTGAGTACAACTCAAAGAAGACAGCTTGAAGCTGAATTGGTTCAACTTATCCAATATTTGTTTTCTGAACAAGGTAAACAACCTTTGGACATTAAGCTGAACAATACCAAAACTACATCAAATCAATATGTTTGAGTTTGCTTATTGAATTAACCTCAACAATTGAAAGACAAACATGTTTTAATACAAAATTTGAATAATTTTGAATTAAAACCGTGCTGTTAAAACCCTCCACACCCATGGTGCCAACACCTATACGGGATTATCCCGAATGGCACCTTGGGCGTCAAAATTACGCATTGTGGTATCTAGAAATTAATGATCAGAAATTAGTTCATTATCTAGATCAATTGCGTGCGCATTTTTCAGAATTTCTAGTAGAACCTAATCACCGTCAATATCATGTCACGCTGTTTATATGTGGATTCTTGACCCATGAAAATAAAGTTCATGATGATGACTTTTGTTTTAGTGGCTTTGTGCAGCAAGGGGAAATTTTAAGAAAAGAAGATATTGCACCATTTCAATTAAAAATTGGATCAGTTGATAGTTTTAGTAGTGCTTTATTTGTAGAAGTCCAAGACATCGAAAATATCTTATCTCACATACGGCAAAAATTAGACACAGTTTCTAATGAAATTGCCGCTTTAGATTACTGTCCGCACATTACATTGGGTTTGTATAAGAAAGACTATAGTAGCAATTTGATTTTACAAAAAATTTCTCAATTACCTGTACAATACACACAGGCTGAATTTGATCTTAAAGTAGAGCATTTAACCTTTGGCTATTATCAAGCTCAAATTTTACAAGGTCAGCTGTATCCGTATCAGCATTTGTTTTTAGGTGATTCATGTTGCAATTGATTTTAGGTGGTGCCCGTTCTGGCAAAAGCCGATTGGCTGAACAAACGGCCATATCTATGCAATTAGCTGTCACTTATGTGGCTACGGCGCAAGCGCTTGATCCAGAAATGCAAAGCCGGATTGCCCATCATCAAAATCAGCGTCCTGCTCACTGGTCTTTGGTTGAAGAACCATTATTTTTAGCAAAAACTCTGCAAAAAATTGATCGACCTAATCAGATTATTCTTGTGGATTGCTTAACACTTTGGCTAACCAATTTGTTACTTTTAGAAGATCAAAATATTCAACAATTTGAATGTGAGCAGCTGTTAAAAATTTTACCTACGCTTGAGTCAGAAGTTATTTTAGTAAGTAATGAAACGGGTTTAGGCGTTGTGCCACTCGGTGAGATCAGTCGTCGGTTTGTCGATGAAGCAGGCAGACTACATCAAGCTCTAGGGCAAATTGCAAATAAGGTTGTGTTTTGTGTGGCTGGTTTTCCAATGATTTTAAAAGGTGAGAAATAAAAATGAACTGGTGGTTAGAATCCGTACAGCAACCTAATTTAGATGCAAAACAACAAGCTGAGCAACATCAACTCCAGCTCACCAAACCTACTGGTGCCTTAGGTGATTTAGAGCAAATTGCAATTACACTTGCCAGTTTACAATCAAATGCGCATCCACAAGTTAACCATCCATGGATTACAATTTTTGCAGGTGATCATGGTGTAGTTGAAGAAAATATTTCTGCATATCCCCAAGCTGTTACCCGTCAAATGTTGCAAAACTTCACGACGGGTGGTGCAGCAATTAGTGTGCTTGCTAAATATCATCAAGCTCATTTGCAAGTGATTGACTGTGGCACAGTAGGCGAAGCATACGAATACGCAGGTGTTGAGCGTCATTGTATTCGTGCCGGCACAGCAAATTTTGCCAAACAAGCTGCAATGAATGCTGACGAGTGTCGTGCTGCCTTAGAGTTAGGGAAAAAAAGTGTAGATACTGCTAAAGCGAATGGAGCAGATATTTATATTGCGGGTGAAATGGGGATTGGAAATACCTGTTCTGCCTCTGCTTTAGCATGCCTTTTATTAAATGATACTGCCGAGCAATTGACTGGAGTAGGTACAGGAATTGGTGCTGATCAGTTAAGACATAAAATTGAAGTAATTGAAAAAGCAATTGAACTTCATCATAAACATGTCATTGGTGATGTCTTCAAAACACTATGTGCTGTAGGTGGTTTGGAAATTGCGGCAATTACAGGTGCTTATATCCGCTGTGCGCAAGTGGGTTTACCTGTGATTGTAGACGGTTTTATTAGTTCTGTAGCCGCTTTATGTGCTGTGCGGATGAATCCTCAAGTGCGTGATTGGATGTTGTTTGGTCATCAATCGGCTGAATATGGACATCGCCGTATTTTACAAGAACTCAATGCTGACCCAATTTTAAAAATGAATTTGCGTTTGGGTGAAGGTAGTGGTGCTGGCGCTGCTTTGGCATTGGTTAAAATGGCTTGCGCTTTACATAACCAAATGGCTACCTTCGCTCAAGCGGCTGTAAGCGGAAATAAAATTGGCTAAATTTAGGATTGATTTGCTCAGACATGGAGAAAGCCAGTATAGCCATACCTTACGTGGCCATTTAGATGATGAGTTAACAGCAAAAGGTTGGCAGCAAATGCAGGCAACCATTGAGCAAGTTTCAAATCAGCCATGGGATGTCATTGTAAGTTCATCATTAAAAAGATGTGTTTGTTTTGCCGAGCAACTGGCCAAAACAGCAGAACTCCCCTTACTTGTAAATCATGACTTAAAAGAAATGTATTTTGGTGAATGGGAAGGCATCTCAACTCAGCAAATTTATGAAACTTCACCCGAATTACTGGCAAACTTTTGGCAAAAACCAAGTCAATATTGTCCACCTCGCGCAGAAACATTAGACCAGTTTCAAACAAGGGTTCTTAAAGGCTTTCAAGATTTGCTGGAGCATATGCAAAAGCAAAACTTACAGCATGCTTTAGTTGTTACTCATGGCGGTGTGATTAAGCTATTGGCTTGTTTAGCCAGACAACAGCCTCTAGATGACTTACTTAAAATGCCGGCAGAGCTTGGAAAATTATATTCACTCGAATTTTCTGAAACAGATGGTCAATTAACTTTTAAGTTAAGATAGTAGTTTTATATTTTTATACACTTGTAAGTTATTATTTTTAAAATGTTATTTTAGCCTGTGTAATAGAACTGTCATTGCTAGTATCTAAGCTATTGGCATTTCTTATTAATCACACATCTGGCTTATGAATATTTTATTTAAAACAACTGTGCTTGCAGCATCATTATTACTCGCGGCTTGTAATAACAATGATGATCAAGAAGCTCAAACTGCACCATCTACAAACCCATCAAAATATTATCAAACGAAAACGCCTTACCAACCTCAACAAGACTTAAAAAGCTATGAACAAGCGCCGACTGGGTTCCAGCCAGTTTTTACAGAGTTAGTGGCACGTCACGGTTCGAGAGGTTTATCAAGTCTGAAATATGATTTAGCACTTTATAATTTATGGAAACAGGCGAAAGCTGAAAATGCCTTAACGCCGCTAGGTGAGCAATTAGGTGCTGATTTAGAAGCAATGATGAAAGCGAATATTTTGTTAGGTTATGGTGTTGAAGGGATCCGTCAGTACGGATATGGAAATGAAACCATGACTGGTATTTTAGAACACCGCGGTATTGCCGATCGATTATTACAGCGCTTACCAACTCTTTTAAATGCGCAGGCGCCTATATTGGTACAAAGTTCTGGAGTAGACCGTGCGGTAGATAGTGCTAAATTTTTCACTGCTGAACTCATTAAACAACAACCCCAACTGAAAGATAAAATTGTTCCATTGTCTTATACCAATTTATCGAGTGGAAGTGTTCCAAGTGTTGAAGATGGTGGCGTTGATCGTTTTAAACTTTATTTTCATAGCTTGAATGCAGACGAAGACTTAGCTCAACCACTGAGTGTTAGCCAACAAAAAATTTATGATGCAAGTCAGGCTTATCAAGATTTTGAAGAAAATAATAAAGATTTAGCTCAAAAGTTAGATGAGTTATCTAAAAATACTCAGGCTGAAAAAACTGCCCAAATGGTACTCAGCCCGATTTTTAAAGCTGACTTCATTAAAAAGCTCGGTACCACTGGTTATAGCTTTAGCAATACCGGATCCTTTACAGTAACTCCGCCTAAAGGTGAGCAAATTACAGAAAAAGGTAAGGGGAAAAATACAATTGCCAGCGCAGTTGATGCAGCGGCTTATATTTATGAACTCTATTCAATTTCTGGTGGTATGAAAGATGAGTTAAAAGGTATTAATTTTGATAAATATATGCCTTTGGAAGCCGCAAAATTTTATGCTGAATTTAATGATGCCAATGATTTTTACGAAAAAGGTCCAAGCTTTACAGAATCAAATCAAGTCACCAGTGAAATCGCCCAAGGACTTAAACAAGACCTGTTCCAACAAGTTGATGCTGTTGTGAATAAAGCCCAACCTTATAAAGCAGTTTTACGTTTTGCCCATGCTGAAATTATTATTCCTTTAGCAACTAGCTTAGATTTGCATAATATGATGCAGCCGTTACCACTACGTCAGACTTATAATTACTCGACAAGCGCATGGCGTGGTGAAGTAATTTCACCTATGGCGGCAAATTTACAATGGGATATTTACCAAAATAACCAAGGCTCTACTTTGGTAAAAATGCTTTATAACGAAAAAGAAACTTTATTTAAACCTGCATGTAATTATGCACTTTATACACCAACCAGTTTTTACTATGACTACATCAAATTGAAACAGTGCTATCAAATGCAATAGTTTTTCAGTTTTTGAAGTCTTTAATGGGAATAGGGATTGCTATTCCCATTTTTATTTCTTCATAATTCAATTTGTTTTTAGATATAGATCAGTTAGAGACTTGGATATGGCACCTTTTTGGATAGCATTGCAATTTTTAACTATTCTGCCTATTGAGCTAAAAACAATACCAACGGCGCAACAAAATGGTCGAGCTATTCTGTTTTATCCTCTAGTTGGTCTGATTATTGGGGGCATACTTTTTCTTGTTACCTGTATTTTTGTTAAATTACCCGCTCTTTTACTTGCGGCAATCGTATTCGCTTTATGGATCTGGCTAACGGGCGGATTGCATTTAGATGGGCTAGCAGATACTGCCGATGCGTGGGTAGGTGGTTTTGGAGATAAACTACGTACTTTACAAATCATGAAGGATCCAAGTTGTGGTCCAATTGGAGTCCTCAGCATAGTTATCGTATGTTTGCTCAAATTTGCACTGATTTATGTATTGATTGAACAGCATCAATCTTTATTTTTAATATGCATTCCTATCCTTGGGCGTGTGGTGCCATCTATTTTGTTTTTAACTACACCATATGTCCGCGAAAAAGGCTTAGGCCGTTCTTTGACAGACCATTTACCCAAAACTGCTTCATGGATAATAACTGGGTTCGTTCTGTTATTACCTTTGTATTGGGAGTGGCAAGGGCTTATTGCTATCATTAGTTTTTTAATCAGTCTTGTTTATTTAAGACATGTGTTTATAAAAAGGATTGGCGGTATTACAGGGGATACCGTCGGTGCAGCGATTGAAATAGGTGAAACTGTACTGATTTTTACTTTTGTCGTAAGTTATTTTTATTTAGTTTGATGTTAAATTCCACCTCAATAAAATAAAAAAGCCCTCAAAAAATGAGGGCTTAATTTTCAATCTCAAAAAGATGAATTAGCGGTTTGGTAAAACTTCTTTTAAAGCTTCATGCATTTCAAGCAATGTCTTTTCAGTAGTTTCCCAGTCAATACAACCATCCGTTACTGATTTGCCATATTCAAGGTCACAAAGATTGTCAGGAATATCTTGACGGCCGCCTTTTAGATGACTTTCGACCATAATACCTACAATTGACTTATTGCCGTCTAAAATCTGTTCAGTAATGTTTTTAAGAACAAGCGGCTGTAAGTAAGGGTCTTTATTCGAGTTAGCGTGGCTTGCATCAATCATAATTTTGTTGCTCACTTTTGCTTTCGCTAAAGCGTTTTCTGCTTCTGCAACAGAGCCAGCATCGTAGTTTGGTTTACCATTACCGCCACGTAATACCACGTGTGCATAAGGGTTACCTTTTGTATTAATGATTGAAACCTGACCGTCTTCATTTAAGCCTAAGAAACTATGGCCATATTTAACAGACTGCATGGCATTGGTTGCAACAGTTAAACCGCCGTCTGTACCATTTTTAAAACCTACTGGTGATGATAGACCAGAAGACATTTCGCGGTGAGTTTGGCTTTCGGTTGTACGTGCACCAATCGCAGACCAAGAAATTAAGTCTTGATAGTACTGTGGAGAGTTAGGGTCAAGTGCTTCAGTTGCACAAGGTAAACCTTTTTCATTTAACTCAAGCAAAAGTTTACGACCAATACGTAAACCTTTTTCGATGTTAAATGAGTCATTCATATCCGGATCATTAATTAAGCCTTTCCAGCCAATTGTGGTACGTGGTTTTTCAAAATAAACACGCATAACTAGATATAAAGTATCTTTAACCTTTTCGCTTAGCGCTTTTAGGCGATCAGCATATTCGTGAGCAGCTTTTGGATCATGAATAGAGCAAGGACCAATAACGACAAATAAACGTTTATCTGAACCATCTAAAATATTACGAATAGTTTCGCGGCCTTTTAGAACAGTTTGCGAAGCAACATCAGATAACGGAAGTTCTGACTTAAGCTCATTTGGTGTTACAAGAGTTTGAATGCTTTTAATATTAACGTCGTCGATATCTGGCTTAGAAACGGAATTTGAATGTGTAGTCATTGCTGTCACTGGTTCGATCATACTAAAGGTTGTTTTGTGTACTGAATATACCATGAAATAATTATGAAAATACTACATCTCATGGCAATTCAGTTTGGAAAAATCCCATTGATTTTACTATCTTTCGGTCGAGTTGCCTGTTTTTTCAGCAACTACTGCTTGTTGTACCACAGCTGTTTTTGGTTTGGCTTTGACTGGGTGGACCATAAAGTTAACACCAAGAGCAAATAGTGTAATACCCAAAATTTTACGGATTAAACGTTCTGGCATACGTGAGCTAATTAATGTTCCAATAATAATTGCCGGAATAGAACCTACCAACAACCACATAAGTAGCATAAAGTCGACGTTACCGGCACTCATATGTCCCAGACCAGCAACTAAGGTTAGTAATACTGCATGTACGACATCGGAACCAATAATACGAATCATTGGTAAGTTAGGGAACATGATTACAAGTGCCATAATTCCAAAGGCACCAGCGCCGACTGATGATAGTGTTACGAATACGCCCAAAATAATCCCCATAATCACAATATAGGTGCGTTTATTTTGAACAGCTAATTGCTCATTTTCAGTTTGAGTATTCTCTTTATTTCGGAATTTATTAAAGAACTTTTCAATCCGAGTACGGAAAATGATAGAAACACCAGTTAAGGTCAACATAAAGCCTAATACCATGGTTAATACAGCTTTATAATGAGTTGACTGACTTAAATAATGCTCAAGTACCCACGCAGTACCAAAAGATGCAGGAATACTACCGACCGCTAGCCATAAAACAATCGGCCAGACGATATTAAGTTTTTTTGCGTGAACCATCGATCCACAGAACTTAGAGATCGCGGCGTAAAGTAAATCAGTACCAATTGCGATATGCGGTTCAATCCTAAAAAGACCAATTAAAATTGGTGTCATTAATGATCCACCACCAACTCCTGTAATACCTACACAGAAGCCAACTAACATACCTGCCAAGATAAATTCAAAAGCACCAGACATCTTTATCGCCACTTATCACGAAACGCAGATATCTTATTCCTTTTAGAGATAAACAGTTGTCATGAATAATGATTTACTTATGCAAAAAAAAGCTAAGCAATCAAAATCATGCTTAGCTTGAGGAAATTTTATTCAAATTGATGACTTAGAGGAAGTTTTTGATGGCTTGAGCGGATTAAGCCAAAGTATCAGCAAAAAGGTTAAGGGTGTTGCAAAGATCCACCAGCTGACAAAACCAATTGAAAAACCATATTTTTTGATGAGAATAAACCCGCTCAACGCAAATAATAAAAAGGCCAATATCCTCAACAATGAATAATATTTTTGAGCTAAAGATTTGAAATGACCAGTTGATTTCGGTGAGCGATATTTTTCAGTCGATATGAATAGTAAATACATGCCTAGTAAAGTCAGGATAAACACAAAGAACATCATGAATTCACCTCAATATTTAACTTACTCAGCTTTTTTTGAATTTTATCTGAAGCTTTATATTGAATAGGCTTAATTTTAAGAAATATAAAAAAGGCTAAAGCTGCAAATAACCAGAAAAATATATCTATACGTACAAAATCCCAATAACCACTAAAGTTTTGAATATAATTATTTTTCAGTAAATAACTTATATTCAAGATAGGGAGTGCAATACTAAGCAGAATAAAAATACCTAGCTGAGTTTGCCATAAATATTGTTTTTTAGTGATGAGCGCAATAATAAAGCTCATGAGCCACACGAAGAAGAAACTATAAATTTCATAATTAACAGTGGTGGCCGTGACAGTAAACAATCGATTCGCATACAAATAAGCAAGAGTTGCACAAGGCAAACCTACAAAGGTAGCAACATTTAAACGGTCAACTAAATAGTGCCCTAAATGAAACTGACTATTTTTACTTTGAAGTTGGCGTTTAAGACTCCAAAGCAACAAGCCAGAGGCAATCATTACACAGCCTAAAATGCCAGAGAAAAACAATCCTAAGCGAAGTAGAGGCTGAGCAAAAGTTGCCATATGTAGGCCATATACTCCAGCATAAAGTGTGGCAATAGGACTATGATTACGTGTATCACCCAAGACTTTAGCATTTGTAGCATCTAATGTGATTTGTGCTTGATTGCGGGTAATAGAATGGTCTTCTTGCTGAATGAACGTAATTTGAGCCTGATTCGTATTTGGGTTTTTAACACTCATAGTTGCTAAAGTTTGATTTCCCCAACGCTGTTTAAGTTGGGCTAATAGCTTTTCAACTGGTAAATTCTGTGCAGGATGCGGTGTTGTACTTTCTGTGACTGTTTTTGTACGTATATCATTGAAATATTGATATGGATTCTCTGGATAGAGTTTTTGCATTCCCCAAGGCAAATATAGATAGAAGAAAATAGCCAAGCCAGTAAAAGTAACTGTTAAAAAGAAGGGCAGTGCAATAACAGATGAAACATTATGAAAATCTAACCATGAGCGCTGCGATTTAAAGGTACGCAAGGTAAAAAAATCGGTGAAGATTTTTTTATGAGTAATAATGCCTGAGATTAAGGCAATCAACATAATAAAAGCTGCTAAAGATACGACCAACCGCCCAATTAATATCGGGACACCAAAAAGTTGATAATGGAAACGGTAGAAAAAGTCACCGCCTTCAGTCGCAGAAAGTTTTAATTCTTGACCAGTGTTTGCATCGAGGGTTGCATTTCCATAACTACCATCTGGTTTTTCCCAATACATCGTATTTACCGGACTTTCAGGTGTAGCAACAGTTAAATACCAAGATTTAGCATCTGAAGCGTGTTCTTGTAAGTATTGATATGCCGTTTTAATTGCCACATCTTGTTTTATTTCAAATTGTGCAAGGGGTGGTTGCATCCACAAATTAATTTCATGGCGGTAATAAGACAAACTTCCCATTAAAAAAATAGCAAATACGAGCCATCCAAAAATTAAACCAGTCCACGAGTGGAGCCATGCCATAGATTGACGTATACCTTTATGCATAACCTACCGTCCGTGTCACAATAAAGAAAAGGGCAAATAATGCGATTGATAAAATGGTCAGTCGCAATAATGATTGGATGCAGAAACCAACAATCACGAAAAATACATAAAACAAAATAGAAATAAAGGCCGCCAAATAGATAGCTTCTGGTTTGTCTAAATTCAAATGGAAAATTTCAGTTAGTCCAAGACTTAAGTACACCATACAGGCATAACCCATACCGAAAACAACTAAGAATCGATAGAAAACTTTTATGCGATATAACATGGGAAGATTTAAAGTTCTGGACATATTTACTGACACATAAAAAAATAAAAAAGAAAGCCAACCCCAAATTGGGATTGGCTACGCTATTAATATTTAAACTTTACAGCAACTGTATAGTTGGCTGGGGCACCATAAAAAGCCTGCCCATCTGGGAAACTATTTAAATATTTCTTGTCAAAAATATTATTACCATTTGCTTGAAGCGTAATATGATCATTGACTTCATAGCTTGCCATTAAATTGACTAAAGCATATGCATCTTGTTTGATCGTACCGTTTACATTTGAGTCATATAACTTTATCCCATCTTGCCACTGTAAACCTGCACCAACTTTAAGCTTAGGTAAAACTGGCGGAGTATAGGTAGTTAGCAAGTTAAGTGTCTGGTTTGGATTGTATGTTCTTGCTTCGCCACCATTTTTAGTATCTTTAATACTAAATTGAGCATAGCCGAAAGAAAGATTTACGTTATCAGTAATTTGACCTGATAGACCGACCTCTACACCTTGCGATTCCAGATCACTCGTTGGTACTTTCCGGTTAAGTGGGTTTCCATCCGAGTTACGTAAAGGGTAATTGTTTTGTTCAGTTTTAAATACTGAAAGTGTGCCTGTTAAACGGTCATCTAGCCATGAGCTTTTTACACCCATTTCATAGCTTTTACCCTCAATAGGTTTTAAAGCTTGATTGGTATCTTTATCAATACCAGTTTGTGGACGGAAAATAGAGGTATAACTCATGTAACCCGTATATTCAGGTGTAAAATTATAGGTTAATCCGACATATGGAGAAACTTTACTTTCACTATATGACATTGGTGAGCTATAACTTTCGCCTTTACTCTCAGCTTGAACATAGTTTGCACCAAGTAAAAGTTTTAAATCTTCATTAAGATGTAAACGTGTCGCGGCATAAATTGAGTTAATATTTTGTTTATAGTTAGCCGCTTCTGTGAAATCTGACCAAGTTATAGATTGCGGTGTCCAACTTGCCCAATCGGTAGTAGTTGACTTTATAACATTACTATCGTTAATCGTTCCTGTAGATTGTTTATCTTGTTGATGATTACGTACATAGCTGTAGCCTAGAGTTGCTTCATGTTCTCGGTTAAATAGCTTATAGGTCCCTTCGAGATTAAAATCTACAGCATGTTTTTCTTGATGTTCTTGTCCACCCCAAGGCGTTAGAGAAACACCGGACCCATCAGCTTTTGGGTAACCATAGTAATAGAGAAGACGGCTATTATGCTTCGTATCAAGATAGTTGTAAGTCAGCTTAGCATTCCATTGATCATTAATTTTTTGTTTTAATTCAACAAAAGCATTTTGTGTCTCATTATCCCAGTGCGCCCAGTCAGGGTTAGGGTTATATGAGCGATCATATGAAATTTGTTTACCGTTGGCATCTAATAAAGGTAGTGCACCCCAGTTATTTGCATTAGGTTTATTTTGTTCTTGGCTATAACCTGCGGTAAGTAAAGTGCTATCTGTTAAATCGGCTTCAACAATACCAGCAAAGCCGTTTTTTTCCGCAGAATATCGGTCTAGGTAAGAATCACCAGTTTGTTCATAGCCCATAATACGGCCACGTACTTTTCCACTTGGTAGAATTGAGCCAGATACGTCAGCTTCATAGCGCTGCGTATCCCATGAACCGTAACTTACACCACCGCTTGCTTGAAATTCTTGGGTTGGACGTTTTCGAATATTATTGATGGTTGCACTCGGATCGCCAAAGGCATTAGTTAACGAGTCAGCTCCTTTAACTACTTCTACACGATCATAAAAGTAAGTATCAGGATTCGTATTATTATAGTTATAACCTGAAAGAGGGAAGCCTACGCCATCCGTTAAGATATTTGAAATCTCAAAACCACGAGCCATATAAGTAGTTCGCTCAGTTTCTTGATTAGAGACTGTTACACCAGGGGTATTTCTTAAAACATCACGAGTACTGGTAAGGCCAAAATCTTCAATTTGCTGACGAGTAACGACATTAATGGTTTGGGGTGTTTCCTTAGCCTCAATATTAAGCTTGGTTGCACTACTCGAGTTTTTAACATTATATGCCTTGGTCTGTTCAGAAGACTGCTCTGCATTTGATGCTTTGACTTGAATCGTTTGCAAAGCTTGTACCTGTGTATCTTGGGCATAGGTGAGGTTGGCATAACAAATCGCGCAGGCGATTACAGACAACTTAAATGGTCGAGGTGGGATATTCATAAGATTAAAGATAATGTAAATAATTCTCATT
Organism: Acinetobacter sp. FDAARGOS_494; assembly: GCF_003812225.1. Classification (NCBI taxonomy): domain Bacteria; kingdom Pseudomonadati; phylum Pseudomonadota; class Gammaproteobacteria; order Moraxellales; family Moraxellaceae; genus Acinetobacter; species Acinetobacter sp. FDAARGOS_494. The sequence goes on from NZ_CP033866.1 coordinate 3,516,059, forward strand.
TATTTTATTGTTTGTAAATGTAAGCTACAATTCAAATAACATTGTTAATTTAGATTAAAAGATAGTGTATGAATGTAATTTTAGATAGTGATGTGCTAGGGCTAGGTTTAGCTGGGATTGATTAGGCAAGTTCAAGATTAATAAGTCTCTATGCTAGAATGCGTTATTTCAAATTCTTGGGTAAATCGCCTTGGCAAACCGAAAACTTAAAATAGGCATTGTAGTTGGAGAAGTTTCTGGAGATACGCTCGGCGTAAAACTCATGCGTAGTTTTCGCGAGCAGGGAATCGATGCTGAATTTGAGGGAATCGGTGGCCCTCAAATGATTGCGGAAGGTTTTAACAGTTATTACCCAATGGAAACTCTGTCTGTGATGGGCATTGTTGAAGTATTAAAAGACTTAAAAAAACTATTCGCCGTACGTGATGGCTTAATTAATCAATGGACTCAGCATCCAGTTGATATTTTTATTGGTATTGATGCACCAGACTTTAACCTCAGACTTTCGAAAAGTATCAAAGAAAAGAATCTTCCAATAAAAACAGTTCAATATGTGAGTCCATCAGTTTGGGCATGGCGCCAAGGGCGAGTACATGGCATCAAACAAAGTATAGATTTAGTACTTTGCTTATTTCCTTTTGAAAAAGTTTTTTATGAACAATATGAAGTTCCAGCGGCATTTGTAGGCCATCCATTAGCTAAACAATTACCGCTTGAGAACCCTATTCAAATTGCTAAACAAGAATTGGGTGTTGATGAAAATCAAAAACATATTGCTTTGTTGCCCGGTAGCCGCAAGGGTGAAGTAGAAAGGCTTCTTCCTATGCTATTGGGGGCAGCCAATATTTTGCATACAAAATATCCAGATATTCAGTTTTTAATTCCGGCAATTAATGATGCGCGCAAACAGCAGATTGAGCAGGGGGTTGAACAATTAGCACCGCAGTTAAAAGCAAAAATTCATATTTTAGAAAATACGGATAGTGAATCGAAAATTGGTCGTATGGTCATGAACGCGAGTGACATTATTGCTTTAGCGTCTGGAACGGCGACATTAGAAGCAATGCTCATGCATAGACCAATGGTCACTTTCTATAAACTGCATTGGCTAACTTATTTAATTGCTAAATTCTTGGTGAAAATACCTTATTACTCTTTGCCAAATATCATCGCGGGTAAAAAAGTAATTGAAGAGCTGATTCAGGCAGATGCAACACCTGAAAATTTAGCGGCTGAAATAGAAAAACTAATGAATGTAGAAACCGCTCAAATTCAAGTAATGCAACATTTAACTATGCATAAACAGCTTATTTCTGGAAATACAGAAGATCCGGTTCAAGCCATTTTGCAATGTTTGAATAGCTAATTTTTAAGATTTGATTGGCTAATTGCTTTTAATCCAGCTAATGAAAATTTTTTAAAATGTTCAACTAAATCATGTAATGGCATCTGAGCAATATTTTTAAGTGGCTCAGGTGCTTGAGCATTAGGCCCGGCAATAATAAGCATCATGCAAGGGGTCATCACGCTTAAAATACAAGGTAAAACGGCCGGATCATTTTCATCTAAGTTCGCCACTTGACTAATCAACTTTCGAATAAGAAAAAATTTTCTCATACCAGTTAATTCAATAAAATTTAATAAATGCTCAGAAGGTGAAAACAGTTCGCGAATAAAAACTTTGCCATGCCAAACATCTTTTTCCGTCAACTTATGTAATAAAGTTTCAAGTAATAAACTCAATTTTTCTTCGGGAGGGTAAGTACTTTCAACAAGTTCTAGTAAGTATTGTTCATCTAGATAATGGGCATGAGCTTCCATTAACACTGCTTGATATAGTCCATCTCGACCATCAAAGTGATAATTAATTGCTGCTAAATCGACATTTGCTACTTTGGCAATTGTTTTGTTTGCTGTTTTTGCAAAACCATATTGGGCGATTAAGGGTCCTGCTGCCTCAATAATTTTAGTCTTTGTTAAGTCACCATCACTTCGTCTAGATCTGGACATGTTTAAACCTAATTTTATTTCATCATAAAAGTATATCTTTTATTCAAAGATTAAGGTAATTTAAATTTAAATTGAATTTAAACTATGTAAATTTGAATTTAATAAGAAGGCCAAAAAGATGAATAAAAAAGTGATTGCCGGCATTTTAGTTGTTATAGCTGTAGTTGCCATCGGCTTTTGGGTATGGGGATATAATCATAAAAAACAATTAGATAATAATGTATTAACTTTATATGGAAATGTGGATATCCGCCAAGTTTCACTTGCATTTGAACAGTCTGGCCGTATTCAGAAACTTTTAGTTCAAGAGGGCGATAAAGTTCAAGCAGGTCAAGTACTGGCGACCCTTAATACCAATGCATTACAAATTCAGGCAAAGCAAGCTCAAGCACAACTTAAAGCTCAACAAGAGGCAATTGTTAAACAAGAGGTTGGAGCTCGCCCTGAAGAAATCACCCAAGCAAAAGCTCAACTTGCGTCTGCCCAAGCTGAGCTTGATAAAACCAATAAAAACTTGCAACGCTTACAAATTTTGGTAAGTAGTACCGATGGTCGAGCAATTAGCCAACAAGAACTCGACTATGCCAAAAGTAATCAACATAGTGCTGAGGCAGCGGTCCGTGAAAGACAAGCCAATTTAGAATTATTAATTAAAGGTGCACGAAAAGAAGATCGTGAAGCAACCAGAGCACAGTATGAAGTGACTAAGGCTAATTTAGATTTAATTAACTATAACCTTACTCAAGCAGAACTAAGGTCTCCTGTAAATGCAGTGGTACGAGCTCGGTTGCAAGAAGTTGGCGACATGACAACTGCTCAAAAGGCCGTTTATACATTAGCCTTGACCAATCCAAAATGGATTCGTGTTTATGTAAATGAACAAGATTTAAGTTCAATTAAAATGGGAGACACGGCTCAAGTCATTCGTGATGCTTATCCGAATCAGCCTATGAATGGAAAAATTGGCTATATATCTTCAGTGGCTGAGTTCACACCTAAAACAGTACAGACAGAAGAGATTAGAACAACACTTGTTTACGAAGTTCGGGTGTATGTACATGATCCGAATGATCAATTAAAAATGGGTCAACCTGTGACAGTAAATGTCCCACTTGCTTTAAGTGAGAAAGCCTATGATTGATAGTAAAGCAGTGGTTCAAGCCCATAATTTATTCATGACTTTTAAAGCCGAAAATAAAAATTCAGCAGATATTAGTGCAATTGTTGATTTGAATATGCAAATCAAAAAAGGAGAACTTGCCGCTTTAGTCGGCCCAGATGGTGCGGGTAAAACAACTTTATTAAGGTTAATTGCAGGATTATATAAAGCGAGTTCAGGTTCTCTTCATGTGCTCGGGTTTGATATTGAAAAACATCCTCAAGTTGTCCAAGACCGTATTAGTTATATGCCACAACGTTTTGGACTCTATGAAGACTTAAGTGTACAAGAGAATCTAAATTTATATGCCGACTTACACGGCGTTCCAAAAAATGTACGTAACCAAAGATTTAAACGTTTATTGGAAATAACGGATCTTACTCAGTTTACTCAACGTCTAGCAGGGCAACTTTCTGGTGGAATGAAGCAAAAACTAGGATTGGCATGTACTCTAGTTCGTTCCCCAGAGTTACTCTTGCTTGATGAGCCTAGTGTTGGAGTAGATCCTTTATCAAGACGGGATTTATGGATCATTATCGAACAACTTGTTCAGGAAGAAAATTTAAGCGTAATTATAAGTACCGCTTATATGGATGAAGCAGAAAAGTGCGCTTACGTATATATCATGCATGAAGGCAAAATTTTAAGACAAGGTTCACCTGAGCAATTAAAAGCGTTAGTACATGAGCAAACATGGCAAATAAAACCTTCAGAGCAGATTAAGACTCGGATTGTACAAGCCCAGTTGCTTGGAAATTCTGGAGAGATTATTGATGCAGTGCCAAGGGGAGAGCAAGTAAACTTTATTAGCCGCCAAAAAGAACTATCAACAAATATTTTACCTCTGGGGCTAGTGGCAAATAGGCGACCACCTGAACTCGAAGATGCTTTTATGATGTTGTTACAGCAAAATCAAAAACAACAAATCTCTATTTCTCAGCAGGCTTTTCGATCCGAACAAAACAATAATTCGCAATCAGACCAAGCGGTTATTGTAGTTAAAGATTTAGTCAGAACTTTTGGAGATTTTACTGCTGTTGCCAATACGTCATTTACTGTACAGCGTGGAGAGATCTTTGGGTTACTTGGGCCAAATGGAGCTGGTAAAACCACGACATTCCGCATGTTATGTGGGTTACTACCGGCAAGTAGCGGTTACCTAGAAGTTGCAGGTAAAAACTTACGGACGGCCCGTGCTGAAGCAAGAGCTAAAGTAGGCTACGTCTCTCAAAAATTTGCACTGTATAGCAATTTAACTGTTTTAGAAAATTTGAAGTTTTTTGGTGGAGCCTATGGTTTATCGGGCAAAAAACTAAATCAACAAATTGATAAAGCTTTACAACAATATGATTTAAAGCCGCAAATTAAAAGCGGTGATTTACCTGGTGGTTATAAACAGCGCTTATCTATGGCGGCTGCATTATTACATGAACCAGAAATTTTATTTTTAGACGAACCTACGAGTGGAATAGACCCGCTTGCACGGCGTTTATTTTGGTACAGCATTGGTAAACTCGCAAATCAAGGCATTACCATCATTATTACCACCCATTTTATGGAGGAAGCAGAATATTGTGACCGCATTGCCATACTAGATGCAGGAAAGTTACTAGCCCTAGGTTCTCCTCAACAGGTCCGCGAATTGGCAAGTAAAGATAAACATATTGTTGATATGAATGAGGCTTTTATTGCAATTGTGGAACAAGCACGTGCATTAAGGCATGCGGGTTAGGAGACCTACAATGAGCTTTGCATTTTGGAGTCGCTTGAAAGCCTTAGTTCGGAAAGAAACTAAACAGCTTCTTCGTGACAAAAGCAGTCTCGGAATTGGCCTAGTTTTGCCTGTTATCTTAATTTTACTTTTTGGTTATGGGCTTTCTTTTGACTTGAACCAAGCACGAGTTGGTGTTGTAGTTGATCAGTCCTCGCCGCAGGTCAATCAGGTCTTAGCTGGCTTAAATGGATCGCGATATTTAACCAGTTTAGAATTTCATAATTTGCCTGAAGCAGAACAGGCCATTCGAAATGGCAAAATTGATGCGATTTTGCATTTGCCTTCCGATTTTGCAAGTCAGACCCAACAAGGTAACGCAAAGGTTCAATTGCTATTAAATGGTAGATCGACCACCATAGCAACTGCTTTAGAGGGGTATGTCGCGGGTGCTTTGGCTACCGCGCCATCAATACAAATTGATCGTAGCCCAATATTAGCATCTGCAAGCGCCGTTAAAATTGAACAAAGAATATGGTTTAACGAATCTGGTAACAGTACTTGGTTTTTAGTGCCGGGTTTAATGGTACTCATTTTAACTTTAATTGGCGCATTTTTAACTGGTCTGGTTATTGCCCGTGAAAGGGAACGGGGAACATTAGAAGCCTTATTTGTCACACCAGTACGGCCATTTGAAATTGTGTTGGCAAAACTCATTCCGTACGTTGTTGTCGGCATGATTGATATCGTTATTTGTATTGTTGCTGCACATTTTATTTTTGAAGTCCCTATGCGCAGTTCATTATTCTCAATTTTATTTGCTTCATTTCTATATTTAATCGTTTCATTATTACTTGGTTTAACTATATCTGGCTTTGCCCAAAGTCAGTTTCAGGCGAGTCAAATTGCTTTGTTGGCAAGTTTTATGCCAGCGCTGATGCTTTCCGGATTTGTTTTTGATACACGCAATTTGCCTTTGGTTGTGCAAATTATTAGCCAGTTACTTCCAGCGACGCATTTTATGGTTTTAATTAAAACTTTATTTATGGGAGGTGATGATTGGAAGCTATGGTTTAAAGAGTGCGGTATTTTATTGGGATATATCGTTGTTTTGATATGTGCTGTGAACTTTTCACTGAAAAAACGGTTGAGATAAAGTTATGTGGCAGCAATTAATCACGTGGCTGAAACAATTAAGTTTTTTAGTCAAAAAAGAATTCTTAACCATTTTTAGTGATCCTGCAAATAGGGCTATTCTATTTGTACCCGCCCTGATGCAAGCACTTTTATTTGGCTATGCGGCTACTTATGACGTTAACCATGTAGATTATGCAATTTTAGATCAGAGCAACGGGCAGGTTTCACATGAGCTGATCTCGAAGCTCGATGGCTCTGGTATTTTTAAGCGTGCTGCCACACTGGAATATACCGAACAAATCAAACAGGTTATTGATAATCGTCAGGCATTGCTCGTAATTACGATCCCCAATGATTTCGAGAGTAAATTAAACAATAACCAAAGCTCTCCTATACAGATCATTGTTGATGGTAGAAATTCATCTACAGCTATGGTCGCAGGGTCATATCTAAGTAAAATTATTGGTCAGTTCAATCAGCAAAAGTTTAATTCAGCTTTACCGATTAGCCTTGAAACAAGAACATGGTACAACCCAAATCAGGAGTCTCGTTGGAGCTTAATGCCTGCATTAATTGCAGCATTAAGTATGATGCAGACATTACTTTTATCTGCTTTATCAGTTGCGCGTGAACGTGAGCAGGGTACGTTTGATCAATTATTAGTGACACCCTATACGCCATTACAAATTATGATTGGTAAGGCTTTGCCGCCGATTTTTGTAGGTTTGATGCAATCGACCATTATTTTATTGATTATTTTGTTCTGGTTTAAAATTCCAATGAATGGCTCTATTGGACTGGTTTATTTTGGATTATTCAGCTTTAACGTGGCTGTAGTTGGTGTGGGCTTATCAATTTCAGCTTTATCATTAAATATGCAACAAGCCATGCTTTTTACATTTTTATTGATTATGCCTTTGATGTTACTTTCAGGCTTACTGACACCTGTAGAAAACATGCCAAAAGCATTACAAGTAGCAACTTATGCAAATCCATTAAGATTTGGAATTAACTTGGTACAGCGGGTTTATTTGGAAGGTGCAAGCTTTGCACAAGTCAAATTGAACTTTTTACCAATGATTGTGCTGGGAATAGTAACTTTACCTTTAGCAGCTTGGTTATTCAGAAATAGATTATCTTAGTTATATTGATTAAAAAGCCCCATTTTTATGAGGCTTTTTTAAATCGACTTATGCACGTACAATCAGCTCGTAACCTGTATATTTACGGATATTAATAACACCAATATCAAAAATTAAATATTGGCCTTTAATACCTTGCAATACACCACGAATTTTTGGTGTTTTATCTAAGTTTAAAGACTTAATTTTTTCAGGATATTGTTCAACTGGATAAACAAACTCACGTGGCAATTCATTTTCTAGTAATTCAACCGTTTCGTTAAATTCAAGGTTTTGACTAAATTCTTCACGAATAGTTTGAATTTTAGGGGCGAACTCTTCAATTAACTGATCACGTTGTTCAATCAAATTTAGAGGTTCAGCTTCGCCTTTGAGAAGTTTACGCCAATCTGTCTTATCCGCAATTAAGGAACCAAACATGGTTTCAAGCTGGCCGGATAAACGACGTGAACCAACTTTTAAAATAGGTAAGGCTTGAGTTGCCCCTTGATCTAACCAACGACCAGGCATATGGCTAACACGAGTAATACCTACTTTTAAAGCACTTGAATTTGCCAAATACACAATATGAGGCTGGAAACATACGCTGTGGGCAAAATCATCTTCACGACATGTACCCAAATGGTAGTGGCATGTTTCAGGTTTCATAATGCAAAGGTCACATTCCGCTTTCGTTTTAAAGCATTTAAAGCAGTGGCCTTGCGAATAAGACTTTGGTGTTTTAGCACCACAAGAAGTGCAATAAATATTACCTGTCCATTCGATTTCTAGTTCTTGTCCTAAATTAAAAGGAAGATCAATTTCTGAACGGTCTAATACAAATTTGTATTCAACATTTGCCTTGGTTGTCTGTTGATCAGTTACACTAGCATCTTTTAGGCCTGCATGCATTTTATGGCAAATGCCTTGTAGTTCCATAAAGTTTAAACTCACATCTTTCAATTAAGGGTTGCAGTTATGGCTGAACAAAATGTCATCACTTCTATGCTAGACGATTTATCAAACGAACAGCCTATTCATACTGCACTTTGTATTGGCCAGAAAATTGACCAGAATAACGCAATTCAATGGCACTATTTTACCGTAACTGAGCTGTTAAGTCTGCCTTTTACTCAGCGTTATGATTTGGGTTTTGTATTGTTTGATACTGATGAAATGCAGGACATCAGCGATGTGCAAAAATCACAATTATTAGTAAAGCTAAGAGATTTATTAGCAAAACGAATTGTTGTAGTAAGCAAGCGCAGTGATGAACAGCTTCTGCGTTCTTTAGGTTTTACACAACTTATTGATAAGACTTCACATGATAGTGATTTTGCTTTATGGCAATTTAATATTTTGACCTATAAGCATGTCCCAGACTGGTTTAATTCAAAATTTTGGGCAAATCCAGAAAATTGGAATAAATTCCGTTGGTAAAAGACCTTGCGATCTCTTTCAAAATTTAACAATTTGATTTTTGCTGTCTTAACAAAAAAACGCGTATGCTCATGTATAAACCATACATAAGAGTTACTCATGACAAATTTAAGCAACATTGTAGAAGTTTTGGCTAAGCAAGCTTTAGGTGGGAATCAGCAAGCGTCAGGTCAAGGTGGTTTAGGTGGAATTTTAGGTTCTGTACTAGGACAAATGGGTGGTAATACTTCATCTGGTGCCCAAGGTGGTCTTGGTGGAGTATTGGGTTCTGTATTAGGACAAGTCACTGGTAATAACAACACACCTCAAACTGGTGGTGGTGTACAAAGTTTATTAATTGCAGTGGTACCTTTAATCTTAGGTTGGGTTCAGCAACAAGGTGGTTTACAAGCTGCTCTTGAGAAATTAAAAGGCGCTGGCTTAGGTAGCCAAGTTCAAAGTTGGGTTGATCCAAACCAAAGTAATAGTGAAGTTCCGACCCAGCAATTACAAAGTCTGTTTAATCCAGCAGACATTGAACAAGTTGCTCAGCAAGCTCAAGCACCAAAAGAACAAGTTTATGGTGCAATCGCTTCTGTCTTACCTCAAGTCATTGATTCTTTAACACCTCAAGGTGAGAGTACAGATCATCAAGAAGCTAACCAAGATATTCAAAATGTGATGAATCTTGTAAGTGGTTTCTTAAAATAAGATATAAATTTTTTAAAAGCCGATATAAAAATATCGGCTTTTTTGATAGCACAATAAAAGGGCATAAGCCCTTTTATTTTAGATATGAATCGAACATAACTGATTAGAAGTTATATTCAATACCAGTACCTACAACAGTTTGTTTGTCGTCGTCATTCAACCAGTCACGTTTTTGTTGAGCAACGATACCGTAGAAGCGAGCTTGTTTATTGATTTGATAATCAAGACCTAAACCATACAAGTCAATTTTACGATCTGCCTGACCACTTACTTGTGTTTCAGCAGAAGCATATTCTGCTTTTACTTTAAGTTTAGTGTTAGGAATTTTATAAGCAGCAGTTACCGCGTATGCTTCTTCTTCTAAACCACGGTAAGCTTTACCAGCTTTATCGATTGAACCATCTGATTTATATGTTTGACCATATGCAGTCAAGTCATCAGTAGGTTCAGCATGTTGCCATAAAGCACCTACTACAAAACCAGATTTAGCAATGTCATAAGAACCAGTTACACGGTAAGCGTCTGTATAAACATCTTTCAAACCGTAAGCAGCATATTTACCTTTGATACCGAAGTCACCAGCAGCAGCGATTGCTAAACCTAAGTCTTTATTTTCATAACCTAGAGAAGTCGAAACTGAATCGAAGCTATCATTTTTGCTGTCTTTACCAGTTTCGCCTTTTTTGCTATCAGAAGTGCTTTCACCAGTTTGAGCCATGATATTGAATGTTAAACCAGCTAATAATTTAGGGTCTAATTCAAAACCAACCACGTTATCTAAGCGGTTTTCACCGTACATAATATTTGTAATATCTAAACGTGTGTCATCGTTAAAGATGTCTTGGTTACTACCAGCAGAGGTTTTGAAGTAAGAATCATATTTACCTACTTTTAACGTACCGACGCCTTCAGTTTTTAAACCGATAAAACGGTTACGGGCGCTAAGGTCAGTATCTGAACCAGAACCATCAGTAGAAATTGCCCATTCAGCTAAATAAACAGCAGATAGCTTATCAGTCAACTTCTCTTCACCTTTTACCCCAATACGAGAAGAGTTTGAGTTAACTTCGGTAACGTCACTTTTACCATCGAAATTTTTGTTGTCAACTTGGTTAATGGAAACGTTTAGTTTGCCGTACAAAGTTGGCGCTGCTTGCACCGCGTTTACGCTCAAAGTTGCAACTGCGGCAGCGAGAAGCAATTTCTTCATTGAGATTTCTCCAAAAGGTATTTTTAAATGGCGTATGCCTAGCTAACTTTTATTTTTTAGTTGGCTTATGTACAAAAAGTTACAGAAGCTCACCAACTTGCTAAGAAGTATCTGTAAACTTTGTGACAATGGAGTGAAGAAGAAATGACAGTTTTATGACAATTAAAAATTGGAAATACTTTATTTTCTTTTGATTTTATTACACTTTTTAAATAAAAAAAGCGGAGTTTAAACTCCGCTTTTATCTCTTAAAATCAAAGTGCTGCTTTAATTTTCTCAGCCAAAGCTTTGATTTTATCTTGGTCTCCTAATTGCGCCGCATGTTTGCCAAGTTGGTGAACATTTGTAGGAATTAGGTGAAAATGAACATGAGGGACAGTTTGTCCGGCAGCTGCTCCTGATAACTGCATGAGCACAATTCCATCCAAATTTAATGCAGTTTCCATTGCCTTAGCAATTTTTTGCACGATCTGGATGGTATAAGCTGCCGCTTCAGGAGGTAAATCAAGTAAAGTTACTGCAGGAGTTTTTGGAATAACTAATGCATGACCATCGGCTTGGGGCATAATATCCATAAAAGCTAGAACTTGATCATCTTCATAGAGTTTTATCGCTGGAAGTTCACCACGTAAAATTTTTGCGAAGATATTTTGATCATCATATGCCATGTATTATTCCTTTAAATACTATTTACACTTCAATTCTTTTTGACGTTCTTTAATTGCGTCTAGACGTTGCTGCTCTTTATCAGAGAATTTTGGCTTAGTCGTATGACAGTTTTCATTACCATATTTTTCTTTAGCATCTTGGTCTTTAAAACAAAAGCCTTTTGATGCATAAATCAAATTGTAATCATCTTGCAATTTTTGACATTCTTGCTCAGGTGTTGCAGCTTGAGCACTGAAACCGGCAAGGGTCACCATTCCAGCGAATACCGCAACCATTAATTTATTCATGAGCTTTTCCTCAGTTAAAGGTATGAACCTGTACTCAATATAAGGTTTATTCCCAATATTTCAATGACTATTAATTACTCAAGTGTTATTTAAAGTCACATTTCACCTTATAATATAAAAAAGCTTTATATATCAAGATCTTTTTTATAATCTTTTTTAAATCAAAAGATTAGATATATTTTATATTAAACAATTAAAATATATACTTAACCAATATTTAAAGTCATGATTAAAATTTTTATAGTAATGAAATAAGTACGTTATATGAGTAACATCGGTTCTTGTTTATGCCATAAAGTAAAATTCTCTGTACTTTGTGAAATCAAAACGGTTTATCACTGCCATTGCAGCTTATGCCGAAAACAAACTGGGACTGGAGCGAATGCCGCTACTTTAGTAAAAGAAAATCAGTTTAATTGGTTGATGGGTAAGGAATATGTGGCTACCTATAAAAAAGAAACTGGTTTTACTTCATCATTTTGTAATAGATGTGGCTCGCCTGTCCCTAATAAAATTAATGGTACAAACTATATGTGGATACCGTTGGGGCTTCTTGAACAACCGTTTAAACCAGATTTAAAACTTAATTTTTGTATAGAGTCAAAACATGATTGGGTTGTGTTAGGGGATGCTCATAAAAACTTTGCACATTTACCTGAGTTAGAAGAGTTCTTAAAATATTTTGAATAACCCTATTTAACTTTTTATATATTTTAATAATTTTTAAGTATTCTTTACATAAATAATGTGTGTTCACTGTTGAATATATCCGATATTTATTTGAGCATGAAATCACATAGCTTAAAAAAGGATGGTTCACATGATAGATGAAGAAAAGCCTTTAAATTTTGAAGATGATGACGAGCCTCTTGATTTTGAAGATGAAGAATTCATAGACGATAAAAAAGAGGACGAAATGTATAACTCGATTACTAAAGATGGCTCTAGTGTCGATCCTGCTGATGATGGGACACGACATATTCGTCCTGAAGACGGCGATCCGATTGAAATTGATGAGTAAATGCATCAGTTTAAAAAAGATTAGTCTTTTTAATCTTTAAGTATAAGTGTAATATCCGAGCGCTGTCACAAACAGCAAAAGTCCTGAATGATCAGCGCAAAAAATCAAAAAGGGTAAAGCCTGCTTACAAAGCGGGCTTTTTTTGTATTTATAAAAATCTAGACTAAAGAAAGTAAGTGAACGCTTTTAAGAAAATAATTAATTTTTCAAAAAATATTTAGCAGATGAGAAGAACAGATACAAATACCTAGTGTTTGTAATGTGCATTTAAGAGGAGTACAAAGGTAAATAACAAAAATAAGAAAAGTAAAAAGATCATAAGTTAAAACATATCATTAAATTATTTAGGTATTTTACACAATTTAACACTTTATGCAAATTACTTTACATTTCATTGAGTTTTTGTAAAGAATTGGCTAGTCCTAATCGTTTTAAAAATGTGACAATCAGTCGATAATTTGTTAGATTGTCTGATTTTTATAATAACAGGTAAGACAGATGAAGAGATTGTTACTTGTATTGGCTACAGGATTTGGTTTAGATGGGTGTGCATCGTTAACACAAAAAGCAGATGAAAATTATATTACTAAATCGCCTGTTACTCCGGTCAATACTGCCTTTAATGGCACTAAAGTACTTGAACATGGAATTTTTACTGAGCAGGATATTGCTGATATGCCTGAACGCTCAAGTATAAATTCACGTTATAAAATATCTTTTTAAAACGATGCTGAAAATTATAATTAAATAGTTAAACTAAATAATCCTCGTAAATTAGCTAAAATCTAGAATTTGCTAAGAACATATTTAATAGTAGCTATTTAGCATAAAACCACCATTTAGGTGGTTTTTAAAAAGATAAAATGTTAAATTTTAATCGTTGAAAAAATTGGTTTTATAAATGAAAAACGTCATTATTTTAACTTCTATATTGTTATTAAGTGGGTGCACAATTAATTCTAAGTTATTATCACCAGCAAAAAGTGATGATGAGAAAATTATTGTAGAAGCAGAAAAGTACAAGCAACAATATCAAAAAAAGATCTTTAAAATTTGGAATGTTCCGCCTTCTTCAGTGGGAATGAGTGCTAGCGTTAAAGTCTTTTTAAGTGATACTGGTGAGATTGAGCAAATTATTTTTCTAGATAAAGAAGACCAAAAGTTTAAGTCGAGTATTGAAAAGGCGATATGGCGTGCAAGTCCCTTTGTTTTACCTTTTAATCCGGAAGTTAGAAAACAAGTAAGAAAGTTCAATATTAAATTTACTGCAAAGTAATTTTTAAATATGAACTTGGCCTTACATAAAAAAACCACCATATGGTGGTTTTTTTATTAAGAATTGATAGAGATACAAACTATAACTTTATTTTATTAATTATTGAAAAACTAATCATTATTTTTTATCTACTTTTTCTTTTATGGTTAACTCATCAAAGAAGAGGAATAAGCCATGTTGAATCAACATGAGATAAATTTAAAACAGTATCAAAATAAATCTTTAAGTTATTTGAATAGCACCGCTCACTCTGAAGGGGTCGAGTTTGATAAATTCATTAAAGAAATTGATGAATATCCAAATGCCGTTGTTTTAGATTTAGGTTGCGGTGGTGGTCATGTAGCTTATAACGTTGCTCGCCATGCAGATCTGGTTTTTGCTTACGATTTATCTCATGAAATGCTCGATACAGTTTCAAAAGCTGCCAATGCTCGAAAAATAAAAAATATTTTTGTACAGCAAGGTATTGCTGAAGATATGCCTTTTACTGATGAACAGTTTGATGTAATTATTAGTCGATATTCTGCCCATCATTGGCAGCATGTACCAACAGCAATGAAAGAAATAAATCGTGTATTAAAGCCAAATGGCACTGTTATTTTTGTTGATATTATTAGCTCAAGTTTCCCTATTTTAGATACATTTTTACAGACTATAGAAGTGATTCGAGACCCTAGTCATGTAAGAAATTACAGTATTAAAGACTGGGTTCACTTTATTGAAGATGCTGGGTTTGAATTAACAACTTTAGAGAAACAAACCCTCAAACTAGATTTTGATAGTTGGGTACAGCGCATGAAGACACCTGAAGATCAAATAAAAACGCTTAAGTATCTCCAAGAAAATGCAGCAGATGTTGTTAAAAAGTATTTTAATATTCAAAAAGACGGAAGTTTTGAAAGTAAGGTCGGATACTTTGTTTTTAAAAAACTATCCTTCTAATGAGTTTTAGCTTAGGTTTGTTTTCATAGAGAAAGCGTTAGATAAAAGCCCTCATATAGAGGGCTTTTTTATGCCTAAATTTAGATTTTTGTTGAACGCTCACTCAGCCATGTTGCTAGCTTTGGCCAGAATTCCTGCGCACTTGCTTGGCTTGACATTAGACCTAAATGACCGCCAGGAATAAGAGTAAATGTAACATCTTGGCTACTGGTTAACTGACTTAATGGCTGAGCTGCATCTGCCGTCACTAATTGATCACTACGACCAGCTCCAACTAAGAGTGAACAGTCGATATTTTTCAATTCGATTTTTTTATCTTTTAACTGAATAGAACCTTGTATTAATGGATTTTGCAGCCAAACATTAAATAACATGTCCTGATTAATACCTCCCGGATAATCAATCATATTGTTTAAAAAACTGCTTAATGTGGCATGTTCTTGTACGAACTGAAGATTATTAAGGTTCTTAAGTAATTGAATATGACCATCGAACCAGCCTTTAGGGTCAAGAATTTTAAAGCCTAAGGAATTTAAAATGCCCGGGGTATGAATTAAACGCTTCGGTAAACCTGAGTAGATACGTTCCTGAAGCTTTTTATTGCGGGCAATAGTGTTGTTTATGGTTCGGTAGAGTTTTCCAATATAACCAGAAGCATAGCTATCGATTGGGCTACCTAAAACTATAAGGTTTTTGACATAATTCGGATGATTATGCGCTGTATATAAAGTAACGAATATGCCAGCCATACTCCATCCGTGTAGAGAAACTTGATCACTGCCTGAATGTGTGCGTACAAGCTCTATAGCTTTAGGAATAAAATCTTCAATAAACGATAAAAAGTTAAGATGTCTATCTTTAAAGCCTAAACGCCCCCAATCGACAAGGTATACGTCAAAACCTGCATTTTGGAAGTATTTGATAAGAGAACGATATGGATATAAATCATAAATCGCCATATTAATAGCTAAAGGTGCCACAAATACTAATGGTTCTCTAAAGCTCTTTTCTGTAGCTGCATAATAACGAACACGGGTTTGGTTGAATTCACCAATCACTTCAAATGGAGTGCTTTGTGACAATACTAATGTTTGAGGACGAAATAGTCGGGTAGAGAGGTGCTTGATTTGACTTTGTTCTGAGACAAGGGACTTTAAGCGTTTCATCTTGTTTTACCAACTATACTAAAGATTGATTGAAGTCTAAGCGATAATTTTCAGGTTTACCTTGACCTTAAATACCTTAGGCACTCAAAATGATGATAGTTTTTAGTACATGACCAGTAAAGGCGAACATTTAATGAACCAGTCTGATGATTTAGAATACCAACTTGATACTTTAGCCATTCGTACCGGACACACTCGTAGTTTTGAAGGTGAGCATGGTGAACCAATTTTTTTGACTTCATCTTTTGTATATGAAAACGCTGCTGAAGCAGCTGCAAAATTTTCTGGTCAGGTTCAAGGAAATATCTATTCTCGTTTTACTAATCCGACTGTATCGATGTTCGAAAAACGTTTAGCAGCTTTAGATGGGGCTGAACGTGCCGTGGCTACAAGCTCAGGTATGGGAGCAATTCTATCAATTGCGATGGCGTATCTAAAAGCAGGTGATCATGTTATTTGCTCAAGAGCAGTTTTTGGTTCTATTGTTGCTTTATTTGAAAAGTACATTGCCAAGTTTGGTGTAGATATCACATTTGTGGATCTAAGCGATTTAAATGCATGGAAAAATGCAGTACGTCCAGAAACTAAACTATTATTTGTTGAGTCACCATCTAATCCATTAGCTGAAATCGCAGATATCCAAGCACTTGCAGATATTGCGCATGCAAATGGCGCATTACTTGCTGTTGACAATAGTTTCTGTACACCTGTTTTACAGCAACCGTTAAAGTTGGGTGCAGATCTCGTGATTTACTCTGCGACTAAATATTTAGATGGCCAAGGCCGTGCGTTAGGTGGTGCAGTGGTAGGTAACCATCAACTCCTAGAAGAAGTTTTTAGCGTAGTGCGTACTTTAGGGCCATCTATGAGTCCGTTTAATGCATGGATTTTCTTAAAAGGATTAGAAACTTTACGTTTACGTATGAAAGCGCACTGTGAAAATGCTCAAAAACTTGCCGAGTGGTTGTCTACCCATGAAAAAGTAGAAAAGGTCTATTATGGCGGGCTTCCAACTCATGAAGGTCATGAACTTGCAGCAAAACAGCAAAATGGCTTTGGCGGGATTGTTTCTTTTGTAGTTAAAGGTGAGCGTGAAGGCGCGTGGAAGGTTATTGATAATACTAAGTTTATCTCGATTACTGGTAATCTAGGTGATGTGAAATCGACGATTACCCATCCAGCAACCACAACTCATGGCAAACTTTCTGTTGAAGCAAAAGAAGCTGCTGGTATTCAAGAAGGCTTAATCCGCGTTTCGGTTGGCTTAGAAGATATTAACGATATTATTGGTGATATCTCACGTGGATTAGATTTGATCTAATAAAATTTATATATCTAAGAATTAAGCCACACTCATTTTAGTGTGGCTTTACTTTAAGATAAGTTACTCATAAACAACGATTGAAATAAAAAAGCTACATTTTGTTGTAAATGAATTAAAAATCACAACGTATAAAAGTTCTAAATTTAATAAAAATAACAAAGTGAGTTTTTAACCATGCTTAAACCTATAATTATTTTAGTTGCTATAGGGGCAATTGGTTTGGTTGGATACAAAGTATTTGCCCAAAAGGATGAACCGACTCAAATTAACGAAACTGTTCTATTGATTAATGATGCAAATAAATCAGTTGAAGAAGCTGATCATACAATAGAAAAAGCGAATGCCTCTTTTCAGAAAATTCCTTTAAATGAATATAAACCCGACAATAGCACCCTCCAAGCCTCGCAGTAGCTTAACTTAAATTTTAGAACTGGCCTTCGCAGTAAAAAGTTTCGTATAGAAAGCTTTAAATGGATGAGTTACCTAAAAGAGTTTCATAGATACCAATAGAAAACATTAATTTATTGTGTCAGAATTGCGGATTAATTTTGATTTAAACGTACTGACCTCAATGATCTTACTGATCGATAGGGGCGTTCAAAGAGTTTAAGTTCCGAAGTGTTATATGACTATCAATAATACTTGAAATATTTGATAGAGATACGGAGTTAGGTTTATGAATATCAATATGCTCATGCAGCAAGCGCAGCGCATGCAAAAAGATATGGAATCAAATATAAAAAAGGCTAAAGAAGAGCTTGCTCAAACTGAAGTACACGCTGAAGCGGGTGGTGGTTTAGTTAAAGTAACAATGACTGGCCGTTATATCGTAAAACGTATCGAAATTAATCCAGAATTACTTCAAGACGAACCAGACATGATTGAAGACTTAATCGCAGCTGCGGTGAATGATGCTGTGCGTCAAGCTGAAGTAGTTTCTGAAGAAAAAATGCAAAAAGCTAACTCTGGTATGGGTTTACCTCCTGGTTTAGCAGGCATGTTCTAAGGAAAATCAGTGTTTAGTGATAGATTTGAACAACTCGTTCAAGCTTTACGTATTTTGCCTAGCGTTGGACCGAAGTCGGCCCAACGTATGGCTTTACATCTTTTGATGAAAAATCGTGAAGGTGCATTTGCTTTAGCACATGCTCTACATGAAGCATCAAGTTATATTCATGAATGTAGTGTTTGCCACTCTTTAACAGAGCACGAAATTTGTGATATTTGCGCTTCAACAGAAAGAGATGATCAATTGCTTTGTGTAGTTGAGTCCCCGGCAGATGTTATGGCAATCGAGCAAAGTGGTAGTTTTCGTGGCAAATACCATGTGTTGGGTGGACACCTTTCTCCATTAGATGGAATCGGGCCAGAAGAAATAGGCATTCCTTATCTAATCCAACGGTTAAGCCAAGGTACGATCGAAGAAGTCATTTTGGCAACTAATGCTACTGTGGAAGGTCAGGCGACAGCGCATTATTTGGTTGAAGCGACGAAGCATTTACCTATTCACATGACACGTATTGCGCAAGGCGTACCACAAGGTGGCGAGCTTGAATATGTGGATAGTCATACCTTAAGTCAGGCTGTTCATAACCGTATGCGTATGAAATAAGTACCTCGGTGCTTATTTCAAAGATTTTTTGAATAATATCGTATTATCTAAAAATCTTTTTAAAAGACAAAAACATATTTTTAAAAACGACTCAGTGAATATATAAATTAAAAAAAGCTTTTGTAAAAAATAAATATTTAGAAGGACATTAAATTTGAAAAATTTAAAATAATGATCAAAAAATTATCTCTTTTTTGGAAAATTGTTCAAAAATAGATTATTCATCAAGGATTCAGTAGCATTTTTCTAATCCTATGTTATATATACCAGAGTTTAAAGCACTCTTTGCATTTACTTGAGAAAGCATGTTTCAGTTTATCCAACAGCAAACCGAATTGGTTGATGTTCTTCAACAAATGGATCAATGTTCAACTTATGGGCTTGATACAGAATTTATTAAGGTTGATACCCTTTGGCCTAAACTTGGAGTATGTCAAGTCAATGTCAACGGAAATGTATATTTGCTAGATGGAGTGTCTTTAGATTTAAGCGAGTTTTGGAAAAAAATCTTTCTTGCTCAACAAAATATTTTTCATGCATGTGGTGAAGATATTGATTTAATCTATCACTATGCCGATGAACAAAACCTATTAAATGTTTTTGATACTCAAGTTGGATTATCCTTTTTGGGACATGGTTTACAAGTAAGTTATCAAGGTGCATTAAAGCTTTGTTTAGAGATTGATATTGAAAAGGATCAGACTCGATCAGACTGGTTAGCACGTCCTTTGTCTCCGCAACAGCTATGCTATGCGGCAAATGATGTTTTATACCTCATGCAATTGGCTAACCATATTAAAGATCAGCTCAAACAAAAAGGGCTTTATGAGTATGTTCTTGAGGATTGTAGTAGTTTAACCAAAGAAATTATTAGTGAAACACCAACCCCATTGTTATATACAGATGTGGGCAATTATCGTCATTCACGTCGTCAATTAATGCAATTGCAAAATTTAAGTGAGTGGCGTGAAGAGGTGGTTAGAGCAACAAACCAGCCACGTAGTTTTATCCTTAGAAATTCGACGATGATTGATTTAGT
This sequence comes from Acinetobacter sp. FDAARGOS_494, assembly GCF_003812225.1. Lineage (NCBI taxonomy): Bacteria > Pseudomonadati > Pseudomonadota > Gammaproteobacteria > Moraxellales > Moraxellaceae > Acinetobacter > Acinetobacter sp. FDAARGOS_494. The sequence continues at coordinate 3,535,873 of NZ_CP033866.1, forward strand.
CGAAAAAAATCCACGCAATAGTTTCCAATTATCTCAAGTAAAAGATATTCGTCCGAATGTTGTTCGTGAATATGGAAAGATTATTCTTGATCTTTTAAAAGACTTACCTGTTGAAGGGCACTGGCCAGCTAAAATTGCTAAACCTTTTAAAATTACATCCAAAGAAACCCTGAATAAAATGGATGCATTGATTGCTAAAGCGATAGAACAAACCTCTATACCTAAAGAAGTTTTACTACGTAAGAAATGGTTAAATGCAATTCATCAGCATGTGCTTACTAAAGGTGATGAACAGGATCTTCCAGATTATTTATTGGGTTGGCGCTATGAGCTTTTAACTAAGCCGCTTATTCAGTTATTTAAAGAAGAGAGAGCTAGTCTTTTATTTTAGGTTTAGGTATTAAGAAAAATTTTCAGTTAAATTGAATTTTAAGATTCAAAATAACTTATCTGATTAATAACTGATCAGTTGGTGTTCGTTAATATAACTTTAAAATAAAATCATTTAATAAGTTAGTCTTTATAAGATTAACTTTTTGTTTAGTTTGATTTTACATTCTGCTGATTTAATAAAGTTTAAATTATAAAAATATGAGTTAATCTTAATTATAGAAAGTCATGCTGAATTAAATTAACTTTATTAGTGAGAAAAATTCAATTGTGTATATATACAGGTCTGTATATTCTTGGTAGCAAGAAAAACAATTTCAAAATAAACAATATATAACTATAAGTTTGTTTCGGTGCAGAAATATAGAGGCCTTCTCGGGGAGAGGAGGCCTCTAATTTTATATATGGAGGTGTAAAAAGTTTTTAAAATCAATAATAAGCTAATATTGAGATCAATTTTTTTATGTTATAAATGAAAACTACTAATAATTAGAGATATAAATATGACGAATAGTTTTAATGCTGAACAGGCAAGAAAAAATGCGAAAGACGTAAAAATAGATCAAGCACTATTGTTAGAAAAAATTTTATCTGGAACCGAGGAAATCTCGAAAGAAGGTAAGCGACGGGCAGTTTTTCAATTTCCAATAGATACTTTGCATCCTGAACATATCACACAGGTAGAGGAAGAGTTAAAAATACGAGGTTTTAATGTCTCAACCAATATTGAGCAATCTGGTACAACAGTCAATATTGAAGTCAGTTTCTAAGCTTTTGTTCAATGAAAACGCTCATGGTTTTGGGCGTTTTTTATAATTTTTTACAATCTAAATTCATAATAATCAACATATTGTTTGACAGGTTTATCCTTCTTCTGTAGTTTTACTTTTTGAGTGGAATATGGATATGAACTTCCAAACAATACTTTCATCTTTCAAAAATCAATCTACTGGTACAGATGCATTTAAGAATTTAAAAAGTGCCTGTGAACACCATCTCAAACACTCATCAGACCTAAACGAAAAAGCTGTAATTTATCTCATTTATGGGTTTGCCCGTAGTTATGTCATCTTATATGAAGGTGAAGCGGTAACTACCGAGTTCGCTCAAGCTTCGAAAGAAATGTTAGTGAATTACATGAATCGCTTAAATGAAGCCTTACGTACTCAAGATAACCATATAATCTTAAATACTCTAAATCAGGTAAGTAATGATTATATGCAAGGCTCAAGAATCTTTTAATGCTTGCGTTAACATGTTGATAAGATACTTCTTTAGTCATAGAGCTAACTAAAGAAGTATCCAGTGGTAGTTTTAATGTGATTTTTTCTTGCCGCCGCCATCTTGTTTATTGACGGTAGACCATGCAATACGTTCAGCTTCTTCTTGAGAGTGACCTCTATCTACTTCACTCTCAACAATATGTTTCGCCTGACGTTTTTGTTTTGCTGTATAAGATGATTTGTCGCCACGAGACATAGCATAGACCTCCATATTTTCTTTTAAGATCTTCTATTATTGAATCATATTAAAAATCAAAAACGGTTAAATAATGTCTTATCCTGTATACATAAGTTGAATCTTATTTAGAGCTTATTTAACTTTATACTTAACCATAAATTTATAAAATTCAATAGATTAAATCAAAGGCTATCTGCTTTAGTTCAAATTTTATTGTTTTTAAAATGTAAAATTTTTATTTTATAAAAGTCGACAAAAAGATTTTTTATGTAAAATTAAAGAGTTAATGAAGGTTGAAAATTTAAAACTTTGGAAAATTAAAAGTTATTTATCGACCTTAATGATTGTTGTGGGTTAATATTTCGCAAGAAAAGAAAAAACGACTGATGCGTAAACAAACCCGCGTGTGTCTGTCGTTTTTTTTCATGTATGCTGTCCTTAGTTCAAGAGTTGATTTGAAATGCACTGTGATATTTATAGATCGAGCAAAAAAGATGAAATGTACATTTATATTGCTCGTCCAAACTATCCTGATGAAACGGAGCAAGCCGATCCGTTTGAAAAAGTTCCAGAAGCTGTTTTACAAGCCTTTGGCCGTGCAACGTTTGTCATGCATTTAGAATTGGCTCCAACACGTAAATTAGCGCGTGTAAATGTTTTACATGTTCTAGACTCATTACAAACAAAAGGCTTCTTTATTCAGATGCCGCCAGAAGGGTTAATTAACCCAAATGCAGTTGAACCAGAGGGCTTACGTGGTGCGTGAAGATCAAGCTGGAATTTTAAATCAATTACTTTCTTCTCTCGATGCAATTCCTGAAGAGATTATTGCTTTAACAGCTTATGGCGTTGGCGCTATTATTGCCTTGTGGTGCTGGTGGCGTTTAATGCGCCGCTTACCTACCACTTTGGGCGCAATAAGCTGGTTAGTTGTTTTTGCTATTTTGGTGACACCGACTGTTTCAGAAGGGCCTAATGCATCTGTAGCGCCAGCTATTTTTGGACTACTATTTGGTGTTTTAACTAAAGACAGTCCTTTAATCTGGTCAAATTTATCCTTAATTCTGTTTGTAATCGGTCTAGGTTTGGTTATTGGCTATTGTTGGTCAAAATATATAACAAACAAAAGCATGCGTTCCATCTAACCATTGAAATAGAAAAATAAGGTCTCTACATGTCTGCTGATACCCAACATTTTACCGGTACAGATCAATATATCGCGACTGATAGTCTTAAACTTGCTGTAAAAGCAGCTCGTGCTTTGCAAAAGCCTTTATTGGTTAAAGGTGAGCCGGGTACAGGTAAGACTTTACTTGCCGAGCAAGTGGCAGAAAGTCTTGGTTTAAAACTCATTACTTGGCACATCAAGTCAACGACTAAGGCACAGCAAGGCTTATATGAATACGATGCTGTGTCTCGTTTGCGTGATAGCCAACTGGGTGATGATCGTGTTTACGATATTAAGAACTATATTAAGCCCGGTAAATTGTGGGAAGCTTTCACCAGTGAAGAGCGCTGTGTGCTTTTAATTGATGAAATTGATAAGGCAGACATTGAATTTCCAAATGACCTGTTACATGAACTTGATAAAATGTCTTTTTATGTTTATGAAACAGGCGAAACAATTACAGCTACTCAACGTCCAATCGTAATTATTACTTCAAATAATGAAAAAGAATTACCAGATGCTTTCTTGCGTCGCTGTTTCTTCCATTACATTGAGTTCCCAGATGAAGCAACGATGCGCGAAATTATCTCGGTACATTTCCCGAATATCTCTGCAACTTTGGTAAATGAAGCGCTTCAAGTTTTCTTCAAGCTCCGTGAAATTCCTAACTTGAAGAAACCACCATCTACATCTGAACTGATCGATTGGTTGAGTCTGCTTATGGCAGATGATATGCCTGAAGATGTACTACGTAATCGAGATACATCAAAAGCTATTCCACCTTTGTATGGCGCACTCATTAAAAACGAACAAGATGTGCAACTGCTTGAACGTTTGGCTTTCATGTCGCGACGTTAAAGGAGGGAATAACCCATGTTTGTGCGGTTATTTTACACCTTACGAAAATATGGTGTTCCAGTTACGACTCGTGAACTGATTGACTTAAATCGTGCAGTAAGCGAAGGGCTAGTTTTTGCCGATCAAGAAGAGTTCTATCAACTTGCTAAAACCATTTTAGTTAAAGATGAACGTTTTTTTGATAAGTTCGATCGTGCCATGAAAGATTACTTTGATGGCATAGAAACCTTTGATATTGATGAGTTACTCAAACAAGTTCATAAATTACCAAAAGACTGGTTCGACTTAGAACTTCTAGAAAAGCATTTAACACCAGAGCAAAGAGCTGAACTTCAAAAAGCAGGTTCTTTAGAAGAACTGATGAAAATGCTAGAAGAGCGTTTACGTGAACAGCATAAAAAACATCAAGGTGGTAACCGTATGGTTGGCACGGGTGGAACTTCACCTTTTGGGGCTTTTGGTGACCATCCGGAAGGCATCAGAATTGGTGGGCCGGGCCGTAAGCGTTCGGCGGTTAAAGTCTGGGAACAGCGTAAATACCAAAATCTAGATGATGACCAAGTTCTTGGTACCCGCCAAATGCAAATTGCTTTACGACGTTTACGTAAATTTGCAAGACACGGTGCTGCCGAAGAGTTAGACGTTGACGGTACAATCCGTGAAACGGCCAAGCAGGGTATTCTTGACGTTCAAATGGTGCCAGAGCGTCGAAATCGAATCAAAGTGCTCATGTTGTTTGATGTAGGTGGTTCGATGGATGCACATATTGCCCAATGTGAAAAGTTATTTAGCGCAGCTAAAACAGAATTTAAAACGCTTGAATACTTTTATTTCCATAATTGTCTTTATGACTATGTTTGGAAAGATAACTACCGAAGAACAGCTACTCGCATGAACACATGGGACTTGTTTCATACCTATGGACGTGACTATCGTGTAATTGTCGTAGGTGATGCCAGTATGGCACCGTATGAGCTGAAATCGGTAGGTGGCTCGGTTGAATATATGAATGATGAAGCAGGTGAAGTTTGGTTACGTCGCTTACGTCAGCATTTTGATAAAACAGCATGGTTAAACCCTGAAACAGAAGGGTATTGGCATTACACTCAAACAATTGGTTGGATTAAAGAGATTTTTGAAAACCACATGTATCCAATGACTCTAAAAGGCATTGAGGACTTAACGCGTTACCTTTCTCGATAAACTTGATAACTTTAATAATTTAAAAAGAGGGATGATATGCAACATCAAATTAATGGTATTGCTTTACCAAATGAACAAGGATTTTTTGGTGAGTATGGAGGTCAGTTTATTCCTCCGCATTTAAAAGAAGCAATGGATGAAATTAATGTTGCTTATGAAGAAATTCGCCATACACCAGAATTTCAAAATGAATTAGCAGACCTCTTTGCAAATTATGTCGGCCGTCCAAGTCCTTTATTTTATGCAAAACGCCTTTCAGAACAGTTAGGTGGCGCACAAATTTATTTAAAGCGTGAAGACTTAAATCATACGGGTGCCCATAAAATTAATCACTGTTTAGGTGAGGCTCTACTTGCTAAATATATGGGCAAAAAGAAAGTTATTGCCGAAACGGGTGCGGGTCAACATGGGGTTGCTTTAGCAACAGCTTGTGCTCTAGTGGGTATTCCATGTGAAATCCACATGGGGCAAGTTGATATTGAAAAAGAACATCCAAATGTGGTCAAAATGAAAATTTTGGGCGCTCATTTGGTGTCAGTAACTCGCGGTACAGCAACCTTAAAAGATGCTGTAGATAGCGCGTTTGAAGAATATTTAAAAGATCCTAAAAACTTTATTTATGCGATTGGTTCTGTGGTTGGTCCCCATCCATTTCCTAAAATGGTTCGAGATTTTCAATCAATTATTGGTAAGGAAATTAAAGAGCAGACGCATCAACGATTTGGTAAAAACCCAGATTATGTTGTCGCATGTGTCGGTGGCGGTTCAAATGCAATCGGTGCCTTTACAGCTTTTTTAAATGATTCAGATGTGAAACTTGTAGGAGTTGAACCTGCTGGGCATGGGCTAGATACAAATATGCATTCGGCAACCCTAACATTAGGTAAACCAAGCCAAATTCATGGTATGGCATGTTATGTTCTTGAAAATGAGGCTGGTGAACCTTTACCTGTGCATTCTATCGCTTCAGGATTGGACTATCCTGGTGTTGGGCCACAACATAGTTTCTTAAAAGATTTAGGCCGTGTGGAATATAGCATTGCAACTGACCAAGAATGTTTAGATGCGTTTATGACCTTATCACGAGTTGAAGGTATTGTTCCTGCGCTTGAAAGCTCACATGCTGTCGCATGGGCAATACGTGAAGCGCCAAAACTGTCGAAAGAAACCATGATCGTGGTAAATCTGTCGGGTCGTGGCGATAAAGATTCTGATTATGTGGCAGAAAAACTTAAGCTTTAAACTAAAAATACTTAAAGAGTGGCCCATTTTGAAAGGCCGCTTTTTTATTTTATAGACTAAATTTCACCCTACTTAAAAGTTCATTATTTCTTAATTAAAACAAAGTATTTTGTTTTTGAGCCATGACTGTTCGAGATAGATATGTAAAACACTGGTTCACAAGGCAAAGCGTTGCTTTGCACTACCTCACTCAGTAGAATAGTCACTTTGCAAAATTTGCCTTTGGAGACGCCTAAGTGGAGCGACCGACGATTAGCCCTGAACATTTACAGGAAGCTGCTGAAAATTTATCAACAATTCGAGATTTTATTCGTTTTGGGGTGTCAGCATTACGTCAATATGATGCACATTTAGGACAAGGTACTGAAGATTATTTCGCAGAAAGCTCTGCATTAGTTTTACAAACCTTATCTCTTGAATGGTCAGCAGATTCAGAGATTTTAGATGCGAAGCTTTTACCAAGTGAAAAAGCAGAATTCTTAAGCTTGTTGGAACGCCGTATTAATGAGCGTATTCCGACTTCTTATTTATTAAATTTAGCTTATTTCTTTAATAAGCCATTTTATGTGGATGAGCGCGTACTTATCCCTCGCTCACCAATTGCAGAGTTAATTGAGCAACGTTTTGCGCCATATTGTTTAGATGAAAATGGCCAAATGCGTGAAGCGCTTAATAACTTACCAGAAAATACCAAGCCTAAAACTCCACAACGTATTTTAGATATGTGTACAGGTTCTGGCTGTATTGCGGTAGCTTTAGCTTATGCTTATCCTGATGCAGAAGTAGATGCAACAGACATCTCTAAAGAAGCTTTAGAAGTAGCATCAATTAATGTTGAACATCACAATAAACAATACCAAGTTGCATTACTTGAGTCGGATTTATTTGAAAAAATTCCAGCTGAAAACCAATACGATTTAATTGTAAGTAACCCTCCGTATGTTGATGCCGAAGACATGGCTGACTTGCCGGAAGAGTTTTTACATGAACCTGAACTTGCATTGGCAGCAGGCCAAGATGGTTTAGACCTGGTTCGTAAAATGCTTGCTCAAGCGGCAGATTACTTAACGGAAGATGGTCTTATTGTTATTGAAGTCGGTAACTCTGAATGGGCAATGCGCCAAAACTTTAATACAGTTGATTTCAACTGGCTTACTTTCCAAAAAGGTGGTTCAGGTATTTTTGCTTTGACTGCTGAACAATGTCGTCGTTATAGAAAATTATTTGAAGAACAAGTTTAAGGAGTTGTACATATGGCAGGGAACAGTATTGGACAACTCTTTCGTGTGACTACATGCGGTGAATCGCATGGGGTTGGTTTAATGGCAATTGTTGATGGAGTGCCACCAGGCCTTGCATTAACTGAAGAAGATTTGCAAAAAGATCTGGATCGCCGTAAGCCGGGAACCTCGAAATTTGCGACTCAGCGTAAAGAGCCTGATCAGGTTGAAATCATTTCTGGTGTGTTTGAGGGTAAAACTACTGGTACGCCAATTGGTTTACTCATTCGCAATACAGACCAAAAATCGAAAGATTATGGAAATATTGCACAAACTTTTAGACCGGGTCACGCAGATTACACTTATACGCAAAAGTATGGTTTCCGCGACTATCGCGGCGGTGGTCGTTCAAGTGCTCGTGAAACTGCTATGCGTGTTGCAGCTGGTGCTATTGCGAAGAAATATCTAGCAGAAAAATTTGGTGTTGTGATTCGCGGTCATGTGACTCAAATTGGTAATGAAGTTGCTGAAAAACTAGATTGGAATGAAGTTCCAAATAATCCATTTTTCTGTGGCGATGTAGATGCTGTTCCTCGTTTTGAAGCATTAGTTACATCTTTACGTGAGCAAGGTACAAGTTGCGGTGCTAAGTTAGAAATTTTAGCCGAAAAAGTTCCTGTAGGTTGGGGTGAGCCTGTCTTTGATCGTTTAGATGCTGATATTGCACATGCAATGATGAGTATTAATGCGGTTAAAGGTGTTGAAATTGGTGATGGTTTTGCTGTAGCAGGACAGTTCGGACATGAAACACGTGACGAATTGACTAGCCATGGTTTTCTAGCAAATCATGCTGGTGGTATTTTAGGTGGTATTTCAAGTGGCCAGACCATTCGTGTGGCGATTGCACTAAAACCAACAGCAAGTATTACTACTCCGGGTAAAACGATTAATTTAAATCGTGAAGATACTGATGTGTTAACTAAAGGCCGTCATGACCCGTGTGTGGGCGTTCGAGCAACTCCGATTGCAGAAGCAATGTTAGCGATAGTTCTAATGGATCATTTCTTACGCCACCGTGCTCAAAACGCGGATGTTGTTCCTCCATTTGCGCCAATCGAACCATAGTCAGTTCTAATCAGCGTATTTAAAAAGCCACATAAACAAAATTATGTGGCTTTTCTATTTTTATTGAAATCACATGATTACCTTAAAAATAAATCATTAAGTTAGATCTACAATTTGTTCTTCATTCAAAGCAATTTGATATTGATTGCGGCCATTTGTTTTTGCCTGATAGAGCGCATGATCAGCACGACTAACAAAAGCAGAAATTGAATCATTTAAACGTGGAATTGTGGTCGCCACGCCAACACTAATGGTTACGTATGGTGAAACACTACTACATGGATGAACAATAGCAATTTTCTTAATTGCATTCATTAATCTTTCGGCCTGAATTTTGGCTTGTTGTGCATTTGTCATTGGGAACAGAAGTAAGAATTCTTCACCGCCATAACGGGCAACCAAATCGCCACTACGAGCAGCAATTGAGGAAATTGCAGTCGCAATATCTTTTAAACACTGATCACCCTTGAGATGGCCTAAGCTATCGTTATATGGTTTAAAGAAGTCAATATCAACCATCATAATAGTAAGAGGAGTCTCATGGCGTAATGCGCGTCGCCATTCATTATCAAGTGTTTCATCAAGATAACGTCGGTTAGCAAGCCCGGTTAAAGCATCTTGTTGAGAAAGCAGTGACAGTTGTTGAGCTTGTTGCATGAGTTCAATACGGTTGAGCTCAATCATACAGTTTTGTAAATAGTTTTCACGGTGCTGACGATCCGTAGCATAGGCAAGGGTCATGCCTAAGAAACTACTAAACGTATATGTACGGTTCAAGAAGGTCCAGTCTATGTCTCCGTTCAAATAGGTGCTTACCAAAATACCAATAAGACCGCCGACCCATCCTGCAATAATGGCAGTATAAAAACGCATGCCTACCGCACCATAGATAATCACAATGGCATACATCATTGCTGCATGAAAAAGTACATTATCTTGGCCATTTTCTAAAACGTTAATTAAAATAAATGTTATGGCAACGGCAGCGGAAGAGCCAATTCCGACATAATAATCAAACCACTGATTTAATTTTTTAATAAATGATAAAATCCAGGCGATTAAAACAATTATGCCTACCCAAGAATAATAGCTTAACCAGGATAAAACTTGTTCGGTTGGTAAGACTTGGTATATACCAAAGCTTAAAAATAAATATAATATTAAAATAATAGGTGCTCTATAGCGAAACTCATAGGCTGCACCATTTTGATATTGAAAACGATATATCGTTTCAAGTTGCTTTGGAAACCATACGAAATTTAATCCGCGTGTGGTTAATAAATCTATTTGTTCCTGTCCCAATATATTGGAACCTTGCAACTTCATAATTAATGCTCTCTATATTGGAAGTTGGCATAAAATGAGACTTGTTTTATTAAAGTTCCATCTAAAAGTATTGGTTATATAATGTGTGGTTTATTTAAAATAATAATACAGATTTTTTAAAAAAGTAATGATTTTTACGCCCCCTAATTGTGATAAAAATCACGACATTTCAATGATTAGCGTCACAATTATCTAAAGATTCGAAACCTTTGAGAAAAAATTACAAATGGTCGATTAAAGATTGTATCTTTATCATTTTCGGATAGACTTATAGCCGTGAAGTACAGATGATTGCTGTCATATAAATAGGAAAATTAGCAATGACTGCTCTAAATCAATATGGAATGAGTTTAGAAATTACGCCGCATAATGGATGGTCTCAGCGGTTTTGGGAGGATCTTTTACCAGTGAAGGAGCGGGTGAGTAAACATCCGTTTTTTACTGAAATGGCCAATGGGGGATTGAGCCTAGAAAGTTTCCGTTATGCTTTACTTAATTTCTATCCATTAGTAGCGCATTTCCCGTCCTATATGGCTGGTGCGTTAGCTAAAGCAACTGCTTTTGCAGAACCTGGCGTTACTGAAACAAGAGATTGGTTAATTCAAAATATTAAGGTTGAAGAGCGCCATTTACAGTGGTATCGGGATTGGGCTAGAGGTTTTGGATTAACGGTAGAACAACTCGATAGTGTTCGCCCACCAGCTTCGATGAATGCGGTGAATCATTTTCTTTGGAATATGAGTCACCGTGGCAACTTGGCTGAATGTCTGGCAGCGACCAATTTGGCAATTGAATGGGCGACAGGTGACTGGTCTATTCAAGTCTATAAAGGCATACACGCTTATACGGATCATCCGGAAGTTACCATTGATAAGCGTTCTTTAGCCTGGTTACGTGCACATGCTCATTATGATGATTTACATCCTTATGAAGCCATGGAGCTGATTAAACGTTTGTGTAATGAACGTCCTGATTGGCAGCAAAAAGCATTTCATGCGGCGGAAGAAGGGCTGCGGTATTATGAATTAGCTTTAGACGATTGCTATAGAGTACAGCTTCAAGCCTCTGCTTGATCTCATCTTAAAAAGGGAGAATATTCTACATATTCTCCCTTTTATTTTATTCAAGCAATTTTAAGAGCTTTGCCCGATAAGGTGTTTCTTCAGGCAGAAGTTCAAGTAAGCGCTCAACTGCATCAACACGGTCAGGAACACGGCTAACCACACGTAATAGTTGGTCTACATCATCAATTTTATAGATAACATGACTCAAGCGGGCGTCAAAGCAATCTCTCCAAGCACACAAAAACGGACTTTCTGACTTGGCTAAAAAACTACCTCTATACAGTGTTAAAGTGGTTGCAGTAAAACCTAAGTTTAGTGCTTGCTCAGCCATGAGAAAGTCACATTGAATTTCACAGTTAAGTCTATATGGTCGTGACTCGATCACATCGGGAATCAGGTTTCGAAGCTGTGAGAGCTCAGCTTTTAGTGTAGTGGTACTCACTGGTCGATCGCCATATAAGGCATAGTGAAGCTCTTCTAGGTTTATGCCTTCCGGACATAAAGCAAGAATACATAAAATTTCGATTTGACGCTGCGTGAGTGTCAAGCCATGTTGATTGTATTGAACCTTAGGCGTGCCTAGCGCCTTAATATATAAAATGTTCTTTTGATGAAGTTGAATGGCTTGCTTTACAATATCGGCACAGCGTTCAACAGCTAAAATTCCAAGTGAGTTATGCTTTTGATATTTAGTTGATAAGTTCATAATGCCGTAAAACTGGCCTGTGTTTGCATCGGTGATAGGCGCTGCATAACATACCCAGTCTCTAACGCTGTTCATCTGATTTTCATGTGAATAAACACAACTTGCAGAATGTGTATTTAGGGCAAGACCAATTGCATTTTGACCAACTGCTTGGGTTGACCATTGTCCACCTTCAACAAAATGGACTTGTTCGGCAGATGAACGCATAGGCGTACTACTCCATGTCCAGAGTAAAGTACCGTGAGGGTCAGTCACCCCAATTGCCATATCTGCATCTTCAGCAATATGCATCAAATTTCTATGGCACTCTTGGATTGAACGACCGAATAAGGAATGTTGCCATTCCTGATCTAGATCAAATATAGGAGCCGCATCTAGATCGAGTGACGGCTTTTTTCCTAAACAAGGTGTTTCAGAGATTGTTTCCGGTCTAAAGAAAGACGGAAGGTTGTCTGTAGAAGGCAATAATAATTGTTTTGACATATCCATATCGAAGTTCCTTTATCGTTGAAATGGCGTATCCGTGGCCGCTCAACAGGTTTAGCTTTCTTATTGTGACTATTTCCTCGTTATTTCATTTACCTTAAATAATTTTAAACGGTTTGACTATTATCCTATTGGGTAAGTTTTGTTATTTCGCCTCGCCCTATGACAAAACATCCTCTCTTGAAAATGGCTTTGGTGCAGATTCACCGAAATATTGCCGATCGGCAAAATAGCTAGAACGGACCATTGGCGCACTCCAGATATTTTTAAAGCCTAAACGCTGGCCATGCTGAGTGTATCTTTCAAATTCTTGTAAATTCACAAACCGGTGAATAGGGGCATGTGATTTAGAGGGCTGTAAATATTGTCCAATAGTCACTAAATCTACATCATGATCTTTTAAATCATTGAGTAGAGCAATAACCTCAGCTTCAATTTCTCCTAACCCTACCATTAGGCCACATTTAGTTTTGATATCAGGACAGTATTTTTTAAAACGTTTTAATAAATTTAACGAATGCTGATAGTCCGAACCGGGGCGCATTGCTTTATATAAACGCGGCACTGTCTCAATATTATGATTAAACACATCGGGTGGTGATAAGCTTAATGTAGAGAGTGCTGTTTCTAAACGGCCACGAAAGTCCGGAACTAAAATTTCAATTAGCGTATCTGGACAACGGTTTCTGATTTCTTCAATACACTTCACAAAATGTGCTGCACCACCATCGTGTAGATCATCACGGTCTACAGAGGTAATGACTACATATTTTAAGTTTAGGTTAGCGACCGTCTCAGCTAGATGTTTAGGTTCATTTTCATCTAAAGGCATTGGACGACCATGTGCTACATCGCAGAAAGGGCAACGTCTTGTACAAATATCTCCCATAATCATAAATGTTGCCGTACCACCACCAAAACATTCAGGTAGATTTGGACATGCGGCCTCTTCACAAACACTATGTAGCTTTTGTTGGCGTAATAAATTTTTGATACGTTGAATTTCTTCGAAATCAGTTATTTTTGCTCGAATCCATTCAGGTTTTTTAGGTAGTTCTTCGGTAGGTAAAATTTTAATAGGAATACGAGAAACTTTATCTATTCCTCTTAACTTAATACCTGTCTCTATTTGCCTTTTTAAGTCCATATATAAAATTCCATTTTATATTAAATAAATTTGCAACTAGACTAGTTATAATAAAAAACCTTATTTCTATAAATAAGAAATAAAGAATTTATTAATGCGTATAGTGCACAGCAAATATTATAAATTAATAAAGGTTGGTTAAAGGTTTGTTTTACAAGTATATGAAATGAATTAAAATTTTTTAATTTTATTTTTGTGGCGTAAGTTTGTGAAAAATAAAAATTAATAGCTAAAAAACTTATTTTAAACTTTTTAGTCTAATAGCATATTAAATTAAATTGAGCTTTATTATTTATAGCGAAATATATAAAACTCGCTGAAACTTGGTTGATTTTTAATAATCAAGATAATAAAGGAAAAGGATATGCAATTAACGGAAGAGCAATTACTCGCAGCATATAAACGCATGCGTGATATTCGTGAATTTGAAGATCGACTTCATGAAGAAAATACCAATGGTGATATTCCAGGCTTTATTCACTTATATAGCGGAGAAGAAGCTGTAGCAGTCGGGATTTGCGAAAACTTAACCGACAAAGACTATATCACTTCAACACACCGTGGACATGGACACTGTATTGCAAAAGGCTGTGATATTCACGCCATGATGCTGGAAATTTTCGGTAAAGATGACGGACTATGCCGTGGAAAAGGCGGTTCTATGCATATTGCCGATTTAGATAAAGGTATGCTCGGTGCCAACGGGATTGTGGGTGGTGGGCCTCCTTTAGCAATTGGTGCAGCGTTGACAGCGAAAACCTTAAAGACTGGTGGCGTCGGACTGTCTTTTACAGGTGATGGTGGTTCAAACCAAGGCCTTACTTTTGAAGCGATGAACATGGCTGTTGTTCTTAAACTTCCAGTAATTTTCGTTTTTGAAAATAACGGCTTTGGCGAAGGTACTGGTCATGATTACGCAGTAGGAAGTAAAGACATTGCTGGTCGTGCAGCAGGCTTTGGTTTACCGGCAGTTAAAGTTGATGGTACAGACTTCTTTGCTGTCTATGAAGCCGCTCAAACTGCCATTGAACGTGCGCGCCGTGGTGAAGGTCCAAGCGTGATTGAAACCATCACAAACCGTTTTTATGGCCACTTCGAAGGTGATCCTGGCTTGATTCGTTCTAAAGAAGAAGTCGAGTTCATCAAAGAAAATAAAGATCCTTTGAAAATTTTCCGTGAGAAAGTCAAAGGCAAAATTGATGAAGCCAAACTAGACGAGATTGATGCAGCTTCAAAGGCAAATGTTGATGATGCCGTTGCTAAAGCCCGTGCTGCGGCATATCCGAAACCAGAACAACTCCTTACTGACGTCTATGTCTCTTACTAAAGGAATAGTAAAGATGCCAAATAAAAGTTTTCGTAATGCAATTAAAGAAGCCATTGAATCAGAAATGCGCCGTGATCCAACCGTATTTGTTGTTGGTGAAGATGTTCGTGGTGGACACGGCGGTAAAAACACTGAAGAAAACCAGTTAGAAGGTTTCGGTGGTGTATTGGGCGTAACCAAAGGTTTATGGACAGAATTTGGTTCGGAACGTGTTATTGATACGCCAATTACCGAGTCTGCAATTATCGGTATGGCTGCTGGTGCTGCAGCAACAGGTTTACGTCCTGTTGCCGATTTAATGTTTATGGATTTCTATGGCGTGTGTCATGACATGCTCTATAACCAAGCCGCTAAATTCCGTTATATGTTTGGCGGAAAAGCAAAAGCACCAATGGTTGTACGTGGCATGATTGGCGCAGGTTTCTCTGCGGCAGCTCAGCATTCTCAGTCACCATATAACGTATTTGCTGCGGTTCCGGGCTTAAAAGTTGTAGTACCATCTAGCCCATATGATGTGAAAGGGCTGTTAATTCAGGCTATTCGTGATGATGACCCTGTAGTGTTCTGTGAGCATAAAATGCTTTATGACATTAAAGGCGAAGTTCCAGATGATGCCTATACTATTCCTTTTGGTGTAGCAAATTATACCCGTGAAGGGACAGACGTGACCATTATTGCTTTAGGCTTGATGGTACATCGTGCTAATGAAGTGGCAGACAAATTGGCAAAAGATGGTATTTCGGTTGAAGTGGTAGACCCTCGTACAATTTCACCTCTGGATGAAGAAGGAATTTTAGAGTCTGTTGCGTCGACTGGACGTGTGGTTATTGTGGATGAATCAGCTGCACGTTGTGGTTTTGGACATGATGTTGCTGCACTAGTTGCACAGAAAGGTTTCCACTATTTGAAAGCACCTGTTGAACTTGTAACGCCACCACATACGCCTGTTCCATTCTCTCCAGTTTTAGAAAAAGAATGGATTCCAAGTGTAGAGCGTATTGAGCAAGCTGTGCGAAAAACATTGGAGGCTTAGGATGAGCGAAATTAAAACGCTGGAGATCCCAAAATGGGGATTATCCATGGAAGAAGGCACGATCGCCCAATGGTTGATTAAAGAGGGTGATAGCTTTAATAAGGGCGATGAAATTTGTGAAATTGAAACCACAAAAATCGTCAATGTGTTAGAAGCGCCTTTTGCTGGAACGCTCCGTAAAATTTTAGCGAAAGATGGTGATACTTTACCTGTTGGTGGACTTATTGCCGTATGTGCTGATAATGAAGTTTCTGATGCAGAAATTGAAAAGTTTATCGCATCACTAGGTGGTTCAGCAGCTCAAGCACCTGCAGCACCTTCGGAACAAAGTAAAGCGGAAACATCTGTACCTGTTGCTGAAAAAGCAGAACAGCCACTGACTACAGCAGCTAGTGCTTCAGCTCCTGCAAAGGTAGCTAAAGGGGACTACGCTGTACCAGAGTCATTACAAGGCTATCAAACATCTGATGATTTGTTTGCAACACCACATGCGTTAAAGCTTGCAGAAAAGCACAATGTAAACTTGGCAAAAGTCACAGGTTCTGGTCGTGAAGGACGTATTAGTGTTCAAGACATCCAGAAGACTGTACAGGCTGCTGGTGGTCAGTGGCCTGATGTTAAGCAGCAAACTCAAACTAAAGTGGTTAAATCTACAGCTGATGATAGCCAAATTTTAGCGACGCCTGTAGCACGCCGTTTAGCAAAACAATGGGGCATTAACCTAAATGACTGCCGTGTTTCAGGTACTCGTGGCCGTGTCTGTAAAGAAGATGTTGAGGCAGTTTACTATCGTAATAACCCAGTGTCGGTAAGTGAACAACCTTTGCAATGTGCAACTCAACCACAATCAACCGTTACGACGGTGGCGATGAATGGGATGCGTAAAGCGATTGCTTCACGGTTACAGGCTGCAAAACGTAACGCACCGCATTTCCGCTTAGTGGTCGATCTCAACGTAGAAGCTTTGCAAAAACTACGTAAGCAGATTAATGAGACTGTTCCACAAGTGAAACTTTCTATTAATGACATGCTAATTAAGGCAGCGGCGGCGGCACTGATTAAAGTACCTGAAGTGAATGTTCAATTTGATGAGGCGACTCAATCAATTTTACAGTTCTCTCAAGCGGATATTTCGGTGGCCGTAGCGATTCCAAACGGTTTAATTACACCCATTGTAAAAGCAGCAAATCAAAAATCGTTGGCACAAATTTCCGATGACATGCGTGATTTGGCAACTCGTGCTAAGACTGGCAAGTTACAACCTGACGAGTTTCAGGGTGGTAGCTTTAGCATTTCAAATTTAGGAATGTTAGGCATTAAACAGTTCGATGCCATTATTAACCCACCGCAAGGTGCAATTATGGCATTAGGTGCTTCGGAATCTCGTGCTGTTGTTGAAAATGGCAATGTAGTGGTTCGTGAGATTGTCACAGCGACGTTGTCATGCGATCACCGAGTTATTGATGGCGCAGTTGGGGCGAAATTCTTGGCCAGCTTTAAGCAGTTTGTTGAAAACCCTGCTTTAATTTTGGTGTAGGAGAACCCGCATGTCAGAAGCTCAATTTGATTTAATTGTGATTGGCGCGGGACCGGGTGGGTATGTGGCTGCAATTCGTGCAGCCCAGCTCGGGTTAAAAACCGCAATTGTAGAAGAGCGACATTTAGGCGGAATTTGTCTAAATTGGGGCTGTATTCCAACCAAAGCTTTGCTTGCAGGGGCAGAGCTCGCAACCCAGTTTAAACATGCCGGACAGTTTGGTTTTCAGGTATCCCAACTCGATTTTGATATTCAAAAGCTTGTGCAACATAGCCGACAAGTGTCAGCTCAATTAGTACAAGGCATCGATTACTTGTTGAAAAAGAATCAGGTCACTGTTTTTAGTGGTCGCGCTCAACTTACAGCGAAAGAAAAAATTGAAGTGACCGATGCTCAAGGTAATAGGCAGGCTTTGAGTGCACCACATATCATTTTGGCAACTGGAGCTAAAGCCCGACATGTTCCTCAACTTCCTGTCGATGGAACATATGTCTGGAGCTATAAAGAAGCGCTTGTTCCAGAGCAGTTACCGAAAAGTTTACTGGTTGTAGGTTCAGGTGCAATTGGTAGTGAGTTTGCTAGCCTTTATCAAGATTTGGGATGTCAGGTGACCCTTATTGATTTGGCTAAACAAATTTTACCGACCGAAGATGCAGAAGTTGCCCAATTTGTCAGAAAACAATTTGAACAAAAAGGTATGAAAGTCTTAACCGATGCTGTCGTTCAAAGTATTCAGATTGAAAATGAGCAAGTCCACTGTGTGGTTGAAACGGCAAATGATGTTCAAACGCTTGTTTTTGACCGCGTGCTTTCGGCAATTGGTGTACAGCCGAATACCACAGGGCTAGGACTAGAACGTTTAGGTGTAGAACTCAATCCACAAGGTTTTGTGGCAATTGATGACTATTGTAAAACCAACGTAGCAGGGCTTTATGCCATTGGTGATGTTGCTGGGGCGCCTTGTCTCGCTCATAAAGCGAGCCATGAAGCCATGATATGTGTCGAGAAAATCGCTGGTGTGGCAAACGTCCATTCACTCGACCGTAGCCAGATACCCGGTTGTATTTTTACACATCCACAAGTGGCAAGTATTGGTTTAACGGAAAATGCAGCAAAAGCTAAGAATCTACCTATACGTATTGGTAAGTTTTCTTTAACTGCAAATGGTAAAGCTTTAGCAATTGGAGATGCGTCAGGTTTCGTTAAAACGGTGGTACATGCAGAAACGGGTGAATTACTTGGTGCACATATGGTGGGCCATGAAGTGACCGAACATATTCAAGGATTTGCGATTGCGAAATATCTAGAAGCAACTGATGAAAGTTTAGCTCAAGTGATTTTCCCGCATCCAACATTATCAGAAGCCATGCATGAATCCATTTTGGCTTCAATGCAACGAGCGATTCATATGTAGAAATTCTACATTTACAGGAGTTGAACATGGTTAAGGGATTACAAAATAAAGTCGCTTTAGTGACTGGGGCAGCCCAAGGCATTGGCCGTGGGATTGCCCTGCGCTTGGCGCAAGAAGGAGCACATATTGCATTAGTTGATATGAAACAAGATCGACTGAACGATGTGCAGCAGGAAATTCAAGCTTTAGGTGTAAATGCGAGCACATTTATTGCTGATGTCAGTGACCGCGAGCAAGTGTATGCTGCTATAAATCATGCTGAGCAGGCTCTTGGTGGGTTTGATGTCATGATTAATAACGCTGGAATTGCACAAGTTCAAGCGATTGCTGATATCACACCTGATGAATTCCAAAAAATTGTTGATATTAATATTGGTGGAGTACTGTGGGGAATACAGGCTGCTGCTGCAAAATTTAAACAACGCGAACATAAAGGTAAAATCATTAATGCTTGCTCAATTGCGGGCCACGATGGGTTTGCTTTACTCGGTATTTACTCGGCAACCAAATTTGCGGTACGAGCACTTACCCAAGCTGCGGCAAAAGAATATGCCAGTCACGGTATTACGGTAAATGGATATTGCCCCGGAATTGTCGGAACGGACATGTGGGTTGAAATCGATAAACGTTTTGCTGAAATTACCGGTGCTGCAATTGGTGAAACTTATAAAAAGTATGTGGAAGGCATTGCTTTAGGTAGAGCCCAAACACCAGACGATGTAGCCGCATTAGTTGCTTTTCTGGCAAGTGAAGATTCAGACTATATTACGGGTCAATCCATTTTAACGGACGGCGGAATTGTCTATCGCTAAAACAACATCCTGATTTGAGGGAGATAATAATGAAAGCAGCGCGTTTTTATGACAGAGGTGATATTCGTATTGAAGATATCCCTGAACCAGAAGTCACTCCCGGCACTGTAGGCATTAAGGTAGCTTGGTGTGGAATCTGTGGTACAGATTTGCACGAATTTATGGAAGGACCAATTTTTATTCCACCGTGTGGACATCCGCATCCTATTTCAGGCGAATCTGCGCCGATTACTATGGGACATGAGTTTTCAGGTGTGGTTTATGCCGTAGGTGAAGGTGTCGATGATATTGAAATTGGTCAGCATGTAGTCGTAGAGCCTTATATTGTGGCTGATGATGTGCCGACTGGACCGGGCGATAATTATCATCTTTCCAAAAATATGAACTTTATTGGTTTAGGCGGTCGTGGCGGTGGCTTATCGGAGAAAATTGCGGTTAAACGCCGTTGGGTGCATCCAATTTCCAATAAAATTCCATTAGATCAAGCGGCCTTAATTGAACCGTTATCGGTGGGTCATCATGCTTTCGTACGTAGTGGTGCAAAGGCCGGTGATATTGCACTGGTTGGCGGTGCGGGGCCAATTGGTTTATTGCTTTCGGCAATTTTAAAAGCGAAAGGGCTTAAGGTCATCATTACCGAACTAAGTGCCAAACGTAAAGAAAAAGCCAAAGAGTCGGGAGTTGCAGATTATATTTTAGACCCGTCAGAAGTTGATGTTGTTTCTGAGGTCATGAAAATTACTAATGGCGATGGTGTTGATGTTGCGTTTGAATGTAGTAGCGTTAACAAGGTGTTAGATACTTTGGTCGCGGCAGTGAAACCAACAGGCGTTATAGTTATTGTTTCGATTTGGAGCCACCCAGCATCAATTAATGTGCACAGTGTGGTAATGAAAGAGCTTGATGTACGCGGCACAATTGCCTATGTAAATGACCATCAGGAGACTATTAAACTGGTTGAAGAAGGTAAAATAAATCTTGAACCTTTTATTACGCAGCGCATTCAACTTGATGATTTGATTTCACAAGGTTTTGAAACCTTAATTCATAACAATGAGTCAGCCGTTAAGATTATTGTACATCCATAAATAGACACTTAAGCCTATAAAAAAGAGCGAATCATCGCTCTTTTTTATTAAAGTAAATTGTTGTTTTGGGCTTCAATAATAGGCGGTAATGGCTGCCCTAAAGAGCTTAGAGACTCTCGTTCAATTAAACGCACAATAGAATCGAGCGGTAAATCATTTTCTTGCAAGCCAAAAGGTTCTTCAATTTGAGCACTTAAGGCATCTAGTCCTAAAAACATATAAGCGATTAAGCCGACAATAAGCGGTGTCCAAATGCCTAAAGCAGCTTCAAGGCTAAAAGGTAAGATGAAGCAGAAACAATAAACAGCACGGTGCAAAAGTACTGAATATGAGTAGGGTAAAGGTGTCCCAGCAATTCGGTCACAACCTGCTTGGATATTGCCGAGCTCAACAATATGGCGTGTCAGAGTGCCATAGATAATGTCACTAATTTCGCCGTCTTTTAGAGCTTTGACTAAATCTTTTTGAATATTTTCGAGTACAAATTGAGGTGCATTAATATGCTCATTTAAATAATTAAGTGAAGAGTTATTTAAATAGGCATGCTCAAGAAATTTTGTGGGTTCGACTGTTTGTTGACGTAAACGATCACGCAATAAATTACTAAAAATTAAGACCTGATGAATTAAATGTTCACGTTGTTCATTAGATAAAACATGGCTATCTCTAACAATATGTCTGGCATTGGCAATTAAAGCACCCCAGAGCTTGCGGCCTTCCCACCAACGGTCATAACATGCGTTATTTCTAAAGCCTGTACAAATCGAAAGAATCACGCCAAAGATGGTAAATCCGATCGCGGGTACGGTAGGAATTTGAATCCAATGATAATAAGAGAGCCAGACCACACAGGCTGAAATAAGTACAACAAAACTCAGTGCAGGCAAAACCTTCGGCAAAATTGTTCCTTTCCAAGCAAATAATAATTTAAATACATTGCTTTTATCACGAACAATCATATAAAGCCTTTGAACTAACGAACCTAACCAAGTGCAATATGATACGCTTTAGACGAGCTAAATACCTAGCTAAAGCTTATGTTTTTGTCTGTATCGCCAAAGAGTAGTGCGGCTAATTCCAAAAATATTCGCGACCATATTCAGGTTATGATTATATTTTTCTAAAGCGGCTTGTACATTTTCTGGACTAAGCTCTGCATTTGTCTCGGGTAATTTAACGTAATCATCTGCATTTAAGAGTTCATTTGGTAAGTCTTCGATTTCAATTTCATCTTTACCATTTGCCATGGTTAAAGCATAAAGCAGAGTGTTTTTAAGCTCACGAACATTTCCTGGCCAGTCATAGTTCAATAAAACCTGCATGGCTTTCTGATTGACATGTCGAGGCATTGTATCGAGTTGGGTTGAGCTTTCTTTTAAAATCTGATCGACAATAAGAGGAATATCGACTTTTCTCTCTCTGAGTGGTGGTATGAAAATTGGAATTACGCGTAGACGGTAGAGTAGATCATGACGGAAACGCCCAGCCTTTGCCTCTTCGCGTAAAGCTTTATGTGTTGCTGTAATAATGCGGACATTAGCCTGAATTGGTTTTTCACCACCTACAGGAGTAAATTCACCTGTTTCTAACACCCGTAATAATTTAGCTTGAAGCTCTAAAGGAATCTCGGCAATTTCATCCAGAAACAGCGTTCCACCAGCGGCACGTTCAAACACGCCTTTATGGTCACGAATTGCTCCCGTAAAAGCACCTTTCACATGTCCAAAAAGTTCACTCTCTAGAATATTGGCATTGAGAGCAGCACAGTTAATCGCTACAAAAATCTTATTTTTACGTTGGCTATAATCATGAATTGCTTGTGCCACCAGTTCTTTACCGCTACCAGATTCACCGCGAACAAGCACAGGAAACTCAGTAATTGCCACTCTTTGAATAATTGAAAACATACGCGCCATTTCTGGTGAACAACTATTAAAAACTTTAGCCAAGTCTTGCAATTGTTCTGTTAGCTCTACTTGATCAGCAATATCATTCTCTATGCTAACGGGCTGTAGAATATGCAATTTCCCGATAATGCGATGCTCTGCGATGTAAATATCATGTTCTTGATAGATGAATCGCTTTCTCATTTTAGGAGTATTAATTTCAAGATACTGATTATGATGGTCTTGAGTAAGCGCTGCCATGCTCTCAACAGAAATGTCATCTGTATTAAATTTATAGTGAATTGCTTGAGTCGTTGTGTCTGCTAAAAACAGGCTCGCATTTGGGAAGAGAGCCTTAAGCTGCTCAAATAAAATATAAAAATTCTGTTCTGACTCAAAATTTAGCTTTGCCATTTTATATGTTTCACAATCGTTTCATTGAAACATACTTGAGTTTCATAGGAACATCAAGCTGAGTTCATTTTCTAAGTTTAGTTTTACTTATTATATTAAGTTTTTGATTTTTATATTTATTATTTAATTTTAAATAATTGGCATCTTATTTGCAAAATATAGGAAAGAAATAAATTATTAGGGTATAAATCATGTTCTTTAAGCAGTTTTTTGAGCAGGAAAGTTCGACTTATACATATATGCTTGGGTGTGAAGAAACACGAGAGGCTGTTTTAATTGACCCAGTAGCATCAGATATAGAGATTTATGCAAAAGAATTAGAGCAGCATCAATTTACACTCATCTATACCTTAGATACTCATGTTCATGCAGACCATATTACCGCTGCAGATTTACTTCGTGAACGGTTTCATTGCAAATCGGTTTTACACCGAAACTCAGAAGTAAGTTGCGGAGATATTTTAATTACTGATGGTTGCATGCTTAAAGTTGGCAACCTCAGTATTGAAGCGCGTTACACACCAGGTCATACCAATGCTTGTACGAGTTACCTAGTTGGAAACATGATTTTCACTGGTGATGCATTATTAATTGACGGCTGCGGTCGAACTGACTTCCAGCAAGGTAATGCAGGCACACTTTATGACAGTATTCATAAACAACTTTTTAGCCTGCCTGACGAGACTATTGTGTATCCGGGACACGATTATAAAGGTCGTCTGTCTTCAACAATTGGTTATGAACGCTTAAATAATTCACGTCTAGGTCAGAATCGCTCGCGTGAAGATTTTATTGAATTAATGAATAACTTAAATCTGCCATATCCAAAACAAATTGATAAAGCACTTCCTGCTAATCAGGCTTGCGGCTCAATTTCACAATTATAAGGTGGCAATATGGAACTTAAACGAGTTAATCAAGATTTTTATGTTGCTGGCCAGATTACTGCCAACGATATTGTAAAAATTGCAGACCAAGGAATAAAAACTCTGATATGTAACCGTCCAGATGGGGAAGGTGCAGATCAACCCAATGTGATTGAAATTGAAGAAGCAGCTCAGCGACATGGCCTAAACGTAATCTATCAGCCTGTTATCAGTGGTAAAATTAGCGATCAACAAGTTACCGAGTTTAAGCAGCTTTATCAGAATGCTCAGAAGCCCGTTTTAGCATATTGTCGCTCTGGTATGCGTGCAATCAGTTTGTGGGCTTTGGCTGAAGTTGCTCCACAAGATGCAGCACTGTTAGTTGAGTCGGGTAATAAGCTTGGGTTTAACTTAAAAGGCTTGGTGCCACGTATTTTAAAACGTGATCATGAACCAGCCACAATTCCTTGTTATAGCGTTGTGATTGTTGGCGCTGGGGCAGCAGGAATTTCTGTAGCGTCGAGTCTTTTATGTCGTGAACCTCATTTAGATATTGTCATTATTGATCCCGCAGATACACATTATTATCAACCGGGCTGGACCATGGTCGGTGGTGGTATTTTCAAACCACAAGTAACCGCACGCTCAATGACAAGTGTGATACCTTCAAAAGTAAAATGGATGAAAGCTGCGGTTGCTGGATTCGACCCTGAGCATAATCAGGTTATTTTGGAAGGATGCCAACCTATTCAATATAAAGCGTTGGTCGTCTGTCCTGGTTTAAAACTCAATTGGCATGGAATTGAAGGTTTAGTTGAAACCTTAGGTAAAAATGGAGTGACGTCTAACTATCGTTATGACTTGGCGCCATATACATGGGAACTGGTGCAACAGTTAAATAGTGGAAAGGCAATCTTTACCCAGCCGCCTATGCCGATTAAATGTGCCGGTGCTCCTCAAAAAGCGATGTACCTTTCAGCCGACTACTGGTTAAAGCAAGGCAAACTTAAAGATATCTCTATCCATTTTTATAACACTGGTGCTGTTTTATTTGGTGTGAAGGAATATGTACCTGCACTAATGCAATACGTTGAAAAATATGGCACTGAACTGCATTTTAACCATCAACTTGTCAAAGTAGATGGGCCTGCAAAAAAAGCATGGTTTAAGGTAGTGAACGATGAAAATGCAGCATTGGTCGAGACTGATTTCGATATGTTGCATGTTGTTCCACCGCAACAAGCCCCGGACTTTATTCGTGCCAGTACACTCACTGATGAAGCAGGCTGGGTGAGTGTGAATCCTCAAACCTTACAACACACACAACATGCCAATATTTTTGCTTTAGGCGATGTGATGAATGCACCTAATGCCAAAACTGCTGCTGCGGCACGGACACAAGCTCCGATCGTTGCTGTGAATGTTATAGCCCAGCTCAAAGGTGAGAAAAACTTCTGCGAGTACAACGGCTATGGCTCATGTCCACTTACGGTAGAACGAGGAAAAATCGTTCTGGCTGAGTTTGGCTACGGCGGCAAATTACTTCCAAGTTTTCCAAAATGGGTAATTGATGGGCAAAAACCTTCCCGTTTGGCTTGGCTGCTTAAAGAGCGGATTTTACCGCCGATTTATTGGCAAGGCATGCTCAAGGGCCGCGAGTGGATGGTCAAACCTGAGCAAGGATAAACAAAGCAACGCTTTGTCCTGAGAAGCGACTAAAGCTTCGCAAGAAGACGAGAGCTGTGCTCGAGTGGAATAGGATAAGTAAAGCAACGCTTTGCCCTGAGAAGCGACTAAAGCTTCGCAAGAAGACGAGAACTAAGTTCGAGTTAAGAGGATAAACAAAGCAATGCTTTGTCCTGAGAAGTGACTAAAGCTTCGCAAGAGGACGAGATCAACTCACTCATTAACCAGCAGTCTACTGCAAACGATGTATATGCAATTTTAGGCTTTTAATATGTTATTACTTGTCGTTGAAGGCATTGTGATTGGCTTTTTACTTGGTCTTACCGGTGCGGGTGGTGGCATTCTTGCTGTACCCGCGCTTATGACCAGTCAAGGCTGGAGCGTGGCGCAAGCTGCACCGATTGGGTTATTAGCAGTTGCGCTATCTACACTCATTGGAACTATTGAAGGCTTATTTAAAAAGATAGTTCGTTATCGTGCTGCAATCTGGATTGCCTTAATTGGTGCCCCTATGGCACATATCGGTATTTTAATAGCTAACACAATTTCACCTATTTGGCTCATGTTAATGTTTAGCTTGGTCATGTTTACAGTCGGCTATCGACTTATTAGTAACCGAATTTCGGATTTTCATAACCCGCCGTGTCAGGTCAACCCAAGTACGGGACGCTTTATCTGGAATTTTAAAACTGGTGGTGTGCTTGCGAGCATCGGGATTATTGCTGGGCTTTTAACTGGGATGCTCGGGGTGGGTGGCGGCTTTGTAATTGTACCCGCGCTTAGAAAAGTCACAAATTTGGATATGCATAGCATTGTTGCAACCTCACTTATGATTATTTTCCTGATTAGTGGCATGAGTATTGTGATGCATATTGCAGAGGGCTTTCACTATCCAGTCGCCATTACTAGTGCGTTTGCACTCGCATGTGCATTCGGTATGTTATTAGGACGCCGAGCTATTCGGTTTATTCCGTCTGCAATTGTACAAAAGGTCTTTGCTTTAATGGTTTTTGCTGTCGCAATTTATATGGTTATTAAGATTGTTAATCTAACAAATATCTGAGCGATATAGTATTTTAACCTTCTCTATAAATAGCAATTTTTCCAAGATGAGATATTAAAATTATCTTTGGAAAATTGATTTAAACCATTTAAATTTTTGAGAAAGTGAAATGAAGCGAATTAATGTAGCAATTTGTGGTTTTGGACGGATTGGGCAACAAATTGCAGAGCTTCTTTTAAATCGATCGACATACTATAAACAAAAATATCAAATTGATGCCCGTTTAGTGGGTGTCTGCAACTCATCATCAGGTTTAATTAACCAAGATGGTTTACAAGCTTCAAAGTGGCTAGATAAAACACAATATCAAGCAGGCCTAACAGAGCAAAAGTTTTTAGAAAAGGTTCAAGCAGATGTCATTATTGAGACTGGACCAAGTGACTATGTGACAGGTGGAAAAGGCCTATTTTATTTAAATTATGCTTTAACAAATAACATGAATGCGATTGCGGTATCTAAAGGTGCTTTAGTCGTAGAAGGTAAAAAACTAATTAACTTGGCACATCAGCACAATAAAAAACTATTTTTTAGCGGTGCCACTGCTGCAGCTTTACCGACGGTTGATTTGTTTGAATATAACTTAGCTGGCTGCCAAATTTTAGAAATAGAAGGTGTCTTTACCGGAACCACGAATTTTATTTTGAATGATATGTTGCAACACGAATGCGCATTTGCAGAATCTCTTGAAAAAGCTCAAGCAAAAGGTATTGCAGAACCTGACAGCTCTTTCGATGTAGATGGATGGGATACTGCTGCCAAAATTACGATACTAGCCAATACTGTTTTGGGGGCTGATGTAAAAATTCAAGATATTCCAAGACAAGGAATTAGTCACGTTACGGCTGAACATATTCGTGGTTGGAAAAAAGAAAATGTAATTCCTCGTCTGGTTGGTTTTATTCATATTAAGAATCAGCAAATTCAAACAGGTGTTGAATTAAGGTTAGTCCCAGCAAATCATCCGTTTGCTCATCTGCAAGGTTCTAATAAATGTATTCGGGTGTTAACGCAAGAAATGGGGGAATTTGTTGTCAGTGGAGGGGCATCTGCGCCATTAGCCACAGCAGCCGCGGCTTTAAAAGATTTTGAGTTGATGCTAAAAACTGGCTGCTAAAATTAATTATGATTTATAAAAAAAGCAGGCTTTTATGCCTGCTTCTCACAATTTTTTTGACTGCTAAATAACTTCTTTCCAATTTCAAACTTACTAAACATTAAGTAGTTACCAAGTAAGATGAGTAAAATTCCAAATACAGCATTTAAAGTCCACTCATATCCTTCAAAGAAAGTAGAAACTGTTAAAGCAACTAAAGGAAAGAGCAACGTGCTATAGGCTGCTTTGGCTGCACCAATTCGTCCGACCAGAGAAAAATAAGCTGAAAACCCAATAACCGTACCAAATACAGCCAAGTATAGTACCGAGCTTAAAAATGGGAAATTCATCGGCGGCATTAAATCTTGTCCTGTAAATAAAGCCAGAATTAACATCACCAATGCGCCATAAGTCATGGCATAACAGTTTGTTGAAAAGATATTTAGACCACGTTTTTGGTGTCTAACACTAATCATGTTCCCTAAAGAAAAACCGTAAGTGCCTATTGCACATAGCCCAATACCCATTAATAACTGCGCATTAAACTGGCTATTAATCAGGTCATGCCAAAACAGTAAAACAATACCACTTAGGCCCAAAAGTGCAGCTGGTGCAAAGTTTGGGGAAGGTTTCTGCTTAAAAAAGATAAGCGCATTAATGGCATTAAAGAAAACGGCCATCGAAAAAATGACAGACTCTAAACCGCTATTTACATATTTAACGGCGGTATAAAAACAAATAAAGTTTAGACCAAAAACACAAAGTCCTTGCAGCATACAGAACAAATGATCTTTTAAAGCAATTCGCTGTAATTTTCCTGAAAATAGTAAAACAACCCAAAGTAATAAGGCTGAAATAGCAAAGCGCCATAAAATTGCGACAACGGGTGTTGCATAATGGCTTTGAACGGCAATTCCAATCCATGTTGTTCCCCAAATCAACACCACCGCAACATAGAGTAAAATATTCATAACTTCATCCTCGATTACCAAACTTAAGTATCTAGGAATGCTTTATTTTTCACGTATATATTCTTGTGTTCTACATGCAAGATCTTGCGTTTTTTATAGATCTAAACTAGCTGAATTTTGCTGAATATGGTTAACTTAAGATCAATCATATTTGTTTTAATTTTGCATGGCTTATCAAACTTTAGAACAGCTGCAGCAGTCTAAAGCCAAGCTTCACGAAACTGTGGTGCTTGATGAAAATATGCAACTTGCATTTTGGTCTAATCAGCAAGATCGTGTAAGTGTCTGTAGCGATCACCACACTCTAAGTCTTTATATTCAAGATGGTTATGAAAGCTATCAAAAAACACCTGCGGGCTGGAAAAATGGTGGTGGGCCGGGACGTTTTTGCCTATTGCCCGAACATCAGGAGTCAACTTGGGACATACGTGGTGGGCTTAAATTTGTCCACTTGTACTACACTGACCAACATTTGCGTGATGTTGCTGAAAAAATATGGGACAAAGAGCCGAATCAAATTGAACTAAACGAAGTTGTATTTAATGATGATGAACGGATTCGGGCGTTATATCAATTCTTCTTGTTAGATTGCGATTGGCAAGATTCTTCAAATCATTTGCAAATGAGTACAACGGCAAGTTTATTGTTGAATCACTTAATTCGAAAATATAGTAGTGTTCAATGGCAACAGCCTACTATCAAGGGCGGACTGGCACCCCATAAACTCAAATATATTCAGGAATGGATTGAAGATCATCTAGATCAGGCACTCACTTTGTCTGATTTGGCAAATATTGTGAATTTAAGCGAATACCATTTTGCTCATATGTTTAAACAGTCCATGAATATGGCGCCTCACCAATATGTCATGCAAAGACGCTTAACTAAGGCCAAAGGGCTAATTCAGTCATCTCAGCTTTCTTTGCAAGATATTGCCCTAGTATGTGGGTTTAGTTCAGCAAGTCATTTAAGTCATCGCTTTAAACAATTTTATGGCATGAGTCCTTCGCAGTTACGTTAAGTGTCTAATGTAATTGGTTTCTCCTGAGCTGCGTCAAATGCAGCTCTTGCCGCATCAATATCCGCAATATGCTGCTGAGCCCATTGGCCTAAAGCAATTACAGGTTCTGTAAGTGAATGGCCCAGTGGAGTTAATTCATATTCAACATGAGGTGGAACTACAGGATAAACCGTACGTTTAATCAACCCATCTCGTTCTAAACCACGCAAACACAATGTAAGCATACGCTGCGATATTCCATTGATACGTCTCTTTATTTCAGAAAAGCGATGAGGATGTGATGCAAGTGTCATTACAATGAGTATACTCCATTTCTCTCCAACTCTAGCCAATACTTGACTAACTCTTTGGCAATCTGAACTCTGGATATCATGAGGTATGGTTACAGTCATATTACTTGGTTCCCTAAATGTGCCTTCTTGTGCATAAGAATAATAGTAGTAACATAATTAGCTCAAGTAACAATTTTATACTGTAGGTATAAGCGATGAAACTACTTCAAATTGACACAAGTATTTTAGGTGAGCAGTCTGTTAGCCGCCAACTCACCTCATCTGTTATTCGTCAGCTCAGCACAGCTTATCCAGATGCAGAAATTATTCATCACGATTTTGCTTTAGAGCCAATTCCTCATTTGTCTGATGCTGAGTTTTTAGCATGGCAAGGTGTTGAACCTAATAATGAAACAGCGCAACAACGTGTTGCACGAAACACCCAATATTTGGATGAGTTCTTATCGTCAGATATCGTTGTAATTGGCGCACCTATGTATAACTTTAGCTTCCCATCACAGTTAAAAGCGTGGCTTGACCGTCTATCTGTTGCTGGTAAAACATTCCGTTACACGGAAAACGGTCCTCAAGGTTTAGTAGAGGGGAAACGTGTCATTATTGCTTCTTCGCGTGGTGGTGTGTATTCAGAAGGTTCACCAGCCGAAGCTTTAGACTATCAAGAAACTTATATCAAAGCGTTTTTCAATTTTATTGGGGTGACTGATATCACTTTTGTGCGCGCCGAAGGAATCGCTTTCGGACCAGAAGCACGTCAAGCTGCCTTAGATAATGCAGCAGCGCAAATTGCCCAGTTAGCGGGTTAAAAATATAAATAGCCGAACAGTAAAGGAACTGTTCGGCCTTATTGAGATTATGATTTTAAGAAATTAATTCAATCAGTAAATAACTAAAAGAAAGTGACTGCGAGCCCAACCAGTGCCGAAGCAAAAATGACATACAGCACGTTAATGTTAAATCGGAATAAAGCAATAAATGCAGCTACAGTAATGAGGGCCGCGACAATATCAAAATGGCCTGAAAAACCCTGTGGCCATAACACGTGATAACTAAAAAATAGTGCTAAATTTAAAATGACACCGACCACAGCCGCGGTAATTGCAGTGAGGGGTGCAGTAAATTTAATTTCGTTATGTGTAGATTCAATAATCGGTGCACCCGCAAAAATAAAGACAAATGAAAATAGAAAGGTAAACCAAGTCACAATAACAGCACCGAGTGCTCCAGCAAAAAATAAATGCTCAGAGCCTAGTAATGAATGATTAACGCCTCCTAAAAAACCAACAAAGGCAACGACCATAATTAGTGGACCGGGTGTAGTTTCACCAAGTGCCAATCCATCAATCATTTGTGTAGGTGAAAGCCAACCAAAATGATTGACAGCCCCTTGATAGACATAAGGTAAAACCGCGTAAGCGCCCCCAAACGTAAGCAGCGCAGCTTTAGTGAAAAACCAAGCCATTTGGGTATAGGAATGATGCCATCCAAAATATGCGCCTAAAGCTAAAATTGGCAATAGCCATAAAGCGATTGCCACAAAAATAAGTCTGGCTAACCGTGACCAATGGAATTTAGCGTGCTCTGGTGTCGGAGTATCATCATCAATATATGCCGGACCATAATCTTTTTGACTAGCTTTATGCCCACCCGCGGAGGAAAATAGTTCTGGGTACTTTTTACTCGCTAAATAGCCAGCAATACCAGCTGTTAAAACGATAAGCGGGAAAGGAAGCTTTAAGACAAAAATGGCAAAAAATGCTGCAATCGCGACGACCCATAAAAACTTATTTTTAAGCGAACGACTACCTATACGGTAAGTTGCATGAAAGACAATTGCAGTGACGGCAGGCTTTATCCCGTAAAAAATACCTGCAATAACAGGCACATCTCCAAATTTTATATAAACCCAAGATAGCCCAATTAAAATAAATAAAGAGGGTAATACAAATAGAATACCTGCAACCAATCCTCCCGCAGTTCTATGCATAAGCCAACCAATGTAGGTTGCTAACTGCTGTGCTTCAGGACCGGGTAACAACATGCAGTAGTTCAGTGCATGTAAAAATCTTTTTTCTGATATCCAGCGCTTTTGTTCAACCAGTTCCTGATGCATCACAGCGATTTGTCCAGCTGGCCCCCCAAAGCTAATAAAACCAAGCTTGAGCCAAAATAAGAAGGCTTGCCAGAAGGTGACTTGTTCCACTGAATCATCAGGGGTATTTAATTGTTTTTGTTGCATATTATCCCCTAAAAAATAATATTAATTTTTACGTTTATGGCATAACGGAGTATGTTTTATAGCATAACAAACACAAATGTATTTTTTATGATAACCATTCAACTTTTATAGATAACTATTTATTAATTTATTGATATTCAATGAAATTATTTTTTTAACTAAAGTTATCGCTTTAAATTATTTCCAAAGCTGAAACATTTTAAACATTATTTGCTCAAGTTGTTATAACAGGTTGTGAGCCGTGAGCCAGCTACCCCAAGATCCCAAAAATCACAAGCCTCTTTACGATCAATTAAGGGAACTCATCCTGAACAAAATTGTAAATGGTGAATATGCCGTGTTGAGTCAAATTCCATCTGAAAACGAGTTTGCTGAACAGTTTGGTGTAAGCCGAATCACAGTTCGCCAAGCACTCAACCAATTACAGTTGGAAGGCTATATTTTTAAGGTGCCAGGTAAAGGGACCTTTGTAAGTAAGCCAAAAACGTTCCAGAACATTTCAAGTTTGCAAGGTTTTGCAGAAGCAATGTCATCTGCTGGTCATGAAATTTTAAACCGTGTCATCTCGGCCGAGCTTAAGCAGATCCCAATGTACGTAGTACCGAAATTAAAGTTACCCGTTAAAGCCAATGTATATGAAATTCAACGTGTCCGTTTACTCAACCGTCAACCAGTGTCGTATGAGTTGACTTATTTGCCAGAACATATTGGTTTGAAACTTAAAGAGAAAGCGATTGATTTACGTACAACCGATATTTTCAAGGCATTAGAACAAGAGTGCGATATTCCTTTGGGACATGCGGATTTAAGCATTGATGCCACGGTAGCGGATGAAGAATTAGCGGCTTTGTTGCAAGTCGAAATCGGAACTCCGGTATTACGGGTCGAACGTTTGACTCATGACGCAAATGGCCAACCTATTGACTATGAATATCTCTATTTCTCGGGCGATACCTTCCAGTACCGTTTACGTATTCATCGTTAATAACTCAGATAAAAATAAGGAATATTCAATGGAAACTAAATATCTTGAGTTCGATATTGTGGTGATTGGTGGTGGAACTGCTGGGCCAATGGCTGCGATTAAAGCCAAACAAGAAAACCCCAATTTAAAAGTCTTGCTCATTGAAAAAGCGAATGTAAAGCGCAGTGGAGCGATTTCAATGGGAATGGATGGACTGAATAATGCTGTCATTCCGGGCTACGCAACACCTGAGCAGTACACCAAAGAAATTACCATTGCCAATGATGGGGTAGTTAACCAAACCACTGTATATGCATATGCGAAGCATAGTTTCACAACCATTCAACAGCTTGATCAATGGGGTATTAAGTTTGAAAAAGATGAGACGGGTGAATTTGCAGTAAAAAAAGTACATCACATGGGGGCATATGTTTTACCAATGCCTGAAGGCCATGACGTTAAAAAAGTTTTATATCGTCAGTTAAAGCGTGCTCAAGTCAAAATTAATAATCGGATTGTCACTACGAAGCTTTTAAAAAATGAGCAAGGTGCAATCAATGGTGTACTCGGTTTTGATTGTCGTAGTGGTGACTTTTATGTCATTAAAACGAAAGCAGCCATTTTATGTTGTGGTGCAGCAGGGCGTTTAGGTTTGCCAGCTTCCGGCTATTTAATGGGCACTTATGAAAACCCAACCAATGCAGGTGACGGCTATGCAATGGCATACCATGCTGGTGCTGAACTAGCCAATTTAGAATGCTTCCAGATTAATCCATTGATTAAAGACTATAACGGTCCGGCTTGTGCCTATGTGACCGGGCCTTTAGGAGGTTATACCGCCAATAGTAAAGGTGAACGTTTCATTGAATGTGACTACTGGAGTGGTCAAATGATGTGGGAGTTTTACCAAGAACTGGAAAGTGGTAATGGCCCTGTTTATTTAAAAGTAGATCATCTGGCCGAAGAAACCATTCAAACCATCGAAGAAATCTTGCATACCAATGAGCGCCCAAGCCGTGGACGTTTTCATGAGGGTCGAGGAACCAATTACCGTCAAGATATGGTGGAAATGCATATTTCAGAAATTGGTTTCTGTAGTGGACACAGTGCTTCTGGCGTATGGGTCAATGAAAAAGCCGAGACTTCGGTTAAAGGCTTATATAGTGCTGGCGATATGGCGGCTGTACCTCATAACTATATGCTTGGTGCTTTTACCTACGGATGGTTTGCGGGTGTAAATGCTGCGCAATACGTGAATGCAATTGAAGATAGCGAATTAAACCAAAGCGAAATAGAAGCAGAAAAAGCTCGAATATTTGCGCCACTGGATTGCTCAGAAGGTTTACCTCCAGAACAAGTGGAATATAAGCTGCGCCGTTTTGTAAATGACTATTTGCAGCCTCCTAAAACTCGTCAAAAAATGCAAATTGGGCTCAAGCGTTTTGAAGAAATTAAACAGGATATTAAGCGAATTTCTGCCAGAAACCCACATGAGCTGATGCGTGCCGCTGAAGTTTCTTTTATTCGAGATTGTGCGGAAATGGCAGCAAGAGCTTCATTGTTTAGAGAAGAAAGCCGCTGGGGACTGTACCACTATAGAGCAGATTTCCCTCAAAAAAATAACTCGGATTGGTTCTGTCACGCGCATTTGAAAAAAGATGAACACGGCAATATGGTCAGTTTCAAAAAGCCAATCGAGCCTTATCTGGTTCCGATTAATCAAGATGAAGCTGTGTCGTATGACCGTTTACGCATTCAAAAAGATGTTGCTCTAGCAGACTAAATAAATCAGGAATTCAAATCATGGCTTTTATTTTTAAAGAAGTACAGCACCGTACTGTCGCACCCGTCATTATCGATGAAGATAAATGTATTGCTGATAAAGGATGCACTGTCTGTGTAGATGTTTGTCCAATGGATTTATTGGCAATCGATCCCACAACTCAAAAAGCTTATATGCAATTTGATGAATGTTGGTATTGCATGCCTTGTGAAAAGGACTGCCCAACAGATGCAGTCAAAGTAAATATCCCATACCTACTCAAATAATTAATTTGGAATACGTAACATGAGACAAAATAAATTGATCAATAAAAAACTATTACTCAGTAGCTTAATTGGTGCCATGGTACTCGGCACTTTGGGGTGCGGCAGTAAAACAGAAACTGTGCGTGTAGCCATTGGTACACAAGACACGACTATTAACTGTGCAACAGGTGGGTTGCTCATTCGTGAATTGAATTTATTACCAAAATATTTGCCTAAAGATGGTAAATACAAACACGTTAAATATGACATTCAATGGAAAAACTTTACCTCTGGTGCACCACTGACCAGTGAGATGGTGGCTGGGCGTTTAGATTTGGGAGCAATGGCCGACTTTCCTGCGGTTAATAATTTAGCGGCATTTAAAAAGGCAGGAAAAGAAAGCATATTTTTAGCGCCATTGTCAGGCAGTATTAATGGTAGCGGTAATGCGATTGTTGTTCCAATTGACTCAAAAGTAACATCGCTCAAAGAACTAAAAGGACAAACCATTTCTGTACCTTTTGCCTCAACTGCTCATGGACTGTTGCTGCGAGCGATTCAGGCAGAAGGCTGGCAACTTGATAAAGATATTAAAGTGATTGCTCAGGCGCCAGAAGTGGCGGGACCTGCATTAAAAAGTCATAAAATTTCTGCACATGCTGACTTCGTACCATTTGGTGAGTTATTTGCTTACCAAGGTTTTGCCAAAAAAATCTATGATGGTTCTCAAGCAAAATCACCCACATTTCATGGTTCGCTTGCCAGCAAGGATTATGCACAGCAGCATCCCGAAGTCATAAAAGCTTATTTACAAGCAACTATTGAAGCGAATCGTCTGATTCAGGAACAACCAGAAAAATATAGTGAAATTATTGCTGAAAAAACAGGTATTCCTGCCGAAGTTGTTTATCTATTTCATGGCCCTTTAGGTCTGCAAACTCGTGACTTAACGTGGAAACCTGAATATCGAAAAGCGACTCAAATTGCGATAGATACCTTAAAAGTTTTAGGAAAAAACGACGGTACGCTTGATGTAAATAAATTTATTGATGACCAATATATTAAGGATGCATTTCAGGCATCTGGACTTAATTACAGCCAGCAACTTGCTGACTATGCAAAATCACCTTTGGTTGCCAATGATGCTTTAACGGGCCAACCCATCAAGACATTTGATCGGGTAACTCAAATTTGGGTAAAGGGTGAAGAAAAAGTTCGTAGCTATGAAACGCCTGAGCATGCTTTTTCTGATTTAAAGAAAATACAAGCCGATGGAAAAACGGTGCGTGTGGTTTATAGCCAAGATCATCAGTCCGACATTAAGTTACTTGCCAATTTGGCATGGTATGCCACAGACAAAACAGGACAAATTCAGGCTTTTTTATTAAAAGATGATGCTGAAAAATGGGCTAAACAACAGGGCGGAAAAGTATATGACTTTAAAGCTATTCAACTTGTAACACAGAGCTGATGTGTTGTCTTACCTAATGATCAGGAGGTGACAAATGAGTAGTTTAGCCCAGACAAAACCTAATAACCAAAGTACATTTTTGACTAAATTTTTTCAGCAGTTGAGATCATATCCGGCGCGTTTAAAAAGCTACGTGATTGCTTTTACATCCATAGCTTTTTGGATAGTCATTTGGCAAGGACTTGCTCAGTTTAAAGTAAATTTAGGCTTTGTGAACTTTAGCAATGTCCCGACACCTTTAGATGTCATTCATGCGCTATGGGCTTTTTTTCAACTCAGCGCTGCATTTGAACATGTTGAATCTAGTGTATTTCGTGTAGTGGTTGGTTTTGTGCTTGCAGCTCTAATTGGTGTAGGCATTGGTTTGTTGGCAGGACGTTATCAAAAACTGGCTGCCTTTCTAATGCCACCATTAGAAGTATTACGTCCAATACCAGCAGTTGCATGGATTCCTTTAGCAATTCTGATTTTTCCATCCTCAGAAGCGTCTATGATTTTTATTACGTTTATTGGGGCTTTATTTCCAATTTTATTAAACACCGTACATGGTGTTGGTGCAGTTGATCCACGACTCGTTGCATCTGCAAAAAGTCTAGGTGCTTCTGATCTTGCCATTATTCATGAAGTCATTATTCCGGGTGCATTACCGAACATTATTACTGGTTTATCCATTGGAATGGGCACTTGCTGGTTCTGTTTAGTGACTGCCGAAATGATTTCGGGGCAACATGGAATTGGATACTTCACATGGGAATCTTTCACCTTGCAAAACTATAGCAATATCGTGGTTGGCATGGTGCTAATAGGAGCGTTAGGTATGTTTAGCAGTACATTGGTGCGTGTGATTGGAAACCGATTTACTCCATGGTATCAATTGAGGAAGTCTTAAAATGTCAGTTACACAAGGCCATGTACGTATTCAAAATCTATCTCTACATTTAGGGCAAGCTAAAAATCGTTTTCAGGCATTAGATCGGGTTAATTTCGAAATACAACCGGGCGAGTTTATATGTTTACTTGGCCCATCTGGTTGCGGTAAATCAACATTATTAGGTGCTTTGGCAGGGCATTTACCGATTAGTTCTGGGTCTTTAACGGTTGATGATGAATCGATATTTGAACCGCATCCAGATAGAGGTTTGGTGTTTCAGCAACATACCTTATTTCCGTGGAAAAGCGTGCTCGAAAATATTGCCTTTGGTTTAAAAATGAAAGGCATCGCTAAACAAAAGCGTATTGAACAAGCTCAGAAAATGATTGATCTGGTCGGACTTAAAGGTTTTGAACATAAATTTCCAGCTGAACTTTCTGGTGGCATGCAGCAACGGGTTGAAATTGCGAGAGTACTGATTAATCAACCTCGCATTTTATTAATGGATGAGCCGTTTGGTGCGTTAGATGCTCAAACTCGTTTAAAAATGCAAATGCTATTACTCGAAATTTGGCAAGAAATTCAAACGTCGGTTTTATTTATTACCCACGATATTGATGAGGCACTTTTTTTAGCCGATCGAGTGTTGATTATGAGCCATCGACCAGGGCGAATTATTGAAGAAATTCCACTTAAGTTTGAACGTCCACGGGATGTTGAGCTTGTAACGAGTAGTGAATTTACAGCCATTAAAAAACATTGCATCCAAACGTTAAAAGAAGCCACTCAACAAGAAGAGTTAAGCCGTTTAAATCCATTAGGGCTTGGAAAGAAATCACAAATTAAGGAATACGAATGAGTTTTTATTATCAAGCTTTAGATGATATCGATGAATATAATCAGGAATTTCTTGCACAGCTCAATCATGCAGATGAAAAGATACGCTTTGTCGCTTTAATGAATATTGGTGATGAAGAAAATCCGAGTTTACTTCCGTGGTTGCATGCAGCACTACAACACGACTCTTCAGCTTTAGTTCGTGAAGAAGCGGCAAAAAAACTAGAAAGCTGGGAAGACCCAACCAGTTTGCAAGTATTGGCTCAAGCCTTATTTGATGTTGATCTGAATGTGAGACAAGCTGCCAGCCAGAGTTTAAGTGAAGTCAAAAATGCGGCATCGGCCCAGATACTGGCACCGTATTTAAAGCATACGGATACTTTTGCTCTTGGTGCAATTCTGCGTGCTTTAAAACCTTTACGACCACAGCAATTATTTGAAGAGATATCTGCTTTGGTACACCACGAAGATGCATTTGTACGCCGTGAGGCAGTCAGTGCATTAAGTTGGTTACAACAAGACCAAGCAATTACGATATTGGCAAAAATTGCCGAAACAGATACAGATGATGAGGTCCGCCGTATTGCAACAGGTGGTTTAGCTTATAGTCAGAACATATCGGTTGAAGTTATCCAAGCACTTCAACATTCTTTAACTTCGGAAAGTTGGCAACTAAGAGTGGAAGCTGCTCTTACGATTGGAAAATTACGTATTGTTCAGCTCGAAGCTCCTTTAATTCATGCTGTATCAGACTTGTATTGGCAAGTACGTATTGCGGCAGTACGGAGCTTGGGACTACTTAAATCACATCTGGCAGTTGCTCATTTGACTGATAACTTTAAGCATGAAATTAGTAACTTGCGTAAAGAAGTCGCTTTAGCACTCGGTGAAATTGGTACAGCAGAAGCTCAGAAGCTATTGGAACAACATCAAAATGATCCAGATCCTGAAGTACGAAAAGCGATTCGTATTGGATTAAATCAAATTGGTGAGGTGAAGTATGCAAATCAGACCTGATATCCGTGTCGACACTATAAATAAGCAGGTTCACTTTATATGGACCGATGGCTCAAGCGTATGTCTGAGTCATCAAAGTTTAAGAGAAATTTGCCCATGCGGCTTTTGTCGAGCGAAGCGGATTAAACAAATTAAAATAGAGCATCAAAATGTTGAA
This sequence comes from Acinetobacter sp. FDAARGOS_494, assembly GCF_003812225.1. Taxonomy (NCBI): domain Bacteria; kingdom Pseudomonadati; phylum Pseudomonadota; class Gammaproteobacteria; order Moraxellales; family Moraxellaceae; genus Acinetobacter; species Acinetobacter sp. FDAARGOS_494. The sequence continues at coordinate 3,575,354 of NZ_CP033866.1, forward strand.
GTGACAGCTATGTTTGATCAAGGTTATGGTGCCCAAATTTGCTTTAGCGATGGGCATGATAAAGGGATTTTTCCGTGGGCTTTTTTAAAAGAATTTGCTAAGAGCTAAAAGATGCCTTCTGCTTGGGACAGAAGGCATCTCATTTAATTAATGATCATGTTCTAAGTAATCTGGTTTTTTCGGAAGCGCAAGGCTACACAAGAAACAGATAATCAGCATGACAATCACATAAATAAAGAAGGTGTTTTCAATTCCGGCAGCTTTAAACTGTAAGGCAACCGAAGGCGCAGAACCACCAAACAGTGCATTACCTACTGCATAAGAGAAACCTACACCTAAAGCTCGCACATGAGGTGGGAACATTTCAGCTTTTACCAAACCACTAATAGAAGTATAGAAGCTGAGTAACATCATCATAAAGATGAGTAGCAATGTAATGATGATCGGAGAATCTATATAGGCACGCATCCCGATCACCATGACGGGATAAATAAAAATGGCGGACAATAAGCTAAATGCCAACATTGAAGAACGTCGCCCAATACGGTCCGAAATTGCACCAAATACAGGTTGAGCACACATATAGACAAATAGGGCGAAGGTCATGATATAACCAACTGTTTTTCCGTCCATCCCTAAGTTGGTTAAATAGGTTTTTGAATAAACGGTCTCTACATAAAACGTTAATGAACCAGCAGAAGTGTATCCAACCACTAATAAAAAGGTTTTCCAGTGCTTTTTAAAGAGTTCTCTTAAGCTACCAGACTCTTTTCGTTCGCTGTCTTGATGAGAAAGTGTTTCTTCTAAACGACTACGTGCAAGCAAAGATAAGATTGCTGCGATACCACCAATAACAAATGGAATACGCCAACCGCCATCATGTAATTGTTGTTCACTTAAGAACGTCAACAAAATAACGCCCAGTAAGCTTGCAAGCAATTGACCACCAGAGAGGGTGACATATTGGAAAGATGAGTAAAAACCACGCTGACCTTTTAAGCCTAATTCACTCATATAAGTGGCAACGGCGCCATATTCACCACCCACTGATAAGCCTTGAAGTAAACGAACAAGGAGTAACAGAAAAGGGGCAAATAAACCGACTTGATCATAAGTAGGCAAAGCTGCAAATAAAAAGGAGCTTAAAGCCATCAAACAGATTGATATGATCATCGACTTCTTTCGGCCATGTCGATCTGCAATACGACCAAATAGCCAGCTTCCAATCGGACGCATAAAGAAGCTTGCGGCAAACACCCCCCAAACATAAATAGACTTGGTTGTGCTATCCATATCTGGCGCGGTTAAAGCTTGAGTAAAGTAAGCAGCAAATACTGCATAAATATAAAAATCAAACCATTCGACTAAATTACCAGAGGCTGCGCCTACAATCCCACGTATCCTGCTACGTTTTTCTTCCTGAGTATATGTCATATTACTTCCATCACTTTGTAGACAAAAACTAGGAACTTTTTAGGTGGGCTAAACAGAAAATAGAATGAACTTTATAAAAATCACTCGACCCTGAGCACGTCCTTAGAATTCCTAACCATTCATTTTTTCTAATTTTAAAATTCGATTCTAGTGAGATTACGTCCTTTTGTTCGATTTAAAGAATTTTTTACCAATGATCGAACACTTCCTTTTATTTAACTGCATAATTAATTGTTTTTAAAATCAGTAAGCTAGTTTAATACCAGTATTTTTCTATTCTGTTTCTCCTTTTAAGTGCCATTTTGAGCTTAAGTGTATTTTGAATATTTGATAATACTTAAAAAGTTATAGTATCAATTCCCAAGAAAATAAAGGAAATTCATAGAATGATAAGTTGAAAAAGTCGAACTAAATTCACTTAATCGAAAAAATACAGAATATGTTGTTTCTCAATATATGTAGCTGTATTCTTGCGTGGCTAAAAATCGGCTCAGCACTTATTTCTAGCGCTTCAAATTATGCACGGTATGGCAGGTAGTTATTCAATGGAAAGACGTTCGTTAAATCTTCACTTCATGACATGCTCTAAAACAGCATTGGCTTCATCTATTGCACTCATAACATCTGTCGTCTATGCAAATGAAGCGGAGGTTTCGCAGCTCCCAACCATTACTGTGAACGCTACACAAAATAGTGATGCACTATACACATCAAAAAAAGTGAGTTTATCTGGTTTTCAAACTGGTGATGTAAAGAAAGTACCTGCATCTATTACCACCATTACATCTGAACGTATAGCAGATCAACACGCAAAAACACTGACCGATGTGATTAAAAATGATTCATCCTTAGGCGATGGTTATGCTGCAATTGGCTACTATCCAAATTTTGTAGCACGTGGTTTTGCGCTTGATTTAGGCTCAAGCTATCTCATTAATGGCCATACCATACGTGGCGAACAAAATGTAGCTTTAGAAAATAAAGAACAAGTTGAAATCTTAAAAGGCATTTCTGCAATTCAAAGTGGAATGTCGACACCAGGTGGTGTGGTTAACTATGTAACCAAAAGACCTGCCGATATTAAAACTATTACGGTCGATGCAAATTCAGAAGGCGGCTATACACTGGCAACGGATGTAGGCGGCTTTGTTAATGATAGTTTTGGTTATCGAATCAATTTAGCCCATGAAAGCATCCATCCAAATGTTGATCACGCAAATGGTAAGCGTGAGTTTGGTTCAGTTGCTTTAGACTGGAAAATTAATGAGCGTTCTAAATTATTGTTTGATATTGAAGCTCAGCATCAAAGTCAACGTTCAGTACCCGGTTATCAACTGCTTGATGGGCAAGAAGTACCAACAAATGTAGATCAAGACCGTTTATTGGGTTATCAGTCTTGGAGTAAACCTGTTGTAAATAACAGTGTAAATGCAAGTTTGAAATATCAATATGCATTTAACGATCAATGGAATGGTAGCTTAAGTGCATCACAAAGCCGTGTTGTGATTGATGATAATAGTGCTTTCCCATGGGGATGTTATAACGATATTTGTGAATATTCTGGTTTGGGCAATACTTTTGATAAACACGGAAATTATGACATTTATGACTTCCGCAGCCCAGATGATACACGAATTACTAACCAGTTCGCTGCTGGGTTAAATGGTCATTTCAATACTGGCAACATTCAGCATCAAATCGCTTTCGAATTACAACGTACATATAAAACCTTAAAACACCATACACCACTGAATGTAGCGGTAGGAACAGGCAATATCTATGAAGATACGGTCGACTACAGTCCTTCATCGGAAAGCCCTGGCGATCGTTACAAAGCTCTAGAGAGTGATCAGACTGCACTTACTGTATCTGACCGAGTTCAATTTAATGATCAATGGTCAACTCTACTCGGTGGAAAACTGATTCACCTTGATGAGCAAGCTTATAATTCAGATGGGCAGCAAAGCCGTGATACGGATTTAAACAAATTCTTGCCACAATTAGCACTCATGTATAGCCCAACTTCCACGACTAATCTTTATGCTTCATATGCCAAAGGATTATCAGATGGTGGTGAAGCTCCGTGGTTCGCTAATAATGCTCTAGAAGTTCTATCTCCTAAAAACTCTGAACAATATGAAGTTGGTATTAAGCAACAAATTCGGAACTTCTTAGTAACAGCAGCTATTTTTGATTTAAAGCAAGATAATCAATATACGACTGCAAATTCTGCAGGAGAATTAGAATTTATTTCACAAGGCGAACAACACAATCAAGGTATTGAGTTAGGTTTAACAGGTGCCTTAACCGATACACTTGACGTAAGTTCTGGCATTACCTATACCAAATCTCGTCTAGTTGATATTGATACTGACAGTTACAAAGGTCATCAAACTCAAAATGTACCGAAAGTACGTGCTACAGCCCAGTTATCTTATAAAGTACCGTCAGTTGAAGGATTAAGATTACTCAGTGGTATGCAATACAGTAGCAGTAAATATGCAAATAAAGAGGGAACTGCAAAAGTAGGCGGATATAGTGTCTTTAATATTGGTGCTGCCTATAAAACAAATTTTGCTGGGCATGACACTACTTTTAGATTCAATATTGATAACTTATTTAATAAGAAATATTGGCGTGATGTAGGGGCATTTATGGGAGATGACTATCTGTTCTTAGGTAATCCTCGCACAGCTCAATTTTCTACAAATTTTAGCTTTTAAAAGTTGTAGAAGAAATAAAAAAAGGAGCTTTATAAGCTCCTTTTTTTATTTCAGGAATTAAGCCGACATTTTTGGTTTAACCATATTATTAATCGATAAGATATCATCAAGCACTTGTGCTGATAATAAACCTTCATTTTGAACTAAAGCCAATACGCTTTGCCCAGTTTCGTTTGCAGTTTTAGCAATACGAGTTGTAGTTTCATAACCTAGGTATGGGTTAAGTGCAGTCACAATACCAATTGAATTTTCAACCAAAGCTTTACAGTGTTCAGGGTTCGCCGTAATCGTATCAATACACTTAGTTTGGAACATTGCCATTGCTTTACCAAGCAAGTCCATCGATTCAAACAGTTTGAATGCAATAAGTGGTTCCATTGCATTTAACTGTAATTGACCAGCTTCAGCAGCTAAAGTTACAGCCAAATCATTTGCAATGATCTGGAAGCAAGCAAGGTTCATTGCTTCAGGAATAACTGGGTTTACTTTACCCGGCATAATCGAACTACCAGGTTGGCGTGCTTCTAAATTAATTTCATTAATACCAGTACGTGGACCACTTGAAAGTAAACGCAAGTCATTGGCAATTTTTGAAAGTTTAGTTGCAGTACGTTTTAATAAACCAGATAAAAGAACAAAGTCACCCATATCAGAAGTGGCTTCGATTAGATCAGGAGCAGACTTAATTTTCTTACCAGAGATTTTTCCAAGTGCTTGAATCGCGAGTTCACGGTAACTATATTCAGTGGTAATTCCTGTACCAATCGCTGTACCGCCAAGATTCATATAAGCTAAAACATTTGGAATAAGCGTATTAATTTGCTCAAGGTCTTTTTGTAGAGTTACCGCAAAAGCACCAAACTCTTGACCTAATGTCATAGGCACAGCGTCTTGTAACTGAGTACGACCCATTTTTAAAATGTGTGCAAACTCTTGAGATTTATTCAAGAAGCTAAGAATCAAATTGTTAAATGGAAGATTTAACTCATCTAGGCTAAGTAATAAACCTAAACGAATTGCAGTAGGGTATACGTCATTTGTTGACTGCGACATATTAATGTCGTTATTTGGATGCAAGTATTGATATTGACCTTTAGAATGGCCCATATATTCTAAAGCAACGTTTGCCAATACTTCATTTGCATTCATATTGGTTGAAGTGCCAGCCCCGCCTTGCATCATGTCGATTGGAAACTGGTCATGGAAATTACCACGAATAAGCTGATTACAGCTGTATTCAATCGCTTCAAATTTAGTTTGATCTAAGTTTTTAAGATTATAGTTTGCTTCAGCACAAGCTAGTTTAACCATAGCTAATGCTTTAATTAAATTAGGGAAATTTCCAACTTTGCTATTTGTTAAGTTGAAATTTTCTAAAGCACGTAATGTTTGAACTCCGTAATAATGGTCATTGTTGATTTCTCGATGACCAATAAGATCCTTCTCAATACGGGTAGTAATATCAGCGTTCATCATTAAACTTCGAATCAGTAAAGATGATTCATCTTAGAATTCGAAATGCTTCACTTCTAATGCATTTATTAAAGCAATTATGCATTTTTTGCATAACAAAAAAGAGGGTAGTCGAGAAATAATCGTTGGTATATGAGCGTATACAGAATGAATACTTGTTCTAAAGTTTAATATATTCAAATATTTATTTAATTTTATAGATTGGTCAAAGGTGTGAAAATGTAAGTAAATCAAAATTTATACAGAAAACTAAGCAATCATTTCCGTGTATTAAAATCAAAAAAATATTTGATTTTTCATGTGAAAGTTAATTTATATAAGTAAATAATGAGTTTTGTTTAATAAATTTTAATAAAATTGTGATGCATTTCACATAAAAATACTTATAATACAGAAAATTTTGATTTATTAAGTTTATGTTAAAAGTAACTGCTGCTTTATTAATATTGGGAAGTTTTGCTTGTTATCTCCTTTGGGATAATGAAGAAAAAGCTGAAACTAAAAGTTCGCACATGCTTAAAGAAGCTGAGCAATCAATTAAGAATGCTGAGTTATCTATTCAAAAAGCTAAACAAAATATCCCTACTGCATCGTATCAATAATTTAGGCATTCAAGATTATTGTCTGTTAAATAATCTTTTGACTGAAATTTTATAAGGTGTAAGCACGCTGTAAAGAGACAAATGCATGAGAATGAAGTTTATTGCATATGACCCTAACTCTGGTGAGAAACTCAGCTTAAAAGAGCATATTCATCACATGGATAAATACACAACTTATGTTTTTTTTAGTGATGAAAAAGACAATATGGTTTTCAATCCACAGAAAAAACAGATATTTGAAATCAGTCAATATACTTCTAATATGATGGTTGAAATTTCAAGAAAGTTATACTACTTGATTGGTGAATATTAGGTCATTTTGATCAACCCGTCTGCGAAAATCGTCACCGCTTTTAAAGGGGACTCAATACGTTTGCGTACACCTAAATAGATACTTTAGTATAATAGTCGGGATTATCTTTTTATCTTATACTCTTTTCAAATATTGTATTTAAATACAATCAATTATTATGACTGCTTAAATCCTGAAATGAGGTAAGGTAATCATTTTCTTATCAATTATTACCTTACCAACCCATTGAGAGAGTAAAAAATCATTTTTCATGTTTTTTGGGTTAGGCAAAGTAAAAAGGGTATGAAAATAGATTTTTTAACTACCTTTTATAGTGGAAAAGTATCTTAATTAAGATTCTGAAAAATTTAATCAATAACATAAGGATCAGTTATTGAAACAGTTTACAGTCCGCATTCTTCCCCAAGGTGCGGACTTTTTTTATCAATAAAATGTACAAATATAAGTTCGTGCCTATTTCTAAAAGTTATCTTGTTAAGTTCACTTATTTATTTTTATGATGGGTTTTTATTGTTTGATTTAAATAATTTTTTTAGCTGAATTGTACTTATGTTCATCTCTTGTCTCGTGAAAACAAAACCTATTATTTTCTTATCTTCTTTTCTATGTCAGAATTATTAAATACTTAATTTTATAGATTGGCTTTGTCCTTTCACTTCTCGCATTTTTGCAGGTACTCCCTATGTTTTATCATTCTTTCTCATCACTAAATTTATTTATGCTACTTCCCAAAAATATCAATTAATAAAATTACAAATCTAAAAGGGAATAGATAAGATGAATTTAGAAGTCCGTTGGGTAGAGGATCTCCTCACATTAGAACGTGAACGTTCAATCTCAAAAGCAGCAGAGAAAAGATTTATTAGCCAGTCTGCATTTACTCGAAGAATTCAACAAATTGAAGAAATGATTGGTGCTGAAGTCATTATTAGGAACAACAAAAACAACATCGAATTTACAGACATTGGTCGAATTTTATTAGTGATGTCTAAAAATATTGAAAAACAGGTAGAGGAGACCGCAAAACTCATTAAAAATATTAAAAATGAAACTGAATCGACCATTCGTTTCTGCGTTGTTCATTCTTTAGCTTCTGGATTTTTAACTACTTTTTTAAAGAAATTTCCTACACTTATTCGTGATTTAAAAATTGAAATTGTCGCAACGAATAGTGGAGAAGGCCTGTCTTTGTTAAAAGAAGGTGCTTGTGACTTTATGATTTGCTATGCAGATAAAAGCAATATTAGAAAGGTTGGGGATGATATTTTAAGTGGTATCAAAATTGCTGAAACGGTTATTGTACCGGTTTCTGCAACTGAACCCGACCATAGCCCGAAACATACAATACAAAGTAACTTTGCTCTGCTAGCGTATAGTAAACACGCGTACTTAAGAAAATTGGTAGATCAACTGATTGAAGGTAAGCTTGTATATAAAACGTTATATGAAACAGATAATGCCACCAATTTAAAAGAGCTGGTTTTACAAGGTCTAGGGGTGGCTTGGATTCCAAAAATTAATGTTGAAGAAGATCTTGCAGCCGGAAAATTAGTCATTTTAGACCAACAAGAATATTGCCTTGCTCAAGATATTTATATCTTCAAAAATAATTTGAGTGATAATAAGTCGGTACAGAAAATATGGAATGGTTTTAAAGGCCAGCAAGACCTATAACGTCTACTCATTTGAAATGATGAAGTACACGATATTTATATATAAATTAAGCAAATAAGTAGATTATGCTTTGGTCTTTACGATGAAAGGCAGTATAAAGCATTGCCCCTTGTCTAAATTCTTTGATAATTTAGAGTAAATTTCAATAAGTCAAAAGTAGAGTATAGGAGTATTTATCTCTTTCATATCTACTTTGAGCTTATTTCAATGGATTATTGAGTCCAAGCGGAGACAATTTTGTTTGATCTAGACAGTAGATTATTAAATATTTTTTATCATATTTATCGGTTCAAAAGTGTTTCAATGGCTGCAGATGCCATTGGTTTGACACAGCCGAGCGTTAGTAATGGTCTAAACAAAATCCGCCAACATTTTAATGATCCTTTGTTTATTCGAGTCGGTAATGAAATGATTCCGACTGAACTGGCAAAGCAAATTTTTCCACTCATTAGTGAAGTTATTGATAAGGTTGAAAGTATTAATAATTTTAATGTGAACTTTGACCCCTTGACCTCAGATCAGTTGTTTACGATTGCGATGACTGATGTGTCTCATTTGGTTTTGTTGCCGCAATTAACCAATTATTTAAAAGAAAAAGCACCTTTGATTCGTTTAAATATTAGGCCTATTACTCCAGAAACTAGCTATCAAATGGCAAACGGCGAAATTGATCTAGCCATAGGTTTTTTACCGCAATTAGAAGAAGGTTTTTATCAGCAGAAGTTTTTTCGGCAACACTATGTCGTAATTAGCTCAAAAAGCCATCCACGTTTAGACCCAAATAATTTCACTTTAGAGGATTATATGCGTGAATCTCACATCGATATTGATGCGGGTATTGGGCATTATCACATTAAAAATGAGCTGCAAAATAAAGGGCTGGATCGAAATATTTTAATTCGCTTACCAAGTTATTTAGGGGTGGGATTAGTCGTTCAGGAAACAGATGCTATTGCCACTGTGCCATATTATTTAAGTCAGGTTTTATTGGTTAGAGAGAACTTACAGATTTTACCGGCACCGCTTGATTTTCCAACTTATGATGTTAAGCAACATTGGCATATGTCTTGTCACCACAAGAGTAGCCATAAATGGTTCCGTCAAACCTGTTATGAACTATTTAAAACTGCTTAAAAGTTTTAATTATAAAAAGAAGATGTAAGAAAATCCTTACATCTTCTTTTAATTTTAAATTAAATTTCAATCGCAACGGCTGTTGCTTCACCACCACCAATACAAAGGGCAGCAACACCTTTCTTTTTACCTAAGCGTTTTAATGCATAAATAAGAGAAAGGATAATTCTTGAACCTGTAGCACCAATTGGATGGCCTAATGCACATGCACCACCATGGACGTTTACTTTTGCTTCATCAATTCCTAGCTCATGAATTGGTGCCATTGCCACCATCGCAAAAGCCTCATTAATTTCCCAAGCATCTACTTCATCAACAGACCAACCAGCACGCTCAAGTACTTTCTGAATTGCACTAATTGGAGCAATAGTAAATTCGCTTGGATGCTGAGAGTGAGTCGAAGTTGCCACAATTTTTGCTAAAGTATTTAACCCGTGACTTTGAGCATATTCTTCAGTGGTAAGTACTAACGCAGCAGCACCATCAGAAATTGAGCTTGAGTTAGCGGCTGTAATTGTCCCATCTTTACTAAAAGCTGGACGCAATGTTGGGATCTTCTCAAGATTAGCTTTTAATGGTTGCTCATCTTGATCAACAACTTCGACACCTTTACGGGTTTTTACTTCAACAGGAACAATCTCTTCTTTGAAGTAACCTTCCGTAATCGCAGTTTGCGCTTTTTTAAGTGAAGAAATTGCAAAGTCATCCATTTGCTCACGGGTAAAGCCTTTGGTATTTGCCATGTCTTGAGCAAAAGACCCCATTAAACGACCTGTTTCTGCATCTTCGAGACCATCTAAAAACATATGATCCTTAATTTCGCCGTGTCCCATACGATAACCACCGCGAGCTTTAGGCAAAATATAAGGTGCATTCGTCATAGATTCCATGCCGCCAGCCACAATAATATTGGCACTGCCTGCTTTTAAGGTATCTGATGCCATTAACACAGCTTTCATTGCAGAGCCGCAAAGTTTATTAATGGTCACAGCTCCGACATGATCAGGCACGCCAGCTTTACGCATGGCTTGACGAGCAGGGCCTTGACCAATACCTGCACTGAGTACGCAACCGAAAATCACTTCATCTACCTGTTCAGGTTTAACACCTGCACGTTGGATCGATTCACGGATGACAGCAGCGCCAAGTTCTGGAGCAGTTAGAGAAGATAAACTACCCTGAAAACCACCCATTGCAGTACGGCTACCTGAAACTATAACAATTGAACTCATCTTAATATCTCTTATTGGTGTATTTGCTAAATTTGCCTTTAGCCTAAACTAAAGGCGCCACTAAATTAAAAAGTTGGAGGGGTATAGCTGAGCGTTCTACCAAAGAACCACAGCAAGAATAAAACTAAAGGAAAATGCACAACGAGCTGTGTCACTGTAAAACCAATCACATCTTTTGCTTTTAGTTTTAAAATGCCTAACATTGGAAGCATAAAGAATGGATTGATTAAGTTTGGTAAAGCTTCGGCTGCATTATAAATTTGTACAGACCAGCCTAAATGAACCTTTAAATCATTTGCTGCTTGCATAACATATGGGGCTTCAATAATCCATTTTCCACCACCTGAAGGTACAAAAAATCCAAGTACAGCAGAGTAAATTCCCATCACAATTGCAAAGGTTTCTTTTGAAGCGATTGAAACGAAAAATTCGGCAATATAATGTGACAGCGATAAGTCTTGGCTATTTAAAGCTTGGGTCATAATAAAGGCGATACTTCCGTACAGTGGAAATTGAATTAAGATGCCCGATACTGCCGGAACTGCTTTTGCAACAGCATTTAAAAAGTTCCGTGGTGTGCCATGTAAAGCTAACCCAAGCATTAAAAACACGAAGTTGTAGGTGTTGAGACTTGAAATGGCAATGATGGGATTGCTTTTTGAAAATTCAAAAAACATCCAGATTAAGCCTAAAATCACCACAATAATCGTTAAGATAGGCGAATTTTCTAACCAGTCACCTGGACGAGTAGATTTTGCTTCATTTGTTTTTTCTTCTTCAAATTGCACATCAAAACTATCAATGGTTTTAACGCTATTGCCTTTTGGGGCAGACCAATATGCAATAGCGATTGAAACAATCACTAAAATAATGGTCATTGCAATTGATTGCCAAAGGAAAATCGTTTCGGTAAATGGAATAACACCAGTTAGGTTATAAATTGACTCAGGTAAACTGGTTTTATTTGCCTGAAGCTGTGCTGCTGATGAACTAATTCCAAGAGCCCAAGTTGCTCCCATACCAATGATTGCAGCTGCCGCAGCAGCACGATAATCCATATTCAGCTCTTTACGTTTTGCTAATGCAATCACTAAAAGTGCAGTAAGAATCGTACTTATTGCCCAATTGACTAGTGAAATTAATAAACTAACGGTTGCCACCAAAACAATAGCACCACGTCCAGAACTTGGAATACGCGCCATTTTTTGGATCAGGAATTTTACGGGCTTAGATACAGAAACGACATAACCTACAATAATGAGCATAGTCATTTGCAGGGTAAAGGGAATAAGACTCCAGAAGCCATTACCAAATGAGGTCGCTACATCATGGATTGGAGCACCAATACCCAAGGCGGCAACAGAGACAATAATGACGCCAAGCAGAGCAAAAATATATGAATCAGGAAACCATTTTTCAGACCAGTCACTAATCCGAAGAGCAAATCTTTCAAAAATTCCTTGCTGTTTTTCCATAGCTGAAAAAATCCTTCTCATTCTTATTTATAGACAGCACATCCGGTGCTTGATAGGGCTAAGACTCAAGCTCACTTACTAACTTGAGTCTTGTACAGCTAACTAAGCCTTAGAATTTACGCGACTAAGGTTTTATAAAACTCGACACCTGTAGCAGCTTGAATTTGTTCGAGCGTTACGTCTTTAGCAAGTTCAATGAGCTCTACACCTTGTGGCGTAATATCCATTACGCCTAAGTCTGTAATTACGCGATGAACAACACCTTTACCTGTTAAAGGCAAACTACAGTTTTTCACGATTTTTGGTGTACCGTCTTTTGCGCAGTGTTCCATAAGAACAACAACTTTTTGAACACCAACAACCAAGTCCATTGCACCGCCCATACCTTTGACTTTTTTACCCGGAATCATCCAGTTCGCTAAGTCTCCTTTTTCAGAAACTTCCATTGCACCTAAAATTGCAATGTTGACATGGCCACCACGAATCATGGCAAAAGATTCTGAGCTTGAGAAAAAGGCTGCACCAGAGCGAGCAGTAACCGTTTGTTTCCCAGCATTAATTAAATCGGCATCCACAGTTTCTTCAGTCGGGAATTCACCAATACCTAATAAGCCATTTTCAGATTGAAGCCAAACATTAATATTTTCAGGAATATAATTGGCAACAAGGGTAGGTAAGCCAATACCTAAATTGACATAAAAACCATCTTCGAGTTCTTTTGCAGCACGTTGTGCCATTTCATTACGTGACCAAGCCATTTTATACTGCCTCCGTGCTTAAAGTTTTATGCTCAATGCGTTTTTCAGGTGATGCATTTAATACAATGCGGTTCACATATATACCTGGTAAATGGATTTCATCCGGATCCAATTCACCAATTTCAACCACCTGTTCAACTTCTGCAATTGTAATTTTTCCAGCCATTGCGCATTCGGGATTAAAATTCTGAGCAGTTTTACGAAATACTAAATTACCTGCCTTGTCTGCCTTATATGCTTTAACAAGAGCTACATCGGCTGTTAAAGATTCTTCTAAAATGTAATTTTTGCCGTTAAAAATACGTTCTTCTTTACCTTCAGCAATGAGTGTACCTACACCAGTTTGTGTGTAAAATGCTGGAATTCCAGCACCTCCAGCACGTAACTTTTCAGCTAAGGTGCCTTGTGGGGTTAGTTCAACTTCTAATTCACCATTTAAATATTGGCGCTCGAATTCTTTATTTTCACCCACATAAGAAGAGATCATTTTTTTGATCTGTTTGGTTTGAAGCAATATACCTAAACCAAAATCATCTACACCTGCATTATTCGAAATGCATGTGAGACCAGTTACACCGCTTTGCTTAACTGCAACAATTAGTTTTTCCGGAATTCCACACAAACCAAAACCACCAACAGCAAGTGTTTGATTGTCTGTAATTACATCTTTCAGTGCTGCCTCTGCGTTGGCATAAACTTTATTCATTCTGTTGTTTTCCTATATCCCTTAGTGTTTCTAGTTTTAGCATCACATTTTGTGTTATAGAAGTTAATTTTTTTAAATGATTAATAAGTATAATCAATGAATAATATCAAATTAAGTACAAAACTTAAGACGCATATAAGCTAAAAAATTTAAAAATCAATATACAACATATTAAAAATTATAAGAATTAAAGAATTTAACTTATCCATAAGCTTAACTTATACTAAAAGACAATCTTTAATTTTTTAAAATTTATATTGAACCAGTGCCTCAATAAATTGAGCAGAAATATTTGAAATTTCAAAGTTCTTTTTATAAACAATTCCTACTGTTTTATGAATGGCTTCGTCTTTTAAATCAATCAGTACGTTATGTTCTTTATCAATGTGTTTAGCAAAATGCCTTGGAATTGCACTTACCCCAATTCCATAAGCAACGAAACTTGAAAGAGATGAAATTTGGTGGCATTCAACTTTTAAATCGAGCGTTATATTATTTCGCAAACAATTTTGCTCAACTAAATATCGAACAATTGAGGGTTTTTGCAAGGTTACAAATGGATTTGAACAAAGCTCATGCCATGTAATAGAAGATGATTGAGCGAGTGGGTGACTCTTAGGTAATAGAGCTAAGAAGTCTTCTTCAAACAACGGTTTAAACTCTAAACCTTCGGTGAGATCAGGTTCAAAACAAATACCAAGCTCAAAAATACCATCTTGTACTTTTTCTATAATGGTCTCATTTGGAATATCGTGAATTGAAAAATTAAGATTGGGATGGACTGCTAAAAATTGATGAATCACCTCTGGCAAAATTGCATGGGTCACAAAGGGCATTGAGGCAATACTTAATGTTCCACGATTGAGTTTAAAGCGTTGTTTAACATCGTTTTCCATTTCATCCCAATTGGCGAGTAATTTTTTTGCATATGGAATGAGTGATTTACCTTCTTGAGTAAGCTCAACTCGGCGTGTATTACGGTTAAACAGTTTACCGCCTAACTCTTCCTCTAAGCTTTTGATGGTGAGACTTAAAGCAGATTGGCTGAGATGTAACTCTAAAGAAGCATTGGCATAGTTGAGTGTACGCGCAAGGGCCAAAAAAGCTTTTAGTTGTTTAAGCGTCATTTCTTTCCTTTAAATTACTCAACTTACCTAGAAGAGTAATTTATACGAAAATTTGCCTAATATGATGTTTTTTGACAAAAAATTATGAAAAAGCAAGTAGAGCTCAATGTGCTGAATTATTTTAGTAAATTTTTCTAGCTGAATTAATCAGTGTTTTTAGCAAAGTATGATGAAACGCAGGATCCAGCCGCTACTATTTGGAAATATCAGCTAAGGAAGGTTTAGGTTGCCAATTATTATTAATCTAATAAAATTTAGCTTTTTATTTTGTAATAATATTATGTCTTATACAACAGTACATATGCGTCATACGAGTAGTGGGTCAAGTAGTTCTAGAGATGCCAAAGATGTCTTTATATCTGGTTGCCGTAATGATTTTGATTTTAGTCAAATTACTCCTGAAAAAATCAGTAAATTAAGTAAAGAAAATCAAAATTATTTTCATAAATGTGATGATGCGATCAATAATAAATTGTCAGTAGATTCATTAGTTTATTACTCATCATTTATTTTACCTATTATTTGTATCCTTATTTTTATAAGAATAGGTAAAAAGCATTATCGAATTGCTGAAGAAAAAATTAAGAATGCAAAATACCCGGTAATTTTTGCTAGAAAACCAGAAAATAATCCCTCTAATTCAATGGAGATCGCACTAGTAATCGGTGGGGTACTGGCAGCGCTAATCTATATATTAATTTATATTGTTTATATTATTATAGTAGAAATTAAATATTAAAAGTACATAGTAGAAAATCTTTAGAGAGATAAAAAATTACTGATCTCAACTAATAAAATATTTATTAAATTAATTTAAAAAATATATTATTCAATTGGCTTTATTAAATAATATAGAAACATTAATTTAATTTACTCAATAATTAATAAGTTTTATAAAACAATAATATTTTTTTAATAATTAAATTTTACTAAGAGAGCCAAATAAGTGTTTGTATTTTATTGGTATTTAAAAATTTAAATAAATTACATTGTTTTTAAATATTTTAGTGATATTTTATTTTTAAGCTCATTTACCTATTACCACACATAGATATTGTGATTTTTATCATTATAGGTTTGGGATAACCTAAATATCTTTTGGTAATTTTATTGAACCTAATATCTATTCTTTAGGGAGAAAGAATATATGTGGGAATTATTTGTAATTCTACTTTCGCTTGGGCTGTTGATGTATACAGCTTACAAGGGCTTTTCTGTCATTCTCATGGCACCAATTTGTGCCTTACTTGCAGTTTTACTCATTAACCCAGCCAATGTTTTGCCGTTTTATTCGGGTGTTTTTATGCCCAAAATGGTGAACTTTATTAAAGATTACTTTCTTGTGTTTTTGCTTGGCGCAATTTTCGGTAAAGTCGTTGAAATGTCAGGAATTGCTGAGTCTATTGCTCGAACCATTGTAAGATGGATTGGGGCAAAAAAAGCAATTTTAACGGTTGTATTACTAGGTGCAATTTTAACCTATAGCGGTGTAAGTTTATTTGTTGCTGTATTTGCAATTTATCCCTTTGCAAACCAGCTTTTTAGACAAGCGAATATTCCAAAACGTTTAATTCCAGGAACCATTGCGCTGGGTGCATTTACATTTACTATGGATGCTTTGCCTGGTACACCGCAAATTCAAAATGTAATTCCAACTACATTCTTTGGCACCAATATTTATGCCGCACCATTTCTAGGAATTATTGGTGCTATTTTTGTTCTATGCATGGGTTTGGCTTACTTAGAATGGCGTCGCCGAGCTGCTGCAAAAGCTGGCGAAGGTTTCTCGGGTTTTGGCGTAGACAATACACCATCTCAAGAAATTGAAGCCGATATGAACTTGCAAAATAATGGAAGTACGGCTCGTCAGTTTTTAGCGTTTGTGCCTCTCATTCTTGTTGCCGTAATGAACAAATATTTGTCTAAAGCAATCAAAGAGTGGTATCCAAATGGTTTTGATTTTGCCGCAGTTGGATTAGCGGATTACACCGTAGATGTTGCAAAAACCGGTGCGATCTGGGCAGTTGGTCTTGCGCTGATTGTCGGGATTATTACTGCAATTTTGTTTGATTATCAGCGTGTAGTGACGAACTTCAAAGAAGGCATTAATGCCAGTATTGGTGGCTCACTTTTAGCAGTGATGAATACCGCATCTGAGTATGGTTTCGGTGCAATTATTGCGTCATTACCGGGTTTTGCCATGATTAGTCATGCAATGAGCAGTACTTTTACAAATCCACTAGTAAATGGGGCTGTGACGACAACTGTTCTAGCAGGTATTACTGGTTCAGCTTCTGGTGGTATGAGTATCGCTTTAAGTGCGATGGCTGAACAATATAACGCCGCGATTTTAGCTGCGGGTATTCCACCAGAAGTCATGCACCGTGTGGTTGCAATGGCATCAGGCGGTATGGATACCTTACCGCACAATGGTGCTGTTATCACTTTACTCGCTGTTACAGGTTTAACTCATAAACAATCGTATAAAGATATTTTTGCAGTCACAGTAATTAAAACATTAGCGGTATTTGTAGTGATTACGGTCTTTACCGTAACAGGTATTGTTTAAATCAGCACGTTATAAGTATTAAGGAGTAAATAAATGACAAAACTTTTAGACGGTAAGGTCGCTTTTATTACAGGTTCTGCAAGTGGTATCGGTCTAGAGATTGCTAAGAAATTTGCTCAAGAAGGTGCCAAAGTTGTTATTTCTGATATGAATGCTGAAAAGTGTCAAGAAACAGCAAACTCACTTAAAGAGCGAGGTTTTGATGCATTATCTGCACCATGTGATGTGACTGATGAAGATAATTATAAACAAGCCATTGAGCTTACTCAAAAGACCTTTGGTACGGTTGATATCTTAATTAATAATGCTGGTTTCCAACATGTTGCATCTATTGAAGAATTTCCAACGGCTGTTTTTCAAAAGTTAGTTCAAGTCATGTTAACTGGGGCATTTATTGGTATTAAACATGTTTTTCCAATCATGAAAGCTCAGAAATATGGTCGTATTATTAATATGGCTTCAATTAATGGCTTGATTGGTTTCGCTGGAAAGGCAGGTTATAACAGCGCTAAACATGGTGTGATCGGTCTAACAAAAGTTGCCGCATTAGAATGTGCACGTGATGGTATTACGGTAAATGCTTTATGTCCGGGGTATGTAGATACACCATTGGTTCGTGGGCAAATTGCAGATTTGGCTAAAACCCGTAATGTAAGTTTAGACAGTGCACTTGAGGATGTAATTTTGGCAATGGTTCCTCAAAAGCGTTTGCTATCTGTTGAAGAAATCGCTGATTATGCAATTTTCCTTGCGAGTGAAAAAGCAGGTGGGGTAACAGGCCAAGCTGTCGTGATGGATGGCGGTTATACGGCCCAATAATTTAATTGTTTTATAAAAGCCGCTTATTCTATATAAGCGGTTTTTTATTCGTTAAAAATTTACGATCGCTTACTATTCAAAATAATGCTTTATCTCTACTATAAGTTGTTATAAAAAAACTAATAAAATAAGTTTGTTAAGGTATAAATTTATACTTTAAAGGTATTTAACTTATTTCCATTTTTAAAATTTAATAGAGTATGAGAAAGTAATATTTACGCATGTCCTGATTAGATATTTTCAGGAAAACTCGTCAATTAAAGGATATTAATTGGCATACAAGTTGCTTTTTTAGCAATAAGTTTTAGCTAGGTGAAAAGGATATGATATCACTCAGCCAACAGATGGAACTCAATCATTATTCCCGCAAAGCTGAATTTGCGCAGAATCTGATGTCCACAATTTGTGGTGAACACCGTCTAGACACAATTTACAAAGATAATCTCGATTTCCACTATGACGGAATGCGTTTGCCTAATAAAAAAATGGCAATCGGCACAATCAGTTATGGTGCAAACGTCGCTATCAACATCTCAAATTTAAAAGCTTATAGCATTAGTTTACCTATACAGGGGCGACAAGCTCTCAACATTCGTGGTGCACATTATCAATCTGATGAAAACAGAGGCCTAATTGTTTCAAATAATGATCAACAAGATCTGATTATCGATAAAGACTGTAGAAAATTTCAGGTGGTTATTCCTGAGCGAAGTATGCAGATTGTCCTTGCAGATTTACTGAATAAACCTATAGAAACGCCTATCATTTTTAACCCTGAAATGCACTTAGACTCTGAGCAACTGATTGGAGCGTGGTGGAAGAATATTCAGAATTTTTTACAGCTAAAATCGCAATATAGCAATTTTTATGGTTTACAGATGTTATCTGAAGACTATGAAAATTTTGTAATTAAAGCCTTACTATTATCTCAAGAAAACAACTACTCTGAAGCTTTAAAGTCACTCTCACATCAAGATGAGCCAGCTTATATTCGAAAGGTTCGTAATTTTATTATTGAACATGCTCACGAAGAAATCTGTGCAGAAGACTTGCAGCGTTTGGCTGGGGTTTCAAAATCAAAATTGTATGATGAATTTCAACAATACTACGGCACCAGCCCAATGTCGTATTTGAAAAAATATCGTCTTCAACAAATTTACAAAATCTTGAGCACTACAGGAGCAGATAAAAAGGTTTCTATTTCAAAGCTTGCGTATGACTGGGGCTTTAACCATTTAAGCCGTTTTTCTCAAGAATATCGTGAAGAATTTGGAGAAAATCCAAGTGAGACCAAAGGCAAAATTTTCTGATATTTAATTTTCCAAATAAAAAAACTGATTTAGGCAACTAAATCAGTTTTTTATTTATCGATTAATATTTATAGACTTTCTTCTAGCTTTAACACTTGTTTGTTTTTAGATTTCTCATAAATTACTTTCAGGCTAAGTGCAATAAATGAGATGAAGGTTGGTATTGCTAGAATAAAGAAAATACCGCTTAAGCTTAGGTTGAAAGTGAAAATGAGCGAACCAAAGAAAGCGCCTAAAATTGCACCGATACGACCGATACCATGCATCCATGAAACTCCAACCGCGCGGCATACTGCTGGATAGAACATAGCTGCAAGTGGCAGTAATGAAGACTGTGCACCAGCGAGTAAAGCACCAATTAAGAAGATAGTAAGACCTAACAAGAAAATATTTGAGCTCACCAGACCAGCAATAATGAATAGTCCAAAAGCAATGAGATATGAATATTTAATCACTGTAGTTGGGTTCAGTTTATCCATGTACCATCCCATAATAGTTGCACCAATTACACCACCAAAAGGGAAAATCGCAGCAATTAAACTAAACTGTTGAGTACTAAAACCTGCTGTTTTTAAAATCGTTGGCATCCAGCTTGTTAAAAGATAAAACACCAACAGACTGGTAAAGCAGCAGAGCCAAAGCATGCTTGAACCCCACAGATATTTTCCTAGAACTACTTTAACTGGATTTTCATCTGATGCAGTTTCTGATTGAGTTAAAACAAGTTTTACCGGCTCTTGAAAAGAATGGCCTTGAATATTTTCTAAAATACGCTGTGCTTTGCCTTGTTGATGACGTGTAATTAAGTATTGAGTTGATTCAGGTAATTTAAGTAATAAAGCAACCACTAAAATTAGGGGAATACTCCCGCCAATAATAATAACCTTAGCCCAGCCATAGCTTTCTAATAGATAAGCTGACAGCACACCACCACAAGAAATACCCAGCATAAATCCACAGCCAGCAAGACCTGTAAGAAATGCTTTACGTTTTACAGGCATATATTCTGAGACAATAGTACTGATGTTTGGCATGGCCGCGCCTAGACCTACACCTGTAATAAAGCGATAAATCATTAAGTCTTGAGTTGAATTGGCAAAGCCACACAAAATGGTAAATATAGAAAACAAAAGGCTTGTAAAAACAATAACACCTTTACGGCCAAATTTATCGGCTAAGGGTCCCGAAATGATTGCACCAATTGACATACCAACTAAGGCTGCACTTAAAACTGGTGCAAGTTGAGGCTTGGTAATTCCCCAGTCATCTAGTAATGCCGGAGCAACAAAACCAATAATTCCTGTGTCTAGACCATCACAGAAAAAGACAAAAAAGCCTAGAATAAAAACCACCCACTGTAAGGGAGACAGTTTTTCGCGATTGATAATCGTATTCGCATCTATCGTTTTCATATGTATTCCTTCTTAAAATTATTTAATTCCCTGAGTAATTCAATGTATTCGTTACAAAACCTGTATCTTTGATTGAACTATTTTTAGCCAGTCTTCACTATCCAATAAGTCCTAATCTTCATCCATATTTTCCAAATTAGATAAAAAGCAGTAATTTAATTTTTTAATTTAAGTTTTTGAAATATAGATGTTTCTTTGTTTTTAATTTTTATCCAGTTTGATTGATTTTGATAATTGCGCAGAGATTGGATAATGCTTGCAGCTTTTGGACAGTCTAAAAAAAATTTCAGATAGAAGATAAAGCCATAACAATGTCAGGAGTTGACACTATGGCTGGTCAAACCATTCAAATTAAAACTGCATCTGGAAAGCAGTTCAGTGCATATCTAGCGACACCAGAAACAGGAAAAGGACCTGGTGTGGTGCTTTGTCAGGAAATCTTTGGGGTGAATGCAGCAATGCGGGAAAAGGCAGATTTTCTTGCAGAAGAAGGCTATACCGTTTTAGTACCTGATCTATTTTGGCGTGTAGCACCTAATATTGAACTCGGTTATACACCAGATGATTTTCAAAAAGCTTTTGAACTTTATCAGCAATATGACGAAAACCTCGGTGTTGAAGATATTCAAGACAGCTTAGCTTTTTTAAAGATACGACCAGAATGTGATACCTCTACAGGTCTCGGCGTGGTTGGCTATTGTTTAGGTGGAAAGCTAGCTTATTTGGCAGGCTGTCGACTTTCGGAAGTGGCATGTGCCGTAGGTTATTACGGTGTAGGCATTGAAAAAACTTTAGATGAGTTAGCTAACGTAAAAGGACGTTTGGTTTTACATATTGCAGAACTGGACCAATTTACACCGCCAGATGCGAGACAAGCGATTGTCGATGCAGTTAACCAATATTCAAATGTACAAGCTTATGTTTACGAAGGTGTTGATCATGCCTTTGCACGACCAAAAAGCAACCATTACCACAAACCTTCAGCACGCTTTGCTCACGAGCGTACAGTAACAGCACTACATGAAACGATTGGGCCGAAATATGACTTAGTTACACTCTGGGAAGAGCATATTCGTCATGAGTTCGATACGCGTGACGTCCCCGCAACTATGGCAACAATGGTCGCAGAACCTTATGTCAACCATATTCCAACGTTAACTGGTGGGGTAGGCCAAAGCCAGCTTGCTCGTTTTTATCAATATCACTTTGTTCATCAAAACCCGAAAGATATGAAGATCACCTCGATCTCTCGTACCGTTGGCTCAACGCAAGTGGTAGACGAGTTCATTATGAGCTTTACACACGACGCTGAAATTGACTGGTTATTACCAGGTGTAAAACCAACTGGTAAATACGTCGAAATTCCAATGTTAGGTGTAATTCAGTTCAGAGGTTCAAAGCTGTGCCATGAGCATATTTACTGGGACCAAGCGTCTGTACTTGTTCAAATTGGTTTATTAGACCCAACAGGCTTACCAGTTGCAGGTATTGAGACAGCGCGAAAACTTCTTGATGAAGATCTTCCTTCCAATACGTTGATGCCATCTTGGTCAAGTAGTGAAGGCAAGCCAGTCAGTTAAGGAGTATTTGCAATGAATATAAATTTAAGAGGAAAAGTCGCTGTGGTAAGCGGCGGTGCAACACTCATTGGCAAAGCCGTTGTGCAAGCCTTAGTCAGTGCAGGTGCTCATGTCGCTATTTTAGATATTGATGCAAAAGGTAAGGCGATTGCAGAAAGCTTTAACCATGATGTGATGTTTATTCAAACCGATTTAACCAGTGATGCAGCTATTCAACAAGCTGTGGCGGATATTCACCAACATTTAGGTGAAGTGAGTTGCTTGGTCAATCTGGCATGTACCTACTTAGATGATGGTTTTAAATCTTCACGTCAGGACTGGTTACAAGCACTCGATATTAATTTGGTCTCTACCGTTGAGCTGAGTCGTGCTTTATACCATGACCTAAAAAAGCAGCAAGGTTCAATCGTTAACTTCACTTCAATCTCGGCCAAAGTAGCACAAACAGGGCGCTGGTTATATCCGGTTTCTAAAGCCGCGATACGTCAACTCACACAAAGCATGGCAATGGATTTTGCTACCGATGGTATTCGCGTCAATTCAGTTTCTCCCGGTTGGACATGGTCACGAGTCATTGCAGAAGTCAGTGGCAATAACCGTGAAAAGGCCGATAGCGTGGCAGCCGATTACCACTTGCTAGGCCGATTGGGTCATCCCGAAGAAGTCGCCAATGTTGTTTTGTTTTTATTGTCACCTGCTGCGAGCTTTGTCACCGGAGCAGATTATGCGGTCGATGGCGGATATTCAGTGATGGGCCCTGAAGGATTACAGCCCGCTATTCCACGTTTAGCTGAATAGCACAGCGTTTTAAAAGCACATTTAGAAAATTATGGAGAAGATTATGCGCCGTATTGCAATTGTTGGAGCAGGACAGTCTGGTTTACAGCTTGGTTTGGGCTTATTAGATACAGGCTATGACGTGACCATGATCACCAACCGAACTGCTGATGAAATCCGTCAAGGTAAAGTCATGTCAAGCCAGTGTATGTTTCATACCGCTTTACAAACTGAACGTGACTTGGGACTAAATTTTTGGGAAGAACAATGTCCAGCGGTAGAAGGCATTGGGCTAGCTTTAGTTAATCCTGAAAATGGTGGTAAAGCATTTGAATGGAGTGCTCGTCTTGAACGCTACGCTCAATCGGTCGATCAACGCGTCAAAATGCCATATTGGATGGAAGAGTTTGAACGCCGTGGTGGTCGATTGGTGATTCAAGATGTGGGAATAGAAGAGTTAGAACAACTCGTAAACGACTACGAACTTGTATTACTCGCCGCTGGTAAAGGTGAAGTCGTTAAACAGTTTGAGCGTGATGATGCACGCAGTGTCTTTGATAAACCGCAGCGCGCTTTGGCTTTGACCTACGTCAAAAACATGAAGCCAATTTCACCTTATTCACGTGTGACTTTTAACATTATTCCTGAAGTCGGGGAATACTTTTCATTTCCGGCACTAACCATCAATGGGCCTTGCGACATTATGGTATTTGAAGGTATTCCAAATGGGCCAATGGACTGTTGGCAAGATGTGAAAACACCAGAACAGCACCTGCAATGTAGTCTGGACTTACTCAAGAAATTTGTGCCTTGGGAATATGAACGCTGCGCAAATGTTGAATTAACTGATGCTGGCGGTTATTTGGCAGGGCGTTTCCCGCCGACGGTACGTAAGCCCGTTTTAACCTTACCCTCTGGCAAAAAGATTTTTGGCATGGCAGATGCCTTAGTGGTCAATGATCCAATTACCGGGCAAGGCTCAAACAATGCGGCTAAGTGTAGCAAGATCTATTTTGATGCCATTTTAGCCAATGATAATCAAAGCTTTAGTGAACAATGGATGGTTCAAACTTTTGAACGCTATTGGAGTTATGCAGAAAAAGTCGTGGCTTGGACCAATAGCTTGTTATTACCACCAGAGCCTCATGTCGTTGAACTCCTAGCAGCTGCAAGCCAAAACCAGAGCATTGCTTCAATTATGGCCAATAACTTTGATGACCCGCGCTCTTTTGCTCCGTGGTGGTTTGATGCAGATCAAGCTCAGGCATTCTTAGCTTCAAAAACCGCAGCAAAAGTCGCTTAAGGTCAAAATATCAAAGGAAGATTTAAAAATGGACACAATTGAAACTTTAGCTTTACAAGCGATTAATACTGAAAACCCAAGAGAAATTCGTAATTTGCTTGGTCAGTTTGCAACTGGCGTTACCGTGATTACAACTCGTGGTAAAGATGGCCGGAAAATAGGTATGACAGCCAATTCATTTTCATCTCTGTCTTTAGATCCGCCATTAATTTTATGGAGCCTTTCAAAAACGGCGCCAAGTTTGCCTGATTTTGTAGAAGCTGAATATTTTGCCATTCACATGTTGGCACAAGAGCATCATCAGCTTTCAGGGCATTTTGCTCGAGGTGCCGAAGACAAATTTGCAGGCATTGCTCATCAACAATGCAATGCAGGCGTTCCAATTTTGACGGATGCACTCGCAACCTTGGTTTGTCGCAATGTAAATCAGTATGAAGGCGGAGATCACCTGATTTTTATTGGTCAAATTGAACAATACCAACAGCGTCAAGGTGAACCATTGGTATTCCACGCAGGAAAATATCGGATTGCCGCTGAGCATCCAGAATTAGCACATTAATTCACCACAATCACGATCAATCCGGTCGTGATTTTTTTATAGGAAATAAGAAGATGAAAAGTACTTTAATTAAACATGGCTTTTTAGCAGGGACATTATTAGGTTTGCCGTGGGTTACACATGCCTATGATTTACCGACCGTAAATTTAGGCATGACCAGCTTTCTCGATGGTGGATTACCTGCAGGGCCCGGCTGGTATGCTCAAACCTATTTTCAAAATTACGATAGCAATAAACTGGTCGATGCCAAGGGACAAAAACTCGGTTTACCTAAAACAGATTTAAATTATCAAGTACTGGTTGAGCAGATTAGTTATTTATCGAATGTCCGAGTAAAAGATAAAGCCAGTCTAGGCATAAATTTTTTAATTCCTTTTGTGAGCAAAATGGACATGGATGATGGCTTGAATAATGCTGCCATTAAAGCCCAAAGTGGCTTTGGGGACATTATGATCGGACCTTTTATTCAGTTTGATCCAGTTATAGGTGCACAAGGACCGAAGTTTGTACATCGTTTTGAGTTTCAAGTGAATTTACCTACTGGCGAATACAATCAACAAAAAGATATTAACCCAAGTAATAACGCCGTTTCATTTGACCCTTATTGGGCTGCCACATATTGGTTTAATCCAAAATGGACAGCTTCAACGCGTATCCATTATCTCTATAACTTTAAAAATGATGACCCAAGCTATGCCTTTGCTGGAGCAAATGATATGCAGGCAGGGCAAGCAATCCATGCAAATTTTGCAACAGACTATGCTATTACCGAACAGTTCCGTTTAGGACTAAATGGCTATTGGTTAAAACAAGTCACTGACACTGAAGTGGATGGTGAAAAAGTCAATGGTCGACGTGAGCAAGTCTGGGCAATTGGTCCGGGTGCGATGTATAGTTTTTCTAAAAATGATCACTTGGTTGCAAATGCTTATTTTGAGCAAGATACTGAAAACCGACCAGAAGGTACGCGATTACAAGTTCGTTATGTCCATCATTTTTAAGTCATAAAAAAAAGCCTTTTATATCAACAAATATAAAAGGCTTTTATCTATTTTTTAATTTAAGAAAAAATTGAAGTAATGATGCCTGACCCTTCACTCTGTCCAGATCGGCGAGTAGACGAAGGTAACTCACCATAACGGTGTTTGTACTCTTGTGAAAAACGGCCTAAATGGGTAAATCCCCATTTAAATGCAACGTCAGTGACCGACAGATTTTCATTGTGCATGAGCTCTAAATGGGCTTGTTCAAAACGTAATTCTTTTAAATAAGACATTGGGGTTGTCCCCAAATAATTTTTAAAACCAGTAAATAGGGTTCTCACACTCACGCCTGCATGCTCGGCCAGAATTTCGACATTAAGCGGCTCATGTAAATGTTCTTTAATATAGGCTTCTGTACGCTTCACGAAATAAGGAGATACCGTTTTTTCTTTATAATAATCAATCTTATGTAATGCATTGTTGGGCTGACCATAAATCAGTGCATTAAATAGATTTGACTCAAACTGTTTAAAGGCTAAAGGATGATGGAGCGGATGCTGATCACATGCTAAAGCATCCATCAATGTTCTAACGAGCTGTAAAAAATAGGCTCCACCTTGGGTAGAAAAATCTAATTTAGGGTCAAAAACGAGTAAGTTATTTTCTGAATCAGCAATGTGTTGACGGCAATGGTAAGTAAAATCATCCTTTGAAACTTTTAGAATAAGCTGGGGTGAGTTCGCGTGCCAGCGCATACGTAAAGATTGCTGAGGAGAAATAAGAGAAGCAACTTGAGAATAAGAAATAAACTTTTGCGAACCAAACTCGATTTCTGCATAGCCTTGAGTTGGAATTTGAATTAAGTAAAAGTTATCAAGATGATCTGGTTCAATAATAACATCTGCGCCATATTCCAAGCGGCTAATAGACAATGCGCCTGTTTTAACATGGTGCATAGTTGCACTGAAATCTCGCTTCTGATGAGAGATTTTAAGATCATGCGGTTTAAAAATTTGGCCTACATTGCGGCAGGTTTCGCTTAAATCGTGGTGATCGAACACCAAATTATGATCAGTAAAGATCGACTCATTTTGAAAATGACGTCCATTGAGTTCGTGGGAGTTGGCTTGGTTCATATTTATCCCTTTTGGCTCACTCCTGTATTTACCTATGTTGCAAAAGCTTTAAACTTTCACTGTGCAATAAGTAAATACGGCACTTAAAAATTAAGTTAAGCGTAAAATACAATGAGATATAAGCAAGATATAGACCAATCTAACTGCTAGTTATTGTGATTTTCTCAAATTTTTACGTCGGATTTTGACTATCAATTTAATACATTCGAGAAATAGAATAAGGTGCTATAACTTAATCTCATCATGATCTTATTCCTTAAGATCTATCAAAACTTATAGCAAATCCGTGCGAACTGGTCAATTTATTTTGTCGGAATTTTTTATTTTATATTATTGATATATAAAAGCTTTTAACTTAAATGCAAAAATTCAATATACCCCTTATAAGAGTATATTGAATCATTTCAGGTTTAGTAGTTTTTAAGCTATTTATACTTTTAACGTGAGGTATTGCTCTGTAAAAATTTCTCGCTGTAGATACGGTAGTTTTGCAGAGCTTGCTCATCTAACCAATTTTTAACGGCTTCAATCATTGGCGGTGGGCCACATAAATACATATCAAAAGCTTGTTCGGCCAGTTGATCTTTATTTAAGTGCTCATGGATATAACCGGCTTTACCTTGCCAAGTTTCCGTTGCCTTAGTCACAATCGGGTGATAACTAAAGTTTGGTAGCTGTTCTGCATAGGCCTGTAAACGCTGTTGTTCACACAAGTCGGTTTCACTATTTACGCCGTAATATAACTGAACTGCAGGTGAGTTAGGCTGTTCAACCAAGTTATCAAGCATTCCCAAGAAAGCTGATAAACCAGTTCCACCTGCCACAAAAACCAGCGGTCGCTCTACTTCACGTAAATAGAAACTACCAAGCGGTGCTTCAATAAGTAGGCTTTGTCCAACCTGACAACGGTCACGTAAGTAATTACTCATCACACCGTCTGGTAAGAGACGAATGAGAAATTGCAATTGATTGGTCGCATTTGGTCTATTTGCAAAAGAATAAGAACGCCAGTCTTCAGTATCCGGTATTTGCAAACGAGCATACTGACCCGGCAAAAACTGAAGTTGTTCAGCGTGACTGCTTGCATCAAGATGTAAGATTGCTGTCGTTTCAGAAACCAGCTCAACCGCAGTCACTTTGGTTTCAATTTTTAAGGTATCACCAGCGTTACAGATAGCAGAATCATGATCGAAATAAAAAGCTGCATCAGATTTTACACGGGTCTGGCAAGCTAACATTTTTCGCTCGGCCAAATCACGCTCACTTAATGCATCTTCATCAACATATTCTTGTTCATAAATACCGGTTTCACACTGTCCCTGACAGGTACCACAAACACCTTCGCGGCAGTCTAACGGCAGGTTAATTCCTTGACGAACTGCTGCATCAAGCAACAATTCATCGTTATTCACTGAAATGAAAAAGGTTTTGCCATCGGCAAAGTTAAGTGCAACTGAATGTCCCATTTTCATTCCCCTTAAACGTGATAGAAGTCTAAAACGGAATCAATTTTGTCATTCAGCAAAATGCTGTGCTGACGACGAATGCGGAAACCATCTGCGGTTTGACGCAAAAGATAAGTAGCGTGTCCGTAAAAACAGCCTTCTAAACCTTGACGATTATAAAGCGTTTGCCATGCAACTTTTGCTTCGATAAGACCATCTTCCAGTGTTTTAACTCGGATGTTGTTTATGCTGTGCAAAGTACGTGGTAACGGCGTTGCAGAGGCTGCTTTACCTGTACGAATACGGAATACACGGTCTTCGAGTCCAGTACGGTCCGCATAATAAATATAAGACAAGCCCTGATTTGGATCTTGAACATAGTTATGGTCATCAATCCACTGTGGGATATGATATTCACTATCTTCATCGTAAAGCTCTAGGTAGGCATCCCAGTCATAAGCATCACAAAGCTCTGCCTTTTTGTACAAAAACTGAGATACAGCAAAATGTAGTTCTTGTGACATGGTTACACCTCATCCATTACGGCATTGTTTTCAAAAGTAATATCCTGCATTTTCAGCGCTTTTTTATTTAAGCCATCGAGCATGAGACGTTGCCAGTGTCCATGCTGGTTTACATAGAGTCCTTCATGGGTAAATTCACGGCCAGTAATAACGGGTTGAATGCCTAAATCTTGTGAGTTTTTGGTCGCGCCATATTCCCAAGACTGACAACCACGTGAAATATCGCTCCAACGTTCAAGTCGTGCCTGAAAACCTTTTTGCTGTTCACGGAATTCAACTAAATCGTCTGGTGTACCAAGGCCTGATACGTTAAAGAAATCTTCAAACTGGCGAATACGATTACGGCGTGCTTCAGTAGATTCACCTTTAACACCAATACATTGGCTAATGACTTCAGTTTTATTCCATGCCACAGGGCGAACAATACGAAGCTGTGAGCTAATTTGATCCATAAAAAATAGGCTAGGGTACAAGTTCAAATTTCTTAAACGATGCATTGCCCATTCAGCATATTTTTCGCCATATTTTTCAACCATATATGGCATAACTGTGCTGTAGCCTGGACGAACTGTCGGATTTGGCATGTCACTGAATAAAACACTATGGCCATTTTTAAAACTAAACCAGCCATCATCAGTTTCTGAGTCACCTGCACCTAATTTACTGTAGTCGAGCGTGTCGAGTTCGGCACCTTTTGATGCATTGACTTGCTGACGGTGTTGAACTGTAGAGACATAGTTATAGTGAACGGTACTTACATGATAACCATCTAGACCATTTTCATTTTGTAGCTTCCAGTTACCTGCAAAGGTATAAGATGACTTACCTTGTAATACTTCGAGTTCACCTGTTGGCGACTGGTTAACCATTAAATCAAGGAACAGTTTTGCATCGCCCAAAAAGTCTTCTAGTGAATCTGTTGCTTGAGTATCAAGACTTACAAATACAAATCCACGGTAGCTGGCAATACGGCCTTGTTTTAAACCACGGCTTGATTTATCAAAATCTTCACAATATTCGCTAGGCGCTTTGACTTTAACCAAACGGCCATCTGATTTATAACACCAAGCATGAAACGGGCAGGTAAATGTAGATTGATTGCCTTTAGCAACACGTGTTAAGGTCGCACCGCGGTGTTCACAAGCATTCACCATGGCATGTAGTTCGCCTTTACCATCACGGCTTACAATAATCGGTTGGCGGCCAATTTGAACGGTTAGGAAATCATGATTGTTTGGAATTTCACTTTCGTGACATGCGTAAATCCAAACCTTTTCAAAAATAAATTCCATTTCCAAGTCAAATAGTTCTGGCTCGGTAAACATGTCGCGTGCGATACGGAACACGCCATCGTTAGGACGGAAGTCGATACATCCATCTATAAAATCATTCCATTGTTTTAAATTAGATGAGGTCATTTACTCAATCCTCCAATCAATCAGCTTTTAACTGATTGAACCGCGATTAAGCATTGCTCTCTATCCGTTTTTTCCAGATCTTTATCCACTTTGTGCAGTTTTGATTTTTTAATTGAACTCTTTTGAAGAAAGAGTAGAGATTTAAATTTGTATGTGTTTTAAGCTATTAAAGTTTCCTATAATGTTAAGCAGCATAAAAATGAAACTTTGTGAACTAAGTCTATGAAAGAACAAAACTTAAAATTACAAATTAGAATTCTTTTAGAGCAAAATATTGCATTTGGTCCGGGTAAGGCGGATTTACTTGAAGCAATTGCGAGAACTGGTTCAATCTCACAAGCTGCAAAATCTATGAATATGAGCTATCGCCGTGCATGGCAGTTAGTCGACACCATGAATCAATGCTTTGAAACAGCTTTAGTGGAAACACAAACGGGGGGAACACATGGTGGTGGGGCAGCTATCACAGCTTTGGGCCAGAAAGTCTTACAGCATTACCGTCAAATGGAAAACAATGCCCGACAAGCTTTAGAGCATGATTACCAAATCATGAGTAGTTATTTAAAAGGTTAAGATAAAAGATTGCATAACGATGAAATCTTTTGATTTGGTATAGCTTTTGCTTAATATCAAGTGCACGCCGAAAAAGCACTGCTGCATTCCAGTCATCTATAGTTAACGAATTATGCTTTTCATAATCTTCGTGTAGCGCTATATTCTTGGGTATATATCGCTGCAAAAAAACACAAAAAAGGTAAACATAATGGTAAGTGATACGAAGATAAAAAATTTGGCTTTCGCCTGTTCAGTCCTCAGCATAGGATTGGTCTTTAATGTTCCAGCCAAGGCTGAATCAGTTACTGTTTATGCAGCAGCAAGCTTAACGAATGCAATTAACGATTTAGAAAAAATTTACGAAAAACAGAATAAAGTAGAAGTTAAAACTTCATATGCAGGTTCATCGACCTTAGCTAAACAAATTGAAGCTGGAGCACCAGCTGATATTTTTATTTCAGCAGATACCCAGTGGATGGATTATCTACAAAACAAAAAATTAGTTGCAACAAATGACCGTATAAATTTATTAGGTAATCGTTTGGTTCTAATTACCCCTAAAGGGCAATCATTAAACATAAAACTAGATAAAACGACCGATCCCAATAGAGTGTTTACAGGAAAGATTTGTACAGGAGATACCAAAAGTGTGCCTGTAGGCAAATATGCCAAACAAGCTTTTACTAATTTAGGTTGGTGGAGTCGTATTGAGCCAAAGTTAGTTGAAACAGAAGATGTTCGAGCTGCTTTAAACTTTGTTGCGCGTGGTGAATGTCAGGTCGGTATTGTCTATGCAACCGATGCTGCGATTAGCAAAGACGTGAAGGTAGCTGGCATATTTCCGGAAAATACACATTCACCAATTATTTATCCTTTAGGGTTGATTAAAAAGAATCCGAACTCAACAAAGTTCTATCAATTTTTACAAAGCAATCAAGCCAAAGCTGTTTTTAAAAAATATGGCTTTAGCGTGTTGGCTCCAGTCAAGCCATGATGTTTTCTCTAACCCCAGAAGAGCTCAGCGTTCTGCAACTTTCTTGTAAGGTTGCAGCAAGTTGTCTTGTGGTCAGTATTATTCCTGCAATTTGTGTGGGATGGTTTTTGGCACGTAAAGAGTTTTGGGGTAAGTCATTCATTGAAACATTGGTGTTTTTACCTTTGGTGTTACCGCCAGTTGTACCTGGTTATTTGCTTTTACAAGTTTTTGGGAGCCGCGGCATTATTGGACAATATTTGGCACCGCTCGGAATTGATTTTGCATTTAACTGGAAAGGCGCCGTTCTTGCTTCGGCAGTGATGGGTTTCCCGTTATTGGTGCAATCTATTCGTCTAGCGATTGAACTGGTCGATCAGCGTTTAGAAATGGCAGCAAAGACATTAGGTGCCTCATCTTTAGGGGCATTTTTTCATGTCACTTTGCCTCTTGCCAGCAGTGGCATTTTAATTGGTGCTATTTTATGTTTTTGCCGTAGTTTAGGAGAGTTTGGGGCCACCATTACTTTTGTGGGTAATATTTCAAATGAAACACGGACTTTGCCTCTAGCCATGTATAGCTTAATGCAACAACCCGATACAGAAGCTGCTATTCAAAGGCTTATTGTTTTATCGTTAAGTGTAGCTTTTTTAGCGCTATGGTTTGCCCAGTGGTTTCATCGTTATCAAAAGAAGCGGTTAGGACGGTAAAATTATGTTGATTGAATGCCGTTTTCAGCTACACATGGGCCAGTTTCATATTGAACCTAGTTTCCAGTCAGATGCTTCTGTTATTGGGCTATTTGGTGCCTCTGGGTCAGGTAAAACGTCCATTTTACATGCCATTGCAGGGCTGAACACTCCGCGTAGTGGGCTTATTAAAATACAGGATCAAACGTGGTTTGATTCAAATCAAAAAATTAATGTCAGCACGCAAAAACGGCATGTTGGATTGGTTTTTCAAGATGCTCAGCTTTTTCCGCATAAAACAGTCAAGCAAAATTTATTATTTGGTTTTCAGCATCTTTCCCAACAAGAACGTCAATTTGAAGCAGATTACATTATTGAGTTATTAAAGTTAGGGCATTTATTACAACGTATGCCTATCAAACTCTCAGGTGGGGAAAAGCAGCGCGTGGCACTAGGTCGAGCATTATTATATTCGCCTAAGCTGTTACTGCTTGATGAACCTTTATCAGCATTAGATGCGAATCATAAAGCTGAAATTATTCCTTTTTTTCAAAAGGTAAAAGAGGAAATTAAAATTCCGATGATTTATGTAAGTCATGATATTCAAGAGATTAAACAACTGACCGAAACAATGTGGATTTTATAATTTTTCATTTTTTATACGCATTTCCAAACTTACGAGAGTCGGAGTTATAGAGAACTCATTCTGAGCCTGCGGGAGATCGAATCCTAAAAAGTTACTAGTTTTGATAAACCATAAATCTGATTTTAGCCGAATAAATCAAAACCTGTCTTATTGAAAATGATTATTAATAACAAAATATTCTTGACCTTTAAATTTTATAAACTAATTATAAAACAATGTCTTAGCTTGTAATTTTAAGCTGTAACTCATTTGTATCAGATCATAATTTGAACTTTTATATCCATTTGCTATTGATAAGAATGATAATTATTTGCAATTATATTTATAGATTTCTTTATAATATAAATTGGAGTATTCACATGCGCTCTACCATCGTGGTCACAGGTGCTGCAAGAGGGATAGGAGCGGCTATCGCCAAGCAACTACTAGATCAGGGGTATCATGTTATTGGTATTGACTGTCAAAAAAATCCTGAACAATGGGATATCAGTAAAACAATGACGTCAGATCAATCTTCACAATGGCAAGGCATCTCACAAGACATTACCCATCAACAAGAAACACAAACTTTAATTTCAGAGCTGTTAGAAAAATACGAAATTACGGGGTTAGTAAATGCAGCAGGAGTATTAATTATGCGCTCCATGCTTGAAGCAAAAACGGAAGATTGGGAAACACTTTTTGCGGTCAATGTCATGGCGCCTATCGCGATCAGCCAACAAGTTGCTAAACATTTTTGTGCAAAAAGGCGGGGTAGCATTGTCACTATTAGTTCAAATAGTGCGCGTATGCCACGTATGCAACTTGGTATGTACGCCACCACTAAGGCTGCACTAAGTCATTTTTGTCGCAATCTGGCACTTGAAATCGCACCTTATCAAGTCAGACTGAATATCGTTTCACCTGGATCTACTCTCACTCAAATGCAGCAACAACTCTGGACAGATAATGCACCTCCACCTGCAGTAATTGATGGTGATTTAAGCCAGTACCGAACAGGAATTCCATTAAGAAAACTCGCGCAACCAGATGATATTGCCAATACCGTGAGCTTTTTACTTTCGGACCGAGCGGCCCAAATTACAATGCAAGAAATAGTGGTAGATGGAGGAGCTACACTTGGGGTTTAAAGCTTACTTCAGCACAACAATACACTGAAATTAAAGAACAAATATTTTTAAAGATAGAAAAGGAAAATACCAATGAGTATTCCAAAGATTGCAAGTTACAGCATGCCCCAAGCGCACGAATTTACTCCAAACAAAACAAATTGGCCATTGCATACCAGTCGTGCTGTTTTATTGGTTCATGATATGCAGCAATATTTTTTAGATTTCTATGATCTAACCCAAGAACCTATTCCAGAACTAATTCAAAACACTAAGGCATTAATTGATGCTGCTCGCCAGTCTAATATTCCCGTTGTTTATACAGCACAACCTGGCAACCAGTCACCTGAATATCGGCAGTTATTAACCGACTTTTGGGGGCCTGGTTTAAAGGATGAGCCAAGCATCACACAGATTTTTCCGAAAATTTCACCTCAAAAAAATGATACGGTGCTTACTAAGTGGAGATATAGTGTTTTTAAATTTTCTCCGCTCGAACAACTCATGCGAGACTCTGGTCGCGATCAACTGATTATCTGTGGTGTATATGCACATATTGGTTGTCTAATGAGTGCTGCGGAAGCATTTATGCTAAACATACAGCCATTTTTATGTGGTGATGCGCTGGCTGACTTTAGTAGAGAAGAGCACGATATGGCATTAAAATATGCCAGTACACGATGTGCTCAAGTTATGACAACACAACAAGTAATCCAAGCATGGATACAAGAATAAGATGCACTACCTCTAGAATAAAAATCATTTAACTTTCTGTATTTAAGATATAAAGAGCAGGTCATTGATCTGCTTTTTATATGGGTCGAAATGAATACTTATAATAGAGGATGGATGCAATTCATCATTATTTAATCAATAAAATATAATGGTTATCATTATGTATTAGATAATTACTTAATATTGAATATTAAAACTTATGTGTATATGATACACCGTTAAACACAAATGATAATAATTATCATATGTTAACCATTATATAAAATAATGTTGAAGAGTGATATTAATGAAGAGGGTCGCCATATGGTTCAGTTCAAGATTGCATCTATTCGCAAAGTGCGTACATGTAAAAAGCAAAGAGAGGGATAATATGGGAGTTATTTTAAAACGTAATAATTAGCTCGGAGCTTATTTATAGGGTAGTAAGTTCTAATTTATAGATCAAATCATTTCCATAATTTTCAGGTAAATATAGTCAAAATAATTTTAAAAAATTCCTATATTTCTAGACATTAAGGTTCAGTAAGATGACGACAATATCAAAATCATTATTAAATGGATTACCGATAAAAAAATCGAGGGTACAAGTTTTTGAGATTTTAAATCAGAACCCACAAGGCTTAAGCGCGGTAAGTATCTATGCGCAAATTAAAAATGAACATAAAATTACGTTAGGTACCATTTATCGAATTTTATCTGAGTTTGAAAACCGTAAAATCATCAAAAGGGTGTTTTTAGGAAAAAGTAAAAGTATTTATAAGCTTAGAAAAGACAAGATGAGCTGTAACCTCATTTCGCTCAAAACCTCTGAAGCCTTGAACTTTGAAAATGAGAAAGTTAAAGAATTACTTCATGAGGTTACGGATATTATTTTTGCAAACACCGGAGTCGACATTAGTAGTGTTGAACTCAATCTTTATACTGAATAAAAATCTTTTAAACTGTTATAAAAATAAAGGACAGCATCATACTGTCCTTTATGCATTCTTAAATGAGTTATTTAATGACTTTAATACGAGTCGTAGCCGGAATAATTAACGGTGAGTTCTTAGCAACATAGCTTTCAAGCGCATCGATATCTTGACCACCACCGACACGGTTTTGGCCTTCTTTTAATACCGTAAAGTTGTCACCACCATCTGCCAAGAAACTATTTACCGTCACGCGATATACTTTAGTGTCAACTAATGGTGAACCAGCAACCATGATGTTACTTGCTCGTGGTGAAACAGATGTATTTGCCGCATATTGATAACTCAACTCTTTAGACGGCTGTAAAATTCTAGGCGAATTTGCATTTGCACCAGACCATTGTTGTTCAAGCACATCTCTAATCTGTTTACCGGTTAAGCTCAAAGTCACAATCGAGTTACCGAAAGGTTGAACTGCAAAAATATCACCAAACGTAATCTGGTTATTGCTGTTAATCAGTAGGTCAGCACGTACACCACCCGGGTTCATTAACGTAAAATCCGAACCTTGATTACTTGCTTGAAGAGCGGCAGCTTGCTGCGCATCGGCAATCATATCACCTAGTGGGCTTTCACCACTTTCGACTTGCGTACGGCTCACAACGGCAGTAGAAGTTCCAACAACACGCCCAGAAATTGTGGTTACTGCTTGACGGTATTTATCTAAAATCGCTTCGATACTTGGTGTCTTACTAAATTTTTGATAGAGGTCTGTCAGACTTACAGTGGTTGTACCCGAAGTATAGGCCTCACTTTGAACCGGAATTTGTTTAGCATCCTTTTTAATGATATCGCCAGTTTTACCATCCAACTCCACCTTAATATCGGTAATAAGAGTGCCATATTGGCCAGCTGAGGTTAGTAAAAATGGTTTAGCTGGATTCTTGGTTGCATAATCACAAATATAAGACTGATGTGTATGCCCCGAAACAACAATATCAACTGCCGGATTTAACCGATCTAAAATACCTAAAATTGGTCCACTTAAGCCATCACATGTTTTTTGATTGAGTTTCGTACTTGGCGCTGCACCTTCATGGACAACGACGACAATCGCTTCAATACCTTGTTTTTGGAGTTCAGGAATTAAAGCATTTACCGTATCTGCTTCATCACGGAATTCAACATCTTTAATACCCACCGCTGAAACAATACTTGGAGTCGCTTTGAGTGTTAAACCAATAAAAGCTACAGGAATCCCGCCATAAGTTTTGACTTTATAGGCAGGAAAAATCGTTTTACTTGTATCATTTTTCATTGCCACGTTAGCTGCAAGGAAATTGAATTTTGCGCCGCTAAAGTTTTTATTAATTTGGCATGGGGCAGTGCTGGTATATTGTTGACAACCGCCATTTTGTAAACGACGCAATTCATCTGTACCACGGTCAAACTCATGATTTCCAACCGCATTGAAGTCAATTTGAATATCATTCATGACTTCAATAGTAGGCTCATCTAGAAATAACGAAGAAGTGAGTGGGGAAGCACTAATTAAGTCACCTGCTGACACAACAGCATTATTGGGATTTTGAGCTTTAAGTTTCTTAATTGCATCTGCAAAGTAACTCACACCACCGACAGGAATACGTACAGTTTGAGATGCATCATTTGGATTCGCTGCTTCAACGTAACGTTTAGGTGGTTCTAAATTTCCGTGAAAGTCATTGAAAGCTAAAATATTTACAGTTTGGTTACTTCGCGGTGCTGGTGTGCTTGAATCATTGTCATCATTATCATTACAGCCTACCAATAAGGCCATTGCCAGACATAAAGATGTTGTCTTAAATAGTATGTTTAAAGTCGTCATTTTTTATCAATTGATGAATTAAGATGCATAAAAAATACGCATAGAGTATGAATATTTGATGAAAATTGAAACTGAATCGAAATAGAATGATCTTTAAAAAATTAATGTTAAGATGATGGTAGATATGGATGACTAGAAGGAAGTAAATAAGGCAAAAATAAATATTAATTTTAAGGTTTTCATAAAAAATTCATGAATTTGCAATAAAGCAGTTACAAAATGTCCGGTGAATAAAATCGGTTATACATTAATAAATTAATCTTTTTTATTCATTTTAACTTTTTTACCCAGTATAAGAGTCAAGAATGACATCATTGCCCACTTTAGCTAGCTCAAACCAGCACAATTTAGAAACGTATATTAATAGAGAACTATCTTTATTAGAGTTTCATAAACGGGTGCTTGCTCAAGCCAAAGATATAGAACACCCATTACTGGAACGTTTGAATTTTTTAATTATTTTTTCGCGTAATCTGGATGAGTTTTTTGAAATTCGTGTGGCAAGTTTAATCCAGAAAATTAGCTTGATGAGTCAGGCAACCGGACCAGAAGGTTTACCGTTAGTAGAAGTATTAAAGCAAATTTCAAAAAATGCTCATGAGGCGGTTGAAGAGCAATATAAAATCTTAAACTATACTTTGTTACCGCAACTCCAAGGCTATGGCGTTCATTTTATTCAGCACGGCGATATATTAGAAAAGCATAAAGAATGGATTAAAGAATACTTTTTTAAAGAAGTACAACCCGTAGTTACGCCAATCAGTCTAGATCCAGCACACCCATTTCCAAGATTGGTCAATAAAAGTCTAAACTTCATTGTAACTTTAGAAGGTAAAGACGCTTTTGGACGTCAAATTGATTTAGCTATTGTGCCGGCACCGCGTTCGTTACCAAGACTTGTTAAAATTCCAGAACATATTTCTGGCGGTGCGGAGCATTACATTCTGCTCTCGGCCATTATCCATCAACATATTTCGGATTTATTTCCGGGTATGAAAGCGACGGGCTGTCATCAATTTCGTGTAACTCGAAATGCCGATTTAACCGTTTCTGAAGATGTAGAGGACTTGGCTGCTGCTTTAAAAGGCGAATTATCTTCACGCCGTTTTGGCCAAGCAGTTCGTTTGGAAGTAGCAAAAAAATGTCCTGAAGAAATTGCTAACTATTTATTAGAGCAATTCGATTTAGATGCAGAACATCTTTACTACGTCGATGGCCCCGTTAATTTAGCCCGTTTTATCTCAAACTTTGATTTACCAGAGTTACGCTATAAACCATATCAACAAGTTTTGCCTCAGCTTTTATACACTAAAAAACCGATTTTTGATGTGTTAAAAGCAGGAGATGTTCTACTTCATCATCCATTTGATTCTTTTGCACCTGTTATCAAGTTCCTTCGGGAAGCTGCGCAAGATCCAAATGTCTTGGCAATTAAACAAACCTTATACCGTAGTGGTGCCAACTCGGAAATCGTACAGCTACTTGCAGAAGCGGCGCGTAATGGTAAAGAAGTAACCGCGGTTATTGAGTTGCGGGCACGTTTTGATGAAGAATCAAATATTGAAGTCGCAAACGTTTTACAAGAAGCTGGCGCAGTCGTGGTGTATGGCATTGTTGGCTATAAAACTCACGCTAAAATGATTTTAGTGGTCCGCCGTGAACAAGACAAAATCAAAAGATATGTGCATTTAGGTACAGGCAACTATCATGCAGTGAATGCCAAAATCTATACCGATTTTGGTTTGCTGACCAATGATGCGGAAATTTGTGAAGACGTCCATAAAATTTTCCAAGAACTGACCGGTATGGGCAAAATGGCAAAGCTTAAAAAGCTTTTTCATGCGCCATTTACCTTACATTCTCAGCTGTTAGAACTTATTGAACAAGAAATTAAAAATAGCCTTGCTGGTAAAAAAGCACACATCATCATTAAAGTGAATGCGCTTACTGAACCACAGCTCATCAGCGCGCTTTATAAAGCATCACAAGCTGGTGTAAAAATTGATTTAATTATTCGTTCAATTTGCTGCTTGAGACCACAAGTTGCAGGACTTTCAGAGAATATTCGAGTACGTTCAATCGTTGGTCGTTATTTGGAGCATACGCGGGTTTACTATTTTTATAATGATGGTGATACAAAAGTTTATTGTGCAAGTGCAGACTGGATGGAACGTAAT
Source organism: Acinetobacter sp. FDAARGOS_494 (assembly GCF_003812225.1). NCBI lineage: Bacteria > Pseudomonadati > Pseudomonadota > Gammaproteobacteria > Moraxellales > Moraxellaceae > Acinetobacter > Acinetobacter sp. FDAARGOS_494. The sequence goes on from NZ_CP033866.1 coordinate 3,615,502, forward strand.
TTGTTCTCTCGTATTGAAACCTGCTTCCCAATTGAAAATAAAAAATTAAAGAAACAAGTCATTGAAGATGGCTTAAACAACTATTTGAAAGACAATCGTCAAGCATGGGAATTACAGGCTGATGGAACTTGGGTGCAATGTCATCCTAAGCCGGAAGAAGAACTTTATATTGCACAGCAACACTTGATGAACTTAGCTGGGTAAGGCATAAGTCATAACAGAACATTGACCTGTTATGACTTTTCAAATGCTTTTGAAAGATCAGGATTTATTAAAATTTGGACAAAAAACACAATTATCGAACAATATCTTGTTCCGAGCTTATCTACAAACGTGGCATTTTTAATTAGAATAAATTTTTAATTGCCTTATGTGATTTAATCAAGTGATTCATTTCACGAGATTAGTACTGACTGGAGTAAAATTTATGCAATGGACAAAACCAGCTTTCACTGATTTACGTATTGGTTTTGAAGTAACAATGTACTTTGAAGCACGTTAATCATTTCTATTCAAATCTGTCATAAGCCCTAGTCTTGTTCTAGGGCTTATGTCTTTCTAATAAGATATTAATTTTATGCATATTTATATTTTAGGTTCAGCAGCTGGAGGCGGTTTCCCTCAGTGGAACTGTAATTGTCCTAATTGTCATGGTGTTCGTACAGGTACGATTAATGCCAAAGTGCGTACTCAATCTTCAATTGCAATTTCAGAAAACGGCGTAGACTGGATTTTATTAAACGCATCACCAGATATCCGTCAACAATTATTTGATTTTAAAGCGGCTCAACCAGCACGAAAATTACGTGATACTGGTATTACCAATGTTATTTTAATGGATAGCCAACTTGACCATACCACTGGACTTTTAACTTTACGTGAAGGCTGCCCAATGAATGTGTGGTGTACTGAAATGGTCTATCAAGATCTCACCACGGGTTTTCCGGTATTCAATATGTTGAAACACTGGAATGGTGGTCTTCAATATCATCAAATTGATCCTAAACAAGCTTTTAAAATTAATGGTTTCGAAAATTTAGAATTTTTACCATTAATTATTCAAAGCGCGGCACCCCCATATTCCCCACATCGCCATGATCCGCATGAGGGAGATAATATTGCTTTAATTATTAAAGATCATAAAACACAGAAGCAGTTATTCTATGCGCCAGGTCTTGGAAAGATTGATGATCAAATCATGCAGATTATGCAAGATTCTGACTGCGTCATGATTGATGGCACACTATGGACAGATGATGAAATGCAGCAAACCGGTGTAGGGAAAAAAACTGGCCGTGAAATGGGGCATTTATACATTAGTGGTGAAGGCGGTTCGTTGTCTTATTTGAACCAACTCAGTACACCAAAGAAAGTGCTAATTCATATTAACAATACCAATCCGATTTTAAATGAAAACTCTGCTCAATTTGCTGAACTAAAAGCAAATGGTGTAGAAGTTGCCTTTGATGGCATGCAAATTGAACTCTAAGGTGAAACATGACTCAAACACCTGAAGCTTTAACGACCGAACAATTTAAACAGGCCATTATTGATAAAGGTCAGTATTATCATATCTATCACCCATTTCATGTGATGATGTATGAAGGAAAAGCCACTCAACAACAAATTCAGGCTTGGGTTGCAAACCGCTACTACTATCAAATCAATATTCCGCTCAAAGATGCTGCGATCATGGCAAATTGTCCTAATCAACGTGTGCGACAGGAGTGGATTCAACGCATGATTGACCAAGATGGTGAATATCCTGATGGCGGTGGACGAGAAGCATGGTTACGGTTAGCCGAAGCTGTAGGCTTGAGTCGTGAGCAAGTGATTTCCGAAGAATTGGTTTTGCCGGGTGTACGATTTGCTGTAGATGCCTATGTAAATTTTGCACGCCGTGCGTCATGGCGTGAGGCAGCAAGCAGTTCTTTAACTGAACTATTTGCACCTCAGATTCATCAGTCTCGACTTGAATCATGGCCACAGCATTACCCTTGGATTGATGACAAGGGCTATGAATATTTCCGCTCTCGTTTAAGTCAAGCACGCCGTGATGTTGAACATGGTTTAACAATCACGCTTGATTCATTTACTACTCATGAACAACAACAAAGAATGCTGGAAATATTACAGTTTAAACTGGATATTTTATGGAGCATTTTGGATGCTTTAACACTGGCATATGTACACAATGAAGCACCGTATCATAGCGTGACTCAAGAACGGGTATGGCACAAAGGACTATTTAAATGAATAAAGAACAATTTGATGTAAATCTTGTGCCTACCTGGCGCCAAGGTTATCGCTTTCAATTTGAGCCTGCTCAAAATGGCTTTGTCATTTTATACCCTGAAGGCATGATCAAATTAAATGAAAGTGCAGGGGCGATTGGACAGTATATTGATGGGACAAATAATGTTTCTGCAATTATTGCCCAGCTCAAGCAACAATTTGGTGATATACCCGAAATTGACAACGATGTTATTGATTACATGTTAGTTGCCCAGCAACAACACTGGATTGATTTAGTATGACAGAAGGTGTTGGCCTACCTTTATGGTTATTAGCGGAGTTAACTTATCGTTGCCCGCTACAATGTCCATATTGCTCAAACCCTTTAGACTACGCACAGCATAAAAATGAACTGACCACACAAGAGTGGTTTGATGTTTTTGATCAAGCGCGTCAAATGGGGGCAGTACAACTCGGTTTTTCCGGTGGTGAACCTTTGGTGCGTCAAGATCTGGAACAGCTTGTGGCGCATGCACACCAACTAGGCTTCTACACCAACCTGATTACCTCAGGCATGGGACTTACCGAACAGCGTATTTCGCATTTAAAGCAAGCTGGCCTAGACCATATCCAAATCAGCTTTCAAGCGAGTGATCCGGTCGTTAATGATGCTTTAGCAGGGTCGAAACATGCTTTTGAACAAAAGTATGAAATGTGCCGACTTGTTAAGAAATATGATTATCCGATGGTCCTCAATTTTGTAATTCATCGGCATAACATTGACCAGATCGATAAAATTATTGAACTTTGTCTAGAACTTAATGCGGATACAGTTGAGCTAGCAATTTGTCAGTTTTATGGTTGGGCGTTTTTAAACCGTCAGGGTTTATTACCGACACAAGAACAACTCATACGTGCCGAACGTATTACCAATGAATATCGGGAAAAGTTAAAAGCGCAAAATCATCCTTGCAAACTTATTTTTGTAGTGCCTGATTATTACGAAGAAAGACCAAAAGCCTGTATGAATGGCTGGGGTAAAATTTTCTTTACAATTGCTCCAGATGGTATGGCTCTGCCTTGTCACGCAGCAAGACAATTACCGATATCTTTCCCAAATGTTCGTGAACAAAGCCTATCAAAAATCTGGTATGAGTCTACTGGTTTTAACCACTTCCGTGGTGATGCATGGATGCCAGAAGGATGTCGTAGTTGCCCAGATAAAGACCGCGACTTTGGTGGCTGTCGTTGTCAAGCTTATATGTTAACAGGCGACGCAAGTAACGCAGACCCTGTTTGTGGTAAATCGCTGTATCATCAACTCATTGAACAGGCACGTGCCGAGAGCGAAATTGATTCCTCTCTGGGAAAATTGGTATTCCGTAATAGCCGAAATTCAAAGCAATTCACGGTTCAACAAAACATTCCGGTTCAAAATATTGTAGATGATTAGCTATGAGAAAACCGATATGAACCATGGCACATTTCCTGTTTTTGATGGCCATAATGATGTACTAACCCGATTGTGGTTAAGTGATTATAACAATCCTGCTCAAGCTTTTATTCAAGAAGGTTTAGCCGGACATCTCGATTTAAAACGTTGCCAACAAGCCGGTTTTGTTGGCGGTATGTTTGCTATTTTCTTGCCGCCTTTTCATTATGTTAAGCAGCATCATCCCAACAAACTATTTGACCAAGACGCATCTGACTTCACGCAACAGCAAATTGAACACATTTGTTTGGCACAGCTCGATTTAGCAAAACAACTTGCCGAGTACTCTAACGACATTCAAATTTGCACAACTGTTCAGGATATCCAGCACTGCCTAACACAGCAAAAGTTAGCCATTGTATTGCATATGGAAGGTGCTGAAGCATTACAACATAATCCAGATTTACTCGATGTATTTTATGATGCTGGGCTTCGTAGCATCGGTCCACTTTGGAATAGACCAAGTCGTTTTGGACATGGTTTAAATGCCAAGTTTCCGCATTCACCTGATACCGGAGCAGGGCTTACAAACGAAGGTAAAGCATTTATAAAGCGCTGTGCTGATAAAAAAATGGTGATTGATGTTTCCCATATGAATGAACGAGCTTTTTGGGATACAGCTAACATTCTTCAGCAGCCAATTGTCGCAACTCACTCAAATGTTCATGCTTTATGTCCACAAGCCAGAAACTTAACAGATAACCAACTTAAAGCAATTAAGGACTCTAAAGGCATAGTCGGGTTAAATTTTGATGTCGCATTTTTGCGTAAAGACGGGCAGCGTGATGCAAACACATCCATTGAGGTAATTTTAGAACATCTTGAATATTTAATAGATCAAATGGGAGAAAATCATGTCGGTTTTGGTTCTGACTTTGATGGAGCACTGATTAGTCATGAAATTGAAGATGTAAGGGGACTACACCTACTGATTGAAGCAATGCAAAAGCGACATTATTCGAATGAGATTATAGAAAAAATTTGTTTTTCTAACTGGCTAACCGTGCTCAATCGCATCCTAAGTAAATAATTTATTGCTAAATATATTAAAAATAGCGAATTATTTTACATTTTTTATTGGCCGAAATGACTAAAAAAAGTACAACTAGTTTAATTGTCAACCAATTGCTAAGTTAATTAGAATCAACATTACTAAATGTAAGAACATTTGGTATTTCAGGTCTTTAGTGGTTTTCACTTACGCTCATTTCTTTTTGAGAAGTAGAAATGGGCGTTTTCTTTTGCTTAATTACAAAATGAGAACCTCATCACAAGAATAGCCAATTAATTGCAAATCATCGCTTTCCTATCTTGACTAAAAGTTCAGCATTAAATACATTGGAATTGTATTTAAACATAAATAAGATTGCTTAAAGCAATTAATAATACTGCTTAATCCTGAAATACAGTAGAAAGCCTATTCTGTTTTGAGAATAGGCTTTTTGCTTTGTATCAAAATTTATTTTCTCAAAATATTATACTTTTTAATTAACATAAAAATTAAATACCTTACAAAAGCGGCTCAAATGAAAGCCCTTAAATAACAAAGAATATGCTATTAATTTAAGTTGATTTCTCAGAAGTTTCTCCGTCAATTGAAGAGGTGCAAAATGTTAAAGTCAATTTTAGTATTAGGAACAGGTATTGCGATTGGCATGTGTATGTACAAGAAAAAGCAAAAGAACAGTAAGAGCTTCTCTACTGATAGTGATACCGACTCATTGATTAGTAAGGATAATAATAAGAGTAAAGATGACAATTCACTCGATAATGCTGTCCAGGTTTAAAGTTAAATGCAAGGGTTCATACGTGAGCCCTTTAAATATTATTTTTTATAAAATTAATTTTACTTAAAATAAAGATAGCTTTAATAAGTTAATTTAATAATAAAACTTATTTTTAAAGATATTCCACTATTCATTTAATTATTAAATAAATATGTTTAAAACAAAAAAAACACTTCAAATGTTAAATTTTACACATTGTAGCAAAACACCCTTTACTATTTTTTATGTTAAGAATAAAAAAATGGAGATTAGAATGTCAAAGCGCCATATTTTAAAAGAAGTTAATGCGAAAAGTATGTGTGGGATGGAAATTGTGGTAGAGCAAATTTTTGAAAATACATTGGAGAAAAATTTAGCTTCGGCTGAAATCGAACAAAACTGGTTACCGCTTTCCAAGATTGTGATTTCAGATAAAGTTATCAATTTAGATCAAGATAACACCTTTGCTCATCCCAGAACAGGGAAAGTCTTTAAAGTTTTAAATTCTTAAATATTTTTGGTTTTTAGCATGAATATAAAATTAGAAATGATTGAGGCGAAACAACTAAACGTTTCGCCTCAATACATTTAATTAAGATAATTTGCACTTCTTGACTCGTGATTAACCTTAAAATACGTTAAGTTATTTATAAATTTTGAAGTAAATACTGATTTTTTATGATAATTGAGATAGAAACCCATCCACTGCAACCGTTTTTGCCAGAAAATGCCCGTTTATTAATGTTAGGAAGTTTTCCACCGCCACGTAATAAATGGAAGATGGACTTTTACTATCCGAACTTTCAAAACGATATGTGGAGAATTTTTGGTTTAATCTTTTTTCAAGATAAAACTTATTTTTTAAGTGAGAACCAAAAAAGCTTTAACGAAGAAGCTATCCGCAACTTTCTGATTGAGACAGGCATTGCTATTTTTGATACGGCGTATCAAATTAAACGCCTAAAGGGCAATGCTTCAGATAAGTTTCTTGAAATTGTCACTCCGACAGACTTAGCGGTTTTATTGAAACAGATTCCTCAATGTCACACTATTATGACTACGGGCGATAAAGCCACAGATACCTTAATCTCAGTTTTACCTGAGAACACGGAAAAACCCTTAATTGGGACATCTACATCAACTTATTTTGCAGACCGCGATATTAATTTATATCGATTACCGTCATCTTCTAGAGCATATCCATTAGCTCTCGAGAAAAAAGCAGAAGCCTATCAGAAATTCTTTAAGGAAATCGGTTTCTTGTAATAAGAAAATTACATCATCCACTCAATTGGCAAATAAGAGACAGCTTTAATCATTGTTCTCTGAAAACGGCTGGTTCCCGGGTCTTTATCATATTCAATGACTTGTCCGTTGGCTTGGTAATCTAGCCAAGTAATTTGGCCTTGGCTATTTAGCTTAAGTTGATATGCTACTTGAGGTAAATGTTGATCTAACATGACAGAAATCTGAGTTTGTAATTGACTGGACTCAATCACCAAACCTACTTCGGTGTTTAAATAGGTAGAGCGGGGGTCAAAGTTAAATGATCCGATAAAGACTTTGCCATCTACATCAAAAAACTTGGCATGCAAGCTCGACTTATTTTTTCCTTTTGCTGGTATAACGCTGCCTGTTACGATTTCGTACCACGTTCTACGTCGTCGTTCCAGAACAGGTTTAAACTCATACAGTTCAATACCATTCTTAAGCATTTCTACACGGTATTGGCTATAAAAGGCATGTACGATCGCAACATCGTTTGCAGCAAAAGAATTTGTTAAAGCGCGGACTTTTATACCTTCAACTCGTAGTTGCTTTAAGTAATAAGTACCTTGTTGGGTAGGTACAAAATAAGCTGAAGCTAATTCTAAGTGTTGCTTAGGTTTACCCATAATAGACAAGACTTGGCCATAAAGCATTTCATGTTCAGTTGCAGTGCCCAGTATTTTCTTCGGAGAGTCAGCAACAAAATGGGCCTTAGACCATTGAATAGGGTTATGCTCTAAAAGCTCTTTTAAATAACTCTGCGCATCGTAAAGCTTATCTTCAGTGAGGCTATGGTCTTCGTGATGGAGTTGTTCATAGTGCTCTCTTAAAGCTTTTAAATGGTGCTCAGCACAAGTTCCGATAATGTCAGTTGCATTTACACTTAGGGTACTTTGCCAAAAATCAGCAAATACAGCTTGGGCATGTCGCACTGCATGCCCGTAAAATAAGATATCCATATCTGTAAATTGAAACTTACTACTTGCTTCAAAATATTCACTACTAATATTTCTACCGCCTGTTACTGCAATCGATGCATCTGCAATAATGAGCTTATTGTGCATACGATGATTTACTTTTTTAAATCGGAAGAGATAATCGAAGATACGTAAGTAACGAAATTTATAAGGATTAAATAATCTAATTTCAAAGTTGGTATGCTGTAAAAGGCTTCTTAATATGCCATCAAGCTTTATACCGTTTTGATCATCAATTAATAAGCGAACTTTGATGCCACGATCCGCTGCCTTGAGCAGCTCATGTAAAATAAGGTTCCCCACAAAATCATTGGTCCAAATGTAGTATTGTAGATCAATCGTTTCCTTTGAATTTCTAATTAAATAAATCCGTGATGCAATACTCATGAATGCGTCATCAAGAGCTACAAAGGCAGTAAGACCTTGCTGAGTTTTTTCCTCTGCTGCCTCATCATTCAACCAATTATTTGTCTTTATCACTATATCTTTCTCATTAGGATCATATTTATCTGTATAAGAAGGTAAATCAGTAAAGCCCCAAGCACTTAAGGCCATAGTACTGTACTGCTCATATAGCTGGTTGATCATGTAAGCATTTAATTTGCATCCAAGTTAGAGCTATAAGAGCATTCTTATATGCAATTTATATGTCAAAATTCACAATAACTGTATGATTTTGTTATAATCTAAGAAGAGTAAAATTTAAAATATAATAAAAACAGTAGCTTATAAAATATTTTTTAAATTTTCTATAGTTATATATGACTAATCAACCTAATTATGTGAGCTGTATTTTATTGCAAACAATTATTTCGATCATTTACGTTTTTTATAAGTAAAAAAGTGACGTAGTTCTCTTTGTCGTTATAAGATGCGTTTTATTAGATACTCAGATTTCATAACTTTACATTACTTACAATTAAGTTACCAACAACTACATTACAACACATGATTTCTATCATACTTCCTTAAAAAGCTGAGTAAGCAACCAGCCAGAAAGAGGAAGGAAGGAGATAGGAAATGCCACAATATTTAATGATTGCTGAAAAGGTGTATAAAAAAATTAAAGAAGATGATCTTTTCTCTGATACTCCGACCGAGCATTTAAATAACCTAATAGGTGTGATTCGTAAGGAAATCAAAGGTACAAAGTTTAAGCTTAAATATAATTTTATTGACTTTGACGAATGTTTAACAAAGCCACTAGATGAATGTGCCGTCAAAATTGATATTAGCCTCATGCCTAGTCATAAAAATAAAGATGAATATATTTTATGGTTAGCTGGATTTATAGAACGAATGACGACAGGCGGGGAAACCCATCTTCCACCTATCTCAAAATTTATTCCGCCCGATTTTAAGTTTAATTACGAATTTGACAACGCTAAGACACCAGCAAAATCTACACATCCAGATGATGAAGGTGAACTGATTATTAACTATTTTAAATCTGAAGCTTTTATGAAAATTATAAACGAAGAAAAATAATGTGATAAGAAATATAGAAGGGTTTCTGCCGTACTTCTATTCATAGCTGTTAAAATTCAGCAACCGCCTTTTGGGGCGGTTTTTTGTGGCTTAATCTCTTTTTTATCTCAATCTCTTCACATAAGTTTTCATTGTAAACAGAACTCACTTGTTCCCTATAAAAACAGATACATAGATTAGTGCTACCTTTTACTTATCTTCATTGAGTAAGGAGATAAGATATTTTGAAATATTTTCTTTTTGCTTCAACTTAAGCTTTTTCACATACCTTTCAAAAAAGATATGGTGAAAAATTTCCCTTTTAGACAATTGAGTCTAGAAGAATTCTGAATTTCTAAAAAACTTCCATAATTGTTGGTTTTTTAAGGAGGTGTCTATGCTCCATAATATTAGACAATTTTTCTGCATGCACATCTGGGAATATGATTTTGATATTTCACATGATGAAGTCAGAGAATGCAGAAAGTGCGGGAAAATTCATAAAATGAAGAGTTCCCATAAAATGACTTAAGGTTAAAGCGAAATACTTCAGTCATACTAAATCAATTAAAAATAAGCTCAATAATTAAAAGTATTGAGCTTATTTATTTTAAAGAAGAGCATAGTTTAATTTAGTAATCATATAAAACCTATTAATTTACTCAGAATATAATTCAAAGTAGTTCACACTTTAAAATAATAAAAAGTTGCAACTTACATAAAACTCTATTAATTTTAAAAAATAAATAACACTTCAATAAAAACTGAAAACTTAAATTTATAACTTTAATTTTATACTCATATTTTATAAAAAAATTGATAAGGAGATAGAAATGCCAAAATACTTACTATTAGCAGAAAAAATTTCTAAAAACATTAAACAAGATTCTTCAAACAATTATCTAGAAAACTTAAATAATTTAATTATAGAAATAAAAAAAGCCATTACAGGAACTGAATTAAAATTTTTATATAATTTTTTAGATTTCGGTGGTTCGCTGCTTAACCTTCAAGATGAAGTATTGCTCAAATTTGATAGCAGTTTGATTCCTAGCTATAAAAATGAAGAAGAATTTATTTTATGGTTAGCAGACTTCATTGATCGGATCACCATAGATACGAGTAAAGGAGATTATCCAATAAAAAAGAATTTAGCCAACCTAAGCTCTATTGCTGAGAAATTGATGTATAGACATTAGAAAATCTATGGCCATCCTCATCAAATACTGAACTATAAAGAACTGCTTTGGTTATTGGCAGTTCTTTTATACTTAAATTAGTTTTTGGGTTCTTGTCGGGGAGCTGAGTTGATATCGTGTCTAACTCTGCTTATATTTTCATAAATAATTTTACGCATTCTATTTATTGCGCCAAGCGGTTTATGCTCAGGTAAAGCATGCCACGGTGTAAAAGAGAGATTTTCACAAAATTGATTCTGTTCAGGTGTATCAAAGCTTTGCTTTGGAATATGAATGGTCGCAACTTGATAAAAAGGTGCTTCATTTTCTTTCCACTCGGTCATTGCATCTTCAACCAGCATTTTAGTCGAAGTTCTTGGCTGTATAAGAAATTCCATACACACGTCTTGCTTTTGCAATGTATCTTTTAAGGCATCTCGTAAAAAATTATGGCTAGGATGATCAGGTAGAGCTGCAGTCACTGTAGAGCAATTTCTTACGGAGTATTTAACCGCTTGACGGTCAACACCTAATCCTAATTGATAGGGCACCATAGACCAATACCGCGCATATAGTGGATTTGCAATTTTAGAATTACGCGCACCTAAAGCATTCATGGTACCTTTAAAACCTAAAGCAAACGGCATATGAAGCTTTCTGATCATATTATGGCTATTTAGATCATTCATAAAAGACAGGTATCTTTGCCCGTCATTTACAAAAAAGACGGGGTGATTAATCATAATAAAGTCTTGAGTTGTAGCTTCTTTTTCATTTTCTAAAATTTTCTGACCTGATACATCTAAGATTTTTATTGCCATTCCACGTGCGTCTTTTTCAATATCTGCTCTAGAAGCATCATTAGAAGCATTCGAAAAACGAATCCATGCTTCATAGTTTTTATCTGGAATAAAAATACCTTTTGCAAGTTGAGCTGGTATATTTTTAAGTACATGAAATTCAGCACGAACACATCCATGCGCTTTAGGGTGTGCATCACGCAAAGCATTTCCCGCTGTATACTGTTCACGAATAGACTTCTCAATAACTTGAGTTATTTGATGAGCTATTACTTCCTCATTCGGTTGTAACTTTTCTCCTAATGCTGTATCGATCTCTGGATAGTCGATATTTTCTGAAGAAGACTTTACTGATGGGATTGTTTGGGAATATAGCGCTTCACTACAACCTATTGATACAAACAGAAGAGGAGTAAATATAAACAAAGCCTTAAAACTGATAGGCTGTATTAATTTTGACATTTATAGTCTCCTCGGTAGAAAAAATATTTTAGAATAATATTAAGTTTTTTGTTTAAGTTTATTTTGAGCTTTTTAAAATTATTCACTGTAAATAATTTAAACGTCATTGTTACTTATCTGAACAGTAAAATAAGAATACTTATTTAATATAAAACTTCTTAATACATTAAGAGAATGACGTCATGATAACTAATCGACAAAATGTGCAAAATAATACTAATACATCACCTCATCCAATTACCCAAAATACACTTATTGATCGGTTTAGTCCTATTTACTGGAGAATAGACGGCCCACAAACCACGTCTTTTGCCATTACAAATTATGGAAATGGATTTGAAGCATCTTTTAGATCACGTATGACAAATGACTTGGTAGGGATTAGCTGGGATTCTTATGATACGAAAGATCATAAACTTTTAGCATATGAAACCAAATATAGTTATGCAGGGGTAGTTTGGGATTTTGATATTGAATTATCGGCTTCTATGCCCGTACTTAATAATCCAAGTTTAACGCCAACTTTAACGGTGTACTATCATGACAATGGCGTAGATAAAATTGCATATATCGTCTTATTTAATTATGCAAATAATCCTTCGTCGCGAACGGCGCACATTCATATTAACTGGGATACAGTTAAAGCTGGTTTTTCTGCTACAGATAGCTTTCCGGTAACCAATATTCAACGTATCTCATTTTCAGGCTTTACTAGCCATTATAACGGTCAGTCAGCTACGCCGTTAAGCCAGCCGGAAGATGGTTATATTCGTATTACCAATTCAGTCGTGACTGGAACAAATGCAAAGCTAAATCTGAGTCGTGTTGTTGTACCTCAGCACAATTATGGGATCTGTACCAGCTATGATGACCATTATGACTTGAACCCGCAGCGCCTAGTCAACAATATGGTCGCTTTGGGATATCAGGGGTTGGTAAACCACTATTGTGGAATGTCGCATTATCCCGAAATGACATGGAAAAGCGATATTAATAAATGGCAAATACCAGATACGTTGGTAACAGGTGAGGCAGTCGTCAACCCATGTGCCCGAAAATGGCATGAGAAATATGCCCAAGCTCTACATAATGCAAACATGCAACCCATTTTTGGGGTAAGTTTTGAGATGTATTCACTTGCAGCAAATGAGTTTTGGGCACAGCGTGACTGGAATAGCAATTTAGGTAAAACAGGTTACCAACCACCGAGTTATTTCTTTAGCTTAAGTGATCAAAATGCTTTGGCTTATTTGCACAAAGTTTTTATTGAGTTCGCAGATACAATGGTTGCTGGCGGCTGTAATGTTAACATGCAAATTGGTGAACCTTGGTGGTGGTATAACACGGACACGAACCTACCTTGTGTGTATGACTATCCAACAAAATTAGCCTTTAATGCCGATACAGGACTATATGCGCCAGACCTAGGCACAATCTATGAGGCTATGAATAAAACAGGTACGCCGTATGATGAGTTTAAAACTTGGTTAAGAAATAAGTTAGGACAGACCTGTCAAAATATTCGAGCAGCCATTAAAGCTAAATATGCAAATGCTCAAGTGTGTCCTTTAATATTTTTCCCATCCATTCGTTCTCCAATACAAACCCTAGCAACCTATATCAACTATCCAAGCCAGCACTACTCATATCCAAATTTTGATTACATCATGACTGAAGCTTATGACTGGCTTTTAGAAGCTAAATTAGATTTAGCTCATCAAGCTGTTTCTCAGATACCAACTCAAGATTTAGGTTATCCGGCAAATAAAGTTGCTTATTTATCTGGATTTGTACCAGATGCATCTATTGCTTATATCTATGGATTCGACAAAAACAAACCTTATCGGACGCCAATTTGGCAGAGGATTTTTGGCGATATGAAAAATAACGTATCTCTTGGCCTCATGAAGCAGTTTATCTGGGCCTATCCGCAAGTCATGTTCGATTCAATTACAATTGATACGACCCAAGCCCCAAATGGCTTCTTTGTTGAAAATACACTTTACTCACCAATTAGTGATAACACACCGTATCCACCAGATATTTACCTTTAAGTAAACATAAGCTGTTTATAAGAGAAGTAATCTGATAGAAAACCTCTTCACTTAGGAGGTTTTCTTCTTTTTTTAGTACAGGCTTGCTTAGACGTTTCTGACTGGCTATGCTGTGATGGATTGTCATGAAAGCCAATTTTAATTTAAGCAAAATTAAGCTCTTGTATTACGGTTACATAATCTATTTTGCTCGACTATAAGTACCGAATGATATAAAGGAAACCCAAAGATGAAATCTCGTGCAGCTGTCGCCTTTGCCCCAGGAAAACCTTTAGAAATTGTTGAAGTTGATGTTGCACCACCCAAGGCTGGTGAGGTTTTAATAAAAATTACCCATACAGGGGTATGCCATACCGATGCTTTTACATTATCTGGCGATGACCCAGAAGGTGTTTTCCCAGCGATTTTAGGTCATGAAGGTGCAGGTGTTGTAGTTGAAGTAGGCGAGGGCGTAACAAGTGTTCAACCTGGCGACCACGTGATTCCACTTTATACAGCTGAATGTAAAGAATGCTTATTCTGTAAATCCGGAAAAACTAACTTGTGTGTTGCGGTACGTGCGACGCAAGGTAAAGGTGTAATGCCGGATGGAACTACACGTTTTTCATATAACGGCGAACCGATTTACCATTACATGGGTTGTTCAACCTTTAGTGAATATACAGTAGTTGCGGAAGTCTCTTTAGCTAAAATCAATCCTGAAGCGAATCACGAACAAGTTTGTTTACTTGGATGTGGTGTAACGACCGGTATTGGCGCCGTGCATAACACAGCTAAAGTACAAGAAGGTGATTCGGTTGCTGTATTTGGTTTAGGCGGTATTGGTTTAGCTGTTGTACAAGGTGCACGTCAAGCGAAAGCAGGGCGCATTATTGTCGTAGATACTAATCCAGATAAATTTGAACTTGCTAAGCAGTTTGGTGCTACAGATTTCTTAAATCCAAAAGATTATGATCAACCTATTCAGCAAGTGATTGTAGAAATGACAGGTTGGGGCGTAGATCATTCATTTGAATGTATCGGTAACGTCAATGTTATGCGCTCGGCTCTAGAGTGTGCACATCGTGGTTGGGGACAATCCGTTATTATTGGCGTTGCTGGTGCAGGGCAAGAAATTTCGACTCGTCCATTCCAGTTAGTTACAGGCCGTAAATGGTTAGGCACTGCTTTTGGTGGAGTAAAAGGCCGTTCACAACTTCCTAAAATGGTCGAAGATGCCATGAAAGGCGATATTCAACTTGAACCTTTTGTGACTCATACTATGCCTCTACAAGACATTAATACCGCTTTTGATTTAATGCATGAAGGTAAATCAATTCGTACTGTCATTCATTTCTAAATGAAATAAAAAAGGGCTGTGATTCAGCCCTTTTTATGACTTATAGTTTTATATCTTAAATAGCATTACCACACATATCTGTTGTGCCCTGAGGATAGTTAAACTTTAGCGCATTACGGTCTGTAATCAGTTCATTAGAAAATTCATATCCAAATAAATTTGTAGATTCAATATATGCAATTCCCTCAACTGTAAAAGCTATTTTCTGTAGTGCACCCGGTAGTTTAAATTGATATCCTTCATCAACACCATTAGAAATAAATCCGACTTGGTTCGTATCCTGATTAATATAAACACCTAGGCGTTGATATTCATTTGTGTTATCCGTCATTTTTTTGTCTTTAAAGTAATTATCAAAAAACTGATAATCTCCCATCTCAGATGATACGCTATGATATAAACGGGGAGGATTTTCACCAAATTCAAAATCATGAACACCAATATCAAAATGATAATTTGATCTAATTGTATAGTTATTATCAGTTATACCATTAAAACTAATCTCGGCTGAATAAGAAGAAGTGCTTGAAGAAAGTGTGGGTACTTTAAGTTGCATTTCAAAAGCAATAATGCCTTTATTGGGTAATAAGAAATCCCCCTCATAACTGGTTGAATTCATTTTTACTTTACTTTTTGCTGTATAAACTAAATAACCATACTTGTCTTCAGTGACAGGCTCTACTTTAAAGCCAAATTTTTGCCCATTAATTAGAGGAAATCTCATTGTAGGTGGTCGATCAGGATATTGGGTATTAAATAGATCATAATCTTCTTGAGTCGCGTCAAAATTGTATTGGCAAACTGGGGCAGAATTAAGAGAGTTCGTTTGAGCCAAAAGTATTTGAGGCGCTAATTTTTCATTCTTTGCAGTTGATGAAAAGTTTTTAAATGTGACTTTTTGGCTAGCCTCATTATGCGTTACTGTATTGGTATTATCAGAAGATACCTCATACATAGCCCAACATAATGTCACTGCACCAACAGTAACTATACCTATTTTTTTCATAAATTTTCCTATTAAGTTAAGTATCAAATTTCTTAGAAAGTAGTGTTAAATTAAAATTTATTATTAATATTTAAATATTTGAAATTATTAGGTTTAAAAACTATTGAATATGATTAATCATATTCAATAGTTACAGTAGCCATTGCACGTACTTTACCAGCCGTCACATTTGTTGCTGTTTGATAGTAGCGGGCAGTCATTGGTACGTTATATTGAATTGTCTGGTTAGAAGACAAGGTACCTAAGGCTAATTTGTCACCTTTTTTGATAACCTGATTTTTATTTTGATAATTCCAGAGTAACTGTACACCTACACCATTTGCTTTTTCAGATGTCGGAGCAGTATTTGCTAGGACCTGATTATTTGTTCCGTCTTGGGTAAAGTCGTAAGTTAAGCTAATGAGGTTTTTCTCTTCATAACCTGTTGGATTAATACCACCATTACATAGAATGTTCATATCAAAGGTTTGGTCGCCTTGAGTTGAGCCAACACCTTTAAAACCTGCCTTTGTAACTGTTGGTAGCTGTACAACTTTATTGATATTACCCTGAATTTCACATGAAGAAGAAGCAATGGTAATTGCATTACCATAAACTGTACTGGTTAAAAAAGGGCGATCCATATGACCATTTACATAGTAACGGCTATATAAGCCAGGAACCAATGTGCCAGAACCAGTCTGATCTGCAGTTTTCACAATTTCAACAACAAAATATCCCTGAGCAAGATTGTAAGTTGTTCCGGGGGTTAAGCTACGGGTATACGGATAATAGCCAGAAAAATTAGTTGCATTTTCTGCTTCACGGTATAAACGGATACCGATTCCTGGAATATTTGTAGAATAAATGCTGTTGCCTAGAGGGCTTAAAGGATAGTTTTGAGTTAATGCAGCCGTAATAGTATCGCTATATGAAGTACAACGGAGTGTGGATCCATTTGGATTAATTGGAAAAGTTGCTTTTCTTAATATTTTTCCAACTGGGTCACTTGGTCGAACAACAACACGTCCCACAGCCATTGATATATCAACTGTGGTGAATCCAGAACTAAGTGTACAATAAGCATTAGCTTCACCGTATACACCAAGGCCAGCCGTAAATAAGAAACCTGTTAATAATATTCTTTTCATTTGCAGACAGCCTCAGTCATAACTATGCTTTGTTGTTTATTTTTCAACTCATTACTGATGTTGTACTCAACCGAACAACGTTCATTACTTTCATCGCCCCATTTCACATAGAGACGATCTTGAGCGAGTGGAGTACGTAAGTAAATCATACTACCTTGTGCAACAATACCTACAGCCTCATCTTTCTGGTTAAAGACTTGCGCTGCAAATGGTAAACTGTTGCCATCTGCAGTTTTACTATTAATATAAACTGCATAGCCTGTTTTAGTTGCAAAATCTACTTTCGCAATTGCACCAGCAAATGGGGCAATACGTTGACTTGTTTCTTCAAGTTCAACTTCGCTCGACATTTCTTGTGGGTCAAGAGTAATGTCATTAAGGCGGTATGGCGTAACATAAGGAACTACTGCATAACCCGCTTTATTTACACTTAGACCAACCGTGTTATTCACTTTTGCTCCAGCGGCATCAGGTGCATGCACAAGTACCATGGTTTGGCCTTGCTCAGGTCCAAATAAAATACCATCTGAGTGAGCAACAACACTACCGCTTAAACTTACCATTGCTTGCTGGTAAGAATCAGCAATACTATAAGAGCCGCCAACAGTTGCATAGTTAGTACGGTAACGACCATTTGCGTTAAATGTTGGGTTCGCATAGTCTTGATGTGACACAGAAGCGCCGTAACTAAAGCGATCACCCACCATTCCACTTGCACCAACAGTACGGCTGTCTTCAGAAGCAGTAACGTTGACGTTGACTGAATTCTTCTTAAAGTTAATTGGGAATGAAAGCGTCATTAAATATTCAGTATCATGCGACGCATCATTTGAGCCGTACTCAACCTTACGGTTAATTGCAGATAAACCATAAGTTAAACCATGGTAGTTATTACTATAACCAATCTGATACTGCTTAGTACTCTCGCTACGATTCCAGTAATCTACCCATGAACCTACCACATAGAAGTTACCCCAACCCTCAGGTAACCCTTGGTTTAAAGTAATCTGGAACTCACTACGTTGACGACCAGCAGCATAAGTGTTTACACCTTTTTCTTCCAAGTCACGTATAAGCAGGGCATCGCGCAATTTATAGAAGTTTTCGGTTGAATAACGGTAAGCTGCAAGTGTTAAGTTTGTGTTGGTCGGCGTAATTAACTTACTATAACTTAAACGGAAACTTTGACCTGATTGTGAAGCCTGTTTTTCAAACTCAGCTTCAGAGTGAGTCACGTCGAATGCAATTGCTCCAATTGGTGTAGCAACGGCAGCACCAAGCAATATTGCAGCGTAATTCTCAGATGCTTGAATTCCGGTATAGCCGGTTAAATAGTTATTAATACCTTGTTGGTATTTACCCTGAATAATCCAAGGGTCCAGATCAATGTCTTGATCACGGAACTGACCTACAGTTAATGAGTAACGGTTCATGCCTGGACGTAACATCTGTACAACAGAGGCATAAGGCACAGAAAATTTCTGTATTTCACCATTCGCTTCGATAACAGAAACTTCAATTTCACCACCAAAGCCGGTAGGGTAAAGGTCATTAATTTCGAAGTTACCTGGTGCAACAGTTGTTTGGTAAATCAATTGGCCCTGTTGACGTACTTCAACTTTTGCATTGGTTTTTGCATTACCACGGATACGTGGAGCATAACCAAGCATACTATTCGGTAGCATTCGATCATCACTTGAAAAATCGATACCACGATAACCATATGAGTCAAATACTTCGCCGTTTGTAAAACTATCCCCAAGTGTTAAAACACCACGATATTTAGGGAAAGCTCTTTGTAAGTATGTACTTGTTTCTTGATAGTCTGATTTAGATTGATTTTCCGCAGGCGTATCTTGCCATTGCCACTGACCATTATGACGTAATTGCCAACCTGCTAAATTTAGTCCAGCCGTAACCCCCATAAAAGCATTGGTCGTTTCGCTTCGGTCACCAGACTGATTAAAAGTTTTATACGCACTACCACTATAAGACAAAAAGCCGGCATTAATCCCGCGATCCCATACGCTTGGGTCGACATAGCCTTGAGCATTTTTTTGTAATGCGACTTGAGGAATTGAAATATCTACACGTAAACGAGACGTATCGAATTCATAAAATGCGTTTTCTACCCATTCTTCAATTTTATAACAACTATTATTTTCTTTTTGAAGGGGAGCGTGCTTGGTTAAAATTTCTTGTTTTACGCCGTATTCAAGAAGGTTCATTCCAGTAAAACAAGTTACGGCATTTTGATTTGGATCTAATGCCTTGAAAATCATGCGGCGTTTACCAAACCATTGACCATTTACATAAACGTCAACGTTATATTCACCTGGTAAAACAGGGTTGCCGTACTTAAATCGAGAAATATCGACTTTCTGAGCGTCACCAATTAAAAAAGCAGAATCAAATTCAGCTTCTACAGGCGCACTCGCAGCTGCTTCTTCAGCATGCACGAACACAGGCATTGTCATTGTAACAACGCCAGAAGCCAAGTAATAACAAATATGGCGTTTTAATAATTTATAAGATTCTTGCCTTTTTTTTGGCATAGCTAAGTCCGCCTACTCACATAATAGGTGCTTAAATTTATTAAAAAGATAATCTGATTACTGAAGTTTTATTTGGTGTTCGACTCGACCACCATAGTCGTTGACATTAATAAAACTCATATCCTGAAGATTGCTATTCTTAAGCTGAATAGAAGCTTCAGAAAAAGGCTTAACCATTAGCCCTTGAGGCAATAAATCAACTTTTTTATCTCCAACCTTTTGATAAACAGAAGTCATCGTAATGTGGAAAGGAGTTGGATTTTTTACCGTTAAATTCTGACCAGATTTAACCCATTGAAGCTTATCTGCTGCTAAATTCGCATCTTCTTTAATTGAAGCCGGACGATAGAAGAATTTGATCCGGGAACGAATTGCAAGTTGTAAGAAGTTATCAGGTGTCGTATCTGCATTTTTTGAGGTAGGTCTTGGTGGAATATCCAAAACGTTTAACCACAAAACAGTTTCTTGCTTCTGGTTAAATTGAGAAGCATTTGGAAGGGCAGTAATACGGAGCGTCTGACTTTTTGTCGCTTCAACACGAGAAATTGGAGGAGCAATCATAAAAGGAACTTTTGATTGATCCGGAGTACTTTTTGGATCACCTTCATCAATCCAAGCTTGGACAAGTGCTGGCTTTGAACCGTTATTGCTAACTTGTAGCGTAACTTCTCTAGCATCCGACGGATAAATTACACGGGTGCCATGAATTACAATTTCTGCTTGAGCGGCAGGAGCAGCAACAGATGAAGCAAACGCCAAACCTAACAAAAAATTATAACTGTTCAATTTCATTTTTCGAGTTCTCAACCAAGAAAGATTCAGGAAAGTGCTACACAAAACAGGGTTCCCATGCGGACATAGAAACCCCGCTATCAATTAATTATTGATAGATAATTGTGTATTGAACAGAAGTAGTTACTTTACCAGCAGTAGAAGCACCAGTTGCATAGTATTCAGCATAGTAGTTAAGGTCAGCACTTGCACCTTCAGCTACGTCAACCCATTGAGAGTTAGCTTGAGCACCGTTTGCACCAGCAGCAAGTACTGGGATGAAGTTATTGTTGCTACCTAAAAGTTGAACGTTAACGTTTTTAGCACCAGTAGCGTCTTGGTTAAGTAAACGACCAGTATTGAAGTCAACAGTTGCACCTGGTTCAAAGTAAGTAGCTACTTTACCTTGTGAACTTAGCTAAGTTGATTTGGAAAGGAGTACGGCCAGCAACATCCCCAGCAACAGCTAAAGTTTGTTTAGAAACAGTAGGAAGAGTCACTGTGAAATCTTTACCAGCAGGAGTAACGATGTCACAAGTTTTGTCTGTAACTAAACCATTAATTGTAATTGTACCATCAGCAGCTTGAGCATTCGCAATCCCTACAACCGAAAGAGCAGCGATCAAAGCAAGTTTTTTCATAGTGTTTTCTCAAAAGTCTGGATAAAAGTTTAATTCCTTACTTTTCCAGTGTTTGACATCTTGAAAAGTAATGTAACAATGCTAACACTTTTTAAACAAAATGCAAACTATGTCACATTATTTTTTTATAATTTTAATTGTGTCACACTTTTGGGGTGCAGTTAATAGCTAGTTAACACAGCTTATGTAGCTGTTTTATAAATAGTTTTTATTGTTTAGAAGAAAGGAATCGTAGAGATAAGAAAATTACATAAGGCTACTATGTAACTGGAAAAGAATTAAACAATTTACGTGAAGAAGAAGTTTAAATTCTTACAATACAATTATATAGAATAAATTATGCAGATGTATATAGAAAAAATATACAAATAGACATTTTTGCAGAAAAAGAGTGACCCAATACCCAATTCATAAAAAATTATGTTGAATTGTATCAATCACTCTTTTGCAGCTTCTATAGTAATAAGATCAAATGTGATGAAATGAGCTTAATGATAATTGATAAGTATAATCTTTCGATTAGAACCTAGACTTTCAATGCTAGTGTCCATCTTCTCTGTATGTTGAGCTAATTTATAGAGACTATCTTTATTTAAATATTCACTATCAAGTTTAATATTCAAATTATTGACTGCGTTACATTCTATCTCATTACTTTTTGTTGAGCATGTGTCTTCAACAATATTTCCTTTGATCATTATTGTGTTATTTGCATAACAAAATAGTGGGGAAGTAGAAAATACCGCCAAAACCAAAATTTTAAATATATTATTTTTCATTTTATAAGTACCTATTTATTAAATAGTTAATATAAGTGATACAATATTTTTTATTTAAAAACAATATATAAATCAATTTCAATTAAAAAACATAAAATAATATGTGACCCGTATCTCACTAATTATTTAATTTGTTTAAATAGGTTTTATTTCTACATCTATTTTATTAAAACGATAATTAAATCACACTTTACAAATATTAATGTATCTTAGTTATTGTAAAATTAAATTATTGATAATAAATGCTTTAATTAAAATTATAAAAATTTAACCTAAAATACCAAGCTAAAAAATAATTTAATTAATTATAATATTTATTGAAATAATATATATTCACGGAAATTAAAAATAATGTTTTAGCTCAGATTTTTTATTTATACGAATTAAAATATGAAAAATAAAATCACTTTTGAATAGGTTGTAAATAATTCTCGTATTTATTTAATTTTACTTAAAAACTTAAGGTAATAATATAGTGATGTTCAGCCAAATAACTTAAACCTACATAAAGAGAGCTTTAGATCTGAAAGATAGAAATAACTAGGGATTAGTTTAAACTATATAATTGTTCGTATAATGTATATTATGTTAAATAAAAGATTTGCAAACCTACCATATATAAGGCTTTGCTACTCTCCATATATTAGTAAGTCACTTGATCTTCACTGTGACCATAGTTTGGCTAAGTGTTCTAAGCATATTTAACAAGTATCTGTGCCTTACACAATGCTGTTTACTGCCATTGTATAAGGCTTTATCGACCCTTCTTAAAACCAATATCCAAATTTCAAACCATAAGCAATTGCATGGTTATTTTTGAAATTTGCCTGTTCTGCGTATGGCTTGATTCCCTCTATTGGTAAGTAATAAGTCCCATCTTCAGTTTTAGTATCACCTAGCCAAAAATATTTTAAGCTACCAGTTATAAAGTAGTTTTTAGCTGGATTAAACTGGACGCCTAAACCAAGCGACCATGATCCTTTGATTGGTCCCATTGTTGATGCAGGATCACCAGTACCAGAGTCCCAACTTACATCTGTTGAAGCACCCCATTTTTCTTTAAATTGATGTGCGAGACCGACAGTCGCACTATATTGATCATTCTGATAAGAATCGAGCTTAAAACCTTGGGTATAAGCTCCACCAGTTACCTCTTTCATAATAATTTCAGATAGAGCGCCATATTGCGGTGGCCGAGTCTCAAATTCTTTCCAGTTAACCCATCTTAAATTCATATAAACAAGTGATTTTTCGGAAATACCTGTTTGAAAATCAATATTTAATGATGCTGGAGTCTCTAATTTGGTTTTCTCATTTTCAACAAGTTTTAATGGTTCACCAAAAATATCTTCTTCCACTTGAAATTTATATTTGATTTTAGACCGATATGTAATTGCTGCTTTTAATGCTATATCAGGTAGTTGATAGCTCCCTCCCAACAACCAACCAACCTCACCTTGTTGTTTAAACTTAGCATTATAGCCATTAAAAGCCTGAGTATAGGCATTACCTCTAAGCGCTACATTTGCTTTTACAGTTTGATAAACAGGTCCACCATAAATTTGAAAAAGCTGATATGGAGAATATCCGAATAATAAACTTAAATTTTGAGTATCGGCTTTTACTGATGTACCTTCATAGCTAATATCATTATCAAAGTAACTATTATTAGAACGTGCCGGATATTTGATGTCTGCTGAAAAAGGTTGATCATATAGCACACCAAAACCTAAACGATCTGTGAGTTTTAACTTTATTGCAGCTGTATAAAATTGCGTACTTTCTGCAATATCACCTGTATCTCGACTTTGATGATCTCTTACAAGATCGGCTCTATCATTGACTACACCAGAAACAGATGAATCAACTGCAAATAAATTTGCTTCTGCATAATTCCCATTTTCAAGAAATGGCAAGATAGATTGGCCCGATTGTTCAAGTGCTGAAGCGTGACTGATATTGCTAACGAATACACCAAGTACGCCTAATAAAATCGGATTTGCCTTTTTAGTTGTTATCTCATTCATATCTATATCCTTTTTGGTTGTTATTTCCCTAAATCCTTAGGATAGTTTTTTATTTTTAGAGCCATATTTCATCATATGGCTCTAAAATTCTTTACATCTATCTTTGTAATAAACTCAAACCGAAAATACCTAACCAAACTACTTGCACTGGTAATAAGAACAGTTCAAGGAATAAAGCCGCTTGAGAAAAGCCTGAGAAAAGAAGCACAGCAAATCCAACATATCCCAAGCCAACCAGAACCAGTGGGAAACCTAATACGGATTTGTTTTTTCTCAAAAGTAGTCCGTTGACTATTGCCCAAAAACCTATTGTCGGTCCTTCCATTGGCCATAAACCATTTTGAGAGCCTTGCGAAATGGTGGCCCAAACAGTGCCCGCCGCCTGCTTAGCTATTTCATTTCCAGACATATATGTTTCAGCAAGTGGTCCTAACACGGAGGCTTGTAAAGCAGCCCCTGTTATACCTAACATTGTTGAAATCACGAGGAATAAAATAGCTATATCCGACAATAATCCACCTGAAGGACGTAGCTTTCTCCACAGATATACACCTACAGCCAGAAAAGGAAGATAAAACCCAAAACAATCAGAAATCATTGAGGTTCTGAAAAGTGCTTGGTCTTTTGCCGACAAAGTTAATGCAAATTCAGGTTTAAATATTTGGTGCAAATCAAAGCCAGTAACTGCAAGAAAACAAAGCAGGCATGTCGCAGCCATTACTGTGCCGATTAATGCAACCCACGCTGTAAATACGTGCCCATCATCATATTGTTTAATCGAGTCCAAGGCGTCTTCTCCTAGAAAGTGCTGATACTCGTTCGTATTCGAAATAAGTACGTAGCGCAGCGATGAGACCCGGAATTAGTGGGAAACGTTTAAATTTAGCGTGTCCTTTTTCTCCATTGGCAACAAACCAATGCTCGGTAAGCTCCGTTTTACGTTGCAATGCAAGATCAGCTAAAATTCGGCCATAATTTTGTGACATCATGACGCCTGCACCACTGTATCCATAGGCATAAGAAATACGACCATTATGGAGTGTGCCCACTTGAGACCTTACGTCAAAAGGAATAGAACAAGCGCCACTCCAACGTTGAGCAATTTTTAATTTCTGAAATGCAGGAAATACCTTTTTATACATTCGCTCAGCGGCATCATAAAATTGCACTTTCTGAGCTTCGTCCATAGAACGCCCTTCTCCTACATAGATATCACATAGGTTAAATTGCAATCTTCCATCTACAGTCGTTCTACAGGTTGGAGGACAATAGGTTGTTTTGTCATAAAACTGACCACGATGTTTCCATCCAAGCGCTTTCCAATCTTCATCAGTTAAAGGTTCGGTAATTAACTGATATACAAACATGGGGAGTTGGGCGCGTTTTAGCCCCAATTCTGGTGGCAATAAATGAGTAAAACCATTGGTACCTAATACAATATGTTTAGCTCTAACCTCTCCTTCTGGAGTTTTGAGAATAAAGAACGTTTCCTTATCTTCTATATCCAATACTGGCGTTTGCTCAAAAATTTGTGCACCAGCCTGTTCTGCAATTCGCTTTAGTTCTCGAGAATGCTTTACAGGATTGACTTGCCCAGAATGTGGCATTCGGCATCCACCAGAAAATGCATCACTATTTAGGGCTTGGCTTACCGTAGCTCTATCCATATAGACGCTGTCTTTAGAGCGAGGTTGATCTTGCCAATATTTAGTAAAGTGCTCTAATCTTTTTTCATGGCCGCGAAGTGTAGTAAATGTCACACCAGGCATTTCAAAATCGCTATCCATATTTTCGCGTTTGATTAAGTCCTGCACATAGTCCAGACCATTCCATGCGAAATTTTGAAGTTCAGTTAATCTTTCTTTTCCATAAAGTACTTTTGCAGTAGTGGGATCAAGTACTGGAACTGGCACAACCCAGCCAGAGGTACGGCCTGAAGCACCAAATGCTACACATTCGCCTTCAAGAACAGCCACTGATGCAGCAGAATCCACTTTTCTTATGTGATAAGCAGTAGATAATCCAGTAAACCCTCCTCCAATAATCACCACATCTACATCAATGCTACCTCTAAGAGGTGGTGATGGAATATATTCGCCTGAGTGGGCTAGCCAGAATGACTTATTTGCATGTGGAATATTATTCATCTAATGTTCCTTCCTTTGATATTTGATATTGCTCAGCCCACGTACCCACACTTTCGCCTATTCATTTTTTTCAAAAAAAGGCTATCGCATACTCAGTACATAATTTCTTCCCTGAAAAAATGTTGAGTGTTTTATAGCAATGCGTACGAAATCGTAGAGCTGAATATATATTGCTTTAACAATTACACCATGTCAATGACACTGTGTAATTTTAGATTAAAATTTAATTTGTATTTAAGAGATTGAGAAAGGATGAAAAATATTTTTAAAAATTATTTTAAATATTAAATATATATTTTAATTAAAAAAATGAATGAGCAATTCCTTTTGAGCATTCATCAAGTTATAGCTAATATTTTTAATTAGTACGATAAAGTGTAGAAATCCAAATATTATGCAAGACCTGCACAACAACTATAGGATCAGCTTGAGGTGTACGGCCAAATGCTTCTGATAAATAGCGTTCTTCTAACCATACTAATGCACGAGCAGTTTCATCTACATTCAGTTCTAGGCTAATACGCCCATTTTCCTGTTCTTCACATATATGGCGTGCTGTAGCTGTAATAAAATCTTGTATTAAAGAACGATAAATTTGCTCAACCCGCTCATCCGCTCCTGCTGCATCTGATAAAGCTCGTAAAACAGCACCATGCTTCTGATAAACATTGACTATTCCTTGTAATGCCTGAAGAGAATCTTCCGGAAAATTATTTCCCTTTAACCAATGATTGGCTAATGTAAATAGTTCCTGACCAATGTCTTGAACAACACGTAAAGCTAAGTCATATTTATCACGAAAATGTACATAAAAAGCTGGACGCTTAAGTCCAGTAAGCTTCATCACTTCATCTACATTTAGTTCACGAAATGGTCGTTCACTTAAAAATTTTTCTGCAGCATTTAAAATTTCCCTTTCAGATTCTTTCGGGTCATGTTTAGGACGTCGGCGATTCACAGTCATAATTACGAGTTACTTTTTAATTTATTGACACTATGTAAGTGTAGAACAATCCTTCTTCCCTGAACAAGCGGGTAAGTGAAAAACCAAACTGGATTCTAATAAAACTTTTTTAAATAACTAAATTTTTAAAGTATTCCTTAAATTTATTATTTTCTATTCAATCAATTGATTTTATTAGATAAAAATAATTTTTAATTCTATGATTCAAAAATTGAAACAAGTATAACCTACTGAATTTAATTAAATTTCAATAATTACAATGCGTCATTGACATAGTGTAATTATTGGATTAAAAATAATTAACGGCGTTTCCTTTCACTAAGTCATCTCAGCAAAGTGAGACGTCATAAACATTCGTTCCAGGGAACTTTGGAACTATGGAAATAAATAAAAATCGTAATCGGCATGGGTTGCTGATTCTAAGGAGAATTTATATGAGTCGCCGTATTATATTTATTGGCGCAGCAGGTGAAATGTGTCGTTTAGCGATCGAGCGTTTTGCTAAAGCCAAAGGTGATTGGGAACTTGTACTATGTGATATTCGTCCTGAATTACTTTCAAATCTTGTTGAAAAACTCCCTCAAGGGCTAGCAACTACACAACATTTAGATTTGTATGACAAGCAAAAGCTACAAGCTGTGGTTAATGGTGCTGATTTAGTTGTACTTGGAGCAGGTCCATACATTCGAACTTCAGCGCCTGTCATTGAAGCATGTTTAGAAGCAAAAGTTCCTTACTTAGATTTTGATGATGACGTTGAAAGTACTGAACATGCGTTATCTTTGCATGAAAAAGCAAAAGAAGCAGGTATTCCAATCTATGTAGGTTGTGGTGCCTCACCAGGTATGGCAAATGTGTTAGTGGTAGATGCCGCAAATGAGCTAGATACCGTTGAAAATATTGATTGTTGCTGGATGGTTGGTGACGAACGCCCAGGTATTGGTCGTGCCGTACTTGAACATTTCTTACATATCACGGCGGGTGACTGTCTTACTTGGGAAAATGGCAAACGTGTTAATCACGAAACTTTTGTCGAAACAGGCACTGCACCGATGGGAGGTGGATTGGGTGAAATATTAATGTATGAAACAGCTCATCCAGAACCAGTTACTTTGCCACGCAAATATCCAACTGCTCAACGTATCCGTTGTTTAGGTGGTTTACACCCTGCCCCATTTAATGGACTAGGGCGTGGAGTTGGCTTAGCTGTTCATCATGGTGAAATGACAGTAAAAGAAGGTGTGGACTTCCTTGAAGATCTACTTAATAACAAATTAGGTTCAGCTAAAGGCTGGAAAGCTGCAATCAGTGGCATGATCGGCCAAGTTAAACGTAAAGAATCCTCATTCTCTGCCATGGTCGAGTTTTTGACAAAATCTGCTATAGGAAAAACCTATCCATATAAAGGCGGTTTATTAGCTCGAGTCTACGGAACTAAAAATGGTAGACCAGCAGTTGCAATCAGAAGAACTGTTAAATCAGGTGAAGATTCCTATTTAATGCGCGATATGGCCGCTATTACAGGGACGGCTTGTGCTGCATTCATGGTATTAGCGCTCGATGAAACAGGTAAACGTAGCGGAACTTTCGCCCCAGAAGACTGGGCTGAACCAGAAGCTTTCTACACTGCCCTTGAACGTGTAGGAACACCTCGTGCTGAGATTGTGGAGAGTGTGCTATGAAAAAGTATGATTATGATATAGCAGTAATTGGCGCTGGATGTGCAGGTGTTGTTGCAGCACGGGATTTAAGTAATGCAGGTCATAAGGTTGTTTTATTAGAGGCACGTGACCGTATTGGTGGCCGAACCTATACAGGTGAAGCATTTGGCCGACAAGTTGAATTTGGTGGTGGTTACTCACACTGGACTCAACCTTATATTTGGAGAGAACTACAACGCTACGGAATTGGCTTAAATCCTCCTACAGAAGTTGATAAAACGGTTTGGTTTGCAGACGGGAAACTACACACGGGAACTCAAGCTGAATATGCTGCTATTGCTGAACCATTATTAACAGCTTTCTTTAATGACGCTCGTCAGTGGTTTCCTCTTCCTTATGATGTAAATGCTATCGATACGAGTGATATTGAAAAACAAACATTAAGAGATCGTCTTGATACCTTAAATTTATCAACTTATGAACGTGACGTTTTAGACGGCCTATTATCAACACTTGTTCACTCTTGGGATGAGCAAGGAGTCGCACAGCTCTTATTCTGGGCAGCTACCTATTTTGGAAATTGGGGTGCGTTCTTTGAAGTAGCAGGGTCTTGGCCAATTGCCGGTGGAACACAAAAACTCGTAAGAGCTATTTATAATGATTCAGGTGCTGAATTACGACTTACAACTTCAGTTGCAGCCATTGATGATCAAGGTGAGCAGGTTGTTATTACGACTCAATCTGGTGAAAAGATTGTGACAAAAAAAGCCCTCGTTGCTGTTCCATTAAATGTTTTATCTGACATCAAAATTACACCAGAGGTTAATAAACCTGCTCGAGATATGATTGTTGCAAAACATCCAATGCGTACTGCTAAATTATGGGCACGTGTACGTGGAAAAATCGAGCCATTTATTGGATTTGCGCCAGTTGAGCAAAACCCAATCAATACCGTTCGAGTTGAATATGAACATGAAGATGACTCAATTTTAGTCTGTTTTATTTCTGACGAGTCAACTATAGATGTGAACGATATTGAAGCTGTTCAAAAAGCTTTACAGATGTTTAAGCCTGACATTGAAGTGCTTGATATCGCATCACATAACTGGGCTAAAGACCCTTATGCACAAGGCACATGGGTACACTATCGCCCTGGGCATTTGTCCGATGCAGCTCCGCTCATGCGTAAACCTCATGGGAATATCTATTTCGCAGGAGGAGATATTGCAACAATGAGCATGGGCGGTATCGAAGGTGCTCTAGAGTCTGGTATTGAAACTGCTGCAAGCATCACACATGCATTAGCTCAAAAATTAGCAGGGTGAATATCATGAATAGAAAAACGGATTTTACTCAATCTTTGGATGCAGAAGTTCTTATTATTGGCGCTGGGATTGCTGGTATCAGCGCAGCCTACCATTTAAAGAAATATAGACCTAATTCAACCTTTATTATTCTTGAAGGTCGTGATGATATTGGCGGGACTTGGAGTCTATTTCGCTATCCAGGGATTCGCTCAGATTCAGATATGCAGTCTTTTGCCTTTGGTTTTAAACCATGGACGCAAAAAAAGACTTTCGGTAGCGCACAAATGATCTGTGATTATTTGCATGAAACTGTTACAGAAAATGGTATTGACCAATATATTCAATTTGGCAGCTATGTAACCAGTGCAGAATTCTCATCGAATGAAGGAATCTGGACCGTTAAAGTCAAACAGAAAGATCAAAAAAGTTTAGTTACCTTACGTTCTCGCTTCTTACTCATGGGTACAGGTTATTATGACTATAACAATGGATATACCCCTGACTTTAAGGGCACAGAAGAATTCAAAGGACAAATTGTCCACCCACAACATTGGCCGGAAAATCTAAACTATTCAGGTAAAAAAGTAGTCGTCATTGGTAGTGGTGCTACAGCAGTGACATTAATTCCAGCTATGGCAAAAGACGTTGAGCATATTACTATGCTTCAAAGATCACCTGGCTATGTAGTTGCTATGCCGAGTGTCGATCCTATTGCAGTTGCTTTAAATACAGTTTTATCACCGCAACGAGCGTATGAAATTATACGACGTAAAAATATTGCTATTAGCCGCGGGATTTACAAACTATGCCACCGCTTTCCAAAGGTAATGCGTCATCTACTCATTGCAGATGTACGGCGCAGATTACCTAAAGATTTTGATGTATCAACGCATTTCTCACCCAAATATAATCCTTGGGATGAGCGTTTGTGTGTGGTACCAGATGGAGATATGTTTAAAGCGATTTCATCTGGTAAAGCATCAGTAGTGACTGATCATATTGACCGTTTTATCAAAGAAGGCATATTGCTGAAGTCAGGAAAAGTACTAGAAGCAGATATTATTATTACCGCAACCGGCTTAAATATGCTGGCATTTAGTAAGATTCAACTCACCGTTGACGGTAAGAAAATTAATTATCCAGACACGACGATATTTAAATCTATGATGCTGTCAGATATACCTAATTTTGCCTTTGCATTTGGTTATACCAATATTGCATGGACCTTAAAAGTAGATCTGGTATGGCAACATTTCTGTCGTCTCCTTGACTATATGGATGAGAATAAATACGGAACATTTACACCGATTATTCATAATAAAACCATGAAACGGGTTCCTTTTGTTGATTTGAGCCCAGGTTATGTTCAACGTGGTTTGGCACAATTCCCAATGGCAGGAACCGAAGGTCCTTGGACACTACAACATGATTATAAGGTTGACTTTGAGCGGCTCAATAAAGGTCCTGTGTGTGATAAGGAATTAAAGTTCACTGCATTGGTTCCCAAGAAAAAGTTAACTGTCGTTACGGAAACATCTTCAGAAGAATTGATGGTCAAAGCTTAATCTCCTTTAATCAGCATTTTAGTCTCTTATTTATCGGATCTGGAGCCTAAATAAGGGACTAAATACATGAGCACAATATTATGGAAAATATTAAATTTATCAGTAAAGGGATTACATGCTCGGCATGGTATATTCCTGCCACAACAGATAAGTATATGAACTCTCGTGGGCGGCCCTGTGTAGTCATGGCAAATGGCTTCGGAGGGACCAAAGATACCGGTTTATTAAATTTCGCAGAACCATTGAGTAAAGCGGGTTTTGATACATTTATATTTGATTATCGTGGTTTTGGAGAATCTGGTGGTTTTCCAAGACAGAATGTTTCCTATAAAAATCAGCGTGAAGATTACCATGCAGCAATCGCAGCAGTACGAAGTTTGCCAAATATTGATCGAAACCGTATAGCGCTTTGGGGGACATCTTATTCTGGAGGGCATGTTTTAGTCGCTGCGGCCCAAGATCAGAAAATATCTGCAGTAATCTCTATGAACCCGGCTACGGATGGTTTAGCTGCCCTCTCACAAATCTGCCGTTATGGTGGTCTAAAACAATTAACCGTTGCAGTCGCTCATGGACTAAAAGATTTAGCTTATTCTCTTTTAGGCCAAAAAGCGCATCTTATTCCAATCGTGGGGCAACCGGGCACGGCGGCCATCATTAGTACACCTGGCTCGGAGGTTTCCTATAAAGCCATGGCTGGGCCAACATGGCGGAATGAAGTATGTGCACGAACTGCTTTAGAGGTTGCAAGAAACCGGCCCATTAATTTCGCCCATCAAATAAAGTGTCCTTTATTGGTACAAGTGGGTTCAAATGATCAAGTTACTCCTCCTGAAGCTGCTCGCAAGTCGGCAAGCTTAGCAAATGGAGAAGTTAAATTACTTGAATATCCGATTGATCATTTTGATTTTTATAATGAACCGTGGCAAATAAAAATTTTAGAGGACCAAATTAATTTTTTAACCCAAGCCTTAGCTCGTCCCCGTGTTAGATAACCTGATTTCATAGCAATATTAGACCATCTAAAGCAAAAATAAGCTGATTTGGAATACCTCTATCAGCTTATTTTTTTAAGAGTGAAACTTTATTAGACTTTTGATATTCCTCCTCCTAAAACTTTATAAATTTCAATTTGGTTATTTAATTTTATTTGTTCAAGTGCAAGTAAGCCTTGTTGTGCAGCATAAGCAGAACGCTGAGCATCTAAAACCGTAAAATAACTATCCACTCCAGCTTTGTAACGTGCCATTGAGAGTTTATAGGTTGCAGCAGTCGCAGAGACTAAGCGACGCTGAGCGTCTAATCGTTCACCAATATGTGCATGTGTAGCAAGTGCATCATTAACTTCACGAAAAGCTGATTGAATGGCTTTTTCATATTTAGCTAAAGCAATTTTCTGGTCAGTTTCCGCAATTTTAATATTAGTTTTTCTTGTTCCCCAATCAAAAATTGGTAGATCGATATTAGGTCCAATCGACCATGCAAAATTGCCTGTTTTAAATAAATCTTTCAGTTCAGATGATGCATAACCCGTCGAGCCTGTCAAGCTTATGGTTGGGAACATCCGTGCTTTAGCAGCACCAATATTTGCTCCTGCAACACGTAACTCATATTCGGCAGCTTTAAGGTCTGGACGATGATTTAATAAATCACTTGGTAAACCGGCTGCAAAGTTTTTCTCAAAGGTAATATTTTGAATAGCATGATCCGGAAGTAAATTTTGCGGAACAGGATGACCTGCTAACAAATCCAGTAAATTTTTTGCCTGTTGAATTTGAGTTTTATAAGTTGCAACATCATTTCGAGCAGTCTCTACCGAAATTTGTGCTTGTTTTAATGGCACTTCACTATCAATACCAACATCAAAGCGCTTCTTGTTAAGGTTATAAGCATCGACTTGTGCTTTTAAGGTTTGCTCGGCAAGGTTTAAATTTGCTTGTGCAAAAGCATAATTTAACCAGACCTGTGTAATATTACTGATTAAACCAATTTGTACAGCTTCTTTTGCACTTTGAGTTGCAAGATAGTTATTTAATGCAGCATCTTTTAAATTTTGAACACGGCCCCAAAAATCTAGCTCATAGGCAGTCATTCCCAAGCCAACTTGAAATGTAGAAACTGGGTTATTGGGGTTAATCGATGGGCTAACCTGCCGCACTGCATTTCCCGTTACACCAATGGTTGGGAGCTGGCTATTTTTTGTGATTTGGTATTCTTGCTGTACACGTTCAATATTAAGCGTAGCAGTCCGTAAATCACGGTTGTTATTTAAACTGATTTCAATGACCTGTAATAATTTCGGATCAGAAATAAATTCTTTATAACTTTTTTCTGCAATCATTTTTCCAGAATGATTTTGACTAAAATTTTGAGGAATATGAGATGTAATTGCAGGCTGTGGCGCTTGCATATTGACACATGCAACGAGTGCAATTGAGAGTGTAGAAAGAATGAGTCCACGAGATACGATTGTCGATTTAGACATAGTATTCTCCAAATAAAGTAAATTTTGAGCATATGAAGCATCAGAGGAAATTGGTATTTCCCCTGATGCATTGAACTTAAGATGAGATTTTTTTCTTAGAGGAAAATAGCTTTTCTACTGCACCCAAAATGAAGATAAAAAACACGGGAACAAAGAAAATAGCCAGAATGGTGGCTGAAATCATGCCGCCAAAAACCCCTGTGCCTAAAGCATGTTGAGTTTCTGAACTTGCACCTGAGGCAATCACCAAAGGAATTACACCACACGTAAATGCAAGTGATGTCATCAGAATTGGCCGTAAGCGAAGTTTGGCTGCGGCAACAGTGGCTTCAATCAAACTCATGCCTTCTTCTTTCAGCATTTTCGCAAATTCAACAATCAAAATCGCATTCTTTGCCGATAGACCAATAATGGTAATTAGCCCGATTTTGAAGAACACATCATTCATTAACCCCCTAGACATAATGGCAATGATTGCTCCAAAAATACCGAGTGGCACAACTAGCATCACAGAAAGTGGAATTGCCCAGCTTTCATAGAGTGCAGCCAAGACAAGGAAGACAACTAACATGGATAAACCAAGTAAAAAGGCCATTTGTGATTCAGACTGCTTTTCCTGTAAGGAAATACCTGTCCACTCGTAGCCAATACCTTTCGGTAATTTCGCAATCAGTTGTTCCATTTCACGCATTGCTTCACCCGATGACGTATCGAAGTTAGGAATACCAGCAATACTCAAAGATGGTCGTCCGTTATAACGATTATATTGTTGTGGTGCCTTATTCCATTGTGGCGTTACAACTTCTGATAACGAGACTAATTGACCGCTTGAACCCATGACTTTCAGATTCAAGATATCTTTCAATTGCATACGTGATTTAGCCTCAACTTGTACAATGACTTGTTGCATACGTCCTTGATTAGGGAAGTCATTGATATACATTGAACCCATTGATGTAGAAATGATGTCTGAAACATCAGAAAACTTAACACCAAATGCACTAAGCTTTTCACGGTCAATTTTTAAAGAAATATTGTCACCTTGTGGCAACCCTTCATTCCAAACCATATAGAACTTTTTATTCTTGGCTGCCATTGCCATAAGTTCATCTTGAGCAGCCAGTAAAGCAGGCATACCTAAGTTAGCGCGGTCTTGTAAACGTAAACTGAAACCTGAAAAAGTACCTAACTCATCAATAGCGGGTGGTAATACGGCCATAGTCTCGCCTTCCGTACTGTTCGCCATAGAAGAATTAACGTCGCTTGTCATCTTAGATGCAGAGCTAGTCCGCTCTTTGAAGTCTTTAAGTGTCGTAAAAGCCACAGCTACATTTTGTCCTGCGCCACTAAAACCCCATCCCAAAATGGTGGTATTACTTTTTACATCGGGATTGTCTTTCAAATTATTTTCAAATTGATTGACTACATTCCGAGTACGCTCAGCGGTTGCATCTGAAGGTAGCTGGAACGAAGTCATGAACCAACCTTGATCTTCCTCTGGCATAAATGCTGTTGGCCAATATTTCATTCCGGTAAAGGTAATACCGGTAATTACTAAAAAGATCACCATCATTGGAACTGTATGTTTGATGATTTTAAGCAGCATCAATTCATACTTTTTAGTGACTTTATCGAAACTACGGTCAAACCATGCAAAGAAGCCCTTCTTCTGGTGATGCCCATCGATTGGTTTTAAAATCGTGGCACAAAGTGCCGGTGTTAAAATAAGTGCCAATAGCGCTGAAAATAAAATAGATACCGACATGGTCAAGGTAAACTGTTTATAGATTACCCCTACAGAACCACTCGCAAATGCCATAGGTAAAAATACTGCCGCCAATACCAGCGTAATACCAATAATCGGGCTGGTAATCTCTTTCATTGCTTTAGAGGTTGCATCTTTAGGCGATAATCCTTCTGTCGCCATAATCCTTTCGACGTTTTCAACCACGACAATGGCATCGTCGACAATAATCCCGATGGCAAGCACCATACCGAACATGGTGAGTACGTTAATTGAAAAGCCGGCAAGCAACATCACGGTAAAAGTACCGAGTAAGGCAATAGGCGCCACAATCGCTGGAATAAGCGTATAGCGGACATTATGTAAAAATAGATACATCACAATGAAAACCAGAACCATGGCTTCAAGTAATGTATGAATTACCTTTTCAATTGAAATTTTGACAAACGGCGCGGTGTCGTAAGGAATACTAAACTCCATGCCTTCCGGTAAATTTAGCTTCAACTCTTCAATTTTTGCTCGAACAACTTCGGCAGTTTTCACGGCGTTAGCACCCGGGCTTAATTGAATTGCTGCCGCGGTAGCAGGCTTACCATTTTCCAAAATGGCAAAGTTATATGCCTGTGAGCCTATTTCTACATTGGCAACATCAGATAACTTAATTACGCTACCGTTAGTTTTACTTTTTAAGCTAATATTTTTAAATTGCTCGAGACTAGACAATTGCCCTTGAGCAGACAATGGAATAGTAATGAGCTGGCCTTTTTCAGCTGGTAAATCACCAAGTCGGCCGGGTGCAATTTCGACATTATTTTCACGAATGGCATTATTCACATCACTAATCGATAAACCGTAAGAAACAAGCTTATTCGGGTCGACCCAAATACGCATAGCTTTCTCGGCACCGAAAGATTGAACCTTCCCTACACCTTCGACACGTTTTAGCTCTTCTACAACATTTCGAACCAAATAATCACTCAAATCAACTTCGGAATATTGATTATTTGGAGAGTTAATCCCGACCAGCATTAAAAATCCGGACGATGAAGCCTCAACCTGTAAACCTTGCTGACGTACAACTTGCGGTAAGCGAGCTTCTACAGCCTTGATTTTATTTTGAACGTCAACCTGAGCCATTTCCACATCTGTGCCTGGTTTAAACGTAGCCGTAATCTCTGCTGTACCGGAGGTATCTGTTGTCGCACTATAGTAGAGTAGATTTTTTACACCCGATAATTCGCGCTCAATTAAGGTTACAACGCTATCGTTAATGGTTTTAGCTGTAGCACCAGGATAAGTCGCACTAATATTCACCTGTGGCGGGGCCACACTTGGAAAACGTGCAATTGGCAGTTTAGGAATGCTCAGCAATCCAAATATAATAATGAAGATCGCAATAACCCAAGCAAAAACGGGACGACGAATAAAAAATTGTGACATCATGGTTGTGCCCCTTCAGCTATAGAAGTTTTGGTTTCTACACTTGAAGCATGATTCGCGACGGCTGGTGCTTTCCATGCTGCCAATGCCAATTTTTGATTTGGCTTAATACGTTCAATACCTTCAACAACGACTCTGTCACCGACTTTCAAGCCTTTGTTAGCGATATAGAACTGCTCATATTGCTGTCCAATTTCGATAGGACGAATTTCCGCTGTCCCTTGGGCGTTAATGACATATACCTGAGGCTCGCCACTGATATTACGTTGGATCGCTTGCGCCGGAACCAATAGCGCTTGAGGAATAGAAGCACGATCAATATTGACACGCACATACATGCCCGGAAGTAATTTTCGTTCAGTGTTATTAACTTCAATACGGAATGTGACATCGCCTGTTTCCGGGTCAACATTAATATCTTCAAACAACATTTTTGCTGTGACGTTATAGGGCTGTCCGTGGCTATTGGTAATACGAACGGTTTTGTCACTATTTGCTGATAATTCGCCGCTTTGTAGCGCAGCCTGTAGGCGTTCATACTCACTAACCGATTGCTTTACATCAACATAGACTTTATCAATCTGTTGAATGGTTGCCATCGTATTGGTATCGCCCTGACCGACCAATGCACCTTCAGTGACAAAAGATTGCCCAATACGCCCAGAAATAGGCGCTCGAACTGTTGCATATTGCAGATTCAAGTTTTGTCTGGCCAGCAATGCTTTCATTTGAGCGACATCGGCTAGAGCCTGACGATACTGAGCTTGAGCATTACTTACTTCTTGCTTACTAATTGCATTACTTGGTAATAACTGCTCATAACGTTCTAACTGAACTTTGAGTCTTGCCACCTCAGCTTCAGCTTTATTGAGAGAAGCTCTATTGCTATTTACATCGGCCTCAAAAGTCTCGGAATTAATTTTATATAAGGCTTGCCCTGCTCTAACTTCACTACCTTGTTTAAATAGAACCTTTTCAATGATACCTCCGACTTGCGGACGGATTTCCGCCGTACGGAATGCATGTACACGTGCAGGAAGATTTTCACTAAAATTTACCGATTGCGGTTGAATGCTTAATACACTGACTTTAGCCGGTGGTGGCTCAGCTTGAGCGACTTCTTTTGAATCACACCCCTGTAATATCAGCCCAATAGATAAAAATAAAGGAAGTAAAAGATGCTTTTGCATACTGTCCAAACCTAGTGAGTTTTTGATGTTCGTATTATTTTTGATGAGTGTGTAGGGATAATCACTAAAGTGTGGAGTAAGTGTGGAGAAATACGGATAATTTAGCGTATGATGAGTTGAAGCACTTTCTATAGCCAGATTTTCTATGTTTGATCATTCTTTTTCTTTTGATTGCCAAGATAAAGTTATTCTTGTGGTAGAAGATGACTACGATATTGGCGACATTATTGAAAATTATTTAAAACGTGAAGGCATGAGTGTTATTCGGGCTATGAATGGAAAACAAGCGATTGAATTGCATGCGAGCCAACCCATCGATTTAATTTTACTTGATATTAAATTACCCGAATTAAACGGTTGGGAAGTATTAAATAAAATACGCCAAAAAGCTCAGACTCCCGTGATCATGTTGACGGCGCTAGATCAAGATATTGATAAAGTTATGGCATTACGCATAGGTGCAGATGACTTTGTGGTGAAGCCTTTTAACCCAAATGAAGTCATCGCTAGAGTTCAGGCAGTCTTAAGACGTACTCAGTTTGCAAACAAAGTAACTAATAAAAATAAACTCTATAAAAATATTGAAATTGATACCGACACTCATAGCGTTTATATACACTCTGAGAATAAGAAGATCTTGCTTAATCTGACGCTGACTGAATATAAAATTATTTCATTCATGATTGACCAACCTCATAAAGTTTTTACGCGCGGAGAACTTATGAATCACTGCATGAATGATAGCGATGCACTAGAGCGAACCGTAGATAGCCATGTAAGTAAGCTGAGAAAAAAACTAGAAGAACAAGGCATATTTCAAATGTTAATTAATGTGCGTGGCGTGGGATATAGGCTAGATAATCCCCTAGCTGTAAAAGATGACGCCTAAATAATATTAAAAAATAGCTAGGGAATATTTTATGAAAAGTAAGTTAGGAATTAGTAAGCAACTTTTTATTGCCTTAACTATTGTAAATTTAAGCGTTACGCTATTTTCTGTAGTACTGGGTTATGTCATTTATAACTATGCGATTGAAAAAGGCTGGATTAGTTTAAGCTCATTTCAACAAGAAGATTGGACCAGTTTTCATTTTGTAGACTGGATTTGGTTAGCCACTGTTATCTTTTGCGGCTGTATTATTTCATTAGTGATTGGCATGCGCCTCGCAAAGCGTTTTATTGTGCCAATTAACTTCTTAGCCGAAGCAGCAAAAAAAATTAGTCACGGCGACCTCTCTGCTAGAGCTTACGATAATAGAATTCACTCCGCCGAAATGTCGGAGCTTTTATATAATTTTAATGATATGGCTCAAAAGCTAGAGGTTTCTGTTAAAAATGCGCAGGTTTGGAATGCAGCCATCGCACATGAGTTAAGAACGCCTATAACGATATTACAAGGTCGTTTACAAGGCATCATCGACGGTGTTTTTAAACCTGATGAAGTCCTATTTAAAAGCCTTTTAAATCAAGTTGAAGTTTTATCTCACTTAGTCGAAGACTTACGGACTTTAAGCTTAGTAGAGAACCAGCAACTCCGGTTAAATTATGAATTGTTTGACTTTAAGGCGGTAGTTGAAAAAGTTCTTAAAGCATTTGAAGATCGTTTGGATCAAGCTAAGCTAGTACCAGAACTTGACCTAACTTCCACTCCTGTATATTGCGACCGCCGTCGTATTGAGCAAGTTTTAATTGCTTTAATTGATAATGCTATACGCTATTCACATGCAGGCAAACTTAAAATTTCCTCGGAAGTGGTATCACAAAACTGGATATTAAAAATTGAGGATGAAGGCCCCGGCATTGCAACCGAGTTCCAAGACGATTTATTTAAGCCTTTCTTTAGATTAGAAGAATCAAGGAATAAAGAATTTGGCGGCACAGGTTTAGGTCTTGCTGTTGTACATGCAATTATTGTGGCACTGAAAGGCACTATTCAATATAGCAATCAAGGCTCGAAAAGTATTTTCACCATAAAAATTTCTATGAATAACTAAATGACTTCCTGATCCCAAGCTGTCTTTTGACTTTTTCACTTAAAATTTTTATTGAAATGCCATATCTAACCTAACCAAGATTTATAAAATAATTTTTATAATTTAAATAATGGATAACTAGATATGGATCGTTTTAAAGCTATTTTACTTATTACAAGTACATGTTTAACCACAACTCTTTATGCCAAACAACAAGTCGTCTGTGTATTTGACCCCATTGGTAAATCGGGAGACGCTTTCGCTTTAGCCAAAGATTATGCACTTGAAGCCAAAAATTGGGGAGCTGATCTATCTTTAAAAGCATATGTTGATGAACGTGTAGCTGCTGAAGATTTGAAAGTTGGAAAATGTGATGGCGCTATTATTAGCGGTTTACGTGGCCGTCAGTTTAATAAATATACAGGCTCTTTAGATGCTGTTGGTGCATTAACAAATATGAAAACGGCAATTAATGCCTATAAGCTGTTGTCCTCACCAATGGCCGCAAAAAACATGGTGGTAGGTCCTTATGAAATTGCAGGTTTAGGCACAATTGGTCCTGCCTATTTATTTGTAAATGATAGAAGTATAAATACTCTCGCTAAAGCTGCCGGTAAAAAAATTGGGGTATTTAAATACGATGAAGCCCAGCCAAAGCTTGTTCAACATGTCGGTGGTCAGGCTGTATCGGTAGACGTTACCAATGCCGGTGCAAAATTTAATAACCATGAAATTGATATTGTGCCCGCTCCTATTGTGGCGTTTAAACCTTTTGAACTCTACAAAGGTTTAGGTGAGAAAGGAGCAATTGTTCGTTTCCCTCTGACTCAAATTTCAGCAAACTTCATTATTCGTAAAGACCAATTCCCTGCGGGTTTTGGGCAAAAGTCTCGAACTTGGGTAGCCAGCCAACTCAATAGAACATTTGGTATTATTGCCAAATATGAAAGTGATATTCCTTCAAAATATTGGATGGATATTCCTAAAAATGAACAATTAAACTATATGAAAATGATGCGCGAGGCTCGTATACAGCTAACCAAAGCAGGTATCTACGACCCAAAAATGATGAACTTTTTGAAAAAAGTAAGATGTAAAGAAAACCCAAGTAATTTTGAATGTGCATTAAACGATGAATGAACACTCAAAACATCTGCATATCTTTTTTAAAGCATTTGTATAGACTTAAAAGGTAGAACCTATAGTATAAGTTCTACCTTAACTCATTCATTTCTTCTCTAGCTTGTTGTGGTGTTTTACCCGACCACTCTTTATAAGCCCGTGTAAATGGGCTGTGTTCGGCATAACCTAACAGTAAAGCTATTTCTACAATTTGTAGCCTTAGATCTTTTAAATACGATTTTGCTAATTCGTAACGGACAGTATTTAATTCTTTCCGAAAATTCGTACCTGCCTCGGTTAAACGACGTTGCAAGGTTCTACGTGAATAATTTAATCGCTCTGCAAGCTGTTCAATAGTTGGTTCGCCTTGATGAAGTAAGTAAGCAATTTGTTTACGAACTTGATCTGTAATTTCATCAATATGTGGCAGGCTTGCCAGTAACTTGTCAGCATGTTTTTCTAGTATGGCAACTAAGGCCGCGTCGGAGTTTTTAAGCGGTAGACTTAAGATTTCCTTATCAAAACGCATCAGTGCCACAGGCTGTTCAAAAAGCACAGGACAACCAAAATACTCCTCATAAGGCTGAACATTTTCAGGCCGTTCATGAA
The DNA here is from genome assembly GCF_003812225.1 of Acinetobacter sp. FDAARGOS_494. NCBI lineage: Bacteria > Pseudomonadati > Pseudomonadota > Gammaproteobacteria > Moraxellales > Moraxellaceae > Acinetobacter > Acinetobacter sp. FDAARGOS_494. The sequence continues at coordinate 3,657,657 of NZ_CP033866.1, forward strand.
TAAAATGTATTTCTTTAAGTCTTTCTTTTCCTCTAATGAGACTACGGCAAAATTGAACTATAACGGTACGGCCAGTTTCATCCGATAAAGGGCCGACTTGCTCACCTTTTGTATCCCATGAAAGCTCTACATATTCAGTATAAATACGAACAGTGGCAGGATAAACATCATAGACAAGCCGCTGATATCGTTCAAACCTTTCTAAAACCGCCCCCAGATTTTCACAAGCAAGAAATACTGACCCTAATACACCCAGATGCTGAGCTGTAATGGTTTGCCCCACATGTAAACCAATGAAAGGGTCATTTAAATAATCTTTAGCAATAATGAGAAGACTTTCCCAATGGTCGATATCTACGCCTTCTAAATGATTTGAATCTGCTTTAGGCCACGGTTCACCCAGCACCTTTTCTGGGTCATGTCCTAGTTTTTCCAGATATTCAAATAATAACTGAACATAGATTTCAGAAATCCTTCTTCTATACAACGGCTTATTCAATCCATTCATTCCGTATAGTTCTAATTTGGCGCCCATTATCAATTAGTGTACTTAAAGCTTTCAAGCAAAAGCAAATAACTAAAAATACCTGCTCAATCCAAATTTTGGCGCAAAGTGTCAAGCAATATGGCAGCTTTCATCAAGCCCAATCTCATTATTTTTCAGAAGATAGTGTTATAGCCAATATTGAGAAAAATACGATGGGTAAAAGTCTAAATAATGTGCCCCAAGCGCCACTTGATGTTCAGTTTGATTCAAATGACGTGAAATGCAGTGCCTATTTATACCGTCCCACAACCGAGGTAGCTACTCCAATGATTGTGATGGCACATGGGCTGGGTGGTACTCGAAGAATGCGTTTAACAGCTTTTGCCGAACGTTTCGTGGCAGAGGGTTATGCTTGTTTAGTGTTTGATTATCGCTATTTTGGGGATAGCGAAGGTCAACCTCGACAATTACTAGATATAAAAAGTCAGCTCGAAGACTGGAAAGCTGCCATTGCCTATGCACGTAGCCTAGACAAAATTGACCCAAACCGCGTAGTTATATGGGGGACTTCTTTCGGTGGAGGCCATGTGCTGGCAACAGCTGCCAATGATAACCGGCTTGCTGCTGTTATATCACAATGCCCCTTCACTGATGGTTTCTCATCTAGCATGGCAATGAACCCGATAACGACCCTCAAGCTCATGGGACTCGCTTTAAAAGACAAGATTGGATCAATACTCGGCGCCAAGCCAGTCATGGTACCTCTTGCAGCACCATCAGGACATACAGCATTAATGAATGCACCTGATGCTTATTCAGGTTATCTCGCACTCATGCCTTCAGGTTCAAATATTCCAAACTATGTCGCTGCACGTTTTGTACTCGACATCATACGCTATTACCCGGGTCGTAAGACATCACGTATTCAAGCGCCCGTGTTGTTTTGTGTCTGTGATACCGACTCTGTTGCCCCCTCAAAAACAACATTGCGTCATGCGAGCCATACACCCAATCATGAAATTAAGCACTACGCCGATGGTCATTTTGAAATTTACGTTGGAGAAGCTTTTGAGCGTGTTGTTCGTGATCAGATCGACTTTCTTAAACGCATCGTTCCAGTCAAGTAACAGTAAATTTAAAACATTTGGAGAAAGTCCATGAAATATGACCTGAACAAAAAAGTTGTTTTAATTACAGGAGCCGCTGGAGGAATTGGTGCAGCAACAGCCCGTGAATTTTATGCATTAGGTGCAAACTTGGTACTCACCGATATGCAACAGGAAGCTGTAGATAAACTTGCATCTGAATTTGAGGCATCTCGTGTTTTACCATTAGCGCTAGACGTTACTGATGCGGTAGCCACAAAAGATGTAGTCCAGAAAACAATAAAACACTTTGGACACCTTGATATAGCTTTCGCCAATGCAGGTATCTCATGGCGTGATGGTGCTTCGACAATTGCTAGCTGTGATGAAGCTGAGTTCGATAAGATTATTGAAGTTGATTTACTTGGTGTCTGGCGCACAGTCCGTGCTGCCTTACCAGAGGTGACCCGCAACAAAGGACAAATCCTCATAACCTCTTCTGTTTATTGCTTTGTCAACGGAATGGCAAACGCTCCATATGCGGCTTCAAAGGCGGCAGTAGAAATGCTCGGACGCTGTCTCCGTACAGAGATTGCATATACTGGCGCAACCGCTAGTGTTGTCTATCCGGGCTGGACAGCAACACCAATCGCTAAGGTTGCCTTTGGGGGTAATGCAACTGTAACGAAGATGATTGAAGCAGCATTTCCGGCATGGTTACGCAAGCCTATTTCTCCGGAATATATGGCGCAAGCCATTGTAAAAGGTGTACAGCGTCGACAGCCACGCATTTTTGCTCCAGTGCGCTGGGTTCCGTTCTCGATATTACGCGGAATGTTTAATGCAGCTAGTGATGCAATGGTTGTACGCCATAAGAAATTACAGGGATTACTTCAACAACTTGAAAGTGAATCTAAACCTGTCCAGAAATAATCCATTGCCTTAAAGCTCATTTATAAAAATGTCTGGAAATCTGATATGTCTAAATACAAATTAAAAGATAAAGTTGTCGTAATTACAGGTTCAACAGGTGGACTAGGACTTGCGATTGCCCAAGCATTACAAGCCAAAGGCGCAAAACTAGCACTCCTAGATTTAGACCTTAACAAAGTTGAAAGTCAGGCAAAACAGCTAGGTGGGCAAAGCATTGCCGCAGGTTGGGTGGCCGATGTACGCTCTTTGGAAAGCCTAGAAATGGCTATGGCAAATGCAGCTCAACACTTCGGTAAAATTGACGTGGTGATTGCAAATGCTGGCATAGCTACAACAGAAGCACTAGAACATATGGCTCCTGAAACCTTTGAGCGAACCATCGATATTAACCTGACTGGAGTATTTCGTACTTTCCGCGCAGCTATACCCTATGTAAAACAAACACAAGGATATTTACTGGCAGTGTCTTCAATGGCGGCTTTCGTCCACTCCCCATTAAACACTCACTACACTTCGAGTAAAGCCGGCGTTTGGGCACTTTGTGACAGTCTCCGCTTAGAATTAAAATATTCAAATATAGATGTTGGTAGCCTTCATCCGACCTTCTTTAAGACCCCAATGATGGACAGTATTCAAAATGACCCAGCAGGTAAAGCTGTGTGGAAAGGTAACTCGGGTATTTGGAAATATATAACTATTGATGAAGTTGTCTCGGGTGTAGTTGAAAGTATAGAACGGCGTAAAGATATGACTGTTGTACCTAAAATAAATACTCCGATTGCCAAAGCACCCGCACTGTTTAGAAATGTGATTGAGTTTTTAGGTTTCAACCGTAAACAGCTTAAACAGACCATGCAATTGGCAGAGAAAAACCATAATTCATTTTAAATCTTTTAAAACACGGATGTTTTGATATATCCGTGTTTATTTAATTAGCAGCAAAACTCTAATCATTTCTAATTCATTCTTAATCATACATTCATAAAAATTTAAAATAATGCGGCAAGTAAAAAACCAAACTCTATCAAAACAAAAAAAATAAGAAGACTAACCCTTGTATACATAACAAGGTCATCACTATCTTCTTTAACTTCGGGAATAAGTGGAAATCTATAATTCTTTAACAATAGAAAAATATTTAAATAGCCGCAAACAGCCCCAATCGCAAAATCAATTTCAAGTTCCCCTTTAAAAAAGATAGCTATCATAAAGGCAATAACAATTAGCCCTACAGTTAATAAAACATATCTTTTTATCAATGAATCATATATAAGGAAAGACTTCATTTTTAACGACCATCCTCATAAAGTTACTCGAATAAACATTTAATCTCTAAAGAGAATGACATAAAAATTTATTTTAAAGAACCTATGCCTATCTTTTTAAATCATATTATTATTGATCGTATGGGCTGTGCATCCTGATAAATAAAACTATACAGCACTGTCTACCCCTCTTTGCTATCATTCTGGCACTTCAAGAAAATAAGAAGGAATAGTTTTGACAACACCATATATAACTATAGGCTGCCCGACCTCTGGTGGTGGCCAAGTAATTTCTGGGAATAATATGTTCCTGATTGACGGAATTCCCGTTGCCTGTGTTGGTGACAAAGCAACTTGTCCAACTCATAAAGTCGTTGCAACTATTGTATCTGGCGATCCGTGCATGCAAATCTTTGGGAAAGCTGCTGCCCGAGTAAATGATTCACTCTCTTGTGGTTGTAAATTACTGCCTCAACAAAACTTAGTTGTTCAGGATAACGGTGGTGGCGCTGCATCATCGGCTGCAAAATCTTCATCAGCTCCAATTTCACAGAAGCAACCAGCCACAGACAGTTTTGTTAAAGATGAATATGAGAACTACTACATCGAGCAAAACACAACGAAATATGTAAAATTTACAAATGGTATTTTCCCGTACGATGAAGATAAGAAAAATCTTTTTGGGGCAATTAGTCAGGCTGTTTCAGGTGTATGTACTTTCATAGTTACTTATATTCTAAAAGGGCAAGAACTTTTCGTGACAGTTTCTATGCTTCCTCCAACATTAAGCGGTGATGCTACAATTTTTCCATACGCAACACTTGATCTTGTGCATAACAATCAAAGCTTAGGAAAAACACGTTTGGAAAAGGGAAAAGGCGTATGGTCAACAGAAAACTCTAAGGAGCCTGTAGGTCAGTGTAAGGTAACTCTACCTAAACCTGATTTATCAACTATTGAAGCAACTTTAACTATGGGTTACACCGCAAAATTTGATGGCGGTACTGTTCGACCAAACCCACCTCACACTCGCTTCTCTTTTACTTTAAATTCAGCATCAAGACGTAAATCATGAATAGAAAATTAATCAGTACTATTGTTCTCATTTCTGTATTTGGAGTTACTGCTTGTAGCAAGGCATCAAATGAACAAGCAAAGGTAGATACTACTGAGAAAAGCAGCTCTCAAAACGTAAAAACGGAATTATCCGCAAGTGATAAAGCGATTTTAGATAGATATGAAACAATCACAAATGAAGTTGTGACTGCTGGTGAAGATGAAAAGATAAAACAAACTTTAGCGCCTTTAATACCTGAAATTAAGAAAGTTACTGCTAAAAAACAAAGAGAAATGGCATTGATGAATATTTATATGCTGTCTGGTATGTATAAAGAGGCTTATGAGTTAAATGAGCAACAAATCAAAGAGAAACCCTTGCCTCAACGGATAATGTTTAGATGTACTTTGCTTGAAAAATTAAATGAGGCCAAAGTAAAAATTCAACAGTGTCACGAAGCTTCTGCCCAACTCATACAAACCGAATTGAGTAAATCATCTAGCAAAAATGATCCCCAGTACAGAGACGCCGAATTTGTATATTTAACTGAAATGTATAAAGCTGGTCACACTGACTATAAAGCAAAAATACAGAAATTTATTGATGAAACTAAAGATGTCGCATCAAAAGATAAATATAAGTCTTTGTATGATGCCGATATTGAGTCATTTTATGGTACTGATTCACCAAATTATGTACCAGAATCATTAAAGTAAATTTAAATGAAAAGCCCCGAATATTCAGGGCTTTTTAAATTGCTTTAACGTAAATAGAAGCATCTGATTTAAACACTCTAAGCTGGCTATATATTTCGTTAGTAAACCTTAACCCTCAGCAACATCATTAATATCGTAGACTTGATTTTTCCCAAACCCTTATACGATACTGTTCAGTGTTAATACTCCTTGTGTTAGCAATCCAAAGCTCTTTGATTCCGCCAAGAATTCTCTGAAGGGCTTTTTTATTGCCTAAATTATGCATTATTGTTTCCTAGAAGCTTTGAAAGCTTGGTTAAACCCTTTGGTGTTACTCTCACCTGCTCTGTGATTTTGATCGTCCCATCAGGCAGCTGGATATCCTTTACTTTATGTTCTAAATATCCCGCTTTAATTTTCTCTTGATAAGCAACCCAATGTTTGCTGCCATGACGTTTGTAAATCCAGTCATTCATGTGAAGCCACTTATTAAATTTATGTGGTTCTTGTTGTAGAGCTTTAGCAGCATCAGTTAGGCACATACTTCCCTCGGCTCTAGCAATACGGGCAAATGCTTCCATTGTAGGTTGCATAACTTCAACTTTGTGCTCTAGCTCAATCACTTTTTCTGAATAAGTCAGTAAAGCATTACGTAAAAGATTTGGATCTGCTAGTAATTGCATTGGATCGGTCAGTTGAATTTGCCCTGTTGCTACCGCGTCATCAGAAAAGTAATTTATTAATGAATCATTTTTTAAAACTGTAATACTCATAAAAAAGCCTCATCGTGGGGATGAGGCTAGTATGTGTAAAGTCTTTTTAGCATTGTTCTATTTAGAGTCTATTTAGAATTAAAATTATCAAAATAGTACTTAGCATCTTTAAAAGCCTTGCCACATGTATCCTTATTTGGTAACTCCAAGTTATTTTTTTCACAATATAATTGTAGTTGAGAAAAAGCAGCTTGAGGTTGGGAGATGTCTATATTTGCCATATTAGCCAAAGCATAGATAATTTTATTTATTGATTTATTAGAAATGCTATTTTTACTAGTATAATTTGATCTTACATCTAATTTTTCATACTGTTTTCTAATATGAGGTGACATATAATCTTTCCTTTCCCTAATTTTTCTACTTTCACCTCTTTTTAAAAAATCCATGTCTTCTTTTAGAATATAAATATCTTCTAAATTATATTCCATTTCAAAATCCTCTAACTGTTTATCGCCGTACCAGTAATACTTCTCCCATCCTTTTTTCCACTTAAATTTATCTATTCTATCAGTTGCGTGCCTATTTTGTATTTCTACAATCTCCATTACCTCAGGAAACTCGTAGTATAGATCGGCAAATTCTGTACCATTATAAATTTCATCATATATCTCAAAAAAAGACATTTTTTTAATAATTTCTTTTTCTGAATGATTTATAAGAACCGTATCAAAATACTCATCTCTTTTAAGCCCTTTAGGATATTTTTTAAATTCCAAATAATATCCGGAATCAATTTTAAGATAATTATCACAAAGGTAAAAATATTCACACGGATCATAAATATCTAATATTAATGGTTTTATAATAATTTTATTATTAAGCAAATCGAATGCTGTCTCTAAAGTTAACTTAAGATATAGATCATAATCCCCCATTTTATTATAAATATTTTGATAATTAAGCATTCTATTAAAAAAAAGTATTTCTTCTATTCTCTTTTCATTTTCATTATTAAAATTTTCATCTAACTCCCATTCCATAGGGATGGCAAAAAGATAATTATTCTTACTAAATTTTGCATGCATCCAAATATGCCCTTGATGAACTAAATCTAATATATATCTAATATCTATATCATCTCGATTGAAAAATAAATTCAATTCTTTACATGCTTCTTCTAATGAATATGCTGATTTGCTTGGAAGCAAGACATTGTTTTTACTATACATTACATCCCCTATTTATCATAAAGCATTTAATTAAATATACCCCAGCTTGGGGTGTTTGTGGGATAAACCATAAGTTACTGTATTATTTGGGCTTCTAAGTAGAGCTTGCTAATCAGAGAACTTAGTCTTTCTACCGTTTTAAGTTTTATACAGTGTTATATCAAAAATATCTAAAAGCTACTCTTCAGCTTAAATCTTAGTTGCCGACATCCCCCTCAAAAACACCTCAACCATTCTTTCATCAACCTCATCCGAGCTTAAACGCTGAATAATGGCGCCTTCGATCATATATAAAAATAATTTGGCATCAGTAAAGGAAGCATCGGGTTTAAGTACTCTAAGCTGATTATAGATTTCATTGATTAGCCATGTTCTATATCTCACGGCGGTTGTATATGCATTTGGGTAGGTATTTTTGATTTCAAAAATGGCTTTAAATAACAGGTAATACAGCCCGTCTACATCGGTATGTAGAATATAGAGTTTCTTGAGTTTATCGATTGCGTTTGTGTCGTGATCGTATTCGACCATAGCAACCACTTTTTCTTGCAGTCGTTCTTTTTGCACCATTAGGCAGATTTCAATTAGCCGTTCTTTAGAGTGAAAGTAGTTATAAAAAGTTGCTTTGGTAATTTCGGACTCTTTCACAAGTCGGTCGACGCCCACAATATGAAAACCGCGGCGGTGAAATAATTCAATTGATGTATTTACAACTTTTAATGCACGTGTTGGGAGAACTAAATTTGGCATATTTTTACCGTTATAAATTAAATTTTTGTTGTATATAAATGAGATATAAAAAACTGCTGACTTTTTTGGGAGAAAAAAAGGCATAGCAAAGCCGTAAAGACTGTGCCCAGCACATCTCAAGTTTTAGTTGTTCGAAGTTTTAAGTAATAACGAGCTAAAGCCTGAAAAAGCCTTACGGCGATCAAGCTGCGTTAAATGTTTTAAGCTGTGTTGTTATAGCTTTTGGCAAGGGTTGCCAAGAAATGATGGATGCGCAAAGCCAACTCCTTATTTATGGAGTTCTGCCAGAGCATAAGATTTATGGTGGCAGAACGAAAGAGGGTTAGCAGACTAGTCACTCAACTAGCACACCCGTAGGTGTCCCTCTCCCGTCCTACAGCTACGGGAGGGAACTGGGAGTTTACACACAAAACTATTCCTCAGAAGGAATAAATTCTGATGCGGAGTGAACGGTCTGCTAAAACCGACTGGCAATGTAGGCCAGCCCGCAAATGGTAATCTTCAATATTTGAAGTGTCAATGTGAAATTGGCTAGAAAATATTTAAATAATTATTATTTTTCATTTAATTACATAATTAAGGATATTCTTAAGTAATATTTACAATCTGCTTTTATATCATTAAGTTAAATTTTAAAGTTGCAAAAATTTATATATTAGATTGGTTCAAAAATTATCATTTTAGTGTTCACAAGCGTTCCCTTGTGAACATTTAAATAGTTTCTTACTCGTTTGGCTTTATAATTTTGCTAACAATATGTTCATGCGTAGGTACAAGCCCTGCTTTTAAACCAAGTGGTTTAAACACTTTATCTAACACAGACTGAGTGAGTTTACCTTTATCCTGCTCAATGTCCGTTAAAGTCCGACGGCTTATACCCACCAAATTAGCATATTGTTCTTGCGATAAACCCAACACATTTTTGCGTAAATACGATAGCAATTGCCCCAAAGTAATCTCACTCAACAAATATTGTTTATATAAATCTATAAGAATCTGCTGACGGTCTTGGGTTTGTATTGTTAATTTTTTCATTCGTATAAATGAGTAATTATTTTCTCAAAAATACGATAAAAAAGACTTTTTGTGAATATATTTGCTCAATTTGATTTATTTTAGATAAAAGTGAGCAAATTTTTGCGCATCTCATATTTATAGATAGCAATAATTTATTTATCCGTTTTCATATGTTGAATATTACATTGTGGAGATTCACCAAACAAACGAGAGTATTCACAACAAAGTAGCTTATCCAGTATAAAATTATGACTTAAGCGACCCATCTCACAAATTAGGTTGCGTTATATACTTAAATTAATAAGAGCAAAAAATGACTCAAAATAAAGTTGAATTGGCAGAGAAATTGTCAAAAGAATCGCATCAAGGTCAGAAGTATGGTCCTCATGATTACTTTGATTACCATATTAAAGGTGTGGTCAACTCATTAATTGAGCACCAATTTTCAGAAGTCTATATTATTACAGCCCTTCTCCACGATAGTGTTGAAGACACCCCTCTTACCCTAGCCAAAATCGAAAGCTTATTTGGAAAAGAAGTTCGTGATGCGGTTGATGCATTAACTAAACGAGAAACTGAAACACGCGAAGAATATTTAATTCGTTGTAGTTCAAATCCGATCGCTCGAGTCGTGAAACTTCATGATGCAGCCTTTAATGCGCACAACTCACATAAAGAAAGTAATCAATCACGTGTCGATTATTACCTTCAAACCATGTTAATTGTTTCAACGGCGCAAGATAAGTTGAGATAAAAGACAACGAAATAAATCCGTTGTCTTTTTATTTTTAAGATTGTGCAAATGCCCAAATGTCTTTTGATGCAATCGTGTCAGATACAAGTCTAAAACTCATAGGTTCTAGGTCTTCATCTACCACAACATAACCTTTCGAGTTATTTTTTAGCGCATCACACTTATTATCGGTAAGTTGATAGTTTGCTGTATTGGCTAAGGCAGTTTCAGTAATAACACCTGTAAACACACAATTCGGGTCTTTCGAGACAATTTTACCTTGTGCACTAACCTCGGCATTTACCGTCGTTCCATCTGGAAACGATAAATCGTAGGTGCCGACCAGTTGATTAAGCAAAAGTTTTTGATCAGCAATTTTTTCATAATGTGCTAATTCGACTGTCATCGCTTGATTAGACTGGTTGCTTCGCCAAGCTTTGGTTTTTGTATCATAGCTCATCACAATCTTGGCACGGTTTTCGTCATCATCTAAAACCAATAATTTAGTCCCATCTGCACCAGAATAGTATTTACCCGCCATAGGTAATTCTTGATCAGTTTCGGTACTAATAATATAAGTTCCGACGTCTAAGCTCGGCGTTAGTACAGGTTTTTCAGTCGAGACTTGGTCATCATGATCATTGTCATTACAAGCCGCCAATCCAAGCCCAAGGAGTAAAACCAATAAACAACGTTTCATGGTCTTGCTCCTTACTTGTTAAATAAGCTTTTTAAACGGATTTTAAGCCATTCTTGACCTGCTGGTCGTTGGTCATAAGCAACTTGCATTGCAGTCACAGCAATTTTGCTTTGCATTACAGCGCTTTCATCCGACATTTGAGAGGCAGTTGGGGCCGATGGTGCCGCATCGATTCCTAAGCCAAATTGATTGTTGCCTTTATTGTCTTTAGTCACTTGGAATTTCAGCTTATATAAGTCATAAGTCCCAATTTTTGAAAATGCAAACGGCGTGCTGGTTGTTAAATTTTTAGGAAAATTCACATTGAGGGTAATGCCTTTTGGCAACAATTGGCCCTTGCCTGCCTTAGCTTGTAATTCTTTTAATAACACTACAGTTTGCTTTGCCACAATCGCAGAGTTAGGGTTGTTTAAAGTTTTGTCATCTACCGTGTTGGTATCGGCGCTTAATGCAATAGACGGAATCCCGCGTCCTGCCGAAAACTGTACATTGCCAATCGTACCAGAGTGTACAACGACTTTGCCGACATTTTGGCCTTCATTCGGGCCAGATAAAACTAGGTCTGGTGCTTTACCCCAGCGTTTTGGTGCAACTACATCTAGTCCATAAACTGTTGCCATGACTGGTGTGCCATGCGTGTAGTTCCAGTCGCCATTGGTATAACCTGCTTTGGTAAAGGTTCCAGCCGCAGGTGCGCCAATTGGTGCTGCGCCATTGTGGCAACCATTTTCAGCCGCAATTTGCTTATCATTATCCGCGGTAATTGTTGTTGAGCTGTACATCACAATTGCACCACCACGACCACTTTGTGGTGAACACGGTACAGACACAAGCACGTTATGACCATTTGCTTTTAATTCATCATAGAGTGCTTTGATATTGCTGGTTAGGCCGTCATCGTTAACCAATAAAATATTTAATGCAAAAGCTGGAGTTGTACACAAAGACAGAATAAGGCCGCCCAATAAACTTTTTTTCATCACTTAACTACCATGTTATTAAATTTCGGTTTGTATGGTAGTGGCGGTATATGTATGTTTAGTGACTAAGCATAAATATAACAAAAACCCACTTTCGTGGGCTTCATTAAAATTACTTCAAGTTTTAAGTTAAATACGTCCAACCTCTAAGTATGGAATCAGCTTTTTATCAAAACTTGGCCGAGGGTCACCTTCAAAGCTAATAAAACCATGCATACCCGTTAAACGTTCACCTTTATAAAACTGGTTTAACTGATATCGCGGGTCTTTATGTGAAAGTGTAAAACTCACCACACCAACGCCCTGCTGTTTTGACTTGTTATAGGCATCTTCGAGCATTTTATGATGCAAAGCCAAATCTTCAGGATGGCACATAAGCGTATGTAGCACATGGTACTGAATAGAGTCACCGAGTTTAGGCAAACGCATGCCTTTGGTAATTGGCGTCAATAAGTTATAGACGGGTCTAAGCACAGCTATGGCCGAGCTGTAATTTAGAATCTTGGTTTGTTTAATACTATGCTGATCCCATAAGCCAAACATGCCCACTAGCTTTTCGCCCTTAAAATAAAGTGAAAAGTCCGAGAGTTTTATCCCTGAAAAATACTGATGACCTTGGGCAAGTTCTTCAAAGTTATAGGCTGGAATAAAGTTATAGTGTTCTGCCATGTCGCTAATAAACTGGTTCATGGCTGGTACATGTTTAGCTTCAGCGACACATGTACGTATCTCTTGAAGGTTACTCTGCTGAGAATTCTGCTTTAGAAATGCCGTGATTTTTCGTTTTGCGCCAGTGCTCGTCAGACTGAGTGTCTCTATAAGCCCTTCATCATAATAATCGGGCATTCCCGTTTTGCCCGTTTGTATAGCGGCGCGTGCGGCATGGTTATCATCAAAAATAATCATTTGGCTATAGTTTGGTTCATGCATAGTCTGTTTTACATGCTTGCCTAAGACCTTCACCAGTGATTTACCTCGATAGCTATGATCTACCCGTAAGTCCCCAGCGTAGCGTAAGTTTTGAATGTTCCGATTGATATAACACGGACGATAACCATTGCTATAACAGGCCACTTTCTTTTGACTCTCGGTATCTTCAATCACGACATGTAGTTTATGCCGATAGACGATGTCGGACGCCTTAAAATAACTCGGTTCACGCTGAAAGCTGATTTGTATACCTTTGGTGGTCATCGGTACCGCAATTAACTCTCGTAAAGCCTCGTCATCTGCCAAAGTCGCTTCACGGGTAATAAGCGTATTATCAGTAAGTGGTGGATTTGTTTTATTCATTATTCACCTGTTGTGCGGTCTGCATAGGAACCAAATTGCTTAAACGTCCCATTTGGTCGAGTAGCTGATAGACAAACACCACTTCGTCTTGGTCATTTACGGTTTTTTGGGTTTGGGCATCGAGTAGCTTTTGCTCGGTATTGAGCAAATCAAACGTGGTTTTGGTGCCGACATCGAACTCTTTACGGGTATAGACAAAAGCAATAGACGCTGCCTCTATGGCATTTGCCAATGCGTCTTTATTTTGTCGAATGGTTTGAAGCTGCGCATAGGTGGTACGGGTACGCTTATTCAAGTCCAGCTCAAGACTTCGAATTTTTTGCGCAGCCAAATCGATATCAGCCTGTGCTTTTTTAACATTGGCCCGATTTAAACCATCGTCATAAAGCGGTACATTGAGCTGTACCCCAACCATATAGTTATTACTTTCAGAGCCAATATAGCTCGCTTCATCTTGCTTTCCGGCACGGCTGGTCAGCATGACCGTTGGCCAGAGTTCGCGTTTAGTTAAAGCGTATTGTTTCTCGGCGGCTTGCTTTTCATATTTAGCCCGCATTAAAGCCGGATGGTTCTTGGTTTGAGCCAATATTTCATCTAGGTTAGCGGGAATAGTGGGTAATTGATTGATTGGAACAAGGTTGTCAGGCGTTATACCTGTCACTTGATAAAACTGTGCTTCGCTTACGGTTAAGTTAGATTGCGCCTGTGTAATATCGGCTTGACCTTGTGCGACTTGAGCTAAAACCTGAGCCAAGTCTGCACGGGTAATCATACCGACATCAAAACGGCGCTTTGATTCATATAAAGACCGTTGCAGATTTGCCATAGTCTTTTGTCTGAGTTCTAAAATGGCTTTCTTTTTTAATACGTCGGTATAGACCATCACGGTATTTAAAATGGTTTCCGATCTTTGATCTGATAAGCCTTGGTGTTGGGCAGAAAGCTGACTTTCGGCAATATCTATCCCTAAACGGTGCCGCCCAGAGGTATAAATCGGATAATCGGCCTGCAATTGCAAACTTCGCCCTTTACGGTTTCCTTCGGTTGGAAACAAGACGTGTGAAGGCGTATTTATTCTTTCATAGTCAAGTTGCCCGACTAAATTGACTTTGAGTCCATCACGTTGCTTGGCCTGTTCAAGCATAGCGGTGGACTGGTTCACATTTAAACGGCTCACTTCAAGCTGGCTTTCATGCCTTAAACTAGCTGACAAAGCCTCATCTAAAGTCATGGCATGTGTATTCGACACCAACAACACGCCTAAATACAAGGCGTGTCGAAGTGTTAAAAACCGGGTATTAAATGGCTTCATCCCTTTCATAGTTGTTCCAAACTATTCAGGGTGACTTTTTTGAGTGGTTCAGGCTTGATATTGCCTTCGATAATGCCATCAAACATGACCAGTTTTTTGTACGCATTCCAGCCATTATTGGCTTGGCGAATTTGAGGCTGGTCGAGCTGCCCTAAGTTTCGTGCAAGTTCATAGTGGAAGTTTTGACGTAAAATACTGTCGATATATTCATTGCTAATGCTGTGATGAATTTCACCTTCAAAAAGCACGCAATAAAATGGTTTAACTTGTTGTTGGGTATCAATCGCCAGTAAAGAAATTGCTTTTGATTCCGTTTCGTTTAACTGCGACAACAACTGTTGAGCGGTTTCAGGTGCTAACTTCTCACCGACCAGATCGACCCCAAAACGGCGGCCTTGGAACTCAAAACACGGAATTTGCTCTAAAAAGCCAGTCACTTTTAAGCAGTCATCTAGACAGTAACGCAGTAAGCCATTACCCGAAGTAATCAGCGGGCTGACCACGTCACCTTGTTTAAGTTGCCATGAAGGAACGATTTGACCTTGTTTCTCACCTTCTAAATATTCAAATTCATAGAAGTGACTTTGGTAAGCCAATGGGTATTGGTCATTATAGGGAATGGTGACTACACCTTCCGTCGCCCATAAGCCTTTACCTTCAAACTGAACATTGGGCAATTTCTCTTTTAATTTTTCGGCCCACGCTTTTGAACCTGCAGTATCCCAACTCGATACTAGACTTAACTTTGGCCAAAGTTTTTTAAAGTCGATCTGTTCGCCGTTTGAACTTGCAATTAAGGCTTGAGCACTTTCAGGGCTATGCGGTGCAGTGACTTCTTTTAAGGAAGCCTGACGACTGCCCCATTTACCACTTTGCAAAACCTCAACCACGTCTTGTTGCATAGACTCCAAACGTTCAAGTAATTGCAGCGCAAAAGTTGGACTCCATACCGACATCATGGCTAAGTTACGGTTTGCGACCAAATAGCAAATGGTAGCAAACAGTGCATCGTCAGCATTTGCTGCAAAGGCAACGTTACTTGGAACCGCTTGGGTAAACTTAGACAGTATGCGTTTACCTATACCGAGTAGCGCACTGTCATCATTTAGATTTTTGTCTTTTAAAACTTCACGCTGACTTTCAGGCAACCATGACACAGACCAATAATGTGTACCCGAACTCAACTGTAGGCATTTGCGGTATAAACTTGCCATCCACGGTGCAATTGCATGGTCAAGTTCATCTAAAAACAGCTTGGTGTATGGAATAAACTTGATTTGTTCACTCGAACCACTGGTCGGCTGGAAACGAACCAGTTTACTGCTAGAGAGTGAAAGCTTTTGTTCACGGTAACGCTGAATGTCTTCTCGCCAAGCGCTATAGCGAGTTGCAGGAAATGCTTTTACAAACTGCTCATAGTTTTGAACTTTCTTATCTTTGGCAAATGTAGAAGTCTGTAATATCGAATGCAAAATTTGACGTTGCGTGGTCTCTAAAGCATTAAACTGTTTTTGGAAATTACGGTCAGATGCATCACACCATTTTTTTAAAATAAGATGCGAGCCGAGAGTCAACCATTGATTAGATTTCATTGGATAGCCTCTCTACGTTTTGTTTTATGGCTTAACTGCGCTTCAAATTTTCCTTTGCTTGTCGGCTTCGTCATCAGTTTTACAGGGAAACGGGCAATATCTTTCCAACCAAGTCGACCAATACATGGCAGTTCTGTACCGGCTCTCCAAGTTGGATTTTTCTGCTCAAAGAAATGAATATTTGGGTTCTTTTCTCTCATTTCGGCAGTAATCGGTGCGACTTCGCCTTTTAATGGTTGATAGTCATCACCAAAGTTGAGTAAGCCGGCTTCTTTGTCGTAGTATTCGCCAAAGAATTTTTCACAGTAATGTTCAACAACTTCCGAAAGATGTTGGTTTTCATCTTTAATGTTTGGGTAATACACATAGTAGTTATTGGCAAGTAAGAGATAAGTCTTATAACCTTTAGAAATGAGAAGCCAATAAAGTTCATTAAAAGGATATTTAATTCGAAGTTTGATCATGAGTTTGAGCATGGTACTTTGCAATGTGCGCGTGCCCCAAAACTTTTTCAAAATGACCGTATCACCGCTAAAGAGCACGGTGTAATCTTTACCGTTTAAGTAGAAATGCTGCACAACTACCGTCGAGAAACCGACAATCTCATCTGTTTCTGAGTCAAAAATTAAGATCGCACCGCTTTTATTTTTAAAATCATCTACGAAAATAGAAAATCTGGTATTTTCATAATACTGCTCGTAAATGGAATACATCACTTTTAATCGTTCAGTATCGATTTGCTCTTTTTCAAAATATTGCCCATAAGTTGCGTTTTTCAGGTTCAATTTTGAAATCAGTTTATATGTTGTATTAATCATAATACTTTAATCTCCCACATCCAGATCTGTGAGTTCCCCTATCTCGTACAGCGATATTCGAAACTCATATCAATGTTCTTTTTCTATGAAGGGATATGTTTTGATATGCCCTATTGTTTTCATTCTTTGAAAGCTGCCTTTTATTTCTAAATCACTACATATTCATTTTCTTCCCCCGATCCATAAATATGGTTAAAAAGGCGGTCACAAACATAATGATTGCGAGCATGCGTAATAAGTCATTGAAACTCGATGTCAGTGCTTGAAAGTGAATATCGCGATAGATCACGCTGAGCGCGATTTGCTGGGCATTTGCACCGACTTCCTGATATTGCGCCGTAAGCTGGTCAAGCCGTTCTGTAAATATCCAGTTTTGCGGTGTCATCGACTGATTAATCTGGGTGACATGCATGGCGGTCAGCCAATCTAAGGATGAATTGATAAGTGCTAACCCCACAGCGCCGCCGATATTACGCATCAGGTTATAAATACCACTGGCATCGGCTACTTTACTGAGTGGTAATGTACTCATAGCCAAATGTGACACCACAATCAGGCAAATCATGAGGCCAATACCACGGTAAATTTGCGGCCAAAACATAAAGTCATAATCACTATGAATGCTCAAATGTGAATTAAGCCAGACACCAAAGCCCGCCAGAATCATTCCGACAAATACGGTTTTGCGGGTATCAAAATTGGGAATGAGCCACGCAAGAAATGGCGCAAAGCAGAACATGACAATACCTGTCACCATCATGACGTGACCAATTTGGCTACTGTTCATTTCACGGACTTGCCCAAGAAAGACAGGAATCATGTAACCCAAGCCATATAGCGCCATGCCAATCACAAACGTTGTAATGGCACTTAAGGTAAAGTTTTTATTTTTAAATACCGATAAATCGAGCAAAGGTTTAGGCTGAGTAAAACTTCGAGAGAAGAAAATCATGCCGCCTACAACACAGACCATAAAAGCAATCCGAACGCCTGTGTCTGCAAGCCAGTCATGTCGTGCGCCTTCATCAAGGAAATATTCAAGCCCACCCAAAAACATCGCCATACCCACCAAGCTAAACCAATCCATGCTTTTGATGAGTGAATAGTTGGCACGGTCAATATTTGGACCTGAGTAGATGACCGTAGCAATGATAATGCCCGGAATAATATTGATCAGGAACATCCAGTGCCATGAGAAGTTATTGGTAAGCCAACCGCCAATGGTTGGGCCAATTGCTGGACCTAAAGTACTGATCATGCCAAACATGACCAAAGGTAATGAGCGTTTTGGTTCTGGAAACAGTAAATACAACGCCGTCATGGAAGTCGGAATCATCCCGCCACCCATAAAGCCTTGAATGCCACGGAACACCAGTAAACTTTCCAAGTTCCATGACAAAGCACAAAGTAAAGAACTGACCGTAAAACCTATTGCACACATGGTGTAATACACCCGTGTTGAAAGCACTCGCGAGACAATACTCGACATTGGAATCGCAATAATCTCGGCAATTAAATAAACCGTTTGTACCCAAGTGACTTCATAACGGCTTGCACTCATACCAGCTTGAACTTCGTTTAGAGAACTTGCCACGATCTGAATATCAAGAATCGCCATGAAGTTGCCAAAAATCATGGCAGCAAAAATTGCCCATGCAGTTTTTGCGGGAAACCTCCACTCGGCTTCAACATGCTCATTCATTTATGATTACCCAAAATTTTATTATTAAGTTCTTAGGTCAACGGTGGCGCTCACCGACATTCCAGGTTTTATCAAATCAATATGTGGGCTTGAATCTATGGCGATACGTACAGGAATACGCTGTACAACCTTGTTAAAGTTGCCTGTGGCATTGTCTGGTGGCATAAGTGAGAAAGTCGCGCCTGAAGCGGGAGAAAAACTCTCAATTTTTCCGGTAAAGTTAAGGCTCGGATAGGCATCAAGTTTTAATTTAACTTTCTGACCAATATGCATTTTTTCAATTTGAGTTTCTTTGAAGTTCGCCTGTACATACAAACTATTTTCAGGAATGATCGCCATTAAGCGGGTTTGTGGAGAAACACGTGAACCTTTCTGGATTGCAAGGCTACCGATTTTACCGCTTACAGGACTAACCACTTTTGATGAAGCCAAATCGACCTGATACAGGTTTAAATTTGCATGGGCACTTTGAATATCTGCTAAAAGCTGCGCTCGACTCGCTTGTAAACTCCCCAACTGAGCTTCTGCTGCATTTACGGCGGCTTGCGCTTTGCTGAGCTGTGCCTGAGCCGTTAAATATTGAGACTGAATCCCTTCAAAATTTTGTCGGGTAATTACGCCATCTTTTAATAGATCTTGATAACGCTCGAACTCTTTTTTCAAACGCGCTAGGTCTGCTTGCGCTGCCACTACACCACTATTTGCTTCAATAATTGACGACCGTGCAGACTTTTCATTTTGTTGTTGTACACCAAGCGCTGCTTCTTTTAGGCTGACCACAGAACGGGCTTGGTCATATCGAGCTTGGTAGTCACGATGGTCTAATACCGCTAAAGTTTCCCCTTTTTTTACCACCTGATTATCGTTAATTAATAACTCCATCACTTCGCCTGAAATCTTTGGCATCACCCAAGTGACATCGGCTTGTACATAAGCATTATCAGTAGATTGATAGAATCGGTATACAAAAAAATAATATAAGATGCCAGCAACTAAAAATAACAGCAGGACACTAAAAACACCCCAAGTTATTTTCTTTCGGCTTTGGAAATTAGTATCAGTTTCTAGCTGAGCTACGTTATCCATAATCATTCCGCTTATTTGTAATATTCGATTTTTTATTTAAGCCAATAAAATTATTGGTTTCTTTTTTACGTAACTTTTCACTTGGTTTTATTCAATGAATCGTGACAGCGTAAAATTTGGTGCAAATTATGGTTCTTAAGTGAATTAAATATCATTGACCTCTTTGACATATATTTTTTCTATTTATGTCAATTAATCATATTATATAAACTATGTTTAAAAATTATGTAATTCGAATTTGTCTAAATTTTCGATATAAATTTACTTTAAAAAAACAAACTCAAGTTATTGTTTTATAAATGAATTATCACTTAGAAAATATAATTTTTCAAAATTATTAAATAGCCTTTTATTGCAGTATTATTAAATATAAGTTTAATTATGTAATATTTAAGTATTATTAATTAAAATAATATGTAATTTAAAAATTGATTAACAATCTAAATTGTTATAGTTATACGAATAAGATATATAAGTTATAAATATTATATTTCTTTAAATTAACAATAGTAAAACTGACAGAATTTTTAATCTTATAAGTAATGATTGTTTAATAAATAAGCTACTACAATAGGTAAAATAGCTTATTATTTTTAGATAAAACAAACTTACTATTAAAAGGCGAACAAACCTTTAAAAATAGTAATTTAAGTGGTTTTGTTTATTGATTTAAAACCTTAAAAATTTCTTCTAAAGTTATTCCTATGGCAAGCAGTTCGCTATCTTGATGAGCTAAGCCATCTATTTCAAGTCCAACTGGCAGTTTTGATTTCACGCCCTTCCCAATAGGTAAACTCAGTCCTGGTATTCCTATATTACTGCCAGGGTCTGTATTTCGCATGAGTGTCTGGAAAGTTTCAATCGAATAGACTTCCTCGTTTGCTAGTGGTGCAACAATCGGTGACGTCGGAAATAATAAAGCATGCAAGTTATGCGTCTTAAATGTGTTTTGGTAGAGTTCAAGCAATTGTGGACGAGCTTCACTAATCGCTTTTTCATACGAAGGTAAAACAGGAACAAGTTGCCCCGTCTGGTCTTGAATTAACTCAGGAAGAATATTCAGTTTAAAAATTGCCTGTACATCGGGGCTTGAGATCTGATCGACTACAGTCTCTATGGTCAAATTTACATGATGATCTTTCAAATATTGAATTAGGTCATACTTGCCTTCATAGATAGCCACAGGGAATGAAATAGCTTGATTGAGTTGTTCTAAATTTGGCATATCGACTGGAATAATTTCGACTCCTGCACTTTTTAAAAGCTCAAGTGCAATATGAGCCTGTTCATGAACGTCTTCATCTAAATGATTCCAAAAGTATGAATTAATACCGAGCCGAATTTGATGAGACTGTAATGATTCTTTTCTTGGCTCTTGAGTGATGAGCTCATCAATTAAAATAACATCAGATACGGTATGAGCTATTGGGCCAGCGGTATCACGAGTATGTGAAATTGGGGTAATACCTTCTTGTGAATATCGTCCTACCGTTGGACGAAAACCCACACAACCATTTAAGGCACTTGGCAGTCGAATAGAAGCACCTGTGTCTGTACCCATAGCAATCGGAACCATGCCCACTGCAACAGCCACCGCACTACCCGAAGAAGACCCACCAGCAATGTGTAACGGGTTTACGGCATTTCGTGTACCCACAACACCTTCTATATGCATGGCAGTATTATAACCTGTTACCCCAAAGGCTAATTCGTGCATATTGGCTTTACCAACAATGATTGCACCTTGATCAATGAGTTTTTGAATAACGGGGGCAGAAGTTTGAGGCTTAAAGTGAGCTAAAGCTGGCGTACCTGCACTATTTGGAAAACCTGCAACATGAATATTATCTTTAACCGCAATTAAAATACCCATCAAAGCTGGACACGGTTTTCCACTCAGTAGGTATTTATCCCAATATTGAGCTTGTTGAATTGCTGAAGCTTTATCTGTGCTAATAAATGCATTTAAAGCTTGCTGTTTTTCAATAGTATCGAAGTAATGATGCACAAGTTCTTCACAAGATACTTTTCTCTCATGAATGAGTTTAGTAATGATATCTACTGAAGCATTTGATAGATCAAGTGATTCGATCGCATTATTTTTTTCATTTGTATTTAACATAGTAATTTTTAATCCCTTTAAGTTTTAATTTTAGGAACTTAGTACAAATTGCTCATTCATTCGCATCCTCAAAATTGAGGATTGCTTAAACTTTAATGTCGAATGAGCAAGGCCATTTCAGTGAGATTATTACAGCCGATTTTTCTCATAGAATTGTTCAAATGAGTTCTTAATGTAGTAAAGCTAATATCCAGTAAATTGGCCACATCTTTATCACTTAAACCTTTAGATACCAAGCGAACCACTTCTTGTTCACGCGAAGTCAAACCGTATTGGGTTGATAAATCAAGGGGTAAGGCTTGAGTAAAATAAGGTTCAAGCAGGTTTAATATTCTTTTTTCACGTTCACCAAACGTGTCGGCGTCTTTCGCACGCCAAATACGTAAATCACCAATATCCATACCATTTCGGACAAAATAAATATTTATGCCGTGATATAAACCATAGGCTCTTAAAAACTCATTGTAATACGGTGTTTTTTTTAGGTCTGCGAGAGGCATGACTTCATTTACAAAGGTTGGTTTTTGACGTTTGCGAAGCTGTGCCGTAATCGGATCATTAAATTGCCAAACACACTCATAGTCCTTCATGGCTTTTGGGTCGATTTTCCATATAACGCCTTCTCTCGATAAGTTATGGGTTGAATCCCAAATATAAGATGCCGCGAAATCAGCCCGCAACAAGATGGCAATATCTGCAAGAATACTTTCACGTAAATTGTATTGCCCTTTCCCTGAGCCAAGTTTCCATAATATTTCAGAAAACAATGTAAACTCAGATGGGCTTAAATCTTTTTCTAAAAGTACGGTCATCATTTACCTATTTAACGGAATCCATCGAATTTTAAGAAGATAGGTTAAGTGCTTCCTTTGAACTTATTCTTATTACTAACTCCATCCTTTTCTATAACATTTATATGCAAATATTAAAATAATTTTAAAGCATACTGCCTACTTAAAAATATTTCTTTCTTAAAAGCGGCTATTAGTAAAACCCTGAAAACTCAAGGCTTTGAAAGCCTTAAATACATAAAAATAAATTTAGCTCAAATGTATTATTTTTTACATTCAGATAGATACTTTCCAATCATGAAATTGACTATATCTGTTTCACCACGAGCCTCCCCAGTTTTTTCAGTATTGTAAGTTTTCCAAACTTCATCCCAATGGTCTTTAATATATTTGACCATACATTCCTTGTAAGGATTTGGTGTATTTTCATGAATATGCGCTAAGAATTTGTCTTGATGCTTAGCGGTGGAATTGGCACAACCAAATAATGAAATCATAAGAACTAATCCTATACTTAAATTCTTCATTTTTTAATAATATATCCTTTTAAAAAAACACCTAAAGGCAATTTAACCTGTACTGAGCTTTAACATTAATTTAAATTAAAATTACTTCAACTCATCTTCTTTTTTTGGAAGTTGAGACTGATAATTTATTGATAATTTTTTATCAAGATGAATATCCGTCTTAGCCCCTATTTCCTTCCTTAATAAATAAATTACTTCAGTAACTCCTTCATTAAGTTCATTTGTAAATTTTTTAATATTTTCGGCAATTTCTTCATGCTTTTCTTCAAGCTCTTTTTCTTTTTCTGATATAGGTTGTATTAACCTCTCTGACTGTTTAAGTTTAAAATCTATTAATTTAAATATATTTTTAGATCGCTCATCTTCAGGGTTATCAATATGTAATTCATCTAATTTTAGATAAAACCTATCTAAGCTTTCTAAACTTTCCTGATGATCTTTTACTAAAACTTCTAAACTTTGAGATAAATCGAAATAACTTGCGATTTCAAATATGATTAATTCAATCTTTGGTAAAATATTATTTAAATAGCAAACAACTTCTTTTTTAGTTTTTGTATTACAGACAAACATAACCTTGTCTGTACAAGTTGAGAAATTAGAAAAACTACTAAAAAGCTCACTTTGATATTTATGCTTTTCGATTTGAATTAATTGTAAACCAGCTATTAACTTAGAATATGCTTCAGCAAACTCTAAATAAACAGTTTTTCTCGTTTCTGCTAAACGAGATACTTTTTGTAAATGTAAAGCGGTATACCAAGAAAGTATAATACCAACTACTATGCCAACTGCTCCTACACATGATGCTATTAATGTGTAATAAGCTTGAATTTGTGCACCCTTAATTGTAGCAATTGCCGAAATAATCTCTTCACTCATAAAACTTCAAATAAACAACTAATTATCTTGAAAATTATTATAAAACAAATGCCCCGCCAATAATCGATATTTAGCGGGGCTTCTTGAAGCTTATACAGTTTATCGTGGAAGATATCTTTTTGAACCTGTGCTATTAAGGCAGTAATGTCCCCCCCTCGGCCCAACACAATATGTTCCAGATGTACAATAACAAGAACTATTGGTCGTTTGACTATAGCTTCTTGAAGTACGAGTGTTAGTAGATATGCTTCTAGTCTTGGTATTGCTATATCTTTTAGGCTCATGTTGTTGAACTGAGTAAATAGGTTGCTGGTTATCCAAGCCCCTTTTAGTGTTTCTATAAACAATTGGTGGAGTATAACAACCAGCAAAACCACATAAATATCTAAAGTTAATCCATTGTTGTTTATCAGAGGCAGGAGTCAATAATGCCCATTCATCTTGATATCTGAATACATAAACTTCACTACCTCCTTTCAACTTAAAGATTTCATTACCATTAGGCATATCTTTAACTGAAGCAGAATCTACACTAATCCAATTCTTAACTGGATTAAATCGTTCAACTTTTGGCTGTGAATAGTCGATGTTTGGTAATACCACACATCCAGTTAAACCTAAAGAAATAACTAACCCTATTAAATAATTTTTCATTTTATTAACTTCTTAAAAGGAATATTTTCCAGCGAAGTAAACAATAAGCTATGTGATAAAAGCAATATATACTTTCATCTAATACATATACATAAATACGAAATTAAAGAACCCGCTTCTAATCAGAAACGGGCCATAAAAAAACAAAAAACTTTCAGCGCAGTATTTGATAGTGATAATACAAGTTAAAATATGTATTTAGAATATATTTTAAGAATATAAATGTTGAGATAGGATATTAGCAAACCAAGTATTAAATGCTTGCTTTGATACGAAAGATGGAGCTTGGAATAGATCGATATCAACATTTAAATCATGATGACCAACAACTTTATATCGACCACCACCTAAAGTAATGATGTTCGTATAAGGGTATTTCAATGTTGTTAATGCATGGCCTAAAAATCTAGCTTGCTTTTCTTTATCGTGCTGATACGTCTTAAATTCGTGCGAATTTACGAAGAGATCATATTCTCGATCTATTGTTACTTTAATTTGCGTAAGTTCCACTTCGATCTCCTTATTATGGGAAATCTTTTTATAACATATAAAAACTCACTATTCGGGAGCTCTTAAGTTAAAAATTGATATCGATGTTATCGAAAACAGATGATGCAAAATCAACTATATCTTTCCCGATTTCTACAATTAAATCTTTAACTTCAACTAGATCAGGATTCACAGAATTAAGCACCGAGTTTTCTTGCTTTTGCTCGTTCTCGGTATCTAATTGCTCAACATTATTAATCTGTTCATTTTGATTTTGCATTAGGCTAACTATTCCTCAAAAGTCTGAAATCGCGGAGGAGCAAATAATGCCGTCTTATCTTTTCTACAAATTCTTTCAATTCTCAAACCAAAATCTGTAGCCGCTTTTTGTTTTTCATCTTCTTTTGTATAGAGAGGTGTCTCATAAGCCAAACCACTTACATGACCAAAAAAGTGATTGATATGGTAATTCAGTATTAAATTTTCCTTATCTCGATCTAATGGAATAAGTAGCTTTTCAAGCAAATCAAGAGGCTTTATACCAGACTGTCTTTCTAACATGATTTGATATGCTGCACTATTGAGCTTTTCACAAACCGTTGATTCGTTTTCTTCAGCATGCAATAGACTTCCAACTGACATTAAAATTACTATAAGTATTAGTCTCACGTATCTATCCCCATATATACAAAAACAATATTACATTATCAGCTATCGGGATCTCTAATAATTTTTAAAAACTTAACTGTAGCAGACTACTATATCAAAGAAGCATTGGACGAACAGGAATATGAAAGCCGACTTCTTTTTTCATATATGCAATCCATTAAAAGTCCGCTTTAGGCGATCTATTTCAAAAAATTACTGCTTTAATCTAATTTTCCTAAGTTCTTCTAAACCATTAGCCTTTTCATTTGCAAGTCTTCCAAAAATATCTTCTGAACTTGATTTAACTTCTTCTGAAGTAAGAGAATTATTAAAAGTTTGCTTATATTTTTCTAAACGATTTTGAATCACAGAAACATTTGCGAGACATTCTTTTTTATATTTAATATTTAATACTTCCAAACTATACAAAGCTATTTCATATTTTCCCCAAAGTTGGTCGAGCTCTTTTCTCACTTCATCCAATAAAACATTTGCTAACTCTAAATTAGTCCTATTAATTCTATTACGGCTAAAAGGAACCTCTTTTTCATAAATATGTAAATAATTTTCTATTGCAGTGATTAGTTTTGCAAAAGCTAATTAACATTTGAATATTTTATCTCTTGTAAAGCTGTAATTTTGTTGTTCTTTCCAAGTGCTCCAAACCACAAATGCCAATATTGCGCCCAAAATCGTAGCAATATTGGCTAATAATGAAATAATTTTTTCAAAGCTATCACACATATATTTTTCTTGAAATCAAAACAATTGATCAAGAATTATAAGATAAAAGCCCCGCCAATAATCGATATTTAGCAGGGCTCTTTTGCGCCGTAATACGTCAGGCAAACGATAAAATTAGTTATTAGGTGCTCTTAAGATATCTAATACTAATTTAGACATTTCATAGATCGGAACCTAAAGGCTACCAAAATTGATAAACGACATTGTCGCGATTGTAAATCTGTTTGTAGTATTCGGTTTTAAAAGATGGATCTAAATCAGAAGCTTTCAAAAATTTTCCTTCTTTTCTATCACCAGCCCATCCAGTTCACCACCAACAGAGATATTCATTTTACTAACCAGCTTTAAATTAGACTAGACTATAGCACGAAAGAAAACCTCTCGGAGGAGGCTAAACTCTTTACTATTTTACTAGATCCATCTGTTTTGTATTTAATTTACAGTATTTAGAGCATCCCCCTATTACGAGCAATTTCCAAAGTACGAGCAACAGCGCGTCTCGTCCCTTCTGGACTTAACCACCAAGGTCCAATGTAATCCCTACTCAATTCTTTAATATCATCAATAGTTAAAGATATAGGAATATTCTTTTCTCTCGAAGCTTGTTCTGCAATTTGCTCAGGTGTCCCTGAATACCCACCCATTGAATATATATTTGAGTGATCCAAATACTCTGTTGCCATTATGACCTCAGACTGGGTATCCCAGTATTTACCAGCACCATCATGATACCTATCAATCTTATTTTTATTAAGTTTCATTGCATTACAGAAATCAGAACACTTATACAGTTCACTTAAACTTACTATTACTTGATTATTTAGTGGCGTGGTTTTAAAAATGGTAGCTTTAAAATCCCCGAGTTCAGAAGGTACACCGCCTTTGAATTTTTCAGCAAATTTATAATCTGTGGTCCAAGAAGATATCTTCTCAGGAAGCTTTTTTTCTCTTAAAAAACGCGATAGCCCTACGTTATCTAAGGATATTTGTCTAAACAAAACCAAGTTTGGTGGAAGTAAACGAAATTTTTCAGGGAGATTAACGCATAATTCTTTTAATTTATTTCCTTTTTTCTCATTACTACCCGCTTGCCAATTACTAATTGCCTGCAATAATTCTAAATTATAATAAATATTTCGATTTTGGTTATCCATTTCATTTCCGATTATTAAATTTTTTTATTTTAACAAAGAAAAGTAAAAAGCCCACCAAATGATGAGCATTTTGAAAATTAATTTTCTTCTTTAACCTTTATTTCTAAAGATTTATTAAAATCTTCTGTTGGAATTAAATACGTAATATCAGCTAATGAACCTATTTCCAAATCAATATGCTCATCCACGTTTCTTCCATCATCGATCATCAATCTATATTCTTTTTGATGAGAAAATTGATCACTTTTGACAAAGCCAATTTTATCCCTAGGTACATGTACACTGTTATTAAAATCAACGTACTCTACAAGGTCTCTCTTCATTTTATACCCCAGCTTTTTAACAGTTTTAGCAAATCTTTCAAAAAATTCTTCGGGATTTGCAATTAAAACTAAATAATTTCCTAGGTTTTCAGCATCTTTTTGAAATGCAACAATTTCTTGTATATCCTCTAAAGTAAATTTTTTTTCTTGTTCTACAGCTGGGGCATACATACAGAAAATATTATTATTTAGAACATAATTATCATGAGTGTAAATTTCATTTACCTCAATCTCATGGCTTTCATTATTATATTCTATAGTAACTTTGACTTCTTGCTCACCTGTAGCACGAAAGCTTATGCCTTCGTATTGATCCCCTATATTATTAGAGAGCTCTTCCTTATATCCCTTAAAGAAATTAAGAGTATTTAAGCGAAATTTCCCGTTATTAATAAATTCGTTTGCATATTTTTCTGAGGAAAAAACTCGAGCAAGCATCATTACATAAGCCATAATTATTCTCATTTTAAATTTAACATTCTAAATATATCACTATTTAATAAGACAAAATTAGATATCAGGAGAATTTTCTCCACCTTTCATAGAAGTTTAATTCAAATATAAAAAAGCCCACCTTTTGGCGAGCTTTAATACCAGTGCTTTAATTACACTTCGAACACTATATCAAAAATATGCCACAATCCGTCTAGACAGTCAAATATCATGCGCGTCGATTTGCAAATAATTAGCAACCATCAAGCCGATAAGTGCATATGCTACTCCCAAAGCATCTTCTATAAGCACACCTTCTTTAGGATATAGCTTTAGAGTTATAGCACCATCAGCGCATGTTTTTTGTATTCTTAATAGTTTCAAAAGCTTCTTATTCTCTTCTTTTTCAAGAAAATTATTACACTCTTTTTGAGAAACAACTTTATCTAACTTTATAAATTTCCAGGCCATTATTAAGACACTATTGATTTTTCAATCTTTTATCATGACCTGCAATATAAAATCTAGCGCAACTTACCATAATAGCAGCTTGAGCTTTTGATTGGTTTGTTTCTTGAGCAACTTTACCTAATCCTTTATTTTCTACTTTATTTTTGATTAAACAGATTAATGCAAACTTCGTCGTAAAATCTGTTTTATCAGATTTTAAAAGACTTCGTAAGAGTGCTTGTATCTGATCTGCCTCATAATCGCTTATCTCACATCGAATGTAAGATTTACCTTTTGGAAGCTCTCTGTCTGCTTCACGCATCAACCAGTAAATTTGATTGATATGAAGACCATCAGGTAAATCCCCTCCTTTCATACGAACCGTTTCGCACCACGTGCCCAACTGCTCCAACCATCCATCAATTAAAGAGTGAATAAATTAAAATCAGATTGATAGAGAGCTAATTTAAGCGCTGCCTGTGCCGTTTTTTCCTGAAATGCAGAATAGATGAATCTTTTCAAAAAAGAGCATGTAAACAATAGTAATTTAAATTAATGAAGGATAATAAGGCTAGGCAGATATATTAGATAGTCGGGCTTTTTAAACAATGAAACCCACTCATTGAGTGGTTTTTTTATTACTAACCGTTTTGCCTGAGGTGGTCTTGGAACTCTTGGTCGTGTATTTTGTCGTAATTAACAGGGTCGTAAACGCATCCAGTTAAAATAACAATTACAGCAAGTGCAGCAACCAACTTTTTCATTGAGACAGCCTTCTTTTAACGCAAAATATTCGCTTTAAGTATACTCCTCGGTAGCCATTTTGACTGGACATAATTAAGGCAACTAATTGTTATTTTTTAATTATTGCTGTTCTTTAGCCTATCATTTGATTGTTTAACAAGTTCAAATCAAGGGTTAATACAAAACTTAAGCCTCAGTCGCTAAATACCAGTTTTTCCAAGAACTGGTTCCTCTCGTTTCAAGAGGCACCGTTGGAATCAGTTTCTCTTTTAATATTTCAGTTTGTTTAACCGCTTTGGCTAGTCTTGCTTTGACAGAATGAATACATTCACGATCACCAAATTCACAGCGGTCTAAAGTTGTTCCACCACAAGGACCATTGGCTAAGCCTTTTGGACATGTTTCAGGGCAAATATATAAAGTGTCACCTAAACGGCACTGACCACAGCTTTCACAGCCGACTAGGCTATGTTTACTCAGTACTTCCGTTTTAAGTAAGAGTTTGGCGATCAAAGCGTTTTCCCAAAAAGATGCTTTGAAAATAAAACGTCCGACGCCTTTGGCAATTTTTGATCCAAACATTGCTTCATGCATAACATGTAGCTGACGATATTTAATTAATTGTTTAGATGTTGGCTGACGTGAAAAACGAGCAATTTCAGGGGTAAACTCTTTGCCTGTCTTGACTTGCCAAAGTGAACTCCAAAGCTCTTCTAAGGCCTTAAGGTTAAGATGTCTGTATTGCTCGATGTAACTTTCAAGCAGCATTTGCTCTTCTGGCTTATGACAAGCAGATAAATGAATACCCGCAAATCCTAAGTGTTTACATATTAAAATCTGTAAAGCGCAGCGCAAATAAACACGGTCTGTATGCCCTGCCTGTTTTTCCCCTGCCAAGACTTTTAGCATGTGTGGAGTAATCACAATACCCGCAACTTTATGCTTTACCATGAAGTTGGCACGGCCTAAAGTCAGTGGCATGACGCAAGCTAGTATTTGCTGCGAATAATCATGCTTGGTTAAAAATGATTTGGCTTGTTTTAAGGCTTCAATGTCATAGCCCAATTGGGTAATGATAAAGTCAGCACCTGCTTTAATCTTCTTATGCAGTTTTAAATACTGTGCATCACGCTCAGCTTCGACATATTTAAACGGATTAAAAGCAACCCCAATACGAAAACCACCATGTTGCTTAGCTGCCATTACGGCGTTTACCGACTCTAGGTAACGACTACGAGGCTGCCCATCTCGTCCATTATGATGTTCTTTGAGTTTGTCGCCTGTAAGCAATAACAAGTTTTGAATATTGGCAGACTTGGCTTGTTCTAAAAAGCGCTCAAAGTCTTGTATGTCTCTCGCTTTACCTGAAAAGTGTAAGACTTTCTCTATTGAGTCAGGGTAACTTTTGCTGGCTTCAAGTGGCGCAATATCATGATCTGAATGTACGCGATCTGCCAATGTCATTGCAGCCGGATACCCTGCAAACTCATGTTTCACAGGATAAATTTCATGCAGTGAAGTGAGATATTCTACCAACATAAAAAACTGATTTTGTTGGAAGCAGGGAGAAACGTGTGACATAGGCAAAGTGCTGATCAAAACATGACATCAATCATAAGCGCGGCATTATAAATCAAAAGTGCATTAAGATGCGCTAGTCAGAAAGCTCATTGTTTTGCTTGCCTTCACCCTCTTTATTTCTAGGTAATTCGAGTGAACGAGGAAATATAAAATCAAAAGAATCGAGTGCATAGCGGTAAAGCTGAGCTGGCCGTTTGCCCACAATTTTACTGTGGTTGGTTTCTTCAACTGCACCCGCTTCTATCATACGGCGTCTAAACGCTTTTTTATCTAAAGATTGCCCAAGAATAATTTCATAAATGTTTTGTAGCTCGGTCAGCGTAAATAATTCAGGCATGAGACTAGCTGGCAATGCAGTATAACGGGTTTTATTGGTTAAACGCTCTAATGCCAAGTTAAGCAACTCATTATGATCAAACGCCAATGCTAAATCTTGTGCTTTTGCTACAGGCACCCATTCACTGTATTCAGCCAACGCTTGGTGTTGATAGGCATTAAAATCGATTAATGCAAAATACAAAATCGTCACAGCCCAGCCACGCGGGTCACGTTTGGAATTGCCGACCGAGGCAACTTGTTCCAAATAAGGTGAAGCAATTCCTGTTTTTTCGACTAGCTTACGATAAGCCGTTGCCATCAAGTCTTGATCATGGGTTAAATCGGCGAAACCGCCGGGTAAAGCCCATTGGTTTTTAGCTGGAAAGTTGGGTCGCTTAATGAGTAATACCTGCAACTGACCATTCAATACCGAGAAAATAGCCATATCAACAGTGAGTAAAGGTGCGTCATAATCTCGGCGATCATAACTGGCAAGGAATTCTTGTTCATTTTGAATAGTCACGTTCAGCCTCTCAATGAAAATGATGAGCCGATACTCATGCAACGGCTCATCTAAACTCAGTTATGCGATGGATAAACGCTCGCGAATTTGATCCAAAGTACACTCATATTGAAGTTTACCATTTTCAAAGACTGTTTTAAGTGCTCCGCCTTGTTCTTGTTCGGCTGTTTGCTCATCAAACAAGATAAAACCATTTTCACTTTCTTCAATGCGTAAAAGACCTTTCGCAGATTTTTTCACACCTGAGTCTGTAATTGGGTCTTTAAACAGCTCACGGCCTACACCATTCACCTGCCCCCAAGTCGCTTTCACAGCAAATCCAAAAGTATCGCGAGTTAAGTAGTTATAGGTAAAGCTGCCGATCCCAAACACCAAGTTGTTGGAAGCGAAGCCTTTGGCTTCTAGCCCTTCTAAAATGCGCTGCGCACGGTCTAGGGTAATCGAGTCACCATAAATTAAACCGACACGCTCATTTAGTACTTTATAACCTTGGTCAGTTGTTGTACCACCAAACACTTCCCATAAACATTCAACTGCGCCTTTATATGCTCGGCTGCCGACTTCGGCGTCTGGATCACCACAAATAATTTTAACTGGATCACCAGAGTCAGGACGGAAAACCAATTTAGCCAAGCCTAAAGCATTGGGTTGTCGCGCCAAAATTTCAGGTTTTAAAGCCACCGTAAATTCTGTAATGACTCGCCAAAAGTCCCAAGTATCAGACACAATACTGACAACACCCGACGGATAAAGCTGACAGATTAAACGCTTAAATGTTTCTAGCTCACTGTCTTCTGTACCCATACACATCACACTGTGTTCGGTCGCTGGTACAGAGACCCCAATCACACCTGTGGCATTGTAATATTCTTCTGCGTAGTCAATTGAAGCAACCGAATCTGTTCCAATAAAACTGGTTAAGTGACCCACACCAGACTGAGCTGCATCATAAATTCCACTCATACCACGGCTACTAAAATCGTGTCCTTGCACAGGTACAAAATCGAGTGGTGCGCCAGTTTTTACGGCATATTGAGTTAATAAACGTTTGTACTCATAAGCAATAGTGGCCGTAGTACAGCTTTTCCAAAGCTCAGCACTTAACACGGTTTCGATATAATTCGTTAACCAAAAGAAACGCGGGTCGGTATTAATAACGGTGAGCACGGGTACACGCATATTGACGCGGCTGCCTTCTGGCAAAGCTTTAATCCGTAAAGGTAAATAACCCAAATCGTGTAAAGCTTCAATATGATCGACTGGTACAGCACCTTCACCTAATGAGCTATCCATACGGCGTTTATATGCAGCCACGACTTTGTCTTTAGGTTGCTTAAAAAAGCCTTCATTCCATGTATCGATTAAAAAGTGTTTGATAAAACCCTGAAGACCAAAGAACACAACTTTATCGTCAAAGTCAGGCAACATTTTAGCGAGTCGAGATGAACGCGGTGTAAAGTTTGCGTACACGCACTCTGTGCCTGCTGGATACTGACGTCTGTGATCAGCTTTATAAAAATCGATAGCGTTTAATGGATTCAGTTTAATCGTCATCTTTATTCTCTTTATTTTGCTGCAAAAGCAATTACTGAAATTTTGTCTGATGGTTGTTGTGGAAAGCTGTCTGAGGTAAACAGTTGATCTAACAGTCCATTAAAAACCTCTATTCCTTTACTAAAAATACCGTGGGTCACATATAGAACGACCTTATGGCAATTGAGGCGACGCAGTTCTTTGGCAATACCAATAAAGGTTGCACCGCCGTCGCAAATATCATCGGTAATGACCGCTGTGAGGCCTGATAAATCAGTCGCATGTACATGTGTACCTAAAATTTTGCCAGTCACTGGATCACGTTTTTTATCGCAATGAACAATAGTGAGTGGTTGTTTGCGCTCAGAATTAAAAGCATCTGCGACCCTTTGTGTACGTGCTTTTGCACCCTTGTCTGGGCAAACCAGCACTGTTTTTTCATCTTTTAACAATGTGCTTAGCGCTTCACTCTTTGCGATGATGTCTACTGAACTGATGTTTACAACTTCGCTAAAAGAAGTATTGGCGGCGAGTAAGGCTGTCGTTACTTCACTATGGCAGTCCCAAACAGTCACCTTGCCTTGTTTGCCCACTTTTTTGTCAGCATTGATGTTGAGTAACTTGGTCATCACATCAAGCGAGAACGCTTGGCCTACTGCACAAATACGGTCCTGACGTGCATATGGAAAATACGGAACTTCTAGGTCAATGGTTAAACCCTGAGTCAGCAATATATTTTCAAGTAGTAAATAGTCCATCACATCGTGACTTGAGGCCATGTGTGCACGAACCAATACATTGCCATATAGTGAACCTAAGGTTGTCTCATCAATTTGAACATGACGCTCGCCACCAGAAAACTGCGTAAATTTCACTGGAATTTCGTTTCTTGCCGTATCTAAAAGCTGGATAGCCATATCATCCTCTTTTTGTCTGATGACCTTCGATGAATATATAGTGGCACAAAGCCACTATATATTTCAAGTCTAATTTTTAAACTTTTTTCAAAGCCATTTGAGGCATAAAATTTGCAGTTTTAGAGCATTTAAAAATTTGATATTTAAGAGAGATTATTCTTTAATTAATTGAAATAAAAAGTTAATTTAAAAAAAGCATGACGAGTAGAACTATTATTAAAAGTAGTGGATATAACTTTGCCCGCCATAAATCAGGTAGTTTTGAAATAAATTTTTCTGAAAAATATAGTCCGATCCATGTTCCAGCAACCAAAAATAAAG
This sequence comes from Acinetobacter sp. FDAARGOS_494, assembly GCF_003812225.1. Lineage (NCBI taxonomy): Bacteria > Pseudomonadati > Pseudomonadota > Gammaproteobacteria > Moraxellales > Moraxellaceae > Acinetobacter > Acinetobacter sp. FDAARGOS_494. The sequence continues at coordinate 3,692,260 of NZ_CP033866.1, forward strand.
CAGCTTCAAACCAGATTAGTCCGATAAATCCGTTGGGTGTCCATGTAGATTGCCAAATTGACAATACGCAATAGGTCAGCGTTGCAGTTAAAGACAAAGGCAGCGTGAGAATGTTTGCAATAGCCGCGGCCTCTGCCATAGAACTGCCCCGCCGCCGTAATAAAGGAACCGTCATTACACTTCCTCCAACACCTAAAAGTGCTGCAACCCAACCAATAATGCCCCCTTTAATGAGTTCACTGTTTTGACCATAGTGTTGCTTTTGCCTTGAGGTCACCATAAAGCCTGGTCGGTAATAACAATCAATAATCGTTATGAACACATAGCTCATAAATATCCAGCGAAGCCAATTTCCATTAAACAATGAGGCCATTACCGCACCAACAATTCCACCAAGTGCAATACCACCCCATAAAAAGCGGATTTGTTGCCAATCTATATGTCCAGAACGATAGTGTCGAAAGGTTGCAAAACTTGCCGAGCAGAGCATGACAAAAGCTGATGTAGCTACGGCGATTTGCATGGCATGTATGCCGACACTACTTTCATTGCTCCACTTTTGAATAATGACTGTATAAAGCAAAGGTACAGCAACAAATCCGCCGCCAAAACCAAATAACCAAGTGGTTATGCCTGAAAGTAGCCCAAATAAAAATAGCTCATATAGCATCATCATCTTCCTCACGTTTATAGAGGCATGATATAAAATAGCTATATGGCAAACTAACGTAGAAAAGCCATCTTTTTATTTTTTTCAGCCAAAAATATATGCGTAATATTCCAATTAACGATGTAGACCATCTACCTCAAGCGGTTCTAGCGTTAGGATCAGATTATCCTGCTGATACTTTGTTAGATACGCATAGCCATCGCCGTGCTCAGTTCTTATATGCACCCGAAGGACTCATGAAAGTTGAAACCGAAGATGGTCAATGGCTCGTGTTACCTTACAGCGGTGTATGGATACCAGCAGGCAAACCACATCGGGTATGGTTATCTAAAGTCAGTACTTATAGTTTGTATATAGAAGTGAGTAATGCCCCAAGACAAGCAAACTATTGCGAGGTTATACAAGTCTCGCCTTTGTTACATCAATTGCTCATTCAGGCAAATCAACTGCCTATTGACTACCAACGTGCAGGCCGTGATGGTTCTCTTATCGATTTATTGTTATATGAACTAGAAGCTGCACCAGCCCTGCCTCTGTTTATTCCATTGCCTCACAACACATTGCTATCTAAACAGTGTGCTGATTTTATGCAGCATCCTGATATTCATAGCAGCCCTAAAGATTGGGCACATGACCATAATAAAAGTGAACGGACTTTTCACCGCTGGTTTAAGACAGAAACTGGCATGTCCTTTCAGGCTTGGCGTAATCGAGTCTGCATCATCTATGCTTTAAATGCGTTAAAAGAAAATATCTCAATTACGGAAATTGCCTTTAGTTTGGGCTATGAACACTCGGCAGCTTTTACAGCAATGTTCAGTAAAATTATGGGTTATCCACCTACCCATTTTCAAAAAAGATTTCATACGCATGATAAAGCGCTATAAAGATTTACTCATGTGAATGGTGTCATAGGTATCGGTCCATTCCCGTTGAATAACCTCAAAACCTTGTAGAGTCCAAAACTCTTCAGCTGCCGGTAAAAATGGATGAGTATGCAAATACAAACTAGTAATAGCATGGTTTTTGGCATGACTAAACAACATTTTACATAGCATGGTTGCAATGCCATTACGACGGTATTCAGGCAGTACAAATAATTTAACGACTTCAACCGTATTAAGCGGTAAATTTAAATCAAAACGATGGTCATACGCCCGATAAGCAATCGTACCAATAATACGATTTTGGTCTTTTACCGTAATAAAACAGCCCAATGGATCATAGACATAATGTTGCTCAAAATTTTGTAAATCTTTGGGAATTTGCCCATGATAAATTTCTGGGAATAACAACTGTCTTGTATAAAGTGCAAACTCTACCGCAGACCTATAGTCTGATTTACCAACCAATTGATAATAAAGTGTCATATTTACAGCCACGAATGATCAGGAATCACAATGGTTTTGTCTTGAATCATGGCTTCATGAAACTCGACATCATAGACACTTTTTAAAAACTTAGGATCGGTTATACGAGTTTTAGATTCAGGCTTAACTACTTCGTGTTGGCGCATAAAAAACAAATGATCTGCAAATAAAAAAGCCAAGTTGGGATCATGCATAATTGCAATCACCGTAAAATTTTGCCTCGACAACTGACGCAACTTTTTCATTAAATAAGACTGGTAATAAACATCGAGATGATTGGTTGGCTCATCGAGCAAAATGACTTTCGGTGCTTGCACTAAAATACGCGCAATCATAACCAATTGCCGTTCGCCACCCGATAGCTCGGTATAAGGACGGTCACGCAAATGCTCGATGTCTAAATCAAGCAAAGCTTGGTCTACACGTTCCCAGTCTGATTTTGAAGGTCTATATCTGCTAAAAGCAGCACGCCCCGTAATCACCACATCTTTAACCAAAAATGGAAATACGGTTTTATGAAACTGCGGTAAAAAACCGAGTAAGGCTGCCCGATCTTTTCCTTTAAAGTCCGATAGTGCTTTTCCAGAGTAACGAATCAAGCCATCTTTTACAGGTTCTAGGCCCGCCATCAATTTAAACAGTGTCGATTTACCACAACCATTACGCCCTAAAATCACTGAAAACTGATTTTCGGGAAACTCTAGATGAATATTTTTAAGAACCTGTTTGTGCCCATAGGCATAATTTAACTGATCAATTTGAATCATGCCCAATGAGTCCTCTGTGTTTTCATTAATAATAAGAAAAATGGCGCGCCAAGTAACATGGTAAAAATACCAATTGGTATTTCAAACGTCAGTAAAACCCGAGAAAAATTATCAATCATGAGTAGAAAACTGCCGCCCAACACCATATTGGCAGGAATACTGTAGCGATGGTCTGGCCCAACCAACATTCTCACAATATGCGGCATAAACAGCCCATATAAACTAATAATGCCAGCAGCAGCCACAGAGGTTGAGGTACATACAGTCACCAGAGCAATTAAAAGAAGCTGTTCCCACCTTGGGTTAACACCAACAGCCTGCGCTTCTTCAGCACCAAGTGCCATTAGGTTTAGACGCCAACGCATCGCAAATAAACCAGCAAGACCAATACAGATTGGTAGCACGGCATATTGAACCTTTTGCCAAGACGCCTGATGTAAGTTGCCCATCGTCCATTGCACAATTGCTTGTAATTTAAATGGATCGCTTAGGTATTGAATAACCGTAAGTCCTGCTAAAAACAATCCCGAAACAATCATGCCCGATAAAATCACCATCACTAAAGACGTCTGACTTTCATGTTTTTGATGTGCAAATAAATACGTTAAGGCAACGGCGCATACTCCAAAAATAAAGGCGGATAGATTTGGCGAAAGCCAACTTAAAGAAAGTGCCAAAGCTGCACCGAAAGCAGCGCCAGATGAAATACCAAGTACATACGAGTCGACCAAAGGATTACGAAACAATGCCTGCAAGCCATTACCCGCGGTTGCTAATGCGGCTCCCACCATAAAGGTCAGTAAAATTCTAGGCAGCCTGACATTTACTAAAATGTTTTGCATCAGCCTAAATTGTTCAGCGTCAAAATATGGTGTACCAAAGACCGCTTGTACACCCCAAAACAAATAATCCCATGCACTTAACGTTTGAGTTGGCCCAATAAGCAATGAGATAAAAATCATGATGAAAGGTAACGGGTAAAACCAGTAATACTTCAGTTTTTCCATATTCATTGCATCAACACTTTAGCAAGCTGCTCACCATACAACTTGGTTAAAATACGCTGTTGTAAAGCACTTACTGGTAAATCAGACTGTTCAGGATAAATACTGTGATTTAGATAAATCGCTGTAATAATGATTTTGATGGTGTGCGGGTTATATATAAATGCAGGACTCAAATTAAATACCTTTCGGTTTTGTACAGCGCTTAAACCCTGTAATTCTTTTCGTTCATAAATCAGTTTTGGGTTGGTATTCCAAAGCACAATATTGTCAGGGTTCCATTCAATGAGAGTCTCGGGATTTACATTAGGCTGGTTAGCATTGGTCTGAACAATATTGTAAGCACCAGCGAGTTCAATAAAGTCATTGGTAATCGACTCTCGTCCAGAGGTAGAAAAAATTCGTCCACCAGACCAAGCATAGTAAATCGATTGTTTATTTGGCTGACGGGCCGTTTTGGCTGCGACTTCTGCCACAATTTCATCAGAGAAATTTAAAATTTCCTGAGCTCGCTTTTGGGCGCCGCTCAGAATAGCAATTTCAGACAGTTCTTCTTTCACTTGTTTATAGGTGCCTGACTCCATTACATATACAGCGATGCCAAACTGCCGTAACAGTTCAATCGTTTGAGTCTGCCCGCTTCCTACAATCACCAGATCTGGTTTTAGCAACACGAGACTTTCAATATTGGTTGCATTGGCTCCTTGCGAAGGTGCTGCAAGCTGTTTATTAGCAATGCGTTTATCTATTTTTGAATAGGCATTAAATAATAAAGGTTGAATGTATACTTCGGCAGGTATACCAATTACTTTGTCGCCTTGCCCTAGCATATAGAGGCCATCTAAACCCGACTCAAACAAAGAGACAATTCTTTGGGCAGGTTTGGCTACACAGACTTTTGTATTTGTACTATCAAAAACACATATTGAATGAGAGGTTGAGTTTTCTTGAGTTTTTCTATTTTGCTCAGATGAGGAACATCCACATAGAATGAGTAAAGTGAGTAATGAAGCCAATAACTTCATTATGGCACCCCGTGCACAAATAGAGTGCAAAATAAAAAGATGTGTTTATTTAGTGCATTTTTCATGTGAAAAAAACACCATAAGAGAGCAAGACGTTTTGAATCATCATTTATACAGCAATCAAATTAAGTATGTTAGATAAGACCTTAGATAGTAAGCAAAAAAAACGCCAAATTTACTAACTAATAAAAACTATTTAATGATTGGGCAAAAAGTCTACAAAAGCGAGTCAAATAATTTAATCATGTTTATAGCGGTGAGCCTCGTGTTAGGACTCAGCTTATCTGTTTTTGGTTTTAGTATTTTATTTAAGCTATTTATCTTTGCTATGCATAAATATATTCCTTCTAAATCATAACACTCACATTGATATTAAATCTTTGAGCTGTACACACTACGCATAGTATGCACAGCTCAAATAATGTCTGAATTAATCTTCAGACAGTGTTTTCATATCAATCACAAAACGATACTTCACGTCGCTCTTTAGCATACGTTCAAAAGCTTCATTAATGTTTTGCATATTAATCATCTCTACTTCAGAAACGATATTATGCTCACCACAAAAATCGAGTAGTTCTTGTGTTTCTTTAATTCCACCAATAACCGAGCCTGCAATTGATTTTCTACCTAAAATCATAGGTACTGAATTTGCGCTAATTTCACCTAAATATCCAACTAATACAATGGTTCCATTTAAAGCTAAAGTTGGAATATAAGGCTTCAAATCATGGTTATAAGGCACAGTATCAACAATTAAATCAAATTGATTTAATACCGACTTCATTTGATTCTCATCTGTTGATAAGACTACATGATGTGCGCCAAGTTGTTTTGCATCTTGTTCTTTGTTTGCTGAGCGAGTAAATAGTGTCACTTCAGCGCCTAGAGCATTGGCAAGTTTAATCGCCATGTGTCCTAAACCACCTAAACCAACGACAGCAACTTTACTGCCCTTTCCAACATTCCAGTGACGTAGCGGCGACCATGTGGTAATACCCGCACAAAGTAGTGGTGGTACAGCTTGAGCATCCAGATTTTCAGGTACTTTTAATACAAAATCTTGACTACAGGTAATGCTTTGTGAATATCCACCATAAGTTGGGCGTTGGTCATGGCGATCTACGCCGCCATAAGTCTGGATGTTACCTTCTTCACAATATTGCTCGAGTCCTGAATGACAAGCAGAACAAGTACGGCACGAATCGACCATACAGCCAATGCCCACTAAATCACCAACTTTATACTTTGTGACTTTAGGACCAATTGAGGTAACACGTCCAACAATTTCATGGCCCGGAACTAATGGATAAGCACTAAATCCCCAATCATTTTTAGCTTGATGTAGATCAGAGTGACAAACACCACAATACTCAATTTGAATGACAACATCATCTTCACGGGGGGTTCTACGTTCAAATTTAAACGGAACTAAAGGAGTTTCTGATGACAGCGCGGCATAACCTAAAACTTCAGTTGTCATATTTTTTCTCTCATGCTTAATGTAAATGAAGACGATTTTTTCGCTGGGAGCTCATTTAGAGCGATTGATTGTGAAAACTGGTCAATACATTTTGGAACCTTTGACCCACTTGCAGACTTACTTTTTCAGCAAGTATTTTCTGTATATTTTCAAATTGATGAGAACTAACACCTTGAGTCTTTGCAATATTAAGATGGGATTGAAGTTGGCTATCTACACCTTCTAGAGCCGAAAGCATGCTCAAAGTAGCAATCTCACGATCTTGCCAATTCAGCACATCCCTTGAAAAAATATCGCCAAAAAGATGAGCCTTTAAATACTCATCTATAGCTGGAGCAAAATCAAAAAGTGCACCTTTTACAGGTTGACCCACCAACTGAGTTTGATTCTGAGTACCTTGTAAAAGTGCCTGATAATCTTTCGGTAGAGTGCTATTAGTCTTACCCTCTATGTCACGAATACCGCTTTCTTTACGCTGCTCTAGCACCTGCATAAATGTTGTAAGGGCATTCAAACTTCGAGGAAAACCTGCATAGGCATAGGTTTGAACTAAAACTTCCTTAATTTCTGCAATGGTTAACCCTAAATCTAAACCATCTTTTAATGATTGACTGAGTTTAGCTAGGTCACCATTTGCAGCATAGGCAGCAATCGGTATGATTGCCTGTTGCTGTTCGGATAAAGAATTTTGCATTTGTGTTATTTCCTTCTTTTGAGATAAAGGAAGCTGGACCATATGGGTAGCTGCATAAATCTGTTGATTCAGCGCCAACAAACTGATGGCTAGAAATAGGAACTTTATAATTTCAGTGGCCCGCCTCTTTATATTGCTCATCTGATACAGGCTCTAACCAGTCCACATTTTTGCCATGTTCATCAGTTGCAGTTAAAGCAAGATGTGTCATCGCAGAATTTCCACTTGCACCATGCCAATGTTTCACTCCAGGTGGACAATAAATCACATCTCCTACAGAAATTTTTTCCGCAGGTTTACCCCATTCTTGCACCAGTCCCTCTCCTTCTGTAACAATGAGATATTGCCCTTTAGGATGGGTATGCCAAAATGAACGGGCATTGGCATTAAAACTTACATAAGCACTGGAAGCATTTATACTGTCAGTAACATCAGTTAATGGTTTAATTGCAACTTGACCCGTGAAAATATTATCTAGGCCGGTAATTACCTGTTGTTGGTTGGCTTTTTTAACGGTTTGAAATGCTGTGACTGATTTTTTATCCATTGCGGGTACTCCCATTGAGATAAATAAACTGGTCACAAACGTGACTGCCTTAACATTCATCTTTTTTCCTAGATTGATACCAATGCCCTCAATTTAATGAGGGATGCAGGATTAAGCGTTGTTCAAACAGTATAAAAATGAAAGTTGTAAGGTGTTGTTCTATTCCTCTCACAGATTTGCCTAATCCTCCAAATTGTTGCACTTCTCACTATTTTTCTTATTTGAAATGCCTACAATAAAAATACAGAGGGTAATCGGTAGAATCTGAATGGCGAATAGGTCTAACCATAATCAAGAATTGGCTCAACTTGTCGATCAATGGACACGAGAAAAAGGCACATTCGAAACAGCTATTACGGGACTGACTTTATATCGTGCAGAGACATTGACCAAACCAAGTAGCAGCATGATGGATGCGAGTCTATGTATGATTGCTCAAGGCAAAAAACAGGTGATTCTTAGCGAAGAGACTTATACTTATGACTCTAACCATTTCCTTTTTACTGCAATTGACCTGCCTGTAATTGCTCAAGTGCTTGAAGCTTCTGTTGAACAACCCTATCTCTCAATTGTGCTAAGGCTAGACCCATATTTACTTGCTCAAATCATGCTTGAGGCCCATATTCCCTTTAAAGATGTAAATACTGAGAAAAAAGGAATGGCTGTTGGAGTAGTCAATTCAGAGCTGAATGATGCGTTTATACGGTTAATAAAATTACTAGATACGCCACAAGACATCCCCATCTTGTCTCCTCTTATTATTAAGGAAATTTTTTATCGTTTATTGATGAGCCCGCAAGGCGATCGTCTTAAACGTATTGTAGCGGCAGGCACTACAGGTCATCGAATTGTGAAGGCGATTGAATGGCTGAAAACAAATTTTGCGAAACCATTTAGTATTGAAGAACTGGCAAGCACAATGGGGATGAGTGCATCAAGTTTTCATCAACATTTTAGGGATATAACCTCAATGAGTCCCTTACAGTATCAAAAGAGAATGAGATTGACCGAAGCACGGCGTTTATTAATGACCGAAGAATACGATATTTCATCTACCAGCATGCAAGTCGGTTATGAAAGCTTGTCCCAATTTTCCAGAGAGTATAAACGCTTTTTTGGGGTTTCTCCGTCAGTAGATATTAAGAATATATAAAAGCAATAAAAGTGGACTATTAAAAAATTAGTACCAGAAAAAAAGCGGTACTTGATTATGTCTATTCATCAAGTACCGCTAAAATTAAAGCAATATTACACATGATTCATTCGTTCAAGCTCACGAATTAAACCAGAATGATCAAGCTCACCGTCTCCGGCAGCAAGCATATTTTCGAACAATTGACTGACTTTTTGGGCTATAGGTAAATTCAACTCAAGCGATTTAGCATAGCTAACGGCTGTATGAATGTCTTTATGCTGGTTTCGAGCTGTACCTCCCGGTTTAAAATCTCGATTTAACATGCGTTCGCCATGCTGTTGCAAAATCGGAGAATCTGCAAAACCGCCTGTTAATGCTTGTTTGAGTTTTATCGGGTCTGCTCCTGCTTTACTGGCAAGCAATAAACCTTCACTCACGGTTGCAATAGTAGATGCGACTATCATTTGATTGACGAGTTTTGCCAGCATTCCACAGCCAGCCTCTCCAACTAAAATTGGCCGCCCCATGGCAGATAGAACATGTTCAGCATGTGAAAATGTTTGAGCATCGCCACCTACCATAATCGCCAGACTTGCATTTTGAGCACCTTTTTCACCGCCCGAAACAGGTGCATCTAAATATCTAAGTCCGTTTTCTTTACATTTTTCACTTTGTTTTTTTGCAACTTCAACAGGTATCGAACTCATCACTATGACCGTGCTTTCAGGTTTTAGCTGTGAAATTGCACCACGTTCTTGAAATAGAATTTCATCACAGGTTTTTCCATCACTGAGCATACAAATCAGAAACTCTACATCTTTTCCGACTTGTTCAAGTTCACTACAAACATATGCACCAGCTTCTTTTAAACTTACTGCTTTAGATGAAGTTCTATTCCAGACCTTAACTTGATGACCAGCTTTTAATAAGTTCATGGCCATTGGCATTCCCATAATGCCCGTTCCAACAAAACCAATCCGAGCCATTATTTCATCTCCGTAGCAGTCCGCACTTTAAGTCGCTGTTGTTCTACTTTTAGGCTATCAGACTTTAACTTTGCCAAAAGCAGTAACCCTAAACCGCCCATGGCGACAAATCCTGCAATGGCAAGGAACGCTACTGTATAGGTGCCCGTGGTGGTATATAAATAGCCTGTTAAATATGGACCAGTAAAACCACTTAAATTACCTACCGAATTAATTAAGCCAATACCGGCTGCGGCACCAACACCCGTTAGAGTTTGCCCAGGGATAGTCCAGAAAATGTTAATTGCACTAAATACACCAATTGCGAGCAAAATAAAGCCCACAATAATTGCCCACGGTTGATTCACAATCAAAGCAATTGCAATTGCGAAAGCCGCCATAAGTGCAGCACAAGCACCGTGTTTATAACGCTCTTGTTTACGGTCAGAACGGCGGCTCCATAAAACCATACCAACCGCCGCAAATGCATATGGAATAGCGGTGAGTAAGCCATTTTGGATAAGGCTAATTTGCATACCAAAGGTGTTACGGAACGACTCTAAAACACTTGGTAAGAAGAAGAACATCGCATTTGAACCAGACGTAATTCCAAAATAGACAATTGCCATAATCCACACTAAAGGATTTTTAAACACTTGTTTAATAAGTTCACCTTTTGTTAAAGCAGCATCGGCAGATTGCTCTTTTTCTCTTTCTTCACGTTCTAGCGTATTCATGAGCCATTGACGCTGCTCAGCTGTTAACCACTGTGCTTCTTTTGGGTTATTGGTTAAATATTTTAGGCAAACCAGTCCTAAAATAATGGAAGGAATCCCTTCTAAAATATACATTAAACGCCAGCCTTCATAGCCAATGGTATTGCCCCATTGCATAAGGCCGACCGAAATTGGCGCTCCAATAATTTGGGCAATTGGTAACCCTAAATAGAAAGTCGCGAAGACACGGGCACGATATTTAGCAGGAAACCATAAGGTTAAATAAAAAATAACCCCCGGAAAGAAACCTGCTTCTGCAATACCCAGTAAAAACCGTAAAATAATAAATTGGGTACCACTATGGATAAATCCCATAAGCCCGGCAATAATTCCCCAAGTAATCATGATTCGAGCAATCCAGATCCGTGCACCAAACCGATGAAGTAAAACATTACTCGGTACTTCTGCAATAAAATAACCCAAGAAAAATACACCCGCCCCTAAGCCAAAAATAGTTTGGGTAATTCCAATTGCATCATTCATATGTAGCGCAGCAAAACCAATATTGGTTCTGTCTAGAAAGGCCATAATGAATAAAATAATAAGAAACGGGATGATTCGACTTGAAATACGCTTAATTGTCTGCTCTTCGAGAGCAGTGACATTTTTGATATCTTCCATAATAACTCTCACATGAATTGGCGATCACTGCCATTAATTTTGGGTATCTTCTATATGTGCCTGAATGATGCTTTCAAAATTCTCATCTGCTTGGAAACCTAAAGATTCGGCATATTCAGCTTTCACTTGAACCGGCCAACTTTGAACAATCCTTTGAATCGTTTTATCTTCTTGCCACTGCACTAAATCAGTTGCTTGTTTACCGGCAACTTTTTCAAGAGCCTCAAGCATTTGCTTAACGGTAACGGTCAATCCCGGTAAAGGAATAATTCGGTTATCTTGGAGTGCATCTGAAGAAATTGACGCAGCCTTAATCATTGACTCAACACAGCGTCGTGGTGAAGTAATAAAAACCGGAGTATCTGGCGGGACTGGACAAACTGCCGTTTCACCTTTTAAAGGCTCGCGGATAATTGAGCTAAAAAATGTAGATGCGGCTTTATTAGGCTTACCCGGACGAACCACAATAGTCGGTAATCTTAAAACACGGCCATCAATAAAGCCTTTACGTGAATAATCTGAAACGAGCAATTCTCCTACTGCTTTTTGCATACCGTAAGAGGACTTTGGTGTAACCACCGTATCATCTGTTACAACTTCTGGTAATTGACCACCAAATACAGCGCAGCCACTCGCAAAAATGACTCGAGGCGTGGTTTGTTTTTTTCTTAATTCTTCTAATAAATTTAAAAGGCCATAAAGGTTTACATCCATTCCCAAGTCAAAATCGGCCTCTGCTGCCGAACTCACCACGGCGGCTAAGTGCCAAACAATATCAATTTTTTCTGTAATATTTGCCACTATGGTTTTGTCGGTAATATCGCCAATCACCACTTCAATTTTTGGGTCTTGCGGTAAATCATCACCAGCAAACGCATCAAACAAAATAATTTTATCGATGGGCTTAGCTTGTTTACCGTCTAAAGTCAGGCTTCCGGTTTTTAAAATCTCTTTGGCGATTTGCTTTCCAATAAAACCCGTGCCACCAGTAATTAACACATTCATACAGGGATCCTTTCCTAATTCTTATTCACTTAAAGATTTTTAATCATCATGAATTAAACGATAAGGAGTCCTTGCAATAATTTCCAATGAATAATTTCTAAATATTGATAACTTTTTAATATCAGTTTTATGATGAAATTTTGACTAAATTAAATAGGCTTTCTTTTAATTTAAAAGCCCCAAGTCTTCTATAACTTGAGGCTGAGGACTTTACTTACGTTTTGCATTTTTAAGTAAAATATTAATAAATGCTGCGGCTATATCAGACACTGGTTCATCTTTACGTGTCAAAATTCCATAATCTTGGGCATCTAAAATCAGGTCTGTTTCTAAAATCTGTAGTTGTCCTTCTTTCACCTGATCAATCACCATTGCTTCTGGCAACATGCCCACCATAGGTGCGCCTTTTAAGATCTGTAAAAAGGTCTGCATCGACATGGTATTTACCGTATTTAAAGGAATTTTGACTTTAGCTCGGGCAAATGCACCTTCCATACGCTCTCGAATCGGTGTGCCTTTAGGATAAAGTACCCACGGCCATTTTAATAATTCTTCTAATGTACAAAACTTTTTCTGGGCACATGGGTGCGCATTATTGACAACAATACAGAAGGGTTCAGGGCCTAACGGCTGGAAATCGAAAAACTGACTTTGCGTCACATCGGTAAAGCGACCTATGGCTAAATCTAGAGTATGTTCACTCAACATTTCCATTAAATGGTCACTGGTCTGTTCAACAACATCTATAGAAAGTAGCGGCCATTGTTTCTTAATTTCGATAATTGAGTTTGGAATTACCACGGCGGTTGCTGCAAATATTCCCCCTACTTTTAAAAATCCATGTCCACCCAACCGTAAAATCTCGATGTCTTCGACAAAATGCTTTGCGTCATTCAAAACACGTTGTGCATAACGAATGACATGTTCACCCAATGCCGTTACAGGCATATTTCGGGGCAGCCGCTCAAAGACCTGAAACCCAAGAAGGCCCTCAATTTCCTTTAGCATTTTACTTACGGCAGGTTGACTTAAATTCATCTGCTCGGCAGCCAAATGCATGTTATTGGTTCGAGCTAACGTCTCTAATAAAACCAAATGCTTGAATTTAAGCCAGTTATTTAAACTTGAGTAAGTCAAATCTGCCATTTTTAAAATTCCTTTTTGATAACCACTGGTTATTAATAATTAAATTATTACGATTGGTGTTTATTAAATAAGAAACATATCATGATTTCAAATAAAAGAAGGAAGCTTTAAATGAACTTTACGTTAAATTCCCAGAACTCATTACCAGATGATGCAACTCAAGGATGCTTAATTGGCCGTGCGTGGATTCCAAGTCAAATTTCGGGTCCATCCCCTATTATTTTAAGGGGAAATCAAGTTTTTGATATCTCGGAAAAATTTCATACTATTTCCGAGTTACTTGAAAGTGCTGATCCTTTAAAAGCTTTATCTGAAATTGAAGGAAGACGAGTTGGTTCAATTGATGAATTATTTGCCAATACTATCGCCGAGCCAGATACCAACAAGGCATACTTTTTAGCTCCAATTGATTTACAAGTAATTAAAGCTGCAGGTGTTACCTTTGCTGCAAGCATGTTAGAACGCGTGATTGAAGAACAAGCCGGTGGCGATGCACAAAAAGCTCAATCGATTCGTGAAGTTGTACAAGGCGTAATCGGTGATAATTTAAAAACAATCGAACCTGGTTCTGAAAAAGCGCTACAACTCAAAGAATATTTAATCGAACAAAAAATGTGGTCTCAATATCTTGAGGTAGGTATTGGTACAGATGCCGAGATTTTTACTAAAGCTCCTGTTTTAGCAGCTGTAGGCACAGGACAAAATATTGGTATTCACCCAAAGTCTGAGTGGAATAATCCAGAGCCGGAAGTCGTATTAGTTGCCAACAGCCAAGGTAAGATTTTAGGTGCGACTTTAGGTAACGATGTGAATTTACGGGACTTTGAAGGCCGTAGCGCTTTACTGTTGAGTAAAGCGAAAGATAACAATGCATCTTGTGCGATTGGCCCATTTATTCGCCTTTTTGATCATACTTTTACTTTAAATGATATTCGTACTTGCGATGTTGAACTGCAAATTCAAGGCACCGATAACTTTGTGTTAAATGGGGTGAGTTCTATGTCGCAAATTAGCCGAGATCCTGAAGATTTAATTCAACAAACTCTTAATGAAAACCATCAATATCCAGACGGTTTTGTTTTGTTCTTGGGTACTTTATTTGCACCGACTCAAGATCGAGAACAAGCTGGGGCTGGCTTTACCCATAAAGTTGGAGATGTCGTCCGTATCCATTCGCCTAAACTTGGTACTTTGTACAACACGGTTATGACCAGTGATAAAGCAACACCGTGGAATTTTGGAATAAATGCTTTGATGCGTAATTTGAAGCAGCGTGAATTACTATAATTTTCACGTATTATCGATCGGTTGAATTGCAAGATTCATCTGGTAAATAAACTACATTTCAAAAAGTATGAGTGAAAGGATCAAAAAATGAATGATCAAAATAAACGGATTTTTTTACGTAGCCAAGAATGGTTTGATGATCCTGAACATGCCGACATGACCGCTTTATATGTTGAGCGTTACATGAACTATGGTTTGACCCGTGCCGAGTTACAATCAGGTCGCCCGATTATTGGAATTGCACAAACCGGTAGTGATTTGACTCCATGTAACCGTCATCACAAAGAACTTGCTGAACGCGTTAAAGCGGGTATTCGAGACGCGGGTGGTATTCCAATGGAATTCCCCGTCCACCCGATTGCAGAACAAACCCGTCGTCCAACTGCTGCACTTGACCGCAACTTGGCCTATTTAGGTTTGGTTGAAATCTTGCATGGTTATCCGCTTGATGGTGTGGTGCTGACCACTGGCTGTGACAAAACTACCCCTGCATGTTTAATGGCAGCAGCCACAACAGATATACCTGCAATTGTGTTGTCTGGTGGGCCAATGCTAGATGGTCATTTTAAAGGTGAGTTAATTGGTTCTGGCACTGTGCTTTGGCATGCAAGAAACTTACTTGCCACTGGTAAAATTGACTATGAAGGGTTCATGGAAATGACCACTTCTGCTTCACCTTCGGTCGGGCATTGCAACACCATGGGCACTGCACTTTCCATGAATGCTTTGGCAGAAGCATTGGGTATGTCTTTACCGACATGTGCAAGTATTCCCGCTCCTTACCGCGAACGTGGGCAAATGGCCTATATGACCGGCAAAAGAATATGTGAAATGGTTTTAGAAGATTTACGTCCTTCTAAAATTATGACCAAACAATCTTTTGAAAATGCAATTGCAGTAGCCTCAGCTTTAGGTGCATCGAGTAACTGTCCTCCTCACCTCATTGCGATTGCCCGTCATATGGGTATTGAGCTGAGTTTAGAAGACTGGCAACGTGTGGGTGAAAACATTCCGCTTATTGTGAACTGTATGCCGGCGGGTAAATATTTGGGTGAAGGTTTTCACCGTGCGGGTGGTGTTCCTGCCGTTCTACACGAATTACAAAAAGCTGGTGTATTACACGAAGATTGTGCATCGGTTAGCGGTAAAACAATTGGGGAAATTGCCAAAAATGCAAAAACCTCAAATGCAGATGTCATTTTCCCTTATGAACAACCTCTTAAACATGGTGCCGGTTTCATTGTGCTCAGTGGTAACTTCTTTGACAGCGCCATTATGAAAATGTCTGTAGTGGGCGAAGCATTTAAAAAAACCTATTTATCAGATCCAAACAATGAAAATAGCTTCGAAGCACGCGCAATCGTTTTTGAAGGTCCCGAAGACTATCACGCACGTATCAATGACCCTGCCTTAAACATTGATGAACATTGTATTTTAGTCATTCGTGGCGCAGGTACAGTGGGTTATCCGGGCAGTGCTGAAGTCGTCAATATGGCTCCACCAGCAGAGTTAATTAAAAAAGGGATTGATTCACTGCCTTGCTTAGGAGATGGCCGCCAAAGTGGAACTTCTGCCAGCCCATCTATTCTCAATATGTCACCCGAAGCAGCTGTAGGCGGTGGAATTGCCTTACTTAAAACCAATGACCGTTTACGTATTGATTTAAATAAACGTTCTGTCAACGTGCTCATTTCTGACGAAGAGTTAGAACAACGCCGCCGTGAATGGAAACCGACGGTATCTCCATCTCAAACACCTTGGCAAGAAATGTATCGCAACATGGTAGGTCAATTATCTACTGGTGGTTGTTTGGAACCCGCAACTTTATATATGCGAGTCGTAAACCAAGACAACCTTCCAAGACACTCTCATTAATTTCAGGATATTTGTTATGACCATTATCGGACACAACTTTATTGGTGGTTCACGCAGCGCACAAGGTACAACCTTATTAAAAAGTATTCAAGCTACGACTGGTGAAGCTTTGCCTTATGAGTTTCACCATGCAACCGAGCAAGAGATTAATCAGGCCTGTGAAGCAGCCAGTCAAGCCTTTAAGACTTACCGCCATACCACACCTGAACAGCGTGCTGTTTTTTTAGAAAATATTGCAGATGAACTCGATGCTTTGGGTACCGATTTTCTAGAAATTGTCTCACAGGAAACTGCTTTGCCACTTGCACGTTTACAAGGTGAACGTGCCCGGACCAGTGGGCAAATGCGCCTGTTTGCTAAAGTGCTGCGCCGTGGTGATTTTTTAGGTGCCCGTATTGATACCGCTTTGCCTGAGCGCCAGCCTTTACCTCGCCCAGACTTGCGTCAGATTAAAATCGGTGTAGGCCCTGTTGCAGTCTTTGGGGCAAGTAACTTTCCTTTAGCATTCTCAACTGCGGGTGGTGACACTGCTTCGGCACTGGCAGCAGGTTGCTCTGTAGTGGTGAAAGCCCATAGTGGACACATGGCCACAGCAGACTTTGTAGCGCAGGCAATTGAACGTGGCGTAGAAAAATCAAATATGCCAAAAGGTGTGTTTAATATGATCTACGGTAATGGCGTGGGTGAACCTTTAGTGAAGCATCCTTTAATTCAGGCTGTGGGTTTTACCGGTTCATTGCGTGGTGGTCGTGCTTTATGTGATATGGCCGCAGCCCGTCCACAACCGATTCCAGTCTTTGCTGAAATGAGCAGTATTAACCCGATGTTGATGTTGCCCGAAGCCTTAAAAAACCGTGGTGACAAAATTGCACAGGACTTGGCTGATTCAGTGGTTTTAGGCTGTGGTCAGTTCTGTACCAATCCGGGTTTAATCTTGGGTATTAAATCAGCTGAATTTAGCCAGCTTATTAGCAACCTGACTGAAATTATGGGGGCTAAGCCTGCACAGACTATGCTCAATGCCGGCACCTTAAAAAGTTATACCGCTGGTCTTGAGCACTTAACCGAGCATCAAGGTATTAAGCATTTGGCAGGTCAAACTCAACAAGGCAATCAGGCTCAGCCACAACTGTTTAAAGCTGATGTTGAGCTTTTACTGGCAGGTGACCAGCTTTTACAGGAAGAAATCTTTGGGCCAACCACAGTCATCATTGAAGTTGAAGATAAAGCCCAACTCATTCAGGCATTACAAAGCATGAATGGGCAACTGACTGCGACTTTAATTGCCGATGAGGCTGACTTAACCGAGTTTGCAGAGGTAGTTCCTGTATTAGAAGAAAAAGCTGGGCGATTACTTATAAATGGCTATCCAACAGGTGTTGAGGTGTGTGATGCCATGGTACACGGCGGGCCATACCCAGCCACTTCAGATGCACGAGGTACTTCAGTTGGAACCTTGGCCATTGACCGTTACTTGCGCCCTGTGTGTTACCAGAACTATCCGCAAAGTTTATTGCCGGAAGCCTTAAAAGACAGCAACCCGTTGCAGATTTTAAGATTGGTGAATGGTGAGATGACCAGAGAAGCGATCTAAAAAATAAAAAGAGACCACAAGTTGGTCTCTTTTTACTTCTACATTTAGGTTTTTTAAGGAGGCATAAGCTCCTTAATATCAATCTAGTTTGTAATTAATATTTTTTAAAAATAAATCAACAGCGTATTCAACCCAAGTACTAATTTCATCAGCTGAGATTAAATAATCAGGATGAGTCAAACATTTTAGGTGGGCATCACTTCTTAACAGTGATAAAAAAATATTTGCTGCGACTTCCGAAGAAGACGTTAATTCAATTTCTCCTTGTTTAACCGACTTTTCAAGATAACCTGCAATAATATTTGCTAGACGTTGTGGTCCCACTTCAAAGAACTTTTCGGATAATTCCGGGAACCTTACAGCCTCTGCAATACAGACTCTAAAAAAAGCCAAACCGGAATGCGATAAGATAAAGCACAGATAAGTTTTCCCAATTTCGGTTAAGGCTGAACGTAAATTTTTGGCTTTTGTCTCGACCGACATAATTTGTTTTTGCATGTTGGTACATTGGCGTTCAATGACCGCAGCAAACATCGCTTCTTTATTTTTAAAACAACCATACATGGTCGCTTTTGAAACGCCCGCTTCTTTTTGAATCATATCTGTCGTTGTCCCACTAAAACCATGGATCAGAAAAAACTTTGTTGCTGCATCCAGAATTTTTTGATCTTTCTCATTCGTTTTAGTGCAATCAGACATACGACCCTACAAACATATTTAGCAATTTCATTCTTAGTGTAACTCATCGAAAAGTTCAAAATCGAGAATTGACGTAAATTTAATAAGATAGTAGAGTACCGATCGGTACAGTTGAGCTTAATCACCGCTATAAGCATTAAGCTCATTTTAAAATTTAAGGTAAAAGATGAATATACGACCACTCATCGGTTTGGCAGGTGCAATTTTTGCAGCCATGACTGTCGAATTTAATAACCGAATTAGCAGCATTACCTTGGTCGATATTCGCGGTGAGATGGGTATTAGTGTCGACTCTGGTTATTGGGTCAGCAGTATTTATGCCAGTGCCATGATTATTGGGATGATCCTGTCCACCAGTTGGGCGGTTATTTTTTCCATGCGTCGGGTTCTTCTTTTTGCGATAGGACTTTGCCTCTTCTCTAGCGTTTTAATTCCTTTTAGCCCAAATATCGAAATATTTTATTTATTACGGGGCTTACAAGGACTCGCCAATGGTTTAACTATTCCTTTATTAATGGCATGTGCACTTAGATTCCTAGGACCTGAAATTCGTCTATGGGGCTTGGCCTGCTATGCATTAACAGCAACTTTTTTCCCAAACTTAAGCGCTGCGCTTGCTGCCTTTTATTTAGATGTGATTGGTTGGAAGATGATATTTTTCCAAACCATCCCTTTTTGTGCTTTAAGTGCTGCGTTAGTTTACTTCGGTATTCCGCAAGATCCATTAAATTACTCAAGAATAAAAACTTACGATTGGACTGGCGCGATTCTAGCCATTATTGGTTTGGCAAGCCTTAGTACCATGCTTTTGCATGGCAATCATTTGGACTGGTTCCATTCAAAATTGATTTGTGTTTTGGCTTTAATAAGTGCCATTACCCTACCTTTATTTTTAATACATGAATGGCGCTATCCAACACCATTAATTAAACCGCAAATGCTCGAAATACGAAATTTTGGTTATGCTGTTATTGCGTTGTTCTGCTTTGTGGTTATTGGTATGTCAACCAGTACATTACCCCTTAATTACTTAAGCGCCGTGCATGGTTATAAGCCTACTCAAACCATGTGGATTGGCTTACAAATTGCCGCATTACAATTTATCTATATCCCGATTGTTATTAAAGTTTTGAACCAAGCTTGGGTTGATAGCCGATATGTACATGGATTTGGTTTACTTTTGGTTATGGTTGGCTGCTTAGGTGCAAGTCAACTTGATACGACTTGGAACCAAGACCAATTCTATTTTTGGCATGCAATCTCATGTTTAGGTCAAACCTGTGTAGTGCTTTCGCTCCTCATGATGGGTACAAATAGCGTCCATCCAACTATGGCAATTTATGCTTCGCCTATGATTAACACCCCGCGTGCTATTAGCGGCGTACTCGGTGTATGCCTTTTGGACTGGGTCAATCGAGTACGTGGCGAATACCATTCAACACGACTGATTGAAAATACCGCACAACATGTTTTTCAAAATATTCAAGGCCCTGTTATTAATCCTCTTACCCCGCCTGTGCTGAGTGCAGATGGTACCGAACGTGTTTCCGGTGGTTTATCTGCCTTAAATTCTGCGATTCAGGCACAGCAATCAGTTTTAGTCATTAGTGATCAATATTTGATTTTAGCGGGACTTACTGCAATTTTATTTATCGTTATGGTGATTTTGCCAGTTAGAACTTATCCCCCACGCATTGCTCTCATTAAGTTAATGAATAGTCATAACTCAGGAAAATCTTTATGAGTACTCTCGAAGCCCAAGATCACTCCATGACCGAGTCACCCAAGTTAACAAAGATGCAATATCTTAAGAAACACTGGGTTATGGTTATTGCATTTATTATCGTTCTAGTTTCCATTTTATGGATTTTAAAAGTTATATTTTTACCTTCTTCCATTGTTAAAACTGATGATGCGCGGGTAGACGTCGAGTACTCAACCATTGCTCCCAAAGTGTCAGGTAATATTGAAGAAATTTATATTAAAGATCACCAGACCGTAAAAAAAGGCCAGCTTTTGGCACGGATTGATGCACGTGATTATCAGGCGGCTTTAGCTGAAGCTGAATCTAATTATGCCAAAGCACAAGCTGACTTAAATGAAGCAATGCTGGCAGTAGAAAGACAACCCACTGTTATACGAGAAACAGAGGCCCAGCTTAGAAAAGTAGAAGCCGGCATTAAACTCACCAAAGATAATACCGCACGCTATGAGCAATTACAGGCACTTGGTGCTGAATCTAGATTGATTACACAACAGTCAAAAACCACATTGACCGAGCAATATGCCGACTTGGACAGCAGTAAAGAAAAAGTCATTGATGCGCAGTATCAGCTCAACCAATATAAGATCCAGGTTCAAGCTAAACAAGCGGCTTTGAAACAAGCCCAAGCTGCGCTTGATAAAGCAAAACTGAATCTGAGCTATACAGAAATTCGAGCACCTATTGATGGCATGATTGGGCAAAAGTCTGCAAATGTGGGCAACTTTGTTGGCGCAGGTAATCCACTCATGGTGGTTGTGCCTTTAGATCAAGTGTATGTAGAAGCAAACTTCCGTGAAATTGAGCTAAAACAAATTAAAATCGGCCAGCCTGTCACTGTTTATGTCGACGCTTACAATGTTGAGTTAAAAGGTGTGGTAGACAGTTTCTCTCCTTCTACTGGCGCATTTTTCTCGCCAATTTCAGCAACAAATGCGACGGGTAACTTTACTAAAATTGTTCAGCGTTTACCTTTACGCATCAAACTCCTTGAGAACCAACCTGATATTAAATTGTTGCGTCCTGGTCTATCTGTTGTGGTTTCTGTGGATACGACTAAAAAATAAATTTGAGGATGCTAGTATAATTAAGAAAAAAGAGACCATTCACTGGTCTCTTTTTAGTTTCTATGTTAGATCACAACTATTTAATGAATAAATGCATTTGAAGCCATTAAATCCTCTAACGTATAGTGCTTAGCAGTAAGTAGAATTAATTCTTGTGAATGATAAGTGGATTGATTAGAGCCATCTCTATCTACAGACATAACTACTCCAGCCTGCGTATCTTTTACCGTTATAAATTCTTGAAGGTTTCCATTGTTATTTATAAGCAATTGTGACAAATCAAGTTTATCATTCTCTGAAAGATTAAAATCTGTCCACTCTCCATTACTATTACCACCTAAATTATCAATGTCATCAAGAACTTTGAAAATTAAAGTGTCTGCACCTGTATCTAAAGTATATGAATATGTCTGGTTGGCTGTAGCTGTCTCAACTACATCATTATCAAACGTACCCACTACTGTTTTAGCAATATGTTGTTCTATTTGCGCTTTATCCCAAGTCGTCCCATCATCAAATACAATAGATGATAATAGTCCCTCACCAAAATGAATGGTGGCAGTTGAATCATTAAATGTAATAATTCTATCCGCACTAGCCTGTTTTAAAATAATTTCATCAGCTGAAACTGATTTTAAATAAAGTGTATTTTGTTCATTTGTATTATCTAAGATATGAACGTAACTCAACGACCCTAATAATGCTTTATCTACAATATAGGTGTCATTCCCTGCTTCGCCAATTAATCCTGTATATACATTCGGGGAATTACCACCATAAATCAGTGTATCGTTCCCAGATCCACCGTATAAACTATCAGAACCTCCATTAGAAATTAACGTGTCATCTCCATTGCCACCATATAGATAATCATTCTGTACACCACCTTGTATCGTATCATTACCATCTAGACCATAAATTACGGAATAATTAGCATCTGCCTGTAAATGATCATCTCCATCTGTACCTAATAATCTACCGATAATATTGGCTTCAATTTGTGCTTTATTCCAAACTGTTCCATCGTCAAATACAATTGAGGATAATTGCCCCTCACCAAAATGTATGGTGGCAGTTGAATCATTAAATGTAATAATTCTATCTGCACTAGCCTGTTTTAAAATAATTTCATCAGCTGAAACTGATTTTAAATAAAGTGTATTTTGTTCATTTGTATTATCTAAGATATGAACGTAACTCAACGACCCTAATAATGCTTTATCTACAATATAGGTGTCATTCCCTGCTTCGCCAATTAATCCTGTATATACATTCGGGGAATTACCACCATAAATCAGTGTATCGTTCCCAGATCCACCGTATAAACTATCAGAACCTCCATTAGAAATTAACGTGTCATCTCCATTGCCACCATATAGATAATCATTCTGTACACCACCTTGTATCGTATCATTACCATCTAGACCATAAATTACGGAATAATTAGCATCTGCCTGTAAATGATCATCTCCATCTGTACCTAATAATCTACCGATAATATTGGCTTCAATTTGTGCTTTATTCCAAACTGTTCCATCGTCAAATACAATTGAGGATAATTGCCCCTCACCAAAATGTATGGTGGCAGTTGAATCATTAAATGTAATAATTCTATCTGCACTAGCCTGTTTTAAAATAATTTCATCAGCTGAAACTGATTTTAAATAAAGTGTATTTTGTTCATTTGTATTATCTAAGATATGAACGTAACTTAATGAACCGAGTAATGCTTTATCTACAATATAGGTGTCATTCCCTGCTTCACCAATTAATCCTGTATATATATTCGGGGAATTACCACCATAAATCAGTGTATCGTTCCCGGATCCACCGTATAAACTATCAGAACCTCCATTAGAAATTAACGTGTCATCTCCATTGCCACCATATAGATAATCATTTCCTGTAGATCCTTTAATAATTTGAGTAAATGTAGGGTCTGTTGGCTTGTAAGTTCCCGATGCAGTATTAATTATAGTAGTTAGTGGTTGAGAACTATTCCCAGCTTGATCTGTAGCAGTTACCCTATATTCTACATTTAACCAATCGAATTTTTCCTCAATATTTACGTGGACCCAAGCACCATCAATTTTTTGTTCAACAAAGTAACTATCACTTGGCGCATTAAAAATAATTTTATCTGTACTCAAATCATAACTAAATAAATTAGCTAGTATAGGTGCTGTAGTATCAGGTGCATTTAATTGAAGCAAATTTTCATTCCCTTTATTATCTGTAGCTATTACTTTTAATAACTCACCATTCTCATAAACAGTATTCAAAATTACGGAGTAATACCCTGATGCATCAGCTATAGCTGAACCGATCACATCACCTGTAGCGTTTTTAATAGTTACAGTGACGTTTGCTTCTGTTGTACCTTGTACGACTTGCCCCTCAGTCCATCCACCTTGAATAGTTGGTTGATGTAAAATCGGTGGTGTGATATCTGGAACAATAACTTCTTTTGCCTCAGTTTTATTACCCGATTGATCTGTTGCTGTTGCGATTAAATTTTCACCATTTAAGTAAGCTTTATCTAGAGTAATAGAATAATTTCCTGCCTCATCTGCATTAGCTGTACCTACAACTTTTGTTTCGTAATGGTCTACTTCTAAAATGGTTGTTGGCACTTCTTGCGTTACATTTACGTTTATAACGGGGACCATTGAACTAGAATAATTTACTGTCAAAGTATAGGTTCCAGGCGGTAATACCGAACCTTGTGCTAAATCAATACTGTAATTGCCTTCTCCAGCTTGGGAAACATTACCAGTTAGTCTTGTATTTAAACTCGCTCCAGAAAGAATTGAACTATAACTACCAGAAAGTGAATTAGTCGAGGAACTCAAATTTAAAGAAACATGTGCATTTGTACCTGTAACTTCAAAAGAATATGTCTTCGATAAATAATTTGTCTGTACTGACTCACTTAGAATAAATTGGGTTTCTAAAACCGTTACTTCTTTATAAACAGCAGTTACTTGTTCTACTGTTACTCTTGCATCTGCTTCCGTTACACCTGCAACCACTTTACCTGAAGCATCAATCGTTGCAATTAAACTTGAAGGTGCCGTGGTATCCGGTGCAATAATTGTTTTTGGTGTTGTAGTATTACCTACTTTATCTGCTGCAATAGCATTTAAGCTTTCGCCATTTAGATAAGCTTTATCTAGCGTAATTGAATATTTACCTGTGGCATCAGCTGTACCTGTACCAACTACAATTCCTGCAGCATTCTTAACTGTCACAACAGCATTGGCTTCAGTTACACCTGTAATTGCTTCACCTGCGGCATCAATCGTTGCAGTCAGATTTGATGGTGCTGTGGTATCCGGTGCAATAATTGTTTTTGGTACGGTAGCATTACCCGCTTTATCCACAGCCGTTACATTTAAGCTTTCACCATTCAAGTAAGCTTTATCTAGGGTAACTGAATATTTACCTGTGACATCGGCTGTACCTGTACCCACTACGGTTCCTACCACGTTCTTAACTGTTACTGTTGCATTGGCCTCAGTCACACCGGTAATTGCTTTACCTGCGGCATCAATCGTTGCAGTCAGACTTGAAGGTGCTGTAATGTCTGGTGCAACTATTATTTTTGGTGCGGTAGCATTACCCGCTTTATCTGTCGCTGTTATACTTAAACTTTCGCCATTTAGATAAGCTTTATCTAGGGTAACTGAATATTTACCTGTGGCATCAGCCGTAGCTGTACCAACTACAATTCCTGCAGCATTCTTAACTGTCACAACAGCATTGGCTTCAGTTACACCTGTAACTACTTTACCCGCAGTACCAATACTTGCAGTTAAACTTGATGGTGCCGTGGTATCTGGTGCGATAATGGTTTTTGGTGCTGTAGCATTACCAGATTGATCTGATGCAGTAGCGCTTAAGCTTTCACCATTTAAATATACTTTATCTAGTGTAATCGAGTATTTACCTGCGGTATCAGCAGTAGCTGTACCGACTACAGTTCCTACTGTATTTTTAATTGTTACAACAGCATTCGCTTCGGTCACACCTGTAACGAATTTACCCGCTGTATCAATTGCAACTGTTAAACCTATTGGCGCAGTTTTATCGTCAGCCAAAATTGTTTGAATTGTTGATTTATTACCAGCTAAATCTTCGGCAGAAATACTAAGATTTTCACCATTTAAATAAGCTTTATCCAGTATGACTGTATATTTTCCATCATTATCAGACTTTGCAGTTCCAATGATTTTTCCAGATGAATCTTTAACGGTGACAGTTGAATTAGCCTCTGTCAAACCTGTAATAGTTTTACCGTTAGAAGAAATAGCATGTGTTAAAGTAGGAGCTGTAATATCAGAAGCGATAAGCTCTTGTTTAACTGTACTATTACCGGCAGTATCTTGAGCAGAAACTTTTAGTATTTCACCATTAATATAGGCTTTATCTAAATTAATTAAATATGTCCCATCTGCTCCTGCTTTGGCAGAACCGATTACTTTTCCAGCCGAATTTTCAACTATAACAGTTGCTCCAGCTTCTGTTAAACCACTTACAGCTTTACCATCTTTAGACAGTATTTTAGTTAAACTTGCTGGAGGAGTTTGATCAGAAGGTGCTGAACCATCACTACCACCACTACCTGATGCTGCTATCGCAATACCACCAAGTGCGATCGCAGCACCACCCCATAACATTGTTTGTGAATCCAATAAACTCTTTTCTTTCAAAACTTCTTCTTTTTCAAATTCCTCATCAGCTTCAGAATTATTTTCTACTTGCTGACTAGAAACTTGCTCCACTGGCTGAGTATTAGGAGTAACACTATAGGACTCAGCTTGAATTATCTCACCACTTTTAAGAGTGATTTCAAAACCATTTCCCGTATCTCTTACACTTTTAATATTGCTTGCATCTAAAGTAAATTTTTGACCATTTTTAATAAAAGTAAGTATGTTTTGCATTTTTGTAAAAACCTATTTATAACGCAAAAAATTTACCACAAAAAATAATAAAATCCATAAAAATTCATAATAATAATTTTATTAATCGATATAATTTACCTTACCAAGACTATAGTAGTCAGTAAGCACAATAATTTGGTTTTAATTTTAATAATTTCTAAAATTACACTAGCTTTCATAGCTTAAAAAAGTAAATGAGGATAGAAGAAAGGCAAAAATCATAATATTATTTTAAAAACCTTTATGGAGATGCTTGAGAAGCGGATAGTTGGGAGTTAAAAATCTTTGTTTTTTAATTTATTGAGCTCAAACATTGCATTTTTATATTCAAGGTATGCTTTTTCACTGATTAGAACCACAGCATCTTTCTCTTTTCGAGTAATTTTAACGGCGTAGCCTAACAGCACTCTTTCCATGACCTTTGAAAATTGTGATCTTGCATTGGCATAATTAATTTGTTCCACAATATTAGCCCTTCTCAGATAAAAGAAAGCCACTTCTGATATTAAAGTGGCTGTAATTACATTAAAAGTTATATCGACCTAATAAGTTGATTCGAGATAATTTCCCTTCTAAATTTGAAAATGTTTCTCTCTTACCGTAAGTGTATTCAACACCAAGATCGACTTTTTCAACAGGCGTCCAAAATAAATTAACGCTTGCATTGATTAGCCTTTTATTTTGATCAGGGTTATTTTCTGAAAAATCTGAATCTTTATAGACAAGACTACCAACGGACAAAGAAGAGCGTAAATTTTCATTCCATTTGCGCATATATCCTAACTCGACAGAATCAAATTCACTTAAATACATTCGATTTTGATCAAAGTAGAATGCATCATTATCTTTTGAATAAAGCATGTAACGATTATCACCAGCTATGTGATAGTAATTGAATACAATCGCATCATTTCCAGAAAGGTTAAACTTCGTGCCTAATCCCGCTCCCCAAGCAAGTTTAGTTTGCTCCTCATTCGCATTAGAAATTGCTCGATTTTCATGAAGCATGCCGTGCAATTGAACCAATAAATTTGGATTCTTAAATTCATATCGCATGGTTAATGCAGGAAAACGACTTCCACCTTCTACATTTTTATTTTCAACATCACCACCTTCCAAAGCGACTAATATTTTTTGTTTGGCATCAACAATGTGTTGATAACGGACCTGTATATTACGCTGAGTTCCTGTGCCCATCGCACCTGTAAAATCAACCAAACTTGGAGCAGTATCACTATTTACAAAAGGTGAAGTCGTCTGGCCAATTAACCAATTTCCTAGTGAAATATAAGCGTGTCTAACCCGAACCGAACCATTACCGTTATCTCCACCACTCCCCATGAAATCGGCTTCTAGCTTTCCAACCAAATCTCCCTTCGAGGTCGGCTTAACGATATCCACCCCTACACGTGAAGTCGCAGCAGAAACATTTAATGATTTACTTGTTGAGTTTGAATTGTCTAATGGTATTGACCCTGTTTTATTCGCAATTGAACGCGTTGAACCTTCAAAATCATATGCAGCATCAACCCGTATATTTCCATAAAATTTAATTTTAGTCTGATCAGCCGAAACAGGCTTATCAGTGTTTGATGTTTTGTTTGGACTCAATTCAGGTGCTTTATTCAATCTGTTATTTTGATTTAAGTTCTGCCTCTCCATGAGATAATCTATTTGCTGTTGTAATTTAATTATTTTTTCATTTAGCACCGAGTTATCTTCGCTTTCAGCTTTGGCTTGCTGCAAAGTAATACTCATTAATAATGATAAAGAAATTATCCCTTTATATTTCATGTCCTTTTCCTTTAGACGAAATCACATAGACCGAATTGAAATTTCCTATTTTTCAATCAGTAAGATAATGATTATTAAATTAACTTTAGATAGGCTAACGAAGCTCAATCATTGACTTCGCTAGTTCCCTTTCTGTTTGAATGGTTTTGAATGACCTTATTCGGGTAATTCACATCCTTTTTGTTTTAAGCTGTTAATCACCCAACTACGATCATTTTCACCTACGGCGATTTGCTCTAATTGCTTTTGTTCAGCGGCATGTTTGGCGCTTGCTTTCAGATAAATCTCTTCAACTTCCGCATAAGGCACGCTTAAAAGCCCATCTTCATCACCTAAAATCAAGTCTCCAGGTTCAACCACCATTCCATTGATTGCGATAGGGACATTAATTTCACCAGGTCCGTCTTTATAAGGTCCTCGATGTGAAATTCCTGCTGCAAAAAGTGGAAATTCACCTTCTCCAATTACAACCGAATCACGAATAGCGCCATTAATAACAATGCCAGCTATACCTTTTTTAATGGCATACGCAACCATCATCTCTCCAATTAATGCATTGGTTAGATCGCCACCAGCATCAACCACAATGACATCTCCCGCTTCGGCGATATCGATAGCGTAGTGCAACATCAAGTTGTCACCCGGACGAGCCTTAACTGTAATGGCTGGCCCACAAAGATATCCCTTTTTATGCATTGGCCTTAATTGAGCTCCACCTGAAGTCATCCGATTCATTGAGTCACTTACATTAGCGACTGGTAGATCTCGATATTGTTCAATCCATTTTTGCTCAACTTTTCTGTCGTTTTTTAGCACTCTAAAACCAATTGCCATAACTTTTCCCTTACATCAGCTTTTTTGTGCAAATTAATATGACAGTATTTTTTTGAAATGTCATTTCATTTTTAATCAAATTTAAACTAAATTTTGCTCATTTTTTAAATTTAATTTTTACTATTGACTAATTTTTTGAAATAGCGTTTTAATAATATTGATTACTAAGGATGTATTTTGCTCAAAATACTTAAATGGAGTGCAGTCAAAATGAAACGTAAAGTTCTTATTACGGGGCCAACATTAACTTCAGATGCGTTACTGTATGCTCAGTCCCATGATATTCAGTTGATTCCAACTGAACCCTACATGGCAAAAGATAAAATGGAAAAACTCATCCATGATGAACAACCTGATGCAATCATTGTTCGAACAGGCAAACTTTCTAGAGATATGATTTTTGCTTCTGATAATTTAAAAGTGATTGCAAAACATGGAGTTGGGTTTGACACAATCGACACTCAAGCTGCTGCTGAACGAAAAATTCCTGTCACTATTGCAGTAGGTGCAAATGCACAATCTGTTGCCGAACATGCTTTTGCACTCATGTTCAATGTTGCTCGACAAGTTACATGGTTAGACCAACGTATTCGAGAGGGACATTGGGACAAAGCCAGTGCTAATGGTGTGGAGCTTTATGGCAAAACGTTGGGCTTAATTGGTTTAGGGGCAATCGGTAGCATACTTATGAAGTTAGTGGCTCCCTTAAACATGAAAGTAAAAGTATATGACCCGTTTCTACAAAATTTGCCAGAGCTCGATTATGTAGAGCAGGAACACGACTTTGAAAAACTAATCGAAACCAGCGATATTATTAGTCTACATTGTCCACTTACGGCAGAGAATAAACACTTATTTTCTCACTCCCAATTTGAAAAGATGAAAAGCTCAAGCATCTTAATCAATACAGCACGTGGTGAATTAATTGATCAGGCTGCATTAGTCGATGCTCTAAAAAATAATAAAATTGCTGGTGCAGGTTTAGATACCTTTTCTTCAGAACCGCCAGAAAAAGATAATCCATTATGGGAATTACCTAACTTGGTTGTGACTCCTCACATAGGAGCAAACACAACAGATTCACGCAATCGTGTTGGTCTTTTAGCACTCGAACAAATCATGAGTATTTGGAATGGCCAATTACTAAACCCACGAGCTATCGCTAACTGGAAGTTACTCAATAGCTAAATGAAACTCAATTGTTTCTAATATTTTAGATGCGAAAACAATTAAAATATTGAATATAAAAAGGATTTTTTATGTCTACAGAATACTCTCAACCAAGTGCGATAGAGCGCGAAACAATGCGCAAGGTGGCGTGGCGATTACTGCCTTTTTTAACAATTTGTTATGTCATCGCTATTATTGATCGTGGCAATATTGGCATGGCTTCATTACAAATGAATGAAGATCTTGGATTAACAGCTACAGCCTTTGGTTTCGCCAGTAGCTTATTTTTCTTTGCATATTTTCTATTTGAAGTACCCAGCAACTTAGCCATGCAAAAATTTGGAGCAAAAGTATGGATTGCCCGAATTATGGTGACGTGGGGAGTAATTTCATCTGCAACTGCATTTGTTGAGAACTCCACCTCATTATATATTATGCGCTTTTTACTAGGCGCAGCTGAAGCAGGCTTTTTCCCTGGTGTAATTTTATATCTAACCTATTGGTTACCTGCTAATTATAGAGCCAGAATGGTGGCAATATTCATGGTAGCAATTCCAGGTGCAAACTTTCTAGGTTCACCATTATCAGGATTTTTATTATCCCTAGATGGCTGGATGGGTATGCGTGGATGGCATTGGTTATTTATTTTAGAAGGTATCCCCGCCGTTTTACTGGGTATCGCTTGTTTATTTGTTCTTACTGATCGACCAGAACAAGCAAAATGGCTCAATAGTGAGCAAAAATCTTGGTTAGTTGAAAGACTACAATTTGAACGCCAACAAAAAACTCCAATCGGTCATATTTCACTATGGCAACTTTTAAAGAATAAATACATCTGGTCTATGATTATTATTTATTCTGGTGCTTCTGCTGCAGGCAGTACAATGAGTGTTTGGGCACCGCAATTAATTAAATCATTCGGTTTAAGTAATGTAGAAATTGGTTTGGTGAATGCAATTCCTTATGGTATAGCTTCTATTGCCATGATTCTTTGGGGCCGCAGCTCAGATCGTAAAAATGAACGCCTTTGGCACACAGCAATCGCTCTATTGATGATCTCATTTGGTTTATTAATTGCTTTGTTCACATCTTCACTTATTGGCACAATCTTTTTACTTAGTATCGTTTTAATTGGTGCTTATTCTGCAAAAGGTCCATTCTGGGCTTTAGCATCCTCATGGATGTCACCGACTACAACAGCGGCAGGCCTAGCAGCAATTGGTGCATGTGCCAATCTGATTGGTGGCGGAATGATGGTGAATATCTATGGCGCAATCCATGATGCAACAGGAAGTCATGCTATCGCCTTACTTCCACTTGCAGCCTTAAATCTCGTGTCAGCTATTATGGTTTTCATCATGTCTAGAAAAAAAGCTGTTTTGTTTACACAACCACAAAGTACTTCATAAATAGTATAAATAAGAAAGGGGCTAAATCATGAGCCCCTTCTTGACATTAAATTCACAATATTAAATTTAATTACGAATACTCTTACCACCTAAACTTTTCGTTAAGTCATCTGCAATTTTGAAGAAAAAATCACCTACAGATTTTGCAACTTCCGCAGTAAAACGGCTTGATGGGCCTGAAATGAGTAAGGCTCCTACTACCTCATTTTGAGCATCAAACACAGGCAATGCCATTCCAGCTGCGTGGGGTTCTGTTACACCCGTTGAATAAAAAGGTTCAGTTCTTGCTAAAACTTGTTCATATGTTGATTTCAATGCTTGAGCGCATGCTGCTCCATCCATTGGTCGAACTTCGCCCGGTTGAACATGAACACGCAGTCGATGGGTAGAGTTTATTCGATATTGGCAAAGACGATAAGCTCCATGTTTAACGTAAAAAGAAGCTGTCTCACCAATTTCATCTACAAGTTGCTGTAAACAAGGCATGACATGTCTTTCTAGATCTAAAGCATCTTGATAAATTGTATTTAAACGCATAACTTCGCTGGCAAGCGTATATCTGCCATCCGAAAGACGGTTAACAAAACCAAAATCTTCTAGCGAAACGATTAAGCGCATTATGGTTGCTTTATTTAATTCTGTTCGTTCTGCGAGTTCTGCTAGGGTTAAAGATTTATCACCTATTCTAAAAGCAGTTAACAAAGTTAAAAGGCGATCAGCCGATGCATTTCCGCTTGTTGCTGGGTGAGGTTTAATTTTAACCATGTTTTTCCTACAATATCTTGATATCAATTTTAATGTATTGAATTAGGTTTTTAACTTTACCATATTTCTTATATTTTACTTCTATCTCTCAACAGCAACTTCTTTCATTTATTAAAGTACTTAAAATATTAAACATGGCCTCATTATTGGTAGGCTTTACGACTAACAATGAGACCTATATTAATTTCAATCTTAAGCTTGTATTACCCTTCTACCTTTTTATCCTTACTGCTTGAATAAATAAAATATAAAGCAATCCCTAAGCAAATTAGCGCCCCTAATCGATACAGTGAAAAAGGAAGCGTTTCGTTGCCAAACCAGCCAAAGTTATCAATTAAGATACTCATCAAAAGTTGCCCAAAAATCACAGCAACAGTAGCAACTGCAGCCCCAATTCTTTGTACAGCCAGTACCATAATGACAATATAAGGTACGCCACACATGGCGCCTAATAACTGCCATTTAGGAACATCTAATAACGTTAAGGTATGTTTAGGTTCAAAGTAAAAAATAAGGAGAGCCGTAATTAGAGCACCGACCGAGAAAGTCAAAAAAGCACTACGAAATACACCAACTTTTGCTCCAAGTTGCCCATTAATTGCAGCCTGTACACTCAGCAAAGCACCGCCAATGACGGCGAGAAGAATCATTAAAATTGTCATGGCTGTCTCCTACGCTTTTGACACAAGTACAAGTGCGACAACAATAAAGATGAGTGCCACTACCCGTTTACGGTCTACTTTTCGATGTGGAGTCCCCAGTAAACCATAGTGGTCGATAATCAGACTTTTAGATACCTGTCCCGCTAAAATGCCAATCATGGTCATTGCAATGCCAATAATTGGAGTGGTAATGGTCAAAATAATGACGTAAGCAGGGCCAAGAACACCACCCAGCAATTGCCAAGATGGAAGTGTAAAAAATGAAGGGCTATTGCGTGGGCTAAAAAACAACATGAGTAAAAAAGTAAGTGCTGCACCCACACCAAAAATACTAAAAGTGGCCCACAACTCACCTACTTCCTTTCCTAACGGCCCTAAAAGCCCAGCTTCGACCGATAGCCCCATTCCTCCTAAAATGGTTAGGAGTAGTAATAGAATTTGCATCTACATTGCCTCATCTGTATCTAGGCAACGAATACTAAGGTAGCCAATTCATCAGAAAAACAGCATAATTCATGAATCACTTTTGCAGAAATTGCACAAATGGATTTAACAAATTCGATTGATATCCGCACGCTTCGCTTCTTTATTAGTGTTTACAATGCTCAAAACTTCTCAAATGTAGCACGTAAAGAAGATGTGTCTGCCTCCATGATTTCTCGGACTATTCAACAACTTGAAGATGCGTTGGGGCAACAACTTTTCTACCGAAATACACGAGCAATCACACCGACCGAATCGGGTAAATTATTTTTTGAATATGCAAAAAGAATTACCGAACAATTTGATGAAGCTCAAAAGGCTTTACAAGATAAAACCATAGAACCATCTGGACTCGTCCGAATTAATGCCCCTGTGTTTTTTGGGCAACGGCATATTGCGCCGTGGTTGGCGGGTTTATCAGAGCGTTATCCAAGGCTTCTAATAGAACTAATTCAAACCGATGAATTTATAGACCCATTACGCGAAAGCACAGATTTAATATTTCGTATTGGAGCACTGACTGATTCATCATTTCATGCCCGTATTTTTGGTACACAAAAATATCATTTAGCCGCCTCTCCTCAATATATTGCCAAATACGGTACGCTCGACCACCCAACAGAACTTAATCAACACAAGTGCCTAGTCTATAAAGGTTTTGAAGGTCCTAACCGCTGGTTAGTGAGAAAGCCCAATGAAGAATGGGTACATTATCCAATTACCCCGTTACTTTCTTCAAACAATGCCGAGAGTTTAATGACAGCCGCGCTTCATGGCATGGGGATTGTTTTATTTCCTGATTGGCTGATCGGCGAAGCTTTAAAACAAGGTGACTTAATAAAGCTTTTACCTGAATATGAAGTCGCGATTAAATCGCACCCCCAGCATATCGCAGCCATTTATCCCAATGTCCGCCATCCACCACTTAATATTAGAGCAGTGATAGATTATTTTACAGAAATCTATGGAGACACACCGTATTGGCAGAATTAGTTTTCTTATCAATGCCAGCAAAGTATTCCAATATCGACATACTTTGCTGGTGTCTCATCAGAGATAAAAATAAGATTAAAAACTTGAAATAAATAAGAATTTAATTTGCACTCAAACTTAAATTATCAACTTGTTCTGATTTTTCTTTTTTAATGAGATAACCCAATATAATTTGCAAAATCACGCCAATAAACGCGCAACATGACATTAAGAGAAAACACCAGATATACCCCTGATGACTATGCCAGCCACCAAAGCTCGTAAGCAAATATCCCATAATAATCGGTGCGACTGCCCCACCTACATACTGAGCAACTGTAATTAAACTATTTGCAGTTCCAATTGCTCCGGCTGGTGCATAATCTGATGCTGTCGCATAGAAAATAGGCCAAATTGCGTTGGCAGATAGTCCAAAAAACAGTTGTATTGCAATAACGGAAACCACGCCTGAGATTAAACAAAAACTTGCAATGCTGACCGCCATCCAACAACCACATAAAATCAATGTGAGTCGTCTGCCAATCTTATCGGACAAAGTCGGCCAAATAATTTGCCCCATCATGCCGGTAATTGTAAATACAGCGCTCAAGCCAGCCGATTTCGCCAGATCTAACCCGACAATATTGTATAAAAATGCAGGAAAGATAGTTAAAAAACCAATATAAACCACATGGGTAATTAAAGTACTGGCTGCGGTAAACACAATTCCCCGAGAACTTAGAGTTTGTTTTAAACGTTCCCATGTACTATCCGTACTTGTTTTTTCTTCTCCTTCATCGTGCACAAAATCTGTTGGTGGTGTGAATTGATTATCTACACAAGATTGGTGAAACTCTGAATAACGTTTACGGGTCGAATAAATCGCCCAAAAAGTTAATGCCGGTACAGCAAATATAATTCCAAGAAAAAAGGCATAGCGCCAATTCTGCGGACCAAAATAGGTAATGATGGTGGCCATTGCAACACCGCTAAGTAGCGCTCCAACCGGATAACCTGAGTGATGAGCACCTATGGCAAAACCGCGATGTTCCTTAGGCCACCATTCTGCGGTATTACTCACCCCAACTGGCTCTGCCACCCCACAACCCAAAGAAACCATAATACGTAAGGTTACAAACTTATAGAAACTTGAACTTAAAGATGTAATGCCTGAAAGCAACGAAATAAAAGTAAATCCAATTACTAAGGGCCACTGAAAAATTCCTCGCTTCCAACCAGACGCATGTTTATCACTTAAAGCAGCAACCGGAATACTAAGAACGGCCAAAGAAAGTGTAATTGCAGCAATGGTGTATCCCCATTGCGTCGGAGATAAATTAAATTCATTACAAATCATATTGGCTGCGCGGAAAATCAACTCTCGGTCGTATGCAACAACCACCCAGATAATCCAGCAAATCACTAATGATACCCAAGAGTGGCGATGAACTTTTTTTAGGCTCATTTCTAATTCCTTTTTAATTAAAATGCATCCACATGCTTTTACGTATAACGCTATGTCATTTGTCCACTCTTAAACTATCAAGTCGATTTAGAATTACTAATGATATTTCTACACCACGTAATAACTTATATTTATCAATTTAGTTTTTAGCTATTTATTTCCATACATTTTTAATTCACAGGACCAATAACAATCCCTTATTAGGTAAAGAAAAATTTTCATTGGTTTTTATATTTAGCTTTCATTAATTTAGTTTCATCGATGAATGACTGAATAAAAGGACTAAAAAAGGAATTATGGAAATTAAAGTACTGGTAGATGTAAAAACAAAACTTGGAGAATGCCCAACTTGGGATACTGTTCGCCAACGCCTATTTTGGGTAGATATTGTTGATGGACGATTATTCTGTTGTGATGAATTCGGTGGGAATATACGGGCGTGGGAAGTTCATAAAAAAATAGGTTCTTTTGCTTTACAAGAAAATTATAACGGCGCAATTGTTGCGCTCGAAGACGGGTTATATCAACTCGACTTTGAAACAGGCAACTTAAAATTTATTTGTAACCCTGAACCAGACCTACCTCAAAATAGATTAAATGATGGTCGTGTTGATCGGCAAGGTCGATTCGTTTTTGGCTCTATGAACCGCCTTGAAGATGGGAATACCGCATCTCTTTATCGATTAGATGCAGACTATAAAATAGAAAAATTAGAAAATAATATTAATACTTCAAATAGTATTTGCTGGAGTCCTGATGGTACTAAGCTCTATTTTGCAGATACATGGCAAGGTGAAATCTGGTCTTATGATTATGATCTTGAAACAGGCCAAATCTCAAATAAAACTATTTTTTGTAAGATAGATACCTCAGACGGTGGTTCAGCAGATGGCTCGACAGTAGATCGTGAAGGTTATTTATGGAATGCAAAAGTATATTCGGGTCAGTTAGTACGTTATCGTCCTGATGGACAAATCGACCGTATTATTGAAATGCCTGTAAAAAAAATTACCAGTGCAGTTTTTGGTGGAAAAAATCTTGATGTCTTGTTTGTTACATCTATGTCGCAACCACCACTTCCAAGGTTCCCTAATGACAACCAATTGCGTGGTAGTGTTTTTGCCATTTATGGGCTAGGCATTCAAGGAATAGCCGATGCTCGATTTATGGGGTAATGACTCACTTCCTACAAGAAATACTTAACATAAACGGTAGTGAACCAGCTCTGCAGCTCAATAAGGAAATCTTTATTAAGCTGCATCAAGAATTAATTAATTGTTATTTCATAATGAAAATTATCAGCCAAACCATAAGACTCACGGTATTCGACCGCTACACCTTCAAGATTTTTTGCAATACGGCATACCTTCACTAAAGGGTCTTCAAGGTGATTATTTAAATAGCTATCTTTAATATTTTTCTCAAAAGTTAACCGTTCTGTTGCAGAAGAAATAAATTGGCCACAATGCTGATAATAAAAAGGATAAAGTAAGTTACCAAACTCAGCGATTGGAATTTCTTCCAGATTTTTAAATAAGCGTTCAGGCAGCCAGATTCTCTCACTTAATACAACGACATCTTCATGCTTACGGACACGTTCGATATAAAGCAACTTTTCAGTGTGCCCAAGTCCTAACTCGGCGTTTACTTCCGATATTGCATCACACACTTCTACTTTTTTAATTTGTCCTTGTGGCTGAATGAACTCGCCTTTTTTATTACGTAATCTAAAAAAACGAATGAGCGAATTTTCAAAATTAGGTTGTTTGAGGAAAGTTCCTTTTCCTTGCTTTTTAACTAATAAGCCATCTTCAACCAGTCCTTCAACCGCCTTTCTAACGGTTCCTACCGATACGCTATACATTTGCGCAAGCTCTTGTTCACTTGGAATAGGCTCTTCGACTGTCCATTTTGACTGGATCAGTAGTTTTTGAAGTTCCCAACGGACCTTTTCATATCTTGGCAATTTAAAATTTTTAAATGCAGTCTCATCAAGCATTTGCGTTAAACATTATGAAATCGATTTGACAATACTAGCATAGTTCTATGTAATACAAAAAACCAAACATATATATGTTTAGATGTTTATATATTTATCAAGGAAGATAATATGACTGCATTGATGCTGATGGCTTTAGCCGTATCGATAGGTTTAGGTTATAAAACGAAAATTAATATCGGATTTTTTACGATAGCGTTTGCCTACCTGATTGGTTGCTTTGGCATGGGTCTTAAACCTTCCGAAGTTATTGAATTATGGCCTGTCAAAATTTTCTTTATTATTTTATCTGTCACTCTGTTTTATAACTTTGCTTTGGCAAATGGCGCACTAGAGAAGCTTGCCAGCCATCTTCTATATAAATGCCGTAAGTTTCCTCAGTTTTTACCTTTAGCGATTTTTTTCGCAGCAACCATTATTGCTGGCCTAGGTGCTGGTTTTTATACAGTACTTGCCTTTATGGCACCGATTACACTGCTGCTGTGTAAAAAAACCAATATGAATATGATTATTGGTGGGATGGCTGCAAATTACGGCGCTTTAGCTGGCGCAAATTTTATGACATCGCAAAGTGGCATTATTTTCCGAAGCTTAATGGAAAATACTGGCATTACCTCGCAAACAGCTTTTTCATATAGTAGTGGAATTTTTGTCTTAACTTTAATTATTCCAATTGCGGTGTTGGGAATTTACACCCTGTGGAATAGAAAAAGTAATTCAATTGTGATTGAAGATCAAAAGCCTGAACCATTCGACAAAAAACAGAAACAATCCATCTTCCTTATTATTTTAATGATGTCGATTGTTTTAGTTTTTCCAATCTTGCATCTTGTTTTTCCCGATGTAAAAACGATTAGCTTTTTAAACTCCAAAATTGATATTGCCTTCCTTGCCATTACCTTCTCGCTCATTAGTTTACTTATGAAACTTGCCGATGAGAAAAAGGTCATTGCACTTGTGCCTTGGGGAACACTGATCATGATTTGCGGTGTCGGTATGCTCATCGCATTAGGTGTGAAGCTTGGCATTATTACTACCCTTTCTGAATGGTTAGCAAACAATGTTCCTGTGTGGGTCATTCC
Source organism: Acinetobacter sp. FDAARGOS_494 (assembly GCF_003812225.1). Taxonomy (NCBI): domain Bacteria; kingdom Pseudomonadati; phylum Pseudomonadota; class Gammaproteobacteria; order Moraxellales; family Moraxellaceae; genus Acinetobacter; species Acinetobacter sp. FDAARGOS_494. The sequence goes on from NZ_CP033866.1 coordinate 3,731,333, forward strand.
AGTACTTTTATGTCTCATCAGTGCCATTATGTCTGTATTTTCAAGCACTCTCGGCGTAGTTGCTCCTACCTTATTCCCAATTGTTCCGGCGCTAGCACTTACCTCTGGCCTAAACCCACTAGTGCTGTTCATTTGTATTGTGGTTGGCGCTCAGTCTACAGCGATTTCTCCTTTCTCCTCTGGCGGTAGCCTCATTATGGCTTCAGCACCAGCAGACATCGACAAAACCAAATTCTTTAATCAACTGTTATTTAAAGCAATTCCTGTAGGAGTCATTGCCGCTTTAATCGCTATTTTCGCTTTAAAATTTGTAATGTGAGATGAAAATGAACTGTATAGATACACATGCACATGTTTTTTCGACACAGGACCACAGTATCGAAACAGCACGTTATGCACCTGATTATGAGGCAACTGTACAAAGTTTTATCTCTCATCTTGATGAACACAATTTCACGCATGGTGTTTTGGTTCAACCCAGCTTTTTGGGTACCAATAACCAAGCGATGTTAAACGCAATTCAGCAATACCCTGAGCGTTTAAAAGGGATCGCCGTTGTTCAACATACGACGACTTTTAATGAGCTAGTGAATCTCAAGGCACAAGGAATCGTTGGTGTTCGCTTAAATCTATTCGGTCTTAACCCTCCTGCGCTAAATACGCCTGACTGGCAAAAATTTTTACGAAATGTAGAAAGCCTCAACTGGCAAGTTGAGATACACGCACCGCCGAAATATCTGGTTCAGCTTTTGCCACAATTGGATGAATACAGCTTTGATGTCGTAATTGACCATTTTGGCCGAGTTGACCCTGTTAAAGGGATTGAAGATCCAGATTATCAGAAATTTTTAAGCTTACTTAACGTAAAACAGCACTGGATTAAAGTATCCGGTTTCTATCGTTTGGGTGCTACACCCAACAATATAAATATAGCCCAACAGGCATATAACATTTTTAAAGAAAAAGGTTTTTTGCAAAAACTCATTTGGGGAAGCGATTGGCCGCATACCCAACATGAATCCTTAATAACTTATGAAGATGCGATTAAAGCTTTTAAACAGATTGTGTTTGATAAACACGAGCAATGTTTAATTTTAAATCAGAACCCTACCGAGCTGTTTGGTTTCTCACGTACATAAGGAGTATGTATGAAAAATGATATATCTATATCGGAAGTAGAAAAGTCAACGATCCGTAAACTTTCTTTTCGTATTCTTCCTTTCCTCATTCTTTGTTATTTCATCGCATATATTGATCGGGTGAATATTGGTTTCGCCGCTTTAACCATGAACCAAGAAATTGGTTTAACTGCTACTGCCTTTGGTTTTGGTGCGACATTATTTTTTATTGCATATGTCATATTTGAAATTCCAAGTAACATGGCAATGGAAAAGCTAGGTGCACGTATCTGGATTGCCAGAATCATGATTACTTGGGGAATTGTGGGTTGCTGTACCGCCTTCATTACCGGCCCGATTTCATACGCAATTTCACGGTTTTTGCTTGGTGCTGCAGAAGCCGGTTTTTTCCCAGGCGTATTACTGTATTTAACACTATGGTTCCCTAAACGATATATGGCTCGAATTGTTGCCGTATTTATGGTTGCCATTCCTTTATCTAACTTTATCGGGTCACCGTTATCTGCCTTACTGTTAGGCTTGCATGGTTTACTAGGTTTAAGTGGATGGCAAGTGCTTTTAATTCTTGAAGCATTACCTGCAATCCTTCTTGGTTTGTTGTGCCTGGTATGGCTGCCGAATACCGCGAACAATGTGAAATGGTTAAATCAAGAAGAAAAGGAGTGGTTATCAAGCACTTTAACTTTTGAAAAAAATCAATTGTTGAACTCTGAAAAACAAGACAGTGCCGAACAGAAAAAGAGTAAGTTCAAATTGCTGATTACCAATAAATATTTATGGTTCTTTGCAATTATTTATGCAGGAAGTTCAGCAACCAGCAATATTTTATCGTTATGGATGCCTCAGATTTTAAAAGCCTTCCATTTAACTGCCATGCAGACAGGTCTTTTAAATATGATTCCGTTTGGTTTAGCTGCCGCTTTCATGATTGTTTGGGGCGTACATGCCGATAAAAGTGGAAATAAGAGTCTCAACACAGCTATTCCGTTATTTGTGACCAGTTTTGGTTTGCTTCTTACTATTTTTACTTCATCTTTAACCTTGAGCTTAATTTTATTCTCACTCGTTTTGATGGGTAACTATGCCATTAAAGGTCCTTTCTGGGCATTGGTTTCTGAGCGCTTACCACCTACTTTAGTGGCTGTAGGTATTGCAGCGGTGAATACGATTGCGCATATTGGTACTGGGCTTATGAACTCTATTATGGGTATTGTAAAAGATTATTCGGGAAGCTTCCCTATTTCTCTTTTACCGTTATGTATGCTTACATTTACGGGTGCCATGATTGCGTTGTATTTGGGAAGAAAACCGACATTGCCAAAAGCGCAAAAGGTTCAAAAGTTGGTTTAGGTTTTAGAAATAAAAGATTTAATCAAAAGAGACCCATTGATGGTCTCTTTTTTAATTTATAACAAATATATAGAAGCTAAGATGGATCAATATTTTCTTATTTTTATATGAAAACTATAAGCTTGTCTGTTTTTACTCCAACAAAAAAGCCCATCTTCCGATGAGCTTTTTATTTAATTAAGATTATCAAATGCATTAGGCTTTAAATTCTGCTAATACAAAGTTTTTTACTATTTCATCAAAATTAGGTTTCAGAAGAGTTGGCTTGCTATTTTTTATAGTTTTATACCAATAACTCGCTGCAACTCCCATACTAATCAAAGCTAACAATTTCATAGCTCACCTCACTTATTGGGAAGAGTGGAGTTTAAAATATCATTCGCGTTTGTAGCGTTCCAACTCGGTTTAGAGAGGTTTCTGTATATTTTTTAAGCAATATGTAAGAAAAAAGTCTCATCTTTGTGAGCTTTCTCTTTTACCGTTATGCATTCCTTTATTGGTACCCTGATTGCGTTTTATTTGGGAACAAATACCAACTTTATCGAAGGCTCATTGGGTTCAAAAAGTGATTTAGATTTTGAAGATTATAAAGATCAGTTTTTCTATTTTTAGTTTTGATAGATAGATATAAACAGGTAGCAATTAAAAAAACCAGCTAAGTAGCGCTGGTTTTTTTAATTATATATCTAATCTTTACACCGTTAAATGCTGAATAAAACAATAATTTAATTACTCAAATATTGTTTTTGACTCAAATGATAATTCGCCATGTTCATAAATATCTTTAAATAATTTTAATGCCAATTCTAAATCTTGATTAACATATTTTGCTTGCCATTCATCTTCATGTGGCTCAAAAATATAAACTTCTTCAGGATTTTTAGCTTTTCTATTCACAAGGCGCAAATAAATACCTTCAGGATATTCTTCATTTTCACTAATACTGCATCCAAACAAATAACCGTATCTAGAATCACAAACCATACTGTAACTATCGATATCATCATATGCTAATCTCCCAGACTCTTCAGAATAATCAGCATCTGTTTTATGAATAATGACACTACCTCCAAAAGAAAAAATATCCTTGATTATATTTGATAGTTTTCCCCAACCCATTTTTTTCACATCAATTCTTTTCTCAGAAAAAAAAGGATTTCTTACAACATAACTACAAACATATAAAATCATTAGCAACCTCTAAACAATAACCTTAATGACCAAAAATTGGAGCTACTTCAATTTTAGTTGTAGCAATTTTAGTTTTAGCATCAATAACTTTATAATAAGTAGTAGTAGTACCACTTGTTGTATCATGAATAATCAATTTAGATAATCCTGAACGCTCATACATAGTTTTCATTACTTGCCCACAATGGTCACATACTTCTTTTCCTCTAACAAGCACCTGCATAGTTTCTCCTTTTGTTAAACCAGCATCGTATGCTCTTTGAATTAAGGCAATTTCCGCATGTGCATTTTTCATTGTTAAATTAGGGTTACTTGGATCTATTTTTGCATTTCCAGCAGCAAGAGTTGGTGTATTTGTTCGATTAACCTCTGGTCTAGCAGTTTGATTGGTATCGAACATATGCTTACCACCTATATTTGATTCAGCTGTAACAGTGATAGGTGCTTTAGCGCCAGGTAATGTTTTACCAAATTTAATATCAACTTTTTGTAACTCTGCAAGCTCTTCTGCTAAACGCCCAGCAGACTTAGTTCCATCCTCACCAATTTTTAATATTTTAGCGACTTTTGAAAGTTTACCAACTGGCAAAATTTCTACATAATTAGTAGGAATAACTAAGTCACTAACAACAATAACGATCTCACCTAAGGCAGATTTTGTTTCTATATTTAAATAACTACTACTTGAATTAGCCCAAGTTGTTACTGAATCATCTAATTGGTTTTTAAATTTTTTAGCAGCTTCTATATCACCTTTTTTATATGCATTAATTAAGCCATCTAAAGCAGCTTTAGACTTATCATCCAAATATTTACGTGTAGCTTCAAGTTTTAATAATGCTTTATCCTTAAAAGCATTATTTTGAATTGCTATAGTTGCACTATTTGCAGCTGTATTAACATCATACCCAGCATAAGCGGAAATTGTACCAGCAATTAACTTACTATAAGCTTCAATTTTAGCTTTCTCTTCTGCTGAAACGAATGTTGGATTTCGGCCATGAAGCATTTCTTGTGCAATAATTTCGCCAACACCAGCACCAATCGCTCCAGCTTCGCAGCTCTGTTTTGTAGCAGCTGCCGCTGCACATCCAACTGCTGCATGAGCAATTTTATGTAAAATATAGTTTACATCTTCCAGACCTTTGAGATTTTGAGCTAATTCGCCTTGTAATGCTCCAGCTAAACCTGCTAGTAATGCAACTTGTAAATTATCTCCGAGATCTCCCCCTTTAATCGCAGTTTGTACTAAAGTTGATCCTACTGATGATGCAAAATTATTAGCTAGTCGGTCTGGTAGAAGAGTGCTATCTGGTTTTAAATTTAATGCAGAACCAACTTGGCTCATTAAACCAGCAGTAACAACAGATGCCGCTAAATTCTTAATAGAATCTTTACTTCCTAAATCTTTTAGTGTTTTGCCGATATCTCCGCCGTTGTTAATCAATCCTACACTTGCTTGAGTTGCTAAACTTGTAATTGCAGCATTTGCCATAGCACCAAGGGTAGATGGAACAATTGCTCCAGCCGCAGTTGTCGTTATACCAGCAGAGCCAATCATACTTGCACCCAAACCAACTGTAGTCCCACTTGCTGCTGTTCCACCAGCAGCTCCTGCAGCCGCAGCAGTTCCTGAACCCATCGTAGCAATCGTTACAATAATGACAATAAGAGCAGCACCAGCCGCCGTTAACCCTTGTGATTTATAATCCCAATCTTTTTGAGTTAATAAAACTGTTTGCCAATCAACATCTTTTCGGTTAACTAATTCTTTAAGATATGCATTTCCTGGCTGATTAGCCAGTTTTAGAATTTCATCCCGCAACTCAACTTTATTAGCGTCTTTTTCACTAATTGGAACTTGTACACTCAAACCACCTGCCGCTTTAAAGGTAGGTAAAACTGGCCCATTAAAACTTGGTAGCTGAGCAGTTTCAGTAATTGAGCCTTTATCTTGCATTGACTGCCAGACTACAGAATTCTTTTCTTTTTTAACTAGGTCAGTAATAGATGTTTTCGCAGCAATGAAGTCTAACTTACCACCAGCTTCTATAGTTGCGTCTTTTAAATATTCAAACTCGGTTCCAACAAGTCGGGTATCAAATCCAGATTTAGTACCAATGTAATCTGCCTTTAATGTTGCAGGTAATTCAGTAACCTGCGTACGAGTTGCATTAGTTTTAGAAGTATTGTATTTAATTCCAGCAAACGTTGATTTTTTTGTAATATCTACATTACTATCAGAACTCTCTTCGACTGTATAAAAGTTAAGATTCCCCCCAGAATTAATCGTAATTTTTCCACCATCAGCAGTAAAACGCCCCGAATAAATATCAATATTATTATCTGGATTTTTAACATCTACAGATGGATCTAGTTTTTTCGTTTCAATAAAAATATTTTTTCCAGAAATATCAACTGAAGCTGCATTCGTATCATTGTTCTCAGCTACAGTCGTAATATATTTTTTCTTTAGACCTCCCCATGATTTTTTCTTTTCAGTAGTTGTTGTACGGTCATAACTTTGTTCAACTGCGGCATCAAATAAAATACTTTTATTTGATTCTATTTTTACGTCACCATTTTTTGATGTAATACCTGTGGCTTGTAAGACTAGATTATCATCTTTAGTTTTACCTACAGTTCTTATGTTAACCCCTTTATCACCATTAATAATGGTAGGACTGACTAACGTTCGCATACTATAATTATCATCATTTTCATTCCCTTTATCATAGAAATCTGTATGGCCATCAATAATAATACTCGCATTTAATATTCTTGGCTGTGGATTAGACTCAGTAATGGTTGTAGATTTATATTGTTCGGCTAAAATACCACTTGCTTCTAAATTCACCTGTCCCAATTGAGCAGAAATATTTCCACCACTAATAGATAAACCCTTAGCAGAGGTAACATTTATATTTCCATTTTTTGAGTTCAATTTAGTTTCAGAATGTTCAGAACCATTTAGGTTTGATTTGTAAAATAGCTCATTCCTTTTGACATCATTAAGATAGTTATCATCATATTTAAAACTAAAAACGTAATCTGCCGAAAATGGAGAACCATCCATTAAGTTAATTAATATAGGGGGTTCTCCAAGAATTGGATAATTTATTTTCACCATATACTTATTTTTAAATTCATTATAATTTTTATGATAGTCATTATATGCATTAACCCAAAGTACTGCATTTTCATTTTTACTTTGATCTAAAGTACTACGATCCCAATATTTATTAAGTACTTGATTATAATATTGATATTTCTTTTGCATATTAGAAAAATCATTAAAATATTCTTGTGATTGCAACTTTAAACGTTCTTTATTTAGCCTATCTAATTCTAGAGAATAATCTTGAGCTAAATTTAATTTTTGTAAACCAGAAAATTTATTTTTTACCCCATCAATCAGCACATCATCTTTACTTGAAACGATCTTAATATCTTTTTGCGCGGTTAATTGTGAACCTTGAATATCAACTTTAGCACCCTCTAAATTGATACTACCATTGGCTGTATCCAAATTAACGACTTGTTCCGATCCATTCCCCGCAGTACCACCATAGCCTTTTAAGGTCAAAGTACCAGTTTTAGAAACAAGCTCAATATCACCAACAGCCTTTAAGCTGTAAGCTTTTGGATCAATCGTTAAGTTAGAATTTGTTTGAATAGTTAGGTCACCATTTAAACTATTTAACTTTGTATCATTCTTAAGTAAATCACTTCCGACCGCATTTAAGTTCAATCCAGTCTGGCCTAAAATAAAACCACCCGCCTCTAATAAAACGGCTCCACCGGTTAAATTTGTATTTTGTAATACTTGGTTTCCTGTAGCCGTTACAGAGGTCACACCCTTAGATGTTAAGTTAGTGACTTTATCCGCAATCCATTTGGTCGCTGGCGTATACTCAGCATTGCTATAAACCGTACGACCAGAGCTTACTGCCAGATGCTGGTCTGAAGTAGCATTCACGCCCTGTAAAGTCAGTAAATCTTTTGCGTAGAGTTCAGTATTACCTTTTGACGTTAATACGCTGTCGATAATTGTACTCATGCCCGCTCGACTATTGATCGCAAGTTTACCAACCGTAGAGCTGAGGTCTGTATTTTGGATTTTAATATCCGATTTACTATTTTCTATCGAAACAGTTTGTCCTTTTAAAACATTATTTACCGTTTTAAATCGGCCCGTATCCCCAGTAACAACTACATCATTATTAGCTTTTAAATTTATTCCATTATTACTCGAAACTAATATATCGCCCTGACTTGCATTAACTTGTACCGATTGCAAGTTAACGATGCCATCACCAATCGAGCCAAGTGTTACCCCTTTTAAGCCACTAATAACCGTCTGATCAGTTGTTAATTCATCTTTATCAGCTGAAGGCATCGCCTTGCTTGTCTGGGTCGAGTTTAAATTTATATTTTTATTCGCGAGTATAGAAATCTTTCCAGCCGAAGATGTGGCCTTTAAGCTATTTGCAGTAACTCCACCAGCAAGTGCGGTTAGATTAATATCACCTTGAGCCTTGAGTGCCTGACTTAAAACAAGATCAGCAATTTCAGAACTCACATCAATATTCTTTTGTGAGGTCAATGCACTATTGAGTGCTATTTGATTGGCATGTAGTTGAATACTGTCTTTATTCGAGATTTCTTTTGCCGTAACGGTTAAATTATTGGCTGCATCAAGCTGAACCATGCCTGTAATAAGGGGAAGTGCCTTGTCAGCATTGTTCCAGACCAGATCACGTCCACTGTAGGCTTTAATGTTTTTAACTCTTGTTGCAGCGTTTTCAAGTGAAAATCCAAGATTCTTTAGATTTAAATCTCCTGAACTATACAGGTTTAAATCTTTACCCGCATAAATCGTCCCGCCTTGAAGGTCAATGATATTTTGGGTATTGGCTGAATCTGCTTGTAAGTTGATTGAACCTAATGATGCCTGTATATGGTTCTCTGTAAGTGATAACTTACCATTACTTAAAACATTTAAATCTTTGGCAGCAATCAGTTTTGCGCCTTTGGCTGCGACCAAGTCTTTTTGCACTTGTATGGTTGCTGTACCACGGTTACTTTTGAGTTCCGATCCCGCTGCAAGATTGATATTTGCTGCATCGATATAGACATCACCACCTTGTGAGTCATCCATAATGCGGGTATCTGCTGCCAGATTGATATTACCTTTGGCATTAACAATTAGAGGTGAAGATGCTAGGCTGCCGTTATTAATAATAATTTCTTTAGCATTTACATTCAGGTTATTACCTGAATCGATATTTAAGGCACTATTACTGTTAATACTGCCTGATGAGTTGATATCGGCAGCTGTACCCGTACCCGTTGTTTGTATGTTCACTAAACCTTGGGTTTTACTGGTCGAACTGATTGTGCCACTGTGTTCAATCTTTCCGGCACTGGTAATCACCAGATTGTTGACTGCCTGAATAGTCCCTGCGTTCGTCACGCCTAAGCCTTTTTCAGTTCCCATCAAGTAAATATTATTGGCATACATGCCACCCAGCGCTTTAACATCTACCGCCAATGTCGGTGCAGTTCCAGTACCTGTTTTAGGTGTAACATCCTGTAAATCTGCACTGACATTATTTGCCCCGGCAATCACCTGAATATCATTTTTGGCACGAAGTTCCGCACTGAGTTCTAATGCACGCGCATAGAGATCCACATAGTTTGCATCGTTATTATTTCCCCCCAAGCCAAATTTAGAATTAGGGTTTGCTGAAACCGTAATTTTTCCTTGGTCAACCGTAAACTGTTTGATACTGCCATCAGCATTTAACTGAGGTTTACCTGTGGTAAAAATTGCCTTGTTGGCATTAATAAAGCCACCACCTTTAATGTTGATACCAGATGGGTTAGCAATAATCACATCTGCCATTTGCCCTGCGACTTCCAAGTTCCCCTCAAAGCGTGAAGCGGCTGATGAATTTACTTCATTTAAAATAACTCGCGCTTCGCCTGTGGCTAAAAATGGGTTGGCCGCAACATTTCCAACTGTTTTTGTCGTAGCACCCTGACGGCTGTTATTGAGTACTGCACCTTCAGCCAATACATCAAACTGTTTATAAATATTATGGGATATACCATTTTTCGGAGTTTGAATATTAACTACAGGAACGACTGTACCTGCTGAGTTCTTACCAGCACCAATCACTGCTCTATTCGCAGCATTTGCGGCACTGTCCGCTACAATACCCGCATAAACAGGTGCTAAAGGCATCCACAAACTTATACTAGCAACCAGTGCCTTCACTTGCCAGAGTTGATGAAATGCCTGAGATTCAGTGTTATCAATATTGTTCTGGGTACTTGCTTCACTTTGACCAGAAGTCTTGGTTTGGCTTCGTACATTTTCAGCCACGGCCACAAACATTTGACGTGCTTTGCTATAAATAATGCGATAACTATTCTTGTTCATGAATAAAGTCTTTTCTAAAGTAAATTAATAAGAAAGGTTGATACTAAAACCGGTAACCCAGTCTTTCTTTATGCTGTCAGGTGCAATCAGCCCCCGACCTGTAAAGGCATCCAGATAAAAACTATTTTGATAGGTGCGCAGCCCCAAAACACTTCCGAGTAAATAACGCTGACCCGGTATGCTATTGCGGCCATTTACCCAGCCCTGATCGACTGCCATATAAAACTGGGTATTAGGAATTGGTGCATTCAAGCTGATTTCTTGCTGTACATACTGCCCGTTATCTCCGGAAAGCATGAGCTCACCATCAAAGCCACGCACGCTATAGCGCCCACCAATATAAAAGCGGTCATTGGGTACTAAAATTTTCGGTGCATATTGTCCACGCCAGTTAAGTCGGTACTGGGCAGGTTTATCAAGCAAAAGGAATGGTGTGGTATAACGCAGATCTGCACTCCAAAGTGGAGCACGGGAGTAACCTTCAACAGGAAGATGGTTTCCGTAAACATCGGTAATATTTTCTTCTGGTGCAGTTCGGGCACCCACCCCCATCCCACGACGGTAATCGATGCTGCCGTCTAATACCGCATTTCCTAAATATTGACGGTGTTGAACGCCTAAATTCCAGCCTGAGGTTTTACGGTGTAAGACATTAATTTCAATATCATTTAAAAAACTTTGGCTTTCTTTATGATAAAGCTTTCCATACACGCTGGTTTTATGTTGTCCGCTACGGCTAATCACACGAGATAAATTCAGGTTGGCTTGTTGGCTATTACCATGATAAATAACTGGATAGCCAGATTCAGGTGCTACAGTTCCTTGTCTATATTGATAATCGTTATAGCTAAAACCTAAATCATAATAACCAACAGGCAACTGATAACTAATGAAATAACTTCGGTTTAAGCTTTCATGAAAGTCATCTAAAGAGTGACTCACATTTAACGATAAAATATCATTTAAATGAAACGGGTTATTGATACCTATCCCAATATTCCCCATATAGGTACCAGTGTCCTGATTACCCGAGTCATCTACACTTAAATTGAAATTAACTTTTTGTAGTGCTTGAAGTTTGAGTATTAAATCGCTATAGCCCGTTAATTCTTTATCTTGAGCAGTTGCGGGAGTAATTTGCATATCTACCGCATAGACACGTTTTAGATTTTCCAGCCCCTGATCGAGCCTTTTTAGGTTCACAATGTCGCCAGCTTTAAATGGCAACCCAGTCTTAAGCTGTAATGAGGAAATTTTTCCTTCTTGTATAACAATCTTATTTAAGCGTCCGATTTGTATACTCAGGTTTAGATTCCCATGATTTAAGTCTTGCGGACTCACGACAATTTGACTGGTAATAAAACCTTTTTTTAAAAGTTCGTTTTGGGCATAGTTCACAATGTTATGCAAACTTTGGGTACCAATACATTTACCCAAAATATTCTGTGGGTGTTTTTTTATGGCCTTAATCACAAAGTTAAATTGCTGTAAGTCAGATTCCGACTGACCAATTAAAGGGATAAGACTAATTTCTTTAACCGTTACGCATGGGCTTTCTTCAACAACCAGATGCTTAAAGTCCTGTAATGGCTTGGTGTTTTGATAAGGAGTTTGCTGAGCAAGCTGGTCTTGTAATTGCTGGTTGAGCTCTTTTAAACGCTGATCTTGCAATACCTGACTGGGTAAAGAGACATCTTCAATCGCATAAACATATTGGTGAAAACCCGCAAAAAGAATAATAGAAGAAGTTATAAAGTTCTTAGTTAACATCACATATACAGAATTGTACGTATAAGAACTTTATTTTACACAAAAAAACATATTATTCAATTTTTCTCTATGTTTATGTAATATGAGATTTCCAGTAATTATTAATATTTATACTGCTTGAGCCTATTTTAAGTGTGTATTAGGAATGATTTTGCTAACTTCCGAACAAATCTGTCAAAGAAACTTCTTCTTCAATTATTAACTTATTCTACATAAAAACTTAATAATTTAGATGAAAATCAAATAATTAAATTTTCAGAAACATCTCCACCACCACATCCCTCTCTTCCAAACTCTTTGAGCTTAAAATCTGGAACATCAAGCCATCAATTAGGTTTAAAACCAAATTGGCATCGGGTTTTAATGCATGAGTTTCTAAACTAAAAATGAGGTCAAAAATCTCATGAAGTAGCCATTTTCTATACTCAACCGCCATACGGTAAGCGCTCGCATACATATGTTTAATTTCAAAAAAGGCTTTAAGCAAAAGGTAATATAAGCTATTAAATTTAACGTGTAAGTTAATAATTTCTTTGAGTTTGTCCTTTGAAGTGCGGTAACGACTTGAGTAAATAATGGCAAGTACTTCTTCTTTCAGCAGGCTTTTTTGAAAAGCAATGCACATTTCAATTAACCGTTCTTTTGAGTGAAAGTAATTATAAAAAGTCGCCTTGGTTATTTTGGCTTCTTTAATAATTAGGTCTACACCCGTCGTATGAAAACCATAAGTAACAAATAGACGTATGGCAGTATGAATAACCTGTAATTTTTTGGAAGAAGTTTTTAAATTTTGCATAGTTTTACCGTTATAAATTCTTGTTGTTTCTAAAAGGGATTAAAAAGCCTGTGCCTTTTCTGGGAGAAAAAAAGGCACAGCAAAGCCGTAAAGACTGTGCTTGGCACATCTCAAGTTTTATTGTTGCTAAGTTTTAGACGTAATGATTTAAAGCCTGAAAAGCCTATGGCTCATCAAACTGCTTTAAAATTTTAAGTTGTGTCGAGATAGATTTTGACAGTGACTGCCGATAATTTATGAACGTGCATAGCCAACTCCTTCTTTTGGGAGTTCTGCCAAAGCATTATAAATTATGGTGGCAGAACGGAAGCAGGTTGACGGACTGGGTTCGACATCCAGCACACCCGAAGGTGTCCCACTCCCGTCCTACCGCTACGGGAGGGAACGGGGGTGCACACAAGACTACTCCTCAGAAGAAATAATCCTGATGTGGTCGAATCATCGGTCCGTCAAAACCGACTGGCAATGTAGGCCAGCCCGCAAATGGTAATCTTCAATATTTGAGCTGTCAATGTGAAATTGGCTAGAAATTATTTAATTAATTATTGTTTTTCATTGTATTAGGTACTTTGTCTAAACATTATATAAAGTAATATTGAACACTGTTTTATAAGTACAAGCTCCGCCTCTATTTTTTTCAAATGTTGTATACGCCAAGTCCCCTTATACGCCTATAAGCTTAACTTAATAAAAATGATTAAGAAGTATTAGATAAATATTGCATTTTTTTTATTAGATAAGCTATTTTTATATGCATAAAGTTGTATATACATGTTAGGTTGTGAATATACATATGAACCATGCATAGCCATAACGCCAAATACGCTTTATCACAAAATTTAATATTGAGAACCGGGCATTTTGTCCGTTTGTTCTCCTCTAAATAAGAACTGACTATTGAGGCAAAACATGGATTGTTTATTTAATAAATCTTTCGAAAAGACGATGAAAGGATTTCATAAACTGTTGTTGGTGACACCCTTACTCATTACCGCCCAGACAAGTTTTGCCGATTGGATTAAAGACTCTGTTTCTAAAAATGAATCAAAAACTATTCAAATTCGCCATTATATTCATGAGCATCCAGAACTTGGGAACATGGAGTTCAACACTTCAAAATTAGTGCAAAATGAGTTGAAGTCTTATGGGATCGAAGTTCGAAAAGGTTTTGCAAAAACTGGTGTTATTGGAATCTTAAAAGGCGATCTGCCTGGTCCCGTTATGGCATTAAGAGCAGACATGGATGCCTTGCCCATCGAAGAAAAAACAAATTTGAGTTATGCAAGCAAAGTAAAAGCACAATATCAGGGTGAGTTACAACCTGTTATGCATGCATGCGGTCATGACGCACATACGGCTATGCTATTAGGTGCAGCAAAAATACTTGCAGAAAACAAGAATAGATTCGCGGGCACTGTTGTTTTTGTTTTCCAACCTTCTGAAGAAGGAGCTGCTGATTTGGCTGGTTTTAGCCAAGGTGACCAAATCGGCTCAAGAAAAATGATTACAGACGGCGCACTTAAAAAGCCAGAACCTGAAGTCATGTTTGGTATCCATGTCGTTTCAGGTATTCCAAGTGGCAGCATTTTCTATAAAGATGAAGCTATGCTTAACAGTGCTGATGAATTCCGCATTAAACTGACTGGACAGCAAGTGCATGCTTCCATGCCATGGGCTGGTCGAGATCCAATTGTGGCATCTGCTGCCATTATTAATAATATTCAAACGATGATCAGTCGCCGTTCTGATCTTACTAAAGGTATGGCCGTGATAACGGTAGGACATATTTCCGGCGGAACTGCGGCCAACATTATTCCGAAAGAAGTTGATATGGAAGGTACTATTCGTACCAATAACGAAGATATCCGTCAAAATATTCTTCAACAATTGCCTGAAATGGTCACTCATACTGCGCTTGCAAACAATGTAAAAGCTGAGATTGAACTCTCGCCTTATGCACCTGTAACTTATAACAATAAAATGTTAACTCAATTAATTTTGCCTACATTAGAAAACACGGTTGGTAAAAATAATTTGCATCGTATGGAGACTAATGCAAGTGCAAGTGACGACTTTGCACACTATGGCAAGCTTATGCCCTCGCTTTATATTTCACTCGGAGCGACTCCTAAAAATCAAGATATGAGTAAAGCAGCTCCTAACCATAGTCCAGAATTTATTGTAGATGATGCAACCTTAAAAACAGGTGTTGAGTCTCATATACGTTTTGTTATGGATTATCCTGCTATCGCTAGTCAGGTACAAAAAGCTTGGAGAGATGATAAGAAATAATTTTTATTAGTTAATCGCTTCACTCATTTTATATGGGTGTGAGCGATTAATATAAAAATATTAGATTTCTATTTATAAATCATAATTAAAATTATAAAAACAATGCATAAAAACAATAAATTACAAGAAAAACAATATTAAATTGATTTTATCAAAACAGCTATATTCTATATGAATATATAGTAAAAAATTATACAATATTGATACCTATTTTTTAATGTTATTAATTAATCTCTTAACTAATAAAATAGGTAAAATTGTAATGTATAAATTTTTAGCACTTTCTTTTATTAGTATAGGTCTGGTTGCTTGCAATAAAACTAGTGAGGATTCTGCATTAACTATAAATAATCAGGAATATATGCCGAAACACCAACTAACAGCTAATAAATATATTTATGAATACAACAATATTATTTATAACTTACCTAACAACAGTGACCAAAAATCGATCAATTTAAAATTAAAAAAATTATTAAATACCATGCCATCTAATGAAGATAATTTAGCCATTTTAAAAACTAAAAGGAAAATCCTTATTCGTCTAGGTTGCCTTGAACAAGCTTATGTCATTACAGAAAAAATGTTAACGAAAGCTAATAATTCCAAGCTTCAAGAAACGCAATGTATTTTCTTAAAAAGGATGAAAAAAGATATATCACTTATAAAGCAATGTTATGAAAAAACTGCGTCCAGCTATTTAAACGAAATAAATCTAATTCCTAAAGCACAGTTATGGTACCAATATGCATTATGGGGAAATTATGCGGCAATGTACCACGCTGGTCATAAAGAATATAGGCTTAAGTTACTCGAACTAATTAACTATCATAATAATGAAGATCATCGTTTAACGTACCGACAAATGTATGAAAGCGTAGTGAATCCGTCAATTTTACAAAAAAGAATCGACCGGATTCCTTATAGCCATGAGTGTCGTTAACAACTCTTTAACCTCCAGATTTTCACCTAAAAATTTTGGAGCGTTTACCCATCCATATTTTCATTATCCGAAGCATCATCTTTATTTAAAATACGCCCTTCCTGTTTTGGCCGAATTAATGGTGCTGTTGGTCTCGGATGATGTGCATGCGTATATTGCATATCCGCTCCGGCATATACATCATCGGCGGCAATTTCAGTTTCAAAACGCTCATTGTCCAAATCTCGAATTTCTTCGGTAATTCGCTCTACCTCGTCTTCATCTACACCTAGTTCTTGTAAAATAACGCCCCCAAATTTAATGGCAGACTCAAAAGTTTCACGAATCATGTAGTCTACTTTTTGTTTGACTAAATGTAGTGAATGCTCACGATCATATGAACGAACTAATAATTTTGCCAACGGAAATTCATGAGTCACGAGTTCTACAATTCTATTGGTAGTTTCTTTACTATCTACACATACTACAATTGCTTGTGCAGTTGCGGCTCCAGACGCATGTAGAATATCTAAACGGCAACCATCGCCATAATAAATTTTAAAACCAAATCTTTCAGCATTTCGAATCATGTCGGTATTATTATCAATAATGGTGACGTCTACTCCTCTTGCCAACAATAATTGACTGGTTACCTGCCCAAATCGCCCGAAACCGATCATTAAAACATTACCAGTTAAACCCTCGGCAATATTGATGTTTTCTAATGAAACACTCGCCTTAGATTGAGTAAAACGCTTAAAAATAATACCTACAATGGGGGTTAACACCATTGAAAGTACAACAATAGCAGTCAGGTTTGATTTAATAGTACTATCAATGACTTGTTCACTTAATGCGGCAGAGAAAAGTACAAAGGCAAACTCGCCACCTTGAGCCATCAATAAGGCACGATCTAAGGCCTCAGTATGAGAACTCTTAGTTACTCGCGCGACCATATAAATCATGATGGCTTTAGCAAACATGAGAGCAATTACGCTACTTACAATAAGCTGCCAGTTTTGAGCAACCACTGATAAGTCCAGTGACATGCCAACCCCAAGGAAAAAGAGGCCTAACAGGATTCCACGGAAAGGTTCAATATCAGCTTCAATTTGATGCCTAAAGGTAGATTCAGATAGCAACACACCAGCCAAGAAAGCGCCCATTGCCATAGTCAAACCGCTCACTTGCATGAGCAATGCCGCACCCAATACCACCAGCAAAGCGGCAGCGGTCATCACTTCTCTTGCTTTAGCGGCAGCCAAGATTCTAAATAATGGATTAAGTAACCAATGCCCTGCTGCAATCAGACCCGCAATAGCTAATAAACCAATTCCTATATTTTCTAAACGTACCGCTGTGCTTTCGACCACATGATTCGGTGCCATAAAAGCAACAATAGCCAGTAATGGCACTATCAATAAATCTTCAAATAATAAGATGGCTACAATTTTTTGCCCGCGAGGCTGAGTTAAGTCACCACGATCGCCCAGTAGTTGCATCACAATAGCAGTCGATGTTAATACAAACCCTGCTGCGCCGATAAAAGCAACTTGCCACGTAAAACCAAATAGCAAACCTACGCCTGTTAATGCCACAGCACAGCTTATGATTTGTAGTGTTCCTAGCCCAAAAATTTCCCGTCGTAGACTCCATAAATGTGATGGCTGCATTTCAAGACCAATCACAAATAGGTACATCACAATGCCCAACTCGGCAATATGTAAGATTGCGGTAGAATCTTGGAAAAATGCAAAACCGAAAGGGCCAATAATCAGACCCGCAATGAGATAACCTAATACCGAACCTAAACCAATACGTTTAAAAATAGGGACTGCAATTACCGCGGCCGCCAATAAAACTACAGGGGCAATCAAGCTAATTGAATGTGCTTCTGAACTCATATACTACTCATCTTTTGATTTATCTTTTTGTATTTATTTAAATTCTCACCCTCTCCTTACTGTAAATTAAACGTAATTTCCTATATAAAAAAGCACGCCTTTCATTCTTAGTAACTTATAAAAAGTACTTTTTAAATATTATTAGGCACCCTCTACAACTAGTTAAAAAGACCAATAACCTTATATAGATATACAAAAGAATCTAAAGGAATACCTTTAGATTCTTGTCATTATTTTACTTAGCTTTATAGGTAAACTTAATTAAAGCCCCTGGGTTTTCCAATTGGTTTGTAACGGAACCATCATCTTTTTGAACATTACCTTCCGGATCAGTTAAGACATATAAAGTATTCCCTTCAGGATTTGCAATAACATCACGATAGCGATTGTTACTCTTGAACATCGGAATAGCATCATCATAGGTCGTGCTATATGTCTGATCCATCTTAATACGGAAAATAACCCCACGTTTTAAAGATGGAACAAGCAAAGTATTTTCCCAACCTGGAATTGCTTTTTTACCGCCCGTATAAACATAAGCCGAAGATGGAGCTACCGTTGGCCAGCAAATATAAGTCATATCGCCACACATCGGGTCGTTATAGTTATAAGTATCCTGAACGGTAAATAAGGTCTTTAAAGGTGCAATAAAGTTTTTACCAGTCCATTCAGACTCTTTTGTTACTGGAACACCCGCCGCTACTTTTATGCCGTTTTGTCCTAAATCTTTAATTTGAGATTTATTGGTTGCGGCTGAATAGTTTGCATAGGCATAACCACTGTCATCTTTATAGCCTGCTACATTAGGCCAACCGTAGTTCCCCCCCTTAACAACCAAATTAATTTCATCGTCAGAATTTGGGCCTTGCTCAGCTTGTAAGAGCTTACCATTTGGTGCAAATGCCAAACCTTGTGGGTTACGATGACCTAATGTGTAAACATGACTTGTAACACCATTAAAACTTGGGTTATCACGAGGAATACTACCATCCAAATTTAAACGCAGGACTTTACCAGAATAGGCATGGAAGTCTTTATTCTTTAATTCTTGTTGGGTTGGAAGACTTTGGGCATAGTTAGGCTCAAACAAATACGTTAACTGGTTATGGCCTTGGTCACCCAAAGTGTAATAAATCTTATGGTCCGGTCCAATCACTAAACGACCAGCCTGATGGTCTTTAGAAGAAGGTAACCCTGCTAATAAATCAACTGGGTTTTGCAAGGTATCTGTTGATTTATTATAGATGTATCTTCTAATAATTGTCTGATTTGGAGAGTTCTTGTCTGTTGCCTGAGGATTTTTAAAAGTTCCAGAGATATAAATATATGGGTTATTTTTAAAATCAGGATGAAATGCAAAACCTAACAAGCCGTTTTGTGCATGCGGATCATTAATAATACCAGGTACTTGAAATACTGTTTTAACTGCACCTGTTTCTGGATTTACTCGTAAGATTTTGCCTGTCACAAGTTCAGTCAACCAAATCTGGTTATCCGGTCCCCAGACTAAAGCATGAGGTTTATTTAAATTTGATAAAAGAACCTTCTTTTCAAAATTTTCAGTTTTTGCTTTTGCAAATTGCGCTGGAGTTAAGGGAACATCAGCCAATGCATTAGACATTGTAAAAAGCTGGACCGAACCTAAAAAAGCAATGTTTAGTAATAAGTGTTTATTCATAATTTTCACCGTATTCAAAGTTAATGCTTTCGTTTTTAGCACTTTAGTCTGTAGTTAAACTTTCATTATTATGAAATTATCAAAAACCGAATAAAATCCATATTAATGAGACACACTATCTCAAAAATGACTTAATCTTGAGTTGAAGACCAAATCTCATTAAGAACAAATTCACTTGCCTTGAATATTATTCAAAACCGGGTCTTTCATTAATAAGTGTTTCGAACTCCTCCGATAAAAAATCTAATAGTGCTCGAACGCTTGGCAATAGTCCTTTTCGCGAGGGGTAAACTGCATGCATAATACTATTTTTTAATTCCCAATTTGGCATTAAATTAATTAATTCACCACGCTCAATTTCTTTATAAATCAGGGCAAAAGGTAATTGAGCAATCCCAACTCCTCTTAATACCGCATCTCGTACACCAATCATGTCGTTCACAATCAAACGTGGTGTATGTATAACTTTTTCGATTTTACCATTCTCTCGGCTGTATAGTGTCCATATACTTTTTTGTTCCGAGTTACCTAACCCAATTGAAGGATAACCACATAGATCTAATGGGGTTTCGGGCATACCATGTTGCTGGACCAGCTCACAATGCCCCACTATACATTGCGGATTTTTTGCAAAAATCTTCATGACCTGATCGGAATCTTCCAAGGGTGGAAATCTAATTCTTAACGCGATATCTATTCCGTCATTTAACAGGTCAATATTCTTATTGGTTACTTCAAGATGAATATTAACTTGGGGATACAACCTCATAAATTTTGAAATCATATCTGCAATGTGGTCATATAACCATGCAGGCGGGCAACTGACTCTTATTACCCCACAAGGTTCTGCCTGATTTCTTTCAATGACTTGCTGTGCAGCTTCTGCACCTAAAATCATATTTTGACATTGATGATAGTATTCTCGTCCTAACTCGGTTACATCAAATTGACGAGTATTTCTATTGATTAATCTTACCCCTAACCTTTCTTCTAATAATAAAATGCGGCGGCTTAACTTGGATTTTGGAATATCAATTTCGCGACTAGCAGAAGCAAACCCTCCATGTTGTACAACTTTTACAAAATAATAAAGATCATTTAAATCTGTTTTCATGCAATTACCACTGTTTCAATTTTAGGATTCTTTAGCCTAATTTTGTGTAGTTCCGTCCTTTCTCACTTAATTATATAGTTCATAAGTGACCAAACTTATGGCACAAAAATAATATTTGTATTATTTAATTATATTTAATAAAGGTGAAAAAAATGACTAGTGAAAACATCCGTGACCCAAAACAAGATCATCTTTTAACTCCAGAAAACTCTGCTTTTATTGTCATTGATTATCAACCGGTTCAAGTAAACTCCATTGCTTCGATGGATCGTCAACTGTTGATTAATAATATTGTAGGCACGGCAAAAGCTGCCATTGTTTATAATTTGCCAATTATCCATTCAACCGTAAATGTTAAGACTGGTTTAAATAAACCACCGATTCCACAATTAAGTAAAGTTTTGAAAGATTACCCTACCTATGACCGTACAAGTATTAACTCTTGGGAAGATACCGAATTTAAAGAAGCCGTAAAAGCAACAGGCCGTAGAAAACTCATTATGACAGCGCTTTGGACTGAAGCTTGCTTAACATTTCCTGCACTAGACGCCCTAGCTGAAGGATATGAAGTATATGTTGTGGTAGATGCTGTAGGTGGTACTTCTGTTGCAGCGCATGAAGCTGCTTTACGCCGTATTGAACAAGCAGGCGGCAAAATGATCAGTGTTGCTCAGTTATTCTGTGAACTGCAACGTGATTGGAAACGCTCAGAAACTGTACCTCAATTTATGAAATTATTTATTGAGACTGGTGGTACAGCGGGTATCCAATTCTCTTACGACAAAGCTGAATAAAAGTTTTGTATTGTCCCTATTCAAAGGATACACATTAAAATGAGTGCTGTTTATTTAGTAGTGGGACTTCGAGCAAAACCAGAAAAGATTGATCAGGTCAGAAGTGATCTTATTGAAGTGGTAGCTCCATCCCGCAAAGAAAGCGGCTGTATCACTTATGAATTATTCCAAGATCAAAATGATCCTAGTCTATTTATATTTTATGAACATTGGGCTAGTGAAAAAGATCAGGAACATCATCATAATTTTGGACCACATATCCAAAACTTTCAAAAAGAAGGCATGGGTAATGTTGAAAAAATAGAATTTTTTCATCGACTTCAAGCGCTGGCTTAGTATCAATTTAAATTATTAAATTTTTAATCTTTTGTACCTCCTTTTAAGGAGGTACTTTTATTTAAAATAAAGAAAGACCGTCAATTTTTTTATTAAAACCCCTTCGTTAAGAGCTTTTTATTTAGCTTGCATTATTTCCATTTTTATTTATGATTGAGTAATCACTCAATTATTTTATTTGTATATGGCTCGTCCTCGTAGTGAAGATAAACGTAATGCAATTTTAAGCGCTGCTATCGAAACATTGGCAGAGCTTGGCGAGCGTGCGTCTACCTCAAAAATTGCCAAAGTTGCTGGCGTAGCAGAAGGTACTTTATTTACCTATTTTAGTAATAAAGAAGAACTGCTTAACCAATTATATCTTTCACTAAAGGCTGAGTTACGTCAGGTGATGATGCTTAGTTACCCCACTAACGCTGACCTGCAAACACAAATGTCGCACATTTGGCAAAGCTATTTGGACTGGAGTTTAGAAGCTCCCCTTAAACGTAAAGTGATGGCACAGCTTTCAACATCGGAACAAATTACTGAGCAAAGTAAACAAATTGGTATGCAAACCTTTTGTGACCTGACTCAAAACATTCAAGAACGTATTAACGATGGCAAATTAAGAGATTACCCGCCGTTATTTATTGCTTCAATTTTAGGTGCGCTTGCCGAAGTTACACTTAATTTTATTGCCCAAGACCCTTCTCAAGCCGAGCGTTACCGCAAATCTGGTTTTGAAGCATTTTGGCATGCAGTTTCAATATAGATTAAAGTAAGGATGCACGGCGTCCTTATTTTTGAATGGATTAATGAGTGAGTAAATACTCATTTAAATGAATCGAAATAAGCACTTAGTTCAAGTTCTTATTTGCCCATTAGGTTTGTTCCAATAAGGAAAAATAAGATGACTATTTCAA
The DNA here is from genome assembly GCF_003812225.1 of Acinetobacter sp. FDAARGOS_494. Taxonomy (NCBI): domain Bacteria; kingdom Pseudomonadati; phylum Pseudomonadota; class Gammaproteobacteria; order Moraxellales; family Moraxellaceae; genus Acinetobacter; species Acinetobacter sp. FDAARGOS_494. The sequence goes on from NZ_CP033866.1 coordinate 3,753,972, forward strand.
ATACAACAGACTTATCTTCTCCCCTAATGCCATCTCAGCAACACAATGGCAAATTTAGAAATACACGTCCAAACCAACACAAGCCTTCTTTTGGCAAAACGCTTCAACTCATGTGGAAGTTTCTATTTAACAAACCCAAGGATACCGTTCCAGACAGAGAAATTCCTGTTCTAAGTTTGTCAAAAGAACAATTATTAAGTGCGCCTGACCGCTCTCTATTTCGTTTGGGCCACTCAACTATTTTACTAAAACTGCAAAATGAGTTTTGGTTAACCGACCCTGTTTTTTCGGAGCGTGCCTCACCTTTTCAATGGATTGGTCCAAAACGTTTTCACCAACCACCGATTAGTATTGCAAACTTACCACCCATTAAAGGCGTGATTTTGTCGCATAACCACTACGACCATCTAGACTACCATGCGGTCATGCAGCTTAACGATAAAGTTGAGCATTTCTTAACACCACTTGGTGTAGGCGACACCCTTATTAAATGGGGAATTCCAGCAGAAAAGGTTCAGCAGCTCGACTGGTGGGACACCACACATGTAGATGGACTCGAACTGGTGGCTACCCCTGCCCATCATTTTTCAGGCCGTGGAATGGGTGATAGCAATGCGACGCTTTGGGCGTCGTGGGTGATTATTGATAATGACTTACGTGTATTTTTTAGCGGTGACACGGGATATTTTGACGGTTTTAAAGAGATTGGGCATCGTTACGGTCCTTTCGATCTGACCATGTTAGAAACTGGTGCTTACGACCCCGAATGGCCCGATGTTCATATGCAACCAGAGCAAACTTTACAAGCTCATATCGATTTAAAAGGACGTCATTTGTTGCCTGTGCACAACGGTACTTTTGACTTGGCACTTCATGCTTGGGACGACCCTTTTGAACGTATCGTCGCTTTGGCTCAACAAAATAATTTAGCGATTAGCACACCGCAAATGGGTGAATTATTGAACTTAGAGGAACCAAATATTGAAAATTATTGGTGGCGTTCGTAAGTTTTCCGATAATTTTTTAAATTATTTATCCTATTAAATTTCAATTTAAAGGTATTTAAATTTAGTTATATACCCTACACATCTAGCCTCAATACCACTTCCAAATAAAACTAGGACAAACTTTGTCTCAGTTTTATTATTGACTTAAAACACAGACTACATTAGTCTGTGTTTATAGTTGATCAATTATGAAATTAAATGGCTTATATCACTAGTAGCGTCGAGTATGCGATTCACTGTCTTCTTTTTCTTGTGAACAATGAAGATAAACCTTTGAGTAGTAAGGATCTTGCTGAATTACAAGGAGTCTCTCCGAGTTTTATGGCCAAGATTTTTCCTAAACTTGAAAAGGCAGGTCTGGTTGTTGCTCAAGAAGGTGTTCGCGGCGGCTATTTACTGGCTCGATCTGCTCACGAAATCAGCTTTTTAGATATCGTGAATGCAATCGAAGCTGAAAAACCGCTTTTTGAGTGTCAAGAAGTTCGCGGTAAATGTGCAGTCTTTAACAATGCCCCACCAGATTGGGCAACCAGTGGTGTGTGTGCCGTACATGCTGTCATGCTACAAGCCGAAAAAGCTATGCGAGACGCATTAGGTGCTCATACACTTGGCGATATTGCAGACCGTTTTGGCCGTTATGCCCCTGACGTATTTTTTAGTGATGTAAATGGTTGGATCAATGAACGCATTGAAGGAAGAACAGCAAAAATGCGGAAAAGTAAAATATCGCGGGATACTCCCGACTAATGAGCTAATAACCCTCAAATACTAAAGTAAAACATCCCTAATCCGTTTTAAACGCCTTCTCAGATTTTTTCGGACAATCAGAGAATGGATTCGCTCACCCTAAATTTTATGATGAGCTGGAACGTGTTGTCCGAAAAATCGATCAAAAGGATAATCCAATGAGTAAGCGTATTATTATTGCTGGTTCTGGCTTTGCAGGTTTATGGGCTGCACTCGCTGCACAAAGAGCAATCCATTTAGCATCACAAGAACAAAACATTGAAGTGATGATGGTTTCCCCTAGTCCAAATGTCGGGATTCGTCCTCGTCTTTATGAAGCTGTGCTTGAAAACATGAACCCTGATATTTCAGAGTTATTAAGCGTGGTTGGGGTTAAATTTCTGGCAGGTTGGGTAAATAAAATTGATGTCAACCAACAAACTATCGAAGTTGCAACCACCGATGGCAACAAGCAAAATTTAAGCTATGACCGTTTTGTTCTGGCAACCGGAAGTACGACTTTTATGCCACCTATACCAGGTCTAAAAGAATATGGATTTAGCGTAAATACATTAGAAGATGCTGAAAAACTGGACCAACATCTTAAAAACTTAGCCCATAAACCTGCAAATGCGGCACGTAACACTGTAGTTGTTGCTGGGGGTGGTCTTACTGGGTTAGAAACCGTGACCGAAATGCCTGAACGTTTGCGTAGCATTTTAGGTGAAACTGATGTCCGTGTGGTTTTGGTTGATTCCTCGACAGACATTGGTGCGGCAATGGGTGACCAAGCTGCGACTGTTATTCGAGAGGCCCTTAACGAACTCGGTGTTGAAGGTAAAGCTGGGCTAAGAGTTACTGCGCTAGATGCCACTGGCGTAACGCTTTCTAACGGCGAAAAAATTGAAACAGAAACCGTGATCTGGACTGCCGGCATGCGGGCTAACCCCCTCACTTCTCAAATTGCTGGTGAAAAAGATAATTTAGGCCGTTTGATTGGGGATGCTTATTTACATGCACCTGAAGCAAAAAACATTTTTGTGACTGGCGATACTGTAAAAGTTCCAACCGATGATTTAGGCAATTTTAATGTGATGTCGTGTCAGCATGCTATGAGCTTAGGCCGTGTGGCGGGTTATAACGCTGCGGCAGAATTGGTTGATTTACCACTTCATCCATACAGCCAACCAAAGTATGTCACTTGTGTTGACTTGGGTCCTTGGGGCGCACTTTATACTGAAGGTTGGGATCGACAAGTTCAATTTGTGCGTGAAGAAGCGAAAAAAATTAAACAGGAAATTAATACTGTTTGGATTTATCCACCAGTTGCAGACCATGAAGCAGTTTTTGCAATAGCAAACCCTGATTTTGTGATTGTTCCTTAAGCTTAATTTTTTACACCAATCCATTTATTTAAAACCCTAAAAGCAAGCCCATCGCTGTTTTGCTTTTAGGGTTTATATTTGAATCATTAAATTATGACTTTTCTAGCTCTTCTATTATCGCTAAAGCTGTCTTTTTAGCTGAAAACGGGTTTTGCCCCGTAATTAACTTACCGTCTTGAACGACATACGGTGCAAAAGGAATAAAAGCCTTTTCATAACGAGCACCATATTCTTTCGCTAACTCTTCGGCATTATATGGCACTTTTTTTGCCACCCCTGCCAAAACTTCTTCACTCCATGCAAAGCCTGTTAACTTTTTGCCTTTTATAAGTCTTTCACCATTTGAAAGTCTGACATTGAGCAAGCCACAGTAGCCATGACAAACACTCGAAACAATACCGCCTTTTTCATAAATATTTTTGGTGATTTCTTGCAGTTCAGGGTTATCTAGAAAATCCCACATTACACCATGACCACCCGTATAGTAGATCACGTCATAGTCTTGCCAATTAATGTCGGAAGGCTTAAAAGTATTTGCCAGCAGCGTAATAAAAGCTTGATCTTTTTCTCGGTCTTTAACAGATTTATCCGCCACCAAAGGCACAAGCGATTTTGGTTCAATTGGAGTTTTTCCACCATTTGGGCTGACAATATCTTGTATATAGCCTTGCTTTTCAAACTCATCATAAGCATGGGTGAGCTCACCTAACCACAGTCCTGTTTGTTGATCTACATCCTTATAGCGTGAAACATTGGTCACGATGTGTAATATACGTTTAGACATTTTCTCACCTCATTCTTCTTTATAGTTCTATCTTTTATCAATCAAAGCATAGAAAGTTGTTACTGAAAACGTGTGCTTGGTAAAGTTATGAACCTTGCTTTTATGTTACTATAAGTCTAAAGTTAGCTTGAATGTCAAGAGAGTATGTGGCTATGAATATTAGCGAGTTATCAAAACTAAGTGGTTTAAGTACCCCTACAATTCGTTATTACGAGCAAATCAAACTCTTACCCAAAGCCAAAAGGAAATCGAATGGCTATCGTGAATATACCGATAACGATTTGAAACAACTTTCTTTAATTCAGCAAGCTCAGCAAGTCGGGTTTTCTTTAGCAGAAATTAAAGCATTTTTGCCCTCGAAAGTTGCTGTTTGGGACCATGATGCCCTTATTCAAACGATTGAAACCAAAATTCAGGAAATAGAGCTTTTAGAACAAAAGCTAAAAATCAGTAAGCAAAACTTACATACCATGATTGATGCAATCAACAACAAACCTGATGAAATTACATGTGAGCAAAATGCAGAACGTCTTATGAATCTGTATTTTGACAAGGTAAAAACACCCTAGTTTTAAGTTCAAAACGAGTTAAGGCTTCTCACATTGAAACTACGATACGTATTGTTATCAACCAAGTAATTCAAGCGATTAAGTAGCATTTCATAAATTTAAAAAACGAATTACAGAATTAATCAGTAATTCGTTTTTTTATATACATGTTATAGAAAAAATCAGCTTATCTTTTGATAGTGAAGACCGATAGCTCCAGAAGCAAACGTTTTATTTTCAATGAGTTTAAGACTGGTCTTTTGCTCAATACCTTGAAATAGTGGCAAGCCACTACCAAGCAGCACGGGCGAAACTGTAATTTTATATTCATCAATTAAACCAAGTTGCATCAGATAGTGCGCGAACCGTGGACTACCCAAAATCACCATATCCTTACCCGGTTGCTGTTTGAGTTTATTAATTTCTTCTTCAACATGGTCTTTTACAAGTCGGGAATTATTCCATTCAACTGTATCTAATGTGGTTGAAAAAACGATTTTCTCTGTCTTTTCAATCCATTCTGCATGATTTCGTTCATGCTCTGAAGCTTCTGGATTTGAAAGCATAGTTGGCCAATAATTATGCATCATCTTGTATGTCGCACGTCCCCAAATTACCGTATCAGCAGAGTTCAAGATTTTATTTGCATGATTTGCCAAATCGGCATCGTAAGCAATCCAACCTATATCCATTGCCCCATTTGGCCCTTCAACAAAACTGTCAAGCGATGCATGTAGAAATAGTATGAGTTTTCTCATTATTCTCATTCCTTTGTTATAAAAAATTTATCGTTTTTAGTATATTCAATTTATATGATTTCTTATGGAGTATTTTGTTTTCTGTTTTTCTTATACTTATGCACTGTATTCTTTTGAAATATTTATAAATTCCCCGAACAAGAATGACTCCTTATTCGGGACGATCTATAAACATGCTGTTTTAATAAAAGCTTTTAATTAATGACCAGCGGACCAGAACCCGGTAACTCGGTCACTAGCTTATAACCCATCAGTTTTGCAGGTGTATATGTACCGCCTTTAACGGTATTGTTGAGTAAATAATTCACCACAGTCAATGACCCATTTACGGTAAGGCTATAAGCGTTTTCCGTTTGGATACGGGCGGTTTTTATTTCCCCACGCGTATTTCTTGCTTCTCCCCAAACATAGGTGGGTACTTTCGCGCGGAGTTCCTCATTTGGTCCAACAACCGTTTTTTCAATACGTGATTTAATAAACTTTTGGACGGCATTGAGTTTTAATACAGGGCGGAAGCAGTTCATCATTTTCGCACCAAAAATCATTTTGGGAGGCGCAGGAACAAATACTTCAATGTTTGGAATACCCGTTGTATAAAACGCTGTAGATACATCTCCCCACGGAACGCTCATAGCACTTTTTTTACCATCACCGAAATCGATAGTACGGACATAATGTGCTAATGGAACAGTGGTAATTTTTCCGTTTTTACGAATTTTGCCGCCTTCGGCCATACCTTCTGTACTTGTTTTTGCCGTACCCGGTGAAAGCCCTGTTTTTGAATCAAAACCAAGCGCCAAATGGGTCGCATCTGGCAGAGCTTCTTTGAGCGCAGCGGCAACGCAATCTGTCGGAATCACATCAAAACCAACACCTGGACAAAGCACAACATCGGCTTTTTCGGCTTGGCTGTTAAGTGACTGTGCCAACTCAAATACTGAGATTTCGCCCGTAATATCTAGATAGTGAGCACCTGCCTTTATACAAGCTTCCATCATGGGTTTCGATGTCGCGGAAAATGGCCCTGCACAGTGCATGATCAGTTTAAAGCCTTTGAGTTGTTCACTTACCGCATCCACGTTATCGAGCCCAAAAGCCTTATAACCAAGCCCCAACTCTTGAGCAAGTGCTTCAACCTTAGCTTTGTTACGACCAGCCAAAGTTGGTTTTAGACCTTGGCGTACAGCTTCACGAGCGATTAACTCGCCCGTGTAGCCATTTGCTCCATAAATTATCCAGTTTGAATCGTTCGCATTTGTCATAACACAACTCACTTATTAAGAAGCAAATAATAGTCACGCATGCCTTTTTTGTATTGGCGAGTACGGCATGACATAGCTGATTGTTGCAAAATTAAAGCCCAAGCTGGTGAAACATTTGGTTTTGTTTTTTTACCTGCGCTTAAATTACGTAACTGGAATTTGACCATAGCCATATTGGCAAGTGAAGCAAGTGTTTTGTTCTTCCAAGTAATTGGTTTTAACTCAGGAGTAAGATTCTGGCCTTGTTTCCAAGCATTTGGCAAATTAGGTTCAATTGCTAGAGCTGTGGCAATACCGACCATATCTACACCACTTTCAATCACTTTCTCTGCCACTTGTTTACGGCGTATCCCACCTGTCACCATAACAGGCATTTTGGCAACTTTACGAATCTCTTGCGCAAATTCTAAAAAGTAAGCTTCACGAGCAAGTGTACGGCCATCACGTGCTTGACCTTGCATTGCAGGTGCTTCATAGCTACCGCCTGAAAGTTCAACCAAATCGACTGCATGCTCATTTAACATTTTAACCACTTGTTGAGCATCTTCAGCGCTAAACCCACCACGTTGGAAATCGGCTGAGTTCAGTTTTACTGCAACAGTAAACTGAGGCGAAACCACTTTACGAACAGCTTCAACAATCTCAATTAAAATGCGAGCGCGGTTTTCTAAAGAACCACCCCATTGATCTTGGCGTTTATTACTCAGTGGAGAAAGAAACTGACTTAATAAATAACCATGTGCTGCATGAATTTCCACACCGGTAAACCCTGCTTTTTCACCTAAACGCGCCGTGTTTGCAAAACGCTGAATCACTTCTGCAATCATAGATTCAGTCATTTCGATTGGCGTGTTGAAGCGATTTGACATTTTGCCAAGATCAAGTGAAATAGCGGATGGTGCCCACGTCTGCTGACCAAGATTGGCTTGCATTTGGCGACCCGGATGGTTAATTTGAAGCCACATCTGAGCACCTTTTGAGCGCCCAATTTGTGCCCATTTTTTAAAAGTATCTAGATGCTTTTCATCTTCAAGCACTACGCCGCCCGGTCCAGTCATTGCTCGGCGGTCTACCATTACATTTCCGGTAATGATTAGACCTACGCCACCATTTGCCCAAGCCTGATATAAACGCATTAATTCTTCTGATGGTGCATGGTTTAAATCAGCCATGTTTTCTTCCATTGCTGCTTTAGCAATACGGTTAGGAACATATGAGCCATTTGGGAATACTAATTTTTCGAACACTTTCATTGGAATGACCTCATTCAGTATGGCTTTACTTTAAGATTAAAGCTAACTTTAATGTCAATACCTTTTATTATTCCCCTATTTAAAGAGTTGTATTCATTAATTTTTTATGTAAAAAAGAGGCCTTCAGATGCCTCTTTTTTTAAAGTTTAAAGCTTTAAACTATTTGCAGATAAAAATTATTTTCAGTTAAAGAAAACTTTATAAATCTTCCAATAATTTCAAAGAAAGCTTTCTCAGCATAGTCAGCTCCTCATCATTCATATGCATTGAACATCGCAACTGATTGGGTAGATCAATCACTTTTTCTTTTATCTCTAAAGCTTTGTCCGTCAATATTACTTTTTTTACCCGCTCATCTTCTTTGATTGATACCCTCTTCAAAAACTCTTTTGCTTCAAGTTTTTGAACCAACGGCGTTAAGGTGCCTGAGTCAAATAAGGTCTTTTCACTGAGTTCTTTTAGGGAAATATCATCTTCTTCGTAAAGAGCTAAAAGAACGATGAACTGAGGGTAAGTTAAATCGAAATCTTTAAGTAATGGACGATACTGCCGCGTAAGTGCATTCGCTACTGAATAAAGCGAAAAACAGAGTTTATCACCTAATATCTTGTTTTCTTTCATATTTAAACCAAAAAATAAAATTATCTAAAAATTATTATAAATAATTCTTGACCATAAGTATCTTGCGTGCAAGTATTATATACACAAGATACTTATTGAACTGAGCTTTCGATAGAACCAGCTTGATCTTGGACGAAAAGCCTTGGCTCAAAGTTGTATTTCAAATTTTTAACTTAAAGTGAGTTTTCACCATGAAAATCGCAACAGCTTTATTAACATCTGCTCTTTTCACTACAGCTGTTTCAGCTGAAGCTATCAATACTCCTACTCCGACTGTGGGTGTACAAGCATTCCTAGACGTACTCAATTCGGGTAACGGTAAACCAATGGAATTAATGACTCCAAACGAAGCTCGTCAAGTTTTAATCGGTGCACAAAAAGGAGCAAAACTTCCGCCAGCACAAGTTTCAGAGAAAACAATTCAAATAAATGGTCAAAGCATTCAACTAAAAATTGTTAAACCAGAAAATGCTAAAGGCGTTCTTCCTGTATTTATGTTCTTCCATGGTGGCGGTTGGGTGTTAGGCGACTTTGCTACTCATGAACGCTTAATTCGTGATTTAGTTCGCGAGTCTGGTGCAGCGGCTGTATATGTTAACTATACGCCTTCCCCAGAAGCTCATTTCCCTGTAGCAATTAATCAGTCATATGAAGCAACCAAATGGGTCGCTAAACATGGTAAAGAAATTGGTGTTGATGGTAGCCGTCTAGCTTTAGTAGGTAATAGCGTTGGCGGCAACATGGTGGCTGCTGTTGCTCTTCAGATTAAACAATCTGGCGGTCCAAAAGTGCGTTACAACGTAATGTTATGGCCTGTTACCAATGCTGGTTTCGACAATGCTTCTTACAATCAGTATGAAAAAGGATACTTCTTGACTAAGAACATGATGAAATGGTTCTGGGACAACTACACAACCAATGCCAATGATCGCAACAATATTTTGGCATCACCACTTCGTGCTACAAGCGAACAGTTAAAAGACTTCCCACCTACATTAATTCAAACAGCTGAATTAGATGTATTACGTGATGAAGGTGAAGCTTTTGGCCGTAACTTAGATAAAGCGGGTGTTCCAGTGACTGTAACTCGTTATAACGGTTTGATTCATGACTATGGTCTTTTAAATCCATTAAGCAACGAACCATCTGTGAAAACTGCGTTATCACAAGCTGGATCTGAACTTCAAAAGCATTTGAAATAATAATTTAGTGCGGTGCTAATTAATGTAAATCTTATAAAGAAAGCATGTCATCATGCTTTCTTTATAATTTACCTGAATCATTAACTTCCTAATCTCTGACTAATCATTTTTCCATTCATCGGTCATTTTTTAAAAAAACTTGACCTTAAACCTAACTTTAATCTTAGCATTCCTAATAGGTAAATATGAGGAGCTTACCGTGTCTAAAGTTTGGAGTTTTCAGCGTTGGTTGATTGCCTTTTTTATGGCTTTTTTATCAGTAAGCTATGCAAATGCATCTGACCAAGTACAAAATCAAGAAATGGCTAAAAGCAAAGGTAAAATTTTAGTCGTTATGACCAATCATTCAGCCTATCCGACTCGTTCAGATAAAACTGGCTTATGGCTTACTGAATTAACTCATTTTTATGATGTCGCTAAAGCTGCTGGCTATGACATGGATTTTGTCAGTCCTCAAGGTGGAGTTGTACCACTTGATGAACGTAGTATGAAGCCTATTTACGTTGATAAATCAGCTCGAAAACTTTTAGCAGATCGTCAGTTTATGTATCGCTTAAACCACACTTTGGCACCAAGTAGTATCGATCCAACACGCTATAAAGCAATTTATTATACGGGTGGACATGGAACAATGTGGGATTTCCCGGATAATAAGGAACTAAAAAATATTAGTGAAACTATTTACCGCCAAGGTGGTATCGTTTCAGCGGTTTGTCATGGCGTGGGAGGCTTATTACCTTTGGTAGGTGAAAATGGTAAACCACTCATTTCAGGTAGAACTGTTACTGGGTTCGCTAATAAAGAAGAAACTTTGTCTGGAATTAAATCTCAAGTTCCATTTTCCTTACAAAATAGCTTAATTAACCATGGCGCTAAATATAAACAAGGCTTTCTTCCATTTACTTCATATGTAGTATCAGATGATAGAATTATTACTGGACAAAACCCTCAATCTAGTAAAGAAATTGCCGAAGCTGTTGTTAAACGGTTAAGCACTCTTAATTAATTTATTAAAATATTTTAAAAAAAGAGAACCAGAATTTTATATTCTGGTTCTCTTTTTTAATTCATAAAAAATCATATCTTTTATTTTTTATATTCTAATTTTCTTTTTAAATAAAGTTTAAAATACTAATAAAAAAGCTTGACCTTCAACCTCACTTTAATCTTAGCATTAATACATGGTCTATAGGAGGAACATTTCAATGTTCAACAAGCTTAATCTCCCTCGAACAGTTACTGCTTTATCCGTAAGTTTATTATTGAGTTTTTCAGCTCAAGCGGTTGAGACTAACTCAAGTTCTGTACAACAACCATCAAACTCAAGCACTTCACAGGAAACAACTGTTGTAGAGTTTGGGCCTTATAAAGTTAATGTTCCAAAAGGCGGCTATTACGATCGTTTTCGTATGAACCCGAATCTAGACGAAGTTGCAAAAGATCCTGCAGCTGGAAATATTGATTATTTCCGTACCATCCCAAAAAAACTTGTAGATACTAGAGTGGGTAAAGTATGGTCTCCGAATTTTTATTACCGTACTAGCAATATCCAACTCTTGATGCTTGCTCCGATTTCTAAAATAAAAGCAAAACTCCCTGCTCCACTTGAACCATTACAACCTATCCCAGGCTATGGTTTGGTTTCATTAACATTCTTCTCTTATGCAGTCGGTGATGTCGACCCATATGATGAAGTTTCGGTTGCTGTGGTTGTACGCCAACCTGGTGCTCATCACTTCAATACCACAGAATTATTGAGTTCAATGCGTAACCATAAATATTATGGCCATGTACTCGCATTACCAGTAAATACAGAAATTGCTCGTGTTCGTGGTGTGTATGGTTACCAATTACCAAAATGGTTAACACCTATTGATATGAAAATTGGCGATAAATCAGTTCAAGCTCATATTTATAATACTGATGGTAAACCTGATTTAAGTGTAGCTGCGCCATTGCCAGAAATTAAAACTGTGAAACCACAATCTCGTATTGAAACAAAAACCATGTATCAATTGGTAGATGGGAAATGGCACAGCACTTCTGTAGAGTCTAATACTTTGGCATTTGGACAAAAGCTTTTTCCAAAGAACGTTCAAGTTGTAAAAAGTGGTGGACCGCTGAGTAAATTACTTGATGAACTAGGAGCTAATAAAGTTCTACGTTTTGATGTAGTGAAAGATGCACAATTGGCATTAAATATGCCTGTTCCATATCCATCACTTGATAAATCGACAGCTAAAAAATAATTTTAAAGAGCCCTTTCTACTTATTATAAGAAGAAAGGGCTACGATTATTTCTACCATATATAATAATATTTTTTATATTTCATTTTATTTATAAAATTCTAGTTAATTTAAATATACTATCTGAAAACAATAAAGTTCTATTCTCTTTTAAATAATATTAGTTAAACCGAATCTTTGAAGATGAATTTTGAGTTAATATACCAAAATCTAAATCTAATAAAGGTATGGCTGTTTCAGGTAAAGCTAAAGCCTCTTTATAAGCAGTCTTTGCTTGAGGCGTTAAATATAAATGAATCTGATTTGGTAAAACCCACAGGAATGGTCAGCCCTGCTTGTACATTACTTGTGAAGAATAATGATGGAATACCGAGACTGAGTGTAGATATTAATTTTTTCATTCGATGCTATAAAATAGTTAAGTACATAAAGCTATTATTGACATAGCCTTATGTTCTGTTTTTAAAGATTTAAATAAAACTTGGTAAACCACGTGCAGGGTCAGTTTCTCTAGCTGCTTGAGCATTTTCAACTGTCAAACCAAGCGCCTTAGCCACACCTTCGCCATAAGCTGGATGACATGCGTAACAGTTACGAATGTGGCGATATTTAATGAAATCAAGAGCATCACCCATTGCGCGTGCAGTATTATCAAATAAAGCCTGTTGTTGCTCAGGAGTCATAAGTTCAAACAAAGCACGAGGTTGACTGAAATAATCGTTGTCATCTTCACGATAATTCCAGAAATCAGCATCCCCATTAATTTTTAACGGTGGTTCTTTGTACTGAGGCTGCTCTTGCCATTGTCCAAAACTATTTGGCTCATAATGTGGAAGACCACCATAATTGGCATCGATGCGTCCTTGACCGTCACGGTGATTACTATGAACTGGGCAACGTGCCGCATTTACAGGTATTTGCTGATAATTCACACCTAAACGATAACGCTGAGCATCTGCATAGTTAAATAAACGGGCTTGCAGCATGCGGTCTGGGGAAGCGCTAATGCCAGGAACCAGATTACTTGGTGCAAAAGCGGATTGTTCAACATCTAAGAAGAAATTTTCAGGGTTTCGATTCAGCTCGAACTCACCCACTTCGATTAATGGATAATCTCCATGAGGCCAGACTTTTGTTAAATCAAATGGATGATATGGAACCTTTTCAGCATCTTGCTCAGGCATTACCTGTACATACAAAGTCCACTTAGGGAAATCTTTTCGTTCAATCGCATCGAATAAATCACGTTGATGACTTTCACGATCATGCCCCACTAATTCACCAGCTTCGGCATCTGTTAAATTTTTAATTCCCTGTTGGGTCCGGAAATGAAATTTCACCCAGAAACGTTCATTCGCACTATTGATGAAACTATAGGTATGGCTACTAAAACCGTGCATATGACGGTAGGAAGCAGGAATACCTCGATCAGACATGACAATAGTGACCTGATGTAAAGCTTCAGGTAATAAAGTCCAGAAATCCCAGTTATTCGTTGCGCTACGCAAGTTAGTTTTAGGATCGCGTTTTACTGCTTTATTTAAATCTGGAAATTTACGTGGATCACGTAAGAAGAACACTGGTGTATTGTTCCCCACCATGTCCCAGTTACCTTCTTCTGTATAAAATTTTAAAGCAAAGCCGCGAATATCACGTTCAGCATCTGCTGCTCCACGTTCACCAGCTACAGTGGTAAATCGGGCAAACATTTCTGTTTTTTTACCAATTTCACTAAAGATTTTAGCGCGGGTATATTGAGTAATATCATGAGTCACCGTGAAAGTGCCGAATGCACCTGAACCTTTTGCATGCATACGACGTTCTGGAATTACTTCACGAACAAAGTTAGCTAATTTCTCGTTTAACCATAAATCTTGAGCAAGTAGAGGCCCTCTTGCACCTGCCGTCATACTATTCTGGTTATCTACAACTGGAGCCCCAAAATCAGTAGTAAGTTGGGAAAAAGGACATTTTTTAGTATCGTCATTCATTAATATGCACCCGAAAAAAATAATCAATCGAATCAATAAAAAGGGCAGTCAATTTTGGCTGCCCTCTTTTTTAAACTTAACTTCTAATAAATGCTAAAAGATCTTTGTTAATTGTTTCTGCTTCTGTAGTTGGCATTCCGTGAGGAAATCCTGGATAACTAATTAAAGTACCGTTTTTAACGAGTTCCGCAGATTTTTTACCTGAAATTTCAAAAGGTACAACCTGATCATCTTCACCATGCAAGATAAGAACAGGAATTTCAATCTTTTTGAGGTCTTCAGTAAAATCTGTTTGAGAGAAAGCAACAATTCCATCGTAATGAGCTTTTGCTCCGCCCATCATGCCCTGACGCCACCAATTTAACACCACAGGTTCTGATACTTTTGCTCCTGGTCGGTTATATCCATAAAATGGACCTGCAGGTACGTCATGATAAAATTGAGAACGATTTTTAAAAAGTTGATTTTGAAGGTCATCAAAAACTTCTTTTGGTAAACCATCCGGATTACTTTCAGTTTTCACCATTAATGGTGGAACGGCACTAATTAAAACAGCTTTAGCAACAGGGTCATTAGGATAACGAGCAACATAATGTGCTACTTCACCACCACCTGTTGAATGCCCTACATGTACCGCACCTTGTACACCTAAATGCTCAACCACAACAGCAACGTCATCTGCATAATGGTCCATATCATGACCATCCCAGACTTGAGTGGAACGACCATGACCACGGCGGTCATGAGCAACTACACGAAAACCTTCTTTAAGAAAAAAAAGCATTTGCGCATCCCAGTCATCTGAACTGAGCGGCCAACCATGGTGGAAGAAAATTACAGGAGCATCGCGAGGGCCCCAATCTTTATAAAAAATATCTACGCCGTCTTTTGTTGTGACATATCCCATTTTTGTTTCTCCTGTGTAAAAGTTACACTATCGATTTACTGTATATGCTCTAATTAATTCGTAATAAGTACATATAAAATTTTCAATCCTACCCTCATGGATAGTCATAACATAGTAAGGTTAAAGTTCACTTTAAGGTCAATAGATTTTAGAGAAAACAGCGTTTAAAAAGTGTAAAAAAATAATTTCTACAGTCCTAAAAACTAAGGGTTTTCTTTAGATCATCTAAAAGCTAATCAACTCTACCTATTCTTATTAAAAGTTATTCTAAATTCGTTACAAGCAGTTTTAATTCTTAGAGAAATAGCATATTGACATTCAAGTGAACTTTAAACTTATAGTAATCCTACAGGCAGAAAGTTGATATCTGCTTTTAAAGATTATCAGCTACTCAGTCGATCAATTTAAAGGTTAACCAATTATGAATACAAATAAAGCGTTCACTGAAGTTGAATTTGGTCAACAGAAAGTTAAAGTTCCAAAAGGTGGTTATTATGACCGCTTTAGAATGAATCCTGATTTAGATGAAGTTGCAAAAGATCCTGCAGCTGGAAATATTGATTTTTTCCGTAGCATTCCTAAAAAGTTAGTTGAATCAAGAGTTGGACCTGTCTGGGCTCCCAACTTTTATTATCGTAGCGGCAATGTGCAAGTTTTGATGCTTGCACCCGTTAAGCTGTTAAAGAAAAAATTACCTTCGCCTCTAGTACCCTTGGAAGCTTTTCCAGGTTATGGACTAGTTGCACTCACCTTTTTCACTTATACAGTTTGTGATAATGATCCATACAATGAAGCGTCTGTAGCTATTGTCGTGCGTAAACCTAAAGCTCATGGTCCGCATGCTTTAGAGCTGATTAACTCGATTCGTAAACATCACTTTTATGCGCATGTATTAGCTTTACCTGTCGACACTGAAATAGCACGTGTACGTGGCGTATATGGTTATCAACTTCCAAAATGGCTAGCCGAAATTGATGTAAAGATTGATAAGAAAAAAGTTGAAGCAACACTTTCAACTTACAACAAATTAGATATTAGCCTAACAACCGCAACTCCGTCATTAAAAAGAGTTAAGTCTGAATCCCGCATGGGTAAAGCCACGATGTTGCATTTAGTCGATAACGAGTGGCATCAAACTCTAGTGCAAACCAATGTTCTCTCGTTTGGTGAAAAACTTTTCCCGCGCAAGGTAAAAGTGACACGCCATGGCGGCCATGTGAGCCAGCTTCTAGACCAGTTGGGCGCATCTACTATTCTTCGTCTCGATGTGATTGAAGATGCTCAGGTCGTATTAAATCTACCGACTAAACTTTAATCATCAGTCAGTTAGCTTAGGATCGTTAAGCTATGTTTTGAGGTTTAAGATGAATACTCTCAATGAAGTAAGCAGCACTTTAAATGCATCAGAGATACTCTCTCGACAACGCAAAGCATTTTTGAAAGCTGAACCACCAACACTTCAACAGCGTAAAGCAAGTCTTGCAAAACTTCGTGCTGCTGTCATTGAATATCGTAGTGAATTACAAGTTGCTGCAAGTGAAGACTTTGGACACCGTTCATATCATGAAACAGATGTCATGGAACTTGTTGGTATTGTTCAGTCCATCGATTATTTAACGCGTAATTTACGCCGTTTCATGAAGCCAGAAAAGCGTCATGTCAGCTTATTCTATCGCTCAGCTAGTGCTCACATAGAATATCAGCCGAAAGGGGTTATTGGGGTCATGGCTCCTTGGAACTACCCTATTTCTCTTACGCTTATTCCTTTTGCTACAGCGATTGCTGCCGGTAACCGAGCAATGCTTAAACCCTCAGAACTCACCCCTCGAACAAGTGAAGTGATTTCACGCATGCTTGCGGCGAACTTTTCTATAGAAGAAGTTGCGGTTATTTTAGGTGGGCCTGAAGTTGGTGCTGAATTTAGTGCACTACCTTTCGACCATCTATTGTTTACAGGAAGTACACCTGTGGGCTGTAAAGTCATGAAAGCAGCAAGTGATAACCTCGTTCCGCTCACTCTTGAATTAGGTGGTAAAAGTCCAGCGATTGTAGGTCGAGGGCACGTAAACTCGAGAACCATGACTAGTATTGCCTATGGAAAATTATCCAATGGTGGACAAACATGTGTTGCTCCAGATTATGCCCTTGTTCATGAAGATGATTTAGAAATATTTATTGAAGAATACAACGCGACAGTCTCTCGATTCTATCCAAACGGGCCAGACTGTGATGATTACACTTCAATTGTCAATGAACGTCATTATGCTCGTTTACAAGGCTTACTTGATAGTGCAAGACAAAATGGCGCACGAATCATTGAACTAGGAGTCAAATCTGAATCGGCAAAGAATCGCACTCGTACTCTTGTTCCAACACTTGTTGTAGGAGCAAAAGATGATGATGCAATTATGAAAGAAGAAATCTTTGGCCCAATTCTACCCGTGCGTACCTACCGTGATATTGATGAGGTAATTAACTACATCAATGAACGAGATCGTCCACTCGCCTTATATTATTTTGGTGAAAAAGATGCAGATTGCAAAAAACTGCTACGACGTACGACTTCAGGTAACGTTGGTATTAACAATACCTTAATTCATGTGGCACAAGACGATCTACCGTTTGGTGGTATCGGTCCAAGTGGGATGGGTGCTTATCACGGAATTGAAGGTTTCCGTTCTATGAGCCATGCAAAAGGTGTCTTTGATCAGGGCCGCTGGAATTTCCCAAGCTTCTTACATGCTCCTTTTGGAAAATTCATGGAGTTAGCACTTGCCATTACCTTGGGTAAGAAAAAAGCTAAATCTTAATTATTTTTCATCCTAAGCGGGATTGCGCACTCAGTCTCAATTCCGCTTATTTAATTAACAATATCTAATAAGGAAACAACTTTATGAAATGTATCACTTTTAAAGGTGCTGGCGGCCCTGAAGTTATTACGGTTAGTGAAAGACCTATGCCTGAGTTAACAGATGATGGGATATTAATTGAAGTTGTTGCAGCAGGTATTAACGGTCCAGATGTAATGCAACGAAAAGGTTTGTATGCACCACCGCCTGGTGTAACTGACATTCCTGGCCTTGAAGTTTCCGGAATTGTTAAACAAGTAGGCAAGCAAGTTACTAAGTTTAAAGCTGGAGATGAAGTCTGTGCATTAGTTCCGGGCGGTGGCTATGCTGAATATGTAGTTGCCCATCAAGATAATGTACTCTTCATTCCTGAAGGTCTGACATTAATTGAAGGTGGAATTTTATTAGAAACTTTTATGACAGTTTGGTCACATCTTTTCCAACATGCAAAATTCCGTCCAAACAGTTCAATTTTAATACATGGCGGTACTTCAGGAATTGGTACTACCGCAACGATGTTAACTCGAGCTTTTGGAGCAACCAAAATTTTTACAACAGTTTCGAGCAAAGAACATCAAGAAGCGAGTTTAAAAATTGGTGCTGATGTAGCCATAAATTATAATGAAGATGACTTTGTTGAAGTTGTAAAAAAACATACTGATGGTAAAGGTGTAGATTTTGTCTTGGATATTATTGCTGGAGATTACATCCAGCGAAATTATGAAGTCGCTGCAATGAACGGCACAATATTGCAAATAGGTGTGCTTAAAGGCTTAGCGGACAAAGTCAATATTTTTCCGATGCTTGCTAAACGCCTAACTCATACAGGCGCTACCCTACGCTCTCAAACTGCAGAAGCGAAAGCAGAAGTGATGGCAGCACTGCAAGAAAAGGTATGGCCTTTAATTTCAAAAGGACAGATAAAACCCTTGTTATATAAAACATTTGATCTTGAAGAAGCTCGCCAAGCTCATGAATTCCTTGATCAAGGACAACATGTTGGTAAGTTAGCTTTAATCGTCAAAAAATAAAAACTGAAAGTAAAAAAGACCAGTTAATACTGGTCTTTTTTACTTAATAAGTCCAAATTATTATTAACTTATATAGGGAGTCATCTCTCTTTCCTTTACTCTCATAATCCACTCCAGCTATCTTACTTTTGGGATTATTTAATAGACTTAATGCAAAGGCATTTTTTCAAACGACCCTTGTTGAGCCCCAAGCTCTGAACGCACCACTTGTAATTCAAAACCCTGTTTATCTAACTTGGCTCTTTCACTTTTATCAGTCAAAGACACAACAATACTCACTAAAAAAGCGAGGGGCATTGAAAATAATGCTGGATTATCAAATGGGAATATTGCTTTTTCATGCCCTAAAACACCTACCCAGACCGTAGGTGATAAAACTACAAAGGTAATTGCGGAAATGATTCCTACAAACCCACCAAATATGGCGCCGCGGGTAGTTAAATCTTTCCAGTACATAGAAAGAATAAGTACAGGAAAGTTAGCGGAAGCAGCAATACCAAATGTAAGTCCCATTAAAAAAGCGATGTTCATTTTTTCAAATAAGATTCCACATGCTATGGCAATCACACCTAGAACCACCACAGAAAGTCGAGATACAACCATTTCCTGCTTTTCAGTTGCCTTGCCTTTCTTAATGACTTTTTGAAATAAATCATGGGAAATCGCAGAAGCTCCAGCAAGTACCAAGCCAGCCACCACAGCTAAAATCGTTGCAAATGCTACAGCAGATAAAAAGCCGAGTAATAGATTTCCACCAAGGGCTTTTGCTAGATGCATCGCAACCATGTTACTGCCGCCAATTAAATCTCCACCGAGGTGCCCATCTACAAAATATTGAGGATTCGTGCCTACTATGGCGATGGAAGCTAAACCTAAAATACAAACTACAATAAAGAAGTAACCAATATAACCAGAAGCATAAAAGACTGAACGGCGTGCTTCAGCAGCATTTGGAACCGTAAAAAAGCGCATCAGAATATGTGGTAAACCTGCTAAACCAAAGATCAACCCAATAGACATAGAGAGTGTATTAATCGGGTTGGATAACATTGGACCCGGTTCTAACACCTTTTGTCCTAATTTATGTGTATTAACGGCAGCCTCAGCCATATTATTTAAACTAAAACCAAACGCTTTATATGCCAGAAAGACTAAAACGGTTCCGCCAAAGAGCAAAAGAATAGCTTTAACTATTTGTATCCATGTGGTTGCAAGCATTCCTCCGAAAATGACATACACCAGCATTAGACAACCGACCAGCATAACGGCAATTTTATAATCTAGACCAAACAATAATTTAATCAGCTGACCTGCACCCACCATTTGCAAAATTAAATAGCAACACACAACAATAAGTGAACCACACGTTGCCAAAATACGGGTGCGCTGTGGATCTAATCGATACGAAACAATATCTGCAAAAGTATATTTGCCAAGGTTTCTTAGTCTTTCAGCCATTAAGAAAGTTAAAATGGGCCAACAAACAAAAAAGCCTGTCACATAGATAAAACCATCATAGCCTTTGAAGAAAACCATACTAGAAATACCGAGTAAGGTTGAGGCAGACATATAGTCTCCCGCAATCGCCAAACCATTTTGCTTAGCTGAAATAGCATTACCCGCTGTATAAAAATCTTCTTTCGATACTGTTTTCTTTGCAGCTTTAAAAGTAATAAGTAGTGAAATACCAACTACACATGCAAACATAATAATTGCGGTCCAATTCCTTGGCTCGCTTTGTGAAGCCCAAGCACCGGAGCTAAATAAGGTCAAAATAGTAAAAGCAAAATATTTATTCATAACGATATTCCTTTCTTAATTTTTCTTTTTGTTTGTCAAAGTATTGATTCGTAATAAATATATAAAATCCCGTTATAATCCAGCTCAATACAATAACAATTGCAGCAATTGGTAAACCAATGGTGACTTTGCTTGCTTCTAATGGAATTGCAAGTAATTCGGGATGAAATGTGGCTGTTCCTATAAAAATAAAGTAAATGCTGAGTACAATTAAGCTTAAGAAAACGGCGAATCGATTTCTCTGCTTTACCATCTTTTTAAATTTCGCATCTAAAACGATATTTGCTTCCTGAGGGATGTTCATATAAAAAATCCTTTTTTATGTTGATCATTATTTACATTCAGCAAAAGCACTATTGGTGAAATAGTCGTGATAACGTTCTCTCAATATTTTTTTACTGATTTTTCCAGTGGGCGTATGCGGTATTTCTTCAACCAATATGGTTGCTGACGGAATGGCCCATTTATGTAATTTGGATGATAGAAAAATGACAATTTCTGAATGTTCAATTTTTTCTTGTGGAGACTTTGGCACCAATATTAAAAGTGGGCGTTCTCCCCATTTAGGATGATTGGCAGCAATAACGGCGGCTTCTGCAACTTTTTCATATCCCATCGCTGCATTTTCAACTTCAACACTGCTGACCCACTCTCCTCCCGACTTAATCATATCTTTGGCACGGTCCGTAATATGCATATATCCATATTCATCTATGCAGGCGATATCTCCCGTATCGAACCATTTGCCCTCTTCTTCTCCTGCTTTTGGTTGATTGATATATTGTTTAGCAATTGTATGACCACGTACTTCTAAAATGCCTTCATGCACACCATCATGAGGAAGTAATTGA
Organism: Acinetobacter sp. FDAARGOS_494; assembly: GCF_003812225.1. Taxonomy (NCBI): domain Bacteria; kingdom Pseudomonadati; phylum Pseudomonadota; class Gammaproteobacteria; order Moraxellales; family Moraxellaceae; genus Acinetobacter; species Acinetobacter sp. FDAARGOS_494. The sequence continues at coordinate 3,775,194 of NZ_CP033866.1, forward strand.
TGATTCTCATCACGCAATCTCATTTGAATACCGAAGATAGGTTTACCGCATTTAATCGATTGGGTTTCGATATTATTTTTAATTTGGTCTACTCGGTTACACGCTGCCATTGAACTGGTTTCAGTCATTCCCCAAGCATTTTCAACAGAAATTCCATAATGGCTCAAAGACTCAATAAGCGAATATGGCGCAGCTGAACCACCAGATATTGCACGTTTTAAACTGACTGATGAAATATGGTGTTCTTCAAGATAATTTTTAAAAGAATTCCAGATGGTAGGAACAGCCATAGAAATATCTACGTGTTCTGATTGGATCAGGTCGAAAATCTTATCTGTTTGGCCCGCAAATGAATGAGGCCAAACGATTTTTGCCCCCGACAAAACCGCATTAAATGGCATTCCCCATGCGCTAATATGATAAAGCGGAACCAAAGGCATGATACAGCTATCATGCGTTAAGCCAATCGCATTTGGCATGCTTAGTATTAATGCATGTAATACAGTACTACGATGTGAGTAAAGAACGCCTTTAGGATCCCCTGTTGTACCTGATGTATAACAAAGACCACTTGCACGCTCTTCAGGGATATCTGGCCAATCATAATAAGACTGCTCTGGAGCAATGAGTTCTTCATAAAAGACGAAATCAAATTGTGCTTTTAAATTTTTATTGGGGTCCCCGAGCACAATAAAATGTTTTATGACTGGCTTTATATTGTCATAAATCGAATCAACTAATGCCAAACAATCTGGTTCAATAATGAGTACCTCATCTTGAGCAGAATTGATAATTTGAATGAGCTGTTCAGGCGCCAATTTAGGGTTAATTGTATGGTAAATTCTTCCCGTACATGGAATGGCATAGTGCAATTCAAAATGCTGAAATGAGTTCCATGCCATCGTTCCGACTTTAGCATCAGAACTTATATTTAATCGGTCTAGTGCGTTGGCAAACTGAGCTACACGTTCGAAAGCATCTTTATATGTATATCGGTGTTTACTTATCCCATCTGCTTTCAAAGTTACAATTTCTTGATCTGCGTAAACTATCAAAGCATGCTGCATTATTGAAGTAATGTTTAAATTACAATGCATCATTAATCCATTCGTCATTCTTATTTCCTCACACAATTTAGCAACTGATTCAGATGCTTACATGAGTCAATGCAACTATGATGCCAAATATTTTTATTATTATTTTCAATAACTTAATTAATTATTTTATTTTTCTTTTTTGAAAAGATTTCAATTTTGAAATTAATGATTTATGAGTTTCATTCTACGCCACAAAGTGGTCCGGCTAATCCCGAGTTTTTGTGCAGCAAGGTCTAAATCACCCTCTACTTCTGCAAGTGTTTGCTCAATTAAACTCAACTCTTGATTAACTTTTACTTCTTTTAATAAAGGTTGCGTCGTGTGGTGATTTTGAGATTGAAATAGCTCGGGTAACTGTTGCTTTAAAAATTCTGGAGTTAAAATTTCATGATCAAGCTGTAATAGCACATTGATTCTTTCAACGATATTTTCAAGTTCGCGGATATTACCCGGCCAAGAATAGTGTAAAAAAGCCTTCTGTAAAATACTCGGCAAATCATTCAGTGTTTTTCTATATTTCTCTAGAAAGGAATTTGCTAAATACAAGATATCTTCTTTTCGTTCTTTTAAAGACGGCGTATACACTCTTAAAATATTTAAACGATAGTAGAGATCTGCCCGAAAGCTTCCATTTCGTACCAATTCTTCTAAGTCCGCATGAGTTGCAGCAATCACACGTATATCTAAATGATGACTTACCACTGAGCCCAAGCGGTTAATTTGTCTTTCTTGTAAGACCCGTAAAAATCTAGTTTGTAGATGTAATGGCATATCTCCAATTTCATCTAAAAAAAGCGTACCCGTATGTGCTGCTTCAATGAGACCAATACGTCCATTTTTCTTCGCCCCAGTAAAGGCACCTTCTTCATAACCAAATAATTCGCTCTCTAACAAGCTTTCCGGAAAAGATGCACAGTTGATTGCAACAAACGGCGCTTTATAACGACTGCTATAATTATGAATACTTTGTGCTAAAACTTCTTTACCTGTACCACTTTCACCAGTAATGAGAATGGTACTATCGGTTTTTGCATATGCTTTGGATAACTTAATGATTTGTTGAAAATTTGGATTTTGCGTCAAGATCTGGTCAAAGGTATATCTTGTATTAAAATTCTTTGATGAAACCTTTCTAAACTGACTATTAGACTGCTCTAATGCATTTAGTTCCTGCACTCTTAAGATATAGCCATCTATGTAGTCATTTTTTAATTTGGAAATATATACAGCAAGTTTTAAATTTTTAAATTGGACGAGTTGATGACTATTTTCTTGATCGATATCAAAGTTTAAACCTTCAAAAATTTCGAGTGCTGATTTGTTTAAAACGTCTGAAGAGTCTTTTTCAAGTAACGAACTCATTGAATTATTAATTAAAGAAATCTTTTTTTGCTTTGTAATAAAACAAATGCCTTCATTTAAGTGATTAAAGATCTCGGTTAAACGTAAGGTTGAATACTGTTCTCTACGAATCTTTTCAAGGGTACGTAAGGCATTTTGCAGAAGGTCTTTTAAAGACGGCACACTAATCGCCAAATGTCCGACTAGGTTTTCATTCAGAGCTAATTCTACTGCAACAGGCGAACCAATAATGGCATCAAAGCCTTGATTTTTAATTAAATGAATTGTTTTTTTAGCATCTAAATATGAGTCATAGTTAAACTGTTGTATATCTAAAGCAAAAATATCAGAGTAGTTCTCAAGATCGACTGTGGACGTATTACCCACCAAAGCAATTCGCTTATATTGTTTTAAGTTTGATATGGCTTGAATGACATCAAAAGTACCAGTTCGAATGACCTGTATATCAATGTTTAATTTCTTCTGTAGAAAACTCGCGGTCGCTCCCGTACATAGAAGAATCTGACAGCCATTTTCTACTAAGCTTTGAGCAACATCTTGTACATCTGAAATATGGCATTCCACCAAATCAATTTCGTTCGACTCTACTTCACTAATCGCCTGCTCAACCAAAGAACGAAAACCATTAATATTAGGTTTTTTAATATAGGTGACCAAAATATTAATTGGTTTTCGATTCAGCATTTTTTACTCCATTAAAAAACGTTTTATATAGGCGCAGCGCTATGACCGCCATCGACTTTAATTTCGATACCTGTTATGCCTTGTCCCGCTTGCGAAGCAAGTAACAGTAATGGCCCATTTAAGTCATCAAACTCTACAAACTTCCTTGTAGGAATTTTCTTTAAAAGCTGTTGGCCTACCTCACTCGTTAAATATTCTTCATTAATTTCAGTAATCATATAACCTGGAGCGATGGCATTTACATTTATACCAAATCTAGCCAACTCTACTGCCATAACTTCTGTTAAATGGCGTAATCCAGCCTTTGATGCGCAGTATGGACTAACACCTAGGTTGGTAGACTGAGACAGAATTGATGTAATGTTGATGATCGATCCTTTTCGTTCAGCTTTAATCATATGCTGCACAACTTCTTGTGCACATTGCCAAGGGGCTTTAAGGTTAGTATCTACAATCTTATCCCAATCTTCATCGTTATAGTCTAAGAAACGCTTGGTATCACTCACCCCGGCATTATTAATTAACACATCTATAGTGACTCCTTCAGCTTCTAAAGAACTAAGCATATCTTTCACAGCGGAACGATCATTTACATCTAATGCAAAGGTATAAACTTGTACGCCATATTCATTTTTTATATGCGATTCTAATTCTTTCAATCGCTCTAACCGTCTGGCACAAATAACGATATTGGCACCTTCTTTTGCAAATAATTCAGCTATGTGATGCCCTAGACCGCTTGAAGCACCAGTAATTAAAATATATTTATCTTTTACATCAAAAATATTCATTCTCTTATCCCTGTTTTATTATGCCTGTTTCCCTAATAGTTTTTTGGCTATGCTCATGCGGTGAACTTCATTTGCGCCATCATAAATTCTAAAACCTCGCGCATCTTTAAAAATCTTGCAGACCACTGATTCATCCGTCATGGCCTGTCCACCTAAAATCTGAACTGATCGGTCCACCACACGCCAGATACCCTCAGAGCTGATCACTTTAACTAGGCTCGACTCGTAATTTCCTTTCTCACCCAAATCTAAAACCTGCGCACAATAGTGAACGGCTAATCGAGTTGTTAAAATATCCATTTCATTGTCGGCAAGCATAAAACCAACGCCTTGGTGGTCTCCTAATCTCTTACCAAAAGATTGGCGTTCTCGTGCATATTGAGTAGCGATATCATGTGCTCTCCTTGCTTGTCCCAGCCATCTCATACAATGTGTTAAACGTGCTGGTGCAAGGCGAACTTGAGCATATTTAAATCCTTTACCAATTTCACCCAAAACGTTTTCTTTAGGTATACGTAAATTCTCAAAGCGTAAAATACCGTGCCCGCCTGAAAAGCATGAGTCCATAGCATTCATATTTTTTTCTAATATAAAGCCTTCAACGTTTGTATCTGTTAGAAACATTGAAGCAGAGCCATCTTCCATTTTTGCCATAATAATCGCAACGCTCGCTCCATCGGCTCCTGTAATTAACCATTTACGGCCATTAATAATATAGTCATCGCCATCTGCAATTGCCGTTGTTTGAAGCATGGATGGATCCGAGCCAGCACCTGGTGCAGGTTCTGTCATGGTAAAGCAAGATCTAATTTCTCCAGCTACCAGTTTTTTTAACCATCTTTCTTTTTGTGCATCATTTGCCACAACATCTAAAAGATGGATATTTCCTTCATCTGGCGCATGAATATTTAACGCGATTGGGCCTAAAGCAGAGTATCCTGCTTCTTCGAAAGCTACAGCCTTTTGCAGATGCGACCAACCAAGTCCTCCCATTTCTCGACTTGCATGAGGAGTTAGCAGCCCCCAACTACACGCCCGACTCACCAATTCTTGGCGTAAAGCTTCACTAGGGCCATGGCTATCTTGGCGAGGATCACTTTCTAATGGAATCACCTCTTGCTGAATAAATTCTCTAACTTTCTGTTGTAGCTCTAATAATTCATTAGATAGTGTGATCATGAGCTGAGCTCCTTTAATTTAAAGCCTTGAGTCGCGATATAAGTTTCATACACATCATCCATAGCGCTATTAAATAGCTCATTTTTAATCAGATTGTACGGCGTGAAATTTTGAAGCTTGATTCGTTTGCTTATTACCTTTTGATTTTCAATCGTCAGATCAAGAATGTTTAAGCAGCCATAATCTTGTTCCTGCGAATAAACATCTTTGAAGTCATGTCCATAAACCCAATTAATGAGTATTCGATTTACAATATCGTGTGAAGAAATGAGGATATTCTGGTCTTTGTTTGCCGTTAATATCATGCCTTCAAACCAAGTCAGTACACGACTAATAAAGTGAGTCCAACTTTCGCCTTGTACAAATAATTCAAGGTTATTTTTATGGAACTGATAGGCCTTTTTGATTTCCAGCTCAGCGCGATCCAACGAAATTTCTCTTAAACGTCCTGCTCTTATTTCTCGAATATCATCGAATGACTGAATGTCTTTATACTCATTTTGATAGCGCTTCAAAATTTCGGCTGTCTGAATCGAACGAGGCATGGTAGATGAGTAAATTTTTTCAAAATTAACAACTTGTAATTGATGAGCCAGTTGTTGTATTTGCTCTATTCCTCGTTCGGATAACTGTGCAAATTTCGGATTAATCGGATTATTAGCTGCATCAAAGTATGAAACATGCCCATGTCGAACCAAATAAATTCGTAGCCGATATTTATCCATGATTGGCCACCTTCGGTTCAGTAATTTTTAATTCTTCCAAATTCAGGGCTTTTAATGTCTCAAAAGTTTGATCCGATTGTTTACCTTCACGGATATCGCTAATAAACAATTGAGTTGCCTCATCAATATCTTTAATTGGAAATGAAAAATAATCTTGTAAAATGCCTGAACGATGCAATGTACAGGTATCTTTTTGCAAAATATAAGCCTGCAAAATTTCTAAGCTTCTCATGAGCATTAACAAGTTATATTTCTGACTGCCCGATTGCGGTAAAAGCTCATTTTTAATGACGGCTTGGCTAGCTTTGATCAGGTCAATTATCTTTTGCTCGCTCATTCTTTTTCTCCCAATATTTCCAAGATATTTTTTTCAAGGCGGGGAACTAAAAATTCCGTTAGGGCTAATTCGAGTGATGGAGTATCCATTTCATTGTTTCGGTCAGACTGCTGCATCGCAATAATTGCCCATCGAACATGAGACAGGACATGCCAAAACTTCATTTCAAATTCAGGGATATAAATATCGGAAATCTCAGCGTAAGCTTTCGCAAAGTCCTTATATGAACCTATTCCCCCAGCTATATTTTCATCTTGACCAAAACGCCAACATTTAGAGGTAAACCATCCTAAGTCTTCTCTTCGATCTCCCCATTGCGTAAATTCCCAATCTAAAATTCCTGAAATTTGATCGCCATTAATCATGATGTTACCAATGCGGTAATCACCATGGACTAAGACCAAATCATCGACTTTTGGAAGATTGTTAAACATCCATTGAATAGCGTACTCAAGGATTGGACGTTGTCTTTTTAAGTGATCCAGTTGTTCTAGAAAAACTGTAAGCTTTTTTTCTAAATATTGATCTTTATCTGGCTTAGGAAGTAGTTTCTCTAATACTTCATCTGATTGAATGGCATGAATTAAAGCAAGTTGCCTACCAATGTCTTGAGTAATCTTTTTACGTTTTTCTTCTTCTGTAATTCGAACTAATTTATGGCCTTCTGTAACACCATCAATTTTTTTCATAATGAAGAAATCACTGTTTAAAAAGTTAGGTGACTTCTCGAAATAAAGTGGCTCTGGCACTTTAATGCCAAAGTGATATAACCGATCTAAAAGTAAAAATTCCTGCTCCCGATCTGAACTAGCCTCTACACTAGATTCAGCATTTTTACGCAGTACTAATGCAAAATCTTCAGATTGAACTAGCCAATTTTCTTGGATAGCTCCGCCACTCATTTTTTTTAACTGAATTTCATGAGGGATTAGCCCTAGATTCTGCTGCAATATTCCGCTCAATTGCAGTATATGATTCGCATTCATTATTTACTCCTTGTAGCTAATCCTATTGGAGCAAATTACATGCCACTATTTTTAATATTAAAATCAATCACTTAAAAATAAAATATTATTTCAAATATGAAAATTATTTCACATTTGAAATTGACTATGAAAAAGAGACCATCATCTGGTCTCTTTTTATTCTTAGATCGCTTCTCTGGTCATCTCACCATTGACCAATCTTAAAATCTGCAACGGGTTGCTGTCTTTTAAGGCTTCCGGCAATAGACTCTGTGGATAGTTCTGGTAACACACAGGGCGCAAGTAACGGTCAATGGCCAAGGTTCCAACTGAAGTACCTCGTGCATCTGAAGTGGCTGGGTATGGCCCACCATGAACCATGGCATCACAGACCTCAACACCAGTTGGGTAGCCATTTATAAGTAATCGACCGGCTTTTTCCTCTAAAACTGGAACTACATCTGCAAACTCGGTTAAGTCAGCTTCATCGGCAATTAAAGTCGCAGTCAATTGCCCATTCATACTTTGTAGTGCCTGAATGAGTTGGGCTTTATCTTCAACTTCAATGACGACTGTGGTTGGCCCAAAGATTTCTTCTTGTAAAAGCTGGTCACCCGCCAGTAAAAGCTCAACATCAGCTTTAAGCAGTTGTGGCTGCGCCTGATTACCTTGTTGAGTATTGCCAGCCAAATGCTTAATGCCTTGATGCTGGGTCAAGTGCTCAAGACCAGCGGTGTAACTTTTTAAGGTGCCGGCATTGAGCATAGTCTGCGCAGGCTTAGCCCCCATAATGTCGGTCAGGTTGTTAATGAGCTGACTAAATTCAGCTGATTTAATTCCCAAGATTAAACCCGGATTGGTACAGAACTGACCACAGCCTAAAACCACTGAATCTGCCAAATCCTGTGCAATTTTTTCACCACGGTTTTTTAAGGCTTCTGGCAACATCAGCATCGGGTTAATACTGCTCATTTCAGCAAACACCGGAATCGGTTGTGGACGGGCTGCGGCCATATCACATAAAGCTCGTCCACCACGCAATGAACCTGTAAAACCCACAGCTTGAATTAAAGGATGCTTAACCAGTGGTTCACCCACACCATTACCGTAGATCATGTTAAATACGCCTTTAGGCATATTTGATTTTTCTACGGCACGCTCAATTGCCTGCGCTACAAAATCTGCTGTCGCCATGTGTCCACTATGGGCTTTCACCACTACAGAGCAACCTGCTGCCAGTGCCGAAGCAGTGTCACCACCCGCAGTTGAGAATGCTAAAGGAAAGTTACTTGCCCCAAAGACTGCAACAGGGCCTACACCGATTTTAATCTGACGCAGGTCTGGGCGAGGTAAAGGCTGGCGCTCAGGCAAAGCGGTATCAATACGGGCACCTAAAAAATCACCACGGCGCAGCACTTTAGCAAACAGGCGCATTTGCCCACTGGTCCGGGCACGTTCACCTTGTAAACGTGCAAGTGGCAAAGCAGTTTCCTGTGAGACAATTTCTAGAAAATCGGTACCCAAAGCATCGAGTTCATCTGCAATATTTTCTAAAAAAACAGCACGCTGTTCAGGTGTGGTATGGCGGTAAGTCTTAAAGGCTTGACTGGCTACTTCACAGGCCTGATTAATCTCTTGCTCGGTTGCATGGTGAAACTCATAAGGCAAAGCTTCACCAGTCGTAGCTTGAATACTTTTTAATAAGGTTGTACCTTGTGCGCTGCGTGAACCGCCAATAAAGTTGTGTCCAATGACCATTTTTATATTCCTTAGAGAGTAATAACTGAACCGATCGGTAATTCGGGTTGCATATGAGCAAGTTTGTTTATGAGCGGAAGTCCAAATTCTTTCATTTCAATTTCAAACTCATCGTTGACTTGCGCTTGAATACCATCGGCAAAAGATAGAGTCGCTGTACCGAAATAATGGATGTGAACATCCCCTGCTTTTAAGAATTGTTGATACTTAAAATGGTGATATTCCAGATTTGCCAAGCTATGACACATATTGTCTTCACCTGACAGAAACTCTTTTTCCCAAATGATTTGTCCATCACGACGCAAACGGCTGGTTCCGACTAAATGTTTTGGTAACTCGCCCGTCCGTAAAGCCGGACCAAAACTACAAAAACGTAATTTTGAATGTGCTAGATATAAATAATTACGGCGCTCCATCACATGATCAGAATACTCATTACCCAGCGCAAACCCGATTCGATAAGGCTTTAAGTCTTCGCCAATAACATAGAGGCCTGCAATTTCAGGTTCTTCTCCGCCGTCTTCAGCAAATGGTGGTAAAGGTAATTCAGCTCCCGGTCTTACCACAATTGAACCGTCACCTTTATAAAACCATTCCGGTTGCGCACCGATCTGACCTTGTGCTGGACGGCCATTTTGTAGGCCCCATTGAAATATTCGCATGGTGTCGGTCACCGAGCTGTCATCGCTTAAATTTTGTTGATGCATTTTGTCGCGTGCAGATGCAGAACCTAAATGGGTTAAGCCTGTACCGGAAATTAAACAATGCGTTGGATCTGGATGATCTAAAGGCGGCAATACCTTTAAGTCTGCTAATAAAGATGAATAATCATAAGTTTCGGACTCAAACCCTAACGCCTCAACTTGTTGTTCCAGTGAAACTTTATTGCGGATTGCCAAAAGTGCTAAATCACGAACCGATTGAATATTTTTAACCGGATATGCCATGTTGCCTTCTACTTTGGCAACAGCACGTTGATTTGCACGATTTTCAAATTGAATAATTTGCATGTTTTATTCCTTACAAAGGCTTTTGAATATTCACTGTTTGTGTTTTTTGACGTTCGAGCTTGGCATAGACGATGTAAGTCAGAATCAAGCCAAAAAGCATGACGATAGATAAGAAATACAAACCAGCAGCCATATTTCCCGTGTATTCTTTTAACAGTCCGATCCCAAATGGACCGACATAGCCACCTAAATTTCCAACAGAGTTAATTAAGGCAATACCAGCTGCTGCACTTGCACCCGTTAAGAAACGACCCGGTAGTGTCCAAAACACGGCAGTCGATGAAAATAGACAGAACGCAACTACAGCCAAAGCTGCCAACTGCATGACTGGGGAATTTAGCCAACCACTTAAAAACATTGCACAAGCACCTAGTGCATACAGAAAACTTAAGTGTCCGTAACGATCATTTAGGCGGTCAGTACTACGCGGAATAATGAGGAGTCCAATAATTCCAAAAATATAGGGAATGCTAGATAAGAACCCAATTTGAATATCACTACCTCCGCCAAATTGCTTAATAATGGTAGGAAGCCAGAGATTTAAACCATAAATACTTAAAGTTACCGGTAAGTAGTAAAGTGCTAATAAAAGTACGCGTTTGTCTTTTAAAGCATGTAGTGGATTGGCATGTCGGGTTTGGTCATATTCGGCTTCATCTTTAACGAGTTCATTTTTAAGCCATTGTTTTTGTTCAATGCTTAACCATTTTACTTTATCAATGTTATCGGGCAGCCACAAAAAGGTAGGTAAAGCCAATAAAACCGCGGGCAAGCCAACTGCAACAAACAACCATTGCCAGCCGTGTAAATTTGCAATGCCATCCATTCCAAGTAATAGACCAGCTAAAGGCCCTGCAATCATCATGGCAATTGGTTGTGAAAGCACAAACATTCCCATGATTTTTCCGCGATGCCGCACCGGATACCACTGCGTAATTAGGTATAAAACACCAGGGAAAAAACCCGCCTCTGCTACACCGAGTAAAAACCTTAAGAGATAAAAACTTTTAGGGCCTTGAATAAGCGCCATGGCCATGGTGATGAGGCCCCATGTTAATAAAATGCGGGTAAACCATTTACGAGCACCAAATTTGTCTAAAAGCAAATTACTTGGGACTTCAAAAAGAAAATATCCAATAAAAAATAAACCAGCTCCTAGACCATAGGCAGCATCACCAATTCCTACATCGGCACCCATATGCAAATGGGCAAATCCAACAGCGGCACGATCAATGTATGCCACGAGATATAGTATGACTAATGCAGGTATTAGCTTAAACGTGACCGTCCGTATTACATCCTTTTCGAAATCCATCTTCGACTCCATTTCCTATTATTTACTTATAGAGCATCTTGCTCGTAAATTATCCTTTCAATTTAAAATATAGTAATACTATTTAAATTTCAAACCTTTTAAAAATAAAATTTATGGTGTATTTTTAATTTAATTAATTCTAATAGTAATACTATATAGGGAAATTTGTATGAATAACAAACAAGTTCTTCGTTCGGCTGCCTGGTTTGGTACAACGGATAAAAATGGCTTTATGTATCGCAGCTGGATGAAGAACCAAGGAATTCCAGATCATGAGTTTCAAGGCAAGCCTATCATTGGGATTTGTAATACGTGGTCTGAACTCACCCCATGTAATGCGCATTTTCGAAAAATTGCCGAACACGTAAAAAAAGGAATTTTAGAGGCGGGCGGCTACCCTGTTGAGTTTCCTGTATTTTCAAATGGTGAGTCGAATTTACGTCCTACCGCCATGTTTACCCGTAACTTAGCCAGTATGGATGTTGAAGAAGCGATTCGTGGTAACCCTATTGACGGTGTGGTGTTACTGACAGGTTGTGACAAAACCACCCCTGCATTATTAATGGGAGCTGCAAGTTGTGATATTCCTGCCATTGTAGTGACTGGCGGTCCCATGCTGAATGGTAAGCACAAAGGTAAAGACATTGGTGCAGGTACCATCGTTTGGCAAATGCATGAAGAACTCAAAGCAGGCAAAATTGATTTAAATGAATTTTTATCTGCTGAATCTGGTATGTCGCGCTCGGCTGGTACATGTAATACCATGGGCACAGCTTCTACAATGGCCTGTATGGCTGAAGCCCTAGGCACTTCCTTACCCCACAATGCGGCCATTCCAGCTGTAGATTCTCGACGTTATGTGTTGGCTCATCTTTCTGGCATGCGTATTGTTGATATGGTTCATGAAGATTTACGTCTTTCCAAAATCTTAACCAAAGAAGCTTTCGAAAATGCCATTAAAGTCAATGCAGCTATTGGTGGTTCAACCAATGCCGTGATTCACTTAAAAGCAATTGCTGGACGCATTGGGGTTGATTTACAACTCGATGACTGGAACCGTGTTGGCCGTGGCATGCCAACCATTGTTGACTTACAGCCTTCGGGTCGTTTTTTAATGGAAGAGTTTTATTATAGCGGCGGCTTGCCAGCCGTGATTCGTCGCATGGGTGAAGCCAATCTCTTACCACATCCTCAAGCTTTAACCGTAAACGGTCAAACCATTTGGGAAAACTGCCAACAATCACCTATTTATAACGATGAAGTAATTCGAAAAATAGATAATCCAATTCGACAAGATGGCGGTATGTGTATTTTGCGCGGGAATTTAGCGCCTAAAGGTGCGGTGCTTAAACCATCTGCTGCCACACCCGAACTTATGAAGCATCGTGGTCGTGCAGTCGTATTCGAAAACTTCGATGATTATAAAGCCCGCATTAATGACCCAGATCTAGATGTCGATGAAACTTGTATTCTTGTGATGAAAAATGCCGGCCCTAAAGGCTATCCGGGCATGGCCGAGGTTGGAAATATGGGCCTACCACCAAAGATTTTAGCCAAAGGCATTACCGACATGGTTCGTATTTCCGACGCACGTATGAGTGGAACTGCGTATGGCACGGTCGTTTTACATGTTGCCCCTGAAGCTATGGCGGGTGGGCCTTTGGCCGTAGTTCAAAATGGTGACTTTATCGAACTTGATGCCTATGCTGGAAAACTTCACCTAGAAGTGAGTGATGAAGAACTTAAGCAACGTCTTGAAAATTTAGCACCACCAGCTCCACCAAGTTTTATTGGCGGTTACCGTAAGCTCTATGTAGAACATGTTTTACAAGCCGATGAGGGTTGTGATTTTGATTTCTTGGTCGGTTGCCGTGGCTCAGAAGTTCCACGTCATTCCCATTAATATTTATTCTTGAAAAAGATGATCTTGTTAAAACACAAGGTCATCTATACCATAGGATATTCAACATGTCGTAATAGTGAAATATGAGTAAAGCTGACTATAAAAATCCTATTCCAAGCAAAAGCCAACATGCATTAATCGTTCAACAATTGGGATTAAAAATTGTTTCTGGAGAAATTTCAGAAAATGAAAAACTCCCAAGTGAAGTTGATTTATGTGAGGAATATAAAGTCAGCCGCCCTGTCTTTCGCGAAGCTATACGTGTTTTAAATGCGAAAGGCTTAACATATTCAAGGCCCAAAATCGGAACAGTAGTTCGACCTAAAGAAGAATGGCATTTACTCGACCCAGATGTACTGTTCTGGTTGATTCAAACCACGCCTGAGCACGAGTTTTTTAAAACACTTTCTACCGTACGACGCGTTTTAGAACCGGAGTTAGCCTATATTGCGGCAAGTACAGCAAATGAAGAAGATATTGAACGTATTAAGCAAGCCTATGAAGGAATGGAAAAGGCAACAACAGTTGAAGAATTTATAGAGCCAGATATCCAGTTTCACTTAGCAATTGCCAAAGCAACGCATAATGACTTATTGGCTTATATGTCAAAAATGCTGGTTTTACCTTTGCAGCAATCGATTCAAGTCACCAGTCTACGCCCAAATTTACAAGGTCATTCATTACCAAGACATAAAGCTATTTTGACAGCAATTGAAAATAAAGATCCGCTCTCTGCTCGTCATGCTTCACTGGTTCAGCTAGACGATACTAAAATGGCTTATGATTTAATTAAAAAATAATTTTCTCTATGTATTAGAAAAAGCCTGCTGACTCCAAATTAAAGTGATCAGGCTTTTTATGTATAAATTAGAACACCTTTTTTACAGCTACTGTAAAGGTTGAGTGAATTGGATTTGAAATTGGTGCATCTGATTCACCATTACTATAATTTCTATAGTATCCGTCTTTGTCCCATGCTTTGGTATAAGCTAACCCTGTAGTCCAGCCATCACCTAAATCTTTAATAAGTTCGACTTTCATATCCTGAAAATTAGCTTCTGAGAAGTTTTTAATTCTTTCATAGCCATAGTGGGCACCAAAAGTCCAACTTTCATTGATCGGCTGTGTAAAGTTGAGGTCTAAATAAGTTGTTCCTCGTGAACGTTTACCTTCCGGTCCACCCATCGTATTTGAGTTATAACCTGCGTAATCTGGGGTATAAGTAATAAAATATTTGAGACTTAAAGGACCATAGCCAATTTGAGGCACAATTTCGCCATAGTTATAGCTTGTACTCCCCGTTTCAGCCGTACTTTTTGCACCTGGGTAATAATAATAAAAAACAGACATTCCAATTGAGAATTTATCGATGGTTTTTAAATAACCTGCATAAAAGTCCCATTCAACTGAAGCATCACGGAGATAGTTAGAACTTACATTGGATGCCCAAGTACCCACAAATAGCCCATTCGGATTTGCATAGTCGAAACCAATTTGTAGTGCAGGCTTACCCCAAGTTTGTTGAAAACCACGCGAAATATATTGACTTGCAAAAGTCACATTCGCACTATACGGAGAAATTTGTTCTTGTTCATTTAATTGTTCAGCATGTACAACACCTGTAGACATAATGAGAGAAGCTATACCTAAAATTTTTCTCATTTAATAATTCCTTTTACATATTACCTATAGGTTTAAAGTTTTAAAATAACATGATAATTCAATTTAAAGCGTATTAAAAATTTATAAATTCAAATTTCTGGATACTTCTTCTTCGCTATAGATCTCTTCAATACAATCTAAGATTTTAGGAATATAGGAACTTTGGTCCATGTTACGCATAGATAGAGAAATGGGACTATAGGCTTCTAAGTCTAAGATATTTAAATAAGTTAGATTCTTCATTCCAATGTCGCAGGCGCTTTCCGGAATAATACAAATACCCTCTCCAGATGCCACCAAGCCAAGTGCCATATGAATTTCTCGTACTTCAGTCAGCTTGGCCGGAACAAGACCTAATTTGGTAAATAAAGCTTGAATAGTGGTCGAAAAATTTGGTTTAGGTGTGGTTGGATAAGAAAAAATTGTCTCATTGATAATTTGAGATAAATAAATTCCTGACTCTTGGAAATCACTTAATGGGTGTTTTTTATGGATTGCGAGTTTTAATTTTTCTTTTCTGAGTAAAAGTCGCTTAATGGCTGGATCACTAATTGGTAATCGACCAAAACCTAAATCAATTTTACCGAGTTTTAATGCTTCCACCTGATCTCGTGTACCACATTCAATAAGCTCGACATGAATGTCAGGATTTTTTTGCCTAAATAGATAAATGACCTGTGGTAATCGCCCATAAAGAAGCGAACTCACATAACCAACTTTAACAACATTCTCGACCAGCTTCATTTTTTTAGCCATCGAAGCAGCTTGAGCGGTGTGCGTCAAAATTTGTACCGCATGCTGGTAAAAAAACAGCCCTGCTTCCGTTACTTTTAATGGACGAGAGCCTTTTTCGAATAAATCGATCCCTAATTCTTCTTCTAGTTTTTTGATTTGGCGTGTTAAAGGTGGCTGAGCAATAAAAAGCTTTTCTGCAGCTTTCGTCAGACTCTGTTCTTCAACAACGGTAACAAAATAACGTAGATGTCTTAATTCCATTAATATACCTTTTTAGTATCTTAAAATACCGTTCTATATCTATTTTAGGCTATTACATTCTTCTATGGTATACAAACAAGTTCGTAATAGTTGAAACTTCATGTATAGAACCATAGAAACCATACTTGTGGATATTCCAACTATCCGTCCTCACCAGTTGTCTGTGACTACTATGCGTACCCAGACTTTGGTACTCGTTAAAATTACGACCACGGATGGTATTGTCGGTTGGGGTGAAGCCACCACCATTGGTGGGCTGAACTATGGTGAAGAAAGTCCTGAGAGTGTCAAAGCCAATATTGATACCTACTTTGCACCATTACTGACATCAGTTAAAGATTTAAATGTTGCACAAACACTAAAACTGATTCGTAAAAATATTAATGGTAACCGCTTTGCTAAGTGTGCCATTCAGACTGCCCTACTTGATATTCAGGCCAAACGTTTAGGTGTGCCATTAAGCGAAGTTTTAGGTGGACGTCTGCGTAATAGTTTACCTGTGCTTTGGACGCTTGCGTCTGGTGACACAGAAAAAGATATTGCTGAAGCTCGCAAAATGATTGAGCTAAAGCGCCACAACACGTTCAAACTTAAAATTGGTGCACGTCCTTTACAGCAAGATGTTGACCATGTGATTGCTATTAAAAAAGCATTAGGTGCTGATGTTAGTGTACGTGTAGATGTAAACCGTGCATGGTCAGAACTTGAGTGTATTCATGGTATTCAACAGCTCCAAGATGGTGGAATCGATTTAATCGAACAGCCATGTGCAATTCAAAATACCGAAGCACTTGCTCGCCTCACCCTACGTTTTGATGTAGCCATTATGGCTGATGAGGCTTTAACTGGCCCTGACAGCGCGTACCGTATTGCAAAAAATCATGGTGCAGATGTATTTGCCGTAAAAATTGAACAATCTGGTGGTCTGATTGAAGCATGTGAAGTTGGCAAAATTGCTGGTTTGGCTGGTATCGACCTATATGGCGGCACTATGCTTGAAGGCCCTGTAGGAAGTATTGCATCGGCCCATGTATTTGCAACTTTTGAAACGTTAGCGTTCGGCACTGAATTATTTGGTCCGTTATTACTTACCGAAGAAATTTTAAAAGAGCCGCTACGTTACGAAAACTTTGAATTGCATTTGCCGACAGCTCCGGGCTTAGGCATTGAAATTGATGAAGATAAGATTGAGAAATTACGTCGTTAAGGCAACAGGATAAGGAGTTTCCCATGTTATTTCATGTACGTATGGATGTGCATATTCCACTTGATATGCCAGCCGACAAAGCAAATGAAATTAAGGCCGTTGAAAAAGCTTATTCGCAAGACTTACAACGCCAAGGTAAATGGCGTCATATCTGGCGAATTACAGGTCAGTACTCGAACATCAGCATTTTTGATGTAGAGAGCAATGAAGAATTGCATAACATTTTACAAGGTTTACCTCTCTATCCATACATGGACATTGAAGTGATGGCACTTAACCGTCATCCATCTTCTGTTCGTGATGATGATTCGTAAATAGAAAGAATTTTTTAAATGCGATCTCTGAAGTCCATTTAAAAACCAAGCAGATTATTCAGAAGGTAACAAGGAACGTGGCGGCACTTATTCGCTAGCAAAACCAAATGCCCGCAGCGCTGCCACCCAAAACCGTATTGCATACTTAAGGAGTTTTAGTATGAACCGTCAACAAATTGATGCGCTTGTAAAACAAATGAATGTCGACACTGCAAAAGGCGAAGTTGATGCACGTGTTCAACAAATTGTAGTGCGCCTTCTTGGGGATTTATTTCAAGCCATCGAAGATTTAGACATCCAACCTTCTGAAGTTTGGAAAGGTTTGGAATATTTTACCGATGCAGGTCAAGCAAATGAACTTGGTCTTTTGGCAGCAGGCTTAGGTCTTGAACATTACCTTGACTTACGTGCAGATGAAGCAGATGCCAAAGCTGGTATTACAGGCGGTACACCTCGTACTATCGAAGGTCCACTTTATGTTGCTGGCGCACCTGAATCAGTTGGCTTTGCACGTATGGATGACGGAACCGAGACTGGCAAAATCGATACCTTAATTATTGAAGGTACGGTAACCGACACTGATGGCAATATTATTGAAAATGCCAAAGTTGAAGTATGGCATGCCAACAGTTTAGGTAACTATTCATTCTTTGATAAGTCACAATCTGACTTTAACTTACGCCGTACCATTTTCACCGATGCAGATGGTAAATATGTAGCGTTAACCACTATGCCAGTTGGTTATGGATGCCCTCCTGAAGGTACAACACAGGCTCTTCTTAACAAGTTAGGCCGTCATGGTAACCGTCCATCTCACGTTCACTACTTCGTTTCTGCACCGGGTTACCGCAAGCTGACTACTCAATTCAACATTGAGGGTGATGAGTACTTATGGGATGACTTTGCCTTCGCTACTCGTGACGGTTTAGTGGCAACAGCAGTAGATGTCACAGATCCTGCTGAAATTCAACGCCGTGGTTTAGATCACGCTTTCAAACACATCACATTTAACATTGAACTGGTTAAAGAAGCCGCTGCTGCTCCTTCAACTGAAGTTGAACGCCGTCGCGCTAGTGCTTAATTGAAAGTGTATGTGAGTTAAAAGTTCGCTTTTGACTCACAAAATTTACTCCATTTATTACTACCATTAAGAATTTCAATAAATTTTTAGCGGTAGTAATACATCACGTTACCTCATGCTCTAAGGTTTCTCACATGATTGACAAAAGTAAGTCCTCACTAAGCGAGGTTTTATCGCAGATTAAAGATGGTGCAACCATTCTGATTGGTGGTTTTGGTACCGCAGGACAACCCGCTGAACTCATTGACGGTCTGATTGAACTTGGCGTTAAGGACTTGACCATTGTGAGCAACAATGCCGGTAATGGGGATTATGGTCTGGCTAAACTGCTCAAAGCCGGTTCAATTAAAAAAGTGATTTGCTCTTTCCCACGTCAGTCTGACTCTTATGTGTTTGATGAACTGTACCGTGCCGGAAAGGTTGAACTTGAACTGGTACCACAAGGCAATCTGGCGTGCCGTATTCAGGCAGCAGGTATGGGCCTTGGGGCGGTGTTTACACCAACAGGCTTTGGAACACTTTTAGCTGAAGGCAAAGAAACCCGTCATATTGATGGTAAAGACTATGTGCTTGAGTATCCGATCAAGGCTGACTTTGCCCTGATTAAAGCCTATAAGGGCGACCGCTGGGGCAATCTGGTTTACCGTAAATCTGCACGTAACTTTGGCCCGATCATGGCCATGGCTGCTGATGTCACCATTGCCCAGGTTTCTGAAGTGGTTGAACTGGGTGGATTAGACCCGGAACACATCATTACCCCAGGTATTTTTGTACAGCACGTTGTACAAGTACAGCCCGCACAGTAAGCAATAAGGAGAAATAACATGAGCTACCAGAAACTCAGCCGTGACCAGATTGCGCAACTTGTGGCACAAGATATTCCCGATGGAGCCTATGTGAACTTGGGCATTGGCTTACCGACCAAGATTGCCAGCTACTTACCTGCTGACAAAGATGTCTTCCTACATTCTGAAAATGGCCTGTTGGCTTTTGGCCCACCACCAGCTGCAGGTGAAGAAGACCCTGAACTGATTAATGCGGGTAAAGAGTTTGTGACCATGCTTGAAGGCGGCAGCTTTTTCCACCATGGAGACTCCTTTGCCATGATGCGTGGTGGTCACCTTGATATTGCGGTGCTTGGGGCATTTCAGGTGGCAGCCAATGGTGACTTGGCGAACTGGCACACGGGTGCACCGGATGCGATTCCTGCGGTAGGTGGTGCAATGGATTTGGCAGTTGGTGCCAAGAAAGTATTTATCACTACAGACCACATCACCAAGCAAGGTGAGCCGAAGATTGTCGCTGAGCTCACTTATCCGGTAACGGGTAAACACTGTGTTGACCGTATTTACACTGACCTGTGTGTGATTGATGTGACCAAAGACGGTTTAAAGGTGATTGAGAAAGTGGAAGGTCTTAGCTTTGATGAGTTACAGGCTTTAACCGGTGCAACTTTGATTGATGCGACTCAAGGGTAAGGTTTACACAACAAACACCTATTACACAGCATTCACTATCGTGACAGGCGACATGGATGTCGCCCGTTGGACAGGGAGGCATGGAAGCCTCCTCTGTTCAACAAAGGTTTTTGTTACTTTTGACCTTTCAAAAGTAAGGTATCGCTTATACAACAGACCTATGGATATCACAATAAATTACAGCTGTGATGTTATTCGTTGATATGAAAATTTATAAAGCATCACAACGGAGTCTTATCTGTTTAAGTCAGGTACCACCAGCTAATTCGTGTCACTTTTTTTAAAAAGTAACCAAAAACCTTTGTTACTCAGGCACAACCTCCCTGTTGTGCTGAGCAACGAGGCGACATCCATGTCGCCACCGTGAAATACCTACGGAGAATGGCTAAAAAGGCCTGAAGTAAAGGACAAAAGTTAGAATGAAAAACGCTTATATCATCGATGCCATCCGTACTCCATTCGGCCGTTATGCCGGTGGTCTTGCACCTGTCCGTGCCGATGACCTTGGCGCTGTGCCGATTAAAGCCCTCATGCAGCGTAACCCTAGGGTAGATTGGGAACAGGTCGATGATGTGATCTATGGTTGTGCTAACCAAGCCGGTGAAGACAACCGTAATGTCGGCCGTATGTCAGCACTGCTTGCGGGTTTACCTTATCAGGTGCCGGCAACCACTATTAACCGTTTATGCGGTTCATCACTCGATGCCATTGCCATTGCTGCCCGTGCCATTAAAGCAGGTGAAGCGAACTTGGTGATTGCAGGTGGTGTGGAAAGCATGAGCCGTGCACCCTATGTGATGGGTAAGTCTGACAATGCTTTTGGCCGTAGCCAGAAGATTGAAGACACCACCATGGGTTGGCGCTTCATTAACCCAAAACTTAAAGAATTGTATGGTGTAGACACCATGCCCCAGACTGCCGAAAACGTGGCTGAACAGTTTAACGTCAATCGTGCAGATCAGGACCAGTTTGCCTTGGTGAGCCAACAACGCACCGCAAGCGCGCAAGCCAGAGGCTTTTTTTCTAAAGAAATTGTGGCAGTTGAAATCCCTCAGCGTAAGGGCGATGCTGTTGTGATTGATACCGATGAACATCCACGTGCATCGACCACCCTTGAAGGTTTAAGCAAACTTAAACCAGTTGTGAAAGCAGATGGCACAGTTACTGCGGGCAATGCTTCAGGCATCAACGATGGCGCAGCAGCTCTACTGATTGCTTCTGATGAAGCAGTTCAGGCTTACAACCTCAAACCACGTGCCAAGATCATTGCTTCAACAGCGGTGGGTGTAGAACCACGCATTATGGGTTTTGCTCCAGCACCCGCCATTAAAAAATTACTCAAACAAGTCAACCTGACTTTAGAGCAGATGGATGTAATTGAGCTTAACGAAGCCTTTGCTGCACAGGCTTTGGCAGTGACCCGTGATTTAGGTTTGCCAGACAACTCTGACAAGGTCAATCCAAACGGTGGAGCAATTGCATTAGGTCATCCACTGGGTGCCTCGGGTGCACGTCTTGTGACTACAGCCTTAAACCAGCTTGAGCAAACAGGCGGCCGTTATGCCTTGTGTTCAATGTGTATTGGGGTGGGTCAAGGCATTGCTTTGATTATTGAACGTGTTGAAGCACTTTAAGGAGAAACAAATGCCATCTTTTCAATCTGCTGATGCACAAATCAACTATCAAACCTTTGGCGAGCCATCTTCCCCTGCTCTGGTGTTTTCCAATTCTTTGGGCACCAACTATGGCATGTGGCAAAAACAGTTTAATGAGTTAAAAGATCAATTTTTTGTGATCTGCTATGACACTCGTGGTCACGGTTCATCATCTACGCCTGACGGTCCATATACTGTAGAGCAATTAGGTGAAGATGTTGTCCGTTTACTGGATCATCTGAATATTAGCAAAGCTGCTTTTTGTGGTATTTCAATGGGTGGTTTAACAGGTCAATGGCTTGCGATTCACTGCCCTAACCGTTTTAGTCATATCATTGTGGCAAATACTGCTGCTAAAATTGGTCAAGAGCAGGCATGGCTTGACCGTGCAAAATTAGTACGTGAGCAAGGTTTACAGCCAATCGCAGCCACAGCAGCTTCGCGATGGTTTACAGATCCCTTTATCCAAAGTCATCCTTCTATTGTCAACAACCTGTGTAACGACTTAAGTGCTGGCAGCGCAATGGGTTATGCCAATTGTTGTGAGGCTTTGGCTAAAGCGGATGTCCGTGAGCAGTTAAAAGACATCAAAATTCCAGTATTATTGATTGCTGGAACCCAAGACCCTGTAACAACCGTTGCAGATGGTCAATTTATGCAGCAACGCATCCCACAAGCAAAAATTGCAGAAATAAATGCCTCTCATATTTCTAATGTCGAGCAACCCGAAGCTTTTAATAAAATCTTAAAAGATTTTTTATTGGGCTAAATTCGTCTTCTATAAAACTCATTCATTTCAAAAAAAGGCCTATAACGGCCTTTTTTATTCTCTCAAAATAGAAAATTAAATAACTTGTTCGAGAAGGTATAAATATATACCTCAAATGTAATGGAAAATTACATGGATAAATAACAGTATTTTAAATTCATGAACAGGGCTTGTTCATCTGTGACGTGAATCTAAGAAGATTCTTAAATCGCTCACTTCTATTCATAATGAAAGTAAGGATATCTAAATTGAACATATCTATGCTGAACTCTCGGCCTCACCCTACACGCCCTTTAATTAAATATGGAACATTACTTTTAGGTGCGCTTTTAGCGGGTTGTAATTCCTCATCAAGTTTAGACCCCACACCGACACAAAAGCAGATCACAATTAAGCGCGATAAATTCGGTACACCACATGTATATGCAAATGATACCTATGGACTTTTTTACGGCTATGGATATTCGGTAGCGACTGATCGATTATTCCAGATGGAAATGTCAAAACGTACAGGACAAGGTACGGTTGCTGAGGTCCTCGGCCCCGACTATCTTCAATATGATATTGCGACACATAGTCGTTTTGACCCAGAAAATATTAAGCAACAACTCGCTGCACTCTCACCAGAAGACCGAGCAATTTTTGAAGGTTATGCCGCAGGTTTTAATAAGCGTGTTAAAGAGGTTTTAGCAGATCCAGCTCTTATGCCTAAAGAGTTCACAGATCATGATTTTAAACCATCAACATGGCAACCAGAAGATATTGCTATGGTTTGGGTGGGCTTAATTTTAAATCGCTTCTTTTCAGCAAGTTCGGAAGTAACAAATTTAGATTTACTCACGCAACTGCAAAAAGAAAAAGGTCAAGAAGAAGGCCTTAAAGTCTATCAACAATTACGTTGGCTAGATGACCCAAGTGCCCCAACTATTATTCAATCTGCACAAAAAACTCAGCTTTTAGCACATCAACAACAAATACTTAAAGACATTAGCCCTATTTCAAACAAGGCAGCCAAAACCTATTTAGCTCAAGCTCGCATTGCTTTAGGCAAAAGTGTGGTAGATGGTGTACCTACCGCCAGTAATGCATGGGTATTAAAAGGTGATAAGACTATTGAAGGCCAAGCAGTTTTATATAATGGCCCACAGCAAGGATGGTATACACCAGCAATTACCTACGCTATTGGTTTACATGGTGCTGGCTATAATTTGACAGGTATAACTCCAGTTGGCTTGCCTGCAATTTTATTTGGAACTAATGGCAAAATCGCATGGGGTTCGACGGTAGGTTCACTTGATACTAACGATGTTTATCAACTTACCCTAAATCCAAGTAATTCAAAAGAATATTTATATAAAGGGGTTTATATTCCATTTGAACACAAGCAAGTAAAAATAAAAGTTAAGAATCAAGCCGACCATGTTTTAGATGTTTATAAGAGTAAACAAGGTTTTGTAAGTACATGGGATGAAAATAACCATACGGCCTATGCACAAAAACGTAGCTGGGAAGGTGTAGAAATTGAAACCTTATTAGGATGGGCAAATGCAGCGAAAGCCTCAAATTGGGATGAGTTTCTTGCTCAAGCCAAACGTGTCGCGGCCTCTATCACTTGGTTCTATGCCGATACTAAAGATAATATCGGTGTGGCTGCTTTAGGCCGTTTACCTATTCGCCCTGAAAACCAGCATATTCAGCTTCCAGCTAAAGGTGATGGTTCAATGGAGTGGCAAGGTTTTTATGACTTCTCACACAACCCTAAAGAATACAATCCGCAAAAAGGTTATGTCACAAGCTGGAATAACAAAGCCTATGCAGGTTTACGCTCAGATTCGTCAAACTTTTCTTATGTAGATCGGGTGAATGAACTAATTGAACCTTTAGAAAGTAAAGCAAAACTGAGTCAGCAAGAAATTTGGGAAATTAATAAAACGGCTGCATGGTCTGATTTAAATGCGCGTTATTTTGTTCCTTATATGGTCAAAGCTGCACAAAGTCCTAAGGCAACACCGTTAGCTAAAAAAGTCGCTCCCTTACTTGCCAGTTGGGATCTTAAATTACGCCCTGATAGCGAGGCGAAATATTATCAAGGTGCAGCACCAGCAATTACGCGTACATGGCTTAATCAAATGATTGAACTGGTACTCAAACCAAACCTTTCAGAAAATATTTATAAGCGTTATACCGATACGCTTTATCCGGTAAATAATGATCCACGAAGTGCACAGCCAGCGAGTGCATCGAAATTAATCTGGAATGCACTGCAAGGAAAACAGGCAAGCGTTCCTCAGAATGTTGATTTCTTAAAAGGACAAACAGCAGATGAAGTCGTATTAAAAGCTTTAGAAAATGCGCTGACTGAACTTTCAAATCAATATCACTCTACCGACCCGAACGACTGGAAAATTCCGGTGGCAACCATGGGTTTTTCCAGCAAAAATTCGGTAGGCATTCCTTGGGCTGATCCATCACATGAACAACACCTTAGTACTTATGGAAATACAGGAAGTGCTACTTTTAGAGTGGTCTTAAATCCAAATCAAGTTACCATGTGTTCGATTTTGGCCCCAGGACAAAGTGGTTTTATCAATCAAAATGGAAAACCTGATGCCCACTTTGCAGATCAGCTCTCTTTATTTGAAAGTTATAAATGTAAAGATGATGCAGTGAGTCAAAAAGAAATCGACCAATCAACTCAACAAAGCATCACTTTAAACTACTAACTTTTTAGCCCAATTTTTATGTTAAAAGACTGAGGTTTGTTATTTATAAAATGACAAACCTCTTTATTAGTTTAATACCGAATCATGACCGATTTTAATTCGGTGTAATCTTCAATAAAGGCATCTGAAAACTCTCTGCCAATTCCCGAAGCTTTTACCCCACCAAATGGAACTGATGGATCTAAGAATGTATGCATATTGACCCACAAGGTACCTGCTTCAATTTTAGGAATTAAACCTAAAGCTTTAGATAAGTCATTTGTCCAAATACTTGCGGTTAAACCAAAGCGTGACTGATTCATCAGTTGAATGAGCTCTTCATCAGTTTCGAATGGCATTACTCCGACCACTGGACCAAAAGTTTCTTCTGAAAATAAAGGATCATCCGTATTTTTAAAGGAAATTAAAGTCGGTTGTACAAAATATCCGGTCTGATCTAAAGCCTCACCACCAGCAATAATCTGATTGTTGGCTTTAGCCATATCTAAATAATGTTTCACTTTATGAAAATGTGGCTGATTAGAGAGTGGACCAAACATACTTCCTTCATCCATAGCCGATCCAATTTTAAACTGCGAAAGTGCTTTCGAGAGTTTCCCGACAAGTTCATCATATTTTGTACGGTGTACAAAAAAACGCTCTGGGGATGCACAAACTTGCCCCTGATGCACAAAAGTTGCTTGCAATAAAGTCGGTAAAATCTCATCAATATTTGCATCGGCCAAAACAGCTATGGCATTTTTACCACCCAGCTCCAGACTTACCCGAGTTAAATCACTACTCATTGCAAGTTTACCGATGGCAATACCTGTTGGTACTGAACCTGTAAACGAGACTTTCTTAACGAGCGGCGACTCAATTAAATATTGTCCTGTCTCCCCCTTACCCGTAACTACGTTAATTACACCCGCTGGAATACCTGCCTCAATCGCAAGTTCAGCTAAACGTAATAAAGATAAGCTGGCAAACTCACTTGGTTTAAGCACAATGGTACAGCCAGTTGTCAAAGCTGAACCGATTTTCCAAACGCCAATCATGAGTGAGAAATTCCAAGGCACAATCCCTGCAACCACGCCAATTGGTTGTCTTAAAGTAAAGGCCGTATATTTTTCTCCTTGCATAGAAGGAATAGAGGGTTGAATGGTTTGACCATTAATTTTAGTTGCCCAACCCGCAAAATATCTTAAGAAAATAACGGATTGTGCAACTTCAAGATGACGGGAAATATTGATAAGCTTTCCTGTAGACAACGTCTCGAGCTGTGCAAGTTCTTCACCATGTTGTTCAATTAAATCTGCCAACTTATTTAGTTTAACGCCACGTTCATACGGCGTAGTTTCAGCCCAAGCATTTTGAAAAGCATGTTCAGCACTCTTAACGGCGCTTGCGACATCTTGTTGACTACCAA
The DNA here is from genome assembly GCF_003812225.1 of Acinetobacter sp. FDAARGOS_494. NCBI lineage: Bacteria > Pseudomonadati > Pseudomonadota > Gammaproteobacteria > Moraxellales > Moraxellaceae > Acinetobacter > Acinetobacter sp. FDAARGOS_494. The sequence continues at coordinate 3,801,613 of NZ_CP033866.1, forward strand.
TACTAATTTGAGCAACCACTTGTTCAGTCGACGGATTAACAATATCCACTTTATCTAAAAGCTCGGCAGCAACTAACTTTCCATCAATAAAATGTCCATGTTGACGTGCCATAAATTGCTGCACGCTTTGTAAAATCTGAACTTCACTCATTTTATTTCTCTCAATTCATTTAAAGGATCTATTAATAGATGTATTGCAAAATTAACTGCGCATAGACATTGGTTTTGTCATCGTAGTTTTGAGTACCGCCACTATGGATATCGTGTTTTGGTTTATAAAGTCCCACTAAAGGAATAACGTTGAATTTTTTATTGACCGACCAAACCGAGAATACATCCAGCTCATGTCCATCCACATTGGCTAAGGACTTATTTACTGTTTTGAACTTATAAGCCAAAGCACCCAACATAAAATTTTCTTTCAAATTCATCATGTAAGAGACTTGATGAATATCTGCATTTTTATTGAATGGACCAGCATAGTTTCCGGCAACCTCCCCCTGAAACCACGTACCGAACCCGACCGTATTTCCATAAAACATAGGGTCATATTGGTCTGAAAAATGACTAAAACGGTAGCCTAATGAAGGCGTATATTTTGAAGATAAAAAGTTATAGTTCAGCGCTAAGTAGCCAGCATTTTCTTGGCCATCTTTTTTATCTTGAACTACAAACTCAGTTTTAACTTGCAGTTCTGGTAAAGGTTGATAATTCAAACGTAAAGCATAATTTTTAAGATCTTCGCGCCCTGAAACGTGTTCAGCATCTGTAAGATCTAATACGTTTAAATAGGTAAACCCAACGCCCTTATCTTTAAGCTGATACATCAGATCAGTCACAAATAGTTCAGGTGAAAATTGTGCTTTATTGTCTGACTTTAAATAAGCCAGCTTTAGCGTTGTATTCTCTTGCGGTTTATATTGAAGCAAACTTGTAAAATCAAAGCTTCGACGAGCTGCCAGATAATATGCGCCGCCCCGATCTAGTGTGCCATCCGCAGGCGCTTTTCCAAGGTTTAATGCATCACCCGCAATAAAGAACCCATCACCAATCATGATATTTTGCCGGCCAATACTTAAATCATAAGTCTTCAACTCATCTTTATTAGTACCGTCTTTAAAACCAATGACCCATTCATTCACATCTGTTTTACGTTCTTTGCCATTACTGTTTTGGCCTGCGTCACCATCACCAAATGTGGCCGAACTAATACCACTCAAACTTGCATAGAGCTGATTGCTTTTAAAGGTGTATTGTCCTTTAGCACCATATTTAAGATGGCCTTCTTGCCAATTGATTCTTTCATCATGTAGGTTTTCGCCGTTATAGCTTTTACCACTACTAAAAGCTCCAAAAGTTGCTTCAAATGTTGGCTTAATTTCTAGCTCACTAGCATGCACAGTTGAAAAAAATGAGACAAAGAAAGTCCCTCTCATAACCTGAGAAAATAAATTTTTCATTGAGAAATTCCTTTTTGCGAACGGCCTAACCGTGCTCAGATATGGGTAATTTATTCGTTACCCATCCTCGTCATGTTGGTCTTTAGTGATGGTCGTGCTGCGTGCTTTGCTCTTCTTCACCCAAGTTTAAAGTCGGGGTGTTGTCAAAGAAGTTCCAAGGTTTGATTAGGGTATAAACCCATTCTGTCGGCATAATTGGCCATTCTTCAGCACGTGCCACATGGGTTGTGCCTGTTGTCATCCACACCACAAGGTCTTTATTTTCAATATTTTCATTGTTGCCAATGAATTGTCCTAACCCTGTGTCATGAGTCGAACGGTTTGAATATTTCCCTTCAGGATAGCGTTCATCTGGATTGTATTGAGTCACCCAAATTTGCTTATCCATAAAGTTCAAACGTTTAAATAACCATTCATCTTTAGAAAAATTGGCTCCTTTTGCCACAGGGTGTGTTCCACCTGCAAATGGAATTAATTGGTAAGAAACTGGATTACCTAATTTATTTTCCTTGTTGAAATTCGTGAGTAAGCGAATCGTAGATGGGTCAAATTTTTCAGCCGCATTTTGCTCATTCGTAATGACTTTACTATCAATTTGCATTGAGCTTGTACGAACACCGCCTTTGTCATTGGCTTTCACCACTGGGTCCATATGCATAAAGCTGTTGTTTTCCCCATCTACATCCATGTCTAAGCGGAAGTTATAGATGTGCTGATGCGTTGTACCCACAATATTATGGTCAATTAAAGTTCCATATTTGGTGTCTTCTTTGGCAGTACTGTCATGCATGGTGCGTGCTTTAACACCTTTAACAGCTTCAATACCCGTTGCACCCGCATTAATTCCAATTACACCATTTTGGGAAAATACCCAGTCAAACATGTAATCGTAGTTTCCAACTGTACTAATCCAGCGCACGACAAGTTCACGGCGTGCTTCACTGGCATCCTGATTGCCAAAAATTTCGTGATGTTTATATTCAGGTCCTGCATAACGTTCAAACACAGCAATGGCATTTGGAATCACTTGTGGCTGGCCTTTATAGTCTGCAATCACGGCATCAAGTAAAACTGCATTGTCGGGTGCATCTGTTCCCGGAAGAATAGATGAGGTAAGTGTTCCCATCCCATATTCGCCAGAGTCCAAATAAGATTTGAAGTACCAACCAATATCAGGGTCACCGTATGGAACTACCATTCCACCCAAGTTCCCTTCATACATGACTTTACGCTTTACGCCCTTATCTTTATAAGTCACAGTTGAAAGCTGCAAGCCGACACGAGAATCTAACGCCACATGCAAACACCAGTTGCCCCAATGTATGGTTTGGCCAGTAATACTAAAGTTCTTACCCTCAGGTTCAATAATATTGAGTGGTTTTAGCTTACTTGCTACGGGCTTATTCGACATATAAGGTCGATTTGCCATTGGCACAGGAATGATTGCGCCTTCTTCAATCTTGATAATTTTTTCTTTATCTAAATCGACTACAGCAACTAGGTTCTCAATAGGATGTGCCCAGTAGTTCCCATCTCCTACATCGAGGTAAGCAACGACTTTTAATATATTGAGTTGTTTATCCAGACCATCTTTACCGCCAAAATATCCAACAGTTAGCGGAGTAGCAATCACTTTCTTCACATCAGTAATGCCACGTTTGCGTAACGCATCTTGATATTCTTTACTTGTCTCAATTACACGTTGTACAGCTTCAAAATTATCTAGCAGCACCATACCGTGAGTATCTTTAAGTACATTCCATTTTGTGACTTGTTGAGTATTAAGATTAACTTCACCTTCAATCGCTTGATTGCCCTTTAATAAAATAAATGAGGCAATACGATCTTCTTTAAAATCTTTATGATTAATAAAGTAATCCCATACTTTGGCTTTTTCAGGTTCTTTAAGCTTTAACTCGGCAAAACGCATATTTTTATAGGCGTATTTCGAGCGATTAATCACATCAAAGGTCTTTTTGATTTCGTCAGAATTTAAGCTATTGAGCGGGTGAAAGGTATTTTCAATTTTGAAAGTTTGATCTAACCCCGACTGGAAGACTTCATTAAAAAAATCTTTTCCAATAACAGGCTTACCATCCTTAATTAATAAAGGCACGCTGAGTTTGAAAGGCTTGCCATTCACCAAAACCTGATCTGAATTGGGTTTGGCCCGAACTACCATAGAACCTTTGGTGATCATATAAGTATTGGTAAAATCGTCTTTGACAACTTTAGCGCCTTGCTCACTCATGTTTTGATAAAGTGAGACCATTTCGGCCTTTCCACCATGCGCAAACGCTTGAGTATTAAGTCCCCAAAAGCTTGCAGCGATTGATAAGTTAAGTGCCAGTATTTTTTGTATGTCATTCAATAATCGTTGTTTACGCATTGGTTTCATCCTTTTCATCTATCCCTGAACTATCTGAATCAGACAGTTAAAATGCACTTTCCTGTGAGTGAAATTCATTAGACCAACTTAATAGTTTTATGGTTATTAAGCTTATCTAACCTGCTCTAATGAATTTAATTTCAACACAGTTACATAGGGCTAGCTTGTTCAAGAATGACGTCGAATTTGTCTAAAAATGACATTGAGAGATGAAAATTTAAACTGACATACCCTCTCTAAATTCTTTAGGAGAGATACCATAGGTCTTTTTAAAGATCTTTGAAAAATGAGCACCGTCCCAAAAACCCCACTTCAAGGCAATTTGGGTAATCGAGCTTTGTTTGTTTCTTTTATCGAGTAAATCTGCCTTGACTTTTTCTAGGCGTTTGAGCTGTATATATTTGTTAATAGATAAATTTTCTTGAAGGAACAAACGGTAGAGATGACGTAGAGATACCCCAATATGCTCTGCAATTAATTTAGGTGTTAAATCTGGTTTTGCTAAGTTTTCTATGATATAGCGCTCGGCTTTTTCCATTAGATTATTTGGGCTATTAATATTTTTATAATTGATTGTGGGTTTGATTAAAGCAATCAGCGCATCTTCAAAAGCATTACCATCTTCCGTTGCATACCAAAGTTTGATGTTTTCAGCAGACATATTTTTCAAAATATTCTTGAGTAAAAAACCACTCATATTTTGCGTAATCAGTTTTCCAAAATATTCGGTACTAATATTTTCTTTAAGTAATTTTTCACGCGACAGGTGCACTGAAATCTGACTCACCAAACCTTGCGGATACATCGAAATAGTTTCGACCGGGTCTACCAACACAATATCGCCTTCATTCAGACTTAGAGTCTCATTCTTATACTCGAGCAGCATTTTTCCCGAATACTGCAAAATCAAAAAACAAAAACGATTATTTACTCGATCAATTTCATCGGCTTTTCGGACAATTTTATTGGCATTATTTTTAATAAAAGCAATTTCGGTATCGCCCAATAAAAAGCACTGAACCTCACCAATGAATAAATTACGGGTTCCATCAAAATCGGTTTCAAAATTGCCGCACACATTTTTAATATGGTGCGTCCATGTGAGTAATGCATCACTTACATATTGGTTCATCCCTTACCTCTCTATACATGTGCCACCGCTCAAGATTTTGCGCTTGTGGTGGTGCACTGTCTTGGCATATTTGCAATCATGTTTTATTGATAAACAAATTGTGTGCCAAAAATTCCTTATCCGTGGAATTGTTTTGATGATAGTCAGCTAGATGTAAAGAAGCTGATAAATCAATTCAATTTATCAGCTTAATGGGGCTTATGCTACTCCCGCAAAATCTCGCAGCATGGTAATAAAAATATCCTTTTGCTCATCAGAATATTTTTTAAACACCTCATTTTGATGGCTATCGGCAATATCAAATAAATACTGCGCCGTTTGTTTGCCTTTCTCGGTCAGGGCGTACAAATTATCGTGATCGACCAATAATCCTTCAAATTTTAGAATTTCAGCCGACCTTTCAACTTCTTGCATTGGCATAGCAATATCTCGCGGTAAATCTTCTTTACTTGAGGCAGTACCACTGGCCAAAACGAGCAAAAGACGTGATTCACTTGTCCGGAAACCCGAAGCCATTTGCTTAGGAATATAGTCGGTTTGATAAGCTTTAAAAGCACGACTCATTAAGTAGCAGACATTATTATATAAGTGCCCATAATGTGTTTGGTCTACGCTGCTCTGTTCAGTTTGCTTAACTTGAAGGCTTGGATGCGGCATGACACAAGAATATGCACCTTGATGGTAAACCAGCGGGCTTCGGCCTTGGTCATGGAAACGAACCACTTTACCAATAATAATCCAGTGGTCACCCCCTTCGATCACTTGATAACGTTCGCACTCAAACACCGCAGAACAATTTTCTAAAATAGGTGCGCGTCCTGCGCCAAGTTGAAAATTGGTGTCGGTAAATTTATCAATATTGCGTCTCGAAAACCTATTAGACAGCTCAATTTGCGTACCCGATAAAATATTGACTGCAAAATGTGTCGCTTCTTCAAACACGGAAAAGCTTGAAGACTTTTTATCAATGCTCCACAAAATAAGTGGTGGATCGAGTGATACCGAGTTAAAACTATTTGCGGTTACACCGACTTTCTCACCTTGTGCATTTTGTGCAGTCACAATGGTAACGCCTGTTGCAAAATTTCCTAATGCTCGTCGAAACTGTAGTGGATCGACCGTAAACTCATCTATTTGTTGTAATACATTCATCATCTTTCTCCTAAACCTTCTCTTACATCCATATAAATCGCGAGAGCATTAGATATCTAAAACTAATCTCGGTGTTTTAGAGCGTGAACAGCACACTAATATTTGCTCATTGCTGGCCTTTTCTTCGTCAGTAAAATAAACATCTCGATGATCAGGTTCGCCTTCAATCACATCGCACATGCAGGTTCCACATACGCCTTGCTCGCAAGACATCTCAATCTCGATGCCTTCTTTAGCCAAAGCCTGCAAAATGGTTTCGCCAGCTTCGACCATAATGATTTTTCCGCTACGCTCAGCCACCACCTCAAATGAATCTCCCGAGGTGTCAGTTTCGACTTGGAAATACTCTTTGTGGATTTGCTGCTCAGGAAAATCGTGAGTTGTGGCGAGATTAATCACCCAATCCATGAAACCGACTGGACCACAGGTATAAATATGACTTTCAGGATCAATATCTTTAATGGCAGATTCAAAAAATGCTCTGTGACTTGCACCTTCGGATTTAAAATGGAAAGTTGTGTATTGTGCTAACACACCATTTTTAATTTCATCAACAAAAGCACATTTTTCAGGGCTAGCACCACAGTAGTGAAGCTCAAATGATGCACCTTCATGTGCAAGTTGATATGCCATCGTAATTAACGGCGTAATCCCGATTCCACCGCCAATCAACACACTGTGCTTGGCTTTTAAAAGTGGGAATAAGTTTTTCGGCTCACTGACCTGAATTTGCATCCCATCTTTAATTTCATCAAATGCAGAAATCGAGCCACCACGTGATTCAGGGTCACGTAAGATTCCAAGGCGAAACTTTCCTTCGTCATTTGGATTTTGGCAAAGCGAATATTGGCGCACCATACCATTCGGTAAGTGCACATCAATATGTGCACCGGGTTCAACCTTTGGTAATGCAGCAGAAGTTGCAGATTCAAACTCCATAACTGCAATATTTCCACCTTCCACATGGCGATTTTTAACGACAACATCATAAAGTGTAGTCATGATTTAACTCCCTTTTCATGCCTAAGCTTGTGGCTTAGCGCATGAATAAACCACCGTTAATATCCCATGTTGCACCAGTCACAAAACTCGCATTTGGACTCGCAAGCAACCCACAAGTTTCAGCAATAAAATGCATACTTCCTAAGGCTTTAACCGGAATATTCTGGATGAACTGTTCCATTTTTTCGTCTGGCACCACACTATGAACGATCGGTGACTCCATCGGTCCCGGTGCAATCGCATTGACCGTAACACCTTTTGCCGCAAACTCTTTGGCAAAAATTTTGGTTAACGTCACAATGGCCCCTTTGGTTGCCGCGTAGTGTGCACCCGTTGCAGTACCGCCGTTTTGTCCCGCTAAAGACGCCATATTAATGATGCGTCCATAACCTTTTTTGGCCATGTATTGACCAATAATTTGACAAGCCTGAAAGGTGCCGCGTTGGTTAACTTGGGTCACCCAATCAAAATCGGCTGCGGTAATTTCTAATACAGGCGTTGCTTTGGTGACGGTGGCATTGTTAATTAACACATCAAGTTTAGAAAATTTCTCTTCAATCCATTGCACCGCTGCATGAAAATCTGCCTCGACCGAAATATCCAGCTTTAAAGGAAATATATTTTGGGCATACTGACTTTGTGCCTTAGCATTTTCGGCTTTTTCAAGCGTACTGGCTGACAAAATCACTTGATGACCTTGGCTCGCAAAATATTCAGCAATCACATTACCGAGTCCAGAAGCAGCACCTGTCACTAAAACAACCTGTTTCATGTTACCGCTCCTAAAGAATGTAGCTAATACCAGCCAAGGTATCGGTTGAGTTAACCAAGTTGATGATTTTACGGTTAATCTTAAAGCCAGTATCGGCATCACGGGTTAGATGGTACGTAATATCTGCCGTGTAATGCTTGAGGTTTTCTTTACGGAATTCACGTAAATTTTGAGCACAGCGTAAAACGATTTCATCATCTTGATCTTGAATCACTCGTACTCGCGAAATGCTGCGTACCGTATTCGCCTTTGGTGCCGTAGAAATTGCCTCACCATTTTCAAGACGCTCTACCCGTAACTTACGCATATGATTATCGTCATAGGCATAATTTAAGTTGTTTTCGTAGTCTGTGAGATTCGGGTCAATCGGAATGATATAAATGCCCTTTTCATTCCATAAATTGAGCCATTCACGGTATTCACTGTGGTCTAACATATCTGCTTCAGCCCAGATGAAAGCAGTGACTTCATTTAATAATTGCAGATTCATATTCATTGCTCTCTCCTTAAGCTGTCATCATCTTTTTCCACTGCTGATATGCTGCACGCATACCTGTTTCAGCACTGACATCACTTTTTAAGCCATCTTCGGTTTTGACTTCGCCCGGTAAACCGCGGTTCAACATGATCCATAAATCATTACCCGCATTGGCACCGTGTTGCACGCGTTCCCAAGCTTCAGAGTCATCTGGCGTACCAAAACCAAATGGGCCTTGGAAATGTTCATGCAAACGTAAGCGATATTGATTGGCAATTTGTGGACCGCCGTCCATGGTAATCACCGAGTGATGAATTTCTGTTTCAGCAACTGAAATTGGCTGTAACACACGGAAGAACGCCATTGAGCATGCAATATTCGGAAATAAATTTAAGTTAAAGCCAGAACCACCCACTGCTCGAACAATACGGCGTACTTCTAACTCTTCATGCCCTTCGTCACGCAAAGCTTGAGCCAAGTCTTCGAAACGCTCTTGAATTGGTCGCTCCATTAAGTCTTCTTCTAAATTGACCAGTTCAGGAATCATCACCATGACACTGTGACCATTACCTAAGTCTTCAACAAAGCCCGGCTGGTTTTCGAAGTTAAAGAGTTCTTCGGTTTTTTCATCTACAGAACTTAAGAATGACTTATGTACCAACGGGAAGTGATATGCATCGGTGGTATTTTCAAGCTGGATTTTCCAGTTACCCGGGAAACGGAAACGGTGTTCACCCAACACTTTAATTGGATAACCTGCGCCTTGTTTCATAAACAGGTCAATCCATTTTTTCGCAGGCCCAAGAAACTCTTCAAGCGGTTGAATGTCTTCTTTAAATGAAGCGAAGATCATGCCGTTATATTCTTCTACCCGTAGACTCACCAGCGGTAATTCTGACTTATCTAAACAATCGCCGTAACTTTCCGGAGATGGCACACCACGTAAACTGCCATCAAGTGCATAGCTCCAACCGTGGTACGGGCATACAAAACTGTTAGTTTTTCCTTTTTTATGTTCACATACGGTTGCTGCGCGGTGACGGCAACGGTTTAAAAGTACATGGACTTTCTTTTTACGGTCACGCACCACTACAACAGGCTGTTTACCGATATTAATGGTTTTATAGCTTCCGGCTTCTGGAATTTCGCTAGCATGCGCAACCCACACCCAAGTGCTATAAAAGATTTTTTCCATTTCTTCATCAAAAATGCGTTCATCTTTATAAAGAGAAGTATGGGCACGGTCACTTTTAACTAAAGCATCGTAATCAATGCCAATGTTATGCGTTGGGATAATACTGTTCATATCAATAGTCCTTTTAAATATGTCCTGGGTCATTCCTGGGAAGGTACCGGCAACTCGGCTTCACTGTGCCAATGCGATACCGGACGACTGAAAATATTCTGTGTTTGGAAATGTTTAATTTTCCATGTTCCATCTGCTTGCTTCTGAAACTTCACCTTGAGCTTTGCTGCATTTAGATGACTACGGCCATCTTGAAAAGTTGAGGTTTGCAACATCAGCCATAAAGCATTTGCATCATTTTGATTTACATAAATTTGTTCTGAATTTACAAAGTGTGCATTCATGACAAAGTGAGATTCTTTTTGTGTATAGCGTTTGAACATGTCATAAATCGACTGCCAAGAATCATAACGACCAAAAGATTTGGAATATTTATCGCCAATACCTTCCCAAATACAGTCTTGATCAAAAAGATTCATCAACTCATAAAGATCTGTATTTGCATTGAGCTCGTCGCAGATTTCCATATAACGATTTATGCAGTTACGGATAGCATTGTGTGCTTCCAACCGTTCTAGCAGTTCTATAATTTCTGCAATATTCACTTTGTCAGTCATTGCGGTCGCCCTAACGTTGAATAATCAATTCACGCCCAACACGAGCTTCAACTTTGCAATATTTCCAAAGTTTGTATGGCCCTTCACCCACCACGGTCGTTCTAAACAAGTTACAAGCTGCATGTACTGTCTCAATATCCGGAACATCTGCAAGCAAATAAGTGGTCCAAGGCCAGCCCGTACTTGCACCCACCATGCTTTGGTCATCATCAAGATTCCCAAAAACATGCACACCAGGTAGGTCATGAATGCCATTCCACATTTCACCAAATGCTGCCCAAACCGCTTTTGCTTCAGCAGGTTCTGCATCAAAAAAGTTCTGGTTAATACCCATGCAAAACAACACGCGTAATGGTTTTTTAGCTTCCATCTCAATATTCCTTTTTCAAAATTTAAACTTATAGATAACCTGGGGTTGGCTTTAATCCGAAACTGACTAAACCTGCATTTTGTAAAGTTGCATCACCCATAAAGGCATGTTGGGTCACCACGTTGGTGTCATTTACAAAACGGCTAAATGGATTGTTGGTATAAATCGCTGTCATACCCGCAAGCATTTGCATTTTTCGGGTGACTTTGGCGCAAACTCGCGCTGCATGGGTACATGCCAAACGCATATCACTAATTTGTTCAGCAGTTGCTTCACGACCAGCAATAATCTCATTCCACACAATATCCATGGTTTGATAAAACCAAGACTTTGCCGCCTGAAACTCTGCATCAGCTTGAGCAAACTCATATTGAGTCACTGGGCGGTTTGCAATTTCTGATCCACCCGTAATAGATGCTTTACCCGGTGCTAATTTTTCAAATTCTTCTAATGCGGCAGCTGCAACCCCAATACCCACCACGGTTAATACTTGAGTCGCTAAAGACAGTGATGGATATTTAAAAAATGGCTCGCTGAGTTTTGAAGGTTCGCCACGTACAAAGGTCCATTTCTTTTCGACCAATACATCTTCAACCACCAAATCATGGCTTCCGGTACCTTTTAGGCCAACAGTGTCCCATGTCATTTCGATTTTGGCTTTGTTGGCAGGCATCACTGCCATGCGTGGTAAACCTTGCATTTCATTATTTTTAAGGGGTGAAATTCCCACGCCAACAATGTCAGCGCCCATACAACCACTTGAGAATTTCCAGCGTCCGCGCACCACCACACCTTCATCGGTAATTTCGGCAGGCTGCGGCGGAAAAATACCTCCGGCAAATACGACATCTGGCCCGTTTTGGTATAACTCTTTAAGCGTTTCTTCCGGCAAACTTCCTAAATACGCGGGGCTCATACCGAAACTTGCCACCCAACCCACTGAACCGTCAGCTTTAGATAAAGTTTCGATCAACTCACAAAACTGCCGCGGTGACCATTCTTCACCACCAAAACGTTTAGGCACTAAGGCACGATAAACACCAATTTTTTTAAGTTTTTCGATAATGTCTTGGCTCACATAGGCCTGATTATCAAATTCACCTGCACAGGCACGCTCACGAATTTCTTGGCACAAAGCATCTAAGTCAACTGCTTTGTCTTGAGAAGCAAACTCCATTTTAGACAACTTATTCATCATCTAACTCCTTGTAATTTATTGCATTGCATCAACACAAAATTTAGCTATTGCACATAATTGCTCATCTTTTTGATGCTTTGATACGATCTGTAAGCCCACAGGCAAACCTTCACTGGTTTCAAGTGGCACTGAAATAGCTGGATGGCCTGATAAATTAAATGGTCGAACTAAACCGGTTAGGTTCAAAAAAGCGACCGTGTTTTCAGCTTCAGAAACTTTTGGTGGAATTTGTGGAAGTGTCGGCAGAACCAATGCGTCATATTTTTCTAATAAAGCATCGAGTTCCTCTGTCAGTTGTGCTTTCACAACTTCTGCTTGTTTTACTTGCTCTAAAGTGGTTTGGGCTGCTTTTAATAAACGATTATTTACATCAGAACCAATTAAGCCTGTTTGGGTTAACTCACCAAAAGCTTGCCAGTTTTCATAGTTAATAATCTGCATGCCTGCATCATAAGCTGCTTCAAAATGTTCAACTTTTTCTAAAACGGTCTCTAAATTCGCTTTTTGAAGTGCTTGATAAATACAGTTCCAAACAACCTCATCTGCTTTGACATTGAGCAGCGCAAGTTTTGGTGTACGAGTGCATTCAGCCGGCTTAAAAGTTGGATCAATAATTTGCATAGCTTTTTCAATCATCTCGACTGAATTTGCAAAAGGACCAACGCAATCCAAAGAACTTGACGGCGGGTATACGCCTTCGCGACTTACCCGACCAAAAGTCGGTTTTAAACCAAAAACTCCGCAGCACGCAGCGGGCATACGGATAGAGCCGCCCGTGTCGGTGCCTAGAGTAAAGTCAGCTTGTTTTGCTGCAACTGCCGCGGCTGAACCACTTGAAGAGCCGCCCGGAATAAGTTCAGGATATTTAGGATTGATAGGTGTACCAAAAGCATGGTTAATGCCCGTAATTCCAAAAGCCAATTCGTGCAAATTTGTCTTGCCAATAATTTCGCAATCAGCTTTTAAGATGTTTTTAACCACCTCTGCATCATCGTGCGCAGGTTCAACTTCTAATAAAGCTTTACTGCCAGCAATGGTTTTTAGTCCTTGAATATCAATTGTGTCCTTCACCATCACCTTAAGTTTGCCGCTTCCTTTTTGCACACTTTGGCTAATAATATTCATTCACTTTTCCATGTATTTTTATCCATTAATTAAAATATCAGAAAATTTAATGGAATTGTCAAGTAATTTTTCTAATGTGTGTTCAAGGAAATATGCAAAATTTTGTTTATAATAGAATTACCCTTTTTTTACTAAGTTATTGCTTAGCTATGCTTGATCATTTAGAACAATTTCTTCCCAATAAAGAACCGTCGAGTATTCAAAACTTCCCCTTTTTTTGGATTTCCCAAGTTAATGGTAAATATTCACAACTTATTGAAAAATCTATAAAGAAACTTGGCATTGATAATACTCGCCGCAAAATTATTTTAAGCACTAATGCGCTTGGGGAAGCCAGTATCACTGACATTGCCAATCTTTCTACTTTAAAACTCACCACAGCAACAAAGGCTGTATATCGTTTGGTAGAAGATGGAATTGTGGAAGTCTACTCTTCTACCGCTGATGAACGGATTTCGATGGTGAAATTAACGGCCAAAGGTGTTGAGCTGGTTGAACAGATTAACCAAATTAGTGTGGTTACCTTAGCGGGGATCCTCAATGCTTTTTCAGAAGATGAACTGCATAATCTAAATCATCAGTTAAAAAAATTATTTGATCTCATGCCATCAAGTTAATTATTTCCATCGACACTAAATTAACTTGGCTCTAGAGCAGTTAAAGCTAGTCTTTCTTTAGCTGCTCACTATAAAAAATCCAATATAAATAATAAAATTTATTAAATTCAAATATTTATAACAGTTAAACCCTCCCAATAGCTCACTTAACATACTTTTTAGGTATCTAAACATACTCAACAAGTAATGGAATTTTACATATAAAAAGAAAATAATAATTCAATAATTTAGTCAGCATTACTATTTCCGTTTGTGTTAAGTCACCTTCTCCAAGGCCCCTTACCAAACCAAATTCAATCATTTCTAGCCGTTTCATTATTCATTTCAAATGGGGACGTATCAAAAATTTTGAGGATGAATAGAAGCTAGAGATCAATTTCTTTAAAGCGTTTTATACATAAGGATTAAGTGTATGAACCAAAGTAATATCGCTGTTGAAAGGACACAAAAGAAAACCAATGCATATGCATGGTATGTGGTCATACTTTGTATGTTGGCCTATATTTTTTCATTTATTGACCGTCAAATTCTAGCGTTGATGATTGAACCCATCAAAGCAGACCTTCAACTTTCAGATACTCAATTTAGCTTGTTACATGGCCTTGCCTTTTCACTATTCTACGCTGTGATGGGCTTACCATTAGCCTATATTGCCGACCGTTTTTCCCGACCAAAATTGATTTCAATCGGGATTATTGTCTGGAGCTTAGCAACAGCAACTTGCGGTTTAAGTAAAAACTTTATTCAACTATTCCTAAGCCGTATGGCTGTGGGCGTTGGTGAAGCAGCTTTATCTCCAGCGGCCTATTCAATGTTTAGTGACATGTTCAGTAAAGACAAACTAGGCCGCGCGGTCGGGATCTATTCAATTGGTGCTTTCTTAGGTGGAGGTATCGCCTTTTTAGTTGGCGGTTACGTGATTAACCTGCTTAAAGGCGTGACACTCATTGAAGTTCCTTTATTAGGTGCACTCAAGGCATGGCAAATTGCCTTTTTAGTGGTGGGGTTACCCGGCATTATTATTGGTTTGCTATTTATTTTGACAGTTAAAGATCCTGCACGTAAAGGACAGCAGCTCAACCAAAGCGGACAAGTTGACCAAGTTAAATTCACGCAGTGCCTTCAGTTTATCAAGAAACATGCAAAAACATTTGCTTGTCACTATTTAGGTTTTACCTTTTATGCAATGGCACTCTACAGTCTGACTAGTTGGACACCAGCATTTTATATTCGTAAGTTTCAACTCGCGCCGACTGAAACAGGCTATATGCTCGGCACTATATTGCTAGTTGCAAATACTTTAGGCGTGTTTTGTGCAGGATGGCTAAACGACTGGTTTATTAAAAAAGGACGCCAAGATGCACCGATGTTCACGGGTGTGATTGGTATTGTTGGCCTGATTATTCCAATTGCATTTTTTACCCAAACAGATCAACTCTGGCTTTCAGTAACTTTGCTCATTCCTGCAATGTTCTTTGCCTCCTTCCCACTTGTGATTTCAGCAACAGCATTGCAAATGTTAGCACCGAACCAATTTAGAGCACGCCTTTCTGCCCTATTCCTTTTGGTAAGTAACTTAATTGGACTAGGTGTTGGTACAACATTAGTCGCAATTATTACAGATAAGTTTTTTGGCAATCCATTAATGGTGGGTTCTTCTTTATCTATTGTGGGTGGTTTGTCCTGTGTACTGGCTTTGGCTCTACTTTTTAAAGGCTGTAAATCCTTTAGTGAAAGCATGAAGCTTGAAAAATTACATTAATTGAAGCAACAGCCACTTATAAAAACAGGAGTTCCCTTTAAACAATTTAGGGAACACCACACCAATATTTCACAATACGTAATGCCGAGGACTGGCATATATCTTGGAAATGGATTATGGAATTATTTCACCGTTTTAAACCACACACTTTAGCTGTTGCCACTTTATTTATTATGTGCAGCAGTTCTTGGGCTGCAAATCCAAATCAGCAAACTGAAGATGAGTGGAAATTCACTTTAAAAAATGCCTATATCAATCGTGATTTTGATAATGACGTCCTTAAAGATACCGGTAGTTGGTCTCAGGCAGCATCTTTATTTTATAAATCGAAAATGCATGACACTCCACTAGTCATAGCAGATAAACCTATTACGATTGGAGCTGACGCTTCCGTTCAATACGCCGTACGTTTGAGTTCAGACAAACATGTCGCAGATACTGTTTTGCCTTTTAATAAAGAAACGCAATCTCAAGCATCTGACTATCTAAAATACGGCGCGACTTTAAAAATAGGTTATGACAAAACACTTTTAAGTGTTGGTGAACTCTGGCTAGATTTACCTGTAACGGCGGTTGATGCTAGCCGCCAGTTACTCACCTCGTATTGGGGAACCAATCTTAAATCACAACTTTCAGATCAACTTTACGCAGAAATTGGCCGTGTGGAAAAAGTCTCGCCACGAAATGAAGAAGATTTTAAAAAGTTTTCGTTCACAGCAAATGGAATGACCAAAGAATCTGATGGCTTAAATTATATTGACCTGCGCTATCAGTTTACGCCGTCTTTGAAGGGCGAATACTATTTTGGTAATTTAGAAGATCTCTACAATAAACACTATGTAGGGCTTGAGCATACGTGGAAACAACCAACTTTTGCCCTGACCTCCAAATTTAAATACTTTAATGCGAAAGATGACGGCAATACCTTTGATATTGATGCCCAGAACATTGGTTTACTTGAAACAGTTAAAATAAAAAACCATACCTTTGGTTTGGGTTACCAACAAATTATTGGTGAGTCGGCTTACCCGCTACCAGATGGCTTCTTACCAGAAACTTATTTCATTAACTGGAATGCCACAGGCTTTTTCAAAGAAGATGAAAAGTCCTACCATGTCATGTATGGCTATGACTTTAAAGATTACGTTCCGGGCTTAAACGCAATGGTGAAATATGTTTACGGTCATGACTTTAAAGCAGCTAATGGTGAGAAAAACCACGAAACTGAGTCTAATGTGATTTTAAACTATACATTTCAGCAGCCGCTCTTAAAAGGCTTTGCCCTGCAATATATTCGTATTGACTACAACGTTAAACACGGCAATGACTTTGGCGAAGACCGTTTATTCGTCAATTACACCAAAAAATTCTAAATAAAAATTACCCCCTAATTTTAGGGGGTAATTTTTTATCCTAATTTATTAACCAATCTCAAAGGTAAAACCTTCATGGCAATACTCATTGGTAACCACGGCCACTGCGGTACATAAGCTTTTACAGGTTGTTTTTCGATCGCTTTGACTAAAGCTTTACACCCTGTTTTGGCGTCGACTTCAAAAGGTAGATGTTTAGCACCTTCATTCATTTCAGTTCGGATGTAACCTGGGAAAATGGTTGAGACTTTAATTGGAGTATCTAGTAATTCAGCACGAATACCCTCGGCCAAGTGAGCAACTGCAGCTTTACTCGCCGCATAGGTCGATAAATGTTTTGGTAACCCACGCATCGCACTCATGGATGACATCACCACCAAATGACCTGCATTTTGCGCTCTAAAAATTTCAATCGCTGCCTCACACTGTGCTAAAGCAGAGATAAAGTTTGTTTCGGCCGTAGCTCTGTTAATTTCAAAATTACCTTTACCAATACGGCGACCATTTCCGACTCCGGCATTTACAATAATACGGTCTAAATAGCCAAATTCTTGTTTAAAGGCACGAAAAACTTCAAAAACCTGATCGTAATTGGTAACGTCCAGACTTTTTGCAATCACCTTAATACCGTACTGATTTTCTAGTTCGGTTTTTAAAGTCTCTAATCGGTCTAAACGGCGTGCACAAATCGCCAAGTTATAACCTTTCGCTGCAAATTCATGCGCCATACCTGCGCCTAAACCAGAACTTGCACCTGTAATTAAAATTGTCTTTGCCATGCTTTTATCCTTATTTTAAATCCATGTCAGTAAATCGGGACGTTCAGCTTTTATAAAATGGTGTTCATTTAAACTTAAAACCTGAGCTTCATTTCCAACTAAACGTAAAGTCGTGAGGCTTGTATTGGTAATTGCCCAATTCAAAGCAAAAGTTCGATTAGGGCTCAGTTCAAGCAGCTTGCCAATTGCTACCGAAATCACACCACCCGAGGTAAAAACGACTGCATAACGAGGTTTGTTTTTTGCTAACTCATCACAAAGTTGCTGTAGTGCCGTTTCGACTCTTTCTTTAAAGTGTGGCCAAGACTCATCATATTCATGATGAAAATCGCCGTCGGTCCATCGTTCAATCGCACCTTCAAAGATTTTGGCAAGATACGCGCGAGGGTTATGCTCTTTTGCGACATCGGCTTTTAACAGTTCAGGCTGTTCAAAACGCGGCTCATAACGGGCAAAAACCTGCTGATGATTAAACTCATTCCATAAATTATTATGATGAATCACCGCATCTGGAAAGCATTCATTGAGTGCGAGCTTTGCAGTTTGCTCGTGGCGCTGCATGGTTCCTGCAACCACATAAGGTTGTTCTTTCAATATTTGCTTAAAATATTGGCCTAACAAAGTCGCCTGAGCTTCACCATTTTCAGACAACTCATCATAATTACTTTTACCAAATGATGCCTGACCATGTCTTACCAGATAAATTGTGGTCATCTTCTTAAAATACCCTGTATTTTCTGTAGAGATTGCTGAGCAAATTCCGATTCTTGCAATTTTTGCTGGGCGATAAGTTTTAAAGCTCTGATATGTAGTGCATGAATCACTATCCAGAAATCTTTAAAAGCAGGGTTTCTTGTTTGTTTATGGTAATAACGGTAATAGATTTGCTGGGCAATCACTGCTAAACGGAATACACCAAACACTTCATAAAAAGTCCAGTTTTGAGGCTCCAGACCAGTTTTTTGCAAATAATAGTCAACAACTTCTTTGCGAGAGAACATTCCCTTTAAGTGAGTAGGCTGACGACGTGTCGATCTAAAAATCATATTATCCGTAGGCTCAACCCAATAGGCCAAAGCACTACCTAAATCCATTAAAGGATCACCCAAAGTCGCCATTTCCCAATCCAGCACTCCAATCACTTCAGTTGGATGTTCTGGATCTAAAATCACGTTATCAAAACGCCAATCATTGTGAATAATACAAGTTGTAGAATCTTGAGGGATATTATCGTTTAGCCATTTTCGAACATATTTAAATGAAGGAACGTTGATTGTGCGGACTTTTTCATAGCGTTTATCCCAACCTTCAACTTGTCTACGGCAATATCCTGTACCTTTACCTAGTTCAGCTAAAGGCGTGTTCTCATAAGGAACTTGATGTAGCTCGATCAACTTATCAATAACGTTTACACAAAGCTCATGAACATCATCTTCATTAAAACCAAGCTCAGGCGGTAATTTTGCACGAGGAATAATGCCTTCAATGCGTTCCATGACATAAAAATCACAGCCAATGACCGATTCATCCTGACAAAGTGCAACCATTTTAGGAAGCACTGGATAATAAGGGGCAAGATTTTTCTGCACCATATATTCACGGGCCATATCGTGGGCTGACTTCGCTTTTGTTCCTTTTGGGGGACGTCGCAAAATTAAATCGGTATTTTCATATTTTAAACGATAAGTCCAATTCGACGCCCCGCCCGTATATTGAGTAACGACTGCTGGACCAACCAACTCAACACCTTGGTTTTTTAACCAGTTCTCAACTGCCCCAATATCAAGCTCTTCACCTTCACGTACTTCACCGCCTACATCAATTACCGACATATTCACTTCCTTTAAACTTATACTTTCTTATGACGACCATAACCACGTTTGGCCAACTCTAATTTGGCAATCATGCCTTTATGTACTTCATCTGGACCATCAGCTAAACGTAAACTGCGTGCTTGAGCAAAGAAACCTGTTAATGGTGTATCTCTTGAAACGCCCGCACCGCCATGTAGCTGAATCGCCATATCGACTACTTTTTCTAATACGCTTGGAGCGACCACTTTAATTGCAGATATTTCTGTTAAAGCGGCCATATTTCCTAAAGTATCCATTTTATAAGCAGCATACAAGGTTAAAAGTCTGGCTTGATCTATGGCTACCCGCGCATCGGCTACACGCTCTAGGTTTCCGCCGAGTTTTAGAATTTCTTTGCCAAACGCCGTTCTAGACATGCCTCTATCAATCATAAGCTCTAGTGCTTTTTCAGCAGCTCCGATACAGCGCATACAATGATGAATACGCCCCGGCCCTAAACGACCTTGTGCAATTTCAAAACCTTGACCCGCTCCACCAATAAAGTTTTCAATAGGCACTCGAACATTATTAAAGTGAACCTCACCGTGTCCATGTGGCGCATCATAGTCACCAAACACAGGTAACATCCGTTGAATTTCTACACCCGCCGTATCAATCGGTACTAAAACCATAGAGTGTTGATAATGGCGGTCTTTAGTTTCATCTGGAGTATGGGCCATAAAAATAATGACTTTAGCATTTGGGTCACCTAAACCAGACGACCACCATTTTTTGCCATTTAAAACAATTTCATTACCGTCAATGAGTGCGGTCGCTTGCATATTGGTGGCATCACTTGATGCAACATCTGGTTCAGTCATGCAAAAAACAGAGCGAATTTTTCCATCCAATAAAGGCTCTAACCATTGTTGTTTTTGCTGTTCACTGCCATAGCGCCATAACACTTCCATATTTCCCGTATCTGGTGCATTACAGTTAAAAACCGTGGGCGCCAATAAACTACGACCAGTCAATTCAGCAATATGTGCATATTCTTGAACTGATAACCCTGCACCTAGCTTTTCATCGGGTAAAAACATATTCCAAAGGCCTGCCTGTTTAGCTTTAGATTTTAGAGTTTCTAAAAGCTCGGGCCACTGCCATTTTTTCCAGTTTCCATCTGGATTTAACTCATGAACTTCTTCCCAAAATTTTGCTTCGACAGGTTCTATTTCTTCTTGAATAAATTTTTTAGTTCGCTCAGCAAAATCCTGAGCTTTTTTTGAGAGTTCAAACATTCTTTTTCCTTTACATCATTATCTGGTCTTTACATCAACATAACTTGAAACTTAATATGAATGAAATGATTTTATTAAATAATGCATCATGAATAATATTCATAACCTACATGGTCTAGACTTAAGTTTTTTTCACCGAATTGATATTAATTTATATCCGCTTTTTATCGCGATTTATGAGCAAAAAAGTATTTCAAATGCGGCAAGTAGTCTCAATATTACGCAATCGGCAGCAAGTCATGCTTTGCAACGATTACGTCAACAACTAGAAGATGAAGTATTTATACGTGTAGGCAATAAAATGTCTGCAACGCCTTTTGCAGAACAGATTTATCCAACTGTTAAGCAAGCACTTTTAACCATTCAAAATATTAGCCAACAGAGACATGTGTTCGACCCAACCAGTTTAAAAAGCTTAAAAATCGCCGTGCATGATGAAATTGAGCCAATTATTCTTCCAAGATTGGCTCAACATTTTCAAAATCTTAATTTAGATTTGCAGTTTGTCAGTATGAAGCTAGATCGAAAACATATTATGGCAGACTTAGCGACACAGCAGCTCGATTTCGTGATTGATCTAGAACAATACTTATCTCCAAAAATTACCTTTGATCATTTGGTCACAGATGAGTTCGTTATTTGCAGCCAACTTAAAGAAGTCGATTTAGCTAGTTATATCAGTGGACGGCACATTGGTGTTTCATCACGCCGTACGGGCGCTTTACTTGAAGATATTTATTTAAACCAACACCAAAAAATTTCAAGAAATGTATTTATGCGCTGTCAAAACTACTCAACGGCGTTACAAGTTTTGGGAGCCCAAGCCGACGCAATACTTACCATGCCCCGTATGATTTTGCAGCATTTATCTTATAGTCCTGAGATTCGGTTACATTCTCTACCTTTTGAGATGACCAATATTAAAATGGGTATGTTTTGGCACGAAGATTTAAGGGATAATTTAAGACATCAATTTTTGCGACATGAAATTATTAAACTTTTTCAGTAAAGCGAATTGATCTATTAAGCTTCTATCGTACAAGGACCAGTAATGAGTAAAGATGAACGGATAATCCAGAATCAGGACAACAAAAAAACGATTCGTCATGAAGATTACATTGCTGGCATCGGTAAAGGCATGGCGATTTTAGATAGCTTTAGTAGTAATCAACATCGTTTAAACATTTCTATGGCTGCTGAAAAAACTGGGCTTACCCGAGCGGCAGCAAGACGCCATTTATTAACTTTAGAATATTTAGGGTATCTTGAATCAGATGGCCACTATTACTATTTAACCCCTAAAGTACTCAAATTTTCAGGAGCTTATTTAGGTGCAGCTCAGCTTCCAAAAGTATCTCAACCTTTATTAAATCTTCTAACTAACCAAACCTCTCTCATTTATTCGGTGATGGTACTTGATGGTTATGAAGCCATTACGATTGCCCGTAGTGCCGCGCATCAACAAACCGACCGCGTAAATCCATATGGTTTGCATTTGGGTAACCGCTTACCTGCTCATGCAACCTCGGCGGGTAAAATTTTACTGGCACATTTAAGCCAAGAAGAACAATTGGACTGGCTCCAAAAATATCCGCTTCAGCGTTTAACTAAATATACGCATGTCGAAAATGATAAATTTTTAGAGTTACTCAAAGAAATCCGAGAACAAGATTGGTGTTATTCACGTGAAGAGCATGAATTAGGTGTTCATGCGCTCGCCGTACCGATTTATGGACAAGACTTTAAAGTAGTTGCTGCCTTAAATATTGTTTCTCCAACCATGAGAACAACTGAAGAATATTTA
This sequence comes from Acinetobacter sp. FDAARGOS_494, assembly GCF_003812225.1. Lineage (NCBI taxonomy): Bacteria > Pseudomonadati > Pseudomonadota > Gammaproteobacteria > Moraxellales > Moraxellaceae > Acinetobacter > Acinetobacter sp. FDAARGOS_494. Next base: position 3,823,980 of record NZ_CP033866.1, read on the forward strand.
ATTCAACATATTTTGCCGCTATTGCAAGAGACTGCGCGGGATTTAAGACAAGTTCTCTAAATATTACTTAGGCTATTTCCATAAGATTAATTTTATTTTTGCTTAGGCTATTTCTAAAAGTAATTAAATGGGATTTTTAAATAGCGGATGCCATTCGCTTCAGGTTCCGGAAAATTTCCACCGTTCATATTAATTTGAATTGAAGGCAGAATTAATTTTGGCATTGCCAAAGTAGCATCTCTTTCTTGACGCATTTTTATGAATGATTCTTTGGAAACTCGTCGATTTAAATGGATATTGCTTTGCTTTTGAGTTTTTATATCTGTTTGACAGATATATTCGTCACGGCCTTCAGGCTTATAGTCATGGCATAAGAACATACGCATGTCGTCGGGAAGTGTATAAAGTTTTTGTACCGAATCATAAAGTGCAGCAGCACTTCCTTTAGGAAAGTCGCATCTGGCCGAACCATAATCGGGCATAAATAAAGTATCCCCGACAAAAACAGCATCACCAATCACATAGCTTAAGCAAGCAGGTGTATGCCCTGGTGTAGGAATGTTATAGGCATCTATTTCCCCTATTTTGAAATGTTCATAATCTTCAAATAGATAATCAAAAGGTTGATTTTCATTAAATTTCTTAAAATCAAAATTATAAATAGCCGAAAATGTTTCTTGTACTACCGAGATTTTTTGACTAATCGCAATTGTACCGCCCAATTTAGATTTTAAATATTGAGCCGCAGTCATATGGTCCGCATGTACATGGGTTTCTAAAATCCATTGTACTTTGAAGTTTTGCGCCAAGACATAATCGACGATCAGATCAGCATTAGTTGTTTTTGTAGTGGCCGAAGCAGCATCATAGTCAAGCACACTATCAATAATTGCGCATTGACGAGTCGCTAAATCTGCAACAACATAGCTAAAAGTATTGGTATTTTCATCAAAAAAATCTTTTACTAGAGGTTGTTGCATAGCTTTAATTTCCTTTATTTAAAATTCGGTAAATAAACATTCCTACTAACATCGCGACAATAAAATAAAGCGCTTCAAAATGTCCTAATCCAATAAGAGTTAAAGCGGGCGCTGGACATATACCTGCTATTCCCCAGCCTATACCGAAAATAAAAGCACCCACAATTAACCTTTGGTCAATCTGTGTATTTGTTGGTAATTGAATTTGCTCATTAAAAATGGTTTTTGGTTTTTTAATAGCCCTTTGAAACGGAATAAATGCCACAGCAATAGCACCTAGCATCACAAACATTAAGCTAATATCCCATTGCCCAAAAATATCTAGAAACCCTAAAACCTTTGCAGGGTTAGACATACCAGAAATCATTAACCCCAATGAAAACAAACCACCAAATATAAAAGCAAAGATATTTTTCATAAGATTACCCCAGCACATGGCGAATGATATAAACAGTCAGCATGCCAGCAAACATAAAAACTGCGGTCGCTATTATTGAGCGTTTTGATAGCCTGCTCATTCCACAAATGCCATGCCCACTTGTACAGCCTGATCCAAGTCGTGTACCAAAACCAACAAGTAACCCTGCCAGAATAAGTACAAATGAATTGGCTTTAATTTCGATTTCAGGCTGATAGAAATAACCATATATGAAAGGTGTAATCACGAGTCCTGCTATGAACCAGAATGCAGAACTTTTAAATATATCTCTAGATGGGCTAATGAATTGAGCAAGCAAACCACTAATTCCAGCTATACGACCATTTATATATAAATACCCAACTGTTGCAATACCGAGTAATAAACCACCCACAAAGGCATAGACAATACTTGACATATAAGCACTCTTAACAATATATGTTTTTATAATCTGTATTATACGCTGATTCTTTTAGAAATACTTAATATAAAACTTTTAAGTTTATAATTCTTCTTAACAAGAAAAAGCCCCAAGATTTTGAGGCTTTTATCATTAAATTAGATCTTTAATGCCTAATTGTTCAGGTAATTTTTCCATAACTTTATTTAATCTATTATTTGCTGGAGAGATACAACCTGTGTAATGGCTTAATTTTGTTTCTGTACCATTTGGTTGAATCCAGGTGATGTAATAGCTAGGCATATCGGTCGCAGTTTGCTGACAACCTGCAGTTTTAGATTGGGTTCCTGTTTGCGGACGATAAGTTTTTAATTCATCAGCAAGCTTTTGATAATCTTTTACGCTACCTTGAATTTCTTTAACGCCAATTGCTTTTGTATATTGCTTACCTTCAAAACGAATTAAACCTGTAGGTGTTACTTCTACTGAGTAAATTGGGCATGCGCCGAAACATGGACTAGAAGCATAACGAATGGTTTCTTGTGTATTAGGTGCTTGTTGAACAGAAGCACAACCCATTAAAGCCAAACCGGATAAAGTTGCAAGAACTAAAAATCTCATTACATCACCTATTATTATCAAGTGGCATTAATCTAACAAATCATATGCAAATTGTCATTAAAGACTCATTTTTCATAGTTTATTTGCTATTACTTAGGCTATTTTTAGTTATCAAGAAAATTAAAATATAAAGCACATAAAAAAAGGCCCATCGTTAGATGAGCCTTAAGCCAATTAAAGCTTAAATTCCTGAAATACAAATTATTACTGGGTAGTAATAACCTGCGCCGACCATTCTATCTTAATGCAATACATTATTTAAATATAATATAAGTATATATTTACGCTCGTTTTTCCAACAAAAAAAACCTGTTTTTTAGAGTTAAAAACTCAATAATGTTTATTTTTAATTAAAATTCACAACTTTAAGTTAAACAAAACTTAATAAATTTTGAAATTTTATTTATAGGTAAAACATTATAAAAAAATGCTTAATAGTTCGGCTATATCTAGTGTTCAGGATGAATCAATTATAGGAATATTTTAAGTTTAGCAATAACTTCAAGCACTTTTTTACTATTTGGTAAAGCTATCTCACTAAAATTACAGAATTTACGCAAACACTCTAATAGAAAAAAGATATTAAAAAAAATAAGGGCAAAAGAAAATTTATCCTTTTGCCCTCTTTCATTATTTCTCTAAACTATATGCGATCACATAATCACCATGGTCTGGAGACTGTCGTGCACCACCCGCGGTAACCACAACATATTGTTTACCTGTTTTAGGTGAAACATAGCTGATTGGTGTACCTTGACTACCTACTGGCATACGTGACTTCCACAGCTCTTTACCTGTAGATGAATCAAAAGCACGCAAGTAATAATCTTGAGTTGCAGCAAAGAAGACTAAGCCACCTTGAGTTGCCATTGGCCCACCAATAGTTGGCATACCAATCGGTGCTTTCAAGCCCATCTTAATACCAAGTGGTCCAGTGTCCTCAACTGTACCAAGTGGTACTTGCCATGCAACCTGACGAGTTTTCATGTCAATTGCTGTCATGGTACCAAACGGTGGTTTTTGACAAGGAATACTTAAAGCGGACATAAAGCGGTTTTTATTCACTTTATATGGTGTACCTTTCATTGGTACAGCACCCATACCTGTATTTACTTTTTCGCCACCACTCGCCTGAATCTTAATATCTTCAGGTGTTTGTTTAATGAGTTGAACCCATAAACCAAGACGCATATCGTTTACGAACATGTAACGATGTGTCGGGTCAAAAGCAATACTACCCCAGTTCATGCCACCTAAAGAACCAGGGAAGCTTAATGAAACATCAGTACCCGGTGCGGTAAATAAACCTTCGTAACGCATTGACTTAAAGTTAATACGACACATCAGTTGGTCAAACGGCGTCGCACCCCACATATCTGACTCAGTTAAAGTCTGATTACCGATTTGAGGCATTTCAACAGAACGCGGTTGAGTTAAGCTATATTGCTCACCCGGAATATTTGCCGCTTTCACTGGTTGTTCAATCACTTTAGTTAGCGGTTTACCAGTTACGCGGTCAAGGACAAAGAATTGACCTGATTTGGTTCCAATCACAACAGCTGGCTTAGTCGTACCATCTTTTAATGGAAAGTCGACTAGACTTGGTTGCATTGGTAAGTCAAAGTCCCATAAGTCATTATGAACAGTTTGATATACCCACTTTTCTTTACCTGTTGTCGCATCAAGTGCCAAAACAGAAGTATTGTATTTGTGATCTAACGGATTACGGTTACCACCCCAAATGTCAACAGATGAACTACCCATCGGTAGGAACACTGTATTCATTTGTGGATCATATGACATTGCAGCCCAAGAGTTTGCCGAACTACGTTTATAGGTTTCACCCGGTTTAAGAACATAGTTAGGATCTGGATTACGCGGGTCAAATGCCCAGCGAAGTTTACCCGTAATCACGTCATAACCACGTATTACACCACCCGGCATATCTGCTGCCACGTTGTCGGCAATACGGCTACCCACCACAATAGTTGTTCCAGCAATAGTCGGTGCAGAAGTCACTTCAAAACGTGGAGCCTTAGTCCCACCGCCTAGGCCTTCGAGTAGATCAACCGTTCCATTTACACCAAAGTCCGCACAGCGCTGACCATTATCTGCATTGACTGCAATTAAACGGCCATCTGGCGTATTGGTATATACACGGCGTGGACAGGCTGTGTTGCTGGCAACAGTATTGACCGGAGTTGCACCAGCTAAAGTTGGTTGCACCAGTGGTTTAGTTGAATCGAAGTATGCAACACCACGGCAGCGTTCCCAAGCATCGGCTGTAGAGTTCACCTCAGCTTTCCAGAGTTGTTTGCCCGAGTCGGCATCTATTGCAAAAATGTTGTTATGTGGCGTACATAAAAAGACTTTATTTCCAACTTGTAGCGGCGTCATTTGGTCTTCGGCACCATTACCGCTACCCGTTGTAAAATCACCTGTTCTAAAGCGCCAAGCTTCTTTTAGTTTATGAACGTTATCTCGGTTAATTTGATCGAGAGCAACAAAGCGACTACCACCCGCATCATTTCCATAATTTTCCCAATTCACCTGTTTTTTAGATGGGTCAACTGGTACTAAAGGTAGTTTTTCACCTGAGCTTGCTACTGTTGGATGCGGTTGGAACATTTGATAGAGCGCAATCAACATTCCCACAACAACTAAGCCACCTACGGCATAGGCTGAAGATGCCAAACTAGTTTGAAATTGGTAGCGTCGAATTGAAGGTAAGGTAAATAACAACGCAGCAAAAAGACCAGCAGGAAACATTAAGCGCGAGAATAACGGCCAAAACTCCCATCCAGCATCAATGAGTGACCAAATTACGGTACCAACAAAAACAGCCGCAAAAATCCAGACGCCCAGCGCTTTTTTTCGGAAAATACTAATTGCTGAAATGGTTATAAACAGTCCTGAGATAAGGAAATACCAGGAACCACCGAGAGATACTAGCTTTCCACCGCCCACGATATAAAAAATACCAGTAGCCAATAAAGCTAAACCTAAAATAAAACACCATATTTTGAATAAGATATGAAACTTAGAATCTGACTCAGACATAGATCCTACTCCACATATACTGAACCCGAATAGTTCAAGCATTTTGGCCAGTTAAACTATGTCTAACCAGCCATCAATATTATTAAAAATTAACTTTTACACTCAGGCCTGCCACCCAAGCATCATCGACTTCTTTCACACCAGCAGGTTGATGGATATATTGAATGTTTGGACGTAACATGACGGCCGGAGACCATTGATAGGTATAGTTCAACTCGACATTTAACTCGTCGTCTTGAATTGGAATATAGTCAGATGCAATCGGATCATAGCTATAGTATCCGCGGCTTTCGTTTGTCGCGATCTGTTTATCTTTAGCACGATCATTGACTACATAATTGGCAATACCAAAGCCAATCGAATCATTTGGACGGCTATCAAACGGTCCCTTATACCAAAGAGCAAGCTGTTGCGTACTTTGAACAAAAGTCGTTGCTTTATCATTTACAACGCTGTTAAAACTGACATATAAACCGCGTTTCGGATCTTGGCCGGCATGGCTAAGTTGTTGCTGTGCATTAATCCAGAAGCTTTGTTTTCCGTCATGCACTTTACCCGCAGTTTTAATATCATTTGCTTCTGCGGTTGAGTACAGCGCACCTACTTTATATTCACCCGGTAAACCATTAAAAGCAGCAAGTTTTGGTTTCCATGCAAGTTCAACTGGTATGGTAGCACCCTTGACGTTATTCATATCCAGATTAAAACCATCACTGTTTGATTCAGTTTTAATATTGTCTAGATTGACCTCATACACACCAACACCTAAAGTCCATTCAGGTGCAAACTGATATTTAACGTTTGTAGCCCAAACACCGACTGGTGAGTTATACCAAATTGAACCAATTGATTTTCCTAACTGCCCACCGCAAAGCAATAAGTTCTGAAACTCACATTGAGAACTATTAAAGTCCTCTGACATTCCCATACGACCAAATTTGACCTGTACAGTATTATCAACAAAGCCCTTCTTCACCCATGCTTGGGATAAACGCCAAATTTTCCCGCGACCATAAATTTCTTGAGCATTGCCCAATTGGCTAGAACGTGGGTCTTTAATACGCTCAAGAGTTAATGCATTGCCGTCACGTTTAGTCACGACTAGGCTCGCTGTTGTATCTTTCCAACCAGCAATTTTTTCTAAATCTAGGTTTGCACCTAAAGAAAGTTGTGCAGCATTTTCAAAAGTATTGCTGTCGTTGTAACCACCATTTAAATTTGTGGCACTTTGGCTCATAATAGAAGCCGTAAATTTATAGCCCTGCTGCTCTAATTGCTGGCGTTTTCCATTCCAGTCGCCTAGCAACCATTGACGGTCTTGTGACCATGGCTCATTTGCAAGTGCAAATTGGCTGCCCAATACAGCAATTGTTAGCACACTCAGTTTCATTACATTTGGCATTTCAAGTCCCTTTTGTCTTTTCTGAAATGCGCCCCTGTTTTGAGGCGCCTTATTTTTTGTTATTTAACTTGCACAAACCCGAGCTCAGATGTAGCACCGAAGCGATCAGTCACATTTGCTGTAATTGAGGCAACTTTGACTGTTGGTTTCCAATTGGCTTTTGCTTTACCTTCGGTATCTGTAGCTACTGTTATTGTTCCTAAATATTGCTCAGCTTCTTTTGATGCTGCATTTTGGTTGCCAAAAAACTCAACTTGATAGCGCTGGTTTGGTAAACCATTAACTTCTACTGTAACTGAACCTTTATTCGCTGTTAACTTAGGAGCTTTAATACCCTGATTCGGCTGAGCATTACAGTCCTGTTGATTTGGCTGAGTACATGTCTTTTGAAGCTTAGATGGTTCAATCACCACACCACCACCACGAGAACCAACAAACCCTTCATGCTCAAGTGCAGGTACTCCAAATACAATTGCCCCTAAACGCTGATCTGGTACACATGAACCACCTGCTTCACAACGTTTAATATCTTTACCATTGTCCCAAATCAGGTTTTTAGTCAATGTAATTCTTGCATTTGCGTCTTTTTCAGAGCGAATGGCTACACCAATACGGTTACCATGTACTTTATTGCTATCAAGAATGTTGCCATCACCCGTCATATTGAAACCAATCGAGTTATTGGTCATTTCGTTATAGGCGATATAGTTACGTTTGCCCCAGTTAATCTGTAAGCCATCTGAATAGTTTTCGAATTTATTACCAACTACGGCATTGTCATTACCCCACAAAATTTCAATACCTTGTGATGGTTCTGGATTTGCTTTGGTTGAAACAAAATGGTTATTCGCAATTAAGTTAAATGCTGCACCACGTGTCAGTTCTAAGCCATCACCATTGTCTTGGAAAATGTTATCTAAGACTTTGTTGTTATTAGTCGTGGTTGCAGTTGGGTTACCTTTACCATCATCACCCGTCAACATAACACCAGCACCACCATAGTTATTACTAATACGGTTGTGTTGAATAAGGTTATTGCTTGAACGGTTAATCAATACCCCAATACAGAAACGATGAATGTCTAAACCTTTTAAAGTGACATTGTTGACGTCACGTAATACCAACCCCGGTAAAGTCATAGTACGTACATTGGTGCCGTACTGCTCAGGGTTTGCACCTGGACAAGCTTTTGCACCTTCGCCTTTAATATAGTTTGAACCATCAATTGCGATGTATTCGCCAGTTTTATCCCACTGAGTACCAATGATTTTGACAGGTGCTTTAATTTCAGGAAGTGCACTATTTAATTTAATCGCATAAGGCGCTTTGCCTACTGCTTGAATCAAAATTTCGCTAGCTTCGCTTGGGTTTGCATTGGCTTGTTCAATTGCCCAGCGTAAAGAGCCTTTATTGCTATCGTCTTGATAACGGTCAACCACATAAGTTTGAGCCGCAGCTATGCCTGAAACCATCAAACCTAATGCAAGAGTAGTTAAACGTAATGTATTCATTTCATCATATCCTTATGATTTACGGGTTTGTTGGTTGAACGGTTTGTAAAATCTGTTTGAGCTTAGTCACATCAATTTGACCCGGTGCAGAAGCCTGACCAATCATGCCAAAGCTATAACTTCCGCCCATATTGGCAGTCGCAACACGAGAAATCGTACCTAATTGCCCCATCGACATTGTCAATAATGGCTTAGTGGTTTGCTGGCTTACTTTTAAAGTTGCGTTCATTAAAGTGAAGACATCTTGTTTAGATTTAGGCATTACAGCAATTTTGAGAACATCTGCGCCCATTTGATCTTGTTTTAACAAGCGTTTTTCAATTTCATCTTGGCTTGGTGTTTTTTGGAAGTCGTGATTAGACATGACAACAAGCACTTTCTTTTGATGTGCTTTTTGAACAATTTCTGAAACTACTTTTTGATCACGGAACATTTCAACATCTAACCAGTCCATGAACGGATTTTTTAAATAAGCCTGATAAGTCTTACCATAATCAGCATCACTAATTTCAAGCTGACTCCCTTCGTTTTTTGTACGAATAGTGGCAATCATTGGCTTATTGCCTAAAATCTTTTTCAACTCATGGCCCAAGGCAATCACTTGTTTTGTATCGCTGGCAAAGCTTAATAAATCGATACGGAACTCTGCTAAATCAGCATCTGCCGTATTTGCAATGACTTGAGCTTGTGCCAATGCTTGTTCTTTAGTTTTTGCGGTAATCGGAACAATCGTTTTAACGGCTGTAGCGGCAGGTTGTGCCTGAGCAGCTAAAGCAACAGGTTCAGCATTTACCTGTGCAGTAAAAAATGGGAGTGCAAGCAAACTTAGGCTTAATAATGTTTTCATGTTCATAGGTTCATCCTTAAAAAGGCTACACGCATCCTTGAATAATCAGGTGTAGCCTTAGGTGTTTCTTAAATATCAAAAAATACAGTTTCGTCATCGCCTTGAATACGAATATCAAAGCGGTAAACAACTTCACCATTTTCTTCAAAACGTTTCGCAATAAGTGTTTGGCGACGTGGTGCCCATTCAATGCTATTTAGAATTGGATCGTTAGCATTTGCCTCTGCTTCATCTTCAAAATAAACTCGTGTATGAAGACCCAAGTTAATACCGCGAGCGAAAATGACTAATGCAATATGAGGTGCTTGAGTTGAACCTTTACGGCCTGCTGTCGCGCCCGGCTTAATTGTATTAAAGCTCCAAACACCCGTTTCAAAGTCTGCACCTGTACGGCCCCAACCTTGAAATGCCGGATCAGCTTTTTGCTCACGCGTATCTGCCTGACTTGGATAAATACCATTTGCGTCGGCCTGCCAAATCTCAATGAGTACATCACGTAGCGGTAAACCTAATCCGTCAAACACTTGACCTTCAAGACGAATACGCTCACCTTTGGTTTGGTCTTGAACCAACTGGTTATTAAAGTTGTTTTCAAAAACTTCAATACCGGCCTGTTGTGGCAATAAACCAATGTGAACGTAAGGACCACCTGTTTGAGATGGAGTTTCTTTTAATTCCTGAAAATTCCAGTTGTTCATGCTCGTGCTCCCGATTAAGTCAAATCATTTTCGAAGTAAGTCGCTCGACGTCCACGTAAAGTGATGTCAAAACGGTAACAACGGCTATCTGCTTCGATAAAGTTATTTTTATCTTCTAGTGCAATCAAGGCACGACGTTGATCTTCAGAAGGAATCGTTTTTAAGATCGGGCAAGTGTCAATGAGCGTATCTCCTTCAAAATAAAACTGCGAAATCAGACGCTGCGCCCAACCATCAGCAATTAAAGAGAAATGAATATGAGCTGGACGCCATTCATTAATACGGTTACGCCATGGATATGGACCCGGTTTAATGGTACGGAAAATATAAAAACCGTTTTCATCAGTTAAGGTACGACCACACCCACCAAAGTTAGGGTCCATTGCACCAATAAACTTATCGTTTGGATGGCGGTAACGACCAGAAGCATTGGCTTGCCATACTTCTAGAAGTGCATTTTTTACAGGACGACCAAATTGGTCACGAACATAGCCATGAACAATGACACGCTCACCAATTGGCAAACCATCTTTGGCATAGTTCAAAATCAAATCGTTATCTTTTGGGCCAAACAGATTTGAAGAAAAATGCGGCGCAGTGACTTCTGTTAAAGTCTCATTAATTGAGATCAATGCATTTTTTGGCGAACGTAATACACTTGTTTTATAACCTGGCGTATACGCTGGTGGATGATCATCTGTATTACGTTGGGCGTAAGCACCCCAGCTATGTTGTGACATCTTTATCTCCTTAATCCTGTTCTTTCGCTGCAATTGGGTTTACTTCTATCCCCAACTCTTTAAAGACTTCTTCAGCCATATGCATTGCAGCGTTTGCAGCAGGTAAACCCGCATAGAGTGAACTGTGTAAGATCAGCTCTTTTAAATCTTCTTTAGTTACACCGTTGTTGAAACAAGCACGTAAATGCATGCGTAGTTCATCTTCGCGGCCCAGTGCCAATAAAATTGCGATAGTCACTAAACTACGGGTATGACGTGGTAAGCCTGGGCGAGACCACACTTCACCCCATGCATAACGGCTAATAAAATTTTGGAAATCCTGGTTAAAGTCATTTAGGTTCTGCAAAGACCGACCAACATGTTTTTCACCCAAAACTTCAGTCCGCACCTCAATGCCTTGTTTATAGCGTTGTTCATCATTCATTGTGATAGACCTCTATTAAGTTGCATCGGTATGCGCAACAATTGATTTAATAAATACCGCAACAGCAGCAGCGGTCGCTGGAATGAGTAATAAACTAAGAATGGCGGTAAACGACCAATCATTACCGAGTAACACAGCTCCAATCCACGCACCAAATACCGCACCAAAACGCCCAATACCCGTCATCCAAGACACACCAGTTGCGCGGCACTGAGTTGGATAGAAGCGTGCACTTAACGCCGGCATCGAAGATTGCGCACCATTAATGGCGATACCCGCACAAAGTACCAATACTGCAAGTAAGGTTGAGTTGCCTAAGCTTTGACCGACAGCAATTGCAAATAGACCTGCGGCAAAGTAGAAAATGGCGATAACTCGGTTCGGGTTGAATTTGTCCATTGCCCAACCAATAAACAATGCACTCACCACACCACCGAACTGGAACAAACCGCCAATAAATGCAGCGCGCTCCATCGAAGCACCTGTTTCACGCATAAGTGTTGGTAACCAACTTGTTAGCAAGTAAACAACCACGAGTCCCATGAAGTAAGTCACCCAAAGCAAAACCGTACCTTTGGCATATGGCTTAGAAAACATAATTCCAAAGACATTTTTCTTTTGAACAACTTCTGTTTTTTCTTCAGGCACATGAAATGCTGTCGCATTTTGAATCTGTGCTGGTGCAATATGGTTTAAGATTTTGCGTACTTTTTCTGGATTCTTGCCTTTCACAATTAAAAAGCGGTAAGACTCAGGTAACACCAAAATCACTAAAATCATTAAAATTAAAGGTGACCAGCCGCCGAGCAAAAATAAACTATGCCAACCGTAGGTCGGGATCAGCCAACTGCTAATAAAACCACCTGTAGCCATACCCAAGTTGTAGCCACAGAACATACATGTCACGAGTAATGAGCGAATGCGGGTTGGACAGTACTCAGAAAATAAAGTGGTCGCATTCGGCATAGCTGCGCCAAGCCCAATACCTGTCAAAAACCGTAAAACGACAAGACTATCCAAGTTGGTTGCATAAGCAGATGCCAAGGTGAACCCACCAAATACAAGCATCGAAAAGGCTAAAACAATTTTGCGGCCAAAGCGGTCAGCTGTCGGGCCAGAAACTAAAGCTCCAATAATCATTCCACCAAGTGCAGCACTCATCACTGGTCCTAACTGAGAGCGATCTACGCCCCAGTCCTGAGCCAATGCTGGAGCGATAAAACCCATTGCAGCTGTATCAATACCATCAGTAAAAATAATTAAGAAACAGATGATTGCGATCATCCATTGATATTTACTAAGTGGAGCATCATTAATCAGTGCTTGAGCATCGATGCTTTTGCTTGGTGTAGCGTAATCCTGAGACGCCATACTTGCCTCCTTAAGGCCAATTCCTTTTAAATTACTAAGCGATTAGATTTGCTGAATAAATCTAGTCAATTCCTGAGTAAATCTTTGTGGTTGCTCAATATTAGAAAGATGGGATGCTTCGAGTTTTGCAAGCTGACTGTTATTAATCGCCTTCTGCATAAATTCGGCATCTGCTACTGTCGTTACCGGATCTTCTGTTCCTGCAATCAGTAGCGTTGGAATTTGGATTTGTGCAATTTCATTTCTCAAATCGGCATACGCTAAAGCGCGACATGCATTGGCATAACCTTGTGCTGGCGTGTTTGCGAGACTTTGAATCGTTGTCTGTGCAACCACATTATGCTGATAGTCAAATTTTTCACTGAACCAGCGGGTATGGGTAGTTTTAACTAGCTCGGCTAAACCATTTTTTTCTACCGATTCAGCACGACTTAACCAAGCCTCGGTTTGACCAATTTTGGCTGCTGAGTTCGCAACTGTAATGCTATTAAAACGATTTGGATGATGAATACCCAACCACAGCCCTGTAATTCCGCCCATTGAAATGCCGCAAAAATGAGCTTTTTCAATATTCAAGGCATCTAAAATATCAACAACATCTTCAGCTAAGTTTTGCAATGTGGTGTCACTAATTACATCACTTTCACCATGACCACGTGTGTCGTATGTAATGACATTAAAATGACTTTTTAATTCATTCAGCTGAGATTGCCACATACCATGGTCTGTTCCTAATGAATTAGAAAACACAAGTACAGGAGCATCTTTTAGACAATCTGTATAAACTGCTAACTGTTTTCCTTGACGATTGCTAATAGTCTGTTTCACTTTGACTCTCCTTGTGCTTCTTTCAAAACCGCATCAATCTGTTGCTGAATATTGCCTAAATAGTTTTCTGGTTTGAAAATATTCCTTATCTCTTCTTGGCTAAACTGCCCTTTTACTTCATCTAGTTGGCTAACAACATCAAACAAATGCTGGTTTTGTGCTACTGCTGTTTTACATGCAGCTTCAACCAAATGATGAGCATTTAAACGTCCAATCTTGGGTGCAAGTGCCATCATCACCGCTTCTGCCATAATTAACCCGTTGGTACACTCAAGGTTCTGTTGCATATGCTCAGCATTAACTTCAAAACCTTGTAGAACTTCACCAGTACGGCTTAATGCTCCAGCACAAAGCTGAAAGATTTCTGGAATTGCTAACCACTCTGCATGCCATGCACCTAAGCTACGTTCATGTTCCTGTACCATGCTTTGATAAATGCTAGACATCAGTGCTGGTACACGATTCGCCGCGGCCAATACGGATGCTGCCGCAACTGGATTACGCTTATGCGGCATGGTCGATGAACCACCACGACCCTTTGCGGTTGGCTCAAACAACTCTGCAATTTCAGTTTGCATCATGAGTGACCAATCCCGTGCCATCTTGCCCGTATTCCCGACAATCATGCCAAGCACACTTGCAATTTCTACAATACGATCACGCTCACCATGCCATGTACTTGTTGGTACAGTCAGATTCAGTTGCTTCGCAAATGCGCTGACCACAAGCGAACCTTGGTCTTGCAAAGAAGCTAATGAACCCACAGCACCGCCTAACTGAGCAGTGAGCACACGTGATTTCATAGCTTGTATACGGTCTAAATCACGTTTAAATGCAGAAGCCCAACGAGCAAGTTTATGCCCTAAGGTAATTGGTAAAGCTTGCTGTAACCATGTACGCCCAATCATGACTTGATGGCGATATTGTTTAGCTTGGTGTAATGCTGTGGTGTAGCACTGTTGAAGTTGACCTTCCACAATATTCAACGCATCACGGCATTGCAAAATACAAGCTGTGTCTAAAATATCCTGACTGGTTGCTCCCCAATGCACATAACGCGAAGCATCTTCATCAGTATCTTTAACAATTGCCGTAAGCTGTTTTACAAATGGAATTGCGATATTCCCAGCTAAGCCAGTTGCTACCGCCAAAGCCGAAAAGTCAAACTTTTCTAACGCCTGTTCAGCTACTTGGGCAATGGTATTTGCTGCATTTTGAGGAATCACGCCAACTTGTGCCTGCGCTTGGGCTAACGCAACTTCAACCTGAATCATGTAGGTGATTAAAGATGAATCACTAAAGATTTCAGTGACGTCTTTTTGGTAAAACAAGCTGGCATATAACTGGCTCATGATTAGACTCTCTCAATAATCAATGCGATACCTTGACCTACCCCAATACACATTGAACACAAGGCATAACGGCCACCTGTTTGTTCAAGCTGGTTTAAAGCTGTCGTCACAAGACGTGCACCTGATGCACCAAGTGGATGACCTAAAGCAATGGCACCACCGTTTGGGTTTACCTTGTCAGAGTTGTCTGGTAAGCCTAAATCACGGGTCACTGCTAAAGCCTGTGCAGCAAAGGCTTCATTCAGTTCAATTACATCCATCTGCTCTAAAGTCAGGTTGGCTTGTTTAAGTAATTTTTTAATCGCTGGTGCCGGAGCAAAACCCATAATACGCGGTTCTACACCGACGGCTGTTGAAGCAATGATCTTGGCACGTGGTTTTAAGTTGTATGCCTGAACTGCATCATCAGAAGCAATCAATAGAGCTGCCGCACCATCATTAATACCTGAAGCATTTCCCGCAGTGACTGTGCCATCTGCTTTCACAACAGGTTTAAGTTTGCTTAAAGCTTCAAGGGTGGTTGATGCACGAGGATGCTCATCGGTATCAATCACCACCGCATCACCCTTACGCTGAGGGATTTCAACTGCCACGATTTCTTTAGAAAAAAAGCCTTTGGCTTGCGCGCTTGCGGTGCGTTGTTGGCTCACCAAGGCAAACTGGTCCTGATCTGCACGATTGACGTTGAACTGTTCAGCGACGTTTTCGGCAGTCTGGGGCATGGTGTCTACACCATACAATTCTTTAAGTTTAGGGTTAATGAAACGCCAGCCCATGGTGGTGTCTTCAATCTTCTGGCTACGGCCAAAAGCACTATCTGACTTACCCATCACATAAGGTGCACGGCTCATGCTTTCTACACCACCTGCAATCACCAAGTTCGCTTCACCTGCTTTAATGGCACGGGCAGCAATGGCAATGGCATCGAGTGAAGAACCACACAAACGGTTAATGGTGGTTGCCGGCACCTGATAAGGTAACCCTGCAAGTAATGCTGACATACGGCCCACGTTACGGTTATCTTCACCAGCTTGGTTGGCACAACCATAGATCACATCATCGACCTGTTCCCAATCTACATTCGGGTTACGCTGCATGAGTGCTTTAATCGGCACAGCGCCAAGGTCATCGGCACGGACAGGTGCAAGGCCACCGGCGTAACGGCCAAATGGAGTACGGATGGCATCGATGATATAAGCGTTTTTTAATGTCATTTCCCTACTTCCTTACCCTTGAGTCGCATCAATCAAAGTTGCACCTGTTAAAGCCTGTAACTCATCAAAGCTAAGACCTTCAACTTTCTCAATCACCTTTAAACCATCTTTAGTCACGTCAATCACGCACAGGTCAGTGTAAATACGGTCAACACAGTGTTTACCAGTAACTGGATAAGTCAGCTCAGCCACAATCTTCGGCTCACCTTGTTTGGTCACATGGTCTGTAGTGATAAATACTTTCTTGGCACCAACTGCCAAATCCATTGCACCACCAACAGCAGGAATTGCATCTGGTGCACCCGTGTGCCAGTTGGCCAAGTCACCATTGGCTGCCACCTGAAATGCCCCAAGCACCGCAATATCAAGGTGACCACCACGCATCATGGCAAATGAATCGCCATGGTGGAAAAAGCTGCCGCCTTCAAGCATGGTCACAAACTCTTTACCCGCATTAATCAGTTCAGGGTCTTCTTCACCTGCCGCTGGTGGTGGGCCAAAAGCCAACAGACCATTTTCAGAATGTAGAAAGACATCTTTATCAGCAGGTAAGTAGCTGGCAATCTTGGTCGGTAAACCAATACCCAAGTTGACATAGGCACCATCGGGAATATCTTGTGCCACACGCTTTGCAATCTGGTCACGGCTGAGTTTCTGGTAGCTCATGTTATTTCTCCTTATTGCTTACTGTGCGGGCTGTACTTGTACAACATGCTGTACAAAAATACCTGGGGTGATGATGTGTTCCGGGTCTAATCCACCCAATTCAACCACTTCAGAAACCTGAGCAATGGTGACATCAGCAGCCATGGCCATGATCGGGCCAAAGTTACGTGCAGATTTACGGTAAACCAGATTTCCCCAGCGGTCGCCCTTATAGGCTTTAATCAGGGCAAAGTCAGCCTTGATCGGATACTCAAGCACGTAATCTTTACCATCAATATGACGGGTTTCTTTGCCTTCGGCCAAAAGTGTTCCAAAGCCAGTTGGGGTAAACACCGCCCCAAGGCCCATACCTGCTGCCTGAATACGGCACGCCAGATTGCCTTGCGGTACCAGTTCAAGTTCAACCTTTCCGGCACGGTACAGTTCATCAAACACATAAGAGTCAGACTGACGTGGGAAAGAGCAAATCACTTTTTTAATAGAACCGGCTTTGAGCAGTTTAGCCAGACCATAATCGCCATTACCGGCATTGTTGCTCACAATGGTCAGGTCCTTAACGCCAAGATCAATCAGACCGTCAATGAGTTCAGCGGGTTGTCCTGCGGTACCAAAACCACCAATCAGAATGGTTGCACCATCTTTAATTTGCGATAAAACCTCGCTTAGTGAGGACTTACTTTTGTCAATCATTAGACAACTCCATTGTGCTCATTGAAGAAGAGAGAGGTAAGAGATTTAGGCACACTGAGGCGAGAAGAATAGATAAATATTTCACTCAATCCCGAGTGTTTCCCTTAGATTTCCCTTTTAAACATTTTTGATAATTTTCAGATTTTGATCTAGTCAGCTATATATAGTTTTGTTCGATTTAGGATTTTTTTGTTCGACTATCGAACATTATCTAAGTAAATTACTTATTCAATCTTACAAATACAAGTTGTAAAAAAATACTAATTATTTTGAATAGATATGTAGAAACACCATATTTACTTAGGCTATTTTATAACTAAAAATTACCATCTATCCTGTAATAAAATCTTAATTTTGTGATTGTAGAATCAAGCGAGCAAGTTCTAAATCATCGGGGTAAGTAATTTTTATATTATCAGAACGCCCCATGACCACCAGTACACTCTCTCCTATAGATTCAAGTGCACTCGCCTCATCAGTAATAGTCAAATTATTTTTTAGCGCTGTTTCTATCGCTTTTTTAAGAATTCCGATTTTAGCAATTTGAGGAGTTTGAGCTTGCCACAACAGCTCTCGACTTACAGTTTTGTCAATTTGCTGTTCCTGATTCACTTGTTTTAGCGTATCGCGTACAGGAATTGCCAAAATAGCACTCTGATTAGTCTCAATTGCATTTTTAACAAGAGTATTCAAGCATTCAAAAGTCACACAAGGCCTTGCTGCATCATGTACTAATACCCAATCATCCTCATCCGCAATCTGTGATAGATAATTCAGAGCATTTAATACCGAGTGCACACGTTCAACGCCTCCATTACAAAAATGCGCTTTATGCTTATCTTGAAAAGATAAAGTTGAGGCAAAAGTATCTTGTTTTCCAATTGCCAAAACATAACCCGTCAGCGGAAGCTGACTTAAACGCTTAACAGTATGTTCTATAACAGTAGCATCTTGAATATATTGGTATTGCTTTAATTCAGTTTTGGAAAACCGACTACCTGAACCAGCCGCAGGGATAACTGCCCATAATTTAGTCTGGGATGTCTGGTGATGGAGGTGTCTCATTAGTTTCCAAATCTACTTTAGCGTTCGGGTCAATATAAATAGGTTTGTAATGAGTACTAATTGTACTCATTTGAACAAATGTCTCATGTGGCTTAACCAAACCTAGATCTAGGCGAGCATGCTCTTCTATCGCCTCCGTACCATTCTTTAGGTCGAAAACTTCAGCTGCCAAAATACGGTTTCGCTCTTTAAGCTCGTCATTTACTTCGGCTTGTTGTTGAATCTGCTGCATAAGCGCTTGATGAGGAAAATAACCACCCTCACCTAACCAAAACTGATATTGCAATATAGCCACTAAAACAATAACCAGTAGCAATATAAGTTTGCTTGAAGTGGAACGAAATACTTCTAACATAGCATTAAGAGCTTTAATTAAAAACTTTGATTAAGTTTTTGTATTGTATGACAATTTACAAGCAGCATGCAAAATTCCTGCAAAGTTCCTGCAAAACGATGAATGGTCATATTACTTTAAATTGACCATTGTGACATGTTTCATTTTGTCAAAATTCAACTCAATTGGAAAGGAAAATAATGTTTATCAACACAACTGCTTATAAATCAATCTATGCATATAAAAATACTTCTAATTAACAAAAAAAGTGTCTCAATAAATATAAAAAAGCTCTCCTGAAAGATATAAAGAAATAGATTCTCTGAACATGAAGACTATCTTCTTACCACCAATGACCAAAGTTTAAATATTGTATTACTTACAATGCTTGATTCCGGTCGGAATTTTATTCAAGATGATAAATTAATAAAACAGAATTTTTTTAAAATTTAATAGTTGTATCGTCATTTTTTTCAAGCTCGGCCCTTCTATTCTATACATGAGTTTTATATCTTTTAATTTCATATAACAATACACATATATCAATTTTTTAACCAATAACCACTTAAAAAGTATATTTTTTTTAATTTTATTCTGATATGAATTTTAAATGTATTTTTTATACATATTTAAACAAGTGAGAAAAAGATGGATCTTTCTAATATTCTTATAGGTGACACAACGTGGTCCTTTGTTTTAGAAATTTTGGTCCGTTGTACCATCATGTTTATCATTATCATTAGTTTTCTAAGGCTATCTGGTAAACGTGGTATTCGGCAACTCTCCTTATTTGAACTTGCCATTATTTTATGTTTAGGTTCTGCTGCTGGCGATCCTATGTTTACTAAGGATTTACCGATTGCCCATGCATTGATAGCTTTTATCGCTATTCTTTCTCTATATCGTCTTGTCACTTGGGGTATGGTAAAACATAAAAAAATTGAAGACTTATTAGAAGGAAAAGCGCTCTGTGTCGTTAAAGAAGGTCTTTTAGTCTACAAAGATTTCCAAAAACAGACCTATTCTCATGATGAGTTTTTTTCGGAAATGCGCCAACAAAACGTTGAACATTTAGGCCAAGTCAGAACAGCCCTGCTTGAATCGGATGGTATTCTGAGCTTGCTTTATTATGAAGATGAAGATGTCAAATGGGGACTTCCCTTATTCCCTGATGCTTATCGTAAAGCAGAAGTTCTTAAAATTAATACTTTTTATTCCTGTATGAAATGTGGCGAAACTAAAATTTTAAATAAGCTAGATCAAGAATGCTCTCGTTGTCATCACCACAGTTGGGCTGAATCTTTAAAAACCCGGCGCTTAGGGTAAATAAAAAAGTGCTATTTCTAACACTTAGAAATAGCACTTATATTTAGATATTAATTTTTCATCAATATTTAAATATATAAAGCTTTATTCAAAAGATTAGTTTAAACCTTTGAATTCAGCTTTACCGCGGTAAACAGCTTTAGTTAACTCTTCAATACGAAGCAATTGGTTATATTTAGAAACACGGTCAGAACGGCAAAGTGAACCAGTCTTAATTTGACCTGCTGCTGTACCTACTGCTAAATCAGCAATAGTTGAATCTTCTGTTTCACCAGAACGGTGAGAAATAACAGTGGTGTAACCATTTGCTTTAGCAAGGTAGATTGCATCTAAAGTTTCAGTCAATGTACCAATCTGGTTATATTTGATCAAAATTGAGTTACCAACTTTTTCATCAATACCACGTTGTAAAATCTTAGGATTAGTTACGAATAAATCGTCACCAACTAATTGGATTTTATCACCAAGAATTGAAGTTAAGTAACTCCAGCCTTCCCAGTCAGACTCATCCAAACCATCTTCAATAGAGATAATTGGATACTGCTTAACAAGACCAGCTAAGTAATCAGCAAATTGATTGCTTGTAAAAGACTTGTTGCCTTCACCTTCAAGAATATATTGACCATTCTTGTAGAATTCTGAAGATGCACAGTCAAGTGCAAGCATAATATCTGAACCAGCTTTATAACCAGTTTGCTCAATTGCTTGAAGAATTACTGTAATCGCTTCTTCATTTGAACGAAGGTTAGGCGCAAAACCACCTTCATCACCTACAGCTGTGTTCAAACCCTGTTTCTTAAGAACTGATTTCAAAGAATGGAATACTTCTGCACCAGCACGTAATGCTTCAGCGAAGGAAGTGAAACCAACTGGCTCAATCATGAACTCTTGAATATCAACAGTGTTATCTGCGTGAGCACCACCGTTCAAAATGTTCATCATTGGTACAGGCATAGTCAAAGTAGTTTGACCACGTAAGTTAGCAATGTATTGGAACAATGGAAGTTTTTGTTCAGCAGCTGCTGCGTGAGCTGCTGCTAAAGATACCGCCAAAGTTGCATTAGCACCTAATTTAGATTTGTTTTCAGTGCCATCAAAAGCAATCATTTTTTCATCAAGCGCTTTTTGTTCAAAAACACTTTGACCAACAAGCAATTCATGAATTGAGCTATTTACATTCTGAACAGCAGTACGAACGCCTTTACCTAAGTAACGAGATTTGTCGCCGTCACGAAGTTCTAAAGCTTCACGAGAACCAGTTGAAGCACCAGATGGTGCACATGCACGACCAACCACCCCAGATTCTAAGATGACGTCTGCTTCGATGGTTGGGTTACCACGAGAGTCCAAAATTTCACGTGCACGAATGTCAACGATTTGGCTCATGAACAATTCCTCAGTTGAATGAATAACGCGATGCAAATTCCTGCATCAATGAGTATCTAACTTTTTGAATCCTTTAACTAAAGTATCCAATTCTTTTAGTTGTGCCAAGAATGGCTCAAGCTGTGACAAGCGCAATGCAGATGGTCCATCACATTTCGCTTTGTCTGGATCTGGATGAGACTCTAGGAATAATCCCGCTAAACCTGTTGCCATACCAGCACGTGCCAATGTTGTAATTTGAGCACGGCGACCACCAGCTGAATCTGAACGACCACCTGGAGTTTGTAAAGCATGAGTCACGTCAAAGAATACAGGTACATTCATTTCTTTCATAATGTCAAAGCCAAGCATGTCTACAACTAAATTGTTATAGCCAAATGCTGAGCCACGCTCACAAAGAATAAGTTTGTCATTTCCCGCTTCTAAACATTTATGCAAAATATGGCGCATTTCATGAGGAGCCAAGAACTGTGCTTTTTTAATGTTGATAATAGCTTGGGTTTTCGCCATTGCTTCAACAAGATCAGTTTGACGGCTTAAGAAAGCAGGAAGCTGGATAATATCAGCGACTTCGGCAACTGGCGCTGCCTGATATGGTTCGTGAACGTCGGTAATAATTGGTACATTAAAATGTTTTTTAATGTCGCCTAACCATTCAATACCTTTTTCAAGTCCAGGACCACGGAATGAATGCAAACTAGAACGGTTTGCTTTATCAAAACTCGCCTTAAATACATATGGAATATCTAGGCGTTTACAAATATCAATATAAGTTTCAGCAATTTCAAAAGCTAAATCTTTTGACTCGAGTACGTTCATTCCGCCAAATAATACAAATGGCAAATGATTTGCCATTTGTATATCGCCTAAACGTACAACTTCTTGTGGTTTTAATTGTGACATTTAAACTTTCCCAGTTTATTTTAAAATCGCATTACTTACTTTTTTGATGCTGTGTTTTTGCAGCGTCAATAAAACTAGCAAATAATGGATGTCCATCACGTGGTGAACTTGTAAATTCCGGGTGGAATTGTACAGCAATAAACCAAGGATGTTCAGGAATTTCTACAGTTTCAACTAAATGTTGCGCTGAAGAATAACCAGAAATCTTCATGCCCGCTTGTTCAATCGCTTCAATGAAACGATTATTCATTTCATAACGGTGACGATGACGTTCGGTAATCTCAGCTTTTCCGTAAACTTCACGAGTTTTTGTGCCTTCAACCAATTCTGATTTTTGTGCACCTAAACGCATTGTTCCGCCTAAGTCAGACTCAAGGCTACGCTGTTGTAATTCACCGCGCTCATCTAACCATTCGGTAATTAAACCAATCAATGGATATTTTGTAGAACGGTTAAATTCTGTAGAAGAAGCTTCTGGCATACCTGCAACATGGCGAGCATATTCAATAACAGCCAACTGCATACCCAAACAGATTCCCAAGAAAGGAATACTATTTTCACGTGCGTATTGAATAGCTTTCATTTTGCCTTCAGTACCACGCTCACCAAAACCACCAGGAACTAAAATCGCATCAGCTGTTTTCAAAATAGAAACATCTTGACTTTCAAGCTCTTCAGCATTGACATAATCAATTTGTACTTTTACGCGATTTTTAATACCAGCATGTAACAATGCTTCGTTTACAGATTTATAAGCATCCGGTAATTCAACATACTTACCGACCATTGCTACACGTACTGTGTATTCTGGGTTAAGTAATGCTTCTACAACATTATCCCAATCAGTTAAGTCAGCTTCCGGTAAATCAGTAAAACCAAAACGTTCACAAATCAGGTCATCTACATTTTGCTCATAGAAGCCACGTGGAATTTGATAGATCGTTTTCGCATCTTTACACACGACAACCGCACGAGCTTCTACGTTCGTGAATAACGCGATCTTACGTTTAGTGTCAGCATCAACATCATACTCAGTACGACAGATAAGAATATCTGGCTGAATACCGATTGAAAGTAACTCTTTTACAGAGTGCTGAGTTGGTTTTGTTTTTAACTCCGCTGCTGACTTAATATATGGCAACAAAGTTAAATGCATAAGCATGGTACGTTTATGGCCCAGCTCAACCATTAACTGACGAACCGACTCCATAAACGGTAAAGATTCGATATCACCTACGGTACCACCGATCTCTACGATAGCAACATCATAGCCTTCGCCCGCGCGGAGTACACGTTCTTTAATATTGTCGGTAATATGAGGAATAACCTGAACTGTACCACCTAAGTAATCACCACGACGCTCTTTATTTAAAACGTCTTGATATACACGACCACTAGTGAAGTTGTTTAGTTTGGTCATTTTCGCGCGACGTAAGAAACGTTCGTAATAACCCAGATCCAGATCTGTTTCTGCACCATCTTCGGTAACAAAAACTTCACCATGCTGGAATGGGCTCATTGTCCCTGGATCGACATTAATATAAGGATCCATTTTAACCATTGTGACTTTTAAGCCACGAGCTTCCAAAAGTGCAGCAACAGAAGCAGCAGAAATACCTTTACCTAGCGATGAAACCACACCACCAGTGACAAAAATAAAATGGGTCATTAAGTTTCTCGTACAATCAAGCCGAAATCGGCCTACAATGTTTGGCAATTTTACTGTACTCTGCCCCTATAAAGCAAAGTCAAACCGCATCAATTCAAAGAACAATAAACAACTGGTTATTCTATCAGCATTTTTAATAAAAAATTAGCTCAATCTGACATGATTTTTTCATAGCTATTTACTGTTATAATGCCAATTCCTCAATTAAATGTTGTTTAGGGCAATGGCAAATAAAAAACTTTTAATCTGTGCTGCAATTGCGGCTGGACTATTGTTAACCGCATGCGTTAAAAAAGAGACACCGAAAGAAGAAGAGCAAGACAAGGTTGAAACTGCTGTTTCAGAACCTCAACCACAGAAGCCTGCAAAATTTGAATCTTTAGAGAGTGTAGATACTCAAGAAGCTCAAGTTCAAGAGCAACCACAAGTTGAAGTTCATCGTGAAGAAACTGCTAACACGACAACTGAAATTCGCCGTGAAACTCGTCCTGCGCGTTCTGATGAATCTTCACAGACACAAGTTGCTGAACAACCTAAATCTGAGACACCAAAAGTAGAACCTAAACCAGAAAAAAAACCTGAGCCTAAAGCTGAACCTAAACCGGAAAAAGCTCAGTCAAAACCAGCTGCTAAGGCAACTGAACCTGCGAACACAGAAGATGATGCCGTTGCTGCTGCTATTGCTGCTGCAACACCAGCACTTAAGAACTAAGCTTCTGTTCAAGAATGCCCAAATTATTTTTTTAATTTGGGCATTTATATAAATAGTCATAATACAAATAAATTTAATTTTATTACTTTTTGTCTTTAAAGCTCTCCTGTCTATCATTTTAGGACAATCTATTTTCAATCATTCGAAATTTATTGACTCCAATCTAGTCTGCTTATAATTTTTATTAACAAGTTCCTTTTTGGAACTTAATCTAAAAGAAGATTGGAGCAAGAAAATGAAAACAGCTTTAAACCGTACACCAGCCTCTTTTCCTGTCCGCCGCATGGACTACAATTTTGAAGATACTCCGCGCTATTGGTGCAATCATGAGCCTTCTCTCACCCACTATTTCACGGGTCTTTCGACTTTATTTCCTGAAGGTGAATCATACTTTGTTAGATCTGTCCGTGCTTTACGAGCTAAAGCTAAAGAGAATGAAATTCTAGACAGAGAAATAGGCGCATTTATTGGTCAAGAAGCAATGCATTCTAAAGAACATCATGCTTTCCATGTCAGTGCACAACAATATGGTTTAAATCCAGAATCACTAGAGAAAGCTACAGGTATTGTTCTTAAAGCTATTGAGAAAGTTTTTAGTAAAAAATGGAATTTATTGGTAACTGTTGGATTAGAACACTATACAGCTGTTCTGGTAGTCAGCATGATGCAATCAGTAAATGAGCTTATGACCGACAACACTATTCGCAACCTATGGTTATGGCACAGTGTAGAAGAAACCGAGCATAAAGCTGTTGCATTCGATTTATATCAACATCTATATGGCAACGGATTAGATGCATATATTCCACGTGTTGCAGTTTTTACATTCAGTTTAGTTCTGATTACAGCCTTTTCAACTATTTACCATATTGCTCTAATGAAACGAGATAAGCAACTGACCAATTTCAAAACTTGGCGCAACTTTTTTAACTTTGCGAGCAAACAATATAAAGTGTTGATTCCTAAATTTCTTGAATACTACCGTTTTGATTTTCACCCCAACCAGACAGATGAAAAAGCTTTAGTTGCCGCTACAAAAGTAAAACTTGGAATAAGTGATAGATCATCCCTCTTATCTTAAAGTATAAAAAATAAAGCCCGAGATCTGGGCTTTATTTATATTCAAAGATTATCTATTTATTATGTTCAATTAAAAAATAATCAGCCATGAGACGTGCTGCCCACGATGTACTGCGCCATCCTTCATAAAATGCACAATGACTTCCTTTTTTCGTTGTCACCACAGCAACATTGCTCATCTGCTGAATCGGCTCTTTATATGGCTCTAAATTTTTAATAGAACACACAGGGTCATCTTCAGCATTCAAAATCATTAAAGGAATTTTAATATTTTCGAACACATAAATCGGGTTAATAGATTTACAGTAAGTCTCATAATCTTCAAAACCCGCCATCTCGAAGTATTCTTTTTCAAATTCTTCCAAATTGGTTGCTGATAAAACTTTCTCTAAAGATGCAATCTGGCTCCATGTATTTTGGTACGGATAAATAAAATACTTGAAGAGCTTTTTAGTCATCATTTTGCTGTAAAAAGGGTGGACATTTTTAAAACCAATTTCCGTGTTATAGCCCGGACACATCGCAAACGCAGCTTTAAAAGGTGTGTCTTCGCCTTGTTCACCCAAATAACGAACTAGCAACCCTGTACCCGCCGAAGAACCTACCGCATATAAATCCGATGCCGGAAATAAACTTTGAATATGGTTAAGTTGTTCTTTTAAATCACTCGTAGAACCAAATAGAGAAATTTGCGGCACAGGCATTGGCAAACCTGCGTGACCACGGCGCAGGCATAATGCAATTCGCCAGCCTGTGTATTGATTTAAATCGCGTACCAATTCACGCATACTCTCAGGTGTACCTGTAATGGTATGCATAATTACAACTGTTGGTGTATCTGGCGGTAAGTTATAGCCATACCAAGCAATTGCGGTAATACCACCATCACTCATAGTGAGTTGATCAATTCGATCATATGCCAACTTTATTGTTTGTTTTCTAATAAGATCAAAATAAAGTAAGTGAACATGACTATTTGTGAGCCAAGGCGTAGGACGATATTTCTGTTTAAGTTGTGGCAACTTATCCAAAATATCTTTTATTTTTCCTTGAGGATGATAATAGACTTTTGGATGCTCAGCGCCCAACACTAAATCGAACAGCTCCGAACCGAAATCTTTAATTTTATTAAAAACAGATATGCCCATATCCAATAACTACCTATGACTATGAGTTAAATGATTGCCGCACTATGGCTGCAACCTGCCGTCCCCAAACTGCGTAAACTTCTTTACTTGGATGAAAACCGTCACTTGCCATAGGCAAGTTCATGGCTTGAAAAGTTTCAATATCATATTCAAGAAACTTAAAATGGCTTTGTGGTGCTAACCATTGTTGTAATTTTTGATTCATTTGCACTGCATATTGCCCAAACAACCAAGCTAGTGGATTCGGTAAAGCCGGGAAATGTTGCATTGGAGGCACACCGGAAACGATAATCAACTTTGGCTGAAAACGTTTCTGTATATGCTCAAATAATTGCTTCTGTTGTTTAATCCATGATTTAGCAGAGATCAACTTTGTGACATCATTTACACCAATAGATGTCACAATCACATCATACTTCTGCTCTTCTAAATGCTGCAAAGCATTAAAAACTTGTCGAGTTGTATCGCCAGTTTTAGCATGAAGTTTCCACTGTAGGGAAAATTCATTTTGCAGTTCTTGAATAATAGCACCAGACAAAGCATCTTTCTGATTTTCTACACCAACACCTGCTGCGGCAGAATCCCCCAAAATAAGCAGAGATAAAGATTTACCTTGACCAGCTCTACCTTCTCGTTCACCTTTGGCTTCTGCTAAACGTGGTGTGTTCTTTCGAACTTTATGACCTTGTATGAACAATACGGGTAATAAAAAAAATGTTGAAAGTTTTAACCACATTTTTATATACCTCAATATTCTTTCTTAGGCTATTTAACAAAATTATTGAGGTTTAAATTGAGCTATTCGTATGCCCATTTGCTCAGCTAATGCAGCTAAACCGCTCAATGGACGAATCATTACTTCAAAATCAATAATTTTACCCTGCTCATTAAAACGAATCATATCGATACCTTTTAATGATTTATCTCCTACATTCGCACTAAACTCCAGCACTACATTTTCACCATTTTCCGTGTAAAACTCTCGATGATAGGTAAAATTCTGAAATACCTGAATTACATTGGTGAGAATAAAGAAAACAACTTGTCTTCCCTCATAAGGTTTATAAGCAACCGGTGAACGGAAAACGACTTCATCTGCCAGCAAATCATTTAAGTTCGATAAGTCATTTGATTGAATCATGTGATGCCATTTTTCTAATGACTGTTTAGTTATTTCGAGTGTCATTTTTATTTTTCCTTCAAATAGGTTTTAGTGATGAGCATTCTCTTACCCAAGACAATGCTCATTTAAGCCATTAAAGAACCGCTGCTAGTTCAGCACCTTGTCGAATAGCACGTTTAGCATCCAACTCACCTGCTTCTTTAGCACCACCAATCAAATGAACATTCTTACCATCTGCTTTTAATTGGTCATACATCGCAGTAAATGATTCTTGACCCGCGCAAATCACAACATTATCAACCTCAAGCACTGTTGGTTTGCCATCAACAGTAATATGAAGCCCTTGATCATCTACTTTGTCGTATTGCACACCTGCTAACATTTTCACGTTTCTGTTCTTAAGCCCGGTACGGTGAATCCAACCAGTCGTTTTACCCAATCCCGCACCTACTGAGGAAACTTTACGCTGCAACAAATAGATTTCTCGTTCAGAAGCTTCAACTTTTGGCTGCTTTAAACCTCCGACATGTTCATAGTGAGTATCAATACCCCACTCTTCATAAAATTTTTCTGGATTTAAACTGCCACTTTCACCTTCATGGGTTAGGTACTCAGCCGTATCAAAACCAATACCACCCGCACCAATAATGGCAACACGCTGACCTACTGGTGCACGCTCTTTAAGCACCTGTAAGTAGCTCAACACTTTTGGATGATCAATACCTTCAAATTGTAATTGACGAGGTGTTACACCAGTTGCAACTACTATTTCATCAAAGTCTGATTGGCTTAGCTCTTCATAAGTGGCTGGATGGTTTAATACAAGTTCAATGTTCGGGCGTAATTCAATTTGACGATTGAAATAGCGCAATGTTTCGTAGAACTCTTCTTTACCTGGCACAGTTTTAGCGATATTAAACTGACCACCAATTTGATGACTTGCTTCAAAGATTTTAACTTGGTGTCCACGATCTGCCGCATATACAGCAAAACTTAAACCTGCTGGTCCTGCACCTATGACAGCAATATTTTTCTGATTTTGTGCTTCTTTAAAGATTAGTTCTGTTTCATAACATGCTCGAGGATTAACCAAACATGTTGCAATTTTCATAGAGAAAATGTGGTCGAGACAAGCTTGGTTACAGCCAATACACGTATTAATTTCATCGCTACGGCCTTCACTTGCTTTTAAAACAAAATCAGGATCTGCAAGCATTGGACGTGCCATTGAAACCATATCCGCATGACCCGACGCTAATACATGTTCAGCCATTTCTGGTGTATTAATACGGTTCGATGTAATTAATGGAACTGAAACTTCACCTTTTAATTTTTCAGTGACCCAAGTAAATGCAGCTCTTGGAACTTTGGTGGCAATTGTTGGAATACGAGCTTCATGCCAGCCAATACCCGTATTAATGATCGTAGCCCCAGCTTTTTCAATCGCTTTAGCAAGTTGAATCACTTCTTCTAAAGTAGAACCACCTTCAACTAAATCAAGCATTGATAAACGGTAAATAATAATAAAGTTTTCACCCACTATTTCACGTGTGCGTTTTACGATCTCAACAGGAAAACGAATACGGTTTTCATAGCTACCACCCCATTCATCATCACGATGGTTTGTTCTGGCTGCAATAAACTCGTTAATTAAATAACCTTCTGAACCCATAATCTCAACGCCGTCATATCCAGCGTATTGAGCAAGCTTCGCACAGTTTGCAAAATCATCAATCGTTTGTTGAACCTCAGCAGAAGTCATTGCTTTAGGCTTAATAGGATTAATAGGTGCCTGAATTGCCGAAGGCGCAACAATCTCTGGCTGATAAGAATATCGGCCCGTATGTAATATTTGTAATGCAATCTTCCCGCCAGCAGCATGTACAGCTTCGGTAATGACTTTATGTTTTTCGGCTTCTTCTGTGCTATCTAACTTAGAAGCATGAGCAAAGGTTAAACCTGCCTGATTGGGTGCAATACCGCCAGTAACAATAAGACCCACATCACCTTTAGCACGTTCTGCATAAAAAGCTGCCATACGCTCATAACCACCAGGCGCTTCTTCTAGACCAACATGCATAGACCCCATCAATACGCGATTTTTTAATGTCGTAAAACCTAAATCTAATGGTTTTAATAAATGTGGATATAACGACATAACAACTCCTTGGCTTGCTAATCTGCTTGCTTAATGCAACTTGTTGCACAAATTTATAATCAAATTTTGACTTTTATGCAACATGTTGCATAATCTAATGAGTCACACTTTACTTTTGCTTACAAACGGATTGCCATGTCACTTCCTCATGTTTTATTGACCAGTTTACTAGAACGGCCAAGCACGGGCTTTGAACTCGCCCGCCGTTTTGACCGATCTATGGGCTTTTTCTGGAATGCCACACATCAGCAAATTTATCGTGAACTCAATAACATGCTTAAAAAAGGCTGGGTTTCCACTTTAGAAAATGAGATGGATAGTGGCCGAAAAAAAACTTATCAAGTCGAACAGCTTGGCCGTATTGAACTCGCTTCATGGATGACGCAGCAAAGCGAACCGGCACAGCTTAGAGATGACCTAATGGTAAGATTGCGCGCTGAGGCGCAATTGGGCAATAATCAAATATTACCCGAACTGTTACGACATCTTGGTCTACATCAAGAAAAGCTTAAGCTTTACCAAACTATTTACGATAAAGATTTTAAAGATAGCGATGATTTGAATAATCGAGTGTTATATATTCATAAAATGATCTTAGAACTCGGCATTACTATGGAAACTGAGTGGATCAAATGGTTGGAACAAGTCATCCCGCAATTAAAACTCTTTGCTCAAGATAATGTATCTGGAGAATAATCATGCCTTATTACACCATGCCCGATCAGGAAAGTTTATTTGTACGCCGTGTTGGTCGTGGTGAACCGGTATTAGTTTTATCCGGTTTAGGTATGCAAAGTTGGCAATGGCTACCTTTTATCTATGCAAATCGTAAAGAATACGAGTTTATTATTCCCGACTGGCGGGGCTTTGGCGGTTCAAAAAATTGTGCAATTCCCGAGCAAGATGCCATATCAAGCCACTGGCAAGATGTTGCTCACTTAATTGAGCAATTAAAATTAGATAAATTTATTTTAATGGGCTACTCAATGGGAGCCACCACTGCAATGCATGGCATGAAACATGCTCATCTCGCTCAGCAGTTAAAGGCCTATTTACATATCGATCAAACGCCTAAAATTTCAGTAGATGCTACATGGCAATATGGGTTATTTGGGCCATTACATGCCCAATTTAAACAATTACTCAATGATATTTATCAGTTATTATCAATCCATAAAAATGCTAAATATCTTTATGAATTATCACTTCCGGACCGTCAAAAGTTGGTGCGTTTGTGGGTAGATTTTATTGAATTGCAAAGTAGCAATCCATTTAGCCCTTTTGTTTTTAAAACTGCGTTAAAACAACCATTTTTACAAAAATATCTTCTTCCGATTCAACGTTTAGACTACTTATTTTGGTATGTTGAAAATTATCTTTTCCACAATGAAGATTATCGTGAAGCACTTCAGCAATTACAGTGCCCAACAACTTTCTTTATTGGACGCAATTCGACACTCTATCCAGAAACGGGGCAAACCCTGATTGCACATAGTGTCGAACATGCAAAAACAATTTATTTTGAACGTTCAGGCCACACGCCATTATTAACCGAACCAAAAAAATTCGGGCATGAAATCACTACTTTTTTATCCGAACTTAAACATGCTTCTTAAAAAAAAAGGATCTGCTAAAACAGATCCCTTTTTAAATGTTTACATCATTAAGCCGAATGAGCTAATTCACTTGCTTTTAATTGTTTAGCAACATTTAACAAAAGCTGTTCAGTTTTATTCCACCCTAAACAACCATCCGTTACCGACTGACCATAAGTCATTTCACATGAAATCTTCTGGTTACCATCAACTAAATGGCTTTCAATCATGACACCCTTTACCTGAGTTTTTAGACGTTCAGCAACGATTTGCTGTAAAACTTCTGGCTGACGTAAAGGATCTTTACCACTGTTGCCATGACTACAGTCAATAACTAAGGCAGGTAGGTTTTGTTTGTGCTTTTCTCTAATTGCCTGAATTGAAGCCAAATCATAATTAGGACCATGATTGGCTCCACGTAAAATCAAGTGTGGCAATGGATTTCCAGCACTCTGAATCACTGAAGGCAAACCTTGCTGATTCATACCTAAAAATTGATGCTCATTTTGTGCAGACTGAATAGCATCTAAAGCAATTTGAATTGAGCCATCCGTACCATTCTTGAAGCCAATACTGTATGGCATATGACTTGAGATTTCACGGTGAATCTGGGACTCACTAGTACGAGCTCCAATTGCACCCCAAGCCAATAAATCATCAAAATAGCCTGTTGCCATTGGGCTTAAAATTTCGCTCGCAATCGGTAAGCCTTTTTCAATAATTTGTAAATATAGCTCACGCGATTTTTCTAAACCTAATTGTAGATTAGATGAACCATCAAGATTTGGGTCATACATAAACCCTTTCCAACCTACTGTTGTACGCGGCTTTTCAATATAAGCACGCATCACAATGAAGATTTGATCTTTTACTTTTTCTTGTAATTTTTGCAATCTATCTGCGTATTCAAGTACAGCAACTGGGTCATGAATTGAACATGGTCCTGTAATAACCATTAAGCGCTGATCTTTGCCAGCAAGAATATTTTGAATAATTTGACGATGTTCTGCAATTTGTCGTGCGAAGGTCTGCACAAGCGGGTATTTAGCTTTTAACTGAACAGGTAAACTAACTGGTGTTTCTTTTGTATTGCTTTGAGTTAGTAAAGTATTTAAGGCATTCATTGGTCTTTTCCTTTGGACTGAAACCTAATCAGTCCGATCATTTATTTGAGCGTTTTGGATCTATTCGTTGGCAAAGGTAGGCAAAAGTAAAACCAATAAAAGTTGCTAAAGTATGAATAAGTCATGTTGTTCATTTTAAAGTCCTCGATTTGAAAAAGATAAAGCATAAAAAAACCTGATCGGGGTTGCCGATCAGGTATTAACTGTGATGGGCAACTCTCGTGCCCGAATACGCTCAGGCAACTATCTAAATTGCCAGAAATAAAAGTAAGCGTTAGAATTCACAGATTGATTTAACATCTTTATCTCAAATATTAAAAAATGTTCCTTAAATCTAAAATACGCATTGTTGATGACTTTGACAAGTATTTTTTGCGAAAAAATTGCTTATTTTTTTCACTTAAAATTTAAATAATCACTCTCAGAATTAACGGATTAATCCTTGGGGCTGTAAAATAATTAAACCTGCTCCGCAAAGCACGATTACGCCACCCAAGATATCCCATCTGGTTAAAGCGACCTGATCTACAAAACGAAGCCACATAAGCGCAGTAAAAATATAAATACCGCCATAGGCTGCATAAATCCGTCCAGACGCTGCCGGATGTAATGTCAGCAACCAGACAAACACTGCCAAACTCAGTGCTGTAGGTAACCATAGCCACGCAGACTTCCCTTCTTTTAAAATAAGATAAGGAAAGTAACAACCCAAAATCTCAGCGATTGCAGTAATAATAAATAACCCGAACACACTAAATATTCGGGTTATAGAAAGACTATCAATTAACATAAATTAAGCTGGTTCTGCCGTATGGTGATCTTCAAACACTTCAAGTTTTAGACCCACTGCTTTACCATCTTCTTTCTTCACTGATACCGCCACATTACCGCCATGATCTGCAAGTTCACCAAACAGTATCATTTCAGCTAATGGTTTCTTCAAGTGTTCTTGAATGAGTCGTTGCATTGGTCGAGCGCCCATTAAGCGATCATAACCATTTGTCGCCAACCAGTCGCGTGCACTTTGATCGACATCTAAAACTACGCGTTTTTCATCTAGCTGCGCTTGCAATTCTGTCAAGAACTTATCAACTACAGATTCAATCACTGTGGTTGGTAAAGCTTTGAATTGAATAACACCATCTAGACGGTTACGGAATTCAGGTGAGAATGCACGTTTCATGGCTTCTTGGTTGTCCGAACTATGGTCTTGCTCTGTAAATCCAATGCTTGCACGAGAAATACTTTCTGCACCAATGTTCGTCGTCAACACAATAATGACATTTCTAAAGTCTGACTTACGACCATTATTGTCTGTTAATGCACCATGATCCATGATTTGTAATAACAGGTTAAACACATCAGGATGTGCTTTCTCAATTTCATCCAGTAATAACACACAGTGTGGATTTTTATGAATCGCATCTGTGAGTAAGCCACCTTGGTCATAACCTACATAGCCTGGAGGAGCACCAATTAAGCGAGAAACAGCATGACGCTCCATATACTCAGACATATCGAAACGAACAAGCTCTACACCTAAAAGTTTTGCTAATTGCTTCGTAACCTCAGTTTTACCTACACCGGTAGGACCAGCAAACACAAAGCTACCAACAGGCTTGTCTGGTGATTTCAAACCAGCACGTGACAACTTGATTGCAGAAGCTAATGCAGTAATTGCCTCATCTTGACCAAATACAACACGTTTTAGGTCACGCTCAAGATTTTCAAGTACAGATTTATCATCTTTAGATACAGTTTTAGGCGGAATACGCGCAATCTTAGAAACGATATCTTCGATGTTCTCTACAGTAATTAAACTGTCTTCACTTTCTGCTTTTAGACGGCGCTGTGCACCTGCTTCATCAATGACATCAATTGCTTTATCCGGCAAGAAACGATCATTAATAAATTTCGCAGAAAGCTCAACCGCAGAAACTAAAGCTTTGTCGTCATACTGTACATGGTGGAAATCTTCAAACTTCGTTTTCAAGCCACGTAAAATATCAATAGTTTCAGAAATGCTCGGTTCATTTACGTCAATTTTTTGGAAACGACGAGATAACGCATGATCCTTTTCAAATACCTGACGATATTCTTGGAACGTGGTTGACCCAATGCAGCGTAAAGTACCATTTGCTAAAGCTGGTTTGATGAGATTCGAAGCATCCATCGTACTGCCCATACTTGAGCCTGCACCAATGATCATATGAATTTCATCAATGAATAAAATCGCATTCGGATTTTTCTTCAAAGCATTTAACAATTGTTTTAAACGTTTTTCAAAGTCACCACGATATTTTGTACCCGCAACTAATGCACCAATATCAAGGCTGTAAATTTCTGCATGGCTTAGCGGTTTTGGTGCTTTACCATTTACAATGAGCCAAGCAAGGCCTTCTGCAATTGAAGTTTTACCTACACCCGGGTCGCCTACTAACAATGGATTGTTTTTACGACGACGGCAAAGAATTTGTGCTGTACGCTCAATTTCTTTCTCACGACCAATGAGTGGATCAGTTTTACCTTTTTGCGCTTCAACATTTAAATTGAGCGTATAAAGTTCTAATGGTCCAGCATTGCCTGAATTGCTTTCACCCTCAATGTCTTCAACTTCTTCTTCAACCTGAACTTCGTCTTTACGTGTCCCATGAGACAAGTATTGAGTTAAAGTCAATCGATTAATTTGATGACGTTTAAGCAGATAAACAGCAAAAGAATCACGCTCTGAATACATTGCGACTAAAACATCCGCACCTTCAACAGTACGGTCACCACCACTTGATTGAACGTGGAAAATTGCACGTTGTAAAATGCGGTCGAAACTTTCTGTTGGATGTGGAGCTTGCTCGCTATTTTCGCCAAGCTTAGGAGTATGTTGTTCTACATATTCTTCTAATTCTTTACGTAAAGAAACAATATCAGCTCCGCATGCTTTTAATGCATTCACAGCCGAATCGTTATCGAGTAAGGCTAATAGTAAATGTTCAACTGTAAGAAACTCATGTCTCTTTTGACGAGCCATGCTAACAGCCAAACGTAATGATACTTCTAATTGACGACTGAGCATGTGACCCCCTTATGCTTTAGGCTCAATCTGGCAAAGTAATGGATGACCTTGCGATCGAGCGTAATTATTAACAAGGTTTGCCTTGGTTTCCGCGATGTCTCTTGGATATACCCCGGCAGTACCTTTACCTTCATAGTGTACTGTTAGCATTACTTGAGTTGCTTGGTCAAGATTCATTGCAAAGTATTGTTGTAAAATTTCAATTACAAAATCCATTGGCGTGTAATCGTCATTCAATAATACTACTGCATATAAGGGAGGACGCTTGAGTTCGGGAGGTGCTGTTTGCACAACAACCTCTCCGTCATGATCTTCGTTTTGCGAATCACTTAAGCGTGGATTGAAGTGCCAATCGACATAGCCAGACTGCTGAAAAGAAGCCTTAATATCTTTTAAAT
This sequence comes from Acinetobacter sp. FDAARGOS_494, assembly GCF_003812225.1. Lineage (NCBI taxonomy): Bacteria > Pseudomonadati > Pseudomonadota > Gammaproteobacteria > Moraxellales > Moraxellaceae > Acinetobacter > Acinetobacter sp. FDAARGOS_494. The sequence continues at coordinate 3,860,293 of NZ_CP033866.1, forward strand.
TTGTTTGACGCTTATTTGTTCGCATATGATGTTACTATTGTGAATTTGCTTCAGCTTGAGGAATTTCTGCAACAAAAGCAGAAGGTGTTTCGACAGGTTTACCACGCTGCCAACTAAAACGCTTAATAACCGGTGTATCAGAACCGCCTGTTAGACGCACTTCAATAAATTGAGGTGTGAACCCCTTAGGCATCGTCCATCGGCCAGTCAAACGCTCAAAATCAGTGAAGTTAAAGTTCTTATCTTCAAGTGGTACCACTAAAACTTCTGTATCTTTAATCAGTCTTATTTCAACTAAACCTGAAGCACGGCGTTTACTCGGGCTAACTTGTACCAGATCAAGCTGATATTCATAAGCATTTTCCGGTAACGGTTTTATCGCCAAATTCTGAATTGTTAAGCTTAAACCACCACGTTGTCTTAAAATTTCACGATAGATGTTACTCATACCTTCTTGCTGCGTTTTATCAGCATTGGCTTGATTAAGTGCTTCAAACAAATCATTGGCATTTGTAACAGCAACATCACGCTCTTGTACAGCAGCATTCAAACTTTTGTTAACTGCATCTAATGCTGTTTTTTGCTTTTGCACTACCTCAACCAATTGCTCTGCATCTGCATCGTAACCAACAACAGTTAAACCTTGACGGTGCCCAATTGTATAGCCGAGCGCAAAACAACCACTCATTAAAATAGCGGCACCAATAAATAATGGTTTATTGGTGTTTAAAAATTTTTTCTTTTGCAACGAACTTTCTACAGAAGTCGTCTGTTCCGAGTTTTGCATCGTCATCTCAGTGTTTAAGATCAGAGTCAAGACACACATTTAAATCGAAATTTAAATGTGTGTGAAGCAAAAAAGAGTTTTTTATGGTAATAAACCAATCCCTTGTAAGCCTTCATCTTCATTAAAGCCAAACATAAGGTTCATATTTTGTACAGCTTGGCCAGATGCACCTTTTACAAGGTTATCTTGAGCCGCCAAAATAATGAGTTTATTTGGTTGTGGTTTATACAAAGCAATACGTAATTCATTTGCTCCGCGCACGCTGCGAGTTTCAGGTGAGCTATTAGCAGGCATGACATCTACAAATTTTTCATTTGCATAGAAGTTTTCATACAAAGCTTGTAAGTCTGTTTGTTTACCCGCTTCTGTTAAGTCTACATAAATTGTACTTAACATACCGCGAATCATCGGTACTAGGTGCGGAACAAATAAAAGACCCTCAAAAACATCTTTCTTACCTGCAATATTTTCCAAAGCCTCTACAATCTCTGGATGGTGGCGATGGCCTGCAACACCATAAGCTTTAAAGTTATCCGCATTTTCACTGTAAATCATGCCCAAACTTGCTTTACGACCAGCACCAGAAACACCAGATTTTGCATCAATAATAATATTCTTTGTTTCAATCAATGCTTGTGCTGATTTTAAAAGTGGAGCCAAGCCCAGTTGAACAGTCGTTGGGTAACAACCCGGATTACCAATGACTTGAGCTTGCTTAATTTTTTCACGATTTAACTCGGTTAAACCATAAACAGAATCTTTTAGTACATCTGGGCAAGCATGCTCCATACCATACCACTTTTCAAATTGCTCAAGATTCTGTAAACGAAAGTCAGCAGCTAAATCAATAACTTTGGTGCCTGCCGCAATCAAATCTTTCGCATGTTGCATCGCAACACCATGAGGAGTTGCAAAAAATACAACATCACATTCTTTTAATGCATCAATGTTTAAATCTGAAAATTGAAGATCTGTATGCCCACGTAAGTTTGGGAACATATCAGCAACTGGTTTGCCCGCTTCTGTACGTGAAGTCAGAACTCGAACCTGCGCTTTTGGATGTCGTAATAAAATACGTAATAGTTCAACGCCTGTATAACCAGTTCCACCAACAATTCCGACAGAAATCACGTGCATTACCTCAAATTTTGAATCTATACTTGCGGTAGTATGACAGGATGTCTAGGCTTACAAAACCATTTCATGCTTGGTAATTTTAATTTTTTTATTTTAAACGATAATTACATAGCACTTGCCGGCCTGTCAGTACCAAACAAATATCAGTAAATAAATACCAAATTTATTTTTGGAGAGCTAGGATGCTTGATCAATCAAAAGAAATAAAAGTGTGCACTTATCTCGGCCTCACCACTTTAATTTTAAGTGTAGCCCTTGTTGGGTGTGGTGGTGGTAGCAGTAGCGGAGGTTCATCTAACACGCCTAAACCGTCTGAACCCACTCCTGAAGTCATGACGGATATTACGCTTAAAACCCCTGTCGAAATGCGCAATGTTCAACTCAAGGTATATGATAATACCGACAATAGTATTTTGATTGATACCCAAGTTGCCAGTTTAACGAGTTACGATATTAAACTTCCAAGCACAAAACTAAATCGTCTTTATCGTGTTGAAGTCACGACCCAAGGCTCATCTCAAGTATTTGATCCAACCAAATCTGAATATCAAAATATTTCTGGTGTTTATCACGCTTTTATTACCCCAAGCTCGATAAGCAATAAAACACAATTGATCAGCCCAAGTTCAGAAGCAATTTATCAACGTGCTGTGATTCGTTCAGGTCAGTTGCCTAATGAGACAATTATCCCAACCCGTATTGAACAATTACATGTTGACTTAGCCTCTCAAGATGTCTACAGATCTCTTCTTAATGCGTTTAAAGATACCAATATTCCAAGTTTAAGTCCGGCAAGTACGCTTACAATTTTAAATTTATTGAAATACTCAACCACAAAGCCAAGTACTTATGTGGATAGTTATCTAAGCTTTGGTTATCTTCAATATTGGTCAAGCATCCATAATACGAATTCACCTTATCAAGATCTCACCCAAAGTCTCGCTACAGATTTAAAAGATGGATATTTAGACGGCAAAAAACTTATTGGGGACAAATCATCTTTTACCCCTATCTTCACCTCAGCCCCTGATAATATTGATCCAGCAAAAAACACACTTTTAGATATCGCAGCTAATCAAAAGGTAACACGTGATTATTTTGCCACTAATCTAAGAGCAGCCACCTTTAAACTAGCAGATTTGCAAGATCAATCCCATTTAGACCCAATAGGTTATGATCTACTGGACAAGAAACAATATTCGGGGATTATACCTGCTGGTAATACATCTGAATTTTTCCGTATAGATGGTGCGGGAGATTACCGACGTGCTGTTGGCTTTAGTGGTATTACAACGACCTGCAATGGTTCGGCTTATCCGTGTAAACAAGGTTTAACTAGTATCAATATTTCTGACCCAAAACTACCAGCTACAGACTATTTAGTTGGTCACTATGAAGACAGTACAACAGGCTGCCAACTTAACTTCCGTGCTAATGGTCAAATTGAATTAATTAAAGGCTCTCAAAGCTATCGCTCTGCCTTAAGCGCAGATAGTACAGATAACTTACTGCAAACCGACGCTGCAAGTTATAGTTATTTACTTAACTCAAGTTCATCCGAACCTAACAATTCAACACAGCAATATAATTTTATACAGCTACATATTAAAGCGAACAAGATTGTTAGTGCTCAAGCAGGCCTTGATAGCCGCAAAGCACCAGATGTCTTACAAACAACACAATTAGAGTGTAGCTTTAGCTAAGTTGTAACATACCACCATGCAGGCAATGGATTACCTTTTAATTGTCTGCGATGCTGCATATAGTTAGGGTCGAACTTTGCAACTTCGGCCCAAAATGCAGGACTATGGTCGAAGTGTTTGGTGTGTGCTAGTTCATGAATGCAAACATAACGGGTAATTTGAGCAGGCATAAGAACCAGACCTGCATGCAGCATAATATTATGTTGACTACTGCAACTTCCCCAACGAGTTTTAGGACGCCGAATTGTACACTCTGCATAACTCAGTCGAGTTTTTTGGCTAAGTTCTGACAAAAGTGCTGGCAACTCTTGTTTTGCATAAGCAATAACAGCGTTTTGTAAAGCTTGATAGGGTTGTTGATCTTTAATAAATAAATAACTATCTTCCCAATCAAATTGAAAAATGCGATGTTGCTTCTGCACAACAATTTGAAAAGGCTGTTCTCTATTAAAAAAAGAAATTTCTGAAGGAATTTCAAATGAGGTAGATTGAACGTGGTGCTGTTTATTCCACGTCTCGATTAACCATTGTTCAGACTGAGCTAAAAACTGCTGAATTTGTTTCTTACTACAAAATAACGGCACAGTAAGTCGTATAGACGCAGGCTCAACACGTAAGCGCAATTTTCTTGCCCTTACGTGACGAACAATTTTAATTTCTGGCATTTCCACAGACATTACTGTGCAGTACGCTCTTCAATACCATCATTTGTTGCAACAATTGCAATCGTTGCTGGATTTAACGCAAAAATACCGTTAGTCACAACGCCCGGAATATTATTAATTGTCTTTTCCAAATCAATTGCATTTAAGATGTTCAAATTAAATACATCTAAAATAACGTTTCCGTTATCTGTTACCACACCTTCACGATAAACCGGATCACCCCCTAAGCTTACCAATTTACGAGCTACAGCAGAACGCGCCATTGGAATCACTTCTACAGGTAATGGGAAATCACGACCAAGTTGATCAACCCATTTTGAATCATCAACGATACATACAAACTTTTTAGCAATTGAGGCTACAATTTTTTCACGAGTTAATGCTGCGCCGCCGCCTTTAATCATATGCATGTGACGATCAATCTCATCTGCACCATCAACATAAGCATCAAGGCTACCCACATGGTTCATATCAACCACTTCTATGCCTAATTTTTTAAGACGATCTGCTGTTGCTTGAGAACTTGCTACTGCTGCTTCTAATTGTAGTTCAGGCAATAAATCAATCAGGAAATTTACAGTACTTCCAGTTCCTACCCCCAAAATGCCACCTTTGGGTAAGTGTTTTAAAGCAGCTTTCGCAGCAGCTTGTTTCTTTTCATCTTGGGTTGCATATAGGCTCATTACATCACTCAACTATTTTTTGACATTTATGCGCCAATAAACGGCGCAAATGGACAAGGGTTTGCTACAATAATTTCCTATTTTAAACTGTTATAGGGAAGATGAACATGCTGTCTCGTGTGGTACGACAAATTTTACAAGCAACGGTTTATGATGTTGCAATTGAAACACCTCTCGAAGCAGCTCCACGAATTAGTCAAAAATTAAACAACACAATTCGTTTTAAGCGTGAAGATTTACAACCAGTTTTTTCTTTTAAATTACGCGGTGCCTATAACCGTATTAGCCAATTACCGAAAGAACAACTTGAACGTGGCGTGATTTGCGCATCTGCCGGCAACCATGCGCAAGGTGTAGCGTTGTCTGGTCAACGTTTAGGTATTCCTGCAATTATTGTTATGCCAAGTACTACCCCTGACATTAAAGTTCAGGCAGTGAAGCGTTTGGGTGGCCAAGTTGTATTACATGGCGATAGTTTTGATATTGCAAACAAATACGCTCAGCAACGTGCCGAAGCTGAAGGATTAGTTTTTATTCCACCTTATGACGACGAGTTGGTTATTGCGGGCCAAGGCACAATTGCGAATGAAATTTTACGCCAATGGCGTGATGTAGAATATGTTTTTGTTGCTGTTGGTGGTGGTGGCTTAATTGCTGGTGTAGCAGCTTACTTAGGTGATGTTGCACCGCATGTCAAAGTCATCGGTGTTGAATATGAAGAGTCAGCTTGTTTAAAAGCAGCGCTAGAAGCCAATGAACGTGTAGTCCTACCCCACGTAGGCTTATTTGCTGATGGTACAGCAGTTGCTCAAATTGGTGCCTTACCTTTTGATATCGTTCGTCTACGCAAATCAGATAATTCTGGACCAATTGTTGAACCAGATATTGTTACTGTAAATACAGATGAGATCTGTGCTGCAATTAAAGATACTTTTGATGAAAACCGCAGCATCGTTGAACCGTCAGGTGCGATGGCCCTAGCTGGTATCAAAAAATATGTTGCCGAGCATAAAATTAGCGGCAAAAACATGGTATCGATTGTTTGCGGCGCCAACATGAACTTTGACCGCTTACGTTACATTGCAGAGCGCACCGAATTGGGTGAACAACGTGAAGCCATTTATGCAGTTACTCTTTCTGAAGAAAAAGGCGCATTCTTAGGCTTCTGCCGTGCTCTACAGGGCCGTAACATTACCGAGTTTAACTACCGTGCAAATAACACAGAAGAAGCACAAGTTTTTGTGGGTATTAGCTTAAAAGGTGGTGACACTGAACGTCATGAAATTTTAGAACAACTTAAACAGCAAAATTATGTTGTAGATGATTTATCTGATGATGAAGTTGCCAAATTGCATATTCGTTACTTGATTGGTGGTCATGCCAATCTGGATGACGAAAGATTGTTCCGTGTTGAGTTTCCGGAACGTCCAGGTGCCTTACTCACCTTCTTAACTCGTTTAGGTCCAACCCACAATATTACGCTGTTCCATTATCGTAACCACGGCGCTGCTGAAGGTCGTGTACTAGTTGGCTTACAAGCAACAGATGCTAAACAAAACCCAGATGGTTTAATTGAAACTCTGGAGCAAATTAGCTATCCATATGCAGAAATTACTGACAATGTGGGCTATAAACGTTTCTTGAAGTAACCTTTCATTTTGATAAAAAAGCCGGCAAATATGTCGGCTTTTTTATCATTTAAGCTTATTATTTTTTATATTTACATTGCTTCTCTTTATCTCAAAGAAAATATCATTAAAAATAAAGCCCTAACTAAGTATAAAAGGACAACTATGGCACAGTTCGCGGTCATCGGCTTGGGAAGTTTTGGGGCAACTGTTGCTCAGGAACTTACGAGATTAAACCATGATGTTATTGGTATTGATACAGTCAAAAAGAATGTTGAGAACCTTGCCGATGTTTTAACTCATGCTGTCATTGCTGATGCTACAGATGAACATGTATTGGATGAATTAAACATTCAAAATTGTGATGCAGTGGTTGTAGCAATTGGTGAAGATATTGAAGCCAGTATTTTATGTGTGTTGAATTTAAAAAATCTGGGCATTGATAAAATTTGGGTAAAAGCAAAAACCAAAGCACATCATACAATCTTATCTCATCTAAATATCAATAAAATCATTCATCCTGAAGAAGACATGGGGGTACGTGTTGCTCAAGCACTAAACTACCCAATGGTGAGCCGTTATATGTCTTTAGATGATGAGCACTATATTGTAAAAATTGATATTCCAGAGAAGTTAAACGGCATTAATTTGTACGGAATTATGCAGCAAGCCCCTCAAGTAAAAACGCTTCTTGTAAAAAGACAACAGCAGATTTTATTTGAAACCGAAGAGACTTTTACTTTACAAACGCATGATATTCTTATTTTAGAAGGTCATTTACAGCAGCTAAAAAAACTCTCAAATTGTTTCATATAAGAAAACGAACCAGAAAATATGTCTCTTAAGCCTAAACCGCATAAAACACTAAATTTAAGCCCACCTTCTCTGTTAGCACTGGGCTTTCTGGGCTTTATTGTCTTTGGCACATTATTGCTTAAACTTCCTATTGCCAATAACGGACATGTTAGTTGGATGGATGCTCTATTTACGGCGACCTCGGCAGTCACTATTACAGGTCTATCCGTTTTAAATATTCATGAATCTTTTACACTTTTCGGACAGGTCATTATTTTATTATTGATTCAGTCAGGTGGTTTAGGCTTTATGACTTTTGCCATTTTGGCAGCATTAAGTTTATCTCCTAAAGTTGGCCTTAAACAGCAAATGATGGCTCAAGATAGCCTTGGGCAGACTAGTCTTTCAAAGGTTACTTTTGTAGCAAAAGGTGTTGTTACTTACACACTTCTTTTTGAACTGATTGGAACAGTGATCTTAACTACCGCATTTACACCGATTTATGGCTTTGCTCGAGGACTATATTATGCAGTTTTCTATAGTATCTCATCATTTAACAATGCGGGTTTTTCACTATTTAGCAACAGTTTAGTTAACTTCCAAAGCAACTACCTTATATGTATTACGATTAGTTTGCTCTATACATTAGGTGGACTGGGTTTTTTAGTCCTCATGGATATCAAACAAAATAAAAAATGGAAAAAACTCAGCCCAAATAGCAAACTCATCCTAACAACTATTGCGATTATTAATTTGGTTGCGTTTGTATTAATTTGGGTTTTGGAAGCACAAAATCCTCATACCTTAGGTCTGCTCAATGTAGGTGATCAAGCTTTAAATGCATGGTTTCAAGCGACTGTTCCACGTTCTTCAGGGTTCAATACTATTGATACTGGAGCAATGACCAACAGTAGTTCTTTACTTATGATGCTACTCATGTTCATCGGTGGAGGTTCACTCAGTACTGCTGGAGGTATAAAAGTCGGCACCTTTATCATATTAGTTTTAAGTGTACTTTCCTTTTTAAGACGTACCGATGAAATCAGGGTTTTCAATCACTCCGTTTCTCACGAAACTACTTATAAAGCCTTAGCTGTCACCGCAATTACCAGTATTCTCATATTTATCGGGTTCTTTATTCTTTTACTTTTAGAACCTAAAGCAGACTTTATGAACTTATTATTTGAAGTCGTTTCAGCAGCCTGTACGGTAGGCCTTTCTCGCGGTATCACGCCAGATTTACACAATGGTAGTTTATTTATTTTAAGCCTACTTATGTTTGCAGGCCGTTTAGGCCCCTTAACACTCGCCTATTTAATTGCTACTCCTAAAAAAAGCCGTCTCAAACATCCTCAAGCCAACATTCAAATTGGTTAATAAAAAAGCCGCTGTAAAAGCGGCATTTTATAGGTCAAACTTAGTACCAGTTCATGAGTGAAACACCCAAGCCGGCATAAGTTGCACGATGGTTATAGTCAATTAAGCTTTCACCATAACCATTAAATAATTGGAAGTGTCCGCGCAGCTTGCCACTAATCGGGAAAGCCCAGTCAAACTGAACAGCACCATGAGAATCATCACCACCTTTTAAAGAGTGACGTAGCATTAATGAGAAGTCATTTTGCTTCCACTTATAAAAAGCAGTTAAATCACCACGACCGATGTAATCTTCCATATCTGGATTGTTATCATCTTTGCTGTCTTCTTCAAGGCGTATCCATGGACGAAGCATTAAAGCAAAGTTACCGCGTTCTAAACCCACATTAAAGATGACACGGTTCCAACTACGAGATAAAGGATCTGAACGTCCATTTGACTGGTGATTTAAAGTTACCCCAAGCAAACGACCATCTAAGCCAAGCAACTCATAGTTTGTTCTAAACATTAAACTTGCTTCTGGCTCATAGTTCGTTTCACGGAATGGACGAGACTCTTCAGCATTAAAGGTCTGCCAACGTGAAGATTGGGTATAACCTACCCACAAGTCACCATTGTTACCAAAAATATTTTCCCAAGCTTTCGTTTTCAAAGAAATCTGAAATTTACTTTCAGTTGATTTAAGGTTTTGGGCCTCTGTCACCGTATTATTTGGGTTTGGACTGCTTGGAAACTCATTTTTATCGCTCGTCCAGAAAACTGGTAGCAAGTAAACAGGTTGATAAGCACGAATATTCCAAACACCCAGTTTACTTTTTTCAGACAACTCCCAACGTTGATCTAGTAAAGACGTAGTAGGTTCAAGTGTAGGTGCCTTACCAATTACTTTGATATTACTTACCTTATCTACAACCTTTTCTTTAAATGTTTCAGGTTGAACAACAGGTTTATCAATTTTTTTAACAGGCTCTGGTACTACTGCGGCTTGAACTACTGGTAAGGCCGATGGTTTAAACACAGCATCATAACAAGCTAGGCGATCAGCATTCGAAGCAAGGGCAACACATGCATCTACACTCGCAGGTTTTACAGGGGCTAAGGTGTCGGCATATGCCACCGACGCACATAAACAGCTAAGCAGGGTTCCCATACTTAGCTGTAAAGATGTGCGTTCAAATTGTCTGAACGCCATGTTCATCTCCAATTTTTATTTTAATTAACTTGTTTGATCGTAAAGCCCAGTTGTTGCAATTCATCACGTTTTGCAAAAGGTGCAACGACAGCTTTTACAGGTGTTTGTTCAATTAAATATTGACGCGCAACACGTTGTAAATCTTCTAAAGTTACATGCAATAATCTTTCACGTAATGTACGACGGAAAGTCGGAGTTCTTGCATGCAACAATGCATAACACGCTGTTATTGCTTCACCTGCTGGTGAACCAGGTTTGTCCATACTTGCCACCAGACCAAGAATTGCTTCTTCAAGCTGATGAGGTTGTTGCTCTGTGTTTAACAACCATTGCACGCTCGCTTCAAAATCTTTAAAAGTCTCAGCTAAGCGTGGGTCACGGTAACTAAAGAAACGGAATGAACATGCATTTCCGTCATAACTAGCCCCCCCACCATAAGCACCACCTTTTTCACGGATAGCACTGTGCAAGAAACCATTACGCAAGTAAGCTGCCAATACCATTAGAGGTGCCGCATCTGGATGAGATACTTCCACAGCTTGATATGCAGAGGCACAGAACTGAACATTGGTTTGAATTAACCAAGCTTCATGTTCATTATCATTTTCTTGCTCAACTTGGGTTAACTCAGTTGCTGCTGTATCAACGTTTAATTTATCCCAAACATTTTGAATTTCTTCAACTAAACGCTCTGACTGATGCTCTTCACATACGAGCAGGAACTGTTTAGGTGCTTGCAATAATTTTGTATGAATATGCTTCAATTCAGCAATAAGCGCATCATAAGCAGCATCATCTTGGGTAATTTTAGTAACAAGCTCGCCTAACCAGTTCAACGCACCTAAGCCAGTGTTTTGATAGTCGCGTTGAGCTAACGCACTCATATTACGAGAAGCAATCTGCATTGCATAACTATGACCAGCACCAGATAAACGAGACTGCCAGCGTGTCTTACGTTGCTGCAATAACTCAATGATTCGCTCTTTTTCATCAAAACGAAGTTGTTCAAATGCTAATTTTAATAAATGAATCGCATCGAACTTCTGAGTTAAAGATTTAGTTGTTAAAGTTAACCAAGCACTAATTTTGTCTTTATCATCAACCTTACTGCGTAACGAAGCACCCATTCCCAAACCACCACTTACAGCTGTTTGTAAGTTCTGGAGTTCAAGGTAGTCATACTCACCTGCACCAACTTCACCCATTAAAATAGAGAGCAAATTGAAGTATGGTGATTTAACCACATCATCAGGAATCTGAATGAGGACTTGTTGATAGTAAATACCATTGGTTCCTGCATGATACAAATTCAACGGCGTATCCATTCGATTACAAATAATTTCACGCAATTGACCTTGTACAATATGCAAGTCAGCTGGTACGTCTTCTAGACCTACTTTTGGCAACAGTTCAAGATTATCTGGTGTATCTTGACGTTCTTGCAATGCCTTGGTTTTAGCGATGATCTCTGCTTTATCTTCTTCAGTTAGCTTTTCACCAATTGCAGCTAAACGTGCTTTTTCAGCTTCTTGCTCTTTCGCTGACTTGGTTGCATCCGGTACTAAAGTCATTTGCACGCGGTGCGGATTATCCAATAAATGGGTTTGAATCAGGTTAGATAACCACATTGGGTCTTGGAGTTCTTCTTTGACCTGAGCAATGGCACTATCAACATCCCAAATTTGAATCGGATCGTTATGGTGAATCGCACCACTTAACCCATTTAAAATTAGGCTTAAGCCATATGGTGTACCATCACCATTAATTTCACGTTGGTGTAACTCGATTTGATGCAAAATTGCATCAACTAACGATGAGTCAATTGGTTTTGCAGCTACTTCACGTAAAACGTTTAAAACGCCCTCTCTAAAGCTCTCTGCATGCTCTGGATTTGAACCTTGAACACCACAATAGAACGTCATTTCAAAGTTACTATCGTCTACCCCCATTAAAGGACCAGTCGACTGAGCATAGCCACAAGTTTCTAAATAATGACGAAGTGGTGAAGCTGAGTTTTCGAGTAAAACGCCTTCTACTAATCGCATACCCAGACGAAGTTTAATGTCACTCGCCTGAGGTAATAACCACGACAATACATGGTAAGTTTTGTCTTTTAACTCATCGCCATCAACAGCATAAGTTTCAGTAACTTCAACAGGTGCCGTTAAGCGTTTTTCTGGTTTCGAATATAAAGTTGTACCAGCAGTGAACTTATGTAGAGCCAGTTTTTCAAATTGCTCTTGTAATTCATAGGCGGTTTGGTTACCAAAAGTCATAAATACCGCATTACTCGGATGATAATGGGTTTTATAAAATTCAACTAACTGTTCATACGTTAAGTCAGGAATGTCTTTTGGATCGCCGCCTGAGTTGTAGTGATAAGTGGTTTCAGGGAATAGATGATGAGCCAACTGGTGATAAAGCTGATCAGAAGGCGCACTCATTGCACCTTTCATTTCATTGAAGACTACGCCTTTATATACAGGCTGACCATTTTCAAGTTCAATACGGATACCTTCCTGAGCAAAATCCAGAGGATTCAAATTTGCCGAGAAAGCAGCATCAAGATAAACAGATAATAAGTTTTGGAAATCTTTCTTATTTTGAGTTGCAAATGGATATGCAGTCCAATCTGCTGCTGTAAACGCGTTCATAAAAGTATTTAATGAACGGCGTATCATTAAGAAGAATGGATCACGAACAGGAAACTTTTCAGAGCCACATAAAGCAGTATGCTCTAAAATATGTGCAGTTCCTTTAGAGTCCATAGGTTGTGTTCTGAACGCAACAAGAAATACATTTTCATCATAATCAGTTGCCAAGTGATAATGCACCGCACCTGTGACTTTATGCTTATATTCAGACACTAAAATATCTAATGCTTCAACATGGTGCTGACGTAGCAACTGAAACGCAGGGTGAACAGTTTGAGAAATGGTTTCAGTGACATCTACAGTCATGTGATCTCCTAACATATCGGATAAGTGAATAAGTCTCATTATAGCCTGAGTCGGCTTGAGAATGGCGAATAAAAGCCAAGCAAAACACTATGTTTTTGTTAAGTATTAGTTTTCATAGCCATAGCTTTAATATCAAGCACATAGCCCGCGTCGTTGTATCCTATCAGAACAAAACCTTTTAATACTATCTATATCCTACACGACAAATAAAAAAGCTCATCGAAATGATGAGCTTTTTAGAGTTTTTTTAATTAAAAACGATAGCGAAGTGCAACTTGAGCATTTAAAGGATCGCCCATCATGTTCGAATCATTTGCTCCACTATGACCTGACACAAAATAATCGCGATCAAACAAGTTATTTAAGTTTAAGTTCACATCATAACGTTCACTTTGATAACCTAACGCCGCATTTACAACTGCATATCCCGGTAAAACGTTTTTGTTGTCTGGCGCACTAAAACGTGATGATTCACCACGACCACCCACAGCTGCATACCAATGATCATTAATTTGATATTTTAACCATAAGTTAGCAGTATTGTTTGGCGTGAGCGCAGAATGATTGCCTGTAAAACCAATAGCCGATTTTTCAATCTTACCATCCATATACGAATAACCTGCCAATACTGACAATTGATCGGTCAATTGACCTGTTAATGAAAGCTCAACACCTTTGGTTTTTTGCTCACCTGCCAACAATGCTTGATTTGGGTTTGCTGGATCTTGGTTTTGAATATTAGTTTGGCTCATCTCAAACAAAGCCAAGGTTACATTCAACTGATCATTTACATCCCACTTTGCACCAATTTCATAGTTTTCAGTTTTTGTGGGCCTTAAGTCATCACTATTTTTATAAAAAACAAATGAATCAGCCAAAGGTTGGAAAGAGCGGTTATAAGAAGTGTAAAGTGAGATATTATTTACTGGCTGGTAGACCACTCCAATTCGTGGAGAATAAGTATTGTCAGTACGGTTTAAATCTAAATTCGTACTCGTTTTATCATCACGATCTTGCGATAGATTGTCATAACGTAAACCCACTAAAACTTTAAGCTGATCTGTCACTGTCATTAGGTCTTGCAGATACACGCCGTAGTTTTCAAAAGTATTGCTATTGTTATTACGTGCAGTTGTAGTTCCTGTATTAATAGGCGCCCAATACTCTAATTTAGGATTATATAAATCAGTGGTTGTTTTAGCACCTTGCCAAAGTATCTCATCTTTATGCTGCTTGCTATATTCAGCACCAATTAAGGTATTGTGCTTTAAAAAACCTGTATTAAATAAAGCGCTCAACTCTTGTTGAACATACACACCATCTTCATTACGCAAGCGTTTATTCTGGGTTAAAGTAATTTTTGACTTATCAGCAGCTGGATGTGAATCTACACTATATTGACGATCAAGTGAGTAGTTATAGTGGCGAACTGCACCATGATACTTAAAATTATCATTAAACTCATGGTCTAAGCTGATAGTTTGGCTTGAGATTTCAGTGTCAACATCCCCAACCTCTTTACCATTTAAAGCGCCATAAAAAGTTTTAGGATTTGTTTTAACAGGTTTACCTGTAATCGGGTCTGTTGGGAAACCTTGATCTGCCAAACGGTTATCATGCAAATAGTCGGCCTGAAGTAAAAGTTTGGTTTTATCAGTAATATCCCACTGTACAGATGGAGCAACCGCTTGACGTTTTAAAAAAGCCTGATCACGATAACCATCTGAATCTTCAACTGCACCAGTTAGGCGAACCTTAACATTCTCTGCGACTTTTTCATTTACATCGACTTCTGCGCGGCGTTGTCCTGTTGTACTACCAATCAGGCTCACTTCACGCAAAGATTGATCCATTGGTTTTTTATTAATCTTGTTAACTAAACCACCTGCTGAACCACGTCCATATAATACCGAAGCAGGCCCTTTTAAAACTTCGATCCGCTCTACATTCGACATATCGCGAAAATACAATGCGTCATCGCGAATACCATCTACATAGTTATCAGTGATTGCAGAGAAACCACGAATCATGACCTGATCACGTTGTCCATCTCCTACACTAAAGCTTAAACCTGCAACGTTTTGCAAGGCACCTTGCATAGAGGTGACTGTCTGTTCTCTTAAAACTTGTTTAGGTACAACGTTTACAATTTGAGGGACATCTTTTAATTGCATAAGTCCTTTAGTTGCACTTGATGCTTGCCCCACTTCTTGTTTTAAACTGATTTCCTTATCAGCTTTAACTGAAATTGTTGGAAGGTTGGTTACTGCCTGTTGATCTGCTTCCAGAGCATATACATGGCTTGTCATAACCCCAACTGATGAAATAAATAAAACTGAACGCTTCATATAAGTTCGCTACGAAAAATTTCAGGCGAAGTTTCAATGAAACAGTATAGATTTGTAAATATTAGCAAGAATCATTATTAATTGATAATATTTATTAAAAAGATTATTTCAATTGCTTAGGCAAACAATAAAACTCTGCTAGCCGCTGAATAACCTGAATTTTATTCAACAAACTACAGCAAATGTGAGCAATGGTGTAAACTTATCGATCTGATTTTTTATTCTGTGACAACACATATGGCAACTGTAGATCTTTTTGCAATTGGTAATGCATTAATCGACCAAGAATTTAAAGTTTCTGATGATTTTCTTAGTCAGCAAGGCTTACAAAAAGGCACCATGCAGTTGTCTGATGGTGAAACACAATCTGCCCTTTATGAAAAATTAAAACAAACTCAAGATTACAAAGGTCAAGCAAGTGGCGGCTCTGCTGCAAATACAACTGTAGCATTTAGTGCATTAGGTGGTAGCGCATTTTATGGTTGCCGCGTTGGTCATGATGAATTAGGTGGAATTTACCTGCAAGGGTTAAATGATGCAGGCATCCAGACTACACCAAAGTCCATCAGTGAAGGGGTGACCGGTACCTGTATGGTCCTGATTAGCCCAGATTCTGAGCGTACTATGCATACCTATTTAGGTATTACCGCTGAGCTCTCTCAAGACCAAATCGATTTTGAACCATTAAAAACAGCAAAATGGCTTTATATTGAAGGCTATCTTTCTACAAGTGAAACAGCACGTAAAGCGGTAAAACAAGCTAGAGAAATTGCAAAAGCTCACGGCGTTAAAATTGCCCTATCTTTATCAGATCCTGCAATGGTTCAATATGCCCGTGAAGGCCTAGAAGAGCTTATGGATGATGGTGTGGATTTATTGTTCTGTAATGAACAAGAAGCCTTAATGTATACCAATACCACTACTGTTGAAGATGCACTTACTCAATTACGTTTTAAAAACCATACCGTTGTGATTACACAAAGTGCAAAAGGTGCTTTAGTTGCAAATCCAACTCACCATTTTCACGTCGCAGGCCGTCATGTTGAAGCTGTAGATACAAATGGTGCGGGTGATGCTTTTGCAGGTGCCTTCCTCTACGCATTAAACCATCATGAAGATTTAACTGCTGCTGCACAGTTAGCCATCTTAATTTCAAGTGAAGTCGTGTCTCAATTTGGTCCTCGTTTAGCCATTAATGACTATGCTAAACTTCTCGAAAATTTTCAGAAGGAATGTGCTTGAAATGGAGAGGATCTGTATGACGGAAGAAGTTCCTGAGCGTGAAGCTAGAGCTTTTGACACTTTACAAGGAACTACTATTTTCATTACACAGCGTGATGGCTCTTTCTACGCCTATCAGAATTTATGCCCACATTTGCAAACCGAACTTGAATATCTAGAAAACCAATTTCTAGATCAAGACCAAGAATATATCCAATGCTCAACCCACGGTGCTTTATTTAACGTGGAGACTGGTGAATGTATTTCAGGTCCTTGTTTAGGTGAGTTTCTAAATAAAGTTGAGATTAAGGTGCATTCAGATGGCGGTATTTATATCGTAGACTGAGATCATCAACATTAGAGTTTCTACCATGGCTGATTTCTTTTTTAATTATTATCTTATGCCATTTCATTTAAGTGTTGTGGCTTTGATATTGCTCAGCGTGGTAGAAACTATTGGTATGTATGTTGGTTTACGACCAAGCCAGCTATTAAAAAAAATTGCGCCAGTTTGGCTTACCAATTCCCCTTTGCTCAATGTTAAATTTTCTAAAGCTCTAATTTTTGTTTTTTTACTCATCAATTTCAGTTTTGCCGGTTATTTTTTACAGCTTTCTTTCTTTGCTATACAGCATTACTTTATCACGCCGTTTTACTTAATCATCCCTGCACTGGTCATCGCGATTTTCTTTACCGTATTTATGATTCACTGCCTTGATCAAGTCATTAAACCCAAGCTTACACATACCAACTATAACCTTTTAGGGCGTCTAGCAACTATTTCCAGTGGTAGTGCAAGACCTGGTTTTTCAGCACAAGCTCGTGTACGTGATGAGTTTGGACAACTGCACTATGTCCAGGTTGAACCTGAGTATGGTGAGTTAGAACTATATTCACAAGTCATTCTTATCAAAGTGCATAAAAGCCATTATGTTGCCAAGAAAATTTCTGTTTCGAATGACCTTTTCGCGCCTGATTAATTATTAATAATTCTTCTCGTCTTTAATTGCTTTTTAAAAGGTTTAATTATTGCCTTTATTTTACTGTTATTTTAATTGAATATTAAACCAACCATTTTAGTTAGAAATAAAAAATACTTTATTATATCCAACCTTTTTAATCAGAATTAAATATAAATCAAACTATTTTAATCAACTTAATATTTTTATATACAAGTGTTTTAGTTGGATTTAATAATTAATTCAAACCATTTTAGTCAGATATTTTATTAATAATTATTTAAATTATTAAACATATGATTTTTATTAAAAAAATAATTAAGTTTTTATTTAAAATATATTTATTGTTTATTTTTAATATATTTTGATTAATAATGAAATTAATATGTATCGAGGTTTATTTTATGAGCCTTAAAAATCTAGATATTAACTCCCGATTAATTAGAGAAATCGCAATTATTCTAATAATTAAAGTCGCGCTTCTCTTAACAATCAAACATATTTGGTTTGACGCTCCTACTATCCCCAAAAATTTTGACAATCAGGTCGCCGAGCATATTGCAGGCGATAACTCTTCCCACATTAAGGAGACACGTTGATGATTTCTGAAAGCGTGGTTGATCTTTCGCGGTTCCAATTTGCCATGACCGCAATGTATCACTTTCTTTTCGTACCTTTGACCCTAGGCCTTGCATTTATTCTGGCTATTATGGAAACCACTTACGTTATATCTGGTAAAGAGATTTACAAGGATATGACTAAGTTTTGGGGAAAACTATTTGGTATTAACTTTGCCTTAGGCGTAACTACAGGCTTAACCATGGAGTTCCAGTTCGGAACAAACTGGGCATATTACTCTCATTATGTAGGTGATATATTCGGTGCACCATTAGCAATTGAAGGCTTAATGGCATTCTTCCTTGAGTCTACATTTATCGGTCTATTCTTTTTTGGATGGGACCGCTTAAGTAAAGTTCAACATCTAGGAGTAACTTGGTTAGTTGCCCTAGGTTCTAACATGTCAGCGCTCTGGATTTTAGTTGCGAATGGCTGGATGCAAAACCCTGTAGGTGCAGCATTTAACTTCGAAACTATGCGTATGGAGCTTGTTGATTTCGGCGCACTTATTTTCAACCCGGTTGCACAGGTTAAATTTGTACATACTGTTTCTGCCGGATATGTAACAGGTGCGATTTTCGTACTCGCCATTTCAAGCTACTATCTACTTAAAAAACGTGACCTTCCCTTCGCACGTCGTTCATTTGCAATTGCTGCCATTTTTGGGCTTGCTTCTACACTTTCAGTAATTTTACTCGGTGACGAGTCGGGTTATGAACTAGGTGATGTTCAAAAAACTAAACTCGCTGCAATTGAAGCCGAATGGGATACTCACCCTGCTCCTGCTCCGTTTACTTTGTTTGGTGTACCAAACCATGAAGAAATGCGAACAGATTATGCAGTTAAAATTCCATACGCATTAGGCCTCATCGCCACTCGTTCAACTACGAAAGAAGTCACTGGTTTGAAAGACTTAATGCAACAGCACGAAGTTCGTATTCGTAACGGTATGCTTGCTTATGCTGAGCTTGAAAAATTACGTGCTGGTGATCGCTCACCAGAGTTATTAGCTTCATTTGAGAAAAATCAAAAAGACTTAGGCTATGGTCTACTTCTTAAGAAATATGCTCCGAATGTAGTCGATGCAAGCGAGCAGCACATTCAAGCAGCGGTAAAAGATACTATTCCGAATGTTACAGCTCTGTTTTTCTCTTTCCGTGCAATGGTTGCTTCTGGCTTCTTAATGCTGCTTCTTTTCATTTTAGCAACTTGGGCAGTAGCGAAAAGAAATGCTGAGAATAAACCTTGGCTACTTAAATATGCATTATTTGCCCTACCACTTCCGTGGATTGCTGCACAAACTGGTTGGTATGTAGCAGAGGGCGGCCGTCAGCCGTGGTCTATTGGTGAAATTTTACCTACGCACTTATCAGCTTCAAGTTTAAGTACGGGCGATGTGTGGGGCTCAATTCTCGCTCTGGCAGCGTTCTATACCATACTTTTGATTATTGAAATGTACTTAATGATTAAGTTTGCTCGCTTAGGTCCAAGCTCACTTCACACTGGTAAATACCATTTTGAAAAACAAGAGCCAAAAGCAGCTGTTAATGGGGAGGCTTTATCATGATTGAATACGAACTCCTAAAAATCATATGGTGGGTGTTAGTTGGAGTCCTACTCATTGGATTTGCCCTAACCGATGGTTTCGATATGGGCTCAATGGCACTCATGCCTTTTGTTGGTAAAACTGATAACGAACGCCGTGCTGCTATTAATACGATCGCACCTCACTGGGATGGTAATCAGGTCTGGTTTATCACTGCTGGTGGTGCACTATTTGCAGCTTGGCCAATGGTATACTCGGTCGCATTTTCCGGAATGTATTGGGCCTTATTACTTGTGCTATTTGCCCTGTTCTTACGTCCTGTAGGTTTTGATTATCGTTCTAAACTTGAAAATACCCAATGGCGCAACTCTTGGGACTGGGGACTTTGTATTGGTGGTGCCGTACCAGCACTTGTTTTTGGTGTTGCCTTCGGTAATTTATTCTTAGGTATTCCTTTTAGTTTAGACAGTACATTACGCTCGGAATATTCAGGTAGCTTCTTTGCTCTTCTTAACCCATTTGCTTTAATTTGCGGTATTGTCAGCCTTTCTATGTTGTGTGCTCATGGCGGCGCTTGGCTTATGCTACGCACAGACGGTGCCTTGAAACAACGCTCTGCTAAAGCAACTCAAATTATGGCAGCCATATTTTTAGTTTGTTTCCTTGTAATTGGTGCATGGTTGTACTTCGGTCAAGTCCCAGGTTATAGCTATGCTGCTGCAGTTGATCCAAACGCAGCACTTAACCCTTTAGCCAAAGAAGTAGTCACAAACAACAACCCAGGCTGGATGAATAACTACAGCAGCTATCCGATTACAAAAGTAGCTCCTGTACTGGCAATTTTAGGGGCAATTATTGCCTTCTTTACAGCATCAAAAGCCAAAGCGGGTTTAAGTTTTGCTGGCACAAGCTTAATGATTGTAGGTGCGATTTTAACTGCCGGTTTTGCACTCTTCCCATTTTTATTGCCATCAAGTGTTAATCCAAACTCTAGCTTAACAATGTGGGATGCCGTATCAAGTCATCGTACTTTAGGGGTTATGACTGTTGCTGCATGCATATTCGTTCCGATCATTTTGATCTACACCAGTTGGTCGTATTACAAAATGTGGGGCGTTATTACTAATAAACATATCGAGTCAAACTCGCATAGCCTGTACTAATAAGGAGAAGCAAATGTGGTATTTCGCATGGATTCTTGGAATTTTGATGGCATGTTTCGCGGGTGTATTGAGTGCTCTTTATATCGAACATCATCAAAATTTAGATGAGGAATAAATCATGGCAACCGCAATGACAGCATCAAATCAACGAAAAGCTCAAGCATTCGCAATGGCCATTTCATTTCTGTTGGCATTGCCGCTTGCTGTAATTTTACTGGTGCATCCTTCCCTCATGTTAGATGCAAACGGACACTACAATCATAGCCAGCTTATGCTGGTGATGGTGGGTATTTCCGGAGGCTTCATTTATGGAGTGGGTTTTGTGCCGCACTTCTGGTTATGGAAATGGTTGTTTAGTCCATGGATAGCTTGGCCTCTCATGCTTTTAGGCTATTACATCTGGTTTCTAACCTAAACAAAAAGGACCTCATTTGAGGTCCTTTTTCATTTCGATTAGTTTAATTGGTATAAGTGGTAATCCAACATTTGCGTCAAGCGGATATGGTTCATGATTACCTGTTTTTATATATCCGCGTCTTTCATAATAAGCAATTAACTCTGAACGCACATTTAAAATATACATGATTGCGCTGTCCAATTCAGGTACTTTGTGTAAAGCAAATTGTTCAGCGTACTCCAAAACAGAACGTCCTATTTTCATATTCTGAACATGCGGATCTGTACAAAATGTTCCTATCTCAACTGTATTGCTTTGAAATGTAAGACCAATACATGTAACAACTTTTGAAGAATCTATTTCTCCAATTAATAATACTGAATTAGGTAATTCTAATTGTTGTTTCAATTGCTCTTTATTAATACGTTGCCCTTTTACATATTCAACTTCAGTAGTCCAGCTTCTACCTTGTTGTTCTCTATATGACTGATTAATCAACTCTACTAGTGTTGGGATGTCACTAAATTCTGCTAAACGGAAATTTAATTTGATCATAAATATACTTAGGCTATTTAAAATATTCTAAAAATAAAGCCGATATTAAATCGGCTTTATTTTGAATAGCAATTAATTCGACTGCTCAGCCAACCAAGCCATAAACTTTTGACGCTCTGCTTTAGAAGATTTTTTCCAAATTTCTGCCAAACGCTGATCATTAGTTTGTGCTACACCAGTAGGAGGCATAGTTGTTGCAACAGGTGCATTAGCTTGAGTCGTGGTAGGTTTTGCAGCTGCATACACAGCGTCAGGTTGTTGTTTAGATGATTTAGTCGTGAAATCAGTAACTTTCCCTAGCAATCCCGATGCAAACCACGGCCTTGCCTCATTATTGGCACCAGTTTGTTGAACAATTAACTCATTATTTGAATTATATAAAGCCACTGTAGGTTGCTCAGCATATTTTTTGGCTTGTTCAAATTGTTTTGGAGCATCTACCATTGCAAGCTTATAAGTTTGACCATCTTTAAGCGCTGGAGTTTGAATGGTAACCACTCCTGACTTAACAATATCGTGTTCGCCACTTAAATGCTCAAAATATTCTTGATAACGTACACTTAGGCTTGTCTCACCAGCATCGACTTTATAATTATTTTTAGAAGAACGGAATAATCCAGAGTTGACTTCCTGACCATTCACCGCAAGGATTACGATTTCCTCTGGCGCTGTAATTGTAACTGCTGAAAATACTGAACCGCTGAGTAATAAACCCATCGCAGCGACACTTAATCTTAAAGTCATCTGTTCACGTCTCTGTAATATTTAATAGTTTGTAAAAACATGAGCAATATGCAATATGATTATGACGATTTTATGACAACCTCCTGTTTACAAAGCCGCCGCTCAAGCTTTTAAAATATTTTTTTGAATTCTAATAAACACCTATTTTATTGATCATTAATTTCTAACTAATTTTAAAAGCATAAAAAAAGAGTACCCTCTAGGTACTCTTTTCATCCACTCAATTTAGTTGAATGTTTTAAAACGATCTTCATCGCTAATAAATGCTTTTTCACCAGCTGGTGCTTCAACAGAACCAAATACAAGTTGAGCACGTAATTTCCAAGTTGCTGGAACATCAAATGCTTCAGCAGCATCAGCATCAACAATCGGGTTATAATGCTGTAACGATGCGCCTAAACCAAGTTCTGAAAGCGCAGTCCAAGTCGCAAACTGAGCAATTGCACTTGAATGTTCAGACCAAACTGGGAAGTTATCTGCATATAATTCAAATTGCTCTTGCAAGCTTTTAACAACAGCTTGATCTTCATAAAATAGTACTGTACCAACACCAGCAACGAAGCTATCAATCTTTGCATTTGTACCGGCAAAGGCATCTGCAGGAACAATTTTACGTAATGCTTCACGAACTAAATTCCAAAATTTAGCATGTGATTCACCATAAAGAGTAACAACACGTGAAGATTGAGAGTTGAACGCTGATGGGCTATGTTTAACCGCTTCACGAATAGTTTCTTCAATTTTTGTGCGATCTAATGCAACATTTTTACCAATTGCATAAATAGTACGACGGTTTTTAATTTTATCTAAGAAAGTAGACATTTTTTATTTCCTACCTATTTAATTGACCAGGGGCCGTTGTTTGGGAATGAATATAGTCTATGGAACTCATTTCTTATAATCAGCATTAAAAATATGACAGTTCGTTTTATTTTCGCAACAATAAAAAAAGATATGGATATAAAAAAACCTCACTATTTTGTGAGGTTTTTCTTAAGTCTTGGCTAAGAATTATTTTTCAGTTTCAAATAGTGCTGCAACAAACGATTTCGCCGAGAATGGTCTTAAATCATCAATTTTTTCACCCACACCAATGAAACGAATTGGCACATGAGTACGACTAGCAATATTAAATAATACTCCACCTTTTGCTGTACCATCCAACTTAGTAATGGTAATACCTGTTAAACCGACAGCCTGGTCAAATTCTTGTACTTGGTTGATTGCATTTTGCCCAGTACCCGCATCTACAACCAACATAATTTCATGAGGCGCTGTTGCATCAATTTTTTGCATAACACGCTTAACTTTCTTAAGCTCTTCCATCAAATTACTTTTGTTATGCAAACGGCCCGCAGTATCTGCAATCAGTACATCAATACCTTTAGCTCGCGCACTTTCAAAAGCATCAAAAATAACTGATGCACTATCGGCACCATGACCTTGAGCAACTACAGCAATATCGTTACGCTCACCCCAGATTTGCAATTGTTCAGTAGCAGCAGCACGGAATGTATCACCTGCCGCCAACATCACTTTTTTGCCTTCACCTTGTAAACGCTTCGCTAATTTACCAATTGTTGTTGTTTTTCCAACACCATTTACCCCAACCATTAAAATCACATAAGGTGATTTATTAGGGTCAATATGCAAAGGCTTCACACGTGGAGCAAGCAAAGCAACTAACTCTTCTTGCAAGGCTTTATAAAGTGAATGTGAATAGATCAAATCACCACGAGCAGTACGTTCAGTTAAGTTGGTAATAATCGTTTTTGTTGCATCAACACCAATATCTGCAACTAATAATTGCTCTTCGACTTCTTCAAGCAACTCATCATCAATTTCTTTCCCACCAATTAAGATATTAACCATCCCATCGGTGAAATTACGGCGAGTTTTGCTCAAGCCTTCTTTCATTCGTCCAAAGAAACCAGATTTTGGTTGCTCAGGTTCTGTAGAAGGTGCAGCCTCGACAACTTCTTCAGCTTTTACTTCTTGCTTAACAGGTGACTCAACGATAGGAACATCGATAGCAGGTAAATTAGGCAATGTGACATCGTCATCCCCGATCTCAGCATCTATCAAGAATTTATTTTGCATATTCGATTGTTGTTGCATGCCGATTCCTTGAAAAGCAGCGTGTTAAAAAACGGAAAGTTTAGCATAAATTCAAATTTTTGCCTGCTTCAATAGCGTGCAAAACCTTTTTGAAATAAAGACAATACTTATTGAGTATCTTCTTGCGCTAATGCAGGATATTGCTTGATATGATTATGTTCAAACTGATAAGCATGCATTAACTTTAAATACTCTGCTCTATGAATTTCTGATTGAGCCATAATCAACTCGGCCATATCTTGAGTTCTTGGATAAGTAGCCTGTCGAGAAAGTTGCACAATTCGTTGATACTGTTCTGAATTCACAGGACGTAGTAATGCCAAATAAGACAGCATAAAAATACAGCCAATGATAATAATCACAACCAGATTAAAACATTGATCTGCCTTTAACTCAGACTTTAATTTAAGAAAATTTTCTTTGAATGTGAGCATGACCTACCTCTAATGAATGTAGTGTAGGGTTCAATGCACTTCAGCACAAGGTCAAAATCCAGTAAGGCTATTATTCTTTAACCTTACTGGATGACAATTGCTAGCCCATTAAGGAACGAATTACAGAGAAGTATAAAATTGCAGCAATAATAACTAATACTAATAGCATAGCAAAAATACTTAAACCTTCTTCTGCATCTGCTGGGTGCAATTCATCTTCATCTGCAATCTTTCTAAGTTCACCATCATAAACTTGATAGAACCAAGCTTTTTGATTAGGGTCTAATTGACGAGCATAGTCGAAAACCCGTTTCCTTTGTGCTAAACAATAATCCCCTAAATGTATTTCTTGATGGAAAATTGCTTCGTCTAATAATTTACGATGGTAATGGGCAAGTTCTATGATTTGCTCCTCTTTAGGAGGATTATCAAAAACAAAGCCATCAATAGTATTTGTCATAGTTATTCTCCTTGTCTTTTATTCTCATATTGATTTTACTCAAAATTATTTGTGAATAATGTTTAATCATGTATCCTAATAGTGAACTAATTGATGCTTCTTAATGGTTGACAAATCCATTAATTTGTAATATTAGTTTAACAATTCTAAGTTAAATTAGTTCAAAGGCAGTGGCCTTTAGAAAAAGTAATCATAATTACAATAAGGAGTTTTATATGATTCAACGTATCTCTCATCATGATTTAGAACATGTATACGCAACTGCGGTTAACACAATTCAGTCTCAAATGAATTTCCAAGATGCAGTTGCACAGTTAGAAGAAGTTGCTCGTGCTGGTCACGGTAAAGCTGCTTTGTTCTTAGCAGAACTATACTACCAAGGTTTCCGTGTTGAACGTGATTCCATGAAAGCACAATACTGGCAGAAACTAGCCACGATGCAAGCATAAAGAAACGTCACTTAGGTGGCGTTTTTTTTATACCTATAAAAAGTTCAATATAAATTAACCATAACTATATTTATCTTGCGCTTCGCCAAAGCTTTAGCCGCTTTGTCTTGCTCAGGTGGCGTTTTTTTATGTCTGTAAAAAATTCAATATAAATTAACCATAACTATGTTCATCTTGCGCTTCGCCAAAGCTTTAGCCGCTTTGTCTTGCTCAGGTGGCGTTTTTTTATACCTGTAAAAAGTTCAATATAAATTAACCATAACTATGTTCATCTTGCGCTTCCCCAAAGCTTTAGCCGCTTTGTCTTGCTCAGGTGGCGTTTTTTTATACCTATACAAAACCAAAATTACCTATTTATCTAAAGCCTTACTTCGCCACTTCAGTCGTGACTTAGAAAGTCCCACCCTTATCCAGCATTTATTTGTATAGATATTTCTAGTCATCAATATTTGTTTACGATTTGACACCTGTTTAAACTGAAATGTCATGTGTTTCTCTTATAATAAGCAGGACAAGTTGAAAACCTTTAAATTTAAAATGAACAGTTTAAGTAATCTACAACCGGTTTCTAAAGACTTGATGATCAAGATTTATATTTTAAGAACCATGATGTACTGCGGGGTTCTGTGGGGACTATTTGATGAAGGCTGGGCCATTAAATCAGATCAGGAAGATTTTATTTTTCCGTTCTGGCTAAATGGAGTACAAGCACATCGATACGCCAAAACTCACTGGCCCAATTACAAGCCAAGAAAAATTACCCCAAAAGACTTCCATGAATCTTTATTACCTACTTTAACACGGTTAAAAGTCACTCCTGCTTTATTTAACTCATCTCATCGCAAGTTGAAGTTATCTACACAGCAAATGCATCATTTCTTTTTTAATCATCCAAAATGGCAGGTAGCTTAAAGTTTCTTTGAGCTACCCAATATAGCGTGCTTTTTGAACGCTTGAACATAAAACTTATATTTGAATGACTAGCAAGTCTTTGCATTTTTCAAAAATCGAGCTAATTTAAATCAAAATGATAAAACAACAGGACAGAAGAAATGACTATCGTTGCACAAGTAATTAAGAACAAATCTGAACAAGCCATTTTTACAATTTCACCCGAAGCAACTGTCCTCGAAGCAATTACGATTATGGCTGAAAAAGGTATTGGTGCTTTAGTCGTAGCAGAAGGTGAACAAGTTGTTGGAATATTATCTGAACGCGATTACACACGAAAAGTAACGCTTATGGAGCGCTCATCTTATAGCACTACAGTAGCTGAAATTATGACAGCAAAAGTGATCACGGTAGGTTTAAATAATACGGTTGAAGAATGTTTACAGCTCATGACCGATCGTCATTTACGTCACTTACCTGTATTAGATAATGGAAAATTGGTTGGTTTCATTTCAATTGGTGATTTGGTTAAAGCCGCAATGGAAGACCAGAAAGTTTTGATTGAACAATTAAAGCAATATATTTCAGGCTAAATACAAAAATAAAAATGGGCGATTAACGCCCATTTTTATTGTTTTTAAACTTAAAGATAATTCGTAATTAATGCGACTAAACGCTCTAGCAAAATATCAGCTTGAGCTTGTGTCATGTTAATTGGCGGTAATAAACGCACCACCGAACCTGCCGTAACGTTAATAATAAGTTTGTATTCATCACGAGCAATCGCAACGAGCTCAGCACAATCTTTAGGTAATTGGATACCAATCATCATACCGAAACCACGTACTTGCACATTCTTATCCGACAATTGGGCACGTAATTGGTCAACAATATAATTACCCACTACTGCTGCATTCTCTACTGCATTTTCCTTCTGGATCGTATCAATTACCGTGTAAACCACACGAGAACCCAATACTGTACCACCATAAGTAGAACCATGACTGCCAGGCCCTAACAAGCCTACTGCTTTACCTTGAGTCATTACAGCACCCACCGGAAAACCATTACCCAAACCTTTTGCTGTGGTCAAAACATCCGGAATAATATTCGTATGTTGATACGCAAAGTATTTACCAGTACGACCATTACCAGTTTGAATTTCATCTAGCATCATTAACCAGTTATGCTGGTTACAAATTTGGCGAACTTCTTCTAAATAGCTAAATCCTTGTGGAGCAGTATTAATACCACCTTCACCTTGGATTGGTTCAATTAAAATAGCAACGATATCTGGATGCTGTAAGGCAGCCTCTTGAATCGCTTCAATATCACCAAATGGCACTCGAATAAAGCCTTCCACTAAAGGTGCAAAACCGTCTTGTACTTTCTTGTTACCTGTTGCAGAAAGTGTCGCCAAAGTACGACCATGAAAGGACTGCTCAGCAACAATAATCTTTGGCAAGCTTATACCTTGTTGAGTACCAAATTTACGAGCAATTTTAATTGCTCCTTCATTTGACTCGGCGCCACTGTTTGAAAAGAAAATTTCTTCCATACCTGAAACTTCAGCAAGCTTTTGAGCAGCCGCAGTTTGCCAAGGAATTTCAAACAAATTACTCGTATGCACGAGTGTAGCTGCTTGCTCTGCAATGGCTTCTGCAATAGCTGGATGAGAGTGCCCTAAACCACATACAGCAATACCAGTGAGTGCATCTAAATATTCTGTACCATCTTGTGTATAAAGATACGCCCCTCGGCCTCGAACAAAACTGATCGCTTGGCGACCATAAGTAGCCATTAAATGTGTTGGTTGATCAGGTTGTACTGGAGCTAGGGTAATATCAGTCATCACGAACTCTGTCTGTATGAGGTTTTAAGAAGGGTTTATATAAACAAAAACTTGCACTGATGAAAAGTCTCATCATTCATTTATCTAAAATTTCGTCTGCTTTTTGCTATCGCTTCGGTTTATACAATAAAATATTGAATATTCTGTGCAACTTTAAGCAACAAGGCGGTTTGCAAAGCGATGTGAACACCCCCTATAATGCTGCAAGATTAGTTGAGGATCTATTTATGACTGAACAAGCACGTGATACTGAAGCGTTAATTCGCGATCAAATTGCGAAGCATCCCGTTTTACTTTACATGAAAGGCACTCCACAGTTTCCACAATGTGGTTTCTCTGCACGTGCAGTAGAGGCGCTCAGTCAAATTGGTCGTCCATTTGCATATGTGAACATCTTAGAAAACCCTGATATTCGTGCAACTTTACCAAAAATTGCAAACTGGCCTACTTTCCCACAATTATGGGTAAACGGCGAGCTTATTGGTGGTAGCGATATCATGCTTGAAATGTTCCAAAATGGCGAATTAAAACCATTAATCGAACAATACAGCGCAGCTCCAGAAGCTTAATAATAAAAAAGCCAATCGAAAGATTGGCTTTTTTATACTTATAAATTTAACAATCACTTATACCGACATAACGAAATAGCCCATCTACACCAAGATCTGCTTTTAAAATAGTTAAATTTTTATATGGTGTAGTCGTTATTGCATCAAAAATATTTATGTTCGGATCTTCATGTAACTCATCTACGTTTTGATTCATAACTTCTTCAAAACGGTCAGCAACAAACTCAAATCCTAAGTCCATTGCAATAAATACTGTATGTTCACAAGGTTGAACATATTGCTCTTGTGTCCAATCAATAACGGCAAGCTTACAAATCGGGCAAATAATATTAGCGGTTGCGTTCTCTAATTCAACTAACTGGTAAGACATATTATTTAAAAAATCGAGAAAAATATATTTTAGGAGAATTAGCTTATAAGCGCCATATTTGTCTATTAATTTAAGAAATTAAATTACAAAATAATTTAAATGTAATTACAATGAAATTTCAAATCATCTAAACATCTCTTTTAAGGTTTATTAATAAGCTTTTTACAAAAAATTAAAATCAAACTTTATCGTTGCAAAAGTAATAATGTAAAATCTTTAGTGTTGCATAAATAGGATATTTTAATGCTCACAGATCTTGATGATTTTTATTGTTTTGCCCTTGTTGTTGAGCATGGTGGATTTAGTGCCGCCGAACGTGTTACGGATATTCCAAAATCAAAATTAAGTCGTCGTGTTTATAACTTAGAGGAAAATTTAGGGGTTCGCTTAATTCAGCGCAGTTCTCGTCATTTTGCAGTTACCGATATTGGTATGGATATTTATAGACACGCCCAAGTCATGATGAATGCCGCACAAGCAGCTCATGATTTGGTTGATCACTTAAGTATTCAACCAAGAGGTGTAGTCAAAGTAAGCGTTCCTGTAGATATAGCACAAAACCAGCTACCCAAAATTTTGCCAGCATTTTTAAAAAAATATCCTGAAATTCGATTACAACTTATTGTAAGTAATCGACGCGTTGATGTAATTAATGAAGGGATTGATATTGCTCTACGAGTCAGATCTAAACTAGATGATGACCCTAGTCTGGTACTAAGACAGTTTGCACTCATAGAACAAAGTCTCTTTGCAAGCCAAGCTTATTTAAATGAGTTTGGTAATATTAAGTCACCTGATGAGTTAAGTGATCATCGTATTTTAAGCTTGTCTGAAGAACATTTAGATCAACAATTTATATTACATGGCCCAGACAACCAACTGAAGAAAGTGAAAGTTAGCCCAACTATCATGGGAACAAATATTTATATGCTTGCCCAACTTGCAAGTCAAAATTGTGGTATTGCCTTGCTACCTGACACAGCAGCTGAGGATTTTGTAAAATCAGGTCAACTTGTACAAATCTTGCCAGATTGGAAAGCAGCCCACGGTATATTCCATGCTGTTTATCCGTCACGAAGAGGTTTACTGCCAGCTGTACGTGTATTTATTGATTATTTGGTAGAACATCTTTCAGAACATCCATAAATCAAAGCCACATAAAAAAGTTCGATAGATTATCGAACTTTTTTTATGCATATTAAATTTCTGGATAATTTCCCACACCTTCGGGCCACGGCGTTAATAATTCAAATCCTGTATCTGTAACAGCAACCATATGTTCCCATTGAGCAGATAACGAATGATCTTGGGTAATTACGGTCCAGCCGTCATTTAGCTCTTTTACCTGAGGTTTGCCTGCATTAACCATAGGTTCAATTGTAAAGACCATCCCTTTTTTCAAAACAAGACCTTGGCCGCGTTGTCCATAATGCAGAATATTAGGTTGTTCATGATAAACTTTACCAATACCATGCCCGCAATATTCACGAACAATGCTATATCCTTCGCGATGAGCGACCGATTGAATAGCGTAACCAATATCCCCTAAAGTCGCCCCTGGTTTAACTGCATGTATACCAGCGACCATTGCTTCATAAGTAGTTTCAACTAATTTTTTAGCATGTGGATTTACGTTACCGACATAGTACATACGGCTCGTATCACCAAAATAGCCGTCTTTAATAATTGCTACATCAATATTAATAATATCGCCATCTTTTAAAATTTTATTTTGAGAAGGGATACCGTGACATACCACCTCATTGACTGAAGTACATATTGTTTTTGTGAATCCATGATAACCCACATTAGCCGGTATAACTTTTAAAGTATTTACGATGTAATCATTACAAATATTGTCTAAATATTCAGTTGTTACGCCTGGCTTGACATACTCCCCTATCATTTCTAAAACTTGTGCAGCCAAACGCCCAGAAACTCTTAATTTTTCTAGATCTTGTTCAGTTTTAATTGTAACAGTAGAAGCTCTCATTCAATTTTATCCTCGTAGACACTGCTTTTACCACGCCTACAAAAATGTTAGTTAATTTAGAATATTGTAGAATGGATATAGGATAGGCGGAAAGCTTTTAATGTCCAAATATTCAACATTCATAATAGAAATTTATATTTTCATTTTTACACAATTTCTTTAAAAATTCAGACCTAAAAAATGTTTTCTTTATTTCTTTCAATGAGTTTTCAAGTAGATAACTTAACCAGTTGATATTTTTAATATCTCTGGATGATTGATACGGCCTAAAAAAAAGCTTTTTCACATAAAATAGCGCTTGATCATGATTTCTTTTGCTCTAAAATTCTTTCTTTTTTGTTAAATTTAATTTATGCAACAGCTTCGTACCGGAGATATTATTGCCTTAGGTTTTATGACCTTTGCCCTCTTTATTGGGGCTGGCAATATTATCTTTCCTCCCATTGTCGCTCAACAAGCTGGTGATCATGTATGGCTAGCTGCCATAGGTTTTTTGATTACTGCCGTTGGTTTACCTGTAATTACCATTATGGCCCTCTCTCGTATGCAGGGTTCCATTGAAATTATTAGTTCACCGCTAGGTCGTATCGCAAGTCTGATCTTAACTGTAGTTTGTTATCTATCAGTTGGCCCTTTATTTGCTACACCACGCACCGCAACTGTTTCTTATGAAATTGGTTTCTCATCTTATTTTGGAACGTCTAGCAGTAGCCTTTTAATTTATAGTGCAATTTACTTCGCATTTGTAACTGTCGTTTCTTTATATCCGAACAAGCTTTTAGACACAGTTGGACATGTTCTAGCTCCTCTGAAAATTATCGCTTTAGCAATTTTAGGTATTGCAGCGGTTATGATTCCTGCGGGTTATGTTCCTGCTCCAATTAATCATTACGTTAACTCTCCTGTTTCAGAAGGTTTCGTAA
Source organism: Acinetobacter sp. FDAARGOS_494 (assembly GCF_003812225.1). NCBI lineage: Bacteria > Pseudomonadati > Pseudomonadota > Gammaproteobacteria > Moraxellales > Moraxellaceae > Acinetobacter > Acinetobacter sp. FDAARGOS_494. The sequence continues at coordinate 3,892,830 of NZ_CP033866.1, forward strand.
ATGGTTATCTCACCATGGATACTTTAGGTGCCTTAGTATTTGGTATCGTCATTATTCAAGCGATCTATTCGCGTGGTGTTACTGACAACAAGCTAGTAACCAAGTATGCAATTATTGCCAGCCTTATTTCTGGTGTAGGACTTACTTTAGTTTACTTAAGCTTATTTAAATTAGGTTTGGGTAGTCATGAAGTCGCTCCTAATGCAGCAAATGGTGCTGTAATCCTACATGCATATGTTCAACATGCTTTTGGGAATATGGGTTCACTCTTCTTAACAGGTCTCATTTTCTTAGCATGTATGGTTACTGCAATTGGTTTAACTTGTGCATGTGCTGAATATTTCGCTCAACTTACTAAGTTGCCATATAAGCTTTTAGTTTTCATCTTGGTTGGTTTCTCTTTCATTATTTCCAACCTTGGATTGACTAAGCTAATTGCCGTATCAGTACCAGTTTTAAGTGCAATTTATCCACCTGCAATTGTAGTTATTATGCTCAGTTTCTTCTGGAAATTTTGGCACAAACCATCTTTTATTGTCGGTTCAGTAACAAGCATTGCTTTAATTTTCGGAATTATTGACGGGCTTAAAGTTGCAGGCTTTGGTGACTACCTCCCTAATTTTCTTCAACACTTACCGTTAAATGAACAAAACTTGGCATGGTTGATCCCATCTTTAGTTGTTCTTGTAGTGACTACTCTTATCGACAAAGTTAAACATAAAAGCATTTAATCTGATGTTTTTTTGAAATCGAGTTTTACCCAAACATGATTTTATATATCGAATAAAATGCTGCGTTTACCCAACCGGCATTTTATTTCTAACATCAGCATTTAGTGACAATTCAACTATAGATATAATTAATTTTTACTGTAATATTACACTAAAATAATTTTTAGCTTACTCAGGAAAGAAGAGCATAAATGAAAAGTAAATATTATTTAACATTAGCAGATGCTGAGTTTTTAATGGAAGAAGCTCAGAAATATGCAATTGAACACAACTTTAAAGTTAGTATAGCCATTGTTGATGAAACAAGCTCTTTATTACTTATGAAACGTCTAGATGGCGCTTCTCCTCTCACCACACATCTTTGCTTAGAAAAAGCTAAATGCTCATCAATGAGTGGTCGTCCTTCAAAATTTTACGAAGAGCTTCTTCAAAATGGTCGTCTTGGTTTCTTGAGTATGCCAAGTGCTAAAGGTATGCTAGAAGGCGGAAAAGCGATTATTTATGAAGGCCAGATTTTAGGTGCGATTGGTGTTTCAGGTGTTCAATCTTTTGAAGATGCTGAAATTGCTCAACACGCTATTGATGTTTTTTTAAAAAAACAAAGTAGCTAAAGCAAATTTAAAGAACAGAGAAATTATTACACATTTCATTTAAATAATTTCTCTTTTCTAAAAAAGTAATTATTTTATACAAAAATGTTTAATATTTACTTTTTTAATACCTTAACCATTTATAAACATAGAAGTTTTTATAAAACTGTTCAAAAAATTTTCTATTGACTATTGAATTAAGCTAAAAATACAAGTACAACATTAAACTTATTCTTGACTAAAACATTCGGTTTTAGCGCAACCACAAGGAGGGATGGAGATGTTATCATTACATTTCAACAAACAAGTCTTCATTAACACTCTGAACAGCAAAGATTCAGTTGTTTATGGAGTAACGACGCTTGCTCTTATGCTGACTTTACTGTTTCAAGGTATGATTAAAGGGAATCTGAAACCCGAATACTTTATGTATGCCATGGTTGTTTCTTTTGTATTTTGTGTATGGGCCTTTGTCGACCACAAAATGCGAAAATTAGCTAAAAGACGACTTAGTCAACAGAAATAAGAATTCTAAAAATGGATGAGCGATCATCCATTTTTATTTGCTTAAAAACAATAAAATTGTCCCCATCACTAAAATAGCAGTTGCTAACAGCTCAGTAATAATTAAAGCGAACATCATAAATGTCATCAACCATGCAGGTAAACTGAAATGCCCTAACCTATGAGGTTGTTTAAACTGATTGGTCGTATCCTGCAAAAATCCGTGGATGATATAAACTAAAATTGAGAAACTAAAAAACAGTATATTTGCCAATACACACCATAAAGCAATATCTTCATTTAAAATCGTGAAATAGCTCAATACAGCCAGAATAAGTGTGGCTGCTGCATAAAGCAAACTGCTTCTATGTGCAATATCTACATAATAATGTGCACGGCTTAATTCGGAACGGCGTATTTGCCAATATTTCCATACTCCAGTTAACATTCCTATCCATAAAAAGACGCCACTAAAGACAATAGCCAGCTGTACAGCTTTCGATAAATCCATAATTTCCATTATTCGTTTTATCAAGATTTGATGAGCTATATAACATAAATCTTGACTTTATAGTCACATTTTAATCAAGTACCTTTTCAGAACTCATGTACATTAAGATAAATGATTAGCCAATTAACTTTAAATCTATGGATAAGACTTTTGAATCTTTTTGGATAACCTGTAAAGATGGTTATCAGCTTGCAGCTCAATTTTATCCTGCTCAAGAAAAGAAAGCTGAGTACCCTATCCTGATTTGCCCAGCAACAGGTATAACTAAAAACTTTTATCACTCTTTCGCAACATGGTTAAGCCAACAAGGCTATGATGTATTGAGTTTTGACTTCCGTGGTATTGGCGAGTCCCTACATGGAGCCTTAAAACAAAGTACCGCAAGTATTACCGACTGGGGAACACTTGATATTCCTGCTGCAATTGATGCTTTATTAATAAAAACGAAAGCAAATCAAGTTATTCTTATTGGACATAGTGCTGGCGGACAACTACTAGGAGTCGTACCTAACTATAATAAAGTCGCAAAAGTGATAACGGTTGCAGGTTCAACTGGACATATTAAAGGCCTTAAAGGAAAAACCAAGGTTTTAGCGCCAGTTATGTTTAATCTTATCTTCCCTATTTCTAGTATTGTTAAAGGTTATGGAGCAACTCAATTCATTGGTATGGGAGAAAACCTACCTAAAAAAGTTGCTCAACAATGGCGAGAGTTTTGTAGCCGTCCCGGATATGTAAAAAATGCCATAGGTAAGACGATTTTTCATGATTTTCATTCAGATATTCAATGTCCAATTACTGCTATTTGGGCTGATGATGATGAGATTGCAACCAAACGTAACGTACAAGAATTATTAAGTTTATATCCAAATGCGAATAAAAAAATGATTGAACTTAGCCCAAAAGATTTAGGCTATAAATCAATTGGCCATATGCTGTTATTTAAAAAATCACATCAAAAACTTTGGTCTATTTTAGAACAAGAAATTAAACATTAATCACTGCTTTTATTTTCGCCTCTAAGTCAGTAATCCGGCTTAGAGGTTTTTTTGTATTAAAAACGAGCAGCTTTTTACTTAAATGCGTCGATATACCGTTAAAGTTCTGCTAAGGTAATTCATCTGAAGCTGTTGTCAAAAAACAGGTATATTTACTTGTTTAATGCAAACAGCTTCTTTTTTTCTGTTTTAGCTAAAGCCAAAGAAATTGTTCAAGGATAATTATGCTAGCACTAGAGCCTCAACATATTCATATGAATCAACATGCTGTTGATAAAACACATGCATTAAAGTGTCTAGTAGATATATTAGAAAAAGATGGGTTAGTTACGCCTGAATATATAACGGGACTCATCAATCGTGAACAACAAAGCGCGACTTATTTAGGCCAAGGCATTGCCATTCCTCACGGTACTCCTCAATCACGTGAATATATTTTAAAAACAGGTATCCGCTTAGCCCATTTCCCCGAAGGCGTGATCTGGGATGGAGAAAATAAAATTTATTTAGCTGTAGTGATTGCAGCAAAATCTGATGAACATTTGCAAGTTTTGCAAATTCTTACTCGTGCATTAATGCATGACGTCAGCGAACAAGTAAAAAATGCTTCTAAACCTGAGCAGATTATCGAATTACTACAAGCTCAGCCATTATCTTTAGCGCTTCATGAAAATCTTATTCAAACCGAAATCGATGCACAAGATATCGAAGATTTATTTTGGGCAGCTTCTCAAACACTCAAAAAACATAATTTTGTAAAATGTGGTTTTCTAAGTTCACTTGATCCAGAACAAGCCATTCAACTGCAAGATCAAATCTGGTCCATTTCTAGCGATCACTTTGTTCAGCAACCAGCTATTAGCATTACTAAACCATCACAGGCATTAGAGCTAAATGGTAAAAAGCTGAACACCCTCGTTTGTATAGCAGCCAATGACCAACTCGATAATGAAAGATTTAATCGTTTAATTGATATTTTATTTAACCCTGAGCAAGTTGCCGAGCTAGATAAAACTCAAACACCAAACGAAATTGCAAAAATTATTGGAGCTGACGTTGTTCCTGACTGGCCTCAACGTTCAGTAGTACTGGCAAATGCACACGGCTTACATGCCCGACCAGCTACACACCTTGTCAATCTTACAAAAACCTTTCAAGGCGACATCCAAGTTGCAGTAGACGATGGTAGCTTTGTTTCTGCCAAAAGTTTAACTCGTCTTTTAGCGTTAGGTTGTAAGCGTGGCCAAACTCTACGTTTTATCGCTGAGCCAGAAACCGATGCCGTAGAGGCTTTAGATCAAGTTATTTTGGCAGTGCAGCAAGGCTTAGGTGAAGAAGTTGAAGCGCTACCTGTAACCAGTGAAACACCTGACCAGCTCCCTGCTCAAACGGTAATATCAAATGCTACGACATTGGGTAACAATACGGGCATTGCAGCATCAAGTGGCTTAGCTTTTGGACCTGTCCATGTGATTAAACCAAAGGTTTATCAATATGAACGTATGGGTTCAGGCGTAAAAGTCGAGAAAGAAAATTTAGATATTGCCCTACATGCAGTAAAAAACAATATTCACCAAGTCATAGCCAAAGCTGATGCCTCTGAAATTAAACAAATCTTTCGAGCTCACCTAGAAATGCTTGATGATCCTGATTTAATTAATGGTGTATATCAAAAAATTTATCAAAATTTATCAGCACCAGCTGCGTGGCATGAACATATTGAAGCTGCAGCTAAAGCACAGGAAGCTCTACCAGATCGTTTACTCGCTGAACGCGCAACAGACCTACGTGACATTGGCGACAGAGTTTTAACCCAATTATGTGGTGAAGTGGTTATTGAAGAGCCTAAAGAGCCTTATATTCTAATCATGCATGACGTTGGGCCAAGTGATGTCGCTCGTCTCAACAAAGACCGTGTCGCAGGTATTCTAACTGCTATAGGTGGTGCAAGTGCGCATAGTGCAATTGTCGCACGTGCTTTAGGCATTCCCGCTATTGTTGGTGCTGGTGAACAAGTCCTAGAAATTGATCCGAAAAGCACTTTACTTATTAATGGTGATACGGGAACTTTTGTTTTAGATCCAGATGTTGCACAAATCGAACAAGCCAAGCAAGAGCGTGAGCAACAGCGTCAAATTCGTGAAGAAGCTGAACGTCATAGCCACGAGCCAGCAATTACCTTAGATCAACACCAAATCGAAATTGCAGCCAATTTGGGTAAAGTTCAAGCGACAGCACAAGCAGTAGAATGTGGTGCTGAAGCAATTGGCCTACTTAGAACCGAACTTGTTTTTATGTCTCATAGCAGTGCACCTAATGAGGCTGTTCAAGAAGCTGATTACCGAGTTGTATTAGATGCACTTGCAGGTCGCCCGCTTGTGGTACGTACATTAGACGTAGGTGGTGATAAACCTTTACCTTACTTACCAATTGCTGAAGAAGAAAACCCATTCTTAGGTTTAAGAGGAATCCGTTTAACTTTAAGACGCCCTGAACTTTTAAAACAGCAATTAACCGCTCTACTAAAAGCATCTGATAATCGTCCGTTACGAATTATGTTCCCTATGATTGGACGCGTTGAAGAATGGCGTGCTGCCAAAGCAATTCTTGACGAAGTAAGAGCCCAACATCCATGTGGCAATTTACAAGTTGGCATTATGATTGAGGTTCCGTCTGCTGCTTTACTTGCACCGGTTCTTGCACAAGAAGTCGACTTTTTCAGTATCGGCACAAATGACCTGACCCAATATACGTTAGCGATTGACCGAGGCCACCCAATACTCTCAGCGGAAGCAGACGGATTACATCCAAGTATTCTTAATTTGATTGATCAAACAGTGAAAGCTGCCCACAAACATGGCAAATGGGTAGGAATCTGTGGTGAGCTTGCAGCAGACCCGAAAGCTGTCCCTATTCTCATGGGATTAGGCGTAGACGAACTGAGTATGTCCCCAAATAGCATTCCTTTAGTAAAAGCTCAAATCCGCACACTAAGCTATAGCCATGCTCAAAAGCTTGCGCAACAAGCTTTACTATGCGATAGCGCCCCTGCTGTGCGCCAGCTATCTGAACAAGACTTATAAGATTGGGAATAGTAATGGCTAAAATTTTAACAATTACTTTAAACCCTGCAATTGATGTAACCATTCAACTGGATGAGTTACTAGTAGGAGAAGTGAATCGACAAGAGTCGGTAGAAATTCATGCGGCTGGCAAAGGCCTTAATGTTGCTCAAGTATTAAAAGACTTAGGTCATGATGTAATCGTAACCGGCTTTTTAGGTGAGCATAATCGACAAATTTTCGATACACATTTTGCACAAGCTCAATTTCAACCTGAGTTTATTTATATTGATGGTGAAACACGTCAAAATATAAAAATTGCTGAGCATTCTGGGCGGATGACAGATTTAAATGGCAAAGGTTTTTTTGTTTCTGAAACAGACAAACAAAGGCTATTTAATAAGATTGAAGCTCTGTTACCACAAGTCGAGGTTGTTGCAATAGCTGGTAGCCTCCCGCAAGGTTTTAGTATTGATGAGTTACAACAACTTATTCAACTGATCAAAAAAAATAATAAGAAAGTTGCCCTAGATACCAGTGGTAAAGCATTGGTTGCTGCAATTGAATGTCAACCTTGGATGATCAAACCGAATACCGATGAGTTGGTTGAAAGTTATCAACGTCCAGCAACAAGCTATGCTGAACAAAGAGAACTTTTTGATAGCTTAACCAATATTGAGCATGTGGTTATCTCAATGGGTGAAGATGGCGTAAATTGGTTACACGCCACTCACCCCTTACATGCTCAAGCACCAAAAGTTATCGTAAAAAGTACAGTAGGCGCTGGTGATTCACTCTTAGCCGGCATGATCCATGGGCTTGTTAACCAACTGCCTCCTGAAGAGACCTTAAAAACTGCGACAGCCATTGCAAGCCATGCTGTAACACAAATTGGTTTTCGAATCCCTACTTCTGAGGTTCTAAACCAATTAAAAGCACAAACTATTATCAATTCATTGAGTGAATCTGATGCAAACTGCTAAACATTTATTATTTGTCACTAATGGTCCGCAACAGCAAGTCAATGCTTTAATCTTGGCTCGTAAACTTGCTTTAGTCGCAACCCAACACGGTTATAAACATAGTGTCATTTCACTCGATGAGTTTGAATCAAGCGATCATTTTGATCATGTCATTATTATTGGACAGCAACCTAAAAATCTAAATATTTTTGGTCAAAACGCTTTATCTTTAGTTTCTATTGAAGATATTAAAGATGATGCAGACAAAGCACTTTTAACGGCACTTGAACACTCAAAACCAGCAAATGAGTGGGAACAAAAACCTAAGCAAGCTTCAAATACCGCAACTCATTTTGTTGCCATTACTGCTTGCCCAACTGGAGTTGCCCATACATTTATGGCAGCTGAAGCGTTACAACAAGGTGCAGAAAGACTTGGGTATCAAATCGATGTAGAAACTCAAGGTTCTGTAGGTGCGAAGAATATTTTATCACCTCAAGCGATTGCTGATGCCGATATTGTTATTCTTGCTACTGACATTGAAGTCAACACTGACCGCTTTATAGGTAAGCGTGTCTATAGATGTAGCACTGGTTTTGCTTTAAAACAAACCGACAAGGCTTTTGCTGAGGCAATTGCTAATGCTCAGGTTTTAGAACAAGGTAAACAGCAAGCAACAACTGAAAATAAGGATAAAACTGAAAAAGTTGGTGTATATAAACACTTATTAACTGGTGTTTCTTATATGCTGCCTATGGTTGTTGCGGGTGGCTTGCTAATTGCACTTTCTTTATGTTTTGGCCTAAATGCAGCGGAACAAGCTGGTAGTCTGCCAGCCATATTAAAACAGATTGGCGCAGCAGCATTTACCCTCATGGTACCCATGCTGTCGGGTTATATTGCATATTCGATTGCAGATCGCCCTGGTCTTGCACCAGGTTTAATCGGGGGATTATTGGCAGCACAGTTACAAGCAGGTTTTTTAGGCGGTATTGTTTCTGGTTTCCTTGCAGGTTATATCGCGTTATTTATAGCTAAAAAAGTTAAGCTCCCAACTAGTTTAGAGTCTCTTAAGCCCATTTTGATTATTCCATTATTAGGAACATTATCTGTTGGGCTGATTATGTTCTATGTGGTAGGTCAACCTGTAGCGCATATTTTTGAGTTAATGAAAGATTTCCTCAACAATATGGGCACAACAAATGCTGTATTAATGGGAATTATTCTGGCAAGTATGATGTGTATTGATTTGGGCGGACCAATCAATAAAGCTGCTTATGCTTTTACAGTCGGACTACTTACTACCAATACCTATATGCCAATGGCAGCCACGATGGCAGGCGGTATGGTTCCTGCAATTGGGATGGCAATTGCAACTTTCCTCGCTAGAAATAAATTTAGTACTGGTGAAAAAGATGCAGGTAAAGCTGCATTTGTGCTTGGTTTATGCTTTATTTCAGAAGGTGCAATTCCATTTGCAGCAAAAGATCCAATGCGCGTTATTCCAACCTGTATTCTAGGTGGCACAGTAACTGGTGCATTAGTTGCTTTATTTCACTGTGAGCTTGTGACTCCACACGGCGGTGTATTTGTATTACTGATTCCAAATGCAATCAATCATGCGTGGTTGTATCTTGCAGCAATTGCGGCTGGAAGTATCGTAACGGGAGTAAGTTATGCCATCATTAAAAAGAATCAAGAAGAAAAATTATTAACAAACTCATAATTTAAAAAGGGAGAATATAAATTCTCCCTTTTTTATTACTATTTTTTATTTATTAATTTGTACTGCACGGGCCATCATTTGCTCAGGAATATCTTGAGCCAGCATCACTGTTAGCGTGGGCTTTTGCTTAGCTTCTCCTACTAAATTTTGAGCTTCTAATACTGTATTTATATCTTTTGGTGCCAACTTATACATTGCTCCAGTAGCTGGATCCACAATTAAAAGCCCAATTAAACCGCCAAAAATAATATTACCTAAATACCAGCCACTAAGAGTACCTGTAACTTCTACCGTTTTAGTTTGATAACCAGGTTTACTGAAAGATACTTGATAACTTTCTGGTTTGAAATAACCGGCACCTTTTTTAAGCTAACGGTAGCAGGTGTTTGCCCCGTATGGACTTTTACCCCATTACGATTTTTAATCTCAATAGTTGCTGACTCAGGCACACTTGTAAAAGTAAGTGTTTGTGAAGAACCTGTAATGATGCTTGCACAGCCATTTAACCCTATCGTTAAAGCTACCATAGAAGTAATTAGTAATTTTTTCATCATTAATCCAGAAGAATTTATCTATCGTTATTTGAAAATGCACTACATTAAAATAAATAAAAAATAACAATTAACATACAATTCAAAAGATCAACAATTAAACAATTCCTTAATTAAAATACATTCGTAAATCATGATTCTTTTGAACAGTAAAATTAATATTTAAAAATTTAGTAAATTCAATAATATAAATCCATTTATTAGTTAATTTTCTTTAATATTTGATCAATCATGTTAAATGTATGGTAAATTTTCATCTTCAAAAAATCAATTAAACATATGATTAATTTAAATATTTACCTATTGAATGGATTTATTTTTTTAAGTTATGACTTTGTAGACAAAAAATTTTGATAGAAATGTCACGTTCAAAACGAGTTTTTTTTTCTACGATTCTCATGCTAACAAATATCGTTCATTTTACGACCAAGCGAGTAGCCAAGTTCAAATAAACGGTAAGGAATAAGTTTTATTAGAAGAGGAAAATTTATAGTTTGTCCTTGTTAATCAAACAATATAAATTTTGCTCATGACTTAAAGTCCTGATATAACTTGCTTAGTGAAACTATATTTTTCCACTATTAAAATAAGTTTCATAAAATGCGATCCACCAAGGTATGGGGAAAAGTCAATGACAAAGAAGTATGCGCGTTTTTTACCTACAACAGAATCTTTCACTCTTGAAGATTTTCCATATTATTGGATTACTCAGGTCCATGCTCAATATGTTCAAAATATTGATAATGCCCTCAAAAAATATGGCCTAGATAATTCACGTCGACGTATTATGCTTGCGCTAAGTAGTAAACCTCACGCTAGCGTATCAGAACTATCTGATATGATTATTTCAAAAATGTCGACTACCACTAAAATTGTTTATCGCTTAAAAGATGAAGGCTTAGTTGAAACCTATTCTTGTCAATCAGATGGTCGTATTACACGTGTATATCTTACCGAACGTGGTACAGAAATGATTAATAAAATTAATGATCTAACGAGTGTAGTACTTGAACAATCATTCGAAGGTATCACCCCTCTTCAACTAGAAAAAATGATGGAAAGCTTAAAATTGCTTTTAAAAAATCTTTCTCGATAATTGTTGTTTTCAACATTTTAAAACGATTAATTCTCAAGCTCTCTCATGAGAGCTTTTTTATTATTTTCTCTAATGTTTACAGGAATATAGACTTCATAAAGTAATCAATTAAACACTATGCTTGTTGACTTGTTCCTTCAACTCCAGTAGAAACTCTCTCTTAATATCTCTAACGTAATTTTAGGAAAAAATGGCTAAAAGAAAATATAAGAGTGATAAGTTTCAAGTACGTCGTATTAACCGTCAATGGTGGGTACTTGAAAAAGATTTAGAAACTAACTGTTACAGCAAGCATGAACAGGTAGCTACTAAGACATTAGCTAACAATTATGCTGACGATTATATAGAGCAGTATTATATGAACCTCTACATTCAACAACAGTTGAAAAAGCCGGAAACCGTATAAAAAGCCTCCATGGCTTTTTTTATTTATAATTTAATAAGTTAAATAAAATTAAAATAATAAAATTTTTACATAAAAAAAACCTACATCTTGGGGAAAATGTAGGCTATAAAATGCACAAAAAGGAATTATATATCCTTTTTGATGAAAAGAATTTTACGATAATATAAGACCTTATTTTATATTACTTTTGTAAAGTTAATAGTATTTATTGTATTAACCTCTAATAACTTAAATGCTTTTTTCTTTTTAAATTTTTTCTCATAAATATTTAAATTAATTAACTCTTCACGATTTAAAATGTTTTTGATGTATGAGTTTTTTATAAAAAACCCTATTTGAATCTTATAAACAACTGTTTTAACATGTTTTTTACAAAAATACGCATAATTTTTTCAAGTTAAAATTCTACATTTCATAATCTTTAGGAGATTAAAAGTTAATAAATAACATATGCATAGATGATTAATAAAATTTTTATTTAAAAGAAACCTTTACTCGAGACGAAAAAAACATCAAATATTAATTTTTTATAGCTTTTGTGGTGACGACACAACTATTACAATACAGTTTATAAATAGTTTAACTCTTCAGCAGTTTTAGGCATGTTATGACTTCAATGTCGAACACTACCCAAAAGCACTTTATTGTTGAGCAGTTTCCTTTACCGACTTGGGTCAGTGATGAAAAAGGCTTAATTTTATACTGCAATACGGAGTGTACAAAATACTGGCGCGATACTTCTCCTCCATTGTTTCAACAATGGCTAGATTTCGTGTACCCTGCCGATTTAGAAGAAGTTAAAAACAAATGGTTAGATGCGATACGGTTCCGATCAAGAATTGAATTTAAATGCCGTCTTTTGCATAAAACCCATTATTATCGATGGTGTAAAATTTCTATTCAATTGTCGAAATACCATGAATCTTCTCAAGAAAATGAATGGTTTATTAGTTTTCTAGATATTGACCAAGATATACAAGAGCAGCAAAGCTTACGAAAAGATATCGATATACAAAATCAAATGCTCGATATCAGTGTCGATTGTATTAAGGTTTTAAATACAGATGGCACTGTATCTCATATGAATAAATCAGGATGCCTTGCATTAGGTATACCTGTAGATGAAAAAAAATTCGGTATGCGATGGTTAGATCTTTTACCCCCCCATATTCGTAAACGCGGAAGAATTGCCTTAAAAAAAGCCTTACAGGGTAAAGTGGCCCGATTCGCTGGCATGAGTTGCTTACCAAATCAAGATCCAGAATATTGGGATAACATGCTTACCCCAATTCAACATACAAACGGCGAAATTATTCAGATATTGTGTGTTTCGCGAAATGTCACTCAACAGTATCTTACTGAAAACCGATTAAGAGATATTAGCGAGAGAGATGAACTCACAGGTTTATTTAATAGACGTTCATTTAAGCTACAACTAAAACGCACCCTAGCTTACTCAAGAGAAACCCAAACCAGTGTAGGGCTACTTTTAATTGATCTAGATCATTTCAAGCATATTAATGACACTATAGGTCATAGTGCTGGTGACCACTTATTAAAAATACTTTCTAAACGTTTTAATCAGTGCGTAGACCCTGAAAGATGTTCAGTTGCCAGATTAGGTGGTGATGAGTTTGCAGTTATTGTTAGCCATTTGGAAAATGAGAATGATGTTCGTGAACTTGCTGAAGTATTGCTTCAACAACTCAATCAACCCATTACATATGCTGGGAATGTGCTCAACGGCGGCATGAGCATCGGCTGCGCCATTTACCCTCAAGATGCAGTTGATCAATCGAGCTTATTAAGTTGTGCCGATATGGCATTACATGACTTAAAAGCCCGTGGTCGTGGCGGCATACGTATGTATAACCCAAGTATGATGCAGTTAACCGAGGCAATCGCCTCTCAACTCAACATTGCTCGCCAGCTTATTCGTCATCATACCATTCAGCCCTACTATCAACCCAAAGTCGATCTAAAAACTCATGCTGTAGTGGGCTTTGAAGCATTACTCCGCTGGCATACGACTTCGGCCCAAAGAGGTTTGCCTTCTCAGATTGCTGAAGCTTTTAAAGACTACGATTTAGCCAGTAAAATTGGTGAAATCATGCAACAACAAGTTTTGCATGATATTGCTAAATGGATAAAATTAGGTTTTGTGCCGCTTCCTGTTTCTCTAAATGCCGCACCAGTTGAGTTCTTAAGAGATAATTATGCTGAACGTTTATTAAAAAAGATTAATCAACTTGAAATTCCTACCCATTTAATTGAGATAGAAGTTACTGAACATATGCTGGGTGACCGTGGTTCTGAATATGTGATTCGCGCACTCAATAAACTAAAACAGCATGGAGTACGCATTGCTTTAGATGACTTCGGAACAGGTTTCTCTTCTTTAACACATATAAGAGACTATCCTATTGATTGCTTAAAAGTTGATTGTAGCTTTATACAAAAGATGCAACATGATCCATCCATTTATGCAATTGTTCAGGCAATTGGCTTACTTGCTCCAAATCTCTCACTCGGATTAATTGCAGAAGGTATTGAAACACCAGAACAAGAAGAATTACTTCTTCAATTTGGATACAACATAGGGCAAGGTTTTTTATTTGAATCAGCTATTGATGCTAATCAGGTGATCTCTATTCTTAAACAGGGTCAGGCTTATCTAGAAAGTCACTATTCTATGAATTAGTCATTTACCTTACACACTAAAAACAAACAATAAAAATTATAAAATTGGCGATAATATAACCATAACGATAACAAGTTTAGGTTCTTCAACAATAAATATTGTCACAAGACAATAAGGAGCAATATATGAGTTATCACCATATTTTAGTTCCGGTCGATGGTTCTCCTACTTCACTTATTGCGGTTAATCATGCTGCAAGTCTTGCTAAAGCCTTTAGTAGTAAAGTTACTTTGGTATATGCACTCACTATTGATCCATTTATTTCAGTTGAAATTATTGATAGTACAGAAATTGCGCAAGATTATTTTAATAAAGCGAGAGCTTCGATTCAGAGCATTTTAGATCAAGCTAAAGAACAATTTAGCCAACATGGAATTTCTGTTGAAACCAAAATTGTTGAAGGTCAAACAATTCATACAGAAATCATCAAAGCAGCAACTGAGCTAAAAGCTGATTTATTAGTGATTGGTTCTCATGGGCGAAAAGGTTTTAAAAAGTTCTTCTTAGGAAGTGTAACTCAAGCACTGTTAGGAGAAATTCATGTGCCAGTATTGGTCGTAACTGAATAAATATAAACCTTTATATAAAAAACCCAGCTATATAGCTGGGTTTTTTGAAATAAGTTACTTACCGTTATATGTAAATTTAATGAGAGAACCGGGATTCTCTAAATTATGAGTGACTGAACCATCATCTTTTTGCACATTCCCCGCTGTATCAGTCAGCACATATAAGGTATTACCTTCTGGACTAGCGATGACATCACGATAACGGTTATTGCTTTTAAACATTGGGATAGCATCATCCAAAGTCGTGCTATATGTCGGATCCAATTTAATACGGAAAATCACCCCACGTTTTAAAGATGGGACCAATAATGTATTTTCCCACCCTGGAATCGCTTTTTTGCCTCCCGTATATACATATGCCGATGACGGAGCAACCGTTGGCCAGCAAATATATGCCATCTCACCACAAGTAGGGTCATTATAGTTATAGGTATCTTGTACCGTATATAAAGTTTTCAAAGGCGGCACAAAGTTTTTACCAGTCCATTCAGACTCTTTAGTCACAGGAACACCTGTTGCTACTTTTATCCCGTTTTGAGCTAAATCTTTAATTTGTGATTTATTGGTTGCTGCCGAATAGTTTGCATAGGCATAACCACTGTCATCTTTATAACCAGCTACATTTGGCCAGCCATAGTTACCACCTTTTAATACAAGGTTAATTTCATCATCAGAATTTGGCCCTTGCTCAGATTGTAAAAGCTTTCCATTTGGAGCAAAAGCTAAACCTTGTGGATTACGATGCCCTAAAGTGTAGATATGACTCACTACCCCGTTAAAGCTTGGGTTGTCTTTAGGAATACTTCCGTCCAGATTTAAGCGTAATACTTTACCCATATATGTATGGTAGTCTTTACTATTGAGCTCTTGCTGAGTCGGAGTATGCTGTGCCTGATTTGGTAAGAACAGATAAGCTAACTGATTACGGCCTTGGTCACCAATCGTATAGTAGATTTTTTGGTCTGGACCAATGACAAGACGACCAGACTGATGGTCTTTTGATGACGGTAAACCTGCAATCAAATCAATAGGCTTTTCAAATGTATCTGTAGTTTTGTTATAGGTATATCTACGAATAATCGTCTGATTAGGTAACTCTTTATCTGTAGATTTTGGATTTTTAAAAGTGCCTGAAATATAGATATAAGGGTTATGTTTAAAGTCAGGATGAAAAGCAAAGCCTAACAAACCATTTTGCCCATCAGCATCACTCACAATTTCAGGAACCTGAAATACTGTTTTCGCGCTACCAGATTCAGGATTTACTCTTAAAATTTTGCCAGTTGCACGTTCGGTTAACCAAATTTGATTATCTGGCCCCCATAACAAAGCATGTGGTTTATTTAAATTGGACAGAATCACTTTTTTATCAAAATTTTCTGTTTTCGCTTTTGCGAACTGAGCAGGTGTCAGAGGTATATCTGCAAATGCCGTATGAAACGTAAATAGTTGTGCAGCACCTAAAAGAGTGATTTTTGCTAATAAATGTTTATTCATAGTTCCACCTTATAAAGTTTTCTAAAGAGTTACTTAAACCGCTGAAAATATTGGTTTGTATACGTTCTCTATATCTTTTGTATTATGATGATTAGCTCATTTATTAAAATCCAAATTTCTGCAAGGCTCTGTTGCATAAAAGTAGCTATTCAAAACAAATGAATATCTTATAAGTTGCCTTATAAATCATTGATCTCATTTTTAAGATAAATAATTTGAAAGAAAGCTTTAACAAAGTAATTGAAAAGTAAAATTTAATACTCAAATAGACAATTCAATCTATAAAAATATACATACCACATAGTTAAAAGATCCAAGCTAAAGGTTAAGGATCCTTACAAATCGAATTTCGTTATGTGTGCAAATTTTAAACCCCTTAAGAAAGAGCATTCTTATCAATTAGACTTACTTGAACCCACCTTTGATTACAAATCAGATGTCTATCCAAGTGATGATTGCCCAATAATCTTATCTCATCAAAATGAATGGGAATGGCGAAAAGTTAAATTTGGAATGTTGCCACCATATGCGAAAGAAGTTTCATTTAAATATGCAACTTATAATGCAAGAACTGAAACGGTTGATCACAAACGTTCATTTAAACATGCCTGGTCAAATGATCAATTTGGCCTAGTTCCTGTTGAAGCTATTTATGAACCGAAATATATCAATGGTAAAGCACATTGGTATGGCATCTTTCGTCAAGATGGGAAGCCATTTACGCTTGCAGCAATTTATGAAGAAACCATAATTGATGAGCAGAAAGTTAGAACAATGTCGCTGTTAACAATCAATGCAGATCGACATTCGTTTATGAAGCAGTTTCATAAACCTGACGATGAAAAACGTTCAATTATTGTAATACCTGACCATCTTAGAAACGATTGGTTAAATTGCAAACACACTGACGCTCCTGACTTTTTCTTAGATATGCCATTAAATGAATTTACGTCTCTGCCTAAAGCAGAAATGAACAAATCAAAAAATAGTTAGATGCCTAATAAGTGAAAGTAGCAAGCTTAAATGGCTCCCCCTAAAAACTTATGTTATCCTTCGCACCTCTTTAAAACTTCAAATTTTCATTATCCATGACACTTACGCCACCTTAAGTTTATTTACCCTTCTCCTTTGTAAATAACTCATCACTGTCTAGTGATGTGGTGTAGTCGCTTGTGTGTTGGTATATCACATCACTAGCCTTTCTAAAATTTAAAATTCTAGGCTATTTCCATGTTAACGAATCTTCGAGAACAATGGTTCTCTAATGTCCGTGCAGATATTCTTTCTGGGCTTGTTGTTGGTCTGGCTTTAATTCCAGAGGCGATTGCCTTTTCAATTATTGCAGGTGTAGATCCCCAAATCGGTTTATATGCGTCTTTTTGTATTGCGGTTATTATTTCTTTTGTAGGTGGCCGTCCTGCCATGATTTCGGCAGCAACGGGTGCTATGGCCTTAGTCATGACAACCCTAGTGAAAGAACATGGTCTTCAGTATTTATTCGCAGCTACTATTTTGACGGGTGTCATACAAATTATAGTAGGGTATCTTAAGCTTGCTAAGCTCATGCGCTTTGTCTCTAAATCGGTTGTGATTGGTTTTGTAAATGCTCTCGCCATACTCATTTTTATGGCCCAGCTTCCAGAACTAGTCAATGTAAGTTGGTACGTCTATCTATTAGTCGCTATTGGTTTAGCAATTATTTATCTATTCCCTTATGTACCAAAGCTTGGAAAAATTTTTCCATCTCCCCTTATATGTATTGTTATAATCACATTACTTGCCTTCTTTTTAGGCCTTGATGTGCGAACAGTTGGCGATATGGGAGCATTACCAAATACTCTACCTATTTTTTTAATTCCAGATATTCCTCTTAATTTAGATACACTTCTTATCATTCTTCCTTATTCATTGGCGTTAGCTGCAGTTGGCTTACTTGAGTCGATGATGACAGCCACAATTGTTGATGAAATGACGGATAGCCCGAGTAATAAATTTAAGGAATGTAAAGGTCAAGGTATTGCCAATATTGCCTCTGGTTTTATGGGTGGGATGGCTGGATGTGCCATGATTGGGCAATCAATGATTAATGTTAAATCAGGTGGTCGCACACGCTTATCTACTTTATGCGCAGGCATATTCTTGCTGATTTTAGTAGTATTTTTAAGTGATTGGTTGAAAGTTATTCCTATGGCTGCGCTTGTTGCTGTCATGATTATGGTATCAATAAGTACTTTTGAGTGGCGTTCGCTTACCCAATTTAAAACTAATCCTAAAAGTAGCAATACCGTTATGATTGCAACGGTTGTTGTAGTTGTAGCTACTCACAATCTAGCATTAGGCGTATTGACGGGTGTACTACTTTCCGCACTTTTCTTAGCCAATAAACTTGAAAATGATATACAGGTAATAAGTTCATTAGAAGGCAACGCTCGTTTATATGATTTAAGAGGACAAATCTTTTTTAGTTCTTCAGATAGATTCATGCAAAGCTTTAACTTTAAAGAGGAAGTAAAAGAAGTCATTATTGATCTGACTCATTCACATATTTGGGATGTCACTTCGGTTGCAATGCTTGATTCAGCAGTAGAAAAGTTCCAAAAGAATGGCATACAAGTTACTGTACGTGGTTTAAATGAAG
Source organism: Acinetobacter sp. FDAARGOS_494 (assembly GCF_003812225.1). Taxonomy (NCBI): domain Bacteria; kingdom Pseudomonadati; phylum Pseudomonadota; class Gammaproteobacteria; order Moraxellales; family Moraxellaceae; genus Acinetobacter; species Acinetobacter sp. FDAARGOS_494. The sequence goes on from NZ_CP033866.1 coordinate 3,911,372, forward strand.
CCAGTTCAATCATGATTGACAAGTATGGTACACATGCAAAAATTTAAAAAAAGGTCCTTCGGGACCTTTTCAATCATAGAGAATTATATTTTTATTAAGGAGATTTATATAACAAGCGGTTTGGGCTACCTGAAGGGTTTTTTACTACGTTACTGCTCGCTTGATTTAAAAGATTGGTAGAGATCGTTTGAGGTGAAGCCGTAGGTGTACTTTGAAGCATTTCAGCAACTACACCAGCAACATGCGGAGTTGCCATTGAAGTACCATTTAATATCTTGGTAGCTGTATTACTTCCAATCCAAGAAGAATTAATTTGGCTACCCGGTGCAAAAATATCAACACAGCTTCCATAATTAGAATAGCTTGCCCGAGTATCGGTATTATCTGTCGCAGCCACTGTAATGGCCTTACTTACTCTTGCTGGAGAAGATGTACATGCATCTGTATTTGAATTGCCAGCGGCTACGACCATGACATAACCATTATTATATAAATTTTCCACTGCACTATCTAAAGAAGAACTTGTTGCCCCACCTAAAGACATATTTACAACTGCAGGTTTTTTACCATTTTTTAATATCCAGTCTAAACCAGCAATAACATTACTTGAGGCCCCTGACCCATCACACCCCAAAATCCGGATAGGAACTAAATTGACATTTTTAGCAACACCATAGGTCGTACCACCTACTGTTCCAGCAACATGGGTCCCATGTCCATTACAGTCGGTTGTACCATTGCCATCAGATATTGCGGTATAACCGCTTAACACACGTCCTGAAAACTCTTGGTGACTAGACAATATACCAGTATCCACGATATAAGCCGTAGTACCTGAACCCGTCTGTAAATAAGAATAAGCCGAATTTAATGGTAAAGCTTTCTGGTCTATACGATCTAGTCCCCAATCTGGATTACTTTGAGTAGTTGCATCAATATTTACTATTGTATCGCTTTCTACTGAAAGAACTTGAGGGTTCTTTTTCATCGCTTCAATAAAGGCTGTCCCTGCTGTATCAGGTAAATAAATTGCAAAACCTTTAAGAACAGTATCGTAGCTTTGTAAAACTTTACCAGCATGTTGTTTAGCAATATTTTGTGCGAAATCTTTAGAAGGACCTGCATCCTTATTTAATATAACAATATATTGATTTTTAATAATTCCTTTTGTTTGGGAAGAATCATTTACAGGATTTGCAACATTTGAAGCGGCATACACAAAATGAGTAGCTGCTATTGAAAGACAAATAGCAGACACTTGGCGAATATTCATGACTATCTCCATATATTATATTTCAGGTATTTTTATGATAATTAATAACTTTTTACTTCAGGATTAAAATTTTAGATGAGAACTTTGAGGAGTTTTATCTGCTTTTAAACCCCAACCATATTTTCATAATTTTTTAGGTTAAACAATATCAATCCACTTTTTTATAGAAAAATGTGACATCCATCTACTTATAATTTAAATATTTTATTTTTTTATAATTAAAATATCACTCTATTTGGGTTCAATAATATAAAAGAAAATAACCATTATGATAAGAACTATAGTAGCCATTGCTAAGTAAGTACCAACAGTATTAAAACTTCTTAGAAACTTCAAAATATCCATAACAATATGATAATTAACAGGTTATAGACAATTATTTCAAAATATAAAAGTTCATACAACTATAAAAAATTAACAATTTCTTTAACTGTGATTAATATGTACAATAAATGTATAAATATATATTTCCTATTTTTTATTAATTAACTTATTAGAAATAAATTATGCAAAACAAATTATTTGAATTTTCTTATCTAACTAAAATAAACCCCTTATATAAAACTTAGCCAGTTTAAAAATATTTTTTAAATAAACATTTTTAATAAAAAATACCCACATATCTTAAAAATATGTGGGTATTAAAAAACAAACAACTTTACAGACGCAGTATATGCATATATAAATATATACCTTTAAAGATATATTTACAATACTTCTTTAAGTTTTTCACTTGAATTGAACCGAATTTACTATTAACTGTCTTTTTAATGCGCGAATCTTTGTACCATTAACGAATTGTACAAAAATAAAAAAGTCCGCATCTTGGGAAGCTACGGACTATAAACTCATCTAAGCAACAGCTAAACAGTTTGTCGATTAGAGAGAAAACACTATCTTTTTAATCTAATCGAGATATTAGTTTAGGTCAACTTAAAATAGTATACAGCAATAAAAAACTCAAAGAAGTGTGACGCACTCTACATTTCCTTGTTGATTAAGCAAAAATCAATATATTTATTTAAATTTAATAAAACAATATATAAATTTATATGTTGTTCAACTTGGTTATTTATCATACTGATTGCTCTTGTACTGAAATATTTTATTAGCTGAACTTAATATTATAAATAAGATAGCTTTTCATGATTTTCCCCCCACCTATTGTTTCTATAATATTTAAATCAACTTACCCTATGTTTACCAAGGCTAACTCAAACTTAATTTCTCACTTAAATATAAATTTAAAATAGTGCTCTAAAATAGAGTAATGGTTAATCTCAGGAATAATTTCAAAAGAAATCATATCCTCACCTTGACTAAGTCGGTACTCAAAATAATTTTGACTTTGCCATTTTAATTCACTAAGTTCTAACCCACCACACAAAATCGTACAAGGAATATTGATCTGTTCCTGCTGATGAATAGGACTATATTTCAAAATATCCTCTTGCGATAAGTTTAAAGCGTGATTTAAATGAGTCTCTTGTATAGGTAATAAATCATAAATCCCACTTAATAAAGTTGCCTTGGATAATAACGGATGGTTTAAACATAAAGCACCAAGATGAGCACCTGCTGAATGGCCGACCACTACTACTTCGCCTATTTTCCAATTTTGTTTAGCGATAAAATCGAGCGCTTGTTGAGTTTGAGCAACGATTTGTGAAATATGACTTTGAGGAGCCAAGTCATATTCTAAAAGTACACACTGCGCTCCTTTTGCTAATATGTACGGCGCTATAAAGGCAAAGTCCGATTTATCACACCACTGCCAATATCCCCCATGTATAAAAATTACGGTTTTACTGACATGTTCTAGAGGAAAAAAATCCAGAGTTGATCGGTTCTTCGAACCATACTTTATATCTTTTATATGATAATAAGCCTGATAACTCAGCAAGCTTCTGTATTGGAAGCCTGCTAGTATTTCACCTTCATTCTCTACCGTTGTAGCATTGTCATACTTTCTCATATACCAGTCACTTCAATGTTTCTTCACTAGAGTTGAGATTTAACTTTACGGTAGAACGTTTCAAATAATAGAAAAATATAAGAACAAGCACTAAAGGTACGCCAAATTGTAAAGTAGACTTAAATTCACTGGTAAACCAGGTAGTCACTGTAATGCTTAAAATCGCAATAAACCCAAACAAAGAGATAAATCGACTAGCAGGAATTTTAAATTTTAGTTGTATATTTTGCTGAACCATATGTCTTCTAAAAAACATATGAGTCACAAATATACTTCCCCACGTGAACAACGCACCAAACATGGATAGCGCAATCATAATTGGAAATGCGGAAGCTGGATTAATCGTATAAACAATACTAGCAATACCAATCCCTACCGCAGATAACAACAGCGCATTTACCGGTACACCATTACTACTAATTCGACCAAAGACTTTTGGGGCATCACCTGCACGTGACAAGCTAAACAGCATACGAGTTGAAATATAAAGCATGCTATTCATGGCTGATAAGGCAGCTACAATTACAATAAAGTTTAAAATGCTATCCGCATACGGGATACCGACAATCTTCATGACCATAACAAAAGGGCTTGTTGCATCTGCTCCAATCAAAACAGTCCACGGCACCAAAGTAACGATTAGGAATAAGGACAATAAATAAAACAAAATGAGTCGAAGTGCTGTGCTTTTGAATGCTTTTTTAACTGCCTTTTCCGGGTCTTTAGCTTCGCCAGCCGCGACAGCAATCATTTCTATACTTAAATAACTAAATATTGAAATAATGACACCAATCCATACCCCACTAAAACCATTTGGAAAAAAGCCCCCATGTCCTGATAAATGAGTTACAACTTGCGTCATTCCCTGATTGCTTTGCGTCAAGATACCAATAGACAAAAGAATAAACACAATAATGGCAAAAACTTTAATTGTGGAAAACCAGTATTCCACTAGTCCAAAAGCTTTAACACTATAGGCATTTACAACAAGTAAGGTCAGTGAAAAAAATCCAATCCAGACCCAAGAGCCTACATTCGGGAACCAGAGCTTCATATAATCAGCAACGGCGGTAATCTCTGTACCTACAGCCAGCACAATACAAGCCCAGTAACAGTAGCGAACCAAGAAGCCAGCAAGTGGACTTATATAATGTTCTGCATATGCACCAAATGAACCTGAAGTAGGATGCTGAACTGTCATTTCAGCCAAACAAGCCATAAGTGCAAAAGCAATTAAACCACCAATCGCATAGCTGACGATGACTGCGGGACCTGCAAAACTAATTGCAAATTTACTTCCCATAAACAATCCGGTTCCAATTGCTCCACCAATCGCAATCATCCCCATCTGTTTTGCAGATAACTTTTTATGCAGCCCAGCTTCTCTATTTTGTATTTCATCAAAACTACTCATAGGCCCTCCTAGCCATTTGTTTTATTTTGATTCCTTAAAATCAGGTCACTTCACCACGAACTAAATACTGTTTGTTTTTCCATTCACTATTCAGCATGGTTTCTTTTAAGTGCTGTACTGCATTCCAAATATCTTCAAAGCCCAGATACAAAGGTGTAATACCAAATCTCAAGACTGCAGGTTCCCGATAATCACCAATCACACCGCGTGCAATAAGTGCCTGAATAATTTCATAACCGAATTCATGACGATAACTAACATGACTACCACGATGGTTATGATCTAAAGGCGTAATTAACTCAAATCCGAATTCAGAACATTCTTGATGTACCAATTGAATAAATAAATCTGTTAATTTCAACGATTTCTCACGGATTTTTTGCATATCGGCATGCAGGAAAATATCTACTCCGCATTCAATCAGACTCATAGAAATAACCGGCTGAGTCCCACATAAATATCGGCGGATACTATTCGCTGGCTCATAATGCTGTGCCATATCAAATGGTTTTTTATGACTCCACCAACCAGATAAAGGCTGCCAGAACTGATCACGATGCTTTTCATTGACCCAGAGCAATGCAGGAGAACCAGGGCCACCATTTAAATATTTATAGGTACAACCAATCGCAAAATCACTATCAGTTTGATTAAGGTGCATAGGAACCGCACCGACTGAGTGGCATAAATCCCAAATCACCAAAGCATCTTTAGAGTGAATTTGTTCATTAATAGTTGCCATATCATAAAAATAACCAGTGCGGTAATTCACATGGGAAAGTACTACTACAGCAACATCTTTCTCTAAAGCACGAGATAAGTCTTCTACGCCATCAATTAATTCAACCTGATAGCCCTTTTGAATTAAGTCAATGAAACCTTCAATAATGTAAATATCTGTTGGAAAAGCATCTTTTTCTGCCACAATAATTTTGTGTTCAGGGAATTTATCAGCCTGAATTTTTACCGCTGCAGATAAAACTTTAAATAAGTTCAGTGTAGTTGAATCTGAAATAACAACTTCACCTTGTTCCGCACCAATCAGTTTAGCGACTTTGTCACCCAGCCGCGTTGGTAGCCCCCACCAATCTGCCTTATTCCAGCTATTGATCAGATCTTCTCCCCATTCTTGGGAAATAATATGCTGAGCGACAGCCAAAGATTTCTTTGGTCTAGCACCTAAAGAGTTACCATCTAAATAAATAACGCCTTCTGGCAATGCAAATTCATCTTTAAATTTTTTGAGTTCATCTTCCTGATCCCAATACAAACACTGTTCACGAGTAATCATTTGGTATTGCACCTATTTCTACATTTCCTTTGTATTTGAATTTTATCACGTCAATTTGTACGATTTATTCGATAATATTTGATCAAAAATAGCTATTTTCGTATAAAATTCTAATTAAAATTAAAAAATATGGATGAAATTCGAAAATGAATGTAGATGCAATTGATCTAAAAATTTTGAAGTATTTACAAGACAATGCCCGTTTAAGTAACCAAGAACTTGCTGATCTTGTTAATCTTTCAGCATCTGCTTGTCACAGACGCGTCAAAATTTTAGAAACCAACGGAATCATTGAAAAATATCAAGCGAAAGTTAATTATGAAAAATTAGGTATAAAAATTGAGGCGATAGTTGAAATAAAACTTGCTCAACTCACCGAAAATGACCACAACTTTTTTTTAAGCCAAATCAAGAATTTTGATGAAGTCATCAATGCCTATATCATTACAGGTGAATCTAATTATGTACTGCACGTTGCCACTAAAGATCTAAACTCTTTTTCTCATTTTGTTATTAATACACTCAATAAAATTAAAGGTGTGGTAAGCATTAACTCAAAAATTATCTTACAGAAAATTATACAAAAGCCGCTGTAGAATATTTAGCTAAAATTAAAAACTCTCGTTAAAGAATTTTTACTATGATCGAAACTGAACGTTTAATCTTAAGACAATGGAAAGAGTCTGATTCAGAGCCATTTATCAAAATGGGTTTAGACGAAGATGTTATGCGTTTTTTCCCAAAGCTTTTACCTGCTACTGAAAGTATAAGTTTAATTCAAAGAATATCAGCTCTTATTGATGAAAATGGCTGGGGATTTTGGGCGGTAGAATTAAAAGAAACTCAAGAATTTATAGGCTTTATTGGCTTACACAACCAACCAGAACAATTTGATTTTTCTCCCTGCATTGAAATTGGATGGAGAATTGCTACAGAACACTGGAAAAAAGGTTATGCCACTGAAGGAGCAAAAGCAGCATTGGAGTATGCCTTTAATATTCTCAATAAAGATAAAGTGGTTTCTTTCACAGCAACAGTGAATAAGCCATCTCAAGCCGTGATGGAAAGACTAGGAATGCGCAAAGTTAAATACTTTAATCATCCCAAGCTTCCAGATGAACATGCCTTACAAAAGCATGTTCTTTATGAAATATATCATCCTAAGCTTGAGTTATAATTCAGTTAAATAGTGATATAAATAAAATATTTCAATGAGTTAAAATGGTTACTACTCATCAAAGTCATAACCTACAGAGGTGGAATACTCCCAATACTCATTAATCTTATCCGCAATATCTTCTTTGTCCATGGTAGTTAAAACGTAGAAGAGTTTTGCCTCTTTATTTTTTCTCAAAATTAATAAATTGTAATAGTCATATTCAGGGCCATTTAGCCCTAATGATGGCTGTTCTTCACAATGCTTCTCAGCCTTGTAATGCCATTCAAGTTTATAAGTATCAATACCATTGGCAGCATTGATCACTATGCCATCATTGGCTCCTCCAATAAATCCAATTTTCATCGCCTACTCTAAATTGTTATTCAAATGATTTTTAATATAACTTTAAATAAGTAGAGTTCAATTTATAAAATGTTTGCCAATACGTATCCTATGTAAATCAAAATAACGAGATGATTATTTCATTGTCCGTAAATACTCATAAGCTTCTTTTTCGTTGCTCTCAAGATGAACTTTTGCATCCGTTTCATCATTTAATGTTTCGTTTATTATTTTGCTCCCTTCATAAGAAATTTGATGACCAATTTGGAAATCTGCTCCTAATGCATCAATCACAATAAACTGCCCAGCCGTGTTTGAAGCAATAAAAAAACTGTTGTTACGATAACCATATCTAATTGTATATAATCCCACTTTTATTCCAACTTTTAATAATATTTAAATAATGATAATTTCATATAAAGTATAGAAACGCAAAAAAGTATCAAAAAACTAATTTACAACTCATACAACTACCTATTTTTAAAAATTTTATCAGTCATTTTTTTATCTACTCTACTTCTATGACCATTTTCAAAAAATTTATTCACATGGCACAATTTAGTAGTGGTATCACAAAATACACCATTAGAAAAAGTAAAAGCAGATGTATCAAAGTCACCTTGTGAAAAAGCTTGTTTTGCTTTTTTTGCACCTAAATATTGATTAGTTAAGGATTTGGAAACTCCCTTTTTATCTGCACAAATATATTTATCACAGACTACACCTCTTTTAGGTGAAAAAACTGCAGTTATATTTTGTGCCAATGTATTTGCACTAAATGTAAAACAAATAGAACCGATAAAAACAACAAAGAAATTAGAATTTTTCATTTTTTAATTCACTCGTTATCATTAATTATTGAAATAATATATCAAAAGTAAAATATCTTTAGAACTTTAAAATGATGAGATAACAACAAATCAATCTGTTTTTGAGACTTTAATGTTTATAATCCTAAGCTAATTTCTTCCATGTATATTTAAAGCTGGAGCGTTCGCAACATGAATAAGGTAGTGCTGTTTGACATGGATGGAACTTTACTAGATTTAGCTTTTGATGACTTTATCTGGAACGAATGCTTACCTAAAAGACATTCTGAAACACATCATCTATCTTTAACTGAGAGTCAAGAAATATTAAACCAGTTTTATCGCAGCCATAAACATACCCTTGCTTGGTACTCATCAAACTTCTGGACACAAACAACTGGTGTGGATGTTTTAAAGCTCCAGCAAGAATTTCAGCATAAAATTAAAGCGAGGTCAGGATGCATGGAGCTGCTCAGCGCTTTAAAAGCACAAGATTATCAATGTTGGCTAGTCACCAATGCTGACTGTGCAAGCCTAAAATTAAAACTTGATAACGTTCCTATCCAAGATTTTTTTGAAGTCATCGTATCTAGCGAACAAATTGGTTACGCAAAAGAAGACATCCAATTCTGGAAAGAGTTGCAACGCTTGCATCATTTTGCGCCAGAAAGCACTATTTTTTTAGATGACACACTTCCTGTTTTAAAAACTGCAGAAAAATTTGGTATAAGACACTTGTTTACTATCTTACAGCCCTCAAGTCTTAAGAGTATAAGACAGCCACAAGATTTAGAGTATAAAGCTCTAGATCAGCTTACAGAGCTACTGTCTATTTTGAATCAAATTGATAGAAAGGATAATGATGTCAAAATTGCGTGAAGACGATGCTGTAGAAACCATGCGTGTCGACAAATGGTTGTGGGCAGCACGTTTTTTTAAAACCCGTTCTATTGCTAAAGCTGCAATTGAAGGGGGTAAAGTACATCACAATAATGAACGTGTAAAAGTTTCTAAAGAAATTCGTGTCGGTATGGAGCTCGTTGTTCAACAAGGTTTCGATAAAAAAACAGTTGTTGTTAAAGCGCTCTCCAATACCCGAGGACCGGCCCCTGTTGCACAACAACTTTATGAAGAAACAGAAGTAAGTATTGCAAGACGGGAGTTGATTGCTTCCCAACGAAAATTGCATAATCTAGCACGACCTGACCATAGACCAAGCAAGAAAGATCGGCGACAAATCAATCGGTTTAAACAGGATAATGATCAACATTATGAAGATCACTGGTCTTATAATGATGAATAAAAACGTCGAGTTGTGTCGCACTCACATATACAATATATAGAAGCTAGAGAAAAAATCTGTCACTATTAGCCCTGTGAAACAAGTTGAGATTCAATGCATCCACTTGGGTTAAACGTGATGAACATAGAGTATTGAGGTTTTTGAGATGGATGAGAATAAAAGCAAAGCATTACAAGCCGCTTTGAGCCAAATTGAGAAGCAATTTGGTAAAAATACGGTTATGCGTCTTGGTGATAACACTGTTCAAGCAGTTGAAGCCGTATCTACAGGTTCTTTAACTTTAGACATCGCATTGGGGATTGGTGGTTTACCAAAAGGCCGTATTATCGAAATTTATGGTCCTGAATCTTCTGGTAAAACTACAATGACATTGCAAGCAATTGCTCAATGTCAAAAATCTGGTGGTACATGTGCCTTCATTGATGCTGAGCACGCCCTAGACCCTCAATATGCACGCAAACTTGGTGTAGATATTGATAACCTACTTGTTTCACAACCCGACAACGGTGAGCAAGCACTTGAAATTGCTGACATGCTTGTCCGTTCAGGCGCAATTGATTTAATCGTTGTGGACTCGGTAGCTGCACTTACCCCTAAAGCAGAAATCGAAGGTGAGATGGGTGACTCTCATATGGGTCTACAAGCACGTCTTATGAGCCAGGCACTTCGTAAAATTACGGGTAATGCTAAACGTTCAAACTGTATGGTTATCTTCATTAACCAGATTCGTATGAAAATTGGTGTTATGTTTGGTAGCCCAGAAACTACCACTGGTGGTAATGCTCTTAAATTCTACGCTTCAGTTCGTTTAGATATTCGTCGTATCGGTCAAGTAAAAGAAGGCGATGAAATTGTTGGTTCAGAAACTAAAGTTAAAGTCGTTAAGAACAAAATGGCTCCTCCGTTTAAAGAAGCTATTTTCCAAATTCTATACGGTAAAGGTACTAACCAACTAGGTGAACTTGTAGATTTAGCTGTACAACAGGATATCGTACAAAAAGCTGGTGCATGGTATTCATATCAAGGCAATAAAATTGGCCAAGGTAAAAACAATGTAATTCGCTATTTTGAAGAAAATACTCAAATAGCTGAAGAAATTGAACGTAATATCCGTGAACAATTGCTGACTACAGGCACAAATGGTGCAGTTCAAATTGAAGATGAAGAAGAGCCAGATCTTTTATTAGAATCGTAATTATACATGAGTCATAAAACGCCCTTCGGGGCGTTTTTTACAAGGAATTTTATATGTTCAAAAGAAACGATGAGCAATCTCAGCAGCGCCCTCCTCTTACTGGCCAACGTTTACGCTCATATGCTTTTGCTTTACTCACTCGCCGAGATTACTCTAAAGCAGAGCTTATCGAGAAATTAGCTCGTTATGCACAAAATATAGAAGAAGTAAAACAACTGGTTGAGGAGTTATCTGAACAAAATTACCAGAGTGATCAGCGTGTTGCTGAGCAAATGCTAGCAAGCCAAATTCGTAAAGGTAAGGGGCCGAAACGGATTCAACAAGCTTTAAAAACTAAACAAATTGAAAATGATTTAATTGCAGATGAAATTCAAGAAATTGATTGGGTAGAACAAGCTTATCAACTTAAAGTTAAAAAATTTGGAGAAGCTGTAGAGAAAGATCCAAAACTTAAAGCAAAACAGATCAGATTCTTACAATATAGAGGATTTGATTTAGATGTAATTTTAAAAGCAATCCAAAGAAAATTGGATTGAAAGAATGGTGGCAACCCCACTAGCAAAACTTCGGCACATCATAGATCTGCTACCGTTGCTACCTTCCGGTCCTGGCGGGGTTCACAGAGTACAATTGCGAAGCCACCAGCGGGGCTACCATTGCAAAACAAAGTATAGAGATTTTTAAAAGAGTTGCAACCCTTCTCTGCCTTTTTCGGCAAGTTTTTGTTTCGATTGATTAATTCCTCAGCAAAAATGGCTTTAAACCCCAAAAATGTAATTTCTTGAACTTATGCTCTTTTCTTATTTTGCATAAAATATGCTTGAAGATTGTAAACTATCCTTGCATTTAAACTGTTAACTGCTTTAATTGCATTGATCAATGAAAAACCTTAGATATTTAGAGAATTGTTTTTTATATTCCTGTGTCAAGGTGGCTTTTATATAAAATTATGGATTTATACACATGCAAATGAAGAAGCATTCTTTATTATTTATTGCCTTAATGAGCACCACTTCTCTATACGCAAATATCCCTATCGAGTCTCGTGGTTTAAGTCAAAATGATGGTAGTGCATCTAATACTTCTTCAAGCAATATTTCAGTTCCTACAAATTTAAACTGGGAACTCATGCAAAAAAACCAACAATTAGAAAATGATATTCGTACATTAAGAGGTCAGCTTGAAGAACAAGCTAATGATATTGAGCAATTAAAGAAAGATCTAGCAAACCGATATACCGACTTAGATCAACGTTTAGAATTATTACACCAAAAAGTTGACCCTGACAGTGCTACACAAGATGATAGTTCGAATGCAACATCCGATAACACTACTCCTGCTAGTGCACCAGCCCCTCAAACCACAGAGAGTAATAAAGTAGCTGCAGTACCAGCCACACAAACTTCTGAGCAGCAGCCTAGCGCACCAACAACCACTACTCAACCAGCACCAGCTGCTGCGCAAAACCAGTCAAATTCCCTCGAATTAGAAAAAGCTGCTTATACTGTAGCTTTAGATGCGTATAAACAAGGCGGTGCTAAAAAAGCAATTGCTCCAATGCAAAACTTTATAAAAAACCATCCTAATAGTATCTATACAGGTAATGCTTATTTTTGGTTAGCCGAGTTTCATTTAGCGACAGATCCAGTAAATTATAATGAAGCAAAGAAAAACTATAATGTCGTAGCTAACCAATACCCAAATTCAAGTAAGGCACCTCGAGCATTGTACCAACTTTATAGTATCGCTAAAGATGTTGATAAGAATACTGTGTCAGCAAATCAATACAAGAACAAGTTACTTAGCCAATATCCAAAGTCTGAAGAAGCAAAATTCTTTAACAAATAATTTAGTTATAAAAAAGACACTGTTAAAACAGTGTCTTTTTTATGTCTTCTTGATTAGCGCACAATTCCACGCTCTGATTGTTCAAGAGAATCAATCAAGAGTTGAGCTTCCGGAACTGAAGGTAAAATTTCACTTTTAATTTGGTCAATAGCTTGAACAGAAGTTAATCCAGATTTAAATATCAATTTATAAGCTTCTCTTAAGCCTTGAATTGTATTTTTAGACCAACCTTTTCTTCGCATACCTTCAATATTTATACCAAACGCATGTGCAGGGTTACCAGACGCCATCACATAGGCTGGAACATCTTTAAGGATCAAAGAAGCCCCACCAATCATGCTATAAGAGTCGATCTTACAGAATTGATGAATTCCAGAATTACCACCCACAATAACGTGATCACCAATATGTACATGTCCAGCGACACCTACATTATTAGCAAAGATATTATGGTCACCTACGATACAATCATGTGCAATATGTGTATTTACCATTAATAGGTTATGACTACCTATCTTGGTTAATGCATTATCTTGCACCGTACCTCTATGTAAGCTGCAATGTTCGCGAATTAGATTATTGTTACCAATTTCAAGCCACGTTTCTTCACCTTTATATTTGAGGTCTTGGCAAACTTCGCCAACACTTGCAAATTGAAAGATTTCGTTATTTTGGCCAATTCTGGTAAAACCACCTACAACCACATGAGAATGTAATTTAGTACCAGCACCAATAGTCACTTGAGGACCGATAATACAATAAGGTCCTATTTGAACATCTGAAGCAATCACTGCAGATGGATCAATAATGGCGGTAGAATGGATTAAATCGTGATTGCTCATGCCTGCTCTGTTTTTTGGTGTGAAATCATAATCTCAGCGGTTGCTGCTACAATGCCGTCAACGCTAGCTGTACAATTGTATTTGTAGATACCGCGCTTCTGCATTACCAACTCAGATTTTAATACAAGTTGATCACCTGCAACTACTTGTTTTTTAAATCTAACTCTTTCTGCACCAGCAAACAGGAATAATGAACCTGGTTTTGGCGTTTCATTGTTCATAATAAAACCAAGAACGCCTGAAACTTGAGCTAATGCTTCAACAATGAGAACACCAGGCATAATTGGATATTCTGGGAAATGCCCTTGTAGGAACTCTTCATTGATAGAAACATTTTTATAACCAACAATACTATTGTCAGTAACTTCAGTCACACGATCAACCAATAAGAATGGATAACGATGCGGCAAATATTGACGAATCGTTTGAATCTGCATTGGTAATTCAGGGATGGCAAATTTAGGTGTAGTAGACTCGGTCATAATATTCTATTTACGCAAATTAAAAGTTGATTCAAGAGACTCTATTTGAGCTTGTATATGATCAAGTCGTTTAGTGATTTGGGTCAATGGCACATCTGCTAATTGTCGCAAGCGTACAATCGTTTTTTTCCAATGATTATTTTCAAATAATCCGGTTCCCGAAGAGTAAGTTCCAGCTTCAGAAATATTTTTTGTGACCATTGACATTCCAGTCAAAGTCACATTATCAGCAATTGAAAGGTGTCCTGCCACTCCACACGCCCCAGCTAGAATACAGTTTTTGCCAATTTTTGTACTTCCGGCAATACCGCACTTCGCTGCAATAGCAGTATTTGAACCAATATGGACGTTATGTGCAATTTGCACAAGGTTATCAATAATAACCCCATCTTCCAAAATTGTATTATCAAGTGCGCCTCTATCAATACTACAATTCGATCCAATTCGGACATCATTTCCAATTAAAACTGAACCTAATTGAGCAATACGATGCCACTTTCCTTGATATGGAGCAAAACCAAAACCTTCTCCACCAATGACAGTACTTGAATGAATACGGACGCGATCTCGTAATTTAGAACCACCTGTAATAGTGACATGAGAATCAATAAAACAGTCTTTTCCAACTTCTACATTATCATCAAGTTTGGTATGTGACTGAATGACGGTATTATCGCCAACTACACAATTCTCACCAATAACCACATAGTGACCAATATAAGCAGTTTTGGAAATAACAGCAGATGGATGAATTTGGGCAGTGCTTTCTATGCCTGTTGAGCTAATCTTTTTATCAAATACATGGGTAAGGATTGCAAACGCAAGATAGGGATTATCAACAATAATAAAATTATCTTTTTCAGGAAGATGTTCTTTTAAAGCTGCGGTAACAATGTAAGCGCCCGCACGACTTACTTTAGCTTGATCAAGATGTTTCTCACCATTCACAAAAGTAAGATGGTTAACCTCTGCATTTTCCAAACTCGCCAAGTTTGAAAATTGAAGACTACCTTCACCAATTAGCTCACCTTTAACAAGGTGAGCTAATTCATCTAAACGATATTGTTGCACTTTCATTAATTTATTTCATTGAATTAACCTTTTGTATCATTTTATCAGTTAAATCATACTTAGCGTCATAGGCAACAGTCGAATTTTTATTCAAAATAAAGTCAAGATTATTTTCTTTTCGTAATTGCTCAGCAGCTTGCTTAACTCTAGTCTCAAAAGTTGTATTCATACTTTGTAAGCTCGTTTGAACTCTTGACTGTAAGCCTTGCTGTGTTGAATTAAACTCATTTAATTTCGATTGATACTGAGATTGTAATTTTTTAATCTCATCTTCTTTCATTTTTTGGCCTTGAGTCTGCGCTTGACGTTGAAGCCCTTCTAACTCTTTACCTAATTGCTCAAGCTTAGTTGTAGTTGGTTTCACAGACTGGTTTAAGCTTGCATTTTGCTGTTTCAAATAAGTACTACTTTCAACAACTTTAGCAAGATCAATTACCCCATAACCAGCTGCATTAGCTGCTACTGAAGCTACTGTCAGGCCTAACCCTAACATTAATTTATTTAATTTATTCATATAAATCTCTTTCCTTATTTCGTTATGCAAAAAGATCGTACTTAGAAAGTACGACCAATTTCAAACTGAATTTCTTTAGTTTCATCACCCGGTTTATCATTTAACGGGAATGCATAGCTAAGTGACAATGGACCAATCATAGTAATCCAGGTTACACCAACACCCACACTATAACGTAAGTTACCTAAATCAAATCCATAATTATCTTCACAATATTTTCTAACATCCGTAATGGTCTGGCCATTAATCTTCATACCTTTGTTGCCATAAACAGAGTTATCAATATTACATTTAGTATCAAAAACCTGACCGCCTTCAGCAAAAAGAACAGGACGTACTTGTCGAGTCCAGTCACCTTTAAATGGCATTGGTAAAACTAACTCTGTACCAAATTGGACCAGAGCATTGCCACCTACTTCTTCAGGAGAACTATCATTTTGCTTAGTTTCTTGTAGATTTACACTTGGATATTTAGGTCCTAGGGTACTGTTGTCATAGCCACGCACAGAACCGTAACCGCCTGCATAGAAGTTTTTATAGAATGGCAAATCATTACCATAACCTAACTTACCATAACCACGAAGTACAAAGCCGGTACTACCAATAGGGAAAAATGCTTGAGTATCATAAGTTACTTTTTGATAATCAACATCACTACCTGGTAAACCAATTTCAAGACCTACACGATGAGACATACCTGACGTTGGGAAAATTGGTCTGTTTAAAGTGTTATAAGACCAACCCAAGTTCAAGTTATAAGTAAAGAATTCCCCTTCAAATGCATTATCATAAGTTTCTTCAGGGACTTTACATTCCCCCTTCTCGGTATCATATTGAGAATTACCATTTGCATCTGTTGGGCAATATGTACCTTTACTAGTTGCCTTACCGCCATTTGCCAATAAATAATCACGTACATATGTAGAAACATAAGGACCTGTGGTTACTTTAGTGTTATCAACGCCCACCGAAGCACTTAAACTTTGATTTTCGTCAATTGGATAACCAAAACTTAAACTACCACCGAAACTATCCGTTACATAGTTGTTAACGTTATAGTCATCATTCAGCTTCGTTTTACGATAATAGACATTATAACCGCGGCTTACCCCATCAATGGTAAAGTAAGGGTCAGTAACACTTAAGTTGTAATAGTCTTGAGTTTCAGAACGGGATAAATCAATTGCAACTCGGTTACCAGTACCCATAAAGTTAGTTTGACTAAGTCCTGCTTGGAACGTAATACCACCACTTTGCGAATAACCAACCGCTAATGTAGTAGTACCTGAATGTTGTTCTTCAACATTTACGTTTAAGTCAACTTGGTCTGGAGAGTTTGGAATACGAGCAGGTTTAATATCAACGGTTTTAAAGAAACCTGTACGCTCTAAACGAACTTTAGATAAGTCAATTTTTTCATTGCTCGCTAATGCACCTTCCATCTGACGCATTTCACGACGTAATACTTCATCAGAAGTTTTGCTATTACCAGTAAAATTAATACGACGTACGGTAACTTGTTGACCTGGATTCACATAATAATTTAAGTCAACAACGCCAGTTTCATTATTAATCTGCGGCACAATATTTACATCTGCAAAGTAATAACCTGCATTACCATACTTACGTAAGAGTAATTGCTTAACCGCATTTACCTTTTCTTGTGAATAGGTATCACCATCTTTATAAATTTTTAATGCTTGTAATTCTTCAGGTTTATAAAGTGCATCACCTAAGAATTTAGTTTGACCAAATTTAAACTGGCTACCTTCATCAACAGCAACCTCAATAAAGATATGCTTTTTATCTTCACTAATATTGAGTTGGGAATTATTAATATTAAAATTAATATAGCCTTTGTTAAGGTACATGGCACGTAAAGCTTCAAGACTTGCAGCCATTTTTTCACGTGCATAACGGTCATTACGTGTGACTACAGAAGCCCAACCACTTTCTTTAACTGCAAATGCTTGTTTAATTTCACTGTCTTTAAAAACAGTATTACCAATTACATTAATATCAAAGACTTTTGCCGGCGTTCCTTCATTAAAATTAATTTTTAATTCAACGCGGTTATTTGGACGAGCAACTGTATCAACTGTAACATCAGCATCGTAACGGCCTTGTTGAGTATATTGTTGCTCTAATTCTGTCTCAATGGTTTGCAAAGCAGATTTCTTAAAAACCTCACCCTCAGCAATACCCATTTTTTTAAGGCCTTGTTCTAAAGCCTCTTTAGGAATAAGTTTATTACCCTTAAATTCAAGCTTTGAAATAATTGGGCGCTCAATAACATTAAAAACCAAAGTATCATTTTCTTTTGATGCTTTAATATCATCAAAAAGTCCAGTGGCATACAATGTTCGAATTGCTTCGGCGATCATCGGTTCATTAACGCGATCGCCACTGTTGATTGGCAACATGGTATAAACATTTGCAGGGGTAAGACGGACCAACCCGTTTACACGAATATCTCTAACAACGAAATCATCAGCTGCATATGCTTGTTGTACCGCTGCCATAGCGCTAACAAGTGCCAAAGGCATTAAAAAATGTGTGTGCCGCATGCCAGTTTTTTCCAGTAAGTTATAAATCCATATACGTTTACAAACGCATAAAGTCATTAAATAAAGCTAAAAGCATCATACTACCGAGCAGTACCATACCAATTTTTAGACCAAACATTTGTATTTGTTCAGAAACAGGCTTCCCACGAATAGCTTCAATAATGTAATACACTAGATGACCACCATCTAACATTGGAATTGGTAATAAGTTTAAAATTCCAAGACTTACACTCATTAAAGCCATAAAAGAGATAAAGGTTTCCCAACCCATTTCTGCACTTTGGCCAGCTACTTTTGCAATGGTAATTGGCCCAGAAAGATTTTCTAATCCAATTAGTCCCTTAACCATTTTTACTATTGAATTCAAAATCATGCTAGAGATTTGGCCAGTTTTATCAAGTGCCATTTCAAAAGCTTGTATTGGAGTATATTGAATTGTTTGCTTATATTCGTCAGGAATTGTAATTTTTCCAGCATCACTTTTTACACCAAGTACTCCATTTACCTGCCCCATGCTATCACGCTTACCTTGTGGCATAACTTGTAAATGTACTAGTTGTTCATGACGTAAGACATCAATCTTAAGTAACTTTTCTGGGGAACGCTGGACAACTTCTACCACGTCGAACCAATCTTTCATAGGCTGGCCATCAATCGCAACAATACGATCACCCACTTTCATTCCTTGACGAATCGCCGCACCATCTTCCGTTAACTCTGTTACAACAGCAGGAATCACAGGTCGATAAGGTAAGAAACCTAATACGTCCAGTGCAGATTCATTTTGATTTTTTAAAAAATCTTTAATTGGTAATACAAAATTTTTTTCGGAACCAGCACGGTCCACATCAATATTTACAGTACCTGTTTCCCCAACTCGATCAATCAAAGCAAAGTTTAGCTTTTCCCATGTTGCTGTCTCTTTCCCATCAACAGCAATAATTTTGTCACCTACATGTAACTGGGCTGCTGCAGCTGGAGAGTTTGGAATAATTTTGCCAATTTTAGTATTTAATTGTTCTTGGGCTGGTAAAAACAAAATCCAAAAGAGGAGTACGGCAAAAATCAAGTTAATTAATGGTCCAGCAGCAACAATCGCTATACGTTTCCACGGTTTTTGCCGGTTAAAAGCATATGGTAGATCTTGTTCTGCCACATTACCTTCTCGCTCGTCCAACATTTTGACATAGCCA
This sequence comes from Acinetobacter sp. FDAARGOS_494, assembly GCF_003812225.1. Classification (NCBI taxonomy): domain Bacteria; kingdom Pseudomonadati; phylum Pseudomonadota; class Gammaproteobacteria; order Moraxellales; family Moraxellaceae; genus Acinetobacter; species Acinetobacter sp. FDAARGOS_494. The sequence goes on from NZ_CP033866.1 coordinate 3,930,650, forward strand.
CCTAAAGGTAAGGCAGAAAGCTGATATTTAATACCAGACTTCTTAGACGTCCATTTCAGTAAAGTTGGTCCAAACCCAATTGAGTAGACTAAAACTTTAACACCAAGTTTTCGCGCAACCCAGTAATGGCCAAACTCATGGATTGCAATTAGAGGCCCAAGTAAAAGAGCTGCCGCTGCAATCATAAACAGTGCATTCATTTCAGCCTCCAATACTTGATATATATTGCTGAGCTACAGATCGAGCCACTTTATCTTTATCTAAAATGCACTCGATGCTTTCAGCCGCTGCATTCTCTAATTTTTCCAAAGTATGCTCTACCACTTGCGGAATACTTGTAAATCCAATCCTTTCCATTAAGAATGCTTCAACTGCAATTTCATTAGCTGCATTCAAAATGGTTGGTGCCAAACCTCCCGCACGCATTGCTTGTCTAGCCAAATTTAATGCAGGAAATTTTTGGGTATCTGGTGCCTGAAAATTAAGTTGAGAATACTCAAATAAATCTAAAGCAGGTACATTAGTTTGTAAACGCTCAGGCCATGCCAATGCATGTGCAATCGGAGTACACATATCCGGGTTACCCATTTGTGCTAATGTTGAACCATCAACATACTGCACCATAGAGTGAATGATACTTTGTGGATGAACAACAACTGTAACAAAATGTTCAGATATTGAAAATAAATGACAAGCCTCTATTAACTCTAACCCTTTATTCATAAGAGTAGCTGAGTCAACCGAAATTTTTTGTCCCATTGACCAGTTTGGATGTTTACATGCTTGTTGCGGCGTTACATGAGTCAATTGTTCTAAGGAGTGATTTAAAAAGGGACCACCAGATGCTGTAAGCAATATTTTAGATACACCTAGCTGTGGTTGCCCTGTTCTATCTGCTTGTAAATAATTATGAGGCAATGATTGGAAAATTGCATTATGTTCCGAATCAACTGGCAATAACAATGCCTGATGATCACGAGCAGCTTGCATCATGATTTCACCAGACATAACTAATGCTTCTTTGTTGGCAAGTAGTACTCTTTTACCTGCCTTAACAGCCGCTAAAGTTGGCAACAGCCCAGCTGCCCCTACAATTGCCGCCATAACAATATCCACATCAGTATGAGATGCGATATCGACTAAACCCTCTTGCCCAGCTAAAACATCAATATCCGATATATTTTGCTGAGCAAATAGTGTTTTTAGTTCAACTATTTTCTGTTCAGGAACAACAACAACTTTAGGTCGAAACTGTTTGCAGATTTCAACAAGTTCAGAAATTCGACTATGCGCCGAAACTGCAAAGACTGAATACTTATCTGGATGTTGACCTAAAATTTTTAAGGTACTTCGTCCAATAGAACCGGTTACACCCAATATGCAAACAGATTGTGTCATCTATAAATCTACACCAATAAGCTTTAATATATACATTCCCGTTGCAAAAATCGGGGCTGCTGCGAGTAAAGAATCAATACGGTCCAATACACCACCATGACCTGGCAAAACACGGCCAGAGTCTTTAATACCAGCACGGCGTTTGATCATTGATTCAAATAAATCACCTAATACTGAACCGAACACTGTAATTAAAGACAAAATCAAGAATAGAAGTTGTTGAACCCAAGTTAGGTTTAAATATTGATATTGCACCACAAGCATTACAATAATTGTAGTGAGAATACCGCCATATAAACCTTCTACTGATTTATTAGGACTTACTGTAGGCGCCAATTTTCTTTTACCGAATTTACGGCCTACAAAGTAAGCTCCACTATCTGCACCCCACACAAGCAAGAACAAATACATCAACCACCATGGTGAGCTTTGCCATACTACAAAGATTGCAGTCACTGCTGCACAGATAAGAATCAAACCAATGACATATAGGGTCGCGTTATACCACCCATCGAATTCAGGAAAAGACTTAACCCAATAAACACTAACGAGCCAAGTTAAAATTGAAGCAGACCATAACAGTAAAGCAATGTCATGAAAGAATAAGGCAACACCAGAAACAAAGGCAACAAGTAGACCATAACCCCAAGCTTTAGGTTTTACTACTGCACCAACTTCCCGAGGCATTAACTTATACCATTCATACCCCGCAACTCCTGCTGCTACAATCATAAGTACCAACATTGGATAATGTGATTGCGTAGCAAACATACAGCCCAAAACAACTGCAACAAGTACCAATGCGGTAACAATCCGCTCTAACATTATAATTTCTCGATTTTCTCTTGCTGAATTTGTTCAGATGTTTTACCGAAACGACGTTCACGCCCTGAAAAGACATTCAATGCATGGTCGAATTCTTCCACTGTAAATTCCGGCCACAAAGTATCCGTAAAATACAGCTCCGCATAAGCTGCTTGCCATAACAAGAAGTTAGATATACGGAAATCTCCACCTGTACGGATCAACAAGTCCACAGCTGGCAGATCGTTTAGACTGACATATTTTTCGAACAAATCAACATTTATTTGATCAGCGTCAATTTCGCCACGGGAAACTGCTTGAGCAACCTGCTTAGCTGCATTTGCAATATCCCACATACCACCATAGCTTACTGCAATAGTTAATGTCATGGCGTCATGATGTGCTGTTTGTTGCTCTGCATCTTCCATTAAGGCAACTAAATGTGAAGGTAATCGGGAACGATCCCCTATAAAGCGCAAAGCAATATTGAATTTCTTCATGCGAGGTATTTGCTCATGAATCGTTTCTTCAAGAAGTTTCATAAGCAGATCGACTTCATATTGTGGTCGATTCCAATTTTCACTCGAAAATGCAAAAACAGTTAAAGCACGAACGCCAGTTTTAACACAATGTTCAACAATAGGGTCAAGAACATTTTTACCCTCTCTGTGCCCATCGCCTTTTTGCATTTGATTTTTCTTTGCAAAGCGATTGTTGCCATCCATGATGATGGCAACATGCTGAGGAAGATGATACTCTTCTGAATCGGTCATAAAAATTAGACCTTCATCAATTCTGCTTCTTTCGCTGCTAGACGCTTGTCTACTTCTGCAACATATTTATCAGTGATTTTTTGGATATCATCGCCTGCACGACGCTCATCATCTTCAGAAATTTCTTTCTCTTTTAACAATGCCTTGATATCACCTAATACATCACGACGAATATTACGGATAGCAACTTTCGCGTTTTCAGCTTCACTACGAGCGATTTTCTGCATATCACGACGTGTTTCTTCAGTTAAAGCTGGCAAAGGTACACGGATTGAATCAGCAGTAATAGGATTTAAACCTAAATCACTTTCACGAATTGCTTTATCAATTGCAGCAACCATCGTACGTTCAAATGGTTGAACGATAAGCGTACGAGAATCTTCAACACCAACGTTCGCTACTTGGTTTAAAGGCACATCAGAACCATAGTAAGGAACCATTACCCCATTTAAAATTGATGGGTGTGCACGGCCGGTACGAACTTTAGCAAACCCTTGTTCCAAAGACTCAAGAGTTTTTAACATACGCTGTTCGCTGTCTTTTTTCAGATCGTTAATCATATGATCTTCCTTACTTATTTATTCAAGGATGTATATAACAAATTTAATTTAGCGCTAGTATAAAGAGCTTTACGGCACACGTACATTATTTAGTAACGCGTGTACCCTCTTTTTCACCCATTACCACTGACAATAGCGCACCAGATTTATTCATATCAAATACTTGTAATGGAACATTATGGTCACGGCATAAGCAAATTGCCGTTAAATCCATAACACCCAGTTTTTCATCTAACACTTGGTCAAATGTTAAATGGTCATATTTCACCGCATCTTCGTATTTACTCGGATCTTTATTATAAACACCGTCTACTTTGGTCGCTTTCAAAATTAAATTTGCTTCAATTTCAATACCACGTAAACATGCTGCTGTATCAGTTGTAAAGAATGGATTTCCTGTTCCTGCTACAAAAACGCACACTTCGCCTTGGCTTAAATGACGAATCGCATCACGACTTGAGTAAGACTCTACAACAGTACCGATTGGTAACGCTGACATAAGACGAGTTCTGATGTTACGGCGCACCAATGCATCACGCATTGCCAAACCATTCATAACAGTTGCAAGCATCCCCATCTGATCACCTGTTACACGGCCAACCAAACCGTCTTTTTGTAACTGGCTACCACGATATAAGTTACCGCCACCCACAACGATACCTACTTGCACACCCAAGCCAACCAAATGTGCAATAGAAAGTGACATCTGATCTAAAACTTGAGCATCAATACCCATATCTTTATTACCTGATAAAGCTTCACCAGATAATTTTAATAAAATTCGTGAATAACGGGGGCTGATTGTTTCCGCCATGATTTTGCTCCAAGACCTCTTAAACTGAATGCTTTTTGAATCGCGATTCGATTAGACCGATTTAATTTTAATTAACTTTGCAAATAAGTCGTATTCATCCGCATCGGTAATTTCGACTTCCAACATATCGCCTGGTTGAATAGTGCTCTTATCGATATCTTCTACAAAGACATTACCGTCAATTTCCGGAGCATCGGCATAAGAACGTGCAACAGCAACAGGATATTCATCTTCCAAACTATCGACCAATACAGTCATCGTTTGACCAATACGTTTTTGTAATTTGGCAGCAGAGATTTGTTGCTGCACTTGCATAAAGCGCTCGTAACGCTCTTGCTTAATTTCTTCTGGCACATGATCTGGTAAATCATTTGCCGTAGCGCCTTCTACTGGTGAATAGGTAAAGCAGCCTACACGATCAAGTTGAGCTTCAACCAACCAATCGAGCAAAATCTGGAAGTCTTCTTCAGTTTCGCCTGGAAAGCCAACCACGAAAGTAGAACGGATCACAAGATCCGGGCATTTTTCGCGCCATAATTTAATTTTTTCTAATGTATTTTCACTATGCGCCGGACGTTTCATTAATTTAAGAACGCGTGGGCTTGCATGCTGGAATGGAATATCGAGGTATGGCAAGATTTTACCTTGAGCCATCAAATCGATTACTGCATCAACATGTGGATATGGATATACATAATGTAAGCGAACCCAAATTCCAAGCTGACCAAGTGCTTCACACATGTCAAAGAATTTGGTTTTTACGGGCTGTCCGTTCCAGAAATCGAGCTTATATTTGGTATCTACGCCATAAGCTGAGGTATCTTGGGAAATGACCAAGATTTCTTTTACACCTGCACGTTTTAACGCAGCAGCTTCTTCTAATACGCTTCCAACCGGACGTGATACTAAATCACCGCGCATGCTCGGGATAATACAGAAGGTACAACGGTGGTTACAGCCTTCAGATATTTTTAAATAAGCATAATGTTTCGGTGTTAAACGGATACCTTGCTCAGGAACAAGGTCAATAAACGGATTATGTTTAGGCGGTGCTGGGACATATTCATGTACAGCTTCCATAACGTCTTGATAAGCTGCTGCACCAGTAACTTTTAGAACATTAGGGTGCATTTGACGAATTTTATCTTCGTCTTTACCTAAACAGCCCGTCACAATAACTCGGCCATTTTCACTCATGGCTTCGCCAATTGCATCTAAAGATTCTTGTACTGCAGATTCAATAAAACCACAGGTATTAACAACAACTAAATCAGCACCATCATAATCTGATGCAACTTGATAACCTTCAGTCTTTAACTGAGTTAAAATTCGTTCAGAATCTACCAATGCCTTAGGACAACCTAAAGAAACAAAACCGACTTTGGGGGTCTTCATGAATCTGCGCTCCACTTGAATGCGCGTATTGTATGTCTTTTCTCGTCTCAAGCATAGGTGGAAACCCCACTCTTTGTGTAATGCACCAAAATACAACCAATATTTGCACCAAAACTCAATATTGCACCAAGTTGAGTCATGATATTATTGATGTATACATCCGTATTTTTGACCAAAAGATATTAAGAACGATTTTAGAGCGCTTTAATTACGCTTAAAACCTTAAAATAAACCATAAACAAAGTTGGCGTACATTTTGCATCAATCATGTTCTATAACGGTGAAAACCGATAACCAATGAAGATGCCATTGCGCCATTTTAAGACAGGAACGATTCGCTAATGGATCAACACACACCTATCGACTATCGCCTATTGGTAGACAATTTAACTACTGCGATTTTATTAATCGATAGTAACTTTAATATTTTTTATTTAAATTCCGCTTGTGAAGCACTTTTTGACATTAGTTTGCTTCGCGCTTCTGGACAACCGGTTTTAAATTTACTTCATGCACCTGATGATACCTTTAATACGCATGAAGCCTTATTGAACACGTTAAAAACGGGACAACCTTATACACGTCGTGAAGCCATCATTAATGTCAATTTTAAAGATTTACATGTGGATTATACGGTCTCGCAATTAAATGCAGGTAAAAGCTACCACCCGCTCTTACTTATTGAGTTAAATCCTATTGATCGTATGTTGAAAATTTCTAAGGAAGAAAACCTAATTCAACAACATCAAGTGGCTAGACAACTGGTTCGAGGCGTTGCTCACGAAATTAAAAACCCTCTGGCTGGTATTCGGGGGGCAACTCAGTTACTTGCTCGTAGTTTAAATGACGAGAGCTATGCTGAATTTACGGATATCATTATTAACGAGGTAGATCGTCTCACCAATTTGGCCGACACCATGTTGGGCTCAAGACAATTGCCAAGTTATGAAAATGTAAATGTGCATGAACCTCTAGAACGGGTACGCTCTTTAATCGCAAATCAGACCAAGAAAAAAATCAAAATTACGCGTGATTATGATTTGTCTCTACCCGATGTAAAAGCCGATCGAGATCAGCTCATTCAAGTCATGCTCAATATTAGCGTTAATGCAATTCAAGCTATTACAGAAAATAAATCATTTTTTACAGATCAAGAGCCTGAATTAATTTTACGTACCCGTATTCAACGTCTAGTCACTATTAATGGAGTACTTAACCGCTCTGCTGTACGAGTCGATATTGAAGACAATGGACCGGGTATTCCCGAAAGCATTTTAGAGTCTGTGTTCTATCCTTTGGTTACAGGACGAGCAAAAGGCACAGGGCTTGGCCTGAGTATTGCACAGAACATCATGCATCAACATAACGGAATGATTGAATGCCAATCAGTTCCTGGAAAAACAATGTTTAGCTTATATTTACCTTGGGAGTCAGACCGTGTCGCGAAATAAAATATGGGTTATTGATGACGATCGCGCCATGCGATGGGTACTTGAAAAGACCTTTAAAGAAGAAGGATTTGACGTCACCAATTTTGAAGAAGCTCAAACAGCACTTGAACGTTTACATCATGATGCGCCCGATGTCATCTTAACTGACATTCGTATGCCAGGTATTGATGGGTTAACTTTCTTATCTAAAGTGAAAAACTCTCACCCCGACTTGCCTGTTATCATTATGACAGCGCATTCGGACTTAGAGTCTGCTGTATCAAGCTATCAGACTGGTGCATTTGAGTATTTACCAAAACCATTCGATATTGATGAAGCTTTAGCTCTAGTCAATCGAGCGATTTTGCATATCAATAAATTGCAGCAGCAAGAAGCGACAAAAACAGCTTCACCACTACAATCAACAGAAATTATTGGCGAATCTCCTGCTATGCAAGAGGTTTTCCGAGCGATTGGTCGTTTATCTCAGTCGCATATTACCGTTTTAATTAATGGTGAATCAGGCACAGGTAAAGAACTGGTTGCGCATGCTTTACATAAACATTCTCCACGACGCGCTAAGCCTTTTATTGCTTTAAACATGGCAGCAATTCCTAAAGATTTAATCGAAACGGAATTATTTGGTCATGAAAAAGGTGCTTTCACGGGTGCAAACACCCAACATCAAGGCCGCTTTGAACAAGCAAATGGTGGAACTCTCTTCCTTGATGAAATTGGTGACATGCCATTTGAAACTCAGACTCGATTGTTACGTGTGCTCGCAGATGGTGAGTTTTACCGGGTTGGTGGTCATATACCGGTTAAAGTAGATGTCAGAATTGTCGCGGCAACCCATCAAGACTTAGAAAAACTGGTGAATGAAGGTCGTTTTCGTGAAGACTTATACCACCGTCTAAATGTTATTCGAATTCATATTCCGAAGCTTGCACATCGTAGTGAAGACATCCCGATGCTGGCTCAACATTTCTTGGCTCGCGCGGGTAAAGAGCTAGGTGTAAGTCCAAAGATTTTACGCACTGAAACAACGGACTATATGCAACAATTACCTTGGCCTGGTAATGTTCGTCAGCTTGAGAATACCTGCCGTTGGTTAACCGTCATGATTACTGGTCGTGAGGTTTATCCGGAAGATTTACCTTCTGAGCTTAAACAGGTTCCACTCCAAAAAAGTAGTGAGACTAGTCAACCAGCACCATCTTTTGAACGTATTTCTTTGCACCATTGGGATGAGCTACTAAGCCAATGGGCAATTCAAAAACTTAAAAATGGTGAAATGAAGATTTTAGACATTGCTACTCCAATGTTTGAGCGCACCTTAATTAACGCAGCACTACAGCAAACTCGTGGGCGCAAACGTCATGCAGCCGAGCTGTTAGGTTGGGGTCGTAACACCCTAACCAGAAAGTTAAAAGAGCTAGGCATGGATTCTGCTGATGACGATGATGAGGACGAACATAAAGCAACTTTGTCAGAAGCTTAAAACCGAAGCAAAAATCAAAAAGCGGCTAATTTAATTTAGCCACTTTTCTTTATGACTATTTAAATCGGAATTAACTGCCAAACTAAAATGTGAACATACAGTTACATGATCAAAAAATTCTAAATTTCTACATAAATCATTATATTTTCTATATTTTCCCCAAAACTATGCTCTACTTATTGTTTACCAGATGACCTAAAAACATACCAATGACCATCGTTAAAGATAGATTTGCTATACTAGATAAGCAGTGTTAGCCGTCGTTATTAAATTTTATGCATGATCCAGTCCTTGAGTCACATCATCTCGTATGTGAAAAACCCCAAACACGCCGCGGTATAGAACGTCGTTTAGCTCTATTGCTAAGCGCAACCGAGCTGTTTTTGGAAAAAGGATATGATGCTGTCTCTCTTGACGACATCGTCAATCATGCTGGTGGTTCAAAAACCTCTATTTATAAATACTTCGGTAATAAAGATGGCTTATTTACTGCAATCTGCGATTATCGCCGTGAAATGTTTTTTAAAGATATCTGCATTGCATTTCAACCAGAGCAAACTTCTTTAAAAGATTATTTAATCCAAACTCTCATCCGTTTTTATAAACACATTATTCAACCTGAACACATTGCCTTTTTACGTTTGGTTATTGAACAAACTCAATGTAATGCAACTTTGAGCCAATACTTATATGAAAAATGTGCTCTGGATGTCCAAAATACAATTGCTCAAGCCTTACTCATATCTCATCAATCAGGTGAAATTACCTGTACATCTCCTGATCATTCCTCTCTTATGTATTTTGGAATTTTACGTGATATTGAATGGCGAATGATTATGGGAATGCCTCTTCCACCCAATGAGACAGAAGTTATTGATTATATTAACTATTGTGTTGATATTTTCTTAAAGGGCCATCATAAAGTCTAATTCTTTTGCATTTTGAAATGCTTATAGTATAGTAGACTTCTTTTTTCCCACTTCCACCCAGCCAACAACAGATAATTGTTGTAATTCAAAACAATTATTATGGAGTAGCTACATGGCTCTAAGACATTTCCTGACTTTACGTGATCTATCCACTCTAGAACTTAATCGCATTTTGGAACGCGCAAGCGAACTTAAGAAAATGCAGCAAAGCAATAAGGTATATCAACCTTTTGTTGGTAAAGTATTGGGAATGATTTTTGAAAAATCGAGCACACGCACTCGTATTTCTTTTGAAGCTGGTATTAATCAATTTGGTGGTAGTGCCATTTTCTTATCACCACGTGATACGCAATTAGGCCGTGGCGAACCGATTGAAGATTCAGCACGTGTTATTTCAAGCATGCTTGATATCGTAATGATTCGTACTTTTGGTCACGATATTGTTGAACGTTTTGCATCTTATTCAAAAGTTCCCGTTATCAATGGCTTAACTGATGATCACCATCCTTGTCAGTTACTTGCAGATTTACAAACTTATATTGAACATCGCGGCAGCATTGAAGGCAAAACCGTAGCTTGGATTGGTGATGGCAATAATATGTGTAATTCATACATTGAAGCTGCACACATGATGGGTTTCAAACTCAAGATTGCATCACCAAAAAGTTATGAACCTAAACCTGAATTTTTAGCAGAGTTTGGGCATTGTGTTGAACTTTTTGATAATGCGGAAGATGCGGCTGTAAATGCTGATCTTATCGTTACAGATGTATGGGCAAGCATGGGACAAGAAGAAGAACAGAAGCTCCGTGAAAAAGCCTTTGCTGATTTTCAGGTTAACGAGAAATTAATGGGGCTTGCACACCCGGACTGTTTATTCATGCACTGCTTACCTGCTCATCGTGGTGAAGAAATTTCTGAAACCATGCTCGACCATAAAAATGCCGTAGTATGGGACGAAGCAGAAAACCGTCTGCATGCACAAAAAGCTTTAATGGAATTTTTACTCAACGAAAATTTGAAAAAAGCTTAATTTCTAATTCAAAAAACAGCATCGTTAAGGTGCTGTTTTTTTATTTTTATAAGATCCCTATTACCCTCATTTATTATTTTAAAAATTTTTATGATGTTGCCCAATATATAAACAGCCTATATTTCAACTGTCACACATAATCGTGTATAACATTCTACACAATAAGCCAAGCCTACTCGTGTAGAGTGCGATTATGACAACCCTTGAACAATCATTATCTGAAATCACTGCATTTTCGATCATTCATGAACATTTATTTAGTTCAGCGCAACCTTCTATCGAACAACTTAAGCTCATTAAAGAGTATGGTTGTAGCACTGTTATAAATTTAGCTTTATCGAATTCACCAGATAGTATTAAAAATGAAGATCAGGTCTGTCTTGAATATGGTTTAAATTATATTCATATTCCAATTGACTGGGAAACACCCTCTTCTGACCAATGCTTATTAGTTTTAGATTTGATTGATCATTTAGTGCAGAATGAAATTGTTTGGATACATTGTGCCAAAAATAAACGCGTAAGTTGTCTTATGTATGTCTACAGACAATTTTATATGAATATGGATATGCCAACCTGTCAGGATTTGCTTCATGAGATTTGGGAGCCAAATGAAACATGGACAGGACTCATTCATAGTATTACCTTACAGCTTCAAGGCCGTAAGGCTACCTTAGAACTTCAACAGTCTTTGCAACAAACCAATGATTTAGTTTAATGAGATATTAACACCGTCGCTGTTGCTAAAATTCCTTCTTGGCGACCAGTAAATCCAAGTTTTTCGGTTGTGGTCGCTTTGATACTAATTTGATTTAAATCTACATTTAAAACATCTGCAATGCTTTGACGCATTTCCAAATTGTATTTGGCTAATTTAGGACGCTCACAAGCTACCGTAATATCAGCATTATTTAAATGATAACCTCGGTCTAATATTAATTGATAAACATGTTTAAGTAGAACACGGCTATCCGCTCCTTTAAATTCTGGATCTGTATCCGGAAAATGCTGACCAATATCACCAAGTGCTAGAGCACCTAGTAAGGCATCACATAATGCATGTAGCACGACATCGCCATCAGAATGTGCTTTCAAGCCATGCGTATGCGGAATTTGAACGCCAGCTAAGGTTACGAAGTTACCCTCTTCAAAGGCATGCACATCCATTCCTTGTCCAATACGAATTTGAGCAACCATATAAACTCTTCCCTTCTATTATAAAAGCTTAAGAAATCTTGTATTCAACCGTCGTGTTTCGCTATAGTACACTTAGCAAAGTAGACTGAAAGTATAAGCGATCATGCCGTCGAATACTGATATGAATCAATTGAAAAGATTAAGTTTTGTCGTGACATTGAGTTGTTTATGCTCATCGCTTGTTTTTGCAGAATCTATCGACTGCTCCAACTCAAAAGCAGAGCTAAAAATCTGTTCAAAAACCTTTAGCGAAGCACGAAAGCAGCTCAACAATAAATATCTTTCTGCATACTTGGTCACAGATGCCCCACTGCAGCTTCTACAAGATACTCAAACATTGTGGCTTAGACAAACACAACAATGCAAAACCAATTCATGTATTCAACAACAGTTTGATGTACGTGGTGATGATTTAAATTTTTATGCTTCACTTAAACAAACCCTAACTCAGCATTATCTTAAATTTGAAAATGGACATATTGCATCTCAGCCCGTTCATTTACAAATACATCAACTTGCTAAAGATAAAATCAAAATTGAAGGGTTAGCTTACCGTAATCCGAATAACCGAAAAGAAACCCAAACGGTTTCACTTATGGCTTACAGCTCTCCTGAACAGAAAAGTGAAATTTTAGATAATGAACATAACTGTAAATATAAATTTGACTTTCAGAAAGCACTGCTCATCGTAAAAACCCAGCAAAAAGGTTGTGAGCGCTTCACAGGAATTTATCGTCTGTACGACTAGTGAATATAAAATAAAAAAGCCAGTGCATAGACACTGGCTTTTCTTTTTATGCGGGATACTTTTGTTGAATATCCTGACTCACCAAAACAGCTGTAGCTGCTGACAAAGTCCAGCCTAGATGACCATGTCCCGTATTATAGAAAACTCGAGACTGTTTAGACTGTTTCACAACTGGCAACATATTAGGCATCATTGGTCTTAAACCCGCCCAAGGCACAACATGCTCAGTTGAAATGTCAAAATTACGGTTTACCCAATTTACCAAAGGTTGAATACGGTCGGCTCGAATATCTCGATTATAACCATTAAACTCGGCCGTACCTGCTACACGTAAACGATCTGGTCCTAAACGAGACGTTACAATTTTAGCGCTCTCATCCAACAAACTCACCCACGGTGCATTTTTTATACTTTTTTCATCTTTTAATTGGACGGTAATTGAATAACCTTTGACCGGATAAACATTTACACGTTCACCAATCATATCAGCTAACTGATAACTTCCTACACCACCACACACTACCAAAACATCACCTTCTAATTGAAAGCTGTCTGTTTGGGAAAGATGCGGATGCTCAGCACTTGGCTGACAATTCAGCACCACTTTATCTGCATGACACTTAATATCAGTAACTTCCAAACCGAATTTGTACTGAACGCCATATTGTTTAGTCTTTTCAGCTAAAGAGGTTGAATATTTATGGATATCACCGGTTGCATCGCTTGGTGTGTAATAGCCACCAAAGTACTCACCCGTTAAAGAAGGTTCGATTGATTTCATTTCCTCAGGTGAAACCGAGTAACGTTCTAAAGTCCCTTTATTTAGGACATCATTAACTCGCTTGGCGATGTCATAATCATCCCTAGTATGATACATATGAAGAATACCGCGTTTCTCCAAATCAAATTGAAGCTGCTCTTTTTCAGCTACATCAAACAAGCGCTTACGCGCAAGCAATGCCAAGCGAACGGTTTCTATTGTATTGGCTTCATAATTTTTAATATGAGACAAAAACTCAACCAACCAACTATATTTATGTAGGCTAAAGGAAGGATTCAATAATAAAGGAGCATCTTTTTGCCTCATCCATTTAAAACCTTTTATAACGGTCGCTTTCTGGTTCCAGACTTCTGCATTACAAGCAGATAATTGCCCTCCATTTGCAAATGATGTTTCCATGGCTGGATAAAGATGGCGATCAATCACTGTGACTTGGTAACCTAATTGAGATAATTCATAGGCTGAAGTAACCCCTGTGATTCCTGCACCAATCACAATAACATGTGGCATAACAGACTCCTCTGAAATGCAAGAACATTTCATCAGTACAGCCCATCTGTCATTTGTACCTGAGAGTTTCGACCTAAATACTACCTTTTAGTATTTCGATCTTCCCCTTCGGTGAGTTTATGACTTATAAGTTTTTATTCTCCATGCTTATAAATCTTAAGCTGCTCTCCAGATTTTTTAATTATTACAGTCCTTTTGCCTGAGAGTTTCCGGGCCTGTTGCTCCTTCGGCGGGTTCTTAAGAACCTCTCTCCCGCAATAATTTTGTATTTATATAAGCAATGTATCTGCCACTTTTAAAAAAACGCATTCTTTTCTTGTAAACTTTTGTATAACCCACCAATAAAAAATACAAACTTTTGATTTAATTATAAAAAAGGTGAATTATAAGAATTCACCTTTTGATATTCATTAGAGCTTTCCATTAAGCACTTGGTCCGAAACGGTACCTTTCCATTGCTCCCGCAAGGTTGGCAAATAAAATTTCTCGCCTATTGTGAACAGTTCAGCATCAATGAGTGCATGAATTTCGTGCATAAAAATATAATCCAATGCAACTAGAGAAAGTTGATGATTTTTTTGTGCTACTTTTTTACGTTTCGCTTGAGCTTGTTTAATTAGCTCATTTGCAAAATTTTTATCTTTATAAGCGGTAATGGCATTTAAACGAAGCTCAATCACCCCCCAACCTGCCAATAACTTTTTGAAGATTTCAAAGTCTTTTGAGGTTGATTCCCAAGTTACATTTTCCAGATCATTATCTTCAGGTAAAACAGGTAATAATAAATCACCAGTACTTGGAAAAATCTTTTTAAGATTTAACAGAAATTTAACAGGCTGATCACTTGGGTAATCATTAAATTGCACATGTTGTTGAGTATCTGTTAAATAAATAGAGAGCATTCAAAAAAATCCTTAACTAAACGACTGTTTTTCATAATTAATTTAAAAATTGCAAGAACGAAAGCAATTAAAAAATAATATAAAAACAGGATAAGGTGGGCATTTTAACAATTATGGCAGCTTATTCAACACCAAGTTGGTTTGATAAAGCTTAATAGGGAATAATTACAACCTAGAAACTTGCAAATAAATCTTATACAACTTTGAAAATTAAAAATATGTATATTTTAAATATATTATTTTTTAGTCCAATGTTAAATTTAGTGTTATAATACAGTGATTTACTCACTTTCATCTGGGCTTCCATAGAAATGAATAGATTACAATTAATTTTATTAGTTTTAAGTACTGCTACTTTTTCTCCTTTTGTATTTTCTGAAACAACTATCTCCCCAACCAAATATGAATTTTATGGACAAGAGTCAAAACGCCATAAGAGTATGCTTGAGGTAAATAATAGTTCAGATCATAAAATTAACGAATCACAACACAATCCTTTCCGCTCTGATTCAAACAAACAAAACGTAGATTTTTTTGAGATTGCAAAACACTACCAAGAAGAGCAACCACAAAACACTTATTCTCACTCTCCCGACCATACTGTAAATATGAGTGATCATGAACGAAGTCTCTATTACATTAGAAGTCATGACAATATGGGCCTTCAAAGAGATGTTCGTTATCAACAATATAGATCATTAAAACAACAATATGATAAAGGTGTCATTTCTCGTGATGAATATAAAAATAAAGTTTACAAAATCTCAAGATAAGCTTATCTATATTGAAGCCTTCTTTTAAAAAGGAGGCTTCTACAGTTAATTTTGATATAGATTGTTAAAAATATTTTAAATAACAAAGATTCATAGTAAACAAACAATAAAAAGTAAACAGTTTTAGCTTTTAAAACGCGCCACACTACTCAAATCTTCTCTACGAATAAAGGAGATAGCAATGAAGATTCGCGCTTCACGTACCTATTCAACTTATTCAAATAATTATTTTATTTCTAAAGAGTATGAATGCAGTGTTATTCCGGTAAAAGGAATGTGCTTTACTGATCTTGGTTTGACCGAAAATGGTGTGATTCAGCCAGTAGAAATTAATGAGGTCACTATAGATCCAGCATCTAATTCTTATCATATTCTTTTAGCTAAAGACTCACATGAATATACAAAAGAAGAATTAAAAAGAAAGTTTGAAGAGATGAAAGCTAATGGCTGGGAATATATAGAAGATCTATTGGTATAGCTCTTATTATTAATAAATAACTTAGGGTAAATGAATGGCCCTAACTTTAACATCTTAAGCATAATAGCCATCAGTAGTTAAGAGTTTGTAAAATCGCTACAAAATATACTGCTGATGGCTATTGTTAAATCGCTTATTTACTATTTGGCGAAACCATTTTTTCAGGTTTAACCACTTCATCAAATTGCTCTGCTGTAACAAGTCCTAGCTCTACAGCAACTTGTTTTAAAGTTTTATTCTCTTTATAAGCAGTTTTCGCCACTTTTGCAGAGTTTTCATAACCAATAACCGGATTTAATGCCGTAACTAACATAAGAGAATTATGCAAGAAATGATCAATTTTCTCACGATTTGGCTCGATCCCTACTGCACAGTGATCATTAAAACTATTACATGCATCACCAAGCAACTGAATAGATTGCAGTAAGTTATAAGCAATCACTGGCATAAATACATTGAGCTCGAAGTTACCAGAAGCACCAGCGACATTAATAGTGGTATCGTTGCCAAGTACTTGAGCAACAACCATGGTCATGGCTTCACTTTGAGTCGGGTTCACTTTACCTGGCATGATACTTGAACCAGGTTCATTTTCAGGAATACGGATTTCGCCGAAGCCGCAACGTGGACCACTTGCTAACCAACGAATATCATTGGCAATCTTGTTTAAGCTTACCGCTAGTGTTTTTAATGCACCTGATGCAAAAACAGCAGCATCACGTCCTGCAAGTGCTTCAAATTTATTAGGAGCCGTAACAAATGGCAAACCCGTTAAAGCTGCAAGCTGAGCTGCTGCCTTAACAGCATAGTCAGGATGAGCATTTAACCCAGTTCCTACCGCCGTACCACCTAATGGCAACTCATATAGACCACTTAAAGCTTGTTGTAAACGTACTAAACCATGCTCGAGCTGAGAAACATAACCGCTAAACTCTTGACCAAGTGTCAGTGGCGTCGCATCTTGTAAATGGGTACGACCAATTTTAACAATATCTTGAAATTCGTCCGACTTTTTTTGCAAAGTCGCTTTAAGCTGTTCTACAGCAGGGATCAGTAATTCATTAATTTGCAAACTTGCCGCAACATGAATAGCCGTTGGGAATGAGTCATTAGTAGATTGTGCGCGGTTAACATGATCGTTTGGATGTACCGGCTTTTGTGCTCCGAGCGCTTGGCCTAGCTTTTGATTTGCAATATTTGCAATCACCTCATTACAGTTCATATTACTTTGCGTACCTGAACCTGTTTGCCAAACCACGAGTGGAAACTGAGAGTCCCATTTCCCTGCAATCACTTCCTCGGCTGCCCCCACAATATATTGGCTCAAATCTTGTGGTAACTGGCCTAACTCTGCATTGGTTATTGCCGCTGCTTTTTTTACCAAGCCCATCGCTCGAATCATGGCACGGGGTAAACGCTCCTGCCCGATTTTAAAGTTCTGTAAGCTACGTTGGGTTTGTGCACCCCACAGCGCTTCATTCGGAACTTCAATCTCACCCATTGTGTCATGTTCAATTCGTGTTTGCATAGAAACCTCGGTTATCTGGTTAAAGAACTCACGGGCTGAAGCAATTTATGCTTTGGCTAGTTAATTTTAGTATCGTACTCAAGCATTCCATTATTGTAAATAAGAATCATTATCTCATCTTCCATTTAATGTATTTTGATAAAATCTCCATTCATCTTCAATCATTTGTTTTAAAGTTCGCTTAGGTACCCATTGTAATAAAGTTTTTGCTTTTCCTATATTTGCACCAATCTGCGCTAACTCTTCATGCTTATAAATCGCAGATTGTGTCGGAATTTCGGCTTGGGTAACCTGTGAAATTTCATCTAATAATTGACGAATCGAATGCACTTGCTCATGGGCAATATTAAAAGCTTCACAGCAATGGGTTTGATCACGTAACCAATGTAAAGTTGAGCTTACTGCCTCACATACATCTAATACATGTAAAAAGCTACGTTCTACGGTATGGTCTTCGGTAGAAGACTGATCCTGTAACTCAATTAAATCACGTTGCATCGCTGCAACTTGCATGGCAAGCGGTACAATATTTTTAGGGAGCTGTGCTACATACTCGCCTAATACACCATGCTCAAAAGCACCTACAATATTTGATAGACGTAAAATTGCAATTTTCCATTCATGATCAATTTTGTAAGTATCACGGATGATTTCTTCAATCATCTGTTGCGACTTAATATAAGGGTTAGGATAAGCATAGTTGAAATCATCTGTTTCACTTAACTGTGAACCAGATTTTCCATAGACTGCCAAACTAGATAAATGAATAAAATGACGGACGCCTGTACGTTGCATTGCACGCAATAGGCTCATAATACAACTGACATTATCATTATAATATTCAAGCGGTTTTAAATTAGACTCTTCAATAGATTTAAAACCAGCCGTATGAATGACTGCATCAATTGAGTACTGTTCAAATACTTTGTTCAATGCAGGCGTGTTACGTACATCAAGTTTAACAAACGGAACGTACATACCAGAGATGTATTCTAACCGCTCAAGCGTTTGCAAGGTCGAGTTAGCCAAATTATCGACAAGAACCACTTCTTGGCCTTGAGCCATGAGACTCAATGCAATATGTGAACCGATAAAGCCTAAACCACCTGTCACTAAAATCATTGTATACTTACCTTTCTCTTAATGTATCTACGCCCATTTAGACGTATGACCATAGTGAATTCTCAATGAGTACATTACTACTAATAACCTCTGCTCCTACTTCGATCCATGCTTGGCATGCGCTGGGCCTAGCTCAGGCACTCAAAAGTAAAAATGAAGACTTTCGTGTATTCTTTTACCAAGATGGCGTTCAAGTTGCGAATGATTTTCAGTGGGTTCCTGACGACCAGCGTAATTTAACGCATGAATGGCAAAAGCTCTCGATCAGACTTCCTGTTTGCGTTAGCGCTGCTCTTGCACGCGGGATTACCGATGCAGAAAATGCGAGTCGCCATCAACTTAGTCATCACAACCTAGCGAACAACTTTGAGTTGGTTGGTCTAGGTGAACTTGCTGATGCAGTACAGTCAGCCTCTCGTCTTCTTCAATTTTAAGTTACTTTGTTAACTTAGATTGTTGCTT
Organism: Acinetobacter sp. FDAARGOS_494; assembly: GCF_003812225.1. Taxonomy (NCBI): domain Bacteria; kingdom Pseudomonadati; phylum Pseudomonadota; class Gammaproteobacteria; order Moraxellales; family Moraxellaceae; genus Acinetobacter; species Acinetobacter sp. FDAARGOS_494. Next base: position 3,949,788 of record NZ_CP033866.1, read on the forward strand.
TTAAAAGGTATATTGTGTGAAAACTGTACTCGTTATTTTGACCCAAGCCAATCTAACCAGCCTACAAGTCAATGAAAGCCTCGCCGCTACTATGGTTTTAGCAACCTTTGGCTCACCAGTCAAAGTATTATTAAAAGATGCAGCTCTTAGTCTTTTACAAAATGAACGTAACTTTGACCAATTGCAGCATGCTTTTAAAATTGCTTCAAACATGGTGGATAGCTTTGAGTTTTATGACTTAAGTCCAATCCTTATTGAAGCCAAAAACAAACAGCATCCATTTGTTCAAAACAGCGAGCAGGAACTAGAATTTGTTCAGTTAGATACTGAACTCATCCAGTCTTTCGATCATGTCTTATATTGGTAGATAAAGGTGTAATTTTAATGACGCAATCAACTCTTTATCTTGTGCAAGCTTCTTATCACCATACTCCTCGTATTATTGAAGAACTTGCAAAGCTATTTCATAAAGATGATCAAATTGTTTTTATGGGTGACTCAACTGCTCAACTTTCGGTAAATATTTGTCAGCAGTTTGGCTCAGTTTCTTGTTTGTCTCATGAAAAAGATTTAATTGATGCAGAAACCTTGGCTCAGGTTAAGGTATTGAACTATGATCAGTTTGCGGATCTGGTTTTACAATTTAATCGTTGCATTTCTTTGAAATAATATAGTTAGGCTCATTTTTATGAATTTAGAATTAGATCAAGATGGTCATTTAGTCGACTATACGATTTGGAATCCCGAAGTAGCACAGGAACTCGCCAAATCTCTCGATCTTGAATTAACAGATTGGCATTTTGAAGTTTTAGCTGCGGTTCGCCAATTTTATCAGCAATTTGGGCATTCTCCTGCAACACGTCCTTTGATTAAGTTTTTAATGAAAACCGTAAGCCCAGATATTAATAATGCTGTTTTACAGCAAAAATTTAATACCGGTTTAGTTGCTCGCCATCTCAGTCGCTTGGCAGGTATTCCTAAACCGGCAAATTGTTTATAAATTTTTATGCGAATTTTTTAGCGGCAGCGACACATAAAATTGTTACTGCCGTTACCATTAACATCGACCAACTTACGTGTTCATGTAATAAAAGTGCGGCAATCGCAAGTCCCATTAAAGGCTGCAAAAGCTGTAGCTGGCTAATTGCAGCAATACCGCCTTGTGCAAGTCCTTTGTACCAAAAAAAGAACCCGATGAGCATACTAAATAAAGATACGTAAACCAGTCCTGCTACCGCTGATGTAGATACATCTTGAAAGGAAACGGGCATATAAAAAAGAGTAGCAAGCAGCATAATCGGCAAAGCTAAAATAAGTGCCCAACAAATCACCTGCCATCCACCTATTTTTTTCGAAAGTACTCCGCCTTCTGCATAGCCAAATCCACACAAAATAATTGCAATAAGCATGTATAAATCGCCGATGCCAAAAGAAGCTTCACCCGATAAGAAAAACATATAGGTAAAAACAACCAGACTGCCTAAAATTGCAAATATCCAAAAAAATAAATTTGGTTTTTCTCCACCTCTCACTACTGCAAATATGGCAGTAGCGAGCGGTAGAAGGCTAACAAAGACAATCGAGTGGGCTGCGTTCATATACTGTAGAGCAAGCGCAGTAAATAAGGGAAAACCAACTACAACGCCTAAAGCCACAATAGCGAGTGGCCACCAATCTTGTTTAGCAGGCTTTTTTTCCTTAAGCAAAAAGATAAGAATTAAACCCAAAACTCCTGCAATGACAGCTCTTGCTGCTGTTAGAAAACCAGGCTCAAAACCTGTTACCGCAACACGGGTAGCCGGTAATGAACCAGCAAAAATTGCAACCCCAATAAAACCATTCACCCAACCGTTCATAAACTTTTGCATATTATTCTCCGCAACTATACGAAGAATTTAAGCTGTGATATGGTGTCAAAACCAGATACAAAGCAGTACAATTTTAAAAAACTGTTATGTATAAGCAAACAGTACAGTTAGAGATAAATAGTGTGAACCAGACCAAAACAAAAATCGAACTTGTTATTTCACAGATTGAACAACAAATTAAGAATCGCTCTTTAACTCCAGGAACCCGACTTCCCTCTGTACGTAAACTAGCCAAAGATTTAGGTTTTTCTGTTTCTACTATTGTCGAAGCTTATGAGCGATTAATTGCCCTAGGTAAAATTGAATCACGTAGTGGTTCCGGCTTTTATGTCGTGGCACCACTTGCACCTTTAGCCTTAAGTG